>NZ_JQHM01000002.1 GCF_000749845.1 Pectobacterium betavasculorum | reverse complement strand
GTCGTCTGCAAAGTGATTTACGCGATGAGCAGCGTTTTCACGGTAAAAGCCGCATCAGTCGTTTGATGAAACAGTGCGGTCTGAAAGCCGCGAATCAGACGCGCTATAAAGTGACGACGAACAGCCGACACGATTTAATATGCGAGCCATCGATATCGGGATGTACTGAAAGATAACGATCAATGAGCGGAAAGGGTTGCTGTTACGACAATGCGGTAATAGAAAGCTTCTATCACACGCTGAAAACGGAGCTGATGCGGGGCAAAGCGTTTGTCAGCAGAGAACAGGCGATGAACGCTCTGTTTGGTTATATTGAGGTGTTTTACAATCGCCGTCGCAAACATTCGACGCTGGGTTATCAAACGTCGGTGGATTATGAAATGGCGGCATAAGTAGGTGGGAATCATTTCAGGGACAGATCATTCTTGTGACAATTGAAAAATAATCCCCTGAACTTGCGTCCTGCAATATAGGGGAGTGCTGAAATCATTTGCAAATGCTCTATCAGTTCACCCTAAGTAGCTATGTTATAGCAACTTATAAAAAAAGGTTGTGCCATCGAGTGTACCAGCGGAGCTGCGGGCAAACTGCGGGATTTGACCCGCTTCCTGATAGCCTAATTTACGATACAAAATGGAGGCGGTGTCATTGGTGCGAGTATCCAAGACCAATAAGGTGCGCTGATGGGCTTGCGCCTGACGCTCCACTTCTGTCATTAATTGCTGCGCAATGCCGCGTTGGCGAAATGCCGTATGCACCATCAGTTTTTCCACTTCAGCGCGGTGGATGCCGTTTTTCTTTGGACAATAGCTAATCTGCACTGCGCCCGCGATGCGTCCTGCTTCACGCGCAATCAATAACGTACGACCGCCTTCAGCCAGATCGACGGCGACCCCCCGCCAGTAACGCTCTGCTTCACCAGCTTCCAGTGGAGCAAGGAAACCGATGGACGCACCACTTTCCACACAATCATTTAATAAGGTCACTAATTCATCACTGTTTTCTGACAGAGTACTCAATTGCTCAATTTTCATTATGTCCTCACGGCTTTTATTGAATAATTACCAAGGCGCTAAATAGCAACCTCTTGTCTATGTCACGTGCAGCGAGACGACCATTGTGTTGGAAGCTGGGCAATGGGTCAGGCTGTCGACAATACTTTTTAGTTTGCTCGGTTTGTACTGCTAACCGTTAAACAGGGCAGCAGGCGTGGCCTGAACAGCGGTAAATCCTGTCGTGCCCGCGGTGAAAATAGCCCCTCATGCCCGTTGCTGAAAGACGGGGAAGTATCACTTTACCTCTCTTTCAGGGACTAGCTGCAAGGTATGGCGATGTTCCCCAGCAACAAGCGCACGCGGAGTGCCGTGATACCAGCTGTCGAAACCGTCGAGAAACCAGATGCTGAGTGGATGCCCGCTTTGGCCTCCTGGCAACAGCAGGGTCGCGTTAGCTTCATCTCCCGGTGACACAATCAGTCGTTCGGAAGCACCGAAGGTGGGTTTACTGACATGTGGCACATGATGATCGCCGGATTGAGGTAGCGCGGGGGCAGATAGCCAACGCCGCATAAATGGAAGTGCCTGCGCAATTGGATGTTCAATACGCACGGCATTCCACTCTCCCCAACGTGCCTGATCCAGCGGTTTTTGGGCGCTGATGATTTGCAATGCGCTGTCAAGTTGTTGCAGGGAGAAATCAGCCCAATCGTGATACCCCTTTGGTACCCAAGCGATTGTGTTATTTTCGATTAAACGCATCACGTTTTCATCCCAGCGCGTATTCGCACGTAGGTAGCTGGCTTTATGCCATTGCTGTCCCAACTGTCGATCCAGACCAGCAAACAGCCCCTGATAAAGTGCTTCTCGCCAGGCAGCCAGCACCGTATAGCCTACAGAATCGGCATTGGCATTACCTGACCACTGTATGATGGCCGAAAGAGCCTGAGCGCGTGGCGTCCCTTCCGTTGGATGGCTGGCTTGTAGTATGGGTAACAGCAGGTTACGCCAGGCACTCATCAGTACGGCGCTATCATCAAACTGAATATGACGCATGTCGCTGTGGCTTAACCGATCGCTACGCATGAGTTGTCGCTTGATCTCAAATGCACGTGGTCCCATATCGGCACCACCATCGTTGTAGGCGTCACTGCTGGCAGAAAAGCTCTGGCGATTATTGGCTGTCCAGATAATGCCGTCTGGCGGATCAATTTGTTGTGGGTAACGTGATACAGGCAGCGGTGTGCTAGCCCATGCCTGGCTGGCCTGCGCAGGAAGCGGAAAACTGCTTTGTTCTCCCACGGTCTTCCTGTCTGGAAGCCAGCCTGCCAATGTCCAGCCAATGTGTCCTTGATCATCGGCAACCAGCAGATTTTGGACTGGCAGACCAAAATGTGGAGCCGCACGTACCGCATCGGCTACCGATTGGAGCTCCGCGAGCTCCAGAAAATCCATATTTACCGCACCTGGCAAGCTGGCTATCCAGCGCATGGCCATATCACCCTGTAGCGTTGTGAAAGCTGGTCCCCAAGGGCTGAGGTGCACATCAAATTGTTCTTGCTGGCCGTGACTAACGGCCAGTATTTCATGGCGCAGCGGATATGACGTGGCGTGCTGCGGTAATTTTACCCAATCGAAGGTATCGATATAGGCATTGGTAAATCCCCAGGTAATATACCCATTGCTACCCGACACTATCATTGGCAGGCCTGGGAGTGTAATGCCTGACTGTTGGCTAATCAGTCCATTATCCATCTGATAGTGTAAGGTGGCTTGATACCATAATGTTGGTAGCATCAGTCCCAGATGCATATCATTGGCCAGTATCGCTTTGCCAGTCATACTGCGATGGGCGCTTACTAGCCAACCGTTACTGCCTTTCATCGCTTCATTGAGCTGGGGTTGCGGGGTAAGGGGACGTGTTCCCCACCACTCTGGTGGGGAAGGTGGAACGGCGGACGGTGCAGGCGGCTGTCCGAGCAACGGCGTATCCCATCGGCTAGATATGGGTAACAGAAACGCTGTTTGTGCTGCATTGCTGTGCTCGGCTATCCAGCCACGGGCATACTCCCGTTCAGCTTGATTACTTTGCAGATCGAGATAGAGCGCATAAACGGTAAGTAGCGAGTCTTCTTCTTCCCAACGTTGGGGTTTTTCCCGCAGCAGCCAGTACTCAAAAGGACGGCTTCCCAGACTCATCAATCCGGCGTTGACCCCGGCAGTATATTGCCGCAATAGCTCTCGCTGAGCGGCTGGCAAACCCTGTACCGCCTCTCTTGCTTTTTCGCGCAATAGCCAAGGACGGTGGCGACGATCCTCTGGCAGCAGATTCGCTCCTAAAAGCGCGGCTAATTCTCCTGATGCACTACGCCGCAACAGATCCATCTGAAAGAAACGATCCTGTGCGTGGGCATAGCCGAGACCAAAGCTGACGGATGCTCTGTCATCTGCCTTGACGGTTAGCACGCCTCGTTCATCACGTTCTAGCGTTATCTGGCTGTTCAATGTTTGTAATCTAACCGTACCTTCGGTCTCCGGCAGGCTTCGATAGAAGAATACAAACACTGTTGCGATGGTTGTTAGCAAAAGAATCAGAAATCCCACCCAAAAGCAGCGCAATATTTTTTTTATGATTGTTAAGTTGGGGTGATGTGCTGGGTTTTTTTTCATAAGTTTAATTCATATTAAATAGCACTCTAACTATCTGTGTATGATTTATTTTTATTTTATATCAGAGTATTGGTTGGTGGTGTCATAAATTTCATATAAATTTTCTTTATTTTTATGTTGATTAATTGTATTTATTTTATTCTTAAAGTTAAGGGGTGGTTATAATACAACTTGCCAGAGGAAGTGTCCTGTGTCTCAACTGAACGGTAATGAAGTTGCTATTATTGGTATGAGTGGTCGGTTCCCCGGTGCGCCTAATCTTGCTGCGTTTTGGCAAAATCTTTGTCATGGAGAGGAGAGCATCACGTATTTTGATGATGCGACATTGCGTGCAAGTGGGGTGGCAGAGAAACAACTGGCCGATAGAGATTACGTTCGCTCTGGGTTTTGTCTGGATGGCATCTCGCAATTTGATGCTGAATTTTTTCAGCTCACTCCGCGTGAAGCGCAGATCCTCGATCCACAACAGCGGCTCTTTCTGGAATGTTGCTGGCATGCGCTGGAACATGCTGGGCATGTGCCTGAGCGCTATGATGGACGCATTGGTGTCTATGCCGGAGTGTTTTCCAGCAGCTATCTGCTGAATATCTATAGTCAGCCCGGTTTGATCGCTTCTCTGGGCGAGATGGCGGTGCGCCATGGCAATGAGAAGGATTATCTCACCACTCGGCTTTCATATAAGCTCAATCTGCGTGGCCCGAGTATCGCGATTCAGACCTCTTGCTCAACCTCGCTAGTCGCCGTGCATACTGCGGTACAGAGCCTGTTAGCTGGCGAATGTGATATGGCGATTTCTGGTGGTGTATCCGTGCTGGCCGATCAAGAAACGGGTTATCTGTGGCAGACTGGAGGCTTGCTGTCGCCGGATGGACACTGTCGACCCTTTGATGTCGATGCGGCGGGTACGGTATTTGGTAATGGCCTCGGCGTGGTGGTGTTAAAACGGCTGGAAGAGGCTGAACGTGATGGCGACACCGTCTATGCGGTGATCAAAGGCAGCGCCATTAATAATGATGGTGCAAATAAGGTTGGCTTTACCGCTCCCAGCGTACAGGGTCAGGCTGAAGTGATCGCTGAGGCGCTCAGTATGGCAGAGGTATCGGCAGAAACCATTCAATTGGTGGAAGCGCACGGTACGGGCACGCCACTTGGCGATCCGGTTGAAATTGAAGCGTTAACCCGCGTTTGGCAGTCGCAAACATCGCGTAAAGGCTATTGCGCACTCGGATCAGTGAAAGGCAATCTGGGGCATTTGGGGGCTGCGTCTGGTATTGCCGGACTGATCAAAGCCACACTGGCCTTACACCATAAGCAACTCCCTCCGACCATCAACTTTACCCGCCCTAACCCCAATATCCCTTTCGAACAAACGCCGTTTTATCCTCACACCACTCTCACGCCTTGGGGGGAGACGGACGAACATCCACGTCGTGCCGCGGTCAGTAGTTTCGGTATGGGTGGAACCAACGCCCATCTGATTCTGGAAGAAGCACCGAAAAAAACATCTCAGACAGGCTTTGATGATGAGGTGTGCCTGCTGACCCTATCAGCCCGCAGTAAGGTGGCATTACAGCAAGCGGTTGCTGAACTGGCAGATCATTTGCATCAGCAGCCAACGGCCCACTTACAGGACGTGGCCCACACGCTGCGTGAGGGGCGACAAACCTTCGACTGGCGAGCAACAATTACCGCCAGCACCATAGAGCAGGCACGAGAAAAACTCCAACGCGGGCTCAACAAACCTTCGCAGGCGCTGGCGTCACCCGAAGTGGCGTTACTGTTTCCGGGGCAGGGATCGCAGTACTGGGGGATGGCTCAGCAACTTTGTCAGACGTTACCCACATTTCGTGATGAAATCAGCCACTGTTTCAGCATCTTGCGGGATCAATTTGGCCTTGACCTAGACCCTCTGATGACGCAAAGCACGCCAGATGATGCACAACTGGCGTGGTTAAACAGTACGGCGGTGACGCAACCTGCGCTGTTCTGTATTGAATATGCGATGGCGCGCACCATACAGGCGCAAGGGGTGAAGGTCAGCCATATGCTGGGACACAGCGTGGGCGAACTGGTGGCGGCGACGCTATGTGGTGTGTTCACCCTCGATGCGGCTCTGACTCTGGTGGCAACACGTGGTCAGTTAATGCAACGGGCAGAGCCGGGGAGGATGTTATCCGTATCGTTGCCGGAAGCGCCGCTTACTGCTTTGCTGCGGGACTGGCCAGCACTTTCACTGGCGGCGGTTAATGGACCTGAGTTGTCGGTAGTCGCGGGTCCTGAAGTGGAGATTACTGCCCTCCAGCAGGCACTAAACGATTCTGGTGTGAGCACCCGATTGTTGATGACTTCCCATGCCTTCCACTCGGCGATGATGGATCCGATATTGGATACCTTTGAAGCCGCGGTTGAAAAATGCCAATGTCATCCCCCTGTAGGGCGTTGGATTTCTAACCTGACAGGTCGAGAAATTACGCCTGAGGAGGCGATTAGCCCACGTTACTGGCGCGACCATTTGCGGAGTACTGTGCAGTTTAATCGGGGACTTCAGCAATTGCTGGCTCGCCCTGATGTGGTACTGGTGGAGTGTGGGCCTGGCACGGTACTTACCAGCTTGGCACAGGCGCAAATGCGGTTACTTAACCCGCAGCGCGCAGTGTCACTTTCTCGTCATCCCAAAGAAAAAAGTGGCGATATGCACGCCTGGCTGACAGGTATTGGTCTGCTGTGGTCTCACGGCGTGCCGCTTAACTTGCCGGAAACGCAAGGACAACGTATCGCTTTGCCGGGTTATCCGTTCCAGCGGCAACATTACTGGATTGAACGTATTTATCCTCATCACGCGACAACGGCGGCCACTGCGTTAGAAGTGGGTGCTGCGACTGCGACTGCGACGGCTACTGATGATACGGGAACCGTCGCTCAATCTTACGCGCAGGCTGAAGGTACTGAGGTACGCGTGGCCGCCATATGGCGGGAACTGTTCGGCATGGACAATATCCTGCATGACGATGATTTTTTTGCTCTCGGTGGCACTTCGTTAGTGGCGATTCAACTGATTTCACAGGTGCGGGAGTTGTGGGGCGTCGAACTCAGTATTGAAGTGTTATTTGAGGATCCCACGATCCGTGGCATTGCTGCACAAATTGACACGGCGCAGGCCAGACAGCCATCGGTTGAGGCTACCGCAGAAGCAGAAGATCCTGAGATGGCAGAGCTATTACGCCTGACAGAGGGGTTGTCACTGGAAGAACTCAACGCAAAGTTGAGCGGGTAAACACGCGGCAGGGATGCAGCCAACAATAACGATTTCATGACGTAACGACGGGTTATCAGGCGCATCACTCCCCTGAGGGGAACCCATGCCTGACGCCGCCTAATCGATACCGCTGATAGAGAGATAATTATGTTACAACCCTTGCCACTCACGCGTATCAGCCGCCAGCAAGCGCTGCCACTGTCCGCCGATCAGTACCGCATTTGGTTTATGCATCAGCTCCAGCCAGATCTGATCCATTTTAATATCAATATGGCATTTCACCTGCGCGGCGATCTGCAATTTGCCCGTTTTCAGGAGAGCCTGAACGCCGTAGTGGCGCGTCATGAGTCGCTGCGAACTACCTTTGTGATGCTATCGGAAGAAAAGCAGCCACAGCAGTGCATTCATCCGCAATTAACGCTCGATATTCCGTTAACCGATCTCAGTACACAGCCTGTGACTGTGCAGGAACTGATGGCACAGGAACAAATGGAAGCGGTAGGTAATCAGGTTTTTTCATTGGAACACGGACCGTTATTGCGCGCACATATCTGGCGGCTAACTGATGAGCATCACCTGCTGTTGTTTACTATCCACCACATCATTGCTGATTTCGACTCGCTGAAACTGATCATGCGCGATCTCTTTGCTTTCTATAACCAGCAGGGCGAAACGCTGGCACCGCTGCCACTGCAATATGCAGACTACGCAGCCTGGCAGCAGGCGCGTTTACAGAGTGAGGATTACGTTAGCCAACTGGAGTACTGGAAAAATCAACTGGGTGGCGAAACGCCAGTGCTCAAAATGCCGATGGATCGCCCGCGTCACAGCGTGATGACGAATAATGGAGCCATCGTTCGTCATACGTTTAGTGCCGAGCTAACAAAGGGGCTAGTGGCCCTGAGTAAAACACAAGGCGTGACGTTGTTTGTCACTCTCTATTCCGCCTGGCAGGTATTGCTGCAACGCTATACCGGACAGGATGATATTCCTGTTGGTACACCGATCACCACCCGTAATCGGCCTGAATTAGGTCAGTTGGTGGGCTTGTTTATTAAC
Source organism: Pectobacterium betavasculorum (assembly GCF_000749845.1). GTDB lineage: Bacteria > Pseudomonadota > Gammaproteobacteria > Enterobacterales > Enterobacteriaceae > Pectobacterium > Pectobacterium betavasculorum. Next base: position 563,911 of record NZ_JQHM01000002.1, on the reverse strand, counting down.
ACTCTGGTGTTGAAGTCAGACCTACAGGGAAATCCGGATTTTATTACGCTGCTGAAACGTAATCGCAAAATTGCGTTTGGCGCATTTGCCCGTCAGGACGTTCCCTACGAAAAATTGGTTGAAGTGCTGAAGCTGAAGCGCAACCTGAGTCACAGCCCATTCTTCCAGACCATGGTGATGCTGCTTGAAGCTGAAAAATATGACCAACTGGCGCCGGGACTAGCGATTGAACCTTTTGAATTTAAAAAACGCACCACCACGTTTGAGCTGACTCTGACTTTTTCACTGGTTGAACAACAGTTACACCTGGCACTGGATTACAACACCGATCTGTATGACCGTGAGACCGTCACGTGTCTGTTGCAGCATCTGGACGCATTAATGCAGGGGATTGTTGCCAATCCACAGCGGTCGATTGCGGATTATCCGATTATTTCAGAACGAGAGCGGCATCAATTACTCAGTGAGCAGTGTCGTGGACCTGTAGTCCCTGACAATCTGGAGCACTGCGTGCATCGTCTGTTTAGCGACGTGGTGGCTCGTACGCCAAACCAGATAGCAGTACGCCATCGTCATCAGCAGCTCAGCTATCAGCAACTGGATGAGCGTGCCTGCCAGTTTGCACGTTGGTTACAGTCGCAAGGGGTCGGACGTGGAGCAATCGTTGGTCTGGTCACCGAACGCTCGTTGAATATGATGGTCGCCTTGTTTGGCATCTTGAAAGCGGGTGCCGCTTGGTTGCCGATTGATCCGGCTAATCCGGACGAACGAATTAAATACATGCTGAACAATGCGCATGTGTCCCTGGTATTACTAGGGGAAAATGTTCAGCTAGCCTGCCAGCAGCCCTGTTTTGCGCTAGAGGATATCGATAGCTGTCTGGCTGATTTCTCTCGTGCGCCACTACTGTGTCTGAATGTGCCTGATGATCTGATGTATGTCATCTATACCTCTGGTTCCACCGGTCAGCCGAAAGGGGTGATGGTCAGCCACCGTAATGTGGTGAACCATTGCGCCAACATCATTAAGCGCTTTGATCTCCAACCGCATGACCGGGTATTACAGTTCACGTCGATTGGTTTTGATGTGTCGATTCAGGAGATCTTTCCTACGCTGTTACGCGGTGCGACGCTGGTGCTGTGGAAAGAGAAGCGCTTGGAAGAGAGCGGTGAATTTCTTAGCTGGACGGCTCACGAAGAAATCAGCGTGATGAACCTGACCACCGCACATTGGAACAATATTGTTGCCGATCTGCGTCACAGCCGAATCCCTGTGCCGGATCACCTGAAATTGGTGATTGTTGGCGGCGAGCAGGCCGCGGGTGAAGTGTGGAATAACTGGCAACAGCTGACACGCGGTGCAATCCGTTGGATCAATGACTACGGCCTGACGGAAACCACGGTGACTGCCACCATGTTTGAACCATCAGAGGCGTACGTTGCCTGTGGGGCAATGCCCGTTGGCACGGCGTTGGATAACGTCGAAATTTATATTCTCGATAGCCAGATGCAGCCTTTGCCTGTGGGTGTTTTTGGCTCGCTTTATATCGGCGGGTCTGGTGTAGCAATGGGCTATATCAACCAACCTGAACTCACTGAAGAACGTTTCCTGACGAATCCTTTTGCCTCGGGCAAGCTGTTTAAAACTGGCGATCAGGCACGCTGGCGTCGCGATGGTCTGCTGGAATTTGCCGGACGTGACGATCAGCAGGTGAAAATCCGTGGTCACCGCGTAGAGCTGGCAGAAGTGGAGTCGATGCTGACGAAACATGCCAGTGTAAAAAAGGCGCTGGTTCTGGCACAGGAAACCACGCACGGTGGGCAGCAATTAGTGAGTTGGCTCGTGGTGGATGAGGCTACCTATCAGGAAGCTGCGCTGCGTGGGTGGTTAACGGAAACGTTACCGGATTATATGGTACCCGCATCGCTGGTCACACTCGACAGTATCCCCCTCACCGTAAACGGTAAGGTCGATAAAACGCGCTTACCTGCGCCGATTTTTGTGGCCGAGAACGGTGAATCTTTCCAGGCACCGCAAAGTGCAATAGAGCAGATGCTGGCGGAGTGCTGGCAGTCGCTGCTGCAACGCCCAGCCGTCGGTCTGCAAGATAACTTTTTTGCTATCGGTGGTGATTCGCTATTGGCTACTCAGGTAGCGACGCACATTAAGGCACGGATCCAGCATGCCATCCCACTACGTTTGCTATTCGAATACCCACGTTTAGGTGACTTAGCGCATGAGTTGGAGCGCATCATTGCAGAGGGGCAGAGTGTTAGCGATCGCTGCATGGTGAAAATACAGCAAAAAGGTAACCAAACCCCACTTTTCTATGTGCATCCGGTCGGTGGCAATGTTAGCTGTTACTTCACGTTGGCTCGACACCTGGGGGAAAACCAGCCTTTTTACGCGCTGCAATCTCATGCATTGATCGATCCCGATTCGCCTTATAACACCGTTGAGAGTATGGCTGCTTTCTACCTCAATGAGATCCGCCAGATCCAGCCACGTGGCCCTTATCGATTAGGGGGCTGGTCAATGGGAGGGTTTATTGCCTATGAAATAGCGCGCTTGTTGCAGGAGGTCGGGGAAGAGGTACAGGAACTGTCGATGATCGATACCTATCTCACCAAAAGCCGCGTTTCTACAGATGAAATCGTGTTATTCAACTTTGTGCTGCAACTGGCTGCTATGCCGGGGCGGAAGATCGATGAGGAGATGTTGCTAGCATGGCAAGGGAAAAGCTATCGCCATGAGGATGTTTGCCAGCAGTTACGTGCGCACGGCTTAGTGCCGCAGGGAACGAGCGATGCAGAAATTCAGCGACTGTTGGATGTGTATACCCACACTGTACATGCCTTCAAACGTTATCAGCCACAACCGACGCGCAAGCTGGCCTTGGATCGCGTTGTGCTGTTTCGTGCCCGTGATTCACATGAGGAACTGGGCGTTTGGGAGCAATTAGTGGAACGGGTCGACCTGCATCATGTCGACGCTGATCACTTTGGCATCGTGCATCACCCGAAGGTTGGGGACGTACTGCGCCAGACATCTTAAACCTGTGTGGCATTGATGCCGCATATCACCCATGGTTAGTCAGGAGACGGTTATGATTTTTGTACTCAAGCTGGTGGTCTATTTTCTACTCTGGACCCTGTGGTCCTACACCATGCACGTTATTGCACACACCAATTTTAAGTACAATTTTATTCGCTATTTCCATCTCAAACACCATGCCTACGACTATGGCGAGAGCCAACTACCACCATGGCATGACTATTTCTTCTGGTTTGGTGACTGGAAATCATCAATGGATGTGTATATTACCTTTACCATTCCATTGATTATTCTAACGATTTTTGAACCTGTTTATGGTGGCATCCTGCTGGCATTCCACTACATCTATGAGGTGTTTCTTTCACGTAACGTGTTAGATCACAATCCGAACATCACAGGCAACATTACCCGCTTCATTCCTATCGGTAAGTTCCATCTTTGCCACCACCATAATGTGAAGTGCAACTTCTCTTTCTATATCACGTTATGGGATTACCTGTTTCGCACCAACGACGCCTGGGTACTGAGGAGGCGTTATGAGCGGCAGAAACAGCGTCAGCAGGGGAAAGTTACCCCCACTTCCGACACCCCACAGACAGACGAGAGTGCATGATGAGCGATATTCAGGATAAGTTAAGTAGTCTGACCCCCGAGCAGCGCGCGCTGCTCCTGAAAAAGATCAAAGCCGAACGCGATGTCACAACCACAGACACGCCGCAAACAGCCAGTGAGAAGGGGATGAATTTCTCGCTGATCTTCTTTTCGGGCGATGGCGGGACTGAGAGTGAGCATAAGTATGATTTGCTACTGGAATGCGCCCGTTTTGCTGACACCCATGGATTTAGCGCAGTGATTACCCCTGAGCGTCACTTTCAGCCAGTGGGCGGGTTGTTTCCCAATCCTTCAGTGCTGAATGCTGCGCTGGCGATGATCACCAAAAACATTCAACTGCGTGCTGGCAGTGTGGTATTGCCGTTACATAACCCGCTGCGTGTAGCCGAAGAGTGGTCGTTGGTGGACAACTTATCACAGGGGCGCGCCGCGATTTCTTGTGCAACAGGCTGGCATCCGGCGGATTTCTTAATCAATCCCGAAGCGTATGAAAATCGTCGCGCGACCATGTTGGAAAATATTGCTCTAATCCGCCAACTGTGGCGTGGCGAGTCGGTACAGCGTCAGGATATTGCGGGCAACACGGTAGAGGTAAACATTCTGCCGCGTCCCATTCAGAAAGAATTGCCGATGTTTCTCACCTCGTCTGGTAATCCCGATACCTGGCTAAAAGCGGGTGAACTGGGGATGCATGTGCTCTGTTCCCTGACTAACCATACGCTGGCTGAGTTGAAAACGAATATCACCGCTTATCGCGATGCACGGGCGAAGCACGGTTACGATCCCGAAAGCGGTATTGTGTCGGTGATGGTTCACACATTTGTTGGTGAGCAAGATGACGTGGTGAAAAATCAGGTACGTGAACCGCTACGTGACTTCCTTAATGGTTATATCAATCAGAACGATACCCTCAATCCTTACAAAGATCGTCAGCAAACGGTGCGTAGCGCCATTGATAACGATCGTGAGGCCTTACTGACCTATGCTTTTGAAAAACACTTCAATCAGACTTCGCTAATGGGGTCGCCCGAGAAGTGCGCGCGCATGGTGCATAAGTTGCAGGAGGCAGGGGCAAATGAAATCGCTTGTCTGGTGGATTTTGGCCTTAGCATGGAAACCGTGCTTGCAGGATTGCAGCCGCTGGCGGCGCTAAAAGCACAGTGTGCTCATAAGACCGTGAACGGGTAAGCGTGCGATGCGGATCCTGGCGCTCTCCGATATTCATGTCGATCAGGCGGAAAATCTAGCCTGGCTGATGCAGCTCTCGCGTGACGACTATCGTGAGGATGTGCTGCTACTGGCCGGTGACGTTTCCCATGATGCTACACGCTTTGCCGATGCACTCAGCATGTTACGACAGCGTTTTGCGCAGGTGTTTTTTGTGCCGGGTAATCATGACTTGTGGTTGATGCGTCAGGAAGCTGGGGATTCACTGGCAAAGTTTCATTATTTGCTGGCGCTGTGTCAGAAATTGGGCGTACGCACCCAGCCACAGACGCTGAATTTTCTTGGGAAAACAGTGACGATACTGCCGCTGTTTTCCTGGTATATGCGTCCAGAAGAGGGCGTAGAAAGTTTGTATGTCCCCTGTACGCAGGAGCAGCATGTCAGCCACTGGTGTGATAACTACTTGATCCGTTGGCCTGACTCCCTTGGCATCAGTCCAGCACGTTATTTTTTACAGCTCAATGAGCCCTACCTTGCCGCTTGTCCCGCCGGAGAAGTGATCACGTTTAGCCACTTTCTCCCTCGTAGTGAATTGATGCTCTCGTCACTGACTGATGAGGCAGTAACCCGCGTGACCAGCGGAAGCGGATTTAACTTCAGCCGTGTGGCGGGTACGACGCTGCTTGATCAGCAACTGCGTCGCGCGCGCGCCACGCGGCATATTTATGGTCATCAGCACCGCAATCGCGTCCGGTCACTGGCTGGCGTGACCTATTTATCTTGTTGCCTCGGCTATGTTGCTGAGCGCAACACACAGCGTATTGATCTGAGTCAGGGAGCCCCACTGGATGTTTTCAGTCGCTCAACCTGTCATCAGCATATGGAAGAGTCAGGACAGGTGAACATACGATGAAAGCAAGTAACAAAGCGATTTATATTGGTATTATGACTTCCTGTATGCTGGATTCAGTGGCGGTTGGAATATTACTGCCAGTGATCCCTCTGTTGGCGATTGAGATGGGCGCGAATGCAGTGATCATTTCTGCGCTGGTTTCGATTCAATTTATCTGTGGTGCGCTGGGGTCGCCGATCCTTGGGCGAATTTCGGATCATATGCCACGCGGGGTATTGCTGCTGATCTCGCTGATCGCCATTGCGCTATGCTACTGGGGACTGGCATTTACCTCATCGTTATTGATGTTGTTTGTTTTACGTGCGGTGATTGGTTTTATGAGCACCAATCTGGTGATTCTCGAATCCATTATTTCGCAACTGACCAATAACAAAGAGCGTAGCGCTGGGATCGCTCGATTACGATTAGGATCGACCGCAGGTTTGATCCTGGGCCCTGGCCTCGCCGGGCTTCTAGGGCACTTCCACATTATGCAGGGGCTGCATGAACTGCTCGTGCTTTCTGCCTGCATGTCGAGTCTTGTACCGCTGGTGATCGCCTGGACGCTGCGCGGTCAACTGACAACCAATCTGACGGCCGCTCGTCCCAAAAACCCCTACCGCAATGTGCTGAAACTCTTTTTTGCCAATGCCAATATTCGCGATTTTGCGCTGATTAAAGCGCTTATTGCGGTCTGTTTTTCGCTGCTGATGACCATCGCACCTCTGTGGGCCGTACACGCAGTGGGCTGGACCACCACCGAACTTTCCATGTTGGTCGCCGTCTTTGGTCTGTCACTCTTTTTCATCCAGGTGGCCATAGCCACCAACCGAGCACGTTGGCTGACCAGTAATCTTTCACTGTTTCTCGCTTGTCTGGTCGTGGTGCCGGGCTTTGTGATGCTGATTGTCGCCCCGAGCGGGTTGGCTCTGTTTCTCTGCTGCGTCGGTTTGGGACTCAGTTCCGCAGTGGTAAACATTGTGGTGCCTTCCACTATCAGCAAGATGGCTTTCTTTGACGTTGGTGCAGTGCTTGGAATGGTCTCCACTACGGTGCTGGTGGCCAGTACTGTCGGGCCCTTGGTGTTTGGTGTCGTATATCAAACATGGGGAGGGGGACTCACCTGGGCATGTGGATTGCTTTGTGCACTGGTCGCCTGCTGGCTGGCAATGAAATATGTCGGTAAATCCAGCGAGATTGACGAGTCGTTACCTGGGCGTGAGTTGCCGTAAGTGCAGCCAATTTAACCTTTTAATTGTGGCAGGTGAGCATGGAACAACTGGAACAACTCAGCCCGATACAGACCGATATTTGGCTGGATATCAATGTCGGCAGTGAACAGAATTACGGTATCGGTGCCCACTGGAAATTGGCAAATAAGCTCAGTCTGTCAGAGCTTAAGCTTGTCCTGACATCGTTAGAGACGGCGTTGGCTCCGCAGGTCAGTGTTGTGAATGCGGCGTTGGGCGTGACGCTGAAACAGGGGATCCATTTTAGTCAACAGCACTGTATGGCGGCGCAAGTGGCGGACATCGCCCAACGATGGATTCGCGATCCCTGGGATTTCAGTCAGCAATTGGTTCGCGTACTGCTGCTGGAGTTGGACAATGGTGAACAGAATCTGGTGGTGGGAAGCCATCATCTGGTGTTTGATGGTGCGGCCATTGTCCTTTTTTCCCGAGCGCTGTGTGGTGAAGTACCGGAGGTAGCGGAAGGGCAGCAGCCGTTTGTGTTACTGACCGATAGCCTGCGCCAACGTTTTGATTGTCAGGATACGCTGGCATTTTGGCAGCAGCACGCGGCTTTATTAACGCAAACGGGTGAAGACAGCGGTCAGCGTCATCCACAGGAAGCGACTACGTTAATTGATGTACCGATTCCATGCGAGGGATTGGACGCCGTTTGCCGTGCTGCGCGCATTAACCATCCGTTCTACTTTAAATCGCTGTTCGCCTGGGTTGCAGGGCAGTTATATGGCTATGACGAGGGAATTGCGCTTCAGGAGATCGTCAATCACCGCAGTGCTACATCGGCACAGTTATTAGGTAACTTTTCCAGTTTGGTGCCTTTCGTGCTGCCATTTGGCTCGGCACAGCATTTTGGCGACCTACTGCAACAAGGCCGTGAATTTCAGCGTCAGCGCAAAGGGTTTGAAGCGCTGACCCAACTCACCTCTCGTCATCAAGGGCTGACCAGTAACGGTCTGCGGTTTATTTATAACTTCCATGGCTATTCGCGGGCGCTATTGCAAAGCAGTCGCCTGGAGTTAGTGAACAGTTGGACCAGTGAAGATGGCGGAGCCTTACAGTTTTATCTTTATTATCGTAGTGACGGTGCCCTGCATGCCAAGTGTTCTCACCCACAAGGGGTTGCCGCTGCACAACAATTTACCGACTGTCTGATTCACGTTCACCAGCAGTTGCTGGCGGGAACGACGGCGCTGGATAAGTTAGAGTTGGTCAGTGAAGTCGATCGCGCGCAGTTATTACGCTGGAATGCGACCGAGAAGGCCTTTGACGATCGGCAAACGTTACACGTACTGTTCGAACAGCAGGCGAGACGTACACCTCAGGCGATTGCTGTACAGGACGATGATAACAAATTGAGTTATCAGCAGCTTGACTCGCAGTCCAGTCAATTGGCGCATTACTTGCGTTTACAAGGTGTTGGACCAGACTGCCGGGTGGGGATGTTTATTGAGCGCTCCTGCGACATGCTGATTGGCATTCTGGGCATACTGAAAGCAGGGGGAGCCTGGCTGCCTTTGGATAGCGAATATCCTGATGCCCGATTGGCTTATATGTTGGCAGATGCGCAATCCGAGGTGGTGCTAACGACGAAGGCGCTGGCGCCACGCTTGCGTTTGCTGCTGGCTGAACAGCCCGCTTATGTGGTTGTACTTGACGACAGCGATACATTGGCTCAGATAAAGCAGCAGTCAACAGCAGCGATGTCGATGGAGACGCTGGAGCTAACCTCACGTCATCTGGCCTATGTGATTTATACCTCTGGATCGACAGGGAATCCGAAAGGCGTGATGCTGGAGCATCGCGGTGTGGTGAATCGCCTTGCATGGATGCAGTCAGCGTTTAAGCTGACCGCGGACGATACCCTGCTACAGAAAACGCCGTTTGGTTTTGATGTCTCGGTATGGGAACTCTTGTGGGCAGTATTAGTGGGGGCGAGATTGGTGTTTGCTCGCCCTGGTGGACATAAAGATCCGGCATATCTGCATCAAGTGATGGCGCAGCATCGCGTCACGCTGGTGCATTTCGTTCCTTCTATGTTACGGCTGTTTATTGACAGTACGGCGACGAATTCTCTGCCCGATCTGAAAACCATCGTTTGTAGCGGTGAAGCCTTACCCGTAGAAACCTGGCAAGATACTTTGAACTACCTGCCGCAGGTCGCGCTATGGAATCTTTATGGGCCGACGGAAGCGTCGATCGACGTGACCTGGTGGTGTGGTGAAGCCGGGCGACGCTACCGTACCATCCCTATTGGCAAACCGATTGATAACACGACGTGTTATGTGGTCAATCGTCGTCTGCAATTGCTGCCGCCTGGGCTGGCGGGCGAACTTTGTCTTGGCGGCGTGGGTATTGCCCGTGGCTACCTAAACCGACCTGACCTGAGTGCTGAACGTTTCCTGCCTGATCCATTTTGTACTCAGCAAGATGGTGTGTTGTATCACACTGGCGATTTAGTGCGTTACCAACCGGATGGCAATATTGAGTACCTTGGGCGTATTGATGACCAGGTAAAAATTCGGGGGTTGCGAATTGAACTGGGGGAAATAGAACAACAGATGTTATCACTGCCGTTTGTTAGCGCGGCGGTGGTGGTGGCGCGTAAAGATGCGCACGGTGAACAGCATCTGCTGGGTTACTATAGCCTCAATCCAAGCGCTGCATTGCCAACGAATCGAGACGCAGAGATGCGCGCGGTGTTGCACAAGCAATTACCCGATTATATGGTGCCAGCACTGCTGATTGCACTGGACGTTATGCCGCTGTCTGCTAATGGAAAAATCAACCGTAAGGCATTGCCTGAACCTCATTTCACGCGAGATACCCAGAGTTATATTGCCCCGCAAGGCCACGATGAGTGCACGTTGGCAACGATTTGGGCTACGTTGCTGCCAGTAGAGGCGACGGTAATCGGAGCCAGCGATAGCTTTTTTGCTCTGGGCGGCCACTCGCTGTTAGCTGTGCGCTTATTGGCTGAAATTCGTGAGCATATGCAAGTGGAGTTGACGATCCGTGACCTGTTTGACTCGCCTCACTTGTCGGAGCAGGCTGCGCTGATTACCAGTAAACGAGGTGGTGAACTGCTTCCGCCCGTGCTGCCACAGCCGCGTGATTCTCTGGTACCAGATATAGGCTTCCCACTCTCTTTTTCCCAACAACGTCTATGGTTGCTCGATCAACTGATCGCTGACAGTAGTCTCTATAATATTTCTGCGCTGCTACGCATCGAAGGCGAGTTTCAAGCGACGTTGGCTGAAAACGCTTTTCGCTTATTGATTGATCGTCATGAGCCACTGAGAACGGTGTTTTGTGTAGAGAATGATGAGGCTCGGCAGGTGATTCGTGCTGCGTTTAGCTTCCAGTTAGATCAGGTTGATCTCAGTCTGCTTCCAGCAAGCCAGCAACAGCAATCTATTCTGGAAGCCGCAGAACGTGACGCACGGCAACCATTTGATCTGTCTAAAGACGTGCTGCTGCGAGCGGCCTTTCTGCGCACCAGTGCAGATGAAGGCGCTCTGTTGGTTACCGTCCATCACATCGCGGCAGATGGATGGTCGATGGCCGTACTCATTGAGGAATTCCGTACGCTGTATCAGACGCTGCTGGCCGGGGAAGCCCCGTCACTACCAGCACTGCCTGTTCACTATATCGATTATGCCCACTGGCAGCGTGAATGGGTGCAGCGGCCTGCTTATCAGGTTCAGCTTGCATGGTGGCGACAGCAACTGATGGATTTGCCGTTAGTACATAGCCTGCCGCTCAGTCACCCGCGACCGTTGCAGCAGAGTAGCAACGGTGAACGTTATTGCTTCTCGTTGACAGCAGACACCACTCTGGGATTACAACAGCTAGCCAATGAGGAAGGTGCTACGCTATTTATGCTGTTGCATGCCACCTTTGCCTTGCTGTTGTCCCGCCATGGCAGCAGCCAGGACATTGTGATTGGTGTTCCGGTCGCGAACCGTTCTCATTCGGTGTTGGCGCCGTTGGTGGGTTTTTTTGTTAACAGTCTGGTACTGCGTGTCGAGTGCGATCCCGATCTTGAATTCCGCCACTTTTTACGTCAGGTGAAAGCGGTCAATATTGATGCGCAAATGCATCAGGATGTGCCGTTTGAACAACTGGTCGAGGCGTTGAATCCTGAACGTAGTACCCGCCATACGCCGTTATTCCAAATTATGTTCAGTATGGATAACGATCTACTGCAACCGACTCCGGTTGGTAATTGCCATTTTGTCCGCCTGCCGCATCCGGTTACGCCCGCTCGTTTTGAGCTGTTGCTGAATGTGGTGGAGCAGCAGGGCGAATTGAAGTGCCAGTTTGACTACAATACGACGCTGTTTGAGGCTGACTATATTGCCCAACTCGCACAGCGCTTTGGTGAATTGATCAATAGCTTGTTACGTCAGCCTGAGATGGCGCTTGGTGCGTTGCCTATGCTTGATACCGGACAACAGCATCTTCTTCAGCAGTTCAACCCCGCTCCTCATCACTGGTCAGAAGCGTCGCTGCTACCCCAGCAAATCTTGCGTCAGGCGGCATTAACCCCACAACGTGTCGCGGTGGAATGGGGCGATCGGCAATTGAGTTATCTGCAACTGTGTCAGCAGGCGAGCCAGTTGGCACATTTCCTGCGGGAGCAAGGCATTGGTACAGATTCGCTGGTTAGCCTGGCGATGCCGCGTAGCGGTGAGGTGATGATTGGATTGCTGGCTATTGTGATGACAGGGGCGGCCTATGTTCCGATTGATCCAGATTATCCGACAGAGCGGATACGCTTCATGCTGGAGGACAGTGGCGCTAGCTGGTTGCTGACTCACAGTACGGTGGTTGATACGCTTGGCGCCAGTTTGCCCCCAGAGGTGCAGGTATTGACGCTGGACGATCCTGCTTTACGACAGACGCTAAGCGTTTATCCGACGCAGCCGCCTGTATTTACGCAAATCCCAGCCGATCGGCATCTGTTATATGTTATCTACACCTCTGGTTCGACGGGGCGTCCGAAAGCGGCTCAGGTGACGCATCATGGCGTGAATAACCTGCTGCACTGGTATGTTGGCGAGCTTCAGGCCGGAGAAGACGATCGGCCGCTAATTATCAGTTCTCTGTCTTTTGACCTTACGCAGAAAAATCTCTGGTCTCCGCTATTACAGGGCGGGTGCGTGGTGTTCTCTACGGTTACGCAGTATGACGTCGGGCAAATTGTGCAGGAGATAGCTCTGCATCAGGTGACACGCATTAACTGTGCGCCAAGTGCCTTCTATCCGTTGGTGACAGAACGTGAAATGTGGACGCATCTTGTTAGCTTGCAACAGCTGTGGCTCGGTGGAGAAAGTATTGCGATGAATATCCTGCAACCTTGGTTGCAGCACAGCGGTTGTGCGCTGATTAATTCCTATGGTCCCACTGAGTGTACGGATGTCGTGTCGTGGCATCGCGTTGCACTTGAAGAGGATAATCCACCGATTGGGCGACCGATTAGTAATACCCAACTTTATGTTCTCAACAGCCACCTTTCATTGTGTCCAGTGGGTACGCCCGGTGAACTCTGGATTGGCGGCGCAGGGGTTGGGCTGGGCTATTTGGGGCGGCCGGAACTCACTGCCGAGAAATTTATTGCCGACCCGTTTAGTGATGATCCACAGGCGCAGATCTATCGCACTGGGGATCTGGCTCAATGGCAGGCTGATGGTCGCATTGCTTATCTGGGACGGATGGATGATCAGGTTAAAATCCGAGGGTTCCGCATTGAACTAGGGGAAATCACTCAACACTTGATGCAGCATGAGCATGTTTCCGCTGCTACGGTAATCGCCAGAGAAGGGCAAACGCCTTCACTGGTAGCCTTTGTCGTCGCGAATGATCCCGTGCTGACACCAGCATCGTTGCGTCAGCATCTTCTGGTATCGCTTCCCGGTTGGATGGTTCCTGCGCAAATTCTGTTACTGCCAGCTTTGCCGCTGACGCCCAATGGTAAAATTGACAAAAAAGCGCTGCTGGCGTTACCAATGCCTGAGGCATCTTCAGAAATAATGGCCACCGTCCGTACGCCTGTCGAAGCGGGGGTCGCAGCCATCTTTGCTGAGGTTCTTGGTATCAGCCAGATCGGCGTTGATGACAATTTCTTCGAGTTGGGTGGGCATTCACTGTCGGCAACCCAGGTTTTGGCACGTCTGCGCCATCGTTTTGCGCCGGATCTGGCATTACATACGCTGTTTGAAAATCCTACGGTGGCGACATTGGCTGCTGTGCTCGGTGAGAGCTTACCTCTTCCATCTGCACTGACCATCCAACCGCAGCCGGAAAATGCTCCGCGGGTGCTCTCCTTCGCGCAACAAAAAATCTGGTTTATGCAGCAACTGATGCCGGACAGCAGCGCCTACAACCTATTCAGCGCGCTGCAACTGGAAGGAGAACTAAATGTTGTGGCGTTGCAGCAGGCATTTAACCAACTGCGCGCACGTCACGCGGTGTTACGCACCCGTTTCGCGGACGAGGATGGTACGCCAACGCTGATGCCCATCGCGGCGCAGCCTGTTGAGCATCACGATTTGCGTATGCTCGCGGCGGCTGAGCGACAGTCGCAAATTGAGGCGCTGGTGGATGCAGCCGCGAATCGACCTTTCCGCTTGGCAGAAAATGAGTTACTGCGTGTGAGTTTGTTGCACTGCGAGGAGCAGCGATATGTGCTGCTCCTGACGCTACATCACATTATCGCTGATGGCTGGTCGGTCGGTGTGATGATTGATGAACTGGTTCAATATTACCGTCAGATTCTGTCTGCTCGTACGGTGGCGTTACCTGTACTAGCGATTAATTACAGCGATTATGCCGCCTGGCAGCGTGAGCAACTGAGCGGCGAACGGATGCAGCAACTAGAGCAATATTGGTTGAAGCAACTGAGCGGCGATCTACCACTATTGCAACTACCTGCCGATTTTCCTGAGGACGAAAGTGTGGGATCGCAAGGCGATAGCCTGACCCTGTCGTTGGATTCCGGCACATTGCGACGTTTGCATAATTGCTGCCAGCAACATAATGCCAGCCTATTTATGCTGTTGCTAAGTGCTTTTGGATTACTGCTGAGTCGTGTTACAACACAGCAGGATCTGGTCATTGGTGCCCCCGTTGCCGGGCGCACGTTGCCGGAAACAGAACCGTTGTTGGGCTGCTTTATTAATCCGTTACCCCTGCGCGTGAAGGTGGTCGATGAGGCAACGTTCAGTTCGTTGCTGATGCAGGTACGGCAGGTTTGCCTTGATGCCTGGGATCACCAGGAAATGCCCTTTGAGCGATTGACCGAGCTTCTGCGTCCAGAACGACGCCTGAATCAAAACCCTATCTTCGACGTGATGCTCAATATGCTCAATGCGCCGCAGGGGGATAAGCAGCTTGATGGCATCACGGTACGTGAGCTGAAGTTGACGCAACCGCAGGCGAAATTTGCACTGACCCTCTATGCGCAAGAACGTGAAGGTGAGTTGGTGCTGGAATGGGTCTGGCCGCAAGCGCGCTATGGGCATGGACAGATACGCGCGTTGGCGGAACAGTTGATTACACTGCTGGAACAGGTTGCTGATGATGCTGAGCAGCCGTTGCAAAGCTACTCGTTATTGACCGTTGCCGCACGACAGTTTTTACCTAACCCTCAGGCGCCGCTGTCATCTGCTGCGATCACCACCGTACCGGCGCTATTTGCCGACAGTGCCCGACGGTTTGCGATGCTGACCGCGATTGAACAGGGGGAGCGGCTGTGGAGTTATCAGGAGCTGGCAGAAACCGCCGCTTACTATGCCGCACAGTTGCGTACAACGGGCGTACAACCCGGTGAGGTGATTGCCATCCACGGTTCGCGCAGCTTTGGTCTGATTGCAGCGATGTTGGCTGTCATGCAGGTGGGTGGCGTGATGCTGTTATTGGATAAAAATCTGTCGCTGCCTCGTCGTCAGGCAATACTCAACGAGGCGAAGCCGCAACAGTTGTTGTCTGTTGTTTCCCCTGATGCAGCCATTACTGATATTTGCGACGATCGACGTTGGAGGCAGGTGACGCCGATCGACGCATTGGCTACCCAGCATGCCGAGGTTATTTCTCCAACCGTTGACCCTTTGGCGGCGTGTTATCTGTTTTTTACCTCTGGCACAACCGGTACGCCGAAGGGAATTATCGGTCAGCAACAGGCGCTGGCTCACTTCTTACAATGGCAACGAGACACCTTTGCCATCGGTCCAAACGATCGCTGTGCACAACTGACTGCACTCAGTTTCGACGTGGTGCTGCGCGATATTCTGACACCGCTTATCAGCGGCGCAACGCTCTGTTTGCCGCCTGTTGAGGAAGATCTTTCTGCGGGGACGTTGTTCCCTTGGTTCCGACGTCAGCGCATTACTATTTTTCACACCGTGCCGACTATCGTGAAATCCTGGCTGCTGACGATTGACCAGATTGCTGCGCTGCCGGATCTCCGACGGCTGTTTTTTGCCGGTGAGCTACTTCCGGCTAACCTGGTACGCCAATGGCAAGCCCTGGTCAGCGCGGAGGCGGAGATCATCAATCTCTATGGCCCGACGGAAACGACATTGGCGAAAAGTTTCTATCGTGTGCCTGCGGTTGGGCGCTTACCGCAAGCATTACCGGTGGGACAGGCGATAAGTGCCAGCCAGATTTTGGTGCTTAACGCGCAGCGCCAACAGTGTGGTATTGGCGAGCCGGGCGAAATAGTTATCCGTACTCGCTTTCCGTCGTTGGGCTATTTACAAGGTGGGCGACAGGCTCCTGCCTTTATCCACAACCCGTTTTCCGAGCAACCGGATGATATTTGTTATTTTACTGGGGATGTTGGGCATGTGCGCCATGATGGCGTTGTTTGCCTCATGGGGCGCCGCGACGATCAGGTGAAAATCCGCGGTATGCGGGTAGAGCCTGGTGAGATTGGTGCAGTACTGTTAAGCCATCCTGCTATTCAGGATGTTGCAATTACGGTTTTTAGTGATGCGCAAGATGAGAAACGTATTGCCGCTTATTATGTTGCCGCACAACCTGTGCCGGAAATAGAGACATTGCGCCAACATCTACAGGCTCGTTTACCAAGCTATATGTTACCAGCGGCTTGGGTTGCGATCGATCGCCTGCCGATAACGCCGAACGGTAAACTGGATCGCCGTCAATTGCCTGACCCTCGAGCGGCGATAGCGTCGGGAAGAAGCCTGGGTTACGTTGCACCTTCCAGTGAACTGGAACAGCAGCTAGCTACGGTGTGGGCTAGCGTATTGAAGATCGAAGCCCCTGGCATCAGAGACAACTTTTTTGATATTGGCGGCCACTCTCTATTGCTATTACAGGTAAAAAATCAGTTAGAGGCCGCGTTGCAGCGTGATATTCCAGTAGTAGTGTTGTTTCAGTATCCCACTATTGCTGCGTTGGCGGCTTGGCTGGGCGAACAGGTTCCGCAACAAGATCTGATGGCGGAGGCTGATGCGCGTATCAGAAAACGCCGTGAGGCGTTGCAGCGCCGCCGACATCGTTAACAGGAGAAATAATGTCACCGTGGTTTCACACATTACTGCCGCGTCCAGCGGCAGTCGTGCGATTAATTTGCCTGCCATTCGCAGGAGGGAGCGCCAGCCATTATCAACCCTTTGCCAACGGATTACCTTCGTGGGTCGAACTTTGCGCTGCCCAACTACCGGGGCGTAGCACGCGCCTGCGTGAAGCGCCTTGCCTGCGGATAGCTGAGGTCGTTGAGGCGTTGCGTCAGCATATTCCGCTCGATAAACCTTGGCTGCTATTCGGTCACAGCTTGGGGTGCCGTTTGGGTATGTCATTAATGCAGGCGTTGCAGGAACACGGGCAGCGTTTGCCTCTTCATTTTATTGCTTCAGGCTGCCGGCCACTGCATCTGATTCGTGACATATCGCCGATGTCATCGCTTTCCGACGCCGCATTTATCCAGCGGCTGCAAGGGTATGGAGGGACGCCGCCGGAATTGCTGGCTCATCAGGAACTGATGGCGTTGGTTTTGCCTATGTTACGGGCTGATTTCCGCTTGGTAGAGGATTACCACTTGTCCTCTGCTACACCATTACCACTACCCGTTACGATAATGGGAGGGCGCCAGGATCAGAATGTTCCAGTGATGGAGTTGCCACAGTGGCAGACGTTGTTTACCGACCCTGCGACGGTTCTGTTATTTGACGGTGGGCACTTTTTTATTCAGCAGCAGAGGCAAGCGGTGCTAGAGGCGCTGGTGCAAATTTTGCGGCGCTATCATGTTGGCGAGATCATTGAATAGACTTCTGCCAGCGTAGTCTGTGGATAGGGACCAAAGGCCAGACGGTTCTCTTTACCGCTAAGGCGATAGCGGAAATACCATAGCTTAGCGCCGCTGGGTGATACCGTGAGGTACAGGCCTTGCGAGTCAGTGAGCTTACAAGATTTTGCGAGAGGTTTCGCGGATCTGACTTTGCTGTCAGTTAACCTATGAGGATCACTCCCGTTCATCGAACTGAATGACCCGCAATCTGACCCACAAATTCCCCGATACGAAGGGATAAATCAAAACGCATCGGAAAAGATTTTTACGCCAACTTATTGAATCGTAACAACATAGGGATTGATAAGGGGGCATAAAAAAGGAAAAGTGGCAGACTCGGGAACATTCAGCTTTCTATGAAGTTGAAATGTAACATAAATTTTAATCGTGGCTGTTGTCAAGACCCGTGGGTTGACTCATGTTTTCTATTGAATATCATAACGCTGGGATATATGTGCGATAAATAGCCCAGTGATTTCCTTTGGTTCGGTTCCCTATGATGCCGATAAATCGTAATGACATTAGCGTTACGGCTGCTGTATGATTAATATCCAGAGAGTATATTCGAGGATAACATCATGCCAGCGACGAACAGCGTTTCTGTTAAACGCGAAACATTGAATTTACGCATCAAACCCGCAGAACGGGATCTGATTGATCGTGCTGCGAAGGCTAGAGGAAAGAATCGCACTGATTTTGTCCTTGAGGCTGCGCGTGCTGCCGCAGAGGAAGCGTTGATCGATCAGCGCATCATCATGGCAGATCCCGACGCTTATCAGGAATTCCTTGCCCGTTTGGATCAGGCCCCTGCACCAAATGCCGCGCTGCGTAAAACTATGCAAACGCCTGCACCGTGGGAACAGAAAAAATGATCTCTGCTCCTGAGCCACTCCACGCCGAACATGCACTTTCCTCATTCTGTTGCGGTGTGGAGTCTATGGATAACTGGCTAAAACTGCGGGCGATGAAAAATCAGGTCACTGGTGCATCACGAACTTTCGTCAGTTGCGATGATTCAAAAGTGTTGGCGTATTACTCATTGGCTTCCAGTGCCGTTGCAACGAATGCCGCTCCCGGACGTTTTCGCCGCAATATGCCCGATCCGATCCCGGTCGTGGTGCTGGGTCGTCTGGCAGTAGATAAATCATTGCATAGTCAGGGTGTTGGCCGGGCGCTGGTACGTGATGCTGGGCTAAGAGTGATTCAGGTTGCTGATACTATCGGCATTCGCGGGATGTTAGTTCATGCGCTGTCTGATGAGGTGCGTGATTTTTACCTGCGGGTGGGATTTGAGCCTTCACCGATAGATCCGATGATGCTGATGGTGACGTTGGCGGATTTGGTGGGGAACGTTTGATGCTTAATTGGATTCCAGCATAAGCTTGTTTGCGCTAATGTTGTGGTCAGAAGCCCGGTTAGTGTTAGCGCACTGCCGGGTTTCGTTTTTCACCATGAATTTGCTCTTGGTGTTCATACACCTTAGCGCTAGGTGCACATACACGTCAACGTGTTTAAAAATATTTTTCCTTGTATAGTGTGCGTTCAGCGAGAAAGGAAAACGGCATGCCTACAGGTTCTAAAAACAAGCGTTCGACCACAAAGGGAATTCGCTTCCCGCATGAGCTTATCGAAGAAATAAACGCCAGCGTTGCACAGGAGAGAACGGAAGATCCCGACGCTAATTTTTCAGCCTGGGTTCTGGATTCTTGCAACCGAAAACTGGCAGCGCCAAAACGCGATAAGCCAGTGAAATCCTGACGTATAAGAAATGTTTGGCAGAATGCTCGAATGATTTTACGAAAAGCTCCTGACGGGTTTTCTATCACATAGAAAGCCCGTCAGGAGCCAACAAGCGTAGCGCGTTAGCCAGCCGTATAACTTCGCGCATAAATATACGGTGCGACATATCCTTCACGGTTGACGTCCAGATAATCCGACCACCACTGCATCATTTCGATTCTGGCTTCCAGATGCTCCGCTTTATGCACGTAAGCCGCCCGTACGCCGTTGCGCTCTTTGTGGCTCATCTGTCGCTCAATGGCGTCTTTTGACCAGCGTCCGGACTCGTTCAGGGCGCTACAGGCCATTGTCCTGAAGCCGTGGCCGCAGATTTCGGTTTTGGTGTCGTAGCCAATCACGCGCAGCGCCTTGTTGATGGTGTTTTCACTCATCGGCTTGTTCAGGGTATGTGCACCCGGAAAAACGAAGACCGATTCGCCAGAATACGCCTGAATCTGTTTCAGCAGGGCGACCGCCTGCCGTGACAGCGGCACCAGATGTTCATCCTTCATTTTTGCGCCACGCTCTGAGAACCGCACGCCATCTACCGCTTCGCGCTGGGCGGGCACGCTCCAGATATGTGCTTTTAGATTGAATTCATCCCAGCGGGCAAAACGCAGTTCACTGGAGCGCAGAAACACATGCAGATTCAGCTCCAGCGCAAGACGGGTCAGCATCCGGCCTTTGTAGTTCTCCATCTTCTCCAGCAGTTCAGGCAGGCGTTTCAGCGGCAGGGCGGGGTGATGTTGGGTCACGACCGGGGTCACGACGCCATCCAAATCGTAAGCCGGATTATATTTAATCACGCCCTGCTGGACGGCGTGGCGCATGATTTTAGTCAGGTGCTGGCGTATCCGTCCGGCGACGTCATGCACGCCTTTGTCGTCAATCGCCTTAACCAACTGCGCAAGATGGTGGGTTTCAACCTGCGTGATATCCATCGTGCCAATCGCGGGGAAAACGTAGCGTTTCAGGCAGGTGAGGATTTTATCGGCGTGCGCGTCTGACCAGAGCTTGAAGCTGCTGGTGTGCCATGCTGTCGCGACATACTGAAAGGTGTTGGATTCATCAACTGCAGGATTGTTCGTTTTGCGAAGTTGGGAAGGGCTGATGCCGGATGCCAATAGCTTACGTGCCGCATCGCGCTTTTCGCGGGCTTCTGCCAGTGTGATTTGAGGGTAGGGGCCAAAGGCCAGACGGCTTTCTTTACCGCCGAAGCGATAGCGGAAATACCATAGCTTAGCGCCACTGGTAGATACCGTGAGGTACAGGCCTTGCGAATCAGTGAGCTTATAAGATTTTGCGAGAGGTTTCTCAGATCGGACTTTACTGTCAGTTAACCTATGAGGATCACTTCCGTTCATCGAACTGAATGACCCGCAATCTGACCCACAAATTCCCCGATACGAAGGGATAAATCAAAACGCATCGGAAAAGATTTTTACGCCAACCCATTGAATTTAAACAATATAAGAATTCATAAGGAAGCATAAAAAAAGAATAGTGGTGCCGGACTCGGGATCATTCAGCTTTCTATTAAATTGAAATGTAGCATAAATTTTAACCGTGTCTGTTGTCAAGACCCGCAGGTTGACCCGTATTTTTATAAATAGATCAGAATGATGGGTCACATGCGATAAAGAAATACCCGGTTCGTTCCTTTGGTTCGGTTCCCATGGTACTAATAAATCGTAATGACATTAGCGTTACGTTTGCTGTATGATTAATATCCAGAGTGTATGTTAGAGGATAACATCATGCCAGTGACGAACAGCGTTTCTGTTAAACGCGAAACATTAAATTTACGCATCAAGCCCGCCGAACGGGATCTTATCGATCGTGCGGCGAAGGTCAGAGGGAAAAATCGCACCGATTTTGTCCTTGAAGCTGCTCGTGCCGCCGCAGAAGAGGCATTGATCGATCAGCGGATCATCATGGCAGATCCTGAGGCTTATCAAGAATTCCTTGCGCGCTTGGATCAAGCACCCTCGCCGAATGCCGCACTGCGTAAAACCATGCAAACTTCTGCACCGTGGGAGCAGAAAAAATGATTTCCGCCCCTGAGCCACTTCACGCTAAACATGAACTTTCCGCATTCTGCTGCGGCGTGGAGTCTATGGATAACTGGCTGAAACAGCGGGCGATGAAAAATCAGATAACGGGTGCATCCCGTACATTCGTTTGCTGCGATGACGCTAAGGTATTGGCGTATTACTCATTGGCCTCCAGCGCCGTTATGACAAACGCTGCACCTGGGCGTTTTCGTCGCAATATGCCCGATCCGATTCCTGTGGTGGTGCTGGGTCGTCTGGCGGTAGATAAATCATTACATGGTCAGGGTGTTGGCCGAGCGCTGGTACGGGATGCTGGGCTACGGGTGATTCAGGTGGCGGATACTATCGGCATTCGCGGGATGCTGGTTCATGCGCTGTCTGATGAAGCGCAGGAATTTTACCTACGGGTGGGGTTTGAGCCTTCACCAATAGACCCGATGATGCTGATGGTGACGTTGGGGGATTTGGTGGGGAGCCTCTAATCTTAGAATGGCACTATGTTTGGTAATATCAAACATTTTTGTGGAACTAAAACGGGTGTGTTTACAAATTGAGTTGCCTTTTATTATGGAGGCTCTGTCGTGGATAGTGGCCATCTGACGCAGCGCTAGGGCGAACGGGTAATCGGTGGCTACAAAAAGTGAAACCGGCGCAATATGCGCCGGAACGGCAAGTAAAATCATATCTGCTCTTCAGCTATGTGGGTTGTTGGTCGGCTGCTTGAATATCGATATCCCCTTCAGCCCTTTCCCTGCAACGCTGTGCTCGATTTTTGCGCTCGCGTCGCCATACGTTCCACATCTGCGGCATCGCAGACCACTCGGTAGCATCCAGTCGTGTCGAGGGAAGCCCTGCCGTTTTACGCAAGCGAATGGCCAGTATCAGTGCTTTCAGCCCCAACCGGGCGTACTGATACTGCCGCTCTTTAAAGCTATCGTTGTAAAAAGGTGCCCAGTCATATTCCGAAATGCTGGCAATAAATCTGTTGGCTTCATTCTGCAGGATAGGCAGTTCACGAATTCTGTACATTATTCTTACTGGAAGGGTGCGCCAGTCCCCAGTAACCTCATCCATTTTGAGCTTGGGGGGCTGTACACTGACAGAATATTCTCCTTGCAAATCTGGTTCGCCGCTATCAGCGGCTACCTGCGAGCACTCATCTGCAAACCGTTCCAGCAGGAAGACTAGTTCGGTTGTAATAAACAGATGTTCCTCTTTACGTTTTCGTGTTGCAGTCGCTTCCTCGCGTTTACGCGTAAAATGGTGTGATAGACCCACACCTCCGAGTGCTGCACCGGCGGATGAGATTGCTGTGATAATCTGTGGCCACAGACCGACGCTGTCTTTGATAACTTTCACACCCTCGGTAGCGATAATCCAGTCAGTCATACATATTCCTTTGTTGATACCCCAGCCATCATTTTCCCCTGGCAATCAGATGAAATTTCAGGCGTTCATCCAGAGGGATGGCATCGGTAGGCAACGCGGCACTGGGTCGGCATTGGGTAGTTTTCCAGTCTCCACATAGCAGCCAACCGTTAGGGCGTTCTTCTCGGTGTGCCACCGTTCTGCCGTCACCGGTAATGATGTTCGGCAGGTACCACTGGCTTTGATCGAAAGGATATCGTTCAAGACAGTCTTTCCCGTGTGGTGACGTTAACCACAACGCGGAGTGTCCGACTTTTTCCAACTCAATCAAAATTTCATATAATGGTCGTGGATTTATTGCTTGTGACATTCAGTACTCCTTTTCTGTTCATTGATGCAAAACAAGTCATCATATCTCGTAATCAAAATACGTCACCTGACGAATCATCCCATCCCTTTAATTGGTATAGTGACAATTATCAAAGGAGTAATCACATAAAGAAATAATAATTTTATTGATGATCTGATGATCTGATGATCTGATGATCTGATGATCTGATGATCTGATGATCTGATGATCTGATGATCTGATGATCTGATGATCTGATGATCTGATGATCTGTAATTGTATTGGTAAATTATCGAATCACCCTTTATAGAAGATCCGACTTTTCAACAATAGGCAGCTTTTAGAAATGTAGGATGGCAAGGCAGGTAAAAAACACGGTTTTTCCCCTGCCGCACCGTCACGGCTTCGATATCTGGTGGCATCGACCGCTGATGTGATACTGTATCTGGTGTTATTGCGGCGGAGCCGAGAGGGGAGGGATAAATCCGAGAATAGTGACTTCGAATCTGCAGTAGCGAATGCAAAATTATATAACCAACCGAGCTGTTTATTAATAAATTTAACGAGAAAGATTATAGTTGATGTTTAAACCTGACTTTTAATTTATAAGGCGGCACAGTGTTTATATTCACATATAAAACCGTAGCTCGAATGGTTTTACTATCCGTTCAAATTCCAGCATGGTGTAGTATTAAACCATGACGATAAAATCGTTTGTCGAGCACTCCTGACGAAACTTTTAGGTAGCGAGCAGGCCTGAGGATAAATTGCCCATCAGATCAGGCACGAATTTGGTAGCTTCGGTGCCGGCTACAGACTCACTGGATAGCGCCATGTCAGTAAGAACAGAAGAGATTGCATATGCTATGAAACGTAGCCTAGAAGTGGATTCTGCTGTGAACATCACTGTGTATGTACAGGAGGTCGTATGAGCGATCAGAATTCGCTGGACAAAAAAACCGGAAAGGGCAGCTCGTTTTTGGCCAGGGCAAGCGAAGAACTTCTGGCCATAAAAAACGATCGGGCTCTCAGCAAGGTAGCAAGCCGAACATTTTGGGCTGCTGTCAAAAAAATCCCCGTTGCCGGGGATCTCTTGGAAATCCTAGGGGAAGCGCTTGCTGGACTTGCTGACCGGGAGAGGGATTTCCGCCAGCGGCGTCTGGAGGATTACATCTGCGGTCTCATAGAGATCAATCGTAAAGACCTCGATATCCAGGATGATGATTTACTGGTGGCCATCCGCCGGGTAATTCAGGATGATGAGGTCGGAAAGGCTGAATACTATGCCCGTCTGACCGTCCGGATGGTGGAAAGTGAGGTGGATATGAGGGATAAACTCCATTTCCTGAGCATGCTCAGTGAGCTGACCTGTTCACAAATAGAGTATGCCCTTGCTTTTTATATCCGCGATACGGTGCCCCTCTGTGGCTATCCCGATTGTGCTTCTGCCGTCAACGAGTGGGTCAGTCAGAGCGACGGCCGGAGTTTGCGTGCCCGAAGTAATCTAGTAAGTTGGGGACTTTTACAGGAAGAGCAACTGGTTGCCGGACTGGACGGTGCCTCTGGGATAGCTTACAGGCGAACTGAAGACCTGGAGAGGATGATAACGTTTTTGTTTGAGGAGACTGATCGTCAGCCTAATGTAATCGGCAAACAGACCAAAGCCGCGTTTGATGTGATCATTATCGACCACATGAAGTCCACAGATGATCTTTATCTTGAACATCTGCGTCTGAAACTGGAAAAAGCGCAACTGAGTGTTGACATCGCTAGCCGTACTTCTGACCATCAGGTGCAGAAAATAGCTCGACTCTATGTCTGGAATAATTTACTCAAGGACAATTCGCCAGGTATCAATAAAGAGTTCGTACAGATCAAAATACTGGACGCTCCGCCTTCAGTAGGCATGCCTCGGTCTGACAGCCTTCGTACGTTTAAACTGGAGCTCGAACAATTTAACAACAACGAGAATCCCAATAGACAGTGCGCTGGTTCTACGGCGGAACTGATAAAAGTACTGGACATGGTGGCCGACAGACTGATTACCCTGCTTAGGCAGTGATATCTGGTCAGATCTTAACGCCATTGCACGAATACTCTACGGGGCTGGTTTCGGCCCCTTTTCAACGCGGTTCTGTGAGTCCCGATTACAGATACCGCCGTTCCAGCTGGGTAGTCAGTCTCTGTGTTTCCGCTGCATTCTTGGTGCGTTCCCAAGCTAATTTTGGTATTGGTAGTAGCTATATCCGCCCGTACTATTCAGCCAAATCACCGATATTCACAATCTCAAAACGTCTTCTGGTTTCGTGCAGCTCTCTGTTAGGGCTGGCTTATTCTGGCTACACGATGCAGTAAATGGCGTGCTTGATCATCACGCCATTTCTCTATTATTTCAGACGTGCTCTCCGTCAGTCCTTAAGAAGCTCATTAAACTGCTCGGAAATTGACTAAAGTGACATACTGTTGCTGAACATATTTCCAGAGCATGTGGTTGATAACCGCAGTTATTCCTGGTAGGGAAGGTAGTGTTTGACTACGAGCAGGTGTTTACAGACCAGCAAATCTCTTCACCGGAAGAAGTTACCTATCGCGAATTTCTGGATGAACTGTATTTCCAGTGTAAGTATCCCGATAAATTGACAAATTCACTTTTAGAAACTTTTCAACACGCTGATGTCCTGGATATAGCCATGAGTAAAGTTCAATGCAAACATGCTGAACCCCCTTCAAATCCCCCAAAACATAAGATTAATAGCATCCTTAATCTCGTCCGCGTAGTTGCCAAGATACGCGATTTCTCCACAAATCACCTCAACAGGAACGCTCGATAGCTCAGTAGTCATCAGCCGATAATCTTCTCCATCGATGCGGATCAGAGGGAACAGTGTTTTATTCACTTTCTCAGACAAGTGATGTGATTCAATAAGCGGGATGACCATGCGCCGCTTTGGTGTGTCGACAATATCACTCTGGACATCGACAAACATTTTGTAGTGACTGGCTCTTTTGTATTCATAAACAATGAATTGCATGATCACCAGTTCCTGTTTTCATCCGCAAAGGAGCCATTCTGAGCGATAAATCGGGCGACTTCTTCCATCCCCTCACGGTTTTCTTTCTTCCACTCCTCAGCCTTGATACGGCGGGCTTCTTTGCCAATGGCATCATTTACCAGACCAGAAATATTGACTCCGGCAGCACTCAGAACCTGATAATTGTCTTTGTCCACGGTAACGCTGACGCGGTGTTTCATGATAGTGCTCCTCTCGTGTGCATACTTTGAGTATATACTCCGCGTGGTTGTTCAGCAATTAGTCAAAATTTAACGCTAACCGTTTAAGTTCATCAACCGTATAAACCCGAAAAACATTGCGCTGCTTTGCTTCCAGCAGGATACGCTGATGATTCACGATGACGTGTTTGATGTTATTGAACAGCAGTTCGATAGCCCGTTTTTTCTGTGGGTCTGGCACGATATAGAAAACGTACATCCAGCGCTTTTGAGTACGCGCCAGTAAATGGTTGGTGATAATTGCCTGATAACGGGCCTTGGTTTTCAGATGTCGCTCAGTCTCCACGGCGATGACGGTTCCGTCTGGTAACGTTATCACCCCGGCCGGGCGATGATATACCTCATAGCGGCTGCGGAATGTTGAATTAGCGCCGCTGATCCACCCATAAGCGCCTTTCTTCTCAAGAAGGAGCCGTGTTAGCTGACGATCAAGGCGCTGTATCAGCGTCCAGCCAGTGACTTTCGAGGGCTCAAACCGTGCAGGAAAGCCATCCTCATGGGGTGTGACGACAACGGATAATCCGTCGTTGGTGATACCCCATAGTGAGATTTTTTCCATTCTTGTGCAAAACGTCTGTTTTTGAATGAATCCCATGTCGATGGCTTTTGCCAGCAGCAGATAAAGCGGCTTGTGATTTTTATAATCAAAAAGCAGCATCAGCGTTTTAAAATCGCTGTAGGTTTCTTCTTTCAGGAAGTTGAGAAGTATCTGGATCTTTTCGCAATGACGTTCGCGGCGTTCACGGTAATCAGAAATTAGCATTGATCCTCCTTTGTCTCTGGCTGCTTTTCTTTTTCGTCTTTCTCGCCTCATGGCCTCGGCTCATATTTCCGTGAATGACATGCGCCCATGCGATGTGCCGACAGCATGAGGCGAATGGGGTGGCCGCTTCGCAGCCATGCGCCGGAAAATACATTTCCCGGCACAAAACGGCGTGCGCCAGTTCATGCGGGCTGGACGCCCTTATTGCCTGGCACATGGGGGTAATGTCGCGGCTGGACGCCACGCCAAAACCCCCAAGGTCAACGGCGGCACACCGTCGCGCGCTACGCGCGACTACCCCCTTTGAGACGCTGTTTTTAGCCCACTTTTTCTTTTGCCCGTTGCGGTCAGCGAAAAAATGGGAAAACGCCTTCAAAGTGGGTAGTCGCGCCTCGCTACCGGCTTGTGGCCGGAGACTTAGCCACGACGGTGTGCGGGGCTGTCGCCCCCCAAATAAACCGACGCGTGGGCGCGTCTTTTTGCTCGCTGGGGCGGCAAAATTTATTCGGCTCCCCCCGGCCTGCTCGGTTTCCCTTGGGGGAAGCGCTCGCAGGTGGGTTCGGGCGACGCAAATGAGCCCTTTCTGCGAAATGGCATTTACTCGCCTCACACCACGGATGAATGCCCGCGAGGCGCAGGCCTTCACCCGCCTAAATCCGTCGCGTCCTGCGTCGTGCCTGAATGGCATGTTGAGCGCTGTAAATGTTGCGAAAATAAAACGTTCAGGCATGTCTTCTCCCCACTGGAATCAGCCAGTAGGGAAGGCTATCGGGAAAGGGGGAGGATGCCTGCAAACAACTCAATATCGGATAGGGAGAATTATTGTTATTGAGCCACGAAAGCAAAAAAGCTCTGACCTAACGGCAGAGCTTTAATCAGGCTGGCTATATTCAGATGGCTATCTGGCGGTGAGTGAATGTGCGCGTTTGTGCATCGTGGTAAGGGCAGGGATGAGTAAACTGATTGCCGTTAACCCGTGTCCCAACTGGCACAAGCTTTCTGGTGTCGATTCGCACACGTCATTATCGGCAAAGGTAATCAGCGCATCGCCAATGAAATTCAGGCAATGGCAAAGCCCGGCCTGTGTTTCGGCGCAATACTCTGTCACTTGCGAGAGTTCGTCATCGTCCATGTT
This sequence comes from Pectobacterium betavasculorum, assembly GCF_000749845.1. Lineage (GTDB taxonomy): Bacteria > Pseudomonadota > Gammaproteobacteria > Enterobacterales > Enterobacteriaceae > Pectobacterium > Pectobacterium betavasculorum. Next base: position 535,884 of record NZ_JQHM01000002.1, on the reverse strand, counting down.
TGAAAAATCCAGACGCGCCAGCGCGGCACTCATGGCAGAGTAACGGTTCTCATAATCCGGCAGTGATTGATAAGGCGAGCCCGTGTTACTATTGGTGTCAGCCATAGCATTAGTCCTCATAATGTTGTGGTCAGAGGCCCGGTTAGTGTTCCTAGCACTACCGGGCTTCGTTCTTTATTGTTGCAAAACACCATGTAATTGCGGTGTAATTACAACTATACCATGCTATGGAATTTGTAATTACAATGTCAAGTGAAAAATCAAAAACAGACCAGTATCAAATTCGGCTGTCCCACGAGTTTCGTGCGCAGTTAGAAGAACAAGCCCATAAGGATGGTGATAAGACATTGGCTACGTGGATAAAGCGTGTTCTGCGTAAGGAACTCCAGACTCGCGGTATTGAACCAAAAGGCTGAACGGTGGTTAAAGTCAGTTGATATAGCAAATCCTAACGTGTAAGAAACGTTTGGCAGAATGCTCGAATGATTTTAAGACAACGCTCCTGACGGGGTTTCTATCACATAGAAAGCCCGTCAGGAGCCAACAAGCGCAGCGCGTTAGCCAGCCGAATGACTCCGCGCATAAATATACGGTGCGACGTAGCCCTCACGGTTGACGTCCAGATAATCCGACCACCATTGCATCATTTCGATTCTGGCTTCCAGATGCTCCGCTTTATGCACGTAAGCAGCCCGCACGCCGTTGCGCTCTTTGTGGCTCATCTGTCGCTCAATGGCATCCTTTGACCAGCATCCGGATTCATTCAGGGCGCTACAGGCCATGGTTCTGAAGCCGTGGCCGCATATTTCGGTTTTGGTGTCATAGCCAATCACGCGCAGTGCCTTGTTGATGGTGTTTTCACTCATCGGCTTGTTCAGGGTATGTGCGCCGGGGAAAACGAAGACCGATTCGCCAGAAATCGCCTGAATCTGTTTCAGCAGGGCGACCGCCTGCCGTGACAGCGGCACCAGATGTTCATCCTTCATCTTTGCGCCACGCTCTGAAAACCGCACGCCGTTTACCGCTTCGCGCTGGGCGGGTACGCTCCAGATATGCGCTTTGAGGTTGAATTCATCCCAGCGGGCAAAGCGGAGTTCACTGGAGCGCAGAAAAACGTGTAGGTTCAGCTCCAGTGCCAGACGAGTGAGCATCCGGCCTTTGTAGTTTTCCACTTTCTCCAGCAGTTCAGGCAGGTGTTTCAGCGGCAGGGCGGGGTGATGTTGGGTCACAACCGGGGTCACGACACCGTCCAAATCGTAAGCCGGATTATATTTAATCACGCCCTGCTGGACGGCGTGGCGCATGATTTTAGTCAGGTGCTGGCGTACCCGTCCGGCGACGTCATGCACGCCTTTATCGTCAATCGCCTTAACCAACTGCGCAAGATGGCGGGTTTCAACCTGCGTGATATCCATCGCACCAATCGCGGGGAACACGTAGAGTTTCAGGCAGGTGAGGATTTTATCGGCGTGCGCGTCCGACCAGAGCTTGAGGCAACTGCTGTGCCACGCCATTGTGACAGACTGAAAGGTGCGGGATTCATCAACGGCGGGGTTGTTCGCCTTGCGAAGCTGAGAAGGGCTGATGCCGGATGCCAATAGCTTACGTGCCGCATCGCGCTTTTCGCGGGCCTCTGCCAGCGTGGTTTGAGGGTAGGGGCCAAAGGCCAGACGGTTCTCTTTACCGCCGAAGCGATAGCGGAAATACCATAGCTTAGCGCCGCTGGGTGATACCGTGAGGTACAGGCCTTGCGAGTCAGTGAGTTTGTAAGATTTTGCGAGAGGTTTCGCGGATCTGACTTTGCTGTCAGTTAACCTATGAGGATCACTTCCGTTCATCGAACTGAATGACCCGCAATCTGACCCACAAATTCCCCGATACGAAGGGATAAATCAAAACGCATCGGAAAAGATTTTCACGCCAACTTATTGAATCACAACAACATAGGGATTGATAAGGAAGCATAAAAAAGGAAAGGTGGTGCCGGACTCGGAATCATACTCACGATTAACTTGCTGTTAATTATCTATTTTATTGATATTTATCGTAAGCAGCGCCCCCACGAAAGCCCCCATAAAAAATCGCTTTGTTTTTGTGATGGTTGTCACGATGAATCGGTGTTTTAGCGGTTAACGGCGCTAAAAACGTGGTTTCATCTCTCATGCTGGCAATGGCCTGTTCCTCTCTGCATTGAACATTTTTCAAACGTAGACTTGATATGTCGGATTCGTGATTTTTGAGATAATCATAAACAGTCTGATTTATAATTTATGGATTATATTAGTATTTTTGCTATTATTTTGAGATATCGTCATGCTCCATTTGAGATAACTACGTATCATGGCTCAATTTAATCACTTTGAACTCTCGCTCCTGAACCCCAGTTTTGACTCCCCTTTGGTCGATGCGCTGACGGAACTGGAGATCCTTCGGCATCTGCGTCTGGAAACTGACGTTCATCCCATCCTTTTCGCGCAGTTGAAGGCCGTATTCCATATGCTGGAGAGTCTGGGCTCTGCGAGGATTGAAGGAAACCACACGACGCTTGCCGACTATGTTGAAAGTAAAGTTGAAGGAACACAGAGTTCAACGGATCAGCTCAAAGAAATCAACAATATTGAAGCTGCGATGGAATTCATCGACGAGCATCTAAATAATGGTGATGAGATAACGGAGTATTTTATCCGCGAGCTACATAGCTTGGCGGTTGTCGGATTGCAACAGGAAGGTGACAGAACACCCGGTGCCTATCGGCAGCATAACGTCAGCATCGCTCAGTCTGACCATTTGCCGCCGGACCACATCCGCGTTGCTGATTATATGGCGGAACTGACGGCCTTCATTAACCGTGCCGATAAGCCAAAATACGATCTGATGAAGATTGCACTGGTGCACCACCGCTTCGGTTGGATACACCCCTTTGGCAACGGTAATGGCAGAACGGTCAGATTGCTGACCTATGCGTTGCTTATCAAGTATGGTTTTAATGTTCAGGTTGGTGGGCGGGTTCTCAATCCGACAGCGGTATTTTGTAACGATCGCGAGCGTTATTACGCCATGCTGTCGTTAGCGGATAAAGGAACTGAGCAGGGCTTAGAAGAATGGTGTTTATATGTACTTTCGGGAATTTCATCTGAGTTGAAGAAAGTCGATCAACTGACAAACCATGCTTTTTTGAGTACGACAATACTGTATCCGGCGATCGACTTTTCATCTGAAAGAGGGCTAATAAACCCGTTGGAATCTAAAGTTCTGAAACGCGCTGTCGAGCTCGGGACGATAAAAGCGGGTGATCTCCGTACCGCTTTACCTGAGCTGAAACCGGCTCAAGTGACTTATCAACTTGGTAAGTTGATCGACCGAGGACTGCTCCAGCCAGTAGAAGAGGGTGCTCGTTCCTATACGGCGAAGTTTTCTAACTCGTATCTGATTCGTGGGGTGATTAAGGCCCTGCGGGAGGAAGGGTTTATTCCTGATTTGTGAGGCCAGCAGATCGTTGGCTGACAGTTCTGTGTAGGTGCTGACTGATATATTGGTTAGCTACTTAAAAAAGGAATTTGGAAGGTATAAAACCGGCTTGTTAGCCGGTTTTATAAAATTTATCTTGCGGAACTAACTGATTTGTCAAGGCATTTTTTTCTGAGTTCAACCGGAAGGGTAGACATCAGTGCATTAATAAAATCAAGCGTGTAATCACGAGATAATTTAAATGAAAGCTCATTAATAAGGTGAGATAAATTTTCAGTTCTATCCCATTGAATTTTGAAATTACCGTTATTAACTTTTTGTTCTACGCGCTGCAATATTTTTTTTGAATTATAAGTATACAACATCGTATGGTTAGTTCTTCGTCCATCTTCATCCTCGAAGAAGGAGACAGAGACCTTTAGACCACTTCGAGTTTTCTTAATGACAATTTCGTCGTAGTTTGGGCTAAATGCAGCTTCTGCAAGTTCATGAGGCTGCACACCTTTTGAAAGGTGTACAGAAACTATTTTGTCTATGAGCTGGTTCACACTTTTGGTGCTTAGCATGACAACATGCTCCTTAACTCTTTGAATATAGTAGGGAGATAATTAACAGACATCGTTAAAGCATCATTATCCCTTTCATTTACAGGGCCAAATCGGTTATGCAATTTGGCATTTATATAGATTACAAGTGTACCATCGTTGGTTGTATCTGTCCTTAAGGTTCTTATGTGCCTTGACAGAATTTTTGTCAACTCGGTTCCCTTTGGATCTAATTTTAAGTCACTTAAAATATTTGTAGCTTCATCACGAGAGCGCTTTGTTAATGTTTCACGCATTCTTTTACGATATAGCTCTGGTCTCTTAGATATGAGATTAGGATCAATATCGTCATTTGAAACTTTGCGAGTTTCTTTTGCGATCATTTGCGCCTTAATTAATGCAAGGTCGTCTTCATCGAGTTCGCCATCAGTAACATTATCTCTTAACTTATCAATTTTTTGGTTTGCTCGGGCTTCAATTTCGGCCCTTTTTTGTTCAAAAAGTTCATTAAAGTCAATATCTTTTAGATAAGAATCTTGATCACTTATAAAGCTGTTATCAATGAATACGCCTGCTAAAGATCTGTCTTTTCCTTCATACTCGTAATCGGAAAAATTATAGTCTTTAATTCGTTGCTGAGTTCCCCGATCAACTTCTTTTTGGAAAGATGACCACATAGCATCAAGGCCAATATCTTGATGATAAATAATGAGAGCGTTATTATCTACTTCAAAGGCTTCTATTTCCTCTTCGGGAATAGCACGCAAAACACGTCCAACTATTTGTGCGAAAGCATTTATACTTCTGTATGGTCTAAACAAGGCTAGAATTGTTAGGTATCTATGATCGTAGCCTTCCATAAGCATATTCACAGAGATTACAACTTGGCATAAATGATTATCAATATCCTTAAATGCTCTTTCAACTTCTTTATACTCCATATTGCTATGAACAATTATGCACTTAAGCCCTTTTTCTTCATACCATTTTTTTATATCTTCAGCATGAGATATGCTGCAACCAACAGCCAAAATCTTATGAGGTATTTTTTTTGAAGCATCATTTAACTCTGCTAATTTACTAATACTGTGATTTATCACTTCAATTGAACAGTCTTTTGATAATGCCACACTTTTCTCTATCCACTCTTTATCTTTTAGAGCTAGGATCTGTTCGCGTGTAAATTTTTCACCGGGAGCATGTGGCATTGTAAAATATAACTGACTGGCATTTACAGTTTCTTTTCTGAGCCATTTTACATATCTATCACGCATAACTTCAGATAGTGGCGTTTCGTGAATTAGCTCTCCGGGTAATTTTTGGTTATCACCACGGAATGGAGTTCCGGTAACGTGTAATTTTTTTGCCTTTGAGAAATATGCTAACAACTCTTTCCAGCTTTGTGCTGGTGCATGGTGAGCTTCATCTATAATCACCATATCGAAGAAGTCTGGAGGAACACTGTTTATTAAACTATTTTTTCTTGATGAGGTTAGTTTGTGGATATTAGATATAACAATATTGCTGCTATATAAATTCTCAACTGTTATATCACTTTCATATTCGCAAAGGGATGGAAGATCGCTGGGATTAAATATCACATCAAAATTAACCCAAAAATTATCACTTAACATTTCTTGGGTTTTTACAATACTTTGCTTAGTAACTAAACCCGGAGTGACTATTAAAACACGGCCCTTACAAATACCAAATGGAGCTATCGATACCAGTCCGCTTTTACCTGTTCCTGTTGGTAGTACAACTAAAGCTTCGCCATTATCATTCGAAGAAAAATAATCTACAATTTTAATATATGCCTCAATTTGAGGAGAGCGAAGTTTATTATTACCTACAATATTAACTGGGGTGTTTAAAAAATAATCCATGTTTTCACCTCTCCGCATTTACTCTGTTTTTATTCATAAATTTCAAGTGGTAATAGGTTCAGTCGTACTGCATATTGTGACTATCTAAAAATAACTCAGTTATCGCAAAACCTCTAAAATCATCTAGTTAAAGCACCAAATTTACTTTACAGAACATCCTTATAAAAATATATACATTCATTGTGTTTATGGCGAACTGGGCGGGGAGTCGCAAAACATATCTGTGTCCAGTAAGGCCAATTCTATCCGGTTTCACCACCGCAAGGTTGCTATTTTCAGCGATAGTTCAAATGATAATTTCAAAAGTTATTATATGGATTGATTTATTTTACCCATTGAACCATTTCACCATCATGTAATTTTAAAATTATTTCCGCAAAATCATCATCAACCGTATAAAAATAACACTCTGGCACATTAAGCACTTTAGCAAACGCGCACATCATCTCAAATGTTGGGCGGTGTATACCGCTTTCATATTGGGATATGCGTGATCGTGCAGTGGCTTCTTCAATGCCAGCCAGTACGCCTAGCTTTTCTTGAGTGAGATTGGCTTGTAAACGAGCCGTTTTAAGGCGAATGGGCAACATGATGGCACCATCAATAAGGATATTGATAGCATGTTTAGCACTACTTTACATGTAGGTTGCTTAGACTTCCTGAACAATAGAGGCGGGGATTTATTTGCATTCGTTAAGAATGACTCTGATGTTTAAGGTAAAGCTCCAGAACCATCTGAGCAAAATCATCGTTAACGGTGTAAAAATAGCATTCCGGCACATTAAGTACCTTTGCAAATGCGCACATCATTTCAAATGTTGGACGATGTATCCCACCTTCATACTGAGACACGCGGGAACGAGCGGTTTCTTCTTCAATGCCAGCAAGAACTCCCAATTTTTCCTGAGTTAGATTAGCCCGTAGTCGGGCGGCTTTGAGACGAGTAGGCAGCATCCATTACACCATCAATGATCATACATTGACTTAGTGTTTAGCATTACTTAACATCGTAGTTGTTTAGACTATCTGAACAAATGATGTTTAATGTGAGGCCACAAAATAAGGATCATGGAGATGATTGATAAGGATTGGCACCCGGCAGATATCATCGCCGGGTTAAGAAAGAAGGGAACAACATTGGCGGTCGTTTCCCGAGAAGCGGGGTTAGCGTCTTCCACGCTGGCAAACGCGTTAACAAAACACTGGCCGAAAGGGGAAAAGCTGATTGCGGAAGCGCTGGGGGTTTCACCTGCGGAAATCTGGCCTTCCCGTTACCGCAAATCAGAAGATCGTTAAAGTAAAACAGGATCTCCCGAACCGTTATCGAACTAGATCGGTAACGGTTCGGGAGAAGGCAAGCGAAGCGCGACAGTTTACTTTTGTTGTTCGCCCCATGCTCTCACCCCGTGACTTCGCCCCATGGTATGGGGCAAGTATATGTGGCGAGCGCATGAGGCGAATGCGCTGGCAGCAATGCATCCCTGTGCCGGAAAATACATTTCCCGGCACAAAACGGCGTGCGCCAGTTCATGCGGGCTGGACGCCCTTATTGTCTGTCGCATGGGGGTAATGTCGCGGCTGGACGCCACGCCAAAACCCCCAAGGTCAACGGCGGCACACCGTCGCACGCTACGCGCGACCAACCCCTTTAAGACGCGCGTTTTAGCCTGTTATTTCTCTTTCTCGCAAGCTCGGTGCGAAATAACGGGAAACGCTGCTTTAAATGGGTTGGTCGCGCCTCGCTACCGGCTTTTGGCCGGAGACTTAGCTGCGACGGTGTGCGGGGCAAGCCCCCCAAATAAACCGACGCGTGGGCGCGTCTTTTTGCTCGCTGGGGCGGCAAAATTTATTCGGCTCCCCCGGCCTGCTCGGTTTCCCTTGGGGGAAACGCTCGCGGGTGGGTTCGGGCGACGCAAATTAGCCATTTCTACGAAATGGAATTTACTCGCCTCACGCCACTTTTTAATTTCTGCTGTTCGCATCCATTAAAAAGCCATACAAGGGCGGCCTGTCATATCGCTTGTCCCTGTAAACACGTGTAATTTTGATGATGACAGAATCCCGCTGTTGTATCAGGGATGTTCGGTGCTCGCTCTGCTGCGCTCCGCCTCAGCCCTGATACAACAGCGGCGTAGAGAAACAAGATAAGCCGCCTCTGTTCGATTAGAAGCGACTTATTCCATAGGTATATCAGTCTGGCTCAGGCAACCTTAATCGACTTCTCAAAGCGATAAGCCGGGATGAATTGATGCTGGCAGGCATCGAGATAATCTGACCACCATTGCATCATCTGAGTCCGTTCGTCGAGGTGTTCCGCTTTGTGAATATAGGCGGCACGAACGTGATTGCGCTCCTGATGGCTCATCTGCCGCTCCACAGCATCTTTTGACCAGCGACCTGATTCGATCAACGCACTACACGCTATCGTGCGAAAGCCATGTCCGCAGATATCCACCTGTGTGTCATAACCCATCGTGCGCAGCGCCTTGTTGATGGTGTTCTCACTCATTGGCTTACGGGCATCGTGATCGCCGGGAAAGAGTAATTCCCCGTTGCCGGACAACAGTTTTAGCTGCTTCAGTATCGTTACCGCCTGTTTTGACAGCGGTACCAGATGCGGCGTTTTCATTTTTGCGCCGCGCTCTGAGTGACGCACGCCAGCGATAGGCTCCCGCTGTGCGGGAAGTGTCCACATGGCGTTATCCAGATCGATCTCTACCCAACGGGCAAAACGCAATTCACTGGAGCGGATAAAGATCAGCAAATTAAGCTGTACCGCTAACCTTGTCAGCAGTCTGCCTGAATAGCCTTCTATTCTTTCTAGCAGTTCCGGCAACTTTTCCAGCGGTAGGGCAGGGTAATGGTTTTTCGGCGGCGGGGTGATAGCGCCGCAGAGGTCATTGGCCGGATTGCTGGCAATCAGTCCTTCCTGCACGGCGTAACGCATGATGACTGTCGTGCGTTGCTGTATCCGTGCAGCCGTTTCCAGACAACCCTTTTTCTCCGCTATCCGCAGCGGGATCAGCAGGTTGGCGGTTTTCAGGTCGGTGACAAGGACATTGCCGATGAGCGGAAAAACGTGCAGTTCCAGTGAACGCAGGACTTTGGCGGCGTGTGCCTCACTCCAGCGAATGTTCGCGGCCACCCACTGACGAGCGATGGCTTCAAAGGTATTGCCGTTTTTCTTTGCCTGTTTGTCGTGCTGTTTTTTTACGCCGGGATCGTCCCCTGCGCTGAGAATAGTTCGGGCTTCTTCACGCAGTTTACGGGCACTGGCAAGCGAGACAGTCGGGTAAGCGCCAAACGCCAGCTTCTTCTCCTTGCCGCCGAAGCGGTACTTAAGATGCCAGAGCTTGGAACCGTTAGGTTTAATCAGCAGGTACAGACCCTGCGCGTCGCTGAGTTTGTAAGGTTTATCGAGCGGCTTGGCGTGGCGGATGGCGGTATCAGTCAGAGGCATGGTGGGGGCTCCGTAGTTTATCGAACCGACAGGCCCCCAATTAAGCCCCCAAAAACTACGGATGTCAAAAAATCTGGAAGTACCTTGAGGTACTCCAGATTTTCATCAACTTACTGATTTTGCTATGTTCCCGGACGTATAGGAACGTCCCAAAACAAAAATATGGTGCCCGGACTCGGAATCGAACCAAGGACACGAGGATTTTCAATCCTCTGCTCTACCGACTGAGCTATCCGGGCAACGGGGCGCATTAAACCGTATTGGCCGCGTGGCGTCAACGGGTTTATCAACGAAAGCGCGGAAAACCCTACTGACTGCCGACTTTTCAGTCAATGCGTAGGGTTTCTCGCGTTTGATACCTGAAATCAGGTGAGTGCGCCGTTTTTGCGGCACAGCGCGAAGCGTAATACATCTTCTGCTAACCGTTGTGCGGTGGCGATGCTGGCGGCATGATGTTTCACCAGCAGGTTGCTCAGGCAGCCTTCCAGAATCAATTCCATCTGCTGTGCGACCATCTCGGGATCGTCGGTTTCCAGTTCTTCCAGCAAATCGCGAGTGTAGCTGTAGGAAGCCAGCTTCTGCTGTTCCGCAATTTGGTGGATAGGGTGATTGATATCAGGGAAGAAGCTGCACGCTGCGATAAACAAGCAACCTGGATAACGCTGTTTGTTCACCGACTCATGCAGCACCTGATAGCGTGCCAGCAGCTTTTGTTCGATACTTTTCTCGTCGTCCAGTAGCAACTGACGCCGCCAGGTATCGACCTGTTGGCTATGGTGGCGCAGGCAGTCGTACAGCAGTGCCTCTCGATCCGGCCAGAATGGCGTCAGTTCCTCGACAGGAACCCCCTGTTTCTCCGCCAGCATATCCAGCGTCGTCATGGCAAATCCGTGCTGCTCCAGTAGAGTAAGCGCATGTTCAAGAACCTCTTCCCGTTGCATTAGGTCTCCTCCAGAAGCACAAAATCGAATAGAAAGTGTCGTTTATGGGCTGAACTTCTGCAAATGTGCCTGAAATTGTTCAGCGTTCATAAAACCGGTGACGCGCGAGCCGGGGATCTCTTTCCCCTGTACGTCAAAAAACACGATGGTCGGCAACCCTAAAACCTGTAGCTTTTTCAGCAGCGCGTTCTGTTCTTCACGGTTAGCGGTAACATCTGCCTGTAGCAGCGTGATGCGCGACAGATGGTTCTGCACTGCTGGGTCGCTGAATGTGTATTTCTCAAACTCTTTGCAGGCCACGCACCAGTCAGCGTAAAGGTCGAGCATAACAGGCTGAGGGCTCTTTGCCAGCGCGCTGTTGAGATCGGCAATATTCGCGACAGGGGCGAAGTTCAGTGCCGAGGAGTGGGTTTGCACCACGCCAGTTGGGGGGAATACCCAGTCTTGCAGCGGTTTGGCGCTGATCACCACGCCTGCCAGTAGCAGCAATTGTACGCCACGCATCCAGCCTTTTTTGCTGCTTAGCGTCAGCATGAGCGCCCAGCCGAAGAAGGCGATGCCCAGCGCGCCCGACAGGCGCACTCCCCAAGTCTCACCGAGAATGCGTTCAAGCAGGAAGACAGGCAGCGCCAGAATGATGAAGCCAAAGGCTTCTTTAACGTACTGCATCCACGGGCCGCTGCGCGGCAGCAGTTTATTGCCAAACAGCGTAACCAGAATGAGCGGTAAGCCCATACCCAGTGCGTAGAGATAAAGCGTACCACCACCTGCCAGCATGTTGCCGCTCTGGGCGATGTAAAGCAGGATGGCACTGAGCGGGGCAGTGGTGCAGGGAGAACAAATCAGACCTGCCAGCGCACCCATGCAGAATACGCCGGTGACGGAGCCGCCCTGCTGGCGGTTGCTCCACTCTGTCAGTCGAGTTTGTATCGACGACGGGAGCTGGAGCGTATAAAGGCCAAACATCGATAGCGCCAGTGCGATAAACATCACCGACAGGCCGATCAGAATATACGGATGCTGGAGCGCCGCTTGAAAGCGTAATCCGGCAGCGGCGACAACCAGACCGAGCAGCGTGTAGGTCAGCGCCATACCCTGAACATAGGTCATCGACAGCAGGAGCGTGCGGCGCGGCGTCAGCTGTTCTTTTCTGCCCAGCACCAGACTGGCAATCAGCGGGTACATTGGCAGGACGCAAGGGGTAAAGGCGACGCCGATGCCAATCAACAGCGCCCACCACGGTGAGAACGGCATGGGTGTGCTCTGTGACAATGCGGCTTGGTCTGATGGTCTTACCTTGTCTGATAGAGTATTGAGCGGCGTATCACTGCTTGTGGTAGCAAGCACCTGACTGAGGGGAATGGTTCGCGTTTCTGGCGGATAACAGAAACCTGCATCGGCGCAGCCTTGATAGGTAACTTTGACGGCCGCACCGCTTTCGGCTTGTTCAATCGGAACCGCTAGCGCCAACCGATCCCGCAGAATAAAGACCTGACCAAAAAACTCGTCGTTATGGCTTTCGCCCTGTGGCAACTCCACTTTACCAAGCGTAGCGCTGTTCCCTTCGATCTTGATTTGTGCGCGGTACAGGTAGTAATCGGGATGGATGTCCCAGTGCAGATTGAGCTGGTTTCCCTGCTGCTGAAACTCAAAGGAGAAAGCCCCATCGACGGGTAGAAACCGTGATGTCGTGCTGTTGCCAAACAGTTTTTGACCAAAAGAAGAGGCGGCCACATGGGGTGTGCCGACAGCTGTCCATAACAGGAAAATCAGCGTAAAGATGCGTTGAGCCATGTCAGATAATCGCTATCGCCCCCAGATACAGGCAGGACGAGTAGCTCCGGCGTATCATAAGGGTGTTGTTGTTTCAGATGAGTCAGCAGCGCTTGCTGATGTGAGGTATCGCTTTTTATCAGCATTTGTACTTCTGATTGCTGTTCGAGCTTGCCTTCCCAGTAATAGAGCGAACGGGCACCGGGCAGCAGGGTGACACAGGCGGCAAGCCGCGTTTCCAACAGCGAATTGGCAAGCTGTTGCGCACAGGCATCGTCAGGTGCGGTACATAATATGACGACAGCATCGCAAAGCGGGCGGTCAGACATCATATCCTCCGTGTCAGATGAACAAAATCCCAGCTAACCAGAGTCACACTATACCTTGCTTTATTGTTTGAAGGGAATGAACTGCTCTAAGGGAAATGATGCGGATCGACCTGTCAGGCCGATCCGCGAGGTACTGCTCGAAGGGCAATCTTTAGATCAGGATGCTGCCGAGGATAAAGCCAAATATCACCGACAGCGTAATGGCGATCACGCCGGGAATCAGGAAGGAGTGGTTAAACACAAACTTGCCGATGCGCGTTGAGCCGGTGTCGTCCATCTCCACCGCCGCCAGCAAGGTTGGGTAGGTCGGCAGAACGAACAGGGCAGAAACGGCCGCAAAAGAAGCCACCGCCGTGACCGGAGATACGCCCAGCAGCAGCGCGGCAGGCATCAGCGCTTTCGCCGTTGCCGCCTGAGAGTAAAGCAGCGTGGCAGCGAAGAACAATACGACGGCCAGCATCCACGGGTAGCTTTGCAGCAGTGCGCCTGCGGTGTTCTGAATATCAGAAATATGTGCTTTAACAAAGGTATCGCCCAGCCAGGCAACGCCCATCACGCAGATACAGGCGCTCATACCGGACTTAAATGTGCTGGCAGAGAGGATGCGTGAGGTATCGATCTTGCAGGTGATACAAATCAGCGTGGCGATGGTCAGCATGAAGACCACAATTGCTTCGTTACGTGGCAGAACCGGATTCTGAATCAGCCCAACGGTGCCGCTGATCGCCGTCGCATACAGAACGACTGCGACGATACCGATCAGGAACAGGGTTACGGACAGCTTGGCACCCGGTTTGATCTCATGCTGGCTATTACCGCGCAGCGTGGTTTCCCCTTTTTTCAGGCGTTCCTGATAAATCGGATCGTCTTTCAGCTCTTTGCCCAGGAAGTTAGTCACAATCGCCGTCAACATGATCGCTGCCAACGTGGTAGGAATACAGATCCCTAACAGCAAGAGGTAGCTGACGCCATGTGGTTCAAGAATACCGGCGACAAACACCACCGCCGCAGAGATTGGCGAAGCGGTAATGGCGATTTGCGAGGCGACAACGGCAATCGAAAGCGGGCGAGAAGGCCGAATGCCTTGCTCTTTGGCGACTTCAGCGATAACGGGCAGAGTGGAAAACGCGGTGTGCCCGGTTCCTGCCAGAATCGTCATGAAGTAGGTGACCAGCGGCGCGAGGAAGGTGACGTATTTCGGGTGTTTGCGCAGCAGTTTTTCCGCCAGACTGACCAGATAATCCATTCCGCCCGCGACCTGCATAGCAGCGATGGCGGCGATAACGGCCATGATAATTTCAATGACATCAAAAGGGATGACGCCGGGCTTTATCTGAAACCCTAGCGTAAGTACAAGCACACCTAGGCCACCGGCGAAACCAATGCCGATGCCTCCTAGTCGTGCCCCCAAATAGATGGCGAGCAGAACAATGAGTAACTCAAGACCAAGCATGACTATGCTCCTTAATTAATAAAAAATTTTAATAAAAAGTACATAACTTATTCTTATGGCTGTATGCAGCAAAAAATAAAGGCACGCTGTTCCTCATGAACGGACGTGCCTGAAAAAATTAAATGTCGGTGTTAAGGAAGCTCGTTTTCATCAGTGTAGCGTTTGGCTTTGTACGCTGGATGCATCAGGTTCTGGATGGAGAAAATGTCATCCAGCTCAGCTTCTGTCAGCAGGCCGCGCTCCAGTACGACTTCACGCACGCTCTTTCCTGTTTCCGCACAGATTCTGCCGACGATATCGCCGTTGTGGTGGCCGATGAACGGGTTCAGGTACGTCACAATTCCGATGGAGTTGAAAACATAGGCTTCGCAGACGCTCTTATTAGCGGTGATGCCGTTGACGCATTTCTCTAGCAGGTTGTAGCAGGCGTTGGTCAGAATGTGGGTTGATTCAAACATCGCCTGACCGATAACCGGCTCCATCACGTTTAGCTGTAACTGCCCGGCTTCCGATGCCATGGTGACGCAGGTGTCGTTACCGATGACCTTGAAGCACACCTGATTGACGACTTCCGGCACCACGGGATTAACCTTGGCAGGCATGATTGACGAACCGGCTTGTAATTCCGGCAGGTTGATTTCATTCAGGCCAGCGCGAGGGCCTGAAGAGAGCAGACGCAGATCATTGCAAATCTTCGACAGCTTCACGGCCAGACGCTTCAGCGAACTGTGCACCATGACATAGGCACCACAGTCTGACGTGGCTTCGATTAAGTCTTCTGCTGGTACGCACGGCAGGCCGCTGACTTCCGCGAGACGCTGCACCGCCAGTTGCTGGTAGCCGTCCGGTGTGTTCAGGCGCGTACCGATTGCAGTGGCCCCCAGATTGACTTCAAGCAGCAGTTCCGCTGTACGCAGCAGGTTTTTGATTTCTTCCTGCAACAGTACATTAAACGCATGAAATTCCTGACCGAGCGTCATCGGCACCGCGTCTTGTAGCTGAGTCCGACCCATCTTCAGAACGTCTTCAAATTCTTTGGCTTTGTGCTCGAAGCCATCGCTCAATTTCGCTATCGCATCCGTCAATTTCAGTATGGCTGCGTAGACCGCGATACGAAATCCGGTCGGGTAGGCGTCATTGGTGGACTGACATTTATTCAGGTGATCGTTGGGGTTCAGATACTGATATTCGCCTTTCTGGTGGCCCATCAGCTCCAGACCAATATTGGCTAATACTTCGTTGGTATTCATGTTGACCGATGTGCCTGCGCCCCCCTGATACACATCTACCGGGAATTGATCCATGCATTTGCCGTTATTCAGCACTTCATCACAGGCGCGGATGATGACGTCGGCGATTTTTTTCGGGATGGTTTGTAGCTCTTTGTTCGCGAGTGCGGCGGCTTTCTTCACCATGACCATACCGCGTACGAACTCGGGGATGTCACTGATTTTATTGTTACTGATATAGAAGTTTTCGATGGCGCGCAGCGTATGAACGCCATAATACGCGTCTGCGGGAACTTCTCGGGTGCCTAACAGGTCTTCTTCAATACGGATGTTTTCTGACATGAAAATTCCTATCCTGTTGTACGACTAGCGATGTAACTAGACGTTGTGGGCTGGTTTTCGGATGGCCTTACTTCGGAAAAAAGCGCGATTACGGATAAACCGTCTTCTCTCGGCAATAGTATTGGGATGTTTGACCAACCATATATCCATTGCCGTGAGGATATGTCGTTACGACAGTGAAAAACAGGTGTTTAGATCACTATACTGGCGTTCTCTACCGTTATGGTAAATGAACTGTGATTGTAGTCACGAGCCATTATTTTAGAACAATAATCATGGGTTGGCGGCTTGAAAACGAGCAAAGGCGCACCCATTTAACTAAATCATGATGTGCCGGATCGCAGAGCAGGACGCGTACTTTGCCTAATCGATAGGGAGTATGGCGTGTCTGGATTTTCAATCGCGATGGCTTAACACGTTTTCATTAACACACGTTCTTATTAACGACAGTACGCGTAAAAAATACAGGAGAACCGGGTGCGCTGGTTACCGTTATTACTTATTTTTCTTTTAGTTTACATCGAGATATCGCTGTTTATTCAAGTGGCTGAAGTGCTGGGCGTTGCCATGACCTTGCTGCTGGTGGTCTTCACATCCTGCGTGGGTGTTTCGCTGGTGCGCAATCAGGGAATGAAAACGCTGGTACAAATGCAGCAGAAAATGGCGGCAGGTGAAAGCCCTGCGGCCGAAATGGTAAAAAGCGTTTCGCTGGTGCTGGCTGGCTTCCTGCTCCTGATTCCGGGCTTCCTGACTGATTTTCTGGGGCTGTTGCTGTTACTGCCGCCTGTGCAGAAAAGCCTGACGTTAAAGCTGATGCCTCACTTGCACATCTGGCGTTCCGGTTCGAGTGCATCGCCTTCCGATGGGAACACCTTTGAAGGTGAATACCAACGTAAGGACGGCGGGCGCGGAAATATTGAACACCGAGACGATCGTGACGACCGTTAACATCGCGACAGTCTGAAAAGCAGTTAAGGATTATCATATTGATAATCCTTATTTTTTATCTGCGGTTACTAACGCGTAGCCGCCTAGCGCAAAAAAAAATGAATTTTTTCCCTTGAAGGGCAGCGAAATGCCCCCACTTAGAACACCACAAGGTCGATTATGAAAAGCATAATCGTTATGAAAACATAGTCGGCGTTTATCCTAAACCGATATGGACTTTCTCAAAGGAGAGCTATCAATGAATATTCGTCCATTGCATGACCGCGTGATCGTCAAGCGCAAAGAAGTCGAGTCAAAATCTGCTGGCGGTATCGTACTGACTGGTTCCGCTGCTGGTAAATCTACCCGTGGTGAAGTTCTGGCCGTAGGTCACGGACGTATCCTGGAAAATGGCGAAGTGAAGCCGCTGGATGTGAAAGTCGGCGACATCGTTATTTTTAATGATGGCTATGGCGTGAAGGCAGAGAAGATCGATAACGAAGAAGTGTTGATCATGTCTGAAAGCGACATTCTGGCAATTGTTGAAGCGTAATTGCGCGTAATCATCTGAACTGAACGAATTTAAGGGAAATATACCATGGCAGCTAAAGACGTAAAATTCGGTAATGACGCTCGCGTAAAAATGCTGCGCGGCGTGAATGTACTGGCTGATGCAGTGAAGGTTACCCTGGGCCCGAAAGGCCGTAATGTAGTTTTGGATAAATCCTTCGGTGCACCGACCATTACTAAAGACGGCGTATCTGTTGCGCGTGAAATCGAACTGGAAGATAAGTTTGAGAACATGGGCGCACAGATGGTGAAAGAAGTTGCCTCTAAAGCGAATGATGCAGCAGGCGACGGCACCACGACCGCAACCGTATTGGCGCAGGCAATCATTACTGAAGGCCTGAAAGCTGTTGCAGCGGGCATGAACCCGATGGATCTGAAGCGCGGTATCGATAAAGCTGTTATCGCTGCTGTTGAAGAACTGAAAGCACTGTCTGTACCGTGCTCTGACTCTAAAGCTATCGCTCAGGTTGGTACCATCTCTGCTAACTCCGACGAGACCGTAGGCAAAATGATTGCCGAAGCCATGGACAAAGTCGGTAAAGAAGGTGTTATCACCGTTGAAGAAGGTACGGGTCTGCAAGACGAGCTGGACGTGGTTGAAGGTATGCAGTTCGACCGTGGCTACCTGTCTCCGTACTTCATCAACAAGCCGGAAACCGGTGCGGTAGAACTGGAAAGCCCGTTCATCCTGTTGGCTGACAAAAAGATCTCCAACATTCGTGAAATGCTGCCAGTACTGGAAGCAGTAGCAAAAGCGGGTAAACCGCTGGTTATCGTTGCTGAAGACGTTGAAGGCGAAGCGCTGGCAACGCTGGTGGTTAACACCATGCGTGGCATCGTGAAAGTTGCTGCGGTTAAAGCACCTGGCTTCGGCGATCGTCGTAAAGCCATGCTGCAAGACATCGCTACGCTGACTGGCGGTACCGTTATCTCTGAAGAGATCGGTCTGGAGCTGGAAAAAGCGACGCTGGAAGATCTTGGTCAGGCAAAACGTGTTGTTATCAACAAAGACACCACCACCATCATCGATGGTACGGGTGAAGAAGCTGCGATCCAGGGCCGTGTTGCTCAGATCCGTCAGCAGGTTGAAGAAGCAACCTCAGATTACGATAAAGAAAAACTGCAAGAGCGTGTGGCTAAACTGGCTGGCGGCGTAGCCGTTATCAAAGTTGGCGCAGCAACTGAAGTTGAAATGAAAGAGAAGAAAGCACGTGTTGAAGATGCCCTGGCTGCGACTCGCGCTGCGGTAGAAGAAGGCGTGGTTGCTGGTGGTGGCGTGGCGCTGGTTCGTGTTGCGGCCAAACTGGCTTCTCTGACTGCTCAGAACGAAGATCAGAACGTGGGTATCAAAGTTGCGCTGCGCGCGATGGAAGCTCCACTGCGTCAGATCGTTTCCAACGCTGGTGAAGAGCCATCTGTGGTTGCGAATACCGTTAAAGGTGGCGAAGGTAACTACGGTTACAACGCTGCAACTGAAGAATACGGTAACATGATCGACTTCGGTATCCTGGATCCGACCAAAGTTACCCGTTCTGCGCTGCAATTCGCTGCTTCCGTTGCGGGTCTGATGATTACCACCGAATGTATGGTAACTGACCTGCCGAAAGGTGATGCACCTGACTTAGGTGCTGCTGGTGGCATGGGCGGTATGGGTGGTATGGGCGGCATGATGTAATGTGATACCCTTGTCGCCGGAAGCCGTTTTCCGGTGGCAGGAAGTCAGGTTACAGAAGCGCGTCTTTCTGTCCTCAAGAGCACTATCCGGTTGTGTACCGGGTAGTGCTTTTTTTATGTGTCGCATTGCTGAAATGTTGCCACATCGGGGATGAATCGGTTTATAGCGTGTTATCAGCGGAGCATTCTGCGCTACAATAGAGACGCTTACTTTATTTACGAATGCTTTATTGACGAATACTTTTATTTGCAAAGTATCCTGTCCGGAGTAGGGAAATGTCTGACGATGCGTCAACGCTTCTGCGCACCATATCCTGGTTTACTGAACCCCCTTCGGTATTGCCTGAGCACATTGGTGACTGGCTGATGGAAACCAGTTCCATGACGCAGCGGCTTGAAAAATACTGTGCCCAACTGAGGGTCACGCTTTGTCGTGAGGGTTTCATTACGCCACAGATGTTGGACGAAGAACGCGACCAACTACCGCCCGACGAACGTTACTGGCTGCGTGAAGTAGTACTGTATGGTGACGATCGTCCCTGGCTTTTCGGTCGAACGGTTGTCCCGCAACAGACGCTAGATGGTTCCGGTGCGGCGTTAACGGAAATAGGCAATCAGCCGTTAGGTCGTTATCTGTTTGAGCAAAAATCGCTGACGCGTGATTATATTCATACCGGATGCTGCGAAGGCTTATGGGCGCGGCGTTCCCGCCTGTGCCTTTCGGGTTATCCGTTACTGTTGACTGAGCTTTTCTTACCGGAATCACCGGTTTATTACACACCTGGTGATGAAGGTTGGCAGGTAATTTGAGGAGATAAATCCTTGGAAAGAAGTGTTACAGCAGGGAAATGGCTGGCTTATTGTCGCTTGATGCGGATTGATAAACCGATAGGTTCTCTGTTACTGCTGTGGCCAACGCTATGGGCGCTGTGGCTGGCGGGAGGAGGGGCACCTGCACCGTGGACGCTGTTTGTTTTTGTCGCTGGCGTTTTCTTAATGCGTGCCGCGGGTTGCGTCATCAATGACTATGCCGATCGACATTTTGACGGCCATGTAAAACGCACGGCTTCTCGCCCACTGCCCAGCGGTGAAGTGAGTGAGCAATCAGCCAAAGTTCTGTTTGTTGTGCTGGTCTTGTTGGCGTTTGGTCTGGTGCTGACGCTGAATAAAATGACGATCTTGTTGTCTGTCGCTGGGCTGGCTTTGGCATGGGTCTACCCGTTTATGAAACGCGTCAGCCATCTGCCTCAGTTTGTGCTGGGTGCGGCATTCGGCTGGTCGATCCCTATGGCCTATGCTGCGGTGAGCGAAAGCTTGCCTGCAACCTGCTGGATGATGTTTCTGGCGTATATTTGCTGGACGGTGGCTTACGATACGCAATATGCGATGGTCGATCGTGATGACGATCTAAAGATCGGCGTGAAGTCTACGGCTATCCTATTTGGCCGCTTTGACAATATCATCATCGGGTTATTGCAGTTCAGTATGCTGGCGTTGCTGTTGGCTTTGGGAAGCATCTCCGGGCTGGGAATGCCCTATACTATTTCGCTTCTGGTGGCTGCTGGGATGTTTATCTATCAGCAAATACTGACGGCGGGGCGCGAACGTGAGGCCTGTTTCAAGGCATTCCATAATAATAAGTACGTCGGTATGGCGATATTTATTGGCGTTCTGTTTGGCCTGTAAGACGGATCGTCAGAGACAAAAAAGCAGCGATTTATCGCTGCTTTTTTTATGAGAGAATGTTCTGTGTGCTTGCTATACCAGAGATATCCACGGTTTGATGACGGTGTTTCTCCGCCATCTTCCCGTTACTTGCGCTTGGCTATTCCTGCGTTGTCTCTTCCACCGTTTGACTACTACTTGCTTCCATCTCAGTAGATGAGCTGGCGCTTTCGATCGTCAAGCGAACTTCTGGAGTGATCAGATCGCCGAGGATATTGTAGATTGCCACGATATCGCCTTGCGCCACTTCCGCACTATCGGTGATATATCCTTCTGTGCGTAAGGTTGCGACCAGCGTTGAGAACACCGCTTTATCAAAGAATTCCGGCGCATTGATGCCGTGCAGGACGGACAGGCGCTGTGCCATGTTTCGGCTTTCTTTCTCCAGCGTTCCACGGTTAATTTCTGGATTTGCGCATAACAGAGACAGTGTAATCGCATAACGTTGCAGTGTTTCACGCACGCCTGCTGACAGCAGTTGTAGTGTACGAATACGTTGCGGGTTGATGGCTAATTGACCGTCACGGCTGCACAGCAGCTCTTGTCGAATCAGTTCATTAGCCAACGTCTCCAGCACGTCCGGCAACTGCTCTTTGGAATAGTGCAGGAAAAGCTCGGCTTGCAGCAGCGGATAGATCAGCGTGATTTGTCGCACAACTTCGGCAAGTGTAATCCGACGATGGTGAATGACGATGCTGGCAATCAGCGACGGCAAGACCAACAGATGCTGGATATTATTGCGGTAATACGTCATCAAAACAGCCTGCTCACGCGGCAGAATGATGATGTCGCCAATACTGTCCTTCTCCACTTCGAACTTGTTCATGCCTAGCGCGTGTTCCAACAGTTCATCCGCTGTCTTCTTCGGCGCTGTAATATCTTTGTGGTAAGGAACCTGACGCAGCAGTTGCAGGTAGCAATCCAGCTGTTCGTGCATTTGCTCACGTGTGAGTGAACGCTGGCGCGAGGCTAACAGGGCAGTGGAGCACAGATTCATGGCGTTTGCTGCCGCAGAATTATTGATGCGCACCATGATATCCATAGAGATATCCTGCACCGTCGGCGTTAGCCAGCTTGGACGCTGCGCCTCGATAGGGTCAATCGCATCACGCCATTGCGGTACATGTTGGTTCAGATAGGTTGTTAGCGGAAGTGGTTCGCCGAAGTTCACGTAACCCTGGCCCAGATTACGCAGCTTACGCAAACCGCGCACCATCTGCATGAAGCCTTCTTTTTCCTTCACCGCGCCACGCAACTCTTTCGCATAGGTGCCGACCTCCATCACATGCTCGTAACCGACATAAATCGGCACCAGCGTGATAGGGCGTGTGCCGCCTCTGAGCATGGCCTGAATGGTCATGGCAAGCGTACCGGTTTTGGGATCCAGAAGACGCCCCGTGCGTGAACGCCCGCCTTCCATGAAGTATTCAACCGAATAACCACGGGCAAACAGCTCGCCTAGATATTCACGGAAAATCGTGGAATAGAGCTTATTGCCTTTGAAGGTTCGACGAATAAAGAACGCACCCAGACGGCGGAAGATCGGTCCCGCTGGCCAGAAATTAAGATTGATACCTGCGGCGATATGCGGCGGTACTAAGCCTTGGTGGTACAGGACATAGGAGAGCAGCAGATAATCCATATGGCTACGGTGGCAGGGCACATAGACAATGCCGTGACCATCCTGCGCCAACTGCCGAACGCGTTCGGCATTATGGACATTAATCCCCTGATAAAGGCGGTTCCACGTCCAGCTCAATACGCGATCTGACAGACGCACGGCCTCATAGGAGAAGTCGGCAGCGATTTCTTCCATGAGCGCAATGGCATTTTGCTGCGCTTTCTCATGAGAAATCTTCTTACTGCGTGCCTCGTCGTCTACGGCTTTCTTGATCGCTTTGGAATCCAGCAGCTTGTTAAACAGCTCCTGACGTACTGGCAAACGTGGGCCAACTGCTGCCAAACGCTGGCGAGAGAAGTGCATACGCGCGACGCGTGCCAGTTTGTGGGCTATGGTTTTGTCAGTGCCATGTTCGGTCGCCATATAGCGCAGCGACACGGGGCTGGAGAAGCGGACAAAGCTGTCGCGGCCTAACCACAGGACGGCGAAGAATTTTTCAATACCGTTGAGCAATCGCAGGTGTGGCATGGCCTGAGAGTGACCTTCCCGACCTGGAGAGCGCCCAAACATCACGGAAACCGGCACCATCTGCACATCTAAATCTGGATTGGCGCGATGCAGATCCAGATAGTCATGGAACAGCTTGACGGATTTCTGCTTGGGAACGTAATAACGGAAGACGCGCGGCCCGTCATTAATAAAGACGTGGCTAGGGAGTTCAACGCCATTGAATTCGAACGGTTGTGAGGGATCGGGTAAGCCCAATGCCAGACATTTCGCACGTAGCGTCAAGAGATCCGCCTGAGAGTTATAAGGCAGAACATAGAGTATAGGACGTGAGGGGTCTAACCCCAACTCGACCACGGGATCTGCGGGAATAACTTTGCTTTTTACCAGCAGTTTCAGCGGGAGATTCAATAAGTTATAGTAGATTTTACGCCAACCTGACATAACAACGTGGAGCCTCTTGTTAGCAATTCGCCGCAAGGATACCAGAAACTGCGCCGGAGATCTGTGGTGATGAGACAACGTAAGCGCGTTAAAATGCGAACTATTTTGCATATACTCGTCATACTTCAAGTTGCATGTGCGTTGGCTGCGTTTAAATACTCGGCCCGTTGTGGGCCTCGCCCTGAAGGGCCGCTGCAAGCAGCGTTCAAATCTGCTCTCGGCAGATTTGTCACCCGAATCACTTACTTGAGTAAGCTCATCGGGACCCCCTCTCTTGCCGCCTGCCTGAAACTCGAATTATTTAGAGTAAAAAAACGGAGGATAAATGAATAAAGCAACGGGGATGACCCGGATTATTAAGGCGACCGGTTATTCCTTTAAGGGGCTGAAGCAGGCGTGGCAGCATGAGGCGGCATTTCGTCAGGAAACGATACTGACCATTGTCGGTGTCATTATCGCGTGTTTACTGCCGGTTACGCTGGTCGAGAAGCTCCTGCTGATTGGTTCTGTGGTACTGATTATGCTGTTTGAGCTGGCCAATAGCGCCATTGAAGCCGTGGTCGATCGCATTGGTCTCGAGCACCACGAATTATCCGGTCGGGCGAAAGATATTGGCTCGGCTGCTGTTTTTGTTGCCATCTTGTTAGCCGCTGTCGTGTGGGGCAGCATCCTCTGGCAGCATTTTGCCTGACGGTACGCATAAATGAGTAAAAGTCAGAGGCTTTGCCTATATCCCGATTCCCAATTGTGCCTTACCTGTATATACTCACAGCAAGACTGTATAAACAACCAGGGGGCGGGATGAAAGTATTAACAGCAAGGCAGCAGCAGGTTTATGACCTGATCCGCGATCATATTGCGCAAACCGGAATGCCGCCAACGCGCGCGGAAATCGCTCAACAACTGGGGTTTCGCTCTCCTAATGCGGCTGAAGAACATCTGAAAGCGCTGGCGCGTAAAGGTGTGATTGAAATTGTATCGGGCGCTTCTCGCGGTATTCGTCTGCTAATGGAAGAAGAAACGGGTATTCCTCTGGTTGGGCGCGTGGCCGCAGGTGAACCGCTACTGGCACAGGAACATATTGAGTGTCGCTATCAGGTTGACCCCGCAATGTTCAAACCCAGCGCTGATTTCTTGCTCCGTGTCAGCGGCATGTCTATGAAAAATATCGGTATTATGGATGGCGATTTACTAGCCGTGCATAAAACAGAAGATGTGCGTAACGGGCAGATTGTTGTCGCGCGTATTGACGATGAAGTGACGGTGAAGCGCTTGAAAAAGCAGGGTAATACGGTGCACCTCCTCGCTGAAAATGAAGAATTTGCCCCGATTGTTGTCGACCTGCGTCAGCAAAGTTTTTCGATAGAAGGCTTAGCGGTTGGCGTGATTCGCAACAGCGACTGGAGCTAACCATTCGCAGAGATGCACTGCTCGTTCGTCTAGGTCAGTGCATCATGTTCTGTGTGTTAATCTGCTAACCATATATATTTAGTTACATTTCGCGCACGTTTCTACGATTCCTATTATCCTTCTGTTTTTTCACTGCTTTTTGCGGTTATTTTCCCTTTCTTAACGTTAACTCCAGTCACAGATTCTTGATTTTCAATGTTAAGTGAAATATTTGACTATAATTTTTATCGAGGTAAGCATTTTTATCTTGATTGTTCGTTTGCCGATTGATCATTAGCCATCACATTTAGATAGCCCGGTAATCAAGGGAGACAGTGGCGAAGAGCACCGTCATGGTTCACATAGTTATGATGCTGCTTACTGAATAAATCTATTTATCTGACACTGACGCATAAGCCGTTAGTCACGATTTTTTATGCGCAATTCACCTAAGGTACGGAGATTCTTATGAATAAAGACCAAGCCAGCGGTAACTGGAAACAGTTTAAAGGTAAAGCGAAAGAGCAATGGGGCAAATTAACGGATGACGATCTGACGGTCATCGAAGGTAAACGTGACCAACTGGTGGGTAGGATCCAGGAGCGTTACGGGTACGAAAAGGAAGCGGCAGAGAAAGAAGTGAAACACTGGGAAGATCACCACAAATATCACTGGTAGTAAATGTGGTGTCCCCTAAGAAAACGAACGATAGCCCTTAGGGCTATCGTTTTTTAATAGGAACGGTATGGTCGTGATCGCAATGATCCGGCTGCTTGCATGTCGCCACTTCCTGACAGCCGCCGCACAAGCCGTGTGCTTCCACCACGCTGTGACGCAGCGTAAATCCCGACTGTTGCGCCAGACTACGCAGCGTTTCTTCCACACCTTCGGTTTGACGTTCGGTGACTTGCCCACAGCGGTCGCAGATGAAAAGGGCGGACGTATGGCTGTGGTCTTCGATATGGTGACACAGCACGTAGCTGTTGTTTGATTCGACTCGATGAATGAAGCCTTGTTCCAGCAGAAAATCCAGCGCGCGATAGACTGTCGGCGGTTTCGCCTGAGGTTCGGAAACGCGCAGCAGATCCAGCAGGTCATAAGCGCTGATAGCACCAGACTGTTGTGCCATAAGGCGTAAAACCTCTAACCGCTGTGGAGTTAGACGCACAGCGCGCTGCTGACAAATCTGTTCAGCCTGGGCAAGAAGTTTGTCCTGTTTGGTTGAATCCATTGTCATATCACCCTGACGCATTGAGGAACAAGAGGGATATCTTACCACGACTGAGTAAAAACGCCGAGATAGTGGCGTTTTCCTGAGAAGACAATGGACGGAAGAGCTAGACGACCAGATCGATGAGTAGCGCCCGCAACGGTGATTCTGCCTGTAGCGTCAACGTCGTTTCCTCCTTGATAAAGGCTCCGTCACCACAGTGTAATGTTTCAGCGTGCTGGCTGCCTTTCACCGTCATTGAACCATGGATCAACTGGAGGTAAGCCTGATTTCCCTGTAGGGCGATCGTGCTTTGCTCATTGGGCTGGAGATCGACATGATGGATCCAGACCTGCTGGCGCAGTTGCAAACTATCCTGCTCGCCTTCCGGTGATGCAAGTAAAGTATGATTTGATGAATCCAGTCCCATACGCTGTAACGGGCTATTTTCTCGGGTCTGGCAAGCATTCAGCCATAATTGCAGGCGTGTCAGTGGTTTACTGGAATTGGTGTTATGTTCGCTGTAGCTGATGTTCGGTTGAGTGGCGAGCAACAGCACATCTCCCGCTTTAGCCTGAATGTGGTAGCCGTTGCTGTCGCGGTATTCCGCTTCGCCCTGAAGAATAATGTTCAGGATATCTACGCGTGGGTAGGTTCGAGGCTGGAATGAGGCTCCCGGTGCCAACACTTCCTGATTAAGCACGCGAAGAGAAGCGTAGCCCAGTAACTGTGGATCAAAATAGTGACCGAAAGAGAATGTATAGCGTGCCTGCAACCAGCCATAGTCGGCTTGGCCACATTGCTCCGCTGCTCTTCGTGTGATCATAATCTTTATCCCCCAGAGAATTATTTATTAAACTGATAGTAATTGTGTGGACGTTGGATTGTTAGCTAGTTAATCTGGTCGGTATATTCAAAATTCCTGAATGAGTACGAAGATGGCGAGAGAACGAGCATTGACGCTGGAAGCCTTGAGGGTGATGGATGCGATCGATCGTCGTGGTAGCTTTGCCGCTGCGGCAGATGAGTTGGGTAGGGTGCCTTCGGCACTGAGCTACACCATGCAGAAACTGGAAGAAGAGCTTGATGTCGTGTTGTTCGATCGTTCCGGACATCGTACTAAATTCACGAATGTCGGACGAATGCTGCTGGAACGTGGACGCATCCTGCTGGAAGCCGCAGATAAACTCACTACGGATGCAGAAGCGCTGGCACGCGGTTGGGAAACACACCTGACGATTGTGACAGAAGCCCTGATTCCGACTCAGCGGATTTTCCCATTAATCGATAAACTGGCGCTCAAGGCGAACACGCAGGTATCCATCCTGACGGAAGTGCTGGCGGGGGCGTGGGAGCGTCTTGAGCAAGGGCGCGCTGATATCGTGATTGCGCCGGACATGCATTTTCGGGCGTCTTCCGAAATGAATACGCGCAAACTGTACACGATGAATAACGTTTATGTTGCCAGCCCGGAACACCCCATTCACCAAGAGCCCGAACCGCTGTCGGATGCGACTCGTGTGAAATATCGTGGGATTGCCATGGCGGACACCGCGCGTGAGCGTCCGGTGCTAACAGTACAACTGTTGGATAAACAGCAGCGTCTGACGGTGAGTTCACTGGATGATAAACGGCGTGCGTTGCTGGCTGGATTAGGTGTCGCGACCATGCCTTATCCGATGGTGGCGCAAGATATTGCCGAAGGGCGCTTACTGGTGATTGGGCCAGAGCACCAGATGGAAAGTCAGATTATTATGGCGTGGCGGCGCGACAGCATGGGCGAGGCGAAATCCTGGTTCCTGCGTGAAATTCCCAAGCTACTGAACCAACCCTAAATCCCGCACTTTTTTGCGGCAAGGTGTGGAGTCACACCTTGCCCCTGCCTCAGCATTTCATGCTTTAAGCGTAAATCGAAAAAACCTTAGTATAAATCGACAAACGTCTTATCACGGTGGTGAGGTTGATTCAGATCTTGCTCTGGACCCAGCGAAATCACGCCGTGCGGATTAATCGTACCGTGGCTACGATAGTAGTGGTGACGAATATGCGCCATATCGACGGTATCGGCGATGCCGGGCATCTGATAAATATCACGCAGAAAACCGAACAGATTCGGATAATCGCTCAGACGATATTTATCGCACTTAAAATGCGTGTGATAGACCGGATCAAAACGGATCAATGTCGTCCACAGCCGCAGGTCGGCCTCGGTTAACTGTTCGCCAGTCAGGTAACGCTGCTTTGCCAGTATAGTTTCCAAATCGGATAACGCGGCGAAAACGGTGGTTGCAGATTCATCATAGGCTGACTGAGTCGTCGCAAAACCGGCTTTGTAAACACCGTTGTTGACCTTGTCGTAAATCCAGCTGTTCAATTCGTCAATCTGAGTACGTAGTGCTTCAGGGTAGTAATCTCCCGCTATTGCACCTACGCCATCAAACGCGCTGTTCAGCATGCGGATGATATCGGCGGATTCGTTACTGACAATAGTGTGTTGCTCGGTGTCCCACAGGACGGGTACGGTTACCCGACCGCTATAGTCTGATTTGGCGTGCAGATAGAGTTGATAGAGGAATTCATGCTGATAGAGTGAATCACCCGTTGCGGCCTCAAAATCGGTACCGAACGTCCAGCCGTGATCGAGCATGAGTGGGTGAACCACCGAAACGGCGATGTGATCCTCTAACCCTTTCAACTGCCGCATTAACAGCGTGCGATGTGCCCACGGGCAGGCGAGAGAAACATAGAGATGATAACGGCCAGACTGAGCGGGAAAGCCGCCTTTGCCGGTGAGGCCAGGGGCTCCATCGGGTGTTACCCAGTTGCGAAATACCGATTCTGAACGCTTAAAGTGACCGCCGGTAGATTTGGTTTCATACCAGGTATCGTGCCATACGCCGTCAACCAGTTGTCCCATAAATCCTCCCGTTAGTGAATGATGATAAAACGACGGCAAGCCTTGAATGCTTGCCGCCGCTATTGAGTGTATTTGCTATTCAACTATTAAGTGTAGTACAGGCTGGATAAGGTCTGTCTTACCACTTTTTGCCCAGCAGACGGTCGATGCTGAATGCGCCTGGACCAGTAACAGCTAGCAGGAGGTAGCCACCCGCGATGGTCAGGTTTTTCATGAACATCAGTTGGTTCATGCCTTCAGCAAAGTTAGAGTGGAAAAGCAGTGCAGTCAGCAGCGTAAAGCCAGCAGTGAACAGTGCGACGGTACGAGTCAGCAGTCCGAACAGAACCGCCAGACCCCCACCCAGCTCCAGTAGAATGGTCAGCGGCAGCAGGAAGGTCGGTACGCCCATCGCCTGCATGTACTGTTGTGTGCCCGCATAGGCATCGCCCAGCTTGCCGTAACCTGCAACGATAAACAGAATCGGCATTAAGATACGAGCAACCAGCAGTGCAGTGCTTTCTAAATTTTTCATCATCTCTCCAATTAATTTTGTTGTGGGCTATGTCGCCCTGTTTTGTTTGTTGTGGCATGTGTTGTCTGAAAACTTTGCCTGCCATCAGGTTATGGGCAGATAGTATAGAGAGATGATTTGCGCTGCCAGCGAGTATAATTGTTGTTTTATTTCAGAAAAATTGATGTTTGGTTAAATGCATAAGAACGCGCTGTATTTATGAGAGCGCGTTAGGCAAAGTGAGACGAAAAGTGTCGTACAGGAAAGGCTGATAATCGATGTAATAGAAGGGATTACGGACGTTGATCAAATGTTTTGCGGACGAGCCTGAATGTTCCCCACAGCCCGACAAAACGGCGTCCCCAGCGAATCATGCGGCTGGGATGACGCACCCCATATAGCGCTATGAGGCTGGAGCCAACGATCCAATATTTACGCCACTGCATCAGACTTTGCCAGCCGCGATCGTAACGGGCAGTGGCATCCAGCCAGTGTTTCTTGCCTGCCGATAAGTCCAGCCGCTGCTGCTGTATCCGGCGCAGTAGCTGGGCTTTTTCTCTGTCTCGCTGCTGACGTTGGTTCATTTGGGATCGTCCTCTAGCAGCGCTCTGTCGGTCGCCAGCTCCTTGCGCGTCGCTTTTAGCAAGGTAGAACGACGTACCTTCACGAGAGTCCATATACCACCTATCAGCGCCAGCCCTAATAATGTAGCGGTGATGCAACCCAGCGTATAAAGACGGTACTGAGGGTCGATACCCCAGACGATCAGCGCAACCAGACTCATGATGCCAAACATGGTGAAAAGCAGTGTCAGCCCGACCAAAAGAAGCAACTGAATGAGGTTTGCTTTTTCTTCCTCTAACTCAATTATGGCCAGACGCAAACGGCTTTCGACCATCTTGACGACAATGGTAAGGATGCGTTGGGCAGAGCCTATGACCCCGCTAGCGGGGCCTCGTTGTGATTTATCCGTCATAACATTCCGCTAATTAGCGACGAGACAACAGGACGCCAAGCACGACGCCGACTGCTGCGCCAATACCGACACCAGTCCACGGGTTCTGGCGCACATAGTCGTCCGCAGATTCAACCGCTTCTTTGGTGTGGGATGCGATGCGTTCACCCGTCTCGCTCAGACGGCTGCGCGTTTCTTTCAGTGCGCTTTCTGCCTTATTGCGTAGCTTGTCGAGTTCTGCTTTAGATTTATCGCTAGAGGTACTTAATACTTCTTCCAGCGTATCCGCCAGTGATTTCAATTCGGCGCGTAGGTACTCAGAATTTTGATCTTTAGCCATATTAATAACCCTTCATATTTTAAACCTGAATGTTAACTATAGCTGAAGCTAAAATTTATGCCGCCCTAAATCGATAGGGACAATTCTGATAACCCGCTGTAAATTTTAGTGATTTACTTTTTGTTCATAAAATAAACAGATGTCGTGTATTTCGTAGGAACAATGTTTTCCAGGTGCAGTGTGATGATAGTCTATTGCGACGTGCCATTTTCCGCTGCGCGCAATTCTTGCTCGGCTTCAGCCAGCTTTCTTTCTCGCTTGAGGATCTTCTCTGCGTCATCCCCTTTCTTACGGCTTTCGCTCAATTCCTGCTGACGTTCAGCGACTTCTTTACGTTTTTCAGCAACGGCTTCCTGACGTTTCTCTGCCAGCCCGGCATCCGTACAATGATTTTTTACGCCGTCCAGCGCCTTTTCTAATCCACTGATTCGGTTCTGGTTACCGTGCTTGTGTGCTTCATCGATTTGGCGCTGAATATCCTGCGCTTTCTGCTGACAGGTTTCCACCTGGCTGGCGGTATTCGCAAGAGCATGACCGGAAAAAAGGACAGATAGTACGATAACAGTTGGAGACAGTTTCATATTCGTCACCCCAGTTTGGATTGTTTTTGTGTCAGTTTCTGCTGCCAAAAAGGTGCAGGGTTTGTCGCCTGCTGTGCGGTAATCGTGAATTTAGGCAGAGATAAACGCAGCACGTCTCTGGCAGCGATGCTCTGTTCTGGCGAAGCAAGACGGACGATCAGGCTATCTTGCTCTGGCGTAATGCTTTTGATCGCAATCCCTTTTTCATTAAGACGCTGATACACGTAAAAGCCGTCGGGCAATGCGGCTCCACCATATGGCTTGATGTGTAGCATAGCATCGTCTTGGGAATGACGTGGCGACTGGGACTGCGTCAATACGATAATGGGCAGAGCAAGCAATAACAGTATGCGGCCTACTTTTTTGCGGGATAACGTAGAGAATAACCATCGGATTGACACAGTTAGCTCCCTTTTTCTGCATTATTTGCGTTAGCATCGCGTTTTTTACGCCACAGTACAAAGAGCGATCCGAACAGACCGATAAACAGTAGCGCCAACGGCAGCATCATGAGGAAGAACATCAGTTCGTCTTCATACTTCATGAAGACCGTCGTTTTGCCTAAGGCGAAGCCCAGCGTAACCAGAATAAACACCCACAGGAACCCGCTAATCCAGTTAAAGAACTGAAAGCGTACGTTATTCAGACCTGATAAGCCTGCAATAGTGGGTAACAGAGTTCGCACAAAAGCCAGAAAGCGGCCAACTAAAAGCGCGGACAGACCGTGACGGTGGAAGAGTTGGTGGGCGCGTTGGTGATAGTGTGCAGGCAAATGTGAAAGCCAGCCCTGAACCACACCCGTATTGCCAAGCCATTTACCTTGAACATAGCTGGCCCAGCAGCCGAGGCTGGCGGCTGTCGTCAGTAAAAATATCGTAAAAGGATAATTCATCGTGCCTTTGGCGACGAGGACGCCGACCAAAATGAGCAGGCTATCGCCAGGTAAGAAAGCGGCGGGGAGCAGGCCATTTTCCAGAAAGATGATCAGAAACAGCAATATGTAGATGGTCCACACCAGCTTTGGGTCGGCTAAAATATCGAAATCCTGATGCCAGAGTGCGTTTAACAGTTCTTTGATTAATTCCATCCGGTATTCCTAATACTGCTTACATTTTAGCCTTGGCGACAATCACGCTTCTAGACATGACAAGAGTGAATACAGTTTTATACCCCTCATACTTCACGTTATTAAGGGGATATCAGGGCACAGGATTGTGATTTTTTGATGATCTCTGTTTTTTCCGCCTGATAATGACGCTGGTGTCTGACTTGATGCTCGTTTTTCGCTGCGAATCGATAAACAGGCAGCTTGGGGATTGTTTGGTCTTGGCAGACTTTAGATCCAAAGCGGCGGATTAAGCGTAAGAAAGACGCGTTAACTGTAACAAAATAGGTGTTTCTGAGACAGAAAAATATTACGACAACTGGGGCGGTTTCGGGGGATTTTTCGAAGAAGAATTGGGGTTTCTGCGATATTTTACACTCGCTGACAGAAATCAACGTTTTCTGACTTTTTCTCTCAGATTCAAAATTTCCCTCCTCGCTCAAAACGAGGGGGGAAGATTGACATCTTAGGACTTGCCTGTGTGTATTTGATCGAGATGAACGACCGGGTTTTCGGCGAACATATAGCGATCGACGTTAAATTCGAAATCGTCCGTCGTGGCGCGAAACAGCATCTGTTTGGTGTTTTCCAGATGTTGCCACATTGCCAGCTTTGCAGCGTAAGGATCTTTGCGAATCAGCGCCTTAAGGATGCGATCGTGCTCTTCACACCAGCTTTCAATCGACTTGTCGTCAATGTGCTCATGCAGTTTGCGCCAGTAGGGATTGTGAATTCGTTGGCTCCACATTTTCTCGACGATAGTTGCCATTGCTGAGTTCTGTGTTGCGAGCGCGACCTGAACGTGAAATTTGAGATCCCACTGAGAATCACGGAAACGATCTTCCTGACGCGCATATTCCTGAATTTCCATCAGTTGGATGATGTCCTGACGGGTCACTTGCGTTGCTGCAAATTCCGCAATATTGCTTTCAATAAGCTGGCGTGCCTGAAGCAGCTCAAACGGACCTGCTGCGACGAACTCAATGTCACCGCTATTGATAAACGGGTTCTTCTGCTGGTTGGAAATAACGTGGATGCCTGAACCCTTGCGGACTTCAACGTAACCTTCGACCTCCAGCATGATGATGGCTTCACGTACCACGGTGCGGCTAACGTTCATTTCTTCAGAAATATAACGCTCCGCCGGTAATTTTTCGCCGACCTGATACATACCGCTTTCGATACGCTGTTTTAATTCTGCGGCTAACTGCTGGTATAGCCGTCGGGGTTCAGTGAGTGCCATGATGATGTCTACTCTCGATAGATGGCGGTCCATGTGCCACGTCTGGGCCTGAGTGTCTATCTCGTTAATCTTTGAGGGATGATTTGTTATACCACTTAATCATAGCAGCAACCAATGTTGTGGTCACAGTTATTACAATGTGTTACCGGGGAGGTGGCTCACCCGGTATCAGATCATACTGGATGAGTCAGAATAATGCAGGAACTATCAGTGCGGGTTAGCTTCTTTCAATGATTCAGCCGCGGCAGCGACCGGTGTGCGCAACCATCGACGCACAGCAATGCGATGGCGACATAAGGACTGGAGAACAGCCCGATCATACCGAGAGCAATCATTAGTACCGCGCCCATGGTGACAACCAGCTTATGGGAAACGATCAGGTTAACTTTGAAATGTTTCTGGAACAGCATCGGCAGATAGCCACCCAAAATGCAGCCGATATCGGCGAACAACATTGGCATCCAGGCGAACATGGCAATTTCTTTCAGGTTAAAGCTATAGGCTTTAAACATGAACAGTGGGATCCATGCGTTGAAGGTTCCCCAGTCAAACTCAGCCAGGAAATGAGGCAGTGCCATGATTATTTGTCATACATCTTTTAAAGTTGAGTGATATCATAAAGCCATTGCTTTTATAGGGAATAGTGGGTTCTTCATTCAAACAGAGAAAATTCAGCCGTACAGAGCTATGAATGCTGACTTATTGTACTGATTGTTACATTTTTGCGATCGTGACCTCACAAATGCTGTGAGATATCACGCATAATTGGTGTGATATCTTTTAACGACCAACCTATTTGGTGCACAAGAAGCACGGTAAGGAAGAAAACATGCCCCAGTTTCTGAGTGAAGATTTTCTGTTAGATACTGAATTCTCCCGTCGCCTTTATCATGAGTATGCCGTCGACCAGCCTATCTTTGACTACCACTGTCATTTACCGCCTGAACAGATTGCGGAAAACTATCGCTTCAAAAATTTGTATGACATCTGGTTGAAAGGCGATCACTACAAGTGGCGTGCGATGCGTACCAACGGCGTGCCTGAGCGCTTGTGTACGGGCGATGCCAGCGACTGGGAAAAATTTGAAGCCTGGGCTGCTACCGTGCCGCACACCATCGGCAACCCGCTTTACCACTGGACACATCTAGAGCTGCGCCGTCCGTTCGGCGTGACTGGCACACTGCTGTCGCCGGGCACAGCAAAAGACATCTGGGATCGCTGTAATGCCATGCTGGAACGTGATGACTTTACTGCGCGCGGCATCATGCAGCAGATGAACGTGAAAATGGTCGGTACGACAGACGATCCGATTGACGATCTGCGCCACCATAAAGCCGTTGCTCAGGATTCCAGTTTTTCTATCAAAGTGTTGCCGAGCTGGCGCCCAGATAAAGCGTTCAACATTGAGTTGGCAACCTTTAACGACTATATGGCGAAGCTGGGTGAAGTCTCTGACACCGACATTCGTCGCTTCAGCGATCTGCAAACGGCGCTGACCAAGCGGCTGGACCACTTCACTGCGCATGGCTGTAAAGTGTCCGACCACGCGCTGGATGTGGTGCTGTTCGCCGAAGCGGATGACGCAACGTTGGACAAGATTCTGGCGCGTCGTCTTTCTGGCGAAACGCTGAGCGAACATGAAGTGGCACAGTTCAAGACCGGTGTTCTGGTTTGGCTGGGAGCGGAATATGCGCGTCGCGGTTGGGTTCAGCAGTATCACATTGGCGCACTACGCAACAATAACCTGCGTCAGTTCAAGCTGCTGGGGCCGGATGTGGGCTTTGACTCCATCAATGACCGTCCGCTGGCTCAGGAACTGTCTCGTCTGCTCAGCAAGCAGAATGAAGAAAATCTACTGCCGAAAACCATCCTTTATTGCCTGAATCCGCGCGATAACGAAGTGCTCGGCACGATGATCGGTAACTTCCAGGGCGAAGGGATGCCGGGCAAGATGCAGTTCGGCTCCGGTTGGTGGTTCAACGATCAGAAAGATGGTATGCAACGCCAGATGACCCAGCTCGCGCAGCTTGGTTTGCTGAGCCGCTTTGTCGGCATGCTGACCGATAGCCGTAGCTTCCTGTCTTATACCCGTCATGAATACTTCCGCCGCATTCTGTGCCAGATGATTGGCCGCTGGGTGGAAGATGGCGAAGCGCCAGCAGATCTGCCGTTGCTGGGCGAAATGGTGAAAAACATCAGTTTCGATAACGCTAAAAACTATTTTGCCATCGAGCTGTAATTCCGCCGCATCGTACGGTGTGAATTGCGCGAGAGGCACGGCAGTAAGATCCCCCAACCGGTTTACGTCGCGTCTCTTGATGTCCGGTCTTTTGTCGTCGGCATCTGTGATTATTTGATGCTGGTGAATATGAATAAGAGGGCAAGGATGACGGTTTATCGGTCGTGCCCTGAATGTGAGATTCGTCCTGAGGTAGCCTGTTAATGCAAACGTTAAATCGTCGTAACTTCCCCGGCCGTCAACACCCGGATCGCGTTATTCAGTTTGGTGAAGGCAACTTCCTGCGTGCTTTTGTCGATTGGCAGTTGGATTTGCTGAATGAGCACACCGATCTGGATGCGGGCATTGTCGTGGTTCGCCCGATCGATTCTGATTTCCCACCGACGCTGGACACTCAGGATGGTTTGTACACCACCATTATCCGTGGCCTGAACGAGCGGGGTGAAGCGGTTCGCGAACCGCGTCTGATCCGTTCGGTAAACCGTGAAATCAATGTATACCGTCAGTTCGATGAATATCTGGCTCTGGCGCACGATCCAAACATTCGCTTCGTTTTCTCTAATACCACCGAAGCCGGTATCAGCTATCACGCAGATGACCGTCTGAGCGATGCTCCACCTGTCAGTTTCCCAGCGAAATTAACCCGTCTGCTGTATGAGCGCTTCTGTCATTTTGACGGCGCGGCGGATAAAGGTTGGGTTCTGCTGCCGTGCGAACTGATTGATTACAACGGTGTGGCGCTGAAGGTGCTGGTGCTGCGCTATGCCGCGCAGTGGGAACTGACGCCAACGTTTACCGCCTGGCTGAACGATCACAACACGTTCTGCTCGACGCTGGTTGACCGTATTGTCACCGGTTACCCGCGTGCCGAAGTTGAGGCGCTACAGCAGGAAATGGGCTATCAGGATACCTTCTGGGATACGGCGGAACACTTCTATCTATTCGTGATTCAGGGCCCGCAGTGGCTGGCAGAAGAATTACGCCTGAACAAGCTGGATCTGAACGTGCGTATCGTTGATGACATCAAGCCATATAAAGAACGCAAAGTGGCAATTCTCAACGGTGCCCATACCGCGCTGGTGCCGGTCGCGTTTCTGGCGGGTCTGGATACCGTTGGCGAATCGATGAATGATGCCCTGATTGGCAAATTTGTGGAAAAGACCATTGCCGAAGAGATTGTGCCAGTATTGGATTTACCGCATGACGAGCTGACCTCGTTTGCTCAGGCTGTGCTAAGCCGCTTCCGCAACCCGTTCATTCAGCATCAACTGTTGTCTATCTCGCTGAATGGCATGACCAAATTCCGCACCCGCATTCTGCCGCAACTGCTGACCTACCGTGAGCGTCACGGTGAACTGCCAGCGCGCTTGACGTTTGCGCTGGCGGCTCTGATTGCATTCTATCGCGGCGAGCGCAGCGGTGAAGGCGATGCGTTACAAACCTATCCGTTGCAGGATGACGCACACTGGCTGGAGCGTTATTCCACACTGTGGGCGGGCGTGAAAGAAAACACCGTCAGCCTGGCTGAGCTAGTGAATGTAGTACTGCGCGATGCAGACCACTGGGAACAGGATTTAACGCAGGTTCCTGGCCTGGCTGCGCAGGTGACAGAACAGTTGCAAACCATTGTTGAGCGCGGCATGCGCGCTGCCGTGGAAGGTTATTGCTAATCAGCAAGAAGGGTTATCCATGCAAAGTATTATAAAAATTCATTCTCTGGACAATGTGGCTGTCGCCTTGCGTGATGTTGAGCAAGGCGAAACGGTGTCGGTGGATAGCCATACGGTGACACTTCAGCAACCTGTCGTGCGCGGACACAAGTTCGCGCTAGAAACCATCGCACCGGGAGAAATGATTACCAAGTATGGCCTGCCGATCGGCCATGCATTGGTGTCTATTGCGCCTGGAGAACATATTCACTCCCAGAATGCGAAAACCAATCTGAGCGATCTGGATGAATACCAGTACCAGCCTGAATTTCTCGAACTGCCGCCACAGATGGGCGATCGGGACGTGCAGCTTTATCGCCGCAAAAATGGCGATGTCGGTATCCGTAATGAACTGTGGATCCTGCCAACCGTCGGCTGCGTGAATGGGATTGCTCGCCAGATTCAGCAGCGTTTCCTGAAAGAAACCAATGATGCTGAAGGTATCGACGGCGTTTACCTGTTTAGCCATACCTTCGGCTGTTCACAGCTCGGTCAGGATCACGAGAATACCCGTACAATGCTGCAAAACATGGTGCGTCACCCGAATGCCGGTGCCGTACTGGTGATCGGTCTGGGATGTGAGAACAATCAGGTTGATGCATTCCGCACGACGCTGGGTGATTTTGATTCTGACCGCGTCACGTTCATGGTATGTCAGCAGCAGGACGATGAGGTTGAAGCCGGCCTGGAGCGGCTGCATACGTTGTATGAAACGATGCGCCATGACAAACGCGAGCCGGGTAAGCTGAGTGAACTGAAGTTTGGCTTGGAATGCGGCGGTTCCGATGGGCTGTCTGGTATTACCGCCAACCCGCTGTTAGGCCGTTTCTCCGACTATCTGATCGCCAACGGCGGCACCACCGTGCTGACCGAAGTACCGGAAATGTTCGGTGCGGAACGTATTCTGATGAGCCGCTGCCGTGATGAAGCCACGTTTGAGAAAACCGTGCACATGGTGAATGACTTCAAACAGTACTTCATCGCGCACAACCAGCCGATTTATGAGAACCCATCGCCGGGTAACAAGGCGGGCGGGATCACTACGCTGGAAGAAAAATCACTCGGCTGTACGCAAAAAGCGGGGCAGAGCAAGGTGGTGGACGTGCTGAAATATGGTGAGCGCTTACACACTCCTGGGCTTAACTTGCTCAGCGCGCCGGGGAATGATGCTGTTGCAACCAGCGCACTGGCGGGCGCGGGTTGTCATATGGTGCTGTTCAGTACCGGGCGCGGCACACCTTACGGCGGATTTGTCCCTACCGTAAAACTGGCGACCAACAGTGAGCTGGCGAAGAAGAAACCGCACTGGATTGATTTCGATGCGGGGCGTCTGATCCACGATATGCCGATGGATGAACTGCTGAGTCAGTTTGTGGAGCTGATTGTAGAGATTACCGACGGTAAACGGACGAAGAATGAAGTAAACGACTTCCGTGAATTAGCCATATTTAAGAGTGGCGTAACGTTGTAAATATCATTCATTCTAATTAAAATAAAACGGCGTTTCATTTTCATAATGGCGCCGTTTTTTTCGCAGCAACTTTTTAGAGGCAGGGATCATGACACAGTATTGGATTGCCCAGTCTGTTGGTGTACTGGCATTTCTGGTCGGTATCACCATGTTTTTCAACCGTAACGATCAAAAATTCAAAATACAGCTATCGGCATACAGCGCCGTGATTGGCCTGCATTTCTTCCTGATGGGGGCAAATGCAGCGGGTGCCAGCGCAGTGTTGAACTCAGCACGTACGCTCATTTCACTGAAAACGCACAATATTATTGTGATGTTCGTCTTCATCTCGCTCACGCTGTTGTTTGGTTTGTCGGGCATGCATCATGCGATGGAACTGCTGCCGATAGCGGGTACTGTCGTCAGTACCTGGGCGCTGTTCCGCACCTCTGGGTTAACGACTCGCTGCGTGATGTGGTGCTCAACTGCCGGCTGGGTCGCGCATAATATCTGGCTGGGATCGATTGGTGGATCGCTGATCGAAGGCAGCTTCCTGCTGATGAATGGTTTTAACATTATCCGCTTCTGGCGCATGCAGCGGCGCGGCATCGACCCGTTCAGCGCAGAGAAGAAGGCATAATTTCAGGTTTTGCTCCTAACCCTAACGCCGCCCGTTTTGAAGCGAACGGCGCTAGAGGATAATCAATTCCCTAATTAATCACAGCAGATTCAAACGCTCTTTTTCCGCCAGTTTGGCATCTTCCGCGTGACACACGGCGGCGATGAACATCACGTCCGTTGAGGAGTTTACCGCAGTTTCTGCTGAGTCCTGCAAGACGCCGATGATGAAGCCAACGGCAACGACCTGCATAGCGATGTCATTGGAAATACCAAACATGCTGCACGCCAGCGGAATCAGCAACAGTGAGCCACCCGCCACGCCCGAGGCACCACAGGCACACAGTGAAGCCACGACGCTAAGCAGTAGCGCTGTCGGCACGTCGATCTGAATGCCCAGCGTATGGGCTGCCGCCAGCGTCAGTACCGTGATGGTAATCGCTGCACCTGCCATATTGATGGTGGCACCCAGTGGAATGGCGACAGAGTAAGTGTCTTCATCCAGATTCAGCTTGCGGCATAACTCCATATTTACCGGAATATTAGCAGCGGAGCTGCGGGTGAAGAAGGCAGTCACACCGCTCTCACGCAGGCAGCGCAGCACCAGTGGATAAGGGTTGCTGCGAATTTTCCAGTAGACGATCAGGGGGTTGATCACCAGCGCGACCAATAGCATACCGCCGATCAGTACCATCAGCAGATGGGCATAGCCCCATAGTGCGCCGAAGCCAGTCTCTGCCAGCGTTGACGCTACTAAACCGAAAATCCCCAGCGGTGCGAAACGAATCACTACACGTACAATCATGGTGACCGCGTTGGAGGCATCGTTAATCATGTTCTTTGTGCTGTCCGAACCGTGTCGGAACGCAATGCCCAGACCAACGGCCCAGACCAGAATACCGATGTAATTCGCATTCAGCAGCGCGTGAATTGGGTTGGCGATGACGCTCATCAACAGCCCTTCCAGCACTTCGACAATCCCTGATGGCGGCGTGATGTCAGTGGCCTGCGCGTTGAGCGCCAGCGTTGAAGGGAAGAGGACGCTTAGCACCACGGCAATCAGCGCCGCAGAGAAGGTGCCGATGAGGTAGAGAAACAGGATAGGGCGGATATTGGTTTTCTGCCCTTGCTGGTGGTTGGCGATAGAGGCCATGACCAGTACCAATACCAGAACGGGCGCGACGGCTTTCAGTGCGCCGACGAACAGCGTTCCCAATAAACCGGCAGCCAACGCGGCCTGCGTAGACAGAGAGGCCAGGATAATACCGGCCGCAAGCCCCAGAAGGATCTGTTTAACCAGACTACCGCGAGTAATGTACTGTAAAAAACGAGACTGTTGAGTTTCCATAATTTTGACGATGTAGCCGTTCCGTTTAGTGATTGTGTACACGGAGTTGACACCTCTGGCATGTGCCGGGTGGCTTTTTCTTTCCGTAACTAAATGTGTTTGCGTGTATCAGTATATGAAGATTTACTTTTGAGAAAAGCGATGATGTGGCTT
Source organism: Pectobacterium betavasculorum (assembly GCF_000749845.1). GTDB lineage: Bacteria > Pseudomonadota > Gammaproteobacteria > Enterobacterales > Enterobacteriaceae > Pectobacterium > Pectobacterium betavasculorum. The sequence continues at coordinate 495,240 of NZ_JQHM01000002.1, read as the reverse complement.
TTTATGACGGACATCCTTGTCCGTCACCCTGCGGGCCGTTGCTGTGCAACGTTGAAAAACGCTCCCGACGTTTTTTTATGACGGACATCCTTGTCCGTCACCCTGCGGGCCGTTGCTGTGCAACGTTGAAAAACGCTCCCGACGTTTTTTTATGACGGACATCCTTGTCCGTCACCCTGCGGGCCGTTGCTGCGCAACGTTGAAAAACGCTCCCGACGTTTTTTTATGACGGACATCCTTGTCCGTCACCCTGCGTAGCGCTGATATTCGCGCAGAACGCGCGTGGGAATGATTGAATATAGAAATATTGAATGAGGAAAGATATCTCCGCACAGCGGGAGCCGTGCGGAGAGGGGGGTAAGAATTAGCGCTCGGCGCGTTTGTTCACCCAGACGTTGATCAGCATGGTAATGATCAGAATGCTGGCAACGACGCCCAGAGAGATTGCCACCGGAATATGGAAAATGTCGATGAGCATCATCTTGGTACCGATGAAGATCAGGATGACGGCCAGACCATATTTCAACAGCGAGAAGCGTTCAGCCACGCCAGCCAGCAGGAAGTACATCGCACGCAGGCCCAGAATAGCGAACAGGTTAGACGTCAGCACAATAAAGGGATCGGTCGTGACGGCGAAAATAGCCGGGATACTGTCAACGGCGAAAATCACGTCGCTGATTTCAACCATAATCAGCACCAAAAACAGCGGCGTAGCAAACAGTATGCCGTTACGACGGACAAAGAACTTATCGTCCTCGATGCTATCCGTCATGCGCAGATGGCTACGTAGCCAGCGCACCAGCGGTTTGTCACCGATCGCGCCGTCGCCTTCTTTAGCCAGCGCCATTTTAAGGCCAGTAAACAGCAGGAACGCGCCGAACACATAGAGCAGCCACTGGAATTGCGTGACCAGCCAACTACCGCCAAACACCATTAGCGTTCTGAGAACGATGGCACCCAGCACGCCGTAAATCAGCACGCGACGTTGGTATTGCGGAGGAACGGCGAAGTAGCCGAAAAGCATCAGCCAGACAAAGACGTTATCGACGGCAAGCGCTTTCTCAATCAAATAACCGGTCAGGAAGGCCAGCGACTGCGCGTTAGCGACTTCGCGACCTAACGTGCCGTCGAGATACCACCAGAAACCGGCGTTGAATAGCAGAGAGAGGGTGACCCAGATGATCGACCAGACGGCAGCCTGTTTGAACGTCATTACCGTCGACCCTTTGCGCCCTTGATAGAGCAGGTCGATGGCCAGCATCACTATAACAATGGCAGCGAAGCTGCCCCATAACCATGGCGTGCCGATGGTGTGCATAGCAAGATCCTTAAATAGAAACAAAAACGGCCAACATCGGAAGGACGCTGGCCGCTTGTCATTAAAGCTGCAAATGCACCTCGCCTCCCGGCAAGGTCTCACTTACAACGTTAATGAAGCTGCTTCATTAAGAATCAAGCTTTCATCAAAGTTGCCCAGTAACCGGATGCGGAACGCATCGTAATGACGATTAGCTGGCGGAAAAGTTACTCCCCTTTGCCTGACTGAAGATAGGTGAAAAGATGATCCTGGTCAAATAATTATCGCCGTCTTATTCCGCATTTCCTGGTGTCGCCGCATCGGCGGGAAACACGATGCCCGTTTGGCGGCGAATTTCTGTCAGCAGCCCGGCGACGGTGCGTGATCGTGCCAGCTCCGCATGGTTGATATCGTTATCGCTGACCAGCGCAGCAAAGACTTCCGCTTCGTACAGCATGCTGTTGATATGTTGCGGCTGGCTGAGATCGATCTGCTTGCCTTCACGCGGGATGAATTTCACGTTATGGCATTCGGAGACTTTTTCAATCACCAGTGAACCGTCTTCCCCCTGAACTTCGCTGGGAATGGCGGAGTGACTGACTTTGGAGTGGACGATGGTGACATCGAAATCGCCGTAATTCAGGATGATGCTGCCATGCGCATCCACACCGCTTTCCAACAGTGTCGCGCTGGCCTGTGTCGTGCAGGGTTCTCCCCACAGCGCCACGGCGAAGGCCAGACAGTAATAGCCGATATCCATGGTGGAACCGTTAGAAAACACCGGATTGAACGTATTCGGGTTCTCGCCAGCCAGATAGCGCGGGTAGCGTGAGGAATATTGGCAGTAATTCAGCACGACTTTACGCAACCTGCCGACTTTCGGCAGTGCCTGCTGTACCACGTTAAAGTTGGGCAGACAGGCAGTTTTAAACGCTTCAAATAGCACCACCTGATTTTCTCTGGCACAGGCGATCATTTGTTCGACTTCATAGCGGTTGGAAGCCAGTGGTTTTTCACAGATGACATGCTTACCGTGGCTCAGGAAAAGTAAGGCTTGTTCGCAGTGCAGTGAGTTAGGGCTGGCCAGATACACGGCGTCGATAAGGTCGGATTTCGCCATGGCTTCCAGTGAATCAAAGAGCGTATCCACCATGTAATCGGCTTGAAATGGCTGTGCTTTTTCTGCCGTTCGGGAATAGATGGCGGTGAGCTTCAATTTGCCAGTTTCATGGGCGGCATCAACAAACTGACGGGTGATCCAACTGGTTCCTACAATAGCGAAGCGAATCATAAGCGTTTGGTATCCTGAGGGCATCGATGATGAATAGGCAGATTATCACGGTGAAATCACAAGGCAACGCCAATCATTTCCCTTTCTGGCAGAGAAAAGCATTTACTGATGGGCTATTTTAAGGGATAAACAGCGCAAATTTTATGATGTAGGAGAGGCTAATGAGCCAACTCGAATTGGAAACGTGCAACCTGACGTTGGTGCGTTACCCTCAGGTCGCTGAAAACTCGGCGCTACAGGCGTGGGATGCCGCAGATGAATACCTGCTGCGTGAACTGGCCACCATGGAAATTGCGCCGGGCCCGCGCCTGATTTTCAATGATACGTTTGGTGCGCTGGCCTGTGGCTTGCAAGCGCAATCACCTGTCAGCATCAGCGACTCTTATCTCAGCCAACTGGCGACGCGACATAATCTGGAACTGAACGGCTATGATGTCGATGCGGTAACGCTGTTGGATAGCATGGCAGAGTTGCCTGATGCGCCTGCGCTGGTGGTAATGAAAATACCCAAGACAATCGCGCTGCTGGAACAGCAGTTGAGAATGTTGCGTAAGGTTGTCACGCCGCAAACGCGCATCATTGCCGGGGCGAAGGCGAGGGATATTCATACTTCTACGCTGCAACTGTTTGAGCGCGTGATGGGGCCGACGAAAACCTCGCTGGCCTGGAAAAAAGCGCGTCTGGTTCACTGTGAGTGGGCGGAACTCAAAGTCAGTGAGCAGTCACTTACTACCGAGTGGGAGCTGGATGGCTACGGCTATCGTATTCAAAACCATGCTAACGTGTATTCGCGTAATGGGTTGGATATCGGCGCACGTTTCTTTATGCAGCATTTGCCGGAACAGATAGACGGTAAGATCGTCGATCTCGGTTGTGGCAACGGTGTCATTGGGTTGGCCGCGCTGAAAGCTAACCCGGACGCCACCGTCGGCTTCTTTGATGAATCCTACATGGCGGTGGCCTCGAGCCAGATTAACGTTGAGGTTAACTGCCCGGAGGATGTCGATCGGTGTAGCTTCGTGGTGAACAACGGATTGTCCCGCGTTAGGCGCGATACGTTGCAGGCGGTATTGTGTAACCCGCCATTTCATCAGTTACAGGCAGTGACCGATGAAATCGCCTGGCAGATGTTTATGGATGCTCGCCGCTGCCTTCAGGTCGGTGGAGAACTGCGTATTGTGGGTAATCGCCATCTGGATTACTTCCACAAGCTAAAGCGTCTGTTCGGTAACTGTGAAACGATTGCAAGCAACACGAAGTTCGCCGTACTGCGTGCGGTTAAAACGAATTCGTCTCGCTAAGCTGAACCTGCTTAAACTAGAGTGTTAACGCTAGCCGGGTGGCCTGATCGATTGCCCGGCGAGCGTCTAATTCCTGCGCCACATCAGCACCGCCAATCAGATGAATATGACACCCGGCAGCCAGTAAGGGATCATACAGCTTTCGGTTGGACTCCTGACCGGCGCAAATAATGATGTTATCCACTGGCAGACAGCGTATTTGCTGATCGTGGATAATGTGCAGCCCTTCATCATCAATATGGTGATATTCCACGCCGCCCAGCATCGTCACGCCGTGACGCAGCAGCGTAGCGCGGTGTATCCAGCCTGTCGTTTTCCCCAAATTTTCGCCGGGCTTGCCCGCCTTCCGCTGTAATAAGGTAATGTCCCGCTGGTGGGGAAGCTCGTTAGCGTGATGAGGCAATAGACCACCCCGGTGCTTTAACTGCTTATCAATCCCCCATTCCGCATAAAAGTCGCCGTCCGGCTGAGAAGGGAGGGAACTAAGGCCGTGATTGTGATTAAGGAGATGATTGTGGTTAAGAAGATAGTGCGCAGTATCAAATCCGATGCCGCCTGCGCCGATGATCGCCACTCGCTTGCCGACCGGCTTTTTGTCGCGCAGTACGTCCAGATAGCTCAGCACGCTAGGATGATCGATGCCAGCAATCGCGGGGATTCGTGGCACGATGCCAGAGGCCAGGATGATGTCATCAAAACCGAGTAGATCAGTGGCGGTTGCCCGCGTGCTCAGACGAAGCGTGACGCCGTGTAGTTCTAGCTGTCGACGGTAGTAGCGTAGCGTTTCATAAAACTCCGCTTTGCCGGGAACCTGTTTGGCAATGTTGAACTGCCCGCCGATATAGGAAGACGCTTCAAATAGTGTGACCTGATGTCCGCGAGCGGCGGCGTTGACGGCAAAGGCCATACCTGCGGGACCTGCGCCGACCACGGCAAAGCGTTTACTGACTCGCGCTGGTCGGATAGGTAGTTCAGTTTCATGGCAGGCGCGTGGGTTGACCAGACAAGAGGTGACCTTGCCAGCGAAAATTTGATCGAGGCAAGCCTGATTACAGCCGATGCAGGTATTGATTTCATCGGCACGCCCCGATTGTGCTTTTGCCACCAGTTCGGCATCGGCGAGAAAGGGACGCGCCATCGATACCATGTCGGCACAGCCCTCGGCCAGCAACTGTTCCGCCACGCCAGGATCGTTAATGCGGTTGGTGGTAATCAGCGGGATGCGGACTTTCCCCATCAGCTTCTTCGTCACCCAGCCGAATGCACCGCGTGGCACCAGCGTGGCGATAGTCGGAATTCGCGCTTCATGCCAGCCGATACCAGTATTGATGAGGGTGGCTCCCGCTTGTTCAATCGCCTGTGCCAGTTGAACAATTTCCTGCCAGCTTGAGCCTTCTTCTATCAGGTCCAGCATCGATAAGCGGTAGATCAGGATGAAATCAGGCCCCGTTCGTTCCCGTACGGCGCGGACTATTTCAAGCGCGAAACGGCAGCGGCGTTGAAAGTCACCGCCCCATTCGTCATCGCGATGATTAGTATGCGTCACCAGAAACTGATTAATCAGGTAACCTTCAGAGCCCATAATTTCCACGCCATCGTAACCTGCCTGCTGCGCTAGCCCGGCGCAACGGGCAAAGTCGTCAATGGTTTGCACAATATCCTGCGAACTCATTGCCCGTGGCGCAAAGCGGTTAATCGGTGCCTGAATGGCTGATGGTGCAACCGGATCGGGCTGATAGCTATAGCGTCCGGCGTGGAGAATTTGCAGCGCGATTTTTCCACCTGCATCGTGTACCGCTTGCGTCAGAACCTGATGATGCGCCAACTGCGCGTTGTCGTGTAGGGTGGCCCCCCCTTTGGCGACGGCGCCTTTTTCATTTGGCGCAATACCGCCTGTGACAATTAGACCAACGCCGCCCCGTGCTCGCTCGTGGTAAAATGCCGCCAGCCTTTCGGTGCCATCTGGGTGTTCCTCCAAACCGGTATGCATGGATCCCATCACAACGCGGTTTTTTAACGTCGTGAAGCCAAGGTCGAGTGGGGAAAGCAGCGTGGGGTAGGCAGTCATTACACTCTCCGGCGAAGTTAACTGGTCTGATGAGTTATTGAGTTCAATCTAGCTGTAATTGAGTGAGTTGTGAAATTTATGTTTATTTATTGTGATTGATGTCATTGCCGATTGTAGGGGGAACCGTGTGTAGACAAGGGATCGTGCGCTGGAATGTTTGTTGTCGGGGGCGTGTGACATTATAATCCGCGGGTTTATTGGGCAAAGGTATCGTTATGCGGGTGGAAGAGTTGAAATATCGGCTGGATAGCGCGCTTCAGGCGTTAGAGCAAAGCGTTCAGCGTCAGCAGCAGACGTGGCGGCAGGAACATCAGTCCCTTCAGCAGCAGTTGCTTCAGGCTCAAGAGCGTGATGCTTACCTTTGTACGCAGATCGAACGGCTTTCTGCGAAGCTTAGCTCAATGGATAGTTCGCCGGAGCGAAATCCGCTGATTCAGAAAATGAAAGTCATTCATGCCCACCTTGATGCGTTGGCACAAGACGCTACCGCCTTTAGGCGTTCACTTCCGTAAGCGCACTGCCAGCATTTTTACGCTATTGGCTCGTGGTGCTGTAAAAAAGCACCAAGGGTAAAGCAGTAATATCGTGCCACATCGTTCACGCAATACTCCTGTTCCTTACACAATTCCTCCTCATTCTCCACAATTGCCGCAAATGTGGAGCCGACACTTGCAGAGATTTACCCTTACTCTAATTAACTGAAGGTGTTGGGCCTATACTTTCTCTCGTAGCACGGCACTCGCCGTCGACAAGTCAATTCAGAGAGAGGAATAAAATATGCGTAAACTCACTGCAATGCTGGTTGCTTCTTCTTTGGCATTGGGCGCGGCAGGTCTCGCGCATGCTAATGAAGCACCTAAAGGTCCTGGCTCGGAACACAAGATGATGATGAAAGAGGGCCGGGAGCATCGTGGCATGATGGGGCCGGATGCGATGTTTAAGGAGCTGAATTTGACGGAAGCGCAGAAGCAGCAAATTAAAGACATCATGAAAGATTCCCGCGAGAAAATGCACAAAGCTATGCAGGATGATCGTCGTGATATGCATAGCCTGGTCGCATCAGATACGTTTGATGCCGCGAGAGCACAGGCACAGTTGGATAAAGCCGATGCTGCACACAAGGCCAGAATGCTGAGCGGGCTGGAAACCAAAAACAAAATTTACAATGTTCTGACGCCAGAGCAGAAGAAGCAGTACAACGACAGTTTTGAAAAGCGACTGACTCAGCCGCCAAAACCTGACGGCAAGCCCGTTCCTGCGGAATAACGCGTTCGCGCGGAAATAAATATACTCTAAATAATTCGAGTTTCAGGCAGGCGGCAAGAGAAGGACAAATTCGTCGGGAACGAATTTGACCAGCCAACGGCTGGCCTCCGGTGAGAGACAGGATGTCTCTCATTTAATCCCGATGAGCTTACTCAGGTAAGTATTCGGGTGACTGACAAATCTGCCAGAGGCAGGTTTGAACGCTGCTTGCAGCGGCCCCTGCGGGGCGAGGTACACGTAAGTGTGCCGAGTAGCGCGGCCAACGCACATGCAACTTGAAGTATGACGAGTATAAGTTAGTAAGACCACCGGATTGACGTATTACCTCACGGGGAATGCATCAGTTCGGTGGTTTTTTTATTTATTTTCCCCTCCATCATCACACTGTAAGTAGGGAAATGATTAATGTTATTCTCACGGGAGACAGCAGAAGGGATTATTGGATAGCGGGCGGTAAAGGACAGATGAATAACGATTTGACGTTGAAAACTATAAAATTCATGCCGCTTCTGTTTGTAACCACCCTAATAGTGAGCTGTCTGGGATTTCGGTTTCGAGTGCTGGATGAACTGTCGCTATTTTGGCCTGCCAATATTCTGGTTTTTTGTCTCATGATTAGTTTCAGGGTCAGAAAAGGGACGATAAAAGGCAAAACGTTCTCGATCGGTATGGGTTTTTTGGTGAGTTATGCGGCGATGCTGTTGGCTGCGTTATTGATGGATAATAATTCACCGTTAAAAACCAAGGTACTGTTATGTTTGTGCAATATTATCTTTGTGGTGGCGGCCTGGTGCGCCTTTTGCCTGATATGCCGGTTTACCGGAAAGTGGTCGGCATTTGAAAAGTTCAGCAAATATTACGTCTATATTATTTTCGCTTCGACGTTTGTAGGCGCGTTCTCATCCGGAATGGCATATGGTTTTTATGCGTATGTCTATGATACGGGGAACCGCTATGACGAGTTTATGGACTGGTTCAGTGAGCAACTGGGAACCGGTATTATTCTCGCGTTCTTTTTCCTGCGGGGTAAAGATATCCTGCGGGCGCTACGGAATATTCCGCTTTGTCCTAAGCACATCAAAGAAAATATTTTTCCCTTTCTGGTCTTTATTATTTTCTTATTGGTTAGCCTGTTTTTTCTGGATGCCAGTCTTATTACACTGTCCGTTATTCCACTCACGCTGTGTGCGTTTAATTACTCTTTCCCGATTATGTCGCTGCTCTGTGCAATTACGGGCGTAATACTGAATTATCTCTATATTAATCAGGTCGGTATACTGATCAATTCAAATTCTGAAGCGTACATTAATTCGTTTCTCACCACGGCACGACTGAATATTGCGATGCTCATTATGGCGATGTTAAGCGTCTCGCATTTTGTCTCGATGAATCGGCGACTGATTAAAATCATCGAAAGTAACAGCCTGAAGGATGCGCTTACGAATACCTTCAATCGTCGCGCTTTCCTCAGTATGTTGAATGGGAGACAGGGCGTGCTGATGAATAAGAAAAAGCGTCAAATAACGCTGTTATTTCTGGATATCGATTATTTTAAGCAGGTCAACGATACCTACGGCCATGCCTGTGGTGATGAATTGATCGCCAGCTTTGCCCGTATGCTGAGCGCCAATATTCGACCGAGCGACATTCTTTGCCGCTGGGGCGGGGAAGAGTTCATTATTGCGGCTTATGACCTGACGGATGAGCAGTCTGAAGCCATGGCCGAAGCACTGCGGCGTCTTACGGAATCCACGCCGCTTATGCTGTCCGATGGCCGGGAAATTTACTTTACTGTCAGCATTGGCGTTGCCATTTTTCCCCAGTATGAAGGTGGCAATATTTACGATCTCATCGGGCTGGCGGACGAGCAACTCTATAAAGCGAAGGCTCAGGGGCGTAATTGTGTTTGCATGCGTCAGGCTGATGGTTCCTGAATCTTTTCTTGACCTTCCCCTTACTGGAACGTCTACCCTCAAAAAAGTACTGTGACTGATTGAGAGGTTGTGATGAAGAAAGTTCATTTGTTATTAACGGCGACCTTGCTGGTTCCATTTCTCTCGTTTGCGGCCGACAGCGCCCATAGCGGCCATGGTTCAACGAAAGGTGAGTCGTCTTCCCAACAGGCGTATACGAAAGGCATGGATGCGATGCATACCGAAATGATGGAAGGTATGAAGTCCAGCGACCCTGATATTGCCTTCGCCAAAGGGATGATTGCACATCACCGCGGCGCGATTGATATGGCTAAGACGGAACTGCAATACGGCAAAGACCCGGAACTGCGCAAGCTGGCGGAAGAGATTATCAAAGCCCAGCAGCCGGAGATCGACCAAATGGAAGCCTGGCTGAATAAGCAGGGCAAACAATAAAATTCGCCGATGGCGCTTCTTTGAGAAGCGCCTTTTTGTTTATAGAAAACAAAAAGGAGTCACGCTATTAACGTAACTCCTTGATATATCTGGTGGCCCCTGCTGGACTTGAACCAGCGACCAAGCGATTATGAGTCGCCTGCTCTAACCACTGAGCTAAGGGGCCGAATGGGCGATGATTATACGGTAATGTGCAGGGGAAGGTCTATAGCCTATCTGCCGGGTGGTGGTTTTATACTCAAGATAGCTTGTTGTTATTCTTATCAGAATTTACGATGGGCGTAGTCAACGGCAGTAGGTAAAGACATGATTACTGATATTCTGGCAATAAATCTTCAGGTTGTTTTCTGCGGTATTAACCCTGGGCTGTCGACGGCTCATCACGGTTACCATTTTGCTAATCCCAATAATCGCTTCTGGAAAGTGATTCATCAGGCGGGTTTTACCGAACGTTTGCTGACACCTGCGGAAGAGCAGTGTCTGCTGGACACCGGATGCGGCATCACCATGCTGGTGGATCGCCCAACGGTTGAAGCAACCGAACTGGGGCGAGATGAGCTGCTGCAAGGCGGGAATGCGATCGTTGAGAAGATGACGCGTTATCAACCGCGTGCGCTGGCCGTGCTGGGGAAACAGGCGTTCAGTCAGGCGTTTGGCATCAAAAAGGTTTTATGGGGGCGTCAGGAGTGGCGTATTGGCGAGACGCAGGTCTGGGTACTACCGAACCCTAGTGGGCTGAATCGTGCGACGCTGGAGTCACTGGTGGCGTCATATCAGGAACTACATCAGGTATTGCAGGATAATATATAAGCACGGCTGAATATCCTGACTGGCAAAAAATAACCCCGGCGAACCGGGGTTATTGAGTGTGTGGCTATTTATTAGCGTGGATTAGCTGAGAGATGAATTAATCATCCAGGAAGCTACGCAACACTTCGGAACGGCTTGGATGGCGCAGTTTACGCAGCGCTTTCGCTTCGATCTGACGAATACGTTCACGCGTAACGTCAAATTGTTTGCCCACTTCTTCCAGCGTATGGTCGGTGTTCATATCGATACCGAAACGCATGCGCAGGACTTTTGCTTCACGCGCCGTCAGGCCAGCCAGTACGTCGTGTGTAGCAGAACGCAGGCTTTCCGACGTCGCGGAATCCAGCGGCAGCTCCAGCGTCGTATCTTCGATGAAATCGCCCAAATGTGAATCTTCATCATCACCAATCGGGGTTTCCATTGAAATCGGCTCTTTCGCGATCTTCAGCACTTTACGGATCTTGTCTTCTGGCATCAGCATACGTTCAGCCAGCTCTTCCGGCGTCGGTTCGCGGCCCATTTCCTGCAACATCTGACGAGAGATTCGATTCAGTTTGTTGATCGTCTCAATCATGTGTACCGGAATACGGATGGTACGCGCCTGATCGGCGATAGAACGGGTAATCGCCTGACGAATCCACCAGGTCGCATAGGTCGAGAATTTGTAACCACGGCGATATTCAAACTTATCTACCGCTTTCATCAGACCGATGTTGCCTTCCTGAATCAAGTCGAGGAACTGCAAACCACGGTTGGTGTATTTCTTCGCGATAGAAATAACCAGACGCAGGTTGGCTTCCACCATTTCTTTCTTGGCGCGACGAGCTTTCGCTTCACCAATCGACATACGGCGGTTGATGTCTTTAACTTGCTCGATCGTCAGGCCGGTTTCTTCTTCGATCTGCTGCAGTTTTTGCAGACTGCGACTGACGTCTTCTTCAACATCATTCAGCTTTTCAGACCAAGGTTTGCCCATCGCTACTGCTGCGGCAAACCAGGTGTTGTTGGTTTCATTGCCAGTGAACATGGTGACGAAGTTTTTCTTCGGCATTTTGCACTGCTCAACGCACAACTTAATAATCAAACGTTCCTGAGTACGGACGCGATCCATCATGGAACGCATGCTGTTAACCAGGAAATCAAACTGTTTTGGCACCAGACGGAACTGTTTGAAGACTTCAGACAGATTCAGGATTTCCTGTGCTGCCAGCGCATGGCTACGACCGTTGGCTTTAATCACCTGACGCGTCGTTTCATATTGATCACGCAGTTCGGTGAACTTTTCACGCGCCAGCTCAGGATCGATACTGTTATCGTCTTCTTCTTCCTCGTCTTCTTCCTCGTCGTCATCGTTTATTTCTTCGCTCGAAAGCTCGGAACCAACGTGAGTCGCGGTAGGGGCAATGTCCTCTTCCGCATTAGGATCGACGAAACCGATGATCAGATCGGACAGGCGGCTTTCGCCCGCTTCGACACGATCATATTGTTCCAGCAGATAGGTAATGGCTTCAGGATACTCTGCTACAGAGCACTGAACCTGATTGATACCGTCTTCAATACGCTTGGCGATATCGATCTCGCCTTCACGCGTTAACAGTTCAACGGTACCCATTTCACGCATGTACATGCGAACCGGATCGGTGGTACGACCAATTTCCGATTCAACACTGGATAGAACCTGAGCAGCAGCTTCTGCCGCATCTTCATCGGCATCATTGGTGTTTTCGGCCAGCAACAGATCGTCGGCATCCGGTGCTTCTTCCATCACCTGGATGCCCATGTCGTTAATCATCTGGATGATATCTTCGATCTGATCCGAGTCGATGATATCTTCCGGCAGATGGTCATTGACCTCAGCATAGGTCAGGTAGCCTTGCTCCTTACCACGGGTAACAAGCAGCTTCAGCTGTGACTGCGGGTTTTGCTCCATAAGACGGTATCCACACTTCAGAGTATTTGGGTTGGTGTCGGTCAGCGTAGTTCGCTAACAATAGCATTAGGGGTATTTTTCTTATCGCCGCGCCCCTGTAGCGGCTCTTGCAGGGCTCAACCCTGCTATTTATCGGCAATTAAGCCTCTGTATCAGTGTTTTCTGGTCAATGCCAGTTGCAACGACCAAAGCTCTTTTTTTTCTTTGGCGTTGAGCCCATGCGTTCTGTCACGGGCAATCAATGTTTCTTGTCGCTGTTTCAACAGTTGATCGTAGAGCTCTGCCAGACTGATTCTGAACTTCTCGTCGAGCTCTTCCTCTTCGATCATATGGTTCCATGAAGCCATGGTTTCAAGCTGTTTGCGGTACTTGCTGTCGCGATATTTTTCCAACAGCAGACCCATATTCATTCCAGGGCTGGTATTACAGGTTCTCACCAAATCCTGAAACAGCGATAAACCAGCAACTTTGTCTTCTTCAATGCCCTCCAGCGCGAGGTCAGGCACCTCCGCCGCCAGTCTCGGGTTTTGTACTAAAAGTCCTACAAGTATACGCATAGTTGTGACTTTTAGTTGCGGCGGCTGGTAGGATTGAGCCTGCACTGCCACTTTGGGTAGCAATCTATCTAACTGGCTGTCGTCCAAAATACCCAGTTTGTTTCCGAGCTGCTGGCGCAAATACAGCCGCAGCGTTTCTCCCGGTACCTGGCCTATCAGCGGCAGTGCCAGCGTGCTGAGCTTGGTACGGCCGTCGGGCGAACTCATATCCACCTGTTGTTGCAAGGTCTCAAACAGAAACTGCGACAGCGGCAGAGCCTGTTCCATGCGCTGCTCAAACGCTTGCTTGCCTTCTTTACGTACCAGCGTGTCGGGGTCTTCACCGTCTGGCAGGAACATAAAGCGTAGCTGGCGACCATCGTTCAAATAGGGTAGTGCAGTTTCCAGTGCGCGCCATGCCGCTTCACGTCCGGCACGGTCTCCGTCGTAACAACACACCACCAGGTCTGTAGCTCGAAATAGTAACTGAATGTGATCGGCTGTCGTGGAGGTCCCCAGCGATGCCACCGCATAATCAATATCAAACTGTGCCAGCGCCACCACATCCATATAACCTTCAACAACCAGCAATCGCTTGAGTTCTGGGTGGTTTTGCTGCGCTTCATACAGGCCGTACAGTTGGCGACCTTTATGAAAAATCTCTGTTTCCGGTGAGTTAAGGTACTTTGGGATACCGTCTCCCAATACGCGTCCGCCGAAGGCTATCACTCGGCCCCGTTTGTCGCGAATGGGAAACATCACTCGCTCACGGAAGCGGTCATACGTTCGACCCTGATCGTTAGTCACCAGCATGCCAGCATCGTTCAATGTGCTGCGATCGTCATTATTGCGGCCAAAGCGTTTTAACACGTTATCCCAGCCGGGAGGGGCGAAGCCAATCGCAAAATGGCTGATAACCTCTGCGCTTAAACCACGCCGTTGCAGATACTGCAACGCTGGCGTACCAACGGATTGACTCAGGGCTTGCTGATAGAACCCGCTGAGCTGTCCCATCAATTCGTACAGGCTTTGCCGTTGGTGACGCTCTAACTGGGTTGGGCCCGTACCGGTTTCATAAGGCACTTCGAGGCCGTATTGGGTGGCCAGTTCTTCAATAGTTTCAACGAATTCGAGGCGATCGTAATTCATCAAAAAATCAATGGCGTTGCCGTGTGCGCCACAGCCAAAACAGTGATAGAACTGTTTGTCACCGTTTACGGTGAATGAGGGGGTTTTTTCGTGATGGAACGGACAGCACGCATGGTAGTTTTTGCCCTGCTTTTTCAGTTTGACGCGCGCGTCGATAAGATCGACGATGTCGGTGCGAGCCAGCAGGTCATTAATAAATACGCGTGGGATTCGTCCAGCCATAAGCCCCTGGTGTATACCTTTTTGTAACGTGGTTACATTGGATATAGCTTATAAACGACAACAAGCCGCGCTTCCTTACGGAAAGCACGGCCTTCGTATGCAACTGCTAAGTCTGCGGATTAATCACGCGTTGGAGGGAAACCCTCCTGAAAATTAATACAGACGAGTGCGGCGTGCGTTTTCTCGAGCCAATTTCTTCGCGTGACGTTTCACTGCAGAAGCTTTAGCGCGCTTACGTTCGGTCGTTGGTTTTTCATAAAACTCACGACGACGAACTTCAGCCAGAACGCCCGCTTTTTCACAGGAACGTTTGAAGCGACGCAGAGCTACGTCGAACGGCTCGTTTTCACGTACTTTAATTACCGGCATGTGCCTCTCACCTCAATAAATTCGGTTTGCCGCTGGCCTTGTGCCAGCCTTTTCAAAATGGTGCGGAATTCTACTGCAAACGTGACACCTTTGTAAAGCATTGCGGTGATCATAAAACACCCAACCGCGGCCAGCGCAGAAATCAGGCCGCTTATGGTAGACTATCCGTAGTTTGAAGCAAGCAGCATTTAACGCGTGCTTTTGTCGTCATTAAAGTAGGAACAGTAATGCGCGTATTAGGTATCGAGACATCCTGTGATGAAACCGGAGTGGCTATCTATGACACGGAAGCGGGTTTGCTCGCCAATCAGCTATACAGTCAGGTTAAATTACATGCTGATTATGGTGGCGTCGTGCCCGAGCTTGCCTCGCGCGATCATGTGCGTAAAACAGTTCCTCTGATTCAGGCGGCGCTGCGTGAAGCCGGGTTACAGGCTGACGGTATTGATGGTGTGGCGTACACCGCCGGCCCAGGCTTGGTTGGTGCATTATTGGTGGGCGCGACTATCGGTAGGTCTTTGGCGTTTGCCTGGGGGGTGCCAGCGGTTCCTGTGCACCATATGGAAGGGCATTTGTTGGCGCCGATGTTGGAAGATAACCCGCCAGCGTTTCCGTTTGTGGCGCTGCTGGTTTCTGGTGGTCATACGCAGCTCATCAGCGTGACAGGTATTGGCGAATATCGCTTGCTAGGCGAGTCGGTTGACGATGCGGCGGGCGAAGCGTTTGATAAAACGGCGAAGTTGCTGGGGTTGGATTATCCCGGTGGTCCAATGTTGTCGAAAATGGCGCAGGCCGGTGACTCTCAACGCTTTACATTCCCGCGTCCGATGACCGATCGCCCAGGTTTGGATTTCAGCTTTTCCGGGCTAAAAACGTTTGCTGCCAATACGATTCGTAGCAACGGTGATGACGAGCAAACGCGTGCTGATATTGCGCGTGCTTTTGAGGATGCCGTCGTGGATACGCTAGCGATAAAATGTCGTCGTGCATTGGATGGCACGGGCTTTAAACGACTGGTCATGGCCGGTGGTGTGAGCGCAAATCGGACATTGCGCCAGCGCTTAGGTGAAGTGATGGCAAAACGCGGTGGTGAAGTATTTTATGCGCGGCCTGAATTCTGCACGGATAATGGCGCGATGATTGCCTATGCGGGCAGCATACGTCTGCTGCATGGCGCAAGCCAGACGCTGGGCGTATCCGTTCGTCCACGTTGGCCGTTGGCTGAATTGCCGGCGGTGTAAGCGTACGAGCGATACTCACTGCGTGTAGTCGATCTACACGTAGTGAGGAAGACGCAGCAAAGAATGAGTAGCAAAAAACGGCAGCGGACGAGCGGAGTTACAACTCTTGTTCGAACAGCACCAGAATCGCTTCGTAAAGCTGTTTGACGCTGAAGCCTCTTGCCGGGGTGGTGAAGATGGTGTCATCACCTGCGATGGTGCCAAGAATGCCTTCTGATTTCCCTAGTGAGTCCAGCAGACGAGCAATGAGCTGTGCGGCACCTGGGCTGGTATGGATCACGATAACCGCGTCGTTGTAGTCTACGTCCAGCACCAGATTCTTCAGTGGGCTGGATGTGGTAGGGACGCCGAGTTCAGCAGGGAGACAATACACCATTTCCATTTTTGCATTGCGTGTGCGCACCGCGCCAAATTTCGTTAGCATGCGTGACACCTTGGATTGGTTGATGTTTTCAAATCCTTCGTCTTGCAATGCCTGAACAATTTCACTTTGAGAGCTGAACTTCTCTTCCTTTAGCAGCGCTTTAAACGCTTTAACGAGGTCTTCTTGTTTTGTCGAATTTCGCATTCTGCACCGGATTAATTGTTATGGTTAATCTTCCTATTATGCAGTTGTGTGAATTTTTATGCAATTAAATTGCGTATAATTCCAGTCTGTTTCCCCATATATGCGCTAGTCGCTGTTTTCAAAATAATTCAACCTTCCTGTTCGTCTGAAAAATGCGTCCTGCGTCACATAAAAGTAAATCAAATGTTATCAGAATGATGTTGTTTGGACGCCGTTGATCGGTGTAATGTAGCCCACTGGTTAAACGCACGTGAATGAACACCACGTTATAGCTCAATAGCTTATTAACTTTACTTACCTTTCTAACGAATGGTTGTTTTTGATTTATTATTAGAGACATAGCGAATTTTTTGTCTCTCGTTCATTTGTTGAAAAGATAGGTAGACTGGTTTTATCCCCACTTTTATATTCTGTTTATAACCAAATGAATTCACGGCACTTTTTTATTTTACTATAATAAGGAGTTTAGGATGAAAGTTGCAGTTCTCGGAGCAGCAGGTGGTATCGGTCAGGCACTCGCACTCCTCCTCAAAACCCAGCTTCCTTCAGGTTCAGAACTATCTCTCTACGATATTGCTCCGGTAACGCCGGGGGTTGCCGTCGATCTGAGCCATATTCCTACAGCAGTGAAGATCAAAGGCTATAGCGGTGAAGATGCTAAACCAGCGCTTGCTGGCGCAGATATCGTGCTGATTTCTGCGGGTGTGGCGCGCAAACCAGGCATGGATCGTTCCGATCTGTTCAACGTCAATGCTGGCATTGTGCGTAACCTGGTAGAGCAAATTGCGGTTACCTGCCCGAAAGCCTGTATCGGTATCATCACGAACCCGGTGAATACGACAGTCGCGATAGCAGCCGAAGTGCTGAAAAAAGCTGGTGTGTACGACAAAAATAAACTGTTCGGCGTCACAACGCTGGATATCATCCGTTCCAACACGTTCGTTGCTGAGCTGAAAGGCAAACAGCCGCAGGATATTAATGTGCCGGTTATCGGTGGGCACTCTGGTGTGACGATTCTGCCTCTGTTATCCCAGGTTCCAGGTATCAGCTTCAGCGAGCAGGAAGTGGCCGATCTGACCAAACGTATCCAGAATGCTGGCACTGAAGTTGTTGAAGCCAAAGCAGGTGGTGGATCGGCAACGCTGTCTATGGGTCAGGCAGCTGCGCGTTTTGGTCTGTCTCTGGTTCGCGCGCTGCAAGGCGAAAGCGGTGTGGTTGAGTGTGCATACGTTGAAAGCGATGGTAAACATGCGCGCTTCTTCGCTCAGCCAATTTTATTAGGCAGGGATGGTGTCGCCGAGCGTAAAGATATCGGCACATTAAGTGCTTTTGAGCTAAATGCACTGAATAGCATGCTGGATACGCTGAAGCAGGATATTGAGCTAGGCGAGACGTTCATCAAGTAATTGATTACTCGTCATACTTCAAGCTGCATGTGCGTTGGCAATACTTGGCTCATTTCTGAGCCTCGTCCTAGAGGGCCGTCGCAAGCGACGTTCAAATTGGCTTAGCCAATTTGTCCACGCTCACCCCAGTCACTTACTTATGTAAGCTCCTGGGGACTCTCTGCGTCGCCGCCTGCCTGCAACTCGAACTATTTAGGGTATTATTGAATGTTAATAATACCCTAAATAAAAAGCCGTAGATCTCGATCTCCGGCTTTTCTTTTTTAATCGGGGCGGATGAGTTTTTTTCTGTCGATAAGCTCATTGGTCTCTGGATTGTAATACCGGCTAGGCCAAATCTCTGATGGGTGAATATTTAGCGCATCAGCAATAAGCCATTCCCCCTTGGGCCAAGGGCGTGAAAGTGCGTTGGCTAACGTAGATGAGCTTAATCCGGCTGCTCGCGATACTGCCGCCAGCGTCGTATTTTTCTTGCGCAGTGCGGCAATGATATCAGCGGGATGCCAGTCTTGTTTCCTTAAAATCATAATCCTTCCCTTATTTGCTATAAGACGACTGTCGATTAGTGGTATAAATAACGGATGTTAGTTATATGCTGAGCTAACATGACATTATTATTTGGAAATAATATAGCATTAGTTTTCCTTAAAACTCTCAATTAATTTCCAAATGATCGCGTTTTTGTTAGGGATGGCACTATCAGGATGAATGGCAATGAAAAAAGAGTGGTTTGCTACCAGCGAATTGGTTGGAGTCGGCGGCCTTCCGAAATCAAGACAAGGATTAAATAAGCGCGCCCGCGAGGATGGATGGGAGAAGCGTCGCCGTAAAGGCGTCCAGGGAAGAGGAGTAGAGTATTCAATTCACAGCTTGCCGGATACGGTAAAAAAATCCCTATTACTCGAAATCGAGCCTTCCGCCTACTCGGCGAAACAGCCTGCGGCATTGGCCGTATGGATGCAGATTTATCAGCAACTATCTGAAAAAGAAAGAGATGAGCTAATTGCTTATATTCTGCGAGTTGGGGTGTCTAGTACGCTGAACCAGTTGGGTATCACACCATCAGATGATGAACCTGCCACATCAATGGTAATTGACTGATTCGCTGCTGGCGATCTTTTCGAACATTAACCTTAACGGTAAAAAGGAATCTGTATTCTCTCTCGCGTTGTCGCATTTTTCTGGCCGCGATGTTTGGACACTGTGCAGAATTTCATCATTTCTTCTATCACTTAGGTGTGCCGGTAACGTGTAAAAGTTAGCGGTTTAGGTAATTATAGTCTATTATATGGAAACTTTTGGGCGAGTTGACGTAATGCCTGTTCAAAACAAACAAGGGAGTGACGAGTATGGACAAAGAATGGTTTGCAACAAGTGAGCTGGTTGGCGTGGGTGGATTGCCTAAATCCCCACAAGGGCTGAACAAACGAGCACGTGACGACGGTTGGGAAAAACGCAGACGAAAAGGGGTTCAAGGGCGTGGCGTCGAATACTCTATTCGCAGTTTGCCGAATGAGGTCAGGAACTCTCTACTGGTAAAAGAGAATCCGCCAACCGAATATTATCGTATAGATAATGAGCCGACCCTGCTGTCATCGTGGGTGCATATTTTCCATCAACTTTCCGTTGAGGAACGAACCCGGCTGATTAATTTCATCTTGCGTGAAGGGACAATAGCGATGCTGTCTCGGCTGGATGATGTCACAATCGACCAGACTGCCTAAGTCTGGCGAACGAGTAGCGCTGCAAGGCAGCGCTACTTATGCAGAATCAAACAAATTGGATGAATTAACGATGTTGTCGGATAAGAATCTACGCTACGTTAGAAATCACGCTGTACAGCTAGGTGGGCGAGGCCTTCAAGTGCTATACGATATGGCGTTTCCGGTAGCAGCTGTAGTGCGCTGATCGCTTTATCCGCCTCTTCTTCCGCACGTTGGCGCGTATAGTCGAGTGAACCACATTGCTGCATCGCAGCAAGAACCGGCTCTAGCAAATGACGCCCGTTTCCTTCTTCAATCGCTTTACGAATTAGCGAACTCTGTTCCGCATTACCCTGACGCATAGCGTGAAGCAGTGGCAACGTCGGTTTGCCTTCATTGAGATCATCGCCCGTGTTTTTGCCTAGCGTTTTACCGTCTGCACTGTAGTCAAGCAGATCGTCAATTAACTGGAACGCGGTACCCAGGTAGCGCCCATAGTCTTGAAGTGCTTTTTCTTGCTCTGGTGTCGCGCCAGCAAGGATGGATGAAGACTGGGCTGCGGCTTCAAATAAACGCGCTGTTTTGCTGTAAATGACGCGCATGTAACTTTCTTCTGTGATATCTGGGTCATTGCAATTCATTAACTGCAAGACTTCCCCTTCAGCAATTATGTTTACCGCTTCTGACATCAGTGCCAATACGCGTAACGATTCAAGGCTGGTCATCATCTGGAAGGCGCGGGTATAAATGAAATCTCCAACCAGCACGCTCGCTGCGTTGCCAAAGGCAGCATTCGCTGTCGCTTTACCCCGGCGCATGTCAGATTCATCTACCACATCATCATGTAACAGTGTTGCGGTATGGATAAATTCGATCAGTGCAGCGACGGTAACATGTTTGTTACCTTCATAGTCGAGGGCTTTGGCTGCAAGCACAGCAATCATCGGGCGTATACGTTTCCCTCCACCGCTGATGATGTAATGGCCAAGCTGGTTGATCAAAACGACGTCGGAATTTAGTTGTTCAAGAATGACTTTATTAACAGCTGCCATATCCTGCGCAGTTAATGTTGTAATTTGTTCTAGATTCATGTTTTGTGCCAACGTATGTCTTCAACACTGCCGTAAGATTGCTGTTGCATATCGGCAAGACGAAACTGATTAAGCCGATTGTACTTGAAAAATGAGAGAGATAAACGGCAGTTCATACGTTGTATTCTTTTTCTTCACATCCGTTGATTATGCACTTGTCATCCTCAGTATTTTTGCGTAGAATTCGCGCCCTATTATGAATATTTATAGCGTGCTCTGAAACCTATTAACGGGTGCGCGGAAAGCGGAGTTTTATATGTACGCAGTTTTCCAAAGTGGTGGTAAACAACACCGAGTAAGCGAAGGTCAAACCGTTCGCTTGGAAAAGCTGGACATCGCAACTGGTGAAGCCGTTGAGTTTGACCAGGTTCTGATGGTTGCTAATGGTGAAGAAATCAAAATCGGCGTTCCTTTCGTCGATGGCGGTAAAATCAAAGCTGAAGTTGTTGCTCATGGTCGTGGCGAAAAAGTGAAGATCGTTAAGTTCCGTCGCCGTAAACACTACCGTAAGCAAGCAGGCCACCGTCAGTGGTTCACTGACGTGAAAATTACCGGCATCAGCGCTTAAGATTAGGAGAGCGGATTAAATGGCACACAAGAAAGCTGGCGGTTCAACCCGTAATGGTCGTGACTCTAACGCACAACGTCTGGGCGTAAAACGTTTTGGCGGCGAAAGTGTACTGGCTGGCAACATCATCGTTCGTCAACGTGGCACCAAATTCCACGCAGGAACTAACGTTGGCTGCGGTAAAGACCATACTCTGTTTGCTTTGACTGATGGTAAAGTTCAGTTTGAAGTTAAAGGCCCGAAAAACCGTAAATTTATCAGCATCGTTTCTGAATAATTTTTCGCGTTAGGTCTTACGGATTTAAGCCCCGCAATTCTTTGCGGGGCTTTTTACATTCTGATTCTGAGTAAGCCATCTGGATAAGTATGCATACTAAACAACAGACGGGTATCGGTCTTTGTCTGGCGCTTACCACAGCTGTTTGCTGGGGGGCGTTGCCGATAGCCATGAAACAGGTTCTGGTGGTTATGGAGCCTTATACGATTGTTTGGTATCGCTTTATTATCGCTTCAATTGGACTCGGAATTATTTTGTCATCCCGTAAGAAGCTACCGCCAATGCGAGTTTTCCGTCATCGGCGTTGGTGGGTTCTGCTGCTGATTGCGACGGCGGGGCTGTTAGGTAATTTTGTTTTTTTTAGCTCGTCTCTGCAATATCTGAGCCCGACAGCATCTCAGGTTATTGGGCAACTTTCCCCCGTTGGTATGATGTTCGCCAGCGTGCTTATCCTAAAGGAAAAGATGCGTGGCACGCAGATCATCGGGGCGATCATGCTGATCTGTGGCCTGATCCTATTCTTCAATACCAGCCTGATCGAGATTTTTACTCGGTTGACGGACTACACGCTGGGTGTACTGCTGGGTGTGTGTGCTTCGGCGGTATGGGTATCCTATGGCGTGGCGCAGAAAGTTCTGTTACGGCGTCTGACTTCACCGCAGATTTTGTTTCTTCTGTATGTTCTGTGTGTCGTCTTTATTACGCCTTTTGCCAAGCCTGAGGTTATTTTCCAACTTAGCGGATGGCAGCTTATCTGCCTGCTATTCTGTGGCGCCAATACATTGATTGGGTATGGTGCGCTAGCAGAGGCTATGGCACGCTGGCAGGCGTCACAGGTTAGCGCGGTCATTACGTTAACACCGTTGTTTACGCTGTTATTTTCCGATTTGTTGGCGTTAGGGTGGCCGACTTTTTTTGCTGCGCCAGTGTTAAATTGGATTGGCTATGTTGGAGCGTTTGTCGTTGTTGCTGGCGCTATGTTTTCAGCGATCGGACATCGCCTTTTCCCTGGAAAGAAAGAATTTGTGCCGCCATTGATGGCGCAAAAATAGCTTAAGAGAAAGCGTATTGCAGTGGTCACTGCCGTATTTTGACATTCTGCACGTGTTGTTTATTTTTAATACAGATGAAATTATTGAAGCGGGCAGGTACA
The DNA here is from genome assembly GCF_000749845.1 of Pectobacterium betavasculorum. Lineage (GTDB taxonomy): Bacteria > Pseudomonadota > Gammaproteobacteria > Enterobacterales > Enterobacteriaceae > Pectobacterium > Pectobacterium betavasculorum. The sequence continues at coordinate 472,625 of NZ_JQHM01000002.1, read as the reverse complement.
ATCCTGCTCCTTTGCTGGAATGCGTTCTGGTGCGTCAGTTTTTTTAATGGTGAGTAGATATACTCTACATACCGTAAAATCAAAAAGTTACGCCAAAGAGAACCAATAACAAGCCTAAAACACGTAGATATTCTCTATTGGTTTTTTGCGGAGAGAATCAATGAAGTTTGTAGATGAAGCCACAATTCTCGTTGTGGCGGGCGATGGCGGTAACGGTTGTGTCAGCTTTCGCCGTGAAAAATATATTCCTAACGGTGGTCCAGACGGCGGTGATGGCGGTGATGGCGGTGATGTTTACCTGCTGGCAGACGAAAACCTGAACACGCTGATCGACTACCGTTTTGAAAAATCCTTCCGCGCTGAGCGTGGACAAAATGGACAAAGCCGTGACTGCACCGGTAAACGCGGTAAAGATATTACGATTAAAGTCCCTGTCGGTACCCGCGTTCTGGATCAGGGCACCGGCGAGGTGCTGGGTGATATGACGCGTCATCAGCAGAATCTGATGGTGGCGAAAGGCGGCTGGCACGGTTTGGGTAACTCTCGTTTTAAATCATCCGTCAACCGTGCTCCCCGCCAGAAAACCAACGGTACGAAGGGTGAAGAACGAGAGTTGACGCTAGAACTGCTGTTGCTGGCCGACGTGGGAATGCTTGGCTTGCCTAATGCGGGTAAATCGACCTTTATTCGTGCGGTATCTGCGGCGAAGCCAAAAGTGGCCGATTATCCGTTTACTACGTTGGTGCCGAGCCTTGGCGTGGTCCGCATGGATAGCGAGCAGAGCTTTGTTGTGGCGGATATTCCTGGTTTGATCGAAGGCGCATCCGACGGTGCCGGGCTGGGTATTCGTTTCCTGAAGCACCTTGAACGCTGCCGTGTGTTGCTCCATTTGGTTGATCTGGCACCGATCGATGAGTCAGATCCGGTTGAAAATGCCAAAATTATTATCAACGAGTTAGAGCAGTATGGCGCAGGTTTGGCAGAAAAACCGCGTTGGCTGGTGTTCAACAAGGTTGATTTGATTGATAAGGCTGAAGCAGAGAAACGTGCCAAAGATATTGCGGCTGCGCTTGGCTGGGATGATAAATACTATCTGATCTCTGCGGCAAACCGTGAAGGTGTCACTCCACTTTGCTGGGACGTGATGAACTTCCTGAAAGCCAATCCGAAAATAGCAGCGATTGCTGAAAGTGCACCGGAGAAAGTTGAGTTCATGTGGGATGATTATCACCGTGAACAACTGGCTGAAGTAGAAAAAGAAGCCGAAGAAGAGTGGGATGATGATTGGGACGATGAAGATGATGAAGGCGTTGAGATTATCTATCAAAAATAATCCATTCTTCAGCTAGTCAATTCTCGCCTATCGCGGCCTTATCCTGTCAGGATAAGGCCGTATTCTTATATTAGTTGCTCTGATAAATGTCTTTGTAGAGGCGGCCTTCAAACCTTACTAACGGGACGCGACGTGCACGCTGGTCTTCTGGCGGTACGGCATAGCCGGACAGGAACTGCACAAATGCCATACGCTGTCCGCTCGCGGTGGTAATGAAGCCAGCGAGATTGTATACGCCTTGTAATGCCCCGGTTTTAGCAGAAACCTTGCCGTCAACGCCAGCCTCATGCAGGCCGCCACGATAGCGTAACGTACCGTCATAGCCGGAAAGTGGAAGCATGGTGATGTAATTCAGTTCATTATCATGTTGCGCGATATACTGTAATACCTGCATCATTGTTTCCGGTGAAATCAGGTTGTGTCTTGACAGGCCTGAACCATCCACGACAATGCTGTTTCCTAAATCCACCCCCGCCTTCTGGCGCAGGATCTGGCGCACGGCATCTGCACCTGCACGCCAGGTTCCTGGTACGCTAAAGCGTTCATGCCCAATGGTGCGAAAAACCGTATCCGCAATCATGTTGTCCGATTTTTTCAGCATGATAGTGAGCAGATCGTGTAACGGGGCTGATTGTGTCTGAGCGAGTACACTTCCCGCTGAACCCGGCTGTGTCTGACGGCGAAGGCTGCCTTTAATGCGGATATCCGCCTGCTGAAGTTCATCTTTAACGATAGCGCCAGCATAGCTGGCCCCATCTTGAATAGCGAACGCCAGCGGAAGTGGCTCCGTGCGCTGAGTCAGGCAGCCAGTGAGCGTAAAGCGATTCAATTCTCCGGGGACTACATCCAGTTCGCAGTACTGGGCATCGGGAGAGCCTTTAGCTAGCGTGCGCACTTCGCTGAACATCTGCACCGGATAATAGGATGCAACGCGGATAAATGCATTATCACCCGCTTTAGGCGCACTGTAGAGTGAGACGGAAAAGCAGTTACGATCGACAATTGCAGCACCCGGCGGGGCGCTGAAGCACTGTGTCATGTCGTTCCAGGGCCAGCCTGGTGCTTTGTCGTGACTGGCAAAAACTGAAGTATCGATCAGCACATCGCCTGAGATTTCCTGTATCCCTCGTTTCCTTAATTCCTGCACCATATTCCGTATTTGTTGGCGCTTCAGGGTTGGGTCGCCGCCAAACCGTACGATCAGGTTGCCGTTCAAAATGCCGCTGGTTACCGGGCCATGGCTCTCCATCGTGGTGATGAATCGATAATCTGGACCCAGTTGCAGTAATGCAGCTAATGCGGTTATCACCTTTTGCGTACTGGCAGGCAGCGCCATTTGCTGGCTATTGAAGGCCATGCTGGGTGTTGTTGCACCAACTTTTTGTACCAATAACGCCAAATTGGCGCCATCAGGCAGATATTGACGATGATCTTCAACAGAAGCTGCATTGGCATGCAGAACAAAAGCGCAGGCGAGTCCAGTAACAATCGATGAAAAACGCATAATCTCAGCTAAGAACGGGGTAACGTGTGGTCATACTACGGTGCAATAAGGTCTAAAGTAAACGATGACCCTCATTGAACTCTGGGGTAAAATACGTATCAAAATGCAAAACCGCTGCTAGCCTGGAAATTTTGTTCCGGGGCTGGTTGCTTTTGTTTTATGTCCAGTGAGGACTGGGACGTTGCAGAGACTCCGTCTCCTTTGATTTTTAGCGCGTCAGGATGACGATTATTTGAGTCTTACAGACTTTTTAGAGGTATAGATAATATGAAACAATTTCCGATGACGTTGCGTGGCGCTGAAAAGTTGCGCGAAGAGCTTGACCACCTGAAATCTGTTCGCCGACCTGAAATTATTGCGGCGATTGCCGAAGCGCGTGAGCACGGCGATCTGAAAGAAAATGCAGAATATCATGCTGCACGTGAGCAGCAGGGCTTCTGTGAAGGGCGTATTCAAGACATTGAAGCCAAACTGTCTAACGCGCAGGTTATCGATGTAACGAAGATGACTGCGAACGGACGGGTTATTTTTGGTTCGACCGTGACAGTGATGAATCTGGATACGGAGGAAGAGCAAACTTACCGGATTGTTGGTGATGATGAAGCCGATTTTAAACAAAATCTGATTTCTGTGAATTCACCGATTGCGCGTGGCTTGATTGGAAAAGAGCAAGATGACGTTGTGGTCATCAGCACCCCCGGAGGGGACGTGGAATATGAGATTCTGAAGGTCGAATATCTATAAATTTTTGCCGCATTGTTGATTAAAACAGCAAAAATTGTAAAGAAAAGAAAAAGGCCGCTTGCGGCCTTTTCTCTAACCGAGAGGCGTGGCACCTTTCCGTTAAAACCGAGTATCCTGAAATAAAAAGTGTTATCGTGGTAACACAATTTTACGTTCTTTCGCGGGACGGTAGAGCACCAACGTATGGCCGATAACCTGAACGTTAGCGGCACCCGTTTCACGAATAATTGCCTCCACAATCAAGGCTTTGGTTTCGCGGTCTTCTGTTGCGACTTTTATCTTGATCAGTTCGTGATGTGCCAATGCTTGTTCGATCTCAGCCAAAACACCTTCGGTGAGACCGTTATTGCCCAGCATGACAACCGGTTTTAGCGGATGTGCCAAGCCTTTCAGGTGTTGTTTTTGTTTATTACTTAGGTTCATTGTCTTTTTTACTTAGGTTGGGATTGAAAACGGTTCATTCTACCGCCATCTCATGATTATAACCAATTTGACTGTTCTGATTGGTAATATGTGAGAAGTTTCTCCCCACCACGAGCGTGTTACTGAGAATAGTTGGAAAATCGATGGCGAATAAAAAGCGTTCTGCAAGCTCCAGTCGCTGGTTGCAGGAACACTTTAGCGATAAATATGTGCAGCAAGCCCAGAAAAAAGGGCTGCGCTCACGTGCTTGGTTTAAACTTGACGAAATACAGCAGGGCGACAAACTGTTTAAACCCGGTATGACGGTTGTAGATTTAGGTGCTGCGCCTGGCGGTTGGTCACAATATGTGGTCACGCAAATTGGTGGAAGTGGTCGAATTATCGCGTGTGATATTTTACCGATGGATCCGATTGTTGGCGTCGATTTTCTGCAAGGGGACTTTCGTGATGAACTTGTCCTCAAAGCCTTGCTCGAAAGGGTTGGCAATAGCAAAGTTCAGGTGGTGATGTCTGACATGGCCCCTAACATGAGTGGTACACCAGCTGTTGATATTCCGAAGTCGATGTATCTGGTTGAATTAGCACTTGGTATGTGTCGGGATGTATTAGCGCCAGGCGGAAGTTTCCTGGTGAAAGTGTTTCAGGGAGAAGGCTTTGATGAATACCTGCGGGAAATTCGCTCCCTGTTTACGAAGGTGAAAATTCGTAAACCAGACGCCTCACGTGCTCGGTCTCGTGAAGTGTATATTGTAGCGACAGGGCGCAAACTGTAGTACCCTAACGCTGTTTTTTAACACAGTTGTAATATGAGGTTAATCCCTTGAGTGACATGGCGAAAAACCTAATTCTCTGGTTAGTCATCGCAGTTGTGCTGATGTCTGTTTTCCAGAGCTTTGGGCCCAGCGAGTCGAATGGCCGTAGGGTGGATTATTCAACCTTCTTGACTGAAGTGAATCAGGATCAGGTCCGTGAAGCACGTATCAACGGGCGTGAGATCAGTGTTATCAAAAAAGACAGCAACAGATACACGACTTACATTCCTGTCAATGACCCCAAGCTACTGGATAACCTGCTAACGAAGAACGTGAAAGTCGTTGGTGAGCCACCGGAAGAACCGAGCTTGTTGGCTTCTATCTTTATTTCCTGGTTCCCAATGCTGTTACTGATTGGCGTCTGGATTTTCTTCATGCGTCAAATGCAAGGCGGCGGCGGTAAAGGTGCCATGTCCTTCGGCAAGAGCAAAGCGCGCATGTTGACTGAAGATCAGATCAAGACGACGTTTGCTGATGTAGCCGGTTGCGACGAAGCGAAGGAAGAGGTTAGCGAGCTGGTCGAGTACCTGCGCGAGCCTAGCCGTTTCCAGAAACTGGGCGGTAAAATTCCGAAAGGCATTCTGATGGTCGGCCCGCCGGGAACAGGTAAAACGCTGTTGGCAAAAGCGATTGCCGGTGAAGCGAAAGTGCCTTTCTTTACGATTTCAGGTTCTGACTTCGTTGAAATGTTTGTCGGTGTCGGTGCTTCGCGTGTCCGTGACATGTTCGAACAGGCAAAGAAAGCCGCGCCTTGTATCATCTTTATCGATGAAATCGACGCCGTTGGCCGTCAGCGTGGCGCAGGTCTGGGCGGTGGTCACGATGAACGTGAACAAACGCTGAACCAAATGCTGGTTGAGATGGACGGCTTTGAAGGCAACGAAGGCATTATTGTTATTGCGGCGACCAACCGTCCCGATGTTCTTGACCCCGCGTTGCTGCGTCCAGGCCGTTTTGACCGTCAGGTTGTTGTTGGTCTGCCAGATGTTCGTGGTCGTGAACAGATTCTGAAAGTTCACATGCGCCGCGTACCGCTGTCTCCAGACATCGATGCATCCGTTATCGCTCGCGGTACACCTGGTTTTTCCGGTGCAGATTTGGCGAACCTGGTTAACGAAGCTGCATTGTTCTCCGCTCGTGGTAACAAACGCGTTGTTTCGATGGTTGAGTTTGAGAAAGCGAAAGACAAAATCATGATGGGTGCAGAGCGCCGTTCCATGGTAATGACTGAAAAGCAGAAAGAATCGACGGCGTATCATGAAGCGGGGCACGCCATCATCGGTCGCCTGGTTCCAGAGCACGATCCGGTCCATAAGGTGACGATCATTCCACGTGGTCGTGCACTGGGTGTGACTTTTTTCCTGCCTGAAGGTGACGCGATCAGCGCGAGCCGTCAGAAGCTGGAAAGCCAAATCTCTACGCTATACGGTGGTCGACTGGCTGAAGAAATTATTTACGGCGTGGAGCACGTTTCTACTGGTGCGTCCAATGACATCAAAGTTGCAACCTCGATCGCCCGTAACATGGTGACGCAGTGGGGTTTCTCTGAAAAACTGGGTCCATTGCTCTATGCGGAAGAAGAGGGTGAAGTATTCCTCGGTCGCTCAGTAGCAAAAGCCAAGCACATGTCAGACGAAACGGCGCGCATCATCGATCAGGAAGTGAAATCTCTGGTTGAACGTAACTATGTTCGTGCTCGTGAACTGTTGATGGCAAATATGGACATCCTTCATTCAATGAAAGACGCGTTGATGAAGTATGAAACCATTGATGCACCGCAGATCGACGATCTGATGGGACGTAAGAAAGATGTACGTCCACCAGCGGGTTGGGAAGAGTCTCGCTCTGACAACGATTCTGGTAATGGCGGCGGTACACCTAAAGCCCCTACGCCAGTGGATGAGCCGCAAACGCCTAATCCTGGTAACACAATGTCTGAGCAAGTGGACGACAAATAATTCGCTCGTGATAGACGTCTGTAACGTTACGAAACCCCAGCTCAGGCTGGGGTTTTTTACTGGTAATGTTCTTCAAATCATATTTCATGCTAACTACACCAGAATGCGGAGGTAAAGCATGCAACTGGTTGCCAGAGATTCAACGCTGGATCTTTCCTGCCCACACGTTATGGGTATTCTTAATGTTACGCCGGACTCTTTTTCCGATGGTGGCAAACACAATAAGCTCGATGCTGCATTACTGCACGTTCAGGAGATGATTACTGCTGGCGCGACCCTGATCGATATTGGCGGAGAATCGACGCGTCCTGGAGCGGCAGATGTGGGCACGGAAGAAGAACTTGATCGTGTGGTACCCGTGGTTGAAGCGATTGCTAAACGCTTTGACGTATGGATCTCGGTCGATACCTCAAAGCCGGAAGTGATGACAGCATCGGCGCAGGCGGGAGCACATCTGATTAATGATATCCGTGCCTTGCAAGAGCCTGGTGCTCTGGACGCTGCTGCTGCAACCGGTTTGCCAGTGTGCCTAATGCACATGCAGGGTATGCCGAGAACTATGCAGCACAAACCGCATTATGATGACCTGATGCAAGACATTGGCGATTTCTTGCAGCAGCAGATTGATCGCTGTGTGAGCGCCAATATTCCGAAAAGTAAGCTATTGCTGGATCCTGGGTTCGGATTCGGTAAGAATCTTGCCCATAATTATGCGCTTCTGGCTCGTCTGAGCGAGTTACATCGTTTTGAACTGCCTCTTCTGGTTGGCATGTCGAGGAAATCCATGATTGGACAGATTCTCAATGTACCGCCTGCGCAGCGGGTTCACGGCAGCATCGCCTGCGCAGTCATCGCGGCGATGCAGGGTGCGCAGATTATTCGCGTTCACGATGTTAAAGAAACGGCTGATGCCATGCGCATTGTTGAGGCCACCCTTTCTGCGAAGGAATAAAAATAAATGAGTAACCGCAAATATTTTGGTACCGATGGTATACGTGGCAAGGTTGGCGATACGCCGATTACCCCTGATTTTGTGCTTAAACTTGGCTGGGCAGCAGGGAAAGTGCTAGCGCGACATGGTTCGCGTAAAATTATTATCGGCAAAGATACCCGTATTTCTGGCTATATGTTGGAGTCTGCGCTGGAAGCTGGGCTGGCCGCTGCCGGTTTGTCGGCTTCTTTTACTGGCCCGATGCCTACGCCTGCGGTTGCTTACCTCACTCGAACATTCCGTGCTGAAGCCGGTATCGTTATTTCTGCTTCTCACAACCCGTATTACGACAATGGTATTAAATTCTTCTCGATTGACGGCACAAAACTGCCTGATGACGTGGAAGAAGCCATTGAAGCTGAGATGGAAAAATCGCTGACGTGTGTTGAATCCTCTGAGTTAGGTAAAGCTAGCCGCATTGTGGACGCGGCTGGGCGCTATATCGAATTTTGTAAGGGGACTTTCCCGAGCGAGCTGAGCCTTAATGGCTTAAAGATTGTTGTCGATTGCGCCAATGGTGCCACCTATCATATCGCACCCAGCGTCTTGCGTGAGCTTGGTGCTAAAGTCATCGCGATTGGCTGTGAGCCGGATGGCATGAATATCAATGAAGAGTGCGGCGCAACGGACGTCAGACAGCTACAGGCTCGCGTTCTGGCTGAAAAGGCGGACGTTGGTTTGGCCTTTGACGGCGATGGCGATCGGCTCATCATGGTCGATCATTTGGGTAACAAGGTCGATGGCGATCAGATTCTGTATATCATCGCCCGTGAAGGCCTACGTCAAGGGCAACTACGTGGTGGCGCGGTGGGTACTCTGATGAGCAACATGGGGCTTGAGGTCGCCTTAAAGCAACTTGGTATCCCGTTTGCTCGTGCCAAGGTGGGCGACCGCTATGTGTTAGAAATGATGCAGGCAAAAGGGTGGCGCATCGGTGCGGAAAACTCCGGCCACGTCATTCTGTTAGATAAAACCACGACGGGTGATGGTGTGATTGCCGGTTTGCAAGTCCTTACCGCGATAGTGAAAAACCATATGAGTTTGCACGATTTATGCAGTGGTATGAAGTTATTCCCACAGATACTGGTTAACGTGCGGTTTACGGGTGAAAACGATCCGCTGGAAGACCGCACTGTGCAGCAGATTACGCAGGATGTAGAAAAAGAGTTGGCCGGACGCGGACGAGTATTGCTGCGTAAATCTGGTACTGAACCACTTATCCGCGTTATGGTTGAAGGCGAACACGAAGAGACAGTGATAGCGTTGGCGAATCGTATTGCTGATGCAGTGAAAGCCGTCAACTGAGGTTTTTGATCCACCAATCAGGTAGATAAGGTTTTCGATAGGCATCTTGCGTCGAAAGCCGCTGTTTTTTTCTGCAATCAAGCTGCGGTGACCAAATTACCCTTGCGTACGCTACATCCTTTGGTTAGTATTCAGACCCGCTTGATAAGGGATTTACACTATATCCTGCTTAGCGGAATGACACGCGGTTTACCGCCAGAATACAGCATCTCCATGAATCATGGGGAAAACGGTTAACGGGTACGACTATGTACGAAGCTCTATTAGTAATTTTCCTGTTGGTATCGATCGGGCTGGTAGTCTTGATCATGCTTCAGCAGGGTAAAGGTGCTGATATGGGAGCCTCGTTCGGAGCAGGTGCTTCTGCCACTTTGTTCGGTTCGAGCGGCGCTGGTAATTTCATGACCCGCATGACGGCGATACTGGCGACCTTGTTCTTCATTATCAGTCTTATTCTGGGCAACTTAAGTTCGCTACAGAAAAGAGGCGGAGCATGGGATAACCTGAGCCAGCCAGAGAAAGTTGAGCAGACGACAACACCTGCTGCGCCTTCAACGCCGGCGAGTGACATTCCGAAGTAAACGTTTTAAAGCAGTAACTGTGATGCCGTGGTGGTGGAATTGGTAGACACGCTACCTTGAGGTGGTAGTGCCCGATTGGGCTTACGGGTTCAAGTCCCGTCCTCGGTACCAACATAAAAAATAGACGTCTATCGACGTCTATTTTTTTGTCTCAAGCCCACGAATTTGCTGATTTTTCCTTCCGTTCACCCCAGTCCCTCCCTTATTTTCTTGTGTTAGCTTGAGTTAACCCACACCAACATACCTGTGAGTATACATTTTGGCGTATACATTCAATCCTCGTCGTTAGCATATGCCAGGATATTGCAGCCTCCCATCAGGATGCCATTACTGACATAAATAAGCTGATGGCATTATGGTAAAAAGCTGGTCAGACATAACAATATGACGTACAAACTGATGCTTATCGGCGGAGGGGTTGAAAACACATAGCGTGATGATACTTTTCTCCATATTTAATTGCGCTTTGAACGAATAATTTTTCCCTTAAACAGCCGCTGAAAGGTGTTAAACGGTTATACATAAAATAGAAATTATTGGCATTTCATAATTCTTCTAACGCATTATTTATTGTTTAAATGATTCAGTTTCATATTTATCTTTCACTAAAAACCACAGGATTATAAACGCTAATTTCCTCAGCCATATTATGATTTTTTAAAGCAGAACTCATATGATTAATTTCTCTTAAATCGGTTTTTAAAGGTTACGTGTCAATATTTACTCCGAGTCTGTGAACGGATTAGGCCAGTCGGCCAATGCCATAAATCGCTCCAGAACAGGCCAACAAAATCATCTATTTTTAAAAGCACTGAACTATGCTTTTTCCTAGGTCGATAAGACCTATTTCTCCCGCTGCTATTACCGGAGTTTTTCTCTCATGTAATACCGTGGGTTTATTGATGGTATGTATTTATTACATGCTTCTGATGGAGAAATTTTATATGGTTTCTATTAAAGATCATCCGGATTTTAATAATCCAATTACCTCCTTACTTGAAGGTAATGGTGCTTCTATTTTGACTGAAGATGCACGTCAGTTACTGGAAGGCGACTTGCTTGCGCTGTCATGGAAAAATCACACAGTTCGTACTGAAAAACTTACTGTCCGTGATTTAAATTCGATCGAGGAAGCATTTGGCAAACATAGCCTCTATGGTTCATCGACTAGCCCTGTTGTCGGTGCAAGCTGCTGTTGTTCTTGTACGCCATGCTGCTGTACCGCTGTAGCGGTTGTGCACGCAGCTTAATCTTAATACTGCACTGCCACTATCCCCTTATGGTAGTGCAGTTTCTGTTATGAGCTATTCACTGGGCATATAAGGGAACTCCATGAGTGAAAAATTAATCCTGTTACCGATACAGATCATTGAGATGGAAGGTTCTGTCATCCTTAAAAGAGGCTTGACGCAAATATTAATTCCAGATCTAAATGTTTTGCTGATTATGCGGGTAATCCAAAAAGCATTGCAGCAGCAGCCTTATTCTGTTGATGAACTGAAACTTTTTTTTGCTGCATCAGTGCAGCCACTGGTCGAAGAACTACTGAAAAAACTTTTAGAAAAACGTTTTTTGCAATTGCAAACAGATGAAGAGTCTACTAATCAACAGTTATCTGTTGAACCTGCCCAGGAAGTATTTTACTGGCATTTTAATCAACATCAGCAACAGGTGGCCAGTACTCTAAACCAGAAATATTGGTTATTTGTTGGCATTAATAAACTTAACAAATCTCTGCTTCAGGCAATGCAACGTGAAGGGTTGCAGAATTATTTAATTGTTGATGATCCTATGCTGAGAAATATTGATTTCTTTGACGATAAGCTTCAGCTATCGATTACCTTCTGGCAGCAGCAGGCGGATCGTATTGTCAGTGAAGATCAGATTTTTTCGGGGAAATATGATTCGCAAATAGGTTTTGTGATTGCTGCTTCAGAGTTTGGCAGTTTCTTTTTACTTGAGCGTTGGAATGAATATGCGGTCAGGCAGGGACTGACTTTCTATCCCGCGTTACTGCAAAACATGGTTGGCTATGCGGGTCCTTTAGTTATTCCACAGGAAAGTGCCTGTTTGACGTGTCTTAAATTACGACAAAACTCACATAGCAACGGATTTGCAGAGCGCCGTATCACAGAACAGCACGCTTTTGCTGGTCAGAAGGTTGCCGCTTACCACGAGTCGATGTTGCAAACTTTGGCTGCTGTTGCGCGATTCGATCTCGTGAAATTTATTAGCAACATTCAGTGGGAAGTTGGAACGCTATGTGAGGTTGATTTGCTTGCTGGCAATATGACCAGACGGAAACTACTAAAAGCTCCTCGTTGCCCAGTCTGTAGCGGTTTACATGGTTTACCTAAGGTCAACCTTTATCGACAAATCACCTCTGATGAAGAGTGGGACGAGATTAGGCAAACGGCAGGTGATTATGAAAATTGAGTTAAAAAGCCCGTTATCCCGAATGACGGATGTGATGCCGTACCTTTTAGATAATCGCACAGGTATTATCGGACACGTACAGGAACACCCAGTAGAAGCTGATTCGCCGAGGTTTTTCCGTTACATCTGTACTGCTGCGGATACCAAAGCTTTTTGTGAGTACCGCAATTTCGTGGTGGGTGGTGGAGCCGCTGCCAGTCGTGAAATGGCGCTAGCCAAAACCATTGGGGAAGCCATAGAACGTTATTGCGCGGCCATTTACGATAAGACGCAAATGCCGCTCACCAGTTATGAACGTGCACCTTTCCCCTGCGTGCATCCAGAGCAGTTTGTATTGTATTCATCAGCACAATATAGCCATCGTGATTTCATGTTTGATCCGTTTCTACCTTCATCCCCCGTTCGCTGGGTACCTGCTGTACATTTAAAAAGTAGCACGCAAGTTTATGTACCGGCCGCAATGGTTTATGTGCCCTACTTTTTTTATAAGGGGGGAGATGAGACGCCGATTGGACAACCTATTTCTACTGGACTGTCCTGCCATTGCAGTTTTGAAGAGGCGGCTATTGGTGGCTTGTGCGAGGTCATTGAGCGAGATTGCTTCATGATCACATGGCAAGCAAGGTTGAGCCGTGACCATATCAGGCAAGATAATCTTTCTGATACCAATCGCGATTTAATACAACGTTTTACTGCTGTCGGCTATCAGGTGTATCTGATGGATATTAGTAATGAAAGCCAGATTCCGGCCGTTATGGCTGTTGCTCGTCACAATACGGACTACGTGCCGCTAGTCGTGGCTGCATCTGTCGCGTTAAGCGCTGAAGAGGCTATCCGTAAGGCATTGGAAGAATTAGCACATACGGAGCGATATGCTTTCCAGATGAAAGGTGAGCTCCCACGGCTGGAAGATGATCCTGAATACAACAACATTTGGGGGCAAGCGGATCATGTCAATTTCTGGTTGAACCCGGCGAATGCTCGACACGCCGATTTTCTGCATGCATCAACCCATTTCCGTGATTTTCAGGACATGCCTGACTTTACCGGCAGCACCCATGCCATCAGCTTGCAGAATATGGTCAATAAGTTGGAACTGACGGGTTATCAGGCACTGATTTGCGATATTACGACGCCAGATGTTCGTGAACTTGGTTTTTGGGTCATCAGAGCGATGATCCCCGGCTATCACCCGCTATTTATGGGACATCACAATAGGCCTCTGGGCGGTAAACGTTTGTGGCAAGTGCCACAATTACTTGGTTTTCCTGGTGTAGCCCCAGACTCTACCGGAAATCCATTCCCCCACCCATTCCCATGATCGCTGCTGAAAAAGGCCATTTATGCTGAATTCTTTATGGAAAAAAATCGCACTGGAATCTGACTCCGCTGATATGGCTTGGGAGCAATTCCATGAAAGTTCCAAAACCAGTCATTATGATGCAGCACTGCCAAATGAGCAGATTGTTGCCGAAATGAATAACCTGTATACCAGCCTGCCGTATAAAAATTTTGAACCTATTCTGTTACCTGAAACGCTGTCACCCATCAACACTGATTTCTCGGCAATTATTCAGGCAAGACAAACGCCAGCTAAAGTTAATGCTGCGCCACTGACATTGACACAGTTACGTACTATTCTGCATTTCGCCTATGGTGAGACTAGAGATAACAATAATAATCCTGGTGTCCAGCGCCCCTTTCGGACTGTCCCATCCGGTGGTGCGTTGTACCCACTGGAATTGTATTTTTACCATTCAGGGCAGATTGAAGGTTTGGCTGCTGGGATTTATCACTATTCACCGGTGCTTAATGCGCTGCATTTTATCAAACCTGGCAATTTTCATTCAGAGTTGGCACAAGCTCTAGTTGAGTTTCAGAGCGATCTGGCAGAACAGCTATCTGTGGTCATCTTTATCACCGGGATGTTTCAACGTTCCATTTTTAAATACCGTAATAAAGGGTATCGCTTCTGCCTTTTGGAGGCCGGACATGTCGCGCAGAATATTAATCTTGCTGCTACCGCATTACAGCTTGGCGTGATCAATATTGGTGGTTTTTATGACCGCAAAATAGACAACTTATTGGGACTAGACGGGCTGAACCACTCCATCCTCTATATGAACGGCTTATGTGCAGGAGGAAACGATGAACCTGATGCCCACTGAACTGCCGGTGATCACCCGTCAAATAACGCCACCCCTACTTGAGGTATGGCACTGGCACCGTCTTTGTGATTTACAAACCCAAATCGGCTGGCAGGATGCCAGCATTGATTGTCTGTTTGCCGATCTGAGCTTAGGGAGCTGGCGTGGACATTGGTTAGCGCATCAGTTAGCAGCTCAGTTGGGTATCCCCTCACCGACCAAGGTACAGCCTGAGTTGTACAGCAGTGCCTCCTTGCAAGGAGGGGATGCTGAAACTATTCGACTGCTTATTGATAATGAAAGTGAAGGCGATCAAAATTTTATAACGGCGTATCAATTCGCGCGCCGTTTGATTGCCGCATTCACGCAACAGCAACGAAAGTTCATCCTCGTTGTTGCTCCTGTCGCTGACCAGCTCTGGGGAAGTGAGAATTTGCAATTACTCAGGCTACTGGCAAATGCGGCGCCATCCTATGGTTTCCGATTGGGTTTGTTATTACGCTCTGATGCAAGTCTGCCGGAATTAGAAGATTTTCAATTCAAAATCAATAATAAACCGGTATCAAAGCTCAACCAGAAGGACGGCTTTGCGTTAAAACGTCCAGAATTTTCCATCCCTGGCATATTGTCAGCAAACTGGCTGCAACCCGATCTCGAACAGCCGGCAGAAATGGTACAGCTTGCTGACGGTAATCTGTTGCTATCGCCTAATTTACGCCCATCGACGTCGATAGAACCTAGTTGTTTACCATCGCTGCCTGATGAACTCAACGTTGTGTTTGCATTGGAGCAACAACCACAGGATATTGAATTTTTACAACAGCAAGCCGGGATACGATTTGCTGAAGGCGGATACGAGCTGGCTTATTTAATTCTCGAACAGATTGAACAATCACCGTTATCTGTTTTGCAGAAGGCATTAATTGAAGCACAGAAACAGAAGATTGCTATTGCTTTAATGGATTTTTCACGCGCAGCGGCTGGTGCCTTGCCTGATATCAGCCTGCCTGATGACGTGCAAGCTTCACTTTATCAGAGCAAAGCCTGGGGACTGGTTATGACCGGTCAGCCTGCTCAAGCCGAACCATATTTTGCCAAAGCCCGTCAGTTGTTAGATCCACAGCATGACCCCCGTTTGTATCTTTATTTACTGAATATTTCGGCGCTGAATCAGTTGCGGCTTGGGGATTCGGAAGCAGCATTGGCGATCGAAAAATCCATTGAACAGCAATTGGCTTTATTACAAACACCGGATTGGCATCTGACTTATATTAATTGTCTTAATCTTGCTCGCATTTATAAAAAACAGCGGAACTTCTCAAAAGCAGAACACTATTATCGTCAAGGTTTTTCAGTCAACGAGCAACTGCGTAATGAAAGCGATTTGCTCTATATGAATTTTTGTTTGGCCCAGCTAGAGGCCTTACAAGAACGACATCAGCAAGCCTTATTTTACTGGCTCCGGACAGCCGTGCATTGGCTGTCAAACCCGCTGCCAGAGGCATTGGCTCCCCGGGTGGTTCAGGCCATTTTGAACCGGCCGCTGTCGAATAAAGAGTCTTCCCCAGAACAGATTTCTGCCTGTATTTTGCAAAGCCTGCGACAATGCAGTCAGCAATTAGGTTTAGAGGTACATAGTGCTGACCGTTGTATTGCCTTTGGCCGCATCAACGACACAGGGCAGGCACAGCAATGTATTGGCGTGCCGGGACTCAGCCTATTAATCAGCAGAGAGTATACGGTGCCACTTCCGTTTGATGGGGATACCTGTCGGCAACTTAATCAATGGGTGCTGGGGCTACTACAGTTGCTGTTGCCGCAGCTTGAACTTGACGGTATTTGCAGCGTGTTAACCGATCAGCAATATGGCGTTGAATTGCCTGCTACAGCCAGAGAAACGCTATGGTCATGTTTGAAATGGCAGGTGCCGGAGCTGATTTTTGCAGGCCAGCATTATGATGTTCCTGTCGAAGACAACAGCGCTACAGCAATAACATCAAGTCAACGCCAACTCAGCCACAATGCACTGTTCAATAGCTTTCGTGTGGTGCACAGCAAAGCCATCAGCTATGTACAAAATGGGCCACAGGGGTGGCAGGTCGTATTTAAACGCTACCGTCCAGCCTTAAAGTTGTCTTCACGACAGCAAGCGTTATTGCACTATGTGCAGGAAGAGCGAAGTCTGGATCAACTGTGCCAATTTTTGCAAATCGCCCCGGAAGAATGCTTGCATAGATTGCATCAATTGACCGAACAACGGCTGATACAGGTGTACTAATGAATAGGGTGTTGCCTTTCATACTTGAAGCCCAGCAGGGACATTTGCAGTGCTGGGCTGCGATAGCGATCTCACTGGGTCGCTTTTATCAGCGGCAGTTTGTCCCAACGCAACAGGAGTTTGCCCGCCAAGTCTTGGGTGCTAATTGTGATCAGGTATGCTCACCTCTGCAGGCGATGCGGCATATGCACTTAGAATACCAAGAGCAGGAAGGCATCCTGCCCTTAATACAGCTCAAGTCGCATCTACAGTCAGGTCATCCGTTATTAGTGGCGATGAGATATTTCATCGGCTGGCATCTGGTCGTCATTTATGGTGTGGATGAAGAAGATAACGTTTGGCTTGCGGATCCATTATATGGCCTGACTTGTTTACCGTACGAACAGCTACAGCAAAGCTATCTGCAACATTACCAGTGGAGTCATAGCTACCTGTTTGTACGCCATATTGAATTGCTGACAGGGAAAAGCGGCTGACTAGGAAAGGACATTCCATTCATGCTGCATCCTAAGAGTCCTTATCGTTATCACCGCCGATCAATTCAGCTCGTCCTGATCCCATGCTACGGTTGTACAAAATGGCTATGGCAGTCTTGACGATGCCGTTAGCTGCTCCTCTGGGATGCCAGGAACACGCCAGGCATCCTTCTATGTGCTGTGTAGATGCGGCGCGTTTGATTACGAAGACGCTTCTTGCTGCTCTATTGGCGCTGTTGGGATTGCGTTTTCCACCGTCTGTGATGTCATTTCCCCTCCGAGAACACTGGGCCTGGTGACGGCATCTGTCAGAAAATCGATGACGCGCATGAGTGCTTCAGGTGCTGCTTGACGTTTTACCTGTGTGTGAATGCTGTATTTGGCGCGAGTATCCGTAGTTCGTGTCTGCGTCGATTTGTGTGATACCCGACCGGCCATTTTGACCTTGAAGGCCCCCCAGCCTAGTGAAGCTGCCAGATTACCGTCTTCTCCAGTGTCATCGGATAAAGACTCACTCTGCGTTACCTCAAGCTCGAAATCTATTGTCCCTTCTTCAATAGAAATAATCGGATGGGTAATCGCGGCAATAAGCGGTATGCGCATCGTTTTTGTCATCATACCCTTTGCGACTCCGCTTTCATCAATAAGCGTTTCATCGTAATCGAATTGGATGGCGACGGCTTTATTGTTCTGAATACATACGGATAATAGAAAGTCCGTATAAGCCTTGCTGGCTTGAACTTGTGCGTTAATCATTGCCTGTAATGGCCCGCTAATCATATTTTCTAGCGGTAATTCATTAATAACAGAAGCAATAAATTTTGAATCCATCTGAACCTCCAATTATCTGTGAGTAGGATGTGGGACACTGTTAATAAAAATAGCAAAGGGAAGATAAAGGTGTATCAGTTAAGATTCCGAAGAGTTTCCGCATTCTGACATAGTCCGTTTAGTATGCGGAGAATAATGGGTTTTATTGGTTAATTCCATGCTCAGATGCTTTTAATTACTAAGGCATGATTTATTTTAGGTTAATGGCCGTTGATAAAATAGCCCTTGGTGCTTGTGCCAAAGAGGCGCTATTATCTTTGAATGTATTGTCGAAAAATTTTAAATGGAAAAACCACGACAGGAAGACAATAAAGAGCCTCCCCGCCCTGTATACAGTTTGAGGGGGTAATGATGGATTAGTGATTAGGTGAGTCTTTGTCATCAGATTTTTTTTCTTGTACATCATTCATCGAGTAGTTGCCTTTTGTCGCTTGCTTAATTTCCGATGCAACATCCAGGATATCGTTATTTTCTCTATGGCTGAAAAAATTTGCCAGTAGCGTAATCACACCTACGCTAATAGCGCCAACCAGATAACCTAATCCTATAGCATTCTCCAGCTTACTGAAATTAATGTGCAGAATTTCGGCGACCATGCCCACTAGTGAAAATGCAGATGAAACACTGATGATGATAATGATTAATGCAGAAGTGTATTTGCTATAATAATTTAGCTTCTGTGGTCGCCAAAAGAAAGAAATGCTCACGCCGCCGAATAATCCTGAAATAGAGGCAATAATATCACTTATCAGAATGTCATAAATGATAGGGAGTACTGAAGTATCCATAATATATCCATCCTGATATTTCCTATTAAATCGTGTTTTTTTACATATTAGTTTGGCGTAACGGGTTGTAGGAAAAGTTTTTTTTCTGCTTCTCTACGGCGTAGAAGCCCTTCTACAACGTGTTCACCATCTTTGTCCCAGCGTGGAAACTGCGCGGCGGCGGCGGCGTAATCACCCTGGTTAAGCAACCGCAATAATGTTGACTCCTCAAGATTTGCGACACCCAAATTGTAGGTAAATGATGTTAATGCACCAAATTGATTTCCGTTGAGATCAACTTTCACTGAGCGTTGAACTCCAGTTTCTGCTGTTTTTAAGTCTTGCCGTAGCAGTAAATCCGCTTCCTGAAGAGTAATCCCGTTATCAAAATTTTCATTCGGCAGTATTAAGTGCCCATACCCAATGGTCCATCTGCCTGCTGTATCGAGATACTTTGTTAATTTCAGCCCTTCAAAGTCCTTAATGAGCTCAAGACCAGCTTCATTGATCGTTTCAGGAATATTAGCCATTGTTTTTTTCCTCTTGTGTTATTTGTGGGAGAATGAGATTGGTGTATTCATCAATTAACCGCATAATGCTTTCTGGGGGAGGGAGTGCTGTGAACTGCATTTCTATATCGACGTGCTGACTATTTCTTCCTTTTTTGTTTTTGTCTGAAGGTGACATGCTGACGTGAAAATTACTGATGTTATAATCGTTTAAATGTGGGGTTATTTCTTCCTTACTTACCGCATCGGCTCTCACCGTCATTTGTACTTTCATCTTTTCCAGCATCAATCCTCTTGGGGTCGATAGGGCAACCAGTGGCAGTTCGATGTGGTGCTGGGAATCAAGTTGAATCGCAACTGTCTTTGGGATTAATGTGCCATTAGCGTCACGTTCAAAAAAGGGATCGAGCGTTTGTTGATATTGATGAGCAATAAATTGATTGGCCGCGGTGGCGGCATGCTGCATGCCCTGAGCAATATCTGCTAATGTCATCGTCTTTGATGATGTAACTTGATCATTTAACGTGGCATGAGGATTTGTCTCTTGGGAGTTATTATTATGATTTGGTTTTTTATTTCCCCATGTAATCCAATTTTTCAATGACATTCTTTCTCCTTACCTTATTCGATAACCAATGAAATAAAAAATTGGGGTAAGTTATAGCTTAATGAAATATTAATATATAATAAGGCAATCCTGTATCAGTCATTATGGTGTGATTTTCATGTAATATGTCATAGGCCGATTTTTAATAATGCAAAAAACATTGTTTTAAATAACTTAGTATATGTTTATTAAATTGTTTATTTATGATGGTTTTTTTCTGAGATAATTCTTTATTGCTACTCGTATTCCTCTTGTGGCTGTTATCTGAAAATATCATGTCAGTATGTGTGAATCCATTTTACTATGTCTATAAGGTAAACGGCATATGCCAAATGGCGTGACATGAATCTTTCAATATAGGCTAAAAATTCTTAGAGGATGTTTTCGAATATGGCATTTTAAAATAAAGATAAATGGAGATTGCACGGTGAATATTGTTATTGTTGACAAATCCCCTGTTTTCATTCAGGGCTTATCTGTTGGGTTGAATGATTTTATTCACGAAGTCGATATTGTTGGAGTAAAGAAAATTGACGACGTATGGCCCTGCCTTGAAGAGATGAAAAACGCTTTTATTTTACTCAATTGTGATAAAGAAAATGGAGAGTACAGTTTTTTTCTCGAAACTCTGCATGAGAAATATGTTGGCGTCAGTGTGATTATTATGGTCGATGTTATTGAAAAGCATGTTTTGAATAACTATCTGAAGCACCATGTTATGGGGGTCATTCTTAAGACATCGCCTGTTGATTCCATTGCTCAGGCATTAAAAACGGTATCTATGGGAATGGTCTGCTTGCCAGATGATGGGGTGGTCTATGAAGGATGGAGTGTTGATAACAGCGTAAAAGGTAAACTCAGCGAAAGACAGCATGAAGTTTTGCAACTGATTGCATCAGGGGCTTCTAATAAACAAATTAGTCGAACATTGAACATTAGTGCAGGAACTGTGAAGTCACATTTGGAGTCGATTTTCAGGCGACTGAATGTGCGTAACAGAACGCAGGCTGCGATCGTGCTGTTAGAAGAAGAACGAAAATAATTTTTGGTCATTACATTATTTATATTTAGTTATTGTTTGATTTAAGCATCAGGGAATCCTCACCGCATCATCTTTTTCTGCTGTCATCGGCAGTCAGTTTTTTCCTTAATGACCAGCCCGCTTTACGGCTCGCGTGACGACATGAGAGCGGTTGACAAAAAATGGCATCCCCATCGTCGTTATGGTCGCCTCCAGACGACCTGCGTTTGTTGACAAAAGAACGTATTCAGCGTATAAAAATCGCCTTCGAACCAATCCTATGGATGACTTGCATTTATGCGGTTGTCAGCGTAGTATTTGCCACGTTTTCGGACGCGGGGTGGAGCAGCTTGGTAGCTCGTCGGGCTCATAACCCGAAGGTCGTCGGTTCAAATCCGGCCCCCGCAACCACTTAACTTCCAGTAAAGTGTTTTTTCAAATACGTTCTTCACTCAATTTCTATCTCTTTTTGCAGTGATTTTTGAAAAAAATCCTTCACCGAAAGTTATGCCGTGCTGTTAGCGGTATTAGGGTCCAGTTGCATAAAGCCCCGATTTATCGGGGTTTTTTGTTATTTGGCAACAAACAACTGGGCTATTAGGCCCTTTTTTTATGTCTTGGGGGTGGACTTGTCCACATTAGAGCAAAAATTAACAGAGATGATTTCAGCACCCGTTGCCGCATTAGGCTATGAATTGGTTGGGATTGAGTTCATCCGCAGCCGTCAATCGACGCTGCGTATCTATATTGATAGTGAGGATGGGATCACTGTTGATGATTGTGCTGATGTCAGCCACCAGGTCAGTGCGGTATTGGACGTAGAAGATCCAATCACTGTCGCCTATAACCTGGAAGTTTCGTCTCCAGGGCTTGAGCGTCCCTTATTCACGGCGGCACATTATCTACATTTCGTCGGTGAAGAGGTGACAGTGGTGCTGCGTATGGCAGTCCAGAATCGCCGTAAATGGTTGGGTGTGATCAAAGCTGTTGACGGCGAAATGATCACCATAACAGTGGAAGGCAAAGATGAAGTATTCGCGCTGAGCAACATTCAGAAAGCGAATCTTGTACCCCACTTTTAAAGTTTGGATGAGGCAACTAGGATGAACAAAGAGATTCTGGCTGTTGTTGAAGCAGTTTCCAATGAGAAAGCCCTTCCGCGCGAGAAGATTTTTGAAGCGCTGGAAACCGCACTGGCGACAGCGACCAAGAAAAAATACGAGCAGGAAATTGATGTTCGCGTCAGTATCGATCGCAAAACGGGCGATTTTGATACCTTCCGTCGTTGGTTAGTGGTGAATGATGTCACTCAACCGACCCGTGAAATTACGCTTGAAGCCGCTCAGTTTGAAGACCCTGCTCTTGATGTCGGCGGTTACGTTGAAGATCAAATTGAATCCGTAACCTTTGACCGTATTACAACGCAAACGGCAAAACAGGTTATCGTACAGAAAGTTCGTGAAGCAGAACGTGCGATGGTTGTTGATCAGTTCCGTGAGCAAGAAGGTGAAATTATCACCGGTGTTGTGAAGAAGGTGAACCGTGATAATATTTCGCTTGAAGTCAGACCAATCGATGGCTCTAACACGAGTGCTGAAGCGGTAATTGGCCGTGAAGACATGCTGCCTCGTGAAAATTTCCGCCCTGGCGACCGTATTCGTGGCGTGCTGTACTCAGTTCGTCCTGAAGCTCGCGGTGCTCAACTGTTTGTCAGCCGTTCCCGCCCGGAAATGCTGGTTGAACTCTTCCGCATTGAAGTGCCAGAAATCGGTGAAGAAGTTATCGAGATTAAGGCAGCGGCCCGCGATCCGGGTTCACGTGCAAAAATTGCAGTGAAGACGAATGACAAGCGTATCGATCCTGTCGGTGCTTGTGTTGGTATGCGCGGTGCGCGCGTGCAGGCCGTCTCCAGTGAACTGGGTGGCGAGCGTATTGATATCATTCTGTGGGATGACAACCCTGCGCAGTTTGTGATCAATGCAATGGCACCTGCCGATGTCGTATCCATCGTAGTTGATGAAGATACCTGCACGATGGATATCGCCGTTGAGTCGAGCAATCTGGCTCAGGCAATTGGCCGAAACGGGCAGAACGTTCGTCTGGCTTCTCAATTGTTGAAACAGCATCGTTCAGATGACCGTTGGGAACTGAACGTGATGACAGTTGAAGATCTTCAAGCCAAGCATCAGGCCGAAGCACATGCCGCAATCGACGTCTTTACCAAGCACCTTGATATTGATGAAGAGTTTGCCACTGTGCTGGTTGAAGAAGGTTTCTCCTCACTTGAAGAACTGGCCTACGTGCCAATCAAGGAACTGTTGGCTATTGAAGGCCTTGATGAAGAAACCGTTGAAGCATTGCGTGAGCGTGCTAAAGCTGCATTAACAACGTTGGCACTGGCGCATGAAGAAAGCCTTGGTGACGGTCAACCTGCTGAAGACTTGCTTAGCTTGCCTGGGCTGTCGCGTGAGTTGGCGTTCAAGCTTGCTGCGATCGGTGTTTGTACGCTGGAGGATCTTGCTGAACAGGGCGTTGACGACCTGACAGATATTGAAGAGCTCAATGATGAGCAAGCGGGCGAACTGATTATGGCCGCACGTAATATCTGTTGGTTTGGCGACGACAACGAATAACGAACTGTAGCAGGAAAGGAACAGCATGACAGATGTAACCGTAAAATCGCTGGCCGCAGAGATTCAAACTCCGGTTGAACGCCTGGTACAGCAGTTTGCTGATGCGGGAATGACCAAGTCTGCATCGGACTCTGTGACCCAGCATGAAAAAGAAACATTATTAGCGCATCTGAACCGCGATCGCGGTAATGCGCCGAGTAAATTGACGCTGCAACGCAAAACGCGCAGCACGTTAAATGTCCCTAGCACTGGCGGTAAAAGTAAGTCGGTGCAGATCGAAGTCCGCAAGACACGCACTTATGTAAAACGCGATCCGATTGAGGCCCAACAGGCTGAAGAGGAAGAGCAGGCACGGCGTGAAGCGGAAGAACAGGCACAACGTGCCGCTGAAGAGCAGGCTAAACGCGAGGCCGATCTGCGCGAAGCCGCTGAGAAAGCGAAGCGTGCTGCCGACGAGCAAGCCAAACGTGAGGCCGCTGAAAAAGCTAAGCGTGATGTAGCGGAAAAAGAAAAAGTGACGAATCAACAAAACGAAAATGTGACCAAGCCGGCTCAATCTGAGAAAGCGAAACGCGAAGCGGAAGCTGCCGAACTTAAGCGTAAAGCAGAAGAAACTGCACGTCTTAAAGTTGAAGAAGAAGCCCGCCGTATCGCTGAAGAAGCCCGTCGTATGGCTGAAGAAAATGCTGGACGTTGGGAAGCGGAAAGCGCTAAACCTGAAGAATCTGCCGATTATCATGTGACGACGTCTCATCATGCCCGTGAAGCGGAAGATGAAAATGACCGTCAGGTTGAAGGCGAACGCCGTACCCGCACCCGTGCTGCTAAAGTAACCAAGCAGAAGAAAGGCAATCGCCAGTCCGAGTCCAAAGCTGACCGCGAAGAAGCGCGTGCCGTTACCCGTGGCGGTAAAGGCAAGCGTAAGCCAAGCTCACTTCAACAGAGCTTCAATAAGCCTGCTCAGGCGGTTAACCGTGATGTCGTGATTGGTGAAACGGTTACCGTTGCTGAACTGGCTAACAAAATGGCCGTTAAAGGCTCTCAGGTCATCAAAACGATGATGAAGCTGGGTGCGATGGCAACAATCAACCAGGTCATCGACCAGGAAACCGCGCAACTCGTAGCGGAAGAGATGGGCCATAAAGTCATCCTGCGTCGTGAAAACGAGCTGGAAGAGGCTGTAATGAGCGACCGTGATATGGGGGTTGCGGCAGAATCCCGCGCGCCGGTCGTGACCATCATGGGTCACGTTGACCACGGTAAAACCTCTCTGCTTGACTATATCCGTTCAACCAAGGTAGCAGCAGGCGAGGCGGGTGGTATTACCCAGCACATTGGTGCTTACCACGTTGAAACCGACAACGGTATGATTACGTTCCTGGATACACCGGGACACGCCGCGTTTACCGCAATGCGTGCTCGTGGTGCTCAGGCTACGGATATCGTGGTACTGGTTGTGGCGGCGGATGATGGCGTGATGCCTCAGACAATTGAAGCTATCCAGCACGCAAAAGCGGCTAAGGTTCCGGTAGTTGTCGCAGTAAACAAAATCGATAAGCCAGATGCCGATCCGGACCGTGTGAAAACTGAGCTGTCTCAGTACGGCATCATGCCGGAAGAGTGGGGCGGTGAATCTCAGTTTGTCCACGTATCTGCTAAAGCCGGTACGGGTATTGACGAACTGCTGGATGCAATTCTGTTGCAGGCCGAAGTTCTGGAACTGAAAGCCGTCCGCAGCGGTATGGCAAACGGTGTTGTGATTGAATCCTTCCTGGATAAAGGTCGTGGTCCGGTTGCAACTGTACTGGTACGTGAAGGTACGCTGAATAAAGGCGATATCGTTCTGTGCGGCTTTGAATATGGTCGTGTCCGTGCGATGCGTGATGAGTTAGGTCGTGAAATTACGTCCGCAGGTCCTTCTATTCCTGTAGAAATTCTCGGTATGTCCGGTGTGCCGGCTGCTGGTGATGAAGCCACGGTTGTCCGTGATGAGAAGAAAGCGCGTGAAGTTGCTTTGTATCGTCAGGGTAAATTCCGTGAAGTCAAACTGGCTCGTCAGCAGAAATCTAAACTGGAAAACATGTTTGCCAACATGACAGAAGGTGAAGTTTCTGAGCTGAACATCGTTCTGAAATCTGACGTCCAGGGTTCTTGTGAGGCGATTTCCGATTCACTACAGAAACTGTCTACTGATGAAGTGAAAGTGAAGATCGTCGGTTCTGGTGTGGGCGGTATCACAGAAACTGACGCCACGCTGGCAGCCGCATCGAATGCGATTATCCTTGGCTTTAACGTTCGTGCAGACGCATCAGCTCGTCGCGTCGTTGAAGCGGAAAGTCTGGATCTGCGTTATTACTCCGTCATCTATGATTTGATTGACGAAGTGAAGCAGGCGATGAGCGGTATGCTGGCGCCGGAATATAAGCAAGAGATCATCGGTCTGGCCGAAGTACGTGACGTCTTTAAATCACCGAAATTTGGTGCTGTCGCCGGTTGTATGGTGACTGAGGGTATCGTTAAGCGTCATAACAAAATCCGTGTACTGCGTGACAACGTGGTTATCTATGAAGGCGAGCTGGAATCTCTGCGCCGCTTCAAAGATGACGTTAACGAAGTCCGTAACGGCATGGAATGTGGTATCGCCGTGAAGAACTACAACGACGTTCGCCCAGGCGATATGATTGAAGTCTTTGAAACGATTGAGATCAAACGTACGATCGCGTAATCCGTTTTCAGCGACGACGTAAGTGATTCGTAAGGGGGGCCTAGTGCCCCCCGATTTTTACTGGAGGATTTATCATGGCAAAAGAATTCAGCCGCACCCAGCGCGTTGCGCAGGAAATGCAAAAAGAAATCGCCATTATCATTCAACGTGAAGTGAAAGATCCGCGCATTGGCATGGCGACCGTATCCGGTGTGGAAGTTTCTCGCGATCTAGCGTATGCCAAGGTTTTTGTGACCTTCCTGAATGATAACGACCCAGAGCAAGTTAAAATAGCGGTGAAAGCACTGCAAGATGCGTCTGGCTTTATCCGTATGATGATTGGTAAGGCAATGCGCCTTCGCGTTGTTCCAGAATTAACGTTCTCCTATGACAACTCATTGGTTGAAGGGATGAGAATGTCCAATCTGGTGACCAATGTGGTCAGAAACGATACGGAACGTCGTTCTGTTACGGGCGAAGATCAGGAGGATTAATGAGTCGTCCTCGTCGCCGTGGCCGTGATGTACACGGCGTATTGTTATTAGATAAACCGCAGGGCGTATCGTCTAATGATGTTTTGCAGAAAGTAAAACGGATTTTTAACGCTAACAGAGCGGGCCATACGGGTGCCTTGGATCCATTAGCAACCGGTATGCTGCCGATTTGCCTTGGGGAAGCGACGAAGTTTTCCCAATATTTGTTGGATTCTGATAAACGTTACCGTGTCATTGCCCGGCTTGGGCAACGAACCGACACCTCTGATGCCGACGGCAACGTGATCGAAGAACGTGCTATTGGTTTTTCTGCTACGGATCTGGAACAGGCGCTGGAGAGTTTTCGCGGCACCACGCAACAAGTGCCATCTATGTACTCGGCGCTGAAATACCAGGGGCGTAAGCTGTATGAGTATGCACGTCAGGGGCTGACGGTTCCACGTGAAGCGCGTGAAATCACCGTTTACGAACTTCAGTTCATTCGCTGGGAAGGTGATGAGCTTGAACTGGAGATTCACTGCTCGAAAGGGACGTACATTCGTACCATTATTGACGATCTGGGTGAGCAACTGGGCTGTGGCGCGCATGTGATTTATCTGCGTCGCTTGCAGGTTGCTACCTATCCAACCGAAAGAATGGTGACGCTGGAGCAGCTAGCGGTATTAGCCGAGCAGGCTCAGACGCAAGAGAATTCGCTTTCGCTGAGTCTTGACCCGCTGCTCATGCCGATGGAAAGCCCAGTTATTGATTTCCCAGAGGTGAATTTGCCGCCCGTTGTTGCAGGCTATTTGAAGCTGGGGCAAGCGGTTCAGGCAGCGAAAGCACCGTTGAACGGCATGGTGAGAATCACCGAAGGTGACGCGCATAAATTTATCGGAATGGGTGAAATTGACGGCGATGGTCGCGTTGCACCACGGCGTTTGGTTGTTGAGTATCCGGTGTAAACCCGCCCGCTGCTGCCTTGCTATCGCAGAACGCTGAGGGTAGAATAGCGCGGCTTGACTATTGGGTGGCTGAATTAGAGATCGGCGCCTGTTTTTTTATCTATAATGTTTGGGGTATTACAATGTCTCTAAGTGTTGAAGCTAAAGCTAAAATCGTAGCGGACTTCGGTCGTGGCACTAACGATAGTGGCTCTACTGAAGTTCAGGTTGCTTTGCTGACTGCGCAGATCAACCATCTGCAAGGCCACTTTTCTGAGCACAAAAAAGATCACCACAGCCGTCGTGGTCTGCTGCGTATGGTTTCTCAGCGTCGTAAGCTGCTGGACTACCTGAAGCGTAAAGATGTAGCACGTTACACCAGTCTGATCGAGCGTCTGGGTCTGCGTCGCTAAGTCTTCTGTGTTTCAGTGGAAAGGGGCCTCTTTTGGCCCCTTTCTTCTAGGAAGCATTAGCAAAACAGAGTAGTGTATTGTTGTTAAATATGATCTTTCATTACAGAGGTTCGCGCGGCTAATGAGAGGCTTTATCTGCATAAGCAAGGTAAGGGTTGTCATTAGTCGTGAGGATGTAGTGCAAAGGTCGGGAGTTCACTGGCGCGTTTATTTGAATACGTGTAACGCGCCCCAGCCAAGGATATTATTTTGCTGAATCCGATCGTTCGTAAGTTTCAATATGGTCAGCATACCGTCACATTAGAGACCGGTATGATGGCACGCCAGGCTACCGCCGCTGTGATGGTAAGCATGGATGACACTGCGGTATTTGTTACCGTTGTCGGCGCTAAAAGTGCTAAACCTGGTCAAAGTTTCTTCCCATTAACGGTTAACTATCAGGAGCGTACTTACGCTGCTGGGCGTTTCCCTGGTGGTTTCTTCCGTCGTGAAGGCCGTCCAAGTGAAGGTGAAACGCTGACCTCTCGTCTGATTGACCGCCCGATCCGCCCTCTGTTCCCAGAAGGTTTCCTGAATGAAGTTCAGGTGATTGCGACCGTCGTTTCTGTTAACCCACAGGTTAGCCCTGACATCGTTGCCATGATTGGTGCCTCTGCGGCGCTGAGCCTGTCTGGTATTCCGTTCAACGGCCCTATCGGTGTTGCACGCGTCGGTTACCTGAACGATCAATATGTCCTGAACCCAACAATGGATGAGCTGAAAGAAAGCCGTCTGGATCTGGTGGTTGCAGGTACAGAAGGCGCGGTTCTGATGGTGGAATCCGAAGCCGACCTGCTGAGTGAAGACCAAATGTTGGGCGCCGTCGTATTTGGTCACGACCAGCAGCAAATTGTTATCGAAAACATTAATTCTCTGGTTGCTGAAGCGGGCAAACCGAAGTGGGAATGGCATGCGCCAGAAGTTAATGTTTCTTTAGAGCAACGTGTACAGGCTCTGTCTGAAGCTCGTTTGGGTGACGCTTACCGCATCACCGAAAAACAAGAGCGTTACGCACAAGTTGACGTCATTAAAGCTGACGTTGTTGCTGCGCTGCAAGCCGAAGACGAAACGCTGAATGCGGGTGAGATTCAGGAAATCCTGGGTAACGTCGAGAAAAACGTCGT
This sequence comes from Pectobacterium betavasculorum, assembly GCF_000749845.1. Classification (GTDB taxonomy): domain Bacteria; phylum Pseudomonadota; class Gammaproteobacteria; order Enterobacterales; family Enterobacteriaceae; genus Pectobacterium; species Pectobacterium betavasculorum. The sequence continues at coordinate 443,572 of NZ_JQHM01000002.1, read as the reverse complement.
GCGTAGCCGCGTGCTGGCTGGCGAACCGCGTATCGATGGCCGTGAAAAAGACATGATTCGTGGTCTGGATGTTCGTACTGGCGTACTGCCGCGTACCCACGGTTCTGCCCTGTTCACCCGTGGTGAAACGCAGGCGCTGGTTACGGCAACGCTGGGGACTGAGCGTGATGCGCAGAATATTGACGAACTGACCGGTGAACGTACCGATCGCTTCCTGCTCCACTATAACTTCCCTCCGTACTCTGTCGGTGAAACCGGTATGGTTGGCTCGCCTAAACGTCGTGAAATTGGTCACGGTCGTCTGGCTAAGCGCGGCGTGCTTGCTGTGATGCCGAAGGCGAACGAATTCCCGTACACCGTGCGTGTGGTATCTGAAATCACGGAATCCAACGGCTCTTCTTCCATGGCGTCTGTCTGCGGTGCTTCTCTGGCACTGATGGATGCAGGTGTGCCAATCAAATCAGCCGTTGCGGGTATCGCGATGGGTCTGGTGAAAGAAGGCGACAACTTTGTTGTACTGTCCGACATTCTGGGTGACGAAGACCACCTGGGCGATATGGACTTCAAAGTTGCTGGTAGCCGTGAAGGTATTACCGCGCTGCAAATGGATATCAAGATCGAAGGGATTACCCGTGAGATCATGCAGGTTGCCTTGAATCAAGCCAAAGGTGCGCGCTTGCATATTCTGGGTGTGATGGAACAAGCAATCAGCACGCCACGTGGCGACATCTCTGAGTTCGCACCGCGTATTCACACCATCAAAATCAGTACCGATAAGATCAAAGATGTGATCGGTAAAGGTGGTTCAGTGATCCGTGCGCTGACTGAAGAGACAGGCACGACCATTGAAATCGAAGACGATGGTACCGTGAAGATCGCTTCAACTGACGGTGAAAAAGCGAAACACGCGATTCGTCGTATTGAAGAGATCACTGCCGAAATCGAAGTCGGCCGCGTGTATCAGGGTAAAGTTACTCGTATCGTTGATTTTGGTGCTTTCGTCGCTATTGGCGGCGGCAAAGAAGGCCTGGTACATATTTCTCAGATCGCCGACAAGCGCGTAGAGAAAGTGACTGACTATCTGCAAATGGGTCAGGAAGTGCCAGTCAAGGTTCTGGAAGTTGATCGCCAGGGTCGCGTGCGCTTAAGCATCAAAGAAGCAACTGCGCAAACTCAGGAAGCGGCGGCCCCGTCTTCTGAGGAATAAGGACTGTTAGAAAACGGTCTTATGGCACCTTGCCTGAGTATGGCAAGGTGCTGTGTGTATCGTAAGGGTATGGATGTCCTTGCGTTGAGCGGTCCGGGACAGGATGTTCATCCAATGTTTGTCTTCGGGAGTGGGAAATGAAGCCTTTCTTGCGCTGGTGTTATGTTGCAACAGCACTCATGCTGGCAGGATGCAGCAACACGGATTGGCGTAAAGACGCAGTATTGGCGATTCCGTTACAGCCGACTTTACAGCAGGAAGTGATTCTGGCACGCATGGAACAAATCCTTGCAAGCCGGGCATTAACCGATGATGAGCGAGCACAGCTATTATATGAGCGCGGAGTGCTGTATGATAGTCTCGGGTTACGGGCATTGGCGCGGAATGATTTTTCACAAGCGCTGACTATCCGCCCTGATATTCCAGAAGTTTTTAACTATTTGGGTATCTATTTAACGCAGGCAGGAAATTTTGATGCTGCCTATGAAGCGTTTGATTCTGTACTAGAACTTGATCCAACTTACAATTATGCGCGTTTAAACCGTGGCATCGCTTTGTATTATGGCGGTCGCTATCTGTTAGCGCAGGATGATCTGCTGGCGTTTTATCGAGACGATCCGAATGATCCTTTCCGTTCGTTATGGCTGTATCTTGTGGAGCGAGAAATCAATCCAGAGACGGCCAAAATTGCGTTGAAGAAACGCTATGACGACGCGAAGAGAGGGCCTTGGGGATGGAATATTGTCGAATTCTACCTGGGTAGTATCAGTGAAAAAACACTGATGCAACGTTTACAGGAAGAAGCTACGGATAACACTTCGCTCGCTGAGCATCTCAGTGAAACTGACTTCTATTTAGGTAAGCACTACCTAAGTCTGGGGGACAAGAACACCGCTTTGGCGCTGTTCAAGCTGACGGTTGCCAACAACGTCCATAACTTTGTTGAGCACCGCTATGCATTGTTGGAATTGGCGCTATTAGGCCAAGAGCAAGACGACCTATCAGGATCGGACCAGCAATAGCTGACGAACACTTAATCAGCCTGAAAAACTTCGGTTATCACCTTCACGGGTGAGGGCTTTTTTGTTCGCTTTTTAATCCAATTTGAGCCGGTTCACACTTTTCAATGAAAATGACTGAAAATTTTCACGACGAGTTATGTAGACTGGCCGCCATGTTTAATGAGGCACGTGTACATGACTGATTTACTTACTTCTTTTTCCGATTTGGGGCTGTCTGCTCCTATTATTAATGCCCTGACCGATCTGGGCTATGAAAAACCATCGCCGATTCAGGCTGAATGTATTCCTCACCTGCTGAACGGTCGTGATGTGCTGGGTATGGCACAGACTGGCAGTGGTAAAACTGCGGCTTTTGCTCTGCCATTACTCAATAATTTAAAACCTGAGTTAAAAGCACCACAGATGCTGGTGTTGGCTCCAACCCGTGAGCTGGCTGTTCAGGTTGCTGAAGCCTGCAATGATTTCTCCAAACATATGCACGGCGTGAACGTCGTTGCCTTGTACGGCGGCCAGCGTTATGACGTTCAACTGCGCGCTTTGCGTGGTGGAGCACAGATTGTTGTGGGTACTCCTGGTCGTCTGCTTGACCACCTGAAACGCGGCACGCTGGATCTGTCCAACCTGAGTGGTCTGGTACTGGATGAAGCTGATGAAATGCTGCGTATGGGCTTCATCGAAGATGTTGAAAACATCATGGCTCAGATCCCTGCTGCGCATCAGACTGCGCTGTTCTCTGCAACCATGCCGGAAGCGATTCGCCGTATTACGCGTCGTTTCATGAAAGATCCACAGGAAGTTCGCATCCAATCAAGCGTGACTACGCGCCCAGACATCAGCCAGAGCTACTGGACGGTGCAGGGTATGCGTAAAAATGAAGCGTTGGTACGTTTCCTGGAAGCGGAAGATTTTGATGCGGCGATTATTTTCGTTCGTACCAAGAACGCTACGCTCGAAGTGGCCGAAGCGTTGGAACGTAGCGGTTATAACAGTGCTGCGCTGAACGGCGACATGAACCAGGCGCTGCGTGAACAAACGCTGGAGCGTCTGAAAGACGGCCGTCTGGATATCCTGATTGCGACCGACGTGGCTGCGCGTGGTCTGGACGTTGAGCGTATCAGCCTGGTAGTAAACTACGATATCCCAATGGATGCCGAGTCTTACGTCCACCGTATTGGTCGTACCGGCCGTGCTGGCCGTGCTGGCCGCGCACTGCTGTTTGTAGAAAACCGCGAGCGCCGCCTGCTGCGCAACGTAGAACGCACAATGAAGCTGACGATTCCTGAAGTGGAATTGCCAAACGCAGAACTGCTGGGTCAACGCCGTTTGGCTAAATTTGCCGCTAAAGTACAGCAACAGCTGGAAAGTAGCGATCTGGATATGTACCGTGCGCTGCTGACGAAACTGCAACCGCAGGAAGAGCTGGATGTTGAAACGCTGGCTGCCGCACTGCTGAAAATGGCACAGGGCGAACGTCCTCTGATTCTGCCGCCAGATCCGGTATTCCGTCCTCGCCGTGAATTCCGCGATCGCGATGAGTCTCGTGGTGATTCACGTGGCGATCGTCGCCGCGATCCGCGTGATTCTCGCGAAAGCCGTGACGGTGACCGTCCGCAACGCCGTGAGCGTCGTGATGCGGGCGAGATGGAACTGTATCGTATCGAAGTGGGTCGTGATGATGGCGTTGAAGTTCGTCACATTGTTGGTGCTATCGCTAACGAAGGGGATATCAGCAGCCGTTACATCGGTAACATCAAACTGTTCGGATCTCACTCAACGATCGAACTGCCGAAAGGTATGCCGGGCGATCTGCTATCACATTTCACCCGCACGCGTATTCTGAACAAACCAATGAATATGCAATTGCTGGGCGATGCAGTCGCACAGCCAGAACGTCGTGGCGGTGGCCGTCCTGGTGGCGAACGTCGTGATGGCGCAGCGCCACGTCGCTCTTTCGGCGGCGGTGAACGCCGTGAAGGTAACGCTAACGGCGGTGAGCGTCGTGAACGTTCTTTCAACCGTGATGCTGCCCCACGCGCTCCACGTCGTCGTCCTGCTGACGCGTAAGCTTCAATACAGTTTGTTTTAATGCGGACTGTTTCAACGAAATAAGCTGCAATGCAAAACGACCCGTTCACGGGTCGTTTTTTTTACTGCAATAAATCTATCTATTCATGTCACAGCGTCTGCCGTACATCCATCGCGATTTCAAAAGATTGTAAACGTGCCTGATGGTCAAAGATCTGGCCATTGATCATCACTTCATCCGCCTGTGTTTCACGTAAAAGACTCTGCAACCCATGACGGACTTTCGTGCGATCGCCGACAATCGACAGCCGCAGTGCTTGCTCCGTGCCAAACTGTTCAGCAGGTGACCCTACTGTGTCGATATTTTCTACTGGCGCGGGCAGCGGGCCCGGTGTGCCACGGCGCAGGTTGATGAACTGTTGCTGCATCGAAGTGAAGAGGAAGCGCGCATCCCGATCGCTATCGGCTGCAACGACATTGACGCAAACCATCGCGTAAGGTTTGGTGTGGGTGGCAGAAGGGACAAAATTCTCACGGTAGAGGCGGAATGCCTCCAGCAACATATCGGGTGCAAAGTGGGCAGCAAAGGCGAAAGGTAAACCCAGTCTCGCTGCCAACTGCGCACTGTACAGGCTCGAACCGAGTAGCCAGATCGGTACGTGTAAGCCTTGTCCTGGGACGGCCTGTACTGCTTGACCCGGTTGTGCATCGGCGAAGTAGCGTTGCAGTTCCTGCACATCGCGTGGGAAATCGTCAATGTCGGCATTAAGGTGGCGGCGCAGCGCCATCATGGTGCGTTGATCGGTGCCGGGAGCACGGCCTAATCCCAGATCGATACGGCCGGGATAGAGTGATTCCAGCGTACCGAACTGCTCGGCGATGACGAGCGGTGAGTGATTTGGCAACATCACTCCGCCAGAGCCAAGACGGATACGCTGCGTACCGGAGGCAAGATAACCGAGAAGCACCGATGTTGCTGCGCTGGCGATACCGGTCATGCTGTGGTGTTCCGCCAGCCAATAGCGGTGATAGCCCCATTTTTCTGTATGTTGCGCCAGCTCCAGCGAGCGATGGAAAGCGTCACGTGCTGTCGCGCCTTGCGGAATCGGTGCAAGATCGAGGACGGAAAACACAGCGGATTGAGAAGGTGTGGACATAATATGGCTCACTTTGTTGTTCACTGACTCTACCTTGTCGGTAGATGCTAATGCCGTCAGTCAATGATGAAAGTCAGAACAGTATGATGGAATGTCGCAGCACTGCGTAATTCAAAAGATGCGTTTAGAAAGGGAAGGGCGGCTGGCCGCCCTGACAGGATGTGAGTTATTGAACGAGTTCAAGGCCAGCAACGCGACGCCAGTAGCCGTTACAGTCGGCCTTATTTTCCAGCGTTAATGGCATATTGCCTTGCTCGTTGGCGCGGAATGTATCCAGCATGGTTGGAGTGGTGATGTCGTTTGGAGACAGGCGGACAATATCGACCAAATCCTGCATTGACGTCAGCTCGTTGCCGAGGTTGTAGCAATAGCCACTTTGCGTCTGGATACCATTGAGGACGAAGACCTGCTGATTCTCCTGCGACAGCATTTTTCTGCCTTGTGGATAGCTGAGGCAGCAGGTTTCACATTCATCTTTTGGCCGATCTTCTGAACGAGCGGTAAAGCAGCGGGCGGAATAGGCTAATGGCAAATGGCCATAGCTGAGCACTTCCACTTCAAACTGATGGCGAAAGCCGAGCTCTTCACATTGGTTCAGCAGGTTTTGTAACCAGTCACGAGAGAGCTCGACCGGCATGCACCAGCGCACCATGCCTTGTTTGTGCAGCACACGTAGGGTGTATGCGTTGTAGCAGTTGAGCGCATGTCCGGCGACAAACGGCAGATTGCGTTCGGCGGCGATGTTAACTGCGCCCAGATCGTTCGCTTCCAGCAAGAACTCGCCGTTCTCCACATAGCGTTTTAGCTCGGTAAGCTCAGACGGCGCTTGTAAGAGCGCTAGCGTAGAAATCACCACCTGTTTACCGCTGTTGGCGACCTCACGAGCAACGTTGAACCAGTCTGCCACCTTCATCAGTCGGCGTTTGCTGCACACTGTTTCGCCGAGATAAACGATATCGGCGCTGCTGTTCACCGCAGCCTGATAAAACGCCTCGACGTCTGCTTTCGGCCAATAGTAGAGGATATTGCCTAGTGCGTATTTCATATGTTCTCCTGCTACTGCCATTTACGATGATACGCGCCAAGCGTGGTCTGTGTGCCTTCTGCCACTGCGCCTAATGCATCCATCCAAGCCTGAGTGGGTATGAATGTCTCAGGATTGGCACGGCAGCGATCGATTGCCTGTCGCCACACTTGTGTAATCTGGCTAACGTAGGCTGGGCTACGCTGGCGACCCTCTATCTTCACGGAAGCAATATTGGCAGCCATCAGTTCAGGCAGAAGCTCCAGCGTGTTCAGGCTGGTTGGCTCTTCCAGCGCATGGTAGCGCTGCCCATTGACCAAATAACGCCCTTTGCACAACGTGGGATAACCGGCGTTTTCATCGTCCTGATAGCGGTCGATCAGGATATTGTTCAGACGCGATTCCATGCCGTTTTCCGTCTGCTGCCAGCGTACAAAGCGCGCAGGCGAGCAGGCACCCACGGTATTCGGTGATTCACCGGTCAGATAAGAAGAGAGATAACAGCGTCCTTCCGCCATGATGCACAGGCTACCGAAGGCGAAAACTTCGAGCGGTACGGGGCTGGTACGAGCGATTTGCTTCACCTGATGAATGGACAGCACACGCGGCAGCACGATGCGTGAGACATCGAAATGGCGATGATAGAAACGGATCGCTTCGGTGTTTGTTGCGGAAGCCTGAACCGACACATGGCGTTCAATATTGGGATAGCGCTCGGCGGCATATTCCAGCATGGCGAGATCGGCGAGGATCAACACATCGGCACCGATCTGTGCGGCCATATCCACGGCGCGTTGCCAGCGTTGATAGCCATCCGGATGAGCAAACGTATTGATGGCGATATGCAGCTTACGTCGGTGGCGGTGCACGTACTCACGTGCTTCCTGTAGTTTCTTATCGGTAAAATTCAGCCCGGCAAAATGACGTGCGTTGGTGTCATCTTTCAGGCCGATATAGACCGCATCTGCGCCATTATCGATGGCAGCTTTCAGTGCTGGCAGGTTACCAGCGGGGCAAAGCAGTTCCATACACAATCCTTCATTAATCCCCTCGGGCCGTAGCAGGTCGGTACGATCAATGATGTTCAGACTGATGACCACTTTTATGACGTGCGTTTTGCCAGTCACTCTTGCGGGTCGTCGTAAGCGATTATTTATCAGTCGATGAATGTTGTTAACGATTGGGAATCTTAATTAACCCATCAGGTAAGGACTTTGATTTAAGGCAGTTTATGGTGCTAATCGTCGCGTAAGGACAAAATCTATTGGGCATAATCGGATAAGCGACTAAATTATTGACATAGACCTCTGCCGCTTGCGGTGGATGTGGCAAAATGTTCGCAGATTATCTGAACAGTCAGATTGCTTTAAGAGGAGTACGCCAGTGTTGGAAAAACTACGAGCGCAGATTGTGCGTCAGGGGCCGAGCTTATTAGGTAAGCCACTCAAGTTCACCCCCTTTGCGCTACAGCGTCAGGTTTTGGAACAGATGTTGGGCTGGCAGTTCCGTCAGGCGCTGGAAGAGGGCGATCTGGCATTTCTCGAAAGTCGCTGGCTGAAAATTGAGGTTCGTGATGTCGGTTTGCAGTGGTTTATGACGCTGCGCGAGGGGCGGCTGGTGGTGAGCCACGATGAGATGCCGGATGTCAGCTTCAGTGCGGATGCAAACGATCTGATTTTGATCGCCGCGCGTAAAGAAGATCCCGACTCGCTGTTTTTCCAACGTCGTCTGCGCATTGAGGGCGACACCGAATTAGGTTTGTATGTGAAGAACCTGATGGATGCTATTGAGCTGGAGGCTATGCCTGCGCCGCTGCGCATTGGCCTGTTGCAACTGGCGAACTTTGTTGAGGCCGGCTTACAGGAGGGCGTAGTGCAAACAACGAATCACGCGCCAGTATCATGCTAGTTCGGGTGGAAATTCCGGTTGACGCGGCAGGGATCGACAGCTTATTGCGCCGTTCTTTTCCTACGGGAGCAGAAGCGGATCTAGTACATCAACTGCGTGAAGACGGCTTATTGACGCTCGGCGTCGTGGCAACCGACGATGAAGGTGGCGTGGTGGGCTATGCTGCATTCAGCCCGGTGCTGATCGAAGGTGAGGATCGGCAGTGGGTGGCGCTTGCGCCATTGGCGGTAGACGACAGTCTGCGCCGACAAGGCGTGGGGGAGAAGTTGGTCTACGAAGGGCTGGATGCGCTGAATGAATTTAGCTATACCGCCGTCGTCGTGCTGGGTGAGCCTGCTTACTATTCCCGCTTTGGTTTCGTTCCGGCTACAGAGCACCAGTTGCATTCTCGCTGGCCGGACAGCGAATCGACTTTTCAGGTCTACCCACTGGCAGACAATCAGGTTGTCGGTGAAGAGTCGCCTGAAGGCGAAAGTGGATTTGAAGATGCGATCGGGCTGGTTGAATACGCCGAACCGTTTAACCGCTTTCTCTAGTCGACAGCGTATCAATACAAATCATCTGAGGCTGGTCTTGTACCAGCTTTTCTTTTTGGTTTTTGCTCAACTGCTTAATACGATATTCCAGCTTGAGTGCGTTTGAACGATTGCCCACCAGACAGTGAAACACCAGCGTCAACTCCCCTTTCCCCCGCAGTGCTTTTGCCCCTTTTCCGGCTTGATGTTGATTCAGGCGGCGGCTGACATCCGTCGTGATACCGGTATACAGCGCCCCATTAACCGTGCGCAGCATGTACAGATACCAGCGAGAGTGTTCGGCGTGTTCAGTCATGGCTTTGTCTGTGGATTATTTTTTGAAAAAGTGGCTCGGCACAGCTAAACATAATTAGTACTTCACACTAATTGTATTTCAAACAATTAACATTTCAAAGAACAGGTACCGCATCATATTAATAGCCGTTACTCACAACGGGCATTTCTTTTACCGATAGGGAAAAGCGTATGACACTGAAACGATATATACCGCCTGCGTTGGCCGTGGCGTTATCTTCTTGCTTCCTTTCACTGGGCTATGCCGCTGAACTGGCTGAGAAGGATCGGGAAACCATAGTTAATGCCGTCGCGAATTACTCTAATCAGATGACGACTGTTGCCCAGCAGATATGGTCGAAGCCTGAGCTGGGCTATTTGGAAACCAACACGTCCCGGCTGTTACAGGATGAGCTGAAAGCGGCAGGGTTCAGCGTCGAAGCGGGTGTCGCAGGGATTCCGACCGCATTTGTGGCGACAGCAGGGAAATCTGGTGGGCCGGTTATCGGTATTCTGGCTGAGATGGATGCACTACCGGGGTTCTCTCAGGCCGCTACGCCGGAACGTTCGCCCGTGGCCGGTATTGAGGCGGGGCATGCCTGCGGACATCACCTGTTTGGTGCGGGATCGGTGGGTGCCGCCATTGCGCTAAAACAGTGGTTGGAGGCGACGGGTAAGCCTGGTCAAATTCGGGTTTACGGCACGCCTGCTGAAGAAGGTGGTTCCGGTAAAGTCTATATGACACGGGAAGGGTTGTTTAAGGATGTGGACGTGATGCTGCACTGGCATCCCGGCGATGAAAACTCAGCCTCGCAAGACTATTCGCTGGCGAACGTGAACGGTAAGTTCCGTTTCTATGGCCGTTCTGCTCATGCGGCGATGGCGCCAGACAAAGGACGTTCAGCATTGGACGGTGTAGAAGCGCTGAATTTTATGGTGAACGCGATGCGTGAACATGTGCCGCAGGAAACGCGCATTCACTATGTGATTACCGATGGTGGCAAAGCGCCGAACGTGGTGCCGGATTTCGCTGAAGTGTATTACTACGTGCGTCACCCCGATCCCGCAGTAGTCGCCAGCGTGACCGATCGCATTCGCAAAGCGGCGGAAGGTGCAGCGCTGGGAACCGAAACGCGTTACGAATTTGAAATTCTCGGCGGTGTGTACAGCCTGTTGCCGAACAACGTGTTGGGAAAAGTGATGGATGACAGCCTCAGAAGCGTTGGTGCACCGAAGTGGGATAGGGCGGATACGGATTTTGCCACCGCGTTACAGAAAACGTTGGATCAATCCAAACTGCCGCCGCTTTCCAGTGCCGCTGACATCGCACCGTACCATTTTGGCGAAACGGGATATGCGTCTACCGATGTAGGTGATGTCAGTTGGGTAGTGCCGACGGTTGGCTTAGGAACCGCGACCTGGGTACCTGGTGTACCGGCGCACAGCTGGCAGGCGGTGGCATCCGGCGGTATGGCGATTGGCTATAAAGGCATGGACGTTGCGGCAAAAACGCTGGCTGTCACGGGGGCTAAGCTGCTGAGCGATCCTGCATTAATTCAACAAGCAAAAGCTGAGTTCGATAAAAGTCGTGGAGAGAATTTCCACTATAAACCGCTACTGGGTGACCGCAAACCCGCGCTGGACTATCGCAAACCTTCCAAAGGGAAATAATTTTCCTGTTCTGCCGCGGTTTCCCCCTGTACTTAGGGAGAAGCCGCTATGCTTATTACATATACCGACCTATAGCAGGCGCTTTGCAACTCGCAAGTTGCTCATGGTCGGAACCCTCTTTTTCCCGATTCAAATAGATCGTTTGGCCGACAAGGTTGTCACTCTTGAATTTATCGGATGAACTTTACCTGGGGTAATATGTGTGATGGAAATCACATATAATTATTATCTATTGCATTTCTCTTACATCAAGTGTGAATGAATGCACAAAATAGTCGGGCATGGCGTGTTCAAATATCTGATATGTCCACGTGTATAAAGCGTTTCTTTCGATATCGTTCTTTCGGTGTTGAAATAATCACAGGATGAAGGGTAGAGGAAGGTTGACTGCGGTGAGAAGGATCTCGGTGCCGCTACAGGTTGTTTCTCCTGAGCGCTATCTTCAAGGAACCAAGTCCGCTCGCCAAACGTGCTGGTTTTGCACCAGTTAATGTTCAGGGCCGGTTAGACCGGCTGACGAGTTGGAGAGTTGTATGACCAAGCTGACCACAGCCGCGCAACGCGCGCTGATGGGGTTAACCACGTTTATTGCCTCTGGCGAAAAAGATCCTACGTGGGTAAGAAACCCCGCCATCTATCTGCAACTGGCGGACGATATCATGGGTGCTGAATGGGCGAATACGCAGCATTTTCGCTTTGGCGCATCCAGTTTGCTGGCGAGCCTGCTACAACGCTCGGCCACGCGCAGCGGCCCCACAGGGCAACTACTAATCACGCGCACACGGCGCACTATTTATTGGTGAAAACATGTTGTTCATGACGGCATTCTGTTTAGGACTGCATGGGTTCACAACAGCAAATGCGCTCACAGCACTAGGCTGCTGAGGCATGTCAGAATTCATCAGGAGTACAGACCTTGTTTCTGATTCAAGAAATTATTCGTAAGAAGCGTGATGGAAACACTCTGAGCGAAGAAGAAATCCGCTTCTTTATCAACGGAGTTCGTGACAATACTGTCTCTGAAGGTCAGATAGCTGCTCTGGCAATGACCATTTACTTTCACGATATGTCGATGGATGAGCGTGTTGCGCTAACGTTGGCGATGCGTGACTCTGGTACGGTGCTGGACTGGAAGAGTCTGAACCTGAATGGTCCGCTGGTGGACAAACATTCTACCGGCGGCGTAGGGGATGTCACCTCGCTGATGCTGGGGCCGATGGTTGCCGCCTGTGGAGGCTACGTCCCGATGATCTCCGGGCGCGGGTTGGGGCATACCGGCGGCACGCTGGATAAGCTCGAATCGATTCCGGGACTGGATATTTTCCCGAACGATGACCATTTTCGTCGCATTATCCAGCAGGTTGGCGTCGCGATTATTGGGCAGACTTCATCGCTGGCTCCGGCGGATAAACGCTTTTACGCCACGCGTGATATTACCGCTACGGTCGATTCGATCCCGCTGATCACCGCGTCGATTCTGGCGAAGAAGCTGGCCGAAGGGCTGGATGCGTTAGTGATGGACGTTAAAGTGGGGTCAGGGGCGTTTATGCCGACCTATGAACTGTCCGAACAGCTGGCGCAGGCAATTGTCAGCGTGGCGAATAACGCAGGATGCCGCACCAGCGCATTACTGACAGATATGAATCAGGTGCTGGCCTCCAGCGCGGGTAACGCATTGGAAGTGCGGGAAGCCGTGCGTTTCCTGACGGGAGAGAGCCGCAATCCACGCTTGTATGATGTTACTATGGCGCTATGTGGCGAGATGCTGCTGGCGGGCGGACTGGCAAGCTCGGCGGACGACGCGCATTCACGTTTGCAGGCGGTGTTGGATAACGGCAAAGCTGCCGACGTCTTTGGCCGCATGGTTGCCGCACAGCGTGGACCGGGCGATTTTGTTGAACACTACGATCGTTACCTGCCGGTAGCGACGTTAAGTAAGCCAGTGTTCGCGACGCGTGAAGGCATTGTGACCGCGATGGATACCCGTGCGTTAGGCATGGCGGTCGTGTCGCTGGGTGGTGGACGCCGTCAGGCCTCGGATACGATCGATTACAGTGTCGGTCTGGATAGCATGATTAGCCTGGGTGAGCGCGTTGACGCGCAGCGCCCGCTGGCGGTGATCCACGCCAATACGGAAGCGCAGTGGCAGCAGGCGGCGAATGAGGTCCGAGCTGCGATCCAACTGGGCGACACGGCACCAGAAAAGACCCCGATGGTCTATCGTCGGGTGAGTGCGGAAGCGTGATCGCGCAGGGTTGGCGATGGGTTGCCTTGAATTGAATTGATTTTCCCTTGCCGGTAGGCAGGGCGTGAGCGCATAACAGCGCAGGAGAGAAAGAATGAAACGTGCATATATTATGGTTCTCGACTCGTTTGGGATCGGTAGCAGTGCTGATGCAGAACGCTTTGGTGATGTGGGTTCGGATACGCTGGGCCATATCGCTCAGGCGTGTGCGGCAGGTACGGCGGATAAAGGGCGCAGCGGCGCGCTGCATTTGCCTAATCTGAGCCGTTTGGGGCTAGGTAAAGCCGCTGAGGCCTCAACGGGAACGTTCCCGGCTGGGCTGGATGAAAATGCAGACATTATCGGTGCTTATGCGCACGCCAGTGAAATTTCTTCGGGTAAAGATACGCCGTCTGGTCACTGGGAAATTGCTGGCGTACCTGTCCTGTTCGACTGGGGCTATTTTAAAGATGAAGAAAACAGTTTTCCGCAGGAACTGCTGGATAAACTGGTGAAACGCGCCAATCTGCCGGGCTATCTGGGCAACTGTCACTCTTCCGGTACGGTGATTCTGGATCAATTGGCTGAAGAACACATGAAAACCGGCAAGCCGATTTTTTACACTTCTGCGGATTCGGTGTTCCAGATTGCCTGCCATGAAGAAACATTCGGCTTGGATAAGCTGTATGAGCTGTGTGAAATTGCTCGCGAAGAGCTGACTGAAGGGGATTACAACATTGGGCGAGTGATCGCGCGTCCATTTATCGGCGATAAACCCGGTAACTTCGAACGTACTGGCAACCGTCACGATCTGGCCGTTGAACCGCCAGCGCCGACCATCCTGAAAAAGCTGGTGGATGAAAAGGGCGGTGAAGTGGTTTCCGTCGGTAAAATTGCGGATATCTATGCGCAAGTCGGTATCACGAAGAAAGTGAAGGCGACCGGCATTGATGCACTGTTTGACGCCACGTTGAAAGAGATGGATAGCGCGGGCGACAACACGATCGTGTTTACCAACTTTGTGGATTTCGACTCTGCCTACGGTCACCGCCGCGATATTCCAGGCTATGCGGCCGCGCTGGAGCTGTTCGATCGCCGTTTACCCGAGTTAATGTCCCGCGTGAAAGGCGATGACATCCTGATTCTGACTGCCGACCATGGCTGTGACCCCAGCTGGCATGGCACCGATCATACCCGCGAAAACGTACCGGTGTTGATCTATGGACCGAAAGTGAAGCCGGGCTCATACGGTCACCGTGAAACCTTCGCCGATATTGGGCAGACGGTTGCAGCCTACTTTGGCCTATCGCCTATGGACTACGGCAAATCGATACTGTAAAAACACCGTTTTAGTGAAACTTGATTAATTAAGGAATAAACGCATGGCTACGCCACATATTAATGCAGAAATGGGTGATTTTGCGGACGTTGTACTGATGCCCGGCGACCCGCTGCGTGCTAAGTTCATTGCAGAAACCTTTCTGGAAAATGCCCGCGAAGTGAACAACGTGCGTGGCATGCTGGGTTTCACCGGTACGTATAAAGGCCGTAAAATTTCGGTTATGGGTCACGGTATGGGTATTCCATCCTGCTCGATCTATGCGAAAGAGCTGATCACCGAATTCGGTGTGAAGAAGATCATCCGTGTGGGTTCCTGCGGTGCGGTACGTGAAGACGTCAAACTGCGCGACGTGGTGATCGGCATGGGCGCCTGTACGGATTCCAAAGTGAACCGACTGCGCTTCAAAGATCACGACTATGCGGCGATTGCCGATTTCGACATGGTGCGTAATGCCGTTGATGCCGCTAAAGCACACGGTGTGTCTGTCCGCGTGGGTAACATCTTCTCTGCCGATCTGTTCTACACGCCAGACCCACAGATGTTCGACGTGATGGAAAAATACGGCATTCTGGGTGTGGAAATGGAAGCGGCCGGTATCTATGGCGTGGCGGCTGAGTTCGGTGCGAAAGCGCTGGCAATCTGTACCGTTTCTGACCACATTCGTACTGGTGCACAAACCACCTCAGAAGAGCGTCAGACTACGTTCAATGAGATGATCGAGATCGCGCTGGAATCCGTTCTGCTTGGCGATAACGAGTAACATTATTTAACCCACGCATACTATTCGGCGGTTTGTCTGTAGCTGCCAGGCAGGTCTGAATTCGCAAGTCAGCGGATTCAGACCCTGCTATTTCCTATGACCCCTATAGCGACAGACGCGCTGACCCGCGCGTAATATCGGTGTTCTACTTTATCAGCGCACGCTTGCTATGGTGCTGCCACGCTACTGTTTTATCTATTTTCCAGGTTCGAGCGCCGTGATTCACGACAAGTTATGTTCTTTGACTTGTTTTATGAAAAGCTGAGTTCATAATTAATAATGAAAATAATAATCATTATTATTAATTCTGGGAAAGAGATGAAAGCATTCATTCTGAAAAAGCGTATCACGGGTATGCCAACGAAACTGGCGGTGTTGATCGGTGCTCTGTGCGGCGGCATGGCCATGCCGCTGTTGGCTGAAGAGCTGCCAACAGCGGCACAACCCACCACTGCATCCTCTGCATCAGAAAATGAAACTCGCGGCGACACGATGACCGTCGTGGCTAAGCCAGGCAATACGTTCCGTGCAGGCGGTGACGATCTGGTTCCCGCCTATCTGGATGGACAAATTGCGAATGGTGGACGTCTCGGTTTTCTGGGGCAGCAGAATGCGCGTGATGTGCCGTTTAACGTGATTAGCTATACCGACAAGATGATCCTGTCCCAGCAGGCGGAAACGCTGGCTGATGTCGTGAAGAACGATGCCTCTATTCAAACTCTGAAAGGCTTTGGCAATTTTATGGAAACCTATCGCATCCGTGGTTTTACGCTGGATGGCGATGATATTACCTTTGGAGGACTGTATGGTGTGATGCCGCGCCAGATGGTGTCGACCAATATGGTTGAACGTGTAGAAGTCTTTAAAGGTGCCAGTGCATTTGTTAACGGGGTATCTGGTAGTGGGATTGGGAGTGGCGTAGGCGGTTCGATAAACGTGGAACCGAAGCATGCGACAGATGATCCACTCACTCGTTTGACCGTTGACTATGAATCGAAAAACAAGATTGGTAGTGGGGTGGATGTCGGTCGTCGTTTTGGTGATAACGATGAGTTTGGTGTACGTGTCAATGTGTTGCACCGCGAAGGAGAAAGCGCCATTCACCACCAAAAAGACCGTATGTCGATGGCCTCTGTTGGCCTTGATTATCGCGGCGATCGTTTCCGTACTTCATTGGATGCAGGCTACCAGCACCAGACCGTGCACGGAGGGCGAATTGCAGTAGGTACTGGGAGCGCCACAGTAATCCCTTCTGCCCCGGATGCCACATTAAATTATGGTCAGAAATGGGTCTCGACTGACCTGGAAACGACTTTCGGTATGTGGCGCAGTGAATATGATGTTGCCGACAACTGGACGTTGTATTCCGGTATCGGTAGCAGTCGAGCGGATGAGTCAGGAAATTATGGGTCGCCAAGGCTTACTGATAACAACGGCAATGCGACAATATCGCGTATGGGGGTGCCTTTGATACGTGATACGTTTTCCGGTCTATTAGGTGTCCGTGGGCAATTCGATACGGGCGTTATCACCCATAAAGTAAACATTGGTTATTCAGGAGTTTATGCAAAAAACCGCACAGCTTGGGATATGTCTACGGGCAACAACACAAATATCTATCAACCCACTCAAATCAATTATCCGTCGGCGCAGTTTGGCGATGGGAATATGGGCAGTCCAAAGGTACGTGCTCGAGTCAGAAGTAGCGGTTTAGCTGTGTCAGATACACTCTCTGCATGGGATGATAAAGTGGCATTAACGCTGGGTCTGCGCCGTCAGGAAATTATGGTGCGTAATTATACCTATGCGGGTGTTGAAGAACGGAATAGCGCCTTTAATCGTACAAAAGTGACTCCAGCCTATGGCTTGGTCGTAAAGCCATGGGAAAATATTTCTCTGTATGCCAACCATATTGAAGCGCTTTCTCCGGGGCAAACTGCCCCACGTGATTTTAATGGCGTACCTGTAGTTAATGGTGGGGGCGTCTCGGGTATCTATGTGGCTAAGCAAAATGAAATCGGGGTTAAGTTTGATTATGAGAGGGTTGGAGGGTCGCTGGCGCTGTTTGAAATCAAGCGTCCATACGAAACAGTGAACCGTTCGACCATGGCATACGGTCTTTATGGCGAGCGCCGCCATCGAGGGATGGAACTTAATGTATTTGGTGAACCGGTCTTCGGCCTGCGGCTGAACGGTAGTGCGACATGGATTGCAGCACAGCAGATTAAAACGGATGGTGGCGCTAACGATGGTAAAGATGTTGTCGGCGTGCCACGCTATCAACTGGTTCTTGGGTCAGAATATGATATCAAATCCGTAGAGGGGCTAACGCTGTCGGGAACGGCGATCCGTTCCGGTTCACAGTATGCGAATAACAGTAATACTATGAAGCTCAAACCGTGGACGCGATTAGATCTTGGCGCGCGCTACAGTATGCCGATGAACGATCACACGCTGGTCTGGCGAGCCAATGTTGAAAACGTAACGAATGAAAAATATTGGTCGTCAGTCAACGATTCCGGTGCCTATCTGTATCAAGGCGACCCGCGCTCGTTGAAGTTGTCTATGTCGATTGATTTCTAAAGTTATCAGATCGGTTGTGTGGACGGATAAACAGAGAAAACCTGGTGAAAGCCAGGTTTTCTCTTTGCATATGATGCGGGTTGCTATTTCTCCTTCACATCACGACGAAGAAACTGGCTGTATTTTGTCTTCTGACTAGATAATCGCATTTTCCTCTCGCGCCAGTGGCGTTAACCGTATCTGATGTGTGAAGCAAGCCAGCACGGCAGGCTGATGGCTGACGGCCAGCACGATGGTTTGTGGCAGCGTTATCCTGATGTGCTCTAACAACTGAAGTGCCGCCGCATCATCAAGCTGGCTGGTGGCCTCATCCAGACAAAGTAATGTCGGGCGCAGCAGCAGCGCTCGCGCGAGTGACAAACGCTGCTGCTCGCCGCCAGATAGCTCTTGGCTCCAGTTCGCCTTGTCATCCAAACGAGGAATCAGTGGGGCGAGTCCAGTTTGTTCCAACACCGTGAAGAGCGGTGAGTTATCGGTTAGCTGCGCCTGCGGGTAACACAATACCTGACGTAGCGTATCCTGCGGCAAATAGGCTTTTTGTGGCAAAAATAGCGCTCGCCCCGCCGGAAAATGCCATTCTCCCTGCGATGCAGGCCACAGCCCCGCCAATGCCCGCAGCAGGGTGGTTTTCCCACTGCCGCTAGCTGCGCTAAGTGCCGCCCACTCGCCAGCCGGAAGCGTGAGCGTAAGCGGGGCGAAATACGGTGAACCATTCGGGCGCGCTACAGATAACGCGTTGATATACAGAGACTGCCCTACATGCCGCTGTGCGTTCTGTGTCGGTAACTGTTGTAAGCGGTGTTGGAATTCCCACAGCCGTTCAATTGTCGAAGACCACTGAACCAACTGACGATAGGCATCGATAAACCAGCCAAAGGCATCCAGCACATACCCAAAGGCGGATCGCGCCTGCATAATCGCCCCGAGGCTAATTTGACGAGCGAGAAACAGCGGCAGGGTAGCGAAAACGGGGATAATCAGGCTGAAACGAAAATAGCTGGTGGTAAAGCTCTCCAGTCGGAATTCTCGCGTCATTAAACGCTGCCAATTTTGCACGATGGGTAAGAAGTGTTGCCGCATCCGCTGCTGCTCAGCGTCGCTGCCCTGATAAAACGCGATTTGCTCGCTGTTGTCCCGCACTCGCAGCAGCGTGGCACGATAGTCGGCCTCTGTACGCTGGCGCTCAATATTTAGCGTGTGCAGATGGTGCCCCAATAGGTGCGTCACGACGCTAGCTAATGACGCGTAAGCTAGCGCGATCCACACCAGATAGCCGTGTATCGTGAGGGTGTAGCCGCCCAGCATGAAGGTTTGGACGCCGGAAAGCTGCCAGAGAATGGCGATGAAGGAAAAGAATCGGGCAATGTTCTTTAGCAAAGAGAGCAGGAGTTCGAGGCTTTGTTCGATCAGCAGACGAATATCTTCCGCAATGCGCTGGTCGGGATTATCCAGCCCCGAGCTGAGCTGGTAGTGGGCATGATTGCTCAGCCAATCCTGTTCATACTGACGCGTCATGATATCGCGCCAGCGGATGATCAGCTGTTTCTTGAGCCAGTTTCCGCAGATGATCACCAACACGAATAGCAGCGTGTAGGCAAGATAGCGCACTGCCATATCGTAGATTGACGCGTGTTGAAAGTAGTCGGCCAGTGCATCGTAAAAATCCCGGCTCCAGTTATTGTACTGCACGCTGATCCACACGACGGACAGCGTCAGACCCATAATCAACAGCAGTAGCAGCCAGAGCAGAGTTGCACGCGTGGTCAGCCAGAAAGGTGCGACCAGCGAATAAAAGCGTTTAAGCGTTTGCATAATGGATTGAGCGATAACCTGCCAGCCGAGGCTGGCAGGCGAGTGCGCTTAGAAATTCCACTTCGCGGTCAGCATAAAATTACGCGGGTCGCCGTAATAGTTATTGCCGCTGAGGTGGCGGTTATTCAGGTTCAGGAAGTAGGTTTTATCCGTCAGGTTATTGCCCACCAGATTGAAGCTCAAATTTTTGCTGTGCTGATAACGGATGTTGGCGTTAAACAGCGTGTAGCCGCCCTGATGCAAGCCATAAACCCGGTGAGGATAGGTTTGCGTTTCGGTTTGTGCCGTCATGCCTGCGCCAATCGTCCATTGGTTCAGCTCACCTGGAAGGTTGTATGAGGTGTACAGCTTGAACATATGTTTCGGCGTGCGCGGGCTGAACTGCGCGGCCTTTTCGCTCTCGCTTCCTTCAAGAATTTTACTGCTGGTCAGGGTATAACCCGCCTGAATTTGCCAGCCTTCAGCCAGTTTCCCCGAGATATCCAGCTCAACTCCCTGGCTTTGCGCCTTGCCTTCGGATTGCGAGCAACTGGTCCCGATCCGGCAAACTGAGCTATCCGCGACGGCCATTGCACGATTCGCTTGAATGATGCGGAACAGCGCCAGCGAGGTATTCAGATCGCCATCAAAGAACTCGCCTTTCACGCCAGTTTCATAGTTAGTGCCGATAATGGCGGGTAGCAGCTTACCGTTACGATCTTTTTCGCTCTGCGGCTTATAGATCTCGGCGTAGCTCAGATACCAGGTGTAGTTGTCGGCAAAGTCCCACAGCAGGCCACCGTAAGGCACGAACTCATTGCTGGCATGCAGGCTACTGAGCGAGGACGTGTTGCGAATATGGTTAGTGAAGTATTCGTCATAGCTGTAGGCGCTGTAGCGGCCACCCAGAATCAGCTTCCAGTCATCAGCCAGTTCGAATCTTGCCGTGGCAAACGCGCCGCGCTGATACAAATTAAAGCGGTCGTTGTAGTGGTTGTTGTAGAGACTCGTATTTGACCAGTCGGGTTCTGCCAGCGAATTGGGCTGCCAGTTGAAGATGTTCACAGTGCTGGTGTTGTTGATGCGGATGTGGTTGTTATCGAAGTTCTCTTTCTGATAATCGCCGCCCACCACCAGCTCATGGTTGCGTCCCAGCAGCTCAAACGGACCGTTCAGGCTCAGGTTGTAGCCCCATTGTTCAGCCTTGTTATCGTAGCGCAGGTTATTGTTTAGTGAAGAATTTCCTGTCGCCGGGTTCACGCCGCTCGTGCTGTTCATGATACCGATATAGCTACTTGCCGCGCGGGAATGGATATAGTTCAGCGCGGTTTTCAGCGTCCAATCGTTATCAAACTGGTGCTCCAGTTCGATGAACGGATTAACTTTTTCAAATTCGATACGGTTCCAGCTTGCGCCCAGGTAGGTCGATCGCGGCAGGTTCAGGCTGCTTTTATTGGTGGCAAACGGGACGCCATACACATCAGGAACGCCCCGGGTCTTCTGCCAGTTGATGCCGCCAGTGACGGTGGTGGACGGCGTGAGGTCGTAGGCCAGTGTACCGAACAGCACTTTTCTTTCGCTGTGCTCGTAATCTTTAAAGCTTTGTTTATCCTGATAAACGCCAACGACACGGCCGCGCAGGCTGGCATCGTCGTTCAGCGGCCCGGAGACATCGAGTTCGCTGCGGTAATTATCCCAACTGCCGGCGCCGACGCTGCCAGAAGCCTGAAAGTTGTGAGTCGGCTGCTTGCGCACCAGATTAACGGTGCCGCCCGGCTCGCCATTACCCTGTGACAGACCAGACGCCCCGCGCAGGATCTCCACACGGTCATAAATCGCCAGATCGGGCGATTCGCTCGAAGACTGAACCGCACCCATGTTGGATACGCTGTTTTGGCTGGAAAAATTAACGCCGTCTTCCTTGATATTATCCATCACGAAGGCGCGCGATTCGTATTTCACCTGATAGCTATTTTGATTAACCACGTTGATTCCGGTGGTTTGTTTCATGGCTTCATCCAGCGAGGTCATATTCTGATCGTCCATGCGCTGGCGCGTTACGATGCTCACTGACTGCGGCGTTTCTCGCGGTGACAGATTCAGCTGTGTCGCGGTGTTCATACTGCGTGTGGTGTAGGACTGTGTTCCTTCGGTTACGCCGTTGCGGTTGATGCCTGCCACGACCATCATTTCATCCCCTTGCGGTATTGTCTGTAAGCGCCAGACACCGTTAGGCTGTGGAATGACCTGAAGCCCGCTCCCAGACAGCAGCGCCGAAAACCCACCATCGACGCTGTAATTTCCCTTTAGGGACTGCCCGGTTTTTCCTGTCGCCAACTGTGCATCGCCGACCAGATAAACGCCAGACTGGGCTGCAAACTGGTTAAGTTGCTGGTTAAGCGGCCCGGCAGGGATGAAATACGTTTTGGTTGTCGCAGTTGCTGTCGTTTCTGTTGCCGTTGCGGTGGAATGCACAAACAGCGGTGCGCCGCACAGTAACAGATGAACGGCAATCGCCAGTTTGGACGGTGTGCGCTGTGTAGAGAAAAATGGAATCAATGCCATGAAAATTCGCCTTCTGACCCAGAGTAAAAATTGGTGGTTTTACTGTGAATCGAACGACAGTGGAAAAAGGGGAACTCAAAAGAGAAAGTTTTTTATTTTTATTCAAAAACGGTCTCTAAAAAGGGTGACGGGTGTGAGAGCGATATCAGCGCGGTTCGACGGTCACCCACCACGGAAAACGTTGATGGATGCGGACTGGGAAGGCTTGCGCCAGCATGTTCAACGCCATGTCGGTATCGGTTAACGGGAAGGTGCCCATCACGCGTAAATCAGCGATGTCAGGCTGGCACGCCAGATAGCCGTGGCGATAGCGCGATAGCTGGGTCACCAGTTCTCCCAGCGGCATGTTGTCCGCCTGTAACATGCCATGTGACCAGTCGGCATCGTTCTGCTGGTTGGGCAAGATGTCTCCCTGACCGTTGGCGTTAAAACGCAGGTGATAGCCTGCATTAACCCGACGTGCGGCGGAAGCGTATGTGGCGCTGGCATCGACCGCATGCTGGTAAACGGTTAGCGTTGTGGTATCTGACTCCTGTGCGACGCTGAATCGCGTGCCCAGCGCCTGTAAACGCCCTTGTGCCGTGGTGACGAAGAAAGGGCGGGTGTCGGTAGCGGTATCAATCAGAATATCGCCTGCCAGTAGAACGATTTCCCGACGCTGGCCGCTGTAGCGGATATCAATCGCGCTGGCGGTGTTCAGCCACAGCCGGGTATTGTCCGACAAGGTGAGGGATTTGATTTCTCCTACCTCACTATGATGATCGGCCGTCATCGCCAGCAATGAACCTTTTAACGGCATATGACGGTACGTGAGCCAGGAAAGCAGTGAACCGGTGCTGAACAGCGCAGCAAGCTTGAGTGCACGGCGGCGGCTAATTGATTCGGGTTGGTGTAGTAGCGTATTCAGCGCGGGCTGCTGACCGTCGCCACGCAGTGGTTGGAAACGCTGGCTGACTGTTTGTACGTATTCCCAGGCGTGGCGATGCTCTTCGCTTTCTTCCATCCAGCGCTGCCAGTGGTGGTAATGCTCATCGCCAGGTTCTCGATCGCACAGTTGGGCGTACCATTGCGATGCCTGCTGCAAGGCAATAAAGCTGGGTTTATTAATGCTGGGTTTACTCATGAATGAACGGCCTGACCGTCCGTGTCTATCTCCGCTTCCAGCAGCACACAGTGCAGCATGGCCTGCGCCATGTATTTTTTCACCATGCGTTCTGAAACGCCCAGCGTCCCGGCAATTTCCCGATAAGGTTGCCCTTGAACCTGCGCCATGATGAAAGCAGCACGCACCTTCTCTGGCAGTGCACGCAGCATGGTATCGACCTGATACAGGGTTTCGAGAATGATATTGCTGTCTTCCGCCGACAGCGCAATCGGCTCTGGCTGTTCGGCTAACGAGGTGAGCCAGACCCGTTCAATTTCGCGTTTACGCCAGAGATCGACGCACATACCCTGCGCCATCACGCTCAGATAAGCCCGCGCACCGGCGTGGTTGTCGAACTGACGGGGTTTCAGCAGCAGCCGTAAAAACACATCCTGCGCCAGATCTGCCGCGTCACACAAATTCCCTAGCCGCTTACGCAATAGCCCTTGCAACCAGCTGTGATGCTGACAATAGAGCTGATGCATATCTGCTGAGGTATCAATGTTGGCTGATGACATATCTGGTGCCTGAAACGAAGCGATAGGAGGTCAAATTTCAGGCGCATCTTAGTTGAGAATGATTTTTATTTCAACGCTAAGGAGAATGTGGGTAACGATGAAGAAGGGGAAAGGCAAGGCGTTGTATGCTGCAAGGCTCGAATGCACCACACCCGTTAGCGTCTGCGGGCATGGTGCTGTTCAACGAAATCGGCATGGACTAGCCTGAGTGCCAGACTATTCCAACACGTTACTTAATCGCTTTAGTTGGAACCTGCGCAGCGCTGTTAAAACTGATTTCGTTGATGGCACTCCATTTGTTCACATTGGTGCCAAACGTATCCAGCTTGAAGAATTTCGCTTTAACGGCAGGGAAGGTGAATTTTTCACCGTCTTTAGCATGGCACCTGCCTTTCCGCGAGTGCCATAGGTAAAAAGTTAACCGAGCGGTAGCGCCATGAGGATCGCGTCTTCCCGGCCTTGTGCCGAGGGGTAATAATCACGGCGCACGGAGACTTCGTTAAATCCCAGGCTTTCATACAGCGCGATAGCCCGCGCGTTTGATTCGCGGACTTCCAGCCATAGCGTCACAATACCGCGCTGCTCCATCTCGTCGATCAAGTGTTCCAGCAACTGGCGACCCAGCCCTTGACGCTGGTGGTCGGGATGCACGGCGATATTGAATAATGTCGCTTCATCCAACACCACTTGCGTGATGGCGTACGCGGCAAGCTGCCCATCATGGCTCAATTTCAGGTTGAAATAACGTTCACCCTGATTGCTGATAAACGTTTTTTCCGTCCAGGGAAAGACATGGCTAGCTTGTTCAATTTTAAAGGCTTGTGCCAGATCGGCTGGCGTCAGAGAAGATATCGTGTTCATGTTCACAGATCTGTTGCCACAGCGCCCGTTTGGCGTCGGCATTTTGATAAAGTTCGGAAAGCAGAGGGCTGGAAAGCTGAACGCCCTGTAGCGCAATGGGTTCCACGATGCCCAACCGCCAGCTATGGCAGTGCGCATCGGCGGGCAACATCTCTATCTGCTGCGGCGTCAGGCGATAGGCTTGCGCAGGAGTGAGCGCAAGACTGTGTAGAACGTCGGTCAGTAGCGGTTCATCATCGGCCAGCGGTTCGGCGGAGACGATCACCAGACGCACCTGATCGGGCAGACTGACGGCGATTTCGCCTTGCAGCACCGTCGGGCGACGCAGCGTCCACTGCGTAATCCCCAGTTGCTGTAGCAGCCTGTCACGTCTTGATTCCATGCGTTATCCTGTCTGGCGTGCGAGAAAATGATTCGTACCTATGCTAACAAACCCCGCCATACTGCGCCAATGTCGGCGTGGTTATTTCCTCTCCGCTCTGCAACTTCGGAGGCGAAGCGTATATAATCCCCCGTTCAATGATTAAGGAGCCGTAGCCCGATGTCCGCATTAACCCCCGCCAGTGAAGTCATACTGCGCCATAGTGACGAATTTCTTTCACGCCGAGTTCTGTTTGCCGGTGATTTGCAGGATACCCTGCCCGCTCAATTTGAGGCGGCGTCAGTGCGTGTCCATTGCAACCAATATCACCACTGGCAACAGATGGCAAAGCCACTTGGGGATAACGCTCAATATGGTCTGGTAGCGGATGCGGCGCTGGTGGCGGATAGCGACACGCTGATTTATTACTGGCCGAAGAGCAAACAGGAAGCCGAATTCCAACTGCGTAATCTGCTGTCCTTGCTGCCGGTCGGCGCGGAGATCTTCGTTGTGGGAGAAAACCGCAGCGGTGTGCGTAGCGCTGAAACCGTGCTGTCTGACTTCGTTGAGCTGGTAAAAATCGACAGCGCGCGTCGCTGCGGGCTTTATCATGGTCGAATTGATAAGCAAGCCAGCTTCACACTGGATGAGTGGTGGGATGAGTATGTGACGGACGGCGTGACCGTCAAAACGCTTCCGGGCGTATTCAGTCGTGATGATCTGGATCCGGGTAGCCGACTGCTGCTGTCTACGTTTGAGCCGCATATGAAAGGCAAAGTGCTGGATATCGCCTGTGGTGCGGGCGTGCTGGCATCGGTATTGGCGAAGCAATCACCGAAAATCCGCCTGACGCTGAGTGATGTCAGCGCCGCAGCGGTGGAGTCCAGCAAAGCTACGCTGGCGGCGAATGCGCTGGAAGGCAGTGTGATTGCGAGTAACGTCTATTCAGACATCGACGGCCGCTTTGATGTGATCGTGTCCAATCCGCCGTTCCATGATGGCTTGCAGACTAGTCTCCAAGCTGCGGAAATGCTGATTCGTGGTGCGGTGACTCATCTACCGATTGGCGGGCAGTTACGCATCGTTGCTAACGCCTTCCTACCTTATCCGGCGCTGTTAGATGCCGCATTTGGTAGCCATGAAGTGTTGGCGCAGACCGGACGCTTCAAGGTGTATCAGGCCACCGTTGGACGCCCTCCGCGCACAGGCAAAGGCCGCCGCCGGTAATCCTACTGATTAAGCGCCGCCATACTCTCCTTGCCGTAGCGTTCACCAGCTGCGGCATCGGGCGGGAAGATGGCATTAATAGCAGCCAGTTCCTCTTTCGTCAGTGTGACATCCAGCGCCGCAACGTTCTCTTCCAGATAGCGACGGCGTTTGGTGCCCGGAATCGGCACAATATGTTCGCCCTGCGCCAGTACCCACGCCAATGCCAACTGTGATGGTGTGATCTGTTTTTCCTGCGCCAGTTGGTTAATTTTCTCTACCAGTTGCAGGTTTTTCCTGAAATTTTCCCCTGCGAAGCGTGGATTGGTGCGACGAAAATCGTCGGCTGCCAGATCGTCCGGGCTACGAATCGCGCCAGTCAGAAAACCACGACCGAGCGGGCTGTAAGGTACAAAGCCGATGCCTAAACGCTCACAGGTGGGCAGAATCTCGGCTTCCATATCGCGCGTCCACAATGAATATTCGCTCTGTAACGCCGTAATCGGGTGCACGCGGTGTGCACGTTCCAGCGTGGTGACAGAGGCTTCACTCAGGCCGATGTAGCGAATCTTGCCTTCTTTAACCAGCTCGGCCAGCGCACCCACCGTCTCTTCAATCGGAACCGTCGGATCGATACGATGCTGATAGTAAAGATCGATAACGTCCGTACCGAGCCGCATCAGGCTGCCTTCCACCGCGCGACGGATATAATCCGGTTTACCGCAGACACCGCGAGCGTTGGGATTCGCCGGATCGCGCACGATGCCGAATTTAGTCGCCAGAAAAATCTGCTCGCGCTTGCCTTTTATCGCTTTGCCTAGCAGCAGTTCATTGGTGTGAGGGCCATACATATCGGCGGTATCCAGCAAGGTGACGCCCAGCTCCAGTGCGCGATGCAACGTGGCGATGGACTCTTTTTCATCCTGCGCAGTAGAGTAAAAATCACTCATTCCCATGCAGCCTAGCCCAATTGCTGAAACCTCTGGACCGTTCGCTCCTAATTTGCGCTGTTGCATTGTCATCTTCCTCATCTCGTTGGCAGTGAAAGCAGTCTGGTTGTTTATCCAAAAAAGATAAATACTGCTTTTTATGCAACACTGTTCAAAAATAACCAACAATGGTGGTGGCGATGGATCATATTCAAGCGATGCGGGTTTTTGTTCGTATTGTTGAACTGGGCAGCTTTAGCCGTGCAGCGGAGCGGCTGGCGTTACCGCGTGCAACGGTGAGCAACACCATCAAACAGCTTGAAGGACGGCTGGGTGTACGTTTACTGCAACGCACGACCCGCCAGGTGCACATTACCGATGAAGGGCGCATTTATTATGAACGTTGCCTGCAATTGCTCGCTGAAATTGAAGAGATCGATACGCTTTTCACACAGCAAAAGCTACAGCCGGTTGGTAAAGTGCGGGTGGATATGCCGCACTCGCTGGCGCGAGAAATTGTGGTTCCAGCGTTGGGCGAGTTCTATGC
Source organism: Pectobacterium betavasculorum (assembly GCF_000749845.1). GTDB lineage: Bacteria > Pseudomonadota > Gammaproteobacteria > Enterobacterales > Enterobacteriaceae > Pectobacterium > Pectobacterium betavasculorum. The sequence goes on along the minus strand of NZ_JQHM01000002.1, from coordinate 415,918 downwards.
GCGTTATCCGCAAGTGACGCTGATGCTGAGCGCCAACGATGCGGCGATTAATGTGCTACGTGAAGGCGTCGACTGCGTGCTGCGCGCCTGGCAAACGGATGATGAGACGCTAGCGACCCGCCATTTGCCGTCGATGCCGCAGGTCACCTGTGCGTCCGCTGACTATCTGGCGCGATATGGCGTGCCGCGTTCGCTTGATGACCTGTCGGGGCATCACATGGTGGGCTATTTCTCTCTGCGTACCGAGTTCCTCTATCCGCTGGAATTTATGTCTGGCGACGAGCGTATTACGCGTATGTTGCCCAGTGCGTTACAGGTTAACGGCACAGATGCCTATATTGCCAGCGCATGCGCTGGGCTGGGGATTATTCAGGCACCGCGTCGTGGTCTGCGTCCTTTTCTTGAAAGCGGAGATCTGGTAGAAATTTTGCCGCAGATATCGCCGCCCGCAATGCCGCTTTACGTGATGTATACACCCGGTCGCTTTCTTGCGCCGCGGATTCGGGTGTTCATCGAATGGCTCGACGAACTCTTTACGCGCAACGCCGTGGCTAGATGATGTTTTTTACAGCAAACCCCGTATTCCAGAGGAAATAATCATTGACGTGAACGCGAAAACCTCTAGAATTCGCCTCCGTAGTGATATTGCGTAAAGCAGTGTTGCGAAGGTGGCGGAATTGGTAGACGCGCTAGCTTCAGGTGTTAGTGTTCTTACGGACGTGAGGGTTCAAGTCCCTCTCTTCGCACCAACATCACTACAACGGTTCTGGTTTGTCGAACCGAAGCAGTAATCAGTATTGCGTGACCAGAAATAGATGACAGCGTTGCGAAGGTGGCGGAATTGGTAGACGCGCTAGCTTCAGGTGTTAGTGTTCTTACGGACGTGAGGGTTCAAGTCCCTCTCTTCGCACCATGTCGTGATAGATCTAACACGTAAGACAGGTTTACCGCATAAGACAGTTATTGTATAAGACAAGCAACGTTCTCAGTGCGAAGGTGGCGGAATTGGTAGACGCGCTAGCTTCAGGTGTTAGTGTCCTTACGGACGTGAGGGTTCAAGTCCCTCTCTTCGCACCACCGAACGCCTCAGTATCTTCCTGATTTTCCCCTTATTTGTTCCCTTTTGTCCTATTCCTGGCTATAGCGGTTTTCTGCGTTTGTACGCCATTCTGTGTCGTTCATTATTTCACCTGTATCTTGTGTTTATAGCGTCGTCAAATTAAACATGACGGACAGTGCCGCCAAACCGCCAGCCAGCGCAATGCAAGAGGGCAGCAGTAAATAGTGGCGCAAACGTTGATGAAACAGCATGACAAGGGTCGCCAGCAGCGCGATGGCGATAATCACTTTCAGGTGTGTCAGGTTTAGATCGAGCAGCGCGAGTAGCGGCATGATGGCACAAGGTAATAGCACGCCCCAGGCACTAGACAGATGCTTCCCCATACACCAGCTCACACCCCATAGCCCGCAAGCCGTGATCATTGCTGTCAGCATTTTCCCACCCGTCAAAAATGATAATGATAACTAATATCATATAAGAATTTATATCAATTACTAGTTTTTTGACGAGTAGATGGCCGGAATTTTCTACCTGACAACGTTAATCAGTACGTTGGCTGCTCAGATGCTGGCGTATTAGGTGAATCATATTCACGATCGCAGCCGATCGTTCATGTTTGCGCCAGATAGCCGCAATTTGTGTATGGACTTCGGGCATGCCGATATCATGATAGGTCACATTATCAGCCTTAATACAGGCGAGTGATTCTGGTACAAGGGTGATACCGAAGCCTGCTGCGACCATCCCAATGGTGGCCATTAACTGTGGTGCAAAGGGACTGGGTCTGGGACCATAGCCTGACAGATAGCAGGTACGAATAATCATATCGTGCAGTCCTGGACACACCTCGCGTGGGAAAATAATCAGCGGTTCCTGTCGCAGCTCGCTCAGCGAGACCTGTGTTTTATGGCTAAGCGCATGTTCAGCGGGCAACACCAATTTCATTGGTTCTTCTGCCAAAATTTCCCCGTTAATATCATCACTGAGATCGCAGGGTAAGCGCAGAAATGCGATGTCGATATGGCGTTCTTGCAGCGCGGTGATGAGTATTGCCGGGTTTTCTTCCTTCGGTAACGGCTGAACATGAGGATGCTGCTGACAGTAGCGGTGCAGCAGCTCAAGCACGGTGGGATGGAACATGGCCGATGGTGAGAAACCCACGTTCAGGCTACCTTTCTCGCCTCGCGCGATGCTTCTTGTCCGGGCGATTGCTGAATCGGTGAGTTGCAAAATCTGGCGTGCGTCCTCATACAGCGCTTGTCCCGCCTCCGTCATTTCTACACCACGCGTCAGTCGCTTGAACAGCGGTGTACCGATCTCCTGCTCGAATTTCTTGATCTGTTGGCTTAAGGGCGGTTGTGACATTCCCAGATTTTCTGCCGCACGAGTGAAATGCCGGGCTTGTGCAACGGCGACAAAATAGCGTAGGTAACGTAGTTCCATTCACGTAACTCCATATCTTTCCGATCTTGAAATGACCTTTATTGCATATTGGAATTTTGTCCTCTCCCGCGTCAATCTTTATCTAAATATTAGTAATTATTAAGTAATTGGTGCGGTGAGAAGGAATGTATGAAAACGAGTGTAGGTGAACAATCCTGTGAGGAAGCTTTTGCTAACTATGCTAATGACTTCCGGCGGGAGCACGCAGACTGCGTTATTTATCAGACCTCATTAATGAGTGGGCTAATAAATGGCATATACGAAGGCAGCCGAACGATGGCTGAATTACTGGAACACGGTGACTTTGGATTAGGAACATTTAATAGTTTGGATGGGGAACTGGTTGCATTGAATAGCCAGATTTTCCAGCTGTTATCCGATGGCAGCGCACGGGCGGCGAAGCCAGATCAAAAAACGCCGTTTGCAGTCATGACATTTTTTCGCCCGACAGAAATGATCCGTTTTGATCGCTGGACCTCGCGCGAGGAAGTACATCGCCAAATCGATGAAATCGTGGGGACGGACAACCTGTTCTGCGCCTTGCGGATTGATGGGCATTTTCGCTGCGTGGAAACCCGTACTGTTCCCCGTCAGTGTCGGCCTTATAAACCGATGCAGGAAGCGATTGAAGGGCAACCAACGTTTCATTTTGAACACCGCAGCGGCAGCATTATTGGGTTTCGCAGCCCAGCTTATACTCAGGGAATTAATGTCGCGGGTTACCACGAACATTTTATTACTGACGATCGCCAAGGCGGTGGCCATATTCTGAATTATGACGTTGAAAACGGCACGCTGACGTTTGGCGTGATCGCCAAATTGATCATCGACCTGCCTCAGGATCGGGAATTTCTCAATGCCGATCTGTCATCAGAAAACCTCAATAGCGTAATCAAGTCAGTAGAGAGCTAGTCATTTCATCGGAGTTATGTCATGGAAAAGTCCACCGAACAGCAAAGCTGGAATAGCGGAGCCGAGCTGGTTGTAAAGCATCTGGAAGCGCAGGGCGTGAAGCATATTTTTGGTATTCCCGGCGCAAAAATCGATCGCGTGTTTGATGCGCTGGAAGACTCGACGATTCAAACGATCCCGGTACGGCATGAGGCGAACGGCGCATTTATGGCGGCGGCAATAGGCCGTCTCACGGGGAAAGCTGGCGTGACGTTGGTGACATCCGGCCCCGGCTGTTCCAATCTGGTGACCGGATTGGCGACGGCAACCGCAGAAGGGGATGCTGTTGTCGCGCTGGGGGGAGCGGTCAAGCGAGCGGATAAGCTCAAGTTGACGCACCAGAGCCTCGACACTGTCAGCCTGTTTCAACCGGTCAGTAAATTCAGTGCGGAAGTCACCGCATCCAGTGCCATTTCGGAAGTACTGGCTAATGCTTTTCGGGCGGCGGAAAGCGGGCGTCCGGGCGCAGCATTTGTCAGCCTGCCGCAGGATATCGTCAATGAACCGGTGACGAGCCCGGTGCTGGCCTGTCCGCATTTGCCGCTGTTAAACGGTGCGCCACAGAGTGACATTGCCGAAGCGGCCAAACGGCTGCGGCAGGCTAAAAATCCAGTGTTGTTGCTCGGATTAATGGCCAGCCAGCAGGAAAATGCACAGGCACTGCGCCGTTTCCTTCACCATAGCAAACTGCCTGTGACCAGCACGTATCAGGCTGCTGGCGTGATTGATCAGCAGCAGTTCGATCACTTTGCCGGACGTGTCGGATTATTCAACAATCAGGCTGGCGATAAGCTACTGCAACAGGCGGACGTGATCGTGACCGTGGGTTACAGCCCGATTGAGTACGATCCGGTTTTGTGGAATAGCGGTAAGGCGACGCTGATCCACATCGATGTGCTGCGGGCGGAGATCGACAGTGCGTATCGTCCCGATATCGAGCTGTTAGGGAATATCGCGATGACGGTGGACACGTTGAATGCCTGCATCAATGAACCGTTTATCTTGTCCGCTGATACACAGTCTGTATTGCAGGATCGCCAGCGCCAGCGGCACGATCTCAGCACGCGGGCTATCAACATGGCGGGATTTGCGATCCACCCTCTGCGTCTGGTAAGGGCGATGCAGGACATCGTGAATGAGGATGTCACGCTGTGTGTGGATATGGGGAGCTTCCATATCTGGCTGGCGCGTTATCTGTATAGCTTCCGGGCGCGACAGATTCTGATGACTAACGGTCAGCAGACCATGGGCGTGGCATTACCGTGGGCGATAGCCGCATCTCTGATACAGCCTGGCAAAAAAGTGGTCTCTGTTTCTGGCGACGGTGGATTTATGCAATCCAGCATGGAACTGGAAACGGCGGTACGTCTGAAAAGCAATCTCCTACATATCATCTGGGTGGATAACGGCTACAACATGGTAGAAATCCAGCAACAGCACAAATACCATCGTCCGGCAGGCGTGGCGTTTGGGCCGATAGATTTCAAAGCCTATGCGGAAGCATTTGGTGCCAAAGGGTTTGCGGTGGAGTCGGCCGATGAACTGGTTAGCAAACTCAGGCAGGCAATGGACGTTGACGGCCCCGCAGTCATTGCCATTCCGGTTGATTATTCCGACAACCACTGGTTAATGGGGAATTTGAACATCAGCGTACTGATCTAATATTACAGACGACTGTCCGCTCGTATTGGCTCGGGCGGACATGATGCGTTTCCCTGAATAATACGGTGTGCGCCTGCATCATTTTCTTTAGAATCTTCGGCATGGTCATACGGTAATGAGAAGGGATACACCATGCTGAAATCTGTACGGCGACGCATCAGACGCGGTCTTATCGTGATCGGGGTTATCGCGATAACACTGCTGGCTATTCGTGTTTATGATACGCAAAGCGGGCCACCGCTTGCGCCCTGGCATACCTATGTGCCGGATGAATTGTCGGCTGATGAGTTGGATAAGAGCGACTGGACGACGTATTTAAAGCAGGAATCGCTCATCTTCCAGCAGGTTAATCAGCATGTAACGCAGGAGCTGGACGAGGATGAGCAGCGTTCGGTTAACCGTTACTTTTCGGGCAGCCCGGTTTATCCGGGGAAATTTCAGCACGACTGGAACCGTTCCTATGAATTGTCGCCAGAAGGGGAACTGAAAGGCGCAGTGGTGATGTTGCATGGCCTGACCGACTCTCCTTACAGCTTGCGTCATATTGCGGAGCGTTATCGCCAGCGTGGTTTTTTCGTCGTTGGAATTCGTTTGCCTGCGCACGGGACGGTGCCGGGGGCGCTGACCGACGTGCAATGGGAAGATTGGCTGGCAGCCACGCGTCTGGCGGTACGTGAGGCGACATCGCACTTGAAGACGCCGCAGGGCCAGACGCTGCCGCTGCATATCGTCGGGTTTTCCAATGGTGGTGCGCTGGCACTGAAGTACACACTGGATACGTTGGATAATCCGGCGCTGGTGCGTCCCGATCAACTTATCCTCATTTCCCCCATGATCGGCATTACCAGCTATGCGCGCTTTGCAGGGTTGGCTGGGCTGCCCGCGATCTTCCCGGCCTTTGCCAAATCTGCCTGGCTGGGTATTTTGCCGGAATTCAATCCCTTCAAGTACAACTCCTTTCCGGTAAACGGCGCGCGCCAATCCTGGCTGTTGACGCACGAGCTTCAGAGTCAGCTAAGTCGTAAAGCGCAGGCGAACGCGTTGGTTAATTTGCCACCTGTGCTGACATTTCAGTCGGTGATGGATTTCACTGTCAGTACGCGTGCGGTCATTACGGCGTTCTATAATTTGCTGCCTGCTAACCGCAGTCAGTTGGTGCTCTTTGATGTCAACCGTACCGTCAATTTCGGCCCGCTTCTGCGTGAGTCGACGAATGGTGCCGTCAGCCAACTGTTACCTGCCACACCGCGTCATTACGATACGACAGTGATTTCCAACGCCGCACCGAATAGCGCACATGCTGTGGCATTTGACGTCGCGGCGGGAACGATGCAAGAACAGACTCGCGAACTGGGAATGGATTATCCATCGGACGTGTATTCGCTATCGCATGTCGCGCTGCCGTTCCCGGATTCGGATTCGTTGTACGGTCGTTTCTCGCAGAACCCGACCGAGTTTGGCTTACCGCTGGGGAAAATTACTCCAAGAGGGGAGCGCTCCGCGCTGGTGGTCGATCTGGATACGTTATTGCGCCTATCGTCGAACCCGTTTTATCCCTATTTAATTCAACGTATTGAAGAGAAGATCCCGCAATAGCGAAAGGCCACCCACAGGGATTCGCGGGTGGCTATACCTTGTACCTTCCTTGCTATCAGTATGGAAAAAACAAGTGGCGAGCGCCTTCCTCCTGCTGCCATGTCATCTTGTCCGCAGGCACTGAGGTAAAGACGCTTGAGAAGTGGCTCACAGAAACGTGATGGCGGTTGCGTAACGGAAGAAGTAAGGCTGAGATTCGTTGTTAGGTTTTGATTGAAAAAATCTAATTTAAGTCTGTTTTTATCATTATTTTATCTAATCCGAATGGATTTTTTCTTCAGTTGGCATTACCGGAATTATCCAGTTTTAATGTCATTAATTTGTGGTATTCACTCATTTTAATGATTTACGTGCTTAATTTTTTAAGTTATTAAGCATATTACGCTACTTTATTTTTTGTGAGTGACTCGATTTTCCTCTCTTTATATATAATTTATCTTATGACTAAGAGTGTGGTTTAACCTGCGCTTCGGTGGTAAGTTCAGTCAGAAGATATCGTTTGCGCAGTGTGTTTTATCGCCTGAGCGCCATGCGCTGAAGAGGGATGAGGAATGGCAAAGCAGACCCCGTTGTACCAACAACATCTGGCCGATGGCGCCAAAATGGTGGATTTTCACGGCTGGATGATGCCACTGCATTACGGCTCCCAACTGGATGAGCACCACATTGTGCGTCGGGACGCTGGCATTTTTGATGTCTCCCACATGACTATCGTCGATTTGCACGGTGTGAGAACCCGTGAGTTCCTGCGTTATCTGCTGGCGAATGATGTCGCCAAACTCACACAGCCAGGAAAAGCGCTTTATACCGGCATGCTGAATGCTTCCGGCGGCGTGATCGACGATCTGATTGTTTATTTTCTGACGGAAGACTATTTCCGTTTGGTAGTGAACTCCGCAACGCGTGAGAAAGATCTCGCCTGGATCGAGCAGCATGCTGCCGCGTTCGGTGTCGAAATCCGTGAGCGTGACGAGCTGGCACTCGTCGCGGTACAAGGTCCGCAGGCGCAAGAAAAAGTTCAAGGCCTCCTGAAGGCAAAAGGCCTGAGTGATGAAGACGTGGCTGCGGTTGCCAGCATGAAGCCGTTTTTTGGCAAGCAGGTAGGGGACTTCTTCGTCGCCACGACGGGATATACGGGCGAAGCGGGTTATGAAATTGCACTGCCAAATGAGCAGGTGGTCGATTTCTGGCAGCAACTGCTGGCGATTGGCGTGAAGCCTTGTGGACTGGGCGCACGCGATACGCTGCGGCTGGAAGCCGGTATGAACCTGTACGGTCAGGATATGGATGAGGGTATTTCGCCGCTGGCAGCCAATATGGGCTGGACAATCGCCTGGCAGCCGGAAGACCGCCAGTTTATCGGGCGTGAGGCGTTAACGCATCAACGTGAAAAAGGCACTGAGCAACTGGTTGGTTTGGTGCTGACGGAAAAAGGCGTATTGCGCAATGATTTACCTGTGCGCTTTACTGATAGTGATGGTGTGATGCGCGAAGGAACGATCACCAGCGGATCGTTCTCACCGACGCTTGGCGTCAGTATCGCGCTGGCGCGGGTTCCGGCGGGGATTGGTGAACAGGCAATCGTGCAGATTCGTAACCGCGAGCTGCCCGTCCACGTCACCAAACCCGGCTTTGTCCGTGCCGGAAAAGCCATCGTTCAGTATTAATAGCCGCGTGCTTATCACAATAAGCCCATAGGATTGACGATTTTACGAAAGGGGATGCAATGAGCAATGTACCAGCAGAATTAAAATACACCACGTCACATGAATGGGTTCTGCATGAAGGTGATGGTATCTACAGCGTGGGTATTACCGAACACGCGCAGGAGCTTCTGGGTGACATGGTTTTTATCGATTTACCTGAAGTGGGCACGGTCATAGCGGCAGGTGATGATTGCGCGGTGGCGGAGTCGGTAAAAGCAGCTTCGGATATTTATGCGCCTATCAGCGGTGAGATCGTGGAAGTTAACGAAGACCTGGAAAACGCCCCTGAGCTGGTCAACAGCGCACCTTATACCGACGGCTGGCTGTTCCGTATCAGAATTTCTGATGAGTCTGATTTGGATGAACTGCTTGATGCCGAAGGCTATCAGGCGTCGTTAGAAGAAGATGAGTAGTTATCGCGCCCCGGCCTCTGTGCTGGGGCGTTTTATTTTATTCTCTCGCGTCGTATTCCAATGCGGTAGCTATCACGATTGATGCAGGCACGATTGATGCAGGAATTTACTGTAATGACCCAGACACTCAGTCAACTAGAACATGACGGCGCGTTTATCGAGCGCCATATCGGTCCTTCCGTCAGCCAGCAGCAGCACATGCTGTCGGTGGTGGGTGCGACGTCGCTGGATGCGCTGATTCGCCAGATTGTTCCGGCGGACATTCAACTGCCTGGCTCGCCAGCGGTGGGGGAGGCCGTGACGGAGCATGATGCACTAGCTGAGTTGAAGGCCATTGCAGGACGCAATCAACGTTACAAGAGCTATATCGGCATGGGCTATAGCGCCGTGCTGATGCCGCCAGTGATTTTACGTAACGTGCTGGAAAACCCAGGTTGGTACACCGCCTATACGCCGTACCAGCCAGAAGTCTCTCAGGGGCGTCTTGAAGCGCTGCTGAATTTCCAGCAGGTTACACAGGATCTGACTGGGTTGGATCTGGCCTCCGCTTCGTTGCTGGATGAAGCCACCGCCGCTGCGGAAGCGATGGCAATGGCAAAACGCATCAGTAAACTCAAACAGGCCGAGCGTTTCTTTGTTGCCGATGATGTGCATCCGCAAACGCTGGATGTCGTGCGTACCCGTGCGGAAACGTTCGGCTTTGAAATTGTGGTCGGTAAGGCTGAAGAGGCGCTGAAAGACGATGCGGTGTTCGGCGTCCTGCTGCAACAGGCAGGAACCACGGGCGAACTGCACGATTATCGCGACCTGATGGCGGCGCTGAAAGCGCGTAAGGTCGTCAGCTGCGTGGCGTCAGATATTATGGCGTTGGTGCTGCTGACCGCGCCGGGCAAGCAGGGCGCGGATATCGTCTTTGGTTCCGCACAGCGTTTCGGCGTGCCGATGGGCTACGGTGGCCCACACGCGGCGTTCTTCGCCTGTCGTGATGAACATAAACGTGCCATGCCGGGCCGTATTATCGGCGTGTCGCGCGATGCGGCGGGCAATACTGCGCTGCGCATGGCGATGCAGACGCGTGAACAACACATCCGCCGCGAGAAGGCGAACTCTAATATTTGTACTTCGCAGGTGTTGCTGGCCAACATTGCGGGGATGTATGCGGTGTTCCACGGCCCAGAAGGGCTTAAACGTATTGCAGGGCGTATCCATCGTCTGACTGACATTCTGGCGGCAGGGTTAACGCAGAGTGGGCTACTGCTGCGCCACCGCAACTGGTTCGACACGCTAACCATTGAGGTTGCAGATAAAGACGCGGTGCTGAGCCGCGCATTAAGTTTTGGCATCAACCTGCGCAGCGATTTGGCGAGTGCCGTGGGTATCACGCTGGATGAAGCGACCACGCGTGAAGACGTGCTGGCGCTGTTCGCGGTGTTGTTAGGTGACGATCACGGGCTGGATGTTGAAGCGCTTGATGCGTCCATCGGTCAACAGGCTGCAACGATCCCGGCTGGGTTGCTGCGTCATGATGCGATCCTGTCGCATCCGGTTTTCAACCGCTATCACAGCGAAACCGAGATGATGCGCTATCTACACCGTCTGGCGCGTAAGGATCTGGCGCTGAATCAGGCGATGATCCCGCTCGGTTCTTGCACTATGAAGCTTAACGCGGCGGCGGAAATGCTGCCGATTACCTGGCCGGAATTTGCCGAACTGCACCCGTTCTGTCCGCCGGAACAGGCGCTGGGCTATCGTCAGATGATCGAGCAGCTATCGGGCTGGCTGGTGCAGTTGACGGGTTATGATGCGGTTTGCATGCAGCCTAATTCGGGCGCACAGGGTGAATATGCGGGGCTGTTGGCGATCCGTCGCTATCATGAAAGCCGCAATGAGGCTGGCCGTCATCTCTGTCTGATCCCTAGCTCCGCGCATGGGACTAACCCGGCATCGGCGCAGATGGCGGGGATGGAAGTGGTGGTGGTGGCCTGTGACAAACAGGGCAATATCGACCTGCACGATCTGCGTGAGAAGGCGCAGGCAGCGGGCGAACAGCTTTCTTGCATCATGGTGACCTATCCGTCTACCCACGGCGTCTATGAAGAGACGATTCGCGAAGTATGCCAGATCGTGCATCAATACGGCGGTCAGGTATATCTGGACGGTGCGAATATGAACGCCCAGGTTGGCATTACGACGCCGGGCTACATTGGCGCGGACGTATCGCACCTGAACCTGCATAAAACCTTCTGTATTCCGCACGGTGGCGGTGGGCCGGGTATGGGGCCGATTGGCGTGAAAGCGCATCTGGCACCGTTTGTTCCGGGTCATCAGGTGGTCAAAATTGATGGTGTGCTGACGGAACAAGGCGCTGTCTCTGCGGCACCGTTCGGTAGCGCGTCTATCCTGCCGATTAGCTGGATGTACATTCGTATGATGGGCGCGGAAGGCTTGAAACAGGCCAGCCAGATGGCGATCCTGAACGCTAACTACATCGCAACGCGCTTGCAGCAGGCGTATCCGGTGCTTTATACCGGCCGTGACGGTCGTGTCGCGCACGAATGCATTCTGGATATTCGTCCGCTCAAAGAAAGCACTGGCATCAGCGAAATGGATATCGCCAAGCGTCTGATTGATTACGGTTTTCATGCGCCGACCATGTCGTTCCCGGTAGCTGGCACGCTGATGGTGGAGCCGACGGAATCAGAAAGTCAGGTCGAGATAGATCGCTTTATTGATGCGATGCTGGCAATCCGTGCAGAAATCAACCGCGTTGCGCAGGGCGAATGGCCGCTGGACGACAACCCGCTGGTTAATGCGCCGCACACGCAGGCAGAGCTGGTGGCCGACTGGGCGCATCCATATAGCCGCGAGCTAGCGGTATTCCCGGCTGGTAGCGAACACAAATACTGGCCGAGCGTGAAGCGTCTGGACGATGTTTACGGCGACCGTAACCTGTTCTGTTCATGTGTGCCGATGAGCGATTATTAATACGTTCGGTGTGAATATTAGCCTCGCATGTGTTTTAACGTATGCGAGGCTAAATTTATTTGGTTCTGAGGAGAGTTTTAAACTGATACCAGAAGGCGAGTTTGGTTTATTCAATCATTCCTCAATATTCAGCATCTCTTATTTATAATAAGAGAGTGAATTAAGCTGTCTTTCATTTAGAAACTGAAATTTGCTTTCCGTTATTTTTATAATGGCGGGTAATAGCTTCTTAATTCTTTCATGACCATCTGGCTTAATAATCGCAATCACTTGAATATGCAGGGGATGGATATTGTGTATCGCAAACACTAAAAAATTATCACTTACTCTGCGATGAAGAGGCTGTGATGCCGGCCACGGGGTTTCTTCTCCTGGGATACGAATATGAGATTTGTAAATCCCAGAAAGGGTTGATTGAGATGAACGTTCAAAACCGCCCATCTTTCCAAGATATGCAGAGACTTTGCCGTTGTTTTTATAATTTGCTAATGCTTTAGCAAAGAAATTTTCCAATTGACCTGCGGCGGCATCAACAATAATGCTTACGCGGTTTTCCATGTTGGCGGCTCCATGCCAAGTCTTTTGTGACTGTCTTCAACTGACTTTTTGAAAGCAGCTAATTCTTCATCACTAAATTCCTCTGCTTCTTCGTATTCAAGAGGAAGAAACTGAGTGCCGAGAGTGGCCAAAGCCATAGTCAACTTCTTGTATTCAATGAACGTGTTGATCGCGTGGTTTTTCATTGTCATAAGCGTGGTGAGATGTGGCAGCCAGGCTTTGTTATTTTCGGCAACAAAGAAGGTATAAAGAAGCCTCGTTATGCCATTATCTATTTGATTAACCTGATCGTTTAGCTTGTCGATGTCACTGCGCTGAATGTCTAATGCCGCAATGTTCTCATCAGTTCCATTGCTAAGAATATCGATAAACTCTTTATATTTCTCACAGCTTCTTTCAACAGGGGCCATGACTCTGTAGATGACTTTCAGTGCATCGGACGCTTGTTTTTTCGAGATAGAATTCCCGTGACTTCTATCAAAGTCAGATATGGATCGTTCAATAGGCTGAGATACGTTATTGAAAACGTTCTCTATCTTATCCGGCCCTTGGTTGACGATAGCCATAGCTTCAAGCCCTAGCATGATTGATTCCTTATAATTCTACAGGTTAAAAATGATACAGCAAAGTGAGTCACTCTTCCCAGCCGTATTTTTAGGGACTTCGAGCCTTCCCGCAAATCGCCTGCCAAAACGGAGATAAATCATTCGCAGGCATATTTTCGCAATCGGAAAACAAACTGTCATTAAACTGACGCCCCTTTGACACGCTGGCGTTCTAGGGTAAGGCCTCTGTGTTTCACACTGAGCGACCCTAGAGTTATGCGTGCAAAATGCTTTCCCTACCTTGTGCTGTTGCCGACGCTGGTTTTTTTGCTTGCCTTCACCTATTTCCCCTTGCTGCGCTCGGTCATAGACAGTCTGTATGACACTCGGCTGAATACCGATACGCCACTGTTCGTCGGGTTGGATAATTTTGCGCGTCTGGTGCAGGACGCGGTGTTCTGGCAGGCGTTGCTGAACAACGTGCTGTATACCCTGATGACGGTCGTGCCCGGCGTGCTGTTGGCGCTGTTACTGGCAGTGCTGCTGTGGGAAAACACGCGCGTGAATCGCTGGCTGCGTACCGCCTTTTTCTTTCCAATGATTATTCCGCTAGTGAGCGCCGCGACGCTGTGGTTGTTCATCTTTATGCCGGGGTTGGGGCTGCTGGATTACTATCTGGCGAAAGTGTTCGGCCCGATGAATAACAACTATCTCGGTATGAGCGACAGCGCGCTGGTGGCGGTGAGCGTCATTGGTATCTGGAAGTTTGCGGGTTATTACATGCTGTTTTTTCTCGCCGGTCTGCAAGCGATTTCTGCCTCTGCACGCGAGGCGGCGCTGATGGAGGGAGCCTCACGGCGTCAGGTGTTTTTCTACGTCACGCTGCCGCTGCTGCGGCCAACCATCGCCTTCGTGGTCACCATCGCTTTTATCTACGCCATTACTCAGATTGATCACGTCGCCGTGATGACACGCGGCGGGCCGAATAACGCCACGACTGTACTGCTTTATTACATTCAGGATCTGGCGAATGACACGCACGATCTGGGCAAAGCCTCTGCGGCTACCTTCCTGACGCTGGTGATGCTGTTCGCCTTTTCCATTATGAATCTGAAGGTGCTGGAGAAGGGGGCACATTATGAGCGCTGAAAATCAGATTGTTGACGTTCGGAGCGTGAAAAGCCAGCGCGTTGAGAGACGAAGCGTGACCCATCCTCTTCGTGTCACGACGCAGTTTACGCTGCCGCTGCTGCTGATTTGCGCCGCGTTACTGTGGGTCAGTCCGTTTATCTGGATGCTGTCTTCTTCCGTCAGTGCCAGCAGTTTTGGCGTGGATATGGCCTCGCTGTTGCCGCGTCTCCCGCTGACGTTCGATAACTTCCGCGATGCGTGGGACAGCGCCGACTGGTTACGGCTCTACACCAACACGCTGATCTTTGCGGTCGGCACGTTTCTGGTACAGCTGGTCACGATCACCACAGCGGGCTACATCTTCGCTTACCACGAATTCCGTGGCAAAACGCTGCTGTTCTACCTGCTGCTGATTCAAATGATGATCATGCCTGTCGTCATGATGGTGCCAAACATGATGACGCTAAAACAACTTGGCCTGCTCAATACCCTGACTGGCGTGATGATGCCGTATTTCGCCTCGGCATTTGGCGTGTTTCTGATGCGTCAGGCGTTTCTCAATATCGCTAAAGAAATCGAAGAAGCCGCGTTGATGGAAGGCTGCCGCTGGTGGCAGGTGGTGTTTCACGTCCTGATTCCCATGACCTGGCCGTCGATTCTGGCCTTCGCCACGGTCAGCATTACCTACCACTGGAACGAATATCTCTGGCCGCTGATGGTACTCAACGACCCGGACAAACAGGTACTGACCATCGGGCTGGTGTCGTTCGCGATGGGCGCAGAGTCTGGCGGACAGTGGGGGTTGATCTGTGCGGGCACGCTGCTGGTGTGCCTGCCGCTGATGGTGGCCTTTGTGGTGTTCCAGAAGCAGTTCCTGAGCAGCTTTGGTTTCTCAGGTATTAAGTGAATCGCTGATAAGGCCATGCGGGTAATACTGGTTACTTAAGCCCGTTGTTAGGGGAAACACAGGGGGAGGTTCCCGCAGGGACGCCTCACCCCTGTGGTCGCTCCGTGTATCTCGATCCTTAAGCGATCGGTGTTCGCCAACGGGCGAAATAATGATAGAGGTGGTTGTTATGTTGCTGGCTCAGATTTCCGATCTGCATTTTCGCAGTGAAGGGCGCAAGCTCTATGAGTTTATTGATATTAACGGGGAAAATGCCAAAGTCATCAATCAGATGAACGCGCTGAGCGAGCGGCCGGACGCGGTAGTGATTAGCGGCGACATCGTCAACTGCGGGCGTCCGCAGGAGTATCAGGTCGCCCAGCGCGTGTTGCAGATGCTGGATTATCCGCTGTATGTGATTCCGGGCAATCATGATGACAAGCAGCATTTCCTCAACGCGATGCGTCCACTTTGCCCGCAATTGGGCGATGATCCAGAAAATATCCGCTATGCGGTGGATGATTTCCCGATGCGCCTGCTGTTCATCGACACCAGTTTGACTGGGCAGGCGAAAGGCTGGTTGACGCCGTCCACGCTAGGCTGGCTGGAGCAACAATTGCAGGATCACTCAACGCGTGAAACGGCGATCTTCATGCACCATCCACCGCTGCCGTTGGGATCGGCGCATATGGATCGTATCGCCTGCGAAAATGGGCACGAGCTGCTGACACTGATCGAACGTTTCCCACAGCTTACGCGGATCTTCTGCGGCCATACGCATCGGCTGATTATGACTCAGCATCGGCAGGCGATAATCGCTACGGTGCCGGGCACCGTCCATCAAGTGCCGTATTTCTACTATGACGATACGTCGTACTACAACCTGGAACCTGCCAGCATTGTCATGCACCGCTATGTGCCGGTAACCGGGCTGGTGAGTTACAGCCAGTCGATCGCGTCGAACACCGGGCCTTATCTCTACGATCCACGAATCAGCTGTCCGGTGGATGCGTAATGGCCGTGATTCAGTTACGCAATATCAGTAAACGCTTCGAACACATGCAGGCGCTGGCATCGCTGTCGTTAGATATCGCTGACGGTGAATTTCTGGTGCTGGTCGGGCCGTCCGGCTGTGGCAAAAGTACGCTGCTGCGTATGCTGGCCGGTCTGGAAGACGTGAGCGATGGACAAATTCTGCTGGGCGACGACGACATCACGACGTGGAGCCCGAAGCAGCGTAATTTCTCGATGATTTTCCAGAACTACGCACTGTTTCCGCATTTGACCGTTGAGCAGAACATCACCTTTGGCATGCGGATGCGCGGCGAACCGAAGGCCGAATACCCACAGCGGGTACAGCGCGTTGCCAGCCTGCTTCAGCTTGAGCCGTTGCTTAAACGCAAACCGGGAAAACTGTCCGGCGGCCAACGTCAGCGCGTGGCAATGGCACGGGCGATCGTGCGCGATCCACGCTTGTTTCTGATGGATGAACCGCTGTCGAATCTGGATGCTCGCCTGCGCAGCGATGTGCGGGACGGCATTATGGATCTGCATCGGCAGTTGAAAACCACCACCGTCTACGTCACGCACGATCAGATCGAGGCGATGACGATGGCGGACAGGATCGCCGTGCTGGATCGCGGTGTGTTGCAACAGGTCGGTACGCCGGAGCAGCTATATTCTCACCCGGCTAACGTCTTTGTCGCCGGGTTTATCGGCACGCCCGCCATGAACATGGTGACGCTGGCATGTTCCGAAGGTCACGCGTTTTTACAAGCATTATCTGTAGTACTGCCCGCGAGTGAAGAAACACGTTTATTAACCAGTGTGCTGCTAGGGGTTCGCCCTGAGCATATTACCGAACACGCCGCGTCAGACGGCGATTTGTCATTGTCGGGAACGGTGAAGCAACGGGAGCTGTTTGGCGCGGAGTATCTGATTCATGTGGATACGCCGTTGGGCAATATTCGCTACCGTCGTCCAAATCGCGATGGCGTGCCGAACATCGGCGCGTCCGTGGTGCTTCATTTTTCACCGCAGGATTGTCATTGGTTTTCTGGGCAAACCGCCCGAAATTTATCCCAGGAGAAAAGAAATGCGTAAGCCTCGTATGATGGCGCTGGCGATAGCCTTGCTGATGTCTGGCTCTGCTCTGGCAAAAGAGAATATCGATTTTATGTTCCCTGCGCCGGTTGATGGCAAGCTGACGATGGAAATGACGCGCATTATCAAAGAATACAACCAATCGCAGGATCAGGTTGAAGTGCGTGGGATCTTCACCGGCAGTTACGACACGACGAAAGTGAAAGCGGAAGCCGCCGCCAAAGCGGGCGATCCGCCAGCGCTGGTAATTATGTCGGCAAACTTCACCGCCGATCTGGTCATCAAAGATGAAATCCTACCGATGGACGAGCTGTTCAAATATGGCAATGAAAAAGCTACGCCTTTCCTGAACAAAAATTTCTGGCCTGCGCTGCACCAGAACGCGCAGGTGATGGGGGTAACTTACGCGATCCCGTTCCACAACTCGACGCCGATCCTCTATTACAACGAAGACATGTTGAAGAAGGCGGGCGTTAATGAACCGCCAAAAAACTGGGATGAAGTGGTTACGATCGCCAAGAAACTGACCGATCCGGCAAAAGGGCAGTGGGGCATCATGATTCCCTCCACGAACGATGACTACGGCGGCTGGATGTTGTCTGCGCTGACGCGTGCCAACGGTGGGGCGTATTACAATGCCGACTATCCGGGTGAAGTGTATTACAACACCGCATCGACCAAAGGCGCGCTCCAGTTCTGGCGTGATTTGGTGTATCGCGACAAAGCAATGCCAGCCGGTGTGCTGAATTCCAAGCAAATCAGCGCCGCGTTTTTCTCCGGCAAGTTGGGCATGGCGATGCTGAGCACCGGTGCGCTGGGCTTTATGCGTGAAAACACCAAAGATTTCTCGCTCGGTGTGGCGATGATGCCGGAAAAAGAGCGTCGTGGCGTGACCATCGGCGGGGCGAGTCTGGTGAGCTTCAAAGGGATTTCCGAGGAGAAGAAGAAAGCGGCCTGGCAGTTTATGAACTATCTGGTCAGCCCGGAAGTCAGCGGAAGCTGGAGCCGTTTTACTGGCTACTTCGCACCACGTATGGCGGCCTATGATCTACCAGAAATGAAAGACTACCTGGCGAAAGATCCGCGCGCAGCCATTGCGTTGTCACAGCTGCAATATGCCCATCCGTGGTACGCAACTTATGAAACGGTCGCGGTACGCAAAGCGATGGAAAATCAGCTGGCGGCGCTGTTAAACGATCCGGCGAAAAAGGTCGATGACGCTGCTGCCGCTGCACAGAAAGAGGCGGATGGCATCATGAAGCCTTACGTGGATAAAACCGCGTTGCGAGATGTGAAATAAGCCACCTTGCCCCGTTGATGGCAAATCGACGGGGCGTTTATCGGGAAAACCGAATTATAGCAACCATCCCTTGGCTTTGGCGTTTTCCAGATGCTGCTTCATGTATTGCCACAGTTCCGGGTTGATCGTGGCGATGAACTCGGCGCGGTCGAGAACCTGTTCCAGACGGATGCCATTTTCTACCCAGCTTTGGCCGCCGTTGTACAGATTCATCAGCATCGGCATAACGCGATCGAGCACCAGAGCGAACTGGGCGCTGGGGGTTTCATTCGCTTCATATTCTTCCCACAGGTCGTGGAATTGCTGACGCTGTGGTTCCGGCAGTAGGCCGAAAATGCGGGCAGCGGCAGCGACTTCCTGATCGTGAATCGCAAGACGCGCGGAAAGATCGTAAACGATCACATCGCCCGCATCGATTTCGACGATATCGTGAATCAGCGCCATTTGGATCACGCGCTGAATATCCACACCTTCACCTGCGTAAGGCGCCAGCGCCATCGCAGCGACGGCAAAATGCCAGCTGTGTTCGGCAGAATCTTCGTGACGTTCGCTGCCGATAATCTTGGTGCGGCGCTGCACGCTTTTCAATTTATCGATTTCTATCAGAAAGCCGAAGACATCGGTCATGGAACCGAAATTCAGAATAGATGGGGAAGATGACATGAAAAGCTTACCTCTTGCAGTGAAAACAATGCAGTAAAAATCATGCACTGACAAATACAGAAAGGCGCTGTGAGCGTCTGAATCGGATAACCGTTAACGCGAATAACCGATAAGGACGACAGAGCCCTTCAAAAAACAGGAAGATATCGAAGTCGGACATTCTAGGGGATGTTGCCCGAGATTGACATGCATGATCGCACGTTAAGAGGGCGAAGAAGCCAAAAGTAAGGCGGGAATAATTATTTTAGCTTACACGTGTACACTGAAACTATTCTCAGTTAATCTGCTCAAAGGTTAAACACCTACGCCTGCTTCGCTTTGTACAAGAGCGGGAAAGGTAAGGCGGATAACGTCAGCGTACGACGTTGTTGAATGTGTCCTGTTAATACTGCGGAACCTATTGATGTCAAAAAATGCACAGATGTCGGACTACTCGCTGGCAGAGGAAATTGCGAATAGCATAAGCCATGGAATTGGTGTGATTTTCGGTATTGTGGGTCTGGTTTTACTGCTGGTGCAGGCGGTCAACAATGGTGCTGGCAGCGTGGCGATTACCAGCTACAGCCTCTATGGCGGCAGCATTATCCTGCTGTTTTTAGCGTCGACGCTGTACCACGCGATTCCCTCACCGCGTATCAAACCGTGGCTGAAAAAATTCGACCACTGCGCTATTTATCTATTGATCGCCGGAACCTATACGCCATTTTTGCTGGTCGGGCTGGATTCACCGCTGGCGCATGGCTTGATGGTTGTCATCTGGAGCATGGCGCTGTTTGGCGTGATCTTCAAGCTGGCGTTTGCCCACCGTTTTGAAGTGCTGTCGTTGATTACCTATCTGGTCATGGGCTGGCTGTCGCTGGTGGTGATTTATCAGATGGTGATGAAGCTGTCGGCGGGAAGTGTGACGCTGCTGGCCGTGGGGGGCGTGGTGTATACGCTAGGGGTTATTTTCTACGCCAGCAAGCGCATTCCCTACAATCATGCGATTTGGCATGGGTTTGTGTTAGGCGGCAGCGTCTGCCATTTTCTGGCGATTTATCTTTATATTTAAGTTCGCGTGCTTGCCGATAGCGTATGGCGTGCAGTGATAATGGGTAGATCGTAAAGACGCTGTGAATACATCCCTGTACGCTCGAGCCGCGCAGATATGAATCTCATCCCTGAGATTCAGCCTTTCAGGGCCGTCGCAAGCGACGTTCAAAAACGTTCCTGACGTTTTTGTCCCTGTCGCGGACGCTTTACTCTTCTATCCCATTATCACTGTTATCGTTCTGAGAAGAGATTTGCCATCTTCATGATGTGGCTTACTCGTCGAATTAATCCGTGATTTCATACGGCAGAGGCTGAACCGTGAGTTGGCTTTCGGCATCGTCACGTACGCGCAGGATGTTCTCTGCGTTCAGATCGTTATTCAGCACCGCCTGTACCCACACGTCACCGTTCTGCAATTGGCTGGCTGCCAATACTGTACCTGTACGACGCCAGTTCTCGCCGAGCTGCAATTCGAGATCGTCCCCAGCCTGAGGCACCCGGTTCGCTTTGCCCGCCAGCCAGTAGAGTGCGCGCTTATTTGCTCCGCGATATTTTGCCCGAGCGACCATTTCCTGACCAGTATAGCACCCTTTGCTGAAGCTAATCCCATTTAACGCCTGTAAATTAGTCGCTTGGGGGATGAACTGCGCACTGTTTGCGCTGTCAATGATGGGTTGGCCTGCTTCAATATCCAGCGCCAGCCACTGGCGGCTGTCATTCAGGCTGACTTTATCGCCGAGCTGTTCAAGTAGCGATGCGCTGTGTTCAGGAGACAGCACCAGTAGGAAACGCTCTGCGGGATGGGCGAAATGCAGTAAGGTGGCACCTTCGTGCTGAACGACGGGGTGCTCGGCATCTGGAAGTTGGTTAAATACAGAGGCCAGCAGCTCGCGGATACCCGTCCCCGCTGCGCCCAGCAGGATGGCATTATCGTCTGGCGCGATGGTTGTTTTCGAGAAAACGGCGTATTTTTTCAGTTCGCTAAGCTGGGTGTCGCGCAGGTTGCGACGCTCAATAAAAGCAAAGCCTTCGCCGTGATGGAACAGACGCAGGTTGCTCCACATTTTCCCTTTCGCGTCGCAGTGTGCGCAAAGGACGTGCCCATCGTCAGGCAGTGCCGCGACATCTGCGGTGACCTGTCCCTGAAGATATTTAACTGTATCCGGCCCGACCAGCGTGGCCAGTGCCCAGTCATCCAGTGAGATGAGCGTGGCGGCCAACTGGGCGGAAGCAAATGGGAGCTGTGAGGCAAAAGGAAGTTGATGAGCCGTATGTTGGTTAACCATATAGTACAATCCTGCGCTAAGGGCGATACCCGAATGGCCTAATGGTAAAAGAGCGCTCAGGGTTTGCAAGTGGTTATTCACGCAGCGCTATGGCATAGCACATCCTGATGCCGATGAGCACACTTAGCGCGGCGCACATGGGGGAAACTATGTCAAAATGTTACTATTAGTTGATGCCCGCTACCGGAATCGGAGTACACTAGCGGCAAGCAGCGATAACAAGGTGGACATGAAATATGGAAATCGATAATAAATCACGCATTCATTGGGCATGCCGCCGTGGTATGCGCGAATTGGATATCGCGATCATGCCGTTTTTTGAGCATGACTATGACACACTTAATGACAGCGATAAGCGCACGTTTGTACGCTTGTTACAAAGCGACGATCCTGATTTATTCAACTGGTTGATGAACCACGGTGAACCGAAGGACGGAGAGTTGAAACGCATGATTTCCCTCATTCAGACGCGAAATAAAGATCGTGGCCCAGTGGCAATGTGACCTTCGTGTTTCCTGGCGCATGCAACTGCTGTCATTGGTTGTGCATGGCCTACTCGTATTGCTCATTCTGCTGGCACCGTGGCCGGACGGCTATGCATGGCTATGGCTATGTTTGGTCACGATGGTGATGTTCGGTTTTATCCGTAGCCAAAGAAATATCAAATCCCGACAGGGGGAAATCGTTTTGCTTAGCGAAACGACCCTAAACTGGCGACAGCAGGAATGGCAAATTGTCAAACGACCGTGGCTTTTGAAAAATGGCGTGTTGTTGGCATTGCAATCGGCTGATGGGAAAGACAAGCAACAACTGTGGCTGGCATCGGACAGTATGGGCGATGATGAGTGGCGCCATCTGCGTCAGCTTCTTTTGCAGCAGAAACACTGGGCGCGATAACGGCGCGCTTTTGCGCATGATATTGCGCTAAGTGCGTATAAACATCACTACGGTGATTTACGGAAATAATCGCAGCAGGTATCTTACGCCGCTATCGTGAGGATAGGATATCGGCTGTTCCCGTCAGGGAATGTCGGCTTTCCTTTCTCTTTTTCCCTGTTTGAACCTGAGCTTATTCGGTCACCGTCTGACCGTGCCTTACAATCTATTGGGTATAACAATTTTTTGGGTATAACTGATGACTAAGCCCGCAGTGCAAAAAAATGGTCTGCATCCTCGTAATCGCCATCGCGACCGTTATGATTTTCCCGCGCTCAAACAGAGCTATCCTGCGCTGATCCCGTTTGTGAAGGTGAATGCCTACGGTGATGAGTCAGTGGACTTTGCCAATCCCGAGGCGGTGAAAACGCTGAATCAGGCGTTGTTGCAGCATTTTTATCAGATAGAGCACTGGACGATCCCAGATGGTTTTCTGTGCCCACCGATCCCCGGTCGCGCCGACTACATCCACCATCTGGCTGATTTATTGGCGGAAGATAACCGCTCGGTGGTACCGCGCGATGCATCCGTGCTGGATGTCGGTTGCGGCGCCAACTGCATTTACCCGCTGATTGGGTTCCGTGAATACGGCTGGCGTTTTACCGGCAGCGAGATTAATCCGCTGGCGATGAAAGCGGCCAATGAAACGATTGAGGCGAACGCTGGCTTGAACCGATCGATTCGCCTGCGTCGTCAGAAAAACAGCAAAGCGATACTGGCAGGCATTATTCACAAGAACGACACGTTTGATGCCGTCATGTGTAACCCACCGTTCCATGCGTCTGCGGAGGATGCCCGTCAGGGATCGCAGCGCAAACTACATAATCTGGGGCTGGATAAACGCTCCCCGCTGAATTTTGGCGGTCAGCAGGACGAGCTGTGGTGTGAAGGTGGCGAGTTAGCCTTCATTGGTCAGATGATCAAAGAGAGCGCCGGTTTTGCCCGTCAGTGCCTGTGGTTTACGTCGCTCGTATCGCGTAAAGAGAACCTGCCGGAGATTTATCGTGCACTGGAAGCGGTTGACGCGGAAAAAGTCAGAACGATAGATATGGCGCAAGGCCAGAAGCAAAGCCGCTTTGTGGCGTGGAGCTTTATGGATACTGCCGCGCGTGCTCGCTGGTTACAAAAACGCTAAGGTATCTCAGCGGGGGATGATGCCCGCCGCTGAAGTCTACGCGGGACTACAGCAGTGACGACATTTCTTGCAGGATTTGTTCGCACCACTGCTCTAGTCGTTCATCGCTGAGATCGTATTGATTCACTTCGTCTAACGCCAGTCCGACAAAATGTTTGCCGTCAGCAGCTAGCGGTTTTGGGCTGATGAAGTCGTAGCCATCGATTGGCCAGTACCCAATGAATGTGACACCTAACGGCAGCAGTTGTTCATGCAGCATGCCAAGCGCATCAAGGAACCATTCACTATAGCCAAGCTGGTCACCCATACCGTAAAGCGCGACCACTTTTCCTTTGAGATTCAGCGTCGCTAATTGGCCCCAAATGTTTTCCCAGTCTTCTTGAATCTCACCGAAATCCCAGGTTGGGATGCCGAGAATCAGCGTACTGTAGTCTTCCATACGTTGAGGGTCGACATCCTTAACGTTGTGCAGATCCACCAGTTCTTCGCCCAACATGTCGCGAATTTTTTCCGCTGCCATTTCGGTGTAGCAGGTGCTTGAGCCGTAAAACAGACCGATTTTCATATTCAGTTCTTTATAAACAATTTCTATCAAGAAGAGCGCTTTCGCTTTAGGTCACAGAGAGGTGTGACGGGCGAATGATGCCGCCGGATGTCGGTATTCTAAAAGGAGAACAGGCGTAAGGAAAGGTGCAGTGAGGGCCGTAGCCCTCACGGAAGGGAAATTATCCCAGAGACTGGTGACGCGTTTCTTTGGTTAGCAGTAGTGCAATCAGCGTCAGTGACGCCATCGCTGCCAGATAAACACCGACATAGAACAGACCATAGTTAGCCGTCAGCCACGCCGCGATATACGGTGCAACCGATGCGCCCAGAATCGACGAAACGTTATAGGAGAATGACGCGCCGGTGTAACGGACTTCCGTTGGGAACAGCTCCGGCAGCAAAGCCCCCATCGGACCGAACGTCAGCCCCATGATGCTCAGACCCAGCACCAGAAAGCCCATCACCAGCGCCTGATTACCTGAACCGAGCATATAAGGGAACAGCATGGAGAAAACGATCATAAGGCAGGTAATGGTAATCATGGTCTTGCGGCGGCCAAAGGCATCCGCCAGATAGCCCGCGACTGGCACCATCAGACCAAAGCCGATTACTGCGACCATCAGCATCAGCAAGAAGCTATTACGCGAGAAACCCAGCCCCTTAGGTACTGGCGTTGTGCCGTACGTCATGGAGTAAACGGTCATGATGTAGAACAACGTGTAAGTCGCCAGCATGATGAAGGTGCCGAGGATCGTGACTTTCATATGCTTGCGAAGCAGCGTTCCTAGCGGCATACGCACCTGCTTACCGGCTTTGACCGCTTTGGTAAAGACCGGAGCTTCATGCAGTGATATGCGGACATACAGACCAACCAGCACCAGCACGGCGGAGGCGACGAACGGTACGCGCCAGCCCCAGCTCATGAACTGTTCTTCCGTCAGCAGCCAGGACAACAGCAGGAAGGTGCCGTTAGCGAAGAAGAAGCCAATCGGTGCGCCAAGCTGGGGGAACGACCCATACAGCGCACGTTTATTGGACGGAGCATTTTCGGTCGCCAGCAGCGCTGCGCCACCCCATTCACCGCCGAGACCCAAGCCCTGACCGAAGCGAGCGATAGCCAACAGGATCGGTGCAAGAATACCGATGGTTTCGTAGGTCGGTAACAGCCCGATGAGAACGGTCGAAACTCCCATCGTCAACAGAGACGCGACCAGCGTGACTTTACGTCCGACGCGATCGCCAAAGTGACCGAAGACCGCCGAACCAATAGGGCGAGCCACAAAGGCAATGGCAAACGTTGCCAGCGACTGTAGCGTAGCGGCAGTCGGATCGCCCTGTGGGAAGAAAATGTGCGGGAAAATCAGCACCGCAGCGGTAGCGTAGATATAAAAATCGAAAAATTCGATTGCGGTGCCAATGAGTGACGCAACAATCACTTTATTGCGTGAATTTACGGGTGGTGCTTCCGCTTCGGCATCAATAGTGGGGGTGATGGTGGCTTGCATAATGTTTCTTTATTTTAACAACACGAACAGCCATTCTACGCATAGAAAAATCGGCTTTTCAACGTTGATTAAGTAAGGTCAATACCAGCTAGCATGCGGGTTCAAGGAGCCTGTTCCGATATATTGGCGATACATGAAATATAATGTGCCACGGCCTTATTTTTGCCGGAGAATGTTATGGCTATGTTGATGTTCACGGGATATGTGAGATCGCACACAATTCTGTTTGCGTGAGAATACCGCCTTGATGAAGGTGTAAAGTCGTCGCTTCGTCGGCATAATATAGCCAATAGGCGAAGAGGGACACGGCGATGCAAGAACACGATCAGGCACTTATCGAACAGTTTCTCGATGCGCTGTGGCTGGAAAGAAATTTGGCCGAGAATACGCTGGCGTCTTATCGCCTGGATCTGCGAACGCTTGCGGAGTGGCTTGCACACCATGACAACGATTTGCTTCAGGCGCAGTCGCTAGCCCTTCAGGCGTTCCTTGCCGATAGGGTCGATGGAGGCTATAAGGCGACGAGCTCGGCGCGCTTGCTCAGTGCGATGCGTCGCTTCTTTCAGTACCTTTATCGGGAAAAGCTGCGTAGCGACGATCCCAGCGCTGTCCTATCATCTCCGAAACTGCCGCAGCGTTTACCCAAAGATCTGAGCGAAGCGCAGGTTGATGCGTTACTCAACGCCCCAAGCATTGAACAACCGTTGGAATTACGCGATAAAGCCATGCTTGAGGTATTGTATGCGACGGGGCTACGCGTTTCCGAACTGGTTGGTTTGACGATGAGTGATGTCAGCCTGAGGCAAGGCGTGGTACGTGTGCTGGGGAAAGGTAATAAAGAACGGCTGGTGCCGCTGGGTGAAGAAGCGGTGTATTGGATCGAGTATTATCTGGAGCACGGTCGCCCGTGGTTGTTAAACGGGCAGACGCTGGATGTGCTGTTTCCCAGCAATCGCGCACGGCAAATGACGCGCCAGACGTTCTGGCACCGGATCAAGCATTATGCGGTGCTGGCGTCCATCGACAGCGAAAAGCTCTCGCCGCACGTTTTACGTCACGCGTTTGCTACCCATTTATTGAACCACGGCGCGGATTTACGGGTCGTACAGATGCTCTTGGGGCACAGCGATCTTTCCACGACGCAGATTTACACCCATGTGGCGACGGAGCGGCTGAAGCAGCTTCATCAGCAGCACCATCCGCGTGCATAATATAGAGTAAATAGACAGAGTAACAGGATGTTATCTGGCTGACGGGTCACTCCGTCTACTATCACGGCGTATTGCTACAAGCTATATCGCTACAGGCAATGTTGCGAAAAACAGGATTGATGAAATGAAAAAAGGGTTATTACTGCTTTCTTTGCTGGTGGCGACGGCGACCAATTTTGCCCACGCCGATGATGCCGCAATCAAGCAGACGCTGACGCGTCTGGATATGCAGGGCGCTGAAATTCTACCTTCGCCGATGGCAGGTATGAAAACCGTGATTACCGATAGCGGCGTGTTGTACATCAGCGAAGACGGCAAGCATTTGCTGCAAGGCCCGCTTTACGACGTAAGCGGCACGATGCCGGTCAACACCACCAATAAAATCCTGATCGGTAAGCTGGACGCACTACAGGAACAGATGATTGTTTATAAAGCCGCGCAGGAAAAACACGTGATTACCGTTTTCACCGACATCACCTGCGGCTATTGCCACAAACTGCATGAGCAGATGAAAGATTACAACGCGCTGGGCATCACCGTGAGCTATCTGGCCTTCCCGCGTCAGGGCATGAAATCCCCGGCAGCGAAAGATATGCAGTCTATCTGGTGCGTGGCCGATCGCAATAAAGCCTTTGATAACGCGATGAAAGGCGAAGCAATCTCGCCAGCAACGTGCAAAACCGATATCGCCGCGCATTACCAACTGGGCATCCAGTTTGGCGTGCAGGGGACTCCTGCCATTATGCTGCAAGACGGCATGGTTGTACCGGGATATCAAGGGCCGAAAGAGATGCTGGCAATGCTGGAAGCACACAAAGCCTCGAAGAAAACTGGCGGTTAATGCTACGTGAATATGATTACCCAACTCCGTCGGCGTCCGCTGGCGGAGGACATTGATTTACCTGACTCCGTTCCGCCTTTGTTGCGCCGTCTTTATGCGCAGCGTGGCGTTAAAGGGGCTCAGGAGCTGGAACGTGGCCTGAGTGGTTTACTCAATTACCGTTTGTTAAGCGGGATTGATAAAGCGATCGACCTATTGCAACTGGCGCTAGCCGAGAAGCGCTGCATCGTGATTGTGGGCGACTTTGATGCCGATGGTGCCACCAGCACCGCGCTCGCCGTACTGGCGCTGCGCAGCATGGGCGGCGCGAACGTAAAATATCTGGTGCCGAATCGTTTTGAAGATGGCTACGGACTAAGCCCGGCCGTGGTGGCGCAAGCTGCCGCGCTCGGGGCTGAGGTGATTGTTACCGTTGATAACGGAATATCTTCTCATGCGGGCGTCGAAGATGCGCATCGGCGCGGTATCACAGTGCTGGTGACCGATCACCACCTGCCGGGCGAAACCTTGCCTGACGCCGATGCCATGATTAACCCCAATTTGCCTGACTGTCAGTTTCCCTCTAAAGCACTTGCAGGTGTGGGCGTCGCGTTTTACCTGATGATGGCGCTGTTTGTGCGCCTGCGTGATAGCGACTGGTTTACGCAACAGGGTCTGGCGAAGCCGAATCTCACTGAATTACTGGATCTGGTGGCACTGGGCACGGTGGCGGATGTCGTACCGCTAGATGCCAACAACCGGATTTTGGTGGCGCAAGGGCTGAATCGCATTCGTGCCGGAGAGTGTCGGCCGGGCATTCGAGCACTACTGGAAGTGGCTAATCGCGATGCCAGCCAACTGGTCGCCAGCGATTTAGGTTTTGCCATTGGGCCGCGGCTGAACGCTGCCGGACGTCTGGATGATATGACGGTTGGGGTTGAACTGTTATTGAGTAACGACATTACTCAGGCGCGCATGTTGGCTAACGATTTAGATGCGTTGAACCAGGATCGACGAGAGATCGAACAAGGAATGCAGGTAGAAGCTTTGCGCCTGTGTGAATCGCTGGAGCGTACCCGAACCGAGTTGCCTTACGGTCTGGCGATGTACCACCCAGAGTGGCATCAGGGCGTTGTGGGCATTTTGGCCTCGCGCATTAAGGAGCGTTTTCACCGTCCGGTCATTGCTTTTGCACCTGCCGGTGATGGCATGCTGAAAGGATCAGGGCGTTCTATTTCTGGTCTGCACCTACGAGATGCGCTGGAGCGGCTGGATACGCTGTATCCCGGCATGATGGACAAGTTTGGCGGACATGCGATGGCAGCAGGGTTATCGCTGCATGAAGATCGGTTTGAGGATTTCCGCCAGCGTTTCGGAGAACTGGTTGGTGAGTGGCTTGATCCGTCTCATCTAGAAGGCGTCGTTTGGTCTGATGGCGAACTGGCTCTGCCGGAACTGAATTTGCTCTCAACGGCAGAAATGCTGCGCTACGCCGGGCCGTGGGGGCAAGCGTTCCCTGAACCGACGTTCGATGGCTGCTTCCGTATTCTGCAACCCCGCCTGCTTAAAGAGCGCCATTTGAAAGCGATGTTTGAGCCGGTCGGTGCAACAGGAGCGGTGCCGCTGTTAGATGGCATCGCGTTTAATGTCGACACCGCCGTTTGGCCTGATCCGAGTATTAAAGAAGTAGAAATGGTGTATCGGCTGGATATTAACGAGTTTCGCGGTAAACGCTCGGTGCAATTGTTGATTCAACATCTGTGGCCGCGTTAACTTTGTGAACCGAATAGGGCGGGCGGAAAGTCTATAAAATGCGCCTTTTATCCGCTAGAATGGCGGGTTACATCATTCCGTTGTCAACGACTTAACGTAAGAATATAAAAATCATGTTTGAAATTAATCCGGTAAAAAACCGCATTCAGGATCTGTCTGAACGTAGCGCCGTTCTTCGGGGGTATCTTTGACTATGATGCCAAGAAAGAACGCCTCGAAGAAGTAAATGCCGAACTGGAGCAGCCTGATGTCTGGAATGAGCCTGAACGCGCTCAGGCATTGGGAAAAGAACGTTCCTCGCTGGAAGCCATCGTAGATACTATTGATCAACTTGCTCAGGGTCTGGAAGATGTGACCGGCCTGCTTGAGCTCGCGATTGAAGAAGACGACGAAGACACCTTTAATGAAACCTCGCTAGAACTGGACGCGCTGGAAAATAAATTAGGACAGCTCGAATTCCGTCGCATGTTCTCCGGCCAGTACGACAGCGCGGATTGCTATCTGGACATTCAGGCGGGTTCTGGCGGTACGGAAGCCCAGGACTGGGCCAGCATGCTGGTGCGTATGTACCTGCGTTGGGCGGAAGCCAAAGGGTTTAAAACCGAAATTATTGAAGAGTCAGACGGTGACGTGGCTGGTACGAAATCCGCCACGATAAAGATCATCGGTGACTACGCGTTTGGCTGGCTGCGTACTGAAACCGGTGTACATCGTCTGGTGCGTAAGAGCCCGTTCGATTCCGGCGGCCGCCGCCATACCTCATTCAGCTCCGCGTTTATCTACCCGGAAGTGGATGACGATATTGATATCGAAATCAATCCAGCCGACCTGCGTATTGACGTTTACCGCGCATCCGGTGCGGGTGGTCAGCACGTTAACCGGACAGAGTCCGCGGTGCGTATTACTCACATTCCGACCAACATTGTCACGCAGTGTCAGAATGACCGTTCCCAGCATAAAAACAAAGATCAGGCGATGAAACAGCTGAAAGCGAAGCTGTACGAGTTTGAGATGCAAAAGAAAAATGCTGAGAAACAGGCGATGGAAGACAACAAATCTGATATCGGCTGGGGTAGCCAGATTCGTTCCTATGTTCTGGATGATTCGCGCATCAAAGATTTACGCACCGGAGTGGAAACACGTAACACTCAGGCCGTACTTGATGGCGATCTGGACAAATTTATTGAAGCAAGTTTAAAAGCGGGGTTATAAGAATTCGCATGGCTGAATCACAATCACAGGGTGCCGATCAGGCGCAAGATCTGAATAATGAATTAAAAACGCGTCGTGAAAAGTTGGTGACACTGCGTGAAAACGGGATCGCATTCCCGAATGATTTCCGCCGTGACAGCACGTCCGATCGTCTGCACGCTGAGTTCGATGCCAAAGAGAACGAAGAGCTGGAAGAGCTGGGTATCGAAGTGACCGTTGCGGGCCGTATGATGACCCGTCGCATCATGGGTAAAGCCTCTTTCGTGACCTTACAGGACGTTGGTGGCCGTATTCAGCTGTATGTTTCCCGCGACGATCTGGCGGAAGGCATCTATAACGAGCAGTTCAAGAAATGGGATCTGGGCGATATCCTGGGGGCGCGCGGCAAGTTGTTCAAAACCAAAACTGGCGAGCTGTCCATTCACTGTACCGAACTGCGTCTGCTGACCAAAGCGCTGCGTCCGTTGCCGGATAAATTCCACGGTCTGGCCGATCAGGAAACCCGCTATCGTCAGCGCTATCTGGATCTGATCGCTAACGACGAATCCCGCAATACCTTCCGCATCCGTTCTAACGTGATGGCTGCGATTCGCCGCTTCATGGTGGATAACGGCTTCATGGAAGTGGAAACGCCGATGATGCAGGCGATCCCCGGCGGCGCGTCTGCTCGCCCATTCATCACGCATCATAATGCGCTGGACATCGACATGTACCTGCGTATTGCACCGGAACTGTACCTGAAGCGTCTGGTTGTAGGTGGTTTTGAGCGTGTGTTCGAGATCAACCGTAACTTCCGTAACGAAGGTGTTTCTCCACGTCATAATCCTGAATTCACCATGATGGAACTTTATATGGCGTATGCCGATTATAAAGACCTGATTGTGTTGACGGAAAACCTGTTCCGTACGCTGACGCTGGACGTGCTGGGCTCGACCACAGTGGTGTATGGCGATCAGACATTCGACTTCGGTAAGCCGTTCGAGAAGTTGACGATGCGCGAAGCGATCTGTAAATACCGCCCTGAAACCAACGTTGCCGATCTGGACTGCCTGGAGAAAGCGACTGCGATCGCACAGTCTCTGGGCATCAAGATCGAGAAAAGCTGGGGCTTGGGCCGCATTGTTACCGAGATCTTCGAAGAGACAGCAGAAAGTAGCCTGATTCAACCAACCTTCATCACCGAATATCCGGCTGAAGTGTCGCCGCTTGCGCGTCGTAACGATCAGAATCCGGAAATCACCGATCGCTTTGAGTTCTTCATCGGCGGTCGTGAAATCGGTAACGGCTTCTCCGAGCTGAATGATGCTGAAGATCAGGCAGAGCGTTTTGCTCAGCAGGTCAACGCTAAAGATGCGGGCGATGACGAAGCGATGTTCTACGATGAAGACTACGTGACAGCGCTGGAACATGGTCTGCCGCCGACAGCGGGTCTGGGGATTGGTATCGACCGTATGGTGATGTTGTTCACTAACAGCCACACCATCCGCGACGTCATCCTGTTCCCAACAATGCGTCCACAGAAATAAGCTCGTTTTAGCTGAACCTTCTAAACCGGTGCAATTGCACCGGTTTGACGTTATCGACTACGTCAAATTTTAGGGGAAACACGGGGATACCTCGCACCGTGGTAGCCCCGTGTATCTCGATCTCACCTCGATAGTACTATCTCTCGTTTTATCTCTGCATTCTTGTCGTCATTCTGTCATTGTCGCCCAGCGGGGGAAGATGCTATTTTCAGGCATTCATTCACTGCTGGGACACCCTCATGATGACGTACCGCGATGCCTGGTTTGAACTGGCGCTGTTAACCAACGGTCGCAGTTTTCCACGGCATGCGCACGACGAGTTCGTCATCAGCGCCAATCTCAGCGGATTGGAAACGGTCTGGCTGGATGGAGAGACTTTTGTTGCCACCAACGATATGGTGACGACCTACAATCCCAATCAGCTACAAGGTAGTGACAACGCGTTTGATCGCTGGCAGTGCGCATCCTTGTACGTTCACTCGCAGGCATTCGAGCATTATTTCCATCAAACGTTTCTATTCTCACAGGGCTGGAATCCGTCTGCGCAGCTGGCGTCCGAGCTAAAACAGCTTGTCACCACCGATTTGGACGACAGTACCCGTCAGGAGCGCATTATCCTGCTGCTGGCAGGATTGATGGAGGGACAGCACAGAATGCCGTCTCAAAGCCAGGTCAAAGAGGCTGAGCGGATCACGCGGATCAAAGAGGGGTTGCTGAACGATCTCAGCGATATCCCCATGCTTGACCAGCTAGCGCAGCAGGAAAGCTTGTCGGTTGCGCATCTGGTACGCTCTTTTAATCAGTCTGTTGGACTGCCGCCGCTGGCGTGGCTGATGCAGCGACGTATGTGTAAAGCACGAGAACTACTGCGGCAGGGCACGGCGATTAGTCAGGTCGCAGGCGATGTCGGTTTTGCCGATCAGGCGCATTTCACCAAAGCCTTCAACCGCTACAACGCGATGACACCGGGGCAGTTTCGCCGTATCAATTTTTGACAATACAGTGTTTCCCTTGAGCTCTACACTCGCCTTATTGCTTAACGCTCGAAGGGAATACCATGCTGTTAGTTGTATTTACTGGGATGCTGCTATCCCTGTCGCTGTGTCTCGATCTGGGGATGGTCAATACCGCGATTATTAACCGTGGGCTTAGACACGGGGCGCGTTCGGCGTTTTATATCGGGCTGGGTTCCTGTTTCGGCGATCTGTTTTATGCCACGCTATCAGTGCTAGGGTTGGCGGTGGTATTTAACCTGACGCCAGTACGTTGGGCGCTATGGATTGGCGGCGGATTGATTCTGATCTGGATGACGATCAGTATGGCGCGCGCGGCATGGCGCGACTATCCGGTGAAACGCTTCGCCGATCTTTCTGAGTCAGTGAGCGTAGCGACTTCCACTCCACCAGCGCGTTACACCGAGTTTCTCAGCGGTATCGGCATGGCGCTGGCATCGCCGACGGCGTTACTGTGGTTTGCAGCGATCGGCGGCACCATTATCGCGCAGTCTACCGATGGCTCTGCCTTCATGATCGGCCTGTTTCTGCTGGGATTTTTCGTTGGCGGCGTACTGTGGACACTCTTCCTCGCGGCGCTGGTAAAATACGGCCAGCGGTTGCTGAAAGAACGTATCTCATTTTACTGTAGCCTGATCTCCGCGCTGTTGTTTGCCTACTTTGCCTGGCACGTCATTTCTCATGGCTATCAGACGCTGTTCCTGCCACTCTCTACGACTGCATGATCGGTCAAAACAACAGCACTTTGCCGGGTTTTTTACTTGCTCGGCAACGGCATAGCGCTATAATGCCACTCGCCTCTCCGTGCGAGTGTAGTTCAATGGTAGAACGGCAGCTTCCCAAGCTGCATACGAGGGTTCGATTCCCTTCACTCGCTCCAATCACACTTCTCTCAACGTCCACCCAAGTCCAGAAAATCCAGTAACCACAAGGCTTTCCACGATTTCTCAGTCGTTCAGGGAAAACCCACATCTATCTAAATCTACAGGTCAATGTGTATAGTTATGTGTATAGGACGTGATGACATCTGAAATCCTATACATATTCGCCATTGCCTGCTTGCTGACACTGGTGTAATTCGTGGGATATTTATCAAAGAAAAAATGGAATCAATAAAGCCCTGTGCAGCCCGCAGAGTCAGTCGGAAAATACGTTTAACCATCAGGACGGTGGCGACAGTGAGGTCAGAATAACGCTGAGGTCCTCCCCTTGATGAGGGTGTTGCTGAATCGTACCACGCCTGAATGGCTTCATCGTTTAGCCAAAAATGACGGAGCCTCGATTGATGAGGGCTTTGTTGTATGTCTTCCAGTTGGTGATTCTGAACTTCTACTTTTCCACAGAATTGTCTTTTTTTTCAGTATGATGCGTGATCAGGTTTTGTCATTTAGCAAAAGTTCGATTTATTTAACAAAGTCTAAGGGAATCACTAGACCTGTTGATAGCCATATCGTTAACCTCTTAACGGTGTGGTCAGCCCCTGTCTGGTAGGCCAATACTTTTCAGGGGCGAAACGTGATGGATATGTGCTTTTGTGATAGTGTACGTACCTATGGAATTTATCATATTGAAAAAGGTACGTACATGTCAACGATAAAACGCGATACTAAAAAATCAACAGCAGCAGGGAAATCACCGACTTTCCAGATACGGATTTCGCCTGAGCTACGTGAACAGCTTGATGAAATTGTGGCGAAAGAAGGTGTTAGCCTCGGAAACTGGTTCAAAGAGCTTGCCCGTCAGGAGTTGAGAAAGCAGGGGATTGAGCCGAAGGGGTGATGGTTTAGTTGGTTAGCAGAATAAACAACCAAGGGAATGGATGATGGATAAAAGAACACTAATCTTAAAATCAGGGCTGACGGTCAGGGAGCTACTTCGCCTGAAAAATAATTATGTCTATGTAAAAAGTGATGATTTCAAATTTAACACTCCAACGAAGAAAGCCGAGTCCTTTGCAGACTATGTTTTTATCGTTACTCGTTTATGCTGGGAAGCAATGTATCTTCCGGTCTTCATGAGCCTATTTTTTTCAATTTACGCTTACTATGATAGTGGCAATGTGATTGCCTTTGTCAAAACTTTTTTTATTATTTATTCGATATCGATTTTTTGCGTATTAAAAGTTGAGGGTAATTATTATAGTATACGCATGATTACCGTTGTAAAATTAATTAAATTTAGATTGGTTGTTTTTTTTACTAGCTAATTTTATTTTGATGTCATTTGGGGGCAAGATCGGTTTTTCGGGGATGTTTTGTATTAATAAGGGAGGCATAATGGATAAAAGATTACTCATCTTAAAATCAGGCTTGACGGTCAGGGAATTACTTCGCCTAAAAAATAACTATGTTGGCACTAAAAGCAAAGTTTACAGCAAAGAGACAAAAATAAAAGACATCGAACCCTTTTCTGATTACATCTTGTTTGTATCACGTTTATCTTGGAGAGGGATGTTAATACCTTTCCTTTTGCCACTATGTTTCGCTATTTATGATTATTATGAATATCGTATTATAATAAATAGTATTAAATTTTTTATACTTATTTATGGAATTATGTTGTTATGCGTTTTTAAATCAAAGGGAGATTATTTTAAGGTAAAAATGATAACAATAGCTAAATTAATGTACCTCAGGATTCGTGATATTTTAAATCACCAAAAAAATATTTAAAATAGGAACGATTATAGAAATAGCAATGCGGCGAAACATTGCTATTTGTCTCCTAGTAGATAGTTTTCGTTTGAGAATTCAGCGTGTACTTTTTTAATGGAGCTTCCAACCATATATATTTTCATGAATTTGTTGGCGGCAGTAAATTTAGGGCTGTAGTCTTTATCTATATAACGAAATAATTTTGTTGTTCTTGGTTTATCAAGAAAACCTCTGGAAGCAAGCCTGGTTGGATTTTCTATTAACACTGGCATTCTTAAAGCTGCAAAGCCAGAGAGTGATACATCTCCTACACTATAGAATAAATCACCAGCTTTATCACCATATCCCAATAGAGATGCTAACCCCCTGTATACTTTTCTGGTTAAACCAGGGTAATACTTTCCATCATTGATAATAGGAGATACTGCTTCGTAGACATTATTGCCGCCATGAGCCATTAACAGTAGACCAAATGATTTAAAATGTTTTACATTAAGATCTCTTCCTAATTGATTTAATCGATATCCTGCAAATGCCTGAAAACCACCCGATACAACACCAGATGGAGCCTGTCCGTAATTCTGTGTAACTGCCATAGAATTAAAGGTGATCGCTCAGACGGTCACCGAACTCGATAATAAAACGACTCATCGCCAGCCTTCAGTTCTGGATCGGCATACTCCATTTTTTTGACGCATCTTTGATCGCCAGATAAACAACTTTCCGTACCGAGTCGTCCGTCGGGAACACTTTGCGTTTCTTTATGGCCGCACGGATCACGCTGTTCAGTGACTCGATGGCATTCGTGGTGTAGATGGCCTTGTTTGATGCCTGTGAGCTTTAGATAGATCAAATTT
Source organism: Pectobacterium betavasculorum (assembly GCF_000749845.1). Lineage (GTDB taxonomy): Bacteria > Pseudomonadota > Gammaproteobacteria > Enterobacterales > Enterobacteriaceae > Pectobacterium > Pectobacterium betavasculorum. Next base: position 379,410 of record NZ_JQHM01000002.1, on the reverse strand, counting down.
GCCATTATTTATTCCTTAATGTTATCCATAATCCTGCCCCATAAATCCTTTTTCCTTATGGGAGGGATAATTTCTGCACTTTTTAGTCAATGAGTCAATAGCCGTTATCGTGCAATGTGTATGATTTTAAATGGTTATTTGGAATATGATTATCGTGGAAATTATTTGATTTGGATTTAATTCGGGTAAGAAGAAAACAGTATCCCTTGACCTGCCTGATATGATGACTGGCGGCGAAGCTTCATATGACGATAGGTGATAAATGACTGCTGGATGATGGCGATGAGCGAAACCAGAGTGGACAACGTTTATACCCATTAATGAATGCGATTTCATACATTTTCTTTTTTCTACCAAAATCCAGTTTTAGCTGGCGGTAAAATTCAAGTGAGAGTGAATGTGTATAGAAATGTGTATGGTTACAGCGGGTGTAGATAGTTAATGTATTTTAATATCAATGCATTATGTTTCGTGTTCTATGCACTTCACTTCAAAAGTATATCGGCGTAATTCCCAAGAGAATCATGATTTCTCAAGCACTGATGAAAAAATCACTCGCTATTATTGTGGCGCTGGACAAAGAAAGAGGGATTTAATATCTATCTATAAGTATCAAATCGACTCGCGAGTAAAATGTCAGGTGCGATATTGCACGGAATGAGAGTACAGCGGTGAGGGAATATCACCATCGCTGTACTTTTAGAAAGAATGCGCTATGTATCTCTTGGGGCGCATTCGGTTGATGGCTTTTACCCGCGATGTGCCCAGTGCGTCATTCTTTTCTCGATAAACGCGAATATTTCATACATCACGACACCCATGGCGCCGATGACCAGCAACCCGGCGAAGACGAGTGCCATATTCATGTTGGAACTGGCTGACATCATCAAATAGCCAATCCCTAAGTTGGATGCGACCGTTTCTGATATCACCGAACCGACAAATGCCAGCGTGATGGCTACTTTTAACGACGCAAAGAAATAGGGCTGAGAGCGAGGTAAGCCGACTTTTTTCAATATATCGAGACGAGATGCCCCGAGGGAACGTAGTACATCTTCCATCTCCGGTTCGACGGTTGCCAGGCCCGTTGCCACATTGACAACGATAGGGAAAAAAGAGATGAGGAAAGCGGTTGCAATGGCCGGTATTGTTCCAATACCAAACCAGACTACCAGTACGGGTACAAATGCAACTTTGGGGATGGAGTTAAACCCGACCAGTAGCGGATAAACAGCTTTGTAAACCAGCGACGATGCCCCGACAGCGACGCCCAGCAATACCCCGACCACAACAGCCAGTGCAAACCCCACTAACGTGGTGTAAAGGGTTTGCAACGAGTGGGCAGCGATAGGTTGCCAGTCGGTAATGAGTGAACGGTAGACATCGCTCAACGAAGGAAAGAGGTAGCTCGGCACCTGCAATCCGACGACGACCATTTGCCAGATCCCCCCCAGTAAAAGCAGAAGTCCCCACGGGGCGAGTCTTATGAGTGTTGCTCGTGACATAGTGAAGCGTTCTCCTTTAGGTATGGCGCTGTGAAGAGATATGTTCTCGCAGTTCAAATACATAGCGGGAAAACGTATCGGTGTAGGTAATCTGGAGATCGCGCGGGCGAGGCAGCTCGATCTCACGACGTGCAAGGATCTGTCCGGGGCGCGTGCTCATGACGTAGACCGTATCCGCCAGAAAGACGGCCTCTCGCAGATCGTGGGTGACCAATACCACGGTGAACGGCTCTTCCTGCCAGAGATCGCGTACCATGCACCATAGCTCTTCGCGGGTGAAGGCATCGAGCGCGCCAAAGGGTTCATCCAGCATCAGTAGACGGGGTTTGTGAATCAACGCCCGGCAAATCGATGCCCGCTGTTGCATCCCCCCAGACAGTTCCCAAGGGTATTTATGCTCGCAGCCTGCCAGCCCCACCCGTTTCAGCAAGTCCCGCGCCTGCTGCTCGTATTCACGTCGCTTGGCACGGAATGTGGAGCGGTAAGGCTCCACAATCTCCATGGGCAACATGACATTCTCCAGCGTGGTACGCCAGGGGAGTAAATTAGACGCTTGAAATGCCATCCCGACACATTTCTGCGGCCCGGCGACCTCACGATTATTGACGAAAACATAACCTTCCGTCGGGGCAATCAACCCTGATGTTAGCTTCATAAATGTTGATTTTCCGCAACCTGATGGGCCGACCAGTGCGACAAACTCATTTTCCTCAATACTGAAATCGATCTCTTTGATCGCCAGTTGGCTGCTGTTGTAGCCCAGACTCACTTTTTCGAATTTAACAAAACTCATTCATCACCACCTGAAGTGTTTATGGGACATCACGTTCCGCACGTGGCGGGAGGAATGCAGAAGTAAATAGGGTTGATTCATCAGGCGTGTTTTTCAGGCCAAATGCCTCGACTACGTCGGTAATGGCGCGCTGCATACGAGCCGGATCGACATCTCCCAGCCCGATCTTTTTGTTCTCTGGTGTGACGACCAGTTGGTCAAATGCCATTTGCAAGCGCCGGGTTTCCAGCGTTGTGTTGATTAGCGAGTCCTGTGCTTTAACGTATTGCACCGCAGCCACGGGATCGGCTAACGTCTCTTTCACCGCCTTATTGAAGGCGCGCAGGAAGGCTTTAATGGCCTCTGGATGCTCCTCCTGCATTTTTTTGCTGGCAATAAGGGTGTTGCCGTAGAGATCGACGCCGTATTGGGCATAAGGGAAAATCACCAGATCGTCCGCCTTGACACCGCGCGCTTCGAGGTTTAGCAGGCTGGTAAAATAGAAACCGGCAATGGCATCCACATTTTTACGCACCAGCAGATTGGGGGTGACCGTAGGATCGGAAGATTGCCAGGTGACGGCATCGTTATTCAGCCCGACTTTTTTCGCGAAAGCGGGCCAGGCTTTACGTCCGGCATCGAAAACGGGAGCCGCGATGGTTTTACCTGCCAGCGCTTTCGGTTCGGTAACACCGCTGCTTTTTAACAGAAAAATGGCGGCTGGCGTGGTGTTATACAACATGTACACGCCTTTTATTCCTGTGCCGGGGTGTTTCGCCTCTTGCTCTATCAGCGCATTGACATCTGCAAAGGCCATGTCGTAAGCGCCCGTGGCTACGCGGGTGACTGCGCCCGCAGAACCATTACCCGAGTCGATCTGTACATCCAGACCTTCCTGCGCAAAATAGCCTTTCGCTTTTGCCATCAAAAACGGTGCGGAAGGCCCTTCAAAACGCCAGTCCAAAGAAAACTTAACCTTTACAGGTTCAGCCGCCTGCGCCTGAGAAAGCAGCAGTAAGCATGAAAACAAAGCGCTAGCGCCTAGTTGGTATAGCTTGGATAATGTTGGCAGCATCGCAGGTTCCTCAAGAGTGAAAGTGAACGATCTTATTGTTGAACGCTGGGTGGGGCTCCGCGCACGATATCGCACAGCCCGGCAATAATGCGTTCGCCAGTTTCCGTGCGCAGTTCTTCATACCAGGCCTGCGTCAGCGCACTATCTTTGCCATGGGTGATATCGCAGCGTTTACGTGCCTTGAGCACCAGTTCCTTGACGCGCGGGCTGCGCAGCGACTGATAGTGCAGAAGTGCAGCTTCAATATCGGCGTGGTGAGCAGCACAATGGTGCAGTGCCTCGCCCAGCACTACCGCATCTTCCAGTGCGGCGCATCCGCCCTGACCGATATCTGGCGTGGTGCTATGGCCGGCGTCGCCCAGAAGCGCTACGCGCCCGCGCACTAATTGGGGAAAGGGTTCGATATCGTGAATTTCAATTCTGTTGGTCGTATCGGGATTGATGGCGGCGATCAGTCGTTGCACCTGTGGTGCCCAGCCGGAAAAATAGCGTAATAGATCGGCGCGTACCGTGGTGCGATCTTCCGGTAAACCTTGAGGGAGTGGAACATCGAAAAAGAAGTAAAACCGCCCGTCAGAAACCGGCATCAATGAAACGCGTTTGCCTTCTCCGACAAAGGTGGTCCACTGATTATCGGGAGCAATCTGTTCGTCAATGTCCACCAGACCATTCCAGTTCACATAACCGGCATAGCGACGTTCCGGTGTGTACCCCAGCACATGCGACCGGAGCGTAGAGTGGGTACCGTCGGCAGCGATTAAAATATCGCTGTGCGTGTGGGAGCCATCGGTAAACCAGGCGGTAACGCCGTGTTCATCCTGCTCAACGCGTTCGACGCGTTTACCAAACTGCACCGTGTCCCGTCCCCAGAAATCCAGCATTCCTCTTTGCAGCTCGGCACGGGCGATAGGGTAAGGTCGCTCACCGACCTGTTCGACCAGCGGGCTGAGGCTAAAGCGGGTCATCGTTTGCCCCTCACGGTAATCCTGATAGGCCATGTAGTGCATCTGACCACCGAAGCGCGTCATAATGCTGCCCATTCCTAAGTGGTTCATACAGGAGACGCCGTTCGGCCAAACTGAAATAGCGGCACCGACTGGTTTAATGTCGCGAACTGCTTCAAATACTTCGCACGTGATGCCCGCTTTTTTTAGGGCGACGGCCGCGCTTAACCCCCCAATACCCGCACCAATGATTGTTGCTTTCATCATTTTTCCTCTGGCTTGTCTTGTCCGTTATCTGTCGACAACCTGCAACGTTTGTATCAATCTGTGTTTTTCTTGCAACTTTAGTACCAATTTGTATTCACTGGCTAAGTGCAGTGTGACTGCGGGGTAAACGACGAAGACGTGCAATAAATGCACAACGACAGTGCAACATTGCTGTCACATTGCGCAATGAAAGGGCGTTAACGGTTTGCGGGAATCAACGGTGCGAAAAAACGGTAATGGTGTTGCAGCCTGCATTGCGCTACACACGATATGCAGCAGATTTGTCGGGTGGCGGTGAAAGTGGCGCACTTTGTGCTAGGCATTGAATCATGAAGCGCCTATCCAACAGATGTTAAGGAACCAGACGCTTAATAATGCGCTGATATTGAGTCAGAGGAGTCGTGTGTAATGATCTCACTTGAGCATTTTAATCAGTTGAGCGGAGAAGACGCGGAGGCGCTGCTGTTACCCTGTGTGGCACTCTCCGATTGGGTTGGGCGGGTCGCTCGCGGGCGCCCTTATCAACACATTACCGATGTGCTGGATGCCGGAGAGCAGGCAAGCCGCGATTGGCAACCTGAAGACCTGATGCTGGCGCTCAGTACTCATCCACGTATTGGCGAAAAAGCGGCCGGAGATACGCAGGAAGCGAAACTCTCTCGACAAGAGCAGGCTGCGGTTAACCCTCAGGACGCGATGCTGGCGCGAGCACTGCACGAGGGGAATGCTCGCTATGAGGCACGGTTTGGTTATGTGTTTCTGGTCCGTGCCAAAGGGCGTAGCGCTGAGGAGATAGTGGATATCGTAGAAAGAAGACTACAACACACGCCGGAACAGGAAACGCAGGAAGCTCTGGCTCAACTGCGGGAAATCACATTATTGAGACTGAAAGGAATATTTAACCCATGAGCACGCTGAGTACCCATATTCTGGACATTGCATTAGGTCACCCTGCTATTGGGGTAAAGGTTCGCTTAGAACGGCATGACGCCGCGTGCTGGTGCAGCATCGCTGAAGACGTCACCAATGGCGATGGGCGTATTGCGGCGTTTGTGAACGAGCCGTTACCCGCGGGACATTACCGCCTGACCGCCGCCATCGGAGACTGGTTCGCTGAAGCCAAGCGCGAATCGCTGTTTGTCGAGGCGCAGATTGATTTTCGACTCAGCGCCTCAGGTGGACACTATCATCTGCCGTTTCTGATTTCACCGTGGTCCTGGTCAACCTATCGCGGCAGTTGATGACTGATGATAGACGGCAATAATTTCTCCGGCGATTGCTACGGCAATTTCTGCGGGCAGTTTCCCCTTCACGTCAGGCAGGCCGACCGGACAGCGCATCGTCGCGAGCTGTGATTCACTGATGCCTTTTCCGGTTAGCTGGTAGCTGAAACGCTGGCGTTTCGTTTGCGATCCTATCAGACCAAAGTAACGGTAATCGCCCCGTTTCAGAATCGCCTCTGCCAAGGTTAAATCGCGTGGATGATGGTGCGTCATGACCACGAAATAGCTCCCAGCGGGGCTGTCTGTCACCGCATCCACTGGGTCATCCAGATGCCGGGCGATCACCCCCGGCGGCATGTGCCGGAACATCTCGTTCCGCTCATCAACCCACGACACCCGGCAGGGCAGGGTGGCAAGTAACGACACCAGTGCACGGCCAACATGTCCGGCACCAAAGACCACGATGTGCGGCTGCGGCAGAATGAGTGGCTCCAGCAACACCATTGTCATCCCGCCGCAACACTGTCCTGCTCTCGCGCCGAGGTTAAAACGTTCAATACGTGGCTGGGTGGCATGGTGTATTAACATATCGCGTGCAATGGCGATGCATTGGTATTCCAGATTGCCGCCGCCGATGGTCAGCCAGCTATCCTGCCGTGTGACGATCATTTTGGTTCCACCATCGCGGGGAACCGATCCTTGCTCGCCCAGCAGCGTGAGCAGAATGCATTCTTCATGACGGGTGTATAAATCATTCAGTATCGTAATCCATGTATCGTTCATGGTGCCTCCCGCAGCGACTGTATTCCCCAGAATACGCGTTCTGGCGTGGCGGGGGCGTCAAGATGCGGGTGTTGATGATAGCCAGCGACACTTGCCACCGCATCCTGTAATGCGCACCAGACGGATATGCCGAGCATGAAAGGGGGTTCGCCAACCGCTTTTGAACGATAAACGGTCTGCTGTGGGTTGGCGTGGTTTTCCAGCAGGTAAACGCGAAAATCGGGGGGGATATCGCTGATAGCCGGGATTTTATAACTCATAGGGCTGTCGGTAAGCAGACGTCCATCCTCGTTCCAGACCAGTTCTTCACAGGTGAGCCATCCGGCACCTTGAATAAAGCCCCCTTCAATCTGACCGATATCCAGTGCGGGATTCAGTGACTGCCCCACATCATGCAAAATATCTGTGCGTAGCAGACGATATTCTCCGGTTAAAGTATCGACAATCACCTCTGAGCAGGCCGCGCCATAGGCAAAATAGTAAAACGGTTGGCCTCGTCCTGCGGCACGGTCGTAGTGAATACCGGGAACCTTGTAAAAGCCGGTAGCGGAGAGCGGAACCTGATTGAGCCACGCCATGTTGGCGATATCAGCAAAACGAAAATATTTTCCCGGCACCTGGACGATTCCATTACGAAAGGCAACGTCCTGTTCATCGCAGTGGTGCAATCGGCACAACATCTCTGTCAGCCGCGTTTTTAGCGTTTGTGCCGCGATTTCCGCCGCTTTACCGTTCAGATCGGCACCTGATGAAGCCGCGGTCGGGGAGGTATTAGGCACTTTGCCTGTATTCGTGGCGGTGACTTGAATGGTTTCCAGGGGAATTTGCAGCACCTCAGCCACGACCTGCGCGACTTTCGTATTCAGTCCTTGCCCCATTTCAGTACCGCCGTGGTTCAACTGCACCGTGCCGTCGGTGTAGATCAGAATTAACGCGCCCGCCTGGTTTAAAAAACTTGAGGTAAAGGAAATACCAAATTTTACAGGCGTGAGTGCCAGACCGCGTTTGAGAATCGGGCTGGTTGCGTTGAATGTGCGGATCGCTTCACGGCGTACCTGATAATCTGCGCGTTGCTCCAACTGCTGGGTGATTACTGATAGGGGATTGTCTTCTATCGTTTGCCAATAGTGTGTGATGTTACGCTCTGTTTTGCCGTAGTAATTACGCTGGCGAATCGTCAACGGATCGCACCCCAGCTCGCGAGCGATGCGATCCATAATTTGCTCGATGGCCACCATACCCTGCGGGCCGCCGAACCCGCGATAGGCGGTATTGGAGGCCAAATGCGTGCGGCAGCGATAGCCTGTGATGCGTGCATCACCGAGATAGTAGGCATTGTCCGCATGAAACATCGCGCGATCGCAGATCGAACCTGAAAGATCGAGCGCATAGCCGCAGTTTGCCGCCAGATCGATGACCACACCGTGCAGCATGCCGTCATCGGTGAAGCCAACATCATAACGAACGAAAAAGGGATGCCGTTTACCGGTTGTCCGCATATCATCACGACGGCTCAAACGCAGTTTTGCGGGGCGTGCTGTCAGATGAGCCGCCAGAGCGGCATGGCAGGCGATACTCGCCGCTTGCGTCTCCTTACCGCCAAATCCTCCTCCCATTCTGCGCATATCGACGGTCACCTTGTTCATGGTGATACCGAGTACCGATGAAACCAGTTTTTGTACCTCGGTAGGGTGTTGCGTGGAGGAGAAAATCTGAAGGCTGTTGTCTTCTCCCGGCAAGGCCATCGCTATCTGTCCCTCCAGATAGAAATGCTCCTGCCCGCCAATATGAAACTGACCTTGGATACGGTGAGGTGCGTGAGTCAACGCCGTCTCTACTTCTCCGCGTTGATGTACATGCGGCGCTTCCACCCAAAACTCGCGGTGTAGTGCCTCTTCTACATCCAGCACGGCTTCCAGAGGCTGGTAGGTGATGCTTACTGCCCTGGCTCCAGCCTGCGCTGCTTCCCAGGTTTCTGCTACGACGGTCAGCACAACCTGACCGTGATACTCCACCGTTTCTTTGGCAAACAGCGGTTCGCCCGGTGCCAGTGCCCCGACATCCAGTTCACCGGGGACGTCTTGCCACCCCAGAACCCGAATCACGCCCGGCATAGCCAAACACGCCTGCGTATCAACGTTGAGAATACGGGCGTGGGCGTGTTCGCTCAGTACCGGACAGAGATGTAATAATCCGGGCAATGTCTGTTTATCATCCACATATTCAGCCTGACCGCTCACGTGTTTGTCTGCGCTTTCGTGCTTCTGCCTACGCCCCGCACCGTCTGCCAATTCACGATGAAACTGTTCCATCAGCATCCGTTCGGACAGTTGTTCTGGATTACTCGACATAGGCATCAACCTCCAGAGCCGTCTGCGGGTGGGACTGCTGCAAGACGTAGCGCCGCAGCAGATTTCGTGCAATAGCGAGGCGATAAGCTCCGCTGCCGCGAAAATCACTTAGCGGTGAAAAATCCTGTGCCAGCGCGGCGCAGGCAGAATCTAAGGCATCAGATAAAGGGCGGTATAGCAACGCTTGTTCACACGTCATTGCTCGTGATGGTGTTGCTGCCATGCCGCCGAATCCTATACGCGCTTCCACTACCCGGCCTTCTTCTACCAGGATATTGAATGCGCCAAAGACCGTGGAGATATCGTCATCACGCCGCTTAGACACTTTCCAGGCGGCGAAGGATGGGGAAATTCCGCTGCGAGGAATGACGATATCGCGGATAAACTCGCCCGGCTGTAAGGCGGTTTTACGATAGGCAAGAAAAAACTGATCGAGGGGAAGCTCACGCGTCTGGTCGCCGCGCTGTAGCACCAGATGGGCATTGAGTGCCAGTAGCATCGGCGCGCCGTCGCCAATTGGTGAGGCATTGGCGAGATTTCCCGCCAGCGTACCTTGATTGCGTATCTGGCAGGAAGCGAATCTCGACAACGCCTGACTAAAGGCTGGAATCAGTGTTTCCAGAGCGTGCTGGCAACGCTGAAGTGTGACTCCTGCACCGAGTACGATCGTGCGATCTGTTATCGTGATGGCTTTCAGCGCCTCGACTTGATGCAGGGCGATGATGCGCTCAAGACGCTGGTGGTGTTGAGTTACGTTAAGGGCTAAGTCAGTGCCGCCAGCCAACAAAGAGGCTGAGGGATGGCGCAGACAGAGCGCCGCCAGTTCCGATAGCGTAGTGGGAAGCAGGCAGGTTTGATCTGGATGATTTTCGATTGCCTTCAGCCGTATTTCACGTAGCCGACCTGCGGTTTGTTGTGCGAGTGTCTCGAAACGATCGTTCACTTCACGTCCGCAGACCTGCTGTGCGGCGGCGATAATAGGTCGGTAGCCCGTGCAGCGACACAAGTTGCCCGCTAACTGTTGCTCAATCGCGTGTAGGGAGCCTGGACAGCCGGACTTCTGCAATGCAAATGTCGACATCACAAAGCCCGGTGTACAAAACCCACATTGGGAAGCATGGCAGTCTGCCATGGCTTGTTGCACTGGGTGAAGTAGGCCGTTGTCAGCCAGATCTTCTACTGTTAGCAACTGTTTGCCGTGAAGTTGGCTCAGCAGCGTGATACAGCTATTGGCAGTCTGGTAGGTCATGCCTTCTATTGCTGGTTCGCCGATGACCACGGTGCAGGCGCCACAGTCACCCGACGCACATCCTTCTTTGGTTCCACTGCGTCTTTCCTGCGTGCGCAGCCAGCGCAGTATTGTGGTATCCGGTGCCACATCCGTTACTGTTTTCAGCGTTTGGTTCAGCAAAAACTGGATCATGCGGCGTCCTCCACGTCATCCTGACGCCAGACGCAGTGGCCATTAACCCAGGTATGCCAGATATTGCGATCGTCCCCCAACGTCATCAGTAAAAATAGCTTCTCATGGATATCATGGCTGTTCGCCAGACGCATTTTTTGCAGCGGGCTAACGGCCAGATCCAGCACCACGAAATCCGCCTCTTTGCCCGGCATAAAATTGCCGATGTAACGATCGAGATCGAGGGCGTGAGCCCCGCCGAGTGTCGCATGATAGAAAGCCTGACAGGCATGGAGCTTGCTGCCTTGCAGTTGAGCGACCTTGTAGGCTTCTCCAAGGGTTTGCAGCATGTTAAACGTTGTGCCCGCACCGATATCAGTGCCAATCCCCACACGTACGCCGTGATCGAGACAGGTATGAAGCGGAAAGAGACCGCTCCCAAGAAATAAGTTTGAGGTGGGGCAGAAGGCGATGGCGGAGTCTGTTTCACGCAGGCAGTCCCACTCACACGGTTCAAGGTGAATCGCATGGGCAAAGACGCTACGTTTGCCGGTCATATGATAATGGTGGTACACACCAAGGTAGCTGCTGTGCTCGGGCCAGAGTGTTTTTACCCACGCCACCTCGTCGGTATTTTCACTTAAATGGGTATGTAGCCAGACATCAGGAAATTCATACCGCAACTGTTCTATCACGCGCATGAGCTCCGGTGAGGATGTTGGTGCGAAACGGGGTGTCAGCGCGTAGTTAATACGACCAGTATTGTGCCAGCGTAGAATCAGGTCGCGAGTTTGTTGATAGCTCTGTTCTGGCGTTTCGATCAGATAAGGTGGGGCATTTCTGTCCATCATCACCTTGCCTGCGATAAGACGCATTTCAAGACTGCTTGCTGCACGGAACAGCGCTTCTACCGATTCTGGATGCACAGTGCCGAATACCAGTGCTGTGGTCGTCCCGTTAGCAAGTAGCTGGTTGAGAAAGAAGACCGACATGGCGGCAGCATAGTCACTGTCAGCATATTTGCTTTCCGTTGGAAAAGTATAGGTTTGCAGCCACTCTAGCAGCTGTTCTCCCCAGGCACCGACCATCTCGGTTTGAGGATAGTGGAGATGCGTGTCGACAAAGCCAGGCACAATCAGCTTGTCGCGATAATCGATATAGTCTGTTGGATGGCGCAACCAGTGGCGTCCCTCTTCCCATTCCACTAGTGCAGCGATATGGCTACCGTCCAGGAATAGCAATCCATCGTCAAGGTTACGGCTCAGTTTCATCATGTCATCTGGCCGCGTCGCCAGGCCAGTGATGTCGAAAAACTGGCTGCGTAATGCACGGGTATAAGTCATCGTCATCGTGAAACCTCTTTTTATACGAAGGCATTCCTTCGTGTGCTTAGCCTGCACGTAAATGAGCTACGCGCTGCTATGCCTTTGCCGCAGATGACGAGAAATTTGCAAATAACATGCCAGTGTATAAATTTATTGATTTTTAATTATGTGTTTGTAAATATTGGATTTTTATTTTGTTGCGCAACAAAAATTCAAAATAATGAAAAAATAGCGTTATTTTCCTGTTTGCAAACGGTTGCTAATATTCGTAACCGTTTGCGTGTTTCGGATAACAGAATAATACTCTGTTGAATGCGGGGGTTTTTCTTGTAATGGCGCAGGGTGGCGTGAAAACTTGCCCCATCATCGTGCATCTGCTCATTGGGGTTAGTCACTCATGCTGATGAATATTTCTTGGGGGCTACTCTTTAATTAAACCTGAATCAGGTATAATAGATTCTACCGTCAGCCGTTCATCGGCTGTGCAACATTCCCTCTGTGTTATCAGCATGTTTATCCTGCTTTTTAACCTTATGCGCGGTAACGGTCAGAAGTAAGTTTTCCACACAGCTGAAACGATCCCGATAAATAAGTGTCATGATAGATGTAGCGCGATGAGAACGACTCTTTATGCGGTACGCTGTTAATCACTTAAAGATGAGTATCATGAAGATTAAGCAAACATTTACCAGGGCATTACTCCACCCACGCTATTGGACGACTTGGTTCGGTCTTGGCGTGCTGTTTTTATTAGTCCAACTTCCTTATCCGCTGTTGATGAAAATCGGAAGCAGCGCAGGTCGTTTATCCCGTCTCTTTCTTAAACGTCGAGTGTCGATTGCTCGACGCAATCTTGAACTATGTTTCCCCACGATCTCCGATGACGAACGGGAAGCCATGATCGACAGCAACTTTGCCTCTCTCGGAATGGCATTGGTCGAAACTGGCATGGCCTGGTTCTGGCCCGATCGTCGCGTGCGCCACTGGTTTGATGTTTCAGGGTTGGAACATTTACAGCGCGCCACCGCAAAAGGTCAGGGCGTGATGGTGATTGGTATTCACTTCATGTCGCTGGAACTTGGCGGTAGGGCGATGGGGTTGTGTCAGCCGATGATGGCAATGTACCGTCCGCACAACAATAAAGCGATGGAAATGGTGCAAACCTGGGGACGTTCTCGCTCGAACAAGGCGATGATCGACCGTAAAGATCTGCGTGGTATGGTGCAGGCACTGAAACGTGGTGAAGCGGTATGGTTCGCTCCCGATCAGGATTACGGCCCTAAAGGTAGCGTATTTGCGCCTTTCTTTGCGGTGAAAAATGCGGCGACCACCAGCGGCACCTACACCATCAGCCGTCTGGCAAAACCCGCGATGATGACGACTGTGCTGATTCGTAAGCCCGATGCTCTGGGTTATCAACTGGTGATTCAGCCTGAATTACAGGGTTATCCTTATCATGATGAACAGGCGGCGGCCTGCTATATGAATAAGGTGATTGAGAAAGAAATCATGCGCGCGCCTGAACAGTATCTCTGGCTGCATCGTCGTTTTAAAACTCGCCCAACAGGCGAAGTTTCACTCTACGCTTGATAAGGCGGCGCCGCAGGATTCTCTATGCGGCGCCCGTTGTTTCTTACTCTTTCTCTAACAGCATCCCACGGGTAGCAAAGGATTTTTTAGCCGCGCCGACGCGCTCGTGGCGTGCTAAATAACGGTAGCAGCCCGCCGCCAGGAATGCGCCGATAAACCAGCTGAAGTTGGCTGCATCGCGCCACTGTGGAGTAAAGCTGATGACCAGACCGATGGCTACCGCAGGAATTAATGCCATCAGCGCGTTCGGATTGAACCCGTTTCGGTACCAGTATCGTCCTTTCGGCGTCGCATCGAAGAGATCGTCCACATAGATTTTCCCGCCTTTGATAACGTAGAAATCCATAAGCAGAATACCAAATAGTGGGCCGATAAAGGCACCGAGTACATCGAGCGTGTAATGAATCAGCTCCGGTGAATTGAAGAGATTCCAGGGCGTAAGTAGGACAGAACCGACCGCGGCGATCATACCCCCAGTGCGGAAACTGATGCGCTGTGGCGAGCAGTTGGAGAAATCGAAAGCCGACGAGACGAAATTGGCGACAATATTAATCCCGATAGTCGCGATAATCATGGTCAGTACGCCAAGCGCAACGGCAAAGCCACTGCCAATGTGTGTGACGGTTTCAATGGGATCGGTAATCATACGCCCAAACAGTGACTGGGTTCCTGAAACAATAACGACGGTGATGATAGAAAACAGCAGGAAATTAAACGGCAGTCCCCAACGATTGCCGCGGCGAATCTCCTGCATACTCTTGCCATAGCGAGAAAAGTCGCCAAAATTTAATAGTGGGCCGGAAAAATAGGAAACCACCAGCGCTGTCGCGGTAAGCATCTGCCAGGTCTGTTCGCTGGTCGTCAGTGTTTTGCTGCTCAGTGTAAAAGAAATATTTTCCCATCCGGTTTGGTAAATAATCCAGACGGCCAGCAGCGTCATGACCACATAGACTGCGGGGCCGGCAAAGTCGATAAAGCGCTTAATCGCGTTCATGCCATGCCAAAACACCATGGCTTGCAGAAACCACATGATGCCAAAACACATCCATCCTAGCGCCGACAGCCCGAGCCAGTGTGTTTGCGTTAGCGGCGCGAGATCCGGGTAGAACTTTAGTAGGACCAGCATTAGGGCATGGGCAGCGAGGTAGGTCTGAATTCCGTACCATGCAAAGGCGATTAAACCTCGTATCACGGCGGGGATATTGGCACCGAATACGCCGAATGCCTGACGGCAGACCACGGCATAAGGAACGCCAGCCATCTGGCTCGGTTTAGCAACCAGATTGGCACAAATCTGCACAATACAGATCCCCACCAGTAGGCACATGAGTACCTGCCAGCTTGCTAATCCCAGTGTGAAAAAGCTGGCTGCGACAACATAGCCCCCCATACTGTGCACATCCGACATCCAGAATGAAAAAATATTGTACCAGGACCATGTTTGAACGCGGGTCGGGGCCAGATCCGCATTGCATAATTTCGGGCTGTACGTATCAGTACCATTATCCGCGCTAATTTTTTCTGGCATGGAATCTGCTCCCTTTACTCTGATCGTTAAATGAATGACGTTGTATATAAAACGACGTTGCATGAATCAGGCCAGAATTCACTTTTTTGTATACATTAATGATCTATCGTGTGTACGATTTATGGATGCTGTTACAACGAGAAAATGAGATGAACTACACCTACGGACTTGAAAGCGCGGCATTCTCACAGCAAAAAGATGACGTTATTTACCAGGCACTGCTCAACGCGATTGTTGAACATCAACTGTTGCCTGGAACAAAGTTGCCGGAGGAAGCGCTGGCTGATGTGTTTGACGTGAGCAGAACGGGGATCAGAAAAGTGTTGCAGCGTCTTGCGGTGGTGCAAATGGTCACGCTAACGCCCAAACGTGGTGCACAGGTAGCGACGCCTTCGGTGGAAGAAGCTCGAGAAATTTTTAAGACGCGCCGTTTTATCGAATGTGCCAATCTGTCTGAGGTGATCTCGCACTGTCGATCGCCTCATTTGGCCGCGTTGAATAAGCTGAATATCGCGGAACAGAAAGCGCATGCTGATAAAAATGGGGCGGAAGCTATTCGTCTGTCAGCCGTGTTCCATATTCAGCTACAGGCGATTTCTGGCAACGCAGTGTTAACGGGAATTGTCTCGCAACTGACGTTGCGCTCATCGCTGGTCATTGCTGCTTATGGGGCCCCATGGCAGCAAGGGTGCCGGTGTCACGATCACCATGACCTTCTCACACTGCTGCGTGATAAAAATGCTACAGCGCTGTCCGAGGCGATGACTCGGCATTTCGACGATATTGTTGCCAGCCTGCGTTTTGACAGGGATGAAAATACCGAGCCTGATTTTTGCCGCTTGTTCGGCCATTTTAAGGAGAAGCTCGCATGAAATCGCTGTTGATTCAGGTGATTAATCCCAATACTAGCCTTGCTATGACGGAAACGATCGGGATGGCTGCCCGTGCTGTTGCTGCCCCTGGAACGGAGATTATGGCGGTGTCGCCTTCTCAGGGTGTGCCTTCTATTGAAGGGCACTTTGATGAAGCCATTGCCGCGGTTGGCGTATTGGAACAGATAAAGCAGGGAAAAGCGCAGGGTGTTGATGGACATATCATCGCCTGCTTTGGCGATCCAGGACTGCTCGCAGCTCGAGAGGTTGCCAGCAAGCCGGTAATTGGTATTGCGGAAGCGGCCATGCATATGGCGACACTGGTAGCAACGCGTTTCTCTATTGTCACCACGCTGCCGCGAACCGTCGTTATCGCCCGCCATTTATTACAGCGTTATGGCTTTGAGCATCACTGTGCCGCACTGCATGCCATCGATTTACCCGTGCTCGCGCTAGAGCAAGATGGCGATATCGCACAGAAGAAAGTGCGCGAATATTGTATACAATCTTTGCATCATGATGGCATCGGAGCCATTGTACTCGGCTGTGGCGGAATGGCCGACCTGGCACAAGATCTGACCCATGAACTGGCGATCCCCGTCATTGACGGTGTCAGCGCGGCTGTCAAATTGATTGAGTCTTTGTCAGCTCTGGGGCTGACAACCAGTAAGCACGGCGATCTGGATTATCCGACCGCCAAGCCGTTAAGCGGCATTTTCAGTACATTGCGTTAAGGAAATCAGACGATGATAAAAGAATCTGCCGCATTAATTGATGCGATTAACCGTGATTATCCACGCGATCTCATTGGGTATGCGGGAACGCCACCGCAGGCTAACTGGCCCGGAAATGCCAGAATTGCGGTTCAGTTTGTGCTGAACTATGAGGAAGGCGCAGAAAATAACGTTTTGCATGGCGATGCGGGCTCCGAACAGTTTTTGTCCGATATTATTGGCGCAGCGAGTTATCCCGACCGCCATATGTCAATGGATTCACTGTATGAATATGGTTCTCGCGCAGGGTTTTGGCGCATTCATCAGGAGTTCCTGCGACGCGGTCTGCCGCTGACGGTATTTGGCGTCGCAATGGCATTGGCACGTAATCCTGAGATTGTGCATGCAATTAAGTCGGCTAATTATGATGTGGTGAGCCACGGCTGGCGTTGGATTCATTATCAAAATATGGATATTGAAACAGAACGTGAACATATGAATAAAGCGATCGATGTGCTCACCGCGCTATTCGGTCAGCCGCCATTGGGCTGGTATACTGGTCGAGACAGCCCCAACACCCGTCAGTTGGTGGTCGATCAAGGCAGTTTTTGGTACGACAGCGACTACTATGGTGATGATTTGCCGTTCTGGATGCCAGTGAAAAAAAGTACTGGTGATGTGCATCCGCACCTTATTGTGCCGTATACCCTTGACGCCAATGATATGCGTTTTGCCTCACCGCAGGGGTTTAACAGCGGCGATCAGTTTTTCAGCTATTTGAAAGACAGCTTTGATGTGCTTTATGCCGAAGGGGAGACTGCACCAAAAATGCTGTCCATCGGTATGCATTGTCGTTTACTCGGCAGGCCGGGACGTTTTCGTTCCCTACAGCGTTTCCTGGACTATATCCAGCAGCATGAGCGCGTATGGATTTGTCGTCGTCAGGACATTGCAGAGCACTGGCGTGTGAATCATCCCTATATCGCGCAGTAAAGCACACTGAATACCACAAACAAAAATGGCCGCCGGAGGGCAGCCATTTTAGGGTGGTTAACATACTCTGAGTACGATTAACGGAAGATAGCGTGGGGGTTAACACCGCGATAGGTTTTGCCCAACGCTTTTAATATTTGATTGATTTTGCGGACAACGCGCATCTTTTTATCCCCACGATTCTTAAATAATTATTGGTTGAAAGTACCAAAGTTGATGTTGATATTTTCAAACATAGCGATGATTTTGTTCAGCAGTTTCATGGTCATTTCCTCGTTGTTAGGTGATTTGTTTTCTGTGATGCTGTTCACGTTTTTAAGAATACTCGCCCTGATACGGAGGGTCAACTTTTTTGTGATGTGAATCACAAAAAAATGAACGATCAGTTTGTGAAGGGTAAACCGCTGTTTTGATTTTCGTCTAATAACCCTTTCTGCTTTTTCTTCATACTGGTGCGTTTTTAGCGAGTTATCGGATTGACGATTACCTGTACTGGCTGCGCATTTCCTTATCGGAAAGATGAAGTGAGATAGGTAAATTGTCTCGATTAGCAGTTGAAATAAGCGCAAGGGAAGCGGGATAATCGTGCGCTTCGCATTGCCTGCCATCGTCTTAACCAGCTTGTTTTAGTACAGCCTGTTTTGGGTCGGCAATGTCTTGAGACAGTAACGTTTTTCCGGTTCTGCATTCAGCGAGCTAATCGTTTGCGTGCAGGGCTATACGGTTCATCGTGTGTCTGTAATGTTGGCGCGCTCGCAGAGCAAGGCCACGGGAGCCGTTCAGTATTGATCTTAAATAATAATGACATTTCAGGGGATACCACTATGCCAAACACCACCCGTCAGGCTGGCTCGCAAGGCTCGCTTGATGCTTTTTTCAAAATTACACAGCGCGGCAGTAACGTGCGTCAGGAAGTGTTAGCAGGCCTGACGACGTTCCTGGCCATGGTTTACTCGGTGATTGTGGTGCCGAGTATGCTGGGCAAGGCTGGCTTCCCGCCAGCGGCCGTATTCGTTGCGACCTGTCTGGTTGCCGGACTGGGATCGCTGCTGATGGGGTTGTGGGCTAATCTGCCGATGGCGATTGGCTGTGCGATTTCTCTGACCGCATTCACCGCGTTCAGTCTGGTGCTGGGACAGCAAATCAGTATTCCCGTAGCGCTGGGTGCGATTTTCCTGATGGGTGTGCTGTTTACCATCATTTCCGTCACGGGCATCCGTTCATGGATCTTGCGTAACCTGCCGCTGGGTGTGGCACACGGTACAGGGATTGGTATCGGTCTGTTCCTGCTGATTATTGCCGCCAACGGTGTGGGTCTGGTGGTAAAAAACCCGATTGACGGTCTGCCAGTTGCGCTGGGCGACTTCACCTCTTTCCCCGTCATTATGTCTCTGTTGGGGCTGGCGGCGACCATCGGTTTAGAGAAGCGTCGCGTACCGGGCGGTATTTTGCTGGTTATCGTCGTGATCTCTGTTCTGGGACTGATTTTTGATCCGAACGTAAAATACGCTGGCTTCTTTGCATTGCCGAGCCTGACGGCTGCCGACGGTTCATCGCTGATCTTCAGCCTTGATATCATGGGCGCGTTGCAGCCGCTGGTTCTGCCAAGTGTGTTGGCACTGGTAATGACCGCGGTGTTCGATGCTACGGGTACGATCCGTGCGGTAGCCGGACAGGCAAATCTGCTGGATAAAGACGGGCAAATCATCAACGGTGGTAAGGCTCTGACCGCAGACTCCGTGAGCAGCATTTTCTCTAGCTTGGTCGGAACGTCACCGGCAGCGGTCTACATCGAATCCGCAGCGGGTACGGCAGCCGGTGGTAAAACGGGCTTAACGGCAACGGTAGTTGGTGTGCTGTTCCTGCTGCTGCTGTTTGTCTCTCCGTTAGCGTATCTGGTCCCTGGCTATGCTACCGCGCCAGCGCTGATGTACGTCGGTCTGCTGATGTTGGGCAACGTCTCCAAGCTGAATTTTGATGATTTCGTTGATGCGATGTCCGGTTTGGTATGTGCCGTATTCATCGTACTGACTTGTAACATCGTGACCGGTATCATGCTGGGCTTTGGTGCGTTGGTATTAGGACGCATCTGTTCCGGCGAATGGCGTAAACTGAACATCGGCACCGTGATTATCGCTGTCGCACTGGTGGTGTTCTACGCTGGCGGCTGGGCGCTGTAATCCCTTCCAACAGACCTTCTGGCTCGGTCCAGAAGGTCTGTCATTCCCCGTTTTCCCTCCTTCATCATCACCG
Organism: Pectobacterium betavasculorum; assembly: GCF_000749845.1. Taxonomy (GTDB): domain Bacteria; phylum Pseudomonadota; class Gammaproteobacteria; order Enterobacterales; family Enterobacteriaceae; genus Pectobacterium; species Pectobacterium betavasculorum. Next base: position 359,814 of record NZ_JQHM01000002.1, on the reverse strand, counting down.
GCGTCAAATGCGATTTTATGTGCCCTTTTATTGGCTTTGGGTTGATGTTACTTGTGTGATAATCAAGAAAGTAATTATCCGTCATACTTCAAACCGCATGTGCGTTGGCAATACTCGGCTCATCTCTGAGCCTCGCCCTGAAGGGCTGCCGCTAGCGGCGTTCAAATCGGCTTAGCCGATTTGTCCTCGCTCACCCCAGTCACTTACTGATGTAAGCTCCCGGGGATTCGCTGTGTCGCCGCCTTCTTGCAGCTTGAATTATTTAGGATGAAACCTCTCTTCTTTACCGAGAAATCCATTTTCATACCGGACTAAATGCGTTAAATATGGAAGGGCAGTTCACGCGCTCGCAGGCAGAATTTTTTGATTTAGGAGTACGTCTAAGGAAAGCATGGAAATATTTTTTACGATTCTTATTTTGACCCTGGTTGTCTCGCTGTCCGGGGTGGTTACGCGCATTTTACCTTTTCAAGTTCCTCTGCCTTTAATGCAAATCGCGCTGGGTGCTATCCTTGCCTGGCCCCAGTTTGGGTTGCACGTTGATTTTAATCCTGAACTATTTATGGTGCTTTTCATTCCTCCGCTGCTGTTTGCCGACGGTTGGAAAACACCCACGCGTGAGTTCCTGAGGCACGGTCGGGAAATTATCGGTCTGGCGCTGGTTCTGGTGCTGATTACCGTGGTTGGCATCGGCTATTTCATCTACTGGATGGTGCCGGGAATGCCGCTGATTGCTGCTTTTGCGCTGGCTGCCGTGCTGTCGCCGACGGATGCCGTTGCACTGTCTGGTATCGTGGGTGAAGATCGCATTCCGAAAAAGCTAATGGGCATTTTGCAGGGCGAAGCATTGATGAATGATGCGTCCGGCCTGGTGTCGCTGAAGTTTGCTGTCGCTATTGCGATGGGGACGATGGTATTTACGGTTTCCGGTGCGACGCTGGAATTTATTCAGGTAGCGCTGGGCGGGCTGTTGGCAGGCGTTGGCGTGACCTGGATATTTGGTAAATCGCTGCGGGTTATCAGCCGCTGGAGCGGTGATGATGCCGCAACGCAGATCGTACTGCTGCTGCTGCTGCCCTTTGCGTCGTATCTGATTGCAGAACACATCGGTGTGTCGGGCATTTTGGCTGCGGTAGCGGCGGGGATGACGATTGGTCAGTCAGGTGTGATTCGTAGCGCGCCACTGACGATGAGAATGCGTGCCAACGGCGTGTGGTCGATGCTGGAATTTGTGTTCAACGGCATGGTGTTCATCATGCTGGGTCTGCAATTGCCGGGCATTCTGGAAACTTCGGTTACGCAGGCGGAGCTGGATCCAACGGTTGAAACCTGGATGCTGTTTACCGATATTGCGATCATCTATGGTGCCTTATTGCTGCTACGTTTTAGCTGGCTGTGGATGATGAAAACATACAGCACGCACATCCAAAAAAAGCGCCCGATGGTATTCGCCGAGTTTTCCACGCGTGAACTGTGGATCGCTTCCTTTGCCGGCGTCCGAGGGGCGATTACGCTGGCGGGTGTGCTGTCTATTCCGCTGTTGCTGACTGACGGCACAGCGTTTCCGTCACGCTATCAGCTGGTGTTTATCGCCACGGGCGTCATTTTGTTCTCTCTGCTGTGTGGCGTACTGGCGCTACCGTTTCTGCTGCGCGGTGTGGTAGTGGCGGACAAAGCGGCGCATGCCAAAGAAATCCGCATGGCGCGGATGGCCGTGGCGGAGGTGGCGATCAAAAGCATGCACAAAATGGAGGAGCGTCTGGCTGCCGATCGAGAGGAAAACATTGATGAGCAGGTGCTGAAAGAAGTCAGCGCACGTGTCATTGGTAATCTACGTCGACGGCTAATCAATAAAGACGATCCTGAAAACGGCATGTTGATTGAAGATCTTGAACGGCGTTTTCGTCTGACTGCGCTGAATTCTGAACGTGCGGAGCTGTACCACCTGCGGGCCACGCAGCAGATCAGCAATGAAACGTTGCAAAAAATGCTGCGCGATCTCGATCTGATGGAAGCGCTCTTGATCGAAAATGAGTAAGACGCAGTGAGGCGCTCCCCGCTACCGCGTTGATTTCTTTCTCTTCTCTTTCCTTCCTCTACATCCCCATGGCGTAAGCGATGGGGATGTTTTTTATGCGCTCAACCTAAGAACTCCGTCAGGCGATTGTAAACTGCTTGTCACTAAATGATAATGATTGTTATTATCTGTAGGGCAATTCTCATAAATAGAAAGTTTAGCAGTAGAAAACCAGAAATAAAAAACGGCCCGCACGGTATCAACATCGTGTGGGGTGAATGGCTGTTTGAAGGACCAGGTAAAAAATAAACGGACATTAACCCTGAATTAATTAGGTAATAAGCCACGTTTATAGGGGAAAATTATGCGTGTATTAGTGGTTGATGATGATTCTGTGCTGTGCCATTGGCTCGGGTCTAAATTACATTCCCACGGCCATTCTTGCCGGATGGTGCACGATGGCGCACACGCATTAAAAGCGATCAAGGATGAAGTTTATGATGTCGTTCTGTTGGACAGAATGCTCCCCATCATGGATGGGTTTACGGTATTACGTGAATTACAAGGGTCACGTCATCCGCCTATTATGCTGCTCTCGGCGCTGGATCGTGATGTCGATCGGGTGATGGGGTTAGAGCTTGGCGCTGAAGACTATCTCGGCAAGCCTTTTAATTTTAATGAGCTTAGATTACGTCTGGATATTATGGCGCGACGCGGTAAACGCCATGTCGATAATCCCTCTATGCTGACTTTTGAAGATCTGCAACTCGACCGTATGCAGCGCGTAGCATGGCGCGGCGGTAAGCGCATTGACTTGACAGATAAAGAAATCAAGTTACTGATTATATTGATGGAAAATCCGGGTCAGGCAATTACGCGCACAATGCTGTTAGAACGTGTATGGGGCTACAATTTTGATCCGCAAACCAATCTAATCGACGTTCATATGTCAAAGCTGCGGTCGAAAATTGATAAAGGATTCCCTCGTCCATTAATTAAAACGCTGAGAGCGATGGGCTACGCATTAGGCGCGGTAGATAAGGACAAAACGGATGTTGGCAGCCACGCTGAATAAAATAAAAATAAAGAGGCTGGGGCAGCGCTGGCAGATAAAAATAAAACACTGGCAATTACTGGGGGCAAGCCAATACCCCGGCTTTTTATGCACCTCTAATTTTCGTCAGGCAATAACCATTGTTTTTCTGTTCTTATTGATGATGCTGATGTGTATTGTCGGCTTCAGTTCATTAAGCGAAACACTGATTCGAACGCATGTCCGTGAAGTTATTCTGGGTAATATTTACGATTACTCGATGCAGTCGCGTTTAACGAATGCTGATAGCCTGATTGCGCAATTACGGCAGGATAATCGCGCGAAGGGAGATGAATTACCGCTGTTTCTGGTGATGAATAAACACGGCGATATTCTGTATCATAATCATCCATTAAGAACGCATTCATTAAACACGGATTCTTTAAGAACACCCCCACTAACGCCTGATTCTGCCAACATGCATCCTTTTGAAATGCGTCAGCATACTGATTGCCGGATGGATGTCAGCTGTCTTAAAGCCGAAATTTCCAGCCCAGACGGCCCTAATCTGATCGGTTTGTCCGTCATGTTGGATGATGGGGGCGTGCTGTTTACCGCTTACAACATTCGGCCCATGTTAGAGCGGGTGAGGACGATCCCGCTCGTGGCGGGGGCGGGATTATTTATCGTGCTGCTCTTCTGCCTGTTTGTCAGCCGCCATTTCAGCTTACGTAGCTTGCGCAGCGTGGAGAAAATCCGCGCGGCGCTGCATCGCTACAGCAGCGGTGAGCAACAGGTACGCATGCCGCTGTCGCCTTACGACGATGATTTTGACAGCCTGAGCGCCGATATTAACCAGAATCTGGAACGGATTGAACGCCTGATGGAGCAAGTGCGCAATACCTCGAGCCATGTCGCGCACGAGCTGCGTACTCCGTTGACGCATCTGCAAAATCGTCTGTTCAACCTGACTGAGCGTGCAGGGCTGGATAACGACATTCGTGATGAATTGAATCTGGCGGTGGATGAGGTACATAAAATCCTTGGGTTGTTCCGTACCGTGATGCGTATCGGTGAAATCGAAAGCGGGCGCTGCGTGCACCAGTTTGAGAACATTGAGGCGCGCCAACTACTGGAAGAAATTGCCGAATATTATCAACCGCTGGCGGAAACGCGCGGCTGTCGCTTGAAGATTGAAATCAAAGCCGGAATCCAGCTCTTTGGCGACCGTGCACTGCTGTTTCAGGCGCTGGCAAATCTGGTGGAAAATGCGCTGAAATACGCGGCACAGGGGAAATACATCACGTTGAGCGTGACGCTTTATCGCGGATGGATCGCCCTAAGCGTTGCTGACCGTGGTCCGGGCATTCCGCCTGCACAGCACGCCAAAGCGCTACAGCGTTTTCAGCGGCTGGATACCTGGTTTCAGTCTGGCTATGGGCTAGGATTGTCTTTGGTTCAGGCGATTACCGATCTGCACGGCGGCAAACTCTATCTGGACTCCTCCGAGCCGGGATTGAACGTCTATCTCTGCCTTAACCGTTGTTGATGTCTTTTTTCTCTCGATCAATATCACGCGTGGTAAGTAGTTTGTACTCTGTTTACCACGACGACCTTCCGTTGTTTTTATGAATATCCCTGCAAAAAATATGAATATTTATTAATTTTCTCCGTAATGAAGCCTACATTAATTATTGATTTATATTGATAATTTTTTTTATGGAAAGATTAACGAATATTAATGTTCTGCTGCTTGCGGCGTTTGATAATAAGTCTCATTATTAATTTTATTATCATCATGGCACCCCCGAATCCCCGAGTAGGCCATGATTTCTTTGGCTGCGGATTAGAGAGTCTTCCTATGAAAAATATGAAAGCAAAATTGCGTTCTTTCCTGCGTGACGAGAGCGGTGTAACGGCGATCGAATACGGCATTCTTGCCGCGGCAATGGCGGCGGCTATCGGGGCGATTTTCGGCGGCGACGGTATTTTCGTCAAAGCGCTGAATGAAAAATTCACCCAAATCGCCGACCAAATTACCGGCACGGGAACCAGCGGCGGTACGTCCGGCGCAGCGAAATAAGCGCGAGATGGCGGATTACACGCACTGGCCGCAGACGGCATTGCTGATGGGGTGCCTGCTGTGGTGTATCAGTACCGACCTGCTAGTACGCAAAATTACCAATCAGGCGGTATTGATTTTATTGCTGGGCTGGCTGTTTTTCAGCGTTTCACATGTCCTGCAATCCGGTGCGTTAGATAGGTTGGCACTACAGAAAACGTTATGGGCGCTGCCAGGTGCGGCGGCAGTACTGGTTGTGGGATTTTTGCTTTTCCTCACCGGCAGATTAGGCGCCGGGGATGTCAAGCTGATGAGCGTACTGTGCCTGTGGGTTGGGCAAGGACACCAGATCGTTTTCGTCATGGTAACGGCGCTGGCTGGCGGTGTTTTAGCCCTCAGTCTGCCGCTGCTTAATACCGTACCCACAGCGGTGGCGATAGGCATTCAAACCACCAACCGGATATTCAAGAGTCGGTTACCTATGCCACCCGCGTTGCCCGCCGATCTTTCTCAAGGCATACCTTACGGCGTCGCCATCGCGTTTGGCGCGATGTATGTCCTGATTTTTCCCTTGTTTTAATTCTGTCGCAGCTTTAAGACACACACGCTAGGGTAGGCAAGTTGAAATGAAAGTGAACTCTACATACGTACTGTCAGGCGCACTCGTGCTGGCAGGCATTGTTGCGTTGATGGTGCGTAGCCATCTCTCTTCTGAACCCCCGGCGCCGCCTCCGGTGGTTGCTCAAGCGCCCGAACCGGTCGCCGTTCTGGTCGCCGCGAAAGATCTTCATCCTGGTGATTTTATTGATCCTGCATCCCTGCGTTGGCAGGTCACCGAAGAACCTGTTTCCCGCACATTCAATTTTATCCGCGGTAAAGACAGCCAGTCTCTGCTGCTGGGTGCAACGCTGCGTGAAACGGTAGCGGAAGGTGCACGGCTGACCAGTAATGTATTGGTTAAGCCGAATGAGCCGGGTTTTGTCGCGGCCGTGCTGCGCAAAGGGATGCGCGCTATTTCTGTGCCGACCAGCGCCGTCGCCAGCAATGCCGGGTTAGTGACGGCGGGCGACCGTGTCGACATCATCCTGAGTATGAAAAGAGACGATCAGTCGGAACTGCCACCAAGTCGTCTCCAGCCTGTCGTTATGCCGCTTTTGGCTTCGCAGACCATTGTGCGCGACCTGCGCGTGCTGGCGCTGAATGAGCGAACTGATGCGCCGATCTATCCGCGCACGGATGTCAGTGCGGAAGACGGTAGCGGACCGGATGCTACGGCGAAAAGCCGTGAATCTGCGACGGGAACTCGCACGCGTTCAGCGACTTATCAAACCGTCACGTTGGAAGTGACGCCGCAACAGGCCGAAGTGCTGGCTGTGGCAAAAGAGCTAGGCATGTTGCACTTAGCACTGCGTAGCGCCACGCCGGATGAGATAGCCGACCCGCTACCGGGACGTCCGCTCGTGACCACCGTGCCACAGGCGACCGACATCTACGGTGCGTTTTCCAGCGGCGGTCACAAAGTTAAAACGTATCGTGGTGAGCAAAAAGACGTGGTGACGTTCCCATCCCGATAGGACGAATACGCAATCTGACAGCCTGCGGGGTACCGCGAGCTGCTCATAGAACAATGAAGCCCATTACGGAAATTAAGTAAATGACGATGTTTTCGCTGTTTTTGAAATCGGACTTTCGGGGGTCGTGCAAACGATTGCTGGCCGCTGGCCTGTTTAATGCGGTATTGCCTGTCACGCTGACGACGATGATGTTGCCTGTGACCACGCTGGCTGCCGGAGTATCTGAAGTGGCTGAAACTAACGTGGTGCACCTGACCGTGCATCAGGGACGGTTATTACAGCTCGATGCGCTGCCAGACAGCGTGCTGGTGGCCGATCCGAATATTGCCAGTTTTGAACTACCTTCACCGGGTAATCTGTTTGTTTACGCTAAAAGCGTCGGTACTACCACGCTCTATGCAATGGATGAAAATGGCAATGTCATCAACGCCATTCGTCTGGTGTCTGAGCATGATTTGAAAGCGCTGGGTGAACGCATGAAGCGTGAATTCCCCGGTGCGGATATCCAACTGGAAGCCTCGATTCCCAGCGGTGTGATTGTGCGCGGCAGCGTCGATACACCGCAGGACGCCAAGCGTGTCATCGACAGCATACAGGCTTACATCAGTGCGTCCTCAAGCGGCGGGCAGGGCGGCGGTGGAGGCGGTGGTGAAAAATTGCCAGGCTCCAGCGAATCCTCCGGCAAAGTGATCAACCAGCTCAAAATCAAGACGCCTTCGCAAATCAATATTCAGGTGCGCGTGGTGGAAGTGTCCCGCAAGTTGACCAGCGAACTGGGGTTCAACTGGGCGGCATCATTGAGCACCGGCAGCGGCAACATGAGCGCAGGCAGCGGTTCGCGTCTGAATCTGTTCAACGCCACAACCGGTCGATTTGCTAACCCAACGGATGCTGGCTTCCTGAACTTCGGTCGATCCAGACTGAGCGGACTGTTAACCGCCATGAACCAGCAGGGCATGGCAACCGTGTTGGCTGAACCTAACCTGACGGCGATGTCAGGGGAAACCGCCGCGTTTGCTGCGGGTGGTGAAGTGCCAATCGTCCTGATCACCAACAACAGTGTCAGCATCGATTACAAATCCTACGGTGTGATTCTGCGTATGACGCCGACGCTGCTGTCTGCCAACCGCATCAGCCTGCACATTGCGCCGGAAGTCAGCGAACTCACGGACGTAGGTTCCGTTCAGTTGGAAGGTGGATCGCGTATCCCAGCTTTAACCGTGCGCCGTGCGGATACCACGGTAGAGCTGGCTAGCGGACAGAGCTTTGCGCTGGCGGGCATGCTGCGTAGCGCGGGTAGCCAGACAATCAACGGCGTGCCGGGGTTGAGTAGCGTGCCGATGTTTGGCCGCCTGTTTGAAAGCGAATCCACCAGTCAGGAAGAAACGGAACTGGTGATCATAGCAACGGCCTATGTGGTTGAACCCGTTAATGCAGGCGATCTTCAGACGCCGGGACAAGGTGTAAAAATGCTGGACTCGTCCATGCCACGTTCTGCGTCCATCGGCTATCTCTACTGAGTTCGTGAGGGGAAATAAAATATGAAAACGATCAACAGCAACCACCCTCCGTTTCGCCCGCTGCACATGCGTGCGGCAGTGCTGACCGCCGTTTTTCTGCTGGCAGGATGCGGATGGAACAAACCGATTAACGACGTGCGTATGCAGCGCTTTGATCAGCCTGCTCTGCAACCGATCGCGGTTCAGCCTTCATCGGTGTCCGTGCCGTTGCTGGTTGCACCGAACGGACGGGGCTTTCTGCCCGAATCTCTGAAACAGCTCAATATCATGTTGAAAGATCAAGGGCGGTTATCCGCGCAGACGCTAACGCTTATCCCGCACAGCGCGAGCGGCGAGCAGATGGCGGGGCGACTGGCGACAGTGCTGAAAAATGCCGGTGCTAATGCGCAGAATGTGAAACAGATGCGCCGTTCTACGGCGAGCGGACAGACTGGCGATCTGGAAGTGATCTCCGAAGCGCTGGTGGTCAAAACCACCCGCTGCACGATCAATGACCCAAATCAGCTAATGGTGAAGCCCTATGAGGCAATAGGTTCTCTCGGCTGCGCCACGCAAAACAATCTGGCGATGATGGTCGCCGAACCCCGCGATCTGATTCAGGCCAAAGCGCTGGACAGTGCGGATGGTGTGGCGGCGGTCAATAGCATCGAACGCTATCACAAAGGTGAAGTGAAAGAGCTCATCGACATTAACTTTGAAGAAGATTAAGGGCGTGACATTCCATGAGTGAAATTACCCCTAACGATGGTGAAGAACTGGCGCTGCCGCTGGTGGCGTTCGCCAATGATACGCGCGATGTAGCCGATATCAGCGATCTCTTTACCCGCCTGAAACAGCCGGATGTGCCGGTGATGTCTGGTGGTATTGCCGCTGCTCGTCAATGGTGCGAGCTGAATGTTCCGCCGCGTATTTTACTGGTAGACCTAGAAGGGGCGCACTGGCCGCTTCCCGCACTGGAAGAACTCCTCAGCGTCTGCGGCCCTACCTGTCAGGTTATTGCGACAGGCAAAGAGCAAGATGTCGGTTTATACCGCGCGCTGCTTCAGGCGGGCGTTGTGGACTATCTGGTCAAACCGCTCACGCTGGATCTGCTGGCAGCAACGCTGGCGAAGTGTGAAGGCCAACAGGCTGGGCCGGAATATGCCCGCATGGGCAGAACGATTGCGGTCGTCAGCGCCAGCGGCGGAAGTGGTGCCAGTACCGTAGCGATGGGGCTGAGCCGCCTGCTGTCTGGTGAGCGTCATTTACCCGTAGCATTGGTGGATTTTGATCGTCGTAACGGTGACCAACTGCTGCTGCAAGGGCAAAGCGATGATGCGGGGCTGGCGGCGGTGTTGGGGACGCAGGAACTGGATACCCGACTGTTGCAGCGTGCCATGCTGCGCGTAGATACCCGCTTGCACCTGCTGGCGCAGAAGCCAGAACTGGGCGAATTGAGCCCGGTCGAGGTGGATAACGTGCTGAATCTCGGCGGTGCACTGTGCCGCATGTTCAATCAGGTGATTTGGGATCTGCCCAGCAGCTATCCGACCGGGGCGCTGGACGTACTGACCTATGCGGATCTGCGCATCATCGTGACGGAATTGACGCTTCAGGATGCGCGTAATGTGCGGCGTGTACTGAATGAAATCGGTGACGAAAGTGAAGGGCAGCGTCTGCTGCTGGTGCATAACCAGAGTCGTTTTGCTACGACCACGCCGTTAAGCCGCGATCGGTTTGAACAATTTACCGGCCGGAAGATTGATGTCGTGTTGCCGAATGCAGGCCATGCGCTGGCGCAGAGCCTCACGCTCGGCGCATTGAATCTGGCTGCGGCTCCTGCTTTCCAGCAGGCATTGCGCCAATTGGTCGATCTGGCCTGCGGCGTGCGCGCCAGACCAACTGAAAAACGCTGGTTCTCGCGTTGGTTAAAACGCGCCTGATGATGTTAAGCGTTCGCCGTTTTTCAAAGGGTTAAGGACTATTTTAGGGTTACGGACATGTTGATTCGCAAGAACAACCTGCAAAAAAGTGAAGCAGGGAAAAGTACGTCTCAGGCCGCACCTGCTGCCAACGTGGCGGAACTGAAAACGCGTCCGGTGGCGGAAAATCGTGCACAGCCAACGGTGAACACCTCTTCTGGCACCACGCCAGCAGCCCGCCAGACGGATAACCGGAACAGCCAGCGTCGGATTATCCGTGCGCAGCTTTACGATCAGATCGATGCCGGTAAAGCGGCGATGATGGGGCGTGACAAGCTGCTGGTACAGATCGAAACGGTGATCCGCCGCATCTGTGACGAGCAACGGTTACAGCTTTCTCGGCAGGAAGAGGAAGCCATCGCCACCGAAATGCTGGATGAGATGACGGGGATCGGGCCGATCCAGCCGCTGCTGGCGGATGACACGGTCAACGATATTCTGGTTAACGGCGCGGGTCAGGTGTTTGTCGAACGCTTTGGCAAACTGGAGCTGTCGCCGATTACCTTCATCGATGAAGAGCATGTGTTTAACACCGCGCAGCGTATTGCCGCGGCTGTGGGACGCCGTATCGACGAAGCCAGCCCGATGGTGGATGCCCGTCTGCCAGATGGCAGCCGCGTCAACGTCATCACTTATCCGCTGGCGATCGACGGCACCACGATCTCGATCCGTAAATTTATGCGCCGCAACCTGTCGCTGGAAATGCTGGCAGAACGCCGCTGTATGTCCTACGCGATGGCGGATGTCCTGAACAAAGCGATGCAGGCACGCGTTAACGTGATCGTCTCCGGCGGCACCGGCGCGGGTAAAACCACCTTGCTGAATGCGCTGTCGCAGAAGATCGGTAGCACCGATCGCATCATCACCATTGAAGATGCGGCCGAGCTGCAATTGCAGCAGGAGCACGTGGTGAGACTGGAAACCCGTCCTGTCAGCGCCGAAGGGACTGGCCGTGTCGATCAGCGCGATCTAATGCGTAACGCCCTGCGTATGCGCCCCGACCGCATCATTTTGGGGGAAGTACGTGGCGGCGAGAGCTTCGACATGTTGCAGGCGATGAACACGGGCCACGATGGTTCGCTGTGTACGGTGCATGCCAATACCTCGCGTGACGCGATACAGCGTCTGGAAAACATGGTGATGATGGCGAACATGCAGCTGCCGCTGATGGCGATCCGTCGCCAGATCGCCAGTGCGGTTCACCTGATCGTGCAGATCGAACGTATGCGTGATGGTATGCGTCGCGTGGTGTCCATCACCGAAGTGTGTGGCATGGAGAACGAAGTGATCCAGCTTCAGGACCTGTTCAGCTTCAACATTCAGGGGATGGATGGGCAGGGTCTGTTGACGGGGGAATATGTTCAGCACATTCAGCGCCCGCAGTTCTACAGCGATAAAGCGCATCTGTTTGATGCGCAATGATGAACTGAGGAGACGCCGATGAGTGATGTACGCCTGAATCTGATCACGCTGCTGGTATTTGGCAGCGTGCTGATGCTGCTTTTGGCGGTCAACGCCTGGAGAAAATCACGCCAGCAACGTATGCAGCGTGAGCAACGCTGGCAGCAGGTTTTAAACGAGGTCAGCCCGTCGGCCGCCGCCGTCGCGTCTGATTCGATCCTGCGCGATGAAATCAAAACGCCGTTGATGGGCGTCCCTGTCATTGGGCGCTGGCTGGCTATCCTCTGGGCGCAAATGACGTTCATCGGCTGGAAAAAGAACCTGCTTCAGCGTTCTCTTTCGCTGGGGGGGGGCAGTCTGATACTCGGCATGATTCTGGGGCAGCGTACCCTGCTGCCGCTCACGATGGGGCTCATGTTTACGCTGCTGCTGTTTGTCAGTATCGGCACAGTGCTGTTCCGCTCGACGCTGCAAAAACATTTGAAAGCGCTGCGCGAAAGCCTGCCCGAAGCCATTGATGCTATTACCCGCAGCTGTCGTGCCGGTGTTCCGGTGGCGAATACTTTCTCGATTGTCGCCGAGCACCTGACGGGGCCGCTGGCGAATGAATTCAAGACGATTGACCACTGGCTGAAACTCGGTATTCCACTGCGTCAGGTCATTCAGGCCTCGGCGACGCGCGTGCCGATGGCCGAGTATCGCTTTTTCGTGGTGATTCTGATCATCAATCAGGAAGCGGGTGGGCGACTGGGGGAAACGCTGGAACGTCTGTCCGCCACGCTGCGTGACCGTCGGGAGCTGCAATTGAAAGTGCAATCCAAGACGTCTGAAGCGCGCGCATCGGCCAAGATTGTCGCCGCGCTGTTCCCCGGCTGTCTGGCCTATTTGTACATGAAATCGCCGGACGATTTCAGCTTCCTGTTCTCCGATCCGGTCGGAACGACGGTACTGATTTACGCCTTGTGCAGCGTATCGGTCGGCATGCTGGTGACGCACGTTATGGTTAAACGGATAGGGTAAAGGGAGAGCCACTCATGACTGTTTTTGACGATCCCTTACTGCTGTTGGCCTTAGTGCTGATGGTGGCAGGAATCTATCTGGCCCGTACACAGCATAAAATTCAGCAATATAAACAGCTGGAAATTCGCATGCGCGGGCATCTGCCCAGCGCCTCTATAGAGGCGGCCTCTCAGGAAAACATCCTGAGAGGCCAGGGAACGGCATTATCCCCCCTGTTGGAAAAACTGTTGCAGCCTCTCGCTACGCAGGGCGAGCGCCTTTCAGGATCGGATCGCGATCGCCGCAATCTACGCCGCCTGCTGGATCTCGCAGGGCTTCGCCGCAACGAAGCGGTGGGATGGCTGGTGATGGGGAAATTTGCCGCAGGGGCGCTGCTCGCTATCGCTCTGGTGTGGGGATGGCTGCCACCTGCTGACCGTGCGGGTTTGACGGGCGTAGCGGCAGGTCTCATTGGCTTCTTTGTCGGCTCCATGGTGCCGGAGTGGTGGCTGAAATGGCGTGCGGCAAGCCGGGGTGAAAAGCTGGCGCGTGCGGTGCCGGACGCGTTGGATCTGATGGTGGTCTGCGCCGAAGCCGGTCTGCCTATTGGACGCGTGTTACAGGTGGTATCGAAGGAGTTAGGGCTGTCTTCACCGGAAATGGCGGATGAACTGCACTACACCGCCGCCGAATTACAGATCCTGTCGGATCGTACGCTGGCGATGAAGCATTTGGCGGAGCGGACACGGGTCAGTGAGATCGAAAGTATGGTGGCGACGCTGATTCAGGCGGAGCGCTACGGCACACCGCTGTCTCAGGCGCTGCGTACGATTGCCGATGAAAGCCGTAAAACGCTGATTCTGGGGCTGGAAGAGAAGGCTGGGAAATTGCCTGCTCAGTTGAGCGTGCCGTTGATGGCGCTGATCCTGCCACCGATTATCGCGATTATGGCATCACCCGCGCTGGTGCGAGTGATTCGCCTGCTGGCGCAATAGTTTTTTACTTTCAACGTATTAATTTTAAAGCATTGATTTTACAAACACCGATTCCCGATATGAGCTGGGAGTCGCAAGGGTTACAACCGATGGAGTGCTCGAAAATGGTCGATCTGGTAGCAAAACTTAAGCGCGGCACGCCCATGCTGGCACTGCTGATTGTCAGTACCGTGCTGGTGGGATGCGGCAGCTCGATGGCGATTAAAGGCAGCAAGGATGAAGGCCTGCGCCTGGCGCGTCTGCTGCGCGATCAAGGGCGTGTTGAAGCGGCGACGGAAGTGTACGCGCGCCTCGACAGTCGTGATGCGCTGAAAGGGGCAGAGATGTTGGAGTATGCCAGCGTTGCGGCGCTGGCACGTTCACCGCAGCAAACATTGGAGCTGTACGGACGAGCACGTCAGGCTCTGGGCGGTGATACCAACCAAATGACGTCGGGAGAAGCGCTGGCGGTGTGTCTGGGTATGGGGCGTACACAGTTGGCACTAGGACGTAATGCGATGGCGCAAACCGACTTTGCTTGTGCGCTGAAAGCACAGCCGAATGATGCTGGCGCACTTAATGGCATGGGCGTGGTGATGGATGCATCAGGTAAACACGCGGAGGCGCGTCAGCTATTTGAAAAAGCATTGCAGGTGAACCCAGCCGACGTTGCGGCACTTAACAATCTGGCGCTTTCATGGTTGGCGAGCGGTAATACGGACAAAGCGATTTCTCTGCTGCGTTCGGTGGATGAGAGCAACGCAACCAGCAGGCTGAATCTGGCGCTGGCCTACCTTTCTGGTGGCAGAGACGATGACGCGCGTTCGGCGCTGGCGACCATTGCACAGCCACAGCGTATTGATGGCCTGATGGACGAACTGAATCAGCGTTTACAGCAGATGCAGCAGGATAAATCCCGTGGCGAAGCGCTGCTGTTGTCCAGCCGCCAACGTCTGCAATTGAGTGCACCGGAGTAATGGTGTGGCTTCGTAATCGCGGCCCGTGGTGTAAGAAAGGTCTTGTGCCACGCCATGAACGCAACTGGCGCAGTACGTGCGGCGTGATTGCCACGGAAGTGGCATTTCTGGTGCCGGTGGTGCTGGTCGGGGTGATGATGCTATTTGAACTGGCTCGTATCGGGCTGGTGATTGCCGTTGGCAGCGCCGCACTGGATAAAGCCGTGCAGACGTTTCGTCTTGATAACCTCGGAACGGACAGTGCGGAACAGATGGGAACGCGGCTAAAAGCGCGCATGGTTGAATCAGGGTACGGCTATCTCAAGGAAGACGATTTAACCGTCAGCGTGTTGCACTTCGACAATCTGACTCAGCTTGGCGGGCTGACGAACGGCAATAGCAGCCAGGAGAATCCCAATGGCGAAGAAACGACGACGCTGCCGGTGTGGTCTGTGACGGTGCAGATCAAAAAAGCATTCATTACGCCGCTGCCGGAAGTGTTAACGCTGGGTGACACTTTCCGCTATCAGTACAAGCATGTGTTTGGAACGGAACTGCGTAATGACTGATCGCTTATTGAAAGGCTGTCGTTTATTAAAAACCGACCGTTTCCTGAGCGGGATCCGTCGCTTCTGGTGTTCTCGCCGTGGTTCTCTTGCGGTAGAAACGGCGCTGGCGTTTCCGATTGTGCTGGCGATAGGCTCGCTGTGTGCGGATCTCTACACCGTCGGGTTGGAACGGACGCGCATGGAACAGCGTGCGGGTGCCATTGCGTCAATATTAGCGATGCAGCAGAAGCTGGATGAGAACGGCTTACAAGGGTTGCTGGATACGGTATTGCCAACGGAAGGTGCAGGGAACTATCAGTTGTTAATCAGCAACGTGCGTCAGACTGGCGAGCTGTACTGGCAGTTGAGCAGAGGCACGGCAGCGGCGCTGTGTGTGGAAAGTGAAACACTGCCAGGTGAAGAGTATCTCCCTGAACTGCCGGAAAGAGATCGTGAAGAAGGCAGTAAGACTACCTCCATGATCGTGGTCGAGATTTGCCGTCAGGGTAAAGACGTGAGCCTGCTAGGCGGTATGTCGCTAGGCGGTTTGCTGCACGCGTCGTCAGTCAACCGGGTCGCTATCGACGTGGTTGAACTGGACGAGGTACTCAGAAAAGAGGCTCGACTAGAGGAAGAAGAGCCGTAATAACCGGCGTATATACAGAAGCGGCATATAGACCGCAAACGGCAGCGAGTATCTCGCTACCGAAATAACGAACAATTAAGACAAATAGGCATATGAGCAATGTCGTTTTTATTTTCCCGTTTTATGGGCGGGTTGAGTACGTGCTGAATCCAGGTATACAGGACAGGAAGTAATGAAAAAAACCTTACAGAACAGAAGCGTAAAAAAAGACGATACCGGAATAACGCTGTTCTGGCGTGAGCACCTGTCTGCCTTTATTCAGCAGGAAAAGGGCGCGGGTACTGCATTCTATACGCTGGGTGCGATGGCCTTATTAGTGACAGCGGCTTTTATCGTTGATACCTCGACGGCAACGGGCGATGCGACGCAGATCAAACGCGCGACAGATGCCGCCGCGCTCGCCGTCGGGCATCAAGCGACCATTAATGGAGAAGAATACAGTCAGGAAGACACCAATAAGCTGGCGTATGAATACGTTAAAAACAATCTGGGGATGAATAAGTCCCTGAGTGAAAAACTGGTGGCGAGTGATGTGTCCGTCACTGAAGGGCGCAACAGTGCCACACGTAAAACCTATACCGTTACTGCCGCCTTTGAAACCAAGCCTGGCCTGCTGAGCCTGGGCGTAAAGAAGCAGGAAGTGTATTCGACCTCGGAAGTCATCAACCGTCCGACCGAAATTGCCTTTGTTATGCCAGTGACAGGCGATATGAGTGAGGGAGATATCCGCTCACTGAAAAGCGTCAGTCGCGCGTTTGTCGAACGCATGCTGAGTAGCGCGGACGGTAAACGCGACAACCTGTGGCTATCGCTGGTGCCGTACAGCCAGTCCGTGAACGTATACGACGCAGAAGATGCGAATCGTATTCGTCGCTGGTCTACGCCGAGTGCGCTAAATCCGCCGGAGCTGCGTTCGCTCTTTGCCAGTGGCGTTGTCAGTAGCCTCGCCGACCGTCGTTTCCCCGATCGCCGCGCTAACCTGCTGTGCATGTACCGTGGATTGGGTCGGGAAGAAAACTTCTTCTGGGATGAGCCGCCCGCAGGTCAGTTTCGCGTTTACTACCGCCATGATTTGCCACAAAACGGCAGTCCTGGTGCGCCACCGATCAGTTGGCGTGGCCCCAACCCCGACCTCTATCCGTGGGATAACAACTCCAATGCTGTAGATACCCGTTGGATTGTTGCTGACAAAGGGTGCCCGAATGCCGCACTGATGCCGCTGACCAATGAAGAAAGCCGACTGAATCAGCGTATCGATCAATTCTCTGCCCGTTTTAACGTGAACTACGCCATCGGCATGTCGTGGGCAGGCGCGGCGCTGTCACCAAATATGCGCGGTTCAGACGGTTGGGGCGATGCCAGGCTGCCGCTGGATTTTAATCTGGATGGCAACGGTGACGGGCAAAAGGTGATCGTGATGATGGCGAATACCATCGGGAACTGGTTTGACACCGATGGCTATAACTTCAATCGCAATCAGTTTTCTGGCAGCACCGGATCAGATGTCGCTCGCGAGTTCGCACAGCAGCGCTTCCGCGATCTGTGTTCCAGCTTCCGCGCGCGCAATATCAAATTTTATTTTGTCGGCATTCGTCCCGGCGACCCAGAGGATTTTGGCCGCAACCTGTTCGACAGAGAAGCGACACCGGGCCTGCTGGTCTGCACCGAGGGTGAGAAACGCATGAGTTTTATCGATGGTGCAGGCTTCGGCGCAGAGGGTGTTGAGGATCAATTGATTCAACGGTTGGATCGTATTGCCGGCCAGATCGAAACCGAGGGCGGCTATGTTCGGCTGATTGAATAACTGCTGAATGTAGCCAGGAATGACGCGATTTGCCCCTTTCATTACAGGACATGACACGATGACTTTTTCCCGCTCAAAATCTGGTTCAGCCTTAACGCGCACGCCGCGTCAGGCGTGGGTATTGGAACCGCGCATGATGTTTGATGCCGCCGCTGTGGCTACGGTTGCTGATGTGGCTGCGCACGTGGCGGCAACGGACACCGCGCCCGGCGTCGATGCCACGCCGGTTAAGGCAACGGTCACCATCACCGATTCCAGCGACAGCTTTGTGCCTATTGATCTGTTCAGCGGCGTTAGCGTGTCAGCGGATAACGGCGGGCAGGAACTGCAAAATCTGGTGATTACCGTCAACCGCACGGGCGCGAATCAGGCAATAGTCATCGACGGTACTGACATTACGCTGGAAGCCGTTAATGGTGCGAAAACCACAGCGGGTGACGGACAATACGGTTATACCGTTGCGGTGAGTGGTGCGACGACAACCATTACAGTGAGCATTGCTTCATCTGCTGAAGCATTTACGCCTACTGATGTTGCTAAGCTGATAGATGGTATTGCCTATAAGCCACTCGATAAAACCGTGGCAGGCGGCGATGTGACGGTAACGCTGAAAAGTCTGAGTGACGAGAGCGACACTGCCGATCTGAATATCCACTCGACCATCACTATCGACAGCAAGATCAACGTTGCGCCCGTGGTGTCCGTATCGGATGCGCCAGAACTGGCCGAATTAATCATCGTACCCGGTATGGAATCGCCACAGGACGTCCGTTATTCCAATAATGGCGAGCGAGCCTATGCCATAGGAAGCGATGGCACGCTGGGTGTCTTTACCGTTGGTGAGCATGGCAAACTGACGTTGAGCCAAACGCTGAGTGATATCAGTGCGCTCAAAGATGTAAAAGAGGTGGTGCTGAGTGCGGATAACCGTTCGCTATACGCTATCACCGGTAGTAGCGATATTGTCGCACTTAGCCTTGACGACAGCGGGCAGATAATTCGGCTCAGCGGCAGCGATGAGCTGCCGGTATATACCCAGACGATTGCTGCGCAAAACGGCAATATTACCGGACTTGCCATCTCCGGCGATGGCACTCAGGTTTATGTCACTACGCGGTTGAACGGCATGATCGTCTTTACTCGTGACGTTACGACGGGCAGCTTGACGTTCCTCCAGCGCGTGAGTGACAGCGGGATCGATCGCAGTGGCATTGTGGCGAGCAGCGGTAACTATGTTGTCACGATGGGGATAGGGGCAAAGCACACGCTGTCGGTTTATCAGCGGAGTGAAGCCGGAACATTAACCTCTGTCGCGACGTTGGAAACGTCTGGGGCTGGTTATGGCGCAGTAGATTACCAACTGACGATCTCAAAGGATCAGCAGTTCATCTATGTCGCCGATCCTGGTAAGGGCGACATCAGCGTCTATCAACTGCGCGATGGCAGCGAAGGGAAGACGCTGACCCGCACGGATACGCAAACTCTGGAAGGCGTCAACGCACTCTATCTTAACGCCGACGGTAGCCAGCTCTATGCCTTGAGCAGCGAAGGCGCATTGCAGATTTATAGCGTCAACGCCTCTACGGGAGCACTAAGCGAAAGTGGCCAGATTAAGGATATTGGCGATACACGTGGCATGGTGCTGTCGCCAGATGGGCAATCACTTCTCGTTGCAGGCGAGGCGATTCAGCGTTTTAGCGCGTTACGCACTTATCTCTATGGCGGCGACTTACCGTTTGCCGATCATATCGCGCTTTCCGATCGCAATCTGGATGTATTAAACGACGGCGCAGGTAACTATAACGGCGCAGTGGTAACCATCGGTCGTGAAACGCCCTCCACAGACGATCAATTCGGCCTGAGTGTAGATAACAACCTGACGCTGCAAGACGGAAAAATTCTGCAAGCAGGCGTAGAGATTGGCACCTTCGCACAGAATCAGGGCACACTCAGCGTAACCTTTACCGCCGGTGTGACGAAAGAAACCGCTAATGCCGTCCTGAAACAGATTACCTACCGCAATGTTGGAAGCCAGAGCACTACTGAAACGGTAGCGCTGACGGTGACCGCGAGCGACGGCGAGCTGAATAGCACGGTGACAACCGTCGCGTTGCTGCTGACGGTTAACAGTGCGCCAACGCTGGTTAGCCAGGGTGTAAGCAACCTGACGTTGGATACGCGTGGCGCATCCGTCACGCTATTCAAAGACACCGTGATTAATACCGGGGAAGCCGGGCAGACGTTGACCAGGCTGTCGATTGGTATTGCTGGCTTAAACAACCCGCATCAGGAATACCTGACGGTGGATGGCACGACCATCGACCTGAGCAAAGACAGCGCGGGCACCACGGCTAGCGGTTACCAGTATAGCTATACCTATAACGACCTGAGAGGTGAGTCTTCACTGGTTCTGAGCAGCGTTCAGGGCATCAGCAGCATGGCAATGATGAAGCTGGTCGACGGCATGAGCTACTCGGCTGGCAAAGAGAGCACCAGCGCCAGCGGCTTGCGTACCATTACGCTAACCGAGTTGCAGGATAACGGCGGCACCGCCAATGACGGGAGCGATACGTCGACGCTGACCATTTCCGGCAGCGTCAATCTGGCTCTAAATGAACAGCCAACGATTGAGGCGACCTATTCCCCTGATGCATCGTTGTTTTACAACGATGGCAAACTCAGTGACTACAACGAGCGCGTCTCGGCGATCGGTGTTTCTCAGGATGGGAAAACCCTGCTGGTAACCGGCAGCGAGGAGAATAACAACGGCGGCAAGACCTACCTGCGCGTTTACGCTCGTGATGCGGAAACCGGCAAGTTGACGCTGCTGCAAAGCTTTACGCAAGGCGAACAGGACGATCCGTCCACCCCAGAGATTGAAGTTAACGGACTGAATACTATCACCACGCTGGCACAGTCTAAAGATGGCTCCAGCGTGTATGTGGCAGGCGGTAGCGGTAGCGCCTACTCGCTGGTGCAGTTTAGTCGCGATGCGACGACGGGACAACTGAGCTATGTCGGCATCGTCGCCACACAGGACGTGAATGGCGTTAGCGGCCTGGATGCAGCGGTTTCCGAGATCGTGATGTCCGACGACGGCACCTCGCTATATACCATTAATGGTGTGACGCCAGTTGATAGCGCTACCGGTAAAAACGCCGTTACTTTCTTCTCGCGCGATATTACTTCCGGAGCGCTGACGTTTGTCGGCTCGCTGATTGGTAGCGATACCATTCCACTGAAAGGCCCAAGCGGCATTGTGCTGTCCAGCGAGGGTAAATCGGCCTATATCTCTAATCTGGGGAACAACAGCATTACGGTACTGTCGCGCGATGCGGAGACGGGTAGCCTGAGCTATGTTAGTACGATCGATAAAACCACGATCGCTGCTGATGTGAATAGCGCGGAAATTCCGACGGACGATCGTTACCTCAATGGGTTGCAGGATATTGTTATTTCCCCCGATAACCGCTTTGTCTATGTGTCATCAAATGCGCAGGGAACGCTCTCCATTTTTAGCCGCGACATGGATACAGGAACGCTGACCTACGCTGGGACGTTGGATCTGTATAGCGAGGGGCATATTGCCGCGAACGCGCTGTCACTGCGCGAATTGGCGATGTCCGAAGATGGTTCGGCGCTGTATGTCGCCGCGCTCGGCAGTAAGTCACTGTTGGTGTTTGGTCGCGATAGCGATTCCGGCGCGTTAACGTACCTCAATAGCGTTGAGCTCTCGGTTAACACCGTCAACCATCTGGCCGTCAGCGCGGATGGTAAGAATATCTATGCCGGGGTCAGTACGTTCTTTGCGGGGCTTAACGTACTCAATGCAGCGGCAAATGCATCTTATAGCCAGACGGCGGATGTATCGTTTGCCACGGGCGTTACGCTGTCAGATCAGGAACTGGACGCCGCTGATGACTACAAGGGCGCGACGATTGCCGTTAGCCGTAACGGCGATGCATCGGCAAATGACCACTTTGCTTTCCAGAGCGGAAGCGATCTGACGTTGTCCGGCAGCGACATTCAGTATCAGGGCACGACAATGGCTACCTTCAACGTGAATGAGGGGGCGGTCTCGATTGTGTTTACCGAAAGCGTTACGAAAGCGGTCGCCAATCAGGTTCTGCATCAGATTACCTACCGTAATGAGGGTGATACGGCTGGCGCATCGATTCCACTGAATATCACCTTTAGCGATGGTGCTAAGGATACCAGCCTGCTGTTGACGCTGGTGGAGAGCAAAGCGCCGGTCGTGGATAACGTGGGGTACGTCCCACCGGCTGGTACAGCAGGGCGGTCATATAGTGCCGTATTACCAGAAAATCTGTTCCGCGATCCTGAAAATGGGGTGCTGACATGGCAAGTTAGCGGCCTTCCTGATGGATTAGCCTTCGATCCTGAAACTCTAACCATTTCCGGTACGCTGGCGATCAGTGGTGCGGGAAAATTCCCGATTACGGTTGTCGTGAGTAACGAGGTGGGGAATAGCACTGAGCATGTAATTATGCTTTCAGTGGAATCCGAACTGGCACAGACGCCGACGATTGGCGGTGAATCGAGCGCCCTTCAGAATGATTACAGCCTTGATGGCTATGACTCCAATAGTTATGTCGATGTGTTGAACGGGGTAAAAGATACCGCGCTGTCTGCTGACGGTAAAACCCTCTATGTCGTGAGTTCACCTGAGGGGGGATCTGCGGTACTGAGTATTTTTGTACGTAATGCGGAAGGAAAATTTACCCTGTCGCAGACCTTCTTTAACTACCGCTCTGTTTCTAACGATGAGACAGGGCAAAACGACAACGTTGTGGACAATGCAGGATTAGCCGGAGCGTCAGATGTGATTCTGTCCGCTGATGGGCAGTACCTGTATGTGGTAGGCAGTGAAGGCAACGCAGTGACCATTTTCAGCGTTGGCAGCGACGGTGAACTGACGCAAGCAGGCGTCCTTGATCAGGCCGCGCTGGGCGGTCGTTCACTGGATGTACGTTCTCACATTGTTTCTCTGGGCGATTACCTTTACCTCACCGCTGCCCAATCTGACAGCGATACGGATGCGCGCAGCGTGCTGGTATTTAAGCGCGGGGCGGACGGTAGCCTGACGTCAGTTTCCCAGACCGATAATCTGATCGGGGCGAACCGTCTTGTGCTTGATCCAACCGGGCGTTACCTGTTCGTGTCGGGTTCCGGCGGTACCGTCGGCGTCACCGCATTCAGCATTGATGCCCAAGGGGCGTTGTCTCAGGTCGGCCAGATTAGTGGAACGAGCGAGTATTACATCAACGGACTGGCGCTGTCGCCCGATGGCAAAACGCTGTATGCGATTAATGCTGATGTGGGGAATTACTCGCTCAATACGATAACGGTAGGCGCTGATGGGGCGCTGACGCTGAGAGAGACAACGCCAATCACCGATGACGGTGGCGATTCCGGCGAGGCGCTGGCGACCAATCTGGTCGTTTCTGCCGATGGCACGGCGCTGTTCGTGGTCGGTAAGAATATTTCTGTTTTTTCTCGTGCCGAAGATGGCAGTCTGACGCTGAAGCACACGATTAGCGGCAGTTGGGATAGCCCGTTCAACATTTCCTTCTCGAATCTGCAAAACGTGGAATTGAGTGCAGACGGCAAGCAGCTGTACCTGATTGGCGGCGATAGGATCCATGTGCTGAATGTTGGTACTGCCGGTGCCGCCTACACCGAAGATACTGATGCAACGGTGCTGTTGCCGTCAGGCCGTCTGTCCGATCCGCAGTTAGATGCGTTAAATAACGGTGCGGGTAACTATAGCGGTGCGAGCATCACGGTGGGCCGACAAGCTGGTGGGCTGCCGGAAGATACCTTTGGTTTTAAGGCCGATAACGGCTTGGCGCTGGACGGTAACAATATCGTCAAAGATGGCACCACGATCGCTACCTTTATGCAGGTTGATGGTGTACTGACGGTGACCTTTACGGCGGCGGTGACAAAAGCCGATGCGCAGAATGTGCTACGCCAGATCACCTACCACAATACCAGTCAGGATCCAGAACACGCGGGATCGTCACCGGCCTTCACCTTCAGCATCAATGATGGCGACAATAACGTCGCGACGATGGACGTGACGGTTAATCTTATTGGCGTAAACGATCCGGCTGTACTGAATACGACGGTGCTGAATCCACAAATTCCGGGCAATGGTGAGTTCGTTAAGCTGTTTAAAGATACGCATATCGACACCGTTGAGAGTGGACAAACCATCTGGCAGGTGGTGCTGACGTTTGATGTGTCAGGGGCAAATGAGACGATCAGCGTCGATGGCAGCACGATCGTGCTTGAACAATCCAGCGGTACACCGCACACAGCTGGTGGATTGCAATATTCTGTTACCGTGCAGGACGGTAAAGCGACGCTCCTCCTGTATTCAATGAAAAATGGCAGCGAAACCGCTGCGATTATTGACAGCATCGGCTACAACTATCTGGGCAGCGATCCCAGCGGGGAACGCCACGTTACCCTGATGATCAAGGAAAATAACTATAGCGGTAGCGCCCCGGAAACCACGTTGAAGCAGGCGATTACACTGACGCTGGTACCTGCGGCAGAAGCCAATACCGCACCAGTTATCACGGTTCCGGCTACAACTCCGGCGTATACCGAACGCGCCGATCCTATCGTGCTGGCACCTGATGCGACGGTGTCTGATGCGCAGATGGACAAGCTCAACGGCGGCAAAGGCAATTACGACGGCGCGACGCTGAAGATTACGTTGGGTGACGGTAAAACGGCGCAGGATAAGCTGAGTCTGAATGCTGGCAACGGCCTGACGTTATCGGGTGATACGCTTCAGAAAGACGGTGTGGTGATTGGTCAGGTCAGTAATAAAGACGGCGTGTTGACGATTAGCTTCAATAGCAATGCAGGCACGATCCCCACCACGGAAGATGTGCAGAACACGCTGCGTCAGATTACCTACTCCAGTGACAGCCATACGCCCGCCGCACGGGTTGCGGTGACGGTGACGCTAGCCGATCGTTATCTGGAATCTCAGGTTACGGCTTTGTCGGTGGCGATTACCGCTGTCAACGACACACCTGTGGTGGCGAACGATCCGGTGCTCTCAGCTGATGAATTGCGTTTGGTGAATGCGTATACCGCGATTACCGGGCTGGGCACGGTGACGGCGGCAGCCCGCACGGCAGATGGGTTGGCGGTGTATGTCAGTGATGATAAAGGCGCGATTGCTTTATTCCAGCGTGATGCGAACAGCGGCGAATTAACCTATGTGCGTACCTTTGCCGCCGTAGAGGGTGTGACAGGAATCAGTCAGCTTCAGGTTTCTGCCGAGGGGAATAGCGTGTATGCGCTGCGTGCTGACGGCAACGCGATCGTCTGGTTTAGCCGCGATGCCGAAGGCAATCTGGAGCATAAAGAAACGCTTAATGAGGGAGAAACGAATCGTTTCGAAGGCAACCTCTGGGACGTAAAAAATATTACGTTGTCGGAAGATGGCAAGACGCTGTATGTCATCAACAACTACAACCTTCTCTGGTTTACCCGCGATACGACAACAGGCAAGCTCGATTATGTTGGATCGATCGAGGGGGATATGTGGAGTGAGCCTTACCTATGGCAACCCAACGAGGTGGTCAGCCGCGGCAATCTGCTATTTGTGACGACGAATACCAGCAGTGGTTCATCACTGATTGTGTATACGCGTGGCGACAACGGCGAGCCGACACTATTGGGGCACACCCGCGACTTTCTTGATACCACGGGTAATACCGTGCAGCTCTCTGGACTGCAACAGATAACGGTCAGCGCCGATGGCCGAAGCATCTTTGTCGCCAGCGCAGAGCAGATCGATGCCTTTGCGCTGGATACCGCGACGGGAACGTTCACCCATCTTGCTCGCGTCGCAGCAGAAGGCTCGGTGAGTGACATCGCTTTCTCTGCGGATGCGCGGGTGCTGTACATTACGCAAAGTGACGGCACACTGACTCGCTATGTGTTGAATGGTCAGGCGTTGATAAAACTCGACACGCTGAAAAACGACGGAGCTGGCTTTGCTCATCTGCTGTCGGTTGACGGTGGTCTGATTGCGCTCGGCAATGGCGTAACGGCACTGGATGAAGCCTCTCGTCTGCCGATTTATCGCATTGATGGTTCAGCGGTCATCGTTGCACCCGCCATCACACTCAATGATGCAGAACTGGATGCACTGAACGGCGGGACGGGAAATTATCAGGGCGCTTCAATCACGTTACAGCGTGGAGAAACGGCATCCGCAAGCGATCGTTTCGATTTTACCGCTGGCGAGGGCTTCACGTTGACGAATGGCGTGATTAGTCAAGAAGGACAAGCGGTCGCGACCTTCACGCAGGTGGACGGCAAACTCACGGTAACCTTCACCGCTGCTATTTCTCGTGCAGATGCGACGGCGCTGGCACGTCAGATTAACTGGGCGACGAGCGCTCCCTTAACTGGAAACGCGGTGTCGCTGACGCTGGTATTCAATGATGGCGAAGCCGATTCCACCGCGCAGGCGCTCGGCGTTACGTTGCTAAGAGAGAGCAATCAGCCGCCTGTTGGTCATGCTGAGCAGTTTACTCCACCAGCCGCACAGGTTGGCACCCGCTGGTCTTATTCTTTGCCCGATAGCCTGTTCAGTGATGCGGAAAATGACGCACTGACGCTATCGATCAACGGTCTACCGAACGGGCTGACGTTTGATGCCGCCACGCGCACGATCGAGGGCGAACCGACCGTATCGGGAACATTCGACCTGACGATTACCGCCACGGACAGCGTGGGCAACGCGACGGCGCTGAATGTGGCGCTGACGGTCAATGCCGCCTCGACGCCAGTCGATCCCGATACACCAGTCGATCCGGGAACGCCGGTTGACCCTGGCACGCCGACGGAGCCTGCCAATCCCGATAACACCTCCACAGTGGCACCGGTCATTCTGGTGCAGCAGGGGGTAAACCTGCCTGTTGATTCGAGCGAAAGAGAGCGCGAACCGCCGCTGGGGGCGATTGTCGCCGAACTGTCTCGTTCAGACGTTCAACTGCTACCGACCAACATGACTGCTGAACCTGTGCGGCAGCGCGATGTTGATACGGCGCGCCAGTCGGATGCCCCTTGGGTGCTCGATCCCGTCATGTCATCGCTGATGCCAATGCTGGAGCAGGTCAACTTCTCTGCGCGTGCTGAGGCGTCTACACGCGATAACGCCGCGCTGCGTCCGGCTGATTCCAACCTGTTCCTGAGCGTGCGTGGTCAGACAACGGCACTGGAGTCGGCGTTTAGCAGCGTGCAGGGCGCGTTACAGCCGGATGCCTCCGGTGCGCTCGCCTTTAGCTTGCCGCAGCGCATGTTCAGCGTGCGTGAAGGCAATGCCACGCTGACGCTACAACTGGCGAACGGGCGTCCGCTACCGGCATGGGTACAGTTTGATGCCCGCAGCGGCGTAGTACGCATTACCGATGCCAGTACATTGCAGGTGAATCAGATCCAACTGGCGTTGAAAGCACAGGCCGCAGACGGCACCAGCCGGATCGTACCAATCACGCTGCAAATCGGGCAGGGCGATGGCGCAGCGATACCTACTGACCGTGGCGCGATGCAATCGCCTTCACTGCCCACTGAAAACCGGGATGTTGAACGGTTAGCGCCTGCGGGGAAAACCGCCTTTACCGAACAGTTGCGTCAGCATCAGCCTGAACAGGATGAACTGCTGGCGGCGCTCAGTGAGTTGAGCAGCCTGCGTGCCTAGCGCACCACAGAGAATACCGAGACGATATTTTATTACTTAACCACTAACCCAGGCGCTTGCAGACGGTAATCAATCCACTGCCTGCAAGATGAAGGGAACAGACAAATAGAAGATGGGGAGAACCCGGGTGAATCAGCACATAGCGCATTTCTGGGATAGCCAGCAACACGACAGTCAGCAGCAGAACGTTCAACGCGAGGCTACACCACGCTCCGCAGGTTCCCGGGCGTTACGGATCGCGGTGACCCTCGCCTGTCTGGGGTTGGCAGGCTGTGCCGTCAAACCTGAACCGATAACGGTTGAACAGCAGGTTGCACAGGCGCTGAGCGACAGAACACAGATGTTCGCCAATCAGGAACCGGTGCGCGGTACGATCACGCTGGATGAGGCTATTGCCCGTGCGCTGAAATATAACCTGCAACAGCGGGTCGCGCTGCTGGAACAGGCGATGGAAGATGATCTGTTGGGCGTACAGAATCTGGACATGCTGTTACCGAAACTGACCGCTCGCGCCGGGCTACAAACCCGCGACAACGTGGCGGGCTCTAGCAGCGAGTCGGTCACTACGGGCCGACAGTCGCTGGAAGCGTCCACCAGCCAGGATCAGACCATGCGCACCGCCGATCTGACGATGAGCTGGAATGTGCTGGACTTCGGTATCAGCTATTTTAACGCCAAAGTGCAGGCGAACAAATCGCTGGCGGCGGAAGAGCGTCGTCGTCGCGTCGTGGCAGATATTACCCGTCAGGTGCGGACGGCCTATTGGGAAGCGGCTACGGCGCAGCGCTTGCAGCCGGAAGTCACTACTGCGCTGACGCAAGCACGTCAGGCGCTGGAATACGCGCGTCAGACCGAACAGCAGCGTTTGCTGGCACCGGTTGAGGCGCTGCGTTTCCAGAAAAATATGCTGGAGATGGTGCGCCAGTTGGAAATCGTCGACAGCGATCTGGTGGTGGCGAAATCCCGTCTGGCAGCATTGATGAACCTGCCGCCGTCGAGCAAATACGATGTGGTTGTACCAAGTGAAAGCAGTCTGGTAGCACCGAAGATGGCCTACTCGCTCGACGATCTGGAAAACTTCTCGATGGTGAAACGTCCGGAAGTGCGCGAAGAAAGCTATCTGGCACGCAATAGCGTACTGGAAACCCGTAAATCACTGCTGCGTCTGCTGCCGGGCGTGTCATTGTTTGCCGGTATCAACGGTGACAGCAACAGCTATCTGGTCAATCACCAGTGGGCGAACGCGGGCGTTCAGGTCAGCGGCAACCTGCTGAACGTGCTGTCGTGGTCATCGGTGAAACGTGCCGGACAGGCGAATGAAGATCTGGCGGAAGTTCGTCGCCAGGCGCTGCGCATGGCGGTGCTGACACAGGTGAACGTCGCCTGGCAGGAATATCAGCAGAGTATGCAAATGTATGGTCGCTATCAGGAACTGGCGCGGATTCAGCGCGGCATCCTGAACCAAACCACGCTTAGCGTACAGCATCGCGCCGAAACGCAGATGGAGCAGGTACGCGTCAGTACGGAAACCATTCTGACGACCCGCGCGCGCGACCGCAGCTTTGCCGATGTGCAGAACGCGCTGGGCGCGGTATATCAGGCTGCCGGGCTGGATGTGCTGCCGGATAACGTGAACGATGTCAGTCTGGCCGCACTGAGCAGCTCAATTGCCCGTACCACGGGGAATCTTGAAAAAGGCGGTGTTGCGGTGCCACGTTTGTCCCTGTCAACACCATCTACGCCTGCCGCCACGACGGCTTCTACCGTAACAGCTTCCACGACAGGTTTGCCTGTAACGAAGCCCATAGCGCCCGTTGCCGTGACACCATCGGCTAACGCAGGGAAACCCTATCGCGTGGTGAACACGGATATGTGGGATAACCTGCAATCTCTACAGGCGGGAGGCTCGCGTTAATGGCTATCGGCATCATGCGTCCGCTGTTGCTGGTGAGTGCGTTAAGTCTACCCCTGTGGGGGCAGGCTGCGACCACAGGAGACATTCGCGTGCAGCTTAGTGCACAGCGTTACACCGTGTTATCCAGCGAAATTGCTGGGAAAGTGACGGATATTGCAGTGAAAGAAGGCGAACACTTCAAACAGGGCGATACGCTGGTAACGTTTGACTGCACCGTGCTGCGCGAAAAGCTGAACTACTCGAACGCCGCAGAAAATGCCGCGCGTAAGAAGCTGGCGATTGCCGATCGGTTGGATAAGCTCAACTCGATCAGCCTGTCGGATGTCGATCAAGCGCGATCGTCGGTGTCGATGGCGCAGGCGGAGAGCGGCGTCAATCGCGCGATGCTGCAACGCTGTGCGATTAAAGCCCCGTTTTCTGGTCGCGTAACGGAAACCAAGGTCAAGCGTTGGGAATCCGTGCCTGAAGGGAAGGAGCTGTTGGCGATTTATGATGACAGTGCGTTCGAGCTGGAAATGATCGTGCCGTCGCGCTGGCTAGTGTGGTTAAAGCAGGGCAGCGCCTTTCAGGTCACGCTGGATGAAACCGGCCTGAACTATCCGGCGGAAATCAGCCGTCTATCGTCAGCAATTGATCCGGTTAGTCAGTCGGTGAAGGCCTTTGGGCGGATTACGCAATCCACCGCTGGCTTATTGCCTGGCATGAGCGGTGTCGCGCAGATTGCACCGCCTGACGCAGCAGGCAGCGTAGCGCCATGACCGAGCGGAATACAACGGCAGCAGCACAAACCGAGCAGGATACCCGGCTGGCGCTGCTGGCTGAGTTATTGCAGTTGCAAAGCCGTGCCAGAGCGCGGGAAACGCTGGATGAACTGGCGTTTTTCATCGTCAATGAAACGCACAATCTGGTGAAGTACCGGCAGGCGCTGCTGTGGGACTGCGACAAACGACGCTTGCAGGCAGCGTCTGGGCTGGCCTCACTCGATCACAATGCGCCGTTTTGTACCGAATTTAGCCGACTGTGCCGCCAGTGGCAGGAGGAAGGACGCCAAACACAGGTGCTGCAATGCCGAGAGTTGCCTGCTGACGATCAAGTTCTATGGCAGGAGCATTTGCCGGAGTTTTTACTCTGGTTACCGTTGCGTGTCGCTCAGGGGGATGCGCCGCTGGTGCTGGTGTTAGCACGCGACAGCGCGTGGCTGCCTGCCGAAATCGTGCTGTTGGAAAAGCTGGCTGATGCCTACGCGCATGCGTGGTCGAGCCTGTGCAAAGTGCGTCGTCGCCCAGCGAAAACGCCGCCAGCCAGACGCCGCCTGATGCTTGCCGCCGCGATCGCGCTGATGCTGATCTTATTGATCCCCGTTCGCCAGTCGGTGCTGGCTCCGGCGGAGATCGTCGCGCATCGTCCGGTTATGGTACGCGCCCCTGTCGCGGGCGTGGTGGATGATATTCTGGTTCGACCCAATCAAACGGTTAGCGCTAACCAACCGCTGGTGCGGCTGGACGTGCGCGAACTGGAAAACCGGCTGGAATCGGCGCGGCAGGCTTTTGCCACTGCCGATGCCCAGTACCGTCAGGCTCAGCAGCAGGCGCTGTTCGATGCCAACAGTAAAGCCAGTCTGGCCGTGCTACAAAGCCGCCGCGAGCAGGCGCAGAGCGACATGGATTTTCTGCAACGTCAGCAGGAACGTATGCAGCTCGTTTCCCCGCGTGACGGCGTGGCGATTCTGGATGACGCCAGTGACTGGATTGGGCGTTCGGTGGTGGTGGGGGAACGCATCATGATGATCGCCGATCCACACGACGTGGAGCTAGAAATTCAATTGCCTGCGGCGGATGCCATTGCGCTGGAAAACGGTGCGGATGTACGCCTGTTCCTCAATGTTGCACCAAATTCGGCACAGGAAGCCCGGCTTGAGCAGATTGGCTATCGCGCCGCACCGACGCCGGATAATGTGATGGCATATCGGCTGCGGGCGCGTTTTACGCAGGATGACCCACTGCTGCGCGTAGGCCTGAAGGGCACTGCCAAGCTATACGGGAAACGCACAGTGTTATTCGTTTATCTGCTGCGTAAACCGCTCGCGTCCCTGCGCGTTTGGCTGGGCGTGTAACGATGGCCGGAGGTACGCTGCCTGCTGCCGGGCTCAGCCCGTTGCGCGATGAACTGATCCTGCATGCTGGGCCCGCTAACCGTGATGGATCGCCAAGCTGGACGCTGGAAGATCCATTACGCGGTCTTTATTTTCGCATCGGCTGGGCAGAAATGGCGATGCTATCGCGCTGGTCGATGGGGAATGCCGAACAGATCGTGGCCGAGGTTAATCAGACTTCTGCATTGACGCTCGATGACAGCGACGTGCAGTACTTCAACCGTTTCTTACAGGCCAACAGCCTGACGCGCGTTTCCGGTGATGACGCGCTGGCGCAGTTTACCCGTCAGGTGGAGCAGTCACGTGTCTCGATTTGGCGTAAGTTACTAAAGAATTACCTGTTTTTTCGTATTCCCTTATGGCATCCCGATCGTTTTCTAGGCGCGACGCTGCCGTGGATCGCGCCGCTTTTCAGCCGTACTTTTCTCAAGCTGACACTGTTGGTGGCTGTGCTGGGGTTATTCCTCGCTGGACGCCAGTGGGAAACGTTCAAGCATACCTTTCTGCATTTCTTCACGCTGGAAGGCGCAGCGCTGGCGGGACTGACGCTGTGCTTTACCAAGATCCTGCATGAGTTCGGCCACGCTTATACCTGTAAGCGCTTTGGTGCGCGGGTCGCTACCATGGGTGTCGCATTTCTGGTGATGATGCCAGTGCTGTACACCGATACGTCCGGTTCATGGAAACTCACTCGCCGTCGGCAGCGGATGGCGATTGGTGCGGCGGGCATGATGACAGAACTGGTACTGGCGGCGTGGGCGACGCTGGCGTGGAGTTTTTTACCGGACGGCATGCTGCGTAGCGCCGCGTTTATGCTGGCGACGACGACCTGGATCATGACGCTGGCGATTAACCTCAGCCCGCTGATGCGCTTCGACGGCTATTTCCTGCTTTCTGACGGATTACAGGTGCCGAATCTGCAAAATAGAGGCTTTGCCATCGGCCGCTGGCAGATGCGCGAATGGCTATTCGGACTAGGGGATGCGCCGCCTGAGCACTTTCCGCGTTGGCTGCAACGCACGCTGGTGGGCTATGCGTTTGCGGTGTGGATATACCGTTTCTTCCTGTTTACCGGTATCGCGATTCTGGTTTATCACATGGCGTTCAAGCTGCTGGGGATGTTGCTTTTCGCGATTGAAATCGGCTACTTCGTGGTGATGCCCGTGGTGAACGAAATACGCGAATGGAGTAAACGCCGTAAGGATTATCGTATGAACCGTAATATGACGACGACGCTGTCCGTGAGCGCCGTGGTTCTGCTCTTGCTAATGATTCCCTGGCAGCGCAGCGTATACGCTCCGGCGCTGCTGCGGGCGGAACAGCAAAGTAGCCTGTATATGCCCGTACCCGCGATGATTCAGCGCATTGAGGTGCAGGTTGGTCAGCCTGTGGATGCTGGGCAAACGCTATTTACGCTGTCGTCTGATGCGTTGGCGCATGAACGACAACAACTTGAACGCCAGATTGCTACGCTGAACTGGCAAAGCACCTTTCAGGTATTCAACAAGGAAGCGGCTGGCGATCATCAACGGGTGAAGCAGGAGCAAGAAGCCGCGCTGCAAAAATTGCAGGTATTGCAGCGTCAGTCTGAACAGTTGACGGTACGTGCGCCGATAGATGGCGTGGTGGCGGATATGGCGACGCCGCTGGAAACGGGCGAGTGGCTGGGGCAGGGCGAATGGCTGGCCGTGGTGACCAAGCCAACCGGCGGGCTGGTAGAAGCATTTGTGTCGGAAAAAGACTGGCAGCGACTTAGTACAGGCGGAAAAGGCACGTTTTATTTACAGGATGTCAGCCGCTCGTCGCTGCCGCTCACGATTGTGGAGATTGCCAGCACGGCGACCCGCGATCTGAATGCCACGCCGGAACTCGCTTCGGTTTACGGCGGCGATATTGCCACGCTGAGCGATTCACAACGCAAGCTGCATCCTGAGCAGGCAGTTTATCGAGTATTACTCAGTCTGCCTGCCGATTATCGTGCTCAGCCGCAGGTACTGCGCGGCACGGTAGTCATGGATGGTGAGGCGCAAAGCCTGCTGATTCGCGGCTGGAAAGTGGTATCTGCCGTGCTGATCCGCGAACTGTCATTCTGATCGGTTTTGATTTCTGCGATGTCGATCCTGGCTTTCTTTCTGCTAGTGCCAGATTCTTGCTTTTGCTGGCAGTAGCGTGAAGGAGGGCGCTTATCTCCTCGATTATGTTGTTCCTGATATCTCTATCCTATCTATTTAAAATGGCGGAAATTTTTAATTTCAGCGACAAGGTTTGGTGCCATACCGAGATACACGGGGCTACCACGGCGCGAGGTGTCCCTGCGGGAACCTCATCACCGTGTTTCCCCTAATATCTGACATTTGCTGTGGCCTGAACCATCGCGATGAAAATTCTTGTCTAACCGACTGAACACAAGAGGGCTGACTGTGAAGCGATCTGTCTTGTTGTTGATGGGCGTCATGCTGGCACCCTATAGCTACAGTGCGCAGGATAACGCCGTGTCGTTATCCGTTTCGGGCTTGAATACCGTGCTGGATAACGGCTTGCTGAAAGTCACATTCGGGGAGGATGGCAGTGCGGAGAGCATGGTGACGGGCGGCAATAATATTGTCACTAACCTGTCCGGTGCGGCGCGTGACCCGAGCAAAACGCGTAGCGCTTACCTCGATTACTATGTCACTAACGGGAATGGCTATGTTAAAGGCGTCAAAGATTTCACCCCCGAGCGCGTGGAGGTGTTGCGTAACGATCGTGAGATGGCGCATGTGGCCTATATCGACGATCGAGGAGGGTTGTTAAAGCTCGAATATCACCTGATTATGCGTCGCGGCGTTAGCGGTCTTTACAGCTATGTGGTGGCTGAAAATAGCGGAAGTCAGGATGTTAACGTCAGTGAACTGCGTAACGTTTATCGCTTCGATCCTGCGCGATTAGACCATCTCTACAGCGGCGTTCGTCAGGGCAAACCGCTGCTCTACAGCCAACTTGAGGCTTCGCCAAAGGTACAGGATGAAACTTGGCGACTGCCGGATAGCAGCATCTATTCCAAATATGATTTCGCTGGCTACCTGCGTGCCGCGCCTTTCTGGGGCGTTTTTGGTAACGGTGTGGGTGCATGGCTGATTCACGGCAATCGCGAGTATTTCTCCGGCGATGCGCTTAAGCAGGATTTGTTGGTGCATCAGGATGCGATCATTCTGAACTATATGACGGGGTCGCACTTTGGCACGCCGGATATGAAAGCGCCGCCGGGCTGGAAAAAATTCTATGGTCCGTGGCTACTGTACATTAACGAGGGCGATACCGAACAGATGCTGGCGGATGCCCAGCGTCAGGCGCAGACTGAAACCGTCAGTTGGCCGTATAAATGGGTGGACGATCCCCGCTATGCGCGCGATCGCACGCAGTTCAGCGGACGTGTTGCCAGCCAGCAGCCAGTCACCGTAGTGCTTTCATCATCATTGGATGAGCTATTTGATGTGCAAACCCGCGGCTATTCGTATCAGGCAACGACTGACTCGCTGGGCAATTTTGCTATTCCCCATGTCCGACCGGGCAATTACCATCTGGCGGTGTACGCTAACAGCGGTACGCAGCCGGGGATATTGGCGGAGCAAACGCTGTCCGTTTCTGGTGATAAGCAAGTACTGCCGGTGATCGCTCTACCTAAAGCCGAATCGGTTGTCTGGGCCATTGGGCAAGCCAATCGGCAGGCGAGCGAATTCCGCTTTGGTAACGAAGCACGTAATACCCGCTGGCAACATGAGGTTCCGGCAAATCTGACGTTCGATATTGGTCGTAGCGACTATCAGCGCGACTGGTATTACGCACAAACCAAACCGGGAAAATGGGATATTCGTTTTGCCCTACAACCTGAGAAGAAAACCTATTTCCTGAACATCGCGCTGGCGGCAGCCAGCAATAGCGGCATGAGCGAGCCAACCACGCCACAGCTTGCGGTAGCGGTAAACGGCACCACGCTGGAGACACTAACTTACGACAACGATAAAGCCATCTATCGCGGTGCGCTACAGAGCGGTCGCTATCACGTTGCGCGTATCTCCGTGTCATCCAGTTTCCTGAAAAATGGCAACAACACCATCACGCTGCAATTAAAAGGCGGCAGCGTGATGTATGACGTGGTGACGTTAAGCGAGGAGTAAATCCAGCTTGAATAACGCGTAGGGGGCGTGGGCATGGATAGCCCTCGATAAAAAAGCGCAGCATTGGATCTCTGGGGAAAGCTGGCCCGCGAGATGCGGGCCAGTGAGAGGCAGAGATTAGTGGGAACTGCCTTTTGAAGCGCCGACGCCGGTTTGTGAACGGACAAACTGAGCATGGAAGCGTGCGCGTTCCTGCTGCCCGGATTCGGAGCGATCGGTGATGGAGAAGAACCAGATACCGATAAACGCCACCAGCATAGAGAATAGCGCTGGATAATCGTAAGGATAAATCGGCGTGGCGTGACCGAGGATTTTCACCCAGATCGTCGGCCCCAGCACCATCAGAATGACAGCCGTCAGCGGCCCCGCCCAACCACCAATCATGGCTCCACGTGTCGTCAGCTTCGACCAGTACATGGAGATGATAATGATGGGGAAGTTACAACTTGCGGCGATAGAGAACGCCAACCCAACCATGAAGGCGATATTCTGGTTCTCAAACAGGATACCGAGCGAAATAGCGACGACACCCAGCACCAATACGGTGATTTTCGAGACTTTTAGCTCATCGCGTTCTGTCGCTTTCCCTTTCTTGATCACATTAGAGTAGAGATCGTGGGATACGGCAGACGCACCCGCCAGCGTCAGGCCCGCAACAACGGCCAGAATAGTGGCAAAGGCCACGGCGGAGATAAAGCCGAGGAAGAAGTTGCCGCCGACCGCATCAGCCAGATGCACTGCCGCCATATTATTCCCACCGATGAGTGCGCCCGTCGCGTCCTTAAACGCCGGATTGGCACTCACCAACAGAATAGCGCCGAAGCCAATGATGAAGGTCAGGAAGTAGAAATAGCCCATGAACCCAGTGGCGTAGAACACGCTTTTTCGGGCTTCTTTGGCATCGCTGACGGTGAAAAAACGCATCAGAATGTGCGGCAAACCAGCCGTACCGAACATTAGCCCCAGTCCCAGAGACAGCGCAGATATCGGGTCAGAAACGAGTCCACCGGGGCTCATGATCGCTGCGCCTTTCGGGTGAACCGCCATCGCCTGTTTGAACAGCGCATCAAAACTGAATCCTACGGATTTCATTACCATAACGGCCATGAAGGTGGCGCCGAATAATAGCAGAACGGCTTTGATAATCTGTACCCATGTGGTGGCGAGCATGCCGCCAAACATCACGTACATCACCATCAGAATGCCGACCAGCACCACGGCCACATGGTAGTTAAGGCCAAACAGCAGTTCGATGAGTTTTCCCGCCCCCACCATCTGCGCGATGAGGTATAAGGCCACGACTACCAGAGAGCCGCAGGCGGACAGGCTACGGATAGGACGTTGTTGTAGACGATAGGAGGCGACGTCAGCGAAGGTATAACGCCCGAGGTTACGTAGCCGCTCTGCGATCAGAAACAGGATAATTGGCCAGCCGACCAAAAAGCCGAGTGAGTAAATCAGGCCGTCGTAACCGGAGGTATAGACCAGCGCAGAAATACCGAGGAAGGACGCGGCGGACATGTAGTCACCCGCTATCGCCAGCCCGTTCTGGAAACCTGTGATATTTCCGCCAGCCGTATAGTAGTCGCTGCGCGAACGCGTTTTCTTCGATGCCCAGTAGGTGATATACAATGTACCGCCGACGAATAGCAGAAACATCACAATGGCCTGAATATTCAACGGCTGGCGCTGAACATCCCCTGTCAGTGCATCCGCCGCCCACGCCAGTACTGGCAGTGTCAACAGTCCGAACAGCATCATAAAGCGTATTTTCATTGCTTTACCTCATTCAGTAACTGCTTGGTCAGACGATCAAATTCACCGTTAGCGCGATACACATAGACGCCTGTTAGAATGAAGGAAATCGCAATTAATCCTACGCCAATCGGAATTCCGCGGGTAATGCTGGAATTGGGAGCGATCGGTGTTCCCAGCCAGCCTGGCGCAAAGGCGATCAGCAGAATAAAACCGACGTAAAGCACCAGCATGATCACCGAAAGAAAAGCGGCAAAACGCTGCCGTTTGTTGACCAGTTCTCTGAATAAAGGGTTACTTTCAATCCGTTGATAAATGTCATCATTCATCGTAAGTCTCCAGTAATCGGTAAGGTTGAGTATTGCCGAGACGTGACCGCCTGATTTATCGCCAGCCGCATTCCCGCAAATCACACCGTGGCTTACGGGAATGAAGAGAACGGTGGCTAATGGTTATTGAGAAGCGGTACCCATGGCCTGCTTTTCTTCGAGCAATTTTTCGACGACGCCAGGATCGGCCAGCGTTGAGGTGTCCCCCAGATTGCTGGTGTCACCGGCAGCGATCTTACGCAAAATACGACGCATGATTTTGCCGGAGCGCGTTTTCGGTAAGGAGTCCGTCCAGTGCAGGATGTCTGGCGTGGCAATGGGGCCGATTTCCTTACGTACCCAGTTGCGGACTTCCGTATACAGTTCACTGGACGGTTCTTCGCCGTGGTTCAGTGTGATATAAGCGTAAATGGCCTGCCCTTTCATATGATGCGGGATACCTACCACGGCCGCTTCCGCAATCTTAGGATGTGCGACGAGCGCAGACTCGATTTCCGCCGTTCCCAGACGGTGTCCAGAAACATTCAGTACGTCGTCAACACGACCTGTGATCCAGTAATAGCCATCCTCGTCACGGCGCGCGCCGTCGCCGCTGAAGTACATGCCTTTAAAGGTGGAGAAGTAGGTTTGCTCAAAGCGATCGTGATCGCCAAACAGCGTTCTTGCCTGACCTGGCCAGGAATCCACAATCACCAGATTGCCTTCACTGATGCCTTCCTGTGGGTTGCCGAGATTGTCGACTAACGCAGGTTGTACCCCAAAAAATGGACGTGTCGCAGAGCCAGCTTTCGCTTCGATTGCGCCGGGGAGCGGGGTGATCATGAAGCCGCCCGTTTCCGTTTGCCACCAGGTATCGACAATTGGGCATTTGCCATTGCCGATTTTGTTGAAATACCACTCCCAGGCTTCCGGGTTGATCGGTTCGCCAACGGAACCCATGATCCTGAGCGATTCACGCGATGTACCCTCGATCGCTTTATCACCTTCAGCCATCAGCGCGCGGATCGCCGTAGGAGCGGTATAGAGGATGTTGACCTTATGCTTGTCGACCACTTGTGCCATGCGGCTCGCGTCCGGCCAGGTTGGTACACCTTCGAACATTAATGTAATCGCGCCGCATGCCAGCGGGCCATAAAGCAGGTAGCTATGTCCCGTAACCCAGCCAACGTCCGCCGTACACCAGTAGATATCGCCGGGATGGTAGTCGAAGACATACTTGAAGGTTAGTGCGGCATAAACCAGATAGCCGCCGGTGGTATGCAATACGCCTTTGGGTTTGCCGGTTGAACCCGAGGTATAAAGGATAAATAACGGATCTTCCGCGTTCATTTCTTCTGGCGGACAGCGATCGTCTGCTTTTTCAATCAGATCGTGCCACCACAGATCGCGCCCATCTTGCCATTCACTAATCTTGCCCGTACGACGGAAAACGATAACGCGGGAAATTGTCGTGACGCTCGGGTTTTTTAACGCTTCATCAATATTCTTCTTTAGCGGAATCACACGTCCGGCACGGATGCCTTCATCGGCGGTGATAACCAGTTTGGCGCTGGAGTCGATGATACGCCCGGAAATGGCTTCGGGAGAGAAGCCGCCGAAGATCACCGAGTGAATAGCCCCGATTCTGGCACAGGCCAGCATTGCTATGGCTGCTTCCGGCACCATCGGCATATAAATGGCAACGACATCGCCTTTCTTGACACCTTGTGACTTCAACACATTGGCGAAGCGGCACACGGACTGGTGTAGTTCACGGTAGGTGACTTTTTTACTTTCAGTCGCGTCATCTCCTTCCCAGATGATGGCGGTTTGATCGCCACGCTCGGCCAGATGGCGATCCAGGCAATTTGCTGCCACATTTAATGTACCGTCTTCAAACCAGCGAATACGGATATGGCCAGGGTCGAATGAGGTGTTTTTGATCGTTTCATAGGGTTTGATCCAATCGACGATCTTTCCCTGTTCACCCCAAAAGGCGGCAGGATCGTTAACGGACAGTCGATACATATTTTCGTATTGCTGGGCATTTATCAGTGCATTTGCCGCAATAGCGGCGGGAATGGCGTGTTTATTATGTTGTGTCATAGCGCTTCTCCTTAAACATGTTAATGCTATGTCAAATAATGGTTAATTGTAGTTAACCCGTTATCTTTGTTTCTTTTTTGCGCGATTGATCACGCAATGCAGGAAAAGCAATGAGGCGTTACTTAAAAGATAGTCTTTTGGTTCAGAAAATAGGCTGTTTTTTCGTGGTAGCCGAAATGTGGGATGTGATATATGTCACAATATGAAAGTCAGCAGAATTATCTATGCTGTTTTAATGCCATTAACGATCAATTCATTGTTTTCAATAGTTTATATCTATCGTTATTAAGTTTTTGATCGCCCTTTACGATCAAAAGGCATAAAGATCCCGCTTATTCAGCCGATAGTAAAAATCCTGTTCAGAGTATATTCCTACGTAGGCCAGCTATTTAGCACATTTAACCGTGGTATGAGTGTTGAGTTTTTGTTCTGGTTGTTAATTATATGTAGGCTATTAATGAAATAGATTTATCTGATTATCAACAGGCAGATAAGTGTGAATAATATACACTCCAGGCGGGTTTCGCAGCGCAGATGCGGGCTTTCTTAAAAGAGTAAAGATGCCGTGGCAAGCTGCTGATAAAAAGAAAAATGAAGTGTTGTTTTTGTGGTCTTATTCAGAAATATCCGGTTTCCAAAAAATAACGTAGATACACCCAACATCACTGGCGCTGAGTAAGGCGACAGATGTTTGATCCCCAGTACCCCGAGAACGTGTAACAGGTTCCGGTTAGCGAAATTCACTAATCTTATTAGGTGATTTTCAGGGGGAAGGGGGAGAACACTATTAGCCCGGAAACCTTTTAAATTCCGGTAGGTTGATTGCTTATCAATAGTGCGCCGAGGGTCATGGTGCGCTGTGAGATACCTTTTTACATAGCATGATGCAGAGGAAACAATGAGTCTGATATTTGGCCGGAATGAGATTTTAGGCATGCTTTCTCAACCAGTTCAGAACGATCGGCGTGCTGTGGCGGTGATTGACGAAAAATATAAGGTCGTCTGCGCGAATTCTGCTTTCAACGCCCATTTTGGATTGCGCGCTGAAATGAATTCGCCCGTCTCAATTGATGATGTATTACCTATCAACGTGAAGTTTGCCTATCACGACTTTATGACGAATTCCAACGTGTTGAGTACGCGCGTGGTGTCGGATTTACTGTCTGATGGTTTTACCAAAAAGCAGTTGAGTACGCTGTCTTTTTCTAAGCTGAACGTTGAAAACCGAGTGCTTTCTCTGTTGATCCTAAATCAGGATGCGGTTGAGCCTTCGACAAATTTGGCGTCATAAGCTTGAATAATCGTAGATTATCTGGCCGAAAGAGTAGGGATGTGAGTTTTTCAGTGGAAAATAACGACAAAGGGAAAATTGCTGTTATTAATGACGTTGCTATGGCTGATTTAGTTTAGCATCGTTTTCTCAATAGCAGTCGACTACGTTGGTTATTCTCTGCTATCCGCTGACGGCCAGTAGAACGATGAAGCAACACCGCCTTTTCGTGAATGGAGAATAAAAGACGTTTTTTATTAACCAGCGTGGTGTGAAAAATTAATAAAAATATAGAGTTAACTATTTTATTGTATGTAATATGCTCTTTTTTAAATAAACAACGAAACGTTTCGATACCAACCTGCCTTACCCCTCGCCTATTCCCTTTTCCTGCTGTCTTTTTGTGGATTATTCCTTTTAGTTAACACGTTTTATTAATCATTGATAATAAGCTCTGAAAATTTTCTTTATTTTTAGCGCATTGAATCCTAAAGAACGGCTAATGAATAATTAGACTCTCGTCTAATTATTAGTGAAGCTAAGCTAACACGGTGTTTATCTGGATATAGCACTTTTTGATAAAAGCCGACGTCAGTTTTTTACCGGTAATGGTATTTCTACACGTCGATTTATCCCTATCGACAACGCACTTTCCGTAATAATTCTGATTTACAGCGCATTATTTCAATTATTTTTTCGATTTCTGGTTCCCCTTTTTACTTTCTCAGTTGGCATAACTTCTGAAAACAAGCGTTTCTTATGCGATAGGGGATAAATCATGGTTAAATTTCGTACCCACCTGTTGGCGCGTATTTTACGTGCCGGGGTACTTGGGGCATCCTTTGCCTCAATGCTGCCAATGGCGGCGGTCTATGCTGCATCTGCGGTGTCTGTCCAACAATATGCGGTGTCGCCTGGCCCACTCAATCAGGTACTCAATCAATTTGCCCAACAGGCTGGCGTACTACTTTCTTACGATCCAGCATTAGCGGCGGGTAAACGCGGTGCTGGGTTGCAGGGGAACTACAGCGTTGATCAGGGTTTCCAGCAAATTCTCAGTAATAGCGGCCTAAATGCACAGTACAGTGCCGATGGTAGCGTGACGCTAGTTCAGCGCACGGCGAGTGAGCCAGTACCCGTTTCAGCGCCTGCGGTTGCTAAAAACGATCGGATTGTTGTCACCGCTCCACCGAATACCGCGATGAAGTTGGATGTACCCGTTTCAGAAACGCCGCGTTCGGTTGCGGTTGTGACAGAAAAACAGATCGAAGAGCGTGGGGCGCAAAAAATCGATCAGGCGCTGCGCTATAGCAGCGGTATTCTGGCTACGCCATACGGGCCGGATAATAAAGCCGAGTGGGTAACCATCCGTGGTTTTAGCGATCAATCTCGATTCCAGAATGGCCTGGCTACGCTGAATGAAGATGGATTCTATGGTCAGCAGATTGAGCCATTTGGCGTCGAACGTATCGAGGTTCTGAAGGGCCCAGCCTCTGTTCTGTACGGACAAAATCCGCCAGGCGGCCTGGTTAATGTCATTACCAAACGACCGACGCGTTTGCCGCAGGGAAAAGTGGAGCTGGAATACGGCTCTAACGACTATCGCCATCTGGCCGTCGACAGTGCGGGTCCGTTAAATGATGATGGCTCGGTGCTATATCGCGTTGTCGCGCTGGCGCGCGGTACCTCGGGTGAGATGGACTTCTCGAAGAGCAAGCGACTTTATCTGGCTCCGAGCATCACGTTCCTCGGAGAAGACACGGAACTGACTGTGTTAGCCAGCTACATGGATACGAACTCGGACACGACCAACGGCTTCAAGCTGCCGTACGGTACATTACACGGCACGCCCTTTGGCAAAGTGGGCTATAAAACGTCGCTGGGTGGTATGCGACGCTGTATGACGAAGACTGTTCCGAAAACGATCGTCAGACATGGCAGCGATGGTTACATGAAGATGAAACCCATCGGCTTGCCTGGCAGCAGGTTGAACAGATTCATGCCCGTTTCCATGCGGTAGACAGCCAATTAGCCTCTTCGGTGCTGAGCAGACGGGGTGCAGAACGTCGACGCATGCTCAAATTGTTGGTTATTGCCAGCCTTACCGGAGGCGTAGGTTTTAGTCTGCCGTGGGAAAGTTATGCAGCCGATTACCGCACCGGAACCGGAGAAACGCGTGAGCTCAGCATCGAAACGGGGATGACTGTCTGGCTGAATACGGATTCAGCATTGAATCAGCAGGGTAACCCCGCGCTGTCTCAGCCGCTGACGTTTCAATTGATCAAGGGTGAGTTGATGCTG
Source organism: Pectobacterium betavasculorum (assembly GCF_000749845.1). Classification (GTDB taxonomy): domain Bacteria; phylum Pseudomonadota; class Gammaproteobacteria; order Enterobacterales; family Enterobacteriaceae; genus Pectobacterium; species Pectobacterium betavasculorum. The sequence continues at coordinate 316,598 of NZ_JQHM01000002.1, read as the reverse complement.
GACAACCAAACGGCGCATGCTGCCCGGTTGACGACTCCCCATGGCGATCTCGCTGCTGCGCCTTCCTGCCAACTGGCGCTGCGCTACACTTCTGCCCACAGCGTCCTTTCTGTTTTTAGCGGTGAAGTTTTACTACAAACGGCAGTACCCGCCGCACAGCGCGTGACTGCCGGGCAACAGGTTATCTTTACCTACGACAGGTGCAGCGAGCCTGCGCCCGTTGATAATTTCCGCCAGAGCTGGCGCAAGGGACTACTGGTCGCGGATAGCATGCCGTTAGGACAGCTTATCAATGAAGTTTCCCGCTACCATAAGGGGTACTTTCATGTCGATTCTGCGGTGACAAATTTACCAATTTCGGGCGTTTTTCCGCTGCATGAAACCGATCGCCTGCTTGACGCCATTGCACGGACACTGCCAGTGAAGGTGAGCAGACGTTTTTCCTGGTGGGTGGATATCCGCCCGAGCTAAAACACTGCTGGCATTTCGCCGATAAAACACCAAAAATATGCCCCAATTGTTAGCTGGTTGGTTGTCACTTGCAGACTAAACACAAATCTGGGGCATATATATCAATCTGTTGATACCGAAAAAGGCGTAGCATACTCCACAAAGGGTATTCTCAGCGTTGCCTCTTCATACGGGATGTCATCATGCAGTTACTGAACCTGAAACAAGCTCGCCTGTTGAGCTTTTTCTTTATTATGGGTGGCCTGTTTATATTGCTGCCTCTACGCCTGCTGGCCTGCTTCATTGCCGGTTTTTTGGTGTATGAAATTGTGAATTTGCTGACCCCCTATTTTCAACGGGTCATTAGCGGTAAACGCGCCCGCTGGATTGTGGTTGCGGTAATCAGCACGCTGGTAGTCAGCCTGTTGAGCCTATTGTTCGGCAGCCTGGTCGGATTGTTGATGCAAGAAATGAAGGATACTGCCGCGTTCAATGTACGCATTGGCTACATCCTCAATGACATCCAGCAGCAGATTATCCACTACTTACCGGGCTATCTGCCGGTCAGTATTGAAGAGCTTCAGCATGAGTTGTTGCAGTGGGTTCAGGCACACATTGTGATGTTGCAGAATATGGGGAAAAGTTTCCTGCATGGATTTGTGACAATGCTAATCGGTATGGTGCTTGGGGCGATTGTCTCGCTTTATAACGTCGATCATGACACGGAAAAACCGCTACTAAAAGCGGAGTTGCTACGCCGGGTTTCGCTGCTGTCGGTATCGTTCCGTAACATTGTTTTCGCTCAGGTGAAAATCTCTGTGGTTAATACGGTGCTGTCCGCTATTTTTATTCTTGGCGCTCTGCCGCTGTGCGGGATTCACCTGCCGTTTGCCAAAACGCTGGTGGTGCTCACTTTTGTATTTGGTTTGCTACCGGTCATCGGTAACCTGATTTCCAACTCCATCGTTTTCCTGTCTGGTTTATCTCTTTCACTGCCGATCGCGCTGGTTGCGCTGGTGTATTTGATGCTGATTCATAAGCTTGAATACTTCTTGAATGCACAAATCGTCGGAACGAGGATAAAAGCGCATGCATGGGAAATTCTGTTGGCTATGCTGGTGTTTGAAGCGGCATTTGGCTTGTCCGGTGTGATTGCGGCGCCGATATACTACGCCTACCTGAAAAGTGAATTGAAAGAGGCGTCACTGATTTAATCCTGTATTTCGGCAGGTGATTGACGCGATCGCCTGCCATATCTTGCCATTGTCATATAGAACACTACAACGGCGCACCAACGGCTCAATCTCATCCTTTCCGAAATGATATGTTTAGCAGCATTACTATTGTCGTGCGGATTAATGAAGAATGAGTAAAGATGTTGCGGTTGTTGCTCGTCGTGTGGGGTTTGCCTTAGCGTTAGCGGTGATTGTCGGCTTCGTGTTGCTTGCGCTATTTATTGATGTAGTGGTGCTGAATAACGCCGTGGGGGAGATTTCCATTACTGAGTTTTCTCAGGAGGCGTTCTTATTATTGACCGGGCTGCTGTTCTTGCGCATCGCGATAAAATGGCGTGCGCGTCGGGGGGGCTATCTGCTTATCGCCGGGTTTTTTTTCTGCTTGTTGATTAGAGAAATGGATTTCTTTCTGGATAATATTGCACATGGCAGTTGGTTATATTTTGCCATATTGTGTGCGGTGGTCTGCATTGGCTACGCGACATCTTCAATAAATAGTACGTTTGCCGGGCTGGCGCATTTTCTCCAGCACGCTAGCTACAGCTATATGGTGTGTGGGTTACTGGCCGTTTTGGTCTTCTCTCGCCTATTTGGAATGACCCTGCTGTGGGGAACGCTGATGGACGGTGGGTATATCAGAACCGTGAAAAACGTTGCGGAGGAAGGAGCTGAACTGTTCGGCTATACGCTGTGTCTGATTTCTGGTGTGCTGTATACTCGCTCTGTTAATCAAAAAACGAAGCTCTAAATGAATCAGCCCACTGCGAGATTGGGCTGGTTTTTTTAAAGAATACTTTGTTTTCAATAAGCGATGGTCTTTAGTAAACGATGACCTTCGATTAATGCTGTACCGTAACAACCTGCGGTTTAGCATCTTCTGGTTGAACACCTAACGGGTTGTTGCCCCAGCACTTCTCATATTCCCAGCCTGTCAGCTCTTCTGCGACGGCACGCGCATGAGCGGGTACGTCGGCAATGGTGCCGCCCGCTTTGATTCGTGCAATTTCTTCCAGCAGAATGGCATGATTCTTACGATCCAGCTTCATCTGCGTTGTGTAGTAAATCGCAACCAGTGCAAGAGCGATAACGCCCAGTGAGAACACGCCAACAATCGCCTGTACGGCAGATTCTGGCTGTACCGAGTGTCCGGAGACAAAGCCGAATTGGCTCAGCGTCCAGCCCATCGCGAAGACAATGACGGAACGTACCATCTTGCCAGCAAACGTCATTGCACCCGCGTAAATACCTTCACGGCGACGTCCAGTCAGAACTTCATCCACATCGGCCAGGAAGGTGTAAACCGTCCAGGGAATGTAGTAAATACCACCAGTGCTCAGGCCAAATACAGCGGTAATGGCAAACAGAACGAAGATAGTCATGTCTTCTGACCAGTTCGCAAAATAGAGCGCGGCGTAGGCGATTACGCTCACAATCACCACCATCAGTGCCAGACGGAACGGCCGTGCAAAGCCCATTTTGATGCAAATACCGATGAAGGCCGCAGTAGAAATAAGCTGCATGACTGAGCTGAAACTGTTGAGGTGTGACACCAGCGCCGTGTTTTGTTTCAGGCCAAAGACGATGAAGTAGGTAAATGCGGAAGCGAAAAGCCACTCTGCGCCGAAGCCAAACAGATACATCCCCAGATGCTTGCGGAAAATACGCAGGCGGAAGGTGGAGGCCATATCCACGCTCAGCTTTTTCATGGCTTGCCACAGGCTGGACGTACTTTCACGTACGATTTCATTTACCGGACGCTCCCAGGATGTCATATACAGTGCAATCATTGCTGCACACATAATGGCACCGTAAACCAGACCGGTGTAGAAGAATGGTGTTGCAGAGTCTTTACCGTAGATGGCAATAAACTGCCCCGGAATGAATGCCGCCAGGAAATTGGCGATTTTACCGAAAATGGCTTTAGAACCTGTCAACTTAGAGCGCAGTTTAAAGTCGGAGGTCATTTCGGTAGCCAGCGTCTCATACGGCACCATGATCGAGGTATAAATCAGCTCGAACAGCACGTACGTCGCCAGGTAATACCAAAAGCCAAAGCCTTCAACCCATAGCATAGGGTAGACCAGAACCAGTGGAGCACCCAGTAGAATAAAGAAGCGACGGCGACCAAATCGGCGACCAATTCGAGTGTTGTAAAAGTTATCGCTGATGTACCCCATGATGGGGTTACTGATAGCATCAATGATGCTGGCGACGGAGAAAATAGCAGCAGCCTGAACCAATGTTAAACCACAAAATGTGGTGTAAAAGTACATCAGCCATGCGCCGCTGATAGCAAGCGCGCCACTGCCGAGTAGGTTCGCGCTGCCGTAGCAGAACGTATGTTTAAAAGAGATTGGTTTATTCATGATCAGCCTAATTACAAATATGAAACAATATTTCATTTCATTTGAACTATAATTTCTTTATAATTTGCTCTATTGAAAAGAAAGTAAACTGACGATCACGCTTTTGAGTGCTTTTAATAGCGATCTGTCAGGTAGATCATGAAATAAGATATTTTAATTTGATTTTTATAATTTTCTGGATTTGGTTTTATGTTCTTAATTTACAAAGTTTGTAGGTTTCCTACAACAAAGCGATTCGCGTGCAGATTGGCGGCGAGATGATACTGGGCGCTATTCCACAAATCGATAGCATGGTGTGAAATAACGCATTGACCTCAGGGAGGAAATGTCGTCATCATCCCGCCCAGTTTACTTTATCGTATTCCCTTATCAGGAGCCGTAACGTGAGTCATTTGCTGGTCTACGCCATTATCTATGTGATTTTTATTGCTGTGGTTGGGTTGTTTGCTTTTCAGGCTTGGTTGCCTTCTTCCGCGCCGCGTGGGTTGAGAGATCGCGCGGGTATTCTGGTCGGGGTCTTACGCTGCGTTACGCTGTTTCTTGTCGTTTCCGCACTGCAAATCCTGTTTCCCAATTCGCTGCTGGATAAGCTTGTCTGGCTGGTTGCCGCAGCGATGTTGGTGATTGCGGTTATCGGTGGGGGAATGAGTTGGTCATCGCTACCGTGGCTGGATGAAACAAAAGGTAAAAGCCGCACTCTGGCGCTGGGTGTCCAAAGTGCGGTATATCTTGCGCTGCTTGGATTTATCGTTATTTAAAGTTTTGTACCAGTGCGGCCACGGTGTTCTTTGCGCCGTGATCGCGCAGCTTCAGGTAAGCCTGTGCGATGGCGTTGAATACATCGTGATTTGCAGGCAGATCCTCGCCAAAAATAGAACGAATATTGAGAAACGCACTGACCCGTTCAGCGCTATCTGACGTCTCTGCAACGATATGTCCGAGCTTCTCCGCTAGCGGATCGCGGATTTCGATAGGGTTGCCCGTATCATCTTTTCCGCTGACGTAACGCATCCAGCCAGCGATCCCCAAAGCCAAAACGCGATAGTCTCCTCCATTACGCAGATGCCAACGTAGAGATTCCAGCATGCGCTGAGGCAGCTTCTGTGAACCGTCCATAGCGATCTGCCAGGTTCGATGCTTGAGTGCAGGATTGGAAAATCGGGTAATTAGCTGAACGGCATAGTCTTTCAGGTCGATATCTACCACGCTGAGCGTCGGTGCCTGCTCCAGCAGCATCAGGTGGGACACGGCCCGGCGATAGTTCTCGTCATTCATACAATCGCTGACGTGATCATAACCGGCGAGATAGCCCAAATAGGCTAAAAATGAGTGGCTTCCGTTTAGCATCCGCAGTTTCATTTCTTCAAACGGCAGAACATCATGCACCAGCTGTACGCCTGCCTTTTCCCACTCTGGACGTCCGGCAGTGAAATGATCTTCGATCACCCATTGAATAAAAGGCTCACAGGCTATCGCACAGGGATCGCCAACGCCAAGATGATCCGCAATTTCCTGCAACGCTTCAGGTGTTGCCGCAGGGACAATGCGATCCACCATTGTGTTGGGGAAGGAAACATTAGCGTTGATCCAATCGATCAGATTCTGATCGTTGATTCCTGCCGACTCCAACACGGCAGCTTTGGCCGTCTTGCCATTTTCCGGCACGTTATCACAGGAGAGTACGGTGAACGGGGCGAGCCCTCGCTCGTGACGCAAACGCAGCGCTTCCGCGAGCAGCCCCGGCACCGAAGCGGGGTGATGGGGATCGATGAGATCCTGTTGAATCAGTTTATTGTTACGATCTAACTTGCCGCTCGTACCGTCCATGCAGTAGCCTTTTTCGGTAATCGTCAGGGAAACGATGGCGGTTTCTGATGCGGCGAGTTTCTCAATAATGGCGCCAATGCCTTCTATTTTGGCATGTAACGATTCGCACACGGCACCAACCACAATTGGCTGATTGCCCGTTGCGGCTTTTTCCAGCACGGTAAATAGATGATCCTGCTGACGCAGTGCATTAATCATCGTGTCGTCGCTGAATAGCACGATTTCACAGATTCCCCAGTCTCCTCCCACCATATTCAGCACACGATCGGTGAGCAGCGCCTGGTGGGCGCGATGAAAAGCGCCAAAACCGATATGGACGATGCGTGGCTTCAGTGCCTGGCGATCGTAGTGGGGGAATTGGACGCTTGCAGGCAATTCGCAGGTGGCGATATTTTTTATTTTATCAGTCATTTATTTCGCTTTCGGGTGGGTGAACCATGCGTTAAAAATAGCTGTGATCTACAGGCGGTGCAATACGTGACGTGCAGATAGGTTACGGCGCGCACGTTTTTTTCTCTGCGCAAATTTTAGCGTTTTTTCAGATTAGGTTCAGCGGCAGTGTGCGGTTTTGTGAGAGGGCTCCAGCGTAATAATGTAAGGCTGAAATTTAGTCTTATTTTTACTAACTTATCTCCATTTCTTCTACATCATCACGTGCCTTTCCCGATTGCAGTCTGCTATTTTGTTTCGATATTTCCTCACCTCAACGATCAATAAAAAGGTCCGTAAGATGAAACTTGAGTCCCTCGCGTTACATCATGGTTATGAATCTGAAGCGACAACGAAGTCCGCCGCAGTGCCGATTTATCAAACGACCTCTTACACTTTTGACGACACACAGCATGGTGCCGATCTGTTTGATCTTAAGGTGGCGGGTAATATCTATAGCCGTATCATGAACCCGACGAACGCGGTGCTGGAACAGCGGTTGGCAGCCATTGAGGGCGGAATTGGTGCGCTGGTGCTTTCATCCGGCATGGCGGCAATTGCTTATTCGCTTCAGGCTCTCACGCAGGTTGGGGACAATATTGTCAGCACCAGTCAACTGTATGGCGGCACCTATAACCTGTTTGCTCACACGTTGCCGCGTCAGGGGGTTGAAGTGCGAATGGCCTCTTTCGATGATTTTACGACGCTGGAATCGCTGATTGATGCGCGCACTCGCGCCGTTTTTTGTGAATCTATCGGGAATCCGGCGGGAAATATCGTGGACATTGCCAAAATCGCGGAGATTGCGCATCGCCACGGTGTTCCGGTGATCGTCGATAATACCGTGGCGACGCCCGTGCTGTGCCGACCTTTTGAGCACGGCGCGGATATCGTTGTCCATTCACTGACCAAATATATTGGCGGTCATGGCACTACGATCGGCGGTGCGATTATCGATTCCGGCAAGTTTGACTGGGTCGCGAATAAAACGCGTTTCCCATTATTGAATGAGCCTGATCCTTCTTACCACGGTGTGGTGTATACCGATGCTTTCGGTCCGGCAGCCTATATTGGACGCTGCCGCGTAGTGCCGCTGCGTAATACTGGCGCGGCGCTTTCTCCTCACAGCACGTTCTTGTTGTTGCAGGGGCTGGAAACCCTCAGCCTGCGTGTTGAACGCCATTGCAGCAATGCGGAAGCGTTGGCTGGCTACCTGAATCATCATCCTCTGGTGACTTGGGTGAACTATGGCGCATTGCCAGATAGCCCTTACAAGGCAAATTGCGACAAAATTACCTCAGGTAAGGCGTCTGGAATTATCAGCTTTGGCATTAAAGGTGGGAAAGTATCGGGTGGCCATTTTATTGATGCGCTGAAGATGATCTTACGGCTGGTCAATATTGGCGATGCCAAATCGCTTGCGTGCCATCCGGCGAGCACTACGCATCGGCAGTTGAATACGGAAGAGCTGGCGAAAGCGGGAGTGAGCGAGGATCTGGTTAGAATTTCGGTTGGCATTGAACACATTGACGACATCATTGATGATGTGTCGCAGGCGCTGGAAGCTTCGCAGAAAAATTAAGCGCTAAGGCATTTGAGAAACACATTGGAAACCTGAATCGGTTTCCAACGTGTCATGGCGATTACGAACGGTCGGCGTTGGCTTCTGTCGCAGTCGTCTGAGACTCAACGGGTGCAGTGCTTTGTACTGCATTGAGGCTGTCTTGCGGCTGTGCTTCTGGTGCTTCTTGTTGTGTTTCTGGTGTAGCGGGTGCCGCAGCAGTTTCAACTGGGATTGCCGGTGTGGCTTGTTCGATCAGACCATTAATCTTGGTCGGCATACCAGAACGTCTCTGGATCGCCTGATCGACTTCGCTGGTGTTCACGCTGGCATCGGCCAGAACCTTGCTCACTTTTGGCGTCATGCTGATCGGTGCCGGAGAATCAGAATGGAATTCTTCTACCGTGCGGGACAGCGGATTGTGAACTTCGACATAGCGTGAACCGTCCGGCTCAACGGTGGCTTTCACAGGTTCGTTGATGAATTGAACACGCGTACCCACCGGAACATGGTCGAATAAGTATTTGATATCATCAGCACGCAGACGAACACAGCCGTGGCTTACGCGCAGCCCAATACCGAAATTGGCGTTGGTACCGTGAATGGCGTACAGGTTACCGATGTACAGCGCATACAGTCCCATTGGGTTATCTGGGCCTGCGGGGAACACTTTTTGCAGCGTTTCACCACGTGCCGCATATTCTGCGTGCATCTTGGCGGTTGGCGTCCAGGTTGGGCCTGCTTTCTTACGCTGAATGGAGGTTGTCCAGTTAATCGGCGTATCTTTACCTAACTCACCAATCCCGATTGGCAGCACGATAACGGTCTTGGAGCCTTTCGGATAGTAGTACAGACGCATTTCTGCGCTGTTGATGACAATGCCTTCACGCGGTGCATCCGGCAGAATTAACTGATGAGGAATCACCATTTTGCTGCCGGGAATTGGCAGGTAAACGTCCGCATCTGGGTTGGCTTCCATCATGTTGCTCAGACCCATTTGGAACTGGGCGGCAAAATGCTCCAACGGCTGCGTGCTATCTGCCGGTACGGTTATTTCCAGATTCTCGCCTATCAGTCGGCTGTTAGCCGCTGGCAGGGGATAAACAACGGCAAAAGCGGCCTGGCTGAATGTGGCGGCTGCAAGAACTAAAGTAAAGATCGCGCGAATACTCATTTTCATTTCTTTATTTGAGTGATAAATGCGCCTCCGAATAGGGAGGCCGGGCTGCTAAGGTCGATAACGACCGGATGCGTATTATATGTGCAGAATGGCCTTTGAGGGAAACAACATGTGCAACTAATCACACTTTTTGCGCACCAATGAGAAAGCCAGTTTATCGAGTATATCGCTAACTCAGTTTTCCCCTTTCAGCGTGGGTTTTCGAAAGCGGCGATTAACCAGTACTGGAAGAGCCTGCCGAGCGTATGCCAGCCGTTCTGGTTCAATGTCGGCATAGATAAGAGCGGGTGTTTCCGGTGCCTGAACTACGACAACACCTAGAGGATCGACAACCATGCTGTTGCCGATATTCTTGATGCCGCATTCACCAACGGCGACGAGATAAGTGGTGTTTTCCAGTGCTCGTGCGCGCACCAGTAGCTCCCAATGTGCTTCTTTCAGCGGCCCCTTAATCCAGGCGGAAGGAAGGACAAGTACGTCTGCCCCATCCAGTACCAGGCGGCGTGCAAACTCAGGGAAGCGAATGTCATAGCAGGTCATCAGCCCGACGTTCAACCCAGCGATGGTCAACAGCGGTGGAATCGCTTCACCTGCCAGTACGTTTTCCGATTCCTGTACGGAGAACGCATCATACAAGTGCAACTTTCGGTATTGGGCGATGATCTCGCCGTTACGCAGCGCCAGTAGCGTATTCCAGACTTTCCCTTCTCCGTTCGGGATATGCACACACAGCATGGTCGTCAGGTTGTTGCCCTTGCTGGCTTCCAGCAAATGCGACACAAACGGGCCATCAAGCGGCTGGGCGGCGGTGAGCACCATATTAGGATTGGTGATATCGCGAGCCAACACGCCTTCAGGCAGCACCAGTAGATCGGCACCGTTTTGCTGTGCTGCTGACATGAATTCAGCGATTGTCGTGGCGTTTTGTTGCCACTCGCGGTCAACAGCGAATTGTCCCAGCGCGACTTTCATTCTTAATCCTTCTTTGCCTGATTAATCTCGTTTGGCCGGCATCATGCGCAGTAGCGTGTTGTCTTTCATGACATAGTGGTGGAACAGGGCGGCGGCGGTATGCAGCGCAATGAGCCAGTACCCTAACGGTGCCAGCGTTTCATGCCAGCCAATCAGTGTTTCAGCAAGGTCGAAATTCGGCGTAGCGGATGTTGGCATACTGATGCCAAAAAGCATCCAGTCGCGGCCGTTGTAATAGCGTGAGGCAACGCCCAGTATCGGCAGCGTGATAAACAGCAGGTAAATGACGGCGTGAGTGAGTGAACCCAGCAGACTCAGCAAACGAGACGGCGGTGGCGTAATAGCGGGTGAGGTATGCCGATGGCGTAAGAACAGACGTGCCAGCATAAGAACCAATATGGTTACGCCACAGCTAAAGTGCGTCACGATCATCACGGTGCGCAGCAGTGAACCTCGTTCAGCAAATCCGCGTAGTTCTATCGTGGCATAGGTAACAACGAGCAAAATAAAAACCAGCCAGTGCAGTGCAATCTGCGATGGTGCGAACTTTCCTTTCATGTTTCATCCTCTGCAACGTTGAGATCGATTTAACACCGTAACGAACGAATAATCCCATAAAATATAAGGTAACGTGCTTCTTGTCAGCCCTTCTTTACCCTGCCTGACAAACTGGATTATCTACGTTGGATTTTTTGGTATTAATCCCGGTTTGCTGCTCCGTTTGTCGTAGGGATCAGCAGATAAAATTGCATTGATGAGCCAGTACGAAGGGGAGATCTCGGAAAACGTAGATATAAAAAAACCGGCCGAAGCCGGTTTGAGATGAAGGATTATTCCTGCGGATTTTTCTCTGCCTTGCCTGCCATCATGGTCAGGAAGTCAAAGCGGCGGCGCAGATCCAGTTCTGCCTCTTCATAGAGCAGTGCGGTTTCTTCCGGCATCATGCTATTCAGGCGACGGAAGCGTTGCTCTTTCAGCAGCGTTTCGCTCAGGCTGCTTGATGGCGGACGAGAATCCGTCACTAACGCGGCTTTACCTTCTTCGGTGCGACGTGGATCGAAGCGATAGAGTGGCCAGAAACCGGTAGCCGTCAGTTGACGCATCTGATCGTGGCTGAATGCCAGATCGTAGCCGTGCTCTTCACACGGGCTGTAGGCGATAATCAGTGACGGACCCGGCCAGGCTTCAGCTTCCTGAATCGCTTTCACGGTTTGGTTCAACTGTGCACCCAGCGAGATCTGCGCAACATACACGTGACCGTACATCATGACGTTGATGCCCAGATCTTTACGCGCTTTGCGTTTACCTTTCTCACCAAATTTGGTCACTGCGCCCAGCGGTGTTGCTTTGGACTGCTGGCCACCGGTGTTGGAATAACACTGCGTATCCAGCACCATCACGTTGACGTTTTCGCTCAGGCTCATGACGTGATCTAACCCGCCGTAGCCGATGTCATACGCCCAGCCATCACCACCGATGAGCCAGATGGATTTATCGACAAAGTGGTCGGCTTCGCTCGCCAGCACCTTGGCGTCGGTATCATTGACGGCTGTTAGCAATCCACGCAGTTGCTCAATCTGCTGGCGGCGGAGATCGGGCGCGATGGATTCTTCCTGCAACGCACTAACCAAATCCTGCGGCAGTTGCGGTGCCAGTTTATTGAGCAGACGTACGGCGCGCTGACGGTGTTGATCGACGCTCAGACGGAAGCCCAGACCAAATTCGGCGTTGTCCTCGAACAACGAGTTAGCCCAGGCTGGGCCGCGACCGTTGGCATCGGTGGTCCACGGCGTGGTTGGCAGGTTACCACCATAAATAGACGAACAGCCCGTCGCGTTCGCTACCAGCAAACGATCGCCATAGAGCTGCGTCAACAGCTTGATGTACGGCGTTTCGCCACAGCCTGAACAGGCTCCTGAATACTCGAACAGCGGCGAAATCAGCTGAGAAGTGCGAATATCAATACGTTCCAGCGTAGATTTGTCGATTTCCGGCAGTTGCAGGAAGAAATCAAAGTTCTCTTTTTCCGCCGTCAAGTTATCCAGACGGGATTCCATATTAATGGCTTTAATTTCTGGATTCTGACGGTCTTTGGCCGGACAGACTTCCACACACAAATTACAGCCGGTGCAGTCTTCTGGAGCGACTTGCAACACATATTTCTGACCGCGCATGTCGCGCGCTTTCACATCCAGTGATTGAAGTGAAGCTGGTGCCTTCTCCATCGCATCTGGCTGAACCACTTTGGCGCGGATAGCCGAATGCGGGCAGGCGGCGACACAGTGGTTACACTGCGTGCAGAGCTGCGGCTGCCAGAGCGGAATTTCTTCCGCGATATTACGTTTTTCCCACTTGGTGGTGCCGGTCGGCCAGGTGCCATCGGGCGGCAGGGCAGAAACGGGCAGCGTATCGCCCAGCCCGGCCAGCATCGCGGCTGTGACGGTCTTGACGAAATCGGGTGCTGCGTCGGAAACCACTGGCGGGCGCTGTGGGCTGTCTGGGTTGACGGCTTCTAGCGGGACTTCTGCCAGCGCTTCCAGCGTGGCGCTCAGTGCCTGCCAGTTACGTTCAACCAGTTCCTGACCTTTACTGCCGTAGCTCTTGGCGATAGCGGTACGCAGTTTTTCTACCGCCACATCCGCTGGCAGAATCTGTGACAGGTGGAAGAACGCCATCTGCATGACGGTGTTAATACGCGCACCCAGATGGCACTCGCGAGCAATTTTGGCGGCGTTGATACAGTACACGCGAGCATTGCGCTGATTCAACCCTGCCTGGACTTCCTGCGGTAAACGGTGCCACAGATCGTCGCTGCTATACGGCGAGTTAATCAGGAAAACGCCGCCGGGCTTCAGTCGTTCGACCATGTTGTATTTGTCGATAAACTGCCACTGATGACAGGCGACGAAATCGGCCTGATCGATCAGATAGGCTGAGTTGATCGGGTGCGGACCTACGCGCATGTGGGAAACGGTGAGGCTACCGGCTTTTTTCGAATCATAGACAAAGTAGCCTTGTACAAACATCGGGGTGGTCTCACCGACGATTTTGATTGCATTCTTGGTCGCAGAAACGGTGCCGTCACTACCCAGCCCGTAGAACAGGGCCTCGAGTGATGCGCTGCTTGGAAAGTGCTGTTCTGGCAGTGGCAGGGACAGATTAGTGACATCGTCATAAATCCCCACGGTAAAGCGTGGTCTTGGGTTAGCGAGTGCTAACTCATTAAAGATCGCCTGTATGCACTGTGGGGTAAATTCTTTGGAAGACAGCCCGTAACGTCCACCAATCACGCGTGGCATAAGTGAACGCTCACCAGCGGAGAACGCCTCGGCTAGCGAGGTCATTACATCGAGATACAGCGGCTCTGCCAATGCGCCCGGTTCTTTAGTGCGATCCAGCACCGCAATGCTCTTCGCCGTGTGTGGAATAACGGCCAGAAAATGTTTGGCAGAGAACGGGCGATACAGGCGAATTTTCACTACGCCGACTTTCTCGCCGCGCATCAATAGCGTATCGACCACTTCTTCACAGGTCCCGACACCGGATCCCATCAGGATGACGATTTTGGTCGCCTCCGGGTGGCCGTAGTATTCAAACGGCTGGTACTGGCGTCCTGTCGCGGCGGCGAAATCGTTCATCGCCTGCTCAACGTGCCCATAACCTGCGTCATACCACCGATTAGTGGCTTCACGAGCCTGAAAGAAAGTATCTGGATTGGAGGCGGTACCTCGAATCACCGGACGTTCTGGTGTGAGTGCTCGCTCACGGTGTGCATCAATGGCCTGCTGTGGTAGAAGCTGGCGGAGCACATCATCACTCAGCGGCTCAATCTTGTTAATTTCGTGCGAGGTACGGAAACCGTCGAAGAAATGGATAAACGGCAGACGGCTATTCAAACTGGCGATTTGCGAAATCAGCGCAAAGTCCTGCGCTTCTTGCACATTGCTGGCACACAGCATGGCGCAACCCGTCTGGCGTACGGCCATGACGTCCGAGTGATCGCAGAAGATGGACAGCGCATGCGTCGCAACCGTACGCGCCGCGACGTGTAGGACGAACGGGGTTAGCTCACCGGCCAGCTTATACAGCGTGGGGATCATCAGCAGTAGACCCTGCGATGAGGTAAATGTGGTGGCTAGAGTACCCGTCTGCAATGCGCCGTGGACGGTAGCGATCGCGCCGCCTTCCGATTGCATTTCAACAACTCGAGGCGTGTCTCCCCATATATTCACCCCGCCGTCGCTCGACCAGGCGGCCGCGTGTTCAGCCATGCTGGAGCTGGGAGTGATGGGGTAGATGGCGATGACTTCACTGCTTCGCCACGCCACAGAGGCGACTGCGTTATTACCGTCGGTGGTGATCATGACTTATAGCCTTATTGCTCACTAAGCCTTTCATTTTACATGGTCTTTTGGGGCGATGAAAATGATTGGGCATAAACGAAAATACGATTTTTATCGGAGGATTATCGCATTTCAGGAAAAAAGAGGGTGGAACGATGTATGCGGAGTTGTATCAATATGTGTTTTATCCCCGTCATACCTCAAGCTACCTTTTCTGCGCGCTGTTTTCGTGATTAGGAAGAGCCGCGTTTCCGAAAGATGGGCGTTATTATATACCTCAGAGCAGGTTGATGTCTTTTTGTACCCCTTAAAGAGTACTGGAGCATGATTTTGTTTGCTCATTACTGTCATGACAGGTAGCGTGCTTAGACTAAAATAACATCTGTAATGAATGCATGAAGGAACCGAACGATGATAAATGATGAAATAAAAAATAAATTGGTTTCCGTACTGGCTTCACAACAGGCGCAGGGAAAAACGCCAGAACAGGCCGTCGAACACATCCTTCAGGCATTGGGTGGGCGAGCAGGTGATGTGTCCCGTATTTCAGTTTTGACGTCGACATTAATTGCCGATGTGCTTTATACCGTGTATCAGGAGGCGATTACCCCCCAGCAGATTGCGGTGATTTTAGGTAAGTTGGGCTATGCCGCCCGCGATATAGCCGCTGCATCACACGCTATCTATCCTCAACTGACCGTTCAGGTCGTCGGTCAGGTCTTACAGAACCCGGAGATTTATCCGACGATCGATCGCGCTGCGCTACTCGATGCGTTGACCTACGCAAACTTTTCCAAAGCGGAAAGCGAGCAGGCTGCTGATGCTCTCGGTGTTTAATACCAGAGCGATTCGATACCAGAACAGTACCGAAGAGTAGACAGCCAGACTCGTGATTTTCCCATTGTCGCTATCAGCTAGTTGATGGGGAGCACCAGCCTGTGTAACAGATTTTTAATCCACTGACTGGCTTCTGAGCGGCTATTGCGGCAATGGCTGTAAATCTTCACGCGATAGGACGGCACCGTGAAAGGAAGGGCGTGAATGCGCAAAGGCAGAAATTGCGCAAAGATTGTTGCGACATTGCGTGGTAATGCCATGATCAGCGTCGAATCGGCAATGATAAACGGGGCGCTCATCATGGATGGCGTTTTCAGCGTGACATGACGCTTCTTATTGAGTTTATCCAGCGCGTAGTCAATCACCCCGCGCGATTCATTCCAGGGGGTAACCACAAGGTGCCGGGCAGCAAGGTAATCATCCAGCGTAAGCGCTTCACCTGAAGGATAATCGGCAGCGGTGATGATGACATAGCTGTCTTCAATCCAGTCTATCTCCTCAATCTCTCTGTTCTCCGCTTGCGTCATATCAGTGAACCCTAAAGCAAAGTCGATTTTACCTGCCAGTAAATCCGTAATCGCGACTTTCTGCGGTGAATACAGCAGATTAAATTTGATATGGGGTGCCAGCTTTTCCATTTTCGCCATCAGGGTAGGAAATACCGAAAACGCGGTGTAATCGGTGATTGAGAAGGTAAAACTTTCCGTACTACGGGCAGGATTAAAACGTGGTCGTGGCGTCAAGCCTTGCGTCAGCAGTGTCAGGCTTTCCGCTATCGGCCCGGCGATGTCTTCCGCTAATACGGTTGGGTGCATGGTGTTGCCAACCCGAAAAAACAGCTCATCGGAAAACGTATTGCGCAAGCGAGTCAGCGCGTGGCTGACTGCCGATGCACTCATTGCAAGCTCTTTTGCCGCGGTGGCGACCGATCGATGCTGATATACGCTGTTAAACACCACCAGTAAATTTAAATCGATACGCCGTAAATCCAGATGCATAGTGTTCATCAGTCGCTGTAGAAAATGCAGTTCATACAGTATTTTTAATTCGGTAGCATGGCAAGTCTCGGTTATTGTTGGTAATGGAAAATTCGCACCGGAGAAAAGAAGCTTTATGAATATTGTTATCCGCCCTGCACAGAAACCAGACGCGAGTGTGATCCTGGATTTAATTATTGAGCTTGCCGTGTACGAGAAGGCTCGTCACGAAGTGTTGGCCTCGCTTGAAGATATTGAGAACTCGCTATTTGGTGAGGAAGCGACGGCTGAAACGCTGATCTGTGAGATTGATGGCAAGCCCGTCGGCTATGCGATTTTCTTCATGAGCTATTCAACCTGGCTGGGTAAATACGGTATCTATCTGGAAGATCTCTACATTGCGCAGGCGTATCGTAATGCAGGAGCGGGCAAAGCACTGCTGAAACAGGTTGCTCGTCTCGCGCAGGAAAGACAGTGCGGACGGCTGGAATGGAGCGTGTTGGACTGGAATCAGCCTGCAATCGATTTCTATCAAAGCATTGGTGCACAGCCGCAGGATGAGTGGGTTCGCTATCGGATGGACGAAAAGGGCATTGCCGATTTTGCTGGGGAATCTGAATAATTCACGTAACTAAATGATATTCATGTTTTAAGTGTGAGTTCAGACTTTGTTTGTAGGACTAAGCGTATACCAATGCAGAAAAGTGATAGGTTTTTTTGCTAGAGTTCTCACTCTATGAATCCCACCTTTTTGTCACCTCAAACTATGACAATTCTTTGATAAGTATACGTGAATATCACTTTTTAGTGGTGTTGGTGTGTACTTGACGGATGGTTTCGATTCAAGTATACGTGAATAACACAATTATGTGGTTTTCATGTGGACTTATGAATGGACAGGATCACTGCTATTGAGCGTTTAAATGCTTTCGATAAGCAAGGGCGTTATGTCTTCACCTCCCGCGATTTAGCCAAGATTTTCCATGAAGATACGCCCAGAGCGTTTAATGCCGGGCTAAATCGTTTGGTAAAAGATGGCATTCTTACCCGTGCGATTCGCGGTGTGTACGTCTATAACCATGCCAAAAGTAAAGATGCCTATACGCTTGAGCGCATCGTGTTAGCGCTACGCCGTGGTGAATATAACTATCTTAGCCTTGAATCCGCATTGTCAGAATATGGCGTGATTTCTCAAATCCCTATTGACCGGATCACGGTGATGACCACCGGACGTTCCGAAGAACATAAAACGCCTTTTGGGGTGATTGAATTTACCCATACCAAGCGGCCACCAGAGCAGATTTTGCAGGATACCTATTTTGGTAATTCCCCGTTACGGCAAGCAACGAAGAAAACTGCCGTGAGGGATTTACGCCGCGTTGGGCGCAATACCCACCTGATTGACGAATCGGAGCTATATCATGAATCAGAAAGTTAACTTTGCCGAATTGGTCAGCAAAGCGGTGGAATCAGCCGAGCTTGAAGGTTTGCGCAATGTGGTGGAGAAGGAGCTTTTGCACTACGACATCCTCTATTGTTTGGATAATGCGGGCTTGCTGGAGCAGCTTACTTTTCAGGGAGGGACATCGTTAAGGCTGTGCCATGGCGCAAACCGCTTCAGTGAAGATTTGGATTTTGCCGGCGGTGTCGCGTTTTCTGGCGCAGACCTGAAGAACATGAAAGCCTGTATTGAAGATTATCTGGGGAATCGGTACGGCCTTGAGGTCAACGTGAAAGAGCCAAATGAATTGCGGAATGAACCCGGTTATGAGGAAGTTCGCATCGACAAATGGCAGGTGTCTGTGACCACAGCACCGGAAAAACGCGATATGCCAAGGCAACGGATCAAGATTGAGATCGCCAATATCCCGGCTTATACCCGAACGCCGATGACGCTAAAACGTAACTATGAGGTTTTACCCGATGGTTATTCCGATACGCTGGTCATGTGTGAAACGCTGGATGAAGTGATGTGCGACAAACTGGTTTCGCTTGTCGCCACTACCAAATATACCCGCTATCGTGACGTGTGGGACTTGCCGTGGCTGATCCAGCAAAACGCGACTTATGATATCGATCTGATTCGTAAGAAAATACAGGATTACCGCATCCCTAATTATGATGAACTACTGGCACAGCGCATACAGAGCATCGATCAGGTTGTGGGGGATGGTCGCTTTAGCGCTGAAATGCGGCGATTCCTGCCACAAGCAGTATTTGATAGAACGTTAGGGCGTGAGGCTTTTAGCCAATATTTAAGCAGCGAATTAAAAGCACTCTTAAGTGCGTTACAGCAAGCGTTAAAAGGAGAGGGCGGGAAAGTGCCGTTCGTCATGTAACGCCAGTAGCCAAAATAAAATGATTTTGTACAAAACTGTTCACTCTCTTCACCTTTCATTTTTTATCTTAATCTTTAGTGAGTTAAGTGGTTAACAGTGAGTGAACAGGTGACGAGTCACTCATCACCCATGCAGGTCAGATATGCCTAGGTCGTCATTGTGGTACTCTTTATCGCATATATATGCGGATTAAAGGTGAAAGCACATGCGTTATGAAATGGCGGTACTCGCGGCTCTGGTATCGTTGTTATGGATCTGTGGGTCGATGCCATTGGCAAGTAAGGTGAGGTATTCATCACGTAAAGCTCTTGCTTTCGCCAAGGTGAGATGAGGATAGGTTCCTAAGCTCATTTTTGTTCGCTTTTTAGTTACTGGAACTGCATACCTGAAATACCAATTTTTCTTACCACCCTTTGATAGGGGAGCGATTCGTAGCATCAGGCCGTCACCATCAAAAAGGTTGATTTCCTTTTCTGCTGGCTTGGTATTTTTGATTTCAGTGTCAGTGAGTTTCTTAGCGATCTTTGCCATTTTAGGACCCTCGATTTTGGGACCCTTTCATGTGGGTCCCAAAAAGGGTGCCATAAGTAGTAGTTTCCAGCAATTCTCAGTAGACATCACTGGACGTAAAAAAGCCCGCAGGGCTTGTGCCATGCGGGCTTAGTGGACTTCTTTGGCGTTCTATAGAAAAGCTGGGGGAAGTTGAATTTATTATGTATTATTCTAATTAGACTAGTTATTTATATTTCATTTGTTAATCAAGGGACCTAAGTGTGGGCCTAACTTGGTTATATATCTAATGTTCTCTAAGAATGGCCAACAGCATATCTCTTCCGTTTATTGCTGTTTCATTACTAGGTTCAATTTGTAGCCAGAAGTTAACTTTACCAAGGATAGATAATAGGTAATTTGGATCTTTTATTTTTTTTCTAGATATGTGAGAGATATATCCATATTTTTCAATAAAATGAAGATCGCTCTTTAATTTTCGTTTGTATTCTCTTGGCAAAGATAATGTTTCCCCAGACACTGATATGCCAGTGATTATTTTTTTATTAGCATTAATTAATAGCGACGTTTTATCTTTATTGACGAAAAGACCATAGCTCTCTATTATTTCTGTAATGATATTAATTATATTGTAAGGTATGTAATCTCCTGAAAAACACATATCATCTGCATAACGTGAATAAGATAAATGATAGGCTTTACTTAGTTTTTCTAATCTATCATCTAGTTTTTTTAGTAATAAATTAGACAAGTATGGGCTGGTGGCAGCACCTTGCGCTAGTTTTTTTTCATAACAACATAGAGCACTTAAATAGAACGAAACGTTATCAGCATATCCTAATTTTTTAAAATAATTAATAACCCAGTTTATAGGAATCGTCGGGAAGAAATTTTTTATATCTATTTTTAGTAAACTCGCTTTTCCTAAATGAACGGATGCATTAGTAATGATTGATTTTGAAGGGTTAAAGCCATGACATGCTTTGTCAGGGGAATCTTTAAGTAAAATATTCTTATATATCCATTTCTGACACATTAGAAGTGAAGGGTATGGTGAAACAATTTTTCTGGTGCCACCTCGTTTTTTGAGAATATTAAATTCGCGATAAAAACTATCAGGCGAAGAAACCATCTTATCAAGAGTGTTTTCATCTATTCCGATTAAATGCGCTAAGTGCTGCTTTTCAAAAATAACAGGTACTTTTGATTCCAGAATTTTTTTTATATATGGGATGTAAATATTGATTTGCTCATCCGTTACTCCTCGATCAGCAAAAAAATCAACCCATGACGCTAACTCATTATTTTTCATAGTTAAAATGGCTTACAGAAGATACCTTCAATACTTTAGCGAGTGGATTGGAGCAGCAAAATTTTGCGAAATCGCAAAAATTTGCTGATTCAATCCAGATAATAAAGGTGAGTAGCGAAATGTTTCGCTGCGAAGCTTTATTATCATTATCCAAGGAATTGCAAAGCATTGCAATTCCTTGGAACTGGGTTAACCCAGACCTAATCATGAGAGCGACTCCACTCTAACATACTAGCTTCTGTAAGCCATTTCTACATTCTCTATGGTCATTTACTTATTGTCAATACTTGGCTTGAGCTTTTTACTCAATAATCTTATGCTTGGAACATACTTATAATTTATATCAAGCTTGGGACCACGCATAGATTTTGGCACCTCTCTCCATGTCTTTTGGGGATTATCTAAATGATCGTTACTAATCGTCAGTATAAGTTTACGCCCCGAAAGAGTTATATTTAAAAGGATTCCATCAACATTAATGTACCCAGTTTCTTTTAGTTCATTAACATTCCTAGAGAAATCAGAGAATGGTACTTTTGTTCTTTTAAAAACAGAGAAGCTGTCAAGTGTTCTGCTGCTTGCAGAGAATAATGTTTTGAGAATGGTTATTTTGATTTTGTTAATTTTTTTCATTAAGCATCACCCATTGCTCTAACTAAAAGAGTACGTCTATTTTTTTTATTTTCATATTCGGCCCACCAAAATATTGGAAAAACGCTATTAGGTAGGTTTATATTTTTCCGATAATAAAGAGCTTCAGCTTCACCATATCCCATAGACGGCATAGCTCTGCCGTTGTATTCCTTTGATAAGATTTTTTCAAGGTCTATCATTAATTTTATTTTTTCACTGCTATCATCTTTGTAAAAGTCACTTATGCCTCTTGAAATAGTTATCTGAGATGTGATGTCTATATTTTTAGATTTTATTCTTTTTATTCCCTCATCTGTTCCTGCTAAAACTTTCACTATGATTTTGACATCATCCAAATTAGCTTCTCTAAACTGTCTTTGGATTGTTTCCACTCGACCTATGACTGTTTGCCCTGAACCTACAAATTCATCTACTAAAATTATATCTCTTAATTGGGCATTTCTTCTAAATGTTTTATATGCTTGCATTGCATCATTAATAGCTTTATGACTCGCCCAATTTTGTTCTTGTAGTAGTGACTTTAAAGAATAAATGATTGCTTGCCCACTATCTGCATCATCCCCGATGCTCATTGCTGATATCAAAGTTGATTTTTCATGTATTTCTGGTTCAGTGACGATTTCTAATGCTATTTGTCGCATTAACTCTTGATACCTTTCATTATCAATAAACTCAAACCGATTCACTAAATCAATTAGTAGTTCTCTTGCTGCATCGTTTTTACACTCTTCGAATAATAAATATTCTAGAGTATCTGGGTTGTCAATTAACCATGGTTGTTTGTTCGTAAGAGTAAACAAAATCCTAAAAATATCTCTTTTCATAAAAAATTCTTTGAAGGAATGAGCGAGTTGCCAACATTAAAGATATTCCATCCGTATAGCACATGCGCATAGTATAATCAATGCTTTATGGCTTTAACCCCACAATAAACCAGCATCACTCATCTCCCACGATGATAGCATGCCTGGTCTATCAGCATTAACGTACTCGATTCCTGATTTTTGAAATTCTGTCACCAGTAATAACGCATCGGATACTGCGACCACACATAATGCAGTATATGTGATGAGTATTGCCCCTTTAGCTGCCCTGTGTCGTTTGTGAATATCTGCGATTTAGCGTGTTTTTCTGATAATACTAACAACTATAGATTGTTTTCCTACCTCTCGCCTCATCACGTCGCCCCATGTTCTCGCCCCATAGTATAGGGCGAACGGGTGAGGCGAGAACATGGGGCGAAAGAGTGTAGTCGCTTTACGACTATGTGCCGGAAGGTATACTTTCCGGCACGAACGATATGAGCCTGTTCATGCGGGCTGAACGCCCTTATTCCCTGGCTCATGGGGGTAATGTCGCGGCTGGACGCCACGCCAAAACCCCCAAGGTCAACGGCGGCACACCGTCGCGCGCTACGCGCGACCAACCCCTTTAAGACGCGCGTTTTAGCCTGTTATTTCTCTTCCTCGCTGGCTCGGTGTGAAATAACGGGAAACGCAGCTTTAAATGGGTTGGTCGCGCCACGCTACCGGCTTATGGCCGGAGACTTAGCTGCGACGGTGTGCGGGGCTAACGCCCCCCAAATAAACCGACGCGTGGGCGCGTCTTTTTGCTCGCTGGGGCGGCAAAATTTATTCGGCTCCCCCCGGCCTGCTCGGTTCACTTGGGGTGAACGCTCGCCAGTGGGTTCGGGCGACGCAAATTAACAATTTCTGCTAAATTGAATTTACTCACCTCACGCCACTTTTTAATCCATGCCGGATGCATGAATTAAAAAGCCTAAAGTCTGCGGTGAGCTCTTTTATTACATACAAAGAGCCTGCCGTTATATGCAGCATAACGGCAGGGTAATCATCATCCTCTAATCTGAAATTCCATTTCTGTATTTCCTGTGCTGCCCATTGTTATACCGCGAAGGCCAGATATCTTCAGGACGTCTATGCAAGGCTTCGGCAATTAAGCGTTCTCCTTTAGGCCAATGTCGTGTTAGTGCGTTTGCCAGTGTGGACGATGCGAGTCCCGCCTCTCTGGAAACCGCTGCCAGTGTTGTACCTCTTTTTCTTAAACCAGCGATGATATCTGCTGGATGCCAGTCTTGTTCAATCATCGGAAGTTACCCACGGTTATGGCTTATAGATAGAGGAAGAGAAGAATTCTCTTCTGGTTCTACCTGTGCTTGCGTCTTCTTTAGTAACTCTAAAGATAATGAATCTTAAGGAATGCTAAAGATGCTGTCAACTTAGTCATCAGTGGTAGATCCTTATGATCCCTGAACGTCTTAAAAATGCGAGGTTACGGGCCAATCTGACGCAAGAGCAGCTTGGCGTATTGGCTGGCATTGGAGAAGAGACGGCCTATTCTCGTCTCTCACAGTATGAGAGTGGAACGCATACGCCCTCGTTTAAAACGGTTTGTGCTTTTGCGCATGCATTGAACGTGCCGGAGAGCTATTTCTACACGGTGGACGATGACTTTGCCGAGGCGCTTCTGAAGCTGTATGCCGGTGATACTGTTCAGTGGCAACGCACACCAAATGGCAGATAAAGGGCAAACGGGCACGAAGTTCGCAACCATCTTTATAAACTCTAAAGAAAATTTATATTGAGGAATGCTAAAGATTACCGCAATACATCAACTGCCGGTAATAACTGAATGATTCCTAAGCGTTTGAAGGCAGCCAGATTAAGAGCGAATCTCACGCAGGAGAAGCTTGGTGTACTGGCTGGTATCGAAGAGGCGACGGCCTATTCGCGTCTGTCTCATTATGAAAATGGCACGCATAAACCCACTTTTGAACTAGTCTGCGAATTTGCCCGTGTGCTCAATGTACCGGAGTGCTACTTTTACATTGTTGACGATGAGTTTGCGGAAGATGTACTGAATTTGTACCTTGATCGAGCCCGCCGCAAAGAAAAATAGCACGTCTCCGATTTCACACCATCACTTGCTTATGGTGTGAAATCGGAGAAAACACGGCTTAATATTATCACCCAATCGCCTTCAGTCCTCGGATTCCGCCTTCCAGCACACTGCCATGATCCGCTGCTTTCACAAAGTCGGCCCACCATTGCATCATGGGGCGGCGTTGTTCAAGGTAGTCGCTGCGATTATAGGCTCGGCGTACTTCATTCTTATCCACATGGGCGAGGGCAGCTTCGATAACATCGGGCGGAAAGCCTTGCTCATTGAGTGCAGTGCTGGCAATTGAGCGCATGCCGTGTGATACCAGAATGCCGCCCAAGCCAGCACGTTTTAGTGCGGCGTTGACTGTCTGACTATTCATTGGCTGTAACGGCTTAATACGGCTGGGAAACACATATTCCCGATGGCTGCTTAAAGGCCGCATAAGTTCCAGAATAGCTAATGCCTGTTCTGAAAGTGGGACGATATGTATCCGCTTCATTTTCATTCGTTCTGCTGGAATACGCCATTCTCTAGCGTCCAGATCGATCTCTTGCCAGCGCGTATCGGACGCTTCAGCAGGACGGGTAAGGGTGAGAAGTTGCCACATGAACAGACAGCGGGTTGGTAACTCGATATTTGCCAGTCGCATCGTTTGCATTAGTTGCGGTAGTTGATCTGGCCGGATGCTGGGCATGTGTCTTTTCTGCGGTTTCTCGAATGCCTTGCTGATATTGACGCTGGGAGCTGCATCGATCAAACCAACGTTCATGGCATAGATCATCACCTCATTAATCCGCTGACATAAGCGCCTCACTGTTTCCAGTGCGCCTCTGGCTTGAACAGGTTGGATAGTCTGCACCAAGGTGCGTGCTTTAATGTCTGTAATACTCATTTCACCGATGGCAGGAAAGATATCCTTTTCGAGTGAGCGCCAAATATCTGAGGCATAGTCAGCGGTGATGCTGCTCTTTTTTAACTGTAGCCATTGTTCAGCAACGATCTTAAAGGTGTTGGATTTGGCTTCCAGTGCTTGCTTGCGCAGGGAATGTTGGTGTTCGTAAGGATCGATATCTTTTGTCAGAAGGGTTCGAGCTTCGCGGCGACGTTGCCGGGCATCGGCTAGGGTGATTTCGGGATAAGGGCCAAAAGTAAGTTTTGCTCGTTTTTGGGTGAAAGGGCGGAAATAGCGGTATTGCCAGACTTTCTTACCGTTGGTTTTAATCAGCAGTTGCAGGCCATCACCATCATGTAGCGTGTAATCTACTTCTTTAGGCTTGGCGGTTTTTATCTCTGTATCCGTGAGTGGTTTTGTCAGACGAGCCATAGGTACCTCTACGATTTAGGTACCCGATAGTTAGGTACCTAGCTGCTGGGTACCTAACAAGGTACCTAAAGGCACCGGAAGTCACAAGACATTAGAAGATGTCTAAGGACACAAAAAAGCCCGCAGGGCTTGCACCATGCGGGCTTTTCGTACTTCATCGGACTTATCTGGTAATACCCGATGTCTAAATTGGTGGAGCTGGGGGGATTTGAACCCCCGTCCGGAACTACTCTACCGTCGGTACTACATGCTTAGTCAGTCTTTACATTCGCTTGCCAGCTGCGGACAGACACGCCACTAACAAACTAGCCTGATTAGATTTAGCACTTCAACCCCAGGCAGGGCATCCACGCGATCTCTTTTGGGTTTGACCTCTCTTGATCCCCGTCCTAAGAGCGGAGGCTAGGGAGAGAGGGCTCTTAGCAGGTTATTAAGCTGCTAAAGCGTAGTTTTCGTCGTTTGCGACTATTTTTTTGCGGCTTTTTACGAGGCAAACCGCCCCTCGGCATGCACCTTGGGCTTTGCAAATCCCGTCGAATCCAGAATCAGCCCCAAGAAACAGTCACCAGTATACCAGAACTTACCGTTGTTAAGCCAGTGGCTTAGCGATTGGCGTTTTTCATGATACGGGCTTTATCTAACTTCCATTCACGTTCTTTGATGTCATCACGCTTGTCGTGATCTTTTTTACCTTTCGCCACGCCGATTTTGACTTTGCTCCAGGCATTTTTCCAATACATGGACAGTGCGATGACCGTATAGCCATCACGGCTGACGCGGCCAAACAGCGACTCTAGCTCGCGTTTGTTGAGCAGGAGTTTACGCGTGCGAATAGGATCGCAAACAACGTGTGATGAAGCTACGTTTAGCGGTGTGATTGTTGCGCCAAACAAGTAAGCCTCACCGTTCATGAAGGTGACATAGCTGTCGCTGAGGTTTGCTTTGCCTGCGCGCAGTGATTTGACTTCCCATCCTTGCAGCGCAAGACCGGCCTCAAATTCTTCCTCAATGAAGTATTCGTGACGGGCGCGCTTGTTTTGCGCAATGGTGGCAGAACCGGGTTTGTATGCTTTTTTCTTTGTCATAGTGCCGTCATTATACTGGATGTCATTGGGAATGAAATCCCCGCCGTGTGTCCGTGTGGTGGTTAATGATATCGTGCGATAAGCTTCGCAGAATTTTTGCCTGCCGGGCTATCAATGCTATTATTTTGCGCGTTTATGAATCACGGAAAATAGTATGCCAAAGATAAGTCGTTCCGCATTGGTGCCGTTCAGTGTAGAGCAGATGTACAAGCTGGTGAATGATGTCGCTTCCTACCCCGGGTTTTTGCCGGGCTGTACGGGAAGTCGCGTGCTCTCTTGTTCAGAAGAGGGGATGACTGCCGCTGTGGACGTTTCCAAAGCAGGTATCAGCAAGACATTTACTACACGTAATACGCTGACGCACAACCAGAATATCAATATGCAACTGGTCGATGGTCCATTCCGTCAACTGAGTGGCGACTGGCATTTTACGCCACTGAGTGCCGATGCCTGTAAAGTCGAGCTGCATCTGGAATTTGAATTCACCAATGCCTTGATTGAACTCGCTTTTGGCAAAGTATTCAAGGAGCTGGCAGGAAATATGGTGCAAGCTTTTACGCAGCGAGCCAAAGAGGTCTACAGTGTCCGCAATGCAGGTTGATGTGGTCTACGCGTTGCCAGAACGCCAGTATCTACGCACGGTGAAGCTGGAAGAGGGCAGTACGGTTGAGCAGGCTATCGTAGCGTCGGGCCTGCTGGAACTGCGCCATGATATCGATTTGCAGGTGAATAAAGTCGGTGTTTACAGCCGTGCGGCGAAGCTGGCTGATAGGGTGCAGGATGGCGATCGCGTAGAGATTTATCGTCCGTTGATTGCCGATCCGAAAGAGTTACGTCGCCAGCGCGCGGAACGTTCTAAGAATAAATCCTGAGTAATGTCGTTGAACGGCAAATGATGTACCCGCCAATCGTCTTTACCGGCATGTTCTTATAAAAAACACAGGCAAATCTGAGCATTTCAGATTTGCCTGCTGTTACACCTGTCATACCTCAAACCGCATACGCGTTGGCTTCCCTTAAGTACTTTGCCGCAGTGGACTTCGTCTTAAAGCGACGCTTCTGGCTGGTAAGATCATTCATCCGGATTCAACGGAGCGTCATTGAAAGCATTAATCCAGCGCAGGCTTATTGTTGATGTTGGTTAACACGCCACTGCCGCTAAAGGTCAGCGTCAGCGTCTGTTGTTTTACCGATTCATGGCCAGGCTGCTGGCGGAAGACGTAAAACCAGGTATCGCTGCCAAACGGATCCTGCATCATAGGCGTACCCAGCGTATAAGCGACCTGTTGTTTGGTCATGCCGGTATGAATTTTTGCAACGTCAGCCGGTGCCAGATAGTTTCCCTGATTGATGTCCGGCCGATACACCACCTTTTCCAGCGTGGAACAACCGGCAGTCAGCATAACAACCACCGCGGCGACGACAGTCAGCGTTTTACAGCGCATAGTGATTACATTCCTTAAGGGCATAGGTTGCCGATGATAATAGACCTTGCAGGACTTGGAAACCTACAAGGCGTTTGTATGACCCCAGGAAGGTAAAAAAGTTGAGCTTTTTTACCTGTGATGCGCCTTTCTTGCCCTGTCAGCAGCAGATTTTAGGCTGCCAGCAATTCTTTGGCGTTCGCCAGCGTATTTTTGGTCACGGCGCTGCCGCCCAGGAGACGAGCCAATTCCTGTAGTCTTGCGCGTTTATCCAACGGTTGCATCAACGTTTCTGTTTCTGCGCCGTCCGTTTGTTTACTTACGAAGAAGTGCTGATGACCGCAGCCTGCGACTTGCGGCAGGTGAGTCACGCACATAACCTGCGTGGATTCGCCAAGCTGACGCAGCATTCTGCCGACGATGGCGGCGGTTGGTCCGCTAATACCCACATCGACCTCATCGAAGATCATCGCTGGCGTATCCATTTTCTGCGCGGTAATGACCTGAATAATCAGTGCGATACGCGACAGCTCACCGCCCGATGCCACTTTCGCCAGAGTCTGATGCGGTTGACCGGGGTTGGTAGTTACGCGGAATTCAATATTGTCGGCACCAGTAGCCGTCAGGCTGTCTGGTGTAAATTTCACATCAATAGTGAAGTGGCCGTGTGGCATGGCTAGTTCACGCATATTGGTGGTGATGAGCTGTGCCAGTTCACTGGCGTGATGCTGGCGGCGCACGTGCAGCTGTTCTGCAAGGTGCAGCGCCTGCTGATGATATTCGCCGACGGAGGCGCTGAGCGCGTCGTGGTCGTTTTCCTGTTGTTCCAACTGCTGCTGTTCTTCTAATAGCTGCTGATGGAACGCGGGGAGCGCCTCAGGAGCAACATGGTGTTTGCGTGCCAGCGCGAGCTGACGCGACAGGCGCTGTTCTAGCTCATACAGTCGAATTGGGTCGAGATCCATCTGTTCACTGTAGTGGCGCAGCTCATCGCTGGCTTCACTGAGTTGAATGCCGGCCTCTTCGAGCATGGACAGCACGCCGGACAGCTTGTCATCCATACTGATGAGTTCGCCAAGCTGATGTTTTACGCTGTGTAGCATACTGATTATGTTTTGCTCTTCGTCTTCACTCAGCAATTGCATGGCCTGTTGGCTCATCGTCAGGAGCTGACCGCTATTTGCCAGACGCTTATATTCAATGTCAATCTGTTCGTATTCGCCAGGCTGTGGGGCGAATTCATTTAGTTCTTTTAATTGGTATTGCAGCAGTTCTCGGCGGGCTTCGCGTTCAATTGCCGCCTGTTGCAGTTGTGCCAGTGCGCGGCAGCTTTGGTGCCACTGATGCCAGACCTGTTGCATAGCAACCAGCAATTTTGGTTCATCGGCATAAGCATCTAGCAGGTGTTTTTGATGATCGGGGCGCAGCAGTAGCTGATGAGCATGCTGGCCGTGTACCTGAATCAGGTGCTGGCCGAGTTCACGCAGTTGGGACAGCGGCACGGCGGTGCCGTTAATAAAGCCGCGTGAACGACCATCGGCGCTAATCACGCGGCGTAACAGGCACTCGTTGCTGTCATCCAACTGGTTTTCTTCCAGCCACTGACGTGCCATCGGGGTATCCGTCAGCGCGAAGCGGGCGCAGATGTCGGCTCGGGCAGCCCCCGGCCTGACCATGCTGGCGTCAGAACGATTTCCCAGACATAAACCGAGGGCATCAATCGCGATCGATTTCCCCGCACCGGTTTCTCCGGTGATTACGCTCATTCCTGACTGAAAATCGATTTCTAATTCGCGCACGATGGCGAAGTTACTGATAGTGAGTTGCGCCAGCATGATAAACCCCTGTATGTAATCACATGTGATTACATACAGTATAAACTGGTTTTATATACAGTAAAGTAGCTGGATAGAATTTTAGAATAATTTTTTTGACCAGCCGAGTTTAGAGCTTAGCGTGTTGAAATAACTATAATTTTTTGGGTGAATCAGATTCAGGTAATGTTCGCTACGGCGAATCAGCACTTCTTCACCTTCCTGCACCGGTAGCGCAATCTGGCTGTCACAGCTGATTTCCAGGTCATTGGTAATGCAGGAAAATTTCAGCCGAATCGTGCTGCTGCTATTGATCACCAGCGGGCGTGCAGACAACGTGTGCGGGAACATCGGCACCAGCGCAATGGCTTCCAAAGATGGCGTCAGGATAGGGCCGCCAGCGGAAAGCGAATAGGCGGTTGAGCCTGTAGGCGTGGCGATAATCAGGCCATCCGAACGCTGGGAAAAAGCGAATTTGTCGTCAATATAGACTTCAAATTCAATCATATGTGCCACTTTCCCTGGGTGAAGTACCACTTCGTTAATGGCAGTACTGATGCTGTCGGGCTGGTTTGTGCGGCAAACGTGCGCTTCCAGCATAAAGCGCTGTTCGCTCAGATAATGGCCGTCGAGAACGTCAGAAAGCTGCTGCTGCGCATGATCGGGATCGAGGTCAGTTAAAAAGCCGAGATTGCCACGGTTTACGCCGATCACCTTGATGTCATAGCGTGACAGTACACGCGCTGCGCCCAGCATGTTGCCATCACCGCCGACAACCACCGCGAGATCCGCCTGCTGACCGATGTCGGCAAGGCTACCTGTCGGTGCATCTTTCAGGTTAAGTTCCCGTGCAATCTGTTGTTCGATTAGAACGGAGTAGCCTTTTTCGGTGAGCCAATGGTAGAGCATCTCATGCGTCGCCAACGCCGTTGGGTGGCGCGGGTGGCCGACAATGCCAATACAATTAAACGGCCTGTTCATTGTAAGTGGTGTGTTCATTGCTGTTTTGTCCTCAGCGTGGTGTATCGGCAGCGTTGGGAACCAATATATGACCGATTCCCTTGAATCCCCGATTTTGATCCCCATAATAAGCAACTAGCGAGATTAATGCTAAACCGCGGAGAATTTCATGAGTAGTAAAGAACAGAAAACGCCTGACGAGCAAGTCCTGGATCAAAAGGAAGCAGCAAAAGGGCAGCAAGCGGATGCCACGCCAGAGACGGCAGACGTAGCTGACCCGCGTGATGCGCGCATCGCCGAGCTGGAAGCCCAGTTTAGTGAACTGCAACAGCGCGAACGTGACAATATGCTGCGCGTCCGTGCTGAAGCCGATAACGTTCGCCGCCGTGCGGAAATGGATGTCGAGAAAGCGCATAAATTTGCGGTAGAGAAATTTGCCAGTGAAATGCTGCCAGTCATCGATAACCTGGAACGTGCGCTGGATACGGCGGACAAAGCTAATGAATCACTGGCTGCAATGATTGAGGGTGTCGAATTGACGCTGAAATCGCTGCTGGATGCCGTGCATAAATTCGGTATCGAGGTGGTCGGTGATGTGGGTGTACCGTTTAACCCAGAAGTGCATCAGGCGATGACGATGTTACCTTCAGCCGATCACCAGCCCAACCATGTCATGATGGTCATGCAAAAAGGCTACACGTTGAACGGCCGTTTGCTGCGTCCGGCGATGGTTGCTGTATCAAAAGCACAAGACTAATACTCTCTGCTTTTACGCACGCTATTTAAAACGTCTCTACATGCCGAACCCCGTGCTTTCCGTATGGGGTTTTTTGTTTGTATTTTGTTAATATTTGTTTGATAAAAAAGATGTTTTCTAGGTTTTGAATGACTCATCATCGTTAGCTATCAAAAGAATTGGTATTACCACTCTAAATGCACTTGATAATCATTATCATTTTTGTGAGAGTAATAAAACAACAGTGTTAGAAGGGTCATACTATGCCGGGTAGCCGTGTTATCGAGTCCACAAGCCGTAGATCAAGGAAGGTCAAACTTTCTCTGATGGGGCCGGCGTTTATCGCGGCGATTGGTTATATCGATCCAGGTAATTTTGCCACGAACATTCAGTCTGGCGCGTCCTATGGCTATACGCTGCTATGGGTGGTGGTGTGGGCGAACCTGATGGCGATGCTGATTCAACTGTTGTCTGCCAAATTAGGCATCGCAACGGGTAAGAATCTGGCGGAACATATCCGCGATCGCTTTCCGCGTCCCGCCGTTTGGGCGTATTGGGTGCAGGCCGAAATTATTGCGATGGCGACCGATCTTGCCGAGTTTATCGGTGCGGCGATAGGTTTCAAACTGCTATTGGGCGTGTCGCTGCTGGAAGGCGCGATCCTTACCGCGATAGCTACTTTCCTGATTCTCATGCTGCAACAACGCGGTCAGAAGCCGCTGGAGATGGTCATCGGTGGCCTGCTGCTGTTTGTTGCGGCAGCGTATATTGTCGAACTGGTATTTTCTCAGCCTGAGCTGTCCGCTTTAGCCAAAGGCATGGCAATCCCTAGCTTGCCGACCTCCGATGCCGTGCTGCTGGCCGCAGGCGTGTTGGGGGCGACGATTATGCCGCATGTGATTTACCTACACTCTTCCCTGACGCAGCATGAAGGCGGTCATTCCCGTGCCGAGCGCTATTCTGCAACGAAAGTCGATGTCGCGATTGCGATGACGATTGCCGGGTTTGTCAATCTGGCGATGATGGCAACGGCGGCGGCAGCGTTTCACTTCAGCGGCAATCAGGATATTGCCGATCTGGATAAAGCCTATCTGACGTTAGAGCCGCTGTTGGGTAAAGCCGCCGCGGTAATTTTCGGTCTGAGCCTGGTGGCGGCGGGTCTTTCTTCCACCGTAGTCGGTACGCTGGCGGGTCAGGTGGTAATGCAAGGGTTCGTGCGCTTCCATATCCCGCTTTGGGTTCGTCGTTCTGTGACGATGCTGCCGTCGTTTATCGTGATTCTGTCCGGTATGGATCCGACGCGCGTGCTGGTGTTGAGCCAGGTGGTGCTGAGCTTCGGGATTGCGCTGGCGCTGGTTCCTTTGCTGTCGTTCACCGGCAACCGTGAACTGATGGGACCGATGGTTAATGGCAAATGGGTGCAGCGCATCGGGCAACTCATTGTCGTGCTAGTGGTTTCTCTGAATATGTATCTGCTGATTGATACCATGTTGGGTATATAAATCTGGTGCCACATAGCGTGGCACCGTTTCGCTATTTGCTCGCCTTCCTCAACTCCGTCACTGGCACGCCGCCGATTCCCCAGTTATCCGTTTCGACTTCTTCAATTACCACCACGGTGGTTTTCGGGTTCTTATTGAGCACATCGACCAGCAACTGAGTTACGCCTTCAATCAATTGACGTTTTTGTTCAGCGGTGACGCCTTCATTGGTGATTTTGATATTGACGTACGGCATAGATTCTCCGGGATTAGGGGGATGAGCGGCGGCGGGGTACGCAGAGCCCAGCCGCGATGAAAAGTGCTGCTGCGCTACACAGAATCGCAGGCGCGACAGCGTGGGTAGTCGTCAGGACGCTGGTGAGTAGTGGACCAAGAATCTGACCAATACCGTAAGT
Source organism: Pectobacterium betavasculorum (assembly GCF_000749845.1). GTDB lineage: Bacteria > Pseudomonadota > Gammaproteobacteria > Enterobacterales > Enterobacteriaceae > Pectobacterium > Pectobacterium betavasculorum. Next base: position 283,462 of record NZ_JQHM01000002.1, on the reverse strand, counting down.
GAGCGTCACTAGCCCAAGCAGGTTGATGCCGTGCGGCGCGTGTAGCCGTTTGGCTAATGGCATCACTAGTGAGGTGGTTCCCATAAAAGTAGCACCAAAGCCGATACAGCTGAATATCAATGCTACGAGAGAGTGGCTGAACAGCGTCAGTAGGACACACACGCCCTGAATCAGCAGATTAGCGGTCAGGCAGGGTAACGTTCCCCAACGGCTGGCGGCCCATAGCCAGAAAAAGCAGCCAGGAATGATTGCCAGCCCAACCAGTGACCATAAATGCAGGGATAAGCGCGGTACGTCTAGCGCCGTCACCATCAACGGCAGATAAGTGGCGACGACGATATAACCGAAGCCCGCGAGACCGTATAGCAGCGCAAGCCGTCGCCAGCCAAGATGAGGCTGTTCATCGACATGGGCAATCTGCCGCGGTGATACGGTCGTTTTATGCGGCGAAAGTATGAGTAGAGTGAGCAGAAGTAGTGCGGAGATCAGCGCGGCTCCCCACCACAATTGCTCGGCAGACAGTGCGTAATACTGCCCAATAATGATGTATTCATTGCCTAACACGATCCCTACGCCAACCCCGGCATAGAGCGAGGCAATAATGCCGCTATGCCTTGTGTGGTGCAAAACGATCAGGGAGCCGAAGATCATCAGCGCCGCGCTGGCGATCCCCGCGATGAAGCGAATGAGCATGACCAGCATTGTACTGGTGGTCAATGTCATCGCGAAGAGCAACACGCTGGTCGCGGCCGCTGCGGCAAACAGCAGGAACACAGGCTGAGAGGTTGAGGCACGACGGCTAAAAGAGAAAAACAGGCTACCGAACAGATAGCCGGCGTAGTTTGCGCTGGCAATGTACGAAAGCTGGCTGAAGGTGAAATCACCTTCAGCCAGCATGACAGGCAGCATCGGTGTATATAAAAAGCGCCCAAGCCCCATACCTAATGTCAGTACGCTCGCCCCAAACAGGGCGAGCGTCAGCGTATCCGATAGAGCAATAAAACGGGGACGTTCCATCATGCGATGACCCAAGGCATAGAGAATATACCGTTATCCTGCCCGCTTTCTCGCCAAATAAAAGTGAATAGTAATGAGCAGGTTGATGACGCAGAGAGAACGTTTTCTGGCATGAATTCGGTAGTGAGACACGCGTCTGTTATACCCAGTCCGGCTCCATTGTGCTGATTTCTCTGGAGCTGGTTTTACCTCAATTGCGGTTAGCTGATGGTTTTACTGAACGCGTCGACGGCAATAATCGCGTGGGCAACGTTTTCAGCCGTTAACCCGTGGTCCAGATTTTTCAATGTATCCGCGTCGCTACACACCAGTTCACCACTTTGATCAGATTCTCAAATGACTCATTTTCTAGGTGAAGAGAAAATGAAATGGCTCATGTTATCTACCTCGATGATGTGGTTTGAGAAGTGATGCGGTATTGAATTCGAGTGAATCATGGAAGGCGGTTGCGGTACGCGCGTTATGACGAGACGAATTGACGCTAGCGATGGGGAAACGAAAGCGCAGCGCGACTTCCTGAAGCGCGACTGATTTAAGGTATAGCATAGTCGATAAACGTCAGATGGACGAAAAGAGCGGAATGAGAGTGTGAGACTAAACCATAAATATCATAGGGTTGGTGCGTCACCCTGCTTTAACTATGCCGTAATTTCCACCCGATACACGTTTCCTTACCCGTTTATGCCGGAGCGCAAAAGGGCTATGATGGCTTCGCCGTTAGAAATGAAATGAGTCCCCCAGCCATCGATCACCGAGGTGTTTGCATGTCGTCTCCCATTGATATCGTCGAAAAGAAGCTGCTATCCGACCACTGGTTTATCCTTCATAAATATGTTTTTGATTTAAAAAGAAAGAGCGGTGGCGTAGTGCGCCAAATTCGTGAAGTTTACGACCGCGGTGATGGCGCGACGATTCTGCTGTACAACCGTGCGAAAGGCACGGTGATTCTGACACGACAATTCCGTATTCCCACCTACGTTAACGGTAACGAAAGCGGCATGCTGCTGGAAGCCTGCGCCGGTTTGCTGGACGATCATTCGCCTGAAGAGTGCATCCGCAACGAGGCGATAGAAGAAACCGGTTATGCGGTCGGTAACGTTGAGAAGCTGTTTGATGCTTATATGTCGCCCGGCGGCGTAACAGAACGGCTGCACTTCTTTGCTGCCGAGTACGATGAATCGCTGCGGGATAATTCCGGTGGCGGTGTGGAAGATGAAGATATTGAAGTGCTGGAGCTGCCGTTCAGCGAAGCCGTTGAAATGATGAACGATGGTCGGATCAAGGATGGTAAAACCATCATGCTGCTACAGCACGCGATCATTCGCGGCTGGTTTGCCAAAGGGTAAACGTATTTTATGGCACACGGGTCTCTCCGTGTGCCGTTTGATGTGTAGTGGTAGCGTTTTCATTTTTGGGTAATCCCGCCGTGACGATGTGATTATGCCGATTATTACCTGAGTAAACGTTTTATTTTTTCTTCTTTTTCTGTTTTTTCACTTAAGTTTCAATGTTATGGGGCGGTTTTTTGGCTGGTTTTTATCACTTTTATCGGGCAGGTATAGACTTTTTTTGAGGAAATTTTTCCTAAATTTCTTGTATTGAGATCGAATATTCAGCTATTTCTCTCCCTGATGTGTGACCCGTATCACTGGATGAAAGAATGTAAGCGGTGTAACTCGTTGCTTCATTATGCAGTAACTCATATTCTCTCTTTACAAAAAGTAAAGAAGGACTGCTCTGATGAAGATCAAGAATAAAGTATCTACCCTATTTGCAGTTTCATTTTTCACGCTTGGCTTATCGACTCAAAGCCTGGCTGCTGACGTCACCGTATGGGCCTGGGATCCTAACTTCAATGTTGCGGCAATGCATGAAGCTTCAGCGATATATAAAAAAGCTGATCCAAGTTTCAGCCTGAAAGTAATCGACTCAGGTAAAGAAGATATTGAACAGAAATTAAATACCATGTTGGCTTCTGGGGTTAAAAATGTTCTTCCTGATATTGTGCTTATAGAAGATTATAATGCACAGAAATACCTTCAGGCTTATCCTGACGCGTTTGTGCCATTGCAGGATGCCATCGATTACAGTCAGTTCGCGCCTTATAAAACGAAAGTGATGACGATAGAGAATAAGGTTTACGGTATTCCCTTTGATTCCGGCGTGGCAGGGATGTTCTATCGGCTCGATTATCTGGAAGCGGCCGGATATAAAGAGAGTGATATGGAGAACATTACCTGGGATAAATATATTGAGATCGGCAAGAAGATAAAAGAAAAAACTGGCGTTGATATGCTGACCTACGATATGAACGATGTTGTTCTTCCTCATATTATGATGCAGTCCGGTGGGGAATGGTTCTTCGATAATCAAGGTCAACTTAATCTCACCAAAAACGCTGCATTGAAAGAAACGTTAAAAACGATTAAAGCGATTAACGACGCGAAAATTGCGCGTCCTATCTCTGGCTGGTCGAGTTTTGTTGGTAGTTTTAATGCTGGGAAATCGGCGAGTGTGGTTTCCGGTGTATGGGTGATTGGTTCAATTAAAAGTGCCGAAGATCAGAAAGGAAAATGGCGTGTTGCGCCGATTCCACGATTAAATCTCGACAAAGCGGTGCGAGCATCTAATCAAGGTGGGTCGAGTTGGTATGTATTAAAGGGGGGAAAAAACACCCAACAGGCGATTGAATTCCTGAAAAAAACATTCGCAGCGGATAGTGATATGTATCAAACCCTTTTAGTTGATCGCGGCGCGCTTGCAACCTTTCTTCCCGCCACTTCTGGCCCTGCTTATGCAGTAAAAGATCCGTTCTTTGGTGGGCAGCCTGTGTTTGCTGATTTCTCTAAATGGGTGACTGAAATCCCACAGGTCTCCTATGGCATGTATACCCAGGAAGTGGATAACGCGATTGCTGCTGAAATACCCGCATTACTGAAAGGCGATTCTGTTGATGACGTTTTAAAACGCGCCGAAACTGCATTAAAAAATCAGATTATGCAGTAGTGAGTCTGAGCTTGGGGACAGCGAGTCCCCAAGCACTTCTCTCCAGAAATCTATGGTGTGATAATGATGTATAAACCTAAAATGAATAGGCTTTATAACATCAACGGCTGGGCGTTTGTCTCTATAGCTGTTGGGTTAATTGCCCTAATGACGATATACCCTATTTTCAAATCACTTTGGCTTTCCTTTCAGTCTGGTCGTGGTGTGGTGACGCAATTTGTCGGCCTGGGAAATGTCATTCGTTTATTTAATGATCCGATGTTTAAAACGGCGCTTTGGAATACGCTGACGTTTCTGGTGATCCAGGTGCCGATTATGATTTTGCTATCATTAGCGATTTCTTCTTGCCTGAATTCTTCGCAGCTTAAATATCGGCAGTGGTTTAGAATTGCGATTTTTTTACCCTGTGTGACATCTCTGGTAGCCTACTCGATTCTATTTAAGAGTATGTTTGAACTGGATGGCGTGATTAATTCATTTTTGATGTTTATTCATGTTATTGACGATCCGATTCCGTGGCTCTCCGATCCTTTTTGGGCGAAGGTGACCATTATTATCGCAATCACATGGCGTTGGACGGGATACAATATGATATTTTATCTTTCCGCCATGCAGAATATTGATAAATCGATTTATGAAGCCGCCAGAGTCGATGGTGTTAGTCCAATCAAGCAATTTATTTTTATCACCATACCATTATTGAAGCCGGTCATTCTTTTTACCAGTGTGACATCAACAATTGGAACACTACAGTTGTTTGATGAGGCCATGAATATCACGAATGGTGGTCCGGCAAATGCGACCCTGACATTATCACTTTATATTTATAATCTGTCGTTCAAATTTGTACCTAATTTTGGTTATGCGGCAACGGTTTCGTACGTGATTGTTGTTTTTTCAGCAATACTAGCGCTGATTCAATTTAAAGCGGCACGGAAGGGATAATATGAGAAAAAGTAAAATTAACAGCATATTGATGCATGCTTTTCTCGTGTTGATGAGCATTTTTTCGCTTTTTCCGTTCTATTGGATGGTGGTATCCAGTACCAATAGCACCAGCCAAATCAACATGGGGAAATTTACGTTTGGCGATCAGCTATTGGTCAATTTTACCAATCTGACGAGCCAGGTGGATCTCGCGTTGATATTTTGGAATACATCAAAAATTGCGTTGATCAGCACCGTATCGACGCTTGTGGTGTGTTCCATTGCGGGTTATGCATTTGAGATTTATTCCAGTAAACATCGTGAACGTGTCTATGTCGCCCTGTTAGCGACGATGATGATTCCGTTTGCGGCGTTAATGATCCCACTCTTCACCATGTTTGGTAAGGCCGGTTTACTGGACACACATTTTGCCGTGATTATGCCGACGGTGGCAGGGGCATTTATTATTTTCTACTTTAGGCAGTGTACTAAAACGTTTCCGAGAGAGTTGATCGATGCTGCCCGCGTGGAAAGCGTCGCAGAGTGGAAAATTTTCCTGTATGTCTATGTGCCAATTATGCGAGCCAGCTATTCTGCTGCGTTTATCATTGTTTTCATGACGTCATGGAATGCTTTTCTCTGGCCGCTTATTGTTCTCCAGTCTACTGAATTAAAGACGATTAATCTGGTGCTATCCAGCTTTGCTTCGGCCTATTCTCCAGATTTCGGGCTTATTATGGTGGGAACGGTTATTTCTACTCTTCCTAGTTTGCTTATCTTCTTCGCCATGCAAAAGCAATTTATTGCCAGTATGACGGGCGCAGTGAAGTAATACACGCGCAATGGAAAATTAAGTTTGAGGTTCAATATGGCTGATATTTTACTAAAGAATATAGTGAAGCGTTACGATAAGACGGAAACGATCCATCGTATCAATCTTGAAATTAATTCAGGCGAATTTGTGGTATTTGTTGGCCCCTCTGGGTGTGGTAAATCGACGTTACTGAGAATGATCGCGGGATTGGAAGAAATAACGGATGGTGAGATCCATATTGATAACCGTGTAGTTAACCATTGCGATCCCGCAGAACGGGGAATTGCAATGGTGTTCCAGTCATATGCGTTGTACCCGCACATGACGGTGGCTGAAAATATGGGGTTTGGGTTGAGAATGAATGGGCACCCCAAAGCTGAAGTCGAAAAAATGGTGCGAAAGGCTGCGATGACGCTCCAGCTAGAAGCCTTGTTAGATCGAACACCGAAACAGCTATCTGGCGGTCAGCGTCAGCGTGTTGCGATTGGGCGGGCTATTGTGCGCGATCCTAAAGTGTTCTTATTCGATGAGCCCTTATCGAACCTTGACGCCGAATTGCGCGTGGAAATGCGTTTGCAGATTGCCCAGCTTCATCAGGAAATGCGTAACACCATGATTTATGTGACGCACGATCAAGTGGAAGCCATGACGTTGGCAGATAAAATTGTGGTGTTAAACAAAGGGGATATTGAGCAAGTCGGAACGCCGATGGAGCTATACCATAAGCCAGAGAATATTTTTGTCGCCGGTTTTATCGGTTCGCCGAATATGAATTTTCTACCCGGTGAAGTGTTACAGGTTGAAGGAAATAAAGTGAGCATCTTGATTAATCAGCTCAATACGCTTTCTATTAATCTGGCTAGCCATGGATTGCGTGTCGATCAGAAAATTACCGTGGGTATTCGCCCTGAACATCTGAGTATTGATCCGGAAGGAGGAGACGTCAGCCTGTCGATCAATAGCGAAGTAACAGAAAGGCTGGGCAATGCCACGTATATTTTTGGTACTTACTCTGGCGTGAATCATTTCAAAGTACATTTATCAGGTGACAATAGCATTGTGCCTTACTCAACGATCCCGCTCACATGTCGTAGTGAACATCTTCATTTTTTTGATGAAAATGGGAAGCGAATGAATTAACTATGAATAACTGGTTATATGGAGATCAATAACGCCATAGAAAATGCCACGTTGACTCATTGGAAGAGTCAGAATTTTAACTAAGCAGCCGTTTGTATTCACATCGGCTGCTTATTTTACTATGCGGTATTTATTTTTATAAATATCGTCATCTGTTTTTAATCTGCCCCTTTGTTGTTACGTGATAAATACCCTTTAAGAGTATCGCCTCAAGGAGAAATGAATGAAAAAGAATAACTATTCAGGAATGATCTCTATATTGTTAATGTTATTTATAGGGTTCATGACAGCCAATGTGGCGAAAGCAGCGCAGCCGTTTGCTTATGGCGCGGATATTGGCTGGGTAAAGCAATTGGAAGATCGGGGTGTGACCTGGCGTGACGATGTCGGAACTCAGCGCGATGTATTACAGATATTGCGCGATCACGGCATAAACTCTGTACGGCTACGTATTTTTGTTAATCCTGACCCCAGTGCACTATGGCATAAAGATAATACGACCTGGACGATGCTCGGTTATACGGATAAAACTCGCGTGGTGGATGCCGCTCAGCGTGCCAAAGCGATGGGAATGCGTGTCATGGTGGATTTCCACTACAGTGATGTTTTCGCAGATCCAGGTCATCAAATAAAGCCAGTTGCGTGGGCGAACTACAATATTAGCCAATTAACTACGGCCGTTTATAACCACACACATGAGGTGATGACTGCGCTCATTTCCGCTGGCGTGACGCCGGAATGGGTGCAGGTTGGTAACGAAATGAACCCGGGGATTTTACTCCCGGAAGGGAGCACAAGTCGGTTTGCCAATTTAACGCAGCTACTGAATGCGGGCTATGATGCGGTTAAAGCGATCAGCCCTTCCTCTAAGGTGATCAGCCATTTGGCGCATGGGGATAATAATTCAAACTCTCGCTGGTTTTTTGACAATTTCCTCACCACACACGGTGGGAAAACTGATGTAATTAGCTTTTCATTCTATCCTTACTGGGAGGGGAAAAATTATTGGGAGCTCACCGGCGCACTGGCTAGCAACCTCAATGATATGGCGAGCCGCTATGGTAAGGAAGTTATGGTCGTTGAAGTCGGCGGCTTGGAAACTAACCCGACAGACAGTTACTGGACGATTAGGGATACGATTAACCTTGTTAAGGCGGTGCCGGGAAATAAAGGCATCGGGGTTTTTTATTGGGAACCTGCGGGTAATGCCAATGTGCTGCTGGATGGCTACGCATTAGGCGCAACGACACAAGTTTCAGCCAATGTATTGCAATTTACCCGAGCACTGGACGCGTTTGCCGAATCGCAAATCAATTTTATCAACGGAACCCGTTATAAGATCGCTAATCGGCATAGTGGTAAATCGCTTAATGTCGTGAGCGGTTCACATGAAGACGGCGCATTTGTTGAACAATATAGTGACGGTAACTGGGACAGCCAGCGTTTTTATTTTAACGCGATTGGCAATGGTTACTTCAATCTGGTGAATGTTAATAGCGGGAAGTACATTGATATTGATTCCAGCGCCAATGAAGATGGTGCGCAAATTCTCCAAATGTATAACACCGGTCATTTTAGCCAGCAGTGGCTGATTTTGGATGCCGGCGATGGCTATTATAAAATTCTGAATAGGAACAGTGGGAAGCTTTTGGATATTAACAGCCGTTCGATAGAGAATGGTGCATCAGGTATTCAATGGCATGATAACGGGGGATGGAATCAACTGTGGCAAATAACCGCTAATTGACGCCCGTCGGCCGCGTAGTTTGCTTACGTGGCCGTTTTATACCCGTCATACTTCAAGCTGCTTGTGCGTTGTTCAAAACGCTAACGTTTTGTCATGCAACTCGAATTATTTAGGGTATATTTGTCAGGATAGGAAAGATAAGGGGACGTATTATAAAAGAGCATCGTTGAGTGTGAAGCTTTCGCGCCAAACCATCTCATAACCAATCTGTACGTGTTTTTTATAATAGCGTCCTGCCACCAATTCTAAAAACAGATCGACGGCGGCTTCGCCCATTTCGGTGGGGTAGAGTCGCATTGTGGTCAGGCTGGGGTTGAGGTGCTGTGCCATGGGAATATCATTCATTCCAATCACTTTTATTTGTCTGGGAATGGAAATGCCTTTCTCTTGAATCGCGCGGTACACGCCGATAGCGATAATGTCTGTCGCGGCGAACACAACATCAGGCCATTCTTTTTGTTGCAGCAACTCATTCATCGCCTGATAGCCGGATGCAATAGAGAATAGCTGACTGACCTTACACCGTGATTCATGGTAGATACCGTATTTTTGGGTTATTTCTTGAAATACATGCAGCCGGCTCTCATTGTTCCCGATGAATGCAGGGCGCTCAGCTCCACTCTTAACAATGTAGTGTAATACTTCGCGCGCAGCCGCTTCCCGGTCAAAAATCACGGCGTCACATTTTTTATCGAGGGGAGCCGAATCGATAAAAATCAGGTTTTTATTTAATGAATAGATTAAGGCGATATCATCATCGCTAAAATGCCCCACGCAAATGATCGCCTGCGCCTGAGATAATGTATGGCTATTGGATGATAAGTTTGTGGTGAATATATTTCGCAACGAAATAGCAAAATGGTGGCAGCGATTTTCAATACCAATGCGCATTGCGGTAAAATAAGGATCGTTGAGTTCTTCAGAGGGCGTAAGAAAGTGGACGACGGCGAGGTGTAATAAATTGTCGTTATCCATTTTAAAATGAGATCGTACAACAAGCGAGTTCTCTAACTTTTTTTTCTGCTGCTTGCGTTGTGTGGGCGATAAATAGGCCAACTCATGGGCAATGTTCTTGATAAGTTGGCGCTTTTCTTTGGTTACCGACAGACTGGGGTCGTTATTAAGCACGCGAGAAACGGTTGATGCTGCGACTCCGGCTTTTTGGGCAATATCTCTAATTGTTGTCACAAAAAATTTTCCATAATTTTCCTATGGAACTGATAGTAGCCAATGATTAATTAATTTAACATCCTCATTATTCAAAAGTACGAGTAAATCGTCAGAAATCTGATAGTTGCCAATATCAATGACTGCACCTGCGTTGTTACAGCACCGTTGAGAAAAAGGCCAGCGTACGGCGGTTTTGCGGAGCATCGAGCACCTGTCTGGCTGGGCCAGTCTCGACAATTCTGCCATTTTCCATAAACACGATGTTATCGGCGATCTCACGGGCGAATCCGATCTCGTGTGTGACGATGACCATCGTAATACCGGAATGCGCCAGCTTTTTAATGACCTGAAGCACTTCGCCGACCAGCTCTGGATCTAACGCCGAGGTCGGTTCGTCAAAAAGCATGACCTGTGGATTCATGGCAAGGGCACGAGCAATCGCCACCCGCTGCTGCTGACCACCGGAAAGCTGATGTGGCCAGTTGTCGGCCTTTTCCACAAGCCCGACCTGTCGCAGTAGTGAATAAGCCTGCTCGAACACCTCTTGCCTGTTCCGCTTTTTGACGCGTAGCGGGGCATCACTAACGTTTTGTAGCACGGTACGATGAGGGAATAGGTTAAAGTGCTGAAATACCATACCGATTTTACTGCGCTGGGCGGCCACCTGTTTGTCACTCAGTTCAAAGAGTCGATAGCCTTTCTGCCGATACCCGACCAGCGTGTCGCCTACGCAAATGGTGCCGCCGTCGAGTTTTTCGAGATGGTTAATACAGCGCAGCAGCGTCGATTTACCCGCGCCGGACGGCCCCAGAATAGCGGTAACCGATCCCGCCTCCATCTGCAAATCGATGTCATCTAAAATCAGATTTCCCGACAGGGATTTACGTACGTTTTGCAGTGTGATGGCTTCGCCCATAGTTGTATTTCCTTCCTGATTCATTGAGTGCATGCCATTGTTAGCCAGTCGTTGATGCGCGATTGCCCGCCGGTTCAGGTGCTGGGGGATTCGCTGGGGTGTGGTCTGTTCGTTGGCTGAGCACGTTGGATAAACCTTGCGGCACGCGGTTTGCGGCTTTTACCAGGTTTGCTGTGTTTGAGCGTGGAACGGCCAAAATAGCGTTCTACGTAGTATTGGCCGACAGACAGCACGGAAGTCAGCAGCAGATACCAGATAGTGGCTACCAGCAGCAGCGGGATGACTTCATAGGTTCGCTGATAAATGATCTGGGCTGAATACAGCACATCCTGAAGTGAAATCACGGAAACCACCGCCGTGGTTTTTAGTTGGCCGATGACCTCATTGCCCGCCGGAGGCAGAATGGCGCGCATCGCCTGCGGCAGAACGGTGTAGAAGAATATCTGCGGTTTACGGTATCCCAGCGCTCTGGCGGCTTCCAACTGACCGGGGTTAACGCTCTGAATACCTGCGCGAACAATCTCCGCCGCATAGGCAGATTGATGCATAACCAGCGCTAGCACCGCAGCATTAAATGGGCTGATGAGCGTATTGCCAGGAACGCTGAACACCTCTCCGAAAAATGGCAGCGAGAGCGAAATAGTCGGATAGAGCGCAGCAATGTTGTACCAGAGAAACAACTGTACCAGCGTGGGGACGCCACGGAAAAACCAGGTGTAACCCCAACTGACCGCCACCAGTACCGGGTTGCTGGATAGGCGCATCAGCGCCAGTATTGTGCCGCCACCAAAGCCCAGTACGACCGATATTGCCGTCAGTTTCAGCGTCATGATGACGCCCTGAAGAATGGAGTCTTCCGTAAAACTGTCCACAACGACTCGCCATTCAAAACGGGGATTATTCAGTACAGAATGGGCGATTGCACCTAATAGCAGCAGAACCAGTAGGGCGCTGAGCCAGCGCCCGTAGTGTCGGTTGGCGACGATGTGTAGCTCCTGATGTGGCGAGGAGAGACTCATCCGAAGATCTCTGCGTTACGTTTCGCCTCTGGGACCGCGCCGTAGCCGATATCCCACTTATCCAAAATCTTCTGATAGGTGCCATCTTTAATCAGCGAGTTCAACGCTGCTTGAACGGCATCTTCCAAAGCAGAGTTTTTAGGAAACGCAATGGAAACTGGTGCGTCGTTCACAGAGATATCGCCGCTGATGGTCAGTCGTTTGACCTGACTCACCTGATAGCGTAATCCTTCATAGGGGCCGAAGAATAGCGGGACACGTCCGCTGATCACCGCCTGTACACCAGACGGACGATCCGGGAAGATCGCGACTTTGATCGGAGCTTTCTGCTCCGTGGCGCACTGTTTGCTGGCTTCCTGTAAACGCAGCAGTTGGGTTGTCCCCGCTCCTGCGCCAATTTCTTTACCGCACACTTCACTAAGTGAGGTAAATGGCGCAATGTTAGCGTCTTTAAGGGAAATGATGGCCAATTTTGACGCGTTGAAATAGCCGATAAAGTCGATCTGCTCAAGACGTTTTGGCGTCGCGTTGATATTCGATAGCGCCACATCGTAGCGACCTGATTTTAGACCGGGAATGATATTGTCAAATCCACCGGTATCGTGCCAGTTCACTGGCACGCCCAGTCGGTCGCCAATCGCGTTCATGATATCGATTTCGCGCCCTGCTAGCGTCTTATTATCTTCCTGATAGAAGGTGGTAGGTGGCGTATTGGGATTGGTGCCTGCCACGATAAAGCCTTTTTGTAAGACGGCTTCAGGCAGAGTGGTTTTCAAGGCCGCATCAGGCTGTACCTGAAAAGTGCGCGCAGTGGGGACATTTTGATCGGCAGAAAAGGCCGGTGGCAATATGCCAAGCATAAATAACGGAAAGACAAACAGATGTTTTTTCATTGTTTTTACCTGGGTTAACTGGCATGTCTTTTTTCATTGGACATGGAAAAAGGACATGGAAAAATAAATGCATTTCTCTTATCAAAAGAAAAGGGACTGATGCGGTATGTGATTTGCCAAACGGCATTTTTTGACACCTTTCTCTTTTAATCTTCAGGGTAAAACCGAACAAATAAAAAAAGGTTATAAGTTATAAACGAGCGGTTTTGTTACTTTTGTTTTTGCAAGAAAGAAGGGCGGAAGTTATTTTTATCTATAATAAACAGAAGGATATTCGAAAATGTTTTTGTTTACACCTCAACGTGAAGGCTAAAGACGAAATATCGAAAAGCAAAGATGAACCGCATATATACGCAATACCTTCCAGATGATAATAGGCGCGACACTGCCCGATAACAGTGTTTTTTCTGGTTAGCGTGTCGGACTTATTCTTGCGGAGCGATGCGGACGATATGAATAATCAGGTACAGCATTTCATCGTTAGAGATGTCGATATTGAGCAGGTTGTGAATATAGTCTTTGATTAATCGGCTGCATTTATAGGCATCAGGGTATTCTTTGGTGACCTGACCAAAAATAAAGTCATCATTTGAATGAATCAGGCTCTTTTCCAACAGACGTTGGATAAAGAACTGCATGTGCGTCAGGAAGCGTGAATAATTAATCGACTCTTTATCAATCACGATATGGAAGTTGTACTGGATGATATTAAAGATATCTTTCAGCATTTTGACTGACTGGAGCGTGTTCTCCATATTCTGGATGTCGGTTTGCGCGTTGACCAAATGAAACGCGATATTGCCCGCTTCTTCTTCTGGTAACTCCAGCGCCATCTGCTGGTTAATGTCGTTGAGCGCCCGCGAAGCAATCGCAAATTCCTGCGGGTAAAACCGCTTTACCTCATAAAGCAGACGATTTTGTATGCTGATGCCTTTGCGATAACGCTCAATCGCAAAGCTGATATGGTCGATCAGCGTGAAAAAGACCTGCTCGCTCAAGCGGCCATGAAGCTGCCGGTTTGCATCATCAATAATCTTATTCACGATGTGAACATACTCTTCCCCAACGTGCTCAATCAAACGGGCAAATTCGCGTGGTGATGGGCCACCTTTGAGAATAAAGGTTTTCTCAATTTTGGCTGGATCGAGAACATCTCCAGTCTTGCTGTTAAAGCCGATCCCTTTCCCCATGACAATGATTTCGTTGTTATCTGCATCAGAAGATAAGACCAGGCTATTATTCAGTATTTTTATTGCTTTTATCGGTTCAGCCATCATGCGTTTCTTGAGTGATATCAGTGGGAGCGTCAGTGAAATAATAACCCATTTCTTCTCTTTCATGTTGCGGGTGAATTGTCCCGCAACATGAAGGATTCAGAGTAGGCTTATCCCCGTTTTAACCTCGTGTCAGAGGGGCCGTATTAGGGCGCGTGGGGAAATAACCGGGCACCATTTGATTCTATGACACTCTGGTACCAGTAAAAACTTTTCTTTTTGATACGGCGTAGATCTTTCAGATCGAATTCATCGCGGTTCACATAAATAAATCCGTAGCGCTTACCGTAGCCCTGATGGGTGCTGACCACATCGATCGCCGACCACGGACAATAGCCAATCAAATCAACACCATCGCTGATGGCGAGCTGCATCTGTTCAATATGACGGGCAATAAAATCGATGCGGTATTGATCGTTGACTGTACCGTCGGCCTCAAGTTTATCCGGTGCGCCGATGCCATTTTCCGTAATCAGAATCGGCAGATGATAGCGCTCGTAGGTTTTACGCAGCGTTAAGCGCAGGCCAACGGGATCGATGACCCAGCCATAGGGCGTTTTATCGACGTGCGGATTTTCCGCTGCACGATAGACGCCGGATTCGCCCAGCATGATTTGCTGATCGCCCGCACGGGCGCTGACGTCCGATGCATCGCCTTTGCTGGCGGCAATGGTGGCGGTTGAATAATAGTTGATCGCCACGTAGTCGGGCTTTCCTGACTGTAGGATCTCGTCATCGCCGGGCAATGTCTCCGGTGCCAAACCGCGATCTTCCAGATAGCGCCAGGCCAGTGCGTTGTAGCGGCCATGTACGGCGACATCAAGAAAGCTCCAGCAGCGCAGCGTTTCCCAGTTGTGTGCGGCGATGGCATCTTCCGGTTTGCTGGTGGCCTGATACATCGATGTGGTGTTGATCGCCGGACCAATAAAACCGTTGGGTGCGAGTTCGTGACACAAAGCCATGACCTGCGCCTGCGCCAGCATCATGTGGTGGTTCTGTTGATACAGCACTTTTTTGGATGGCAAAACGCCACCCTCCGGCAAGCCAATCGCGCCGGGATGCAGAATCATGGTGTTCTGCTCATTAATCGTTAGCCAGTATTTAACCTTGTCGCCGAAATGCGTAAATAGCGTGCGAGCGTAGTGAACAAAGGCATCAATCGTGGCGCGATTTTGCCATCCGCCCTGTGCCTCAAGACAATAAGGCAAATCGAAATGGTAGAGTGTGACGACCGGTTCGATACCGTGCGCGTTCAGTTCATCAATCAGTTCGTTGTAAAACGCGATGCCCAGCGGATTGATGGCACCGGTGCCGTTGGGGAGAATACGCGTCCAGGCGATAGAGAAACGGTAAGCCTTCAGCCCCAGCTCGGCAAAAAGCTGCACATCGTCTTTAAACCGATGGTAGTGATCGCTGGCCACGGTGAAGTCAGCGGTGTTTTCCGGGTGCTGACACTTATCAATGATCGATGGGCTTTTCCCATCGGCCTGCCAGCCACCTTCTACCTGATAAGCTGACGTCGATGCTCCCCACAGAAAGCCCGCAGGGAAGTGTTTTTGTTGTTGATAGTGCATATAATTTTCTCCCATCAAAAAAGAGGGTAAAGGCAGTGGGTAGGGCACCCACTGCCATTGTGGGCGGTCAGGCGTTCACTTTGATGATGGTATCCGTCGGTGCGATCCGCTGTGGCGTAGTACAAACGATGCTGGCGTACTCATCGCTGTTGATGATCACGACTGGCGTAATCGGGTCATAGCCCAAACGCGTTATCTCATGCAGATCGAAGCTAATTAACCTGTCGCCAGCGGTGACACGGTCGCCCGGTTTGATATAGCCGGTAAAGTGCTTGCCGTTGAGGTTCACCGTATCAAGGCCGACATGAATCAGTAATTCCAAACCGCTATCCGTGCGGATACCGATGGCGTGTTTGGACTCAAGGAATGTGATGATTTCGCCACTGACGGGTGCGACCACTTCACCGTTGTCAGGAATAATCGCAACGCCTTGCCCCAGTAATTCCTGAGAGAATACGTCATCGTTGATGTCACTCAACGCGACCAGCTTGCCGGACAGCGGGCTGAGAATGGTTTGTGGCTCAGTGTGGCTTTCTTTGGTCTGTAATTTTTGTGTGGTATTAACCGCCGGTGCAGATTGGTGCTGGTTTGCCTGAGTCGGATTGGTTTTGGCGTTATCAGTTTCATCCACCGGATCGTCGAATCCCATGACCCAGGTGAGTGCAAACGTGACGACAATCGCAATGGTACAGGTGATCAGCGCATGGACGATGTTCATCGGATTTTCGCCAATAAAGGCAGGTAGCGCTGCCAGCCCCGGTGAGACGAAGGCATAGCGAACCAGACCGGCTAAACCAGCATAGATGCCCGCGCAGCCCCCGCCAATCATGGCGGCAATCAGTGGTTTCTTCAGTTTCAGTGTGACCCCGTATAAAGAAGGCTCGGTGATACCCAACAGGGCAGTGAAGCCTGCTGAAGAAGCCAGCTGTTTCAGGTTTTTGTTCTTGGTTTTAAACGCGACGCACAGCGTGGCGGCACCCTGAGCAATGTTGGAAGCCAGCATGCCGGGTCCGTTGATCATCTCAAAGCCGTTGCGGGTAAGCTGCGAGGTGGCAATCGGCGTCATCGCCCAGGCGGTGCCGGTGATGACCAAAAACGGTTGCAGGCCGCCCATCAGCATCGGAATAAGCCAGCTCGCCTTTCCGTCGATGATAGCGGCACCGCTGGCAACCAGATCGTTGAGGAATATACCGAAAGGCCCAATCACCACCAGCGCGAGCGGCGCGGTAAACAGCAGCACGATCATCGGCTTGGTGAAAAATGTGATCATCGAGGGTGAGATTTTTTCAGCGAAGCGCTCGATGTAGGACATGATCCACACGGTGAGGATGATTGGTAACACCGATCCGGCATAGTCCGCCAGCCGAACGGGAATACCGATAAAACTGATTGGCCCGCCTGATGCCAGCAACTGAGCCAGATTGGGGTGCAGCAAGGCGCCAGCAATCGTCATCGCCAGAATCGGGTTACAGGCGAACTTGATGGAGGCACCGTAGGCCAGCAGCACAGGCAGGAAGAAGAAGGCTGCATCAGAGATGGTATCCAGCAGGCGATAGGTCGTGCTGTCGGCGGAAATTAATCCGGTCAGTTTGAGGATCGCCAGCAGCGCTTTAATCATCCCTGCGCCGGTAATTGCTGGAATCACGGGGGTGAAGGTGGTGGATATTACGCTGATAATTTGCGAGAAAATGCCGCCTTTCTTCTGCTGTTTCTTGTTGTCAGAATGGCTGCCTGTATGGCGCTGGCCGTTCATCTTGCCAAGCTCATTCAAAATCGCCCTGTAGGTGATTTGAACGTCGTTGCCGATCACCACCTGAAACTGACCGCCGCGATCGACCACGCTGATGACACCGGGGAGCTTCGCAATTGCTTCTGCCTGTACGGCATGACTGTCGTTGAACTCAAAACGTAAACGAGTGGCGCAGTGGGTCAGTTTGCTGACATTCTGCTTGCCGCCGCTCAATGTGAGTATGTCGACTCCAAGTTTTTGATAATTCGTTTTTTGATAATTCGTTTTTTGATAATTCGTTTTTTGATAATTCATAGTCTTTACCCTGTGTTGACGCCAATTAGGCCAAAAAAAAAGACCAAAATAAAAATGCACCTCTTAAAAAGAGGAAATGCATTTTTACTTTGGTCTTGCCTGCCGTAGCAGTAGCACGCCGCGATAAAAATAGGCTGGTGTAACGTGTTTGTGTTGCGCCGCAATATCAGCATGCGGTGCCAGAGTTATGCAATGGACTCAGGTGAATTAATTGATCTGGATCACAAACAATATCGCCGTTTGCGATCCTTTCGCGCACGGTATCTCAATTTCGTTCACAGATAATAGCATTCAACCGCGCCAGCATCGCGCGATTTCTTGCTGTAGCGTATCTGGCTGCTGAACAAAAAAACGTCAAATAAAATAACTATATTAACCAGCATTGCCCCTCAGTTTTTGCCATCCTCGGTAGTTTCGCCATTGGCAAACACTATACTGGGTACTCTTTACCCTACAGATACAACAAAACCGAAAAGGTACATAAAATGGATGAACAGCTAAAGCAAAGCGCCCTGGATTTTCACCAGTATCCGATCCCCGGCAAAATTCAGGTTTCCCCGACTAAACCGCTGGCGACGCAACGCGATCTGGCGCTGGCGTATTCCCCCGGCGTGGCGGCACCCTGTCTGGAAATTGCGGCAGATCCGCTGGCCGCTTACAAATACACCGCGCGCGGCAATCTGGTCGCCGTTATCTCTAACGGAACGGCCGTGCTGGGTCTTGGTAATATCGGTGCACTAGCCGGTAAACCGGTGATGGAAGGCAAAGGCGTCCTGTTTAAAAAATTCTCCGGCATTGATGTTTTCGATATCGAAGTTGATGAACTGGATCCAGACAAGCTGATCGACGTGATTGCTGCGCTGGAGCCGACGTTCGGCGGTATCAATCTGGAAGACATCAAGGCACCGGAGTGTTTCTACATCGAGAAGAAACTGCGCGAGCGCATGAAGATTCCCGTCTTCCATGACGATCAGCACGGTACGGCAATCATCTGTACCGCCGCTGTTCTGAACGGCCTGCGCGTCGTAGAGAAGAATATTTCCGATGTGCGTCTGGTGGTGTCCGGTGCGGGCGCGGCGTCTATCGCCTGTCTGAACCTGCTGGTGGCGCTGGGTCTTCAGAAGCACAACATTGTGGTGTGTGATTCGCGCGGCGTGATTTTCCACGGTCGTGACGAAAATATGGAAGAAACCAAGGCCGCTTACGCGATTGAAGACAATGGCGCACGCAAGCTGGCTGATGTGATCCCCAATGCGGATATCTTCCTTGGCTGTTCCGGCCCCGGCGTGCTGACGCCAGACATGGTCAAAACCATGGCACCACACCCGTTGATTCTGGCGCTGGCAAACCCAGAACCAGAAATTCTGCCGCCGCTGGCGAAAGAAGTACGCCCAGATGCGATTATCTGTACTGGTCGTTCAGACTACCCAAATCAGGTGAACAACGTGCTGTGCTTCCCGTTCATCTTCCGTGGCGCACTGGATGTCGGTGCGACCACGATTAACGAAGAGATGAAACTGGCCTGCGTGCACGCGATTGCCGATCTGGCTCTGGCGGAGCAGAGTGAAGTGGTAGCCTCTGCCTACGGCGATCAGGAACTGTCATTTGGCCCTGATTATCTGATTCCGAAACCGTTCGATCCGCGTTTGATCATCAAGATCGCACCGGCGGTGGCGAAAGCGGCAATGGATTCCGGTGTGGCGACGCGTCCGATCGAGGATTTCGATGCCTATGTCGAAAAACTGACTCAGTTCGTCTACAAAACCAACCTGTTCATGAAGCCGATCTTCGCACAGGCGCGTCAGCAGCCGAAGCGCGTGGTATTCGCCGAAGGTGAAGATGCTCGCGTATTGCACGCCACGCAGGAGTTGGTGACGCTGGGGCTGGCGTTCCCGATTCTGATTGGTCGTCCGAGCGTCATCGAAATGCGTCTGCAAAAGCTGGGGCTGCAACTGACCATCGGTAAAGATTTCGAAGTGGTTAATAACGAATCCGATCCGCGCTTCAAAGAATACTGGAGCGAGTATTTCGAACTCATGAAGCGTCGCGGCGTGTCGCAGGAAAAAGCGCAGCGTGCGGTGATCGGCAATCCAACGCTGATTGGTTCGATCATGGTTCACCGTGGCGAAGCGGATGCGCTGATTTGTGGCACGATTGGCACCTATGAAGAGCATTTCGACGTCGTCGAGAAAGTGTTCGGCTACCGTGAGGGCGTACATACAGCGGGGGCGATGAACGCGCTGATGCTGCCGAGCGGCAACACCTTTATCGCTGACACCTACGTCAATGCGGATCCGACGCCGGAACAACTGGCAGAAATTACCCTGATGGCGGCAGAAAGCGTACGTCGTTTTGGTATCGAACCGAAAGTTGCGCTGCTGTCGCACTCCAGCTTCGGCACCTCGGATTCCCCGACGGCGCAGAAAATGCGTGCAACGCTGGCGCTGGTGAACAAGCTGGCACCGGAACTGGAAATTGATGGCGAGATGCACGGCGACGCCGCGCTGGTGGAAGCGATCCGCCGCGAGCAAATGCCGGACAGCCCGCTGAAAGGCTCAGCCAACATCCTGATCATGCCGAATATGGAGTCTGCGCGTATCAGCTATAACCTGCTGCGCGTGTCGTCTTCAGAAGGTGTGACGGTTGGGCCGGTGCTGATGGGGATTTCGAAACCAGTACATATCCTGACGCCGATTGCTTCGGTACGCCGGATCGTGAACATGGTCGCGCTGGCGGTGGTGGAAGCACAAACTCAGCCGCTGTAAGTTATTTCCAGTAATACAGACAAACCCAGTCGATTGTTGGCTGGGTTTTTTTATTTACCGCAGTTTATTGACCCAAAAACTGTCTGACCTGTACGAATTAATGGAATAATTTTCGTTTTATGCCATGATCCCGCCTCGTCTGTAGGAGCCCCTTTCCCCAGACTCGATAAAAAAACCAACGAGCGAATATCGGCTATGGCAACACGCGCAGTGAAAGAAAATACAGTAGAAAAAAGCGGTACAGAAAAGCGACTTCCTTCGCTGTTTGGCGGGTCGATGATTATTGCAGGGACGATTATTGGCGCTGGGATGTTTTCCCTGCCGGTGGTGATGTCGGGCGCCTGGTTTTTCTGGTCATTTGCCGTGTTGGTCTTCACCTGGTTTTGCATGTATCACTCGGGGCTGATGATACTGGAAGCTAACCTCAATTATCAGGCCGGAGCCAGCTTTGATACGCTGACCAAAGATCTGTTGGGTAAGGGATGGAATGCCATTAATGGCATATCGATTGCCTTTGTCCTCTACATTCTGACCTACGCGTATATCTCGGCGAGTGGTTCAATCATTCACCACACGCTTGCTGAGATGTCGATCGATTTCTCTGCTCGTGTCGGTGGCTGTCTGTTTGCGCTATTTGTTGCGTTTACCGTGTGGCTGAGCACGGCGGCAGTGAGCCGCATGACCGCCTTTTTTCTTGCTGCAAAGGTACTAACCTTTTTCATGACGTTCGGCAGCCTGCTGTGGAACGTTAAGCCGGTTGTTTTACTCAATGTTGCGGAAGAGGCACCCAGCTACCTTCCGTATGTGTTGATGACATTGCCATTTTGTCTGGCCTCTTTTGGTTTTCATGGCAACGTTCCCAGTTTGGTGAAGCATTACGGTCACCAGCCACAGGTGATCAAGCGTTGTCTGTTTATTGGCAGTGCGCTGGCGCTGGTGATGTATGCCATCTGGCTGATTGGTACGATGGGAAATATTGCTCGTCCTGATTTTATCGGGATTGCGGAGCGGGGCGGTAATATTGATGTTCTGGTGCAGACATTGGGCGGCGTGCTAAACAGCCCTTATCTGGATGTGTTGCTCACCGTCTTTTCCAACTTCGCCGTCGCCTGTTCGTTTCTTGGGGTAACGCTGGGGCTGTTTGACTATCTGGCTGATTTGCTGAAATTTGATGATAGTCGAATCGGAAGAGCGAAAACGGCGCTGGTGACCTTCCTGCCGCCTATTATCGGTGGGCTGTTTTATCCGAACGGTTTTATTTACGCGATTGGGTTTGCCGGATTAGCCGCCACCGTATGGGCGGTGATTACGCCTGCGTTGCTGGCGCTTGCATCGCGTCGTCGCTTCGGTAGCCCGATGTTCCGTGTTCGTGGCGGTAATGCGATGGTTGCGCTGGTGCTGCTATTTGGCGTCGGCACCGCGCTGATACACATTCTTTCCAGCCTCGACTTGCTACCGGTTTATCGCTAGTCGATATCGCCATCCCTGTGAACTGCTAAAGCAGAAGACGCGGGATGGCGAGCGTTCCAGATAACGGTACTCGGATAGCTATGACTTCCGCACCTGCTGCAACCACTTGTCCAGTTCATTAGCAAACTGTTGACGATCCCGCTGGTTCAAGGTGCTGGGGCCACCGGTCTGTATCCCGCTAGCGCGCATGGTGTCCATAAAATCTCGCATGTTCAGCCGTTCCCGAATGGTATCCGGCGTATAGCGCTCTCCGCGCGGGTTCAACGCGATGCCACCTTTTTCTATCACTTCTGATGCTAGCGGAATATCGGCAGTGATCACCAAATCGCCCGATTCAACGCGGCGTACAATCTCATTGTCGGCGACGTCAAAACCTGCCGCGACGCGCAGCGTGCTAATAAAGCGTGACGGCGGCACTTTTATGGTCTGGTTGGCGACCAGCGTGACCTGCATTTGTGTGCGATCCGCCGCGCGAAATAGCACTTCTTTAATGACGTTAGGACAGGCGTCGGCGTCGACCCAAATCTGCATGACTTATGCTTCCTTGTTGTGCGTATTACTTTCTGCCAGCCAGTCTCTGGCGGGCAAGAAATCTCGATAAAGTGCGGCTTCCGGGCTATCCGGTTCTGGTTGATGCTGGTATTCCCAGCGTGCCAGCGGCGGCATGGACATTAAAATGGACTCGGTGCGTCCGCCGCTTTGCAGGCCAAACAGGGTACCGCGATCCCAAATCAGGTTAAATTCCACATAGCGGCCACGACGATAGAGCTGGAATTCGCGCTCGCGCTCTCCCCACGGCAGATCTTTGCGTCGTTCGACGATGGGTAGATAGCCATCGAGAAATCCGTTACCGACGGCACGGATGAAGGCGAAGCTGGTAGCAAAATCAGGTTCGTTCAGATCGTCAAAAAATAGCCCGCCGATGCCGCGAGCCTCGTTACGGTGTTTGAGAAAGAAGTAATCGTCGCACCATTTCTTGTAGCGGGGATAGACATCGTCGCCGAATGGCTGGCACAGGTCGTGGGCGGTCTGATGCCAGTGTACCGCGTCTTCTTTAAAGCCATAATAGGGCGTCAGATCGAACCCGCCGCCAAACCACCAAACCGGTTCTTCTCCCGGTTTCTCGGCAACGAACAGACGTACGTTGGCGTGGCTGGTGGGAATGTAAGGGCTTAGCGGATGAATCACCAGCGACACGCCCATCGCCTGAAAGCTACGACCTGCCAGGTCGGGTCGATGCGTGCTGGCCGAAGGGGGCAATGACTTGCCAGTCACGTGGGAAAAATTTACGCCAGCGCGCTCAAAAATGCGCCCGCCCGACAGCACGCGACTGCATCCGCCGCCGCCTTCTGCACGCTGCCATTCATCCTCGGCGAAATCGGCTCCGCCATCGATCGCTGCAAGCTGCTGACAGATATCTTTCTGTAAGCTAAGCAAAAAATGTTTTACCGCGTTGATGTCAGACATAGTGGGCATCTCGTTTCCATAGCGATGGTGGCACAGCAATAAGGCGTGCAGTATACCATCAATAAAATCGATCCCCGGACACTCGTTGTGTGATTCCTGATAGCGGCGCGCAATTATGGATTGCGTCTGATAAAAATCACGCGATAATCACGATTTACCTTATTGCAAAATGGCGACTGTGATGGAAATCCGCATATTCAGGCAGGATGACTTTGAAGCCGTGATCACCCTCTGGGAACGCTGCGATTTGCTGCGCCCGTGGAACGATCCTGAAATGGACATCGAACGTAAGCTCAATCACGATCCCGATCTATTTCTGGTCGCAGAGGTGAACGGTGAAATCGTGGGATCGGTAATGGGTGGTTACGATGGCCACCGCGGTTCGGCCTACTATCTGGGCGTACACCCGGATTTTCGCGGGCGCGGCATTGCGAATGCGTTGATTAGCCGGTTGGAGAAAAAGCTGATTGCCCGCGGCTGTCCGAAACTGAATCTGATGGTGCGCGAAGACAACGACGCGGTAATCGGCATGTATGAAAAGCTCGACTATGAGATCGTCGATTGCATCTTGCTAGGAAAGCGTCTGATTGAAGATCGGGAATATTGATTGTTATTTCACTGACGCTAAACTGCTGCAAGGGCGTCATCGTGAGATGGGGTCTGAAGGAAGCGTGGAGGAAACACGACCTGACGAACAGAAACCTGCTACAAGGCTCATCCGATCGACAGAACGAGCATTAGGTAAATGCCAGACATCAGCGTCATATTGTCTTTTACGGCACTTTTCGTCGCTCGCAGACTCCAATCCCCATCTTGCTAGGGTGGCTGACGACGGAAGCCGTTCAATTTTGAGGAGTACACACCATGAATTTTCGCCCGTTGGGTTTATCGCTGGTGCTGGGGTTACCGCTGTTACTGGCCGGATGTAGCACGCTTTCCAATTTTTCCTGGTCTAGCCTGTCTCCGTTTAACTGGTTCGGCAGTGCATTACAGGTCACCGATGCTGGCGTCGGCGGCATCAATGCGGGTACACCGTTGTCCGAAGGAGCGTTACAGAACGCGCTGGATGGTAATTATCAACTGCGTAGCGGAATGGGGACATCCAACGGTCAACTGGTCGCGTTTTATCAGGCGCTGGACGGCAAAGACGTGAAGATGATCATCAGCGGCCAGCCGAAGGGCAGCGTGCGTAAAGTTGAAGTCATGGATTCGACGATTGCCAGTGCAGGTGGTGTGAAAATCGGTGACGCTTTTAGCAATACTTACAGCAAAGCGTTCGAATCCTGCCAATTGGGACAAGGTGACGATGCGCGGAGCGTTGAGTGTGCAGCGCCGCAGAGTCAGCATGTCAGCTATGTCTATTCCGGCGAGTGGGGCGGCCCGGAAGGTTTGATGCCGTCTGACGATATCCTGAAAACCTGGAAAGTGAGCAAAATCGTGTGGCATGCGCAGGCGCGAAATTAATTCATCTTGATGTAAAAGACTAATTTGTTTTTACGCAAGGTAAAAGTCAGGCGGCTTCGGGTATCATACCGCGCCGCCTGATATTTTTTTGGCGGCCGTACTCGGTATGACTACCGTAGTAAATGATAACAACAAAAGAAAAAACTGACGCTTGAGGAAGCAGAAATGACACCAATTCAAAGCGGTATTTTATTGGAACACCGCCGTTTTGCCATTTTTATGGAAGCGATGATTCAGGGAGAGTTTGATGCTATCCGACAGGGATGCAAAAAATTCTGTCAGACGCTACTAGAATTACAGCAGCAGTATCCCGATGCAGGATTAGGCGCGGTGCTGGCATTTGGCAGCGATGTTTGGCGCGATCTGGACTGCAATCACAGTGCGGCGGAGCTGAAGCCGTTCACGCCATTGGGTAAAGGGCTTGCGCCTGCAACGCAGCGCGATGTGTTGATCCATATCCAATCGCTTCGTCATGATGTCAATTTCACGCTGGCTCAGGCGGCACTGGCCGCGTTTGGCAGCGCGCTTCGTATCGAAGAAGAGACTCACGGTTTTCGCTGGGTGGAAGATCGTGATTTAAGCGGCTTTATTGACGGCACGGAAAACCCGCAGGGTGATGCCCGCCACGCCGTGGCGATTATCCCTGAAGGCCAGCCAGATGCAGGTGGCAGCTACGTGTTTACCCAACGCTGGGAACACAATCTGAAGCAGTTACAGCGTATTAGCGTGGAACAGCAGGAACAGATGATCGGGCGTACGAAGCAGAATAATGAAGAGCTATCGTCCGATCAACGTCCTGTGACGTCGCACCTCAGCCGCGTGGATTTAAAAGAAGACGACAAGGGGCTGAAAATCCTGCGTCAGAGCCTGCCTTATGGCACCGCCAGCGGGAAGAACGGGCTTTATTTTGTCGCTTACTGCGCGCGTCTGCACAACATTGAGCAGCAGTTGCTGAGTATGTTCGGCGATCGTGACGGTAAACGTGACGACATGCTGCGCTTTACACGCGCCGTCAGCGGCAGCTACTTCTTCGCACCCTCTCTGGATCAGCTTTTGTCCCTGTAAGATCCAACGTGTTTTCCTGATGCCTGTATCTGTGCAGGCATCGGTTCTTTCTACTTTTTCTCATTGGCTAGCCTGCCGCATTTTCTCCTTCTATCTCTTCTCTTTTTTCCTGTTATCTCTTGCCGTGGTGTTATGCCCTTTAGCGCTTAAAAACTCCGAAATAATATATATAAAGGTTATATGTTAACCACCGCTTCCCCTACACTGATTTGCGCTGACGAGTGCATTTTATTCAAAAAAATGGCTATGCAAACGATAGACCACCCATAACAAAGCCTACCGAATAGGCGCTAACTCTGGCAGGACATAAGATGAATCAAGTACAGGTGAAAGGCTGGCTGGTGAAGGGTTCTCTGGCGCTGTCATTGCTGTTGGGCGGGCAGAGCGCTGTCTCTGCTACCGAGTTGCTGAACAGTTCTTATGATGTGTCTCGTGAGCTATTTGTTGCGCTCAATCCAGGCTTTGAAAAGCAGTGGTTGGCGCAGCACCCCAACGATCCGTTGACGATCAAACAGTCGCATGCCGGTTCGTCTAAGCAGGCGTTGGCTATCCTGCAAGGCTTGAAGGCCGATGTTGTCACTTACAATCAGGTGACGGACGTCCAGATCTTGCACGATCGCGGTCAGTTGATTCCCGCCGATTGGCAGGCGCGTTTACCAAATAACAGTTCTCCGTTTTACTCAACCATGGCCTTTCTGGTTCGTAAAGGCAATCCAAAAGGGATTCACGACTGGAACGATCTGGTACGTGATGATGTGAAGCTGATTTTCCCGAATCCGAAAACCTCCGGTAATGCGCGTTATACCTATCTGGCAGCCTGGGGTGCGACGAGTAAAGCCAACGGTGGCGATGAGGCTAAAACCCGCGCGTGGATAACGCGTTTTCTGGCGAACGTCGCGGTATTTGATACCGGCGGTCGCGGGGCAACGACCACGTTTGTGGAGCGTCAGTTGGGCGATGTGCTGATCAGCTTTGAATCTGAGGTGAATAACATACGTAACCAGTACGGTGCTGAGAATTACGAGGTAATCGTTCCGAAGGTCAACGTACTGGCAGAGTTCCCGGTGGCGTGGATTGATAAGAATGTCGAGAAGAATGGCACAGAGCAGGCGGCAAAAGCCTATCTGAATTACCTTTATACGCCGGAAGCACAGAAGGTGATTACCGATTTTTACTACCGAGTGAATAACCCTGAGCTGGCGCAAACGCTAAAATCCCGCTTCCCAGAGACCACCTTATTTCGGGTGGAAGATCAGTTTGGGTCGTGGCCACAGGTGATGAAAACCCATTTCAACACCGGCGGTGAGCTGGATAAATTGCTGGCGGCTGGTCGTCAGGAATGTCTTTGGGGTCGGGTAACCTCTTTTCTGGTTCCAGTAAACGGGTGCTGCCGGGATTTGCGCTGAGTCTGGGCAGCAGCCTGCTGTTTGTCTGTTTGATTCTGCTACTGCCTTTAAGTGCGCTGGTGATGCAACTCTCTGAAATGAGTTGGGCGCAGTACTGGGCGGTGATTACCAATCCACAGGTAGTGGCCGCTTACAAGGTGACGCTCCTGGCGGCTGGGGTGGCGACGGTATTTAATGCGGGATTTGGCCTGTTAATGGCGTGGATTCTGACGCGTTATCGTTTTCCCGGCCGTGCTCTGCTGGATGGTCTGATGGACTTACCCTTTGCGCTCCCCACCGCCGTGGCGGGGCTGACGCTGGCCGCGCTGTTTTCAACCACCGGCTGGTACGGCGCATGGCTGGCAGAATACGGCATCAAGGTGTCCTATACCTGGCTTGGCATTACGGTCGCGATGGCGTTCACCAGTATTCCTTTTGTGGTGCGTACCGTTCAACCCGTGTTGGAGGATCTGGGTCCAGAATACGAAGAAGCCGCGCAGACGCTGGGGGCGAATCGCTGGCAGTGTTTTCGCTACGTCATTTTACCAGAATTAACCCCAGCGCTATTAACGGGCACCGCGCTGTCGTTTGCCCGCAGTCTGGGCGAGTTTGGCGCGGTTATCTTTATTGCGGGGAATATTGCCTGGCAGACGGAAGTTGTTTCGCTGATGATTTTTATCCGTTTGCAGGAATTTGATTTCCCTGCCGCCAGCGCGATTGCTTCCGTCGTGTTAGCGGTTTCCTTATTGATACTGTTTGCTGTCAATGTGCTGCAAAGCCGTTTTGGTCAACGGACCCGGAGCGTGTAATGGCGGAAATTCCTGACGTGAAGCGGCGGCGTCAACCTCAACCTCAACCTCAACCTCATCCTGTTCGGCAGGAGCGCAACTGGGCGAAAGCGGTGTTGATTGCGCTGGGCGTGATATTATCGCTCATCATGCTAGTTATCCCCTTGGTGTCAATTTTTGCCGCTGCGCTATCACACGGGCTGGGCGGCGTCTGGCGTAACCTGAGCGATCCTGACATGCTGCATGCGATTGGCCTCACGCTGCTGGTGGTCGCGATTGTCGTGCCTGTGAATCTGGTCTTTGGCACGCTGCTGGCGTGGCTGGTCACGCGCTTTCAATTTCCGGGGCGACAACTGTTGCTCACGCTGATCGACATTCCCTTCGCCGTCTCGCCGGTGGTCGCTGGTTTGCTGTATCTGCTCTTCTACAGCACCAATGGCCCGGTTGGCGGTTGGCTGGATGAACAGGGGCTACAGCTGATGTTTGCCTGGCCGGGTATTGCATTGGTGACGATATTCGTGACCTGCCCGTTTGTGGTCAGGGAACTGGTTCCGGTGATGATGAGTCAGGGCAGTCAGGAGGAAGAGGCTGCTGTGCTGCTCGGTGCGTCAGGCTGGCAGGTGTTCTACAAGGTGACATTACCGAATATTCGCTGGGCGCTACTCTATGGCGTGGTGCTCACCAACGCGCGGGCGATTGGCGAATTTGGTGCGGTATCCGTGGTTTCTGGCTCGATTCGTGGGGAAACCTACACGCTGCCACTACAGGTCGAATTATTGCATCAGGATTATAACAGCGTAGGGGCGTTTACCGCTGCGGCGCTGTTAACCGTGATGGCGATACTGACGCTGTTGATCAAAAGCGCCATCCAGTGGCGCCTTAATAGACAGGTGGCGCAAGGACGAGAACAGAACCCGCCAGAGAAGCCGTAAATTGAGATTGCTGGCAACGTCAGATTTTAGGGGAAACACAGGGATGAGGTTCCCGTAGGGATGCCTCGCCCTGTAGTAGCCCCGTGTATCTCGTATTAACCATGATAGGTTTGTCAGCAACGTTAACTTTATCGTTCACTCCGTAAGTGGGTGAGACACTTTAGGACTCAACTTGTGACAACGCTTGAGCAGTGTATTGGCAATACCCCGCTGGTGAGATTGCAGCGCATGACGCAGGGGTTGAAGAGTGAAATCTGGCTGAAGCTGGAAGGGAATAATCCTGCCGGTTCGGTAAAGGATCGCGCGGCATTCTCTATGATCCAGCAGGCGGAAAATCGCGGTGATATTACCCCCGGTGACTGGCTGATCGAAGCGACCAGCGGTAACACCGGTATTGCGCTGGCGATGATTGCGGCGCTAAAAGGCTACCGACTGCGCCTGCTGATGCCGGACAACATGAGCTATGAACGCCAGACTGCGATGCGTGCGTATGGCGCAGAGCTGGTGTTGGTCAATCGCAAGCTGGGTATGGAAGGCGCACGAGATCGTGCGAAACAGATGGTGCTGGCAGGAGAAGGGAAAATGCTCGATCAGTTCAATAATCCGGACAACTCGCTGGCGCACTTTCTCACGACAGGTCCCGAAATCTGGCAGCAGACGGCGGGCAAGCTGACGCATTTTATCTCCAGTATGGGAACTACCGGTACGATCTCCGGCGTTAGCCGCTACCTGAAACAGCAGAATCCGGCAATTTGTACGGTAGGGCTACAGCCTGCGGAAGGGAGCCACATTCCCGGTATTCGCCGTTGGACGCCAGACTATATGCCAGGTATTTTTCGCGCCGACCTGGTCGATCGTATTCTGGATATGACACAAGTGGACGCCGAGAATACGCTGCGGCAACTGGCGCGTCAGGAGGGCATTTTCTGCGGCGTCAGCACCGGTGGTGCGGTGGCTGGCGCGTTGCGGATTGCGGCGGAAAACCCCGGCAGCGTGATTGTGGCGATCGCCTGCGATCGCGGCGATAGATATTTGTCCACCGGGGTATTTGATTAAGGTTACTCGAATTATTTAGAGTATCCTTAGAGTGGTTATTCCCGCTCCAACGCGTGAATCGGCTCCATCCGTGCCGCACGACGGGCGGGGAAGAAGCCAAAGATAATACCGATCAGGCTGGAGCACAGGAACGCGGCAATAATCGATGAACTGGAATAGATCATCGAAAAATTGCTGCTGAGCTGTGCGAATAGCACGCCGATAGCCAACGACAGCGCCACGCCGGCAATACCGCCGAACAGACAAACCAGCACGGCTTCGATAAGAAATTGCTGCATGATGTCGCTGGTACGTGCGCCGACCGCCATACGAACGCCGATCTCTCGGGTTCGCTCCGTGACTGATACCAACATGATATTCATCACGCCGATACCGCCGACCAGCAGCGAAATCAGGGCAATCATCGAAACCAGTAGCGTGAGTGTGGTGGTGGTTTTCTCGATCATTTGACGGATGCTATCGGTGTTCATGATAAAGAAATCTTTCGTACCGTGCCGCTGCATCAGCAGGTCGGTAATCCTCTGCTCTGCGATGCTCATATCAATATTGTCTTTCACCCGCACCGTGATGCTTTTCAGGTAGGACTGCCCGACCATACGTTTCATCACCGTAGTGTACGGCACCCAGACGTTCAGGTTTTCATCGCTGCCGAAGCCGCCCTGATTCTTGCTGACGACCCCAATAATTCGAACGGGCAACGAGCCCAGCAAAATCACCTGACCAATGGGATCTTCGCCGTGGGGAAAGAGCTTATCGAGCGTGTTTTTATCAATCACCGCGTCCTGCGTCAGCTCATCGACACTGCTACGAGAGAAAAGCACGCCACGTTCCAACGTATAACCACGTACGGTGAAGAATTGTTCGCCAACCCCAGAAATGCTGGCGGAAACGGCAATGTTACCGTAGCGCATCGTTACGCTGGTGGAGACAGAGGGCGTCACGCTATGCACGTAGGGTTGCTGCGTCAGTGGCTGAATATCGCTGGCACGCAGCGTCTGGATAGCACTGGCATCCATGTCGCCGAAACCTTTGCCGGGGAAGATCTCCAGCGTGCTGGTGCCCATCGAGTTGATATCGGCCAGCACCTGCTCCTGTGAACCTTTTCCCAGTGCGACCACTGAAACGACGGATGCGATACCAATGATAATACCGAGCATGGTCAGAAAGGTGCGCATCCGCTGGGCATTCATCGCCAGCAGCGCCATTTTAAACGCGTCAATAAAGCGGTCTTTGAACTGATTCAGCGCAGAGGTTGCCGGAGAGCTTGCCGTTTCTGGTAACGGTGCAGTGGCTTCTTCGGGGCGCGTCTGTCTATCGGCAATCACTTCGCCATCGCGCAGTTCGATGATGCGCTGTGCATGTTCAGCAATCGTCATATCGTGTGTGACGATCACGACCGTATTGCCCTGTCTGTGCAGGTCGCGAAGTATGCTTAGAACTTCATTACCGCTGTGGGTGTCCAGCGCACCGGTCGGTTCATCCGCCAGAATGATGCCGCCAGCGTTCATCAACGCCCGCGCAATACTCACTCGCTGCTGCTGGCCGCCGGAAAGCTGGCTGGGTCGATAGTGGAGGCGATTTTCCAGCCCCAGCCGAGTCAGTAGATCTGCCGCCCGTTGACGTCGCGCCAGTCGGCTCTTTCCAGCATAAATCGCGGGTACTTCGACATTCCCTAGCGCGGTCAGATCGCCGAGCAGATGATAGCGCTGGAAAATAAAACCGAAATGTTCGCGGCGCAGTTCGGCGAGCTGGTCGTTATCCAGTTCACCAACGGCGCGTCCTGCTACCTGATAATCGCCCGCTGATGGTTTATCCAGGCAGCCGAGAATATTCATCAGCGTAGATTTTCCCGACCCGGATGCGCCGACAATCGCCACCATTTCGCCCTGATTGATGGTGAGGTTGATGTCCTTGAGGACGGTAACGTCTTGTTCGCCGTTGGAAAAGCGTCGCGTAATGCCAGTCAGCTTAAGTATGGATGTTGACATGCGTTACATCCCCATCGGCGAGCCGGAATGCGTGGAGGCTGCATCGGCGGATGTCTGGCTGACAACCACCTGTTCACCGACACTAAGCCCTGAACGGATCTGGGTACGCACGTTATCGTTGAGGCCAAGCGTCACCAGACGGGATTCAACCTTCTTATTCGCGTTCACGACCTGCACATACCACATGCCATTGCGCAAGGTGAGTGCGGTCGCGGGAACGACGATGGCATTTTTCACCGATGACAACAGAATATAGACCTGAGCCGTCATGGAAATACGCAATACGCCGTCGGGATTTTTCACATCGAACTGACCGTTGTAATAGATTGCGGTACTGGATGATGAACTGGAACTGTTGGTGCTGGATGACGTCGTGGTAGTGTCCGTGTTGATGGAGTCGGGCGCGGGCTCAATCGAACTCAGCGTGGCTTCGTAGCGTTTATTCGGTTCGCCCAGAATGCTGAACCAGACTGGCATACCGGTTTTTACCTTGACGACGTCGGCTTCTGAGATTTTGACTTTGATGGTCATGGTGTCCAAATTGGCGACCTTGGCGATGGTTGGCGTCGTCTGGATCGCGTTCACCGTTTGGCCTGCTTCAACCGGAATCGCGACGACGGTGCCATCCATCGGTGAGCGAATCTGCGTATATCCCAGATTAACCTTGGCGGTGTTGACGGTGATCTGCGCCTGAACGATTTGGGCATCTAGCGCGTCGATATTAGCTCTGGTCGCATCGAGTGTCGCTTTCGCACTATCGTAATCGGCCTGTACGCCAACGCTGCGCTTCATCAGCATTTGCTGACGCTGCCAGCTTAATTCGTTATTACGCAGTTCCGCCAGTTTGGCGGCACGCTGAGCCTGAACGTTTTTTAGCGCGGCTTCGCCATTCTTTAACGTGTCCTGCTGGGTGAGGTCATCAATCTCGGCGATCAATTGCCCTTTTTGTACTTTATCGCCGAGTTTGACATGCAGCGCTTTGATTTGCCCTGACGCTTGTGCACCGACGCTGACCTGCTTCTGCGCTTCAATTTCTCCGTCGGCGAGTACCGTCTGTTCGAGATCCGCAATCTCTGTGGCGGCAGTGAGCGCATTGGGTGCTGGCGATGGCTTGTTGAAAATCAGGTGAATAAGTACGGCAGTGACGATAAGACCAATGGCGATGGTCGTACGGCGGCGTGTAAAAAATCGTGATTGCATCAGGGGAGGTCGTCCTTAATTCATACATTTTAACGGGAGTAAATGACGCAGGTGGGTAATTTACCCCGAGTTCGTAAAGGTAGCGGTAATCTTTATTGAAAGAAATGGTAAGGATTAAGTAAATCTGGCTGCGGATATTCGCGTCAGGCCTGAGAATTCAGCATCTATGCCCGATTAATGAGGATATGAATATCTTGCTGGTCGATGACGACGTAGAACTAGCTTGGCGATATGCTCCGTGCGTGCCGCGCTGGAAAGCCTGAAACGAAAACGGCACCATCCGGGTGCCGTCTCGTGCAAACGTAGTAAACCATCCGTAGAGTGGCGGCTTACTTTTTGATACGGATAACCGGCGTTTCACCGACAACAACCGTACCACTCAGTTTGGTCAATTCCTTGATTTCATCCATGTTGGAAATAACCACTGGTGTCAGAGTAGACTTCGCTTTCTCTTCCAGCAGAGCCAGGTCAAACTCGATAACGAGATCGCCTTTCTTCACGCG
Organism: Pectobacterium betavasculorum; assembly: GCF_000749845.1. GTDB lineage: Bacteria > Pseudomonadota > Gammaproteobacteria > Enterobacterales > Enterobacteriaceae > Pectobacterium > Pectobacterium betavasculorum. The sequence goes on along the minus strand of NZ_JQHM01000002.1, from coordinate 249,838 downwards.
CTGGCCTTCTTCGGCGATGCGCTTGAAGCCTTCGCCTTTCAATTCAACGGTATCAATACCAAAGTGCACAAACAGCTCAATGCCGCTGTCAGACTCAATGGAAAACGCATGGTTGGTTTCAAAAATTTTACCGATGGTGCCGTCTACCGGTGCGACAATCTTGTTGCCAGTTGGTTTGATGGCAATGCCGTCGCCGACGATTTTTTCTGCAAACACGACATCAGGAACATCTTCAATATTGACGATTTCACCAGACAGCGGGGCAATGATTTCGATGCTGCCAGTGTCTTTTTTATCGTCAGAAACCAGAGATTTCAATTTATCGAACAAACCCATGATTCTCTCCTAAGCATTAATATTGGGCCAGCGTATACCCTAATCTTTCAAGTCATTGTGGCATTGGCTTTCTTCGCTACCCCGACTGCAACGGTATTGCCTGTCGGGGGTGCTGATTGCCACCTTGAAACCTATTAGGTAAAGCAGAATCAGCAGAGCGTTTTTTCTTTAATAAAGCGGCTCACCAGATTGCTTAACTCTTGTGCTGTCGGTTGGGCTAGTGCTTGCTCCGCCAGCGCCTTCGCATCTTCGTAATTCGCATTACGGATGATTTTCTTGATGCTCGGGATAGAGATCGCACTCATGCTGAATTCGTCCAGCCCCATTCCCAATAACAGTAGTGTAGCACGTTCATCACCGGCGAGCTCACCGCACATCCCTGTCCACTTACCTTCGGCGTGAGACGCGTCGATGACCTGCTTAATCAGCGTCAGGACGGCTGGGGACATCGGATTATAGAGATGAGAAATCAGCTCATTACCGCGATCAACTGCCAGAGTATACTGGGTTAAGTCATTTGTCCCAATACTAAAGAAGTCGACTTCTTTGGCTAAATGTGGCGCGATGGCGGCGGCGGCAGGTGTTTCAACCATTACGCCGACCTCAATGCTTTCGTCGAAGGCCTTACTTTCTTCTCTCAACTGCGCTTTCAGCATCTCCAGTTCGGCTTTCAGCTCACGAACTTCTTCCACGGAGATGATCATTGGGAACATGATACGCAGTTTGCCAAAACTGGATGCGCGCAGAATGGCACGCAACTGAGCATGCAGGATTTCTTTACGATCCAGACAGATACGGATAGCACGCCAGCCAAGGAACGGGTTCTCTTCCTTCGGCAGGTTCATGTAAGGCAGGTCTTTGTCACCGCCGATATCCATCGTTCGGACGATTACCGCCTGAGCGCCAACGGCTTCGGCAACAGCCTTGTACGCCTGGAACTGCTCTTCCTCAGTAGGCAGTGAGTCACGATCCATGAACAGGAATTCGGTACGATACAGGCCGACACCTTCTGCACCGTTACGCTCCGCACCTGCGACATCACGCACAGTACCGATGTTGGCACAGACTTCAACCTGATGACCGTCTAGCGTGACGGCCGGCAGATCTTTCAGCTTGGCCAGCTCATACTTTTCAGCGTTGTATTGCTGCTGAACCGCTTTTAATTCTTCAATTTTATCCGCAGTCGGATTCTGATAGATCTGGTTGTTTACCGCATCCAGAATCAGATAGTCGCCATTTTTGACCTGACGGGTCGCATCGGTCGTGCCGACGATCGCAGGCAGTTCAAGAGAGCGGGCCATTATGGAGGTGTGAGACGTGCGGCCACCGATATCGGTAATGAAGCCCAGTACTTTGTCCAGATTCAACTGCGCGGTTTCTGACGGCGTCAGATCCGTTGCGACCAGAATAACTTCATCCTGAATATCGCCCAGATCGACGATGGTCATATTGAGAATGTTGCGTAGCAAACGCTTCCCAATATCACGCATGTCCGCAGCGCGTTCTTTCAGATATTCATCATCAAGCTCTTCCAGTGCTTTAGCCTGGTTTTCGATGACGGAAAACGCTGCGGCGTCGGCAGAAGCATGTTCATCTTTAATCAGGGCTATGATTTCCTGCTCGAACTCTTCATCTTCCAGCAGCATGATGTGCCCTTCGAAGATGGCTTCTTTCTCTGCGCCCAGCGTCTCGCCCGCTTTCTTCTTGATAGCTTCCAATTGTGCGGATGCTTTGGAACGGCCAGTCAGAAAACGTTCAATTTCCTGCTCGACCTGATCCGCAGAGATTTTTTTCCGGTTGATGAGAATTTCATCTTCTTTCAGTAACAGTGCCTTACCAAAAGCAATACCCGGTGATACTAATATGCCTGAAATCATAACCCTACCTTACTCGATTCTGGTGTTCACTAAAAAACTCGTCGGTTAATCGAGCTCAGCCATCAGCTTGACCAGGTGTTCAACCGCTTTTTGTTCGTCTTCGCCTTCCGCAGCGATAGTAACCACAGTTCCCTGTGTTAAGCCAAGTGTTTGTAATTTGAACAGGCTCTTGGCGCTGGCGTTCTTGCCATTGGACGTCACGGTGATTTCTGAAGTGAAGCCTTTGGCTTCTTTGACGAACTGAGCAGCGGGACGAGTGTGCAGGCCATTCGGTGCGGTGATAGTCACTTCTTGCTGGAACATGCTTTTTTCCCCAACTTATGGATTAGATTAATGTTGTGGAACTAAAGTTTAGCTGATTCACTGAACTTTAGCCTGTTTGGTTAGCTCCTGATTATGTTACAGGGGCAGACCACGATGCGACAAGAAAACCGTCAAACGTATTTCCTGGATAAAATACCATCAAACACCGCAGATTCCGCTACCCATTATCTTAGCCTCAGTCGCAAAACGGCGATGTGGGCTATCGTGCGCAGGGAACAAACCGTTGTGCGCAGGACAAAAACAATGTGATGGGGTGTGGTGTTTGTCGGATATTAATTTCACGCATCAAAATAATTGTTCGGTTAAATACTAAACCTGATGCAGAAAAGCAATCCGTATGTGGTGAAAAGTTTGAAGTGTGCCACAAAAAAGCACCTAAATAGGTGCTTTTTTAACACATTGGTCACTTCTTGTCCGAGTGACGGCCTGTTGCTTATTGTTGCAGTTCCTGCTCGGTGAACAGGTCGGCAAAGAGTGCGGTACTGAGGTAACGTTCGCCGGAAGAGGGCAGGATAACGACGATAGTTTTACCGTCGAACTCTTTCTCTTTGAGCAAATTCAGCGCTGCGGCAACGGCGGCACCAGAAGAAATACCCGCCAGAATGCCTTCTTCTTCCATCAAACGGCGTGCGGTGCTGATCGCTTCTTCGTTCGTGATTTTCTCTACGCGGTCAATCAGTTTCAGATCCAGATTACCGGGAATGAAGCCTGCGCCGATGCCCTGAATCTTGTGCGGACCTGGTTTAAGTTCTTCACCTGCCAGCGCTTGAGAGATCACCGGTGAATCGGTCGGTTCAACCGCTACGCTGATGATAGCTTTGCCTTTGGTATTTTTGAGGTAGCGGCTCACGCCAGTCAGCGTACCGCCTGTACCGACGCCAGAGATAAAGACATCAACCTGACCGTCAGTATCTTCCCAGATTTCAGGACCCGTGGTCTTTTCGTGAATCTCTGGGTTAGCTGGGTTGCTGAACTGCTGCAACAGCAGGTAACGGCTCGGATCGCTAGCGACAATCTCTTCTGCTTTGGCGATCGCCCCTTTCATGCCTTTTGCACCTTCGGTCAGCACCAGATTAGCACCCAGCGCTTTCAGCAGTTTACGACGCTCGATACTCATGGTTTCCGGCATGGTGAGCGTGAGCTTGTAGCCGCGAGCCGCCGCGACGTAGGCCAGCGCAATCCCTGTGTTCCCGCTGGTAGGTTCAACCAGTTCGATGCCCGGTTTGAGAACGCCACGCTTTTCTGCATCCCAAATCAGGTTGGAACCGATACGGCATTTTACGCTAAAGCTGGGGTTGCGGGATTCCACTTTAGCCAGAATGCGTCCGTTGCCGATACGGTTCAGGCGAACCAGCGGCGTATGGCCGATTGTGAAAGAATTGTCTTCGTAGATCTTGCTCATAGCCTGTCCTTATAACTGTATGAAATTTTTGCGAACGTAGAGAGAATACCCGTTCACACTTTTCAGTGAAGTAAAGAATTGCTATATCGTTATGTTCTTAAGAAATATCTTTTCATTACAACAGAAAGCACTGGCAGAGATGAGCCAGTGCGCATGGTCTTTTTATGGCGCTTTTTTAGGCAATGTTGTCGACAGACTCCGATAACGATCCACCCACAACTGCGTTGCGCCACATACCGCGACGGGCATGATGACCAGATTCAAAAAAGGCACCAGCGTGAACAGGCTGATCAATGCGCCAAACTGCATATTAGCGACTTTGTGGCGGCGCAATGCTTGTCGCATCGTCGCAAAGCTCACTTTATGGTTGTCAAAAGGATAATCGCAGTACTGGATCGCCAACATCCACGCACTGAACAGGAACCACAGAACCGGAGCGACCGTCTGCCCGATGCCGGGGATGAAATAGAGAAGTAACAGCACAATGGCGCGCGGCAGGTAGTATGCCAATTTTTGAACCTCGCGCTTCATGATGCGTGGGACGTCTTTGGCGATACCCAGTATGCCGCTGTCCGGCAGCGTTTGACCGGTTAATTTTGCTTCCAACTGCTCCGCCAGCAAGCCGTTAAACGGTGCAGCAATAAAATTGGCGATGGTGCTAAATAGGTAGCTGAATACCAGCAAAATGGAGAGTACGGCGAGTGGCCAAATGAGGTAGCTGAGCCATTGAAGCCAGCTTGGAATGTGTCCCATGATCTGGGGAATCCAGCCATTCAGCTTGGTAAAAAGCCACCAAAAAGCGCCGCCCATCAGCACGATATTCATGAGTAAAGGAAGAATAACGAAACGCCGGATGCCCGGCAGTGAGATCAGGCGCCATCCGGCAAGAAAATAGTGTATGCCGCTGCGAGTCTGTTCTGCGGTGCCATAAGACGTTTTTTCGAAAGACGATGGTTTTTCCGAAGACGGTTTTTCCGAAGACATAGTGCCGATATACTCAGTCATTTGTTTGTTAGGGCATCATATCGGGATGATCTTATGCTGACCAGCCCGCACTTGGATGAAAAAGCAGCAAAAAAGTGCGTTGTATCTATCTTTATTGTCATAAAGTACCGTGCAGGCTTGCACTTGTGTACTCAGGCAAATAGAGTTAGTAGTATAAGTATTTGCCGTGGTGGCAATGTATTGTTAGAACAATTGGGATAGCAATGATGCAGGACTTGCGTCTGATATTAATCGTTGTTGGCGCGATCGCTATAATAGCGCTTTTACTGCACGGCTTGTGGACCAGCCGTAAAGAGCGCTCGTCCCTTTTTCGTGACCGCCCAGTTAAACGTGCAAAGAAAGTGCGTGATGAAACACCGCTTGACGATCTGGATGAAGGCGTTGGCGAAGTTCGCGTGAAGGGCGCTCGGCCGCAGCAAAATGAGCCTTCATTTGGCAGCGCTTCACTTGATAACACTTCATTTGATGATTACGGCAGTGCGGGCGAAGACGCTCGTTCAGAGGTGAATCGGCCGTTCGAGCACCTGTCTCCAGTTTCGGCTTACGATCCGTTACTGGATGAAGCTACTCCTGTGGATTCTCCGCGCTCTCAGGTGCGCGGTGATGCCAATCCGCAGGTTGTCGACCCCAGACAAACCCCGACTCCTGAGCCGAGCATTAGTGCTCCTCGTGAACCGTTTGCATATGATTCCACGCCGTCGCAGCCTGTCGCGCATTCCCTGCATGAAAAAGTTCAGCCTGCGCCCGTACAGCCTCAGCAACCCGTTGAGCCCGTAGCAGCAAAAGAAGCGGTTCTGGTGCTGCATGTCGTGGCGCATCAGGGCGGTGTCATCGGCGGTGAACTGCTGTTACAAAGCCTGCTTCAGGCTGGTTTCCAGTTTGGTCAAATGAATATTTTCCATCGCCATGTGAACCCCGCTGGCGCAGGGCCGGTGTTGTTCAGTCTGGCGAATATGGTCAAACCCGGTTCGTTCAATGTAGATGCGATGTCCGAATTCTCGACGCCCGGCGTGTCCATTTTCATGATGGTGCCGGCTTATGGTGACGCCAGCCAAAACTTTAAACTGATGCTACAGTCTGCGCAGCGTATTGCTGACGATGTTGGCGGTGTGGTGCAGGACGATGAGCGCCGGATGATGACGCCGCAGAAGGTTGAATCCTACAAAGCGCGTATTCGCGATGTGCTGAAAGCCAACGCCTGATAGCCTCATGCATGTGAAAACCGTCGGTGAGAAAAGCCTCCGTTAATGGAGGCTTTTTTTATTCTCCTATCAGACCATGATTCTTCGATCCGACATTGATGTAGAGTAGAAAGGCAAGAAAAGGTGAAACGTTGTGAGTGAAGCAAAAGGATTAAAACAAGAGCTTGGCCTGATTCAGGGCGTTGGGCTGCTTTCTACTTCGCTATTGGGGACTGGGGTTTTTGCGGTTCCTGCGCTGGTCGCGCAACTGGCACAGCAAGACAGCCTGTGGGCATGGCCGATATTGATCCTGTTTGTCTTTCCTATCGCAATCGGTTTTGCTGCGTTGGGGCAACATTTTCCTAATGCGGGCGGTGCCGCACATTTTGTTAATCTGGCCTTTGGGCCGCGCATGGCGCGTGTGACTGGCTGGCTATTCCTTTCCGTTATTCCTCTAGGCCTGCCTGCTGCCTTGCAGATTGCTGCGGGCTTCTGGCAGGCGGCATTTGGCTGGAGTGATTTGGGGCTGCTCTGCGTGCAACTGCTGACGCTGGGCGCTATCTGGCTGCTTGGCCTACGCAGTGCTGGGTCCAGCGCCAACATTCAGATCGTTATTGCGATGTTGGTTGTAGGGCTGGTTGCTGCAATTTGGTGGCAGGGGGGTATCACGCCCGCGCATATTCCCTGGCCGTCGGTGAGTGAACTGTCATGGTCGAACACTTTCGGCGCGCTGGCTGTCATGTTCTGGTGCTTCGTTGGCCTTGAAGCTTTTGCTCATATGGCGACGGAATTTCGGGAGCCAGAGCGGGATTTTCCACGGGCTTTACTCATCGGCATGCTGGTTGCTGGCGCAGTTTATTGGGGATGCACGGTGGCCGTATTGCATTTTAAGGCTTACGGAGAAGGCATTGCCGCAACGGCATCACTGCCGGGTATCGTTGTGCTGCTGTTTGGTCAGCATGCGCTATGGATCGCCTGCTTTGTCGGCTATCTGGCCTGCTTTGCTGGCGTGAACATCTACACGCAGGGATTCGCTCGTTTGGTCTGGTCGCAGGCACCGAAAGGCAGTGCGCTGGCGAAGCTGTCCGTAGGGCAGGCACCTGTGAATGCGTTATCGATGGTTGTTGCCTGCTGTCTGGTGTGCTGCCTGCTGATTTACTGGCTCAGATTACCGCTGGATATGCTGATTGTGTACGCGAACGGCATCTTTGTGCTGATTTATTTGCTGTGTATGTTGGCAGGATGGCGTTTGCTGAAAGGGCGCGCCAGAGTGATGGCGGCAATGGGAGGCCTGCTCTGCTGTGCGCTGTTGCTGATGATCGGCTGGAAATCGCTGTACGCGTTAATCATGCTGGCCGTACTGTGGTTGTTCCTGCCGCGCAAGTCGGTTGAACTGGTTTCTCACTGAGTCGTTTCTTCTGAATTCTCTGGCGTGAGTCGGCGTTTCGGAGGATTGCCGGCGTTGCGATGTAGGGAATTGAGCAACGCCCTGAGCAGGGCGTTGCATCGCGATGATGATTAGTCGTTCTCCGGCGCTATTTCCTGCACTACGGCTGGCTTTTCTTCCGTAGACAATTTCGCTTCCAGCTCGGTCAGGCGCTGTTCCAGGCGTGCAACCTTCTCGCGCGTGCGGAGCAGAACCTGCGTCTGAATATCGAATTCTTCACGGTTTACCAAATCCAGTCGTGTCAGCTGTGCTTGCAAGACCTGCCGAATCTTTTTCTCCACATCATCGCCCAATTCCCGGATACCTTTTGGCATGGACTCATGCACTTGACGGGCGATTTGCTCAATCTTCTTTGGGTCAATCATGTCGCTTTCCTGATTAGGTTATTTAAGTAAATACTATAGCAAGAGCAAGTGTAATGCCTATAAACGAAATCCGACATCGGCTTTGCACATATTCAGCATAATTTTACTGTAATCCAGCATACGTTTTGCCTTATTTCCTGCGGCGGGGCAATTGCCCTATCGAGGTATTAGCGTTATAGTAAACCCGCTTATTCTCAGGGCGGGGTGTAATTCCCCACCGGCGGTAAACCAGTGAACGTATGAACGAATAAGGTTCTGTGCACTGGAAGCCCGCGAGCGCTCACGCTGTGTTTTCCGATATTACTCGTCGGTTTCGCAACATGAGGTCAGCAGACCCGGTGTAATTCCGGGGCCGACGGTTAAAGTCCGGATGGGAGAGAGTAACGGTATCTGTCGGGTTATATGCCCGCTCGCGTTATTTTTGTTAGCCATTGCTATGCAACCAGTAGTAGTGGTTACTCCTCAAGCTCGCCCTGATTCTGGTAATCCATAATAACATTGAGGTTTTTTACCATGAATCAGACATTACTTTCTGAATTTGGCAATCCTACCGAACGCGTAGAACGCGCACTTGATGCATTGCGTCATGGTCGTGGCGTGCTGGTACTGGATGATGAAGATCGTGAAAACGAAGGTGACATGATCTTTTCCGCTGAAAATATGACCGTTGAACAAATGGCGCTGACGATTCGTCACGGTAGTGGCATAGTGTGCCTGTGCCTGACGGAAGAGCGTCGCCAGCAGTTGGAATTGCCGATGATGGTGGAGAAAAACTCCAGCCATTATCAAACGGCGTTCACTGTGACGATCGAAGCCGCTGAAGGCGTGACGACAGGTGTTTCTGCTGCCGACCGTTTGACCACCATTCGTGCCGCGATTGCGGATAACGCCAAGCCGAGCGATCTGAATCGCCCTGGTCACGTATTCCCGCTGCGCGCCCAACCGGGTGGCGTGTTAACGCGCGGTGGTCACACTGAAGCGACGGTCGATCTGATGACGCTGGCCGGTTTGAAGCCGTCTGGCGTACTGTGTGAACTGACGAACGATGACGGCTCAATGGCGCACGCGCCGGAAGTGATCACGTTTGCCAAGCAGCACGACATGCCGGTGCTGACGATTGAAGATCTAGTCGCTTACCGCATAGCAGCAGAGCGCAAAGCGAGCTGATTCAAGCAGATAGAGAACCAAAAAGGGCCGATTAATCGGCCCTTTCGTATTTTATGATTTATATTTTTAACGGCTTAGGGCTTTCTTGCCAGCAGCGTAGCGAAACGCAGCTTGATGCGATTACCCTGCGCATCTGTCTTGTGTAGTTCGCCCATGTCCTCGTTATATTTGAGGATCTCCCAATCGGCGTAATAGTTCTTCAACTCGTCTTCTTTAAAGGTAAACGAGAAGGGCATTGGACACGGACAATCTTCCGTCGACATCGCCGCGATAATCAGATTGTAGCCACCATCAACGGTGCTGTTTTGTATATTGCTGATGATGTGTGGAATACGGTCGCGTTCCAGGAACATCAATACGACGGTCGACAGGATGAAGTCGTACTGCTCTTTGATTTCTGCCAGATTGATGTTGTAAACGCCCGCCCGGATGTTATCCAGTGCTTCGCTCTTGATGATGTTATTCAGCGAATCAATGCTTTGCTCGTGTTTATCACAGGCGGTCACGTCAAACCCGCGCAGGTTCAGATACAGCGCGTTACGCCCGCCCCCGCAGCCTAAATCCAGCGTTTTACCCGGTTTGATGTGCTGTACTGCGTTGATTACTTCGGAATGGGTTCGCGTCAGGCCGTATTTTTTATGGTAGAAATCTTCCGCCGAACAGAAAAAGCTAAGCTGACATTCCAGATCGTCAGAGAACGAGACGATGCGGTGCCACGCCTGTGGCTCCACAAACGGCGGCTGGTTCTGCTCAGAGAACTGGAATGTCTCCAGCGTATCGCCATCCTCAGTCAGCATGGAAAAGGTCATTTCTCCCTTCAACACGGTCAGTTTTGCCCAGGTGCCTTCTTGTGTGTTGTGCTTTTCCTGAAACGCGGCAGGCAGCGTCTGGCTGTTCCACTGTGGCATCTTCTTATAACAAATGAGATCTTGCATCGTTACCTCGGTCCGTAAATTCAACAATCTATAGCCGTATTCTATTAATCCGCACGCGGGCTTACCAGAAATATGTATTTTAAATGCATTATTTATTTTGCCGTATCAGGCAGTGACAGAAAGCTGTCGCAGTAGCGGAAATGCCTCTTTCATCCGCTCACCGCCGACCACAAAGGCACGTAGCCTTTGCTGACTATCCAGCGCTTTGGCCACCATACCCTGTTCGTTCCATTCCTGCTGCCAGTGTAAATCGCTGCTGGTGGTATCGCCTGCCATCTGTAAAGGAAACAGCGGCGTCTTGATTTTAACCAGCATCGGCGGCAGGGTTAGCGACTCATTGGCACCTAGCAGGTTCTTCGCCAGCATGATAGTGCTGAGTTGAATCGGTTGCAGGAACGGTAAGAGCTTACCGCCAATTTCCGCGCAGTCGCCTAGCGCATAAATCTGCGGATCGGTGGTCTGTAACTGCGCATTAGTCTGGATGCCTTTTTGCACCGCCAAATCTGCCGCTTTCGCCAATTGTGTATTGGCCTGCAAACCGACGGCGGAGATGATTTCGTCTACCTCAACCGTGCGCCCATCGGTAAACATAGCCTGCACGCCGGTTTCGGTTTTCTCCAGTTGCTGCACGGTCGTGTTCAGCAACAGCGAAACGCCTTGCTGTGTCAGCGTGAATTGCAGTCGCGCACTGACTTCAGGCGGCATCAACGCAGGCAGGATGCTGCTTGCGCAGTCAACTAGCGTGACGCGTTTTCCGGCGCGGCTCAGGTCCATTGCCAGTTCGGTCCCGATGAGTCCAGCACCGAGTACTAGCACGCGTTCGGCCTGCCAGAGTCGGCCTTCGTGAGTCCGGTATTCCTGCTGACTATTGAGCGTCAGCATGTGTTCGCGCCCCGGAATTGGTGGCACCATTGCGCTGGCCCCGGTCGCGAACACCAGTTTGTGGTAATCGTAACGCTCCGTGCCACAGACGACCTGTTGCGCATGGCGGTCAATGGCGGTGACGCGCGTATTGGCTAGCAGCGCAATGCGGTTTTCTTCAGCAAACGCGGTTGCCTGAATCTTGGTCAGATCGTCGGCGTGCTGCTTCAGGCTCATCACATGGCTTAGATCCGGCTTGTTGTACTCATCACCGCTGTCGGCGGTGATCAAGCGGATAGGGCTGTGGGCATCTAGTTTACGTAGCTGTCGGATAAGCTGGCGAGCAGCAAAGCCCGCGCCAATAATCACGATATCTTTCATCATCCGCTCCTTAGCGAATCGGATTGAAAACGTCTTTACCCAGCCCACATTCCGGACAGAGGAAGCTGTCGGGTACATCCGACCACATGGTGCCAGGTGTGACATCCTGCATAGGTTCGCCAAGTGCCGGATCGTAGATCCACTGGCAGACGCTGCATTGCATACAGCCGCTTTCTGACGGTGCTGTTGGCTGTGTTGCTGACTGTGGTACAGCGACTTCGTTGCATCCACAGGCGCTTTCGGCAGGGACGCTCACACTTTGTGGTGCGGCTGAGGCTGCTGATTGCGGTACGGTAGTCTGTTTTGTGGGCGAGATGACGCGGCGGGCAGGCGTATTATCCAGCGGATGCAATGCCCACTGGCGGGCAATCTCGCGGCCATGTTCACGGCAAATTTCCAGCGCGGAACCATCAGGACGCCACTTGGTTTTCAGCGCCAGCGTGGTTTCAAAACCGGCGTCCATCAGGCGGGTTTGAATGCGGTCTACCGCACCGCCGTTCCAGCCGTAGCTACCAAATGCCGAGGCTTTCTTATTTTGGAAACGTAGACCGGTGATCTCTTCCAGCATGGCGGCGACTTTCGGCATCATCACGTTATTCATGGTGGATGAACCGACTAACACGCCTTTCGAGCGGAATACCTGCGTCAGGATTTCGTTCTTGTCGTGGCGGGCGACGTTATAGATTTTCACCGCGACACCCGGATCGACATCGTTGATGCCTTGCGCAATGGCGTCAGCCATCATACGGGTGTTATTGGACATGGTGTCGTAAAACAGCGTGATGCGATCTTCCTGATAGCTGTCCGCCCACTTCAGATACAGGTGGATGATCTGGGCCGGATCGTCGCGCCACACCACGCCGTGTGAGGTGGCGACCATCGACAGCGGCAGGTTAAAGCCGAGGACTTCGTGGATTTTGGCAGTTACCAGACGGCTGAACGGTGTCAGAATATTGGCAAAATAGCGCTGACACTGCTCGAACAGTTCGGTTTGATCCACCTCATCGTTAAACAGATGTTCATCACAGTAGTGCTGACCGAACGCATCGTTACTGAACAGCACGGCATCCTCAGTCATGTAGGTCATCATGCTGTCAGGCCAGTGCAGCATCGGGGTTTCAATAAAGATCAACTGCTTGCCGTTGCCGATATCCAACGTGTCGCCCGTTTTGACCGTGTGGAAATTCCACTCAGGATGATGGTGATGGCCGGTAATGGAATCGATCGCATTATAGGTGCAGTAAATCGGCGTGTTGGGAATACGCGCCATCAGCTCGCTCAGCGCCCCGGCGTGATCCTCTTCGGCATGGTTGATCACGATGTAATCAATCGTGTTCAGATCTACTTCCGCCATCAGATTCTGCACAAATTCACGGCTGAATTTGTGATCGACGGTATCAATCAACACGGTTTTCTCTTCGCGGATCAGGTAGCTATTGTAGCTACTACCTTGCAGCGTTTTGTATTCCGTGCCGTGAAAATCACGGACTTCCCAGTCGCGTTGTCCAACCCAGTGGATGTTGTTCTTTACGTGAATCGTCATGTTCTGAAACCTCAATAAGCATATGCGAGAAAATATACTGTAAAGATTGCAGGAAGTGTGCCAGTTTTTAATTTATTGATTTATAACGTTTTGATAAATAATGTTTGTCAAAGTGACATACTTTATCTATTGTCTTAATGACACAGGCTATGTCATTAGGACACACCATGACGCTTTCTATTAATGCCCTTGCCCGTATCGCTATCGAGCTGCAAATGGGGCTATCGAATCAGGATCGTTTTCAGCGTTTGATCAACAGCCTGCGCCAACTGCTGCGCTGTGATGCGTCTGCGCTGCTGCGTTACGAAAATCAGCTATTCCGCCCGCTGGCGATAGATGGTCTGGCACCGGACGTGCTGGGGCGACGCTTTCGCCTGTCCGATCATCCCCGTCTGGAGGCGATTGCCCGCGCGGGCGATGTGGTACGTTTTCCGGCGGACAGTCAGCTTCCCGATCCGTATGACGGCCTGATCCCCAGTCAGGAGGATCTTAAGGTGCACGCCTGCGTTGGCCTGCCGCTGTTTGCCAATCAGAACCTGATCGGGGCGCTGACCGTAGACGGCATGGACCCGTGCCAGTTCGATCATTTTAGCGATGAGGAACTGCGGCTGGTGGGGGCGATGGCGGCGGCGGCGCTGAGTAATGCGCTGCTGATGGAACGCCTTGAGCGGCAACTGCCCGCGCCGGTACGTGCCGAAAGTCCGGCAGCGGAAAGCGTGGAGGAAATGGTTGGATTATCAGAACCGATGCAGCGGTTGAAGAAAGAGGTCGATATCGTTGCGGGTTCCGATCTGAACGTGCTGATCATGGGAGAAACTGGCGTCGGTAAAGAACTGGTGGCGCGGGCGATTCATCGCGGTTCCAGTCGTGCAAATCATCCTCTGGTGTATCTGAACTGCGCTGCGCTGCCGGAATCGGTGGCAGAGAGCGAACTATTTGGTCATGTGAAAGGGGCGTTTACCGGTGCGATTCATCATCGAACCGGCAAGTTTGAAATGGCGGACAACGGTACGCTGTTTCTGGATGAGATTGGCGAGCTGTCGTTGACGCTACAGGCGAAGTTGCTGCGCGTGTTGCAGTATGGCGACCTACAGCGCGTGGGGGATGACAGTAGCCTGAAAGTGAACGTGCGCGTGCTGGCAGCAACTAACCGCGATCTGCGGCAGGCGGTGCTGGATGGCGCGTTTCGTGCCGATTTATTCCACCGCTTGAGCGTGTTCCCGCTGTCCGTACCGCCGCTGCGTGAGCGCAGTCAGGATGTGGCGCTGTTAGCCGGTTTCTTCTGTGAACGCAGTCGTGCGCAGTTAGGGCTGGCACGTCTGGCGTTAACCGCGGAAGCAGGGACGTTGCTGGAGCAGTACGATTGGCCGGGGAATGTGCGCGAGCTGGAGCACGCGATTTATCGCGCCACCGTGCTGGCGCGTGCCGGACAAGAATCGGGCGAGGTGCTTTTAGGCCCTGAGCATTTCAATCTCGAACTTCCCTCTCAACCTGTTCATTCCAGAGCAGGATCGTCGAATGCTATTGAAACCGCGCCCGCATATTTCGTCAGCGGCAGCCTGCGGGAGGCAACGGACGACTATCAGCGTCGGATTATCCAACAAACGCTGGCGCGTCATGAGGGAAACTGGTCATCCTGTGCCAGAGAACTGGAAATGGACAGCGGCAACCTACACCGTCTGGCGAAGCGACTGGGCATCAAATAAAAAACGCCCCGATAGTCGGGGCGTTGCAGACCGTTGACAAACCTATTTACCGAACGAAAACGGGAGTAACGGAATAGAAGAGTAAAGCGTTTGCGCCATGGACAAAAGCGTCAGGAACGCTTTTGAACGTCGCTTGCGCACAGGGACGTGTTTACAGCGTCTTTACGATCTATCCGTTACTCGCGCTCGGCTGGCGTTAGCGGCTAACCTCTAATCACAGCAGAAGTGAGTTAACCGCATTTCACGCACTTGGCGCTCTGAATCACCTGGAAGAAATCGTTGCCTTTATCATCAACCAGAATAAAGGCAGGGAAATCTTCGACTTCGATTTTCCAGATGGCTTCCATACCCAGTTCAGGGTATTCGACGCAGGTCAGACTCTTGATGCTGTTCTGCGCCAGAATTGCTGCCGGGCCGCCGATGCTGCCGAGGTAGAAGCCACCGTGTTTATGACACGCATCGGTAACCTGCTGGCTGCGGTTGCCTTTTGCCAACATGATCATGCTGCCGCCGTTGGCTTGTAGCAAATCGACGTAGGAATCCATGCGGCCTGCGGTGGTTGGGCCTAACGAACCAGATGGGTAGCCTTCCGGCGTTTTTGCTGGGCCTGCGTAGTAAATCGGGTGATCTTTAATGTACTGCGGCAGGCCTTCGCCGTTATCCAGACGCTCTTTCAGCTTGGCGTGAGCAATATCACGACCCACGATGATGGTGCCAGTCAGGGAAAGACGGGTGGATACCGGATACTGCGACAGCGTCTTCAGGATCTCGGTCATCGGGCGGTTCAGGTCGATTTTAACCGCATCGCCTTCGCCCGTTTCACGCAGGTGCTCAGGGATATATTTGCCCGGATTCTGCTCTAGCTGCTCCAGCCAGACGCCCTTGCGGTTGATCTTGCCTTTGATGTTACGGTCAGCGGAACAGGACACGCCCATCCCGACTGGACAAGATGCGCCGTGGCGCGGCAAGCGGATAATCCGCACGTCGTGCGCGAAATATTTACCGCCGAACTGCGCGCCCAGACCCAGATCGCGCGCCGCTTCCAGAATTTCCTGCTCCAGCGCGACATCACGAAACGCCTGACCGTGCTCGTTGCCTTCGGTTGGCAGTTCGTCGTAGTACTTGGTTGAGGCCAGCTTAACGGTTTTCAGCGTGGTTTCTGCCGAGGTGCCGCCAATCACAAATGCGATGTGGTACGGCGGACAGGCCGCCGTACCCAATGAACGCATTTTCTCGATCAGGAAGCTCTTCAGTTTACCCGGCGTCAGCAGCGCTTTGGTTTCCTGATACAAGTAGGTCTTGTTGGCAGAACCGCCGCCTTTGGTGACGAACAGGAATTTATAATCTTCGCCCTCGGTACTGTAGAGGTCAATCTGTGCCGGCAGGTTGGTGCCAGTGTTGACCTCTTGGTACATATCCAGTGCGGCGTTCTGTGAGTAACGTAAGTTGTCTTCAATAAACGTGTTGTACACGCCCTGCGACAGCGCTTCTGCATCGTTACCGCCAGTCCATACGTTCTGGCCTTTTTTACCGACGATAATCGCGGTACCGGTATCCTGACAGGTTGGCAGAATGCCCTTGGCGGAAATTTCGGAGTTGCGCAGGAATTGCAAGGCAACGTATTTATCGTTTTCGCTGGCTTCCGGGTCGTGGAGAATATCGGCAACTTGCTGTTGATGAGCGGGACGGAGCATGAAAGAAGCATCGTGGAAGGCTTGCTGTGCCAGAAGGGTCAACGCCGCTGGCTCGACTTTCAGGATGTCCTGGCCTTCAAATTGCGCGACAGAGACAAAATCGCTGCTCAACAGGCGATATTCGGTGTCATCTTTACTGAGTGGAAAAGGATCTTGGTAATAGAAGGGTTTATTCGACATTTTTTTCTCACTTGCAATTGCATTAATTAGTAAATTCCGACCTTTATAGGATTCAACGTCTTATTATTAAGGTAAGGCGTATTACCGCAGCACCACAGGGATGTCTCGAATACAAAAGTAGTAATCCCTATAATTGTATGGTTTTTTGTCGGGAAGTACTACTTTGGTACATCACAATAATAATGATGATATGAATTATTTTTCCCTGCTACAGGCGAGAGAAGCCGCCGCGTGGTACAGGATAATGTGCACGGTATAACGTGGAAATATTCCTCTTTTAATTATCTTAATTAAGTAAATTAAACGGTGAAATTAAAAATAATAACCATTTTATTTTTAATGTTATTCATTAACGATATAAAGAAACCGTTGTCCGTTTTTTATCGCTTCATGAAAAAGCAGGTTCATCACAAAAGGCAGAGCGCTGTGGCCCGTAGGATGACTGATATGATTTTGCCTGCATTATGGCGACGTACTTTCTTGCTGGGCAAGGAGATTGTCGATCATCCACAGGCCTGCTGGGCCGGGGGGATGGGGTTTAGACCAGACGACATCTACGTCAATCCACTGTGGCCAGCCTGACACTGGCAGTTCTACCAGCTTTTGTCGATCATATTGCGCCACCAGCCAGCGCGGAAGAATGCTCCAGCCGTGCCCCTGCTGCGCCATCTCCAATAACATAAGGTAGGACGGCGCAGACCAGACGATCCCTTCCGGTTGGAGCCGGTCGCTACGTTTATAGGTATTGAGATAGAGCTGGCGGACGGTCGCCAGTTGGCTGCGTGTTACGGTTTTTTCCGTCGCGAGCGGGTGGACTACCGACACGAAGACGGCCATTTCAGTCTTAACCTGCAAACGCGCGGCGGCAATATCGGGCGGGTAATCTGTCTGGGCACGTAATAGCCCGACATGCGCGCGGTCCATTTGCAGCAGATCGATGACGTCGTCGCCTTCCGCAACCAGACATTCAAATTCAATATCGGGAAAGTTGTGTGCGAAACGCTGAATCACGGGTTCGTAATGGGTGGCTTGCCAGATGTCGGACAGCACAAACGTCAGGCGGGGTTCGATATGGTCGGCCAGACGGATCGCCAGCTCATCCAGCTCCTCACTGGCTGACAGGATCGCCTGTACGTGAGAAAGCACTTTTCTGCCTGCCAGCGTCAGCACGGGCTGATGGCCGGATCGATCAAACAGCGTCAGCCCGAGATCGGCTTCCAGATTGGCAATGGCGGCGCTGATGGTGGACTGGCTTTTGTGCAATCGCCGGGCGGCGGCGGAAAATGAGCCCGCATCAACGGTGGTTATAAACGCCAGCAATGATTCTGGTGAATAACGCATAGTGCCTCTATCGTTTTTATCGATGGAATCTAACTGTACTCTACCAGCTTATGTGATGAAAATAAGCCCGTGATACGATGCCATCCATGGTCATGGCGAAAATTGACCAGTAACACGCAATAAATAAAAGTGAATGTGCTATGCAAAATAAAACCAGCAAAACCTTACGTGAACGTCTGTACCATGCCGTGGGCTTTGAGCTGATTGCGTTAATGATCTGTGCGCCAGCGGGTGCCTGGCTGCTGAATAAGCCAATCTTCGATATGGGTGCACTGGCCATTATGCTGTCCAGTGTCGCGATGATCTGGAATATGATCTACAACTCGATATTCGATCGCTTATGGCCTGCGGACCGCGTTAAGCGTCGGCTGCCGATCCGTATCGCCCACGCGCTGGGGTTTGAAGGCGGCTTTATCCTGATTGGTCTGCCGCTGGCGGCGTGGATGCTGAATGTTACGCTGTGGCAGGCGTTGATGGTGGAGATCGGCTTCTTCCTGTTCTTCCTGCCGTATACCGTGGTGTATAACTGGGCCTACGATGCGCTGCGGGAACGCATTATGAACCGCCGTCGTCAGGTGTCGGCCAGCTTACGTTCGCGCTAAGCCTGCTTTTATCGGTGTGTCATTTTAAAGCTCTGATACGCCGGTAGCTCAAGCGAACGCCATAAATACCATGATGCTACTGTGCGATAAGGCTGACATTGCAGGCTCAGTGCCTGCAAATCGCGCGGTTTCGGCATATCCGGTAAATCATAGACGTAGCGCAATCCCTGACGAATGCCCAAATCGTCGAGCGGCATGATGTCAGTACGTTCCAGCGAATAAATCAAAAACATTTCTACCGTCCAGCGTCCGATTCCCTTTATCGAGGTGAGTTGCTGAATGAGCGTGTCATCATCCCTATCTGCGGCCTGTTCGAGGCTCGGCACCAGCCCACTTACTGCACCCTGTGCGATAGCGTGTAGCGTATCCGCTTTGCGGGCGGAAAAACCGCACTGACGCAGCGTATCGGTGGAACAGGCTAATATTTGTTGCGGAGTGGGAAAGACATCATCATGTACTCGCAAGAGCTTTGCGACCATCGCATCTCCGGCGCGCGTCGTGAGTTGCTGATAGGCGACCGCACGCATCAGCGCTTCGTAAGGTTCCCGGTGTGGCGCGGTTTGGTGACGACAGTCGCCGATCTGTTCGATCACGCTGGACCAGCGTGTATTGATGGCACTGAGATGTGTTTTGGCGTGCTGCGTGAAATCCGACGATGGGTGGGATGGCATAAACGGCTTCCGTTGTGAGAACGCAAAGAGCAGGAAACGAGCATAGGTGATTGCCGCTCGGCGCGCCATCTGGGAAGCACTATTGGTAGGAAAAATAAAATCTGAATGAAAAAGCAAGAGTTGAACGTGTGCGTAAGGTGCCTTCGGTTTAGCGTTAGTGCATGACGTGACTTTCACTAATAGTAAGATTGGCAGCAATACTGAATGGGAATGAGGTGCCTATGATGCGTAACGACACGATGCTCAATGATACGCCATTTCAGGATGCCGACTCGCGCTGGCAGGCGGTGGTAATGCGCAATAAGGCTGCTGACGGCTGTTTTATTTATGCGGTGAAGACGACGGGGATTTACTGTTCTCCATCCTGTGCATCACGCCAGCCTCGGCGTGAAAATGTGGTGTTCTTCGCGACGGGTGACGAGGCGCAGGCGGCGGGTTTCCGTCCGTGTAAACGGTGTCGTCAGGGGACGCTTTCGCGACAGGAACAGCAGACACAGCAGATTGCCCGTGCCTGCCGGATGATAGAGCAGTCGGATCGTCCGCCGACGCTGGCGATGCTGGCTCAAGCAGTCGGGATAAGCGCTTTCCATTTTCATCGCGTGTTCAAAACCACAACGGGTCTGACGCCAAAACAGTATGCCAGCGCCCACCGTCACCGGCAGTTACGTGAACACTTAGCAGATAATGATGAGGTGACCGCGGCGATTGTCACGGCGGGCTATGACGCTAGCGGGCGCTTTTACGCTGAAGCCAGTACGCATTTAGGAATGACGCCGACGGTGTTTCAGA
Source organism: Pectobacterium betavasculorum (assembly GCF_000749845.1). Taxonomy (GTDB): domain Bacteria; phylum Pseudomonadota; class Gammaproteobacteria; order Enterobacterales; family Enterobacteriaceae; genus Pectobacterium; species Pectobacterium betavasculorum. The sequence continues at coordinate 230,031 of NZ_JQHM01000002.1, read as the reverse complement.
ACAAGGGAAAAGGGATGACGATCCACTTTGCGATTGGCCGCAGCTCACTTGGCGACGTGCTGGTGGCGGAAAGCGAGAAAGGGATCTGCGCGATCCTGCTGGGAGACGATCCTGAATCTTTGCTCAATACGCTTCAGGAGATGTTTGCTAACGCGCATTTGGTCGGCGGTGATACAGCGTTTGAGCAACGGATGTCGGAGGTCGTCGGGTTCGTTGACGATCCGTCCATCGGGCTAACGCTGCCGCTTGATATTCGCGGTACGGCATTCCAGCAGCGAGTCTGGCAGGCGCTGCGTGCCATTCCGGCAGGGGAAACGCTGAGCTATCGTGAGGTTGCTGAGCGAATCGGATCGCCCGCTGCCGTGCGTGCTGTCGCGGGTGCCTGTGCGGCAAACCAGCTGGCGGTTGCGATTCCTTGTCATCGCGTGGTGCGGCATGATGGGGCGCTGTCAGGCTATCGCTGGGGTATGGAGCGTAAACGTGCTCTGCTAGAGAAAGAGCACGTGAAGAAAGAACCGATGGAGAAAGGACAGATTGTGCATCAACAAGAGGAATCGTCGCCGTGAATTTTGATTTATTTGCCGATGAAGCACCGCGTCGCTGGACGGAAACGCTGGCACCGAGTGCGTTCATCTTGCGTGGTCGTGCTTATGACGATGCGCCAGCGCTGCTGGCGGCGCTACAAACCGTGATTGCGCGAGCACCGCTGCGTAATATGGTCACGCCGGGCGGTTTTGTGATGTCGGTGGCGATGAGCAACTGCGGGCAGCTCGGCTGGGTGACGGATGAACAAGGCTACCGCTACACTTCACACGATCCGCTAAGCGGAGAAGCGTGGCCCGCTATGCCGGAGGTCTTTTTCCGACTGGCGCAGCAGGCGGCGAGCGAAGCCGGTTTTGCTGATTTTGAACCGGATGCCTGCCTCATCAACCGCTATGATGTCGGTACGCGTATGTCTCTGCATCAGGATAAAAACGAACGGGATTTTCACCAGCCCATCGTGTCTGTCTCGCTGGGGCTGAGCGCGATGTTCCTGTTTGGTGGTATGGCTCGTAGCGATAAAGCACAGCGTGTTCCGCTGACACACGGCGATGTGGTGGTCTGGGGCGGTGAATCGCGCCTCTATTTTCACGGTATTCTGCCGCTGAAAAGTGGTGCCGTACCGGAAGGGATGCCTGATGAATGCCGTTTTAATCTGACGTTTCGTAAAGCCGGATAAGAAAACGCTATTCCGCTTACCGTGAATTTCGTTTGTGTTTGAGTGAATTCCTTTTAAATAGATAGCCAGCCTGCATCGGCATACAGGCTGGCTTAAGGGCATAATACTGTTCGCTTAAGCCCGTTGTTAGGGGAAACTCAGGGGGGAGGTTCCTGTAGGGACGCCTCACCCCTGTGGTCGCCCCGTGTATCTCAATGCTCAAACGAACCGCGGTAGACTTAAGAGTCGAGCTTATTTCTTGCTGAACTTCATATAATCAAGGGCGCTTTCTGCCGCAATACGACCCGAATTGAGTGCAAAGCCAAATGTACCGCCGCCTAACAACAGGTCATAAGTGTCGCCATACATGCCGGCGGCATCATTACCTGTGACGTACAGGCCCGGAATGACCTCACCGGATTTATCTATCGCCTGCATTTTTTCGTCGATCTTCACACCACCCAAGGTGCCCAGCGCGGCGGGTTGCATTCTCACCGCATAGAACGGGCCGGTTTTTATTGGACGCAGATAATCCATGTTTTTGTTGAACACATCATCCCGTTTTTGCGTCGCAAACTTGTTGTTTTCTTCCAGCGTATTCTTCAGCACGCTGGCATCAACGCCCATCTCTTTCGCCAGCCCGTCAACGGTGGTGGATTTGAAGACGAAGCCGCGATTTTTCTGACTTTCCTTCGTAAATTCGCTATCGAATTTAGTCAGCTTGGTATTGGCAATAACCCATTCGCCAATCGGCACATCAATGCCGTCTTCGACGTAATGTTTACGCGATGTCTCGTCAAAGATGGAGTACATGATGCCGCCCGCTTTTGACAGCGCGTTGCCGGAGTGTGGCCAGATGATGACGTTAGATTCATCGGTAAAGCGGCGGCCGTGTTGATCAATCCACAGATAGGGCTGACGCGCAGCGGCCAGCAGATGAGAGTTAGGCGCATAGTCTGGCAGGCCGGGACGATAGGCTTGCAGCAGACCCAGACCGTCCGGTTTGGCACCGGCTTTCCAGGCCATATTAATCCCGTCACCGTCCTTACCGACGTTGCCAACCATAATGGTATCGGGGAAGGCGGCGTATTTTTGCAGCATCTCTTTATTGTTGGCGTAGCCGCCAGTGGCGATGATGACGGCCTTGGCGTCTATCTGGAAGGTGTTGCCGTCGCTATCTTGTGCGATGACGCCCGTGACTTTACCGTCTTTCACGACCAGATCTTTACCCGCCGTTTTCACCAGCGTGGTGACATCCATACTTTTAAACTGCTCGTGGAATGTCTTGATCAGGTGGCGTCCGTGGCCGGGGCCGTCGATCACATGCCAGGTCAACATCCCGCCGGGGCCGCCGGGACCGATGTATTCAAACTTGATGCCTTTCGATTTCACCCACTCAATCGTGTCCGCCGAGCGGTTGACGAAGGCGCGCACTACGAAGGGATTTGCCATCCAGTGGCTGTAATCCATGATGGTTTTAAACGCCATATCAGGCGTCACTATAATCCCCTGACGTTTCTGCATGCTGCTGTTGGCGGCGAAGATGCCTTCGGCAAAGTTACCCGTGCCACCGACAATCGGCTGTTTTTCCAGTAAGACGATTTTCGCCCCTTTTTCTGCGGAGGCCATGGTTGCCGAGGTGCCAGCTGCGCCCGCACCGATAATAACGATGTCGGCACTTTTCGGGATTTCCGGCTTTGCGGCGTCCGCCGCCTGTGCGGTAGACCAGCCCATCATCGAGAGACAGAGTGTTGCGAGTACACTTTTTCTGAAGCGTTTCATGATGTTTTCCTTGATGTTATTAATATTTTTACAACACGGTGTGTTATCGCCGCGTTCCCGCCGCTGTGCTTAGCGCGTGGAGAACCGGCGGTATTAATTCGCCTTGGCCTGTGAGTACGCATCTTCCGATGCCTCTTTTACTGCCTCGCTGGTCATCGTGGCACCGGACACGCCATCAACCTGTATGCTCTGTTTTTCGGTCATGGCTTTCGCGAGTTCGATTGCCGCTTCCCCGCCGACTTCGGGGGTTTCTTCCGGAGCATCAATGGTCGATTTGAGGACTTTCCCCTGCGCATCGATATCGAGTGTGACGGTGACATCGCCACCGATACCCTGTCTGGCGGCGGAATAGGTGCCAGCTTTAAAACTCCCTTCTTGTGCGACTGCGTTTTCTACTGCGAATAAAAAGCAAAGTGGTAAAAGGGCTGAGAATGTTTTCATATAACTTTTCATATCAGTAAGAGAGTCCCGTTGGTTTTGAATGAGGTGAATAACTGCGCTATCGCCCATGAATAAAGTGATAGCCGTCGTCGTTATTGAGAGGCCTGAATATCAGGCAGCAAATCGGTAAGCCAATGCCGAGTAATAAAAATAACAGGCTGAAATGGTTAAGATTGAAGATGATTTCGAACTGAGAGAGAAAACGTAATAGTGGAAACGTCAGCGTCATACTGAGCATGACGGAAAGCAGTTGGCTAATGGTTAACAGATTATTACCGCTGTGGTACGTGCTGTTATTCAGATTACTGAAAGCCAATGTGCTTTCTGCTGAATATAACGTCGAAATCAGTACGCCTAACAGCATGGCGATAATGCCGATGAGGTGCATCGATCTTTCTTGCACGGCGACGCTTAAGGCAAGGACGCACAGCGATGTGATGCCGGTGGTCAGCATCAACAGCCGCCGGTAGCCAATACGCTTGACCAGTGGCTCGAACAGCAGCTTTGACAACAGCGCACCACTGGAAAAGAGCAGCAGAATCAGGCTGGTTTCTGCGGGTTTACAGGCCAGCGTCGTTTGCAGCATGAGTGAGAGCACAACGGGTATTGATGCCAGTAACGTACGCGTCACAATGCCGCCAAATACGCCGACAGAAAAGGTTCTGATGCCAAACAGGGCGCGCGGGAATAATGCAGTTTCTGCGATAAGATGTTGTCGGTAATAAAGAAAAACCAAACCCAATGTGCTGCAAGACAGGAATAACATGACGAGTGTTGGCAATATATTTTTCGTGGCGGTAGTTAGCATGAAGGCGACAAGGAATAACATCAAAATGGGGAAGGCGACTTCATAGGCACCCGTGCGTGACGTCTCTTTAACCGTCTCAACAGGAATATATTTGGTTGCCAGAAAAAAGCAGAGTAAAGCCAGCGGGATATTAACGAAAAAAATAGCCTGCCAGGATAGAAAATTAACCAGAATATTACCGAACACGGGGCCGATTAGGGTGCCAAGTAATCCCAACAAAGTCACCCGATTAAGAAAGCGTAATTTCAGACTCTGCGGTGTGGTACGCAATATCACGGTTCTGATGATGGGCAGCATGAGCGCACCGCCGATGCCTTGAATAAAGCGGTAAACGCTTAAGCTACCTAGCGTGGTGGCCGTCATACACAGCAGTGAGCCGAGCATGAAAATGGCAATCGCTATCTGGTAGGTTTTCCTTTCTCCGAGTCGTTCCGCCAGCCAGCTATTGGCCGGCGTAAACGCGACGACCGTGACAATGTAAGAAATCACGATCGTTTCCATATGCAATACCGGCTTGTGCAGTGACTGCGCGATAGCCGGAATGGCGATATACACCATGGTGGTATCCAGAGATTGCATAAAAAAGGTGGCGGAAGCAATCCAGAATAAGACCCATGACGTATTCATTTAGGCCACCGTCATTTGTCCGGCATAAAGCACGAACAGTCGTAGCAGGAACACGCCGAATAAACTCATGACAGCTAAGGTTATCACTTGCCCTTTGCCGGAATGGGCAGAAGGTTTGCGTACCCGATTGATAATCGAGGGGATCACAATGCCGATGCCGATAATGCCAATCCAGAATACGTTTCCCCAGAAGCCTGACAGCGCGGCTTGGACGGCGACAACTTTTTGCCCGCCGCCAAGCAGCAGTCCGACAAAAAACGCCAGCAGCAGGAATAGCTCGGCATACACCACCGGTGTTTCCACACGATGGATGAAATGCAGGGAGCGTGAATTCCCTGAGGCCTGACGCCCCCACGCGCTGGCTAGCAGCATGACGGCAATACCGGATGTCGTACCGGATACTAAAAACAGGACGGGCAAGATGGGGTTATTCAGCAGCGGGAACGATTTCAGCGCGGACAGCAGAAAGCCGGTATAGCAGCCGAGCAGGATTGCCAGCACCAACAGCAGATTTTCAATCACCGCAGTATTTTTAACGATAACCGCCGTCAGTCTACGTGCTCGCGCGGCCAGCGCGGGACGATGCCAGACGGTATCAAGCAGAGTCAGCCATACGTCATGGTAAAGCGTGATGAGCCACAGCAGCATGACAACGAAATACACCTGAAAGAGCATCACCCCAAGCGACATGATGGAAGTGGGATTGTAAAAGACCATCAAATACCAAAAGGTCAGCGGTTTAGTCAGGTGAAAAATCAGAATCGCCAGCCCGAGGATCACGGCAAGCGGTGCCACGATGGCCGTGGCTTTGATCATGCGATTACTACCGTGGTATTCGCCAGGAACGTAGTGCCTGAGGAGCAGGGACAGCGACACCATCCCCGCCGAAATGCCGACCAGAAGAAGGTAAACGGCGATGGGCCAATCCCAGACCAGCGTGTCGAACGTGAAGGCATTATGCATTGTCGATTGCTCCTCGTTTCCCAGGAATACGATAGAGTTGAGGCTCGGTGCCCAGATAAACCTTGGAGCGGTAGGTCGCGTTGCTCTCGATCATCTTGGCAATGTTGCTTTCAGGGTCGTTGAGATCGCCAAATACCAAGGCTTTAGTGGGGCAGATTTCGACGCAGGCGGGCTGCTTCCCTGCCGCCAGATTGCTTTCCCGACAAAAATTGCATTTATCTGCCGTTTTCGTGACGGGGTTGATGAAACGCACATGGTAAGGGCACGCGGCAATACAGTAGCGGCAGCCCACGCAACGCTTATCGTTAACGTCGACAATGCCAGTAAGTGCATCTTTGAAGGAGGCTCCCGTTGGGCAGACGGCAACGCAGGGTGGATTCTCACAGTGCTGGCAGGACTTACGGAAAAATTGCTTGATGGCACGCGTTTTCTCGACGGCGGGAATGTCGACGGTTTGCAGTATGTCCAGCCGGGTTACGCCATCAGGGACGTTATTCGTCTCTTTGCAGGCCTTGATACAGGCTTTGCATCCGATACAACGCATTTCGTTATGTAATAAGCCATATTTAACGGCTAATTTACCCTGCGTTTTTTCTGTCTCATTTTTCGCCTGTGCGAGACCGATATTTCCACTAACGGCGATCGCACTTCCCATATAGGCAATAAAACGACGGCGAGATAATTCTTCCATATCATAAATCTTCACATTGAGGTGATAGCCGCGCGAACACCCAATTTTTCATGGATGTTATTAACCCAGCAATAGCGCTAATATTTCGCAGTTTGACGCTAATAGATAAACAGTGGTCAATTATTACGATGAAGGTAATAAACTAGGCCATGTTGTTATTGTGGTTTTATTGGAGCATGGCGATAAAAGGCTAGGTGTGCGGTTGATCACATTTATTTTTTTGTAGTTACCTATATAACAAACTTCGATTTGTTATATATGCCATTCAATTGGCTTTTTATTTATTCCTTAGAAGCGTGGTTTTTAGGATGCAGCGTTTCGATTGTAGTGATTTGTTTTTTTATTTTTCCGTTTTCGGTGATAGTGAATAATTGATGTGTATCAGATTATACGTTTTTTTATCCGATAAGGATGGCGTATCAATTGAGGCTAGACTTTTGCTTGCAACAAATAAAAAACGTTAGTGCTTATTTGGCACTAACGTTTATGTAACATAAGTAATTAAGAATAGAAAATATTAATGGTAGGTTGGCATCAGGGCTTTAAGTGTTTATCAAGAAAGCGGACGGTAATCTGCATGATGTCCGGTTGCAGCCAGTGCGGCCCGCCGTGCTCGGCACCTTTAACGCTGTAGTAGGTCGATTCGATATTTTTCTCTGTCAGAGCTTGATGCAGTCGTTCGGTCTGGCGTGGAGAAACCGAGGTATCGTTGGTACCGTGCATGATCAGGAACGGGGGCGTTGCGCTACTGATAAAGTTAATCGGGTTAGCGGCGGCTGCTTTTTCAGGATAGCGGGTGATTGCGCCTCCTTCATTAAACACCGCAGTGCCGTTGACCCAGATAGCTTCTGTCGCAGAAGGCGAGGTGTGTTTCTGGACGATATCATCAGGGAAGCCTTCACCGACGAGCGTCAGATCGGATAATCCATAGAAATCAATCACGGCCTGGACGTCACTGCTTTGGTCAAGATTATCGCCTTTATCGTGGGCTTTCGAGCCATTTGTCGTCCCGGCAAACGCTGCCAGGTAACCTCCGGCAGACGCGCCGAAAACCGCAGCATGTTGGCCGTCAATACCAAATTTTTTCGCATTGGCGCGCAGATAACGAATAGCGGATTTTACATCTTCCAGCGGCGCGGGAAAAAGAACGGTGGGGGCGACACGATATTCCATACTAGCAACCACATAACCCGCTTCGGCAAGATTAAGACGCTGTTGCAGGTAATTATCCTTATTGGCATTAACGAATCCGCCACCGGTAATGAATAATACGACGGGAAGCGCTGTTTTCGATTCAGGCTGAAGAATATCCATTTTTAATGCAACATTCGGATAGCCACGCACCGATACCTGAGAATAAACGACGTCAGAGATTAACTTCACCGATGTGGTTTCCTGCTTTACGGTGATCTCATGCTGATTCTGTGCTGCATTGATTGCAGTAGCGCTCATCATTGCCAACGTAGCTAACCCTATTTTTGTTGTTTTCGAATAATCCATATCTTAAGTCCTTTTGTTAGGGGGTTGTAAACTTTTTCGGTTTGTGAGGGATGATGCTGTTATTTGTAAAAATAATATTAAAAAACATTTGATATTGTGAGTCCGTCTTCTTCAATCAATTATTTCCTTATTGATAATAAGTTGACTATATCTACTATTAACGTTATTTCTCATTAATTAAATGTGCATCTAATCACATTTGATTATTTACAAATCCTTATAATTGATATCATAAGTGATGATAAATGAGGCTGTTGATGCGTAATATAAAACAATGTTTAGCATAAAGCGTGTGATTTATTATCAGGAACTCATCCGGGTCGGGAGTTTCACCAAGGCGGCGAAAGCGCTGAATATCTCTCAGGCTTTTTTGTCACAGGAGATCGCGCGGCTGGAACTTGAAACGGAAAGAAAACTGATTAACAGAACCACTCGGCAGTTTTCTCTGACGCCATTTGGGAAGCTCTTTGCTGACAAAATTCAGGGGATCATTAAAGAACATTATGAGCTGGAACAGTTCGTTAGCAGCTATGAGGAAAGCACGGACGGCGCACTGCTGGTTGGCGTGATCCCGATTTTTAATCGTCTGGCCCACTACAATATGTTTAACCTGTTTCAGAAAGCCTATCCCAATATTGATATCTCTTTCATTGACGGCGTGAGCACCGATTTACTGGAAAGGGTGCGCAACAGCGAGATCCACCTGTCTTTTTCGACGCCTTTTGATGAATATCTGAAAGATCCTTTGTTTCATCACACCATTTGCCAGATTGATGACATTGTTGCCGTGATGGCGACGTCGCATCCCCTTGCTAACAATAAAACGCTAAGCCTGCCGCAGCTGGTAAAAGAAAAGCTGATCGTTCCGCAGAAAGGGACGGGGGAGCATGCCGCCGTTTCCGAATCGTTCACCAGACAAGGCATCAACCCCAGCTACTTTCGTGAATGCAGCAACATGGACATCATTATGGATCTGGTGATCAACCTGTCCGGCGTGGTCTTCCTCTGTTCGTCTGTCGCCAAAAGCCTGACCGCTTACGACGTCGCGGTTATTCCACTGGAAGAACAGTTAAAAAGGACTTTCGCTATTAGCTATCTGAAGCGCAGCGTGAACATCCCTATGGTGCGCCTGTTTTTGGATTTCCTGCAAGATTACAGCGAGTCTGTTCGGTAGCGCATTTTATCCCCCTCGATTCATTCAGCTTCCGCTTCCCGCTATTCACATGTTTTAGGTAAATGTTGCAAATGTGAATAAGTGTGAGGCGATTCAAACTATCGTTATTAATATACTTGTATGGTAGTCGTCATGATCGAGTGACTACATGCACAGAAGGATAAGTAACGTGAAGATTGTCAGCGCTGAAGTGTTTGTCACCTGTCCGGGGCGGAACTTTGTCACCCTGAAAATTACGACAGATAGCGGATTAACCGGCCTTGGTGATGCGACGCTTAACGGGCGTGAGCTGCCGGTCGCCTCTTACCTCAAAGATCATGTGTGTCCGCAGCTTATCGGCCGTGATGCGCACCAGATCGAAGATATTTGGCAGTATTTCTACAAAGGCGCGTACTGGCGTCGTGGCCCGGTAACCATGTCCGCGATTTCTGCTGTCGATACCGCACTGTGGGACATTAAGGCTAAAGCCGCCAACATGCCGCTCTATCAACTGCTAGGCGGAGCGTCGCGCACGGGTGTGATGGTGTATTGCCACACGACGGGTCACTCCATTGATGAAGTGCTGGATGATTACGCTAAACATCGCGACCTGGGCTATAAAGCGATTCGCGTGCAGTGCGGCGTGCCCGGTATGAAAACCACCTACGGCATGGCGAAAGGCAAAGGGCTGGCGTATGAGCCTGCGACAAAAGGCAGCTTGCCGGAAGAGCAACTGTGGTCGACGGAAAAATACCTCGATTTCACGCCGAAGCTGTTTGAAGCCGTGCGCGACAAATTTGGCTTCAACGAACACATGCTGCACGATATGCACCACCGCCTGACGCCGATTGAAGCGGCGCGCTTTGGTAAAAGCGTTGAGGACTATCGCTTATTCTGGATGGAAGACCCGACGCCTGCGGAAAATCAGGAGTGCTTTCGTTTAATCCGTCAGCACACTGTCACGCCGATTGCGGTGGGGGAAGTCTTCAACAGCATCTGGGATTGTAAGCAACTGATTGAAGAGCAGCTCATTGATTACATCCGCACCACTATTACCCATGCGGGCGGGATTACCGGCATGCGCCGCATCGCCGATTTTGCCTCGCTCTATCAGGTGCGCACCGGTTCGCACGGCCCGTCGGACCTGTCGCCTGTCTGCATGGCGGCGGCGCTGCATTTTGACCTCTGGGTGCCAAACTTTGGCGTGCAGGAATATATGGGTTACTCGGAGCAAATGCTGGAAGTGTTCCCACATAGCTGGACATTCGATAACGGCTATATGCACCCAGGCGAAAAGCCGGGTTTAGGCATTGAGTTTGATGAAAAGCTGGCGGCCAAATATCCCTATGACCCCGCGTATTTGCCGGTTGCCCGTCTGGAAGATGGCACGTTGTGGAATTGGTAAGAGTGGAATGGGTAATTAGAGGCCAAAAGATGAAAAGTATTGTGATACAACAGCCAAATTCACTGGTGATTGAAGAACGCAGTATTCCGCAACCGGCGGCAGGTGAAGTTCGGGTCAAGGTGAAGCTGGCGGGCATCTGTGGTTCGGACAGCCACATCTATCGCGGGCATAACCCTTTCGCTAAGTACCCGCGCGTAATCGGACATGAATTTTTCGGTGTGATTGAGGCTGTTGGTGACGGTGTAGACGCAGCTCGGCTAGGCGAACGCGTCTCGGTCGATCCGGTGGTGAGCTGCGGCCACTGCTACCCATGTTCAATCGGTAAGCCGAACGTCTGTACCTCGCTGGTGGTGCTGGGCGTGCATCGTGACGGTGGGTTCAGCGAGTACGCTGCTGTACCCGCGAAGAATGCACACGTCATTCCCGATGAGATTCCTGATGAATTTGCTGTGATGGTGGAGCCTTTTACGATTTCCGCCAATGTGACCGCACAGGTGAAACCGACCGAGCAGGATGTCGCCTTGATTTATGGCGCGGGGCCGATGGGGTTGACCTCGGTTCAGGTACTGAAAGGCGTGTTCAAGGTGAAGGAAGTGATCGTCGTCGACCGCATTCCCGAACGTCTGGATATGGCATTACGTAGCGGAGCGGACAGGGTTATCAACAACGCGTCGCTGTCATTAAAAGATGAATTGGAAGCGCTGAATATCAAGCCTACGCTGATCGTTGATGCTGCCTGCCACCCGTCTATTTTGCAGGAAGCGATTACGATTGCTTCTCCTGCGGCGCGTATCGCCATCATGGGATTCTCCAGCGAACCTTGTCAGATCAGCCAGCAGGGAATCACCAGCAAAGAGCTATCTATTTTCTCATCACGTTTGAATGCCAATAAATTCCCTATCGTGATTGAGTGGCTGAAAGATAAACATATCGATCCGGCAAAGCTGATCACACATCGATTTGATTATCAGCAGGTAGTACAAGCGATTGAGGTTTTTGAAAAAGATCAAAAACGCTGCTGCAAAGTCCTGCTGACTTTTAATGGTGCATGATGGGTTATTAGCAACAGGGTCTATATAAAAGGGAAACACACTATCGATTACAGAAAACTATAGTAATTCCTTTGAAGTAATTATTTCTCTCTTAATCACTCCTGGCCATAAATAACAGACTGGAGTGGCTTGCGACACCATGATGAACGGTAATTTTACTTACTGTTATTTATACCCTAAATAATTCGAGTTGCATGACAAAACGTTAACGTTTTGAACAGCGCTAGCGCTGGCCCGAAGGGTGGACCCCATTTATGAGGTCCATTAATCCTCAGGAGCTTACATAAGTAAGTGACTGGGGTGAGCGATGAAACCAACGCACATGCAGCTTGAAGTATGACGGATATACCATAATTACAAAACGTCGAGAGTATATATATGAATAAGCATAAAATAGCATCTGGACAAAATAAACCTGCAAGAAGTACCTCTGACTTAGTTAAAGCAGCGGTGTCCGGCTGGCTGGGCACCGCATTAGAATTCATGGATTTCCAACTGTATTCGCTCGGGGCGGCACTGGTCTTTCATGAAATATTCTTCCCTGAACAATCGGCGGCAATGGCGTTGATTCTGGCCATGGGCACCTATGGCGCAGGCTATATTGCTCGTATTGTCGGTGCCTTTATTTTTGGCCGCATGGGTGACTCCATCGGTAGAAAGAAAGTGCTCTTTATTACCATCACCATGATGGGGATCTGTACCACGTTAATCGGTGTGCTGCCGACGTATGCCCAGATTGGTATTTTTGCACCGATCTTGCTGGTGACCTTGCGTATTGTGCAGGGGCTGGGGGCGGGGGCGGAGATTTCCGGTGCAGGCACCATGCTGGCTGAATACGCGCCGAAAGGCAAACGTGGGATTATTTCCTCACTGGTTGCCATGGGCACCAACTGCGGCACGCTCAGCGCTACGGCTATCTGGGCCGTGATGTTTTTCACCCTTGAAAGAGAAGAGTTACTGGCGTGGGGCTGGCGTGTACCGTTCCTGGCCAGCGTCGTCGTGATGATATTCGCGATCTGGCTGCGTATGAACCTGAAGGAAAGCCCAGTTTTTGAGAAAGTCAGCAATGACGTCTCTGGTACTGAAGATCCATCATCTGCTCTGGTGGTTGAGCAAAGCGAGCAAAAATCCATATTGTCGATGTTCAAAGGCAAAGCGTTTTGGCTGGCAGTCGGGTTGCGTTTCGGTCAGGCGGGAAATTCAGGATTAATTCAGACCTTCCTGGCTGGGTATTTGGTTCAAACGCTGCTATTCGAGAAGTATATTCCGACAGATGCCTTGATGATCAGTTCTATTATCGGATTCATCACCATTCCATTCTTAGGATGGCTCTCGGATAAAATCGGTCGTCGCGTACCTTATATTATTCTGAATATCTCGGCGATATTGTTAGCCTACCCAATGCTTTCTCTCATCGTTGATAAAGAGAATAGCGTTAATGTCATTATCGTCAGCATTATCATTATTCATAACTTCGCGGTGCTGGGATTATTTGCGCTGGAAAATATCACTCTGGCGGAAATGTTCGGTGGACGTAGCCGCTTTACTCAAATGGCGATTGCTAAAGAAACGGGTGGCTTGGTTGCCGTTGGTTTTGGTCCAGTATTAGCCGGTATTTTCTGCAACATGACCGGCTCCTGGTGGCCGATTGTTGTGATGCTGATTGTCTATTCACTGATTGGTTTATTCGCGGCTATTAGCATGCCGGAAGTCAAAGATCGCGATTTAGATGAATTAGACGACGCAGCATAACAGAACGCTACAGTGTTCCTGTTTGTGAAGCGGACAACGGTGTGAAAGGGACATTGCAGGCGACGGGCTGGTAGGATGAAAAGCGCGGCGGGTTCGGTAACACTGACGCTCGCCGCGCTAAGCGTGTATCATAAACGGTAAATTTCTTGGCTAAGCACAGCGGCATGGATACCTCTTTTCAGATCAACAACAGCGAACCAGTCAACCAGCAAATTTATCGCGTACTGCGCAAAGACATTGTGGAATGCAATATTCCGCCGGGTAAACTGCTGTCTGAAAAAGAAATTTCTGTGCGCTTTGACGTTTCCCGTCAGCCGGTCAGAGAAGCTTTTATCAAGCTGGCCGAGGCCGGACTGGTGCAGATCATGCCGCAGCGCGGCACGTTTGTGATGAAGATCTCCGAGCAGCGCGTGGCAGATGCCCGCTTTATCCGTCAGGCACTGGAATGCGCGATTGTGCGCCGGGCAGCCGAAATGGTGACGGACGAGCAACTACTGACGCTGGAGCACAACTTACGCCGTCAGGAACTGGCCGCGCAGAATGAGCAGGTGCGCGAGTTTCTTAGCCTCGATGATAGCTTCCATCAACTTTTGACGCAGATTGCCAACTGCCCGCTGGCGTGGGAAACCATCGAATCGATCAAAGCGACGATGGATCGCGTGCGTTTTCTCAGCCTGAGCCAGGTTTCGCCCCCGACAAGCCTGATCCAACAGCACTACCTGATTTTTAGCGCCCTGAAAGCGCGCGATCCTGATGCGGCAGAAAAAGCGATTCGTGAGCATTTGCAGGAAATGATCTACTCGATCACGCCGATTGCGCAACAAAATAGCGACTGGTTCGAGCACGGCTGAGTGACTATCTCGTTGAATAATCTGGTGGCAAGCACTCGCTGAAGCCCATTGTCCCCAGCGAGTGGATGAGGAAGTACTATCTTCTGGCCGTATGCCACAGCATGGCGTTTAACTCGCCCATGCTGTGACGGTTTGCCACCTCAGCGTGATAACGCCGCAATTTCACTGCCGCTCAAAGCTCCATCGTAGATTTTGAAATAATCATATCGGCCTTTCATATAGGGATCGGTCGGGTATTGAGAACGGCCAAGATAGGCGGCATTCAGCTCACCGAGTTGATAAGGTGCCTGAGTGAACGTGTCGCTGCGGGCTACTTCGGTGCCGTTAATATAAAGAATGGCGACATTATCTGACATTGTCATTGCGGCGGTTACCCAGCTACCGAGTGGGAATGTTTCGCTGGTGCTTTCAAATGCTTCCATCATGTAGCCATGCAGAATCGACATTCTGAAGGACATCTTTCCAGCATTGCTAAACGGCAACAGCGCGATCCAGCGTCGGGTGCCAGAACCCATGTCGAAAATACGTGCCCAGACCCGCCTGTCGTCCGCACAGAAGCGGGTAATGACGGTGAAATCACCTAAATTTTCCATCACTTTACCGGGAAGGCTGACATAGCCATCGACGCCATCTAACACCAGCGCAACGCCCGAACCATCAGGCCCCGTTCCCCAACTGGCTCCGCCGTGCAAGGTGCTGTTTTCCCATTTTCCGGTGCTGTCAGCCAGCGTGGTGCCTGAACCTTCATTGAACGCCAGATGGAAAATTTCTTCCGCTTTGATTACTACGCTGACAGCGTCAGAAGCGGAGGTTTCAGCGCTATTTACAATAGCCTTAACGCGATAGTAATAGCGGGTTGCGTTGGCAGCGATATCCCGATCGCTATAGGTCAGCCGATCGGTAATATCGTAAGCGATGGTGCTAAATGCGCCATTCGCAGAGGCGGAACGTTCAAGCGTATAGCTAGTGGCACCGACGACACCCCACCATGAAAGCTCAATACGTTGCCCACGGCGATAAGCGGTTAACCCCGTTGGCTTCAAGGCAGAATTATCGACGGCCAGTTCGCGGGTATACAGCAGCGTGCCATAGCCTGTACCATCACCACCGCCGCCATTTTCGGGTGAGAGTCTCTGCACCTGTTTATAGACGTAGGGCGTATCAATCCCTTTGCGTTTGGCGTAGTGGTTATAGATGGTTTCCCAACATGGTCGGTTATTCCCTTGGCTCACCGTGCTCACCCCTTCCATCCAGCCATGTCGGTTACGATAGGTTTTCCACGGTACGGGATAATAGGCACCGTTTGCATCGGCAAGATTGGATTTCGCGACATATTCGGCACCGGCGAGAAATCGGTTGTTGGCATAGCCGTAGATATCGTCTCCCTGATTCCACGCCATTTCACAAAATGCGACACCCAAACTCATTCCTAACGTGGTGTGCCCCTGATCGCGGCCGCTTTCTTGCCATTGCCCCAGATAGCCTGGGTGTAAATGAACTACGGACTGCATACCCGCGCCGTTGCCCTGACCATATTTGTAGTAATCAAGCGCTTCCTGATAGATATCCGGTCGGTCGCATAGCACGCCAATCGCCAATATGTTGGCAATGGCACACTGATCCCAGTTAGCCCAATAGTTTGTGATGTCCGCGCCATTATGAACGTCTAAAAAATTACGCGACATCGGATAGAAAATGGTTAGCATCATGTTCTGGAAACGCTCAAAGTCAACCTTGGCCCAGCCGGAGTAGGTACGCATAATCTCTGCGACGTTAGCAAACTGATAGCCGTAGATACCCGCGGCTAACCAACGGTCTGCGTTGCCAGTGATCGTTTTTAGAGTAGAAGACCAGGCGTTGAGATATCGCAGGGCTTCATCAGCATAGGACGTATCCTGTGTGATTTTCCAACGTACCGCCAGACGATAGGAACGCTGAACGTCGATATATAGAATCGAGAAATTTTGCCCATCGCCCCCGCGTATCAGTGTTTCTGCTGCACGAGGGTCGGCACCTCTCTGCGAATACGGATCGGCAATAAAAGGCGCCCACGCTTCTGTCCAGGGACTCTCTTTTCTGGCGAGCTTTTCTCGAATGCGAGAAAAATCCTCTTCGGTATGCAATAGACCTGGGTGCGTGAAGGGTCGATCTTCGGCATAAATTGAGGGAGCAATAGCGCCTGTTGCCACTGCGGCGATGGCTCGAGTGAGAAAATTACCTTTGAATTGCCCTAATAATCCACTGAAAGCAACGCCCGCTCCGGCTTGTAAGAAGCGGCGACGAGGCAATGACCCCAGCTTTTCTGCTTTAGCGTGTGAATCAATAGATGTATTTGTATTCTCGTTGTGTCGCTGTAGCGATATTTTTTTCATGGTGGTTTAACTTCCCTATTTAATATGTGTGTTGAATCACTTCACCTATTACCAACACCGCTCCGGTTTTCCATAACCTGTCGATTATCAGGCAACGGAAAAGGGCTGTGCGATCCCGCTGTTGCTCTGTACCTGTATTTTTTGATGTGTTGCACATACTGAGTGCCGAAAATAAGGCTTTCTTTATTGAGGTGTCGAGGGAAATCGTGCTGGAAAAATTCTGATCTGTATTGCGCAGAGGTATGGGAAGCACTCATTGATTTTTTTATGAAAACCAATGAGTGTAGCGTGTTATATCAGCCTTTTTGGCATGTTGTCAGCCTTTAGCATGGGCCTCCGATGGAGACCCGTGCTGCACGCTATCTTATTGAAATTGCTATTTCAGCGGTTGGGCCAATTTAATCAACCACAGCTCGTTATCGGCTTCTGGTTTCTGCAACGGTTTGATTTCTAACGTCGTATCGACCGACTTTCCGTCTCGTGTGAGTTTGCCATCGGCAGTGACCTGATAGTCGTCCGCTTTGTCTTTGGCTTTCACGGGAGAGCGCAGCACGGATTGCAGGCCAAAGTCGTTGTCGTTAATGACGGCCAGCGTTTGCTTATCGACCAGCGCCAGACCTTCCACTTTCTCCTGCTGCCAGCCAAGCTTACGTAGGTCAACCAGCTCCTGCTTGTGCGCGAGCGTAATGCCGCGTTTTTCCAACTGAGCGAGATCGTCAAATTCCGGCGATTTACCATCGGCATCGAACGGCGTCAGGTCGCTCGCTTTGCTGAGATCGACCAGATAGATGCGGTTCTGCATCTGTTTGTCTTTATCTGCACCTTGTTCGACCAGCAAAATGCGCTGATTATCCAGTGCGACGATATCGCCGATCTTGGCATCCTTCGCTTTCTTATAGCTGTCGATGTTGATGGGATAACCCAGCATGCGGCTGGTTTGGGTTTCCGGATTAAACATCACCAGACGCGTAAACTGTGCTTTGTTTTTGCTTTTGCCGTCGATATCCAGCGTACTTTGCACTGCCATGACAATGGTGCCGTCCGGCAGGCGGGTCAGCCCTTCAAAACCCCGATTCGGCTGGCGCCATTTGATGATGTTCGGTAAACCGCTGGCAACCGAGTGCTCATTGCCCGCAGGCGTTGGGCCGAATTTTTGCAGGATCTTCCCACTAGCATCAACGTGAATCAGGAACGGGCCGTATTCGTCACACAGCCAGAAACCGCCTTTGCCATCCGGCGTAACGCCTTCAGTATCCAGCCCACGCTGGCTGGTACTGAGCGGTTGCAGGGCGTCATTCAGCGCCACTTCATTGGTGGTGCCAATAAAGTCCGCTGGCAGCGGCAGGCCAGTGATATTGCCCTCGGCATCGTGCAGCGAGCGAGGGTTTATCGCTTCGGCAGCTTTTGCAGTGACCCGAATATCCATCATTAGCGGCGCGTAGTCGGGGCTGGCGAAGATCTTGGCGTCTTTCTCGCTGACCAGCGGCGCATCGGCATTCGGGCCACGATCGGTGACGGTGGTGAAAATCAGATCGTCACCCTGTTTGCCAGTAAAATACAGACCAGAGCCAATACCGACAGGCAGGCCGTTGGGGAAGTTTTTGGCGAATTTGCCCTGATACTGCACATGCTCGCCGGCGGGGAAGGTAACGACATAGCGCGTCACTTTTTCTCCTTCGGCCTGAGCGCTAAACGGCAGAAGTCCGGCAACCAGCAGTGCTAACAACGTGTGTTTCATGCTATTCCCCATCAAATGTCATTCTGGTAGTGACGACGATGCGGTGATCGTGTCGCCTGTCGTGGATGAAGTGGTGTTTTCTTTCTCTTTCACGCCGCCTGGATTGGGGCGCGGGTAATCATAATCAATACGCAGAGGATGCGCGTACGCACTGTTCCACAGCTGTGTATAGAGCTGGTCTACCCGTTGCGCCATTGCTGGGTTCTGAATCACCATTTCCAGATTACGCGAGTTATCCAGATAGCCACCGCTCCAGTTGCTGGTGCCGATCCAGGCTTTTTTGCCGTCGATGGTCATGAGTTTACTGTGGATCACGCGGGCAAAAGGGATGAAGCCGCTGCTGGCTTGGGGGATGGATACCGTTTTTATCTGGATGTTGGGTAGCAATGCCAGACTTTTCAGGTAGGCGATATTCGGCATTTTGGTGCTCCATTCGGACACCATCAGCTCGACCTGTACGCCGCGTGCGGCGGCGGTGCGAATCGCGTTATCGATAACCGCATAGTACGGGCGCGTGTTATCAGAGCCGTAGGAAAGCGGGACATAATCCATCACCTGAATGCGCACCTGTTGCTGGGCCTCCGCCAGCAGACGGGGGAGTTCTTCTTCGGAATCAATCACGCCAGCGGGATTAAACGCTTTGGGGCTGGCAACCAGATAGTTGCCCGAACGGTCAACGGCGTCCGTCGATGCGGGCAACGGCGGAACCGTTTCACCGTTAGCCAGTCGCGCCTGTGCCTGCCAGTCTTGTTCAAAAATGGCGCTAATCTGCTTCACCACGCGCGGATCGTCGATCAATAGCCCCGTTTCGTGAATGTGCTCCAGTGCCCGCCAGTCAAGATTCTGGCTACCCATGTAAGCCTGTTTACCATCAATCAGCAGGTATTTGGCATGCAGAATACCGCCGCTCAGGCTTTCATTGGGGATCACGCGCAGTTCCAGATTCGGGATGGTTTTTAGCTGATCCAGCGTGTCCTGAGTGGAAATTTTTAGCCCTTTTTCTTCGAGCAGCAGACGGATTCGCACGCCGCGTCCTCCGGCGGCACGCAGATGCTGTAAGACACTATCGAGGCGCGTTCCTGCCTGATTAGCGACATAGAATTGGCCCAGTTCAATCGTGTGCTGGGCATTATCAAACAGCGATGTCCATACCGCATCGCTCGGGCGTAAATCTGGGGCAGTCAGCGTGGTTTCCACCGGGGCGTCATACACTAATTCATAGCCGGGGATGCGATAGCCGCTCGCACTGGAGTCGGCATAGGCTGACGCACTTACAATAAACAATACGCCTCCTGTCAGCAGCGTGTTGATGCCATGCTTCCAGCGTTGCCCCGAATGGGTGGAACCATCACGTTTAAGCATAGCGTTTCTCCGCCATCGCTTTCTCCGTCATGGAACTATGCGTCACCGCAGGGCCCGCTTTCTGTTGGCGAGTATGCGGCATTCCAGCGCGAATCAGCAGGACTTTCAGCATTTCGTTGATGTGTTCCATCCGGCTTTGCAGGAAATTATTCCCCAGCAGGCACACCAGCGCGATGGCGATCCCTAGTCCGGTCGCGTACAGCGCAGTTCCCATTCCGGCAGAAACCTGACTCGGGTCAGAAATTCCGGCGGCGGACAGGGCTTTGAAGGTGTCGATGATCCCCATGATGGTGCCGAGCAGCCCCAGCAAGGGTGCTGCGGTAACGACGGTTTCCAGAATCCATAGCCCGCGAGACAATTGCGGCTTACTTTGCAGATATTGTGCGTCGATCAGGTCGTTAAGTGCATCGCGGTTTTCTGCCTGATGTGACTGCGCCAGAACGGGGGTGACTACCGTGATAGGCAGGCTGGGGCGCTGGGTTAGTGCGTCCGGCAGATCGTGAGCGTAGCGAATATCTGCCGTTAGCGCACGGTCCAGACGTTTGGCCTGCCGACGCGTATAGGAAAAATAGAGACTGCGTTCGATGATGATCATCAGGGCGATCACCAGTGAAGCGTACATGATGTAGAAAATAATTTCGTGCAGCATATCGGCGTTCATGGCCTGATCCTTCTGTTGCCTTGTTGGGCGTGATTTGTGATGACGATGTCCGTCGGGCGGGTGTCATGGGTAGATCGTAAAGACGCTGCAAGTACATCCTTGGCGCGGACGCTTTACTCTTCTATCCCATTACCCCCGTTTTGCTCTGTGCTTCGGCTATTAACGAATTAGAACGTTGCTTCCAGTGAGGCGCTGAAGGTGCGTTCTTCCCCGACGTTGTAAAACGGTGTGCCTGCCGATACGCCGTTATACGATCTTGAGTTGAAGCTCACTGAGCGCGCCGAGTCGAGATACGCTTTGTCGAACAGGTTGCTGACGCCAACGCGTAAGGTGGCACTTTTCACGATCTTCTTATCCACTGGCAGATAGACACCGGCGCTGAGATCGAAAACGGTACGTCCGCCGATCTTCTCGTCATTGGTCATATCGCCGTAGAACGATCCGACATAGCGGCTATTTACGCCGGCGTAGTAGAGGCCGTCGTCATAGCCCAGCCCGAGGTTGAGCATATTTTTCGGCGCATTGGCGACCTGTTTGCCGGTGGTGGGGAGCTGGCTACCGCTGGTGGCGAGATTATTTTTTTGCTCGGTATCGGTATAGGTGTAAGCGGCGAAGTAGTTGAAGTTATGAGGCAGCTTGCCGCTCCACTCCAGCTCCAGCCCTTTGTTTTCTACTTTCCCGGCGTTGATCATTTCGTACTCACCATCGGCGTTACGGCTGGAGATCTGGCGATCGGTAAAGCGGATAAAGAACAGCGAGGCGCTCAGCAGCATGTCCTCATCCTGGAAGCGCCAGCCGAGTTCCTGATTCCAGCTCAGCTCGGGTTTGGTGTTGATGGAATCGCCAACGTTGTACAAGACGTAGTTGGGCGGGGTGCGCATATTGCGTGTGATGTTGTAGAACAGCTGATTTTCGGTATTGATGCGGTAAGCCGCGTTAAAGCTGGGCAGGAATTCGTGGTACTTCTTGTTCTTTTTCTCTGCGACGTTATACAGGCTGCCGAGGTTAGTGCCGTCACGTTCTACGTGCTGATAGGCCAAACCGCCAGTGAACGTCCATTCCGGTGAGAAGAACCAGGTGTCCTGTACCCAGATTTTATGCGCTGGCGTGATGGTAAACTGGTTACGACCCTGAACCACTTTTCCGTTAGCGTCGGTGACCTGATTCGCATCGCCGGGTTTGCCGGAGATATTAACCGGAGTGCCGTCGCTTTTTAACGGAATGAAGGGCTGCGTTTGGCGCTGGCGGGCACGCTCGAACCAGTAGCCGATATCCAGGCTATGCTCGTCGTTAAGATCCCATTTCAGCTTGGTGGTGATACCCGGTCGCCAGGTTTCCGTCCATGACGGGCGGTAGTAGGTGTTAGAGGTCAGGTTACTGAGATCGTAGTTACCCGCGCGGTCTGATGTTGCAGATAATACGCTGGCGTTTCCGCTGCCAAAGCTGCCGCCGTTCGTCGAGAAATAGTAGGGCTGTAAGGTCAGCGCCAGATTGTCGCGTAGCTGCAATTTCTGGGTGAACGTGACATTCAGCGTTTCAAAGTTATTGCGGTTGATTTTGTAGTATTGGGAAATCTGTCCACGGTTGTTGTAAACCGGCGTCGTGGCATAATCCATCTTACGCCCGTTTTGCTCGAACTGCCGTTTGCTTAGCGTCGAGTAGTTGATGGTATCTTGCTGATTGTATTTCACAATCAGGTTGCTGCTGTGGCCGTTTTCATGTTCATACAGGCCGTTCCACTCGATTTTATCGGCGCGTGAATAGCCTGCGCCACGCCATTTGTCGGAGTCGGTATACGAGTAAGAAAGCCAACTGCTGAAGCCGTTGTGTTTGCCCGTTTCCAAACGTGCGAAGGTCTTGCTGAGGTTGTTACTGCCGAACGTTTGCTTAACGAAGCCGCCAAACTCTTTCGCCGGACGGTGGGAAACCAGCCCGATGTTGCCGCCGCTGGCACCGATGTGCGGGCCATCCATTTCTGACGAACCTTGGGTAACGAAAATCTGCTCCAGGTTTTCCGGGTCGCCCATTCCGTTCGGGTACACGGCGTAGTCGCCAGAGTCATTGACGGGAATGCCGTCTGATGACAGGCCGACCTGATCCGCACTCATGCCGCGCATGGTATAGCTGACGCCGCTCAAGCCGCTGGCGTCATTACTGCTGACGTTCAGGCCTGCGGTGTATTTCAGTTTATCAATGGCGTTGCCTGCTGCGGGCATCTTGTCCAGTGCGTCTTTCGTCACGGTCGAACGAGATTTGGCGCTGTCTTCTTGAACCATTAGCCCTGCGCCGAGTGGTTGCCCCTGTACGTTGATGGTGCCGACATTTGTTGCTTCCTCCGCCAGCGCGGAGCCTGCCAATAATGCGCCGACGACGGACAAACATACCCCAGAAAGTTTGCACGGTTTCATTTAATTATCCTAGTATTATCAATAATGTACTGTTGACGTTATTTTGCTGATTCACTCTCTTGCTCAGGTGCGAAACGCTACTGCGCCTGATAATCAAACGTGGCTAAAAAGCGTTTTGTGCTTTGTCCTGCAAAGGCGTCGGCAGGGAAGGCTCGAACTTGTTTGATGTTCTGTAAGCTGGCCTGTGCCGCGCGGTTGAGCAGCATGCTGGATGCTTTGCTGTTGATCCCAGAATTGATGACTCGCCCTGTGCGATCGACTTCCAGCCAGACTTCAACCCGACCTTCGGGACGTTCAAGCGATGCCTGTCGTCCGGTTGGGTAACGTTTTGTTTGTTCAAGCTGCGCGCGCAGTGCCTGCGCATAGCTATTTTCCAGCGCGGCGACATTCACCGACGGCGCGGATGGCGCAGCATTCGTAGTCGGTGCTGTGCGCTTGACCGTCGCTTGCGGGCGTGGCGCAGTCGGTTTAGCCGGCGTGGGCGTCGGTTTCGGTTTCGGTTTGGTTTCGGCCTTTGGCTTAACTTCGGGTTTAGGCTTCGGCTTTACTTCCGGTTTAGGGGGAATAACCCGCGGTGCTTCTATAATCGGGTCTGGCTCGTCAACCGGAATCGGCTCAGGTTCGGGCTGTGGCACGGGTTCCGGTTCTGGAAGCGGTTCAGGCTGAGGAACCGCTTCCGCTTCAGCCAGCGTGATCGCCATGACCGTTTCGTCGTATTGCTGCTGAACTTTCAGCGGCGGCTGTTGGCTGGCGAAGAACAGGCAGGTGGCAAAGACCGGTAACGGCAACCAACTGATGGCGTGGCGTGAACGATAGAGCAGATACATGTCACGATTTCCGGGTGGCGATAGAAATGGACGAGAATCCGCCCTGACGCAGGGTATCCATGACGGCGACCAGACGCTCAACCTCGACGCTTTTATCGCTGTTGATAATGATGGTGGTTTGCTGGCCTTGCTGCTGCTGTTGCAGCGTATTGATAAGATCGCTCAGCGCCATCGGCTGCCCGTCCAGCTCAAGTTGATCCTGTGCGCCAAGCGTGATGATTGCTTTTTTCTGCGGCTTGAGTTGCTGTGCGCTGCCTGCGGCGGGGAGTTGTGTTTTCAGGCCTAGCGCTGGAATAACGTTCATGCTGATCAGAACAAAGAAGACCAACAGGAACATCATCACATCGATCATGGGAACCAAATCGATGTGGGCTTTTTGCTTTTTAGGTTCGTTCCAGTTTCTCATTACTCACTTCCCTACAGGCGCGAATGTCTGAACAGGGCAATTCGCGTGGTGCCGAAACAAAGCAGCCAATATAGGTAGGGTTTGTTTAAGTTTTTTTACATTTATGTGATTATTTTTTCATGCTGATACGTTTTGATGGTGATTTTTTGTCAAAAAATAAGTTTTTTGATGTTTTTACATCATTCGTTAACGACAGTGGGAGAATCCCCAGAGAAAGGAAAAGTACGCCAGACGGGTGAGAACAGCGGAAAATGAATAACCAGTGAAGCCACTGGCTGAGTCGTTACCCTTTGGGTCGGAGAGTTATCTTTTGACTAGGAAGCTATCCCTTTCCGCGTGGTTTCCTGAAGGCGAAAAAGAGTTGCAGCGTGTTGCATAGCACCAGAAAAGCGGTGACGACGAACACCCAGCGGAATCCCATCAACGCGGACACGCCGGAACCCATCAGCGGCCCCAGCACGTTGCCCAGATACATGAATGACTGGTTATAGCCGAAGATGCGGCCTGTCACCTGCTGGCTGCTGTATTTAACTAATAGCGCTTGTACGGTTGGCATCAGTGCGCCGTCGGCAAAGCCCAGCATAAAACGCAGGATACCGAGCTGTGTGGGGCTTTGTACCACCGCCATGACCAGGAACAGCAGTACGCTGATTGCCAGTGCTGCGATCAGGACGCGGTGTGCGCCGATGTGGTCACCTAAGCGGCCAAGGCGTGGTGCAGATAGCAGGGCGGACACGCCGGGAATAGCGGCAATCACACCGCTGATAAAAGCAATGTTGTCCGTGCCGGGAGCCAGATCGCGGATGAACAGCGTCAGAATAGGGCTGATGGAGCCGTTTGCCATCTGGATCATCATCGTCGTAATGAACAGGCAGATGATGAGCGCGGGATAAGGCAGAGAAGCGAAGACCGCTTTCCCGCTCAGCCTATTTTCTTTGGTGACCTTAATGACGCTCTCTTTAATCGCGAAAAGCGTAATCAGGAAACTGGTGAACAGCATGCCGCCGGTGATGAAAAAGACGATACGTAGCCCGATATAGTCGGCCATAAAGCCACCGAATAAAGGACCGAGGATGACGCCAGCAATTTGCCCGGTCGATAGCATACCGAGTGCCCAGCCGCTTTTTTCACGCGGAACTTGCGAAGCGATTAGCGCCATGGCGTTGGGAATGTACCCAGAGGTCAGTCCCATTAACGAGCGTAGGATGAACAGTTGCCACACGTTGGTCGCCAGTCCCTGCAACGACATCACGATTGCCATGCCGAGTGCTGCGCGCAGCAGCATAAGCTTGCGGCCTTTACGGTCAGCGAGACTTCCCCACAGTGGCGCAACGATGGCAGAGATCAGAAAAGATGAACTGAAGATCAAACCGGACCACAGGCTCAGCGACTCGTGCGAATTAACCCCTAGCTGTTCGATGTACAGCGGCAGGAAGGGCAGTATCTGGCTCATAGCCAGCCCGGTGAAAAAACATCCCAGCCAGGCAGAGAAGAGGTTAAGTTTCCAGGTTTCCATGGGGGTCGGAACGAGCCTTCATCAGCGAATAACCAATGGCGAAACTGCGGTGACTGCGCGTGAGAAAGTGTGCTAACTGGCAGTGAATAGCGCTCAATTAATAACGGGCAGTGACTAAAATTTCGTCTTTCATCATGAGCATAGCATAGCTGGTGGTGTATTGGTCACTGAGGGTAATGATTCGCAACAAAAGAAAATCAGCGCGGGTAGGTGAATGCTATTGTGTGATTTGCGTCACAAAAAATTAGCTTTTGTACAACGGGAGTTGTACAATTCACGACCATAAGGCAGCTCACTGCCAGTAAGACAAAAGCAACTCCATCGCGTCATTAGAATAACGAGTTAAGTGAAACCAAGGTGAAAAAAGTGCGTAACTTCTTTAAAAAAATGCTGGCGGCTTACCTGAATACCTATAAAAACGTGCCGCCTGGCGCACTGTTCTAAAATCTGTGCTATGCATGAAGCAGGCCGCCATATTGGCGGCCTGCTTATTGATGGGGCTGACTTATTTTGAGAATCAACGTACGTGGTTCTGAGTCCATTCCCCGTTTCGTGATGGTATTACTTCGTACTGTAAACCGGAACCGCCGTTACTTCTGGCACGGCATCGGTCAGATAAGCACCGGCTGCGCTGCTTTTGACTTCTTCTTCATCAATAAAGCCATAGAACACGCCCTGCGACGCGGAAACGCCGCGAATTTCCGCATCCCCACGCATCTGCGCATTACCTGACAGCACAATACCGCGCTCATAGGCTCCCGGCCCCATGAAGACCGTATGCAGTCGTGCATTATCACGCACGATGGTATTGCCCTGCATTACCGTCAGGCCGCTGACAACGGCGCGCCCTTCCACCGTTCCGCTCAGAATTGTTGCACGATCTTCAATTCTGGCATTATCCCTCACCGTACCGCCGATGACGCGAGCATAAGGCCCGACGTATGCAGTAGGAGCGACATTTGCGGAGTTAGACACCCAGCCGCCGCCGTTTGCGTGGCGAGAACCGTTAGCGGTTGGATTTGGTGCGCCCGGTTGGCTGCCTTCCGGCCAGGCACCAGTGAAATCAGCCATCCACGGATAGCGGTAGAGGGAGTAGTAAGCCTGATCCCATTTGATCTTCTGCATTTGCGACGGGGTACCCATTACCACCATGTAAATGCCGCTATCGTCCTGTCGGATAGTGAAGTTTTTCACCGTGGCGGATGCGCCGCGCTGCAATTCGCTGTAGCGTGAAACACCGTCCGAACCGATAGCGACAATCCCCCAACGCCAGTCGGAATGCGGCTGTGGCATCGTTGCCGGATCGTTTTTCAGCCCAGGGAAGCGGGTAATGGCTGACTTACTCTGCACCATACCGCGGAATTTAACGGTAATTTTCGTCGCCCCACTTTCTGGGATCAGCCGGACGATGTTGTAGCCCAACTGCTGTGGAGCCTGATCGAAAGGTACGGAGAAGCGTCGCAGGCTAGCGCTGGCACCGACAACCCGTTCAAGTGCGGTGGTTCTCAGCAGACGGTCGGCGTTATTCTCGTTAGGTTGGACAGCCCCATAACCGCCGTAGGTGGAGCGGTAAAAACGGCCACGGTCGAAACCATCGGGATCGATGTAATCCCAGTTGACGTTGTGCATCGCCCAGTCGCCGAAGACGTCGTTGAATTCAGACTGGCTCCAGCCCATGTTACTACGCAAAACGGACAGCGGATCGGCGGTAGACTGGCCGCTTTCGCCTCCTTTCGGCGCTTTTGACCACATATCGTTGATGGCGCTATAACCAAAGCGGTTCTTCAGGTATTCCATAAACTGCCAGTTGCAGTAACGGTTACGTGTTGAGCCCAGATAAATATGCGAATAGTTGACCTGCATTTCCGAGCAGTGTGCCGACGTACCGCGGAATTCATCCATCTGGTGCGTCATCCAGTTCGCGTGGGATTCCCAAATCCAGCCAACGTAGTTTTCTCCGCCCGCATTCTGGAAGCCGCCAGTTTGCCCTTGCAGCGCATGGGTAAATTCGTGCGCCAGCCCCCAGTTATCCTTGAGTGACGCTGGGCCGATCCACATCCCCATGCTGCCACCGCCCGCAATCCCCCCGCTGAGCCCAAAAGTAGGATCGATGTGAATGTTGGCCTTATATTTCACGGTTTGTTTGCAATAAGGTTCGGGATACTGAATTTGGTGAATAAACTTATCCCAAATTTGTTCCAGTTTCTGCCCTGCGGCAACCGCATCATTACGGTTCACGTCGTTATTATTCCAGCGGAAGGCAAAGTGCTCTGTCTGGTATTTCACGGAAGGCATATCGGTGATGGAATTATCCACCTGCCAGTTACCCGCGACGCAAGCCTCGGCGGCGTTTGCCGTATTGACCATCAAAGCGCCACCTAAAACGAGTAGACAGTTTAGCGGCGTGAGAAGTGTTTTTATTGTTGGCATAAATCCTTTTCCTAGCATGAATGATTGCTAATCAGCCTTATTATTTCAAGGGAGTAAATTCCCCGTTGATATATAAGACCCCATCCTATATATCCGTCATGCTTCAAATTGCCCGTGCGTTACTTTCACATGCATTTTGAATTATTCAGGCGCTATTTTTTCTTAAGTAAAAATATATCGGCCTCTGTAGAAAGAGGCCGATTGGATTATAGGTTAATTTTATCTTGTTACCTATTTCATTTTAAATTTTGGTTATGCTCTGGTTTCCTAAAATGAATATAATTATTGGTGTAAGTCTTTATTATCCAATAAAGCAGGCTGGCTGCTAGTAACGAATTAAATGCTGGCACGCCCCATTCAAAGGCTAACCCGACGACGGCTCCCACAAGGCTAGCGATAATAGCAGGCCAGCCAATCAGCGGCGTTTGTGCAATGTTGGGCAATTGGCCTTCGGCACGGCTGGTATCGAGCAGCGTTCTGTGGGTGCGTAAAATATAATAATCAACCAGCATCACGCCGATAATCGGTGGGAAAAGCACGCCCAATAGCGTCAGAAAATCGATAAAGCGATCCAGAATACCGGCTACGGATAGCGCGGTGCCGATGAGACCAATCACCAGCGTGATCGAGACATAGCGTAGTTTCTTCCCGGTGACACCCTCTATGGCATTGGCGATTCCCAAAGAGGAGGAATAAAGGTTGATATCGTTCACTCTCAATGTGGAAAATATAACGGCAATCAGACCGATGCCGCCAGCAGCCTGTGACATGATTGTTACGACATCTGCGGTATTGAGCGCGCGGGCAATAATGATGGCGAGGCCATTCACAATAAACTCGCCGACAATAATCGACAGCATCGTCATCCAGAATACGTGCTTCCCTTTTTGCGAATAGCGCGTCATATCTGGAGTAATTAAGCTGGCGACGATACAACCACCAACCACCATCGTTGCTCCCGCGCTAATGGAAATAGCCTCGCCGTTAGGTGCAGAAGCGATCAATTCAGCAATATTGTGGCCGGAGAGCGTCATTATCGAAATATAGCCGACAACGATAACAAACATTGGCACGGCTATTTTTGCAGTGAAACGTAATGCTCTGAAACCAAAGGCAACCAGCAGCGTCAGCGCAATACCGGACAGCGCGGCGGACCAGCCAAAGCCGAGTTTATCCGCCATTGCGAAGTTGAGCGCTTTAGCGAATACCGCATTTTGGACGCCGAACCAGCCGATGAGGCTAACGGCGATAACCAGCCCAATCAGGACGGAACCAATACGGCCAAAGCCGCACCAGCGTGCAAGCAGACTGCCCGACATACCTTCCTTCATTCCAGCGTAGCCAAGCCCCACGGTCACTACGCCAAAAATGGCGCTGCCAATAAAGATGGCGAGAAAGGCCTGACTTAACGTCATTGAATGGCCAAGCACCGCACCTAACATAAACTGGTCTAGCGCGGTTAACATACCGATATGCACTAATGCCACGTTTAAGAAAGGCAGCCGGACATTCAGTGGAACGCGGCTGACAGGGTAATCATCTATTTTTTCCATGTAGATATGTTCTCTTATATAAATTGAATGCCTTTCTCGATGAGAGAGTTAGGGATATAACCATCGATTCCCATATGGCGACAAAATTCCTCAAATTGAGGCAGCGAGTGCGCCTCTGCCTTTTGATACATGTTATAAATTCTATTCTCGATTGTTTTTGGTGATACGTTCATTTTCCTTGCGATTTCTTTATTTGATAAACGCTGCAATATCAGAAAAATAATATCTAATTCTGACTGGGTGAAAATGCTGGTCGTTAGCTCAGTTTGTAATGTGGTCGGCTTCTTTTGGTTTATATATATGAGCGGAGACCGCGTATCCAGAGGCCTGGCATTCCACATAGTTCCAATACAAAGCTTATTTTCATCAAAGATAGGAATCTTTTCGCTGACGAAGGGCGTCAGCGTTTTCTTTCCATACCAGTAGTGTGTTTCGATCACGGTTACGCGCTGTTCACTGTTTTCTGTCAGTCTGTCATGTTCTTTTAAATCGTCAGAAAGTTCCGCCCAACTGGCAGGAAATTCATCATCAAGTCGCCCTTCAATATCAAAATTCATCGGTGTGTTGGTATAAAGGTAAGCGGCTTTATTCATGTAAACATGGCGTGATGATAAATCTTTAATACCCCATGGTTCATTTAAACACTCCATCATAATAATCAGATTGCGAATATAATCAGTCATGTTTGTTTGTGATGATGGCATCCTGCCCTCCTTAATGGATCGGAATTAATTCAACGGATTAATTTAGCTAAATAATGCCGAGTATGTTTGTGCGCATATCCCGATAGATTGCCATATTCTTTGTATCCTAGCTTTTCATAAAATCCCTTGGCCTGGAACTCGAATGTGTCTACGTAGGCCAGATGGCAATCGCGTTTTAATGCTTCTTTTTCAGCCGCCTGCATGAGTTCTCGACCAAGGCCGCTTTTACGATACTTCTCGCTAACCCATAGATATTGAACCTCCAATGCTCCCCACCAGGTTCTGGATATTAATCCTGCGATAATATTATTGTCATCGTCTTTGAAATTTAAAAAGAGAGGGGAAATATCAACAGCATCATACTGCGCATTGTGTTTCCAGAGGCTGTCGATGACAAACTCTTCTTCATTTGGTTCTGGTGTGTCAGTAATATTCAGATTCATTACAATAAACCTCATTATTAGCACGCTAAATTATACTTCTAAATATGAATGCTTCATTACCATATTAATTATGTTTAGGCAAGAGTGAAATTCACTCGTTATTAGATTGCTCTGTTGCTCTATGATGAAAAACATAATCTGGTATCTATTGATTATATGTTGATAAAAATCAGAAATTAAGCACTTATTTGCCTCACCAGGGAAAATACCAGATCATTGATAATAAAAATGTATGTTGTAACCTATGCCAAAAGGCGACATTGTTATTATGCTCATTCCATTGTTCTGGCTGAATGTTCGATGGCTTGCCATTTTGTCATTTAGATGTAAGCCTGAGAGTTGATTACATGTCGTTAAACGCCTTACGCACATTGGTCGCTATAGCCCAGCATGGATCTTTTGCCCGTGCGGCTGAAGCTGTGTGTCTGACACAATCTGCCGTCAGCCTACATGTTCGTGTGCTGGAAGAAGACTTCAGGGTGTTGCTTTTCGATCGTTCGCGTCGCGTTCCGGTACTCACAGAAGCTGGGCATCGCGCAGCATCTCAATGACGGTCAATTATACTTTCTGACGGTCATCGTGGCTGCTAAATCGATAAGTAAAAGAGAATCCCCCGCTGATGTTATCGGCGGGAGATGTTATCAACGAACTAGCGATGGCCGTTTGGCGTTAAACGACCAGTTTGGTATTAAAAATTGCATACCAAGCGCGTCGTTACGGTTTTTATCCGGTAGTGACTGATAAAGTCTGTGCGCTTCCTCCACCCGTTTCCTGTTCAGGGTAATCCCTAATCCCGGGCCTTCCGGCAGGTGTAAATGTCCTTTTTCAATGCGCGGCGCCTCGTGGGTGAGCTGCTGTCCATCCTGCCATATCCAGTGGGTATCAAACGGTGTAATGCGTTCGCCCGGCGCGGCGGCTCCCAGATGAGCAACCATAGCGAGTGAGATATCGAAATGGTTATTGGAATGGCAACCTGTAATCAATCCCCATTCGTGGCACAGCTGCGCCACAGTATTGGCATGGCGCAGGGTCCAGAAGTGCGGATCGGCCAACGGGATGTCGATAGCATTAAGCTGAAGTGCATGATTGAGCTGCCGCCAGTCGTTAGCAATCATATTGGTTGCTACGGGAATGTTCGTGGCATGCCGGAATTCGGCGAGGGTTTCCCGGCCAGAATAGCCGTTCTCGGCGCCGCATGGATCTTCCAGATAGGGTATTTGCCCCTGTAGCTCCCGCCCCAGCCGTATCGATTCATCCAGAGACCAGCTGGCGTTGGGATCCACCGTCACCCGCGATCCCGGGAAGTGGTGGAGTAGCGCTTTTACCGTCTCAACCTCTTTTTCGCCGTGATGCACGCCACCCTTGAGTTTGAAGTCGTTAAAGCCATAGAGGTCGCTGGCGGCCTCCGCCAGACGAATTACGCCATCGCTGTCTATTGCCGCCTGATGACGCAGATAAAACCAGTCATGTTTTCCGGTTTCGCCGGGCAGGTAATTCATGTCGGTTTTAGTACGGTCGGCGATGTAAAAAAGGTATCCCAGTATCGGAATTGAATCGCGCTGCTTGCCGCTGGCCAGCAGTTCTGCGACCTGAAGATTTAACAATTGCCCCGTCAGATCCAACAGTGCGGCTTCCGTCGCGGCTACGGCATTATAAAATTTCTCCGGGTTCATCTGTGGAATATGAATCGCGGTATTGTCGCTTTGTCCGCTAGTCAGATTGCGCTTATCGCTTTTAAACAGCGTGCTTAGCGTGGTGTTCATCCTGAGTAGTGAGGTTCCCTCCACCTGAGGAATAAAATCGTTGAGCATCGCGAGCGTACTGGAATGGCAGGGACATTCTCCCACGCCGGTATTACCCGCGTTGTCTGTCAGCGTGACCAGAATTCGAGTGAAGTAGCAGTTGTGCGCACCGCCAATATTCAAAAGCATGCTGTCATAACCGGCGACCGGAATGACCTCCATTTTTTTAATGATAGGGCTGTCAGACATTGCGATGCTCCATAGGGTTGAATGAACTGGGGGGCGCGGCGTGTGTGCTACGCAGCAACAAGAACAGACCTGTTGCGACAGAAACTGCGGTCAGAGAATAGAGCCCGCCCGTTGTGCTGCCGGTTTTCAATTCCAGATAGCCAAAGACGGTAGGTGCGACGAAGCCCCCGAGGTTGCCAATGGAGTTGATCAGGGCGATCCCCGGCGCGACGATGGACGCGGGCAGATTGCCCTGCGGCATGGGCCAGAAAAAAGTGGCGCTGACCTTTGAACCAATGCAGGCAACGATCATGGCGAAGAAGCCTAACCACGGCGAGCCGATCGTCGCCATGAAGGTGCCGCAGGCGGCGATAAGCATGGCGACACCCAGCGCTTTGGATAAATGTTGGCGATGTTTGTCGCTGAATTTGCTGACAAGATTGATGGCGATAATGGCGCACAGCCAGGGAATGGCGGTAAGCAAGCCGATACCGAAGCTGCTGAATCCCTGAATACGTTGGATAATTTGCGGGAGCCAGAATACCAGCGTGTAGCCTGTCATCGTCATCGTAAAGAAGATGGCGCAGTAAAACAGCGTCCTGCGGTCCGTCAGTAAATGCAGTTTTCCCGTCGTTGTCTGCTGCGCGTCACGTTCTCTCTCTTCCTGCTGTAGCTGTTGTTCCAATGCGAGTTTTTCATCTGCGCTGAGCCAGTGGGCTTTATCGGGGCTGGAGACCAGTACAAAAGCGGCCAGGATCCCGACCAGAATCGAACCGCCACCTTCTAAAAACATCACCCATTTCCAGCCTGCGATGCCGAGAAAATCATGCATCATCAGGATACCTCCCGTTATCGGGCCGGAAAAGAGAAACGCACCGGCGCTGGCGCTGAGGATCAACGCCGTTGCACGACCACGCCAGGCGTTAGGTACCCAGAGCCGGAAGTAATACAGCACACCGGGGAAAAAGCCCGCTTCGGCTACGCCGAGTAAAAAGCGCAGGGCATAAAACTGGGTAGGGGTGGTGACGAAACCCGTCACGACCACGACGGCTCCCCAGGTAATCATGATGCGAGTCAGCCATACCCGCGCACCATATTTTTTCATCATCAGGTTACTGGGCACTTCAAACAGCGCATAGCCGATAAAGAAAAGCCCTGCGCCAAGGCCAAATGCTGCCGCGCTGATACCGGCATCGGTCTGGAGTTCTGCTTTGATAAACCCGATGTTTGACCTATCTATCTGATTAATAATCAGCATAACGGCCAGCATAGGGATAATTCGCTTAAAGAATTTGGCAATGGCTGAGGCAAGATGCACCTCTCTGGTGTGGTTGGATGATGCGGTTGTTGTCGTTGTCATTTTTTACACCTCGCATAGGTAGGTTACGAAGGTGTTATAGGAATGTGTGAAAGGAAGAACTATGTGCAAATGCCTAGCATACGTTGGGCTACTCCACAGCGACGGCGAAAATGCAGGCACCAGCGCGATTAGGAAAAAGTGAGGAAATATCACGTCTGCGACGGCGGTCACAGCCTGACGGAGGATGAACATCAAGCATTGACGCTTTTTATTCGTTTGCTAAGGTAATGGAAAAAATCGGCTATTCACTCACCATCATTACTCGTCAGGAAGACAGAGAATGATCTCAACGCAATCCATTAGCAGAGTCACACATGCTTCATGAAAAGGTGGATTTATTCGAGGCTTATCCGTTTTCTATTCCGTCGATTCGCTCGCTGGATAAGCTGGAACTGCACCCGAAAGTCACTTTTTTATCGGCGAAAATGGCGCTGCTACTCACTCGTTTTGGTAAAAAGGGGATTTATCTGCTCGACGAACCGGAAGCTGCGCTGTCGCCCAGCAGGCAATTAACTGCGATCGCCCGCATGCACGATCTCATTCGTGAAGGATCGCAGTTTGTTATCGCGACCCACTCTCCGATTCTGATGGCGTATCCTGATGCCACTATCTTTCAGTTCGGTGAAGACGGAATACAGCAGGTCGCGTATGAGGACACGGAGCACTACCAGATCACGCGTGCTTTCCTGAATAACCCTGAGCGCATGCTGCGTGAGCTGATGGCGCAATAGTGTTCCAGGAGTTGGCATATATACAGAAAATTCATTTATATCGTTTTAAATTGTGTGTTGAACTGAGGATGACTAATCGCCGTAATGTGGGATTGAATAATCTGCCATTCTGCACAAGCACTTTGGAACCAGGCATTAGCGACAGCAATAACGCTGTTATCTGTCGCTTGGTTCAAATTCTGAATAATAGCCTCCATTTCACCTTGATAGATATTCCATGTGGTGCGCAGCTCATCCAGCGTTTGATTGATGGTATCAATGTCGCTGATGACGTAGCCACTGCTCAGAGTGAGCCCCTTGAGGCAGGCCACCGTGCGTTCATCGTTACTTAGCCCCTCTTGCTGCGTAATAATTTTTTGCTGGTAATCGCTGATTTGCTTCTCCATATCAGCGAGCTGATCTTTGGCTTCGATGAGAGAGGAAACGCCAATACCAGCCAGTATGAGGGAGAGACCTCCAGTAATCGGTGCCAGAAGAATGCCAAATATTGTTTCGAGAATGCTTTGGTGTTCGGCAGACTGCACATTAGCGATCGTCTGTCGGTCTTTTCCAATTTGAGCACGTAGATTGCTGATCTGGGTGTTGATGGAGTCAATGGTGATGCTAATGCTCTCCTCCTGTGCCTGAACTTGAGCAATTGTCTGTTGCATGGTTTCTTCGGCATCCATCATCTGCTCTTCGAACCCCTTTAATGTCGAGATATAGTTGTTCATCTGGCTCTGCATTGCCTGTAACGGGGGAGACAATGCCTGTAACTGGCTCACGGCCTGTTCCCGTAACTCGGAGGAAAATTGCGTTTCCAGTTGCTGGAATAACTGAGTGAGGGGCCCCTGTGCGGCGGTGATAGCATCACCACAGGTAGCAATTGCGTTCAGAATGTCGCTCTGGAAATACAGAGTACCGCTGCGGCGCCAGGCTACGACCAACTGCTGAGCATTGCCCAAATCCTGGTCGAGTTGAGAATACCAGGACGCATTAACTGATTGAATTTCTGCTTCAATCAATGCCTGACAGGAAGAATGTAATAGCGCCATCGCGCTTTGGGAGCGGTCGATTTGCGTATTGCAGGCTTGCGCGTTAAACGTCATGAGATCACCTTGCTGGATTGTGTGATCTCGCCCTTTTTAAAAGGGCGAGACAATAAAGGACGAGATATCAGGCTGCTTGCTGTATGGTTCCATCCATATTCATGTTGGCTTTGGGGACAGAAACCGGCAGGCTCGACAACTGCTGGGCGAAGTTGGTCGCTAAAACCCACTCACTGTCGGCTGCATCTGAGAAGGTCTCTTGGACAA
Organism: Pectobacterium betavasculorum; assembly: GCF_000749845.1. Taxonomy (GTDB): domain Bacteria; phylum Pseudomonadota; class Gammaproteobacteria; order Enterobacterales; family Enterobacteriaceae; genus Pectobacterium; species Pectobacterium betavasculorum. Next base: position 194,032 of record NZ_JQHM01000002.1, on the reverse strand, counting down.
TGATTGCAAGGGAGCTTTCCGCTAGTGCCAACTTGTCGGCAACGCCCTGTAATTCGCCCTCAAATACAGTCCAACTGGTGCGAAAATCAGACAATGCGGAAGTAGCAGTATTGATGTAGGTGACAGCCTGCTTACTGGCAAGAGCCAGCCCTTGCAAGGCCACGATCTGTTGTTTGTCGGAATCTAATTCTTTTTGGTCTTGTGCTATTTCATTGAAGTTATCATTTATTTTTCCTTGCATTATTCCCCACCCAATTGACCCACCCAAAGATATTAGGCCGCCAGCTCCACACAGTGTTGCACCGGCTCCGAACGTTTCCGGTATCAAAAGAATGCCGATTACAGCTAGAATAAGACCGAGGAAAGTTGCGCCAATACTGGCAGCCAGTGCGATATTTTCTGCGGCGATGATGTCGTGTAATGTCTTGATAGCTTGATTCATTTTAGCGACATCATTTTGTAGGTCGGTTTCTGCCGATTGAATATCACTAGCTCCAGAAGTCAGCGCGTCATGGGATTTTTGCATCTTTTCCCCCCATGTTTTGAGCTTTTGTGCGGTGTCGTCTGCATTGTTCAACATGCTAGTCACTTGCTCTTGTAGAGCGCTAATCAACTCGGCGACCTGTTTGACATTGGGATCATTTGCACCCACAGCATCAGGATGCGCGTTTGCGATATCCTGGATTCGTTGAGAGAAAGCTGCGTAGTCACTCCCGTAGTTGATTACTGCCAGAGGAACGCCAGCAGTGATATCGGGAGCCAGATTATTGATCCAGTCGGAGGCATTGGCCTGTGCTTCGTCCAGCTTGCTGGACAGGCTGTCATACCAACTGGGCTTTGGCTGTGGTGGAACGAATGTGGTGTTGAGAACGCCATGGCAGGCCTGAGTGATCAGGTTTAGGGTGAGAAAGGCGTTTTGAGTTTTGTTTTTCAGGGTAGTGACATTGCTGCTCATATTTCTCTCCTTCGAGATTAGCCGGAATACTTGTTGGGGTTTTGTGGGTCGAGAATCACAGGTGAACCAACTTGGGTTAGCTTTTGTGGAATGCTGCTGGCGAAGGTAGAAAGTACCTGCCAGTTGGTGTTGGCGACTGATAGCGTGGAAAGATCGAACAATTGCGCAGGATCTGCACCGGCCTCAAGCGCGTTGATGGTATCGGTGACGCTGTCGAGTTGCTCGATCCATAACGTTTGCAGGTCGGAAACCCCTTTTCCGATTTGAGAAAAGGTCAACTCGAGGTTGTTTAATAGTTGTATAACCAGTTTGGTCCCGGCCGCCGCCTGTGCGGCATCGGAGGCTTGAATCTGAAGATCCGCAATTTCTTTCAGGGTACTTGCTACTTCAGCGGTATCCTCTATTTCTTCATAGAAGTACTTGCCGATGGTGATGGCTATTGATGCCATGTCCAGAAAGGAAAAGCTTTCTGCTGCTGCTGTTCCTACCTTGTAAAGCAGGGTGACGGTGGTGGTGGCGATTTCTTTGCCAGTACTGATATCTTCACTAGTGATACTGCTCTGTAAGGACGCGACCACATCCTGCAAGTGTTGCAGTTTGGCTGCAATGTTCTGCATCTGCTGCTCTTCTTGACTCAGGGCGTTCCAGCCTTCGTTGATACTTTTATCTAGCAAAGGTTGGATATTGGCGAAGGCTTGCTGGTGCGTTTTTAAGGCGTCAACTGCGGTGCCAGTGTCCTTCACTGCTTTGGTCAACTGGGGCCGCAGCACGTTCTTCAGGAGCTCCAGCCATTGACTCTGTGACAACTTATTTTCTTGCGCTGTAGCGTTAACTCCGGCAAAAGCTGTGGCGTAGTCAGGGAACTGAAGAAGAATACTCCCCCAGATATCTGGCCTGTCCTGAACCCATTGATTTCCTGCATTACTCAGCATTGACATCCGGCTACGCACCGAGGCGAGCCAGTCGGGGTCATCCGGCAGTTTGCCGATATTTGTATTGCTACTGGTGAAAGCGTAGCTATCGAGCTGCATCACATTATTGAAAGAGTCGGTGAGCAGTTCTTGTGCGTCATAAATGGTTGGACTCAACATATCAGCTAATCTCTATGAAAGGATCAAAAGTCATGGAACGACCGTCCAGGTCTAGAACCACAGAATATTGCTGACCGCCAGTGGTGCCTTGTGCTTCCACCCGGCCTTGCCAGTACGTACCATTGATACTGTTAACGGCGACAGGTACACATACTTTGTCATTCACCATTTGGCCTATGAACGAAAGGATGGATACGTCGCTTGACAGCGAAACACCAGTGACATGCCAGTTGATGACCTGCCCATCCTGACAGGCCGTCTTCAGTTCCTCCTGACCTTCATTACCTGAACCCACATATTTGTTGGTATCGATCAGATAGACATTCGAGCCCAGATTGTTGGATGCCAATGCATTTTCTGCATCTACTACAATGAGTACGTCAATTTCGTTCATTGCTCTTTCCTCGCTTTTTCACACAACATCGATTGCAGAATTGAGAGAAAATGTTTTTTCTCCTATTCGCACGTTTACTTCATAAGAGAAAAATGAGAACTGTCCCCGGGATTCCACTCTGCCAAGCCAGGGGTTGCCGTTTGCCGCTTCGTTTTGCGGCTGGCAGATTGCTTGTTCCACCATTTGCCCAGAAAAGCCGGTGATGGTGACATCACCGCGCAGGCTTACTGGCACAGCGTGCCATTGAATCTGATCGCCATCCTGAGCAACGGTATGCAAGGTTGAACCACCTTCACCCCAAGAGCCTATGAAACCGTTGTTATCCACTAAATAGGCATTATTCGTAATATTTCCTGACGTGAGAGTTTCTGTAGTATTGACCACAATAAGCACATTAATTATTTTCATTTTTTTCCTTTTTTTAATGTTAATTTAATTTTTTTGTTTGTTTTTAGATAAGGGAAATATAATCGGTTTTTATTTATGTTTATTTCATGGCTGTTTTTTGTCAAGTTGACTTAGTTGTCTTTCTTTTGTTTTTTTAATTTACCGGTTGTTTTTATTGTGTTTTGTTTTTTGTCGGTATTTGTCATAGGTAATTTGGATTAGGGGTTTTGTATTGGGTCGTTTGCTTTATATTTTTATGGCGATTTTATGATTTTTATCGAATGTGTAATATAAGGGGGGAGGCGATAATGTTGGGTGATTATATTTTTACTCTATTGTAAATAATTGGACTCATATAGGGGAATGAATAACTCATGTAGTCACTCGCCTCGTTAGCACACTTTTAAAGTTAGATGACAGTTTGTGCTGACGTCTGGATCTCCTGTTTCTTGTTCTCAAAAAGAATTCCGCTGGTGTTTAGCCGCTAACGAACAGGGGGAGCGGCTAACAAATAACTTTAGCCGTGAGTGAATAATGCGTGTGCCGCCGGTGTTTGGTAAAGAACAGAGCTGCCTCGACTTTCCCCTCAACCCGCTACAAATAGCTCAAGGTGAAGTTCGCCGTTGCCATGAAATCGCCGGACTGAATCAGATCGTCGCGTACCTTTTCTATTCGGGCTGAAAAGGGGATGGTGTTGTCTCCGCTTTGCAGCACAATGTTGTCCGTGCTGCTGTTGATGCCGACCAGTTTACTTGCATGATAAATGCCAATCGCGATGCCTTTGGCACCGGAAGGCGTATCCAGCGCCAGCCGTTTGGGCAAGAGCGGCTCTTCTTTACCTGAAAAGCGGATAGTGACGTTTTGGTAGGTATCCAGATTGCAGTCCGTGAGGTTAATGGTGAAGTCATGCCAGTCGCCGTAGCGATTGGCTTTTAACGTGCGCTCAGAGACTTCACTCATGTCCACCACAATCGCCTTGCTCTCCGTACTTACATTGCAGGCGGCGTTGACGACTAAAACGTGGAAGGTCACTTCGTGATCGTCCAATGATGACATCTGTTGTGCGATGGACGTTCCCGACGGCAGAGCCAAGATAGCGAGTGTGAAAGCGAGCAATGCACCGCGTGGCTTGGTTTTCATTATCGTATTGCTGTGTTTTATCATTGTTGCGATCTCGCGTAGGAAGACGGGTTAATGATAGTTAAACCGTAGGATAATATTTTTCTCGGTATCGCCTATCACGGCGGGACCGGAGGCGTAGAGCTTGGCCGTATAACGCCGTTCAATCATGCCGCTTGATGCCGTCAGGCCGTCAACCAGACCGATGAACTGGTTAAACACCACGTTATTGCCGCTGCGCGTATCTTCGATCTTCAGCGTAGCGCCATTTCCCATATCCATGCCGTCTATCCCGACGAGTGAGTTTCCCCGCGATGAGGCATCGAAGTTGATGTCCAGATCGAACCCTCTGCCGCAGTCTTCTCCACCATCGGTCGATACGTTGATGTGGAACTCCGTTTGCGCCAGCGCATTCGCTTCCGTACCTGACCACGCTCTCACCGTACCAAAGTCGACATAGCTATCGGGCGAGACGTTGATCTTCGCGGCGCACTGCATAATGTCGATGCCGTGTAGTCCTGACAGGCTGAGGCCATAATTACTGTCGGGTTTGTTGTTTATGCCCAGTTCACCGTCAACCTGAAAGACGCGCAGCGAATCGACTCCCGCCGTGGTATCGGTGATGTTTCCCGTTTTTTCGAGGTAGAGCTGTACCGTGACATTTAGCATGGTCGGGTTGGACGGCGGTGATGAGCCGCTTGGACCGGGTAAGATCCACTGCCCCGTGGAGACGCGGGAGGCGCTGGTGCCGCCATTGGTAATCACCCCGAGATCTTGACCGTTGTAGATGATGCCAATCCCGACCCCTTGGCTGATGACCTTGCCTTCAGGGTTGGGATAGAAATAGGACATCTCACCCTGCGGGCGCACAGATTTATACGCCCAGCAGGCCAGGCTGCGGGTATAGGGTTTTGACGTCCACAGCCGGCTGCCAATCGGCAAGGTCGCTGGGATCTTTAGCGTACCAATATCCTCATAGTCGTTTACCGGGCCGGTCACGGTGCCCAGCCGGCATTCCAGCGCGCTGGCGTTAAACGCCGTTAAGCCGAAAAAGAGCGACGCGCAGAGGGCGACATGGCGATGTTGATGAGCAGCTAACCAAGACATAGCGGTTCCCTGTGGCTTATTTACGGATGACGGGCTGGCACTGGTTTTGTGCGCAGGTAAAAGGCAACTCCAGATGGCCGCCGTAGTCATTGACGTAGTACAGATAGAAACGATTGACTGCGCCGTCATTCACCTCAACCGACAGCGTTGAGCGTGGCGCGACCATAAAGGCGCTGCCTTTCAGCAGGCTGGTGGGGTTGGCACGCGTCGCTTTGGGCTGTTTCAGGATGCCGCTGACCGTGATGTAGTACGGCGTGGGGTTTTCTACCTGAAAGGTGTTTCCCGTTTTGCGGACGATCAGTTTTTCCTGCCATATTTCGTCTTTGGCTGGCTTTACGCCACGGGGGCGGAAGAACACCTTAATTTCAGACTGAATGGCTATCTGTAATACGTTGGGCTTGTCCGTCTTGGGTGGAATTTCCCGGACGTTAAGGTAAAACAGCGATTCGCGGTCAGTTGGCAATTGGCTGATTTGTTCTGTTTTGACCAGACGGATCAGGCTATATCCTTTCGCTTCGATGCGCTGTAGCGGCGGCAGTACCATCAGCGGCGTCGTCACTTTATTGTGCCGATCGTCCGTCAGCCAGGACTGCGCCAGAAACGGGTTCTCCGCATTTTGGTTCATCAACATGACCGTCGCCGATTGCTCCTCGTCGTTAAAAATAACGCGGGTGCGATCGAGGTTCAGGGCGCTATAGGCTGCGGGCATCAAAAACAGGCAGCCGATGAGGAATCCTGCTGCTCGCCGATAAAATGTGTGTTTCATAACGTACTCTCCAGATTTTTCTCTTTCGCGCCGCTTATTTACAGGGAAGCAGCAAGGCATCAAGGTGATTTAAGGTGGCGGGTAGGGTGATGGAACACTGCGTTCTTCCCTCCCAGATAACGGACAGCTTTTCGTCAGGCGATACGCCCGTGATATAGGCCTGCCCGCCGTTGGCAATCATGGCGATGTCGCGGCCTTTCTTGTTTTTAATCTGGGCGGCGAACGGGGGATTTTTGCCATCGGCCAGCGTTACGTATGCCATGATTTTTGCCCCGCTCACCACGTCGAATTTGCGGTAGCCGATGGCACCTTCGGTCAGCGTGCCCTGAACCACCGTCGTCACCGCTTCAATGTGTTGCGGTAATTTCTGAACATCAATGCGGGTTGACACGTCGTAGTAGCTGCTGGTGCCAGCAATCACGGCCAGGCCATAGCGGTTAGTCTCGACCTGACTACCGGTGAACGGCACGCCCGCTTGACCTGCATCGACCATGATGCGGGTGCCACCCTGATTGCCTTTCGGGTGTGCTGCGACGCCGTGGCGGGTGGCAGTAACTCCGCCGCGCAATGAACCGTTCAGGTAGGTATAGCGATCCTGCTGCCAGGCGACGCCCACGGTGGCATCCGTCATCGGTGCCAGATAGGTATAGTTGCCGCTCAGGTAAGTATTCTCTTTGCTGTCATGCCGGGTACTCAGATTCCAGGTGCGGTGCGGATCGGCGTTATTGGAATAGGTCAGCGCCTGATTGCTGCCGTCGTTATAGCGCCCCATGCTGTAGCTCATGCGGTCCTTCTCGCCGAGCGGGATAGAAAAGCTCAGATACAGGCTGTCATCGATACGGCGGTTGAATTCGGTGCGATAGACCGAGAGATTCGCGGCAATGCCTTTAACTGCGCCGATATCGAAATATTTGTTCAGCGAAACCCCGTAGCGATCCTGCTCGGCTTCATTCCAGTAGGTTTGGCGCGTATAGGTAACGTAGGTCGATAGCCCGCTCAGCACAGAGGATGATTCCCGCGTCGCGAAATTTTTGGAGAGCGTGATGGTGTAGCGTTCTTTTTCATTGCGATAGCGGCTATCGAGATTCAGCGCATAGAGATACTGCGCCATGCTCATGTAGGTCTTCTCTGAAAAGCGGTAGCCCGCGAAACTGATCTGGCTATCGATCGAGTTGAAATATTTAGACCAGTTGAGTGAGAAGGCATGCCCCATCTGCGACGCGGACGTTGCCGGAAGCGTCGCGCGTGACTGTGTGATATCCGCCGACAGCGCGCCCAGCAGGTAAAGGTTTTTCCCTATGCCCGCCGACCAGGACTGGTAGCCATCGGATAAAATACCGCCGCCGTACACCGACCACGCGTTGGATAATCCCCATGAGGCTTCGGCGGCAGAAAAGACTGGGCCTTGCAGACGGTGGTTGGTATTCGAGGGTTTACCCGCGGCGAGTTTGTACTGCACGTGTCCCGGTCGCGTCAGGTAAGGCAGGTTGGCCGACTCGGTCTGGAACGTCGTTACTGTGCCGTCTTCTTCCGTCACTTGCACATCCAGCGTCCCGCTAACGCCGTTTTTCATATCCTGAATCGCAAAAGGACCAGCAGGCACGGTGGTTTCGTAGATTAGCCTGTCATTTTGCGTGACGGTGACCGTCGCGTTTGATTTAGCGACCCCACGAATTTCGGGCGCGTAGCCACGCAATGAAGGCGGGAGCATGTTCTCGTTGTTGGCTAATGACGCGCCGGTAAAGCGATAGCTATCGAACAGATTACTGCTGAAATACATTTCACCCAGCTTGAGATCGGCTGACAGGGTTGGCAGCGGGTGATAAGCGTAAAACTGATCCCACGAGAAGCTATCGCGATTCGCGTTGCGCGATTTTTGCAGAAAATAGCGGTAATCGGCACGGTAGCGCCAGGCTCCAAGATTAAATCCGGCTGTGCCGTAGCTGCTGAAATAGTGTGATGTGCCTCTGCCATTGGTATCGCGGCGTACGTTCCCGACGAGGTTGTAATCCAGCAGCGCGCCGTTGATGCCGTGGTCCCATTGTTCGGGCGGAATCCAGTTGCGATCGCTGTACACCAGCCAGGCTTGAGGAATCGTAATATTTAGCGTTCCCATGCCTATCTGGTTAGAGACGTTGACGCCAGCGATAGGCGTCAAATCGACACATGTGCCGTTATTCCATAATTCAGCCTGGTCGCGAGCTTCTTTTTTCAGCGCCAGTTTATCAATGAATTCGGGCGCGAGGCAGGCGGTTGGCCGAGAACGATTATTGCCTTCTGGCAGGTAGCTAACCATTTGCTGCTGTATTTCACGCGCGTTTACTTTTATTGATAACAGATAGGTACCGGGTGTGACGTATTCGGGATCGGAAAAATGGCTAAGATCAATTTCACTACGATCATCGACATCCAGTACGTTAACGTTAAACTCCGTTGCACTGAGCGATGTTGTATTCAAAGAAAAAATAAAAAAACCGTAACGAAATAATGCGGATTTTATTTTTTCTTTGAACGTAATATTCTTCGTTGCCATAGGAATAGCTGCTTGAAAAGATGTCGCGTTGTGGCTATCCATTCATGTATTTCGACATGTGGAATGAATAGGATAATAGGGGAGGAAACCTCCCCATTTGATTACTGATACCCTGTTGTTAGCGGAAAAGTATATTATTGATAGGACACCACAAAATTAGCCGTGCTGGCGAAGGAGCCTGTAGTAATCACTGGCGATTCCCCTTCCTGTGGTGTTGGGAGTTTGGCAATATAGGACGTGAAGGAGAAAGTATTATCTCCATTTGCCAGCGGCGTAGCAGGAACAGCTGGTGTTGTTCCGTCGAATTTAATTTTTTCGCCGACGCGTTCTACGGCAATGCCCGCACCGGTCGCACTGCCGTTTAATGCCAGCAGTTCATTATTGGTTCCAGATGCCACGCCGCCGGAGAAAACAATTTTGGCGCTGGTTGCGGTATCCAGACTGCAATCTTTTAATGTGATATCAAACGGCTTAATTTCTGACGTGCCACCATTTTCCAACACGGTTTTGCTGATTTCGCCGAACTCGATCGTTTGGTGCAGATCTTCCTGAGATACTGAGCAGGGCGTATCAATAATTTTTCCTTTAAATGTCACCGAACCATTATGTGAATCTGCGGCATGTGCTCCGACAGAAAATATCACGGAGATGAGGGATGCCAGGGTGATCTTTGATAATTTCATATTATGCTCTCTCTATTGGTTACTCTATTTAAATTATGGCGCTACTTTCATGAGTGCATACGTACTCATGCATCATGTGTAATGCTACTTTTAATGTTGTTATTGATTGATCGGTCGTGGGGCATCTTTCACGAAGTGAATATATTGACCCATTTTCCTAATCGGTGAATTTGGAGCTGGATGGATAATAGTGTTGAATGATTTAATGGTCAAATATATTGATTTAATTATTTTTATTTAGGTTAAATGTTTTAAATTTATGTTTATTTAGTTTTTTATTCTGATTTTTGCGCATGGTGGTAAATGTAGGATGGTGTGATATAAGTGCCGTTTTATCAATAAGTTATTTTAATTCAACATCTTATTTGTTATTGATTTTCTTTGGTGACAGACGCGGGGGGATATTTTTTATGGTTTATAAAAATAGTGAAATATATTTTTTATTGGATAATGATTAAATGTAGGTCAAATAATCTTTGACAATAAATGGCTAAGTTTTTATCCTTGCAAGAGATAGCATCAGTAAAGCTATCTATATAATTGATTTTGCTTCCATAGATAGCGTGTTTTTGTTTTGATAGTGTGGTTTTTCAGACTATTTCGTAGGTCTTATGATCATAAAAATCGTATCTATAATCTTATTATAGCAAATGAATTGTGCCTCTAATCTTGATGGAAAAGGGTCGAATGGTTTATTTGATTAATGATTTAATCATTTTCAACGAGGGAGAGGGAACACTGGCATGGATAGAACGTGAAAATGAAGCAACTTCTGTGAATTTTCCTATTTCGCGATTGTTCTGTTTATTAATAGAGAACCAGGGGGTAACGCTAAGCCGTGATTTTTTGTTAAAAGAGGCGCTGGAAAAGCATGCACTTTGCCCTTCTCTTAATAATCTAAACAACTATTTATCTCTATTAAGGAAGGTGTTGCGTGAGTTTGATCTTGCAGATTCGATAGTAACAATCCCCAAGTTGGGGGTTGTTTTTACCGCTGAAAGTATTGTCTCCTATCCTGCATTGGATAGAGGAGAAGAAAAGGAAACGCAATATCAGGAAAGTAACCAGATAACGGAAGAGGATGTTTATAAAGAAAAAAAGCCATTTTCTATTGAACATCACGCTATTCCTGAACCGGTAAAAAAACAGCAATACATCAAGTTCCTTCTCATCTGGGCAGTAGCCGCTGGGTTTTTCCTGCTCATGCTTGAGAGCGTAAATCGTTTCCCGTATCGGCATCTTGTCAATGTGAATATGACTGGGAAATGCGATCTTTTCTATTTATATGACAGTGTTGGCTATCCCCTCCCGACCGACTATGAAAATTTGTGTTCCGATAATTCATTATTCTTCTTGTCGAAAAAAATCGTTATATCTGAAATGCTGGATAAGAAAAGTGAGATCGTTATTTCCTGTAAGAAAGAGGGGTCTGGATGTGTAACTTATGTTAATAATTAAAGTCAGGAAGAAAATTTTTTGCACCACGATGGTGCTGTGTATGTCATTCTCTCTGGGAATCATTTTTTATTTAAAAAATAATTTATACAGAAAACCGCTGATATGTCAGGCAGAGGTGGCGGTTAAGTCAGAAGAACAGCGTGTCAGAAAGGAATATGACATCTATTTTTATCTAAATAGACAAAACAGAGCGCTGGTTTTGGTCAATGGCTTTTACATTGGTGAAGATGGCGTGCCGCTGACGATCCGGCGTACGTTCAGTTTTGATTCCGTCTGGGAGGGGAACCGCCTGGAGGTACACAATATCGCGATGAACAAGAATATTAATGATAATGCACCCGATGATGCGCTCCCTATCCTGGCGGAAAATGATGTCATCCAGTTCGAAATGTTGACGAAGCATGCCTATCTGATTAGCACAGTCCAATCAAAGATGGCATGCAACATTCGCGATTAATCGTGCTGGAGGGGGTAAGCTTATTGGTCGCGATTCTGGAGGCGATTCATAATACGTGTTGTATAAAATCATAAATATCTTCAATCACTTGCTGAAAATTGGCAGGGGCCGGATTAATAATCAGGTGGTCAGAATAGCCGTTTAGCAGTGCGTCCAACTGGCGGGAGACGCGCTGGGTATCCGTGTTTTTAAAGGCTCTGGACGCGATGCCTGATACAATAATTTCTTCCAGCAAGGCAGACCATTTCTCGGTCATCACATGGGCGAGCTCTGCGTAAGCCGTATTGTGAACCGCCAACTGCCATAGCGAACCATAAAGATTCCAGATGACGTCAGTGGTATCTGGCAGGTAAATCTTCACCAGCTCATGCAGTTTCTCTTTCGGGCGTGGTGTAAGTTTTACCACGTGTGGTCGAGGTTCGATAATTCGTCTGTTTTTCTTTTTACTGAGAACCCCAGCATGCTGGCTGGAGTTCTCAATCAGCGCTCACGGCGTCTCTCTATGCTCGTTCTTTCAACGGCAAGGTTGTCATGCAGGTTTGGCTGTCGTCATAGGTAGCAAACGCTGAGCTTGCGACACGTCCCTGATAGGTGACGTTAATCGTTCCTTCAATATTGCGCGGTAACCATACGCCAACAAAACCGTTTCGGTGGCTGTTTAGGGTTTTCTGCATGACAACGTTACCGGCTTTATCCGTGATTTTTACGTCAAACGCCGTATTAGCAAGTTCGCCCTGACACCCGGACAAACTGTGGTTAAAGCAGGGATGCGTTTGTTGAATGTAAGGGGCGAATGAGAGATAGAATTTATCTCCCAGCGGATAGCGATACTGCTGTTGCCCATCTGACAACTTCAGTTCTTTGCTGGTAATAGAAGCGCTGTAGGGCAAAGGCCTTGCCTGTGGTGATTGATCGATAACCTCGACGATTTGCTCGATGGTTTTCCCTGCCAGCCCTTGCTTGGCTAGAAAAGCGTTGGCGTCAGTTGCCGCGGCAAAACCTGAGCTGCTTAATGTCAGACCGAGTAGTGCTGCCATCATCTTTATCTTCATCATCATTTCCCCTCAATAGCGTCATTATTTTGGAATCACTAGCTATAACGTTACACCTTCCCCCTACGGGAAGGTCAAAAGATGGGGTGTATAGAAAGGTAAATTAATGTATTTACTGGTTTTTTATTGATTTGGGTCAATTTTTAACCATAGCGGAGGTGCGCGATATCAGTACGCACTATTGATGTGTGTCACGAGACGGGGGTCTTCGTCTTTGCTTACTGACCTGGCCAGTAAAACTCGATGCGGGTTCCACTCGGTTCATAGCACATCATATGCAAAGCGTGGCTACGCTGATGCTTTTCATGCGCAGATCGCACATGAGATTTTGACTACTGCGGTGTGCCAGTCTTGACGTCTGAAATGCTATTGATGCCGGAGCTGAGTACGCCAGAGGCGTGTATCAATGCTGCACGCAATATTGGTGAGAAAATTTTCCGATAAATACTGTGACCGATCTATTGCTAGCAAACCTTTTTAAAACAATGTTATTTCAAATAATATCACTTTAATCCCTTATTTCTTTTTGGCTGAACCGTAAATTGCGCATTATGGCTCGGCCAAATGGATGATACATTTTTAGCCTCATTTCAGCATACTTGACGTATCAACATAAATGATGTGCTAAATAATCAATTCATCCTCGCTATGAAATAAGATAATAAAGGGAACGATATGAATTCCTCTGAGTATATAAGAAATATTTCAGAAATAATGACGGTGCCTTTAGCCGCAAAGCATTGTGTGTAGCAGCGGAAATAGGGATAGCAGATAAAATAGGGGAGCAGGGGGCAACCATCGCTGAATTAGCAAAGGAATGTCATGCGTGTGAAAAAAATAGTTGATATCATAAAGGTACTTGAGATTTTCGGATTTTTTGAAGTAGAAGATGAAGGTCTTATTAAAAATAATGCACGTTCTGCACTGCTGATCTCGGATAACGTAAACTCGATGAAAAATTTCTGCATGCTGTTCGGCAATGAGTATTATCAGGGGTTTGATGGATTATTGCATACGAGTCGCACAGGGGAATCGGGATTTAAGCAGGTCTTTGGTCTGACACTCTATGAGCATCTGGCGAATTCCGCATTGCGAGCTGAAATTTACGATCTTGCCATGCGGAATTTATCTCACCCGGTTGGATATATACTGGCTAAAGAATATGCATCCATTTTTAAAAAGGCTTGCAGTATTGTTGATATTGGCGGTGGCAGTGGCGTTATTCTGGTTGAGATTATAAAACAGTACCATAACCTGATGGGTTGTCTTTTTGACATGACTGGTGTCTGTAACCGAAGGGAAAAGCGCGTCGCACAGCATTATCCTGAATTGAAAGAAAGAATGGTTTTCATCCCCGGTAGTTTCTTTGAGGCGATTCCTACCGATCACGATGTTTATCTGCTTAAAAACGTATTACATAACTGGAATGATGAATTTAACCTGAAGATATTGAAAGAAATAGCGAAATCAATGGGGAATTCGACACTGTTAATCATTGAACCTTTGTTGGGGTATGAAGAAACATCACCAAGACTATTAATGAATTCGCTCTTTCAGTCTGTTATCTGCCAGGATGGTACGCGATACAGGACATTGAAAGATATGGAAGATATTCTGACGTTAAGCGGATTAACCATCGTTAGCACAAAGAAAATAACAACGGGGCATACGGTTGTTGAAATTAAATTAAACACTACGCTGTTGGGTTGAACGGCATAAATGCACTGTTTTCTTAAGCTTTCCTTATCTATACCCGTCATACTTCAAGTTGCATGTGCGTTGGCTACGTTCACTCACCCGAATCACTTACCTGAGTAAGCTCATCGGGATTCCTTCGCTTGCCGCCTTCCTGAAACTCGAATTATTTAGGGTATATACTCTCGTGAATACTGTTATTAAAAACATGTTATTAAAAACAGTATTGACACTGTTTTTAAAATCCGTAAATTGGTCAGCAACAGCAGCGAAGTTTCAGTTTGCTGTTATAGTAAAGATAACGAACATGTTCTTTAATCAGTGTTTTTTGCGATAAAGGCCACGAAGTATTTTTGTATGGGTAATCGATGTTGAGAGGCATTAATATTCTCACTCGATGATGCTTAAGGCCACGTAGTCAGTATCTACAATCGCAAAATGGGACGAAAGCGCGATGATGTAAGGCCATGATTTAGTGTTTATTGTTTGCGATTGAGTTTTAGTGATTCGTAACATGTCGCAACGAGAGTAAGGCCACGCATTAAAGAGTATATATCGCGATGGGGGATGTACCTGTACCTGCCATACCCGTCAGGTTGGTAGGGGGTTTAAACCAGTAAATATATGGGAGGTTTTAGTTAATTTTAGTACCCAATATTATCTGTTATAAACGTGTACATTTGAAGCAGTACCAATAGTAGTAAGACGTTATTAAGTCAATTAATGTTAAATATTAAGTCTGTAGTACCTTAAAAGCCCTGGCTAACACAGTCAGGGCTTTTATCATTTTTGAACCGTTGCTGTATTCAAGTCGTTATTTCGGATGTTTCTGCAACTCAGTACCTGCCCGCTCCTGCGCGGTTATGATGGCCGACTCCTTGCTCTAGGGATTTAGCAGACTGTAATCATGGCTCATGTCGTTCTAACGGGTAAGTGGCAGATACCACACCCGCACTTGGATTTGGCGTACCGTTTTATTGTGCTCTAACTCGCACGCCGGCAAAAACAATCACCATTGCTGATACCAGCAATAATCCACTGCCAGCAAACACGCCGCTTGCCCCGTTAAGATCAAATATCAGCCCGCCCCCTGCGGCACCAGCCCCGATAGCAAACTGGATCGATGCCACCAGTAAGCCACCCGCGCTTTCAGCTTCGTCCGGTACGGTGGTCGCAAGCCAGGTTGACCAGCCCACGGGAACCAGACCAAACGCAAATCCCCACATCGCCACCAGCAGGCCGTCCAGTATTGCCAGATGTCCAAAGGCGACCATGGTCAGCGCCAGAACGCCCATCACAAAGGGCACTAGCGCCAGCGTCAGGTGTAAGTTTCGTGCCAATAGATAACCGGCAATCGAGGTGCCGACAAAATTGGCGAGACCAAAGCCAAGTAAAATCAAGGAAATGCTTTCGACGCTTGCCTGACCGACGGTTTCCAGAAACGGTCGTAGGTAGGTAAAGAAGGCGAAATGCCCGCTAAAGATCAGCACGGTTGCCAGCAATCCACCGATCATGCCCGGACGGCGCAGCACGCGAAACAGGGTTCCCAGGCTGCCACTGCTTTCCGGTTTCATTGATGGTAACACCCACATCTGCCAAAACAGCGCCACAATGCTCGGCAGAATGCAGAGGATAAAGACGTTTCGCCAGCCAATCAAACTCCCCAGGTAACTGCCAAGCGGCGCGGCAACGACGGTAGCAATCGAGACGCAGGAGAAGATAACCGCTAGCGCTTTAGGCACTTTATCCTCAGGTACAAGGCGCATCGCTGTGGCGGTGGACATGGCCCAGAATCCACCAATGGCAACCCCTAGTAGTAAGCGCCCCACTAGCAACACGTTCAGAGTAGGGGCAAATGCCACTAGCAGGCTGGAGATAATTTGCAGCACTGAGAAAAACATTAATACCCAACGACGATCGATACTTTTGGTCGCGGGCGTGATGAGCAACCCGGTTACCAGCGCGACCAGAGCCGTTGCGGTCACCGCCTGGCCCGCCATTCCCTCTGTGATGCCTAAACTTGCTGCCATCGGCGTTAATAAACTAGCCGGTAAAAACTCAGCCGTAATTAGACCAAATACCCCCAGCCCCAGTGAATAGACGGCTCTCCAGGCGGGCTTGGTGGGCGTAATGGCCTCACTTGCCGCGATGCATGAATTCATCTGTTGCTCTCCCGTTAGAAAAATGTGACAACCGTCACAAAGAATAGAGCGTTCCGTATGGACGATCTATGGCATATAATCTTCACTTATTGATTATTCGTCCGGAGTTGCTGCTATGACCGCTCAGTCACCCGATTTGATCAGCGAGCTTTTGCGTGGGATGCGTCTTTCCGGGGTGACATATCGCCGAATTGAGACCCATGCCCCATTTGGTGTGGCGTTCCACTATGTGCCCGGCAAAGCGCAGTTTCACTTTGTCAGTCAGGGGACGGCGCTGTTGCGCATGGAGAGTGGCGCGACGTTTGTGCTAAAAAGCGGTGATGCGCTGTTTATCCCCAACGGGAATTCGCATGCGCTGCTCTCTGATGAAAAGGTTGACGCCACGCCGGTGTCTGCGTTTCCCTGCGAATCGATTTGCAATTCGGTCTCTGCGATTGACTGCCAACCCTGCCCGGATAACGAGAACACAGTGATCTTCAGCGGATGCATGGATTTTGAACTAGGCGGAATGCAGCCGCTGATCAAAGCGATGCCGGAAGTCATGATGGTGAGCCGCCTGATGTCGACCTGGCCGGAAATTCATCCCCTTCTTGCGGCTATGGAACGTGAATCGATGGCACGTCAGGTGGGCTTTGCGGGCATTCTGGCGCGGCTGGCGGATGTGGTCGCGGCGCTCATCGTGCGAGGGTGGGTTGAAGCAGGGTGCGGTAAAGCGACGGGTTGGGTGCAGGTACTGCGCGATCCGCGACTGAGCCGGGCGATTTACGCGATGCATCAGAATCCGGGCGTTAACTGGAGCGTGGCGGAACTGGCAAAAGAGGCAGGCACCTCCCGTTCCGTTTTTGCCGAACGCTTTCTCTCAGCAACGGGCACCACACCTGTAAAATATCTCAGCGAGCTGCGCATGCGTCTGGCTGTCCAGTACATCCGTCATGAGCATCAGCCGATTGAAACCGTGGCGTTACGTCTGGGTTACGGATCGCTGGCGGCGTTCAGCCGGGCATTTAAACGCATTGTGGGTCATGCACCGGGAATGCTGCGGGAAACCAGTCAGACTTCTGAGGAGGTTTGATGGGTAATGTACAGGGTATGTGAACCCGAATAATAAGCAGTTCCGGCTCATTTGTGATGAGGCTGTCCGTAAAGCACTCACTGAGGCAAAACCGCGCTATGGTGCGCCACGCCTTGCTGATGAGCTGCCGGTATCGGAAAACCTGCGAAAGCAGAACTTCAGCGCCAGCGGCTCGAATACTCAGCCATCGACAACCATGATTAGTCGGTAACGTTTAGCTGCTAGAATTGCTCAAAAAAATCTACAGTGAACTACTCCTGAAACCGACGATCGGCAGAGCTTGATTAACTATTCCAGTGCCGTTGAGCGCATTCCATTGTCAGCTTGTCCTGGCACAGAGAAGATTGCGATCATTACGGCACGACTATTAACACGTTTACGATGCGCACTCAGCGAGCGATGATTTTTGTGTTCCAGAATAAGAGCAGAGATTTTTTCCCAGAGTTTATGACTGAGCTACCAATTACTGCCTGTAATATCCCTCATCAGACATAATCATTATTTATTAATGATTATGTCTGATGAAGGATTGGTTATTAGTCATTCAATGACTGTTTGCAGTCGTGAGTTTCTCATGATGAGAAACGCTTGAGCCGAGTTTCGGAGCGGTTGCATTGACTAATACCATTGCGGGACTACACGACACTCAGATATAGCGAAGGCGTTCATGTACCTGCTGAAGCAGTTGGATGCTCTGAACTTGTTGTATTAACGGCTGGGCAGAGATAGACAATAATATCGCGGAGAACGCCCTGCGCCGGAAAAACTAATTGCTCGCTGGTTTAGACGAAGGTGATGAGCATACCGCTGTTCTGTACTCACTGATTGGTAACTGTAGTCTTAACGGCGTGGATCTTACCTCCGTCTTGGCTTTAATACGGTCTGTATGTGACGCCTACATTAATTATAAATCGAACTATTATTATTTCTCATTATTTATTATTTTGCTATTTTAAAATTATTTCTTAATGATCGGTTGACATTTTTTGTTTTCACTTTAACGCTATGGCTGTATTTCTATTCCTATATCTATCATGATTAATTTCACTTATACTTTGCTAAAATCACTATGTTATGAATCTTTTAGGTAGTGGATGGATAGTAAAGTCAACGTTTTCATGATGTGGAAGAATGGCAGTTAAATAAGGGAAGTGTTAGTTGAAATATTAATATACTAACCATATTCAATAAGTATTAACATGCTAATTATATTCAAAGCGATAAATATTAATCTCTGATTAAATACGCCAAACAGGGAGGGAATCCTATGTCTGATAAAAAGGCACTTTTGTGTAATCTGCAACCAGTGGGTAATAGGGAAAATGCGCAATGCGACCTTATTTTCCCCTTATCTTCCGCGCAGCGGGGGATGTGGTTCGCCCAACACCTAAACCACAGCGCTAAACCCCAGGTATTCAAAGCCGCTGAATATCTTGAAATCCTTAGCCCTCTGGATACGGCGATATTTGAAAAAGCGGCCAGAATTGTCGTTGAAGAAGCACCGTCTCTGCGGATGACCTTGCATAATACGCCAGAAGGCCCCTGCCAGCGTCTCGATCTGCCGTCCGACTGGACTTTCCCGCTGCTTGATTTTAGTCAAGAATCTGATTCCACAGCGGCGGCAGAGCGATGGATGCGAAACGATCAAAATACTCCCTTTAATCTGTCGCGCGGTCCGCTTTTCTCATTCGCCCTTCTTCAATTGGCACCCGAACGATTTTTTTTCTACCACAGTTATCATCACGCTATTCTTGATGGGTATGGTGCGGCTTTGCTCGTACGGCGTATGGCTGAAGTCTATTCCGATCTTCTGGCAGGCAATCATCCCCGTGGCGATTCTTTTGCCTCCCTGACGGACGTGCTGGACGCCAATAACGCGTATGAAGCATCAACGCGCTATGAGCAGGACCGTCAATACTGGATGAAACAGCTTATCGACCAACCAGCTCCGGTAAGTTTGGCGCAGAGGCAAGCGACGTGTTCCGATATTGTCCGTCGGCAGCAATACTTACCGCAACACAGCCATCTTCAATTGCGGGATATTGCCAGCCGGCATGGCGTGGCCTTACCACAGTTACTGATTAGCCTGATAGCCATTTATCTTAAGAGAATAACGAGCCAGGACGATCTGTTGCTGGGGCTGCCGATGACGGCACGCTCCGGTAGCAATTTTCGCCGCTTTCCGGGTATGGTCAGCAATGTGTTGCCGCTGCGTCTGCGGCTGTCGGACGACGACGGTATCGCAGAGTGCCTTAGTCAGACGAAAAGCGTGTTATATGGTGCCGGGAGGCACCAGCGCTATCGTGGCGAATCCATTAGCGCCGATCTGGGCTTGATCGCTCAGGGCAGTCCGCTGTACTCCACCTCGATCAACATCATTCCTTTCCAGTACGACGACATACGTTTTGGCGATGCGGGAGTCGCCGTGCACAATTTGGCGCTTGGCCCGTCGGATGATCTTATGATCACGGTACTCGATCGTGGCACAACCCATGGCCTGGAGCTGTGCCTGACGGGCAACGCCTCCCTGTACGATGAAGATGATTTAGCATGTCACCTTCGCCGCCTGATGTACTTTTTCGCGATCGCCGAAGATAATCTGCCTAGAAAAGTGGGCGATTACGAACTGCTATCGCCTCAAGAGCGTGACACGCTCATGCAGTGGGGTGCCGCGCAGAGCACCTATCCGTCAACGCATTGTATCCATGAACAATTTGAAGCGCAGGCGCAGGCGCGGCCGGATGCCACGGCGGTGGTTTGTCAGGCGCAGTCGCTGCGCTACGGCGAACTGAACGCCCGCGCCAATCAGCTTGCGCACTGGCTGATCGAGCTAGGCATACGCCCGGACAGCCGTGTGGCGATCGCGCTTGAACGCAGCTGCGAGTTGCCCGTCGCCATTCTGGCGACGTTGAAGGCCGGCGGCGGCTACGTGCCGCTGGATCCCAGCTATCCGCAGGAGCGGTTGCAGTACATGCTGGAAGACAGCGAACCGGCGGTGTTGATCACCACACGGGCGCTCCTGCCGCAACTGGGCGAACTGCCTCAGGGGCTTGGCCTGATTGTGCTGGATGCGGAATCGCGGCCCTGGGAGCAGTGCCCTTCGGCGAATATCAGCCCGGCGCGGCTGGGGCTGGCGGCGAACCATCTGGCCTATATTATCTATACCTCCGGCTCTACCGGCCGACCCAAAGGGGTGATGGTGGAGCACCGCAACGTAACGCGCCTGCTGGCGGCAACGCAGGAAACATTCCGGTTCGACGAACAGGACGTCTGGACGCTGTTTCACTCCTATGCCTTTGACTTCTCCGTATGGGAAATCTGGGGAGCGCTGCTGCACGGCGGGCGTCTGGTGGTGGTGCCGCAACTGACCGCGCGCTCGCCGCAGGCACTTTACCGTCTGGTGTGCGAAGAAGGCGTGACGGTGCTTAACCAGACGCCGAGCGTGTTCCGTCAGCTTACGGCGGCGCAGGCGGAAAGCGGGGAAAGGCATGCCCTGCGCTGGGTTATTTTCGGCGGCGAGGCGCTGGATGTGGCGGCGTTAGCGCCCTGGTATCGGCAGAACGTCGGTTGCCGCACGCAGTTGGTCAACATGTACGGTATTACCGAAACCACGGTGCACGTTACCCGTGCTCTGCTGGATGAACGCGACGCGGAGCGGAGCGGGGAAAGCCCGGTGGGACGCCAACTGGCAGACCTGCGGTTATATATTCTGGATGCGAGCGGGATGCCGGCGCCGATAGGGGTGGCGGGAGAGCTGTACGTTGGCGGAGCCGGGGTTGCGCGGGGTTATCTCAACCGGCCTGACCTGACCGCCGAGCGTTTCCTTGACGACCCCTTCGCTGGAGAAGGAGAACGGATGTACCGTACGGGCGATCTGGGGCGCTGGTGCGCTGACGGTACGATTGATTATCTGGGGCGCAATGATTCTCAGGTGAAGATCCGCGGCTTTCGTATCGAACTGGGCGAAATAGCGTCCGTGCTACAGGCTTGTGATGACATCAAGCAGGCGATCGTGATGGCGCGCGGTGCGGCGCAGGATAAGCGGCTGGTGGCGTACTGCGTTCCTCAGGAGGATGAGGGCTGCATTGATATCGAAGCACTTAAAGAACACCTTAGCGAGCGGTTGCCGGCATATATGGTGCCGGCGGCCTATGTCGTGCTGGCGCAGATTCCGCTGACACCGAACGGCAAGGTGGACAGTAAAGCGTTGCCGGAGCCGGGGGAAGAGGCCTTTTCTCGGCAGGCTTATACGGCTCCACAGGGGCGTGAAGAGGTCGTGCTTGCCGGGATCTGGCAGGAATTATTGGCATTGGAGACGGTGGGCCGGCAGGACGATTTCTTCGCGCTCGGCGGTCATTCACTGCTGGCGGTACAGCTCATTTCGCGCATTCGCAGTGAGTTAAACCGTGAGCTGCCGCTGGCGGAACTGTTTGCCCGTCCGGCTCTCAAGGATATGGCGGCCTCGCTCGGCACGGCCGGGAAGGGCGCGTTGTCGGCCATTGAACCGCTGGCGGCGGGCGAGATGCCGCCGCTGTCGCTGGCTCAGCAGCGGCTGTGGTTCCTGGCGCAGATGGACGAAGCAGCCGGTGCCGCCTATGTGATAGCGGGCGGGTTCCGGTTGTGCGGAAAACTGGACGTCGCGGCGCTGCGTCAGGCGCTGGATCGGATCGTGGCGCGTCATGCGGCGCTGCGCACCCATATCGACAGCCGGGAGGGCGCGCCGGTGCAGGTAGTGGAGCCGGCCGATCGCGGTTTTCCGCTGCGGCTGTGCGATGCCACGGGCGTCGGAACGCCTGCGCCGTTTGCGCCGGTGTTCGATCTGACACGCGGCCCGCTGGCGCAGGGCGAACTGGTGCGGATAAGCGATGACGAGCACTGGCTGCGGCTGGCGCTGCACCATGTTATCGCCGACGGCTGGTCCGTCGGGGTGTTGATGCGGGAGCTGGGGACGCTGTATCAGGCGTTCAGCGCGGGCGATCCCGATCCGCTGCCGCCGCTGGAGATTCAGTACGGTGACTATGCGGCCTGGCAGCACCGGCATGTGCAGGCTGAGGTGTTGCAGGCGCAACAGCGCTACTGGGTCGAACAGTTGCGCGGTATTCCGGCGTGCCTGACGCTGCCGACGGACCGGCCGCGGCCCCCGGTGCAACGCTATGCCGGGGCGCAGATTGAGGCGAGGCTGGACAGGGAACTGACCGACAGACTGAAGACGCTGAGCCGGCGTCACGGCTGCACGCTGTTCATGACGCTGCTGGCCGGCTGGTCACTGCTGATGAGCCGGCTGTCCGGGCAGGATGAGGTGGTGATCGGCACGCCGGTGGCCGGGCGCGGGCGGCGCGAGATCGAATCGCTGATTGGGATGTTCGTCAATACCCAGGCGCTGCGGGTGGATCTGTCGGCGTCGCCGGATACCGGTGCGCTGCTGGCGCAGGTGAAGACGGCGTCGCTGGAGGCGCAGAGCCACGCGGATATTCCGTTCGAGCAGGTGGTGGAGGCGGTTGCGCCAGCCCGCAGCCTGTCGTACAGCCCGCTCTTTCAGGTTATGTTTACGCTGCAAAATATGCCGGATAGCACCGCTGAACTGGGCGGCGTGACGCTATCGTCGCTGTCTGTTGAGACGACGACCTCCCAATGTGACCTGAGCCTGGAGCTTTATGAACGTGAAGGACAGATTGGAGGACGATTGCAATATGCCACTGCGCTGTTCGATGAAGACACGGTACGGCGTTATCTGGGGTACTGGCAGGCGCTGCTGCGCGGCATGGCGGATAATGCTGACCAGCCGATACGGTCACTGCCGATGCTGCCGGAGGCGGAGCGACGGCAGGTGCTGATTGACTTTAACCAGACGAGCGCCGACTACCCATCCACTGCCTGTATTCATTCGCTGTTTGAGGCGCAGGCGAAGGCGAATCCTGACGCTCTGGCGCTGATAGACGGTGACCGACGGCTGAGCTATGGCGAACTGAACCGACAGGCCGACAGGCTGGCGCGCTGGCTGGCTGAGCGCGGGGTGCGGCGGGAAAGCCGGGTGGCGATTGCACTGGAGCGTGGTGTGGATCTGATTGTGGCGATCCTGTCCACCCTCAAAGCGGGCGGCACCTATGTGCCGCTGGATCCGAGCTATCCGCAGGAACGCCTGCATTTTATCGTGGCGGACAGCACGCCGCAGGTATTAATCACCAATACGCCGTCACATGCCGCTTTCAGCATCCTGCCAGCGGAGCTGATCGTGCTAGACGTCGATATAGTGCGCCCTTGGGATGACGCCGATTCTGACGCGGACGAGATGCCGACGTCGGCTGCGGTAAACGCATCGACGCTGGCCTACATTATGTACACTTCCGGTTCAACCGGGCGGCCTAAAGGCGTCATGGTGCAGCACGGCAGTGTGGTGAAGCTGGCGCTCAACAACGGCTACGCCGATTTCCGGGCTGACGATCGTATCGCCTGTCTGGCTAACCCCGCATTTGACGCCAGTACCATGGAGCTGTGGGGTGCGCTGTTGAACGGCGGCAGTATAGCGATCTTCAGCCGCGACACGGTGCTGGACGCCAGGCTTTTCGGCGCACAGTTGCGCGAGCAGCGGGTCAGCATGCTCTTTATGACCACCGCCCTGTTTAATCAGTATGCGCACGCGTTGCAGGATTATCTGCCCAGCCTACGTTATCTGCTGGTGGGTGGCGAGTCGCTGGATCTTGGCTTTATCCGCCATACGCTACGCCACGGCGCGCCGCAGAACTTCATGCACGTCTACGGGCCGACGGAGACGACGACCTTCGCTACGGCCTATCGGATGAACGAGACCGATCCCGACAGCCCCTGCATGCCGATTGGACGGCCGATAGCCAATACTGCTGTCTACCTGCTGGACGAGTATAAGCAGCCGGTGCCGATCGGCGTGACGGGCGAGGTTTATATCGGCGGTAGCGGCGTGGCCCGCGGTTATCTGAACCTGCCTGAACAAACGGCGGAACGTTTCCTGAGCGATCCATTTGCGGTCGAGGTGGGGGCGCGGATGTACCGAACTGGGGATCTGGCGCGCTGGCGGGTCGACGGGACGCTGGAGTTTCAGGGGCGTAACGACTTTCAGGTGAAAATCCGCGGGTTCCGTATCGAGCTGGGGGAGATAGAGTCGGCCTTGCAGGCGTGCAATGGGGTGACGCAGGCGGTCGTGGCGGCGCGAAACAGCGGGGCCGACAAACAGTTGGTTGCCTATTACACCGCCGGCGACGGCGCGGAAATTAGCGCCGGGGAGTTGAAAGCGCAGCTTGGCGCACGGTTGCCAGCGTATATGGTGCCGGCGGCTTATGTGAAACTGGAGACGATCCCGCTGACTGTGAACGGCAAGGTGGATCACAAGGCGCTGCCCACGCCGGATGAGTACGCTCTGGCGCGCGGCGATTATGAAGCGCCGCAGGGGCGTGAGGAGCAGATTCTGGCGGTTATCTGGCAGAATCTGCTGGGCGTTGAGCAGGTGAGTCGACACGATGACTTCTTTGCGTTGGGCGGCCATTCGCTGCTGGCGGTACGTTTTATCAATGAGGCTCGCAAACAGGGTGTTGAGCTGACGCTATCATCGCTGTTTGCTGCACCACAACTGCGACTACTGGCTGAGAAAATACAACGCGGCGACGCTCAGAATGTTCACGAGCGGGCGGTAGCGTTCCGCGCCTCCGGTTCTCAGCGTCCGCTGTTTATCGTGCCAGAAGCCAGCGCTGAAATGCTCTACGGTCCGCTGCTGGCCTCCTGTATTGACAGTGATATCCCTGTCTATGGGCTGATGGGACCGGATCGCAACCTGCCGACATTCAAAACACTGGAAGGCGCGGCGGCACGCTATGTAGGGATAATCCGCTCGACCCAGCCGCAAGGGCCTTATAGGCTGCTTGGTTGGTCGTTCGGTGGTACGTTGGCTTACGAGATTGCTGCGCAACTGTTGGGACAGGATCAGCAAATCGAATTTCTGGGCATGCTGGATACCCGCTTGCCAGAGCGAGGCGATGGACACATCGTGCCGATGGATGAACTGTTCGCGCTGAGCGATGATGAAGCGATGATTGACTTCCTTATCCGAGGCGATATTGAGGCAATCGTGGGAGCGGATTGCCTTGAGCGTGCGGGTAGACCGGTGAGCTGGCAGGAACACTATCAACTGGGGCAAAAGATGGGGATGTTGCCGGCAGGTTGGTCGCCGGACTACTACCAAAACTGGATACGTCACCGTCTGGATTTGTTGCGGGTAAAATATCATGTCCCCACGCTGCCAGTGAATCTCGATCTGTTTATCGCGCGAGATGAGCCGAACGACGGCGGCCAGTATCTTGGTTGGGATCGGGTGCTCCCTCGCGAGGCGATCCGTCTCTTTTCGCTGCACGGAGAACACCGGATGCTGGTGTCAGAGCCCTATGTCCGTGAAACGGGTAAAATGGTTTCTGAAGCGATTCAGGCTCGCAGTCAAGGGCGTATCGCTGTGCCAGACGCGCGCGACGACGGACATGAGCCGATAGTGCCCTTACAGACAGGCGAACGCAATAGCCCAACCTTACTGTGTGTTCATGGCGCTGGAGACAATGTCTTCGCCTTTATTGATCTGGTGAAATCGGTGGCGAGTGACTGGACGATACTTGGGTTGCAGGCCCGCGGTCTGTGGGGGGATGACGTACCCCACTCCAGCGTGGAGACCGCTGCCGAGCACTACTTTCAGGCGCTTCGCCGCCAGACGCTCTCTGGTCCGCTATATCTGCTGGGGCACTCGTTTGGCGGTTGGGTGGCGCTCGAGCTGGCGACGAAACTGGAGGCGGAAGGGATTGCCGTCGAGTCGCTGGTACTGGCGGATTCGGACGCTCCAACGGGCGATGCGCGGGAGTATACCGACCTACAGGCGCTGACTGAACTGGTTGAACTGTTTGAGATGCAAGGGTACCGGTTAGGCCTGGATGCCGCTTCTCTCGGCGGGATGACGCACTCCCAGCGGCTTGTCGCGCTGCACCGTAGCCTGATGGCACAAGGGCTGATGCCGGAAAATACCCGCTTAAGCGTGGTGGAAGGCATTTTCCGGGTATTCTCGGCGAATATTCGCACCCGATATGCTCCAGCCAGGCTACCGGCGGTTACGCCTTATCTGATACAGGCTTGCGACGCAGATAACGAGCAACTGGAGGGATGGCAAACGCTGTTTCCTCAATTGCGGTATGCGCGCAGCGAAGGCAATCATACCCAACTGCTGAAATCGCCCTGCTCCGCATTGCTGGTTGAGGCACTGTTGCAGAAATAGGTTAGGAGGATAACAACCCAGCCCGCGTGCAATTTGATATTGGCGCGGGCGGTGGGTTTGCTGATGAAACGGGTTGATAACGGTAAGATTGACGCTGCTAACGATCTCTGCGCCAGCCCTTGCACCACAGGTATCAGAAATAATCATTATTTATTAATGATTATTTCTTTTGGGATAGGTTATTAGTCAGTCAATGACTGTTTGCAGTCGTGAGTTTCTCTTCATGAGAAATGCTTGAGCCGAGTTTCGGAGCGGTTGCATTGACCAGTACCGCTGCATTGCCGAATATACCTCCGTTTAATAACTCTTGGTGCGCATAAGGTATTTCATCAAAATGAAAGACTTTGTTCATGGTGGGGATGATCTTTCTTTGATTAACAAGATTAAGAAACTCATTACATTCACGGATATTGGCATAGTGAGAACCTTGTATTCTTTTTTGATGCATCCATAAATGGCGCACGTCAAAGTCACAATTATAACCAGAGGTCCCCCCCACTGTGACTACCATACCTGAGTGATCGCAGATTTGTAGTGATGTAGGGAAAGTATCTTGTCCTGAGTGCTCAATGACCAGCTTGGGCAGTTCTTTTTTTCCTAAGGCCTTAAAGAAGTCGCGTCTGAAATTGGCGAATGCTCTGGACCATGACGTATGTTCATCGGAAGTCACATCGGGAAGCCGGCCGAAATGTGAGTATTTTTTCCTGACGATATATCCTACGGCTCCCAGTTTGCGAACATATTCTCCTTTCTCTTCACTTGACACAACCGCGACGGGGAGCCCGCCGAGGGCTTTCACAATTTGTACCGATAATGAACCCAATCCTCCAGCTGCTCCCCATATGAGAACAGCATCGCCGGGTTTGACGTTATTTGGTGCCCAATGAGTGAGTTGCTTGTAGGCTGTGGGTCCATTGAGCATCAGGGTTGCGCTCTCTTCCCAGGTCAGAAAGTCAGGTTTGGGAAAGCACTGGTAGTCTTCAACGATTGTGAATTCTGCAAATGATCCGTAATTCCTTTCATAACCGTAAATTTCTTGACTGCGGGTAAACATCGGATCGTTCGAAAGGCGTGATTCAAGCGAGGTAGCGTCATATACCGAGCAGGAAACCACCACGGCATCACCGATGCTGACGTTACTAACATTATGACCAACAGAATAAACAATACCTGCCGCTTCTGAACCACCAATATGAAACGGCTCAGCATCTTTATTTCTTTTACGTCGCGCTGAGATAACATCGACGGGTTTTCCTAATGCGGCCCAGACATTATTATAATTCAGTCCTGCCGCCATCACTTTAATAAGAACCTGATTAGGTAATAATTTCGGAATGCTGACGATTTCCTGCTGAATGGCAGTAATAGGATCGCCATAACGCTCTGGACGAATCAGATAAGCTTTCATCTCTTGAGGAACGGAATAATTTGTCGTCATGTTGAACTCCTTGTCGCAACGAATATATCTATCAATCTGTTTTTATATCAGATCGCGTTGGTGGCATTACTCATCCGTGAAACGCCATGACTGGCGTTCCACTAACACGTATATACCCGTCATACTTCAAGCTGCTTGTGCGTTGTCTGCCCTTACTCACCCCAGTCACTTACTTGTGTAAGCTTCTGGGGACTCGCTCGGTTGCCGCCTTCACGCAACTCGAATTATTTAGGGTATAAATAAAATCGTTCTGCTACGCTTTAATAAGTGATTTTCATGGTATTACCTCAGTCGCTTTACTCTTGAGTACAATGCCGGTTCCTGTTGCGCAAATACCGCCTCTTGCGCTGATTAGCGTGGCAGAAATAAAAGCGACATTATTGTTTTTATTATCGACGTGCGCCTCGACTCGACATGGTTTTTTACGTATCACACGTAAAATTTTGACAGAAAGTTCAACCACGCCAGCGGGTTCACGACCCAAAGCGTTAAATCCACATAGGCCTATTGCTGACTCCAGCGCTGCGCTGATAACAGCACCGTTAATACCGAGAGAGGTGAGTACCCCAAAGCCTCCTTGATGGCAGGGGTTGTCGTCATTTATTTCCATAACAATGGCATCGTCCTTTATTTCAATAATGTTAAATCCCAAGGCCTTAAATAAAGCAGAATTATTGAAAAGAGAAGCCAGGTCATTTTCAGTCATAACCATTCTCCTGCATCACGATTCTCGTGATAGCTGATTTTTTCACCACGCCAATATATTGATTATTCATTTTTAATATATTCAGTTTTTCGCTTTCTTCTCGCCGAATCACTCTTCTTTAGGATCGGTTTTTTTTCTGTTTCACCAAGTAAATCAGATAAGTTTTTTGCCGTATGAGCGACATATTCCGTTAGCAGTTCAAAATGGCTCCCCGGCGTGATGATGCTTTTCACCAAATTTGGCCATTCATTCGCCCAACGTTCCGGTTGTGCGGACGCGGGATAATCTCTGGCCTGAAGCAGCAGCGTTGGTGTTTTCACGTGAGAGGGGGTCCACTGTCGGCCGAATAATTCGAGATACCAGGCCATCGCCATGACAGAGGTGTCCTCATCCGACCAGAATTCGCCTTTGGCTGCAAACCATGTACGCAGTACATCGCCCATTGTGGCTTCATTCATGGCTGATGGCGGAAAGCTGTCGATTAATACCACCGCTTTAGGCTGTCGGCCGCGAGTCTCCAACTGGTGAGCAGCGGCATGCGCGACGAGCCCGCCAGTTGAAAAGCCTACCAGCGTAAAATCGCGTCCTGATGTATCTCTTTCTATTGCCGTTGCCAGCGCCGCTGCCGCCGCGTAGTCGTTAGCGGGCAAGGGCTCGCCATGATATCCCGGCAACGGCACGGTCAGTACGCTGTACCGATCGCTCAAGGCTGAACTTAAGCGCTGATAGGTTAAATTTGCTGCGGCGGGAATGAATGAGTTAAGGCAAACCAGCAGCGGTTTCTCCCGATCGTTACGCAGCCACACTGTCTCTGGTGCGTGTTGTTCATGCTGTTGATGCGAGAAATGCTCGCGTAGCCGCGCTGCGCTGGCCAGCACGCTAAGTCCTTCCTGCGTCATGTTTTGTTGCACAGCTCGCCGTAGCAGGTGGTAGAACCTGTCGGCGTCTTTTTTTATATCAACGTGTGCCTCTGCTGCGCCAGCGTGCTTTTCCCCGGCCAGAATGCTCAGTAAGAATTGCGCCAGCGCTTGCGGCGTCGAATGGTCAAAAATTGCCGTGGCGGGAATACGGACGCCATATGTTTGTGATAATCGGCTTCCCATTTCCACCGAGGTAAGAGAGTCGAATCCCAGCGTAATGAATTCCACGTCGCTTCTTATGGACTTCGGATCGGGATGGCTCAGAACCTCACCTGCGCATTGAATGATCACGTTAAGCAGATAGGGTAACCGCTCTTTTTCCGGCATGTTTGCGATCTGTGGCGATGCACTGATGCTGTCCCTTGCTGCTGTGCGAGCAGGGAGTACCTCCGCCAATAGCGGGATGTCGCCTTGCTCGCGTAGCGCTTCCAGATTTAAACGTGCAGGTATCAGCAGCGGTGGATGGTTCACCACGTGTGTGCCGACAACGGTATCCAGGAAGGCCAGGCCTTGTGGGCGAGAAAGCGGGATTTGCCCTGTTGCGATAATATGTTGTATATCGTCGTCACCAAGTTGCTCCCCCATTTCCGAGCGTTCGGCCCACATTCCCCAGGCCATTGCGGTCGCAGGAAGACCCTGATATCGCCGATGGTACGCCAGCGCATCCAAAAAGGCGTTGGCGGCGGCGTAGTTTCCCTGTCCTTTCTGCGCAAGAATACTGACCGCGGAAGAATAGAGAACGAATGCCGCAAGGTCGTGATGCTGAGTGAGCTGATGAAGATGCCATGCGGAAACAGCTTTAGACTGTAAAACGTTATCTATCTGCTCTGCACTCATTGTTTTCAGTGTCGCCGTATCCACACTTCCTGCTGTGTGAATGACGGCGGTGAGCGGATGTGCCGTCGGTATGGTATCAAGCAGTGAGGCCACCGCCGCCGCGTTGGCGATATCACAGGCGACAATCGTCGCCTGTGCGCCAAGCTCGGCGAGGTCTTTTAATAACGCACTGGCGCCTGGCGCGTCCTTACCGCGTCGGCTGGCAAGAAGCACGTGACGAACGTCGTGATGCTCCACCAGATGTTTCGCGATGACTTTGCCCAGTGCGCCCGTACCGCCGGTGATGAGTACGGTGCCGTCAGGGTTAAGGTTACGGCTTGAGTTTTCCGGCTGGTCGGCGTGGTTGTAACCGGTAAGGTCGCCATTGTCGGCGGATTTTACCAGTCGCGGGGCGAGTATTTTCCCCTCGCGTAACGCCAGTTGAGGCTCATGGGACAGCGTGTTAATCGCGGTATGAATAGAAGACAATGCTGTGTTTTCTACCTCATTGATATCAAGCAGGCAGAATCGTCCTGGATATTCAAGCTGTGCGGTGCGTACTAATCCCCACACTGGGGATTGGGCCAGATTCGGGACATTCTCTCTATCATTAGTCGCTATTGCGCCTTGCGTCACGATAAGAAGGGGGACATCTGCGCTACGTGGCTCGTCGATCCACGTTTGCAGCGCATTAAGTACGCAGTGTGTCGGGTTATGATCGATAAACTCAGGGGTATCGTCGCCATCCGGCGCGATGAAGACGGCGATCTCATCTGGTTGTGGTGAGAACGTCGCCAGCGCTTGATGCATATCGTCATACGTGCAGGAAGCATCGTGCTCCTTGATGAGTCTGGATAAACGCTCCCGTAACCTGTTTTGCGGAACAATCCAGTGAATTTTCGGCTTTGTGATGGATGAGTTCGGTGCAATCTCACGCCATGCCAGACGGTAAAACGGCGGGCGCGATGGGGAAAGGCGCGGTGAGTTTGACGATTTCAGCACTATAGAGTCGATGATTGCGGCTGCTCGACCGGTATCATCCGCGAGTCGTAACGCATATTCGCTGTAGCCTGATGTCGATGGCTCAGTGGTTGTTCGCATCAGGTGGCCTCGCAGACGCTGTGCGCCCCTGATGTATTGCCGTATCCCGCTAAGGGAAAAAAGTAAACGGGGCTGAATGTTTTCTTCGCCTGGTTTCAGTTGCTCCAGTAATGCTGCTTGCATTCCCGCGTCTAGCAGGGTCGGGTGCAGAATGAAATCCTCTCCCAGTTCCGCATGACTCTCTGGCAACGTGGCTTCGATATACAGTCCGTCTTCGTGCTCCCACACGTTAATGAGCCTTTGAAACGCGTTACCTAGAATCACACCCTGAGCAGCGAGGTGTTCATAAATCGGGGTAAAATCAACGGGTTTGGCGTTGGCGGGCGGCCAGTTTTCATTATGGAAATCCGGCCACTCCGGTGATAACTTTTCGTCTGGTACAAGACGGCAAGTGGCATAGCGTTTCCAGTGCCCCATCTGATACCCGTCCGGTTCTGGATCGCCAGGCTGATGAAAATAGGCTTCCACCGTTCTACCGCCATCCGCTTCCGGCGGGCTGACATGGAGTTGGATGGACGTGGGAATACACTCATTCAGAGGCAAAATCGCGTGCAGGAAGAGATCGTCAAGACGCTGGCAGCCAATCTGCTCCCCGATAGACAGTATCATCTCTGCGGTCATCGTCCCCGCGCCTGCGGGGACGTCGGCGACCCGGTGCTCCAGTATCCAAGGCTGTCTGGCGGCGTCTAATTGTCCGGTAAAAATCCAGCTTTGCTGCGCGGCGTTGTCTATGCCGGCGTGTAAAAAAGGATGTTTAACTGTAAAAAAGCCACCATCTAACGTTGGTCGTGCTGGTGGCGCTTGCAACCAATAACGACGGTGCTGGAAGGGATAGGTGGGCAGCGGCACGATCGGTGTCTGGACGAACAGTTTTCTCCAGTCCAGCGGTTGCCCTTGTGCGTACAGTCTGGCCAGCGCGGCAAAGAAGGAGCGCCACTCATCCCGCTCTTTACGTAAGGGGGCAATCCACGCCGCGCTGGTAACGCCGCCGGATTCACTGACGCTACTGGCTCGCCCCAGCGCCGTCAGCACGCCGTCAGGGCCGACTTCCAGCGCGATGGCGGTATTGTGTGCCTCAAGCCATTGGACGGCGGCGTCGAATCGCACCGCGCAGCGGGCCTGATTCGCCCAATACTCAACGGAACAGGCCTGTTCGTTGGTTAGCCGTTGACCGGTCACCGTTGAAACAATGGGAATAGCGGGTGGCTGAAACGACAGCGTTGACAGCGTGCGGCGTAAGGCATCAGCGATGCCGTCAATATGGGGCGAGTGAAAGGCGTGGCTGGTTCTTAAACGGTGCGTGCGGTAGCCGCGTGACTGCCACTGTTCGGCGATATTTAGCACCTTGTCCGTGTCGCCGGATATCACCACAGCAGACGGCGTATTAATCACGGCGATCGTGACGTGTTCTTCATGTCCTTGCAACGACGGCAACATCTCCGCCTCGCTGGCTTCAATGGCAACCATCGCGCCATCGGCGGTAATGGACTCCATCAGCCGTCCACGCGTTGCAACGAATGTCGCGGCATCGGCCAGACTGAATACGCCAGCGATATAGGCGGCGGCGATTTCGCCGATGGAGTGACCGATCAGTACATCTGGCTGTACGCCGAGATGCATGACTGTTCGGCATAACGCGACCTCGAACGCGAACAGCGCCGCCTGGGTAAAATCGGTGCGATCCAGCAGTACGGCATCGACGCTGCCTTTTTCGGCGAACATCACGGTTTTAAGCGGTTGAGGCAGATGGGGGTCGAGGTGCTGACAGATTTCGTCGAGCGTTTGAGCGAATACCGGAGACAGGCGGTATAACCCTCTTCCCATCGTCGGCCACTGCGAAGCCTGTCCGGTAAAAAGAAACGCGACGCTGCCTGACGGAGAACGGACGCCTTGAATGATGCCGGGCGCGTAACGATTGGCGGCCAGTGCCTCCAGCGCGATGAGCGCATTGTTACTGTCTTCTGCGGTAATCACGGCACGATAGTCAAAATGGGTGCGGGTGGTGGCTAGCGAATAGGCGATGTCGGGCATCGAGCTCGCATTCTGAGTCAACCATGCGTGCAACTGTTTGGCCTGAGCGCACAGCCCGTCTGGTGAGGCCGCAGACAACGGTAGCGCGATGCCAGGCACGGGGAAAGCCCTTGCAGGTGCGGCTTCTTGCACCGGAGGCGCAATTGACGGAGCCTCTTCGAGAATAAGGTGAGCGTTGGTGCCGGAAAAGCCAAATGATGATACCGCTGCGCGTTTGGGACGCCCGGTATCAGGCCAATCGCGTGCCGTGTTGAGTAATTTAATGTTGCCTCGTGACCAGTCTATTTTTCCGGAGGGTGTCTCGGCATGCAGCGTTTTGGGCAAGCGCCCGTGCCCGAGAGCCATCACCATCTTGATGACGCTGGCGACGCCAGCGGCAAGCTGGGTATGGCCGATATTGGATTTTAGTGAGCCAAGCCATAGCGGTTGATCGTCAGACCGATGTTTGCCATAGGTGTTGAGCAGTGCATGTGCTTCAATAGGGTCGCCAAGCGTGGTGCCAGTGCCGTGCGCCTCTACGACATCAATATCGGAAAAGGTCAGCTCCGCATTATTCAGCGCCTGACGGATGACCTGTTCCTGCGCAGGGCCGTTTGGCGCAGTCAGCCCGTTGCTGGCACCATCCTGATTAATTGCGCTCCCTCTAATCACGGCGAGTACGCTGTGACCCGCTCGTAATGCGTCGGAGAGTTTCTCCAGCAAAATAAGCCCAACGCCTTCAGAAAACCCCGTTCCGTCGGCATGGTCAGAAAAGGCTTTACATCTTCCGTCGGCGGCAAGACCGCCTTGACGGGTGAACTCGGCAAAGACCTCTGGAGAAGCCATAATCGTTGCCCCGCCTGCGATAGCAAGCGAACACTCGCCGCTCTTCAGTGAGCGAATGGCTTGATGGATCGCAGTGAGAGACGCAGAGCAGGCGGTATCTACCGTGATAGCCGGACCGTTAAGTCCCAATGTGTAAGCGATGCGCCCGGAACTGATGCTGCTCAGGCTGCCTTGTAAGCGATAACCGTCGGCGGCGGGGTTGCGCCGCTCGATATCGCTGAGATAGCCGTTGTGCGTGGCGCCAATAAAGACGCCGGTCTGACTGTTTTTTAGCGTGGCGGGAACGATACCAGCACGCTCCAGAACTTCCCAACTCACCTCCAGCAGTAGGCGTTGCTGAGGATCCATCGCCAGTGCCTCACGATCGGATATCTTAAAGAAGCCCGCGTCGAAGCCTGCTGCATCCTCCAGAAACCCGCCTTTCCAGGCGTTGGCGACGGCGCTGAGTGCCGGGTTTTGTTCAAAGAGCGTCTTCACGTTCCATCCCCGATCGGCAGGGAAGGGGCCGATGGCGTCCTCATCATTGGACAACTGTTGCCAAAGCTGTTCGGGAGAATGAATGCCGCCGGGTAAACGACAGCCCATTGAAATAATGGCGATAGGTTCATGCGCCGCCTGCGTCAAATCCTGATTACGCTGTTTCAACTGTTCGTTCAGCAACAGGCTGTGGCGTAACGCTTCAACCAGACGCGGATCGGTGGTTCCTTCGCCCGCGGCGGTATTTTTCGTGGCGTGACTATCTTTTGGATGCGTCATAGCATTTTCTCCTTGTCAGACAGAGCCATAGACACCAGCTCTTCCAGACTTGCGGACTCAATATCGGTAACTTGAGGCTTTTTCGATGCGTCCTCCACGGGGGCGATGCCGTTTGCTATCTGAAGTAATTTATCCAGCAAGCCGGCATCACGTAGGCTGGCAAGCGGAATGCCGGCAATACGCTCGCGTAAGTGCGATTCATCCTCTTCCGCCATCACGGCGTTGGTCGTCGCATCCTGCCCCGCGAACAGTTCCGCATCGAGATATTCCGCTAGCGCGACAGGGGTCGGGTAGTCATACGTCAGGGTTGCCGGTAGACGCAGGCCGGAAACTGCCGCCAGACGGTTGCGTAACTCCAGTGCCATGAGCGAGTCGATACCGCTCTCTTTAAATGACTGTTCGGGCGCGAGAAGTGAACCGTTATCAAGGCCAAGTATGCTCGCGATGTTATCGGTGATGGCGGCCTGTAACTGTTTTAGCCGAGCACTGGATTCCAGCGTGGATAGCAATTTTCGTAGGTCGGGCATTTTTTCTCCGCCCGATGACGACCTACGCGCGATTGCGGGACCCGCCAACCGCTCAAATAACGGATGAAGGCGCCCTGACTGTGCATTTTTACGCAACATCTGCGGGTTCAACGGCGCTGCGGTATAAACCGCGTAAGGTAATGCCAGCGATGCGTCGATCATCGCATTCCCATGTTCTGGTGTGATAGGCGCCAGACCCGTTCGCGCGATCCGCGCGTTGTCGGTATCGCTGAGCCGGCTCGATAGCCCGGTGACTGGCTGCCACCAGCCCCAGGCAAGGGACGTGGCACTCAAACCCTGCTGGCGGCGGTTATGTGCCAGTGCGTCCAGTGCGTTGTTCGCAGCAGAGTAGTTGCCTTGCCCCGGACTACCCAGCGTTCCCGCGCTGGATGAGTAGAGAACGAAAGCCGCGAGATCATGTGTGCGGGTTTTATGGTGCAAATGCCAAACTGCGTCGATTTTGGGTGAAAATACTGTATCGAGGCTTTCCGCTGTCAGGTTGGCGATGGTGGCATCGGCCAGTACGCCAGCGGTATGGAACACGCCGGTTAGCGGATGTGTGGCTGGAATCGCTGCGAGTAGTTTATCCAACGCCTGAGGGTCGGTGGTATCGCAGGCGACGATCTTGACTGTTGCCCCTGCGCTTTCCAGTTCTGCTTGCAATTGTACCGCGCCATCGGCGCGTAAGCCGCGACGGCTGGCCAATATCAGGTTTTTGCTCTGGTGTGACGCCACCAGATGCCGAGCGAGCAGCCCTGCCAGCGTCCCCGTTCCTCCGGTAATCAACACCGTACCATCGGGATTGAGTTGCTGGGGGAACGTCAACACCACTTTGCCAGTATGACGGCCTTGTTGCATCAACCGGAATGCGGATACCGCTTCTCTGATATCAAAGGCGGTGATTGGCAAGGGCGCTAGTGACCCCGCGCGCATTAACGATAACAGCGTGGTAATCATCTCCGCGGTCAGTTCGGGATCCTTGTCCGGTCGGTCAAGATAGTGATAAATCAGATCCGTAGGAAAATCCTCGCGAATATCGGTTTTGCCCAGTTCGACAAAGCGACCCCCTGAAGCCATTAGCGACATAGAGGCATCGATAAACTCTCCGGTAAGCGAGTTGAGCACCACATCAATCCCTTTATCACTCAGTAACGGACGGAATTGCCCGGTGAACTTAAGGTTGCGTGAACTGGCGATGTGATCGTCGGCGATACCGAGCTGGCGCAGGACTGGCCATTTATCTGGATGTGCGGTGGCAAACACTTCCGCCCCCAGGTGATGCGCCAATTGAACGGCTGCTTGGCCGACACCCCCTGCCGCCGCGTGAATCAATACACGTTCGCCCTGACGCAGCGAGGCGAGTTGCATCAACGCGTAGTAGGCGGTAAGAAAGGCGATGGGGATGCCAGCGGCTTGCGCGAAAGTCCAGTCGTCAGGAAGTCGGAAAGTCGTCGCTCGGTCGGCGATGACCGTTGGCCCGAAAGCGCCTTCAGTCAGCACCATCACGCGATCGCCAATGTTGAAGTCTTCAACATTCGTCCCGACTTCTGTGATGACGCCGGATGCTTCTGTACCGAATTCATGCTGCGGCGCGATTAATCCCAGTGCGCATACGACATCATAGAAATTAACGCCGGCCGCACGCACGCTGAGTCGAATCTGTTCCTTACCGAGCGGCGCGCCAGCTTCAGGAGCGGGTTTCAACACCAGATTGTCGAGATTTCCGGCGTCCGAAATATCCAGACGCCACAGAGCGCTATCGGACGGTGGGGTTAGCAGTCCGGTTTTCACTGTTCTGGTCAGATGCGGAATGAGCAGTTGCCCCTGACGCACTGCCAATTGTGGACGATCGCTAGCCAGCGCTGCGCTGAGTAATGCGGTATCGATGAAAGGACGATCGGTATCAAGCAGAACGAGGCGGCCTGGATTCTCGTTCTGTGCCGAGTGGAGTAACGCCCATGCGCTGCTCTGTGCGACATCCAACTGTTCATGTGAACCGTGTTCTGTCGCATGGTGCGTAATCACCAGCAGCGTGGTGTTGGCCATGCTTTCATCGGCCAGCCAGGGTTGCAGATGGTTGATAACCTGTTCGCACATCGCACGAGTGGAGAGAGGCACATCGTCAGTCTGCGCCGGATTGTTACCTGGCAACGGCCAAACGAGTACCGTTGGTGCCGTGGATGACGCCAGTGCCGCGTTTAAGGCCGACAATGAATCATAGCGGGTGGCGATGTCTAGCGGACTGGTGTCGGTGGGATCGGTATCCAGCAACGCCCAACTGGCGGTTGAAGGAACATCTTTTGCTTTAGATGCGCTGGGCAGAGGGCTCCAGGTCGTGCGCAGCAGATCATACTCCGGCTGGATGCGTAACTGATTACGCAGATTATCCCGCGTAGTTTCCCGTAAGCTAAGCGTTTCAATGGCAACTACCGTTTCGCCCGACTCATCAGTAGCAATCAGGCTGATATTCTCTGGCGTTTTCAAATGCAAACGTGCGCGTAACTGGCGTGGTTGTTTGTCAGCTATCGTCACACCGCTCAACGCGAACGGGAGTCGCAGCGTTGTCGCATCCTCGTTTTCGCTATCGGGCAGCGCCATGGTATGCAGTACGGTATCGAGCAGCGCAGGATGCAGAAGATGTCCGTTCGTCGACAGTTCTTCAGGCAAACTGGCTTCGGCATACAGGCTATCGCCATTGCGCCAGGCTGCGCTAAGCCCTTTGAAGGCTGAACCATATTCATATCCAGCGGCGGAGAGCCGTTGATGAAGGTGGGCGAGATCCAGCGGCTCACTGCCGACTGGCGGCCAGTCCGCGTTGTCGAATGGGCGTTCCTGTTTTGAGGCGTCGCGCTGTAATAACGCGTTGGCGTACAGTGTCCATTCCGGGGTGTCGATCTCCTCGTCGCTATGGCGCCGGGCATGGATCGTAACGGTACGTTGCCCGCGATCGTCAGGCCGTCCGACTTTGAGTTGCAGATCCAACTCCCCTTGTTCAGGCAGCACCAGAGGAGTTTGTATCACTAATTCCTCGATTTTTTGGCAGTCCGTCAGTAACGCGGCATAGCGCACCATATCCAGATAAGCGGTTCCAGGAACCAGAGCAACACCGGTGGCGGCGTGGTCGGCGAGCCAGGGCTGGCTGGCTAGCCCGATACGTCCTGTCAGCAGCACGCCTTCGTCGTCTGGAAGGTCGATGATAGCGCTGAGTAATGCATGCTCCGTCGGGCGTTGTCCGACGGTGGCGACATTGCTGGCGGCGGGAGGCGTCAGCCAGTAGTGACGATGATCGAAAGGATAGGTGGGGATGTCCACGAGGTTGGCGGTAGGGTGAAGCGCACGCCAGTTGAGGTTATGCCCGTTGACGTACAACTGTGCCATTGCCTGCGTCAGGCACTCAACGGCGGGTTTGTTGCGCTGCATCGAACCGACGATCGTTGCCGTGTTGTCTGTCGTTTCTTCGAGCGCCGGCAGCAGCACGGCGTGCGGGCTGCACTCCAGAAAGGTTACTTTACCCGTTTTGCTCAATGCCGATATCGTGTCGAAAAAACGTACCGGGCAGCATAGGTTGTCACACCAGTATTTGGCGTTGAGGGTTGTGCCATCAAGAAGCGTATCGGGCGTGTGGCCGTCCACGGTGCTGTAAAAAGGAATGCGGGTGGCGCTAGGTTTTAAACCGGAAAATAGCTCCATCAGAATAGGGCGTAACGTATCGAGCTGCGGAGAATGGCCTGCGACATCCACCGCAATGCGTTTGGCGCGGATTCGCTCTTTTTTACAGCGACGGAGCAGCGTCTCGATTGATTTGGCATCGCCTGAAACCACGGTTGATGACGGGCTGTTGAAAACCGCGAGGGTAATTTCCCCATCATCTGGAGTGAGGAGGGCGCGAGTCTGTTCTTCGGAAAGGCCGAGCGTGGCCATGGCGCCGT
Organism: Pectobacterium betavasculorum; assembly: GCF_000749845.1. Classification (GTDB taxonomy): domain Bacteria; phylum Pseudomonadota; class Gammaproteobacteria; order Enterobacterales; family Enterobacteriaceae; genus Pectobacterium; species Pectobacterium betavasculorum. Next base: position 154,775 of record NZ_JQHM01000002.1, on the reverse strand, counting down.
GCCCTGACTGGCTGAGCATAAGTCTTGAGCGTAACGCCACGATCCTGATCGCATCTTGTAGCGACAAGGCACCCGCGATATAGGCGGCAGCGATTTCGCCCTGAGAGTGCCCCACGACGGCGTGCGGCGTAAATCCGAAAGATTGCCAGAGGCGAGCCAGTGCGGTCATCACCGCGAAAAGCGCTGGCTGCACGACGTCAACGCGGTCTAAAGGCGGAGTGTCTGGGCTGCCACGCAGCACGTCAATCAGCGACCAGTCGACATACGTGCGCAGCGCGTCATCAACCTCGTCGATAGCCTGCCGGTAAACGGAAAAGGCGTTATACAGCTCCATTCCCATTTCAGGCCACTGCGACCCCTGGCCAGGGAAGATAAATAACAGTTTTCCTGATTCGCCAACGGGTGAGGCACCGACAGTTAGCGTCGGGTGATCCTGCCCGTTTTCAAGCGATTGTAGCCCTTTTAACAGAACTTCTTTTGATTGACCCCTGACGGCGGCGCGGAAGGGGAACTGACTACGTGAGATACCGAGTGAGTAACCCACGTTAATGGGATCAAGCGCTTGTTGGTTAGTCAGATACTCCCGTAGTTGCGCGGCTTTTTTACGCAGCGCCGTATCGGTTTTTGCGGCAATTGGCCAGAGCATCTCCTGTGGCGCAGCGGTAGCCTCGGTTTGCATGTGGCCATCCGACGTCGATACTGGAGATTGTTCCACGATGAGGTGACTATTGGTGCCAGAGACGCCGAATGAAGAGATTGCCGCACGATAGGGCCGATCGCCGACCTGCGGCCAAGGGCGCGAAGCTGAGAGTAGCTGTATCGCGCCGCTTGACCAGTCGACTTCGTGAGAAGGTTCCGTAATGTGCAGACTGCGCGGCAACATATTGTGGCGGAAAGCCATCAGCATCTTGATTATCCCGGCAACACCGGCGGCAGCTTGCGTGTGTCCGATGTTGGATTTGATTGACCCCAGAAGTAACGGCTGTTCGGCTGAGCGCTGACGGCCATAAGTTGCCATCAGCGCATTCGCTTCGATAGGATCGCCAAGACGAGTACCGGTGCCGTGCGCTTCTACCACATCGACATCCTGAGGCGTCAGGCCTGCGTTGACCAGGGCGTGGCGAATCACCTGTTGTTGTGCGGAGCCATTGGGCGCGGTCAGTCCGTTAGAGGCACCATCCTGATTGACTGCGCTGCCGCGGATGACGCCCAGAACCGTATGCCCGTTGGCCTGTGCCTGAGACAGCGGCTCAAGTAATAGCATGCCGATGCCTTCCGAGAGCCCTACGCCGTCCGCTGACGCAGAAAAGGCTTTGCAACGCCCATCGGGCGCGAGCACGCGCTGTTGGGAGAAGTCGATAAGTACACCGGGTGTTGGCATAATAGTGATACCACCCGCTAATGCAAGTTTACAGTCATTGCTGCGCAGTGCTTCACAGGCTGTATGGATAGCCACTAACGAGGAGGAGCAGGCGGTGTCAATTGTGACCGCGGGTCCATGCAGGCCAAGGCTATAGGCTACTCTGCCGGAGGCGACGCAAGTGGCGGTTCCCATATAGCCGTAGCCTGAAACGTCTTCTGAGGCATGCTGAATCTGGGATCCATACTCTGTCGCCATGATGCCGGCGTATATTCCGGTGTTGGAACCATATAAGCTCGACGGTTCGATGCCTGCCCGTTCAATGGCTTCCCACGAGACTTCCAGCAGAAGTCGTTGTTGAGGTTCCAGCGTCAGGGCTTCACGTGGTGAGATGCCGAAAAATCCGGCGTCAAACAGCGGAGCGTCATATAAAAATCCGCTGGTGCGGGTGGATATTTTACCTAGTCGGCCCGGTTCCGGATCATACAGCTTGGTGATATTCCATCCACGATCCGACGGGTAATCACCGATTGCGTCTCGCTCGTTAACGAGTAAATCCCATAATGCTTCTGGACTGTTTACGCTGCCGGGATAACGGCACGCCATACCGATGATGGCAATAGGTTCATTGTGGTTACGTGTCTCTAGTGTCTCCTGCTCGTCATCGGATGATGAGAGGCCAAGCGCTTGTCTCAGATATTCGCTTAATGCACGCGGTGTCGGGTGGTCGTAAACTAGCGTGGAAGGGAGTTCTATCCCTGTGGCGACTGAGAGTCCACGTGAGAACTCGACAACGGTCAATGACGTAAATCCAATATCACGAAACGCCTGCATGTCCGAGGAAAAGGTTTCGCCCAGTAGCGCGCTGATTTCTCGTGATACGAGTCCTAGCAGGATGTCGTATTGCTCCGATGGGCTACGATCTTGCAGCGCTAACCGATCGATATCGTCGTCTAGCGCCGTATTAAATGCATTAGCGGAAAGCGAAGAGGGCTTATCGGCCATGGACGCTGTTTCATTTGCGTTGGTTAGTGCAGTGCGATAGTGCTCTGCGTGCTCAGGAATAAGTTGATCGAATACGCTTGCCCAATCAACCGATGCGCCGTTGATAAATGCGTGAGTCAATGATTGAAGGAAACTCTCCCGATCGCTTTTCCGGCGATCGAGCGTGGAGATGGCTGCACCTTTAACGCCGGCTTCGCGCAGATGTTCTTCTATGATGGAGGTCAGAACGGGGTGCGGGCTGACTTCAATAAAAAGACGATGCCCGTCGTTGATCAATGCCCGGATGCTGTTTTGGAACAAAACAGGCTCCCGCAGGATACGAAACCAGTAGTCTGGCTGAAAATCTTCGGCGCTGTAGCGCACACCGGAGACGGAAGAATAGTATGCCGCATGCGCTGAAGAGAGAATATTGTGCGGCGCGTGCGCTATCACCTCGGCTTTCAGTATGTCCACCTGAGGGGAGTGCCCTGCAACCTCTCCACCCGGCACTTTCCAGGCCCAGAATCCCGCTTTAGTTAATTTGTTGAGTAGGGCGTCGGTGTCTGCTGTGCCGCCACTTAATGTAACGCTTTTATTGCTGTTGATAGCGGCAATAGCCAGCCTGCCATCCCACTCTTTGAGTAATGGCGTAACATCGTCAACGGAGGCTGCGACCGATACCATCGCACCTTGTCCTTCAATGTTTGAGAGCGTTTTCCCCCACAGTGTCACCAGTTTGGTGGCGTCCTCCTGGCTTAAATAGCCAGAGGAATAGGCTGCCGATGCTTCGCCGACAGAATGTCCGACCACGGCAGCTTCATGGATGCCAAAAGCTCTCCATGCATCCGCAAGCGCGGAGGATATCGTGAACTGTATGGGTTGGATTTGTTTCAGACGTGAGAAAGGCTCACCCGCCGCCAGTGTATCTGCTGGGTTCCAGTTCAGGTTGTCCTGAAATAGCGCACCGTTTATATCCGCGCTTTGACGATAAGCGGGCAGTGCGTTGAGTAATTCAGAGGTCATTCCTGGCCACAGCGGTCCCTGCCCGGAGAAAACCAGCACTGGGTTTTCCCCCGCAGCAGCATTCCCTGTTAAAACGTTGCGCGCTGCGCGGCCCTGCGCAAGTGACGTCAGCCCTTTGATCAACCCGGCTTTATCCGTCGCGAAGATGGCGCTACGAATTTCCTCATGCGGAACGGCGAATTGATGCAGGCAAAACGTCGTTAATTCAGCGTCTGATAGGAATTCGATCTTGGTTCGCCAATGTTCGGCTACGCTGGCGAGAGCCGACGCTGATTCGCCAGAGAGTATAAGTGGCAGGTTTAAGGCATCCATACGTGAACTCCTGTTATTTGGTGGCGACGTTTTGACGAGCGGTTTTTCTCCACCCGATGTCTGAAGAGGAATACAGCGTGATAATTTTCGGCTGCTCACTGCGAAGCAGAATTTTTCCAAGCTGGCGTCGAATTTCTCCTTCGCTCAGTGAGCTGTCTTGACAATAGACATCCAGCGTGAATTCCACACCGCTGGTCTCGGCGGCGTCGTTATGTACCCAGGCTTCCGCATGAGAAACGCCTGCAATGGTTTCGGCTATTTCACTGATCGATTTCAAACACACCTTTTCGCCGCGGCTCATGACATAGGTTGGGTTGCGCTGTTTAAAGAAAAGATAGCCGTCCTCATCAATGGTGAAACGATCGCCGGTATGGATGATGCGACGCTCTCCATGGCGTGGTGTATCAATACCTTCATCCAGACTGCGGATTCGTCGAATCATGCCGGTATAGGTTTCAACGATGAGTTCGCCATCCTTGTCGTCAGGGTTGTCCTTACGCAGGTGAACATTAACTTCAGGGAAAGGCTTACCAACGGACGCATATTTATCGGGTGATGCGCGATGCGCAGCCAGTGTTGCAACACGCGGCCCTGCCTGAGTCAAACCATAGGTGAGATACAGTTCGATTCCGGGATTACGGGATAGAATCGCTTCAACTGAACTGGCTGAGAGAGCATCTCCGCCGATGGTCAGACGTCGTAGCGGAGTTGGGAGCTGTTCGGAACCGGATTGCAACCAGGCATTAACCATTGTTGGCGTAATGGATGACTGGGTGATTTGATAGGTTTCAATCGTTCGTTCGTAGTTGCCTGGCGTGAAAGGGGGGCCGGCAATAATCGCCGTATTTCCTAGCGTAAAAGAGGAGAGTAGTTGTGCGACGAAAGCATAGGAGTAGTACATCGGTAGATTGATCAATATCCGATCTTCCACGCGCTGTTCAACGGCTTGCGCATGATTTCTTGCATTACGAAATAAATCGTTGATATGAAATAAGCAGCCGCTGAAGATACCGGACGTTCCTGATGTGAGAAGAATGATCTCGCCCGGCTGATAACGATGTTCACGGGATATCTCTACGCGAATCAACTGACCCGATTGCGGCAGAGGCTGCGCAGGTTGCGTTTGCGCCAGCCCAGAGGGAAGGTGTAATGCGATCAGGTTTCTGGCGCCAACTACCTGCGCGATACGATAAATACGAGACGCTGGTGCAGAAGACGGCAGCAGAACGGGAACCGCGCCAATGGTCAACAGCGCAAAAATGATTACGGCGAAGTGCACGCTATTCGGGATTGCCACCATTACGGGATTGCCTGGTTCAATCCCTTGTTCACGAAGATGTTTTACCAGATCGACGAAAATCAACGATGGCGCATCATGCGGATTGGCATCGACCTGAATAAGCCCATCCAGAAAGTGCTGGGCGGAGCTGGGTGTGATTGTAGGTTGGGACGTCATTGATGTTCCCCTCCGTTCAGGGTGACGACAACGCTGCGAATCTGGTGGCCTGATTCGTCGACACGATGTTCGGTAATAATGACGTGAGTTGCCGAACCCTCATCCAGCCAGAGTTGCGCTAATGCTGTGGCATAGGGCTGCATGTTGTCCGGTGGCATACTCCATACGATACTCGGACCACTAAATCGTAGAAATTGCGCTGGAAGTCCGATGATCATCCCAGGACAGGCACCGGAAAAACGTAGAGGTGAAAGGTGTCCTGAGGGAAGTGTTTGTGAAATGTCGTGTATGGTCTTGAGAGTACATTGGTCGCTAATGGCGATATGCCCTACAGAAGAGCAGGCCGATGTGATGACATCTCGGTGCTCGTTGATAGCTTGCTCAACGGCTTCAAGAACAAGCCATGACAAAGGGTCTGCATAAAGTGAGGCTTTTTGTGCAGGTTTGTACGTATATAAATCAGGCGTACTTGCCATCCCATGACCCACGATATTGAGTGCTTTCAGGGTTAATGTTTCGACATTTGTCATCGTGCTGCGCTCCCTGCACTTTGGAAAACCAGACAGGTGTTAAATCCACCAAATCCAAGCGTTATGCTCAGCCCGGCTGTTGCCGTGCAGGGCATGTTTTTTTGATTGGCGATAGGTAAATCGGAGGGGGTAATGGGATCATACAATCCATGAATGGGGGGAAGCCGTTGTGTTCTTAATGCCTGTAGCACTGCAATGGCTTCAATGGCTCCCGTTGCGCCGAGTGTATGCCCAAATGCTCCTTTTGTGGCGAATAGCGTCGGCGGGTGTGGTAAGGGTGAAAAAAACGCTGAGTAAGCTTTTGCCTCAACACTGTCGTTAACCTGTGTTCCTGTACCATGAGCGTTTATAATGGAAATATCTTCCGGTTTTAAACTTGCGCTATTTAGCGCTCGTTCTACGGTAAGCATCACATTTTGCCCTGATAAATCGGGCGAAACTGCACTGGCTGCGTCGTTTGCGGAGCCTGCTCCTGCGAGGATTCCGTAAGGCTTAGCACCGCGACGTTTAGCATGCTCTTCGGATTCCAGTATCAGAAATGCAGCACCTTCACCGAGTACAGTACCGTTGTGGCTGATATCGAACGCACGTAAACCATCGGTAGACATTGTGCCTAGCCGTGAATGGCTGAGCCGTTTCCCCAGAGTCAGGACATCTGCTCCCCCGCATACACATATTTCGGTAAGGCCCGCCTTGATAAAGCTCAGCCCCGTTAAAATGGCATCAGAGCCAGCTGAACAGGCTGTACTTACCGTGATAGGAGACTTGACACAGCCGACTGCTTTGACAGCTTGTGTTGACCATTCTGATAACGAGAAAGTATCGGGTGAATCTAAATGATGGCCGTAGCTGGTTCCTAAAACTGGGAGAATATCTGGGTCATCCGCAGGAATAGAAGCATCCTCAAGCGCTTTACGTAAGGTTTTTACCGTTAATGCGTGTTGACGTCTTGCCCCGTCCCATTCTAAAGGGATGTCTGGTATTGGGGCTGCAAGGTTACTACGTAACGATAATGTGGAGTCCAGGTCGGTTATACCGGAGATACCCTCTAGCAAGTATTGCCAGACAGTGGGTATTTCATCACCTAACGCTGTAGACCAAGCCATACCGGTAACCCAAACAGGTGAGTGATGATTTACCATAACTGCTCTCCTAGCGTGGATATATTCTCGCGCACTAGCGAGCCTTTTAGCATTCCGACCGTTTGACCTGAGACTTCTGCTTTACAGGAAAAGGTCAGGAATTTATCTCGCAAACTTTCGCAATTGAGATTAAAAATAATTTGATCTCCGGGTACAACCACCCGTGTAAACCGAGATTTAATTGAGCCTACTAGCGTGATTTCATCATCAGCTAGCGGTGATGTTGAAAGCTGAAATAAAATAATTGCCGATTGTGATATGGCCTGCACCATATGGCTTGCCGGAAAAATAGCGCGTTCGGGAAAATGGCCAGCGATAGCATCTGTCTGACCCGAAACAGCCATAAGTGTTTTAATATATTTCCCTGGCTCGTAATCAAGAACACGATCGAGGTACACCATAGGATGTCGGTGTCTTAGCCATCCTTTAAGCTCCGTAAATCCCATTAATCGTGGTTGACGGCCATCTTTATCTTGGGATTGAATACTCATTGATTTTCTCCCTGATTATTTGATTTTAGGATTAGCTCTGAAATCAATTTTGTGAGCGTTTGAATTGAATCGAAATATTGAGGGGTAAAGTATTCATCTTCAATTTTGATGTTAAAGGCATACTCACACTGGGCTCGTAATTCACTGAACCCTAAGGAATCTAGACCAAGACCATCACGCATATTGATATCTGTTTCAATTTCTGAACGAGGGATGCCAATAAATAGATCGTCGATTAGAATTCCGATAATTGTGTTCTCGATATTTTTCAAAGTGATGACTCCTTTTGGTTGATAAGTTTTTAATGCATTAGATGTTATTGGTGTTATTTATTCATGGTTTATGAATAAATATCATAAGGTTTTTATATTGCTTGCTTATTTATAACGTCAGACGTTATTTTTTTCCTGACTCTTCAATGAATGGTATTCATCTGATAGTTTCCTACGGCTGATTTTTCCCGTGGCGTTGATAGGTATTTCTTTAATGAAAATGTATTCAGATGGGTTTTTGTAATGAGCAAGATTATCGGATAAGTATGATGCTATTTTTTCTGCATTAATTGAGTGGTCTTTTTTTTGTTGAATTAATGCAATAATACGTTCCCCAGCTAAGTTGTCTGGGATGCTAAATACTATTGAGGCGGCGATGTCGTTGTGTTGAATAAGAATGTGCTCAATTTCTATTGGGTATACTGGATAGCCCTCTATTTTTATTTGTTCTTTTTCTCTCCCGAGAAAAATTAAATTTTTATTATTTCCCAGTCGAACAAGATCACCGGTAGCGAGCCATCGATCAGAAGGAAATCGCTCAATATCATGTCCATTCCAAATCCCGATGGTTTTCGCCGGAGAACGAATGAGAAGTTCTCCACCACTTGATTGAGTTTCCTTTATTTTAATTTCTACGTCAGGTAGAGGCCAACCGATAGAAGGTTCGTTGATAGCGTAAAGATCGTGATGGTATATTACAGGTCCTCCTAATTCTGTTTGCCCATAAGAGCTTTGAAGACGAGAACCAAAAAGCTCGAAAAATTTCTGGCTTACTTCTGTTGCGCAGGAATCCCCCCCCGCAACACAAACCGTTTCACTAAGATCGAGTGAATTATTGTTCCTCTCTGCTTTTTTAAGAATTTTATGGAAGTTTGAAGGTGTTCCTGCAATCCATACTGGCTTTGTTTCATTTAATTTTTCTGTAATATTTTCTATGTCGATTTCTGAAAATAATAGTACTGAATAACCCTTGTGAAGAGCAGCGAGAGTAATAAGTATACTCCATGGGCTGATGAGATCGACTAAGCTAAGAATAGCTGGATTATCACCATCTGCTTTGGAAGGCTTGGGGTTTATGGTTGTTTTTGTTAAATTGATAGCATCAATTAGTGTTTTTTGTGAATAAACAATGCCTTTGGGGTGTCCTGTCGTCCCTGATGTATAAAATATAGATGCGATGTCGTCCGTGTAAGTATTATCTTCTGAATCATCATAAGATTGTGATATGATGTCTTCCCAATCATATGTATTATTTTCTTTGTCTTCACTTTTGAGACCGATTACCCATTTTTTTTCTAGCGTTGTGCATGATTCAATTTCTTTTTTTGTTTCATAAAATCTTTTTTTATCACCGATGTATGCACAGGATGAGCTATGTTGAATTAAATTTTTTACTTCTTTAGTTGACAATTTTAGGTTGAGAGGAACAAAGATAACTCCAGTTTTCAGACAGGCATAATATGTGGCTATAAGTTCAAAGCAGTTTCCCATGTGGATGGAAATTCGGTCTCCTTTTATTATCTTGGCATTCTTAAATCCTGCGGCTATTCGTTGGATTAAAAAAAGTAAATTAAAAAAAGATATATTGTGATTCATTGACTTTACTGCTATTTCCTTTGAGTGCAAAAGAGCGTGCTTTCTAAAGGATGAGAAAGTATTCATAGTTGCTTCCATTGCTCCATATAAAACTTAATAAAGTAAACTAAGTAACTGAGTTGCGAGATTTGTGAAGTAATATTTACTTTTGTTTATAGATGATACTTATCGGTTTAAAAATGGGAAAATAGTTATTGTTACTATTCTTTTTTTTCATGATTTAATTTATGGTTTTTTTTGAGATTATTCTCATGGTCAATGATTTTGAAGTAAGAGATAGCTAGTGTGCGTTTATTGGGATGTTTTTATATAATGGAGATGAATAAATGGACTGGACTAATATCCCTCCTCTTTACGCATTAAAGGCTTTTGAATCAGCAGCCAAGCATCAATCTTTCACTTTGGCTGCGAGTGAGTTATTTATTTCACAAAGTGCAATTAGCAAGCACATAAATACGATAGAAATTTTTTTTGGCAGGAAGCTTTTCTATCGTAAGGGACCAAAGGTTTTTTTAACTAAAGAAGGTGAGTCTTTTGCTGGGGATCTTCGCCATGCATTCGAAATACTAAGCAAGGCATGCGAAAATATTCACCGTGCCGGAAAAGTATTAACTATAAGTAGTCCATATACTTTCTCTATACGCCAGTTCATTCCTGTCTTAAGGAAATATAAAAATCAAGATGGCTTCCCAATAGTCACTGTCGAAACTATAAACGATGAATGTTCTTATCCTACGATCGATTCAAAGCATCATGACGCAACAGTAAAATATGGAGATGGTAAATTTTCTAATGAATGGGACTGTACTTTACTTTCACCAGAATGTTTAATTGTTGTTGTGTCTCCAAAATTGTTACATCTCTTTGAAAAGGATAATAGAATCCGAATTGATCTTGTCCATGTTAAATCAAGAGAGTTAGATTGGTTTTTTTGGTGTGAAGAAGCGCGTTTGAAAGAGCGGTTTCAAGTTATCAATAAGTATGAATTTGAGTCGATGGATTCAGCTATTAATGCTGTTATAAAAGGATTGGGAATAGCGGTTGTTGATATTGGTATGGTTTATGATGAATTAATTGATGGCGTTTTATTAACACCATTTAAATGTGCTTTTTATTCAGGTAAAGGATATTATTTTTTGAAGAGTAGTGATGGTGCTAATGATTTGTCTTCCTTGCTAGAATGCGTGAAGTTAGATTTATCTAGTAGAGGTTTAGCAGGGCTGTGCTTAAATGACAAATGTACTGTTAATAATCATAATTGTAGATTGCTAGTGTCAGAGAGTGTTAATAAATAGCTTTGCATCATCGTGCTAAACTTGCCGCAAGTTCACTCCGTCAGAACTGAGTTCGCTAGATGGTGGCGTGGTTTAGGTGAATGATGTTTCCTATCGACAAAGTATTTATCGGATAACAATAATTCGTTGTTTGTTATTTTTTGAATTTGGTCAGTAGCTAAATATTTTAACTCTAAAAATTTCCAAAGTGCAGAATTGGTTTTTAATGACGAAAAAAAGTACTTTCCGTTCCCACAAAAATTACAGGTCTTATGCCGTCAGGCGACGACGAATGAAAAAGACGCCGATGTTGTGGTGTCGACCGCGCATCGTAGCAAAGGACTTGAATGGGATACGGTGGTTTTAAACGATGATTTCTCGGATATTACCGACCCGTTGCTATCTGAAGCGGCTAGAACGGATGAAACCAATTTGCAGTATGTGGCGACCACCAGAGCCCGGAAATCTCAAAAAGTGTGTGGAACTAAAACCGGCGTGCTTACGCTATGAGCTCTATTTTCTTGCATTGCGACGCTCGGTTTTCAGCTTCTACAGTGAGGCATCTACTCAGGTGCTTCGCGATACTATACGGCGATTTGCTGATGAGAAGACGACCCAGGCTTTGACCGTGCTAGTGAATGGTTTTGTGATTGAGGGTCTGCTGTCCGCTCATACCCCAACGAGTCAGGCGTTGATCACTGCGATGAGTGCAGTGATGACGGGGCAGTCGAATGATCGAGTGATTTGTGAGGATCGCTTTCGGTAGTGATAAAAGAACACTTCTGTAAAACTGGCTTTTATTCGATATATATCGTCCTGATTTCAAAATAAGCGCCACAACAAGATGGGGGATAATCAACGCCATAATTCCCTTCTAGACGTGGTTGTAACCCAAATGAAGACGTTCTTAATCCTCTTTTTGCATCAGGCCAGAGCATTTCTACTGATTTATGCCTGTTTATACCTCGGCATCGGGCTGTCTGCACTGCTACCTATTACGCTACCCGGCAGCATCATCGGTATGCTGATCCTGTTTCTGCTCCTGTCATTGCAGATTATTCCAGCGCAGTGGGTCAAACCAGGTTGTCATCAGTTGATCCGCTATATGGCGCTGCTGTTCGTGCCTGTAGGCGTCGGCGTAATGCAATATTTCGATCTTCTACGTGCGCAGTTCGCTCCGGTGGTTGTCTCTTGTGCTGTTAGTACGCTGGTGGTGCTTATCACCGTAAGTGCGTGTTCGCATTTAGTTCACCGACGCCAGTCGCCCCACCATCCCACGAAAACTCAAAAAGGGATAGATCATGCTCTATGATATCGTCTGGTCGCTGCCGCTGACGCTAGTGGTGTTTTTTCTGGCTCGCCTGTTGGCAATACGTTTGAATTCACCGCTGTTAAATCCGCTTCTGGTTTCCATGGTGGTGATCATTACATTTCTACTGATCGGCCATATTTCGTACGAACACTATTTTCGTGGCAGTTCAGTACTCAATAGTCTTCTGCAACCGGCAGTGGTGGCACTGGCATTTCCGCTATACGAACAGTTGCATCAAATCCGCATGCGTTGGAAGTCGATTATCTTTGTGTGCTTTATTGGCAGTATGACGGCAATGGTGAGTGGCACCTGGATCGCACTCAGTCTTGGGGCGACGCCAACAATTGCTGCTTCCATTATGCCGAAATCAGTCACTACGCCCATTGCGATGGCTGTGGGCGGCAGCATCGGTGGTATTCCCGCTATCAGTGCCGTATGTGTCATTTTTGTCGGTATACTCGGTGCCGTATTTGGGCACATATTGCTTAACGCCATACACATTCACACCAAGGCGTCACGCGGTCTGGCGATGGGGACGGCGTCACATGCGCTCGGTACCGCCCGCTGCGCGGAACTGGACTACGAAGAAGGCGCATTTAGTTCACTGGCATTAGTGATTTGCGGCATTATCACTTCACTGATGGCACCACTGCTGTTCCCGCTGTTAGTCGCGCTTGCACGATAACCATCAATAGCGCGTCGGCGGCACGCCAAACATTTGGCGGAAAGCAAAGGTAAACGAGGCGGTGCTGGCATATCCCAAATCCAGCGCCACCTGCGTGACACTACGATTGCTTTTTAACATCACTACCGACTCAAGCAGTCGCATACGTTTCTTCCACTCACTAAACGCGACTCCGGTCTCCTTTTTGAAATGGCGGGAGAAAGTGCGCACCGACATGCCGGAAAACGCTGACCATTGCTCAATGCTGTGGGCTTCATCCGGGGCCTGCTGTATCTTGTGACAAACTTTAATCAACGAAGGAGAATAAGGCCACGGCAGCGATAAGCCTGCATCTGGCAGTTGCTGTAATAACGTAATCAACACTCGCACAAGTTGAGCATCATTTCCTTCAGGAGCGTACTGTTCCGGCACGTGTCCCGTCGCGTAGTGGATAAATTCACGGATGAAATCACTCACTATCACAACTTTACAGCCTTTATGGTCTATAGCTGCAAAATTGGATTCGATGTAGAGGCTTTCCAACAGCACATCACTGCTTGCCAAAATACGATGCGGCACATGGGCAGGGATCCAAACGCCATACAACACCGGAACAATCATCGTCTTACCTTCAATCTCCACCCGCATGCTTCCCTCTCGCGCATAGAGAAACTCAGCAAACGGGTGTTGATGCAACTCCACTTCCGTCTCTTTTCTCAATGTATAACTGCGGAAATACACCGGACGCGGTAGCGATAGCAGCACTGGGGCTGGCTGCCCAGCAATTGGCTGGCTGGGGGATGACACGACCAAACAACACATAAAAACCTGACCTCAACTCGATGAAATTTGTCTTGATAGCGTAACGCCGGCAAGGCGGGTTTATTGAATAATTAGCGGGTAATCGGCAGGTTTCTGACAGAGACAAACACGTTACCACCCATACATCGGCGTAATCATTTTTTTTCGTAACAGATTATTCGCCGCGTGATGCATACATTACGTTGCCGACAACAGCAGGTTATTTTTTGCAACATCAAGGCCTTAGTCGCGAGTAGCTTTTTCTAACTTATTGAATAAAAAGTTAAAGGGAAAATGATGGGTAATGAATGTACCGTCGAGGATAGTAGTGAACAAAGTGAATGGCAGCGTAGGCATCCCAATACTCGCAGTGGCAACTTTGATTTATCCATTATTAATGGAAGTTGGGTCGCATCAAATGGTGGCAGAAGCCTGAAAGTCGACTGTTTTAAGTGGTAGCAAAACAAAATTTTCATATGGCGATATTGAGTTAAATATCGTCATTCTTCTCCGTATTTAGCACTGTACATACCTTATTATATTTGAAAGGGCTTTGTTCAGTGGCTACTGAGATATTTCCTGGTACAGCGTCGTCACCCAATGACGATGCGCCGCGCGCAAAAACGACTTCTTGGGGGCGTAATGCCGATCAGTTAAGGATCGGTTGAACGATCCAGTCATTGTGTAAAAATCCGGAAATGTCTTTCGTTTCGAGGGTGCTTTTTGCTATGTAGATTAGGTCCCGCCACTTGCGGTGTACTTCTCAACACCCATTTTAACCTCTTCAGCAAACGGATCATCTTCTTGAGTTTTAGTGAACGATGGTATTACGGTATCTGTAACAGAGGACTCAGTTGTCATGCCTCAAATCCTTACCTTTGGTTAACGGTTTTCGCCACTACTTTGCAAAAACCGAGAACCAGAGACGACAAACAACTGAATATCAGTGATGAGAAATTTAATTTACAGGAGAAAGAACAGATTATTTATTATCAAGGATAGACACTAAAAGTTTTAGACTCAATCATCTTGAGCATTCGCCTCCCCCACAGATAAGATATCCCCCAAATAATATGTTCTTAATAGTTTTTTCGTTTTTATATCTATCAATTCCAGCCGGGCACTAGAATATACAGAAATATTTAAATTCTCCCTCGTTATTACTTGATTGGATATACCCCCAACATCCATTATACGAGAAATAGCACGCCATCTAAAATGATGTCCGTCGTAACGAGGGTAATAATTCATTGCTGCACCACCCGTTAAATATGACAGATATTCAATAGCAACCTGAGCATTTCCCCTACTAGCGACCATCTGTGCGCTAACTGCCTGACCAGGTTCGAGGTAAACTTCCACACCTGCACCAGTACTTAGTTCGATAGTTTGTGATTGCTCACCACCGACTCCCCACTCATGCGTATAATCAAAAGATGTGCTACCACCAATCCCCAATATTTTATATTCAATTTCCTGTCCTACAGAGATTGAATGAGAAGATGACCAACTAGATGACACCGTATTAGATACAGTTGTAGATAGATTTGCATTAAAGGTTGCACCAATAGAGCTGTTATTTACTAGTTCTTTCTCTGAAACCAACTCAGGTACAGCATTATGTCCCACGAACCTAGCTGTTCTGACACTGGTATTTCTTTGTGTTTGAGCCCAATTATAAGTAACAAAAAGATCATTCCAGGGTGTTGGGCTGCGCAAGAAAGCATCCGTGGGTTCTTTTCCGACAAGTAATCCGCATGCTCTTTTCAACTGAGTATCTTCAAGATTAAATGTGCGGCGTTCTACATCTGTAATAATACCTGATGTAATACCGCTACCATTAACCACACTATTTTCAATATTTTCTTGGATTATTACATTTATTCTCATTGTCATTTTCACGTTCTCCTTTATACACACAAAAAATAGAATTAAAAATATTTCAAACCTTAAATGCATGCAACACAACCAATCAAACAACATACCATCCAAAAAAACAACAATAAAATAAAAAATAATTAGAATATGAATTATTAAAGAAAAACACTTGCCAAATATATGATATGTAGTTAAAAACTCTGGCAACAAAAAGTAATTTTTTTCAATAAATTGTTAGCTATGTATTTCAAACATATAGAAAAATCACACTTTAGCATCCCTGGTGATAAAAAACCGACCAGATACATTGATAATAAAAAACCGATATAACATATCAAACTGATCTTGATGTTTACATTAACACCTGCAATTATCAATAATCACAAGAGGGAACACTGAGTTATCTATTAATTATTCAACTTATTTAGCTGCCGATAATAAATAAAAATAAGACGAATATTAATATGAAGTCCATCATGCCCCTCTGTACTCCGTTTGCAGGCTTTCGATAAATTTCGGCAGTGCGACCTCAAACCCTGCATGAGTACCATCGTCATTAGATGAACCTGCAAACTGGCCAGGCTCTCCATAAATTTCCAGCCCTTTGATTTTCATATCGTCTTCGGCTTTGTTGAATAAATCGAACTTTTGCCAAACGGCAGGATCAGATCACGCATCATCCTGATAATACAGGCGGTGCCGTGGCAAAGCAGAAGTACAAAATCACCAACTGGAAGACCTACAATAAAGCCCTCATTCATCGTGGTTCCGTCACTTTCTGGCTGGACGAAGAAGCCATTCAGGTGTGGTACGAGTCAGCAACGCCCTCATCACGAGGCAGACCTCTGCGTTATTCAGACCTTGCCATCACGACCGTTCTGGTCGTTAAGCGCGTTTTCCGGCTGACCCTCCAATCGCCTTAACCAACTGTGCCAGATGTCGGGTTTCAACCTGAGCGATATCCAGCGTGCCAATCGCGGGGAAAACGTAGCGTTTCAGGCTGGTGAGAATTTTATCGGCGTGCGCGTCCGACCAGAGCTTGAGGCAACTGCTGTGCCATGCAGTGGCGATATATTGAAAGGTGTGGGATTCCTCAACGGTGGGATTGTTCGTTTTGCGAAGTTGAGAAGGACTAATGCCGGACGCCAATAGCTTACGTGCCGCATCACGCTTTTCGCGGGCTTCTGCCAGTGTGATTTGAGGGTAGGGGCCAAAGGCCAGACGGCTTTCTTTACCGCCGAAGCGATAGCGGAAATACCATAGCTTAGCGCCGCGGGTGGATACCGTGAGGTACAGGCCTTGCGAGTCAGTGAGTTTGTAAGATTTTGCGAGGGGTTTCGCGGATCGGACTTTGCTGTCAGTTAACCTATGAGGGTCACTCCCGTTCATCGAACTGAATGACCCGCAATCTGACCCACAAATTCCCCGATACGAAGGGATAAATCAAAACGCATCGGAAAAGATTCTCACGCCAACTTATTGAATCACAACAACATAGGGATTGATAAGGAGGCATAAAAAAGGAAAGGTGGTGCCCGGACTCGGAATCGAACCAAGGACACGAGGATTTTCAATCCTCTGCTCTACCGACTGAGCTATCCGGGCAACGGGGCGCATTAAACCGTATTGGCCGCGTGGCGTCAACGGGTTTCTGTCACAAAGCGGAATGCCTGCGCTATTTTCAGGCAATTGTATTATTTGCTAGCCAATTTCTGGCGATCCTTTCAGCACGCTTAGCGTGGTAATGTTTATTTCTGGGCCTTGTTGCATGTTTCGTTGCACTTTTTACCACGTGGAACGCGGGCTGCATTGTTGAATTTGATGAAGAATAATGCCACTATTGCGCGGTTTTTAACGTCTCGTTCACCTGAACGTCCCTTTAAGCGTAGTTAGCGTATAGCTAAAAGAGGATCGCCGATATGTCAGATTCATTGCTCATGGTGCAGAACGCTCGCGCCAGCTCGTTGATGACGTCATTGCGTGTATCTTCTTGTCACCACTGCGCGGTTTACTTTTCTTCCCGTCGATTATCCTCTTTCACCATGCGGTGAGGCGTTCGTTCGCTCGCTGTTAGGCATGAGTAAAAATAGAGTGCGGCTCTGCTTTTACTGATGTCTATCGGATGGTGCTGGTCCAGTTTTTCCATTCTTAGCCTACAGTTTACCTGTAGGGATCATACGCTTGTCGTTATTGATTGGCATTGTGATTGGTCGGGATTGTTATCCCTGAACGGTGTCTTCCAGGCACGTACATTTACCCTTAACCGTTTGGGTTTGGTTACATGAAACAGTTAAAAATTGCGGCGAATGCAGCGGTTGCCACCCGTTTAACCACGACGCGTGAGATTGTCGCGTTGAGTCAGACTGACTTCACTGATGTGGCGGCGGTCGTGGTTTCTATTGAGGAAGCCCGTAGCGGTATCCTGTCGATATTGCAGAACACCGGTTTTACCATCCCGGCGTTTGTCGAAGAGCCTGATGAAGATAAAGAGTCAGATGTTCTGCCTGCGGGCAGCGAATGGCTGATTCTTGATGATGAAGGTGAGCACGCGAGCGTGCTGGAGCGTGCGGCGAAAGCCTATCAGGATGCGCTGCTGCCACCGTTTTTCGATACGCTGACCAAGTACGTCAAAATGAAAAACACGACGTTTGCCTGCCCGGGGCATCAGGGCGGTCAGTTCTTCCGTAAGCATCCGGCAGGGCGTCAGTTTTTTGAGTTTTACGGTGAGAACGTTTTTCGTTCGGACATCTGTAACGCCGACGTCAAACTGGGTGATTTGCTGATCCATGAAGGGGCAGCGAAGAAGGCACAGAAGCACGCCGCGCGTGTGTTTAATGCCGATAAGACCTATTTCGTGTTGAACGGCACCTCCTCTGCGAACAAAGTAGTGACGAACGCGCTGTTGGCGCGTGGCGATCTGGTGTTGTTTGATCGTAACAACCATAAGTCCAACCATCATGGTGCGCTGATTCAGGCAGGGGCGACGCCAGTCTATCTGGAAACCGTGCGCAATCCGTTCGGCTTTATCGGCGGTGTGGATGCGCACTGCTTTGATGAAGCCTATCTGCGCAAGCTGATTGCGGAAGTTGCACCGGAACGCGCCAACGAACCGCGCCCGTTCCGTCTGGCCGTCATTCAGCTTGGTACCTATGACGGCACGATTTATAACGCGCGTCAGGTGGTCGATAGCATCGGGCATCTGTGCGACTACATTCTGTTTGACTCCGCCTGGGTGGGCTATGAGCAGTTCATCCCGATGATGGAGCAGTGCTCGCCGCTGCTGCTGGATCTGAATGAAAACGATCCGGGCATCTTCGTCACCCAATCGGTGCATAAGCAGCAGGCGGGTTTCTCTCAGACCTCGCAGATCCACAAAAAAGATACGCACATCAAAGGCCAGCGCCGTTTTTGCAACCATAAACAGCTGAATAACGCCTTTATGCTGCATGCGTCGACCAGCCCGTTTTACCCGCTGTTCGCCGCGTTGGATGTCAATGCCAAAATGCACGAAGGAGCCAGCGGGCGTCGTATGTGGATGGACTGCGTGAAGCTGGGCATTGAGGCACGTAAGCAACTGCTGACTCGCTGTTCGCTCATCAAGCCATTCGTTCCTGTAACGGTTGGTGGGGCGCTCTGGCAGGATCATGATACAGATACGATCGCGCAGGACGTGCGTTTCTTCAACTTTGAACCGGGCGAGAAATGGCACGCGTTTGAAGGATACGCAGAGGATCAGTATTTTATCGATCCGTGCAAATTACTGCTGACGACGCCGGGTATTGATGCAATTAGCGGCGATTATACCGAATTTGGTATTCCGGCGACGATCCTTGCCAACTATCTGCGCGAGCACGGCATCATCCCTGAAAAATGCGACATGAACTCGATCCTGTTCCTGTTAACGCCAGCGGAAGACGGTGCCAAAATGCAGGAACTGGTCAATGCGCTGGTGCATTTTGAAACGCTGATCGCCCGTGATGCGCCGCTGAGCGAAGTGTTGCCCAGCCTGTATCAGAAATACAAAGAGCGCTACCGTGGTTATCGGCTGCGTCGGCTGTGTCAGGAAATGCATGATTTTTACTCTCAGCACAATGTGAAAGATCTGCAAAAAGCGATGTTCCGCAAAACCGAGTTTCCGTCAGTGGCGATGTTGCCGCAGGATGCCAACAGGGAATTTGTGCGCGGGAATATCGAGCTAATTCCTATCGACGAAGCTGAAGGACGTATCGCAGCAGAAGGGGCGTTACCGTATCCGCCGGGTGTGCTGTGTGTCGTACCGGGGGAAGCCTGGGGCGGAGCGGTACAGCGTTATTTTCTGGCGTTGGAAGATGGGATTAACCTGTTGCCCGGCTTTTCACCGGAATTGCAGGGCGTTTACAGCGTCGCGGAAGAGGATGGCAGCAAACGGCTGTACGGATACGTGGTAGAAGAGTTATTACATTTATCTTCAGACCGTTGACAAGCTTATTTACCGAATGAAAACGGGAGTAACGGAATAATAGAAGAGTAAAGCGTTTGCGCCAGGGACAAAAACGTCAGGAACGTTTTTGAACGTCGCTTGCGACGGCCCTGAAAGGCTGAATCTCAGGGATGAGATTCATATCTGCGCAAGCCGAGCTTGCAGCGTCTTTACGATCTATCCGTTACTCTCGCTCTACGGACTGTGTCAGCAACCTCAAACTCAGGCTCGGAAACGAGCCTGAGTTTTTCTGTCTTAACGCAGGCTGGCTCCCTGCTGGTCGGCGAGTTTCACAGCTTCACGCTGCTTTTTCAGCCCGCGCCAGCCGATAATCAGCATGGTCGCCAGTACCGGAATCGTCGCAATCGTCCAGGTGCCGTTCGGGTAATCAAACGCCATCAGTCCTAGTACGCTCACCAGAAAAGCCAGCGTCATCCATGATGTGACTGGCGCTCCGGGCATTCTGAAGGCAACCGGTTTGGCTTTCCCTTGACGAATCGCTTTACGCAACTGCATCTGGCACAGAATGATAAATGCCCATGAACAGATAATGCCAAGCGAGGCGATATTCAGGACGATCTCGAACACCTGAGACGGCACCACGTAGTTCAGCACCACGCCGATAATGTGGATACAGACGGTCACCAAAATACCGGTATAGGGTACAGATTGGTTGCTCATTTTCGACAAAAAGGCAGGAGCTGAGCCACCCAGCGATAGCGAGCGTAGAATACGACCCGTCGAATACAGGCCAGAGTTCAGGCTGGACAGCGCGGCGGACAGCACCACGATATTCATGATCGTACCGATATAGGGAACGCCCAGCTTACTGAAGAAGGTGACGAACGGGCTTTGTCCAGCCTGATACGCATTCCACGGCAGCAGGCAGACCAATAGCACGATAGACCCGACGTAGAACAGGCCGATACGCCAGATGACGCTATTGACCGCTTTCGGCAGCACCTGCTCAGGATTTTTACATTCGCCCGCCGTGGTCCCGATGATCTCGATACCGGCAAAGGCAAATATCACCCCCTGAACCAGCACCAACGCGGGCAGAATGCCGTGCGGGAACAGGCCGCCGTTATCGGTAATCAGGTGCAGGCCGGGCGTGTTGCCGTCCAGTGGGCTACCCGTACCGAGATAGACCGTACCGACCACCAGAAAAATGGCGATGGCCGTGACCTTAATCAGCGCGAACCAAAATTCCATTTCGGCAAACCACTTCACGCCGATCAGGTTCATTAGCGTGACGATGGACAGCGCGCTTAGCGCGAACAACCACTGGGGGATATCGGCAAAGGTGCCCCAGTAGTGCATGTAGAGTGCGACGGCAGTGATGTCGACAATCCCGGTCATCGCCCAGTTGAGGAAGTACATCCAGCCTGCCACGTAGGAGGCTTTTTCGCCTAGAAACTCACGCGAATACGAAACGAAGCTGCCGCTGGTGGGGCGATGAACGATCAGTTCGCCCAGTGCACGCAGGATGAAAAAAGAGAAGATACCGCAAACCAGATAGACCAGTGCCAGCGCTGGCCCCGCCATTTGCAAACGTGCGCCCGCGCCAAGAAACAGTCCGGTGCCGATGGAGCCACCAATCGCGATCATCTGTACGTGACGATTGCCGAGAGTTTGGTGATAACCCTTTTCGTGGAGGTTCTGCCCAGCGGCATGATGCTCGCTATGAGGAGAGGTATGTTGTGTCATTGATGTCGGTGTTTTCCTGTCTGTCACGCATCCCGTGGTGACGTTCGCTATTATTATTTAAAACTCAAATGATTATGTTTTTACCTGCGACATTTCTTATTGTGCGTTGAACGCATGGCAGAAAACAACGGCAGCGATGCTACCTTTTCCTGCGTCCTGTGGCAAAAAATGGAGAGAAGGAAAGTGTGTCAGAGGATGAGGGCGTGTGGGAGACTCAACGGGAAATAAACCTCACCGCCCCAGCTACGCAATGGATATCCGGGGCGGGATGAACAGAAAAAGGTGATGAATTACCCGCTAGTATCCGCGCCAGCAACGTAGCGAGATACGGCGTTACTGTCTTTCGTTAAATTTTCTGTGAATTGGCCTGCATGGCATCTTCTTCCGCCTGCCGTAAAATGGCTTTGGCAACCCACTGCGTGACATCCTGAATGCTGTCCTCCTCCAGATTCCAGATATCTTTCAGTACCAGAAAAACTTCGGAACCATAAATGAGCGATAAGGCATAAATCACCCGCTGTTGCGCGTCTGGCGGGATTTTTCCTTCCAATGGTTCGGTGGCAATTTTGAGCAGCCGTTTACGATTCCCGCGTGTCAGCGTATCGGTATGAAGACGATTAGAACGGCGGTCTGCCCATTGTTGAAGTGAAAGGTGCAGTGCGGCACGCAGCGCACCTTCATGCTCCAGCATCCTTGGGTAAGCAAAACGCAGCAGTTCGGCAACGCGTTCGCTGGCGTCTGGTTGTGTCGGATGCCAAGCCAGAATCGGACCAAGGCTTTCGCCAACAACGGCTGAAACTAATGCGCTTTGCGTGGGAAAATAACGGTAGGCGGTCGCGCGTGAAAGTTGAGCCGCAGCGGCAATATCGGTAATGGAAGGGAATATGCCTTGATCAAACATATTCATGGCGGTATCAATCAGTAAACGACGGGTTTTCGCCCGTGTTGATGTCAGTTTTTCATCCTGTTCAATCACATAGACCTCATTGAATTTTTCTGGGCGCAAGCTATCAGGCAGCACGGCGTTATCGCCTGAACTATAGCAAATTGAGTGATTCTTGTGCCACGTCAAGCTTTCTTACTGGTAATGTGTTGGCATACATAACATTTTGAGACTTTTGTCTCATTTGGGTATTTAATGATTTGTCTTTATGATACTCAGGTCTCAATATGGCGATAAATTAATCTTTTCTGTTTTTGGTTTCTTATAGTTGTTAACTATATCAATATGTTAATTGTTTCGCTAACGGTGGGAGGGATACCAAATGGGAAGTGAAGTTGGCAGCGTTTATATTGCAAGTACAGCGGATACTAAAGGGAAAGAACAGGCTTATGTCCGCAATCTTATTATCGCGACGGGCTTGAAAACGGTCACTGTCGATCTGTCAACGCATTCACTGACGTTGGATACAACAGATATCAGCGCAGAAACGGTGGCCTCTTACCACCCGGAGGGGGCGTCGGCGGTGTTCAGCCACGACAGAGGGCGGGCGATTAGCGCCATGGCCATCGCATTCGAACACTTCATGCTGTCGCGCGATGATATTGCCGGGGTACTTGGTCTTGGTGGTTCCGGCGGTACGGCGTTGATCACGCCCGCCATGCAGGCTTTACCGATTGGTATGCCCAAGCTGATGGTCTCGACGATGGCCTCCGGCGACATTTCCGGCTACATCGGTGCCAGCGATATCAGCATGATGTATTCCGTTACCGATGTGGCGGGTCTGAACCGTATTTCTCGTCAGGTTCTCGGCAACGCGGCGCACCAGATTGCCGGAGCCGTGAAGTTTCATATTCAGGAACACCATGAAGATAAGCCCGCTATTGGCCTGACCATGTTTGGTGTCACGACACCCTGTATTCAGGAAGCCAGTAAATTGCTGGAAGCGGAATTTGACTGTCTGGTCTTTCACGCGACGGGCAGCGGCGGCAAAGCGATGGAAAAGCTAGTGGACAGCCATTTGCTCACTGGCGTGCTCGACCTCACCACGACTGAAGTGTGCGATTTACTGTTTGATGGCGTGCTGGCCTGTGGGCCGGAACGGTTTGATGCGATAGCTAAGACGCAGGTGCCTTACGTGGCATCCTGCGGTGCGCTGGATATGGTTAATTTTGGTTCTCCTGCCAGCGTGCCGGAGAAATACGCACATCGCCTGTTCTACAACCACAACGCGCAGGTCACCCTGATGCGTACCACGATAGACGAGAACATTGCGATGGCGCGCTGGATTGGAGAGAAGCTTAACCGCTGTGAAGGCGAGGTTCGCTTCCTGATCCCAGAAGGTGGCTTTTCCGCACTGGATGCGCCGGATCAGGCATTCTGGCATCCAGAAGCGCGTGACGCGTTTATCAGTACACTGGAGAGCGTCGTCCAGCAAACGGCAAGACGACAGATTATTCGTCTGCCTTTCCATATCAACGATCCTTTATTTGCCCACGCGGCTGTCGATGCGTTTCGGGCGTTATTGAAATAAGAAGAGAGAAGCATGATGTCAGGCATAAATCGTCAGGAACTGCTGGCAAAATTCCGCGCAATGATCGCCCGCCGTGAACCGATTATTGGTGGCGGTGCGGGAACGGGGCTTTCTGCAAAATGTGAAGAAGCGGGCGGTATCGATCTGATCGTGATCTACAACTCAGGACGCTATCGTATGGCGGGGAGAGGTTCGCTGGCTGGCCTGTTGGCTTACGGCAACGCGAATGAGATCGTCGTGGACATGGCTAAAGAGGTACTGCCGGTTGTGAAGCATACGCCGGTACTGGCGGGGGTGAACGGTACCGATCCTTTCTGTCAGTTTGATAAGTTTCTGGATGACCTGAAAGCGCTGGGTTTCTCTGGCGTACAGAATTTCCCAACCGTGGGTCTGATTGACGGTAATTTCCGCGCCAATTTGGAAGAAACGGGTATGGGATATGCGCTGGAAGTGGACATGATTCGTCTGGCACATGAAAAAGACATGCTGACCACGCCTTATGTGTTCAGTGCGGAAGATGCGGTCGCAATGACGAAAGCGGGCGCGGACATTATTGTGCCACACATGGGATTAACGACCGGCGGCAACATTGGGGCAGAAACTGCGCTTAATCTGGCAGATTGTGTTCCATTGATTAACCACTGGGCGGATGCGGCGAAGGCCGTGCGTAAGGATGTGATTGTGCTGTGTCACGGCGGACCGATTTCAACGCCGCAGGACGCACAGTTCATTATGGATCACTGCCCGCAGTGCGATGGTTTTTACGGTGCCAGCTCCATGGAGCGGTTGCCGACAGAAACAGCGTTAACAGCGACTACACAGCAATTCAAAAAAATTAAACGTTAACAGACTTTTTTGGCTCTATACCTAAGCTGACGTCCTAACGCAGGAAGAAAAACGGGTAAATTTTGCGCCAATATCAGGGAATACGGTCAGCTTATGCTGGCCGTAGTTTTTTGTGTATTAAGAAGAGGTACTAAATAGCGTTTTAGGTCGCATTGGTAAGAAAGCCATTGTTATAAATACTGTTTTTCACAGTGCAGAAACTTCGGAGAAATAGATATGACATGGCGTATCACGATAGGATTGCTCACAAACTTACTACTCAGTTTTGCTGTTATGGCGGATGCCGGTATTGGATTTCAACAAATAACGTTGGCCGATGGGGACAATAACCGGCCGTTGGACGTCGCCGTCTTTTATCCGGCTTCGTCATCACAACAGATAACGACAGTGGGGGGAAATGTTGTTTTTCCCGGTATCGCCGTGAGCCAAAATGCTGCGCCTGAAGCTGGTGAACATCCTTTGATTGTGGTTTCACACGGTTACGGTGGGAACTGGCTTAATCAGCTTTGGCTGGTACAGGCGTTGGTTACACAAGGCTATATTGTCGCGGCTCCTAATCATCCAGGAACCACTACTAAAGATATGCGGATGGAGAACGCTCAGAAGCTGTGGCAACGGCCTAATGACATCAGCCGTGTCATTACGGCATTACTCGCTACGCCAGAGAAAACGGGGCAGGTTGATGCGAAGCGCATTGCGGCTGTGGGGCACTCGTTAGGAGGATGGACGGTGCTTGAGCTTGCTGGTGGGCGTTTCAGCGTAGAACAATTTGAGCGAGATTGTCTGACGCATGTCGGGCTAGCATCCTGCAAAGCCTATGAAAAGATGCAGATCGCAAAAAGTGCCTCATCGCGTGCGCAACTTGATAAGTCACTTGCAGATCCGCGCATCAGCGCGGTGGTCTCGCTGGATATGGGGCTGGCGCGAGGGTTTACCGCAGAGAGTCTGGCGGCGATAAACATTCCCATCCTGATTATGGCGGCGGGGTATCCCAATGACGAGCTGCCCGCTGAGCTGGAATCCCACAATTTGGCGCGGAAGCTGTCACCCGCGCATTCAGCCTATAAGGAAATTGCTGACGCAACGCACTTTAGCTTTATGCAGCTTTGTAAGCCGGGTGCCGTTGAGATCATCAATGCTGAGAACCCAGGAGACGGCATGATTTGTCTCGACGGCGGTGAACGTTCGCGTGAGCAGATTCATCAGGAAGTGGCAAAGGATATCAGCGATTTTCTTCAGGCGGCGTGGCGGAAACGGTAGCCTGTTCCCGAAGTGGGTACTGACTACGCCAGACGCTAGGGCTCATGCCCGTTAGCCGCAAAAACTCTCGGTTGAAGTTTGATTTAGTCTGAAACCCGCTCTCCAGCATGATATCCGTGATGCGCGCATCCGTTTGGCTGAGAAGGCGCTTAGCCTCCTCGATTCGGTATTCGTTAATTACCTGCGAGAAATTACGGCCGTGAACGCGGTTGATGGTTTCGGACAGGCGTCTGAGTGGGATTCCCATGCGTCTGCTCAGGCGCTGAAGCGTCATCCCCGGATCGGTATACAACGCATGAGTGCGAATGAAATCATCTAACGTTTTCGCCAACTGGTGTTCATCATCGGTAGCGGGTGGCGCTTCCGGCTTCTGATTATCGGTAACGATAAGCTCAGCTTGCGGGCGTGCAGAATGCGTGACGATAAGCATTGCCAGGATCGCCAGCATGACAATGTGGAATACGGCAATGATGGTTACCGCGTGACTACCGTTGTTAAAGGCGATATCCAGTGCAATCACCAGATCGATAGCGCCGGAGATAAGGACATACAATCCTGCTATAAACGGTGCGCTCTTCCACATGGAGGCGGTCGTTTGATGGCGAGCGGTGTAAACCAGCGAGACTCCATAACCGAGGTAAACACTTACCAGCGTTATATCGATAAGCGGAATAGTCGTTCTACTTTGGATTACGCCTGCACCAAGGGTGAATAAAGGCGGTAGCAAATGGAGGAAGAACGCTTGTCGTCTACGGGGTAAGGTGTCAGGTTCGTGCTTGCTGTAGGGGAAAAGGCAAAGCCATAGCAGCGACGGAATTGATGCGGCAATCGCAGGCTGGATGAACGTAGGGAAAGCGACATTACTGCCCCAGCGTAACGCCACCAATGTCAGGGCAATACAGCTCACACCGATGAATATCACCTCTGCTTTGGTATTGCGTCTTTTAGTTTCTTTATTCTGAATCTTAAGAAACTGGATGCGAAAAAACAAAATAACCAGCAGAAATGCGGTAATAAACGGTAAGGGAATCGTGGTCATATTGTTCGTCTGGTGATGCCGCGCTGCCGGAGTAAAACCGGTAGCGCGGCGTTCTGTGGCTTATGTGAATTAACGGCGATAATTTTTCTGTGCCGTGTTCACTTTGTACAGGTAACGACGTGATTCACCAGACGGGTGCTTCGTCGTCAGCGTTTGGTAGACATCGCTCGGTGACATGTTGTTGATAATGCCAACGGCGCGATCCCGATCGCTGGAGAAGACGCGCAACACGCTGCCTGCGCCACCGTTATAAGCAGTGATGACGGCGTAGCGTTTCGACGTTGGGTTTTCAATACCGGCCAGATAGCTGTTCTTCAGAATTGACAGATAGGCCGTACCAGCATCGATATTTTGTTCTGGATCGAACAGGTAGCTACGGCTTGGCTGACCCCATTTTCCTTTCATCTTGAAGACATCACGGCCTGCGCTGTGCTGCACGACCTGCATCAGACCCAACGCATCGGAACGGCTGACGGCGTAAGGGTTGAAGCTGGATTCTGTCTGCATAATCGCCAGAATCAGCGACTCTTCAATGCCGTAACGCTCAGAAGCTTTACGCACCAGCGGCAGGTATTTGTGTGCACGCTTGTCCAAATGGTTAGGGACGAGCTGGATCGTGACCGACCAGATAACATGCAGGCCGGAGGTGCGTTTTTGCAGACGGTTTTGGATCAGGTAATCCGCGAAGCTGGCGGCACGGCCTTCCCAGCGGATCGCTTGTCCGGTGTTATCCAGTACCTGCCCGTACAGCAGCGGTTCGCGGCTGATTTGAATATCGTTAGCGTCGGAATACAGATCGGTGTTACTGGCGTCATCACCCATCAACAGAGTAGTGATAATCGCCTGACGCAGGCTGGCGACGGAGTTGGTCGCCGAAAGAGTTTCTATAGTGATCGAACCGGCATCAAAGTTGATGTGGCTACGCGTCTGATATTGATCGGTGTATTTTACGTAGTCTTTCGGACCGGCGATCAGAACTTCATTAATCCCCCAGATATTTTCGATGTTGTTGGCAAATTGCCCCATCAAAATATCGAAGGCGTTGGTATCCTTGAGAAACTCTTCGTTGTCGGTATTCCCTTTGTTTCCCGAACAGGAAACCAGCAGTGGTGCAATCACTAGCAGAGCTAACATTTTCTTCATATAACAAGCCGTGTCGGAATAGGGACGCAAGCGGGCTCGAAAGCCCGCAATCTCAATGGCTCGGAGGCGTATAGCCTTCGATGTGAACGTCCTTCCCTTCAAACAGGAACTTGATCATTTCCTGTTCCAGTAGCTTACGGTCGTCAACATTCATCATGCTGAGTTTTTTCTCGTTGATCAGCATGGTTTGCTTGGTTTGCCACTGCGCCCAGGCTTCTTTAGAAATTTCGTTATAGATGCGCTTACCCAGATCGCCGGGATAGAGCTGGAAATCCTGCCCTTCAGCGTCGCGTTGTAAAACGGTACAAAAAATCGTTCTGCTCATGCTTCTTCCTCATCAATTGCGCAGGCATTTAAAAGCGTTGACTGTGGGTGAGCCAACTCCCTCAGCAGACGTTCTACCGGGGCGGCGAGTCCGACAGACGGCGGCTGCGCTAAGTTATACCAGAGACCCGCACCTTCATCCATGCAGGACCTGTTTTGTGAGCGATCGGTCTGCGATACGTTCAACCAGAGCGGAACGATATCCAGATGAAAATGGCTAAATGTGTGGCGGAACGCGACAAGCTGTTGCAATCCATCAGGATTCAGACCACGTTGTTGCATCCAGAGTTCCAATTCCTGACGTTCGCTAAACTGTGGGAAGCAAAATAACCCGCCCCATAGACCCACGCCAGGGCGCTGTTGCAGCCAAACCTGTGAGCCTTGTTGCATCAGCAGGAACCAGCCGGTTTTCTCCGGCAGCGTCTGCTTCGGTTTCTTGCCGGGGTATTGTGCCCAGCTGTGGTTGGCGTAGGCGACGCAGCCAGTACTTAATGGACACAGCTCGCACTTGGGGCGGCTGCGGGTACAAACCATCGCGCCGAGATCCATCATCGCCTGATTAAACTGGCTCACGCCTTCGGCGGGGGTGACATCCTCGCTTCGTGCCCACAGCTTCTTTTCAACCTCTTTCTTGCCCGGCCAGCCGTCAACGGCGTAGCAGCGTGCCAGCACGCGCTTCACGTTGCCATCAAGAATGGGATAATGCTGACCGAGAGAGAGTGACAAAACTGCGCCTGCGGTAGAGCGCCCAACGCCCGGTAACGCGGCGACTTCGTCAAAGGTAGTCGGGAATTTGCCGCCGTGGCGTGAAACGATGGTCTGTGCTGCTTTATGTAGATTACGCGCACGGGCGTAGTAGCCCAGCCCAGTCCATAAGTGGAGCACTTCATCCAGCGGCGCTGCCGCTAGTGCGTTGATGTTGGGAAAGCGTTCCATAAAGCGTTGGAAATAGGGGATAACCGTGGTGACCTGCGTTTGTTGCAACATCACTTCGGATAGCCATACTTTATAAGGAGTTTTCTCAAGCTGCCATGGCAGGGTTTTGCGGCCATAGCGTTGATACCAGTCCAGCACCTGATGTGCGAACTGTTGCGCTTGCATCATAAAATGGGATCACTATCCGACAGGTAAAAGTTTGATAGCGATTCCAGCACAGAGTGAATGTGCTGTAAACCGGAACTTTCCGAGGCTGTGGGCTTGCTAAACCACGGTATCCTTGCATAATGCGCGTTTCCTTAATGAAATCGGACAGCAAGTAAGCACTCTTTATGATTAACAACGTCATTTCACCGGAGTTTGATGAGAACGGACGCCCGATGCGTCGTATTCGTAGTTTTGTCCGCCGACAGGGGCGTTTGACCAACGGGCAACAGCTGGCGCTGGATAACTACTGGCCGGTGATGGGCGTGGAATATCAGACCGAGCAGGTAGATTTTAACGCGCTATTTGGGCGCGATGCACCCGTGGTGCTGGAGATCGGTTTTGGGATGGGCGCATCGCTGGTAACGATGGCGGCACAGCATCCCGAGCAGAATTTCCTCGGTATCGAAGTTCACCTGCCGGGCGTAGGGGCCTGTCTCGCTGCCGCACAGGATGCGGAAATCAGCAACCTGCGCGTGATGTGTCACGATGCGCTTGAGGTTCTGGTGAAGATGATCCCTGATGGTTCACTGTCCATGGTTCAACTCTTCTTCCCAGACCCGTGGCACAAAGCTCGCCATAATAAACGTCGTATCGTGCAGGTGCCGTTCGTCGAACTGGTGCAGAGTAAGCTGAAAGTTGGCGGAGTGTTCCATATGGCAACAGATTGGGAACCTTATGCGCAACACATGCTCGAAGTGATGACGTCTGTCGCCGGGTACCGTAATCTTTCCGATAATAATGAGTACGTTGTGCGGCCGGAGTCCCGTCCGCTGACGAAATTTGAAGCACGCGGCCAGCGTTTAGGGCATGGCGTGTGGGATCTGATGTTTGAGAGGATAAAATAAAATGGCACAAGCTCGTAGCCGTCGTTTGCGTAAAAAACTGCACATTGATGAGTTTCAGGAATTAGGTTTTTCGGTCAGCTTTCGCTTTCCAGAAGGCACTGATGTGGAAGATATCGATAAGCTGATGGATAAGTTCGTCGACGATGTCATTGAACCAAAAGGGCTGGCATTCGAAGGCAGCGGTTATTTGCTCTGGGAAGGCCTGATCTGTCTGCAAAAAATTGGTCACTGCACCGAAGAGCATCGCCAATTGGTTAGCCGCTGGTTGGAAGAGCAGAAACTGACGGACGTGAAAGTCAGCAATCTGTTCGATATCTGGTGGGATCTGCCGGAACACCTGCTGTAATCCTTGGTCTTATCAAGGAATGCCTGAGCTGATTCTGGCTCAGGCGTTATCCGCCTCATCAAAGGGCACATTGCCGCTTTCTCGCCACTGCCGTTGTTTTCTTCAGGAGAAAATATGTCGCGTAAAATGACCTTGGGTTTATTGATGTTGTTGTCCTGGCAAGCGCAGGCGGCTTACCAGTGCAACGTGAATCCGCAGGACGACATTATTATCAGTCCGCAGCACGTACAGGTCGTGGGTGCTAGCGGCAATTTACAGCTTTCTCCGCAGGGCGATATTGTGCGTAATGGTACGCCGTTGACCCTGAACGCCGAACAGCGCCAGAAATCCAAAGCCTATCAGGCAGATTTACGCCAGCAACTGCCGTGGATCGACCAGGGGGCGCAGCAGCATCTTGAAAAAGCACGCGTCGCGCTGGATAAAGTGATCGTGCAGGAGCTTGGCAGCGACAGCAATGTGCGCAATCGTCTGACTACGCTGGATAAACAGCTTAAACAGCAGATGAACCGTATTATCGAACACCGCAGCGATGGCCTGACGTTCCACCATCAGGCGATTAAGCAGGTTGAGCAAGATGGCAAGCAGATCGTGCAGCAAAGCATGGGTGGCGTCTTGCAGGACAGCCTGAACGAAATGGGTGTAAAACAGATGTCCAGCGGCGGCAACCCGCTACAGGCGATGATGGGCAACCTCGGTGGTTTGCAGAAAGCGATTCAGGCCGAGTGGAATAATCAGGAGCTGGAGTTCCAACGCTTCGGCAATGACGTATGCGGCCGCGTCACGTCATTGGAAAACCAGCGCAAGAGCCTATTGCAGTCGCTGAAGTAAGCGCGCAGTAGGTCTAGGTAATTGCAGTGTTTCTACAAACATGAAAAAAACCGGGCGATGCCCGGTTCAGACCGTTGGCAAACCGATTTGCCGAATGAAAACGGGAGTAACGGAATAGAAGAGTAAAGCGTTTGCGCCATGGATGGCGCAATCCGAGCTTACAGGGACGTACTTGCAGCGTCTTTACGATCTATCCGTTACCCCCGCTCTTCAGGCTTTGTCAATAACCTCAACCGGGCGATGCCCGGTTTTTTTGCGTTTATGGTGCAGGAAACGTGAAGCGCCGGTGGATAGCTTCCAGCTCATCTAAGATCTCACCGTCCAGCGTCAGGTTCTGGCTGTCGAGGTTGATTTGTAACTGTTCCAGCGTGGTTGCGCCCAGTAGCGTACTGGCGACGAACGGCTGCTGGCGCACAAACGCCAATGCCATTTGCGCCGGATTCAGACCGTGCTTTTGTGCCAGTGCCACGTACTCGGCAACCGCTGCCTGAGCCTGTGGGCCAGTATAGCGGGTGAAGCGGCTAAATAACGTGTTACGGGCATCAGCGGGTTTCGCGCCATTCAGGTATTTACCGGTCAGCGTCCCGAACGCCAATGATGAATAGGCGAGAAGTTCCACCCCTTCATGCTGGCTGATTTCCGCTAAGCCGACTTCAAAACTGCGGTTCAGCAGGCTGTAGGGGTTCTGAATCGATACAATACGCGGCAGATCGTGTTTTTCCGCCAGATGCAGATAACGCATCACGCCCCACGGCGTTTCGTTGGAGACGCCGATGTAGCGAATTTTACCGGCACGCACCTGCTCACTCAGCGCTTCCAACGTTTCTAGCAGCGTCACTACCGACTTGTCGTCGGTATATTGCGGTTTATCATCAGTATATTGATAGTTCAGCTTGCCAAAGCAGTTGGTCTGGCGTTGTGGCCAATGCAACTGGTAGAGATCGATATAGTCAGTGTTCAGGCGTTGCAGGCTGGCATCCAGCGCTGCGCGGATGTTTTTCCTGTCTAATGCCTGTTGCGGGCGAATGCTATGATCGTTTCCGCGCACAGGGCCGGAGACTTTGCTCGCCACAATCAACTTTTCGCGTCCGCCACGGGATTTCAGCCAGGAGCCGATATAGCTTTCGGTTAATCCCTGTGTCTCTGGGCGAGGAGGAACGGCGTACATTTCTGCTGTGTCAATCAGGTTAACACCTGCGGCAATGGCGTGATCTAACTGGGCATGAGCGTCTGCTTCGCTGTTCTGTTCGCCAAAGGTCATCGTACCAAGACCCAGCACGCTCACTTCTAAAGAACTATGGGGAATACGGTGATATTGCATTGCCAGCTTCCTTATGTCTGAAAATAGCAGGCGCATTTCCCGTCATTTCCGCATGATTTGCTGCGATTCCAATGAGTTTGGGGAGACACACCTGAATTCGACTATAAACGAAGCTGTGGTGAGTGGGGAAGTTTCTTCTGTTATCCCTTTCGGATTATTCTTGATAGGACTGCCCGATGCGAGAAACTCGTTTCGGGCTGGCTGCGATCTTAGCGCTGTACGATCTGGGAGACTTGGTCACTGTTGATTTGTTTCTGGTTACCTTGCTCATCGGTATAACTAAGTAAACCCGTATCTTTATCTAACACGGGTTTCCCCTGTGTCAGGAGCATTTGTCCCTCTTTTGTCGCCATTACGTAGTTACTGGAACAGCCCACAAGGGTGAATAATAACGCCAGTGTTACCGCCATTTTCATCTGAATTTTCATCAATTAACCCGTTAATAAGTGCCAAAACTTAAGGTGAGTCTAGCAAATGGTTGTGGGAGATAACGTAGGAATAATGGAAAAAATTCGGTTGGAGGGAATTAATTTTGTGTAATCAGGCGGCGGGGTGCCGCCTGATGATGACATCTTTATCGCGAAAGCGCGTTATACGGCGATTAGTGCGCCGTTTTCTCTTTCTTACTGCGTAACAGGTTCAGTGCCTCGACGGACATCGAGAAGAACATGGCGAAATAGATATAGCCTTTCGGTACGTGAACGTCGAAGCTTTCCAAAATCAGAGTGAACCCGACAAGGATTAGGAACGACAAAGCCAGCATTTTGACGGACGGATGGCGTTCGACAAACTCGCCGATAGGACGTGCAGAGAACATCATCACGAGAACGGCGATAACGACGGCTGCCATCATAATAAATAGATGGTCAGACAAGCCGACAGCGGTAATAACCGAATCCAGACTGAAGATAATATCTAACAGCATGATCTGCACGATCGCGCCAAAGAAAGAGTACGTCTTGGAAGTATGATCTTCTGAACCGCCTTCGACAGTTTCGTGAATTTCCATGCTGGACTTCCAGATCAGGAAGAGTCCTCCGAAGAACAGGATCAGGTCACGTGTGGAGATTTCATTGCCTGCTACGGTAAACAGTGGGTCGGTCAGACGCATGACCCAGGCAATGGACGCGAGCAGCCCCAAACGCATTAACATTGCACCCATCAGACCGATGCGGCGTGCTTTGTTTTGCTGGGCTTTAGGCAGTTTGGCGACAACCAGGGACAGGAAGATAATGTTATCGATCCCAAGAACGATTTCCAGAATAGTTAGCGTTCCCAATGCTAACCATGCGTTCGGATCAACAATCCAATCAAACATTATATCAATACACCTTAAACGAAACGTAAACGATATTATACTCTGCCAGCTCGGTGCATAGGCAAGTGAAAGTGTGATGTCGTGAAAAGATACTCGTCATACTTCGAGTTGCATGTGCGTTGGCATCCCTTTTTGCTCTGGGTCGGCGTCAGGCGTTTCCCTGAGTCGTGTTCCTTTGTCACATGATATGCGGCATATGGCATATCGTGGGGTCTATAAGGCTAGTGTACGATGAAGCGCCATGCTGATGAAGTAGGGTGCTAATAGAATATAGTGCTAATTAAATTCAGTTGCTGAGCTGCATAAAGTGGCGGGCCAGTAGCGGCGCGGTAAAGGTTTTTTTCAGGTAGAACCCGCGCGGTAAGGTCAGAATTGGTTGACCAAACTCGCCAATGGCCTCTGTTAATGCTCGACTATTTGCCGCTTTGGGGCGTAACTGTAGTACTTCACCATGGCGGGCGGTGATGCTTTCTACCCGGCCAAGCACAATCAGGTCCATCAACTCTTCCCAGTCACAGCGCAGTTGTTCCTCTTCTTCTTCATTGGGGCTCCAGATCAGCGGCGTGCCAATACGGCGTTCTCCCAGCGGGATGTGACGCGAACCTTCCACTGGAATCCACAGTACCCGTGCGAGCTTGTGTCGTACGTGGCTGATTTCCCACGTTACGCCGCTATTGCCTGTTAACGGTGCGACGCAGACGAAGGTGGTTTCAAGCGGTTTACCTTGTTCATCAATAGGGATGGTTTTTAGCTCAACGCCAATCTCAGGGAAATCCTGCTCGGGTTTGCTGCCTGCACTCGCGCCCAGAAAGCGCTCCAGCAAGACGCCAATCCAGCCTTTGTCGCGTTTCAGGTTGGCAGGAAGAGGCAGACGAGCGATGCCCGCTAATTCCGCAAGATTATAACCCGCGAGGGATTGAGCACGCTCCAGCAAAGCTTGCTCATTTCGCGGCGCAGTCGTGTGAACTGTAGGTGAATTCATAGCGTGTAGCTCGATGTTTTTCCGCTCAAAAAAAATACAACAGATAGAGAATGCCAATGCACAGTCTGCAAGACTGTGGAGAGAAACAATAATAGCATGATTAATAGCGCTTTTTTTTAGTGTGATAACGATCACTCAATATCGTTTTACAAACTGTGCACTTGTAGCCACCAACAATAAACAGGATCTTACACTAGGTTATCCACAGATTTCTTGGATAACCCACATAAACATGAATCACTGGTTCCATTTACAGCCTTGACTCCTAGCATTTTTGCTGTTTTTGCCTATTTATTGCCTGAGTTTGAGGCATTCCCTGTGGATAAAATCGGCATAGTGCGATCTTTCGCCAATCTTGCGTTGTATGCCATTTGAACAAAAAATAAGGGTCTGCTGTTTCACGTAAGATGGTTTGTAATTTAATGAATAGAAAGCATTATTTTTTAATTCACATTAATATTTTTTCTTCATGAGAAATGAGTTTTACTTACTTCTTCATGGGTTCTGCACAAAGATGTCCACAGAAAAAGTGAATAAACTGCGGATTATGGCCTTCACATGTTTATAACTTTGATCTTATCTGTGGGTTATCTTACTTTTATTCGTATCACATGCTTTCTAAGCAGTGGTTTACCGCCTGACGGGAGTGTGAAACAATCAGGTCATCTTTGCATTGATGTTTATCGAGGTAGTCCGGTGATCGATGATGATGGCTACCGCCCAAACGTTGGTATTGTAATTTGTAATCGGCAGGGGCAGGTGATGTGGGCCCGGCGCTACGGTCAGCACTCATGGCAGTTTCCGCAGGGGGGAATTAACCCCGGTGAAAGTCCCGAGCAAGCGATGTACCGCGAACTGTTTGAAGAAGTCGGGTTAAGAAAAAAGGATGTGCGTGTGTTGGCATCTACCCGTAACTGGTTACGCTATAAATTACCAAAGCGTTTGGTGCGTTGGGATACAAAACCGGTCTGTATCGGCCAAAAGCAGAAATGGTTTTTGCTACAGTTGATGTGTAATGAGTCGGATATCAATATGCAGAGCAGCGGCACGCCGGAATTTGATGGTTGGCGCTGGGTGAGTTACTGGTATCCGGTACGTCAGGTCGTCTCTTTTAAGCGAGATGTGTATCGTCGCGTGATGAAGGAATTTATCAGCCCGGTGATACTGCTTCAGGAGAGTGTTGCGGCTCGGGTGGCGACTCCATCTGGTCCCCGGCGAAAAAGAGGGTAATTCAGGCACATTATGCTCACGCGCTTGCGAGAAATTGTCGAAAATGTTGCGGCAACGGCCCGCCTTAGTGATGCGCTGGACATTCTGGTCAATGAGACCTGTCAGGCTATGGACACGGAAGTCTGTTCCATTTATCTGGCCGATCACGATCGTCAATGCTATTACCTGATGGCGACGCGCGGGTTGAAAAAGCCGCGTGGCCGCACGGTTACGTTGGCGTTTGGGCAAGGCATTGTCGGGCTGGTCGGGCAACGTGCTGAACCCATCAATCTGGCCGATGCTCGTACGCACCCCAGCTTCAAATATATCCCCTCCGTAAAAGAGCAACATTTCCGTTCTTTTCTCGGCGTTCCCATTATTTACCGTCGCCACCTGCTGGGTGTGCTGGTGGTTCAACAGCGTGAACATCGTCAGTTTGATAAAAACGAAGAATCGTTCATGGTGACGCTGGCCACGCAGATGGCCGCTATTCTTTCCCTTTCGCAAATAAAAACACTTTTTGGTCAATACCGTCAGACGCGCGTTAAGGCGTTGGTCGCTGCACCCGGTGTGGCGATTGCCCCCGGCTGGCAGGATTGTACCCAACCTTCTCTGGAACAGGTTTTCCCCGCATCCAGTTTGGATAGCGAGCGTGAACGTTCCCGTTTAACGCAGGCGTTAGAAGAGGCGACAACAGAATTTCGCCGTTTCAGCAAACGGTTTAGCACCAGCGCGCAGAAAGAGAGTGCGGCGATTTTCGATTTATATTCGCACTTGCTGAATGATGCGCGCCTCAAACGTGAACTATTTCAAGAGGTGGACGCCGGTAACGCCGCCGAGTGGGCAGTGAAACTGGTGATCGAACGTTTTGCGGCGCAGTTCACCAATTTGCAGGACACCTACTTACGCGAGCGCGCTGGCGATCTGCGTGCGTTAGGGCAACGACTGCTGTTTCATCTCGACGATAACGCGCAAATCATGGGGCAATGGCCTGAGCGCTTTATCCTTGTTGCGGATGAATTAACGGCCACGCTGCTAGCGGAATTGCCGCCGGAGCGGCTGGCGGGCGTCGTTGTTTATGACGGCGCTGCCAATTCGCATGCGGCGATTTTGGTGCGGGCCATGGGCATTCCTACGCTGGTTGGTGCGGATATTCAGCCAGAATTACTGCATCAGCGGCAGTTGATTATTGACGGCTATCGCGGTGAGCTGTTGGTGGATCCTGAACCAGTACTGGTGCAGGAATACCAGCGTCTG
The DNA here is from genome assembly GCF_000749845.1 of Pectobacterium betavasculorum. Taxonomy (GTDB): domain Bacteria; phylum Pseudomonadota; class Gammaproteobacteria; order Enterobacterales; family Enterobacteriaceae; genus Pectobacterium; species Pectobacterium betavasculorum. Next base: position 117,179 of record NZ_JQHM01000002.1, on the reverse strand, counting down.
CTGACGGAAGAAAACGAGCTGACTCGTCTGGCCGAAGGCGAGATGGATCAGCCCGCCGTGCTGAAAAGCGGTGAGCGCATTCAGGTTATGCTGAATGCCGGATTAAGCGCCGATCATGAAAAACGTTATATTAATCAGGTTGATGGCGTTGGGTTATACCGTACGGAAATCCCGTTTATGCTGCAAAGTGGGTTTCCGTCCGAAGATGAGCAGATGGCGCAATACCAAAGTATGTTGGATCTTTATCCTACACGCCCCGTGATGCTGCGTACGCTGGATATTGGCGCGGACAAGCCGCTGCCCTATCTGCCTATCAGCGAGGAGAATCCATGTCTCGGCTGGCGGGGTATTCGTATTACGCTCGATCAGCCTGAAATCTTTCTGATTCAGGTACGTGCCATGCTGCGTGCGAATGCACATATCGGTAATCTCAATATCCTGTTGCCAATGATCAGCAGTCTGGATGAAATCAGTGAGGCACGTCGCCTGATCGATCAGGCCGCAGGCGAGGTTGAGGAATTACTGGGCTTCCCACAGCCCAAGCCGCGGATTGGGATCATGATCGAAGTGCCATCGATGCTGTTTCTGCTCCCTCATCTGGCTTCCCGTATCGATTTTGTTTCGGTCGGCACCAACGATCTGACGCAGTATCTGCTTGCCGTCGACCGGAACAATGCTCATGTGGCGTCGCTCTATGACAGCCTTCATCCTTCGATGTTACAAGCGCTGAATATGATTGCAGTCGAGTGCGAACGGCATAACATTCCGCTTTCTGTGTGCGGTGAAATTGCAGGCGAAGCACTTGGCGCACTGCTATTGACCGGGCTGGGTTATCGTTCTCTCAGCATGAACGGGCGCAGCGTTGCGCGAATTAAATATTTGCTACGCCAAATTACGCTGACCGAGTCGCAGGCACTAGTGAAGCAATTGCTGAATGCACAAAGTGCGACGGAAGTCCGACAGTGGGCGGCAATCTTCATGGAAGAGCGCGGGCTGGGCGGTTTGATTCGCGGTGGGCGCTAATGCGTAGTGTTCTGCGGCGAAGTGATCCCTCATTACGAGTATTAATGTTTTACAGAACTTTTCCCGTTCACGAGCAACGAGCGCGGGAGCGTATGCTATCATTCGCCACCGCGGTTCGCAGGAACGGATTCATTCTCCTGCCTTTTGCCTATCAATGACGATCCCGAAAGCAGGGATAACACAATAAAATATGTGGTGAATGATGACGACAAGCTATCTGGCGTTTCCTCAGTTTGATCCCGTGATTTTTTCAATCGGCCCGCTAGCGCTGCACTGGTATGGGCTGATGTATCTGGTGGGTTTTGTATTTGCCATGTGGTTGGCGGTGCGTCGGGCCAATAAACCGGGTAGCGGTTGGACCAAGGACGAAGTCGAAAATCTGCTGTATATGGGGTTCCTTGGGGTGTTCGTCGGTGGGCGTCTGGGCTATGTCCTGTTTTATGCCTTCCCGTCATTTCTTGAAAATCCGCTCTATCTTTTCAAAGTCTGGGATGGCGGTATGTCGTTCCACGGCGGCTTAATGGGCGTTATCTGCGTCATGCTGTGGTTTGCTCATCGAACCAAACGTCATTTCTTCCAGGTTGCTGATTTTATTGCACCTTTGATTCCTTTCGGGCTCGGTGCCGGCCGCTTGGGCAACTTTATCAACGGCGAGTTGTGGGGGCGTGTCACGACAGATACCCCGTGGGCTATGCTGTTTCCTGGCTCGCGTAGCGAAGATATGATGTTGGCTGTCAGCAACCCGCAATGGCAGACGATTTTCAATCAGTACGGTATGCTGCCGCGTCATCCTTCCCAACTGTATCAAATGATGCTGGAAGGTGTGGCTCTGTTTATCATCCTGAATCTCTTTATTCGTAAATCTCGGCCGATGGGCAGTGTGTCTGGGCTTTTCCTTATCTGCTACGGTCTGTTCAGGATTATTACCGAATTCTTCCGCCAGCCTGATGCGCAACTGGGTTTATTCGGCGACCTTTTCAGCATGGGACAAATCCTGTCGTTGCCAATGGTGATCGCCGGTATTCTGATGATGGTTTGGGCGTATCGCCGTCAGCCTGCACAGCAATAATCCGCTGTCCTTCTTTAATATTTGTGGTGAGGTAGTATGAAACAGTATCTGGATCTGATGAAAAAAGTGCTTGAAGAGGGCACGCCGAAGGCCGACCGTACCGGTACAGGCACGCGTTCCATTTTCGGCCATCAGATGCGTTTCAACTTGCAGGACGGTTTTCCTCTGGTTACCACCAAAAAATGCCACCTGCGTTCAATTATTCATGAACTGCTCTGGTTCCTGAACGGCGATACCAATATTGCTTATCTGCATGAAAACAAAGTCAGTATTTGGGATGAATGGGCAGATGAGAACGGCGATTTGGGGCCGGTTTACGGTAAACAGTGGCGTTCATGGGGAGCGGCAGATGGTCGTCAGATCGACCAGTTGAAGAATGTTCTGACTCAGCTGAGGCAGGATCCAGATTCTCGCCGTATTATCGTGTCTGCCTGGAACGTGGGCGAGCTGGACAAAATGGCGTTGGCACCGTGCCACGCGTTTTTCCAGTTCTACGTGGCGGATGGCAAACTCTCTTGCCAGCTTTATCAGCGCTCGTGCGATATCTTCCTCGGCCTGCCGTTCAACATCGCCAGCTATGCGCTTTTGGTGCATATGGTGGCGCAGCAGTGCGATCTGGACGTCGGTGATTTCGTCTGGACCGGTGGTGACACGCATCTGTACAACAACCATATGGAACAGACGCATTTACAACTGAGTCGTGAACCGCGTGCGCTGCCTAAATTGGTGATTAAGCGCCGCCCGGATACGCTATTCGACTATCGCTTCGACGATTTTGAAATCGAGGGATACGATCCGCATCCCGCCATCAAAGCGCCAGTGGCAATCTAAAGCCTTTCACTGTTTCTCAGGGCCGCGTAATGCGGCCTTTTTTGTTATTTCTCTTCTTGCGACGGGCCTACCGCTTCCTGAATCGATGGTGTTGGAGAATTTTTAATCCCATCTGCCGCGATAAACATGAGAGCAAATAGTTCTTCCTCATTGGTAATTTGCATTTTGCGGCCAGCATGAGGTTTCATCTGTCGAGATAACGCAGTTGCACGGTAATTTGTCAGCTCTTTATTCATAACTACCTCGCAAAGTGACGATTTATTAGCCGTATTGTCGCGCATTATTTACTCTTTCTCAATGTGTTATCCCCGATTTGAATACGATATGAACCAGTTGAGCAAGTCATCTGCCGAGCGAAAGAGAATGGATTTATTTCCGCTTACATCTAAAAATTGATAATTTTTGATATAATAATCAGCAACTTTTTCATTGATTGGGCTTTGAATATAAACGCCTTCACCTTCAAGTTTGATAAGAAAAAATAGGATGATGATTAAGCAATAGGCCAGCATTTTCCCATCCAGAATAGAACCTTTTTTTGAGAAATTTTGTAGTAACTCAATGCTTAATATATGATTTATTGCGTTGAATGAACAAAAACAAGCCCCGTCGGGTTTGGTTGTTGGTATGTCAGCATCGATCTTAAAGATAAACCCGAATTCACTATCAGCGTAAAGGCTCATTTTTGCCAAACGCCAGTCAATATCGAAATTGCTTTCTCTGGCAAGAGCGATGCACCAATCAACATCATCCTGGTTCATTGGGGAAACTGACACACCAAGGTTGACTGTACTAAAGTAGCGATTTGCCATTTCCAGTGCCGAGGCTCCATTTTCTCTCACTGCTGACTTCATTTCGATATCCTTATCCTGAGTTCGATTCCTCCTTGTCCACCTACTTACTCGGGGTGTGACATTACCTTCTTGACTGCGTGGTTTCCCCTGTTATTCCCTCGTTTTCCCCACTGCTTCGCATATTTTCCCTGTTGTTACATTGTTGCAGTAAAACATTGCGAGCCGCCGCGTATAGCGTTGTTAACACGCTGTTTTTACGGATAAGGCTCTCTATCCTGACGCCATGAAAACAGGTAATCGACAACCGCGGGGGTTTACCTTGCTTGAATTATTGGTGGTGCTGACGATTGTGGCGCTGATGGCGGGCGGCGGCCTGCATGGCTGGATTCAGTATCAGAAAGCTATCCGTCTGGAGCAGAGCGCGCAGCAACTGCTCGACTTTTTGAGTCGAGTTCAGGCGAATGCCTATTGGCATAATGAAACCCGCACCGCGAAGCTGATACCACAGGGGGCGCTGTGGTGCATGGTGGCAGGGCAGAATGAAAAGCAGGCAGAGGAAGCATGTAGTGAGAACCACCCAGGACAATTCGTTCGCCGCACACAGGATGTCGTGCTGGCAAAGTTCACCAGCAATATTTTCACGTTCTTTGGCTTGCGTAACGCTGCACAGGCTGGGCACATCTCGTTGTCGAACTCTGCGGGGCAGTTGCGTCTGGTTATCTCGGTAAGGGGACGTATCCGTCTATGCAGCGAGTCGCAAGCTGTCTTGGCGATTCCATTATGTTGAAACAGAGAGTGTTGAAACAGAGAGTGTTGAGACAGAACGTGTTGAGACAAGCAGGGTTAGGGGGTGAACAACGCGGTTTCACACTGCCGGAAATCCTGTTGGCGCTGAGTTTAGGTAGCCTGATTATGCTGTCGGCAGCGCAGTTGTACCCTCTGTTACGCAGCCAAAGCCAGGACAGCGCACAGCTTTTCCGACTGGAACAGCTATTCAGTCAGGTAGCGATGGGGATTGAAAAAGATATCCGTCGGGCGGGGTTTTGTGTGGGAACGTGTCAGGGAAAGGCGATCAGCATGGGGAAGTATCCGGGAGAAGCGGAAAACAGCTGTCTGAATGTCTCTTACGATCTGAACCGGAATGGCGTGTGGGATGGTGGAGAACAGCAGGATGCCGAGTCTTTTGGTTATCGTCTGCGTGCGCGGTCGTTAGAAATTCAGAGTGGGGCGCATAACTGTCAGGGTGACAGATGGGAAAAATTGTTTGATCCGCAGGAGGTGGTGCTCACGGTGTTCCGGTTACAGCGTCTGTCTGCGCAAAATGAGGTGGCGTTGTATGAACTGCAACTGGCTGGTTATTGGGCCAAACGTCCTGCCGTCCGGCAGCATATTACTCGCATTATTCTTGGTCGTAATCAATGAGCGCAGGAAAGCAAGAAGGGAGTGGAACGCTGGGTATGGTGCTGCTTATCGCTATTATCGGCCTGTTGTTAATGTCTGGTTTGCAACGCCAGCTTGATGCCGCTATTCAGATGGGAAACGATGAACGGCACTATCTGCGAGCCTTCAATCAGGCGTTGTCCTCGCTAAACTGGGGAAGGGGGCAGCGCTGGGGTGCGCTAACGGAAAACTGGCAGTGTCAGCAGATGTCGGCAGAACAGCTCGCGGTATGTCTGCGTGCGGCCTCGGATGGCGTGCAAGGAATACTGCGCGGTGAAGGGGGGCTCCCTGTTTCGGCACAACCATTGAGGCTGTACCAGCGTGTGTCATTTTCGGCACTGTCATCGGGTCAGATTGCTATTCAACCATTAGGTAATGGCTGGCTAGACTTTTGCCCAGATAAAGATGTCGCACGCTGTGATGCAACGGAGTAGCGCAGTGAACAACAGATCCGTAAGTCGTCAATCGGGTTTCAGCCTGCCGGAGACGCTGGTGGCGGCGTTGCTGTTTGCCGTATCGCTGATGGGGCTACTGCAATATCACCAAATCTTACAACAATCCTTTCAGCACCAGTGGCAGCAGCGTCAAGCCTGGCGGTTTGCTATCCAACAGCTTGAGGCCTATGAAGCGGGTGTGCCGTATCATCCGTTCAATCTTAATGATGCAACGTCTTCTTCGGGTAAAAACTGGCAGTTTAGCCTGTTAGAACAGCAACAGAGCGGAGAATGCCGTCAGGTAACGGCAAGAGTCATGACGCCACGTCGCTATCAGGCTACACTGAACCGTTGGTTTTGCCGGTCATCGCCAGTGTAGTCGGCGTGCTTGGGTAAACGATGAATAATCAATCGTAAGCAGCGGTAGCAGGAGCCAGAATGTTTAGAATCTATCACTCCAATCAGTTGGATATCTTGAAAGAACTGATGGTTGAACTGATAAAACGTCAGCCGCTTGTGGATCCTTTCCAGCAGGAAGTGATTCTGGTGCAAAGCCCGGGGATGGCGCAATGGTTACAAATTGAACTGGCTGCGGACTTTGGTATTGCTGCCAATATTCAATTCCCCTTGCCCGGCGTTTTTTTGTGGAATATGTGTCGCCATGTGCTGCCGGATATTCCAAAAGAAAGCGCTTTCAGCAAGGATGCAATGACGTGGAAGCTCATGCATTTGCTGCCTGATTTGTTGGAACAGCCTGATTTTTCTGCGCTTAATCACTATTTGCAGGATGATGATAACCAACGCAAGCTGCATCAACTTGCTGGACGCGTGGCAGATCTTTTCGATCAATATCTGATTTATCGCCCTGATTGGATTAAAGCGTGGCAAGAGGGAAAACAGGTTGACGATCTCGGTGGTAACCAACTGTGGCAGTCGGCACTGTGGCGTGCGCTGGTGGATTACACGCGTGAACTGGCACAGCCCGAGTGGCACCATGCGATTCTGTACCAACGTTTTATTAAGGCGTTAGAACAGGCAAAAACATGTCCCAACGGCCTGCCGCCACGCGTTTTTATCTGCGGTATCTCCGCGTTACCTCCCATCTATTTACAGGCGTTGAATGCACTGGCACAACACATTGATGTGCATCTGCTATTTACCAACCCCTGCCGCCATTACTGGAGTGACATTCAGGACTATAAATTTCTGGCGAAGCTAAAAGCCCGCCATCGGCGCTTACATCGCTTTGACAGCGAACAGACTGATGAAACTCGCCCGCTATTTCGCGATCCTTCGCAAGCAGAAACGCTATTCAATGACGACGGTAAACAGTCTATTAATAACCCGCTGCTTGCATCGTGGGGCAAGCTGGGGCGCGATAACCTGTATCTGTTGGCCGAATTAGATAACGTGCAGGAAATCGATGCCTTTGTTGAGTCGGATGGCGAAAACTTATTGCAAACTTTGCAGCGCGATATCCTTGAATTGGAAGATCATGCGATAGTAGCGGTAAGCCATGAGACACAAAATACCAGCACGCAAAAGCGTTTGCTGGCACCCGACGACCGCTCGATTGATTTCCATGCCTGCCATAGTCCGCAGCGTGAAGTTGAAGTGCTTCACGATCGGCTGTTGGCGATGATGGCAGACGATCCTGAGCTGATGCCGCGCGATGTGATCGTGATGATGGCGGACATCGACAGCTATACCCCGTTTATTCAAGCCGTGTTTGGCAACGCGCCAGACAACCGCTACCTGCCTTTTGCTATTTCCGATCAGCGTGCGCGACATGCGCATCCTGCGTTGCAGGCGGTGATCAGTCTGTTAGATCTGCCCACGAGCCGTTTTACGGCGGAGCAGGTTTTGGCGCTGCTTGAAGTGCCTGCACTGGCTGCCCGTTTCGGTATTCAGGAAGAAGGGCTACGGCGTCTGCGCCTGTGGGTGGTGGAATCGGGCGTGCGCTGGGGATTGGATGATGACAACGTGCGCGATCTGATGCTACCGCCAACGGGGCAGCATACGTGGCGCTTCGGCCTGACGAGGATGCTGCTGGGCTATGCGATGGATAGCCAGGTTGGCGACTGGCAGGGCGTGCTGCCTTATGATGAATCCAGCGGGCTGATTGCGGAACTGGCTGGTCAACTGGCCGAGCTGCTGATGCAGATTCATCAATGGCGTGAGCGCCTGTCCCAGCCACGTTTGCTTGTCGATTGGTTACCGCTATGTCGAGAGCTGATCGAAACCTTCTTTGATGCGGATAGCGAGACTGAAGCGGCGCTGGCGCTAGTTGAAAAACAGTGGCAGCACGTGATTGGCATGGGCACGATGGCGCATTATCCGCAACAGGTGCCGATCTCTCGGTTACGTGATGAACTGTCACGGCGTCTCGATCAGGAACGACTTAGCCAGCGTTTTCTAGCCGGTGCTATCAATTTTTGTACCTTGATGCCTATGCGTTCCATCCCCTTCAAAGTCGTGTGTTTACTGGGTATGAACGATGGCGTTTACCCTCGGACGCTGCCGCCGCTTGGGTTCGATCTGATGGGGCGGAAAATCAAACGCGGCGACCGTAGCCGACGTGACGATGACCGTTATCTGTTTCTTGAAGCGCTCCTGTCAGCACAGCACAAACTCTACATCAGCTATATAGGGCGCTCGATCCAGGATAATACACGCCGCTATCCTTCCGTATTGGTCAGCGAACTGACGGAATATATCGCGCAGAGCTATGTCCTGCCGGGCGATGACGCGCTGGATATCGATAGCAGCGCCGAGCGCGTGGTGAAGCACCTTTGCCGTGAGCATAGCCGTATGCCTTTTGATGCGCATAACTTCTTGCCTACACCTCAGCCGTTAAGTTTTGCGGCAGAGTGGCTGGCGGCGGCGAATCGAAAAGGGGAGGCCCAGCCTGATTTCGATCGTGGAGCACTGTCCGACAGATCAAGTGATAGCGATGTCAGTCTGGACGATCTGAAGCGTTTTTATCGTCACCCTGTGCGAGCCTTTTTTCAACTGCGGCTTGGCGTGAGTTTTATGCTGCACAGTGACGAACTATTGGATGAAGAGCCCTTTGTGGTTGATAGCCTGAACCGCTATCAATTGAATAACGAGCTGCTTAATACCTTGATTAATGAAGGCGACACGGAAAAACTGTACCGCCGTGCCAGAGCCGCGGGCGAATTGCCCTATGGCGCGTTTGGCGAAATTTACTGGCAGGAACAGCAGCAGGATATGGCGCAGCTCGCCGCGCGTGTACGTGATGAATTAACGCCGTCGCTGTCGGTGAGCCAGGAAGTGGATATTCTCCTTGATGGCGTGCGTGTCAGCGGTTGGCTGAATCAGGTTCAGCCGGATGGTTTGCTGCGCTGGCGTCCCGGTACGCTTTCCATGAAGGATGGCATTACGCTGTGGTTGGAGCATCTGGCCTACTGTGCAACGGGTGGACAGGGAGAAAGTCGGCTGTATGGGCGGGAAGACACTGCATGGCGCTTTGCGACGTTCTCGGAAGCGCAGGCCAGAGAACATCTGAGCGTTATGCTGGAGGGATATCGTCGGGGAATGAGCAAGCCGCTGTTACTGCTTAATAAAGCAGGGAGTGCGTGGCTGGCTGAATGTTATGATCGTGAAAGTGATAGCTTGCGGTCAGATGACGAGACGCAGAATAAAGCGCGTGCCCGCTTGCTACAAGCCTGGCAAGGCAACATGGGAATGCGGGGTGAAGGTGAGGATTATTACCTGCAACGCATTATTCGTGAGTTGGATGAAAAGCGAATGAATGAGGTGATTGAAGCGGCGCAAATCTGGCTACTGCCGCCGTTCCGCTCTAATCTGGCCTGATGAGTGTGTTTTGAATGATGTCTGTATCGATTTCGAGGTGCGAAAAGATAACGCACTGCAACGTGAAAAGTGATGGATATGAGGTTGGAGAATTGCATGCGTAAACAGTGGGTCTGGATTACCGGGTGGTTTCTTTTATTCACATTCTGGCTTCCGGCGAGTTGGGCTGAAACGGGTTGGCAACCGCTGGCTCAGACGATTCGAAAAAGCGAAAAAGATCCGCGGCAATATCAGGCGATCAAACTGGATAACGGCATGACCGTTCTGCTGGTCTCCGATCCGCAGGCACCCAAATCTTTGGCATCACTGGCGTTGCCTATTGGCTCGCTGGACGATCCCAATAACCAGTTGGGTTTAGCGCACTACCTCGAACACATGGTGCTGATGGGCTCGAAACGTTACCCAGAGCCGGAGGCGTTATCCGAATTTTTGAAAAAGCATGGCGGTAGCCACAATGCCAGTACGGCGTCTTACCGCACGGCATTTTATCTGGAAGTGGAAAACGATGCGCTGCGGCCTGCCGTGGATCGGATGGCCGATGCTATCGCGGAGCCGCTGCTCGATCCGGTAAACGCCGATCGTGAGCGTAATGCGGTCAATGCGGAATTGACGATGGCGCGTTCGCGTGACGGTCACCGCATGGCACAGGTAGGAGCGGAAACGTTGAATCCGGCGCACCCAAGCGCGCGTTTTTCAGGGGGGAATCTTGAAACCCTGAGTGATAAACCCGGCAGCAAACTGCATGATGAGCTGGTGAAATTCTACCAGCAATACTACTCAGCCAACCTGATGAAAGGGGTGATTTATAGCAATCAACCTCTGCCTGAACTGGCGAAACTGGCGGTCGACACATTCGGGCGTATTGCCAATCACAACGCTAGCATCCCTACGGTTACAGTTCCCGTAACAACGGAGAAGCAGCGCGGCGTAATGATTCACTATGTTCCTGCCCAGCCGAGAAAACAGCTGCGTATTGAGTTTCGCGTCAGCGATATTAGCCAGGAATTCCGTAGCAAGACGGATACCTATATCAGCTATCTGCTCGGCAATCGCAGCCAGAATACGCTCTCCGACTGGCTGCAAAAGGAAGGGTTGGTTGAGTCTATTGGTGCAGGTTCTTCACCGATAATCGATCGCAACGGCGGCATGTTTGCTATTTCAGCCTCACTGACCGACAAAGGCCTGGCGCAACGCGACGAAGTGATTGCAGCCATATTCCGTTACCTGCAACAAATCCGTACCGAAGGGATTCAACAGCGTTATTTTGATGAGATCGCGCATGTTCTGGATCTGGATTTCCGCTATCCGTCCATCAGCCGGGATATGGATTACATTGAATGGCTGGTTGATACCATGTTGCGCGTACCGGTCGAGCATACGCTGGATGCACAGTATGTGGCGGATCGCTACGATCCGAAGGCTATCGCTGCCCGACTGGATGAGATGACGCCGCAGAATGCGCGTGTTTGGGTCATCAGCCCGAATGAGCCGCATAATAAGGTCGCCTATTTTGTCGATGCGCCGTACGAGATGGATAAAATCCCGTCTGCGACCTTTGCAAAATGGAAAACGCTGGGTCAGAAAATGTCTCTGTCGTTGCCGACGATCAACCCTTACATCCCAGATGATTTCTCTCTGATCAAGGCGGATAAGGCGATGACTAAACCGACGCTCCTGCTGAATCAGCCGGGGTTGCGCGTGCTGTACATGCCAAGCCACTATTTCGCCGATGAGCCGAAAGCCGAGATCACGCTGTTTCTCCGTAATCAGGAAGCGCGCAGTACCGCCCGTAATCAGGTGCTGTTTGCGTTAAACGATTATCTGGCCGGTCTGGCGTTGGATGAACTAAGTTATCAGGCATCGATTGGTGGCATCAGTTTCTCCACCCGCAGCAATGATGGCCTGGTGATTAGTGCCGATGGCTATACCCAACATTTGCCACGGTTGCTACTGACGTTGGCGGATGGCTATGCCTCCTTTACTTCGACGGAAGCGCAGTTGGAGCAGGCTAAATCCTGGTACTTGCAGCAGTTGGATGCAGTTGAGAAATCAAAAGCCTTTGAACAGGCGCTACAGCCGATTCAGGCGGTGTCGCAACTGCCTTACTTCGAACGTGGCGAACGCCGTAAGTTGTTGAAGGATATCCGTTTACAGGATGTAGTTAACTACCGCAACGATCTGCTGCAAAAAGCCACGCCGGAAATGCTGGTCGTCGGCAATCTGGCACCAGAGCGGGTAACCGAACTAGCGAACACGCTGAAATCGCATCTAAAGGCTAACGGCGAAAATCTGTCGCGCAGTGATGATGTTAAAGTCAGTAAGCCGCAGCTTGCTAACCTACAGCGCCCAGGCAGCAGCACGGATTCTGCGTTAGCGGCGGTGTATGTACCGACTGGCTACTCGGAAACGCAAAGCATGGCCTATGGCTCGGTGCTGGGGCAGATCGTTCAACCTTGGTTCTATAGCCAACTGAGAACGGAAGAGCAGTTGGGCTATGCGGTGTTTGCCTTCCCGACGACCGTTGGCCGACAGATGGGCATCGGCTTCCTGCTGCAAAGCAATAGTAAACAACCCGCTTATTTGTATCAGCGCTATGAAGACTTTTTCCTGAAAGCGCAAAAGCGGCTGCGTGAAATGAGTGAAGAAGAGTTTGCGCAGTATAAGCAAGGCGTGATGAATGAACTGAGCCAGCGCCCGCAAACATTGGGCGAAGAGGCCAGCCGACTGCGCAACGATTTGGATCGAGAAAATTTTGCTTTTGATTCGCGTGAGAAATTGCTCGAACAAATCAAACCGCTAACCGTGAAGCAACTGGCAGATTTCTTCCAGCAGGCGCTGAAGCCAGAAGGTCTGGCTGTGCTGTCGCAGGTTTCCGGCAGCCATCATGGTAAAGCTGACTATGCTGCACCGAAAGGGTGGCATACCTACGCGGATGCATCTTCATTACAGAAAACGCTACCGCGTGAGAAAGCACCTACTATGATCCCAGCTCCAGCAGCACAGCCAGCGGCATCGGAAGCTGTCGGTAAGGTTTCAGCACAATGAAAAATGCCGCGCCACAATCATTAGACGTCATGACGTTGCCGCTCTTAGGAGAGAGGCTGATTGAGGCGTCGGCTGGAACAGGGAAAACCTATACGCTGGCTGCGCTCTACCTACGTCTGCTGTTGGGGCTGGGTAAGCAAGCCGCGTATCCACGCCCGTTACTGGTCGAAGAAATTCTGGTTGTGACCTTTACAGAGGCTGCGACCGAAGAGCTACGTGAGCGCATTCGTGCCAGAATCCACGCGTTGCGCATCACCTGCCTGCGTAAAAGCGCACAGGGTGACGCGGCGCAGGAACCTAAGGATGCTTCGCTAGCACAGCTGCTGGCGGAGATTGCGGATCATCGCGAGGCCGCCGATGTATTGTTGGCAGCCGAACGGCAAATGGACGAAGCGGCGATCTACACAATCCACGGTTTCTGTCAACGTATGCTCAGTACCAATGCGTTTGAATCCGGCGTGCTTTTTGAACAGGTGCTGATAGAAGATGAACAGCCATTACGCCGTCAGGCCTGCGCCGATTTCTGGCGTCGCTATTGTTATCCGCTGCCGGTAGACGTTGCGCGTATTGTCGGTCTGGAGTGGAAAGGGCCGGAGAATTTGCTGGCCGATCTGGCGCCTTATCTACACGGAGAGGCTCCTGAGTTTCGCTTGCCGCCAGAAGAGGACGAAACGTTGCTGAGTCGACATGAGAAAATCGTGGCGACCATCGACGCTTATAAACAACGCTGGCTGGCGTCAGCATCGGATTTGGAAGCGCTGATTAGTGCTTCTGGCGTTGATAAACGCAGCTATAGCAGCAAGCACCTTCCCAACTGGCTACAGAAAGTCACGTTGTGGGCCGAGCAGCCGACGTTGGATTACCAACTGCCGAAAGATCTGGTGAGGTTTGCCCAGCAAACGTTAATCGAGAAGACGAAGAAAGGCGAACCGCCCGTTCATGCCATCTTTGAGGCAACAGAGCGGCTGTTGGAAGCGCCGCTATCGCTGCGTGATTTGGTTATTGTACGTGCACTGTCGGCAATCCGCGATTCTGTGCGTGAAGAAAAACGGCAGCGCGCGGAACTGGGATTTGACGATCTGCTGAGCCGTTTGGATGACGCATTGCAACAGCCGAATGGGGAGCAACTTGCCAGCGCCATTCGTGAACGTTATCCGGTGGCGATGATCGATGAGTTTCAGGATACCGATCCCCAACAATATCGTATTTTTCGCACGCTTTATGTCGGGCAACCGCAGTGTGGGCTATTGCTGATAGGTGACCCTAAGCAAGCTATTTATGCGTTTCGCGGTGCGGATATTTTTACCTACATGCACGCGCGTGGCGAAGTGACCGCACATTATACGCTGGGTACGAATTGGCGTTCGTCGCACCAGATGGTACGTGGCGTTAATCGTCTTTTTGAACGTATTGAACACCCTTTTATTTTTCACAATATCCCTTTTTTGCCGGTCAGGCCCGCTGAATCTAAGCGCGATTTGGTGTTTGACATCGCCGGACAGCCTCAGCCCGCGCTGCAATTCTGGCTAACGGGTGAAGAACCGATTGGCGTCGGGGATTATCAGCAGCAGATGGCACGCCAGTGTGCGGCACAGATTCGTGACTGGCTGGCGGCTAGCCAGCGTAATGAGGCCTGGTTGGTGACCGATGATTCCCGTCGTTTGGTCAAAGCCTCTGACATGAGCGTACTGGTGCGTAGCCGACGTGAAGCCTCGCTGATTCGTGATGCGCTGAGCCGTTTGTCCATTCCCTCGGTGTACCTGTCCAATCGCGATAGCGTGTTCACGACGCCGGAAGCCAGCGATATGTTGTGGCTATTGCAGGCGGTGCTGGCACCTGAGCAGGAACGCACGTTACGTAGCGCCATGGCGACGGCTTTAATGGGGCTGGATGCCGAACAGGTTGATGCATTAGGGCAAAGCGAAACCGCGTGGGATGCGCTGGTGGACGAGTTTGCTGGCTACCGTGCGCTGTGGCGTCAACGAGGTGTATTGCCAATGCTGCGTGCGTTGATGAGCCATCATCAACTGGCGGAGAACCTGCTGGCGAGTGCAGAGGGGGAACGGCGTATTACCGATATTCTGCATATCGGTGAATTGTTGCAGGATGCTTCGGCAACGCTCGACAGCGAACATGCGCTGGTGCGCTGGCTATCGCAACAGATTGTCCAGCCTAATCCGCAGGCAGAGAACCAACAACTGCGTCTGGAAAGCGACCGCCATCTGGTACAGATCGTGACGATCCATAAATCGAAAGGGCTGGAGTATCCTCTGGTATGGCTGCCTTTCATCAGCAATTTCCGCGTGCAGGATCAGGGGATTTATCACGATCGCGAGAGCTATCAGGCCGTGTTGGATCTGCAAAATAACGAAGAAAGCCAGGCGCTGGCTGAAGAAGAGCGGTTAGCGGAAGATTTACGTTTGCTGTATGTCGCGCTAACTCGTTCTATCTACCACTGTAGCGTTGGCGTCGCGCCTGTTCAGCGGTCACGTAAGAAAGATGGCAGCAGTGATATGCACCACAGTGCGCTGGGCTATTTGCTCCAGCGGGGTCAAGAGGCGGATGTTGTCACCTTAGTCAGCGAGCTTAAGGGAATGGTGGGCGACGGTGTTGCATTGACACCGCTACAGACCACGGAAGTGGAACGCTGGCAACCGGATAGACCAGAATTGGCCGCGTTGCATGCTCGCCATATTGAGCGCCAACTGCGTGACGGCTGGCGAGTGACCAGCTATTCGGGGCTTCAGCAACATGGTTCCGCAAACGCGCAGGATCTGGTACCGCGTTTGGATATTGAAGCGATAGGTGAACGTCAGGACGTGGGGGAAACCCAATTGACGCCGCATACGTTCCCGCGCGGTGCGAGTCCGGGGACGTTTTTGCATAGCCTGTTTGAAACGCTGGATTTTACCCAACCCGTTGATGATGACTGGCTGGCTGAACAGTTGCAGCTTCAGGGATTTGAAGCGCACTGGCATCCGGTGTTGAAGGCGTGGATGGATACGCTTTTGAATACGCCGCTTAACGAGCAAGGGATTACGCTATCGTTGCTGGATAATACGGATAAGCAGGCTGAACTACAGTTCTATATACCGATTAAGGCACCGATACAGGCGGCGCAGCTCGATCGATTGGCAAAGCACTACGACCCGCTCTCCACACAGTGTCCGCCGCTCTCTTTTCAGCAGGTTAAAGGTATGCTGAAAGGGTTTATCGATCTGGTCTTTCGCTGGGAAGGACGTTACTACCTGCTGGACTACAAATCCAATTGGCTTGGTCCTGATGCCAGTGCCTACACCCAGACTGCCATGGCGCAGTCGATGGCCGAGCACCGCTATGACTTGCAATACCAACTTTACACGCTGGCTCTGCATCGCTATCTGCGTCATCGCATTGCGGATTATGACTATGAGCACCATTTTGGCGGGGTGTTTTATCTGTTTTTACGCGGTGTTGAGGATTCTGACCCCGGTAATGGCATCTTTGCTTTTCGCCCTCCCGCTGAATTTGTTTTCGGGCTTGATGCGTTGTTCGACGGCGATTCTTTCAACGGTAATGTGTTTAAGGGAAAGGCACCTGATGATACTGGCACAGGAGTCTCGTCATGATTGCCTTGCTTGAAATAGCGCAGGCGCGGCGGTTGCTGCGCCCGTTGGATATCCAGTTTGCCAGAATGTTGGCAGATGACACGCAGCCTGAACTGTTGCTGGCTGCCGCCTGCCTGAGTGCACATTCGGGCGCGGGGCATGTGTGTCTACCGTTGGACAACGTGCAGGCGCAGACGCTATTTGACGGTCGCGATCCTGAACTGGCTCAACAGATGATCGCCGAATCTGGAATCAACACGGTTGCCGCGTGGCAGCAGCAGTTACTGGCTTCCGATGCCGTTAGCGACGGTAGCAAGCCGACGCCGCTGGTGCTGCAAGGAGACAAACTTTATTTACAGCGTAGCTGGCAAAGTGAAGGGCGCGTAGCGCAGTTTATCGCTAGCGAGCGTGATACGGTGTCGGTCGATGAACCTGCGATTCGGGCGGTGCTGGATCGGCTGTTCCCTGATACCGGCGAAGAGATTGACTGGCAGAAAGTGGCCGCCGCTGTTGCGTTGACGCGCCGTATTGCGGTTATTTCCGGCGGTCCAGGGACGGGGAAAACGACGACGGTTGCTAAGCTGCTGGCGGCGCTGATTGAGCTGAATAGCGGGGAGGCATTACGTATTCAATTAGCCGCGCCTACCGGAAAGGCGGCCGCGCGGCTAACGGAGTCGCTGGGGATGGCATTGCACCGTCTGGCGGTGGATCAACAGCAGAGAGACGCGTTTCCGAAGGAAGCGACAACGCTGCATCGCCTTTTAGGCGCGGTAACGGATAGCCAGCGCCTGCGTCACCATCAGGGAAACCCGCTGCATCTGGATGTGCTGATTGTGGATGAGGCGTCGATGGTCGATTTGCCGATGATGGCGAATGTGATCGCCGCGCTTCCTGCACAGGCCAGAATTATTTTTCTGGGCGATCGCGATCAGCTGGCATCCGTCGAAGCGGGGGCGGTGTTGGGTGACATCTGTCGTTTTGCCGAGGCGGGTTATAGCCGTGCGCGGGCGCAGCAACTGCAACGCTTGACGGGCTGCACACTGGATGAAAGCGGCCCCGCAGGGCAGGCGACGGTCAGTGACAGTATTTGTCTGTTACGCCGGAGCTACCGCTTCGATCTGCATTCTGGTATTGGGCAACTGGCGCTGGCGGTGAACGGCGGCGATGATGCTCGCGTGCGGGCGGTGCTGAACGGTGAGTTTGCAGACATCACCTGTAGCCCGTTAGCTGAAGCTGAAGAGTATCTGGCGATGCTGGCACAGTGCGTCGAAGGGTATCGTGATTATCTAGAGCTTATCGCAATGGGGGCGACACCGGATGCCGTGCTTCATGCCTTCCAGCGTTATCGCCAACTGTGTGCGTTGCGTGAAGGGCCATTTGGCGTTGCAGGACTTAATCAGCGCATCGAGCAGGCTTTGCATCAGTCTGGGCTGATTCAGCGCAGTCGAAATCCGCTTAACCGCTGGTATCCCGGCCGACCGGTGATGATTGGACGTAATGATGCCGCATTGGGTCTGTTCAATGGCGATATCGGTATCGCTATGACGGGAGAAGGTGGAGAGCTGCGCGTATTTTTCCCTTTGCCGAATGGCGAAACCAAAGATGTTACGCCAAGCCGTCTGCCGCCGCATGAAACGGCTTATGCGATGACGGTGCATAAATCGCAGGGATCGGAGTTCGATCATACTGCGTTGGTGCTGCCAAATCACTATTTACCCGTGCTGACGCGGGAGTTGGTATACACCGCTATCACGCGTGCGCGCCAGCGCCTGTCACTCTATACCGATATCCGAATTCTCTGTCGGGCGGTGAAAACGCCAACGCAGCGCTATAGCGGTTTGGAAGAGAGAATTAGCGCGTTCATTAAAGGAGCATTTTAGTGGTTTAACTCGCTTTTGAACGAGCTGCCAGGGCGGTGCGTTTGGCAAACGGCCATAAGCTGAGGAAGGATGTGTGGCCAACGGTAAAATCGGCCACACAGGGGGGTATCGAGTAGAATAATTCAGAGATCCAGTACCAGAATCTTCGAGCGACGCTGGTAGTTGTAGAGCGCCTGTTTTTTCTTCGGCAGCATTTCCACTTCGGCGGGTAAAAAACCGCGCTCCTGGAACCAGTGGATACTGTGCGTCGTCAGAACGAACAGTTTTTGCAGACCCTGCTGGCGCGCCTGAGCGGCTACGCGCATTAACAACATATCGCCACGTGATGAACTGCGGTAATCCGGGTGAACCGCGACGCAGGCCATTTCGCCGATGCTTTCTTCCGGGAACGGGTAAAGCGCGGCGCAGGCGATGGTCAGGTTATCGCGTACTACGACGGTGAATTTGTCGATCTCCATTTCCAGCTGTTCACGCGAGCGTCTAACCAGAATGCCTTGTTCTTCCAGAGGACGGATCAATTCCAGAATACCGCCGATGTCATTGATGGTCGCACGGCGAACCTGCTCGGCGCTTTCCATCACGATCTGCGTACCGATTCCGTCGCGTGAGAACAGTTCCTGCAACAGCGCTCCGTCGTCCTGATAGCTGATCAGGTGGCTGCGGCGCACGCCGCTACGACAGGCTTTGACTGAACCGCGCAGGAATCTGACCGTACCAGAGTGGTAATCGCCAGCCTGTTCCAGTACATCAATACGCTGCTGCGCATCGTCCGGGAACAGCTCGGAAATGATGCGTCCTTCTTCGTTAGTCACACCCTGTGAAGAGCAGAAGCCAATCATCTTCTCTGCTTTCAGCTTAATTGCGAGCTGGGTCGCAACCTCTTCTGAGGTTAAATTGAAACTTTCACCGGTGACTGAAACGGCAACCGGTCCAAGCAGCACAATTGCACCGCTATTTAACTGGCGGTGAACCGCTTCTTCATCAATACGACGAATACGGCCACTGTGGCAGTAGTCCACGCCGTCATCAACGCCAAGCGGCTGCGCGATAATAAAATTACCGCTGACGACATTAATATGAGCACCTTGCAGCGGTGTGTTATTCAGGCTCATCGACAGTCGGGCGGTGATATCCAGTTGCAGCATACCCGCCGCCTGCTTGACCAGCTCCAGCGTGGCGCTGTCGGTGATACGGGTATTTTTATGATAGTGGGGCTCGTAGTGGTGTGTTGTCAGGTTGGCATCGATCTGGGGACGGGCACCATAAACGACGACCAGTTTGATCCCCAGACTGTGTAGCAGCCCAATATCATTTACGATGTTAGAGAAGTTGGCATGTTCAATGGCCTCGCCACCTAACATGATGACAAACGTTTTGCCACGGTGGGCATTGATATAGGGAACTGAATGGCGGAAGCCCTGAACCAGCTCTGTACTACGTTCCTTCACTGTGAGCCCTCTTTGCATTTTTATTCGTAATTTGTGTATTTTTATTCTTTATGGCGCAAAACGCAAGAGGAAGTATTAACCAGAAAAGTGAGAGTTTTGTTTCATATCGTCACCATGCCGTAAATAATTCGAGTTGCAGGACAAAACGTTGGTCCGCTAGGGCGAGGCCCACGACGGGCCGAGTATTTAAGGGAAGCCAACGCACATGCAGCTTGAAGTATGACGGGCATGCACAGGATTTTTGCATGACAGCACGGAGCAGATTCGTTAAAGTTTTTGACAATTTTTACCTTTATTCATTTTTTGGTGGCATATCCGTGCAGTGGCAACACGACAATGCAGGATAGCGCACAGCAATTAGATCGGAGCGGCATGTCTCATTCGAATCATCATCTGACTCGACGGCGTCTATTACAAAGCGCAGCAGCAACCTGGCTATTAAGCGTAAGTGGTGTGGGTTTAGCTGCGACGGCACAGGTTATCGCCGTGCGTGTCTGGCCATCTTCTGCCTATACCCGCGTCACGTTGGAATCCAATCATTCGCTGAAATATAAACAGTTTAGTCTCAGTAATCCTGAACGCATTGTGGTGGATATCGAAAATGTTCATCTGAACAGGGTACTAAAGGAAATAGCCAGCCAGTTTCAGCAGGATAACGATCCGCTGATTAAAGAAGCGCGCATCGGACAGTTTGATAAAAGCACGGTGCGTTTGGTGTTGGAGCTTAAGCAGCAGGCGACGACTAAAGTCTTTACGCTGGATCCGGTGGCCGAATTCAAGCATCGACTGGTGCTGGATTTGTATCCTGCCTCAGGGCGCTACGATAACGAAGACGATCCGTTACTGGCGCTGCTGGAGGATTACAACAAAGGCGATTTGGAGCGCACGCTGCCAGCGGAAGCACCGAAAGCGGGGAAAGCAGGGCGGGATCGCCCGCTGATTATTATGCTGGATCCCGGCCACGGGGGGGAAGATCCCGGTGCGATTGGCAAAAATAAAACGCGCGAGAAAGACATCGTGCTGCAAATCGCCCGACGCCTGCGTAAGCTGATTGATAATGAATCCAACATGAAAGCGTATATGACACGCAATGAAGATGTATTCATTCCGCTACGCGTACGGGTGGCGAAAGCGCGCAAGCAGCGTGCCGATCTGTTTATTTCTATTCATGCGGATGCCTTTACCAATCGATCGGCCAGGGGATCGTCGGTTTTTGCACTCTCGAAGAAAGGGGCAACCAGCACCGCCGCCAAATTTTTGGCTGAGACCCAGAACGAATCGGATTTGATCGGTGGGGTAAGCATGAGCGGCGATCGCTATCTGGATCACACCATGTTTGATCTGGTGCAGACCGTGACGATTGGCGACAGTTTGACGTTTGGTAAAGAGATCCTGACCCGGCTGGGCAAGGTGAATCGTCTGCACAAAAACAGTGTCGATCAGGCCGGATTCGCGGTACTGAAAGCACCGGATATTCCTTCTGTTCTGGTTGAAACGGCATTTATCAGTAATCTGGAAGAAGAGCGCAAGCTGCGCACCAGTCATTTCCAGCAGCAGATTGCCGAATCCATTTTCGCAGGGATTAAAGCCTATTTTGCCAGTCAGGCGGAGCGGTAGTTTGTGTCGCTGGTATTGCTGGTGTCGTCAATATTACGTATGGTCGCGTCTTGTCGGCGCGGTTTAAAGGAAATATGTTGTAGACGAGCGTAGAAGTAGAGCATTGACAAAAAAACACGTGGCGCAGCAAACAAAAAAGCACCCGTTAAGGTGCTTTGTTGCTGACTTCTTGATTAAAGATAGTCTTAGTTGGTTGCGGGGGCCGGATTTGAACCGACGACCTTCGGGTTATGAGCCCGACGAGCTACCAGGCTGCTCCACCCCGCGTCCGTAATAACTAATCTTCACTGCTTTGATGGACGATTCACATCAATTGGTTGCGGGAGCCGGATTTGAACCGACGACCTTCGGGTTATGAGCCCGACGAGCTACCAGGCTGCTCCATCCCGCGTCCGTACTGACTTATCTTTACTGCTTTTGATGGACGACTCACATCAATTGGTTGCGGGGGCCGGATTTGAACCGACGACCTTCGGGTTATGAGCCCGACGAGCTACCAGGCTGCTCCACCCCGCGTCCGTGGATGCGCACTATACTCTCCGCGCACATTGATGCAACCTATTTCTGTAAAAAACGCTGAATTTGGCTGTTAGGTGATTGATTTACGGCCGGATGGATTATTTTGTGAACGTAATGGGGCGATTTACAGAAAATGGCTTCTTGCGATGCCATGCGCCGAACCGTTGTTCCTTACCTCATTGATTTATGCGCTGTCCCATTCCTTTCTCGATAGGCGTTTGTTATCGTTCGACGGTAAATTTTTGATGTAAAAAGCGAGCGCAAAAGATGAAGGGACGGTGGGGAAAATATGTGCTGACCGCAGTGGTCATTGCTATTCTGGCGGGTTGTCAATCGAGGCCAACCGATCGCGGGCAGCAATATAAAGATGGTCACCTCAATCAGCCTTTGGAATTGGTGAATGAGCCTAATGCCAAAGGAAAGCCGGTCAACGCGCGGGATTTCATCACTCAGGTTTCGGAAATTCGGTCGGCGTCACCGAATCTGTATGCGCGTAACAATACGACCTTTCAGGCTATTGAAAACTGGATGATGTCAGGTGCAGACACCCGTGAACTGAGCAAGTTTGGTCTGAGCGCCTGGCAGATGGAAGGCGTCGACAACTTTGGTAACGTGCAGTTTACGGGTTACTACACGCCGGTATTGCAGGCACGGTACACCCGTCAGGGAGAATTCCGTCATCCTTTATATGCGATGCCGTCAAAAGGTAAAAATAACCGCCGTCTACCGGATCGTGCCGGAATTTATTCAGGTGCGCTGAATGAGCGACTGGTTCTCGCCTGGACCAACTCGCTGGTTGATAACTTCATGATGGAAGTGCAGGGCAGCGCCTATATTGATTTTGGCGATGGACGCCCGCTGACATTCTTCGGCTATGCGGGTAAAAATGGCCATGCCTACCGCAGTATTGGTAAGGTGTTGATCGATCGTGGTGAAGTGCCGCGTGAAGAGATGTCTATGCAGGCAATCCGCAAATGGGCGGAGGAGCACACCGAATATGAAGTGCGTGAACTGTTTGAACAGAACCCTTCTTTTGTCTTCTTTAAGCCGATGATGTCTGCGCCCGTCAAAGGCGCAAGTGCGGTGCCGCTGGTGGCGAAAGCTTCCGTCGCCTCCGACCGCTCGCTGATTCCAGCAGGTACTGCACTGTTAATGGAAGTACCGCTATTGGATAACGTTGGCAAATTCACTGGCAAGTATGAGATGCGCCTGATGATTGCGCTGGATGTCGGTGGCGCGATTAAAGGCCAACACTTCGATATGTACCAGGGTATTGGGCCGGACGCGGGGCACTCGGCGGGTTTTTATAACCACTATGGCCGGGTCTGGGTATTGAAGAACGGGCAAAGCAGTTCGGCGAACGGCTCAGGCTCGTTGTTAGTCAGTAATCCGCAGTAGTGATCCCTTTCGTTTGATATCTCAGAAGTGGCTTTCTATTTATGCCACTTCTGAGAGTAAATCCTCGTGTTCTACACGCTAATGCCCAGAAGATAATCAGCTTTTAAAGCCGTATTTGCTGCTCAGCCCTAATTCGTTCACGATGCGAACGCCGGAATCCAACGCTTCGCCCTGTAATCCTCTCAGTGGACGGCGCAGGCTGCCTGCTGGTAAACCTACTGCCTTCATTAATGATTTCACCGCCACTGGGTTGATTGCCGAATAGGTGTAATGCAGCAGCGGCAGCAAATGCTGATAGGCGTTACGGAAACGTTCTGCATCCTTGCCGTTTTTCCACGGGCGAGAAATTTCTGCCAGTTCTGCTGGCGCAATGTTGCCCGTCATGTTGGCGGTTCCATGGCCGCCCAGCGACATCGTTGGTACCACTAACCCCAGATTGGGCGAGTCGCAGCACATCACCGAAACATCCGGATTGCCTGCCAGAACTTGTGCAACCTGACCCACGCGAGTTGTGGATTCTTTATGAATAACGTAGTTCGGGTGTTTGAAAATACGCAGCAGAGACGTCCAGTGCAGGTCTGTTTTCACGCGTGGCGGATTGTTATAAATCCCTAACGGCAAATCGGTCGCGTCTGCAATTTCCAGAAAGTAGCTTTCGATATCGCTTTCGCTGGCGCAGATATAAGCCGGTGCGGCGATAATGGCACCGTCTGCGCCGTTGTCATGCGCATAGCGAACATAGTCAATGGTGGTATCGGTATTGTTACCGGTGCAGCCGTAGAACAGCTTCATTTTATTGGTGCTGTATTGTGCGGTACGGCGGATGATCGCTTTTCTCTCGTCTGGGGACAACATGGAAACTTCCCCCGTTGATCCCATAATCAAAACGGCGGCCGTGCCGTTGTCTTCCTGAAATTTTAATAGCGCCTCAAATGCGCCAAAATCCACGCTACCATCGTCATTAAACGGTGTGATGAGGGCAACAAATGACCCTTCAATTTTTTCTCTGCTCATGTTTTTTTCCTGTTGGCGTATCCGTATTACGGATAAATAAAGTTCGGAACTACTGCTCGCGATAAGTGTGGATTTAGGAGGCCTCAGTCAGCGGTGCGGCGATAAAACCCGCCTCGACAAAACGTAATAGATGCGACAGCACGCGATCGTCATCGCGATTGTCACAGAGTCCTTTGGAGAGCAGTGCCAGACGGCCAGAACGTGGATCGGCGTCAGTTAATACGTGCATGGCAGCACCACGAGCAAATTCATAGCGCCAGATCACCTCTGCACGAGACAACTGCGGCAACGCATGAGTAAAGGCATCGATAAAACGGTGGGCGACCTGATCTAACTGAGCCGAAAGCAGGGCGGTGACTTCCAGACCTGGCGTCGCGCGTAGGTGCTGTAATAGCCGAACGACAATACGTCCGCCGTCGGGCGTGCGGGTCGTTTTAACCAGCGGGCGTAATAGTGCATCCAGCAGCGCGGCAACGGGCAGATCACCACCCTGATGGGCTTTTTCCACCTCATCCAGCAGACGCGTTCTTTCGTCATTTAACGGGCCAAGAACATGGTCCAGCACGGCACGCAGCAATCCTTCTTTCGAGCCAAAGTAATAATTCACTGACGCCACGTTTACGTTGGTGGCTTCGGTGATTTCACGAATCGTCGTGAGTTCACTTCCTTTGGTGGCAAAGATCGTGATGGCTTCACGTAGGATGCGCTGTTTAATGTCTGCCTCTTTTTCTTTGCTTTGCGCTTTGGTTTTCAATAACTCCACCATGATTCATCCTTTTTGCTTTTGCTCGACGGCTGGCATATTGCCGTCATGAAAATGGTCGATTCCATAACCGTCTGGTCAATAACGGCCGATGTCGATGTGTTCATTGTTCTCTCCCTGTGTTCACTGTGCTTATCCATGCGCCTGCCTGCTCATCTGCGGTGAATGTACAAGCTCTTCACGCTGCCCACCGGGGACGGCATCGATCAGTTTGCGGGTATACGGATGCTGCGGCTGATGCCAGATGCTGTGGTGATCGCCACTTTCCACGCAGCGCCCGTTTTGCATGACCATGACCCGGTCGGCGATATAACGCACCACCGCGAGATCGTGGGAAATAAACAACAGTGACAGACCCATTTCGTTCTTTAGCTCCACCAGCAGATTAAGAATTTGCGCCTGAATCGAGACATCGAGCGCGGATACAGGCTCGTCGCAAATCACCAGTGAAGGACGCACGACCAGCGCACGAGCAATGCCGATACGCTGGCGCTGTCCGCCGGAAAACTCATGGGGATAGCGATTCAGGCTGCTTTGCGGCAGACCAACGCGATCGATGATATTTTTGATCGCCAACTGTCGCTGCGAACGATCGCCAGGGCCGTGCACAATCAGCGGCGTTTCAAGAATGTGCTGAATGCTGTGGCGTGGATTCAGTGAGGCATAGGGATCCTGAAAGATCATCTGCACCCGCTGGCGTAACGCTTTCAGCCGTGATTCTTTTAGCGTGGTTATATCTTGCCCATCAAAAACGATCTGCCCGTGTGAAGGCGGTAACAGACGCAGAATAGTTTTGGACAAGGTCGATTTACCACAGCCGGATTCGCCCACCAGACCCAGCGTTTCTCCGGGTAAAACCGTCAGTGACACATCGTCAACCGCCAGCACCTTGCCCTGCGGTGTTGCATAGCGGGTCTGAATATTTTGCAGGGAGAGCAGCGGCTGCTGGTCGGTATCGATGGCTCGGTGAATCAAGCTGGGCGGCGTCAGCAGCGTAAAACCGGAGTCGTTGTTCGTCGCCGCATGATGGATTTCCGCCAGCCGATGGGTACGGTAATGTCTGTCCTGATCCATATGCAGCGATGTCGCCAATAGCCCACGTGTGTAGTTGTGTTTGGGGAAAGCGTTATGCTTGGGTGAAAGGCTGTGCGTGGGTGACTGAAACAGGTCAGCCGCCTGCGCTTCTTCTACTTTTTGCCCGGCATACATCACTGCCACGCGGTCGGCCCATTGCGCAACCAGCCCAAGATCGTGGGTAATCAGCAGCAGGCTCATCGAGAATTCGCGCCGCAGATTATCCAGAAGCGCCAAAATTTGTGCCTGAATAGTGACGTCCAGCGCCGTGGTTGGCTCATCGGCAATCAGCAAACGCGGACGGCACGCCACGGCCATGGCGATCATGACGCGCTGACGCTGGCCGCCAGACAGGTTATGCGGATAGTCATCAACTCGTCTGGCCGGCTCTGGGATCTTGACCAGATCCAGCAGCTCGATAGCGCGAGTCCGTGCCTGTACAGGCGTTAGCGCTTCATGCAGCCGCAGCGTTTCACTAATCTGCTGCCCGATAGAGAGCACGGGATTGAGCGACGTCATCGGTTCCTGAAAAATCATCGACAGCGCATTGCCGCGTAGTTGGCGCATCTTGCGATCCGGCAGGGTAAGCAAGTCGTGTCCGTCAAACAGAATACGGCCGCTGATTTTGCCCGGCTCGGCGACCAGCCGCATCAGGGACAGCGCCGTCGCGGATTTACCGCAGCCGGATTCACCGACCAGCGCCAGCGTTTCTCCGGCATGAATCGTCAGGTTTAACCCTCGAACCGCTTGATGGCCGGGAAAATCCACGCGTAAATCTTGAATATCGACCAGCGGCTTCATGCGCTTCTCCCTCGTAAGCGTGGATTCAGGGCATCGTTCAACGCGTCGCCAACCAGATTCAGTGACAGCACGGTTAAGACCAGCGCAGTGCCGGGCAGGGCGGTAAGAAACCAGGCGGTGCGCAGCGATTCGCGGCCTGCGCCAATCATGCTGCCCCAGCTCACGCGGTTCGGATCGCCAAAGCCTAAGAAGGATAAGGCGGACTCAATCAAAATAGCCGAAGCGACCATGACCGACGTGGTGACGATGATCGACGGCAGTGCGTTTGGCAGCATTTCCTGAAAGATGATTCGCAGGCTGGAGAATCCCTGACTGCGTGCGGCTAATACAAAATCGCTTTCACGCAGCGAGCGAAACTCGGCCCGCACCAGACGGGCAATCGTCGGCCAGGAGGCAATACCGATGGCCAGAGAAATCAGCGTAACCGAAGGGGAACCGATGGCGACCAGTACCACGACCAGCAAAAAGGTCGGGAAGGTCTGGAACAGTTCGGTGATGTGAACCAGCAGGTCATCAACCCGACCGCCAAAATAGCCCGCCAGCGCACCGACGACGGTGCCAATTAACAGACTGACCATCACGGCTGAGAAGCCGATTTGCAAGGAAACCTGTGAGCCGTGGACGATGCCAGCAGCGACATCCCGGCCCATTGAATCGGTTCCGAATGGGAAATCAGGGTTTTCGCCCGGCCACAAGAAAGGCTGAGCGACCATATCCAGCGGATCGCCGGGATACAGTAACGGCGCAAACACCGCCATCAGAAATACCGTAATCAGCAACAGCAGGCCGGCCATCCCCGCGGGATTACGGATAAATGCACGCACCTCCGGCGACAGACGAAACGATGTTTTTAACGGACGAGTCGTCGCTGAGCTGACGCCCTCTGCTGCGGCTTTCTTCGGTGCGAGGTTTTCAGGAGAAAGGTTATTCATATCAGCGAGCCTTAATTCGGGGATCGAGCCAGGATTGCAGTAAGTCCACCAGCACGTTAGCCAAAATGACTAAGAAAGCGGAAAGCAGCAGGACACCCAGCAAGACGTTGAAATCGCGAGCCATCACCGCTTCCAGCGCCAGACGACCCAGCCCCGGCCAGCTAAAGACCGTCTCGACCACGGCTGCTCCGCCCAGCAGATTGCCGAAGTGCATACCCGCAACGGTAGTAATTGGCAGCAGCGCACAGCGCAGGATGTGCCTGATTGTGACCCACAGCGGCGACAGCCCTTTGGCATGCGCGGTGCGCACGAAATCCTGCTGGGCGATTTCCAGCATGGCGGCTCGGGTCAGGCGGGCATAAATGGCAATGAAAAAGCTGCTCAGCGCCAGTACCGGGAGAATGGCATGCTGCAACATATCCTTGAAATACGTCCAGCCAGTCAGGTTTGCGCCGATGGTGATGTTGCCGCCGCTTGGCAGCCAATCAAGATGAACGGAAAACAGAATCAGCGTCATCAGGCCGATCCAAAATCCCGGTGTGGAATAGAGCAGCAGCGCGATCAGAGAAAGCAGGCGATCGGGCCATTTACCCGCCCACACCGCCATTATCGCTCCCAGAGCGATACCGATCACGATGGCGAATACCTGTGACAGTAGCATCAGGAACAGCGTGCCCGGCAGCCGTGACAGGATCAGATCCATCACCGGTGCGTTGTAGCGGGGAGAGAAGCCGAGGCTGAACTGTGCCAAATTGCCCAAATAAACCGAGAGCTGTTGCAGTATGGGCTGATCGAGACCGAATTGGGTGCGCAGGTGTGCCATGGTCGCTTCGGTTGCATTACCTGATTCGCCAGCCAGCACATCAACGGCGTCTCCCGGCACCAACTGCAACAGGAAAAACACCAGAATGATAATGCCAATCGCCGTTGGCAGCGCATGAAGCAGGGTACGCCACAACACGCGCCCGATTCGTTCTACTTTATTCATCACATACCTTCATGAGAGTTCCCCTGCCCGCGCACGGGAATGTTGTATTACGATTACTGATCCACCCACACGTCGGCCAGGCTGCCGTTGACGCCCTGAATATCCGTGACGACGTTATGCACGCGCTTGTTGTAAATGGTCTGGCGCTTAATCTGGAGCAGGTTCAAATCAGGAATATCCGTGGCGATGATGCGTTGGAACTGCTTGTACAATTCCACGCGTTTTTCAGGATCGGTTTCCACCGAGGCCTGCTCAAGCAGACGGTCGACTTCTGGGTTGCTGTAATGTGAGCCGTTGCCGAAAGGCACGCCCGGTTGATAGGTTTTTGACCAGTACAGGCGCTGCACGCCTACCGCGGGATCGAACAGGTTTGAAATAGAGCCGTTGTTGAAGTCAAAGTCGCGGTCGGTATAAACACGCTTAACGAAGGTGGCGAAATCCTGAGAGCGAATGGTGACGTCAATGCCGACTTTAGCCAGCGATGATTTGAGGTATTCCGCTACGCGTTTGAAGCTGTCGCCATAGGGCATGAAATCATGTACCAGCTTGAAGCGGATACCGTTTGCCTGCCGCGGGAAGCCTGCTTCGTCCAGTAGCTTGTTCGCTTTGGCAACATCGAAGCCATAAGGTGATGGCGTCGTATCATGGAACTGTGCCAGCTCCGGCGTAATCGGCGTTGGTGAATTTACCGCATAGCCGTACCACACTACGTTTTTCAACACATCAATGTTGATGCTGTGCGCAATGGCCTGGCGAACCTTCAGGTTCTTCAGATAAGGGTTATCCAGATTGAATTCGATGCGGGTTTGCGTCGGGCTGTAACCATAGCCCGCGGTTTCAATGCCCAACTTGGGGTTTTTCTTGATGCGTTCAATTTCACTCAGTGGAACGGGAGAGTCGCTTCCCAGATCCAATGCGCCGGTTTCAAGGGCAATCGTGCGAGTGGCGGCATCGGGGATGATCTTCACCACCAGTTTATCGACGTACGGCTTAGGGCTGTCCCAGTAGTTCGGGTTACGTTCATAAAGGATATGGCTGCCACGCACCCATTCCTTGAACACAAACGGGCCAGTACCAATCGGCGCGGTATTGTGAGGATTAGACAGAATGTTTGTGCCTTCATATAAGTGTTTCGGCACGATAGGTGCTTCGTTGGCGGAGAACGCGCTCAGCAGGTAAGGTGCGGGTTTTGACAGTTCCAGGATCGCGGTGTACGGATCGGGAGTCTTCACTTCGGTGACGTTGGCAAAGGTGCCTTGACCGCGTGAATTGTATTTTTTGACGGTCAGAATGGAAAACGCGACGTCCGCAGAGGTGAAATCTTGCCCGTCATGCCATTTCACGCCTTTACGCAGGTGGAACGTATATTGTTTACCGTCCGGGCTAACCGACCAACTGGTCGCAAGCTGCGGGGTTGGTTTCATAGCGAAATCGTAATTCAACAGGCCTTCAATCACCTTGGCGTTGATCTTCATCACCGCGCCGCTGGTGCTAACCAGACTGGTTAAGACCGGCGGCTCAGGCTCAGCCAAAAAGTTCAGCGTACCGCCGCGTTTGGGCGTCAACGTTTCCGCCTGTGTGGCAAGGCCGAAGAGCGAAGATGTCAGAATCAGCGCTGACAAGAAGAAATTTTTTTTCATATTTCCCATCCGTATGCAGAGGGCAGAGGTGTGCTCCCCGCTGTTATTTTTTAATGGCGTGTTTTGAATGATGTGTTTGGGGGTGACAACGCACCTTTCTCTTCAGGAGGAAGAGAAATAAGGCTGGGTTAAGTCAACATCGGGGCAGTAATGAAATAACGTCATTACTGTTGCTGTGTGGTGTAATGGTTTTCATGCTGCGTCCTGGTTTGAATAACGAACAAAGAATAAAACTGCCTGAATTTTAAAGCGGGTCACTTAAGCCTCATTTTAGGAGAAACACGGGGATGAGGTTCCCGCAGGGATACCTCGCCCGTGGTCGCTCCGTGTATCTCTGTTGTTAAACGATCGACATTATCCTGAACCACCTCTTTATTTTCTGGTTAAACCCTAGCCCAACATATGTTTTAAACGAACGTTTAAATATGGATAACGAATGCCGGATTATGCATAAACTATTCACTCTTCTTGATGTTGGGGACGTGGATAATTCAGGTTATTATCCACCCTGCTAATTACTTATCCTGAGGTTGTCATGGCGATTAAACGTTATCCACATCTTGCGCATTGGGGCGCGTTTACCGCTGTGGTTGAAGACGGCAGGCTAATTCGATGCGAACCGTTTGCGGGCGATCCGGCCCCTTCCGCTATGCTAGATTCCATCGTGCCGCTGGTGTATTCCGACCGGCGCATCCGTCGGCCATCGGTGCGCCGTTCCTGGCTCCAGAAGCGAGAGAACAGCGACAGAACGCTGCGCGGTCGGGAAGATTTTGTTGAGGTGGATTGGGACGTGGCGCTCGACCTGGTCGCGCAGGAAAATCGCCGTGTTCGCGATCGCTATGGGGCAGACGGGCTTTTTGCCGGTTCCTACGGCTGGTCGTCAGCCGGACGTTATCACCACGCGCGCTCTCAGGTACGACGATTCTATTTTTCCGGCGGTGGTGCGGTCGACCAACAGGGCAATTACAGTTGGGGTGCTGCGCAGTTCTTCCTGCCTTATGTGATCGGCACTTTCCATCCGCTAACGGGTAAGGTGACCGAATGGCGCAGCGTCGCCGAACACTGTGATATTTTTCTCGCGTTTGGTGGTTTGGCGCTGAAAAACGCGCAGGTGGCATCCGGCGGTGCCGGGCACCATACGCTTAAGCCCGCATTGGAAGCGCTGGTGGCAAAAGGGATTCCCGTTATTAACATCAGCCCGATGCGCGACGATTGCCCTGAGTTTGTGAATGCCGAATGGATCCCCATCCGCCCAAATACTGATGTCGCCCTGATGTTGGCGCTGGGTTATGAAATTCAGCGTCTGGGCGCTGACGATAAGGATTTCCTGCAACGCTACTGCGTCGGTTATGAGCAGTTGAGTGACTATTTGCACGGTCGCGGTGACGGCGTGGTGAAAACGCCCGAATGGGCCAGCGATATCACGGGCATCCCCGCCGAGCGCATCCGGCGTCTGGCGCAGCAGTTAATTGGCGTGCGCAGCTTTATTACCTGCTCTTACTCTGTGCAGCGCGCGCACCGTGGCGAACAGCCTTACTGGATGATGATCGCGCTGTCTTCTATGCTAGGGCAAGTGGGGCTACCGGGCGGTGGCTTCTCCTTTGGTCACGGTTCGATGAACAGCGTCGGCAACGAACGTATTTCAACGCCTGCACCAGCTTCGCCGTCTACCCCGAACGCAGGACGGGCGATCCCCGTGGCGCGTATCGCCGATATGCTACTGCATCCGGGAACGCCTTATACCTTTCAGGGTGAAACGCACACTTACCCCGATATTCATCTGATTCACTGGGCGGGCGGTAACCCGTTCCACCATCACCAGCAGTTGAACCGTCTGGTGGACGGCTGGCGCAAGCCGGATACGGTGATTGTGCAGGATATCGTCTGGACGCCTGCGGCGCAGATGGCTGACATCGTGCTGCCCGTCACCACCACGCTGGAGCGTAATGATATTGGCGGATCGTCCCGCGATCGCTTTATCTTTGCTATGCATCAGGCGATTGCGCCGCAGCATCAGGCGCGTAACGACGTGGATATTTTCAGCGAGCTGGCGGAGCGTTTGGGCTATAGAGACGCGTTTACGCAAAACCGCAGCGAGCAGCAGTGGCTGGAACATCTTTATGACGAGTGCCGAGTGAGGCAGCGAGATTTCGCTGATAGCTGGCCGTCATTTGAGGACTTCTGGCAGCAGGGACATGTAGAAATTCCGATGGATGAAAAGCCGTTTGTGTTCTTTGAGGATTTCCGCCGCGATCCGCAGCAGCATGCCTTGAGTACGCCAAGCGGTAAAATTGAACTGTTTAGCGCTGCCATCGCCAGCTATGGCTATGCCGATTTTGCGCCGCATCCTGAGTGGCAGCCTCCCGTTGAATGGCTGGGAGCCAAAAGCACGGAAGAATGGCCGCTGCACTTTATTTCCATTCAGCCATCTGACCGCTTGCACAGCCAACTGGCCGCTACGCCACAGGTTGCTGCGAATAAGACCGCAGGAAAAGAGACGCTGTATATGCATCCGCAGGACGCTGCCGCGCGCGATATTATCGACCGTTCACAGGTGGAAGTCAGAAATGCGCGTGGCCGTATTCTGGCTGGCGTACAGATTACCGACGGTGTAACGCCGGGCGTCGTGATCATGTCTACCGGAGCCTGGTTTGAGCCCGGTTTTGGTCAAAAAACGTGGCATCCGGTTGAACAATCAGGAAATGCGAATGTACTGACGCTGGATATCGGCACGTCGCCGCTGACGCAGGGGCCGAACGCCATGAGCTGTCTGGTGGATGTCGTGCGGGTTTAGCGCTATTCTGAGCCGCTTTTATTTTCCTGTGCTTTTGTTTTCGTAAGGTTGGTTGAATGAATACGCAATTATCCGAAGCCTATTTGCAACGCTTCGGCGGCACCGCGCGGTTATATGGTCAACAGGCGCTGGCGCTGTTTTCTCAGGCTCACGTTTGCGTGATTGGCATCGGCGGCGTCGGCTCCTGGGCGGCTGAGGCGCTGGCACGTACCGGCATCGGCGCGATCACGCTGATCGATATGGATGATGTGTGTGTCAGTAATACCAACCGCCAGATCCACGCGCTGCGTCAGCATACCGGACAGTCGAAAACGGAAGTGATGGCGGAACGTATTCTGGCGATCAACCCAGAATGCAACGTCACCTGCGTGGATGATTTCATCAGCGCGGAAAACGTGGCCGAGTTTCTCGACCAGAATTTTAGCTATGTGATTGATGCTATCGACAGCGTTCGCCCGAAGGCTGCTCTGCTGTCATACTGTCGTCGCTATAAGATCCCGGTGGTGACAACCGGCGGTGCGGGCGGGCAGATCGATCCGACCCGCATTGAGGTGGTCGATCTGGCGAAAACGATTCAGGATCCGCTGGCCGCTAAGCTGCGTGAACGGTTAAAGCACGATTTTAACGTGGTGAAGAACAGCAAAGGAAAACTGGGTATCGATTGTGTATTTTCCAGCGAACCGCTGGTTTATCCGCAGCCTGACGGTTCCGTTTGTGCGTCTCGCAGTACGGCTGATGGGGTGATGCGTATGGATTGCGCGTCAGGCTTTGGTGCGGCGACGATGGTCACCGCAACCTTTGGGTTCGTTGCGGTCTCTCATGCGCTGAAGAAGATGATCGCGAAAATGGAAAGAGCGTCCGCGACGCAGAGATAGCATCGCGTAATCTGCTACTCGCTCGCCGCTTCTTGTTCGGCAATGTCCTTGATTCTGGCGGCTAACGCGGCCAGCCCGCTTGAACGTGAAGCGCTGAGCTGAACGCGTAGCCCCAACGTATCGAATAGCGCCAGCGGATCCTGCTGTAACAGCGTTTCTGGCGTTTTTCCCTCAGCGGCGGTTAATAATACTGCTAGCAATCCCCGCACGATGCGCCCGTCGCTATCACCGTAAAAATGTAGTCTGCCGTCTTCCTGACGTTGGTAACCTAGCCAGACGTGATTTTCACAGCCGGATAATGAAATATCCTCGGTTTTTAGTGCATCGGGCAGTGCTGGCAGCGATTTTGCCAGCAAAATGAGCTGTCGATAGCGATCTTCCCAAGCTCGGCAGGCATCGAATCGTGTCAGCAGATCGGCAACAGTGATGTGGTGGCCAAAAGGATGTGCGGTGTCGGTTATCTCGGTCATAGTCCGTTGTCGATCAATAGGTTTTATACGATCAATAGGTTTTATACAATCAATAGTGTATGGTCGATTATCGTTTGTCGAGTCGGCTAGTCGCTCAGCAACTCAAGGGCGTTGCCCATTGCGGCGATCAGCGCAGCAACATCTTGTTGGTTATTATACGGGGCAAACGAGGCGCGGATCGTGCCGCTGATGCCGAGTGCGTCCATTAGCGGCTGCGCGCAGTGATGTCCAGCACGCAGCGCGATGCCGCTTTCGGCGAGTAGTGTAATCAGATCGCTGTGGTGCACACCGGCAATATCAAAGGACAGTACGCTGGAATTTGCACAACGGAAGCTACGAAAACCGGGAAACTGCGCCAGATGAATTTCAGCGTGCAGCGCCAACTGCTGGCTGTGCTGCTCTGCGGCGTGCCAATCCAGCGTGGTCAGCCAGTCTAGCGCGGCAGACAGACCAAGCACGCCAGCAATATGCGGTGTCCCCGCTTCAAACCGTTGTGGAATCGCTTG
This sequence comes from Pectobacterium betavasculorum, assembly GCF_000749845.1. Classification (GTDB taxonomy): domain Bacteria; phylum Pseudomonadota; class Gammaproteobacteria; order Enterobacterales; family Enterobacteriaceae; genus Pectobacterium; species Pectobacterium betavasculorum. Next base: position 82,400 of record NZ_JQHM01000002.1, on the reverse strand, counting down.
TGGCTGGAACCCGTCAAAGGAAACCCGCGCCATCATTTTTCCACCGCCTTGCCACGGCACCATGCTTTCCAGCAATGCGGTTTTGCCATATAGCACGCCAATCCCGGTAGGTGCATAAAGTTTGTGCCCGGAAAATGCGTAAAAATCGATATCCAGCGCCTGTACATCCGGTGGGCAATGAACGATGCCCTGCGCACCGTCAACCATCACCACCGCGCCATAGCGATGAGCCAACGTAATCGCACGCGCCAGATCGGGCTGGCCACCCGTCACGTTTGACATCTGACCCAGCGCCAGCAGGCGAGTTTTTGGCGTGATCAACGTGGTTAACTGCTCAATATCCGGTAAGAAATCTGCGCCTATCGGTAATTTCACCACGCTCGCACCGGTTTGCTGCGCCACCATCAGCCAGGGAATGAGATTAGCGTGATGCTCCGCTTCGCTAACGACGATCTCGTCGCCCGGTTGAAGGCGAGGGCGGGCATAGCTTTGCGCGACCAGATTGATGGCTTCTGTCGTGCCTCTGGTCCAGACAATAGAACGCGGATCGTCTGCATGGAGTAAGGCGGCAACTTGCTCACGAGCGCCTTCAAAACGCAGGGTTAGTGCCTGCGCGCCGCGATGCTGGCTGCGATGTACCGTACCACTTTCACTAGAATAGAACTGCTGCATCGCATCAATGACGGACTGGGGCTTCAGTGCGGTCGCTGCACTATCAAGATACACTGTCGCGTGCTGGATAGCCGGAAACTGTTGGCGAAAGGTGGCGGGGTTAAACGGTGTCATGAGCATCCTCTTTTGGAGGCAGATCCTGTCGCATTTTGTCGAGAGAGACAAGTTTAGGACTATACTTAATGCGATTTTATGGAAAAAAAAATAATTCTTGCTACGCTTTAAAGTGTTATTTTTCAGGATTTCCTGATGATATAAGTATATTGGATGACATTTAAAGTTGATGAGGGCTAATTATGAAGAATAAAATCTCTATTTTTGCCGCTGTTGTCATGGCGTTTTCTCTGGCTGCCTGTTCGAGTAATTATGTTCTCCATACCAATGATGGGCGGACTATCATTGCTGAAGGGAAACCAAAAGTGGATAGCGACACGGGTATGATCAGTTATACCGACGCGTATGGACAGAATCAGCAGATTAGTCGTGATAATGTGCGGGAAATGGTTGAAGCGAAATAATCGAAGATCGCTAACGTTGTTGAATATCGCTAATGTTGTTAATGCAGACTCAAACGCCAGCGGCAAAACGCTGGCTTTTTTGTTTTTGCCCCAGACGAAAAAAAAGCACCGCAATTTGCGGTGCTACATAAAAAATCACTTTAGACAGACAGGGTAAATGTACAGGAAGTGAATAGGGTAGACTCGCTACCACATCTGCAAAAGGCAGACAAATAAATAGCAAACACAACATCACAACCACAAGCCAAAAGCACCTCAGGTCACCCCTCCGCACTTTTCGTTCCGGCTCAGGAAGTTGCGCTAATATAGGTATTTGCTGGTACATCCTCAACGGACAAATTATAATGTCTCGGATTACAAAAACTAATATCTGTACCCGTCATCTTTTTGTTGCAGAGAGTCTGGCTGTTGCCGCTGGTATTAATTGCGTAGTCAGCTAACTGGCTGGCGATCTTTCCCGTTATTGCCTTTCTGCATCTTAAGATTTAATGGGGACAACTGTGCCTGATAAATCGCTGATTTAGCGCAAACAAAAAGATTTCATTCATGTCAAAACGTCTACCTCCGCTCAACGCATTGCGCGTTTTTGATGCGGCGGCTCGCCATTTAAGCTTTACCAAAGCGGCAGAAGAGCTGTTTGTCACGCAGGCTGCTGTCAGCCACCAGATTAAATCGCTGGAAGATTTTTTGGGGCTGAAATTATTCCGCCGTCGTAATCGTTCCCTGTTACTGACTGAAGAGGGGCAGAGTTACTATCTTGATATCAAAGAGATCTTCTCATCGCTGAATGATGCGACGCGTAAGCTGCAATCCCGTAGCGCGAAAGGCGCATTAACGGTGAGCCTGCTGCCCAGCTTTGCTATTCATTGGCTGGTACCGCGTCTTTCGAGCTTTAACTCCGACTATCCGGGGATTGATGTTCGTATTCAGGCGGTGGATCGTGACGAAGATCGTCTGGCCGATGATGTGGATGTCGCCATTTTCTACGGCCGAGGAAACTGGCCGGGATTGCGGGTGGAAAAGTTGTACGCCGAGTATCTTCTGCCAGTTTGCTCGCCGGTGTTACTGACGGGGAATCATCCGTTGAAGACACCGGACGATTTGGTCGCACACACGCTGCTTCACGATGCATCGCGCCGTGACTGGTTGTCCTATACACGTCAGCTTGGCGTGCAGATTAATGTGCAGCAGGGGCCGATTTTCAGCCACAGTGCGATGGTGTTGCAGGCGGCGATCCACGGGCAGGGCGTGGCGCTGGCGAATAATGTGATGGCGCAAACGGAGCTCGAAGCTGGGCGACTGGTGTGCCCGTTTAATGATGTGTTGGTTAGCCGGAATGCTTTTTATCTGGTATGTCATGACAGCCAGGCAGAACTGGGTAAAATAGCCGCTTTTCGCCATTGGATTCTGGCGCGCGCGGCCAGCGAGCAGGAAAAATTTCGCTTCCGCTATGACAATGGCACACGCTGAAGCCGTGTCGCGGGCTGATTAACCGAATAACTCACGTAGATAACTACGTTTCAGACTGATGACAGATCTATTTGCAGAATGAAAACGGGAGTAACGGAATAGAAGAGTAAAGCGTTTGCGCCAGGGATGGCGCAAGCCGAGTGCACAGGGACGTGTTTACAGCGTCTTTACGATCTATCCGTTACTACCGCTTGTCGGTCTTTGTCAGCAACCTCGTTTATAGGTAATAACGATGAATAGTCGTTTCATGTTGGTATTTGCCGCTATTAGCGGCTTTACTTTTGTCGCGCTAGGCGCGTTTGGTTCCCACGTTCTCAGTAAAACGCTGGGTGCAACGGAACTGGGCTGGTTAAAAACTGGCCTTGAGTATCAAGCATTTCACACGCTCGCGATTCTGGCGCTGGCGGTTGCGATGCAACAGCGAACCAATCTGTGGTTTTACTGGAGCAGCGTTTTTCTGGCGTTGGGAACGGTACTCTTCAGCGGAAGTTTGTACTGTCTGGCGCTTTCTCACCTGAAACTGTGGGTTTATGTGACGCCGATTGGCGGAGCCTGTTTTCTGGTGGGATGGATATTAATGTTGATTGGCGCACTGCGTCTGAAGAGAAAGGCTGAACGCCATGAATAAAGTCATTTTGTATTGCCGTCCTGGGTTTGAGAAAGAGTGTGCGGCGGAAATAACGGAAAAAGCCACGCAGCACAACGCATTTGGCTTCGCGCGGGTAAAAGAAAACAGTGGCTACGTCGTGTTTGAATGCTACCAGCATGAAGATGCCGAACGTCTGGTAAAGACGCTGCCGTTCCATGAGCTGATTTTTGCCCGCCAGATGTTCGTCAGTGGTGAACTGCTGCGCGATCTACCGCCAGAAGACCGTATCACGCCGATTGTTGGTATGTTGACCGGTGCGATTGAACGGGCTGGGGAGCTGCGCGTTGAAGTGCCTGACACCAATGAAAGCAAAGAGCTGATGAAATTCTGCCGCAAGTTCACCGTGCCGCTGCGCGCGGCGTTGCGCGAACATAAAATTCTTCTGGGCTATGAAAAAGAGGATCGACCGGTGCTGCATGTGCTGTTCATTGCGCCTGGCTGTTGCTATGTCGGTTACTCTTATAGCAATAACAATTCACCGTTCTATATGGGGATCCCACGCCTCAAGTTCCCTTCTGATGCGCCGAGCCGTTCTACGCTGAAACTTGAAGAGGCATTTCACGTTTTCGTTCCTGCGGATGAGTGGGATGAGCGTCTGGGCAGCGGTATGTACGCGGTGGATTTGGGCGCTTGCCCCGGCGGCTGGACTTATCAGTTGGTCAAGCGCAGCATGATGGTTTATGCGGTTGACAACGGGCCAATGGCACCGAGCTTGATGGACACCGGGCAGGTGATGCACCATCAAGCGGATGGTTTCCGCTTCGAGCCACCGCGCAATAATGTCTATTGGCTGGTGTGTGATATGGTGGAAAAACCCGCTAAAGTCACCAGCCTGATGAGTGATTGGCTGGTTAAAGGCTGGTGTCGTGAAACGATATTCAACCTCAAACTACCGATGAAGAAGCGTTACGAAGAAGTGTCACAGAATCTGGCGCTGCTGCGTGAACGCCTGAGCGAAAATGGTATTCATGCCGAAGTACATGCCAAGCATTTGTACCATGACCGTGAAGAGGTCACTGTGCATGTGCGTCGTTTCTGGAGTGCAGTGCCTGGCCGTCGCGACGAGCGATAGCACTTACTAGATGCGTATCTGAAGCTTCAGGTACGCATCCGTATTAATTAGTAAGAACGTGTCTGAGCGCTGCTCTGCACGGGTAGCCTCAACTGTTGCAGATTGCCATTAAGCGTTAAGTCGGTACGCAGCGTAGCAACCTGACGGCTGATCAGCGCCATTTCTTTATGCAGTTCCAGCTTCTTACGCCACTTCTCCGGCACAGCATCTAATTGCTGGTATAGCGCTTCCAGGCTTCCTGCCTGTTGCAGGAGCTGTGCGGCACTTTTAGGGCCGATACCCGCGACGCCTGGAATCTTGCTGCTGCTGATGCCTGCCAGCCCCCAGTAGTCCGTCAACTGCTGTGGTGAAACACCAAACTCTTGTTCGACAAACGGCAAATCCAGCCAGCGCTTCTGAAAATAATCCCTGATCTGAATGTGTGGTGCTAGCAACTGGCAGTAACCTTTATCTGTCGACACAATCGTTGCCTGATAGCCCGCTGATGACAGCTTAGTCGCCAGTGTAGCAGCCAAATCATCGGCTTCATTACCGGGGCTATGCCAGCTTGCTACACCAACAGCGGCAAACGCCGCTTTAATCTGCGGGAGTTCCTGTTTCAAATTATCCGGCATCGGCGTGCGTCCCGCCTTGTAGTCCGGCAGGAGTTGGTGACGCCAACTGGTATCGCGATCTTCATCATCAAAGACGGCCACCGCGTGCGTAGGCTGGCTGTTTTGTATGAGTTGATGCAGCGCATGTTGGCATGCCGTGATACAGGGAGAACCTTGTACCGCATGAATGCGACGAATCAGATTGAGTGCGTCGACAATCAGCAAATGGACGGGCATCGCATCATTCCTGAAAAGGAGGGGGGAAGCTAGGCTTCCCCACGTAGATATTGGTTGAGTGAGCGGTTATGAGCAGATTTCGTAGCAGGGAATATAGGCGCTGCCGGGCAGCTTCATGCGCTGCTGTGCGACAAAGCCCTGTAACAGCGTATCCATGCTTTTCATCATCTGCGCGTCACCATGAATTTTATATGGCCCACGTTGCTCTATCGCCTGAATACCAACTTCCTTCACATTACCAGCCACAATGCCGGAGAATGCCCGGCGCAGCGCGGCCGCAAGCTCTTCAGCTGGCTGATTTGGATGCAGGTTAAGATCAGCCATATTTTCGTGGCTCGGCTCGAAGGGCAGTTGCAGATCGGGTGCGATGCGCAATGACCAGTTAAAGCTGTAGGCATCGCCCGTATGGCGGCGGCTTTCCTTCACCAGCGGCATCGCTTTCTTCATCTGACGGGCGACTTCTGCCGCGTCATTAATAATGATCGAATAGTAGCGACGCGCCTGACGGCCTAATGTGCCAACAATGAACTCATCCAGCACGCGGAAATAATCTGCGCTTTCTTCCGGTCCGGTCAGGATAATCGGCAGTACCTGCTCGCTGTTTTCTGGGTTCATCATAATGCCCAGCAGATAGAGGAACTCTTCCGCCGTTCCGACCCCGCCGGGGAAAATAATGATGCCATGCCCGATACGGACAAAGGCTTCCAGACGCTTTTCGATATCCGGCATGATGATCAATTCATTGACCAGCGGGTTCGGCGGCTCTGCGGCAATGATGGACGGTTCGGTCATGCCAATGAAGCGGCCCTCTTTGTAACGCTGCTGCGCGTGGCCGACGGCGGCACCTTTCATTGGTGCTTCCATCGCGCCCGGACCACATCCTGTGCAGATATTCAGCTCACGCAGGCCAAGCTGGCTGCCGACCTTGCGGGCATACAGGTATTCAATTTCATTAATCGAGTGACCACCCCAGCAGACCACCATGTTCGGTTCTTCCCCGATATGGAGCGCCTTGGCATTACGCAGGATAGAAAACACCAGATTGGTGATATGGGCGGAATTTTCCAGATTCAGGTTCTGATAGCGACCTGCGCTGGCGATTTGGCCGTTGACGAACAGAATGTCGCGCAATACGGCGAACAGGTTAGCTTGCAAGGCTCGAATGATGTTGCCATCAACGAAAGCGTCTTCTGGCGGATTCACCAGTTCCAGTTTGACGCCACGCTCGCGACGCAGCACGTTGATATCAAAGTCTTCATAACGAGATAGTAGCTCTTTACTGTTATCTGTCTGGCTACCGGAATTCAGTACGGCGAGGGAACAGTTGCGAAACAAACGGTAGAGGTCGCTGCTAGCCGTGCTTTTCAGCATGTCTACTTCCAACTGCGATAACAAATCCATCGATCCCAATGGGCTGATATGTGTAATCAATTTTGCTCCTTGAAACGCAATATAATTCGCGATGCCATGCTGGCTGCCGAGAGCACGATCCGTTGCTACACGCTCGACGTTTCAGCAACATGGCACGAATGTCATTCATTTAAAGCGTTATGTGGAACGCACAGGCGTTACATACCGCAGACTTAAATAAACCTACTTGAGCACGGTTCAGACGTTATGGGTCTTTTGTTGTCTGGCCTACCACCTTAACGCGCTGCCATCATTTTTTCCAATGCTGACGCTAGTCTCTCGGCTAACTTGCGTGACGCTACGCACTATTTCACAATGATACGCCGTCGTCGGTGAGTTACTGGCGCGGCAGGCGTCCATTTGGCACACTAGCGGCGTAGTTGCTGCGCCACGGATTGATGTCCAGTCCGCCGCGTCGAGTGTAGCGAGCATACACGCTGAGTTTTTCCGGTTGGTAGTAGTGCATGAGGTCGTTAAAAATGCGTTCCACGCACTGTTCGTGAAATTCGTTATGGTGGCGAAATGAGACAATGTAGCGTAGCAGCGCTTCACGATTAATGCGTTTACCGCGATAGTGAATTTGTACGGAGCCCCAGTCGGGCTGATGGGTGATCAAACAGTTGGATTTTAGCAGGTGGCTGACCAGCGTTTCTTCAACGACAGGGGCGTCCTGCTCATTTGTCGCCAGATAGTCGGCGTTGAAATCGTAACTGTCGATCTGAATGTCTTGTTCATCGATGCACTCGCCTGTGAATGCGGTTAGCGGTTGACCTTCAAGCTCGCTGAGTTTGAATAGCGTGACGCTCACATCTCCTTGGGCACAATGCGCCAAATCGTTGGTTAACGTTGCGCACACACTTTCCCAACTGTCGAATTTCGTCTGATTAAAGCTGTTCAGATACAGCTTAAAACTTTTTGATTCAATCAGGTTCCGACTTTCTGCATTGAGATGCATTTCACCGACGGCCACCTGGGGGACACCGTGGTTATTCAGCCAGGAAAGCTCGTAGAGTGTCCAGATATCGGCACCATGAAACGGCAGGTTGTCAGGATAAATACCGAGTGGATCGCGGTTCAGGCTGCGTGGCACGGGTTGCAGAAGAGCGGCATCATAGCGATCGTGGTAGGCAGTGGGTTTGCCCAGTGTTAGCCCGCTTAGGGCCTGCTGCTTGTCATAAACGGACATGCTGTTACCTTGATGTGATAAGTGTAATGGCGAATAGTGTAACCTGACTAAAAGAGTGATGAGAAAAATTATGGAGCATGAGGTTGTTTCTGCACTGACAGCGTTTACCCAGCGCTATGTCGCCTGTTGGCAACAAGAAAAGGGGCATTTGCCCGCCAGTGAAGCGCTTTACGGTATACCTTCCCCGTGTATTGTTGAAAATCATGAGGATGCGGTTTACTGGTCGCCACAGCCTTTTGTCCCTTCAGCCGCATTGGATGGCGTGGAACGCGCGCTGGAAATCAGCCTGCATCCTGATGTTCACGCTTTCTACACCGCGCAGTATGCTGGGGATATGGCGGCGCAGTTTGATTCACTATCTTGCCAACTGTTGCAGGTGTGGAGTGAAGAGGACTTCACTCGCATGCAGGAAAATCTGATTGGCCATTTGTTAACGCAGAAGCGTCTCAAGCTTACGCCGACGCTATTTTTAGCGACGACCAATTCTGAGATGACGATGGTGTCGTTGTGTAATGTTTCAGGAGAGATCATTCTGGAAGAATTTGGAACAAAGAAACGCCAGTGCTTAGCGCCGACGTTGGCGACGTTTCTTTCAGGCCTTAATCCGTTAGTGCTCTAATGGTTAATCGAATTTCACTTTCGGCTTTGTGAGAGATCTCTTACATTTTCTGTAGGAAATGTCTTATCTTTAATGTTGAAAATATGTTTCATTTTTATTTTTTAGTTATTAATCATGCTGTTGTGTTAATATCTTACCGTGTCTCTTAAGGGTGGCAGAGAAACATTGTCACTTACCCCTTGCCGAAAGCTGACAATTAATACATCTTATTACTTAAATTAGTAACCGGTTTCAGTGTATATAACGGTGACTATCGGTAACAAAATAACGTTACTGCACTCGGAGCGTTTTCAGGAAGAGACATTGTTTTAGGAAGAAACAGTGGTTTCAGGAAGAAGCGCGGTTTTCAGGAAGAAAAACGATTTCAGGATGAAATCAGGGACACCTCCAGGACGGAGACCGAGAGCCGATTAGGAATGTCGGTGGGGCAGGAGCCTAAAGGGATTGAATCACGGAAGATACAGGATGGAAACGTCAGGACGAAAGTGGGACGCCAGCAAGGATTGTGGGTCAGGATGACCAAAAAGGAAAAGTTTTCACGGATGAGCAGGGATGCAAATGTGTAGCGGGATAGCTATAAAACGAACCGGGGGTATTGAGCAATCAGTACCCCCAACTTTTTGCCTGTGGTTGCCTGGTCAAGGGATTGTCGCCGATAGCGTGTGACTAAATGTGACGATTGGGTCAGGCTGATATCAATGCTATGCTTTGCCGCCATTACTGTTGGCTTCAAGGGCGAGAAACCACATGAGCAGAGAGAATCCGATTCGTCAGTCATTATTCGATATTGAGCGCGCATTGAGGGAAAGCCCTTTCTGGCAGGTTGTCCCGCCGGAAGATGAGGCGTTTAACAGCACTGAGCCCTTCAGCCTCGATACCATGCGACCCGAAGAGTGGTTGCAGTGGGTCTTTTTGCCGCGCATGCACGCCTTGCTGGACAGCGATTTAGCGCTCCCTACCGAACTGGCTCTGCTCCCCTATTTTGAAGACGCGCTGGAAGGCACCCCAGAACAGACGGCGGCAATCCTTTTGCGTATCAAGCAGCTCGATGAGCTATTCAACCCCGACGTACAGGATGGCGCAGTGAACGATGCTTGAGATTATTTATCAGGATGAGCATCTGGTTGCCGTCAATAAACCCAGTGGCTGGCTGGTGCATCGTAGTTGGCTGGATCGCAAAGAGAAGGTCGTGGTGATGCAGACCGTGCGCGATCAGGTGGGTCAGCACGTGTATACCGTTCATCGTCTCGACAGGCCGACATCCGGCGTTTTGCTGCTCGCGCTGTCCAGCGAGGTAGCGCGAGCGCTATCCCAGCAGTTTGAATCGCACCAGATGCAGAAAACGTATCATGCCGTTGTGCGCGGCTATGTGCTGGATGACGGCGTGATTGACTATGCGCTCACCGAAGAGCTGGACAAGATTGCCGATAAATTTGCCAATCCTGATAAAGCGCCGCAGCCTGCCGTCACGCATTACCGTTCTTTAGCGCAGGCTGAGATGCCGGTTGCCATCGGCCGTTACCCAACCGCACGTTACAGTTTGATGGAGCTAAAGCCGCAGACTGGCCGTAAACATCAGCTACGCCGCCATATGTCACATCTTCACCATCCGATTATCGGCGACACCGCGCACGGTGACTTACGACATAACCGTGGTATGGAAACGCATTTCTCCTGCGGTAGGCTCATGCTGCATGCCAGCGAGTTGCAGTTGAATCATCCCGTGAGTGGGCAGCCATTGACGTTGCAGGCACGTTGGGATGCACCCTGGCAGGGTGTGGTGAGGCAGTTTGGCTGGCAAGGGATTCTCCCTGAGTTTGAAGGGGTTGAGTTTCCTACTGACTCAGGTCAGGATAGCGGGCATCTCGTCGAGTAATACCTGTTGTATTGCCGTTATATTAGATACATCGAATTAAAAAGGGAGTCAGAAGCATGGCGCAGATTGGTATTTTTGTTGGTACGGTCTACGGGAATGCATTGCTGGTGGCCGAAGAAGCCGAAAATATTCTCAAGGATCGCGGCCACGAGGTTAAGGTCTTTGAGGATGCGACGCTGGAATCCTGGCTGGATTATCGTGAGCATGCGGTTTTAGTTGTAACGTCGACGACGGGACAAGGCCAACTGCCTGATTCTATTGTTCCGCTTTATGCAGGACTGCGCGAAAAAGGCGGCTATCAGCCCACGCTGCGCTATGGCGTCATTGCGCTGGGCGATAGTAGCTATCCGAATTTCTGCGCGGGTGGCCATCTTTTCGATGCATTATTGCAGGAAATAGGTGCTAAGCGCTTGGGTGACGTTTTGGATATTGATGCGGTCGAACACCCTGAACCTGAAGTCATTTCATGTCCGTGGGTTGAAGAATGGGCCGATTTGATTGATGCACAGTGATATCGTGCTGGGATGAGAAACGGGAGCTAACATGGCTCCCGTTTTTTGTTGCTTCCCATCATCACTCTGTATTTTAGCGATGACGATGTGCTGAGGTGCTCGTACTTAGCGATTCTTGGTCAACTTCTCTAAATCCGCTTCGATCTCGGTAATTTTGTGGGAAACGACGCTTTCCAGATGACGCAGATCGTCAAGGATTTTGCGTTTCAGATCGACTTCAACCTGTTCCTGTTGGCAAATCTTGTCTAGTTCATCAATCACATAACGCAAGTTTGGGCTGATCTCATTGATCTCTTTATAGCCCTGCCCGCTGTTGTCCGCCACGATGGTCTTGCGCTGACGTGGATATTTGAATTTCACGCTTTTAGCAAAAAACTCGCCCTTATCCTTACGGAAATAGATCTTCAGGATGTCGTTATTCGCTTCCTGACGCAGGCTATAGCGATCAATATCATCGGGATTGGTAATGCCCAGGCTTTTTAGATTGTCATACATAGCGTCACCTTCTTGGTAAAAAAACGGCGGGTGATTAGCCCGCCGTTTCTAGTTTAGTCGATGGAGCGTAATAACTCATTGATGCCCACTTTACCGCGGGTTTTCGCATCCACTTTCTTCACAATGATGGCACAGTACATGCTGTGGCTGCCATCTTTGGACGGCAGGTTGCCGGAAACCACAACGGAGCCAGCAGGAACGCGGCCATAGTGAATTTCGCCGGTTTCACGATCGTAAATACGGGTGCTTTGGCTGATGAACACCCCCATGGAGATGACGGAACCTTCCTCAACGACAACGCCTTCTACCACTTCAGAACGCGCACCGATGAAGCAGTTGTCTTCAATGATGGTTGGGTTAGCCTGCAACGGTTCCAAAACGCCACCGATGCCGACGCCTCCGGACAGGTGAACATTTTTACCAATTTGGGCGCAGGAGCCTACGGTTACCCACGTATCTACCATGGTGCCTTCATCGACATAAGCGCCGATGTTGACGTAAGACGGCATCAGCACGGTATTACGTGCGATATAGGCACCGCGACGTACGCTGGCTGGCGGTGCAACGCGCACGCCTTCACGTTGGAAACGCGCTTCATCATAGTCAGCGAATTTCATTGGCACTTTGTCGAAAAAGCGTGTTTCTCCGCCTTCGATAAGTTGGTTATCGTTAATACGGAAAGAGAGCAGCACGGCTTTCTTCAGCCACTGATGGGTAACCCACTGGCCGTCGATTTTTTCTGCAACGCGCAAGGCGCCGCTATCTAGCAGGCTAATAGCTTGATTAACGGCTTCACGCGTGACGGTGTCTGCGTTTGCCGGAGTGATGTCTGCGCGGCGCTCGAAAGCCGTCTCAATGATGTTCTGTAATTGTTGGTGCATCCTGATTTCTCTTTCCTGATTGTAAAAATTAACTCAATGGTACTTTATCGTTTGGGTTAAGGGCTTCTGTCAACCGTTCTTGCAATTTAAGACGCAATTCCGGCTTCAGTGCCCGCCTGTCGCTGTCGGCGAGGATGAAAAGATCTTCTACTCGCTCGCCGATCGTGGAAATGCGTGCGCCGTGCAGCGACAGATTGAGATCGGAAAAAATCTCACCGATACGTGCCAGCAGCCCTGGTTGATCGAGTGCGCAGAGCTCTATGTAGCTGCGTCTGTCCGTATGCGTCGGCAGGAAATTGACCTCGGTTGGTACGCTGAAATGACGCAGCTTGGACGACGACCGTCGTACGCGCGGATGTTGGTAATGTCGTTGCGTCAGCGCCTGCTCCAGCGCATGGCGTATCATTTCATGCCGATCCTGCGCCAGCGGGCTACCGTCCGGTTCCAGCACAATAAAGGTATCCATCGCCATGCCGTCGCGGCTGGTAAAAATCTGCGCGTCGTGCACGCTAAGATTGCGCCTGTCCAACTCACCGGCGACGGCCGCGAAAAGATAAGGTCTGTCAGGGCTCCAGATAAAGATCTCTGTGCCGCCACGGCTGGCCTGATGGCTGATTAACACCAGCGGCTTGTTAGTATCGTGTTCCAGCAGATGACGCGCGTGCCAGGCAATCTGGTTTGGTGAGTGACGCAGGAAATAATCGGCCCGACAGCGGCTCCAGATGTGGTGCAACGCTTCTTCATCAATGTTATCCATACGCAGTAGCGCCAGCGCCTGCAAGCGGTGATGTCGGACACGTTCGCGTAAATCTGGCGTATTTTGCATGCCGCGGCGCAGCTGCTTTTCGGTAGCGAAATAGAGTTCACGCAACAGGCTCTGTTTCCAACTGTTCCACAGTGTTTCATTGGTGGCGCAGATATCCGCAACCGTCAGGCTGACCAGATAGCGCAAGCGGGTTTCGCTCTGAACTTCCGTAGCAAATTGCTGAATGACGGTGGGGTCCTGAATGTCGCGACGCTGCGCGGTGACGGACATCAGCAGGTGACAACGTACCAACCAGGAAACCAATTGAGCTTCGCGTGAGTTCAATCCGTGTAGCGCGGCAAACTCCAGTACATCCTGCGCACCCAGTTCAGAGTGATCGCCTCCACGGCCTTTAGCGATATCGTGAAACAGCGCGGCCAGTAACAATAATTCAGGCTGGGGCAGGCGAGGGTAGAGCTCTACGCACAGCGGATGCTGTGGCCGCGTATCCTCGTCGGCGAAGCTTTCCAACTTAAGCAGAACGCGAACCGTGTGTTCATCCACCGTATAGGCGTGAAACAGGTCGAACTGCATCTGACCGACAATGTTCCCCCACAGCGGCATATACGCCCACAGCACGCTATGGCGGTGCATCGGCAATAGCGCACGGCTCACCGCATACGGGTGGCGCAGAATATTCATGAATAACTGGCGCGCTTCTGGGATGGTGCAAAGCGGGCTGGCAAGGTGACGACGTGCATGGCGCAGTTGGCGCAAGGTGGTGGAGTAGATACCGCTGATGTCACGGTTACGCACCATCAGGTAGAACATGCGCATGATGGCTTCTGGTTTTTTGATAAACAGGTTTTCATCACGCAGGTCTACCAGATTGCCACGTAGCTGGAATTCATCGTCAATCGGGCGGGGTTTTTCATTCGCATCCAACGCCAGAATCGCTTCGTCAAAGAGCTGCAATAGCATCTGATTCAACTCGCTGACGCGGCGCGTCATGCGGTAGAAATCCTTCATCATGCGCTCTACTGGCGTATTGCCTTCACCTTGATATTGTAACAACTGCGCGACGTTAAGCTGCCTATCGAATAGCAGACGGTTGTCGTAACGTGGCAGGATCAAGTGTAGGGCGAAGCGGATGCGCCACAGAAAGCTTTGGCATTCGTTAAGCTCTTTACGCTCTGCTTCTGTCAGAAAGCCGAAACCAACCATCTCATTGAGCGAGGTTGCGCCGAAGTGGCGTCTTGCGACCCACAGCAGCGTATGAATGTCGCGTAGCCCGCCCGGACTGCTCTTGATATCGGGCTCCAGATTATAGCTGGTGCTGTGATAGCGCTGATGGCGTTCCTGTTGTTCGGCGATTTTTGCCGGGAAAAACGTGCAGGACGGCCAAAATTCATCACTGAATACGTGTTTTTGCAGCGTGAGAAACAGGGCAACGTCGCCGCATATCATGCGGGACTCAATCAGATTGGTTGCGACGGAAATGTCTGCTCGCCCTTCCTGTAAGCACTCTTCCAGCGTTCTGACGCTATGGCCGACTTCCAGTTTTAAATCCCACAGCAGGGTAATGAATTGACCGACACGCTGGGAATGTTCCTCACTAAGCGTGGTCTGACTTAACACCAGTACGTCGATATCGGAAAGCGGGTGCAGTTCGCCGCGGCCATATCCGCCAACGGCGACTAATGAGGTTTGAGCGATATTCTCAAAGCCGTGGAAATACCACAGTCGTTGTAACAGGCGATCGATGAACAGCGTTCTGGCATCAATCAGCATTTCTGCGCTAACGCCGGAACGGAATTCTGAACCGAGCCAGAGCTGGAATAGCTCCAACTGTTGTTTCAACGTCTGACAATTTAGCATGTCATCTGCGTAAGTCAGCGGTGAAGCGGGGGGCTGTGCTGCTACAGTGGAGCCTACAAGGCTGTCTGGTGAGGACGCGTCAGGTGGCGTATTGTTTGGCGAAACATGTTTATCTGTCATAGCGAAGCCCATAAAAAACGCAGCGTGCGTTTTTCAACGCCGCTTGCGACGGCTCGAGGGGGCGTGCTTTCTGCACGCCATAAAAAAGCCGGCATCTGCCGGCTTAGTGTTTACTATTCATGCGTGATGATGTTGGGGATAGTGTCATCCTTTCGCAACGTCATTATTTCGCAGCCGTTTTCGGTTACCACAATAGTATGCTCGTACTGTGCCGACAAGCTGCGATCTTTGGTTTTTACCGTCCAGCCGTCTTTCATCGTACGGATACGGAAATCACCCGCGTTGAGCATAGGCTCGATCGTAAATGCCATACCTGCCTGCAACACAACGCCACCGTCATCTGCATCGTAGTGCAGAACCTGCGGTTCTTCGTGGAAACCTTTACCGATGCCGTGACCACAGTATTCACGTACCACGGAGAAGTTGTTCCCTTCCGCAAACTGTTGGATCGCTTTGCCCAGCGTACGCAGGCGTATGCCCGGCTTAACCATTTTCAGCGCCAGATAAAGGCTTTCTTGCGTGATGCGGCAGAGACGCTCGCCAAGAATGGTTGGTTTGCCAGCGATAAACATTTTTGACGTATCGCCGTGGAAACCGTCTTTGATTACGGTGACATCGATGTTGACGATATCGCCGTCTTTCAAAATACGCTCGTCGCTAGGGATGCCGTGGCATACCACTTCGTTGATGGAGATGCAGACGGATTTCGGGAAGCCGTGGTAGCCCAGACAAGCAGAAATAGCCTGCTGCTTATTGGTGATGTGATCGTGACAGATTCTGTCTAATTCGGCGGTGCTCACGCCGGGTACCACGTGAGGTTCGATGATTTCCAGGACTTCAGCAGCCAGACGACCCGCTACGCGCATTTTTTCGATGTCTTCAGAGGTTTTAATTGAAATTGCCATTGATGATTGTCCGCAGGTGCCTGTTAAGCACGAAAATTAAGAGCGATAACTAATAACTTATGTTACCAGCCCTGCCGCTGGCTTGCCAAATTATCATTCGGATTAGTAGATTGGCGAATAACAAATGTTGGTGTCGTAGGCGGATTTATGGTATAAAGCGCGCCGATGATCCGGCTGCATATCGGTTATACGGTATCCAGCTACATCGACTAAACTCACTTTGTGTAAATAACACACACATGTCGGCACGTTCGCCGGGGTGCTCCTGAGGTGTTTCACCGGATGGGGTCGGCGCAATGGGACATGTGGAGGCATAACCCCATACTTAATTAATAGAGGTAATCATGGCAACTGTTTCCATGCGCGATATGCTCAAGGCTGGCGTACACTTTGGTCACCAGACCCGTTACTGGAACCCGAAAATGAAGCCATTCATCTTCGGTGCGCGTAACAAAGTTCACATCATCAACCTTGAAAAAACTGTACCAATGTTCAACGACGCTTTGGCTGAGTTGAGCAAAATTGCTTCTCGCAAAGGCAAAATTCTGTTCGTTGGTACTAAACGCGCAGCAAGCGAAGCGGTAAAAGATTCTGCTAACAACTGCGATCAGTTCTTCGTGAACCATCGTTGGTTGGGCGGCATGCTGACTAACTGGAAAACCGTTCGTCAGTCCATCAAGCGTTTGAAAGATCTGGAAATCCAATCTCAAGACGGCACGTTCGACAAGCTGACCAAAAAAGAGGCGCTGATGCGCACTCGTGAACTGGACAAGCTGGAAAACAGCCTGGGTGGTATCAAAGATATGGGTGGCTTGCCAGACGCGCTGTTCGTTATCGACGCCGATCACGAGCATATCGCAATCAAAGAAGCTAACAACCTGGGTATTCCGGTATTCGCTGTGGTTGATACCAACTCCGATCCAGATGGCGTTGACTTCATCATCCCTGGTAACGATGACGCAATCCGTGCAGTTAACCTGTACCTGAGCGCTGTTGCTACTGCTGTCCGCGAAGGCCGTTCTCAAGATCTGGCTGTGCAGGCAGAAGAAGGCTTAGTAGAAGCTGAATAATAAGTCTGGCTCGTCGAGCCCTTATTAACCAGGTAGTACTAGTTTGGTTAGGGGCCTTTTTATGGCCCCTTTTTCACTTTTAAAGCTGTTTGGTCGTGACGACCGGGCAGAACAAATCTTCCGAGGATTTTAGAATGGCTGAAATTACCGCATCCCTGGTAAAAGAGCTGCGTGAGCGTACCGCAGCTGGCATGATGGAATGTAAGAAAGCGCTGGTTGAAGCTAACGGCGACATCGAGCTTGCAATCGAAAACATGCGTAAATCTGGTGCGATCAAAGCAGCGAAGAAAGCAGGTAACGTTGCTGCTGACGGCGTAATCAAGACTAAGATCGACGGTAACTACGCTGTGATTCTGGAAGTTAACTGCCAGACTGACTTCGTTGCTAAAGATGCTGGTTTCCAGGCATTTGCTGACAAAGTGCTGGATGCTGCGGTTGCAGGCAAAATCACTAATGTTGATGTGTTGAAAGCACAGTTCGAAGAAGAGCGCGTTGCACTGGTTGCTAAAATCGGTGAGAACATCAACATTCGCCGCGTTTCTGCTCTGGAAGGCGAAGTTCTGGGTAACTACCAACACGGTGCACGCATCGGTGTTCTGGTTGCCGCTAAAGGTGCTGACGAAGAGCTGGTTAAACACCTGGCTATGCACGTTGCCGCAAGCAAGCCTGAATTCGTTAAGCCAGAAGATGTGTCTGCTGAAGTGGTAGATAAAGAGTACCAGGTTCAGTTGGAAATCGCGATGCAGTCTGGCAAGCCGAAAGAAATCGCAGAGAAAATGGTTGAAGGCCGTATGAAGAAATTCACCGGCGAAGTTTCTCTGACTGGTCAACCTTTCGTTATGGATCCAGCCAAGACTGTTGGCCAACTGCTGAAAGAGCACAACGCTGACGTGACTAACTTCATCCGTTTCGAAGTGGGTGAAGGTATTGAGAAAGTTGAGACCGACTTTGCTGCTGAAGTTGCAGCAATGAGTAAGCAGTCTTAATAGTAAAAAAAGAGCCGCCAGTTGGCGGTTCCTTTTTATCCGGCTCCACAAGTTTTAGTTCGCTTGGCTTCCTGCATTCAGGCAGGAGCTGGGTGGAACAGTTTTGATTTTTACAGTATTGATTTATACACCCCCCCAATACCACGACAGCCTGTAGGATAAGAACACCATGGCAACCAATGCAAAACCCGTCTATCAACGAATCCTGCTGAAACTCAGTGGCGAAGCTTTACAGGGAACTGAAGGTTTTGGTATCGATGCGAGTATTCTGGATCGCATGGCTCAGGAAGTGAAAGAACTGGTTGAGTTAGGCATTCAGGTCGGTGTGGTTATCGGCGGTGGTAACCTGTTTCGTGGCGCAGGTCTGGCTAAAGCGGGTATGAACCGCGTTGTGGGCGACCACATGGGAATGCTGGCGACTGTCATGAATGGTCTGGCAATGCGTGATGCGTTGCACCGTGCCTATGTGAATGCTCGACTGATGTCTGCGATTCCCCTGAATGGCGTCTGTGACAACTACAGCTGGGCGGAAGCGATCAGCCTGCTGCGTAATAATCGCGTGGTGATTTTCTCCGCCGGAACAGGCAATCCTTTCTTTACCACGGATTCCGCAGCTTGCCTGCGCGGCATCGAGATTGAAGCGGATGTCGTATTGAAAGCGACCAAGGTCGATGGCGTCTATTCTGCCGATCCGGTACAAGATCCTTCAGCGACGATGTACGAAACGCTAACCTATCAAGACGTGTTAGAACGTGAACTGAAAGTGATGGATCTTGCTGCGTTCACGCTGGCACGCGACCATAATTTGCCGATCCGCGTTTTCAACATGAACAAACCTGGCGCACTGCGTCGTGTTGTCATGGGTGAAAAAGAAGGGACGTTAATCAGTCAGTAACTCAAATTATGGGGTAATATATTCTCAGTATTGCGCCATATGCCAGCCGTGCGCTGGCATTAATTATTCACCGGGTCATGTACTGACATGGCCTGCCAGGCAACCAGTTTTCAAGGGTTCACAACGTGACTAATGAAATCAGAAAAGATGCTGAAACGCGCATGGACAAATGTGTTGAAGCGTTTAAAAACCAGATCAACAGAATCCGTACCGGCCGTGCATCGCCGAGTATTCTTGATGGCATCCAGGTTGAATACTATGGCAGCGCAACGCCATTGCGCCAACTCGCTAACGTTGTGGTAGAAGATTCCCGCACGCTGGCAATTTCGGTATTCGATCGTTCGCTTGGCCCAGCGGTTGAGAAAGCGATCATGGCTTCCGACCTTGGCCTGAATCCGTCTTCTGCTGGCACAGTAATCCGTGTTCCGTTGCCACCTCTGACGGAAGAGCGTCGTAAAGATCTGATCAAAGTCGTCCGTGGCGAAGCAGAGCAGGGGCGTATCTCTGTACGCAACGTGCGCCGTGATGCTAACGACAAGTTTAAAGCACTGTTGAAAGACAAAGCGATCAGTGAAGATGAAGAACGTCGTGCTCAGGACGATGTGCAGAAATTGACTGACAACTTCATTAAGAAAGTGGACGCCGCACTGGCAGAAAAAGAAGCGGAGCTGATGGAGTTCTAATCAGCCTGTTGGATATTGCGTCGCAGGATGTTTTTTCCGGCGGCGCTTTATTTTTATATAATGCGCGTTATGCAATCAATTAGTGAAGGCTAGCCCCTCTGGGCAGTAAACAATTTTTTGCTATGTATAGCCTGCAACGATCGTGACTGTGATCAATCGCAGAGATATATCATGGTAATCGTCTCAGACTCGTGTACCTTCCTGTCATCAAATCCGGTTATTCAGAGCATTTTTCATGAAGCAACTGACAATTCTTGGTTCCACTGGCTCTATTGGCGTCAGTTCTCTGGCCGTAATTAAAGCCAACCCCGATAAATTTGCCGTACGCGCACTATCCGCTGGGTATAACGTAAAGCTGATGCTGGAACAGTGCCTTGCTTTCCAACCCGCCTATGCCTCAATGGCTGATGAAGCCTCTGCAACTAGTCTGCGCCAGCAGTTGGTGGAATACGGTTGCAAAACAGAAGTTTTGGCTGGAGAACAGGGCGCATGTGAGCTTGCTGCATTGGACGGCGTCGATCAGGTCATGGCCGCGATTGTGGGTGCAGCTGGGCTGTTGCCGACGCTGGCGGCAATCCATGCCGGAAAACAGGTTTTGTTGGCGAATAAAGAATCACTGGTCACCTGCGGGCGTCTCTTTATGGATGCTGTCGCGCAAAGTGGTGCACAGCTTTTACCGATTGATAGCGAACATAATGCTATTTTTCAGAGTTTACCTGAGCAAATTCAGCGTCAATTAGGCTACGCTTCATTGTCGCGGCATGGGGTCGAACGTATTGTTTTGACCGGTTCCGGTGGGCCATTTCGGGAAACTCCCGTGTCGGCGCTGGCAGGCATGACACCAGATCAGGCGTGTGCGCACCCAAATTGGTCAATGGGGCGTAAGATTTCGGTTGATTCTGCCACCATGATGAACAAGGGGCTGGAGTATATCGAAGCACGTTGGTTGTTTAATGCCTCAGCCGAGCAGATGGAAGTCATTATTCATCCGCAGTCGGTCATTCACTCTATGGTGCGTTATCGTGATGGCAGCGTTCTGGCACAGTTGGGATCGCCCGATATGCGTACGCCGATTGCTCATGCAATGGCTTATCCTGAGCGTGTGGCATCGGGCGCAAAAGCGTTAGATTTTTGCCAGATTGGCGCGCTGACCTTTTTGGCTCCCGACTATGCGCGCTATCCTTGTTTACGGTTGGCGATTGATGCTTGTAATCATGGACAGTCAGCCACCACGGCATTGAACGCTGCGAATGAAATTGCGGTGGCAGCATTCTTGCGGTCGCAGATACGCTTTACGGATATCGCGGCGGTAAATCAGCATGTTATTGAACAACTTACATTACAAGAACCCACCAGCGTTGATGATGTTCTGTTCATCGATAGCTGGGCCAGACAGGTCGCAACACAGACCCTGACACACTACACGCGATAGCCGGATAGACCCATGGCACAATTTGTTCATGTGCGGTGGAGGTGGTATAGTCTGCGCCACTCAATGGTTGATTATGCGATATTTGTTTAATCGGCTGTGAAGCTAAGCCGTGATCGTTCACGGCTTTTTTTGCGCTACGGGTCTGATGTTACGGAAGGACTGTTGTATTTCTTGCTTGAGGAAATAAGTACGCGTTATGCCGTCCGATAATCAAAAGAATACTAACGATCTGCCACTCGCCGGGCCACGGCATGTTGCCATCATTATGGATGGCAATGGTCGCTGGGCAAAAAACCGGGGGAAGATGCGCATTTTTGGCCATCAGGCTGGTGTAAAGGCTGTGCGACGTTCAGTCAGTTTCGCAGTGAACCAAGGGCTGGATGCATTGACACTTTACGCATTCAGCAGTGAAAACTGGAATCGTCCGGCGCAGGAAGTTTCCGCACTCATGGAGCTGTTTGTTCGGGCGCTGGATAGCGAAGTGAAAAGCCTGCACAAGCACAATGTTCGCCTGCGGGTGATTGGTGATATCGGTCGCTTTAGTCCGCGTTTACAAGAGCGAATTCGTCGTTCAGAAGTGCTGACAGAAAAGAATCAGGGGCTTACACTGAATATTGCCGCGAATTATGGCGGCCGTTGGGATATTATTCAGGGAGTACGGCAACTTGCAGAGCAGGTGCAGGAAGGTATTCTGCGCCCTGATAGCATTAATGAAGCGTCATTATGTCAGTACATGTGTCTGAATGATCTGGCTCCGGTTGATTTGGTGATCAGAACCGGTGGAGAACACCGCATCAGTAATTTTCTTCTGTGGCAAATTGCTTATGCTGAACTGTACTTTACTGATGTCCTCTGGCCTGATTTCGATGAACAAGTCTTTGAAGGTGCGCTGAATGCTTTTGCACAACGCGAGCGCCGCTTCGGGGGAACAACACCTATCGATGCTGATGCATCCTAGGGGGAACTTTTGCTGAAGTATCGCCTGATTACTGCTTTTATTTTGATCCCGATTGTTATTGCAGCACTTTTTCTGCTGCCTCCTTTGGGATTCACGCTTGTTACGCTGGCTGTTTGTATGCTGGCTGCATGGGAATGGGGCCAACTGGCGGGTTTTGCCTCCTATGCTCAACGCCTGTGGCTCGCGATCCTTTGTGGCTTCTTGCTGGCGCTGATGCTGTTATCACTCCCGGCCTACCATTATTCCGTTCATATTCCGCAAATCAGCATCGCACTCTGGTCATCACTGGTGTGGTGGGGCGTTGCGCTGTTTTTGGTTCTGTTCTATCCAGTTTCCGCCTCATTCTGGCGTCATTCACGCGCATTACGGCTCGTGTTTGGTATTATGACGATCGTGCCGTTTTTCTGGGGTATGGTTGCACTTCGTCATTACGATTACGTGATGAATCCATTTGCTGGTGCCTGGTGGCTGCTGTACGTCATGCTGCTGGTCTGGGGAGCGGACAGCGGTGCCTACATGTTCGGCAAACTGTTTGGAAAACGTAAGCTTGCGCCAAAAGTCTCGCCTGGCAAAACCTGGGAAGGTTTTCTCGGCGGCCTGGCAACCTCTGCGCTAATCTCTTTGCTGTTCAGCTTCTATGCACCGTTAACGATAGCGCCAGCGACGTTGTTGATTTGTTCTATCGCCGCTGCACTGGCCTCGGTGTTGGGTGATTTGACGGAAAGCATGTTTAAACGCGAGGCGGGTATCAAAGACAGTAGTCATTTGATTCCGGGGCATGGTGGCGTGCTTGATCGTATCGACAGCCTGACGGCTGCGGTTCCTGTGTTCTCTTGCCTGATGCTGCTGCTGTTTAAAGTGGCTTAGAATAAAGCGGTAAAGCTATTTATGTTGAGTTTTCTCTGGAATCTTGCCGCGTTTATCATCGCACTGGGTGTGTTGGTCACCGTCCATGAATTTGGACATTTCTGGGTGGCCCGTCGCTGTGGTGTGAAGGTGGAACGCTTCTCTGTCGGCTTCGGTCGTGCTCTATGGCGTCGCCGTGACCGTATCGGTACGGAATTCGTTATTGCGCTGATTCCGCTTGGCGGCTACGTGAAGATGCTGGATGAGCGTGTTGATACGGTAGCGCCAGAATTCCGCCACCAATCATTTAATAGCAAAACGGTCTGGCAGCGGGCGGCTATCGTCAGCGCCGGTCCGATTGCTAATTTCCTGTTTGCTATTGTGGCGTACTGGCTGGTGTTTATTCTCGGCGTTCCGGGCGTGCGTCCGGTAGTGGGTGAAATACTGCCCAACTCCATCGCGGCGCAGGCGGAAATGTCAGCAGGAATGGAACTAAAGTCTGTTGATGGTATCGAAACGCCTGATTGGGATACCGCACGTCTGGCGCTGATCGGTAAAATTGGCGATAGCGATGTCGTGATCGGAACCGCACCTTTAGGCTCCGATCGTGTCGTCCAGAAAACGCTGGATTTACGCGAGTGGCAGTTCGAGCCTGATAAACAAGATCCGGCTTCCTCGCTTGGGATTATTCCGCGTGGGCCACAAATTGAGCCAGTGTTGCATCAAGTTCAGGCCGGCTCGGCGGCGGAAAAAGCAGGTTTGCAAGTCGGGGATAGGATCGTTAAAGTCGACGGGCAGGTGCTAGCGCAATGGCGTGATTTTGTTGTCGCCGTGCGTGATAACCCTGAGCAATCTATTGCTTTGGAGGTGGAGCGACACGGTGAAGCGTTACCGTTGACGTTAACGCCAGATAGCAAATCTGTGGGAAGTGGCAGAGTTGAAGGTCTGGCAGGTGTTATGCCAAGCGTGACGCCGCTGCCTGAAGAATACAGGACTGTGCGCCAGTATGGGCCGTTCAGTGCTGCCTATCAGGCAACAGATAAAACCTGGCAACTGATGAAATTGACCGTCAGTATGTTAGGGAAACTGGTTATGGGTGATGTTAAGCTGAATAACCTGAGTGGTCCCATTTCGATTGCTCAGGGTGCTGGAATGTCAGCAGATTATGGATTGATTTATTACCTGATGTTTTTGGCCTTAATCAGCGTCAATTTGGGGATCATCAATCTGTTCCCTCTGCCGGTATTGGATGGTGGACACCTGCTCTTTCTTGCGGTTGAAAAGCTGAAGGGCAGGCCGGTTTCTGAGCGTGTGCAGGACGTTAGCTATCGCATTGGTACAGTGTTGCTGATGTTGTTAATGGGACTCGCACTTTTCAATGATTTCTCTCGTCTCTAGGCGCGGGATTAGGTTAGGAAAAACGCATAACAACGATGGCGATCAAAAAGTTGCTCATAGCGTCGCTGCTGTTTAGCAGCGCAACCGTATACGGTGCAGACGGGTTCGTAGTGAAGGACATTCATTTCGAGGGCCTGCAAAGGGTTGCCGTCGGGGCGGCACTACTCAGTATGCCGGTCCGCGTTGGTGATACCATCGGTGACGATGATATCGGTAATACCATCCGTGCCTTGTTTGCGACCGGAAATTTTGAAGATGTTCGTGTCCTGCGTGATGGTGAAACGCTGATTGTGCAGGTCAAAGAACGTCCGACAATCGCCAGCGTCACATTTTCCGGCAATAAGTCAGTCAAAGACGACATGCTGAAAGAAAACCTGGAAGCCTCGGGCGTACGCGTCGGTGAAGCGTTAGACCGCACAGCGCTCACCAGCATCGAAAAAGGACTGGAAGATTTCTACTATAGCGTCGGTAAGTACAGTGCGTCGGTTAAAGCCGTTGTCACGCCACTGCCGCGTAACCGCGTAGACCTGAAACTGGTCTTCACGGAAGGCGTTTCTGCCAAGATCCAGCAGATCAATATTGTCGGTAACAAAGCATTCAGTTCCGACGAATTGATCTCCCGTTTCCAACTGCGTGATGAAGTGCCGTGGTGGAACGTGGTTGGTGACCGCAAATATCAGAAACAAAAACTGTCTGGCGATCTGGAAACCTTACGGAGTTTCTACTTGGATCGCGGCTATGCACGTTTCAGCATCGATTCCACTCAGGTTAGCCTGACGCCAGATAAAAAAGGCATTTATATCACCATCAATATGACGGAAGGCGAGCAGTACAAGCTGTCCGGCGTGGCGGTGAAAGGCAATCTGGCGGGTCACTCTGCGGAAATTGAAGGTCTGACGAAGATCGAACCGGGTGAACTCTACAACGGGACGAAAGTGACCCGAATGGAAGAGGACATCAAGAAGCTGCTGGGCCGTTATGGCTATGCCTATCCACGTGTGGTAACACAGCCGGAAATTAATGACGCAGACAAGACGGTGAGATTAAACATCAACGTCGATGCGGGTAACCGCTTCTATGTGCGTCATGTTCGTTTTGACGGTAACGACACCTCGAAAGATTCTGTTCTGCGCCGTGAAATGCGCCAGATGGAAGGTGCCTGGTTAGGCAACGATCTGGTTGAACAGGGCAAAGAGCGTCTAAACCGACTGGGATACTTTGAAAGCGTTGAGGTAGAAACACAGCGTGTTCCTGGTGTAGCCGATCAGGTTGATGTGACGTATAAAGTCAAAGAGCGTAATACCGGTACATTCAACTTTGGTGTTGGTTTTGGTACAGAAAGTGGCGTGAGTTTCCAGGCTGGGGTTCAGCAGGACAACTGGTTGGGAACGGGTAATTCCGTTGGTATCAGCGGGACTAAAAACGACTACCAGACGTATGTCGAGCTGTCACTGACTGACCCATACTTTACCGTCGATGGCGTTAGCCTCGGTGGGCGCATCTTCTATAATAAATTTGAAGCGTCTGACGCCGATCTGTCCGACTACACCAACGTGAGTTATGGCGTTGGTAGCACACTGGGCTTCCCGATTAACGAGAATAACTCACTACGTGTTGGCCTGGATTATGTGCATAACGATCTGTCGGACATGAGACCGCAGGTGGCGATGTGGCGTTATCTGGATACCGTCGGTGTAAACCCATCTGTGGTTGATGAAAATACTAAATCGAATGCGGATTTTAAAGCGAACGATTTCTTCCTGAATACCGGATGGTCGTATAACAATCTGGATCGCGGCTACTTCCCAACTAAAGGAACGCGCGCGTCCGCGAATGCCAAGATCGCGGTGCCGGGTTCGGACAACGAATACTACAAACTGACGTTTGATTCGGCGAGCTACTATCCGCTGACCGAGAGTGGGAAATGGGTAGTGCTGGGTCGCACGCGTGCAGGTTTTGCTGATGGTATCGGCAGTAAAGAAGTGCCGTTCTACGACAACTTCTATGCTGGTGGTTCCAGCACGGTGCGTGGCTTCCAGTCGAATACAATTGGTCCTAAAGCAGCGTATTATCAGTGTCGTCCAGCAACGCCAGGTGGATCTCTTCCGAGTTCTTATTCTGGGTGTGGTATTGATTCAACCAATCTGGACGATGCTGTTGGCGGTAACGCGATGGCGGTGCTGAGTGCGGAGCTGATCGTGCCGACGCCGTTTATCAGTGATAAATACGCGAACTCTGTACGTACTTCCTTCTTTGTGGATGGCGGTACGGTATGGGATACCAACTGGGAAAATACGCAAGCTACGATTGATGCAGGCGTGCCGGATTACAGCAAGGCGAGCAACTTCCGTGTTTCCAGCGGTATCGCATTGCAGTGGATGTCTCCGCTTGGGCCATTGGTCTTCTCCTATGCCCAGCCGGTTAAAAAGTACGATGGAGACAAGTCGGAACAATTCCAGTTTAACATTGGCAAAACCTGGTAGTGTGACGTCCGTAGGTCGTATGCAGGGAATGTCGCATCGCTGCTCATCGGCATGAATGCTGGAAAACAGCTTACGCCATGACGCGATGCTCATCATTAAAGTGTTAAGACACAAATTTAGGTTAGGTTGAGGAGTTTATAGTGAAAAAGTGGTTATGTGCCGCAGGCCTCGGTTTAGCATTGGCTGCTTCAGCCAGCGTTCAGGCTGCTGACAAGATTGCCGTTGTTAACGTTTCCAGCATTTTCCAACAGCTGCCGCAGCGTGAAACCGTTGGCAAACAGTTGGAAAATGAGTTCAAAGGTCGTGCTTCTGAACTGCAATCGATGGAAAACGCCTTACAGACCAAGATGCAGAAGTTGCAGCGTGATGGCTCTACCATGAAAGCGAGCGAACGCAGCAAAATGGAAAAAGACGTCATGGCGCAGCGCGAGCAGTTCTCTACGAAAGCGCAGGCTTTTGAGCAGGACAACCGTCGTCGTCAGACTGAAGAACGCAACAAAATCCTGAGCCGTATTCAGGATGCAGTAAAATCCGTTGCAACCAAAGAAGGTTATGATGTCGTGATTGACGCTAACGCTGTTGCGTATGTCGCCAATGCCAAAGACATTACAGCCGATGTGCTGAAACAGGTTAAATAAACCATGTATTCAATTCGACTGGACGCGTTAGCTCAACAGTTGGATGCACAATTACACGGTGATGGCGATATCGTCATCACCGGTGTTGCTTCTATGCATTCGGCAAAAACTGGGCAAATTACGTTTCTTTCCGACAGTCGTTACCGTGAGCAACTGGCCGGGACGCAAGCGTCTGCGGTCGTGCTGACGGAAGCGGATTTACCTTACTGTCAGGTTGCTGCGCTGGTAGTGAAAAATCCTTACCTTACCTATGCTCGCATGGCACAGCTACTGGATACGACGCCACAACCGGCCACTGATATTGCGCCGAGCGCAGTGATTGCTCCCGATGCAATTCTGGGCCAGCAGGTGTCCGTTGGTGCAAATGCCGTCATCGAGTCTGGTGCGCAGTTAGGAGATGGTGTTGTCATCGGCCCAGGCTGTTTTATTGGTAAAGATGCCCGCATTGGTGCCGGTACCCGTTTATGGGCAAATGTAACGATTTATCACCGCGTTGAGCTTGGTGAACATTGTCTGATCCAGTCTGGAACGGTGATCGGTTCTGACGGCTTTGGCTATGCCAACGATCGTGGTAACTGGGTGAAGATCCCGCAGTTGGGAACGGTCAGAATTGGCGATCGCGTTGAGATAGGCGCGAGCACCACCATCGATCGTGGTGCGCTGGATGATACTGTCATTGGCAATGGTGTTATCATTGATAACCAATGTCAGATTGCGCACAACGTCGTGATTGGCGACAATACCGCGGTAGCCGGTGGCGTTATTATGGCGGGGAGCTTGAAAATCGGTCGTTATTGCATGATCGGCGGTGCCAGCGTGATTAACGGGCACATGGAGATCTGCGATAAAGTGACGGTAACGGGAATGGGTATGGTCATGCGACCAATCACTGAACCTGGGGTATACTCTTCGGGCATTCCTTTGCAACCCAATAAAGTGTGGCGCAAAACTGCAGCGCTGGTGATGAATATTGATGAGATAAGCAAACGGTTAAAAGCCGTTGAACGAAAAGTCGATAACGTTTAATCACTCGCGTTTTATTTGCGGCCTGCCTGAAGATACCTATTTAGGGTCTGCGCAGGCCGTGTTGTTGATGGCATCAGTTTTTATGGACAGGAAGAGTATTTTGACTACTGACACTCATACTCTGAACATTGAAGAGATTTTAGAATTATTACCGCACCGTTTCCCGTTTTTGCTGGTTGATCGGGTACTGGATTTTGAAGAAGGGAAGTTTCTGCGGGCGGTGAAAAACGTTTCTTTCAACGAACCCTTCTTTCAGGGACATTTCCCGGGAAAACCGATTTTTCCTGGCGTTCTGATTCTGGAAGCAATGGCTCAGGCTACGGGTATTCTGGCGTTCAAAAGCGTCGGTAAACTGGAGCCGGGTGAGCTGTACTATTTCGCCGCTGTGGACGAAGCGCGCTTTAAGCGCCCCGTGCAGCCAGGCGATCAAATGATCCTTGAAGTTGAATTCATTAAAGAGCGTCGTGGCGTTGCGCGCTTTAAAGGTGTTGCCAAAGTTGATGGCGAAGTGGCCTGTGAAGCGTCAATGATGTGTGCTCGCCGTCGGGAGTCCTGATAACGTGATTGATCAAACCGCCTTTATTCATCCTAGTTCGATTGTTGAAGACGGTGCCATTATTGGTGCTGGTGTTCATATTGGTCCTTTCTGCTATATCGGTTCTCAGGTTGAGATCGGTGCAGGGACGGTGCTGAAATCGCATGTCGTCGTCAATGGCGTCACTAAAATTGGTCGCGACAACGAAATCTATCAGTTCACGTCAATTGGTGAAGTGAATCAGGATCTTAAATATGCAGGGGAACCGACCCGCGTTGAGATTGGCGATCGTAACCGTATCCGTGAAAGCGCCACTATTCATCGGGGCACAGCGCAGGGCGGAGGGTTGACTAAAGTCGGTAGCGATAACCTGTTGATGATCAACACGCATGTCGCGCACGACTGCGTCGTGGGCAATCGCTGTATTCTGGCGAATAACGCTACTCTGGGCGGCCATGTCTCCGTCGATGATTTTGCGATTATCGGTGGGATGACGGCTGTGCACCAGTTCTGCATTATCGGTGCCCATGTCATGGTAGGCGGGTGCTCTGGTGTGGTGCAAGACGTGCCGCCGTATGTTATCGCTCAAGGTAACCATGCCACGCCATTTGGCCTGAACATTGAAGGTCTGAAGCGTCGTGGATTCGAAAAAGAAACGCTGCACGCGATCCGTAACGCCTACAAGCTGCTCTACCGTAGCGGTAAAACGCTGGACGAAGTGAAACCGGAAATTGATGCACTGGCGGCTGAACACCCGGCGGTGCAGGCGTTTACCGATTTCTTTGCCCGTTCTACTCGCGGTATCATTCGTTAATCTATGTCATCACGTCCTTTGACTATTGGGCTGATCGCCGGGGAAACTTCCGGCGACATCCTTGGCGCAGGTCTGATCCGAGCGCTAAAAGAAAAGGTGCCCGATGCCCGTTTTGTCGGCGTTGCTGGGCCGCGTATGCAGGCTGAAGGCTGTGAAGCCTGGTACGAGATGGAAGAGTTGGCCGTTATGGGCATTGTTGAAGTGCTCGAACGGCTTCCTCGTTTGCTAAAAATCCGGCGGGATTTAACCCAGCGCTTTAGCGAACTTCAGCCCGATGTCTTCGTGGGCATTGATGCACCCGATTTTAATATCACGCTGGAGGGCAACCTCAAGAAGCGCGGTATCAATACTATTCACTATGTCAGCCCGTCCGTGTGGGCATGGCGTCAAAAACGCGTTTTCAAAATAGGTAAAGCGACCAATCTGGTGCTAGCTTTCTTGCCTTTTGAAAAAGCGTTTTACGATCGTTTCAATGTACCTTGCCGTTTTATCGGCCATACGATGGCCGATGCGATGCCGCTACATCCCGATAAACTGGCCGCCCGTGCCACGCTGGGCATTGCGCCCGATGCGCATTGCCTGGCACTGCTGCCGGGCAGCCGTGGTGCAGAAGTTGAAATGCTTAGTGCAGATTTTCTCAATACGGCTGTTCTACTGCGTCAGCATTTTCCCGATCTGGAAATCGTTGTTCCGCTGGTGAACAGTAAGCGACGTGAACAGTTCGAGCGGATAAAAAGTAGTGTGGCACCCGATCTGCGTGTGCATCTGCTGGATGGGCAAGCGCGTGAAGCCATGATTGCCAGTGATGCGGCGTTATTGGCATCCGGTACGGCAGCGCTGGAGTGCATGCTAGCGAAATGTCCGATGGTTGTGGGTTATCGTATGAAGCCTTTCACCTTCTGGCTGGCGCAGCGCTTGGTCAAAACACCGTGGGTGTCGCTGCCGAATTTGCTGGCTGGGCGCGAGCTGGTAACCGAATTACTACAGACCGACTGTACGCCAGATAAGTTAGCTGCTGCGTTACTGCCGCTCTTTAGCGATACCCAAAAAACGGCTGAGCTGCTTGCAACATTTGTGGATTTGCATCAGCAGATTCGCTGTAACGCCGATGAGCAGGCCGCTCAGGCAGTACTGGAATTAGTAACGCCTCGTTAATAAAAACATGTTAATAAAACTATGAGTGAAATATTTATTTACCCGCAGGCGACCTGCATCGCTGGCGTTGATGAAGTGGGCCGTGGTCCTCTGGTTGGCGCAGTCGTAACGGCTGCGGTGATTCTTGACCCGACTCGGCCAATTGTTGGGTTGGCGGATTCCAAACTGCTGAGTGAAAAACGTCGGCTGGCGCTCTATGATGAAATCAAAGAGAAGGCGCTGGCGTGGAGCCTTGGCCGTGCGGAACCGGAAGAGATTGACCAACTGAATATCCTGCATGCTACGATGTTAGCGATGCAGCGTGCGGTGGCTGGCTTGGCTATTGTGCCTGATTTTGTTCTTATTGACGGCAATCGGTGTCCGGCATTGCTGATGCCCGCGCAGGCGGTCGTTAAAGGGGATAGCCGCGTAGCAGAAATTAGCGCGGCCTCGATTATGGCGAAAGTGACTCGCGATCGTGAGATGGTCGAGTTGGATCAACGCTTCCCCGCCTACGGTTTTGCCCAACACAAAGGCTATCCAACGGCTTTTCATCTGGAGAAACTGGCTGCACTGGGCGCTACAGAGTTTCACCGCCGGAGCTTCGCGCCAGTCAGGCGTGTGTTAGGGCTGGCGTAAAACATCATCATTAACTCTCTGTGTTGTGATATCACTATTGCAACGCTGACTAATCGATAAATTCTGGGATCTGGAGATGGCCGAACCACGTTTTGTTCACCTGCGTGTTCACAGTGACTATTCCATGATCGATGGGCTGGCCAAAGTCGGTCCGCTGGTAAAAAAAGCAGCGGCGCTCGGTATGCCAGCGCTGGCGATTACCGATTTTACCAACCTGTGTGGGCTGGTTAAATTCTATGGCGGTGCGCATGGCGCGGGCATCAAGCCTATTATCGGCGCTGACTTCTATGTCGAAAGCGATGAATTAGGGGATGAACTCGCACACCTTACTGTGCTGGCCATGAACAATGAAGGCTACCAGAATCTCACGCTGCTGATTTCTCATGCTTATCAACGTGGTTATGGCGCGTCTGGGCCGACGATTGACCGCGATTGGTTGATTGATCATCAGGAAGGGCTGATTCTGCTGTCTGGTGGTCGCCGAGGTGATGTCGGTCGATTTTTGCTGCGTGGCAATCAGGCGCAGGCCGAACAGTGTCTGGCCTTTTATCAGGAACACTTCCCCCAGCGTTACTATCTGGAATTGATCCGCACGTCCCGCCCCGATGAAGAAAGCTATTTGCACGCCGCCGTTGAATTGGCAACGAAGCACGGGGTGCCCGTGGTGGCAACCAATGAAGTGTGTTTCATCAGCACCGATGATTTTGACGCTCACGAAATTCGCGTGGCCATTCACGATGGCTACACGCTTGACGATCCCAAACGCCCGCGTAATTACAGCCCACAGCAGTACATGCGCTCGGAAGAGGAAATGTGCGAGCTGTTTGCTGACATTCCCGAGGCGCTGACTAACAGCGTTGAAATTGCCAAACGCTGTAACGTAACGATCCGCTTGGGTGAATATTTCCTGCCGCAGTTCCCGACGGGCGACATGACCACGGAAGATTTTCTGGTTGAGTGCTCGAAAAAGGGGCTGGAAGAGCGTCTCGAATTTCTATTCCCCGACCCGGAAGTGCGTGCCGCGCGTCGGCCTGAATATGATGAGCGTCTTGATATTGAACTCGGCGTAATCAACCAGATGGGGTTCCCCGGCTACTTCCTGATCGTCATGGAGTTTATTCAGTGGTCGAAGGATAACGATGTGCCTGTTGGGCCGGGGCGTGGTTCTGGTGCGGGCTCGTTAGTCGCTTACGCGCTGAAAATTACCGATCTGGATCCGCTGGAATTCGACTTGCTGTTCGAACGTTTCCTTAACCCTGAACGTGTCTCCATGCCTGACTTTGACGTTGATTTCTGTATGGAAAAACGCGACAAGGTCATCGATCACGTCGCGGAAATGTACGGGCGTGATGCGGTATCGCAGATTATCACCTTCGGTACGATGGCGGCGAAAGCGGTTATTCGTGACGTAGGGCGCGTGCTCGGGCACCCGTATGGGTTTGTCGATCGTATTTCAAAGCTGGTGCCGCCCGATCCGGGAATGACGCTGGAAAAAGCCTTTGCTGCTGAACCGCAACTGCCGGAAATTTATGAAGCCGATGAGGAAGTTAAGGCACTCATCGATATGGCACGCAAGCTTGAAGGGGTAACGCGTAACGCCGGTAAGCATGCGGGGGGGGTGGTGATATCCCCCACCAAGATTACCGATTTCGCGCCGTTGTATTGCGATGCGGAAGGGAACCATCCAGTTACCCAGTTCGATAAGAACGACGTGGAATATGCCGGGCTGGTGAAGTTTGACTTCCTTGGCCTGCGTACGTTGACTATCATCGACTGGGCGCTGGGGATGATTAACGCCCGTCGCGCGAAGCAAGGTCAGGAACCGATTGATATTGCGGCCATTCCGCTCGACGATAAGAAAAGTTTCGATATGCTGCAACGCTCGGAAACCACAGCGGTATTCCAGCTTGAATCGCGCGGCATGAAAGACCTGATCAAGCGTCTAAAGCCCGACTGCTTTGAAGATATGATCGCACTGGTGGCGCTGTTCCGTCCCGGTCCGCTGCAATCCGGCATGGTGGATAACTTCATCGACCGTAAGCACGGTCGTGAAGCGATTTCGTATCCTGATATCGAATGGCAGCACGAATCACTTAAGCCCGTGTTGGAGCCGACCTACGGTATCATCCTCTATCAGGAACAGGTCATGCAGATCGCACAGGTGCTGGCGGGGTATACGCTGGGCGGTGCGGACATGTTGCGTCGCGCAATGGGGAAAAAGAACCCGGTCGAGATGGCGAAGCAGCGTGGTGGTTTTGAAGATGGTGCTAAATCGCGCGGCGTGAACGGTGAGCTGGCGGTTAAGATTTTTGACCTGGTGGAAAAATTCGCCGGTTACGGCTTTAATAAATCGCACTCCGCTGCCTATGCGCTGGTGTCTTACCAAACGCTGTGGCTGAAAGCGCACTATCCTGCGGAGTTCATGGCGGCGGTGATGACGGCCGATATGGACAACACGGATAAAGTCGTCGGGCTGGTTGATGAATGCTGGCGAATGGGATTAAAAATCCTGCCTCCGGACATCAACAGCGGACTTTATCACTTCCACGTTAACGACGATGGCGAGATTGTTTACGGCATCGGCGCGATAAAAGGTGTCGGTGAAGGCCCAATTGAAGCAATTATCGAAGCGCGTAATCAAGGCGGCTATTTTAGAGAGCTGTTTGACCTCTGTGCGCGAACTGATATTAAAAAGCTGAACCGCCGCGTGCTGGAAAAGCTGATTATGTCCGGGGCGTTTGACCGACTGGGGCCGCATCGCGCTGCGCTGATGAACTCATTGGCCGATGCGCTGAAAGCTGCCGATCAGCATGCTAAAGCAGAAGCGATTGGTCAGGTGGATATGTTCGGCGTGCTGGCCGATGCGCCTGAGCAGGTCGAGCAATCCTACAGTACCGTGCCACCGTGGCCTGAGCAGGTCGTATTGGATGGTGAGCGGGAGACGCTGGGGCTGTACCTGACCGGCCACCCGATCACGCAATATATTAAGGAAATTGAACGCTATGCCGGTGGCGTACGTTTAAAAGATATGCACCCGACGGATCGGGGTAAAATGACCACTGCCGTTGGGCTGGTGTTGGCGGCTCGCGTCATGGTAACCAAGCGGGGCAACCGTATTGGCGTCTGTACATTGGACGATCGCTCCGGTCGGCTTGAGATTATGCTGTTTACCGATGCATTGGAAAAATATCAGCATTTACTTGAGAAAGACCGTATCCTTATCGCCAGTGGACAGGTCAGCTTTGATGACTTCAGCGGCGGGCTTAAAATGACCGTCCGAGAGTTAATGGATATCAGTGAAGCGCGGGAAAAATACGCGCGCGGGCTTGCTATCTCGCTGACTGACAGGCAAATTGATGACCAGCTATTAAACCGTCTCCGCCAATCGTTGGAACCCCATCGATCGGGGACGATCCCAGTGCATCTCTATTACCAGCGTGAAGATGCGCGCGCCCGACTACGTTTCGGCGCAGCATGGCGTGTAACGCCCGCCGATGCGCTACTGAACGAGCTGCGCACATTAGTGGGTAATGAGCAGGTGGAACTGGAATTTGACTAATATAGGAATACTATGAGTCTGAATTTTCTTGATTTTGAGCAGCCGATTGCAGAGTTGGAAGCGAAAATTGACTCGCTGACCGCAGTCAGCCGTCAAGACGAAAAATTGGATATTAATCTGGACGAGGAAGTCCAGCGCCTGCGTGAGAAGAGCGTTGAACTGACGCGTAAAATCTTCGCCGATTTGGGCGCCTGGCAGGTTGCGCAATTAGCACGCCATCCGCAACGTCCTTATACGCTTGATTATATTAAGCACATTTTTACCGATTTTGATGAATTGGCTGGCGATCGTGCCTATGCCGATGATAAAGCAATTGTCGGCGGGATTGCCCGTTTGGATGGACGTCCGGTGATGATCATTGGTCATCAGAAAGGTCGTGAAACCAAAGAAAAGATTCGCCGTAATTTCGGCATGCCTGCTCCAGAAGGGTATCGCAAAGCGCTGCGCCTGATGGAAATGGCCGATCGTTTCAGGATGCCGATCATCACCTTTATCGACACGCCGGGAGCTTATCCGGGCGTTGGCGCAGAAGAACGCGGTCAGTCTGAGGCTATCGCGCGCAACCTGCGTGAAATGTCGACGCTGCGTGTACCGATCATCTGTACCGTTATCGGTGAAGGTGGTTCCGGTGGTGCATTAGCTATCGGCGTAGGTGACAAGGTCAACATGTTGCAGTACAGCACTTACTCGGTTATTTCACCTGAAGGCTGCGCGTCCATCCTGTGGAAGAGTGCCGATAAGGCACCGCTGGCGGCTGAAGCGATGGGGATCATTGCGCCGCGTCTGAAAGAGCTGAAACTGATCGATACCGTGATCCCTGAACCGCTGGGGTCGGCGCACCGTAACGTTCCGGTAATGGCGGAGTCACTGAAAGCGCAGTTGCTGGCCGATCTGCTTGACCTCGATGGTCTGAGCGAAGAAGAACTGCTGAACCGCCGTTATCAGCGCTTGATGAACTATGGTTACTGCTAACGCTCGGGGTTACTGCTAACGCACAGTGGTTACTGCTGATGACGTGATTGTCTGATTGATTGCCATATTATCAATTAGTCTATTCTGGCGTTACTCTGAAAATCCGTTGTCAGGAATGACAACGGATTTTTTGCTATGAGGTTTGAATCATGCTGAAATTGCTCGATGTACACCACATTGCGGTGATTGCCTCTGACTATGAACGCAGCAAGGCATTTTATTGTGGCGTGCTGGGGTTTACGTTGAACAATGAGGTCTATCGTGCCGAGCGGCAGTCGTGGAAAGGGGATCTCTCGCTGAATGGACGTTACACCATTGAGCTATTTTCTTTCCCTCATCCGCCTGCGCGTGTCAGTAGGCCGGAGGCTTGCGGACTGCGTCATCTGGCTTTTGCTGTGGCTGATGTAGAACAGGCTGTTGCCTCACTGGCACAGGATGGCGTCATTTGTGAATCCGTACGGATCGATCCTGAAACGCAGCAACGCTTTACCTTTTTCTCCGATCCCGACGGCCTGCCTTTAGAACTGTATGAGATCTGATGCCGTGGACCGCACCAAGCCTGATGATGGATTGCTCCAGACGATCTTTAAGCACATAAGCGGATGCGGATCGATCTTGCTGGCCTACAGTGGTGGTCTGGATTCCAGCGTGTTATTACATCTGCTGGTGGCTGTACGTCAGCGTTCGGGGCTGACTATTCGTGCTGCTTATATACATCATGGCTTAAATCCGCTGGCAGATAGCTGGGCTGAACATTGTCGTCAGCAGTGTGAGCGCTGGCAGGTGCCGTTTACCTCGCTGGCAGTGATGGTTGAGGCACAGAACGGCGGCATTGAAGCCGCAGCCAGAGCCGCGCGCTATCAGGCGCTGCAAACGCATCTGCAAGAGGGAGAAACTCTGCTGACGGCGCAGCACCTTGATGATCAGAGCGAAACCTTTTTACTGGCGCTTAAACGCGGCAGCGGGCCTGCCGGATTGTCTGCGATGGCGGCTAACAGCGTCTTCGGCCATCATCGTTTAGTTCGTCCGTTGTTAGGTGTTTCTCGCCTTGAACTGGAAACTTACGCGCAGCGGAATCAGCTTCACTGGATTGAAGACGACAGTAACCAGGATGAACGCTTCGATCGTAATTTTCTACGTCGTCAGATCTTACCGCGATTGACGCAGCGCTGGCCGCACTTCCCCTCTGCCGTGGCACGTAGCGCCCAGCTTTGTGCCGAGCAGGAGCAACTGCTTGATGAGTTGTTGGAGGAATCATTACAGACGCTATGCCAGTCGGATGGGGCGTTGAGCATTGAGGGGCTTGTGCCGCTAAGCCCGGTGCGGCGTTTTGCACTACTGCGGCGCTGGCTAGCGCAGCAAGGAGCAGCTATGCCTGCGCGTGAACAGCTACAACGACTCTGGGATGAAGTCGCAACGAGCCGTCAGGATGCGGAACCGGTATTGCAACTGAATCAGATGCAGGTTCGCCGTTTTCGTCAGCATCTCTATTATCTGCCGCTGATGCCATCGCTCAAAGACTGTGTTCTGCCATGGCAACCGACGCGATGCCCGTTGACGTTACCTGATAATCTGGGAACGCTACAGCTTGCCGATCGCGGGGTAGCCGTTCGCACGCCGGAAAATAGTGAGGCGGTGAGTATTCGCTTTTCGACCCGTGGAACCGTTCATATTGTTGGCAGAGCACATGGTCGGCAAATCAAGAAACTTTGGCAGGAGCTGGGCGTTCCGCCCTGGTGGCGCGATAGAACGCCATTGGTATTCTACAACGATCAACTGATTACAGCCGTAGGGCGATTCGTCACACGAGAAGGTCAGGCCAAAGAAAATCGGCCTGTGTGGCACATTACGTGGGAAAAATAAGCTTGGTAAAAAGGTCTCGGGAAAACTGATGTCGAGTAGCGCTGAAATAAAAACGGACAACCCGAGTTGTCCGTTTTGGAAGCATTTATTCAGCGTTTGCTGCTAAATGAAAGAAGAAGTCCGTCAGGGTTCGCTGACGACGACCTTCCCAATTTCAGGATGACTGAAACTGACGATATGGTCGAGGCGCAGTTCGCGGGTAGCACCGGATGCTTCAATCACCAGATACTCGACCTGCTTACGCGAGATCATGTCACTAGCTTTACCGGTCACAACTTCACCATTGCGGAGTTCCAGCGTCAGCGTCAGATTCTGCTGACAGGTGGCTTCCAGGCTGTCGTAATCATCACAGTTGATGGGTTGATATTCATTACTCATTGACATAATCACTCACCAATAAGTTAGCGGCGGCAAAAGCAGCCTGTTCCCTGACGGAGGATGGTAACGCCTCATTCGCGGCAATGCCATCCAGGGTTTTTAAAACACAACCCAGCGAATCGGGTATATAGCCCAGATCGCCACTGGCGATCTCTGCGTATAAGCGACGTACTAATTCACAGTATTCTTGCACTATATCCTCCCTTGAAAGCTTAGCTCGGTAGATATTCATGCATCATCACTTGTTGTGGTGCGCGATGTTGTAAGCCTACGAAGATAAACTCTATTTATCAAACCGACTATAGCATAGGGATTAGCAGGATATCAGTAGTCCTTAGAGGCCTAATCTATCGGTTACGTGGTAGATATCACCTTTACTGTGAGGATGGTGCTAACTCAAGTAAACTAAGGGGGAATAACGACGAGGTCACTGATGGCATTAAAAGCAACGGTTTACAAAGCAGCAATCAATATTGCCGATATGGATCGGAATTTTTTTCACGATGCGAATCTGACGATAGCGCAGCATCCGTCTGAAACGGAACAGCGCATGATGCTGCGGCTTTTAGCGTGGATCTGCCATGCCGATGAAAATTTGCGCTTTACTAAAGGTCTGAGCGCAGATGACGAACCGGAAATCTGGCGACGTAATGATACAATGGAGCTGGAGTTGTGGATTGAGTTAGGTCTACCGGATGAAAAGCGGCTGAAGAAAGCCTGCAACCAGTCCCGTACCGTTGTGTTGTACGCCTACAGCGAGCGTGCGGCACAGGTGTGGTGGAATGCGATATCAAATAAGGTCTCCGGGTACAAAAATCTGGCGATCCGCTTTTTAGATGACAATCAGCTGGCTCAGCTTGCTGGACTGATTCAGCGCACCATGTCATTGCAGGCAACAATACAGGACGGTACGATCTGGTTATCTGACGATAAGAATAGTCTTGAAATAGCATTTTCTGAGTGGAAAATTCCTCAGACTCAGGGATGATGACGGCTGGATGCGTTCCAGAACATTGGACAAGAACGATAAAAACAGGACAGAGACGGCAGGAATATAATGATGAAAAAACTGGCTATCGGTGTGCTATTGATAGCAGGGATTTCTGGATTGATCGGGTGTCATACTCGATCACAAGTTCAGGAAGAGCCCCTTAAACCAATGGCGCAAAGTTATCGTGGCGTTTTACCCTGTGCGGACTGCGGAGGGATTGATACGTCACTGTTTTTGGAAAAAGACGGGACTTTTGTTCTGCGTGAACAATATCAAACAACGAGAGAAGGCAACAATACGTTTGCTTCTTATGGGCAATGGAGACGCACCGCGGATAAGTTGGTGTTGACGAATAGCGCGGGCGAGAAACGTTACTTTCGCCCGGTTGATAGCACCCTTGAAATGTTGGATCAACAAGGTTTGCCCATCAATTCATCTCTTCCTCGTCAGCTGACGGCAACCGAGCAGCCGCTGCCAAATACGCCGATGGTAATGAAGGGAATGTACCGCTATATGGCGGATGTCGCGACCTTCTCTGACTGCGCGACAGGAAAAACCTTTGTAATGGATGATAGCGCGGAGTTGGAAAGACAATATTTTCGCGTGAGAGATAAAGCCGCTGAACCGGTATTACTTGTGCTAACTGCGCATTTTGCCGTCATTCCGTCGATGGAAGAAGGGCAAATGGTGAAGGCGGTGGTCCCCAACGGTAGCGATGAAGTACGTATGAAGGCGCGAGCAAACTGTGATACACAGATAGACTAACTCGACGTTTAAAAGAAAAGGCACTGATTTTCAGTGCCTTTTTTGTATTTACCTGCCTCGTTCTGACTTGGGTCAGAGCATTTTCTTTAGCTGATACAGCCAATCCAGCGCTTGCCGAGGCGTGAGGGCATCAGGGTCGATAGCTTCCAGCGCTTCAATCGCCGGTGATGGCTCATCGTTGCTCAGCAGCGCCAGTTGTGCGCCATCGATATGACTGGATGAAGCGTTATTCGATAACGTTTCCAGCTCTTTCAGTTTCTGACGCGCGCGTTTAATTACTTCTTTCGGTACACCTGCCAATGCGGCAACGGCAAGGCCGTAGCTTTTGCTGGCTGCACCGTCTTGTACGCTGTGCATGAAGGCGATGGTATCGCCGTGCTCACGTGCATCTAAATGGACATTCACCACGCCTTCCATTTTTTCCGGTAGGGTGGTCAGTTCAAAGTAGTGCGTTGCAAACAGCGTCATTGCTTTGATACGGTTCGCCAGATTCTCGGCGCAGGCCCATGCTAGCGACAAGCCGTCATAGGTTGAGGTGCCGCGGCCGATTTCGTCCATCAGCACCAGGCTGTTTTCCGTGGCGTTGTGCAGAATATTTGCCGTTTCGGTCATTTCTACCATGAAGGTGGAGCGGCCAGATGCCAGATCGTCTGCTGCCCCCACACGAGTGAAAATGCGATCGACCGGACCAATGACCGCCTGATCCGCAGGCACAAAGCAGCCGATATGCGCCATCAGTACAATCAGCGCTGCCTGACGCATATAGGTACTTTTACCCCCCATATTGGGGCCGGTGATAATCAGCATACGGCGCTGTGGTGAGAGCGACAGGGGGTTTGAAATAAACGGCTCACGAAGCACCT
The DNA here is from genome assembly GCF_000749845.1 of Pectobacterium betavasculorum. Taxonomy (GTDB): domain Bacteria; phylum Pseudomonadota; class Gammaproteobacteria; order Enterobacterales; family Enterobacteriaceae; genus Pectobacterium; species Pectobacterium betavasculorum. The sequence goes on along the minus strand of NZ_JQHM01000002.1, from coordinate 41,634 downwards.
GCTCGACGACAGGGTGACGACCGCCTGTGATTTTGATGCCGGGTTTGTCACTCAACGCCGGACAGACGTAATGCAGCGTATCGGCGCGTTCCGCCAGATTCGTCAGAACGTCTAGCTCCGCTAATGCGGCTGCACTTTGCTGAAGCTCGGCTAGATGAGGCAGTAGCAGATCGAAAAGCTCATCGTAAAGCGCCTTTTCCAGCGCCAGGGCTTTGCCTTTCGAAGTCAGAACCTTGTCTTCGTACTCTTTCAGTTCGGGGATGATGTAGCGTTCGGCATTTTTCAGTGTCTGACGGCGTACATAGTGGATCGGCACCAGATGACTTTGACCACGGCTGACCTGAATGTAATAACCGTGTACGCCGTTGAAGCCTACCTTTAACGTATCAAGCCCCAGCTTTTCACGTTCGCGAATTTCCAGACGGTCCAGATAATCGCTGGCACCATCAGCCAACGCGCGCCACTCGTCCAGTTCTGCATGGTAGCCCGGCGCGATAACACCCCCGTCACGTACCAGAACAGGCGGTGTTTCGACAACGGCACGTTCTAGCAAATCGCGTAATTCATCAAATTGCCCAATCAGGCTGACCAGACGGCGAACGGAATCAGTATCCAGCGGCGCAAGCTGTTCGCGGATATCGGGAAACTGCTGGAAAGCATGGCGCATGCGTGCCAGATCGCGCGGACGCGCCGTGCGTAAAGCGAGGCGCGCCAGAATACGCTCCAGATCGCCGACCTGCCTAAGATAGGGTTGCAGATCCGGTGTGATTTCTTGCAACGCGCTGATAGCCTGCTGGCGCTGCTTGAGCGCATCAATATCACGGCTAGGCATGTGAATCCAGCGCTTCAGCATCCGGCTGCCCATCGCTGTTACGGTGCAATCCAGTACGGCAGCTAGCGTATTTTCCACGCCGCCTGACAGGTTTTGCGTCAGTTCAAGGTTACGGCGCGTGGCCGCATCCATGATGATGCCATCCTGCTGGCGTTCCATCGTAATGCCACGAATATGTGGCAGCGAGGTACGTTGTGTGTCTTTCGCGTATTGCAGCAAACATCCGGCAGCTCGCAGTGCGAGCTTTGCCTGTTCTACACCAAAACCAGTCAGATCGCGGGTACCAAATTGCAGATTAAGCTGCTGACGTGCGGTATCGGGTTCAAATTCCCACAGCGGGCGGCGGCGCAGTCCGTGGCGATTTTCGATCAAATCCATGGACTCAAAGGATTCAGGGTAGAGTAATTCTGCCGGATTGGTACGCTGCAACTCAGCCGACATGGTTTCCCGATCGTCCGGTTCACTTACGCGAAAGCGTCCAGAGCTGATATCCAGCGTGGCGTAACCGAATCCCCGACCGTCCTGCCAGATTGCTGCCAGCAGGTTATCCTGCTTTTCCTGCAATAGCGCTTCGTCGCTGATGGTTCCCGGCGTGACGATACGCACGACTTTACGTTCCACTGGTCCTTTGCTGGTGGCGGGATCGCCGGTCTGTTCGCAGATCGCGACGGATTCGCCCATTTGCACCAGTCTGGCAAGGTAATTCTCTACGGCGTGGTGGGGGACGCCCGCCATCGGTATCGGTTCCCCCGCGGAAGCGCCGCGTTTCGTCAGCGAAATATCCAGTAGTTGGGAAGCTCGCTTAGCATCGTCATAGAACAGCTCGTAAAAATCGCCCATACGGTAAAACAGCAGGATTTCCGGATGTTCAGCCTTTAACCTAAAATACTGCTGCATCATGGGTGTGTGGGCGGTGAAATCCTTGTCGGTAGAATCTTTCATAGTGATTTTACTCAGTCTTAACGCTTTTGTTCGTTCAGATGATGGCGTAGCGGTCGATGTTAAACCTTGCCGATGGCACGTCACCTGAGCATTGAAATGGAATGCCAGAAGTATACTGACTGGCAGATGAAAAATATCACCAGCGAGTGCGCTATCTTACCATTGATGGTCGCTATTTGGCGTCAGAGGACGTTACCAGACTGAGAAAGAGAGGAGTATCCGATTTTTCCACTATTGTTAGAGTGCGCGAGGTGGCTCGCAAGTTTTGCCCATCAATGCGGTCGTGGCGAAAGATAGCGTGCGGCCAACAAAGTGCGAGCTTGAGGGGGCTGTGGATAGCGTATTTGGTGAAATACAAAATATGGTGCTTTTAACGATGCGGATGACATCGTTTCTCATTTTTCAATGATCTGCCCTCAGAAAGGATTAGCCTGAGTAAATGCAATATATAATGTTTTTACTCCCAAAAAGAGCATTAGTACGCCAGCGGTAATATCAAACCATTTTTTATAATTAAGGTAGGTGTTTCTTGGTCGTTGGTAGGATAAGACAACCGCGACAAAAATGTACCATAATGTATCAATAGAAAAAGCAATAGCAGGTAAAATAAAGTACATTTCAAAGGGTAGCGTATGACTTAATAGTGCAGAGAATACGCTTGCAAAAACTAATGCAGTATTAGGGTTGCTCAATTGAATAATAAGTCCCTGGAAATAGCTTTGGATGAAGGATTGTTGCTCAACACCAGGTGTAATATGGTCTACAGTTGCCTTATTTTTTTTAAGCGTGAACTTGTATGCAAGATAAATGAGATAGCAACCGCCTAATATTCTGATGAAAAAGTAAAAGTCAGGCATCGTCTTGATAATAGCCTGAAGGCCAAACATTGCAGCAAGGGAAAATATCAAGCTTCCTGTGCCCATGCTGAGAGCTGTTGCAATCCCATTAAGCCGAGATGTTGCGACGGTTGTACGTGCAACCAAGAGGAAACTTTCTCCTGGATTCATGGCTCCTAATAGTAATGTTCCGCTGATAGCGAATAACATGAAGGCTATATTTTCCATTTCAACTCTTTTGTTTTTTACAATATTTGTATGTTAACGTAATCTCAGATAATGCATCTTGAGCGGTAGATAATGCTTCGTTAGCTGTTGCCCCCGTAGCAATCGCAAATGCGCTTCTGTCAAAACTATTTGTTACACTGCGTGCAGTATCACCAGGTTTTGTTAGCATCGTAATATTTTTGATATTGTTCCGATTCCTTGCTTCTTCCAAACCATGTACGCTATCGAGAACAAAATTATCATTACCTTCTGGCGAGGAATACCATATGGCTGAATAACAGCAATCCTTCCTTTTACATAAATCACTCTCTTCTACGCTCTCTGTATTTATTTTAGCTACAAGATTCATCAGGTCGATACCGGTTGAATATTCTAACAGGCGATAGATATTGTCCCCGCCAGGTCGCGTATGGCTTTCGATAACAACGGGTCCCATATTGGAAATGATAATTTCAGTGTGGGAGGGAGTGTTATTAAAATTCATAGTATGTAAAAAATTTTGAATGTATTTGCTGATTTGATCTTCCTGCCCAGCGGTAAGCGGTGCGGGTAACACATGGCCGACTTCAACAAATTGGTCATTTTTATACTTTTTAGTAATAGCTAAAATATGATGTTGATGATGGTAAGAGACGGCTTCAACGCTGTATTCATCTCCAGAAACGAATGACTCAAGGATAAACGTTTCGTTGATCTTTTTACAAAGAATTGGTTCAAGTTGATGATAACTTTCCTCATCGTGAATAAGTAATATGTCCCTACTGGCTTCACCCGAGAGTGGTTTTAAAATCGCAGGAAAACCAACACGCGTCAAGGCAGGCGCTAGATCAGAATACTGAGCTATCTTTTCAAATTTTATTGTTAGGAAATTATTCATTTCCAGATGCTTACGCATCAAATATTTATCTACTGTCCTATTAACTAATTGCTCATCGGTAATAATCGGTAACTCAGCATAGACTGCAACACGAGCGGCGATTTGTTGCCATTTTTCATTAAAGGCAATCACGCGGTCGATGCTAAAAATCGTTTTATTTATACATATATTTCTTGCTAATAATTCTATATCGTCTTCATTCTCTGGGAAATTGATACCATCATAAAGGTTATCTTCATTGAGATTAATCTTTCTTTTGGGATCTGGGATGATGAACAAACGGTGCCCGAGTAACTTGAGTTTCTTATGTATTGGAGCAAATCCACTGCCTATGATCAGTATGCGCATGCCGGATACTCTTATCGAATGCTTTATATACATAAGACTCTCTTTTAAAGATATTCACTGCAACTGATAATTCTGCTAGTTGTAAAGAAAATACGTAAATTTTAAGGTGGCTATAGTGTCTTGGAGGGCAGTGCGTTTTTTTACAGACTAGGGGTGTTTTTATGCCGAGCGTTACGAATGAGTTTCTTTAAACGAAACTTATTTCATTATCTTAATTTTTTTGAATTTAAAGATAATGGAATATTTGCATATCAGGCGAATCGTGGCATCCCTGTGCTTGTTAGCAGAATAGATTGTTCAGCTTATTCAGAGAAAATAAAAATGAAATATGATAATATTCTTAATACGGTAGGAAATACACCCTGTGTGCGACTTAATACGTTTGATACTCAAGGTGTAAATGTCTATCTTAAAATGGAAACAACCAATCCAGGTGGAAGTATTAAAGATAGAATTGCTATTTCCATGTTGGAGAAAGCAGAAAGTAAAGGAATTCTGCGCAAGGGTATGATCGTAATCGAGCCATCTTCGGGGAATACCGCGATTGGGCTGGCAATGGCCTGCGCAGCAAAAGGATATAAATTTATTGCTATTTTAGATCGCATGGTGCCTAGTGCTAAACGAGATAAAATAAAGGCTTATGGTGCGGATATCATTTTTTTACCAGAGTTTGAAGATGGCATTGATACCGTTTTATATCGTATAGAATTAACTAAAAAAATCATTTCGCTATACCCAAACGCCTTTAGCCCCATGCAGTTTGAGAATGAAGATAATCCTCAGGAACACTACGATTCAACGGCGAGAGAAATATACAGCCAGTTTTCTGGTGACATAAGTGGTGTATTTATTACCGCAGGAAGCTGCGGCACGATCACGGGTGTTTCGAGATATCTTAAAGAAATGAATCCGGAGATTAAAGTATTTGCGGTTGAGCCAAATGGGTCAATTATTTTCGGGGGAGAAGCGGGGAAATATTTTGTTCAGGGTGCCGGACTGGCATTTCGGCCAAAAATTCTCAATGATCGTTACATTAATGATGCGATAAAAATATCTGACTTTACCGCTTTTAAAATAGCACGCGAGCTGGCACGTAAAGAAGGGATCCTGATTGGCGGTACGGGTGCTTGTGCGTTATCCGCAGGCTTGGAGCGTCTGAATCAGTTTAAGCCTGGGGATAATATCGTGATTATCATCCCGGATAGTGGTGAACGATACGTTGATACCATCTACAACGATATTTGGCTTGCAGAACACGGATTCTCAGAGTTGATTGAAAAGAGTGACTGTGACAATGAATTAACATCGCTCGTCTACGAATTAGGATGTACCCTCAATGATTTCTGATAATGTTGTTGTCATATTTTACAATCGCCTTTATAACCCTCTTATTATAAGAGATCTAAAGAAAAAATTTGCCAATGTGTATTCTCTTTTCATTGACGAAGGCAAGGTATGTGACATAGAGGATATTGAGCTGGAGTGTATCGCAGCAGGTGCAGATCGCTTTATTTATAAGGATTATCGTGACCAATATGCACGCAATATAATTTCAAAGGCGATTAAAGCTAATGCGATATATCAAGATGGCTACCATCTCAGCGCAGCATTATCACGTCCTGCTTTAGCAGAGGCGGCGGTTGAAGTCGCCGCCGAGCTAAATATTGAATATATTGCGCATCAGTTCCGTGGAAACGATCAGGTCAGAATGGACATGAATATCGAAATACTCGGTAAAACGCCCATAGCCTCATTGAGACGTTTTTCCCACAGTGATCAAGATGTTTATGACTATGCACGTCGTTATAATATTCCATTAGAGTTTGGTTGTAATAACCCCTATTCAACGAGTGAAAATATGTGGGGGTTAACAATAGAATGCGGTGATTTAGAAAAACCTAGCCATATAATCCCTGAAGACGTAAAAAGTGTTATATCCGCAGGGTATAAAGGTTATATGTCCCCAGCGGTCATTACGCTGGGCTTTGAAAAGGGAATACCTGTTTCGTTGAATCATGAATGTATGCCGCTTTACGAAATTATTGAAAGATTAAAAAATATTGGAAATACTTATTTAGTTGGTTTGTTTGATATAGTTGAAGATGGTGTCGTTGGTTTAAAGAGTCGAGCAATATACCAATCGCCAGCCGCACATCTTTTAATTTTAGCGCATAAGCAATTAGAGATATATTGCTCTAATAGAAATGAAAATTGGTTTAAAGAAACTATTGATAAAAAATGGACTGAGATGGTTTATTCAGGGCTTTGGTATGATCCTTTAATGAATCATTTAAACTCTTTTATTGATAGCGTAAATGTAAATGTAAACGGAACTGTAGACTTGGAAATCGGTATGTATTATGCCCGCGTTATTTCTCGTGATTCCAGTTCATCAATATACAATGCAGATATGGCTATTTACAACTGTGGACATCTTTATAGTCAAGATGACGCGGAAGGATTCTCACGGATATTTAATATTCATAGTAAATGCAGTGCAATCAAAAAAAGGGAAATAAAATGATTCATGAACTACTGATGTGCAAACCTGACTTCTACGATATTGAATATGTTATTAACGATTGGATGGATCCCAAAAACAAAGTAGACAAGGTTGTCGCACAAAACCAATGGAACTATGTTTACGATCAGTTGGTGACTCGTGGGATAAAAGTAAAAGTGATTGAGCCTGTGAAAGGTTTACCTGATATGACGTTTGCTGGTGACTGCGGCATGATTCATAACAATAAATTTCTCGCAAGTAATTTTAGGCACCCAGAACGGCAGGGCGAAACACCATATTATATCGATTTTTTGAAAAAAGAAGGTTTTGAAATTCATCGTGTCGAGCCAGGTGTACATTTTGAAGGCCTGGGTGACGTGATCTACTGGGAAGATAGTATTATATTCGGTTTTGGCCCGCGCTCTGATAAAGAGGCAGTTAAAGCCATTCGGGAAACGTATCCAGAATTAAAAGTTCTTGGTGAATTACATATTCAGGATGATACGTTTTTCCATGTTGCATTGGCTTTCTCTTTTATTTCTGAAGATACCATTATTTATTATCCAGAGGCTTTCACTAAGGAAAGTCAGGATTATATTGAAAAAAACTTTAGTCGGCGTATCGCAGTCTCAGAATTTGATGCCAAAGAACTGTTTGTATGCAATAACATTCCTGTTGGCAAAGATGTGCTAATGCACGATTGTTCACCTGAAGTTGAACGAAAAATCAATGAATTTGGCTTTAATGTTGTCAAGTGCAACATGAGTGAATATTTCAAAAGCGGCGGAAGTCTGCGCTGTCTGGTACTTAAGCTGAATTAAGAGGTTTTGAAATGTATATTTTAGGCATTAATTCGGTCTACCATGAATCCTCCGTCTGCCTGATTAAGGATGGTGAGATTATTTTTGCGATTGAAGAAGAGCGTTTAAATCGGCAAAAACATGGAAAATCGGCGGATCTTGATAATCCTGATGAGTTACCTTTTTCCTCGCTTAACGCCGCGCTTGCCTTTGCGGGTATTCAACTGTGTGATGTTCATAGTATTGGTTACTCAATTGACCCAATAGCCAGACATAAGTCTGCTTATATTAATGAGACAAAATTGTCTGATGGGTGGGCAAGTGAGGCAGGAGAAGGGCTTTTCTATCGTAAAATGGCAAATGTGCCATTGATTTTTCACGATATGGGGTTCCGTGGCGATTTTCAGTGGATTCCACACCATACCGCTCATGCGGCATCTGCATATTATCCTTCATCTTTTAATGAATCTCTGGTTCTTTCCCTCGATGGTATCGGTGAAGATAATACCGCTGGTGTCTTTATTGGAAAGGAAAACAAACTAACAAAAATATCGACCATCACCTATCCCCACTCTATAGGATTTATGTGGGAAAGAATTTCAGAATATCTAGGTTTTTCTGAATATGATGCCTGCAAGGTAATGGGCATGGCTGCGTATGGTGATGCAGATAGATTCAAAACACAGTTTTCCACCATTGTTGAGTGTTTGCCTAAAGGGCAGTTTACTATTAATAACGATATTCTCACATTTCGCAGTAAATCATTCTCAAAACTGGAATCGTTATTTGATTTGCAAAAGCGCCATCAACATGATGAGTTACGTCAAGAGCATTATGATATCGCTGCTACACTGCAAGTCGTTACCGATGACATTGTTATGAACATTGCCAAGCACTATCTGGCGATCAGTGGTAGCCGCCACCTTTGTCTGGCTGGTGGCGTAGCATTGAACTGTATTACAAATCGATTGCTCTACGAAGCGTGTGATATTGATGATATTTATGTGCAGCCAGCTGCACATGATGCTGGCACCGCCATTGGGGCTGCATTATACATTTGGCATCATAGTATGGAGCACACTCAACGTCATTCTATGGAGAGTGCCTATCTCGGGCCAGAATATTCAGATGCCCAGTATGAGCATGAATTGGAAAAATATAATTTAACCTGGGAAAAAGTAGACAATATCCACCAAATCGTTGCCTCGCTCATCGCTGATAATAATGTTGTCGCCTGGTTTCAGGGGCGGATGGAGTTTGGTCCGCGTGCCCTTGGTAATCGTAGTCTGTTAGCAGACCCTCGTAATAAAGATATTCGCGATTTGATGAACTTAAAAGTTAAGCATCGTGAGTTTTTTAGGCCTTTTGCACCGAGTGTGCTGCGGGAATATGCGAGTGACTGGTTTATTTCTCGTGGTTTACCCGATGCGGCGAAATATATGTTGTTAGCCATGGATGTTAAGCCTGCTAAGCAAAATGCTATTCCCGCCGTTACGCATGCCGATGGCACTGCTCGGGTTCAGATTGTCGATAAAGAAACAAATGAAAGCTATGCGCATCTAATTAGTGAATTTCATAAGCTGACGGGTGTACCTATTCTACTTAACACTTCCTTTAACGATAGCGAACCCATTGTGTGTTCGCCGGAGGATGCTATTAAAACTTTTCTAAAAACAAAAATTGACTTTTTAGTATTGGGTGATTATATCATTAAGTCTATTCATTAATTCATACAGGTTGCACCAGTGGTCACGAAAATTGTATTGGCTCGTTTTTTTTCTATATTCGCAGAAGCATTTATTATTTTCGCTGTGCCGGTACTGGTGTATACCTCAACAAATAGCGCTTCCTTAACGTCTTTAGCTTTTGGCTTGGAAAGATTAGCACGCGTAGTATCATTACCCCTTTCAGGGTGGATTGGACATAAAATCCACCCACTTAGGATGCTATATTTTAGTGACGGTATTCGCGGCTGCGTATGTTTATTATTATATTTTTTTTATTCTTATATCCCTCCTGATTATATAATAAATTTTATCATTCCTTTGGCCTGCATTTTGTCATTTTTTAGCGGTGCGGGATATGTGAATTTAGAGGGGTTTGTTTCTCAAACGATATCGAGGGATAAGCTGCCTTCTATTTATTCTCAACTTCAGTTTGTTGAGCAGTTTACTTACATCGCTGCACCTATTCTTGTGAGCTTGTTAACGTTAAAATATTCTATTCTGCAAACATTCATATTTATATCATTGCCTTTTATTATTAGTACTTTTGTGTGGATGTCTATCCATAAAGTGGGAGTAATAGTCAGTGTAGGGAGTCATGATAAAAAGTCATTAAAACATATAATCAGTTATATTGCCGTTAACCGAGATTTGAAGAAAATCATAAGCCTCACCTTTTTGGTTAATGTCATGCAGGGCGCACTATTATCCACAGCGGTCTATGTTATTACATCTGTGTTTCATCAGCCTGAACAAGGCTATGCGCAGGCGCTAGCCATGGCGGGGGGTGCCAACTGCTTACTGTTTTTTGTTGCACCAAAAATGATACGTCGGTTTCATATTCGAACTGTGGGATTAAGTGCGTTCATCATAGCCGCTTGTGGTTTATTTGTGGTCGGTGTGGCAAGTAATTTCTATATCTATCTATTTGGTTTTCTACTTATTATTGGTTCTGAAGGGTGCTTTAATCTTTTTTCTCGGTTTTATCGAGCCCGACTTTTACCTTCAGAAGGTTTCTCTCGCTATTTAGGTATTGTACTGGTTCTTAATCAGTTGGCTGTTCCGCTGGCGAGTTTTATTTGTGCAAGATTTTTGTTATTAATCGATTATAAATATATTTTTATTTTTTTCTTTGCTGTTATTGTTCTTTCTTTTTTTCTAATCAATCCATTTCGTTACTTTACACTTAAAGATTAATCTCATAAGGATAGAGAATGAACACGAAAAAATATCTATTAGTTCTTGATTACTTACCTGCGCGAATTCATGACTTGAAGATTATCAAGGAATATGTGAAAACGCAGTACGATCTGGATATGGTGATTATCAGTGATATGCTCTCCGGTGAGGAGAATAATCTATGCGATCACGTTTACCATTTGCCGATATCTACTGAAAATTATGAAGATGAAGTGATTAAACTGATTCAAAATGTAGAGATGGCGTGTGCTTGTATTCTTCCCTTCATGGACGCAGTATCAGGACATGCTGCGGTCATCGCAAAAAAATTAGGGCTATATGGTGATGATGCGAAACTAAGTTTTGCGGGTATCGATAAATTAATATTTAGAGAGCAAGAATCAATTCTAGAAACATTTCTCCATGCCCAGAATATTGTTACGCCTCGCTCAACACGCGTGAACGATTACCCGCAACTGAAAGCCTTTTTTGAATCGTGTTCGTCAGGTGTAGTAATAAAACCTGTCGATGGCCGGGCAAACATTGGGGTAAAGATCGTCAAGGCCATGGAGTCTCTGGAAGCGTCTTATGCAGCAACCCGTCAGGCGGCTCCAGGCAGTATCATTATTGCTGAAGAGTTGATTGCTTTTGATTCTGAGTTTTCCTATGACGGCGTAGGTGTGCTTTCATTTCTGACCCAAAAAGTCAGTCAGTGCGGGGAATATCCTGTAGAGCTTGGACAAATTGTACCTGCGCAATGTTCCCCTACACAGGCCCTGGCATTAGTCAAGGCTGGTCAGAGTATGAATCTTCTTTCTGGTCAACGTTACGGCGCTTTTCATAACGAAATTAAACTTGATTTAGCTACCGATAAGACTTTTTTGGTTGAAACAAATCGCCGCCCTGCCGGTATGCGCATCTGGGATATGGCGAATAAAGTGTTTGGTCTCTCATTGCAGAAAATTTGGGTTGATTATTTGGTGCAAGGTTTTTCTGATGTTAACGTAATTCCTGAACCACGTGGAAGTGCGTTTATTATTAACTTACGGGCACCTGAAGATGGGACTATCAAAGCAGGGTTTAATAAAGAATTTATAGTGAATGAAACAGCATCGTTAGTGAAGAATGTGCTTAATGAATACAAGTGTCAGATTATTGATGTTAAGGTTAATATTAAAGAGAATTCCCCGGTTTATAAAATTCCAAAAACGAACAATGATTTTTGTGGGTATGTTTGTGTTTATATAGAAAAAGAAAATATCAACCATCCTGAGCTAATGGACATGATAAACACATCGTGGCAGTCGATCATTAAAGACTATATTCACTACATTTAAATCAGATGGTAACATATCGCTTTAGCAATGGCGGCGACCTTATTTGGCACCGCCAGCTTTTCAAGAATATTTTGCATATGAAAATTTACTGTGCTGGTTGATAAATTCAGAATGTTTGCAATATCTGAAGATGTTTTTCCTTCGGAGGCCCAGCGCATAATTTCGACTTCACGTGTTGTTAACGGAGGGGAATCGTTGTTGTTCTCTGTTAGGGATGAATATTTACAGGCGATTGACGCTGATAGCGCAAGTAAGCTCAGATCATCTACATCATGATTGCCCTGCATTGCGTGACTTTCTTCTCTAAAAAATGAGCACAGGACATTCTCATCTTTAGGGGTTTTTTGTATTGTTGAAAATCCATCCTTAATATTTTTGTTATTAAAGCAACTCCAAGTCTTAGGATGCTGTTTTTTTATGTGTGTTTCCCAAGAGATGATTGATGTTGGATAAAGTAAAGTGGCATCACTGAGTATAGTTAGAACAGATTTGTGTGTTTCTTTATCAATTGTAAAATTATCGTCAAAACAGTTAATGAATGTGAATTTTCTTTTCGTTAACGGGTAAGGGCTTTCTTTATAGAGGGAGTAATAATTAAATCCATATGACTTTATGATGTGTAGGATGGTTTTTTTTAACTGAGTGAGTGTTTCTGCGCTGTTTATTTCTTTACATTTGCATCGAAAATAAGTACTTGTTGATAACATCTTGATGACTCCTTTTTTCAAGGTGATTAAATTTAAAGCAAGCACCTTATGCAAGGCAATACATAAGTTTTAATAAAGTTTAAAAGTGTATAATTCGTCTCCGTATTGATATTTAGTTCTTTTTATCTCCGCATACCAAGACTTATCGTCTTTAATCAATAAATTCATATCTCGCGAACGTTGGTACACGCGTTCTTATTTATATTATTAATCTTGATAAACGTATGCGCCAATTTTCTTTCTTTTTCTGACATGATGCTCTGATTGGGTTTCTGGCAGCAAGGCGTGAAACCACGTCTGATGGGCAGTAAAGCCATGATAAACGCTGCTTCACTATTAAAAATGCATATAAAAGGGTAAAATATCGAAAATATGATGGTTACCTAATGATATTTATTACTTTTTTATTGTGAATTTTTCAGGAGTTTATTATGCAACAGTTACCTCATTGTCCAAAATGCAGTTCTGAATACACCTGGCAAGAGGGGGAAACGCTCAACTGCCCTGAATGCGGAAATGAGTGGTCGGCAGCGGAGGATGCGGCGGCGCAGGATGACGCTTTAGTGGTAAAAGATGCCAACGGCAACCTCCTGGCAGATGGTGATACGGTAACGGTCATTAAAGACCTGAAAGTAAAGGGTAGCTCGACGCCGCTGAAAATCGGCACCCGTGTGAAAGGGATTCGCCTGGTGGAAGGCGATCACAATATTGATTGTAAAATCGACGGTTTTGGCCCGATGAAGCTGAAATCTGAGTTTGTGAAGAAAAACTGATTTGGGTGTGATGGCGCGTGCTGACCTTCCATTCGGTCGGCGCGCGGCATTTTTTCATCTCTGGCTGGTTTTTTCACATCAGACAATCCTTTACCATAGCTGATATTGATTTCTTACCTGGCTATACGGATATCTGATGCGTCATTTGGTTCGTTTTCTCCCTCTGCTCGTCTTGCTCTCTGCCTGTAGCAGTCAGCCAGCTCCCGCTCCCGCAGAAGCGCCATCGGGTAATCCTTTTAAAGGTGGCTTCCTGCTTGAACCCGCACACAATGTCTATCCGTTGGGCGGTGATTTTGCGACTAACCCGGCTACCGCGCGGTTTGTTGATAAAATGGTACAGGAGCATGGTTTTAATCGTCAGCAATTGCATGATGTGTTGGTGCAGGCGAAAAGTCTGGATTGGGTGATCCGTCTGATGGACAGACAAGCACCGACCTCGCGTCCACCCTCTGGGCCGAACGGTGCCTGGAATCGCTACCGTAATCAGTTTATTACGCCAGACAACGTGCAGAACGGTGTAGCGTTCTGGAATCAATATCAGGATGCGCTACAGCGTGCCCAAAACATTTACGGCGTTCCTCCTGAAATCATCGTCGGCATTATCGGCGTTGAAACCCGCTGGGGTAAAATAATGGGGAAAACGCGCATCATTGATGCACTGGCAACGCTGGCGTTTGATTACCCGCGACGTGCCGACTACTTTGCAGGTGAGCTGGAAACGTTCTTGCTGATGGCGCGTAAAGAAGGCAATGATCCACTTAGCCTACGTGGTTCTTACGCTGGTGCGATGGGCTACGGACAGTTTATGCCTTCATCCTTCAAGAATTACGCTGTGGATTTCGACGGCAATGGGCATATCAACCTGTGGGATCCGGTGGACGCAATTGGCAGCGTCGCCAATTATTTCAAGGCACACGGCTGGGTGAAGGGTGCGCCTGTCGCGGTGCCGGCAAACGGTCAGGCGCCGCTGCTCGCGAACGGTTTTAATACCCGCTACTCGCTTACTGAGCTTCAGGCCGCAGGGTTAACGCCACAGCATTCGCTGGCGGGATACAGTGAAGCCAGCCTACTGCGGCTGGATATCGGGACGGGATATCAATACTGGTATGGATTACCGAACTTCTACACCATCACGCGCTACAACCATAGCACGCACTATGCAATGGCCGTATGGCAACTCGGTGAAGCTGTAGGCCGCGCGCGTTAAGATATTTGCGGGTGCTGCTTATGCCGTATCCGTCTTCTCTTTCGCAAGGGAAGCTCCTTATACAATCTAAGGACGCCATCGGGTCTGGCTGTTATCCGGCGTAAGAAATTATGCTGGGGAGATAGCAGGCTTAGGATGAGCCGCATGGATGTGGCTCAAGCTTGCGCCACGCAGGGAGCGTGTCGCAAGCGGTCCGTTAAGCCTGATACCGACGATGGCATCGCGCAGCGACTGAGCGCCCTGCGTCGGGCGCGTGCTACGAGGTAGCATGAGAATAGCTATATTGTTGCGCACGAAACGGTCTCTGAGCCTGCATAAATATGTGACTCCAGGACTCTCAATCCTCCCTTTGCCTCCAGTTCTCCTTGAATCAGCCTCAATACAATCCGCATAGACACCTGCCGCCACCTTATTGGAATATTCTTCAGTAGGTCTTTTGTAAATCAACCTGTTGCGAACCGAGGCAATCAATGACGACGATGATAGTGGTATTCCTGCTGGCTGGCGTGGTGAAAGGCGTGATTGGCCTGGGATTGCCGACAATCGCGATGGGCTTGTTAACGCTGGTGATGCCAGCCGCCAGCGCGGCGGGGCTCTTGATCGTTCCTTCGCTGGTGACCAACATCTGGCAACTTGCCTGCGGCCCCGCCTTTCTCAGCCTGATTAAACGGTTTTGGACGCTGTTTGCCGGGATCATTATTGGGACGTTCTGGAATGGTCTGCCAGCGCTAACCTCGTCATCGTCATGGACGAGTGCGGCACTCGGCGGCATTTTGGTGGTTTATGGTATCTGGGGCATTGTGGCGACGACCTTGCCACAGCCAGGCCGCCATGAAATTTGGCTCTCGCCGCTGGTGGGTTACATCACAGGGGCTATCACGGCGACAACGGGCGTCTTCGTGATTCCCGCTGTGCCTTATCTGCAATGCCTGCGACTCAATAAAAACGATCTGGTACAGGCATTGGGACTAGCGTTTACCGTCTCTACGTTGGGGTTGGCGTTGCAGCTCGTACAGGGGATAGGTCTACGGGGTATCGATCTCTGGCAGTCGGTGCTGGCGCTCATTCCTGCGTTACTGGGCATGATGATAGGGCAACGCTTGCGCCACGCGATTAGCGAGCAGGTTTTCCGGCGCTGCTTTTTTATCGGACTGATTGCGCTGGGCGGATACATGGCGCTACGCGGGCTGGTTTAATCCACATGCTCCTCGGTAATAAACGCCACGAAATCCTTAACATAGCCGGGCAGGGTGGAAAACTGTCGGGCGCAGATAACCAGATTGCGCGTCGCCCAATCATCCGACAGCGGAATGGTATGAATCTCTAGCCGTTCCATCATGCGCTGTGCCGCGTGTTGCGGAAGAATACCAATACCGATACCGCGGTGAATTACCTGAGTGACAGCATCGAAGCTGGCCAGGCGCACACGGTAGTTTAGGCGTTTTCCCTGTTTTCTGGCCTGTTCATCAATGTGTTCCTGTAATGCAGCACCTTCGCTGAGCCCGACAAATTCGGCGTCGGTAATATCTGAAAGGCTGAGCCGCGTCTCCCTACGCCATATGCTATTTTTCGGAACCACAACCACCAGTTCATCCTGGCGGAACGGGCGAGTTTCCAGTCCGTCGAGCGTCACAGAGTCGGCTACAATGCCGAGGTCGGCGGTTTGATTGCGGATCGCATCGACGATATCGCGGCTGAGTTTTTCATTCACCGCTACGGATATATGCGGACAAACCACCAGATAGCGACCCAGCAGGGCGGGTAAATATTCATTCAGCGCTGCCGAGTTGCACAACAGGGGAATATGGCCACGTAGCCCTTTACCGTATTGGTGTAATTCGCTGCGCATGTGCTCTATCTGATGCAGGATAATGTGGGCATGGTGCGCGAGTGAAAAACCTGCGTCGGTGAGCGAAACACCTGCTTTTGATCGTAGCAGCAGCGCTACGCCTAGTTCATCTTCCATGCCCCGAATTCGCTCGCTGGCGGCCTGCACGGTCAGGCTGGACGCCGCCGCGCCACCGGTAATGCTGCCCGCTTTCTGGGTATTGAGAAACAGCCGGAGATCGGTTAAATCGAATCGCATAGGGGAATCTGTCTAGGGTGAGCCGATACCCACTATTATGGTCGTGAGTCAGGACGACGGCAATCGTTCCGCCGATGACTGCCTGCAACTCGAATTATTTAGGGAGACACCTGTGCTATTGCGCGTCCAATACGTTGGCCATTATCTGATTTTGCCAGTCGAAATAGGGGTTAAAAGTCAGGCGCACATGGGTTTTTCCGTTTTCCACGTATCCCCAGTCGGAATACCACAGCGTGCTGCGATCCTGACAGGTTTTCAGGTCGTTCAGAGGGTGGCCATTGGCGCAAATGACGATCGCACCCGTTTTGCCGTATTCCTTATTCTCTGGTGAAAACAGGAGTGACATATGCGAGAACTGGCTGATACGCCATTCAGGTAGCGAACCAGTACGCACCAAAACTCGCGAGGAATGCACTCCAGCAGGACGATCGCCGTACCAGATCAGGCGGCTACGCGGGTGGGTAAACTGGGTATCGAACGTGTTGACAATATAGGTCGTATCGACAACGGAATCATGCTCCGCCAGCACGATTAACACTGGCTTGTCATAAGGTTTTTTGGCCAACTGCGAGCGTACACCGCTGCTGGAATAATAATATTGGGCGAAACCGTTGGTCGGCACGCGCATATAGCGGGTCGCCAACTGCTCAGGATAGCCGGGGCGCGGCGACATTAGCCAATCGGTAAATACGGATAACAGCGGTGTCATGAAATCGTATTTTTCGTTGGATTTAATGGCGGGTGAAAACAGCACCACCCCTTTGATTTCAGGGTGTTGGGCAGCGTATTCAAGGACCAGATTGCCACCGGTCGAAAAGCCACCCAGATAGACCTCATCGACCTCTTTACTGAGAATAGCGGCCTGCTCGGCGACCACGTTGCGCCAGTCATCAACGGTAACCTGTAACAGATCGGATGGCCGAGTGCCGTGTCCCGGCAGCAAAACGGTTCTGACCAGAAAGCCATGTTTGACCAATTGCGGTGTGACGTCAATGAACGAACCCGGTGAGTCTCCCAGTCCGTGCACCAGCAAAATCGCTTTATGCGGTTGACCCGCAGGACGGGTTTCACTCGGTGTGTTCCAGCGTAATTCCAGCGGTTTATCCGTGGTTTGGAAGGCACGATGCTGTGCTACCCAGCGTGTGGTGTCTTGCTGGTAACGCTCGAATGATGTTTGCCCTAATGGCGTGATGTCGCGCGGATTGCTATTGCATCCGACGATGAAAAGCACGCCGATGATAGCGAATAAACCGGCCATCACCGGTTTCCAGACTGCCCACGAAATGAACCGGAATACGTCTATTGTCATTTATGCTCCTTGCCTGCTGGCAATATCAACCTGTTCGTTAACGAGATAGGGCGTTTCGACAACACTATATCTGAAATTATTTGGCACGCATGGCGCTCAACGTGCTGGCGCGGTGAGGCTTCATGTTATACTTCAGACAAATTGGGCGTCTTTTTTGTCTTTTGGTCAGGCCAATATTACGGTGGCCGATGTTGAATAAAGGGATAGCAGTATGCGTTTATATCAGCAGATTGGTGACAATCTTCGCGCGGAAATTCTGAAGGGAAACTATCAGATTGGCGACCGCTTGCCTCCCGAACGTGACATTGCTGAAACCTACAACGTCAGTCGCAGCGTGGTGCGTGAAGCTTTAATCATGCTGGAGTTGGAAAAGCTGATTGAGGTGCGCAAAGGTTCTGGTGTCTATGTCATGCAACTCCCGACCGCACAGGGAAAAGACAGCGTGGTGGATAGCGACTATGGCCCCTTTGAGCTGATGCAGGCGCGTCAGCTGCTGGAAGGTGAAGTCGCAGCGTTTGCCGCAATGCAGGCGACCAAGAGTGACATTGTGAAGATGCGGCAAGCCATTGAACAAGAAAGGGCGTCGCTTGAGAACGGCAGCGTGGATGAAAGCGCCGATGAGCAATTCCATTGCCTGCTGGCGCAGTCTACCCAAAACAGCGTCTTAGCTAATATGGTATATGAGGTTTGGCAGGCGCGTAAGCGCAGTCCAATGTGGCAGGGAATTCACTCTCATACCGATGATTTCAGCTATCAGCGGCAGTGGCTGGACGATCATGAACAGATCCTGCGTGCCGTATCTCGCCGTGATGTGAATATGGCGCGTCAGGCGATGTGGCAGCATCTTGAGAATGTAAAAATTAAACTGCTAGAAATCTCGAATGTGGACGATCCTACGTTCGATGGTTATCTGTTCGAATCTGTTCCTTCACGTCTGGAATCCTGATTTCCCCTGTATACCCGTCATACTTCAAGTTGCATGTGCGTTGGCTGCGTTCAAATACTCGGCCCGTCGTGGGCGTCGCTCTGAAGAGCCGCTGCAAGCAGCGTTCAAATCTGCTCCCGGCAGATTTGTCACCCGAATCGCTTACCTAAGTAAGCTCATCGGGATGTCTTCTCTTGCCGCCTTCCTGAAACTCGAATTATTTAGGGTATATGTCCCTTCCTGTGTGAATTTTCTCTCCGGCATCGCATCGATGTACGGAGAGTAAATATATCAGACCAAATTCCCTATCCTTGACTTTTTTTTCATTCCTACTGCCTTTTTATGCATGATGTTAGTCCAAATAACAGATTTTTTGTGTAATTGGTCAATCAATTTGTGAGTTTCGTTTGACAGCCCGTCTCGGTGAGGTAGGCTTTTGCTATCTTGACGAAACAACCATTCCTGGCAAAAAAGGTAACTCGGTATGGAACAAACCTGGCGTTGGTACGGCCCGAACGATCCTGTCTCACTGGATGATGTGCGGCAAGCCGGAGCGACCGGCGTGGTGACGGCGTTACATCACATTCCCAATGGCGAAATTTGGTCAGTTGAGGAAATTGAAAAGCGCAAAGCCGAATTGAAGGCAAAAGGGCTGGTGTGGTCGGTAGTAGAAAGCGTTCCGGTTCATGAAGAGATCAAAACTCAGACGGGGAATTATCAGCAGCATATTGCCAACTATCAGCAGTCGCTGCGTAATCTGGCGCAGTGCGGCATTGATACGGTGTGCTATAACTTCATGCCAGTGCTGGACTGGACGCGAACCGATCTGGAATATGTGCTGCCGGATGGCTCAAAAGCACTGCGTTTCGATCATATTGCCTTTGCGGCCTTTGAACTGTATATCCTGCAACGTAGCGGTGCCGAAAAAGATTACACTGCCGATGAGCAAGCACAGGCTGCCAGCTACTACCGTGCCATGAGCGAAGAAGACATTGCGAGTCTGACAGGTAATATTATCGCAGGTCTGCCGGGATCCGAAGAGGGCTATACGCTGGAGCAATTCCGTGGCCGTCTGGCGGAATATGATGGCATCAATCACGCCAAACTGCGTGAGCATCTTGGGCATTTCCTCCGCGAAATTGTGCCAGTGGCGGAAGCTGCGGGTCTCCGCCTTGCCATTCACCCCGACGATCCGCCGCGTCCGATCCTTGGGCTGCCGCGTGTGATGTCCACGATTGACGACATGCGCTGGCTGAAACAAACGGTCGATAGTCTTCATAACGGCTTTACCTTCTGTACCGGTTCTTACGGTGTGCGGGTAGATAACGATCTGGTTAACATGCTGGAAACGTTTGCCGATCGCGTGCATTTCACCCATCTGCGTGCCACCTGTCGTGAAGAGAATCCTAATTCGTTCCACGAAGGGGCGCATTTGCAGGGGGATGTGGACATGGTGGCGATCATTAATGCCATTCTGGCAGAAGAACTGCGTCGTCAAAACGCGGGCGATCGTCGTCCGATCCCTATGCGTCCAGATCACGGGCATCAGATGCTGGACGATTTGAAAAAGAAAACGAACCCCGGCTACTCGGCAATTGGACGGTTGAAAGGGTTGGCGGAACTGCGTGGCGTTGAGCTGGCGCTGAAGCGCACGTGGTTCAGCGAATTGCAGCAAGGATAATTGAATGAAACAGACCGTGCTTACAAAGCACGGTCTGTTGAAGTGTGATGCGTCAGGGCTCCTGAGAGGGTATTAATTTATACTCGTTATACTTCAAGCCGCATATGCATTGGCTGGAAATCGAATTATGTAGAGTATAGATAGGAGCTACAATGACTGAATTACAGGGCTTTCACGTTTGAACGGCTGACTTTACAGTTCTTGGTACCCCAGTATTCGCCATATTTAGCGTACCCTCCTTTCCCTTTTTCTACGCCATTAAACTCTTCACATACAGGCGGTTTGCCCGCTTTGTAGTTCTTAATACGCAAATCACGAATTTCAGCGACATCACCATAGTTGCGGTTTACCCCAACGATACTGTCGATGGTGCCGTTAACGGTTGCGCTGATGATGGTGAGGTTGCGTGGGCCACCGTTGTTGGTGCAGTCACCGCAAGAACGCCACAGTTTGCCGTGTTGACCCGTCAGGGTGAAGTTGCCCTGTACGATAGTGTGGCTATTTTTGGCATTCTGTTGCAGTACTTTGTCCGGCTTGCCGCCAGGGCCATTGGTGGTGTTATGTGCGACACCGCCGACGATGGTCATGGTTTTGCCGTTGTTGGTCGCTGCATCTTCACAGACGTCTTCCCAGATCACATTTTCGATACGGCAGTTGCCTGATTTACAGTGGATACCGTCAGATCCGCCTTTTGCGGAGATACGCAGGTTCTTAATAGACGCATTTTCCAGTGTGATAACAGGAGGCTGTTTATCACTGTCGCCGCTACAGCTTAGACCCAGAGTAATACCGCCGCAGTCGATGGTTTTATTTTTGATAACCGCCCCAGCTTTACATTCTGCGCTGGCTGCTTTCAGCGGCGCTGCGCGTAATGGCGCTGGCGCTGTTGATGCCGTATTAGATTTCAGGAGGCTGTTATTGCCACTAACGGTATCTACCCAATACCAGTATTCCGCCTTTGGATTAGCCGTTAAATCCGTAAAGGTTCTGTCGGTGGAATTGAGCTCTGCGATTTTTTCGCTGTCAGCCTGGTTATTACTGGTGCTGCGATACACATCCTGGCGAACTACATTGCCTGCATCGGTAGACCAGCTTAAATAGGTAGCATTATCTTTTTTCAGCAGCATCAGCATGGTGTCATCAGCCTGAGCTTGAAAAGAAAATGCAGCAGTACATAAAAATATCGGTGTTAAATACTTAAACATGTGTTTTTCCTTGTAAATTAAACGGATATTTTTCTCTTTATTTAAGGGATAAAGAGGGAGTCCTAACGCATCAAGGGGGATTATATAGTAGAGAATATGAAATGAATAATAATTCAGAAGAATTGTTGAGGTACGTCAGATTATTTAATTTTATTTGTTATTATTTTAATTTCAATTTTATTTTTGTTTATTATATTTTATTTAATTATTTTTGGTAAGTTAATGGGTGTTGGGGTGGTTTTATTAAAGAATAAAGAAAATGAATGCCGTAAAGAGAGAAACTTACCACTTGCCGACACCACCACGTGACGGGGATTCGATTTGTTTCCATGTTCTGTTGATGCTTTATTTAATTTTCCAGTGATAATTTAATTACGCATAAATCGTATGTCTTTATAAGGAACATAGACAATGTTTTATGTAAATGGAGTTTTATTAATCTATATGTGTATTTCCGACAATTTTTAGTTTCTATAAAAGCGTTTTGTTTTTCTTATTAAGCCAAAAGGAAGCGTAATTATTTTTTAGCTACAAAAGAATTGTGGATATCTATAAAGTAAGGTTTGACATGGAATATCAATCAGGCAAGCGGGTTTTATCATTATCACTAGGCCTTATCGGCCTGTTTAGCGCATCGGCATGGGCTTCTGATTCACGAACGGTAAGTGAACCGAAAGTGCCGTCTTCTTGTACGGTGCTTAAAGCAGGCAGCAGTACGGCCACCAGTGTTATTCAAAAAGCACTGAATAATTGCGGGCAGGGAAAAGCGGTAAGATTGAGCGCGGGAAGCACTTCCGTCTTTCTCAGCGGTCCGCTCTCCCTGCCTTCAGGTGCCAGCTTATTAATCGACAAAGGGGTGACCCTGCGGGCTGTGAATAACGCCAAGTCTTTTGAGAATGCACCGTCATCCTGTGGTGTCGTTGATAAAAACGGTAAAGGCTGTGATGCCTTTATTACCGCCGTGAGTACAACGAATAGCGGAATCTATGGGCCGGGTACCATTGATGGGCAAGGAGGCGTGAAGCTTCAGGGTAAAAAGGTGAGTTGGTGGGAACTGGCCGCCGATGCCAAAGTGAAGAAGTTAAAACAGAATACCCCGCGACTGATTCAGATTAATAAGAGCAAGAATTTTACGCTGTATAATGTTTCTCTCATTAATTCCCCGAATTTTCACGTCGTGTTCAGCGATGGTGATGGTTTCACCGCGTGGAAAACCACGATTAAAACGCCGTCCACCGCCAGAAATACCGACGGTATTGATCCGATGTCGTCAAAAAATATCACTATCGCCTACAGTAATATTTCAACGGGTGACGATAACGTCGCGATCAAAGCGTATAAGGGCCGGGCAGAAACGCGCAATATCTCCATCCTGCATAACAATTTTGGTACTGGGCATGGCATGTCGATCGGCAGTGAAACCATGGGCGTTTATAACGTCACTGTCGATGATTTGAAGATGAATGGCACCACCAATGGCTTACGCATCAAAAGCGACAAATCGGCTGCTGGCGTGGTCAACGGGATTCGGTATAGCAATGTCGTGATGAAGAACGTGGCGAAACCGATTGTGATTGATACGGTATATGAGAAAAAAGAAGGGAGTAATGTCCCGAACTGGAGCGGTATCACGTTTAAGGATGTGACGTCGGAAACCAAGGGCGTCGTTGTGCTGAACGGTGAAAATGCCAAAAAGCCGATAGAAGTGACGATGAAGAATGTCAAACTGACCCGCGACAGTACATGGCAAATCAAGAACGTCAACGTTAAGAAGTAGTTCGATTACTCGTTGTTTTGTCATAACAGCGCCGCACGGGAAACCGAGCGGCGCTTTTGCTTGTTACTTATTCTCATGGTACTGCGTGCGAGTTTAACGCTCACGCAGCGCTTCATTGACCTTGTTCAGTGGCTTAATCAGATAATCCAGCACGCTTTTCTGACCCGTTCTTATCTCGACGCTGGCGACCATGCCGGGCACGATAGGAAATTTTTCACCTACTTTGTTGGTCAGTTCAGCCTGCATAGTGCGCACATAGACTCGATAATAAAACTGATCGCGCCTGACTTCGTCCTGAAGGGTATCGGGCGACACGCTTTCGACTTCGCCCGTTAAATTGCCGTATATGGAGGAGTCGTAGGCGGTGATTTTTACCGTGGCGGGCAAACCCGGCCGGATATAGGCAATATCGCGTGGGTTGATGCGCGTTTCGATCAGCAACTGATCTTCCAGCGGTACGATCTCCATCAGTTTACCGCCTGGTTGCAGCACGCCACCAACGGTCGTTACCTGAATGTCTTTCACGATCCCGCGCACCGGTGACGTAATGGTAGCGCGCTTGAGTTGGTCAGCTTTTCCACTGACCACTTCTTTCTGTGCTTCCAAATCGGCGTTGTTTTTGACCTGTTCTTCACGCGCTCGCACGGCGTATTGATTGCGAGCTTCATCGATTTTTCCGCGTATTTCGCTAATTTGGCGGCGTAACCGAATCACCTCGACGGCGCTGGCGGCACCGCGCTGTACCAGCGGCTCCGTCATCCGCAGTTCCTGCTCTACCAACCGCATCGACTGTTGCAGGTTGGCGATCGTCTCATCGCGATTGCGCAAGCGTGATTCATACAACTGACGTTCTCGCGCAGCAAGCGCTGGCTCCTTGAGGGTTTCCACGCTGAATTTTAGCGGTTCGCCGCTGAGTTCGGCGTACAGACGTTCAGCAGACGCCCGTAGCGTCTGTACACGAGAGAAGGCTTCGCCGTAGACAGACTGAAAGCGGTTGATGTCCAACTGTGCTAACACTTGGCCTTTCTCGACGACATTGCCTTGCTGCACATAGAGCTGGCCGATGATCCCGCCATCCAGGCTTTCAATCACTTGAGCGCGAGTCGACGGGGTTACCTTGCCGGTTCCGACCGACACCTCATCCAGCACGGCAAATTTGGCCCAGATAAAAAAGACGATCAGCCCGAACAGGCTGAGCCAGATAATGACGGATACGCGTCGACCCTGGCGTTTCAGGTCATCATGGATCGTGATGCTACTCATTGTGTTCCCCTTACGCCACGCTCTGTGAGCTATCAGCCGGTTTACTGACGGCTTTCAAAATCTGGTCACGTGGGCCATCCGCCACGATGCGCCCGCCATCCATGACGACCACGCGGTCAACCAGCTTGAGCAGCGCTGGGCGGTGCGTCACCAGAACCAGCGTGCGACCCGTGAGCCAACGGCTTAATTGATGAATAACGTTGCCTTCCAACTGCTCGTCCATAGACGCAGTGGGTTCATCCAACAGCACAATCTGAGGATTACGTAACAGCATTCGACTAAGCAGGATCATCTGTTTCTGTCCGCCGGATAAACCACGTCCGCCTTCATGAATGATACGATCCAGGCTGGCGGCGTCCTGCTGGATTAGGCTGAGCGCGCCGCTGATACGCAATGCTTGTAACAGCTCCTGTTCGCTAGCGTGCGGGTTGCCGAGCATCAGGTTCTGCCGCAGGCTGCCGAAGAACAGGCGTGAGTCCTGTGACAGGAAACCCAACTGACGGCGGACATCTGCCGGGTCGATCTGGCTGATGTCGACCCCATCAATGATGACCTTGCCGCGCGTTGCGGTAGCCTGATTGGCGAGCAGCTTGAGCAGGGTAGATTTACCTGCACCAACCTTACCCAGCAGCGCCACTTTTTCGCCCGGTTTGATCTCCAGTTTGCCGACCTGCAAGGCGGTATCACCCTTTTCGGGGTCGTAGCTGTATTGCACGTTGTGGAGCTGGAAGTGCCCTTGAAGGATCGGGCAGTGTGCCATTTTGCTTTCTTCTGGCCGATCCAGCGGTTTTTGCAACAGATCGTCCAGCCCGGTCATGGCAGTTTTGGCATGCTGCCAGCGCGAAAAGACCATCGTTAGCTGCATGAGTGGGGCGATAGTACGGGAAGAAAGCAGACTACAGGCTACGAGTGTACCGGTGGTGATATCGCCTGCCAGCACCAGATAGCTACCGAATACCAACATTCCAGCATAGGTTAACTGCTGGACGGTTGATGCCCAGCCGCTGAGCCTCGCTCCCCAAACGCGCTGCTTCATCCCGATGGAGGCACTGACTTCGTGCGTTTGCTCCCATTGACGCTGGAAGTAGGGTTCAGCCTGCAACGCTTTGATATCTTCGATTCCTTCAATGGACTCGACCAGCACCGCATTACGCAACGCACTTTCGCGCATCCCTTCCTTGGCGAGCTTCGCCATCGGCCATTGCAGCATCAGTCCTGGGATCACAATCAGCGGAATCGCCAGCATGGGAATAAACACCAGCGGGCCGCCGATCATCGCCATAATGCCGAGAAACAGCAAGACAAACGGCATGTCGGCTGCCGCACCGACGGTCGTTGAGGTCAGGAGTTCGCGAACCTGATCGATTTCCCGCAACTGAGAAATAAATGATCCGGTGGACTTAGGACGAGCTTCATTTTTTATCGCCAGCGCGCGGGCGAATAGCATCCCCGATACGTTCAAATCAATGCTCTTACCCATCAGGTCGGAGACGACGGTGCGCGATAAACGGATGGCATATTCGAGTGCGGCGGCCAGTAGCACGCCGAAAAACAGAACCCATAGCGTGGGAATTGACTGCGCCGGAATGACGCGGTCATACACCTGCATGGAGAACAGGATCCCCGCCAGCGCCAGAACGTTACCCACGATGGACGCCAGAGAGATTTCACCGATTTGCCGTTTTGCGCCGCGAAAATGTTGCCAGAACCAGTGTTTGCGATACGGTTTGACGAAATCATCGATGCGGGTATCGCGGCCACGTTCCGCAATACCGACCAGCACGGTAATGCCCTGACTGTGTTTGATGAGCTCCGTCAGTTCGGCTTCACGCTGAAGGTCGCCACCGTCATCCAGCCAATAGGTCGCGATTCCCTCATCGTTCAATGATTCGATGACAATAACGCCGCCGTCATCGGTTTCTGCCAGCACGGGGAGAATTTTGTTGCGCCAGCGAATCTTCTCCGTGTGTCGCAGGCTGATGGTCAACCCCATCAGGTGACTGATCTGTTCTAACTGGCGTGCGATGGGGAGCTGTTCATACCAGCTCATCTGCTGGCGTACCGACTGGGCATCGACCACTTGTCCGTAGTGGGCGGCAGCGCGCGCCATCGCGGCTATCCAGATTTCAGTTTTGGTGACTTGTGTCATTTACATTCCTGCATGTTCTTATCCGGCAGGCAAGCCGGCTTACAGCGACGGTAGCGTCTCGCCACTGGCTCGATGACGTTCAATACCCAGCATATCCAACAGATTATCGACGGCCGCTGCATAGTTAACCGACGCCTCCCAGCCGTCGTATAACGCGCCGATGCGTGAGGTTTCGGCTTGCAACACGTCTTGTTCGACGCTGAGCAGGTCATTGAGGCTGCGTTTGCTGAGCTTGTATTCATCCTGATAAACGTTGCGGGTGTAAGCTGCACTGGTGATTTGCTGCTGGCTGGCTTTTTCACGCTGCTGCGCACCGATGAGATCGGCATAAGCCGTTGAGGCTTTCTGGTTCATATCCAGTTTCGCCGCTTCAACCTCAGCCTGCGCGGCTTCACGCGTGCCTGATGCAGCATCAACGCGTGCGCTGACGGCTCCACCTTGATAAAGCGGGGCTTCCACGACCAGTTGTAGCTGGTCATCCCAGTAATTACGCCGGTCGGTTTCATAGCGGGTACGCCCCGCTTGTACGGCAACGGTAGGCCAGTGTTGTGCTTCCGCCTGACGAATTCGATGGCGCGAGGCCTCCTGCCTGGACTGTGCGCTCAACACCGCGTTGCTTTGCTGGTAAGGGAGCGCCTTGAGGGTAATCTTTTGTTGCAGTAGCGCACGTGGCAGTTCGGGCAGGGCGGTGGGGAGGACGCCGGTCAGCACGCTGAGCTGTGCCAGTGAGGAACGTTCTAGCGCACGATATTGTTCCAGCGTCGCCCTCATGCCCGCGATGCGGGTTTCCGCTTGCAGGATATCGGATTGCGTACTGAGACCCGCTTCGGAACGGAGCGTCGCGATATCTTTTACCTGACTGAGTGACGCGATATTACGTTCCGCTGCTTGACTCAGTTCCTGATAGCGTTTGACTTTCAGGTAGGTGAGTAAGGTTTGTTGTCCGACCGTGGTCATGGTGCCATAGAGCTGATAGCGGTAGGCATCCGATAGGCTGTGCTGCTCATCAATGCTGCCGCCCGTCTTACCGAAATCGTACAGGAGCTGTTTCAGCGTGATGCCTGCGGTGGAGTTATTGCTCATCGTGCCGCCACTATCACTTTGATCTGACCGGCCGACGTTACCGCTCAGGCCGATTTGCGGAAACCAGGCGCTTTGCGCCACGCGCAGATCGGCATCGCCGACACGAATTTGCGCCGAAGCCTGTGCGATTTGTGGGTTGCGTGCAAACGCGCGAAGAATCGCCTGCTTGAGATCCAGGCTATCGACCTGTTGTTCTGTTGGTGCGGCAGACCAGTCAAACGCCATGGCCTGAGCAAACGACGGCGGGCTGTAGAAGAAGGGAAGGCTGGTGCAGGCCAACCCAAGCACCAGCAAATAATATGGCGTGTGATGGCGTAATGTGCGGGTCAAAAAAGTGTGATTACGTAGAAAAAATGTATCCCTGAGAAAAAATGGTTTGTGCATCAATTGCCCCTGTTTTCATCACTCTTTGTTTTCGTTCCTTTACACATATTTATGCCGCTACTGAGGCAATTTCGTGCGCGATAATGGCGTCATTTTCATGCTATCTCGTAGCACGCGCCCGATTCGGGACGGCTCAAACGCCGCTCGCCCCGAGACCCCAGGCTTTTGGCTGAAATTATGCCGCTCACTTGGTGCTCATGCCCACCGATGCATAATTTTTACGCCGTATACCAGTAAAACCTCATCATAAACTTATAAGAGACTGCCCCCTTGTAAGGGGACAGTTGGCGTTAACTCCACAATGCGGTTACACCATATTGACGAGTAGCCCTTGCTGCACCAGCACATCTCCCAGATTGTTGGCGTTATCCAGTGATGAATGGTGGTAGACATCGAAGTGCTGGCCATCAATATCGCGCTGTCCCACCGTGCTCCAGGCTCCTTCGCCCGGAATCAGGTTCACCTGATTCCCTTCGCCCCCGACGATAAGTAGATCATCTTCTGGTCGGTCGGTGACATTCAGGGCGCGGTCGAGATCCAGCGTGATGCTGTTGGTGCCGTTTTGGCCTAAATCAAATAGCTCCACGTTATCGATTTTCAGCCCCAACACGGTAAGATCCAGATTGAGCTCGGTGCCGTCCAGAACCAGCGTATCCATGCCGTCGCCCCCATCGATCTGGGTAAAGTCGAGGGTTGAGAGCGTAATCAGGTCATCCCCTGCGCTGCCTTCGACCGCTTCACCCGTTTGCACGCTGCCGTCGGCCAGACTGATGACGACGCCGCCGATGGCATACACGCTGTCATCCACTTCGGTGCTGGCGCTATTGTCGATGGTGGTTGTCTCGCTAAGCGTAGCCGCCGCCACTTTCGAGCTGACACTCAGAGGCTGTACATCGGTACTTTCTTCAGTACCTGTCTGTTCACTGGACTGCGAGGCGACCTGAGCAATGTTGCCGTCGTCAACATCCAGCGCCATCGTGCTAGCAAGCGGCAAGCCGATAACGACGCCAGAGGTCAATCCGGCAGAAACGCCAGTGAAATTACCGGCCTGATCGGTAACGGAGGCTTCAACCGCCGTGCCCAGTAGCGCCGTCAGAATCGAAGCCACGTTCAAGGCAGTGATACCCAGCAGGGAACTGGTGAAATGTGCGCTCCATTTGCCATCGGCACCGACGGTGCCCTGTAGCGTTTGGCCGAGCAGCGTCACGGTCACTTTGGCACCCTGCTGCACATAGCGCGATGTTCCGCTGACGGTGACGCCGTTAGACAGCAGGCCAAGAGTATTCCCCACCAATGACCCCACCGCATCAATGCCCAACTGCGGCAACTGGTGCGTTTTCACGGTGACATTGGCACCGGTACTGTTGGTATTGCCATAGCGATCGGTGATGCTGACGCCGACGGATAAATTGCCATCGGCGATATTGAGCAGGTTGGCGCTCGGTACGCTAATGCTCCAGGTGCCGTTGCTGGCGACGGTGGCGTTAAGCACCAGGCCGCCCACGGTCAGCGTGACGTTACCGCCCGCCGCATTGGTCGTGGTTCCGCTGATTATCTGGTTCACGCCTGCTTCTGCCAGATTCAGGTAACCGTCTCCGCCAAACAGGGAACCGAGGTTGATCGTTGGCAATGCGTGAATACCTACGCCGATCGAGGCTCCTGCGCTGGTCGTTTTCCCTGCCGCGTTGGTTAAAGACGCGCTGAGAGAGAGTGTACCGTCCGTCAGATTGTTGAGATCGAGCGCAGGCAGGCTCACAGACCAACTGCCATTGTTCTGTACCACGGCAGAATACGTCTTTGTTCCCAGCGATATTTGGATAGTGGACCCTACCGCATTGGTACTGGTGCCGCTGATTGCTTGACCAGCCGCAGCTTCGACTGCATTGAGCAGACCATCACCGCCAAAGAGTGGGTTGATGGTTAGCGTTGGCAGGGCATTGATGATGATACTCAGGGCACTGCTGGCTTCGCCAACGTTACCCGCGACGTCCACCAGTCTGACGCTAACGTTCGTCGTCCCATCGGTGAGGGTTTTCAGATCGAGGCTAGGTACTGGCAGGCTCCAACTGCCGTTTGCGCCGACTGTCGTAGTGTAGGTTTTGCTACCCAATGTGATGTTGAGCGAGGTACCGGCTGACACATTGGTCGTTGTTCCGCTGATGGTTTGGGCGCTCAGTAGGCTGGAGAGATCCAATACCCCATTGTTAAACAAAGGATTAAGCGTGATAGTTGGCGGCAATATGGCGATGTTAAGGCCAGTACTGATGCCATGACTGTTACCTGCTGGATCGGTCACTGTCGCGCTGACGGTGAGATTACCGTTGGTCAAACCAGACAATTGCAGTGGCGTGATGCTGGTGCTCCAGGCACCGTCACTACCGACGGTGGCGTTGAGCGTTAGCGTGCCGATGCGCACCACCACGGACGATCCCGCGAGCGCGTTAGTCGTGGTGCCGCTAATCGTCTGCGTCAATGCTGCTTCTGCGGCATTGAGGAAACCATCGCCACCAAACAGCGAACCCAGGCTAATCGTCGGCAGATTTTTGGCAATAATATTGATCGCGCTGCTGACCGTGCCCGTGTTACCGGAAGCATTCGTGACGGAGACGCCAAGCGTTGTGCTGCCATCAGCCAGTGCGCTGAGATCTGACGGTTGCAGCGTCAGGCTGAATACGCCACCGGCACCGATGGTGGACAGGAACGTTTTACTACCAAGGGTTACGGTCACCTGCGATCCTTCGCTGGCATTGGTTACCACGCCACTGACAGTTTGCGCTAACACGGCTTCTGCGGCGTTGAGGAAACCGTCGCCGCCAAACACCGGGTTCAGCGTTATCACCGGCTGTGTGAAATCAAACTTGATGCCGGCACTGCTGCTAGAACTATTGCCTACGCTGTCTGTGGCGGTTGCGGTTACGGTGAAGTCACCATTGCCCAGACCTTGCAGAGTGCCTAAAACGCTTGGCGTGACGGCAGCGCTCCACTTGCCATCAGTCCCCACCGTGGCCGTAGCGATTTGCGACCCCGCGATGCTTAGCGTGATGGTTCTACCCACCAGACCCGTGGCGGTACCGCTGAGGGATTGGTTGACCAGCAGATCGGCAAGGTTGAGCACGCTATCACCAAAGGCCGGGTTGAGCGTAATGCTCGGCAGATTCTTGATGACGGTTGGGACGTTGACGATCTGGCTGGTGGTGTTGCCCGCATGGTCGGTGACCGCAACGCCTACTGCTAAGGTTCCATCCTGCAAGGCTTGCAAATCAAGAGCAGGAACGGACAGGCTCCAGTCACCGCCAGCGCCGACGCTAATGCCTGTGTAAATCTTATTGCCCAGCGTCACCGCCACCGTTGCGCCTGCGGCGATATTCACATTGCTGATCACGCCGCTGATAATTTGGCTGGTAGCGACATCTGCTGCATTCAACGCGCCATCGGTGAAGGCGACGATGGTGTCAATCACGGGCAGTGATTTCAGCACGTCAATGTCGATCAGTTGGTTTTTTACGTTGCCGTGTGAATCGACAATATCCACGTTAACTTGCAACAGCCCGTTACTTAAGTCGTCGAGTAATGTCGGAGGAAGCGAAACGCTCCAGGCGCCGTTGGCCCCCACCGTAGCCTCCACCGTGGTGCCCAGCACGGTGACCTGTACTTTCGCGCCCAGATAGTCACCCGTGGCGTTACCGCTGATGACCTGTGTCACCAGCGATTCGGCCAGATTGAGAATGCCATCGTTACCGAAGATATCGTTAATACCGGCACCGAGCGTTTGGTTCAACGCGACGTCCAGCGTGACGTCAAGGTGGGTGCTATTGCCGGCGGTATCGGTCAACGTCACGCCAATGACCTGCGCCCCGTCGGTCAGGCTTTGCAAATCGACAGACAGCACCGGAAGTGTCCAGTTACCGTCTGGGCCTACGGTCGTCGTGCCGGTTAATGGTCCGGCGACGAGCGTGACTGTCGCGCCAGGTTTACCCGTACCCGTGATGTTTCCTCCTGCCAAGGCTTCTGCCAGCGTCAGGATATTGTCATCGAACAGCGTGACGCTGAGCAGCGGAATAGCGGTATCGACGGTAACATCTTGCGTATCAGTGGTGGCATTTCCCGCTTTATCGGTAAGTGTTGCTGTGATGGTGTAGCTGCCGTCGGCTAGCTGTGCCAGATCGGTGGTGGGGACATTCACGCTCCAGGTACCTGTTGCAGAAACCTGTGCGCTGTAAATTTTTCCGTTCAGACTAATCGAAACGAGCTGCCCGGCCTCCTCAGTAGAGGCCGTCCCCGTGATTGTCTGTGCGGTACTGGTTTCTGTGCCGTTCAGCACGTTATCACCGGCAAATGCGACAATTTCCAGCGTGGGTGCGACCGTATCGACCAGTACCGTTTTGGTACTGGTTATTAGCGGTAAGGCTGTTACGGTCGCGGTGACATCCACATTGCCGTTGGCCGTGAAATAGTCGCTGGCGGAAATGGTGGTTTCCCAGAAGCCATTGGTGTCAGTTGTGATCTGACCCACAACCGACACCCCTCCAATTAACAGCGTTATTGGGCTCAAAAGTGTAACGCCCGTAGCTTGCCCGGATAGGGTGATGTTACCGTTTATTTCGAGGGCGTTGATGATATCGTCATCCGCAATAGGGTCGATTACCATCATCATGGAAGGCGGTGTCAGGTCGACGCTGAAATTGATGCTGGCTTGGGTTGCCGGATTACCCGCTTTATCTGTTGCATCGGCGGTGATGGTGTACTGCGTATTCGCCAGAGCTTGCAGTGCGGCAGATGGGATGGTTACGCTCCAGGTGCCGCCAGTGAGAATTTTTGCCGTGTAATCGACGTTATTCAGCCTGACGGTGACGTTTTGCCCCACTTCCAATCCGGTGGAGGTGCCGGTGATGATCTGTGTGGTATGGCTTTCCGCGTAGTCGAGGCCGTCCAGACCGGCGAAGGTAGTCATCGCCACGGTCGGTGCGGCTTGCACGGCAAGGATTGCCTGAGAATTTAACGTACTGCTGTTGCCTGCGCTATCTGTCGCCGTAATGCTGATGTTTTGGGTCCCGTCAGCAAGCAGGGCAAGTTGTGCTGGCGTTAATGTTGCCGTCCAGATTCCCCCGCTAATTTGCGTCACGAGCGTTTGCCCGCCAAGCGTAACCGCCATGCTTACAGCATCACCTGCGTTACCGCTCAAGGTTCTTCCCGCAAGGGTTGCCGCTTCGGCAA
The DNA here is from genome assembly GCF_000749845.1 of Pectobacterium betavasculorum. GTDB lineage: Bacteria > Pseudomonadota > Gammaproteobacteria > Enterobacterales > Enterobacteriaceae > Pectobacterium > Pectobacterium betavasculorum. Next base: position 8,265 of record NZ_JQHM01000002.1, on the reverse strand, counting down.
TATTCAGATAACCGTCATCAAACGGAGCATTCAATGTGATGCTCGGTGGCGTAAAGTCGCTGGTAAACGCTATCGGCGTAGAACCAATGTTGCCCGCAGCGTCGGTGGCGGTGACAGTAAGGGTATGTTGGCCATCGCTCAGTGAGTTCAACGCATTTTGTGGCAGCGTCAACGACCAGTTACCTGCATTGTCTACCGCTCCGGTGTAACGAACACCGTTAAGATCGATCTCCAGTTTTATGCCTTGCCCACTGCCGCTAATCTGCGTACGGCCAGAAAAGGTGAGTGCTGACGCAGCTTCGGCACTGCTCAGAATATTATCCGCACCCAAAGGGTTCACATCGACAATCGGCGCTGGCAGCGTCAACGCGGCGCTGATATCGCGCGGTACGCTGGTATTGGTATTACCTACCCGGTCGATGACGGTGACAGCAATACTGTAATTTCCTTCGGTGAAGATCGCTAAATCGGTAGGGGACAGCTCTCTGGACCAGCCGCCTGAACCGTCAGCGGTGGCGCTAAAGGTGGTTTCTGCTAGCGTGGTTTTATTGGTTACGATAACGGTGACGTTTTGATCGGCACCGGTAATGCCGGTTTTACCGGTTAATGTCTGGGTGGCTTGAATTTCGGCGGCGTTAAGCGTTCCGTCGCCAAAAGGCAGATCCAGCGTTGGCGCAGGCAGCGTTGTCGTCAGAACATCCGCTGTACCTGATACGGAGCTGGTATTGCCTGCGGAGTCGGTGACGGTGACTGTGAAGGTTGCTGTGCCGTCCGGCATATTGATCAGCGTGGTGCTGTCCAGCGGCAGCGTCCAACTCCCATTGGCATTCACGGTAGCTGGGAAACTTGTACCATTGATGCTGACCGACACGGTTTGTCCCACGTTGCCGGATAATCCCGTTTGTCCAGATAGTGTGCCGCCCAGTAACGCATCAGCCTCGCTCAGCTTGCCATCGCCGAATGGGGTATCCAGCGTAGCGGCAGGAACATCTACAATCACGCTAGCGAACGTTTTGCTGCCTGAACCCGTATTACCCGCATGGTCTGTAACGGTGACGTTGATAGTGTGTGTACCATCACCGAGTGAAGACAAATCAGCAGCCAGCAATGTCACATTCCACTGGCCATTGGCGGCAACGGTGGCGCTGTAGGTATGGGTGAGTGTGCCGTTGGTGATTGAAACAGACACGCTCTGGCCTGGATCGAGTAGCCCTGTTGTGCCGGTCAGCAGTTGATCGAGCGTGCTTTCTGCCTGATTTAGCACACCGTCAACAAATGGCGTGGCGATATCGATAGCGAAATTAGTATTAATGGCGACATCCAACGAGCCGCTCGCACTGCCGGTATTACCTGCGCTGTCTGTGACCGTTGCACTGACCTGCACGTTGCCATCCGCCAGGATACTAAGCGCATTGGCGGGGATGGTTGCACTCCACAAGCCGCCTGCGAGCGTTACACCCGTTACGGTGTAAGCCCCTATCGTGACCTGAATCGCAGCCCCGATTGGCAGGTTGGTGTAGCTGCCGCCGATTGTTGTTGCTATCGCCAATTCTGCGGTAGTGAGGACATTGTTGTCATAGAGCGAATCCAGCGTCAGCGTCGGGAGCGACTGCGTTTTTAGCGTGATATCAATGCTGGTGGCGCTGGCATTGCCTGCGCTGTCGGTCACGCTGGCTGCTAGCGTTTTCACGCCATCCCCCAACGCCAGTAGGTCGTTCGGTGCAATGGCGATCTGCCAGATGCCGTTGCTGTCGGCAACGACGTTGTAGACGGCCACACCGACGTTGATGGTGACCAGAAGACCCGCTTCGGCCTTGCCGCTCAGCGGTAATCCGGCCAGCGCGTCTGCCAGGCCGATATCGCTGGTATCGACCAGCATGTCAATGGACAGCAGCGGTGGGACGGTATCGACCGTAAACGGATGCGTCGTTGTGGCTGGGTTTTGCGCGATGTCGCTGACCGTCGCGGTAACATTTTGGCTACCCTGTGGCAGATTTTGCACATCGCTGGCGGGAACCGTGGTGCTCCAACTGCCGTCAGCGCCAGCGGTAGCCAGATAAGTTTTGCTATTTAACGTCACCGTGACGCGCTGTCCTGTCTGAACATTTGTCGTTGAGCCCGAGATAAGCAGGTCGGATTGCGTATCCTGCGCACTAACAACGTCGTTGCCTGACAGTGTCGCAATGGTGATCGCTGGCAGATTGGCGCTGTCGGCGATCACGGTGATGTTGTGTGTCGCCGAGGTGAAGTTTCCACCCACATCGGACACACTGGCGGTGATCGGCTGTGAGCCGTCAGGAAGGTCGGATACATCGTTAGCAGGGATCTGCACGCTCCAGTTGCCTGAGGTATCCGTTTGGGCAACGTAGGTTTTGTTATTCAGTTCGATGGTAACTTGCTGACCTGGCTCGACAAATTGACTCGTGCCTGAGAGCGTCAATGGCGCTAGCGACTCAGCCTGATTAATGTAGTCATCTGTAGACACGATACCGATACTCAGGCGTGGTGCCTGTGACGGATCGGTATCCAGTATGATGGTGTGACTGACGCTGCCCGTATTGCCTGCTGTATCTGTCAGGCTGGCGGAAATCAGCGTGGCACCGTCAGGCATATTGACCAGGTCGCCAGCGGGAATGGTTACGTTCCAACTGCCATCTGCCTGAATGATCCCCTGATAAATTTGCCCGTTAATGGCCACGTTCACCACAATAATCTGACCGCTGTCATTGGCGGGGGCTGTACCAGAGATTACCAGCGGCTGACGACTTTCAGCGATGTTGATGATGTCGTCGTTACTGACGGTATTAATGGTCAGTACTGGCGGTGTGAGATCGACAAACGCGCTGCTGCTCAGTGTGGCGCTGTTACCTGAGGCATCCTGCACGGTAACGTCAAACATCAGCATCCCTTCAGGCAGACCAAGCAGCGCGGAAGGCGGAAGCACAATGTCCCAGTTGCCGGTATTATCAACCACGCCTGAATAGGTCTGGCCACCGATCGTCACGCTGATTGCCTGCCCCGGCCCTTGTAATCCGGTGGTACCACTCAGTGTCTGACCACTTTGTGCTTCGCTAAGGTTAAGGTAACCGTCATCAAAAGGCGTATCGATCAATAACATGATCGAATGATTGATACTGACGTTCAACTGCTGCGAATTTGTGACTAAATTGCCTGTCTGGTCATAGGTGCTGGCTCCAAGGGTAATGGGGCCGTCACCCAACTGGGCGAGATCGGCAGGAGGAATCGAAGTACTCCAACTGCCGTCTGTTTGTACCGTTGCGACATACGTTTTTCCGTTCAGCGTGATGCGAACAGTAGCGCCTTCCGCCACGTTATCCGTGTTGCCGTTAATAGTGAGTGCGCTGGCCGCTTCAGCGGCATTCAGTTGATTATCGCCCGTAATGGGTTCAATCGACAGGCCGCTTGCCAGCGTGTTCACCGTAATTTCGCTGCTGGCAGTGGCTGGGTTACCCGAGATATCCGAGACCGTGGCGACAATTGTCTGGCTGCCGTTTGTCAGAAGCTGCATATCTGCGCTCGGAACCGTTACATGCCAACTGCCGTCAGAACCGACCAGTGCGGTATAGGTTTTGCCGTTTAGCGTGAGGGTGACGACTTGTCCGGCTTCTACATTAATGCTGTCTCCACTCACTATCTGGGCTACGCGTGCTTCTGCGCCATCGACAATATTGTTTGTCGCAAAGCTATATATCGTTAGCTGCGGCGGATTCGCCACGCTGGTATCGATAGTAATAGACTGATCGATACGCGTCGTATTACCTGCGGCATCTGTCAGGCTGGCTGTCAGGTTATAACCGCCGTCAGCTAACTGCGCCAGATCCGCGGTGGGAATGTCCAAACGCCAGTTGCCCGTGCCGTCGACGGTGGTGAGGTAGTTCTTTCCATTCAAGGTAACAATAACGCTACGCCCTGCTTCGTTGAGCGAGGCCGTGCCGGAAACCGTCTGCGCCGTTAAGACTTCAGCCGCATTCAGGATGGTATCGACGCCCAGATTGTTCATCGTCAATGTCGGCGGGATACGGTCAATAGCTACATCTTGGGTAAGCGTTGCGCTATTGCCTGCTTCGTCGCGTACGTCGATACGCAGTGGTTGCACACTATCTGCCAACGCTTCGAGATGACTGCCAGGTAGCGTAATACTCCACTGCCCAGCGGCATTGACTGTTCCTGTGTAAGTCATGCCGCCAAAGGTCGCGGTGATGACCTGATCGGGTGACGTGATCCCGGTATTGCCGCTGATCGTCTGGTTTGTGCCCAATTCGGCGGCGTTAAGTACGCCATCCATAAATGGCGTATTCAGCGTCAGCGCTGGCAGGCTATGGGCGAATATCCCAATGGTGTGGCTGGTATCCAACGTATTGCCGGCACTATCCACGGTGCTGGCGGTGAGGGTGCTTTTACCATCGGCCAACTGTTGCAGATCTGCCGATGATATCGTGATACTCCAACTTCCGTTAGGCTGCGTGGTGCCTGTGTACAGTTTGCCATTTAACACCAGCGCCACGGTCGAGCCTGATGCGACGTTTTGCGTGCTGCCGTTGATCGTCAGCGTGGTAGCGATTTCGGCTTGATTGAGGCGGTTATCCCCTGCGACGGTGTCAATGGCGATCCCGCTCAAGGCGGTGTTAAGTGTAATGTCCTGATTAATCGTAACCGAGTTGCCGCTTTTGTCGCTGGCGCTGATCGTAACGGTATTAATGCCCTGTGCCAGATGCGTCAACGCGGCCGCAGGAATGTCCAGAGACCATTGACCATTGCTGCCTATCGTGGTCACGTAGGTGTCTGCCCCAAGTTTGACGGAGACGATCTGTCCAGGTTCAAGATTCAAACTGGCTCCGCTGACCTGCTGAGTCACGTTGACTTCCGCGCCGTCGATAATGTTATTCAGTGCAATCGCGTTCAGTGTGAGAACAGGCTGAACGGTGTTGATCAGCAGAGATTGTGCCGACGTTGTCACGTTGCCCGCCACATCGCTCAGCGTTGCGCTCAAGGCGTGATTGCCGTTGCCTAATGCTTGCAGGTCGGCGGTAGGGATTGTTGTGCTCCATTGACCGTCAGTCTGAACGATGGCCGTGTACTGTTTGTTATTTAGCGTGACGGTAACCGTTCTCCCAGCTTCGGACAGCGAAGCGTTACCCGACAGCGTTTGATCGCTCAGAATCTCGGTCGAGTTGATGATGCCATCCGTTGAGATTAGCTTCACGGTGAGTAACGGTGGCTGGAGATCGGCCGTAAAATTGGTGGAAATTTCGGTGCTGTTTCCTGCGGCATCGATCGCCTGAACGCTGAGCGCTCGCTGACCAGATGTTAATGCTTGTAGCTCGGAGGAAGGGATCACGACACTCCAGTTCCCTTGTTCATCAACCGTTGCCGTGTGCACTTTGCTGTTCAAGGTAACGGTCACCGTCTGGCTCGCGCCACTAATTCCCGTTGTTCCCGTGAGCGTTTGGCTCACGGCGGCTTCCGCTACGTTAAGTACCCCGTCTGAGAACGGCGTATCGAAGGTGGGTTGCGGGACCGTGTTGATATAAATGCCCAGGTCTTTGCTGTCGCTAACGGCTTCTCCCCCCACCGTTTCTACCGTTGCCGTTAGGGTAACGATGCCGTCTTGTAGCGCCTGAAGGTCGGCACTGCTGATAATGATGCTCCAACTGCCGTCAGCAGCGACAGGACCGGTGTATGTCTTATTATTGAGTGTAAGCGTGACGGTTTCGCCTTCCGCAACGTTTGCGGTAGAACCGCTAATTGTCAGCGGCTGTGAAGCTTCAACGCGATTAATAACATCGTCGCTGGCAACGATACTGATCGCGATGCCGTCACCCTGAACATCAACGGTAATCAGATTCTCTGCACTACCGACGTTACCCGCTTTATTACTGACACTCGCGGTGATCGTGGCGGTGCCATTTTGCAGCAGCGAGATCTCGGCGGCAGGAATTGGGACTTGCCACGTTCCTCCTACCTCGACCGTCGTAAAGAAGACCTGACCATTCAGAGTAATGGTGATGAACTGACCTGCCTCGACGTTAGTAGTGGAACCGGTCAACAGATGCCCGACTTTTGCTTCCGCGCCATTAATGTGATTATCGCTACCGACGAATGGATCGATGGTCACCGTCGGGGCATTGCGCGGATCGATACTCAACGTGATTGGCCGATTGGCGATCACGGTGATGCCTGCCGCACTGGTCAGGCTGACAACGACATCGTAGCTGCCATCAGCCAGGTTGTTATATTCGTCACTGGCGCTTGCCGCAAGCAGACGCATCTGCCGGAGCTGTCCGGCATCCGCCAATGCGCTGAGCGCCGAAGGCGGTAGCACGATATTCTAGTTGCCGTCAGTGCCTACAACGCCGCTGAACGTTTGGCCATTAAAAGAGAGGGTGACGGATTGTCCCGCTTCGCGGATGGAGGCCGTACCGCTAATCAGCTGTTCGTTACCGGATTCTTCGATATTGATAATATCGTCACCCGCAATAACGCCGATCGTGATGGTTGGTGCCGTGAAATCAACAGCCGTATCGATCGTGGTATTACTCTGGTTTCCGGCGGTATCGATAGCGGTGACGGAGAGGACGTGGTTGCCCTCGGCAATCTGTTGCAGTTCAGCGGGAGAGAGGGTGAGCGCCCAGTTACCGTCGTTATCAACGGCGGCATTATAGATGTTGCCGCCAAACTGAATCATAACGCTTTGACCATCCCCGATGATGCCTGTGCGGCCCGTAATGGTCTGATTAACGGTGGCTTCTTCGCTGTTGAGAATGCCGTCTTCAAAAGGCGTATTTATGGTGGGCTGCGGCAGGGTATTGATATAGACCCCAAGGTTATGTGAGGCCGTCGTGGGGATACCGTTGGCGTCATTCACACTGGCGGTGATGACCGTGGTGCCATCGCTCAACGCCTGTAGGTCTGCACTGGGGATCTGGATTGCCCACCTTCCATTTTCCAGCAGGGTAGTGGTGTAGGTTTTTCCATTCAGTGTCAGCGTAACGGTTTGACCCGCCGGTATATTGCTGGTGGTTCCGTTGATCGCCAGCGGCATCGCCGCTTCCGCGAGATTAAGCAGGTTATCCGTTGAGATGATACCAATGGCAATATGGTTGCCACTGCGATCGACGGTGATGTCATGACGGGTGCCGACTGAATTGCCGGAACGATCGCTGACGCTGACTTCTATGGCACTTACACCATCCGGCAAGGCGAGCATATCGGCTTCTGGCACGTTGACTCGCCATACTCCGCCAGCCTGTATGGTGGCAAAGTAACGCATCCCATTTAACGTAATGGTTACCGTTTGGCCCGCTTCGATGTTCTCCGTCTTACCGCTGAGTTGCTGACTGGCGTTAATTTCCGCTGCATCGACAATATTATCGTTGGCGAAGGGATCGAGTGTAATCGACAGTGGCAATAAGGTTCCGGTATCAATCGTCAGAGGACGGGTTACCGTTGTGGTATTCCCTGCGGCATCGCTGACCGTCGCGATCAGGTCATAACGTCCATCAGCAAGTGTGATGAGATCGACCGTAGGTAATGTGGTGCGCCAGGAGCCATCGTTTTCAATAACGCCACGATAGGTTTTTCCATTGAATAAAACGCTGACGAAGCGACCCGTTTCGCTGACCGGGGCTGTGCCGCTGACGATCTGATTGGATAGCAGTTCTGTCCCGTTGATGATGTCGTCACCCGCCGTGACAGAGACGGTCAACGTCAGAGGGATAATGTTAACGCTGATCGTTTGCGTAATTTCAGAGGCGTTTCCGGCAATATCTTTGACGCTAACCGTCAGAGACTGGCTGCCTTCCGGCAATGCCTGTAGCACGTTTGGAGGGAGTGTGACGAGCCAGTTACCGTTGTTGTCCACGGTACCCGTGTAATTTTCGCCTCCCAGCGTAATGCCCACACTCTGCCCACTGCCAGTGACGCCGGTGTTTCCGGTCAACACTTGATCCAGAGCGGCTTCACTGGCATTGAGAATCCCGTCGCCAAACGGCAGATCGAGGGTGACCTGTGGCAGGGTATTAATCAGCACCGACAGCGTGTGTTCGGCTGACACTGTCCCGCTAATTCCCGGCACGCTGGCGGTAATGAGGGTTTGTCCATCGGCCAGCGCCTGAAGGTCGGCGGGAGGAAGGGTGACAGACCAGTGGCCGTCGCTGCCAACGGTGGCGGTGTAGGCTTTGCCATTCAGCGTCAGGGTAACGGTTTGTCCGGCGGCGATATGGGCAGTGGTGCCGTTAATGGTCA
>NZ_JQHM01000001.1 GCF_000749845.1 Pectobacterium betavasculorum | reverse complement strand
ATGCGGCGCAGGAAATCGCCCGGCTGCCGCTGCTGTCCGATGCTCAACGCCGTCAGGTGCTGTATGACTGGAACGAGACACGCACGGACTACCCGCGGGAACAGGGGATCCATCAGCTATTCGAGGCTCAGGTGGAGCGTACGCCGCAGGCGGTGGCGCTGGTGCATAACGAGGGGAAACTGAGTTATGACGAACTCAACCAGTTCGCCAACCGGCTGGCGCACGCGCTGATAGCAAAGGGTGTGGTACCGGATATGCGGGTGGCCATCTGCCTGCCGCGCGGCGTGGAAATGGTGGTGGCGGTGCTGGCGGTGCTGAAGACGGGCGGCGCCTATGTGCCGATTGATCCAGCCTATCCGCAGGCGCGTATTGATTATCTGCTGCAAGACAGCCAGCCGCAGGTGCTGATCACGTTCGGCGAACTGTGGAATAGCCAGCCGGACGTACCTGAGATTATCGATCTCGCTGCCTCGCCGCAGAATGATCCGACGCAATCGGACAATCCGACCGTGATGCTGACGGCGGATAATCTGGCCTATGTGATTTACACCTCGGGGTCGACCGGTCAGCCGAAAGGGGTGATGGTTCCCCATCGGGGCGTGGTTAATCTCCTGACTTCGATAACGCAACGCATTGCGCTGCGCGCGGATGACCGCCTGCTCAGCGTTACGACGCTTAATTTCGATATTTCGGCACTGGAGCTGTTCGCGCCGTTGCTGTGCGGCGCGACGTTGCTACTGGCGGATCGTGATACCGTGCTGGATCCTGAGCGGCTGGCGCAAAGCATTCGCCATCATCAGGTCAGTGTTATGCAGGCGACGCCGTCGGTGTGGCGCATGTTGCTGGAAAACAGCCAGTGCCGCGGGTTGCGGCTGCGGGCAGCGCTGTGTGGCGGCGAAGCGCTGAGCAATGAACTGGCGCAGCGGTTATTAATCCTGACCGACACGTTGTGGAATCTCTACGGCCCGACGGAAACCACGATCTGGTCGACCGCGCAGCAGGTACGCGATGTGGGCGGTAATGCGTTTGCGCCGTCCATCGGTCAACCGTTGGCCAATACCCGCATTTATATTCTTGACGCGCTGGGACAGCCCGCGCCTATCGGCGTCTTCGGCGAAATTCACATTGCCGGCGATGGGGTAGCGCTAGGGTATCTGAATCGTCCTGAACTGACGCAGAATCGCTTTGTGCCCGATCCTTTCATCACGCCGCAACCCGGCAATGCCGTGCCGCTGATGTACCGTACCGGCGACCTGGGTCGCTGGCGCACGGACGGCAGCATCGCCTATTACGGACGCAACGATAATGAGGTGAAAATCCGTGGCGTGCGTATCCATCCGGCTGAAATCGAGTCGGCTCTGCTGGAACATACGGGCGTACAGGATGCGGTAGTCATCGGCGATCGGGGCAAGCGGCTGATTGCCTACGTGACGGTGCCATCTCAAGCCACGTGCGCTGCGTCGCCGGGCGAGGAAAAAACCGGCTTCAGTCTCTTCTACTTCGGCGGCGACTCGCGGGATCAGAGAGATAAGTACGCGCTTTATCTGGAAGCGGCGCAGTATGCCGATCGCAACGGATTTGAAGCGGTATGGACGCCTGAGCGCCACTTTCATCCGGTGGGGGGGTTGTACCCCAACCCGTCAGTACTGAACGCCGCGCTCGCGACGGTGACGCAACGGATAGCCCTACGTTCAGGCAGCGTGGTGCTGCCTTTGCATCACCCGGTGCGAGTCGCCGAAGAGTGGTCGATGGTGGATAACCTCTCTCACGGCCGAGTCGGGCTGGCGGTCGCCTCCGGCTGGAACCCGAAAGACTTTGTGCTCGCGCCGGAAGGCTATTCGGCGCGCAAGCAGGCGATGTTCGACGGGGTGGAAATCATCAAGACGCTGTGGCGGGGCGAAACGATATCGCTGCCGGACGGCGCGGGCAAAGACACCGATGTTCACCTGTATCCGGAACCCATTCAGGAGAAGCTTCCGATCTGGGTGACCGCAGCGGGAAACCCGGAGACCTTTATACAGGCCGGGAAAGCTGGCACCCATCTGCTGACGCACCTGATGGGACAACAGCTTGATGAGTTGGCGGATCATATCGCGCTCTACCGACAAGCCAGAGCGGAAGCGGGTCACGATCCGGACACCGGCCATGTAACCCTGATGGTGCACACCTTTATCGGAGCCGATTTGGACGCGACATTGGCGAAAGCCAGAGCGCCTTTTATCGATTACCTGAAGCTGCATTTCGGGCTGAATTTCTTCTCTAAGGATATGGGCACGCCGTCATCGACGATCCCTGACCATGACATGGAAGAGATGACGGCGTATGCCTTCGATCACTATTCTTCCTCCGCGGCGCTGATCGGTACGCCGCATAACTGTTTGCCTATCGTGCAAGCCATCAAAAACAGCGGCGTTGATGAAATTGCCTGTCTGATTGACTGGATGGACGCGGAAAGCGCGCTGGAGGGGCTGCCGCACTTGAACCGGCTGCAACAGTTGGCGCAATCTGCCGCGCCCAGCATCAGAGAGCTGCGTCACTTCCTTGTGCGGCGTCTGCCTGGACACATGATTCCAGATAACGTGGTGTTCCTGGATGCCCTGCCGATGACGGCTAACGGCAAAGTCGATCGTAATTCGCTGCCGGTGCCGTCGTCGACGGCGGAAACTCACGACTATGCGCCTCCCGAGGGGGAACTGGAGTCGACGATTGTCTCGCTGTGGTGTGAGCTGCTCGACGCCCAACGCATTAGCCGGCATGACAACTTTTTTGAACTGGGTGGCAACTCCCTGATGGTGGTCAGTTTGCTTGAACGTCTTCGCCAGGCGGCTATTCCCGCGGAGGTGCGGATGTTGTTCGCAAATCCGACACCAGCCTCGCTGGCTGAGGCTATCGCCAATCATCAACGCCTGGTCGCCAATGCGAATCCAGGGGATACCACTCCCGATACGATAGAGGTGATATTCTGATATGCGTACATTAACGTCTGCACCGGCTTATCGACTAGCCAACTCCGTCATCGTCGAACCCCTGGTCAATGGATGGAGCGCCTGGTGGTTAAATATCGCCCCTATCCCAGCCAGTTTGCACTTTGCGCAGGTACAGCGCAAAGTCATGCGCCTGTATTTGGACAACCCGGCGCTGAACTATCAGATGGCGACCGACCCAGCCCTGAGCGGCAGCGCCTGCATCGGAGTTTTGCCGGAATACGCCGATCAGATTGCGGCGCTGCTCGCCAGTTCGGAAAGCTCGCTGCGTGACTGCGTGGCGCTGTCAGAGGCGGTGGGAAAATTACACCACCTGCTGTTGGAACAGGGTAAAGGGCAGTCTCTAGAGCCGCTTTATGCGCAGGTGCCCGCTCCGCTGCGCGGGCTGGTTGAGCTGGTTTACGACTATTTCAACCGGCCTTCCTTCCGGATCATTGAAGCGCTGACCTACCGTAGCCATTATTACAAACCCGCATTGCAGAGCCTGCGTATCCGCAACCTGCGGCATGATGGCGATCGGCCACCTTTATTCAGTACTCCTCATACCGTTCTGCCGGATGATGCCTGGTGGCAGGAACCGTTCGCCAGCCCGCGGCTGGATGCGTTATTCCAACTGGATACCGCGCCCAAGCCGTTAGCGCGGATTTTCGAACTGTGCGGGGCGGACGCGACGTTGCAACGTCAACTGCGTCCGTTACTGACGGATGCGCCTCTTCCCCCGGATACCCTCCGCGCCGACCCGCAGGGGACCCGCGTACATTATCTTGGACACGCGACGGTGCTGGTTCAGACTCAGGGGGTATCGGTGCTGATAGATCCATTTATCAGCGCCAGCCCCCTTCAGGGTGACGATGGGCGCGTGACCTTTCAGGCTCTGCCTGAATATATCGACTATGTGCTGGTTACCCATGCGCATCCGGATCATTTCTCGGTAGAGACATTATTGCGCTTGCGCCATCGCATCGGCTGCCTGGTGGTCCCGAGAGCGAGCGATTTCCTGCTGGGGGACGTATCGCTACGTCAAATGGCTGAGGTGTTGGGCTTCAAAAAGGCGATCGAGATGGAATCATTGCAGTCGATTCCGCTACCGGACGGCGAAATCATCGGGGTGCCGTTTCTCGGCGAACATGGCGATTTAGCTCATGCCAAGAGTGCGTATGTGATCCGGCTTGGACGCCAACAGATCCTGTTTGCTGCCGACTCGGCCTGTTTGGATCCGGTGTTGTATGAGCGAATAAGAGAGGCGATAGGCACCATCGAAACGGTATTTATGAACAGCGAGACCGAAGGCGCTCCCGCCTCTTACACCATTGAAGCGCTGTTTCCACAGGATCGCGATCGCCAGCCGGAGAAAAACCGACGCTGCCGCGGCAGTACTTCCGGCGAGGCGATAGAACTGCTCAAGGCCGTCGGTGCTAAGCGTTTGTACAACTACGCCATGGGGCTGGAGCCGTGGTTCCGGCATGTGTTGGGCCCGGCGTCGAAGCCTGATTCGGCGAGAATGCGGGATTCGGACGCGCTATTGAGCGGCGCCAAGGCCGCCGGGCTTGAGGTCGTTCAGCGGCTACAGGGACCCCAGGTTATTCCGCTGCGGAACAACGACGCGCCGTTCGGTACGTCGAGCGATTACGAGGTAACCATATGATTAATAAAGACCTGAATTCGTCCGCAGAAACAACTACCATCACGTTCCCGGAACTGTTGATTGAACTGGGCAAGCGCGGGGTAGCGCTGCGGCGTGAAGTCGACAATATCAAACTGCGCGCCGACAAGACGACGCTTGACCCGACGCTGCTGGCCAGCCTGCGCGAGCATAAGTCTTTGCTGCTGGCATGGATCGGAGAAAGCAGCCAGACGTGGAAATACCCTGAGTCGGCGCTGGTCGATCTTTCCGAGCAACAGCGGGCGCGTATTGTGCAGCGCGTCGCAGGCGGCGATGACAACGTGCAGGATATCTACCCGTTGACGCCGCTACAGGAGGGGATTTTCTTTCACCATCTGGCCAGCGAGAACGCGGCGGACCCTTATATTCTGCCGTGGCTGATGGCGTTCTCGTCACGCGAGGAGCTCGATCGTTTTACCGCGGCGATGCAGATGGTGATCGACCGCCATGACATGTTGCGCAGCGCTATTGCCTGGGAGGGGCTGCCGGCGCCGGTACAGGTCGTGTGGCGTCAGGCTGCGTTAACCGTTGAGGACATTGTTCTGAGCGATGAGGACGGAGACGCGCAAGCGTGGCTGATGGCGCGCTTTATCCGCCAGCCATACCGCCTCGATCTCATGCAGGCTCCGCTGATGCGTGCGTTTACCGTGCAGGATCGGAAAAACGATCGCTGGCTGGTTATGCTGCTTTGCCACCATTTGGCGATTGATCACACCACGCTGGATTTCCTCGTTGAGGAGGTGCAGGCATGTCTGCGCGGTGAAGCGGACAGCTTACCGACGCCGCTTCCCTTTAAGCAGTTTGTCGTGCAGTCGCGCCTGGCGGCCAGCGATCCGTCCCATAAGGCATTCTTTCGTCAGATGCTGGCCGGCATTGACGAGCCAACCGCGCCCTACGGCTTTGTTGATGTGCAGGGCGACGGCTCAATGCTGACTTACGCCACCCGAATTTTGGGCGATGCGTTATGCGCTCGGCTGCGCGCATCGGCTAAAGCGCTGGCAGTCAGCCCCGCCAGCCTGTTCCACGTTGCCTGGGCGATCGTCCTGGCGCGTCTGTCTGAGCGCGATGATGTGGTGTTCGGCACGGTACTGTTCGGACGAATGCAGGCTGGCGAAGGGGCTGGGCGGGTGCTGGGAGCCTGCGTCAATACGCTGCCGCTGCGCATCAATATTGGCGCGATGTCGTTGATTGACACCATCAGAGAGACGCATATCCTGCTATCTGAACTGTTAAGCCATGAACACGCCCCGCTGGCGCTGGCGCAGGCATGCAGCCAGGTACCGGTATCGCTGCCGCTATTCAGCGCCGGGCTCAACTACCGCTACAGCCAGAGGCAGCGGGCGTTGGCCGCCAGCCAACAGGCCGACTGGGCAAAAATGGACGGGATCTTCAATGAAGAGCGGGGCAACTATCCGCTGCATGTGGAAGTAGACGATTTCGGCGACAGCTTCGCGATAACCACCCACGTTCACCGTCCGATGGACCCCAAGCGCGTGGCGCGCTATCTGGAAACGGCGCTCATCGGGGTGACGGATGCGCTGGAGAATGAGCCGACGGCTCGGGTGAACCTGATTGATATTTTGCCTGACGAAGAGCGCCGCGAGCTGCTTGTCGCCTGGAATGATACCGCGACGGCGTTCCCGGATCGGACCTGTATTCATACTCTGTTTGAAGAGCAGGCCGCCCGTACGCCGCAGGCGCCCGCCGTCGTGTACGGCCAACATACGATCGCTTACGCCGACTTGAATGCGCAGGCTAATCGTTTGGCGCACTACCTCTGTGCGCAGGGGGTTGGCGTCGGCACCTATGTCGCCATCTCGCTGCCCCGCAGCCCGGAGATGGTGGTGGCGATACTGGCCGTGCTCAAGGCCGGTGCCGCTTATATCCCGTTGGATACCAGCTACCCGATTGAGCGTCTGCTCTTTATGCTGCGCGACAGCGCGGCGGCCGTGTTGATTACCGATCGCCATAGCCGCGGCGCACTGGGCGAACTTCCCGTCAGCCTGACGGTGATTGAAATGGATGGAGAGCAGAGGCCTTGGCTGACAGGCGAAGAGGAGAATCTGGACGCCGATGCGCTGGGGCTGACGCCCGATGCGATGGCTTACGTTATTTACACCTCCGGTTCGACCGGTACGCCGAAAGGGGTTCCGGTGCCGCATCGCGGGTTGTGCAATCTGATTACGGCGGAAGTCGAAGCCTTCGCGGTCACGCCGCACAGCCGGGTATTGCAGTTCGCCTCTTTCTGCTTTGACGCCAGCGTTTCCGAGCTGTTTATCGCGTTTGTCAGCGGTGCCGCGCTTTACCTGCCTCCGGCCGGACCGCTGGTCGGGGCCGAACTGATCGACATGCTAAACCGCGATCGCATCACTCATGTCACGCTGCCGCCTGCGGTGTTATCCGCCCTGCCGGAGGGAACCGAATTCCCTGATTTGCAAACGCTGGTATTGGTCGGCGAGGAGGTTTCCGAAGCACTGGTGCGGCAGTGGGCTCCGGGGCGCCGTTTCATCAATGGCTACGGTCCTACGGAGGCGACTATCGGTGCGGCGATGCACGTGTGCGATCCGCAGCGGGAAGGAAAACCGCCTATTGGGCGGCCGTTTGCCAACGTCCGTATCTACATTCTGGATGCGCAGGGCCGCCTAGCGCCGGTCGGCGTCGCCGGTCACCTTCATGTGGCGGGTGCTGGCGTGACGCCGGGATATCTTAACCGGCCAGAACTGACGGTTGAACGTTTTATTACCGATCCGTTCAGCGATGAACAGGGAGCCAGACTGTATAAAACCGGCGATCTGGGGCGCTGGCTTCCCGATGGCACCATCGAGTTTCTCGGCCGCAGCGATCGTCAGGTGAAAATTCGCGGTTTTCGTATCGAGCTGGGTGAGATTGAAGCCTGCATCCGTTTTTACCCCGGCGTACAGGATGCGGTTGTGTTGGCGCGAGAGGACGTTCCTGGCGATCGCCGATTGGTGGGTTATTACACCGTTGTACAGGACGTGGAGGAAGAGCGACTGCATGAATTCCTCGCCCAACGCCTGCCCGACTATATGATGCCGTCCGCTTATGTCCGTCTGGATAGCCTGCCGCTGACGCCGAATGCCAAGGTAGATCGCGCCATGCTGCCGGCGCCGGAGCAGGCGGGCGTGGTGAAAGAGGGATTCGAACCGCCGCAGGGCGCGGTTGAAAAAATGCTGGCGGGGGTATGGGCCAAAGTTTTGAACCGGCCGCAGGAAAATATCAGCCGCGATGACAACTTCTTTGAGCTTGGCGGTCACTCGCTGCGTCTGGTCGAGGTGGCTAGCCTGCTACAGGAACTCGGCCTCAACATGACTGTTTCCACGCTGTTTACACAGGCTACCGTTAGGCAGTTGGCTGAGAGCATCTCTCATGATGGCGCGCCCGCATGGGCTAACGGCGCCATTCCGTTTCGGGTGAAAAATGACGCCGTGCCACTGTTCTTTGTTCATGAGGTGTGGGGGGAACTGCTTTACGTTCCTGAGATCCTTACGCATATCGACAGCGATATCAGCGTATACGGGCTGGCGGGACAACACGATCGGGCAGCGCCCATTGATTCTCTGCGCGGTCATGCCGCGAACCTGATTCGAGTGATGCGAAGCGTACAACTGCACGGGCCGTATCGGCTGGCGGGGTGGTCGTTCGGCGGCGTTCTGGCCTATGAGATTGCCTGCCAACTGCTGGAACAAGGCGCGGAAGTGGCATTTCTCGGCCTGCTGGATTCGGCGAATCCGGTAACGCAGGCGATTACGCTGCCGGATGACCTCCAGGATGTGACTCGGCTATGGTGGGCGCTGAACCCGCTGCTTGAACCCGCCGCAGCGCAGCGTATAGCGGCGCTTACGGAGACCGCTGCCTTTGGCGAGTTGGTCAAGGCCTTTCAAGCGGAGTCGGTGCTGCCGGCGCGTATGAGCGCTGAACAGGCGCTACGCTATCTCGATCAGTACGAAGGCTATATCCGTGCGCTGGCCGACTGGCGACCGCAGCCGCTCGCCGTTCCGCTGCATCTGTTCCGCGTTAGCGATGATAGGGCGCCGCTGCTGGGATGGGATAGCGTCAACACGCCGTCGGCTATTCGGGTGATTCCGGTAAAAGGAACGCATATGTCGATGGTGAGCCGACCGTACGTCAATACGCTAGGCGAGGCGTTGACGCACGCGCTGCGGGCAATCGAACAAGGTAAGCGCTAGATGACGTCGGTAGCTATGTTGCTAAACCCCGTACTCCGCCTGGGACGGCCCTTTTTTCTGCTATTGCTGGCGGAAAATATCTTTATTGCTGGTGCGAATATCGCCGGTTTCTCAATCGGAGCCTGGGTGTATCAACAAAGCGGTTCACTGTTCGACTTCTCTTTGGTGATGACAATCGGCGCTTTTTCCACGCTGATGGTGCTGCCGTTTGCCGGGGCGCTGGCGGACCGCGTCGATCGTCGTAAGGCGATACTGCTGTCTGATGCTGGCGTGTTTTGCCTGATGGCGGTATTACTCATCGTGATGGTAAAAAGCGGCGTCGCGCTTTGGCTGCTGTATGTGTTTACCGTGACGATCGCGCTGGCGCAGGCGCTCAGAACGCCTGCATACCGTACTACCATGAGCGCACTGCTGGAGAGCGAACAGATGCCTCTTGCCTGCGGTCTGATGGGCGTCGTTACCGGGGGGATCGGCATTTTTGTGCCGATGATCGCCGGGATGGTTATGTACCGCTACGGTCTGAACGGCATCTTCATTTTCAATTTGATCACGATGCTGTGCAGCCTGTCGCTGGCTGCGGTTGGACTTTACGGGGTTCGGCCGTCAATTCTGAAATCACCCAACGTCGCTGTTCACTCCAGCGGTTTGCTGCGGGATTTCCTGCGGGCGCTGGCCTACTTCAAGGAACATCGGCTGATGGCGATGCTGCTTATCTATGTGCTGATTCAGAGCGGCCTTGAGGCACTAGTCTCTACGCTGGTAACCCCGCTGATACTTACCCACTACAGCGTACGCGAGCTGGGAATTATTATGGGCTGGGGCGGTCTGGGCGCGGCGCTGGGGGCCATGTCGCTCTTTGTGCCGTGGCTGTCGTCGCGTCTGGCGCTGCTATTGCTGTCCTGCAACACGCTGCTCTCGTTGTGTATCGCGATCGTCAGTTTGGTCAATTCTGTTTTTTACTACGCGGCATGCGTCTTTGCCGCTCTGTTTGTCGGCAGCCTGTCGACCAGTTGTGGTATGGCGCTGTGGATGCGCAAGGTGCCGCTTAACTGTCAGGGCAGCGTCTTTGCGCTGATGGGCTCGCTTTCCATGCTTTCGATGCCGGTCGCCATCCTGCTGGTTGGCAAAATAGTGGACCGCTGGCTGGCACCGGCCTTTGCCTCCGGTACACGCTGGACCGAAAGCGTCAGCAACTGGTTGGGGGGGGCCGGCGATGGCGGAGCCATTCGGCTGGTGCTGCTGTGCTGCGGGGCGTTGGGGGTGACGCTCTCTCTGATGGGGTTGGCATACCGCAAGATGCGCCGTCTGGATGAGCAGATTCCTGATGGGCGCTGATGGTTTTTTCACACTAAGGAGGATGTCGTTCAATGTGTGCTGCAATATCGCATGTAGGCAAGGTTTGTTGTGAACAGCCGGATGACTCATTGATGGCCGGGAAAATGTTCAGGATCACAACGTGTTTCTGTTGTGTTTTCCCTTGTCAGGCGCTGCCGTAAGGCAAGCCGGATAGGGAAGAACACACTATCGAATGAAGTAATCATTAATGAAAAGGAAAGACATATGACTGCTACTCATCGTTCCGCCAATTATTCCAAGCCGGCTCAGTTGGATATGCCGGGATTGGCAAACCTGCTTTTTGGACATGCTGCGTTTCAGTACTTGCAGGCAGCTTGTGAATTGAATGTGCTTGAGACCGTCCGCGACTTATCGGAACCGACAAAAGAGAGGATCAGCGAGGCGCTGGGGCTTGAGGAGCGTGCAGCGGATATCCTGTTGCTGGGCATGACCTCATTGGGGCTGCTGGTGAAAGAAAACGGTATTTACCGTGTCGCCGACGTGGTACGTGAACTCATGGACACCGATGACTGGCGGCGTTTCAAAGACACGGTGGCTTTCGAACACTATATTGTGTACGAAGGTCAGATCGATTTTACCGAGTCGTTGCAGAAAAATACCAACGTTGGGCTGCGTCGTTTCCCTGGGGAGGGGCGTGATATTTACCATCGCCTGCATCAAAATCCGAAGCTGGAAAGCGTCTTTTATCGCTATATGCGCTCCTGGTCGGAACTGGCCAACCAGGATCTGGTTAAGCACCTGGATCTCTCTACGGCTCGTCGTTTGCTGGATGCTGGCGGCGGTGATGCCGTTAACGCGCTGGCATTGGCCCAGGCTAATCCGCTACTGGAGGTGACGGTGCTGGATATATCTCACTCCATTCCGGTTACCCAGTCTAAAATAGACGAGTCCGGGCTTGGCGATCGGGTGAATGCCAAGGCGCTGGACATTCTGCATGAGCCGTTCCCAAGCGGCTATGACTGCATCCTGTTCGCCCATCAACTGGTGATTTGGACGTTGGAAGAGAACACCCACATGTTAGGTAAAGCCTATGAGGCGCTACCGGAGGGCGGACGGGTGGTGATCTTCAACTCCATGTCCAACGATGAAGGTGATGGGCCGATAGTCGCGGCGCTGGACAGCGTTTACTTCGCTTGTCTGCCGGCCGAAGGCGGTATGATCTACGCGTGGGAGCAGTATGAGCGCTGCCTGGCAGCGGTTGGCTTTAAGAATCCGCAGCGTATTCAGGTGCCCGGCTGGACGCCGCATGGCATCATTATTGCTTATAAATAAGAGTTAACAGTTATTCGGTCTGGTGGTATGCGCGCCGTCAGCCGAATAGCTGACTGCTTTTGATTTGGTTCCCATACCGTTTTTATATCGAGATGTATTACTGTGATACCAGTCCGCTTAACGCGCGAAATTCAGGTTCCCCGAACATACTGCTTGCCGTCTCCCAATCGTGAAGAGAAGATGCAGTGGTTCACAAAATCAAGATACCTATATAACCTCTTCCACGCTTTATCGACCGGTTTTCCAGCGCATTGGCGCTTGAGCGTGAAGAACCGCTTCATCAGATTGTCAATCGACTGGATATTATTCTGCCCGGAATTGATCTATGGCATGCGTTATCTGGGAAGTGAAATGGTCGAGCTTTACAATCCACGGTGAGAAATAGAGTTGGGTTACTGTGAAATCAAACAGGCAATGCTCTGAGCTAACTGACACTGAGAAGCAAAAAGCCGGGACTTGCGGAACAGGCGTTATTGGTGTGCTTCTGATGTGTGATTTTTTAAATATCAGATGGTTAAAATGACAAGCCAACTGAAAGATTACTGGCTAAATCAACTGGAATTCTTAGGATACAGCGGGCTGATCATGAGAATATTGATGGCGCTTCAAGGGGCATTGCCGAGGCGGATCCCTGAGCTAACGCGTGATCTGGAGAGTATAGGGCAGATGGTGAAGTTGCTAATAAAAAGGGAAAGAGCTTTCCCTATAGTGGTGAAAGAAAGACCTTATAACTATCGAAAAGCTGATAAAAAAGCCCATGTTGCATAACTGACTAATATTAATCCTTCGTAGGATAAACTCCAAACTGCCATCACTGATGGCTACGCTTCTCTGTTCAGAAAATGACAGACGGCACCATTGATTGTTAATCATTAATGAATGATGTAATTGAAAGATTATTGTTTCCGAACGGTATCTTCTGATGTTGTGAAGCTGCATTCTTCCATAGAGAATGTAGCTGATGGGCTGATAACCTGGGAAGGTTGTCTATGAATATATTCGATGATGGACACAAGATAAATAAATGCAAATAGGCGTTCAGGACACAGATCATTTAATAGCTTACATATTGAGCAATAAATGTTTTTTGCCGACTGACATAGAAAAAATTTGCATAAAGAGGTTGCCATCAATTTAGGGTTAGTCCATAATGCTGTCCATTGAGTTAAGTTATATGCTATAAAGTGATTTGTAATCAAGGGGTTATGGGCCAGGTGCTAGTCTCGTTTCCCGCTCCAATTTAAAGCATCGGCACTTGCGGATGTTGGTTACTAAAACCTGAATGTTTTGGCGCGTTAACAAAGCGGTTATGTAGCGGATTGCAAATCCGTCTAGTCCGGTTCGACTCCGGAACGCGCCTCCAATATTTGTGCCCGGGTGGTGAAATCGGTAGACACAAGGGATTTAAAATCCCTCGGCGTACGCGCTGTGCGGGTTCAAGTCCCGCCCCGGGCACCATTGATAAATCAATAGACGTCAACCGACGTCTATTTTTTTGCCTAAAACCCACGGTTTTACTGACTTCCCCTTCATTCCATACTCTTCCTACGTCAACACAATTCAACTGACATCAACTTGCTTGTGCGGGTACAATTGCGGGTATACTTCAGTATGGTAAATCCTTGTACCCTCAATAACGCATTTATTGAAGGAAAAGCATTATGGCACTCACGGATATCAAGGTACGTTCAGCAAAACCGGAAGAGAAGCCTTATAAACTTACCGATGGAAACGGTATGTTTCTTTTGGTCCATACCAATGGATCTAAATATTGGCGCTTACGCTATCGTTCGGATGGCAAAGAAAAGACGTTGGCGCTAGGTGTCTACCCTGAGGTTTCCCTTTCTGAAGCGCGTCAGAAACGCGATGAAGCGCGAAAACTTATTGCTGCTGGCGTTGATCCTAACGAGCATAAAAAAGCAGTCAAAACTCAGCAACAAGATGATGAGCAAACCTTCGAGGTTGTGGCCCGAGCTTGGCATGCCGACAACAAGAAATGGTCGGAATCTCATGCCGAACGTATCCTGAAAAGCCTGAGCGACAATATTTTCCCCGCCATCGGTGGCTCTCATATCGCAAATCTGAAAACACGCGACTTGCTGACACCAATTAAAAGCGTTGAACGTTCAGGACGTTTAGAAGTGGCTAAGCGTCTAAAACAACGTGTGACCGCCATCATGACCTATGCCGTACAAAACGGCCTGATTGATTATAATCCGGCGCAGGATATGGCAGGGGCAATTATGCCAGGCAAAGTTGAACATCGTCCTGCGTTAGCCCTTGAACGCTTGCCTGAACTTCTTGGCCGGATTGACGGTTACAAAGGCCGTGAGTTTACCAAATGGGTTATTAATCTCTCCTTACTGATTTTCATTCGTTCAAGCGAGCTCCGTTTTGCTCGCTGGCCGGAAATCGACTTTGAACGAGCATTATGGACGATTCCCCCTGAACGTGAACCGATTCCAGGAGTGAAATTCTCCGAACGCGGTTCAAAAATGCACACACCACACCTTGTTCCTTTAAGCCGTCAGGCACTGGAGATCCTTAAAAAGATCAGAGAGGTGAGTGGGCATTGTGAGCTGGTTTTCATTGGCGATCATTCGTCACGAAAACCTGTCAGCGAGGGGACGGTAAACAAAGCGCTGCAAACGATGGGCTACGACACGAAAACGGAAGTATGTGGTCACGGCTTTCGTACCATGGCCTGTAGTTCACTGATTGAGTCGGGCTTGTGGTCTAGGGATGCGGTAGAGCGACAGATGAGCCACCAGGAGCGTAACGGCGTCCGGGCAGCGTATATCCATAAGGCGGAGCATCTGGGTGAACGCAAACTGATGCTGCAATGGTGGGCAGATTTTCTCGATGCGAACCGGGAGAGAGGAGTTAGCCCGTTTGATTTTGGGAAGTTGACTGTGGATTAATATATGTAGTAAGTGGGCAGGCTGTAGTTCTGTCAGGAAAGAGTTACAGTTTGCTTATTTTCCTATCATAACAGTGGCGATCGTTTTTCATGGAGGACATTTTTAATGAAATCAATAACAACATGTTGTTTATGTTGTTGTAAAATTAATCCCCAATGGGATCCAATTGATATTGGAGTGACGGCTTTCCATTTCACCGAATCGAATTACCCCATTGATTAACACTGTAACGTCAGTAGTTGCTGAAACTTAGTGATTATTAACCATATCATTCAATTTAAAATTTTCAGATAATTTCTTACGGTTTTCAACATTGTGCAAGCCTGAAGATTTTCAGAACAATAATGAGGCAAATACATGGCCATAACGAACGGAAACAACACCGCGTCAATCGGGTTCGAACAGCAAATTTGGGCGGCGGCGGACATCCTGCGCGGCAATATGGACGCGGCGGAATATAAACATGTCGTATTAGGACTTATCTTCCTCAAATACATTTCGGACAAGTTTGATGAGCGATATCAGGCGCTTCTGGCTGATGACGACGATGTGGAGGATAAAGATGCCTACGCCGAAGCAAATGTATTTTTCGTACCGCAGCAGGCCAGGTGGAGTGCTATCGCTGAAGCATCACGCAAAGAGACTATCGGTATTGTTATTGATAACGCGATGCGGGAAATCGAAAAAGAAAACAAACGGCTGAAAGATATTCTGCCTAAAAATTACGCTCGCGCCGAGCTAGACAAACGCCGACTTGGCAACGTTGTCGATCTGTTTACCAATATTCAGATGATTGAACATGGAACAGACAAAGATATTTTGGGACGTACCTACGAATATTGTCTCGCCAAATTTGCTGAGCAAGAGGGTAAGCGTGCTGGAGAATTCTTCACGCCCTCCTGTGTCGTGCGAACGCTCGTTGAAGTTTTACAACCGTTTAAAGGTCGCGTGTACGACCCCTGTTGCGGTTCAGGCGGTATGTTTGTCCAGTCTGCCGACTTCGTAAAAAACCACAGTGGCAACATCGGTAACCTCTCGGTTTACGGGCAGGATGCTAACCCGACTACACGTAAAATGGCGTTGATGAACCTGGCTATTCGCGGTATCGAAGCTAACATCGGTACTCACAATGACGATACGTTTCGCAATGATTTGCACAAAACACTGAAGGCCGACTTTATTCTTGCTAATCCGCCATTCAACCTGTCGGATTGGAACGATGGCAGCTTAAACGACGATCCACGCTGGCAATACGGTTTACCACCGAATGGGAACGCCAACTTCGCTTGGTTACAACACATGATTCATCACCTCGCCCCAAATGGCAAAATTGGTATGGTGCTTGCCAACGGTTCACTATCTTCCCAGAGCAGCGGCGAGGGTAATATCCGACGAAAAATCGTAGAGAACGACCTGGTGGAAGGCATTATCGCGATGCCCACGCAATTGTTCTACACCACCCAGATCTCCGTATCTTTATGGTTTATCAGCCGGAACAAAAAGCAAAAAGGCAAAACGCTGTTTATCGATGCTCGCAATATGGGAACGATGGTCAACCGTCGTCTGCGTGAGATGACCGCCGAGGATATCGCCAAAATTGCCGCTACCTTTGAGGCGTTCGACAACAATACGTTGAAAGATGTGAAAGGTTTCTGCGCGGCGGTCACGACAGAGGACATCGCCAAACAGGACTTTATTCTCACGCCGGGCCGCTATGTCGGCATTGAGGCTAAGGAAGATGACGGCGAACCTTTTGAGGAGAAAATGTCGCGATTGACGGAAGAACTTAGCGTGCTGTTCAAGCGTTCCCATGAACTGGAAGATGAGATTCGCAAGAGACTCGGGGGACTTGGGTATGAGATCTAAATACGTTACTTATTTATTAGCTGATGTTATCGATCTCATAGGTGGAGGGACTCCAAACACAAACATTCCTGAGTACTGGGACGGTGATATTCATTGGCTCTCTGTAAAGGATTTTAATAACGATGAGCGCTATGTATTTTCGACTGAAAAGTCCATAACTAAAGCTGGGCTGGATAATAGTTCTACTAAAATGCTGAATAATGATGACATCATTATTTCTGCCCGCGGAACGGTGGGAGAACTCGCGATGGTTCCGTTCCCAATGGCATTTAATCAGTCTTGCTATGGAATACGAGGTAAGAAAGGCATTATCGTTCAGACATATCTTTACTATTTACTGAGGGACAGTATCCGATTACTGAAAAGTCATACCCATGGTTCAGTATTCGATACTATCACACGGGATACATTCGCTAGAATTGAGGTAAATCTGCCGTCCATAGATGAACAGCATATTATTGCTGATATTTTGATCGCTTTAGACGATAGAATTTCTGTAAATAAGGCGATAAATCATCATTTAGAGCAGATGGCGCAAGCCATGTTTAAGTCCTGGTTTATCGGTTTCGAGCCGTTCGGTGGGAAAATGCCGAGTAAATGGAGAAAAGGTACGATTTCCGATTTGGGCTATGTCATTGGCGGCAGTACACCATCTAAGGCGAAACCTCAATATTACACCGAACACGGCATAGCCTGGGTTACACCTAAAGATTTGTCTGTCAACAAAAACAAGTTTATTGCCCATGGAGCAAACGACATCTCTGAACTTGGCCTTCGCAACAGTAGCGCACAGCTTATGCCACGAGGAACTGTCCTTTTCAGTTCCAGGGCGCCAATTGGCTATATCGCTATTGCGAGTGGGGAACTCTCTACCAATCAGGGTTTTAAATCTATTGTTCCAAAAAAAAACGTAGGCACTGCATTCATTTATTACTTCTTGATTAATAATATTCAAACTATCGAGAATGTAGCTTCGGGGTCGACTTTCAAGGAAGTTTCTGGAACTACAATGAAAAGCATTCCCGCTGTTATTCCTGATGAGGATTCTCTTCGTCGCTTTCAAGACGAATGCACTCCCATATTCAATAAGCAGGAACTGCTTGAGGCAGAGAATGCCTGTCTTGCAGAGACGCGTGATACTTTACTACCCCGACTAATGTCCGGAGAACTATCCGTTGCCGATCTCGGCGACGCTAAATGATGATTTATCGATCCTACTGTCTGCGCATAAACTCATGTTTTGATCCAGCGGTAGGTGAGATGATGAAGGACAAGTTAATAACGGAAATTCAGGCAAATATGGCAGCGATACTGACACAGCGACAATTAGACGGACTACGCCGGGTGCTGACATACCACATGCATAATGTTGACATCACGGCAAGTCGGATCCCCGACGATCAGGAAACCGTTGGAAATGATGGGCTGCTTAATGTGTTTATCTCTGCAAAACGTATCGAAGGTTGTTCGGAAAAATCGCTGAAATATTATGATGCTACCGTTAGTACTATGCTCAAAGCAGTAAAAAAACCAGTCCGTGAGATCGTCACAGACGATCTTCGCAACTATCTGGCGAACTACCAGAAAGCACGAAACTCCAGCAAAGTGACGGTTGACAATATGCGCCGCATTTTTAGTAGTTTTTTCGGCTGGTTAGAGGATGAAGACTATATCCTTAAAAGCCCCGTGCGGCGCATCCACAAGATCAGAACGGAGAAAATCATTAAAGAAACCTTTTCTGACGAGAGCCTGGAGCTGCTCCGTGATGCCTGCGAGGAAATCCGCGATCTGGCTATGATCGATCTACTTGCCTCAACGGGTATGCGTGTTGGCGAACTGGTACAGTTAAACCGCGAGGATATTGGTTTCCATGAGCGGGAATGTGTGGTTTTCGGCAAGGGCGGCAACGAGCGAGTGGTCTACTTTGACGCCCGTACCAAAATCCACCTGTTGAACTACCTTGATGCGCGTAAAGATAACAATCCTGCACTATTCGTGTCGTTAACCCTGCCCCGCGAGCGGCTCCTTATCGGCGGTGTGGAGACTCGGCTGCGGGAAATCGGCAAACGGGCGGATATGCACAAGGTTCACCCGCACAAGTTCCGGCGCACCCTTGCTACCCGCGCCATTGACAAAGGCATGCCCATTGAGCAAGTACAGCGGTTGCTTGGTCATGTAAAGATTGATACGACGATGCATTACGCAATGGTTAATCAGACAAACGTCAAAAATTCGCATAGGAAATTTATTGGATAAGAAAATTATGTCTATAAACGGTTGGAAAGCTTGTTTACTCGGAGATGTCCTGACATTTCAAAGGGGGCACGATCTACCAAAAACCAAAATGATATGCGGTGAATATCCTGTTGTTGGCTCTAACGGGATAATTGGGTATCACAACGAATACACGACAGAAGCTCCTTCAGTCACGGTAGGACGAAGTGGCAATACTGGTAACCCTTTTATCGTATATGACCAAAGTTGGTCACATAATACGACTCTCTATGTTAAAGAATTTAAAAACTCTGATCCTGTGTTTGTGTATTACTTGCTGAAAACGCTAGATTTAGGCAATTTTTCCGGAGGGAGTGCTGTCCCTACGCTTAATCGAAATCATATACATTCACTTGAAGTATCTGTGCCACCGTTTTCTGAGCAAATCGAAATAGGACGCACGCTAAAATTATTGGACGACAAAATCGCCAACAACACAGCGATAAATCATCATTTAGCGTCGCCGAGATCGGCAACGGATAGTTCTCCGGACATTAGTCGGGGTAAAAGTGTGTCGCGTATCTCAGCAAGGCGGGAAGACTCCTTATTATTTGCGATTACCTTCTCCATCAATGGGTTTTCTATTATGTAATACTCACTAAGAGTATTCGATGATGGCAAATAGATAGACTTTTGCATTAAAGCAGCTATATCAATGCCTTGGTTGTCCCGCGTTGTTGCACGAATGATGTTATTGAAATATCCAATTTTCGATTTTATGAATGATTCGAGGTAATTTGTGGAAATACTCTCCGCAACAGAAAAAACGTTATATGCAGAACTGACGCCACCTTCAGGGATGCGGACAACCCCCCAGTTGAGAGTATGCCGACTGTTACCAAAAACTAAATCAGAGTGTTTGGTAAGTTTCACTTTCGTTGTTGCTGATACCAGATTTTTATTGAATTTAGTGTCTCGAAGCACTACTCCGTCATTGGTAATTGATAACATAGGGGTATTGTTATCATTAATGATTTTTTCGACTCTTGGCTTTATAAATGATGAAAATTTAATAACTTGCCAACCATTAGGCATCTCTCCGCCGAACGGTTCGAAGTCCACAAACCACGACTTAAACATGGCTTGCGCCATCTGCTCTAAATGATGATTTACCGCCCAGCGGCGTTGTGGAATTAACCAATTTTGTCGTTCAAAAACGAACAACGAGAATTAAACGCAAAAATTGCGTTATAAATTTGTAAAAAGGTAATCAAAATGGCCTATACCGAAGCCCATTACGAAAACGCTTGTCTTGAGTTGTTCCGCGATACGTTGGGCTATAACCATGTTTATGCGCCGGATCTGACTCGGGAGTATGCCAATCCGCTTAATATGGACGAACTTCTCCCTGCTCTCAGACGGGTGAACCCCAGACTGCCGGAAGAGGCGCTTGCCGAGGCGGTTTACAAGCTGCGAAACATTGATGGTGGCACATTCCAGCAGAAGAATGTGCAATTTATGGGCTACCTGCAAAATGGTATATCGGTCAACTATTACGATAAAGACGAGCTGCGGGCGGTGTTGGTTCATCTTGTGGATTATGGGGATGTGGAGCGGAATTCATTCACCGTCTCCAACCAGTGGACAATCTGCGAAAATAGCGAGAAACGCCCTGATGTGATCGTATTCTTAAATGGTTTGCCTGTTGTCGTTTTTGAGTTGAAATCACCTTCCCGTGAGGAAACGGACGCTTCTGAGGCATTTCTGCAACTGCGCAACTATATGCATGAGATACCGTCTCTGTTCATATACAACGCTTTTCTCGCTATGAGCGACTTGGCCGTCTCGAAAGCCGGAACCATTACGGCAGGCGAAGATCGCTTTATGGAGTGGAAAACCAAGGATGGCAGCTACGAAAATACGCAGTACGCCCAGTTCGATACGTTCATTGAGGGAATGTTCGACAAAACGCGGCTGCTCGACATCATCAAGCATTTTATTTGCTTTTCCGGCGACGAAAAAATCCTCGGAGCGTACCACCAATATTTTGCTGTGAGAAAAGCGGTCGCCTCCACCAGCAGGGCTACTGCAACAGATGGCAAAGGCGGCGTGTTCTGGCACACCCAGGGCAGCGGAAAATCGCTGTCGATGGTATTTTACGCCCATCTACTACAAAGCACGCTAAATTCTCCGACCCTGGTAGTGCTGACAGATCGCAACGACCTTGACGATCAGTTATTCGGACAGTTTGCCAAGTGCGCATTGTTCCTACGCCAAACGCCCCAGCAAGCCGAAAGCCGTTCTCATTTAAAGGAACTGCTTGCAGGAAGACTGGCAAACGGCATCATTTTCACGACCATGCAGAAATTTGAGGAGGCCTCTGAAGCGCTTTCCGAGCGTCGCAATATCATTGTGATGGCAGACGAAGCTCATCGTGGGCAGTATGGTTTAGAAGAAAAAGTGGACGCGAAAACAGGTCGTGTGATCCTCGGTACGGCACGCATTATTCGCGATAGCTTACCCAACGCCACCTACATCGGTTTCACTGGAACGCCGATATCCAATAAAGATCGCTCCACCATTGAGGTGTTCGGCAACTATATCGATATCTACGATATGACACAGGCAGTGGAAGACGGTGCGACCCGACCCGTCTACTATGAGAGTCGTGTTATTCACCTGAAGTTGGACGAAGACATTCTGCGGCTTATTGACGCGGAATACGACATTATGGCTCAAAACGCAGAAGACTATGCTATCGAAAAGAGTAAAAAGGAACTCGGCAGAATGGAGTCTATCCTCGGGGCGGAACAGACTATCACTGCGTTGTGTGAAGACATCATCCAACACTATGAGGAAAACCGTCAGCACGAGCTGACCGGCAAAGCGATGATAGTTGGTTATTCGCGCTCCATCGCAATGAGCATCTACCGCAAGCTGCTTGAGCTACGCCCTGAATGGGCCGAAAAAGTTGGCGTGGTGATGACCGAAAGCAATAAAGATCCGGAAGAGTGGCGCGGCGTTATCGGCAATAAACGCCACCGCGACGCGATGGCCAGCCGATTCAAGAATAACGATGACCCGCTGAAAATCGCCATCGTGGTGGATATGTGGCTTACAGGATTTGATGTACCATCGCTCGCTACCATGTATGTTTACAAACCGATGTCGGGGCACAATCTCATGCAGGCCATCGCCCGCGTCAATCGGGTTTACAAAGATAAAGAAGGCGGGCTGGTTGTTGATTATGTCGGCATTGCTTCGGCGTTAAAACAGGCGATGAACGCCTACACCAACCGCGATAAGAACAACTACGGTGATACCGATGTCGCCAAGACCGCGCTGCCGAAATTTATCGAAAAATTGGAAGTCTGCCGCAGCCTGTTCCACGGTTTTGACTATTCGGCGTTTCTGTCTACTGATAGCGATCTCGTTCGCGCCAAAACTATCACTGGCGGCGTGAATTTTATTTCAGCTATTGATAAGCCGAAAGTTACCCCAAATCACGAAGACATGGATTTTCGGTATTCAATGGCCGCAGAACCGAAACCCGCCTATGGCGAAGCGCCGAGCAAAAAGGATCTGTTCATCAAAGAATCCATGCTGCTTCGTCAGGCGTTATCTCTTTGTCGTTCGCTAATAAGTGCCGAGCAGCGATTCGAAGCCGCCTACTTTGAGGCGGTACGTACGCTGCTTACTCGCCTCACCGGCGAGGGTAAACCGCTGTCCCTGAAAGAAATTAATGCCCGCGTTAACGAACTACTAAAAGCAAGTATCCAAAGTGATGGGGTTATCAATCTGTTTTCCGATGTAGACACTGGGTTTTCGTTGTTCGATCCAAAATTTCTCGATGAGATCGCCAGGATGAAGGAGCGCAATCTTGCCGTTGAGATGCTGAAAAAACTGCTCGCTGAGCAGGTAACGCTCTATCGCCGCACTAATCTCGTTCAGAGTGAAAAGTTCTCGGAAATGCTTTCTCGCGCCATGAAAGCGTACCTCAACGGTATGCTCTCCAACGAAGAAGTCATCGCTGAACTGATGAAAATGGCGAAGGATATGGCGTCCGCTCAGGCGGAAGGCGATGCGCTGGGATTGACTGGTGAAGAATTTGCATTCTATCTTGCGCTGACCCGTCCTCAAGCTGTGAAAGACTTCTACCAAAACAAAGAATTAGTAGCGATGACGCACGAACTCACGGAGATGCTGCGTAAAAATCGTACTATCGACTGGCAGAAGAAAGAATCCGCACGTGCTGGTATGCGTCGTATGGTCAAAAAGCTGCTGAAAAAATACAAATATCCGCCGGAAGGTGTAGAGGATGCCGTAGCTACCGTTATTGGCCAGTGTGAGACGTGGGCGGATAATTGAGCAACTTTTCATGTCTTTGGCTCTTTGGCTGATTCATTCGTGAGAGTAAAATGAGCTTAATTTAAGTCGAGCCAAAGAACTTCTGTTAGGTGGATAAGATAACAACCAATGAGTAACATTATGTTCGACTTGCAAAATTAGTGAGAGCAAAGCACCTTGCTGATCTCTCATGCCACCTTATCAACGTAGATAACCCTGTGATGTTCGGCATCAGCGATACTTTGCATATGTGAGATTCTGGCGATGAGTAAAAAGGTGAGCAGATCCTTTATGCCATATTTTCTGTAGATATTATTTTTCATGTTGTTGGCGGTTTTATGGGTTATCGTCATTTTCTTTGCGATGATTTTTATTGCTATTCCGTCCAGCCAATAGCCGAAGAATATTTTCTCATTTGGTGATAACAATATCGTCTTGCCTTTTATTTCCCTGAACGATGACAGAGCAGAAATCACTTTTTTAATCGTGTTCATCGATGCATGTTTTGATAACAGCAATACCTTTTTAGCCACCATCACCGGTTTATGTTTGCGGTTGTTGAGAATAATGACGAATGTTCGGTGTTTGGCGGTAATGATGTGAGTCAATAGCACCATGTCGATACCGTGTTCAATATCAACAACAGTGATGGGTACATTGCCGCTATCCCTATTTCCCAGACAGGTAAATGCCGCCGTGGTGAAAGGGCAGCGGCTGAATATTTCAATGCTCATGGCGATAGTGATTCAGTAGAAAAATAGCAAAGTGATATCTGACGACGCATCATCCCTGTAACAGCTTTAATACGTTTCCCGACTGCTGATTGGCTTGCGACAAGACGGCCATCGATGCCTGCTGTAGGATCTGGGCTTTTGTCATCGCGGAAACCTCAATGGCGTAATCCGCATCCAATATGCGTGAGCGAGCGGCAGCGGTGGCAATTTTCTCCTGTGACAACACGGTAGTGACGGATTCGAAGCGGTTCATCTGGCTGCCGTATTCACTGCGGTAACCGTCCAGGGTTTTCAGTGCGTTATCGAATGTGGCTAATGCCGCACTGGCCTGCTTTGGTGTACTTAGCGTGACAGAGGAAAGCCCTAGCGATTGGCTGTCTGCGGGCGTTGGATTAATGGTGACCGTTTGCAATGCATCGCCAAAACTTGCTCCGACAACAAACGTCGTTTCTTTGCTGATTGGTACGGAGGGCGGCAGTGGCGGTGCAGGCTCTGTCGGTGTGGGAAGTTCATCCCAGCTTGCGTTGCTGTAAAACACACCGCTGCCAGCCACAATGACAATCAGATCTTCCGTTACCTCATCAATATGAATCTTTTCCAGTTGGTTTGCTGCACCCACATTCCCATCGTTAAATCCCCCGGTGCTGGCATCTTCAAAGCGGTCACCATCGCCACTGTAAGTGATGGTCATGCCCTGATAAGTGGTCTGTGCCCCTGTGTTGATATTATATTCCCCGGCTTGCAGCAACAAATCTGCCGAGTAGGTGGCATTGGGTAAAAAGCCGTTGTCTTGCGTAATCACGGCGGTATTCATGGTGTTTTCATCCGTTACGCCGTTTGCTGACCAGACGATATCGGCATCTGCGCCTTCAGCGGGCGTACCGGCCAGATGTTTACCGTCCCGCGCAAAGAGTTGGATATCGTCATCGGCACCTAATGAGTCGATGATAATAGTGATATTTTTTGCGCCAGCAGGAATGTAAGCCAGTGAAACCACCCCAGAAGGGAATTGATACTGGGTATTGGCATCGGGAAATTTCTCTGCCAGCGGCAACGTGTTGCCCAATTTGGCTGGCTGAGGGCTCGGCTCAGTGGGTGCCAGCGGATAGCGACCAAAGATTTGTGTCGAGGAAGCGATGCGGTCGATTTCTTCCCTAATCTGCTGGTATTCACCGTTCAGGCTGGTCTGGTCGGTATCGGACAACGTTTCGTTTGCCGCCTGCACCGCGAGCTGCCTGCCGCGTTGTATCAGGTTATTGATGGCATCCAGCCCGCTTTCAGCCGTTTGCATCAGACTGAGACCGTCTTTCATGCCGTTGGTGATGACGCTGTTGGCATTCAGATTGGCAGTCATCCGGTTGGCAATAGCCTGACCGGCGGCATCATCCTTTGCGCCATTGATGCGCAGACCCGATGAAAGCCGTTCAATCGCCTGGCTCAATCGGGTGGCCGATTTATCCTGTTGATTCCGTATCGTTAAATGAAGAGAGGTAATCGGCGTCATTGCACACCAGTCCTGATTTGGCAAAAACAATGGAATGATTTTTATCTACTGATTATTGATTTACCGGATAACAGGCAATAGTCAGTCCTTCCCGAGTATGGGAATAAAGAGCAGATAAAACATTACGTTATGGTTATTCTCGGCAATAGCTTATCGACGATGGCGTTCAAAAGATAATCGTTTTTATAGATCGATGCGATCGTATCGATCGGCGTTACCGATCAAAAGTGCTTTAAGTAGGCGTTCACGTAACGGCATGAAAATTAAACGGGTTGATGGTCTGTCCAGTAAGCAAAGCAGGCTAAGAAGATATATTCTCAACGGAGATTTTGGTGGGGAATGTGTGGCTGAGCATTCGGGCAGCTAACAGAAACGGCCTGTGGCACATAGGTTATGCGAAGAGAAATGGCACAGGACTATTCACTTACAGACTTAAGAAATTAATCTGATGTCACCGTTGGCCATCCTTGCACGATTTTACCACCGTGGGCACAACTATCTCCCATTCTTACGACAGGCTTACCTTCTATCGTGAAGATATGCTCTACAGAATGATGAATTAAGAGCGTGGAAGACGAACTGGCGGGTGAAATGGCAAATTGACACGTTGCAAAGTCACGTTTTTAATCGCCGTTAAGAGACGGCGACAAGCAGTAGAATGGTTGTTGTTAAATTAATATCTATTTGTTTTTTCGACATAAAAACTTATCTTTTATTACGCCATCAAAGAAACGACCTTTAGAAACAACAGCATCAGAAATAAACTTTTTATAGATAGATTCTGGTACACCAACATATTGATAGACATCTTTGTTATGGAATGCTATCTCAAGGATGTGCGTCTTTGGGTCATACCCAATCGAATCAATTCTTGACGATGAAACCTGCTGTCGCTGCAATGCTCGCTCCTCCCCAGAGTAAAATAAGATCAAATTATAAAAGGTTTACTGCATGAAGCATTGTCGACGATCATGCCTATTTATTGAATATGTATCAAATTTCTGGCGGATTGGTTAGTAAAATCGTTGGTTTATTGTTTTCATGCTGTCAATTTGTTCAATGGACGGGAATTCATCTGCTTAGTGAGGGATATGATGCAAACCTGCGATGATGAATAGAGTGCTATTCTTTTTCCAATGTAGGCTGAAATGCAGGTTTGCAATAAGACAGAATGGTTATTCTGGCGCGTATTCGATCCGGTTTCTGCCATTGGCCTTGGCCTGATAGAGCGCATCGTCTGCTGCCTTTATCAGGCATTCATAATCCGGATGGCCACTGTACACGGCGATGCCTGCGCTGATAGTCATCCTGACGTTTTCACCGCTTTGAAGATGAATAGCGAGATCCTGGACTTTCTTTCTCAGCCGTTCGATGATGGTGTAGGCGGCAACTCTGGGCGTCTCAATGAGCACGATCATGAATTCTTCTCCGCCATAACGGAACACATAGTCGCTGTTTCGTGTATTCTCATACAGAATTTCTGCAATCCTTTTCAGGATTTTATCACCAGCAGTATGGCCATAGGTGTCATTGACGGATTTAAAGTGGTCAATATCAATCATGGCGATACTGAGAGGCGTATTTGAATGCATTGCCAGCGATATTTCATGTCGAAGAATGGTCGGCAGGAAGCGGCGGTTTAACAGGAGGGTTAACGTATCTTTACCACTCTCCAGTTTTTGTACCTCATCAAATAGCGATCCTAACAGCACATTTATTTTATAGATTTTACTTCTGACTGCTTTAAGTAGCGGTGCGTAATCCTGCTGTGTCAGTAGTGCGGTGTTACTATAGCTGCGAATATACTCATCGGTTTCAGCCATGATTGTCGCGATAGTACGTATTCCCTGAATATTACTAAAGCTGGATTTCCCCTTATGGTTAAACCACAGGCCAAAATCCGAGTCACTCAAATCCTGAATGCTGGAAAGCGGCGTACCGGTAGCCACACTAAAAATAAAGGCATTTTCCCAATTTAGCAGCGATGCATTCTGCCGTTCTCTCTCCATACTGGCATTTTCCAGAATAGAAAATAGCCGATAGGATTCTTCGTTCTTAGCTGCTTGATTGTGTGATTGTGAATACGTTTTACTCATTATCTCTATGGCGATATCCATGGAAATAGAAGCGAACCGTATGGCATCAAAGCATAGCGCTTTATCATTTGCCACCTGTGCGATATTTTCATAGAGGTGCCATTTGAGACGCCGAGCACCGCGTTCAACCAGATCGACGGGAATACCAATACGTGCATGAATCTGACCAATTTTTTTTTGATGGTTAATCAGATCTGCTAGATGGTCCCCGGTATTCGTTAAAATGGCTGTTATCCATTTGCTCATCGAACCGTGGAGCCGATCATGGACTTGTTGGCTGGAAAGAAAGAGTGAGGCTTCTTGATCTTTAAGCATGTAGGTGTAGAACTCATTAGCAAAGTCGGATGCTTTCTGAGCGGCGAGGGTGCGCAGTAGATTAAAAGATTGTTGTGAGGTTGTGGCTATCAATTGTGTCCATTCTGATGTTATGACTTGATTGTAGCTCGACTCACCGTTATCTCTCTGTTTGTTAACGTTCAGTAGTTCGTTCAACTTTTAATCTCTTTTGCGAATATGTCGGATGTACTAGGATAGAAACGATCAATTTTTGCCTGAATAATCGATAGTTAATGACAGAGAGGGTCAACATGGCGTTGTTAAAAATAAAGAAAATTAATCATTCTCCACCGGTACTATTATTACCGTAGTTGTAGATGATAATGCTGTTTTTTTGATGTTAGAAGCTATTTTGAGATAAATTTATGAAAGTTAATGATTTGGTTACTGTTAAAACCGATGGGAAGACGCGCCGGGAAGGGACGATTCTGGCTGTGGAAACGTTTCAGGAAGGAATCATGTATTTAGTAGCATTAAAGGATTACCCTGCTGGTGTCTGGTTTTTCAATGAAGTTGACAGTAAAGATGGTACGTTTGTTGAGCTAAAGATGTTGGCGGAAAAAGCGTAAAGGGAAACATATCAGTATGCAGGCATTATCCGAGTAAATAACGCCCGCAGTGATTTTGGTATCCAGTATTAGAACGTTTCCCAGTTACTGTTTTCCGTATTGGCTTGGCGGGGGAGGGCGAGTGATGAACGGCCCTTGGCAGCTAGTGCGTTCAGCCGGGAAGGGGCTGAATCACCACTTGATAAATGGCTGGATAACTTGAAAGTCGCGACTGCGCGGGTAAGCAATGCGGCTTGTTCTTCCAGCGATGCGGCCGCCGCGCTGGCTTCCTGAACGAGTGAAGCATTCTGCTGAGTCACACTGTCCATTTCAGATATTGCCTGACCGACCTGAGTAATACCACGGCTTTGTTCGTCAGAAGCAGAGGCAATTTCCCCCATGATGTCGGTGACGTTTGTAACGGCATCGACAATCTCTTTCATTGTTTGACCGGCATTATCAACCAGAACAGAACCACTGTTGACCAGGTTGACTGATTCTGAAATCAGTGTTTCGATCTCTTTTGCTGCTTGTGCACTACGCTGGGCGAGGCTACGAACCTCACTGGCGACAACGGCAAAACCACGACCTTGCTCTCCTGCTCTGGCTGCTTCAACCGCGGCATTAAGTGCGAGAATGTTAGTTTGAAAAGCAATGCTGTTAATGACGCTGGTAATCTCAGATATTTTCTTTGAGCTACCTGAAATGCTGTTCATCGTGTTAACAACGTTTGCAACGATTTCTCCGCCCTGTTTGGCTTTTCCTGAGGCATTCGCTGCGAGTTGACTTGCGTGGTGCGCATTTTCTGAGTTTTGCTTCACGGTCGCGGTTAATTGCTCCATGCTTGCCGCGGTTTGTTCAAGCGCTGAAGCTTGCTGTTCTGTGCGCGAGGAGAGATCGGTGTTACCGGATGAGATCTCCGTTGAACCTTGATAAATAGAATCCGCACTTTCTCGAACGGTAGTGACCGTTGTGACCAGGGAAGACTGCATTTGTTGAACATTGTTGGCGAGGGTACCGATTTCATTGTTGCCATAACGATCTGACATTTGAGTCAGATCGCCCTGCGCAATGCGCTGGATTCTCATGACCAACTGATTCATGGGTTTGATGAGGATCCCTCTGAGAAGGAAGAATGTCAGCAGCGTTAAAATGGTGGCCAGCGCAAAGCTGCCGCCCATCAACGAATAGCCAAGCAGTGCATTTTTATGCGCCGTTTCGTTTAATTCTTTTGCTCTTTGTGTGCGGTAAGAGATGGCTTCCAGTAAAAATTTGTTATAGGTCAAATCTAAAACCCGAGTTTCTTCCGATTCGAGAGTGATGACTTCTTCAAACAGCCCTTGCTTCGCCGCAGTAAGCATCAGCATAAGACCTTGATTGACGTAAGCATCATAGGATTTACGTAAATCGGCGTCTAACTCCATATCCTGAGGTGTTTTAACCGGACGCTCCTCATAGACAAGGAACGCTTTTTTTGACTGTTCCAGACGTTGTTCAGCTTGCTTCAGATTATCATTGAAGACCTGAGAGTCACCAATACGTGCAGCCGCTGCCGCCTGGATTAACAACAAACGCGCGGTGCGAAGGTGGTTGGAACTGTTTGAAATCCCCATTCGGGTATCGATTTCTTTTGTGACGTCATCTAATGACTGATTGCTGCTTTGTAAAAAGTAGCTGGATGTGCCGATAGATGCTGCAAATAACAGCATGATACCACCCAGAATAATGATGAATAAGGGAACTAGCCGTAAATTGCTCAGCATGCCAGCCTCGACGCGCTGCTCAGACCTTGACGTTATTTTCATATCCATTCGCTCATTCTCAGGAAATTATGATTTACCATGCCATTAACGGCGACATTAGCGATTAGGCTTTGGTATCTACATTAATGACAATCCATTAGCTAAACAACCAATGTAAAAGATAATCGGCATATATTGAAAAACCTTAATCAAATTCGATGAGATCCCGATCACGTTTTTAACTCTTTAAAAATAAAAGATAATTACGCGATGAGAAATCATACAGATTGATAATAAAAAATAAAGGATTAGGCTCCCTCAATTTATTTGTCTGGCATTCAACGTTATTATGAGAAATCAATCGTCGAAGGTGGTTTTCTTGGAAAAGTGCACGCATTTTTTCAGATAAAAAAGTGGTTTTTTATCGCTACATTATGCTGTTTACTATGGGGAAGCGCTTATCCAGCCATTAAAAATGGCTATGCGCTTTTTCACATTGCGGATAATGATATTCCTGGAAAATTTGTCTTCGCGGGCTATCGCTTGGCATTTGCTGGATTCCTACTGTTAGTGCTTGCCGCGTTAAGCGGGCGGTCTATAGGGCGTTCCAGCGTGGGCTGTTAATCCAGTTGAGCATCCAGGGAATATTCCAGACGTCATTGCAGTATGTTTTTTCTATATCGGTCTGGCTTATACCATGGGCGTTAAAGGCTCGATCATGAATGCAACCAGTACTTTTTCAGCGTGCTGCTTGCTCATTATTTATATCAAAAATAATAAATTCAATATTAATAAGATAATTGGCTGTATATTAGGTTTTTCTGGTGTGATGCCATTAATATAAAAAGTGATGGAGTGAACGCCGGTTTTTCATCATTAGGTGATGGGTTCGTCGTTATTACAGCGTTTATTTTTTCTGTATCGACTATATACTCTAAATAATTCTAGTTTCAGGCAGGCGGCAAAAGAAGGAGTCCCGATGAGTTTACTCAAGTAAGTGATTCGGGTGAGTGAACATAGCCAACGCACATGTAACTTGAAGTATGACGAATATAGTATGGTAAGCGAATATCACAAACGATGGACCCAACCGTCATGACCGCTTATCAACTCAGTATTGCTGGTATCATTTTAACAATATCAGGATATTGTACTGGTGGGCATTTATTATACCTGATTGGAAGGCTGTGTTGATGTTAGGCTACCTCACGAAGACGCGATCGGTTAAATGACTCTATACACAATCCACATCTTATCCTGAAGATGTACCCATTTTGCATGGTGTTTGAGATCGTTAAAATCATATGGTTGTTTAGTATGGCTTCATTCTGTTAGCCATCGCAATTCATATTTATAGTAAATTAATTCTTTAATATCAATGCATTAGTTTGTTTTCGTTCTTTCGTCGCTAGATCTATATACTTTGTTATCGTTGCAACAGTGGGATGGAAAGAGATGGATAAATTTTGTTTCAGAACATGCGGTTAAGAGCTTTTTGGTAAAAAGTGTAAGTTTTTAGTGTAACGTATAAACTTACATAGCGGTATGTCTTTTGGGTGTAGTGAATGTTTGTATATCTATCATTTATATAGCAGCCAAATTATTTCATTTTCATTATTTCCAATGCTCTTTTTTGCAAGATTTAGTGTGCTTTTCTGAAGCAGGAATAAGCATGAAAGTGATCTGACCAGACACGGGTTGGTTCATAATACTTTCATTTATGTGATCTGTGTCACATAATGGCCAAAATCACTCTTCAGTCGCGTTGTATGTGCTACGGATTAGGCGGTACAGTTGCGCTGTTTTAGGATTAATCCTATGCTTGGGTTTGAGAGGGTCTTCTAAGCAGGGGTAGAAAGCGACGGATGAACGGATTCGCAGCGTGGTGCGTAGAGTTGGCAAGTAACGATTGCCCGAATAATAATTGATAAAGTAGTAAAGTAACTCGCAGTATCTGGCACCGATAGTTTTTTATGCCATCAATGGAGAGTGATTTTCGAACTGGGCGATATGGTCTATCACCTAACTTATGTTTTAAACATAGCCTGTCGGGATGGGAAATATGGGTACCTCTGAATTACTCAAACACATTTATGACATTAATCTGTCTTATTTGTTACTAGCGCAACGCTTAATTAATGATGAAAAAGCTTCTGCGATGTTTCGTCTGGGAATCAATGACGAGATGGCAGATATCTTGATGCAACTGACTTTGCCGCAGATGGTTAAATTGGCAGAAACTAACCAACTGATATGCCATTTCCGCTTCAACGATCACAATACAATCAAAGTGTTGACTCAAGAATCACGTGTGGATGATTTACAGCAAATTCATACCGGGATTTTGTTGTCGAGTAGCTTATTACAACAGTTAGCTTCGAAAGAAGAAAACCTGCCTAAGAAAAGGGCATAAGTAATGGCGGAGAAAAGTATTGTTCAGGAAGCGAAAGACATCCAATTGGCGATGGAGCTCATTTCGCTCGGTGCTCGTTTACAGATGCTGGAAAGTGAAACTCAGTTAAGTCGCGGACGTTTGATTAAACTTTACAAAGAACTTAGAGGAAGTCCGCCACCAAAGGGAATGTTACCTTTTTCAACGGATTGGTTTATGACCTGGGAACAGAATATTCATTCATCAATGTTCTATAACGCTTACAGCTTTTTAATCAAGAATGGGCAGTGCAGCGGTGTTGAAGCCGTTATTAAATCTTATCGATTGTATCTGGAACAGTGTGCGCCACAGAGCGATTCTCCACTGTTGGCATTGACGCGGGCTTGGACATTAGTCCGCTTTGTTGACAGCGGTATGCTGCAACTGTCGTCATGTCATTGCTGTAAAGGGATGTTCATTACTCACGCTCATCAACCTAAAAACAGTTTTGTTTGTAGTTTGTGCCAACCCCCTTCCAGAGCGGTAAAAAGGCGTAAACTTTCGCAAAATCTTGCCGATATAATACCTCAACTGCTGGATGAACAGGTAAAACACGCAGTCTGAGCCTGTAGCGATTTGTGATCTATCACTGTTGGTTGTGAAAGCAGTGATAGGTTCTTCCTCAAAGAACGTACTAGCTACGGCTCTGCTGTTTTATCTCGCTTTCCGCCCACCTTTTTCATTATAAGGATTTCTTGTGCTGGTTATATTGGGTTATATCGTAATTGTGGCCTCGATACTCGGCGGTTATCTCATGGTCGGTGGGGCCTTGGGTGCGCTTTATCAACCTTCGGAGCTGCTGATTATCGGTGGTGCTGCGATAGGTGCTTTCATTGTTGGTAACAACGGAAAGGCGATAAAAGCAACAATACGTGCGTTACCTCTTTTGGTTAAAGGTTCTAAGTACAACAAAGCATTGTATATGGATCTCATGGCTTTGCTCTTTCGGGTGATGGCCAAATCTCGCCAGCAAGGCATGCTTTCCCTAGAGTT
The DNA here is from genome assembly GCF_000749845.1 of Pectobacterium betavasculorum. Taxonomy (GTDB): domain Bacteria; phylum Pseudomonadota; class Gammaproteobacteria; order Enterobacterales; family Enterobacteriaceae; genus Pectobacterium; species Pectobacterium betavasculorum. The sequence goes on along the minus strand of NZ_JQHM01000001.1, from coordinate 1,650,616 downwards.
TGATATTGATAATCCTCGCGAAAGTGAAATCTTCTCAAGCTATCCTAATATCCTCGCTGATAACAATGTGGTTGAATTTATCACCGACTATTTGCGGCTGATGGTCAGCGGTAATATGAATGCGTTTGAGATTGAAACGCTTATGGATGAAGAGATCGAAACAATTGAACATGAAAGCGAAGTACCCGCATCTAGCTTGACGATGATGGGTGACGGTCTCCCCGCATTTGGTATCGTAGCTGCTGTTATGGGGGTTGTTCACTCACTGGCCTATGTTGACCGGCCTGCCGCTGAGTTGGGGATGATGATTGCTCACGCCATGGTGGGTACCTTCCTCGGTATTCTACTGGCTTATGGTTTTGTCTCTCCACTGGCTGCCTTACTGCGTCAGAAAAATGCAGAGAAAATCAAAGTTTTGCAATGTATTAAAGTCACTTTATTGTCCAGCCTTAATGGCTATGCTCCGCAAATTGCCGTTGAATTTGGGCGTAAAACGCTGTACTCAACGGAACGTCCTTCCTTTACCGAATTGGAAGAACACATTCGTCGTGTGAAATCACCGACACAGCAAGCGTCGGACAGTAACGCATGAAACACCAGCATCCCATTATTCGCAAAAAGCGTAAGTCTGGACATGGAGGCCACCACGGTGGTTCCTGGAAGATAGCCTACGCTGACTTTATGACAGCAATGATGGCATTGTTTTTGGTTATGTGGCTTATCGCAATTTCTACACCAATGCAGTTGGCGCAAATCGCGGAGTATTTTCGTACTCCGCTAAAGGTTGCGTTAACGTCAGGTTCTAAATCAAGCGACAGTTCCAGCCCAATTCCCGGTGGGGGAAATGATCCCACCCAGCAAGATGGTGAAGTGAAAAAGGCCATCAAAACGGATAACGTGGAAAAGAAGCTGGATGAGGTTCGACTTAATCGTTTGCGTGAACGCTTAGATCAGCTGATTGAAGCCGATCCTCGATTACGTGCACTCCGTCCGCACTTGTTAATCGAAATGATTGAAGAAGGATTACGCATCCAAATCATCGATAGTCAAAACCGCCCAATGTTTAAAACCGGCAGCGCGCAGGTTGAACCTTACATGCGGGATATTCTGCGTGCAATAGCTCCTATTCTTAATGATTTCCCCAATAAGCTGAGCATCTCAGGCCATACCGATGATGTTCAGTATACGACAGGGGAACGTGGTTATAGTAACTGGGAATTGTCCGCAGATCGTGCCAATGCATCACGTCGAGAACTCATTTTTGGGGGATTATCTGATGGAAAGGTTTTGCGCGTTGTGGGCATGGCTGCGACAATGAACCTTAAACAGGCCTCTGGCGGGAATGATGCGATTAACCGACGTATCAGTTTGCTGGTATTGAGCAGGCAGGCTCAAAAGGATATTGAAGAAGAAAATGCAGAAAGCTCTGCTGTAAATATAGACAAGGTGGAAAATTTACAAAATTTGGAGTTGGATAAGTCTAAACCTACCACTCCGGCTGCCGAAAATAGTGATAACAACAATACGAGTGGAAGTGGTGATGCAGCGCCACAACCAACTAATGGAGTTCCTGTTCCAGAGCGTCAGCAGCCAACCACAGTGTTGCCTGCTGCGCCCGATAGCCAGGCGACGCCTTCTCAATAAGCCGCGATTCACAGCAGAGGTGACCACGTGAGCATGGACATGAGTGCTTTCTATCAAACGTTCTTTGATGAAGCAGATGAATTACTGGCAGATATGGAACAACACTTATTGTTGTTGGATCCATCAGAGCCCGATACCGAGCAATTGAATGCAATTTTCCGTGCTGCTCACTCTATAAAAGGTGGGGCTGGCACGTTCGGTTTTAAAGTATTGCAGGAAACTACGCACCTTTTAGAAAACTTACTCGATGGGGCAAGGCGCGGCGAAATGCGTCTTAGCACTGATATCATCAACCTGTTTCTGGAAACAAAAGACATTATGCAGGATCAGTTGGACGCTTATAAAACCGCACAGGAACCCAATGCTGAAAGCTTTGAGTACATCTGTCAGGCTCTGCGCCAGCTTGCTCTGGAGTCTAAAGCTGATGGCGACGCAACCCAGCATGACACCTCGGTTTCATCACAGCCCTCTACCAGTCCGGCATCTACCGGTGCAGGTAAAGGTGAAATGCGTATCGCATTAACCGGCTTGAAATCTCAGGAAATACCTCAGATGCTAGAAGAGCTTGGCAATCTGGGAACTGTTAAAGACCCTCACCAGACTGACACTAGCGTAGAAGTGACATTGGTCACGTCTGAAAGCGAAGACGATATTAGTGCGGTGCTGTGTTTTGTTCTAGAACCTGAACAAATCAGCTTTAAGTCTGCCGTCGCCAGCCAACCTGCTGTTGCTGACGTTGTGGAAACATTGGCCGCGGTTGAAGAACCGATAACGGTAGCGCCAGTGGCACCGTCTGCGCCAGTTGCTACAAAACCGCAATCTGCACCGGAAAATGGAAAAAATAAAGCAAAAACCGGTGATACCAGTATTCGCGTAGCGGTTGAGAAGGTCGATCAACTTATCAACCTCGTTGGTGAGTTAGTGATTACGCAATCTATGCTGGCACAACGCTCAAGTGAACTCGATCCTGTCGCTCATGGTGATCTGCTCAACAGTATGGGTCAATTGGAACGTAACGCTCGTGACCTTCAAGAGTCGGTTATGTCCATTCGTATGATGCCAATGGAATATGTATTCAGCCGTTTCCCTCGTTTGGTGCGTGACTTGGCTGCCAAATTGGATAAGCAGGTTGAGCTAACGCTGATGGGAAGCTCGACTGAACTGGATAAGAGTTTGATCGAGCGCATTATCGATCCTCTAACGCACCTAGTGCGTAATAGCCTCGATCATGGTATCGAATCTCCAGATAAACGCGTTGCGGCTGGTAAGACGGCGGTGGGTAACCTAACACTTTCTGCTGAACATCAGGGTGGTAACATCTGTATTGAAGTTATCGACGATGGTGCAGGGCTTAACCGCGAGAGAATTCTGGCTAAGGCCTTGTCTCAAGGGATGGCAGTGAACGACTCTATGTCTGATGAAGAAGTCGGCATGTTGATCTTTGCTCCCGGTTTCTCCACCGCTGAGAAAGTCACGGATGTTTCTGGCCGTGGTGTTGGCATGGACGTGGTGAAGCGGAATATTCAGGAAATGGGTGGCCATGTTGAAATCCACTTCCAGGCGGGAAAAGGCACGACAATCAGAATTCTGTTGCCATTGACGTTAGCTATTCTCGACGGAATGTCCGTTAAGGTTAACAAAGAAGTCTTTATTCTGCCGCTTAACGCCGTGATGGAATCCTTGCAGCCGCAGTCGGAAGATTTGTATCCGTTAGCTGGCGGAGAGCGGGTATTGCAGGTTCGCGGTGAGTATTTGCCTCTCGTTGAACTCTTCCACATCTTTGATGTGGATGGTGCTAAAACGGATGCTACTCAGGGTATTGTTGTTATTCTTCAAAGTGCAGGTCGACGTTATGCCTTGTTGGTCGATCAGTTGATTGGGCAGCATCAGGTTGTCGTCAAAAACCTGGAAAGTAATTATCGCAAGGTACCAGGCGTTTCAGCCGCAACCATCTTAGGTGATGGTAGTGTTGCGCTGATTGTGGATGTTTCTGCGTTACAAGCGCTTAATCGTGAAAAGCGTGTGGTTGAAACTGCTGCTTAATAAAACAGATCGTTAATAAAAGGTGGAAAACATGACTGGACTTGCAAGCGTCACGAAATTGACTGGCGAAACAGTAGGACAGGAATTCCTGATTTTTACGCTGGGTGACGAAGAGTACGGCGTTGATATTTTAAAAGTACAAGAGATTCGCGGTTATGACCAGGTAACGCGTATCGCCAACACACCTTCCTTCATTAAAGGTGTAACCAACTTACGCGGTGTCATTGTGCCGATTGTTGACTTGCGCGTTAAATTCGCCAAGCAAGATGTTGAATATGATGATAACACCGTTGTTATTGTTTTGAACCTTGGCCAACGTGTTGTGGGCATTGTCGTGGATGGCGTGTCTGATGTGCTGTCATTGACCGCGGATCAAATTCGACCAGCACCTGAGTTTGCTGTAACGCTGTCTACAGAGTATCTGACTGGTCTGGGGTCTCTGGGCGAGAGAATGCTGATTCTGGTTGATATCGAGAAACTGTTGAGTAGCGAAGAAATGGCACTGGTCGATAGCGTATTGAAAGTTTAATCCATTGGCCTTCAGGGGCTACGAAAGTGGCCCCGAAAACCTTCCTTAGCCATATCCTTGTCAGTTCAAAAATTCGTAAAGATATCTAGGATAATGCCGATATCATCGGTGGTTGGTCTACTCAAAAGGCGTTATATGTTTAACCGTATAAAAGTTGTTACAGGTTTGATGCTTGTACTTGTGTTGTTTGGAGCACTTCAGCTTATTTCTGGTGGTTTATTCTTTAGTGCATTAAAAAATGATAAGGATATCTTTAGTTCAACGCAGGTTATTAACCAGAAGCGTTCCGAGCTGGATTCAACATGGTCATATTTATTGCAGACTCGTAATACACTTAACCGTGCGGGTACACGCTTTGCCCTTGATGCAAGCGGTTCGGGAGCGGGTGTTGGTGCTAAAGAGCTTCTCACCTCTGCTGAAAAGCAGATCGCGGTGGCAAATGATTATTTTATGCGATATGAGAAAATACCTCAGGATCCGCGTCAGGATGACAGCATTTCTCGTGGTGTAAAAGAAAACTATGTCGCTCTGAATGCTGCGTTGACGGAACTCATTCAGTTTTTGAACGCAGGGGAATTTAAGAAGTTTGTTGAACAACCGACGCAAAGTTTCCAAGACAACTTTGAAAAAGCGTATTACGTTTATAAAGCAGAAAACGATAAACTTTATCAGGCTGGTATAGCAAAGAATGATGCAGCTTATGATTCGGCGCTTTGGATTCTTGGTTCTATCATTATTCTTGTTTTTGCCTTGGCTCTGTTCTCCTGGTTTGGTATTCAGCAATTATTAATTAGACCGCTAAATAGTATTGTTGAACACATTCGCCATATTGCAAAAGGCGATTTGACAAAAACAACCAATTTCCATAGCAGCAATGAAATGGGGATCCTGGCTAACAGTATTCGCCATATGCAAAGTGAGTTTGTTTCAACCGTCAGTGCGGTTAGACAAGGTGCTGATGCTATTTATACTGGTGCAACAGAAATTAGTGCTGGAAATAACGATCTTTCCTCACGTACTGAGCAACAAGCTGCTTCGTTAGAAGAAACAGCGGCAAGTATGGAACAGCTGACTGCGACTGTTAAGCAGAATGCGGAAAATGCTCGCCAGGCCAGTCAATTGGCTCTTAGTGCGTCAGAGACAGCGCAGAAGGGCGGCAAGGTCGTCGATAATGTCGTCAAAACCATGCACAATATTGCTGGAAGTTCGCAAAAAATTGCCGATATTACTAGTGTAATTGATGGTATTGCTTTCCAAACCAACATTCTTGCTCTGAATGCGGCGGTTGAAGCAGCCAGAGCAGGGGAGCAGGGCCGCGGATTTGCGGTTGTTGCTGGGGAAGTTCGTAATTTGGCGCAGCGTAGTGCTCAGGCGGCAAAAGAAATTAAAAGTCTGATTGAAGATTCTGTCAGCCGGGTCGATGAAGGCTCTGTCTTGGTTGAAAGTGCTGGCGAAACGATGGGAGAGATCGTCAGTGCTGTTACTCGTGTAACCGATATTATGGGTGAAATTGCCTCTGCTTCTGATGAGCAAAGTAAAGGCATCGATCAAGTTGGTCAGGCTGTAACTGAGATGGATCGGGTCACGCAACAAAACGCCTCCCTGGTTGAAGAGTCTGCTGCAGCCGCAGTTGCATTAGAAGACCAGGTGAAAGTGTTGAATCAGGCTGTTGCTGTATTCCGCTTGTCTGAAGATGCAAATTCGTTCAGAAGAACGACACAGGCAACTACGGGTCAGAAACCGGTGTTGCTGGCTCCATCAGCGACTGGCGGTAAGAAAGTGAAAGAAGGTTCATCAACTGACAATTGGGAAACCTTCTGATAAAAACCGTGGTATCGGCTATAAATAAGTCCAAGATGCAGTAACGCTGCTACTGAATAGATCCCCAGCCGCTTACATCTAGGTGGCTGGGTGATTTTTCACTCGCCATAATTTTAAAAGATGAATATGCGAGTAATTTATCGGTGTGCACTTGGGATTACAATGAGATAGCGTCTGGTACTTTGCGGTATGGTAATCCATGGTATTGTTCAATCTGTAACTTGTGTTATGGGTGTGGTTGGTTTTGGTATTAGGCTAAAATTCTAAGGCCAAAAAGCAAAGCAAGCAGGTAGCACAGCTGTGATGAAAGGGACAACGCCACCCAACAGCATGTGGCTTTGGTAGAACAGGCACGCTGAGCGGTTCAGCTTTCAGAACTGCGGGGGGTATTACCAATACAGTGTCAGTTTTAATCGCTATGCGATGAATAATTGACGAATGACAATAAAAACCTGCGTTAGCTGTAAAGGAAAGTTTAGATTGAAAAACACCATAGCAAAAAACAAGATTAGAGCGATTTGATATGAAAAGTACACCATCGCAAAATCGCCCTGAATCTGCTTCTATTCTGACGCAGATGGTTGACAGGTTGCCATTGTCGGACACACATTTCCGTCGAATCAGCCAATTAATATATCAGCGTGCGGGTATTGTCCTTGCCGATCACAAACGCGAAATGGTTTATAACCGTTTGGTAAGACGTCTTCGTTTATTGGGGATCAATGACTTTGGCCAGTATTTAGCACTACTGGAGTCAGATCCTAACAGCGCAGAATGGCAAGCCTTTGTTAATGCATTAACCACTAACCTGACGGCCTTTTTCCGCGAAGCTCATCATTTCCCTATATTGGCTGAGCATGCCAAAAAACGCCCTAATGGCTATACCATCTGGAGTACGGCGGCGTCTACAGGGGAAGAACCTTATTCATTGGCGATGACACTTGCTGAGGTTTTAGGTAATAAAGCGAGTGGATGCCAGGTATGGGCTAGTGATATTGATACTCAAGTATTAGAAAAGGCAACGGCGGGTATCTATCGTCAGGAAGAGTTGCGCTCTCTTTCTCCACAGCAACTACAGCGGTTTTTTTTACGTGGTACCGGGCCGCATAGCGGTTTGGTTCGCGTCCGCCCTGAGCTTGCGTCAATGGTGCACTTCCAACAACTAAATCTGCTCGCACCTGATTGGTCCGTCCCTGCACCATTCGATGCTATTTTTTGTCGCAATGTGATGATTTATTTCGATAAAGAAACTCAAGAGCGTATTCTCCGTCGATTCGTCCCGATGCTTAAACCGGGTGGGTTGTTATTTGCCGGGCATTCTGAGAATTTCAGCCAGATCAGCCGCGAATTCTATTTGCGTGGGCAAACTGTATATGGGCTGGCTAAGGAAAGATAATGAGCAAGATAAGAGTATTATGCGTTGATGATTCTGCCCTCATGCGCCAAATCATGACTGAAATAATTAATAGCCACCCTGATATGGAGGTTGTCGCAACTGCGCCAGATCCATTAGTTGCTCGTGATTTGATTAAAAAATTCAATCCTCAGGTATTGACGCTTGATGTCGAAATGCCGCGTATGGATGGGTTGGATTTTCTTGAAAAGCTTATGCGCCTGCGTCCGATGCCTGTTGTCATGGTGTCATCACTGACTGGCAAAGGTTCGGAGATAACGCTTCGCGCACTCGAGCTTGGTGCGATTGATTTTGTTACCAAGCCGCAGTTAGGTATCCGTGAGGGAATGTTGGCATACAGCGAGCTGATTGCGGAAAAAATTCGCACGGCAGCGAAAGCGCGCTTGCCGCAACGTAGTACAGCGTCAGAGCCGACAAAAATTATTCAGCACACGCCACTACTCAGTAGTGAAAAATTGATTGCGATTGGCGCATCGACAGGGGGAACGGAAGCGATACGACATGTATTACAACCCCTGCCGCCGACCAGCCCTGCGTTATTGATTACACAGCATATGCCACCGGGCTTTACGAAGTCTTTCGCCGAGCGTTTGAACAAGCTATGTCAGATTACGGTGAAAGAAGCGGAGGATGGAGAGCGTGTTCTTCCTGGGCATGCCTATATTGCTCCGGGGGCTCGCCATCTTGAGTTAGCTCGTAGTGGGGCAAACTATCAAGTTCGTTTGAATGATGGACCGCCAGTCAATCGGCATCGTCCATCAGTGGATGTGTTATTCCGTTCGGTTGCCCAATACGCAGGGCGAAATGCTGTAGGGGTTATCCTTACAGGAATGGGGAATGATGGGGCCGCTGGTATGTTGGAACTCCATCAGGCAGGTGCTTATACTCTGGCCCAAAACGAAGCAAGTTGTGTAGTTTTTGGGATGCCACGCGAAGCGATTGCGATGGGTGGCGTCGATGAAGTGGTGGATTTGCACCAGGTGAGCCAGCGTATGTTGGCACAAATCTCTGCCGGACAGGCATTACGTATATAAGCAGCTCTCGGTGAGCAATAAATATTTTAGGAGTAGGTATGGCCGATAAAGAACTCAGGTTTTTGGTAGTGGATGATTTTTCGACAATGCGCCGAATTGTCCGTAACCTGCTGAAGGAACTGGGCTTTAATAACGTAGAAGAGGCAGAGGATGGCGCTGATGCACTGAACAAGCTTCGCGCTAGTGCTTTTGATTTCGTCATTTCTGACTGGAATATGCCCAACATGGATGGACTGGAGCTGTTGCAGACTATTCGTGCTGACGGCTCGCTTTCCAGCCTTCCTGTGCTGATGGTTACGGCAGAAGCGAAGAAAGAGAACATTATCGCTGCTGCACAAGCGGGTGCTAGCGGCTATGTAGTTAAACCATTTACTGCAGCCACCCTTGAAGAAAAGCTGAATAAGATTTTCGAAAAACTGGGTATGTAAGGGGATCTTATGACGCCACATATGCCGTCCGTGAACGACACAGCTTCAGCAACCGAGATCATTTCGCGTATCGGCCAATTGACTCGTATGCTGCGCGATAGTCTGAAAGAGCTGGGTCTGGATAATGCGATAGCAGAAGCAGCAGAGGCTATCCCTGATGCCCGCGATCGTCTTGACTATGTTGTCCAGATGACTGCGCAAGCGGCAGAGCGAGCTCTGAACTGCGTAGAGGCTGCGCAACCACGCCAGAACCAACTAGAAGCTGATGCCAAATCTCTAAAAGTTCGTTGGGATGAATGGTTTGAAAACCCTATCGAGCTGGCTGATGCGCGCGAATTAGTGACGGATACGCGTAGCTATCTTGAAGATGTACCACAGCATACCTCGTTTACCAATGCTCAACTGTTGGAAATTATGATGGCGCAGGATTTCCAGGACCTTACCGGTCAGGTAATCAAGCGTATGATGGATGTTGTTCAGGAGATTGAAAAACAACTGCTGATGGTGTTGCTGGAAAATATTCCGGAAAAACCAGATGCACCGAAGCGAGAAAATGATGGTCTTCTGAATGGGCCACAGTTGGACAAAGGTGCTGCAGGCATTGTCGCCAATCAAGATCAGGTTGACGATCTTCTGGATAGCCTCGGATTCTGATAAACCTTGCTTCGAAAAGACTCATTTTCTTCTTTGCAAAGGTTACGAGCACCATCGCCTCAGTTATTTATGGTCATATTTATGGCCATAAATAGCTAAACTCGATTTCTTCCTCCCTTTCATTCTTACTATTCGTTAAAGAAGCGTTGGTTTTTCTCGTTGTTCCAGCCATAAAACTTTCTCGTATTTGTCATGCTAGGCAGCAAATTCCTATCCCGAAAGTTGTAACAGGAACGCCAACGTGGCTGAAGATAGCGATCTAGAAAAAACAGAAGCCCCCACTCCTCAAAAGGAGGAGAAGGCGCGAGAAGAGGGCCAGATACCTCGATCTCGAGAGCTGACTTCTGTTCTGATGATGGTCGTAGGATTGGCTATTTTGTGGATGGGCGGCGATGCCATGGCTGGCCGATTGGCCAGGATTCTCTCGCAGTCGTTAAATTTTGATTACGCGACGATTGGCGATGATACACAAATGCTACGCCATGTTGGTTCATTACTGCGTCAGGCTGCATCGGCGCTGGTACCGATTATGCTTGGGACTGTATTGGTTGCGCTGTCTGCACCGATGCTGCTGGGTGGGGTATTATTTAGTACCAAGTCATTAAAAGTTGACTTCAAAAAATTAGATCCTATTTCTGGGCTGAAACGGTTATTTTCTTCCCAATCATTGGCGGAGCTTTTCAAGGCGATATTGAAATCAGTCATGGTTGGGATCATTAGTACCTTGTTCTTGATTCACAACTGGCCGAAAATCTTGCATTTGGTATCCGAAGCACCGATTGCGGCGTTAGGTGATGCATTGGAATTGGCTGTAATGTGTGGCTTTCTCATCATTATGGGCCTTATTCCTATGGTCGCTTTTGATGTGTTTTGGCAAGTCTGGAGCCACATCAAAAAATTACGGATGACGAAGCAAGAAATTCGTGATGAGCATAAACAAAGCGAGGGCGACCCTCATGTGAAAGGTCGCATTCGTCAGCAGCAAAGGGCAATGGCCCAGCGTAGGATGATGGCTGATGTGCCTAAGGCTGATGTGATAGTCACTAACCCGACGCACTATGCAATAGCATTACGCTATGATGATAAAAAAATGAATGCGCCGAAAGTGTTGGCTAAAGGGGCTGGAGAGGTTGCTTTGCGTATTCGTGAATTGGGAACAGAACACCGTGTTCCTATTTTGGAAGCACCACCATTGGCGCGAGCACTATTTCGTCATTCAGAGGTCGGCCAGCATATTCCCGCCTCATTGTATGCTGCTGTTGCAGAAGTCTTAGCCTGGGTTTATCAACTGAAACGCTGGAAGCGCGAAGGTGGATTAATTCCTAGAAAACCGAAACATCTACCAGTGCCGGATGCACTGGATTTTGCTAAAGAGAATACTACTGATGGCTAATTTGGCCTCTTTGCTTCGTTTACCGGGTAATATGAAAGGTACCCAATGGCAAATATTAGCTGGGCCAATACTGATCCTGCTGATACTTTCCATGATGGTATTGCCGCTACCACCATTCATTCTGGATCTGCTATTTACCTTTAACATCGCACTATCAATCATGGTATTGCTGGTTGCGATGTTTACGCAACGGACGCTGGAATTCGCCGCGTTCCCTACGATCCTACTGTTTTCTACGTTATTGCGTTTGTCACTTAACGTTGCATCTACCCGTATTATTTTGTTGGAAGGGCACACGGGTACTGCCGCAGCTGGGAAGGTCGTTGAAGCATTTGGGCACTTTCTGGTCGGTGGGAATTTTGCCATTGGTATTGTGGTCTTTATTATTCTCGTCTTAATCAACTTTATGGTTATCACCAAAGGTGCAGGACGTATCGCTGAGGTCGGTGCCCGCTTTGTGTTGGATGGTATGCCAGGTAAACAGATGGCTATCGATGCCGATCTTAATGCTGGGATAATTGGTGAGGAAGAGGCGAAAAAGCGCCGTGCTGAGGTAACTCAGGAGTCAGATTTCTATGGCTCAATGGATGGTGCTAGTAAGTTCGTGCGTGGAGACGCCGTCGCTGGGTTGATTATCATGGTCATTAACATTGTTGGCGGATTGATCGTCGGTGTTGTTCAGCACAACATGCCGGTAGGGCAGGCTGCAGAAAGCTATACGCTGCTTACTATCGGTGATGGTTTGGTTGCTCAGATACCTGCTCTGATTATCTCTACCGCGGCGGGTGTTATTGTCACTCGCGTGAGTACCGATCAGGACGTTGGCCAGCAGATGGTCACCCAGCTATTCAATAATCCGCGGGTTATGGTGCTGAGTGCAGCGGTGATTGGACTTATTGGGTTGGTTCCGGGAATGCCCAACTTTGTCTTCCTGTTATTCACTGCATCCCTACTAGGGCTTGCCTGGTGGATGCGTGGGGAACAAACGAAAGAGCCCGCGATGCAACCTATACCGGCATCAATGGAGAAGCATCAGGTTATTGAAGCCAGTTGGTCTGATGTACAGCTTGAAGATCCGCTGGGTATGGAAGTTGGCTATCGATTGATCCCAATGGTTGATGCGCAGCAAGATGGCGAGCTCCTGGGCAGGATTCGTAGTATCAGGAAAAAGTTTGCTCAGGAAATGGGATACTTACCTCCAGTCGTTCATATCCGGGATAATTTGGAGCTTCAGCCCGCCAGTTATCGCATATTGATGAAAGGTGTTGAAGTGGGCAGCGGTGAAGCTCACCCCGGGCGTTGGATGGCGATCAATCCGGGTAATGCGGTTGGCTCTTTGTCTGGAGATATCACGCAGGATCCTGCGTTTGGGTTGCCAGCAGTCTGGATTGATAATGCACTGAAAGATCAAGCTCAAGCTCAGGGATTTACGGTAGTAGAAGCAAGTACAGTGGTCGCAACACACTTGAACCACTTAATTGCATTACACGCCAGCGAGCTGTTTGGTCGTCAAGAAGCTCAGCAATTAATGGAACGCGTTGCGCAGGAAATGCCGAAACTGACAGAAGATTTCATTCCTGGTGTGGTAACGCTAACGACCTTGCATAAGGTTTTGCAAAACCTGCTCAGCGAGAGGGTTTCGATTAGGGATATGCGCACTATCATGGAGACATTGGCTGAACATGCGCCAGTGCAGCCAGACCCTTATGAACTTACCACGGTGGTTAGAGTTGCACTGGGACGGGCCATCACTCAGCAGTGGTTTCCAGGAGATAGCGAACTTCAGGTTATCGGCCTGGAAGGATCGTTGGAACGCCTTCTTCTACAGGCGCTTCAAGGCGGTGGTGGTCTTGAACCGGGGCTTGCCGATCGCCTGCTTGAACAGGCGAAACAAGCGCTACAGCGGCAGGAAATGTTGGGGGCTCCGCCAGTTCTGCTGGTGAACCATGCTTTACGCGCTTTGCTCGCTCGATTCTTGCATCGTAGCCTGCCAAACATGGCCGTACTTTCTAATCTGGAAATCAGCGATCATCGTCAGATTCGTATGACATCGGTTATTGGGGAAGCCAATAAATGAGGATGGTAATACCCTCTCTGGTAGCAACAGCGCTGGCACTTCCGCTTTGTGCCAACGCGACGCCAGGTAGTTGGAACGGAAGTATGACGGGAATAAAACTTGATAACCGCGGTGAAATGATAACGACGTCAGCGTTTGTTCCTAATATAGCCGTTAAGTCGGATGAAACTATTACGACAATATATTGGCGACACGTTATTGATTCAGCAATACCTGTAGGGCTTGTTGTAAAACTATGCTCACAGTTGCCGCAGCGCTGTGTTGACCTCGATGGGAGTGGGGATGGACAAACTCAGGCATTCGATGGGTTAGCAGCAAATAACGAATTTCGCTTTGTATACTACATCAAAGGGAATGGACGGATTAATCATACGTTCAACGTGCGCACGATCGATATTGCTGTAAACTATAAGTAGTTTTTAAATTATTGTTTTTAATTAATTAAAAGTCTCTACTCCGATGCAGAGACTTTTAGAACGTAATTTTTCTACCGCCTACTGTGACACCTTTCGACTGACCATCTGGACCATACAGTCCCTGACCATGACGAGGCTTCAGTATATTGATGGCTTCGTTCGTATATGCAATATGCCGACTAAGCAGAAGACCATTATGTTTATTCTGATTATTTAGGCGTCTGGTTAACTCTTGCACTTGCTGCCAATAAACAGAAAGTTGTTCAATACCGTCGTAAGGTGCTTGCAGCTTAAGAACCGATTCAGCCTCATGGCGTCGCGCTTCCAAATGCTGCATCGTTGCCAGCAAGGAAGTCTTCTTCTCAGTCATCTGTTGCAGAGCAATGCTGTTAATATGACCAGCACAAAGTAGCGTTTGCTCTTCTGACATCACGACATCAAGCTCACGCAGATTACTCAGCAGTTGATTCAGCGTCGATTGCAGATTTTCCATAACTATTAATTACCTGCTAAAAATTCCTGCGTTTCTTTAAGCAACGCATCCGCAATTTTTCCGGCATCAATTTTAAGTGAGCCATCACGAATTGCCTGTTTCAGGGTTTCAACGCGGTTCATGTCTATGTCCTGCGTACCCGGCTGCATCAACTTTGCCTGCGCATCGCTCAGTTTCACCTGAGTTGCGCTGACTTCAGACTGAGCTTCAGCCTGCTTAGGCTTGGTTTTAGCGACATCGCCAGATTCGCGTTGCTGAACTTGACTGACCGGCTTCAGTGACTGTGTGCGATCAATACTCATAATACATCCCTCTGATTTGAGGATAAATGGTTAATCATCAATGTGTTGATAAATACCAATCACATTGGTGTCCAATTTTAAAACGTCGTCAGTAATGACTCTGTAATTATCATCGGCAAACATGAGCAAATCTTTAATTAATTACTGTGAGATCAGAATAATCCCATCTTCGTTTGTGATTCCGCTGACTATTTGTCCATTTGCCGTTCTGACTCTGACGGCTTGTCCCGCTGCCGCGTTATTCATGGCTTTTCCTTCGCCATTAATCGTAAAGCCTTCCCCTTGGGCGATGATTTGTACCGACTGGCCTGCCTTTACGACCCAGGCTCGTCTAATCATTGACGCGGTAATCACCTGCCCGGGAGTGAGATCGCGTAAAAGGACTGCACCTTGTGCGCTTTGCAACGTCAGTATAGGGCGCAAAGGCAATAAATCGAGCCTGCCTTTTGTCAAACTAATATCTTTTTCTGTCAGGGTTGTCCCGCGATTTACAGGTCGTGAACTGGTGACATAGTTCCCTGTTACCTGAACCTCGGTTTGAATAAAGCGACGCTGCTGTCCACAACGTACGGACAGACTGACATTGCCCCACATTTTTGTATTTCCGGGCAATGTGATTTGGGGCGCTTCGCACTGTGGCCACTGTGATTCCGGCGATTTTACCACAACGTTAACGGTATTCGTGCTTCCTTGAAAGCGTGAAGCAAAAAATTGATTGATCTGCGCTGGAAGGTCGTTCGCATTGACAGAGGGACAAAGAATGAAAAAACCGGTCGCCGCCAGGCATAGGTAATAATATATTGTTTTCATTCCGGTTCGGCTCTCCTGATTCTGATTATATCGGGCATCAGTGTAACGATGTCAGCGTGAGGTTAAGGCAATAAATAGCGCTGCATTTGGTGTCTATTCGTTCGATGGCATAGCCATCATGAGAATTATCCTACTCACTCCAAATTTTAACTTGCGGAGGGAGCATGCTTGATAAATTAGACGCCTCGTTGCGGTTTCAGCAGGAAGCGTTGAACTTGCGTGCCCAGCGGCAGGAGATTCTGGCCGCGAATATTGCTAATGCGGATACGCCAGGCTATCAGGCCAGGGACATCGATTTTGCCAGCCAGCTCAGTAAAACGATGGAGCAAGGGCGGGTGAACGGTACAGGTATCGCGCTGAAAACAACATCTGTACGGCATATACCGGCACAGAATTTTCAGCCGCCGGAGCTTGATTTGTTATATCGCGTACCCGATCAGCCTGCGTTGGATGGCAATACGGTCGATATGGATCGTGAACGTACTAATTTTGCCGATAATAGCCTGAAATATCAAACCAACCTGACCGTTCTGGGCGGACAGATTAAAGGCATGATGTCGGTTCTTCAGTCAGGTTCATGATCGTAGCGCGATGGGAAGGTAAAGATTCATGTCGTTATTAAATATATTCGAAATTTCAGGCTCAGCGCTTTCTGCGCAATCTCAGCGTCTGAATGTGAGCGCCAGCAATCTGGCTAACGCAGACAGCGTGACGGGCCCTGACGGCGAACCTTATCGCGCCAAGCAGGTTGTATTCGAAGTGAATGCAGCGCCAGGGCAATCAACGGGTGGCGTACGCGTTGCCAATGTTATTGAAGACCCATCACCTGCTCGTCTGGTTTACGAACCGGGCAACCCGCTGGCAGATGGTCAGGGATACGTTCGCATGCCGAATGTTGACCCAGTGGCTGAGATGGTGAACACCATTTCAGCATCACGCAGTTATCAGGCAAACGTCGAAGTCTTGAATACGACAAAATCGATGATGCTGAAGACGCTTACGATCGGGCAATAATCGGGAGACGAAATAATGTCTGTAACTATTAATGATACCTCCTCGGCGAGTAGTACGCAGAGTCTCTCGTCTACAACGGCGGTAGAAAAGAACAGCAGTGCCGACTTACAGAATCAATTTCTGACACTTCTGGTTGCGCAGTTGAAGAATCAGGATCCGACGAATCCGATGAGTAATGATCAACTGGTAAGCCAGCTTGCTCAGCTTAATACAGTCAGTGGTATTGAGAAGTTGAATACCACATTGGGTTCTATCTCCGGTCAGATCAGCAACAACCAATCTATGCAGGCAACAACGCTAATTGGCCACAGTGTCATGATCCCTGGAAAAGATATCCTTGTTGGCAAAGAAACCAGTACTCCCTTTGGTGTGGAACTGGAGAAAGCAGCAGAAGTCGTTACTGTCACCGTTAATGATGCGACAGGTAAAGCCGTTCGTACAATCGACCTGGGCACGCTTTCTGCTGGCGTTCATTCATTCAACTGGGATAGCAAACTTTCTGATGGCTCGGTTGCGCCTGATGGAGCTTATACCTTCACTGTTGCTGCCAGCACGGGAGGGGCACAGCAGGTCGTTCAGCCATTGAGCTATGCAGTTGTAAATAGTGTTGTTCGCAGTGATAGCGGTGCCTTGCTGGATTTAGGACTGCGCGGCAAAGCTACGATGGACGATGTCAGGCAAATTCTGTAACAGTATAAATTTCATAGTATTCCAGTGAAATTTACAATCTGGAATAGAACTTAATCAATTCATCTGGAGAACGGCATGGGTTTTTCTCAGGCGGTCAGTGGTTTAAACGCGGCATCTAATAACCTGGATGTTATCGGTAATAACATCGCTAACTCAGCGACAGTAGGTTTTAAATCCGGGACCGTCACATTTGCTGATATGTTCGCGGGTTCTAAAGTCGGTATGGGTGTGAAGGTAGCATCGGTGTTGCAGGATTTCGGTAGTGGTACCGTAACCTCATCCTCACGCGATCTGGATGTTGCAATTAGCGGCGGTGGTTTTTATCGTCTGCAAGATACCAACGGCTCTACCTATTACAGCCGTAATGGTCAATTTATGCTGAACGGACGTAATATCGTCAATGCGCAAGGCATGCAATTGACGGGCTATCCGGTTGGAGGGACGCCACCAGCGGTTCAGACGGGTGCCGATCCTGTACCCTTGACGATTCCCGATGGTGATATGCTGGCGAGTGCTACCACCACTGCCGCTCTTACTGCCAACTTGAAGTCATCCGACTCGATCACTGCGTGGGATAATACGGGTAGTGAAGGAACGTATAACAGCAAAACGGCATTAACGACATATGATAGCCAAGGTAACGTGCATAACTTCACGCTGTATTTCGTTAAAACTGCGGATAATACTTGGCAAACCTATGCCAAGGATGACTCCATCAACCCAGCTAATTATCAAAATGCAGGAACATTAAGCTTTGCTCCTAATGGTGCGTTGACGGGTCACACGCCGTTCACTGTCAACCTCGTTGGTACTAACGGTGCTGCGACGAATACCTTCACACTCAATTTTGGCGGTAGCGTGCAGCAAAACGCTGATTATAGCTATAAAAGCCCAACTCAGAATGGTTTCGCACCAGGATCGCTGACGGGGTTTGCTATCAATGACGATGGTACTATCGAAGGTAGCTATAGCAACGGTCAGAAACAACCGCTGGGGCAGATTTTATTGGCTGGTTTTGCTAACCCTGAAGGGTTATCGCCTGAAGGGGATAACGCCTGGTCCGAAACCGGTAGTTCCGGTCAAGCGGTTATCGGTTTGGCGGGTACCGGAAGTTTGGGGAAACTGATCGGCAAATCCACCGAAAGTTCGAACGTTGACCTGAGTAAAGAGCTGGTCAGTATGATTGTTGCGCAGCGTAACTACCAGTCAAACGCGCAAACCATTAAAACGCAGGATTCCATTCTGCAAACGCTGGTTAGCCTGCGTTAATTATCCTAACGGGGATGTTGCATGGATCACGCGATTTATACGGCAATGGGTGGCGCGAGTCAGTCATTGGAAAAGCAGGCGATTACTGCGAACAACTTGGCTAATGCTTCAACGCCGGGTTTTCGGGCACAGCTGTCTGCATTGCGCGCTGTACCAGTGAATGGGTTGACTTTGCCCACTCGAACGCTGGTTGTCGCTTCTACGCCTGGCGCTGATATGACCGAAGGCGTGATGAATTATACTGGCCGTGCAATGGATGTCGCTTTACCGAAAGAGAGTTGGTTAGCAGTGCAAACGGCTAATGGCGGTGAAGCGTACACCCGTAATGGTAATATGGAGATCAACGCTGATGGGCAATTGACTATTCAGGGGCGTGTAGTTATGGGCGACGGTGGACCGATTGACATTCCTCCACAGGCCCAGATCAGTATTTCTGCTGATGGTACGATTTCTGCGCTTAATGCTGGAGATCCACCAAATACGATTGCCCAGTTGGGGCGTTTAAAGCTTGTCAAAGCTACCGGACAAGAAGTTGAACGTTCTGATGATGGATTGTTTCGCTTGACGCAACAGGCTCAACAGCAACGTGGCAATGTTCTGCAAAACGATCCCACCGTGCGAATTATGCCGGGTGTGATCGAAGGCAGTAACGTGAACACGGTCGATACTATGGTCGATATGATTGCCAATGCTCGTCGCTTTGAAATGCAGATGAAAGTCATTAGCAGTGTCGACGATAATGCACAACGCGCTAATCAGATATTAGCAATGGGTTAAGCGCCGAGTGCGCACAGGAGTGAATAAATGATCCGTTCTTTGTGGATTGCAAAAACCGGCTTGAATGCTCAGCAAACCAATATGGACGTTATTTCCAATAACTTGGCGAACGTCAGCACCAATGGTTTCAAGCGTCAGCGTGCGGTATTTGAAGACTTGATGTATCAAACCATTCGTCAGCCCGGTGCTCAGTCTTCAGAGCAAACCATGCTACCGTCCGGTTTACAGTTAGGTACCGGGGTTCGTCCGGTGTCAACGGAGCGTATTCATACTCAAGGAACCTTTTCCGAGACGGGTAACTCGAAGGATGTGGCCATTAAAGGTCAGGGGTTCTTTCAGGTTCAGTTACCTGATGGAACAACAGCTTACACGCGTGACGGTGCTTTTCAGCTTGATGGTAATGGCCAGTTAGTGACGTCCAGCGGTTATCAGGTCCAGCCTGCCATTACCGTTCCCGCGAATGCGACGGAGCTGAATATCGGTCGTGATGGTATTGTCAGTGTTAAAGTGCAGGGACAGGCAGCAACAAACCAGATTGGTCAGTTGACGCTGACGACCTTTATTAATGATAGCGGCCTTGAGAGCATGGGTGAAAACCTGTATCTGGAAACCGCGAGCTCTGGTGCGCCGAATGAAACGAACCCAGGTTTGAATGGCGCAGGTCTGCTTTATCAGAAGTATGTCGAAACCTCCAACGTCAATGTGGCTGAAGAATTGGTATCGATGATTCAGACTCAGCGTGCCTATGAAATCAACAGTAAAGCCATTTCTTCTTCTGACCAAATGTTGCAGAAATTGACCCAACTGTAATGGGGTACCCGCTAATATCAGGGGGGAGAGCTGGTGCTCTGGTGGCCTGATGTTGGCAACATAGACAGTGTTTAACGGGGTAATGATGACCATAACCATCAGATGAGTGGAACAAGTATGGTTTGATTTGCCTCGTGAATATGTGAAATAGATTAATTTAAGGCGATATCCGCAGTGATAATGAATGCAAAGTCGGTTATCAAACCACTCCGCCGACCCTGTTTGTTGGCATTGTTCGCGATGTTAGCACTTAACGGTTGCGCCTATATTCCGCATGATAAAGTTGTCACTGGGCCTACGACTGCCCAGCCCGGAGCGCCAGTATTAGCGGGTCCCAATGGTTCTATTTTCCAAACCGTGCAGCCGATGAATTATGGCTATCAGCCGATGTTCGAAGATCGCCGTCCGCGCAATGTCGGTGATACGCTGACAATAGTGTTACAGGAAAACGTCAGCGCCAGCAAAAGCTCGTCTGCCAATGCCAGTCGTGATGGATCCTCCACGTTTGGCCTGGCGGCAACGCCGCGTTATTTGGAAGGCCCTCTAGGCAATAACCGAGCCGCTCTGAACGCGACTGGAACAAACGAATTTACTGGTCAGGGTGGTGCTAACGCTAACAACACGTTTAGTGGCACGATTACGGTCACGGTTGGTCAAGTGTTGGCTAATGGCAACCTGAACGTCGTTGGCGAAAAACAAATTGCAATTAATCAGGGAACTGAGTTTATCCGTTTCTCTGGAGTGGTAAATCCGAGAACCATCAGTGGTAATAACTCGGTGCCATCAACCCAGGTAGCGGATGCGCGCATTGAATATGTCGGTAATGGTTATATTAATGAAGCGCAAAACATGGGCTGGTTACAGCGGTTCTTCCTCAATGTTTCTCCGTTCTAAGCTTAAGAGGCCTGCCATGCGGATTGCATCATTTTTCACTGTACTGCTGACGTTACTGACGCTGAATATTGCCCCTGTGTCGGCAGAGAGAATTCGCGATCTGGTTAATATCCAGGGCGTACGTGGTAATGCGTTAATTGGTTACGGCTTAGTGGTTGGTCTGGATGGCTCCGGTGACCAGACCATGCAGACCCCGTTTACCACGCAAAGCTTAACTAACATGCTTTCCCAATTAGGGATTACTGTCCCTGCCGGAACCAACATGCAGTTGAAGAATGTGGCGGCGGTGATGGTAACGGCGGAACTTCCGCCCTTTGGCAGATCGGGCCAGAATATTGATGTCGTTGTGTCTTCACTCGGTAATGCGAAGAGCCTGCGGGGCGGAACGCTATTAATGACCCCATTGAAAGGAGTAGACAATCAGGTTTATGCCCTGGCTCAGGGGAACGTTTTGGTTGGCGGTGCGGGTGCCGCCGCAGGGGGAAGCAGTGTTCAGGTTAACCAGCTAGCTGGTGGACGAATCAGCAACGGTGCGGTTATTGAGCGAGAGTTACCCAGCACGTTTGGTGCGTCGAATACGATCATGCTGCAATTGAAGAATGACGACTTCTCGATGGCGCAGAAAGTCAGCGATGCGATCAATCGCTCTGGGTACGGCGGTACAGCGACTCCGCTGGATGCTCGTACCATTCAGGTACTTGCTCCGCATGGTAACAGTTCTCAGGTTCGCTTTTTGGCCGATGTCCAGAATATTGAAGTTAACGTTGGTATTCAGGACGCCAAAGTGGTGATTAACTCCCGCACCGGTTCTGTCGTGATGAATCGTGATGTCACACTGGATAGCTGTGCTATCGCTCAGGGCAATCTTTCTGTGACGATTAATCAGCAGGCCAACGTTAGTCAGCCTAATACACCATTTGGTGGCGGTCAGACGGTTGTGACTCCGCAAACAGAGATTTCGGTTCAGCAAGCGGGTGGTGCTTTGCAGCGAGTCAATTCCAGCGCCAATCTGAACAACGTCGTGCGTGCACTGAATTCCCTTGGTGCTACGCCAATGGAGCTGATGTCCATTCTACAGGCGATGCAAAGCGCTGGCTGCTTACGCGCTAAACTGGAAATTATCTGATGAGTGATATGCAGACGCTGAATAATGCGGCCTATGATGCGCAGTCTCTGAATACGTTGAAGCGTGAAGTTTCAGGTAATCCTCAAAGCAAAGAGGGCATCAGAGCGGTTGCGCAACAAATGGAAGGCGTGTTTGTACAATTGATGATGAAAAGTATGCGTTCTGCGATTCCACAGGATGGGCTCTTCAATAGCGATCAGACGCGTCTGTATACCTCAATGTATGATCAGCAAATTGCGCAAGAGATTTCCACTAAGGGCAAGGGACTTGGGCTCGCGGATGTCATGGTTGAGCAACTAACCCGACAATCTCCAGATGCTGCGGCAGCCAAAGCTCCCGTTCCCTCGGTTCCATTAACGTTCGATGGTGATGTGCTTAAAAGCATGCCAACGGCGGCAGTGGAGCAGATGGTACGCAAAGCGTTGCCCAAATTACCCAGTACGGGGTCAGCCCTGCCGTTATCCAATAGTAATTTTGTGTCCCAGATTTCCTTGCCTGCACAGATTGCCAGCCAGCATAGCGGCATACCTCATCACCTTATCATCGCCCAGGCGGCGCTTGAATCTGGCTGGGGACAGCGTGAAATTCCTACCGAAGATGGGCGACCAAGCCATAATCTATTCGGCATTAAAGCCGGTAGCCGTTGGAATGGGCCGACAACTGAGATAACCACGACAGAGTATGAGCAAGGCGTGGCCAAAAAGGTGAAAGCCAGCTTCAGAGTCTACGACTCCTATATTGAGGCGATTGGCGACTATGTGAAATTGTTGACCAATAACCCGCGCTATTCTGCGGTGATGAGCGCCGGAACGGCTGAACAAGCGGCTCATGCGTTACAAAAAGCAGGCTATGCAACGGATCCGCAATACGCGCAGAAACTGGTTAGTATGATCCAGCAAATGAAGAATTCAGGTGAGAAAGTGGCGAAAGCCTATACGCACGATTTGAGTCGGCTATTTTGATTTTTTTATTCAAGATTTGCGCTTCCTAACCGATAAAGTAATTAACTTATGTAGCGTATTTGCTGCTTTCAGCATTTAGTTAATCGTGCAGGGCGAAAAGAGCCTGTGTAAAAGGAACAACACCTTATGTCCAATTTAATTAATACCGCGATGAGTGGCTTAAAAGGTGCACAGGTTGCGCTGAGTACCGTGAGTAACAACATTAGTAATCAGGCTGTTACCGGGTATAGTCGGCAAAATACGATAATTGAGCAAGCAATTAGCAGCGGCACATCGGCTGGATATATAGGTAACGGCGTCAATGTTGTTAGCGTCAATCGTCAGTACAACGAGTTCATCACTAATCAGTTGCGTTCTGCGCAAACGACGAGCAGTTCTGTTTCTACTTACTACGAGCAAATTTCTAAGATTGATAATCTGCTGGCCAGTAGCACAACGAGCCTTTCATCAACGCTACAGGATTTCTTTTCTAACCTGCAAAACCTAACCAGTAACGCGGGTGATTCGTCGACTCGTCAAACCGTATTGGGTAAAGCTGAAGGGCTGGTAAACCAATTCAAAGTCACGGATAAATACCTGCGTGACATGGATAGCGGCCTGAATACACAGATTCAAAGCACCGCAGGCCAAATTAATACGTATACCGATCAGATTGCCTCTTTAAACAACGAAATCACGAAGCTGATGGGCGCAAATAGCGGCACGATGCCCAATGATTTGCTCGATCAGCGCGATCTTTTGGTCGATCAACTTAACAAGCTAGTTGGTGTTGATGTTACCGTTCAGGATGGAATTGTTTACAACGTCGCATTGAAAAATGGTACCAATCTGGTTCAGGCTGGCACCAGCAATCAGTTGGTTGCGATTGGTTCGAGCAGCGATCCATCTCGTCTGACCATAGGATATAAAGATCAGACAAACGATATTGTCACGCTGAATGAGAGTTCGTTAACTGGCGGGTCATTAGGCGGTTTGCTCTCTTTCCGTTCAGAGACTCTTGATGAGGCGCGTAACCAGCTAGGGCAGTTAGCGCTGGCGTTCTCTGATGCATTTAATACTCAACATCAGGAAGGTTATGATCGCGATGGTGTTAAAGGTGGAGATTTCTTTTCTTTTGGTAAAGCGGTTGTGCTGAATGATAGCAAGAATGGCGGCAATGCAGTCTTGACCCCATCTTATACTGATACTAAAGATGTGCAGGCAACTAATTATGCAGTTAAATACGATGGCACTAATTGGCAAGTAACCCGCCTGTCTGACAATTCAACATTTACGGCGGCAGTGACGACAGCCGGGACTCCTCCTGAAAGCAGTCTGAGTTTTGATGGCGTCAAAATGACCATTACAGGAACACCTGAAGCGAACGACAGTTTCCTGCTTAAGCCTGTTAATGACGTCATTATCGATATGTCTGTGGCTATTTCCGATCCTAGTAAGATTGCTGCTGCATCCGTTAAGCTTGATGAAAGTGGCAGCCCTGTCCTGGATGCAAGCGGTAATCCTGTCTTTGGCGGTGTAAGTGATAATACGAATGCGAAAGCATTGCTTGCTCTACAAAACGAGAAAATTGTGGGCGGAAAGGCTAGTGTTTCTGGAGCATACGCTAGCCTTGTGGGTACCATTGGCAACCAGACCAGCACGCTGAAGATAAATAACACATCGCAGCAAAACGTTGTGAATCAGTTGACGGCGGAACAGCAGTCGGTATCCGGTGTAAACCTGGATGAAGAATACGGCGACCTGATGCGTTATCAACAATACTACATGGCAAATGCTCAGGTCATCAAAACCGCACAATCCATATTTGACGCTTTATTAGCAGCCCGTGGCTAAGTTTGACCATTAATAGAGAGGAATTGATACCATGCGTTTAAGTACTAGCATGATGTACCAGCAAAATATGCAAGGCATTATTAATGGTCAGGCAACGTGGCAAAAAACGGGTGAGCAGTTGTCAACCGGAAAGCGAGTTGTCAATCCATCGGATGATCCGATAGCGGCAGCAAATGTGGTTATGCTTGGCCAAGCTCAGTCAGAGAATGGTCAATACACGTTAGCACGCACATTTGCTAAGCAAAGTATGTCGCTGGAAGAGTCTATTTTAGATAAGAGCGTTACTACGATTACCACTGCATTGACTGAAGTAATCAAAGGTGGTGGTGTTCTTAGTGATGACGATCGTAAATCGGTGGCGACGTCTCTGCGTGGCATGAAAGCTGAGTTGCTCAATATGGCTAACAGCACTGACGGTAACGGCAATTATATTTTTGCTGGTTATGAAACCGACAAAGCTCCTTTTGCTGAGGGGGCCGCTGGTATTGAATATGTGGGTGGAAGTCAGGCTATTTCACAGCGTGTAGATGCGGCCCGAGATATGACGGTCAGCCATATTGGCTCCGCGGTATTCAATGGGATAACCGGTGATGCTCAAAAAGAACCGGATGGTAGCATCCAGGCGGATTTATTTGAGACGTTGGATATTGCTATTAAGGCGCTTGAAACCCCTATTGCTGATGCTGACGATGCAACAAAAGCCGATGCAACGGCGGCGTTAGATACAGCAAATCGTGGTTTGAAAAATTCGTTGAATAATATTTCTGCTGCCCGTGCAGAATTAGGTATTCAACTCAATGAAATTGATAATCTTGATGCAATTGGTAAAGATCGCGATGTTGCCAATAAAACAACGTTGTCACAGCTGCAAGATACCGATTGGTATGAAGCGATATCGTCTTACGTCATGCAGCAATCTTCTTTGCAAGCGTCTTATACGGCTTTCCAGAATATGCAGGGAATGTCATTGTTCCAGATGAAATAGTAGTAATAGACGATACTCTTCTATTCTACTTTATGGTTTGAATACGCTTAAACCGGGCGTATTTTTTAGGCATGTCACTCTCTTCATTATTCTGAATGGATGACATGCCATTTTTTATTCCCCCCAACCAAAATTGCCTCTGGCAACCCCTTCTACATCACACTGAATCTACACCAGCCTTTGATCGCCCCGCCAAGCTCAAGCCACATAGCGATCAGGTTCTACAATCTGGTACAGTCTCAAAAAATTGCAGGTATAATCCCATACATTATTTAACGGGTTTAGAGGCGAACATGACAAAACTCACTTTACAAGAGCAGATGCTAAAAGCTGGGTTAGTGACCAGCAAAAAAATGGCCAAAGTCCAAAGAACGGCTAAAAAATCACGCGTTCAGACTCGTGAGGCAAGAGAGGCTGTGGAAGAAAATAAAAAAGCACAGCTTGAGCGTGATAAACAGCTAAGCGAACAACAAAAACAAGCTGCTTTATCTAAAGAATATAAAGCTCAGGTGAAGCAACTCATCGAAATGAACAGAATCAATATTCCGAAAGGCGATATTGGTTTTAACTTCACAGATGGCAATTTAATTAAAAAGATAGTTGTAGACAAGCTGACCCAAGCTCAACTGATTAGCGGCCGTCTCGCCATTGCTCGTTTGGTTGTTGATAACGGTGGAGAGAGTGAATACGCTATTATTCCTGCTATCGTAGCCGATAAAATTGCACAGCGAGATGCGAACAGCATTGTATTAAATAGTGCACTTAGTCAGGAAGAGCAAGATGAAGAAGATCCGTATGCCGATTTTAAAGTGCCCGATGATTTGATGTGGTAATTATCATTCTACAAGTGCTTATGTATGGAAAGTCCATCAGGACTTTTCATTAAGGTTTTATATTCAGCCAGTTTATAAAAACGACATATTATCCAGAAGCGCTGCCAATTCTTTGCTTCCAGTCAGGTTGGAAGCCGCTTTTGGGTCTACCCGTGTTTTATGGTGCGTCGCTTATGCCTTCACTTGGCAGAGGCTCCTCACATACCAGAATTTTATCGCTCAGGCTCAAACCAAAGACGTAGTCTACACAGACATTGTGTTCTACACTGCGCATTGAAAAAACTGAGTAGATAAACAATTAAGTAGGTGGTCATGGTGATGAACGGAACAATCACAACGTGGTTTGAAGATAAAGGTTTTGGATTTATCAAAGATGAAAACGGTGATAACCGTTATTTTCATGTGATTAAGGTCGTCAACCCTGAGATGATTAAAAAAGATGCTGCGGTGACTTTTGAACCCACCACGAATAACAAAGGGTTGTCAGCTTATGCGGTGAAAGTCGTACCGGAAAGCAAATACATCTATATCGCGGGTGAGCGCCTTAAGCTCACATCGATCAAGTCTTACCTGGTTTACCGTGAGGAAGTGCCTGTCGATACTCGCATTGATAAAGAAAATGCGGTGCTGTCTGTGGGGGCGCTTATGAATAGTATCAGGCCGAAATCAGCCACTAAACCTGGTGAAATGCGTTCACTGAAAAAACTGGCGATCACCACCTTTCAGGGAACGACGTTAATCTTCTCGGAAGATGAGATAGACGTGGATGCTGCGGTGAAACTGCTTAAGGTTTGAAGCAACTCTGACTGAACCTGTGTCGAAATTCTACGCTATTCGTAAGCAAAATATTGACATTGCTTACCGATCGAGATGCTCAGTGGCATACGGTTATGTCACTGATTTCGCTCTCAACCAGAACCACCGCCACAATCCAGCGAATGCTTTCACTACGTTGGCCTGATGGCACATCATTTAGGGTATTTTGCGTTTTCAACGCTGATCTTGCATGGGTGACAGAAAACTAAATAAGAATGATATTATCTAAGTCATACGATGCAGGCGACAGCTGACATAGGCGTTAATCCCAGGAGCTACTTATGAACAATGAAGTATCACTTAAATATTATGACATCGTGGATGAGTATTCGACGGAATCAGCAGAACCGGTGGTCGAGTCCGAACGAGAATCCCTAGCGCGCTATTTCCAACTGCTGATCACCCGCTTAATGAATAACGAGGAAATCAGTGAAAATGCGCAGAAAGAGATGGCCAGTGAAGCCGGTATTGATGAGCGTCGTATCGATGAGATCGCCATGTTCCTGAATCAATGGGGCAATGAGTAGCTAATGCCAAAGCTATTTGGCATTAGGGATGTTATGTTTGTCTTCTGCTCTTAGCTTATCGTCAGAAATTGCTAAAAACAAAAATCCCACTTAAGTTGCCTTCAGTGGGATTTTTTAATTCCTATAGAGGGTTAAGAACTCGCTAGCTGGCTGAGAATATCAGCGAGTAAATCGAAAACTTCGCTGAATAAATGTTCGGCGAATGGTGGAACAAGTGGGAGCAATAAACCTAGCGTCATGATTCCGATAGTGAGTGTAATCGGGAAACCAACGACAAATATTGATAGTTGAGGCGCCATGCGGTTAAGCATGCCTAACGCCAGGTTGATGGTCAGCAATAGGGTTATGATGGGTAGGGCTAACATCAATCCGTTAATAAAAATTAGCCCACCGGCACGCGCAAGAGCGAGAAAAGCATGGCTATTAATAGGATTGGCACTGATGGGTAGGGTATAGAAGCTATCTGCTAATAACGAGATCAGCCAGAGGTGCCCATCAAAGGTTAGGAATAGTAGGATTGCGAGAATATTCAGGAAACGGGCTATTACCTGCATATTCGGACCACCTGTCGGATCAAAAAAGGTCGCAAAAGCGAGCCCCATCTGCAAGCCAATCAGCTCTCCCGCATGGCGAATAGCGGCAAATGCCAACTGCATTGATAATCCTAGTGTTACACCGATAAGTATTTGTTGTATTAGCAGCCACACGCCTGCAACAGAAAAAATAGGCGTGGTGTTTAACGGCAAATAAGGTGCAACGAGTAGGGTAATCAGCACACCTAGGCCGATTTTCACCCGATTTGCAATTGATCTTTCGTTAAAGACTGGGGCGGTACTGATCAAGGCTAGAATTCTGACAAAGGGCCAGAAAAACTGGCTAACCCAATTCACCATGTCCCAACTGTTAAACGTTAGCATGCTTACCCAATAATATTAGGTAACTGGCCGAAGAGCGTACGCATATAGTCCAGCATGAGGTTTAACATCCAGGGTCCAGCGATGACTAAGGTGAAGAATACCGTTAGGATTTTAGGGATAAATGACAGTGTCATTTCGTTTACCTGGGTAGCCGCCTGCAAGAGACTAATTGTCAGGCCACTGAGCAGCGCCGCCATCAGAGGCGGGGCCGCCAGCGCCAATGCGATTTTCATTGCTTCATAGCCAAGTGCCATCACCGATTCTGGTGTCATAGTCGCATTCCTCTATTCGTCTAACTGTAAAAACTTTGTGCTAATGAACCGAGTAGCAGCTGCCAGCCATCGACTAATACGAAAAGCATGAGTTTAAAAGGCAATGAAATTGTCGCCGGAGGAACCATCATCATCCCCAGTGCCATCAATACGCTGGCAACAACGAGGTCAATGATGAGGAAAGGGATAAACACGGTGAAACCAATCTGGAACGCAGTTTTGAGCTCGCTTGTCACAAATGCGGGGAGAAGTACACGCATAGGTACTGCTTCAGGCCCCTGGATCTCTGGAATTTCAGCCAGCCTGGTAAACAATGCCAGATCGGTTTCTCTGGTCTGCCGTAACATGAATTCACGCACAGGTTCTGCGCCACGCTCAATGGCGACTTCCATACTGATTTGATCTTGACTGAATGGAAGATAGGCTTCGTCATAAACGCGGTTTAATACCGGGGACATGACAAAAAACGTCAGAAAAAGCGTCAATCCGAGCAATACCTGGTTTGGCGGCGCGGTCGGTGTACCCAACGCATTGCGTAACAAACTCAGTACAATGATGATGCGGGTGAAGCTGGTCATCATTAGCAAGGCAGCAGGGAGAAACGTTAACGACGTGAGGAAAACCAGCGTTTGTACTGATAGCGTCCAGCTCTGTCCACCGTTAGGCAGCGGTTGCGTCACAATTCCGGGAAGCTGTGCCCATACTGATGGTGCCATGAACAATAAACTGATAGCTAAACTATAGCGCAGCGCGTGAAGCAGGGCGGTGATACGAACATAACTAGGCAAGACACTCATTCCGATTTTTCCGGACGCTTTAAAACTTTCTTCAACAGTTGATTGAAGTCTACTGACTTGGCATCGCCAGTGGAAGAACTGTCGTTGGTTGGTTGTGCAGGAAGAGTATGCAGCGGTGTGATTTGTTGAGCAGTAACACCTAACACCAGCCAGGTATTATCAACTTCTACAATCACTACGCGCTCACGTTGCCCAACAGGGCAACTGGATACCACTTTTAGCAACTTGTTTTGCTTGGCTTGCGGGGCAAAGCCGAGTTTACGAGCAAGCCAGGCAATCAATAGAATAAATAATAAAATACCCGCAAGCACGCTACCAACCTGTGTTAGTAACATGCTGCCGGTAAGTGGTGCTTCAGTAACAAGCGTCGACTGCTGGCTTGCGACTGAAGTTGGGGACGAGACCGAGGCTGTTGCCATTAACGACTCAGGCGGCGCATACGTTCAGATGGTGTAATGATGTCTGTAATACGCACACCATACTTGTCAGAAACGACGACGACCTCACCTTGAGCGATCAGATAGCCATTGATCAGGATATCCAACGGTTCACCAGCTAGGCCATCAAGCGCTACAACAGAACCTTGGGTTAGGCGCAGTAGCTCTTTTATCGTCATTTTGGTTCGGCCGAGCTCAACGGTGAGTTTGACAGGAATATCCAATATCAGGTCGATATCCTGCATGGCTCCCAACGAATCATGACCGTCTAGCGACTTAAATATGCCTTCCGTCGTTGCGGCCGGTTTTTCTGCAGCCTGCTGCTCGTTAAATGCATCAGCCCACAGATCGTCCACTGATTCCTTGTCGTCGGACGGTTTCTTGGTGTCACTCATGGGGCTGTTCCTCGTTATCCAGAGAATTCAATATAGGGTTAATCAAATGTTCAACACGTAGGGCATATTGCCCGTTCAATGTGCCATATTGGCTAGTCAGCACTGGCACGCCGTCTACATGAGCAACGATTTTTTCAGGCTTGTCGATCGGTAACACATCGCCGGGCTGTAACTTCAGAATTTTGGATAGTCGCAGCGGAATATCAACAAAGCTTGCAACTAATTCCAATTCGGAATGCTGTACCTGCTTGGCTAAGGTATCGCGCCAGCTCTGATCTTCCTGACGTGAGTTTTCTAATGGCGGATTCGCAAGCAGTTCGCGCAGCGGCTCGATCATTGAAAAAGGAATACAGATGTTAAATTCGCCAGTCAGTGAGCCGATCTCAACATGGAACGGTGTCGTCACGACGATATCATTAGGCGATGTTGTGATATTGGTAAACTTGACCTGCATTTCTGAACGCACGTATTCGATATCAAGCTTGTAAATCGCATTCCAGGCTTCACCGTAGGCTTCCAGAGCCAAGCGTAACATACGCTTAACCACACGTTGTTCTGTGTGGGTAAATTCGCGACCTTCAACTTTCGTTGGGAAGCGCCCATCACCGCCGAAAAGGTTATCTACGGCAATAAATACCAGACTTGGCGAAAATACGAATAGCGCGGTGCCACGTAACGGTTTTAAGTGAATAAGGTTCAGGTTTGTCGGTACTGGAAGATTCCTGGCAAATTCATGATAAGGCTGGATCTTGATTCCACCCACGGTAATGTCGGGGCTACGACGCAACAGGTTAAACAACGCCATTCTGAATTGGCGCGCAAAACGTTCATTAATAATTTCTAATGCCTGTAAGCGCTCACGTATGACGCGTCGTTGAGTATTCGGATCATAGGGTTTAACACCCCCATCCGTTTTTGATGTTGTATTGGTGTCAGCGCCGCTATCGCCGCTGTCGCCATTTAATAGTGCATCAATTTCTGCTTGTGAAAGAATACTATCGCCCATAATGGTTACCGCAGTATAAAGGCCGTGAACAGAACATCAGTAACGACCTGGTTAGGTTGACCAGGAACTAATGGTGGGCTTAGCACTTGCTTAATTTGCTCTATCAATTTCTGTTTACCTTGCTCACTGGCAAGCTCAATCGCGTCTTGACGAGAAAGCAACAATAACAGTCTGCTGCGAACTTCTGGCAGGTAATTAGTAAAGCGTGTGCGGGTTGCATCATCAGGCAAACGCAACGTGAATCCAACATATAACACGCGGTCAGGGTCATTATCTGCATTGACGAGATTAACGGTAAAGGTATCCAGTGGCATGAAAACAGGCTCTGGCGGCGGTGCTTCCTGCTCAGCGGTTGCCGCATTTTTCTGATTTAGTAGCCACCAGGCGGCGCCCGCAGCACCAGTCGCAGCGAGAGCAACGATAATCAGTAATATTAGCCAAAGAGACCGTTTACGTCCTGGTCGAACTTGCATATCAGACATAGCCAAAGATAGTTCCCGTTACTTATCGATATTTATTGCTGGATGAAACCAATAATAAATAATGCGTAATGTCGATGATTATCCTGCCTATTGCAATGTTCAATACAGAGAATAGGCAGGGAAAATCGTGCTAACTTAATCGTTTACTTCATGTTCAGGCAAAGATATCAACGCCATTGACCGATGATGCCATTGATCTTAACTGTTCTGGTACGTCTAATAGTTCACTTGTGCTTTCTGATGACTGACCAAATTGTTGCTGATAAGACGGGCCACGGCTGTTTCCATCATTGTTATTACCAGCCATTTGCTGCTGCCATGCAGAGGAATCACTACCAACACTGCTCTGGCCAAGGTTAATTCCGCTTTCTGCCATTGCATTACGAAGGTGGGGCAGAGCAGCTTCCAGCGCTGAACGAACCTGGCTGTTTGCTGAAGCCAGATGAATTTGTGCCTGATTATCATCAATTTTTAAACTGATGTGCAGTGCGCCCAATTCTTGTGGGTTCAAACGTAACTCTGCGGTCTGCTGGCCGTTACGGCTGAACATAATGATCTGCTGGCCTAATGCGTCCTGCCACTGCGGTGAACCGAAAGGTGCATTCAATTGAGCGCTTGCTGCCTGAGGCGCTGGACTGGTTGTTCCCACCGATGCTGGCTGAATATGCATAGCCTGCGCAACTGGCGGGGTAGTTTGAGACGCACTTGCACCGTTTCCTAACGTAGAAATCGATTCAGACGCATTGCGATCGTCTGTAAGAGAATGCGGCGTAGTCAGCGCAAATTTTGCAGCATCATCTGCAGAGTCGGACGTTGCCGATGAGGTTTGTTTGGTTGCACGATGCAGATCTCGTGAAATATCAGTATCTTTTCCTGGTATCACAGATGTATCGAGTAACTTGGCAAGCGTGCCTTTGGCGCTTTCACCTACAGATGCAGGAGACTCATTCTGGCGTTTAACGTCAATGAGTCCCGGAATATTTAAACCCGGGTTAACAGTGGCGCCATCGGCGGCAGTTTGAGTTGGTCGCTGTGTTGTTTGCAGCATGGCAAGTAGCGTCTGCATTGCAATTGCATCATTTGCAGTATTGTCGCTATCTTTTTTATCCAGACCTTTTAACTTCGCCTGTTCTGCAATTTCTGGGTTTTGCTTACCTGCTGTAATGGTTGCTCCGGTCAGAGAACTGAATGAAGAAAGCAGGGAATTTAAAACATCACGACTGAGCGAAGCATTATCTTTTCCTAACGCATTTAGTAGAGCGTCTTTCTCTACTTTATCGAACGTTTTTTTACCCGAAGCATCATCGGCTACTTGCGATATACGTTTGCTCAACAGATCAACAAAATCTTTTGGCAGCTCACCTTGAGTCAGTAGAGAAGCAGAAGAACTGCTTGCATCACTGGCAGTGGTAGCTATAGGTAACGCGGACAGATTCATGATTCTGCTTTCCTCTGTGAGGCCCGTTGGGCAAATTCATCCATTTGTTTTTGTTCTATTTTATTTTCTTTAGCAAGCTGTTTTGTCAGTTCGCGATCCTGAAGTTTCTCAAATGCATTCAATCGCTGCTGCTTTTCTTGCCAGGTCTTCATTGCTAAATCTAAACGTGATGTCCATTGCGAGAGCTGGTGTCTGTGTTGCTCAATTGCACTGTCCAGCGTTCGGATGAATTGCTGATAATTTTGCCAGCTATTATTCGCCATACCAGAGGACATCGTCGAGTTCAATTTTTGACGATAGTCATCCTGATAGTTTAACAGCATATTGAGTTGCTGTTCTGCCTGTTGATGGGCTTGACGTACCTGACCCAGTTGCCCTGCGGCTTTCTCAACATCCTTCTGCGCCAGTTCGCGTAGTGTAACCAGCGGTGACTGGGTTTTCATCTGCTCTCCTACTCATTACGAGGGAAAATAGTGTGCAACGTCTGGCAGGCTTCTTCATAGTTGCTTTGTTCAAACATCCCCTGCTGCAAGAAGGCCTCCAGATACGGATAGAGCCGAATCGCTTTATCAAGCATAGGATCACTGCCTGCGGCGTAGGCACCAACACTGACTAAGTCACGGTTACGTTGGTAACTGGATAGTAACTGTTTAAACTGCCTTACAGAAGCATAGTGGCCTTCATCGATCAGCGCTGTCATCGCACGACTAATCGATGCTTCAATATCTATTGCCGGATAATGGCCAGACTCGGCGAGTTGACGAGACAACACGATATGTCCGTCAAGGATGGCTCGAGCGGAGTCGGCGATAGGATCCTGTTGATCGTCACCTTCTGTCAGAACAGTATAGAAGGCGGTGACTGAACCACCGCCATGAATGCCATTTCCTGCACGTTCTACCAGTGCGGGTAACTTGGCGAAGACAGAAGGCGGGTAACCTTTGGTTGCTGGCGGTTCGCCAATGGCTAGTGCTATTTCACGCTGTGCCATGGCATAGCGGGTGAGTGAGTCCATGATTAACAGAACGTGATGACCGCGATCGCGAAAATCCTCAGCAATACGCGTGGCATACGCTGCTCCCTGTAGCCTTAATAACGGAGAAACATCAGCCGGGGCGGCAATGACGACAGAACGCGCTCGTCCTTCCGTGCCTAAGATATTCTCGATAAAGTCTTTCACTTCTCGGCCACGTTCACCAATAAGGCCAACAACAATGACATCAGCCTGAGTATAGCGTGCCATCATGCCCAACAGCACACTTTTACCTACCCCGGAACCAGCAAATAATCCCATGCGCTGACCTCGCCCCACGGTAAGCAAGGCATTGATAGCCCGAACCCCTACATCCAGAACATTTTCGATTGGCGTTCTCTGCAATGGGTTAAACGGTGGCGTAATCAGTGGTGCGCGATAGCCTGTATCGGGTGCGGGTAAACCATCCAGCGGTTTGGCACTACCATCCAATACGCGGCCAAGCAATTCTGGACCTAATGGTAATTGTTTTCCCTGACTGCTGCTGTCTTGGCCGACGCGGGCGTAGACACGTGCTCCGGGGGTAATACCTTCAACTTCTTCCAGCGGCATGAGAAAGAGTTTTTGCCCGTTGAAACCCACCACTTCGCTTTCAATTTCTTCAACTCGAGAGCCATTCTGCCGTTCGATGAGGCAGGTTGCACCCAGCGGCATGTGCAACCCTGTTGCTTCCAATACTAAACCTGTCGCCCGGGTTAAGCGGCCGTAACGACGCACTGAAGGCGTGTCGTCAATACGCTTCTCAAATGAATCGAGAGAAGAGAGCCAGCGTCCGAGGCGTGAAGTCATCATAATTCTCCCGGGGCGGCTAAGCGGCAAAGCTCATGCCAGCGTGTTGCCAGGCTTGCATCCAGATCGCCTTCTTCCGCGCTGACTTTGCAACCACCAGGATGGAGCTGGCTATCAGCGAGCAATCTCCAGCCATGTAAACTGAGTGTCGGGCCCAAATATTGTTCAACGCGTTCCAGATCGGAAGGGTGAACACGCAATTGCGTCTTACCTGAAAACATAGGTTCTTGCTGGATCAATTGCTGTATCTCGCCAAGCAGAGCGTTACCGTCACATACCGGAGGTTGCCCGAGAATCTGCTTGGCGGCGGTCAAAGCTAACTGCATCAGGCGAGCTGGGATTACACTATCGAGTGTATCCAGCGATTGCTGAAATTCGGTGACCATTTGCTGCATCTGTTCAATGATCGGCTGCTGCTGCTGCAAGGAATCTTGCAAACCCTGCTGCTGTCCTTTGGCTAAACCTTCCTGATAACCTGCGTCATAGCCTTGCTGATGGCCTTGGGAAAAACCTGTTTCTCGCGCCTGTTGCATCGTGTTTTCACGCAGAGACGTGAGCTCATCCTCTAAGGTAGGGGCAACGCTCTCTTCATTGAAACGCGCCATATCAGGTACTTCAGGTTCATCGTTTACCTGATATGGAGGCATTGGCTTTGAAACAGGCTCAGCCAGGTCATTGAGCTTCCAAGGCTGCCAGGCCAGATTTTTCGGGGCGTTAGACATAGGCATCCTCGCCGCCACCGATAATCATCTCGCCGCTGTCTGCCAGTCGACGAACGATAAGCAGAATCGCTTTCTGTTCGTTTTCGACCTGCGACATACGTACAGGACCACGGGTTGCAAGATCGTCGCGAAGAATTTCTGCCGCACGCTGAGACATGTTGCGCAGGAATTTCTCGCGTAACGGTTCTTCGGCGCCTTTCAGTGCCAACAGAAGGGACTCGGACTCGACTTCCTGCAAAAGGCGCTGGATGCTGCGATCGTCCACTTCCACCAGATTTTCGAACAGGAACATTTCGTCGATAATTTTTTGTGCCAGTTCGCCGTCGAATTCGCGTACTGCATCGATAACCGCTTCTTCTTGATGCGTTTTCATCAGGTTGATAATCTCGGCCGCAGTACGAACACCACCCATTTTGCTGCGTTTGAGATTCTGACCATCCAGTAAGCCATTCAGAACATCTGTCAACTCTGCCAACGCTGAAGGTTGAACGCCACCGAAGGTTGCAATACGCAGCATGACGTCATGACGAAGACGTTCATCAAACAGGGCTAAGATATCGGCAGCTTGCGCACGCTTCAGGTGCACCAAAATTGTTGCGATGATCTGTGGATGCTCGTCGCGAATAAGGTCTGCGGCAATCTGTGGCTCCATAAAGTTGAGTGTTTCCATTCCACTCGTAGAGTCACGGCTTTCAAGAATATCTTCCAACAGGCTAGATGCTCGCTCCTCACCAAGGGCTTTGACAAGCACTGAGCGAAGGTAGTCACCGGCATTCACACTGAGCGCGGCATATTGTTCTGAGTCAGCTTCAAACTCTCTCAGGATCTCAAGCAGTTGCTGCTGTGATACCTGTCTCATGTTCGCCATTGCAGCACTAAGGTGCTGTACTTCTTTGGTCGAAAGATGAGTAAACACTTCCGCGGCGCGGTCTTCACCAATGGTCATCAAT
Organism: Pectobacterium betavasculorum; assembly: GCF_000749845.1. Lineage (GTDB taxonomy): Bacteria > Pseudomonadota > Gammaproteobacteria > Enterobacterales > Enterobacteriaceae > Pectobacterium > Pectobacterium betavasculorum. The sequence continues at coordinate 1,613,784 of NZ_JQHM01000001.1, read as the reverse complement.
AAGATGGCGCTTTTTTCTGTTCCTGTCAGGCTCATAGTTCAGTACTCATCCATTGGCGAATGACCAGAGCGACAACGCGTGGATCGTTCTCTGCCATTTCACGTATGCGGTTACTTTGCATTTCTGCATTGACACGTTGTTGCGATTTCCGCTGTTGTTCAACTTCCGAGCTACTCAGGTTGACCATAACGTCGCTATCTGCACCTTGAGACAAGGTTGCCGCTGCCAGTGCCGCTTCTTGTTGCTGTGCTTTTCTCTGCAATTGTGGCCGAACCAACTTACGCCACAGTATCCAGGCAACGATCAGAACCAACAGCCAACGGCCTGCTTCTATCAGGAGGTCGAAGAATGCCTGTTTTTGCCAGAAGGGGAGCTCACCTGAACCGTCGGTGCTGTCCATAAATGGCGTATTAACGACGTTTAATGTATCACCGCGTTCGGCAGAGAAACCCATTGCTTCACGTGCTACTGTTTCAATCTGTTTAATCTGATCTTCTGTCAGCGCAACCGGTTTGCCATCTTCACCAGGCGGCTGGTAGTTAACGATAATGGCCGCAGACAAACGCTTCACGCCACCCGTGCTGTGTTTGGTATGTAAAATAGTCTTGTCGACTTCATAGTTGGTTGTTGCATCATTGCGAACATTCGATGTCTGAATGACGCTATTGGCATTTGCCGCATTAGCTTGCGTACCCGCTGCGTTGTTTTGGTTCTGCTGGCCTGCCTGATTATTCGCATTCGCGTTGGCAGCATTATTTGGCTGCGTCGCGATGGGCGCGGTTGGTGCCGGTGCTGGCTGATTGGTTAATGCTCCTGGCACGCCACCTACGTTCGGGCCTCCTCTCTGCTCACTTTGGCTGGTTTGCTGAGAACGAACGGCTGCTTTATCTGGCGGTTGGTTGGGTTGATACTGTTCGTCAGTTTGTTCGCGAGCAGAGAAATCAATTTGTGCGGTGACCTGGGCATGGACATTACCCATACCAACCATTGGCGCGATGATTGACTCTATACGGCGCTGGTACATCGCTTCGACTTCGTTGCTGTACTTAAGTTGCGCTGCATTTAGATCACGACTGCTACCGCCGGCTTGGGTTAATAGGCGTCCGGTCTGATCGACTACCGTAACATTATCCGGCGGCAGGCCAGCAACACTGCTGGAAACCATGTAAACGATGGAATTGATTTGGCCTTCATCTAATGCACGACCTGGTTGCAATGTCAGCGTGACAGAGGAGGAGGGCGCTTTTTGTTCACGGACAAACAGTGAAGGCTTCGGAATGGCGAGGTGGACGCGAGCATTCTGAACAGGGCCTAGCGTTTCAATCGTTCTTGATAGTTCGCCTTCCAGTGCGCGCTGGTAATTAATCTGCTCGCTGAATTGGCTGATGCCAAATTTTTCCTGGTCGAGCAGTTCGAAGCCGACAGCGCCGCCTTTTGGCAGTCCCAATTGAGCAAGTCTGAGTCGAGTTTCGTAGACGTTTGCGGCGGGAATCATGATGGCACCACCGCTTTCCGCAAAGCGATAAGGAATATTTAGCTTGGTTAATTCACTGACAATCGCACCACCGTCTCGGTCGTTTATGTTGCTATAAAGAACCCGATAGTCTGGGCCTTTGGCCCATAGAGCCAACGCAACGACGATGGCAATAGTCGCAGCGGCTGCGATCAAAAGCGGAATCTTCGGATTGGCGCGTAGCCGGTTGAGTATTTCGCCAAAGTTATTTTTACCGGTAGCGGAGCCGGTTAATGAGGCGTTCATACTCTTTCTCTGCTTGGTTGTTGAACGATATACTGAACGTTGTGACGTGACAAAACAGAACTCCCTGATTGCGCAATCAATAAAACATTTCGCCAACATTTATCGGCATGTCATTATTTTCCGTAAAAGAAAAATCGATGGGTCGATAAGGTGGCATTTTTCGCGCTAATTGTGCGATTTATCTGAAAAGTAGTGTGATAGGGTAATGCTGTCATAGAAAATGCATAAGCAGTCTAACCTGTATGGTTCAGTGAGGTGTTATGTCGGTTCAAGGTATTGATGGCGTTCTGCAACAGATGCAGGTCAAAGCTCTGCAAGCTGCTGACACGCCAATAACCAGACCATCGGTAGAACCTGGTTTTGCCAGTGAGTTGAAAGCTGCAATCGATAAGATCAGCGATACGCAGCAGGCCGCTCGTACACAGGGTGAGAAATTCACCATGGGCGTACCGGGCGTAGCATTGAATGATGTGATGGTAGATTTACAGAAGTCATCCATTTCAATGCAGATGGGTATTCAGGTACGTAATAAACTGGTATCTGCGTATCAGGAAGTGATGAATATGTCTGTTTGATGTCGTCTAATCACATCGAACTGTAAGTAGTAAAGTTATTGTGCGTAATCTCACTGTTACATAATGGGATTACGCACAATCTCTGTCTGCGATAATTTCCTGTCTGTTTGTCCATTTCCTTTGTCTCGTACTGATTTTTTATGCTCTTGCTGAGGATGTATATTAAAACCTCGGCTATGAATAAAAAAGAACGTGCTTCGCATAAAAGAGAAGCACGGCGAGATCGGTATAATTGATAGAACGCTACGAGTGAGTTTCGTCAGGTAAGGGCTCACCAGGTAGCAGTCTCTGGTCTGCAAATTCGCCATAAGTCGTATTAATTGACTTTTGCTTTAGTGATTTTCCCATTAACGAACTTAATTCATCCATCCGCTTCTGTAGAAGTTGTTTTACTTTCGCCTCATTATCCATCACTTCCTGCAAAATCTGTCGCAGATGCAGTCGCATCACGCTGTCGATTTCGTCAGGGATCGGCATGTTAACTAAGCCTTCAACGGACTGAACATAAACAATCTCTTGCTCAACCAACGTATCCCATTGGCCGCTAATGGCCAGATGAAGAATTTTTTGACTCAGAGACAAAAGCTGTTGGTAATCTTTTAGAAGCCGATGGGGGGAAACCATTAACGTACTTCCTGCTCTGGTTTGTAATTAGGGCCGATTTGCCGCCAGGCATCAGCAATGTTTTCCAATAATACTTCAACCTCTTCTATTGCTTTGGGATCGTTATGTAAATTGGCAATCAACAGTCGCTGGGTCATATAGTCATAAAGGGCAGACAGGTTTTCAACCAGTTCGCCCCCTCTATCCATATCTAGCCCGGCCTTTAATCCATTGCTGATGATATTGATCGCTTTGGATAGCGCCATACCTTTACCTGGGATGTCGCCTTGCTCCATGAGGATGCGCGCGCGAACCATTGCACTGCGTGCGCCATCAAACAGCATGACGATAAGCTGGTGTGGGCTTGCGCTCATCACGCTACTTTCGAGGCCTACTTGAGCATAGGCTTGGCTGCCTTTCATGTTGTACATCACATTACCTATTTTCTTTCATCGAGAATTTAGAGATTAGAGAACATGCTCGCCAACTGATTGGTGGTGCTGTTCATGCCAGACATGGCTTTATCCAACTCAGTAAACTGTTTCTGGTAGCGTGCGATCGTTTCTTCGATGCTGTTACTGACGCGAGTGAATTGAGTATCCAGTGACTTTAGCGTTTTATTAATACTATCTTCTTTCGTCTTGATCGTACCCTCAGTGGTATCGAGTACCTCTTTCAGATAACTGCGGGTCTGTGTAGCAAATCCGGTTTTATCATTGTCGCCGACGAAAAAAGCTTGTACTTTACCCGGCTCTTCTTTAAGCGCTTTTTCGAGTTTAGTATTGTCAATTTCGAGTTTGCCAGTTTTGGCATTTTGTTTGATTCCTAAATCGGCCAGGATTCTGAACTCGCCACTGTCCGTCTGCATACTAGTAAGCTGTGCTTTCAACTGATTCTGTATATTACGAACCGTTGAATCGCCTATCAATGCTCCGTTGGTACTGGATTGGTCTTCTCCAGCCTCAACGGCGGTAAATTTAGTTTGCGCACTAATCGTGTCTTGCAGTGAGTTGTAGGCGTCAACCCAGGCTTTGACTGCGTCTTTCATTCCGGTAATGTCCTGATCGACGGTCAGGGTTTCCGGTTTGTCGGTTTCTGTTTTTGCCTGCAATGAGAGTGTTACCCCTTCAAATGCGTCATCAATCGTGTTGCTCTGGCGTTCGATCTCGATACCGTTTGCTACGATTAACGCATTTTGCGCCGCCACTTTTTCCGTTGTCGTACCCAGAGTATTGCCGCTATCCGTTAACGTAATTTCCCCTTTTTCGCCGCTATCTCTAGCAGTTAACATCAGGTAATACTCGTTGTCTTTCGCTTTTACCACACTGGCGCTTACGCCGCCGTTCGCTTTGTTAATGGCATCACGGACGTCGTTTAGTGAGGTTTCCCCCCCTTTTACGTCAACGGTGAGTGGTTTTCCGTTTGCCTGAGTGATAGTGAGCGTGGTATCTGTCGCGCTTAACGCCTCTGTGGCGCTGGTTTTGGCTGCTGACGTTATTGAGTGCGCTTGCGCTAGTTGTTTCACCTCAATGCTATAACTCCCTGCTACAGCTTGACTGGCAGTGGTGGCGGTAAAGGCTTTATTGGTGCTGGAGACTTTCGTATTGGTAATCGCATCAATTGAACCCGAAGTGATGCCGAAAGATTCAGACTTTGCTAAAGCGTTGGTGGCAGTATTGAGTTTGTCGAGTGAGCTTTTCAGTGCGCTGACGCCGGTAAGCTGAGCCTTAAAGCTGCTTTGTTGAGCAGTAATGGGCGTAAGACGCTGATTTTCAGCGGTTCTTAGTTGTGTTAACAATGAACCCAGATCTAATCCAGAACCTACGCCTAATGAAGAAATACTTGCCATGTTCGAATCCTTTATTCAGAGTTCAGTGGTCTATAGAAGCGTTATCGGCTGAATAGGAAATAAGTTTAGCATTAAAAGATAGCCCATCTTCAATACCGCCATGTCGTGTCGCAATACCACTATCTGATTGCCTTTGGCGCAATAAAAATAAATTTAGCAAAAAAAATTAAAGCTTCTGAAAAGTGTTCCGATAAATGTTAGCGACGGGGACGAACCCGTGGGTCTAACCCGAAACTTACACCTCATTGATTAAGGAACGCTTATCATGGCAGCTATCAACACTAACATTATGTCTCTGGTTACCCAGAACAACCTGAACAAATCTCAGTCTTCTTTAGGCACCGCGATTGAGCGTTTGTCTTCTGGTCTGCGTATCAACAGCGCCAAAGATGACGCTGCTGGTCAGGCGATTGCCAACCGTATGACTGCACAGGTGAAAGGTCTGACTCAGGCTGCGCGTAACGCCAATGACGGTATCTCCCTGACGCAAACTGCTGAAGGCAACCTGAACGAAATCAACAATAACTTGCAGCGTATCCGTGAACTGGCTGTTCAGGCTGCAAGTGATACTAACACTGCGGATGACCGCACCTCTATCGGTACTGAAATTCAACAGCGTCTTGATGAAATCGACCGTATTTCTAAAACTGCCAGCTTTAACGGAACTGCATTGCTGGATGGTTCTGCCACTTCTATTAAAATTCAGGTTGGCTCAAATGCAACTGCTGACTATGTTATTGAAATAACTGATGATTCCTTGTTGAAGTCAGATACAACTACATTAGCCATTAATGATGCTGCTACTAAGGTTGACACTAACGCTAATGCTCAAGCCGTTGTAACCGCAGTTGATGCAGCACTGAAGTCAGTTGACACCGCGCGTAGTAACTTGGGTGCGATCCAGAACCGTTTTGAATCAACAATCACCAACTTGAACAATACGGTAAACAACCTCTCTAATGCTCGTGGTCGTATTGAAGATGCCGACTATGCAACTGAAGTGTCTAACATGAGCAAAGCAAACATTCTGCAACAGGCCGGTACGTCTGTGCTGTCTCAGGCGAACCAGGTTCCTCAGACTGTACTGTCTCTGCTGCGTTAATTTTTATCTTCATGATAGAATTAAAGGCGACTTCGGTCGCCTTTTTACTATTTTTTGTGCATAGGTGGTTTTATGAAAGAGCTCGTTATCACTCAACCCGCGTTTATGAGTCAATTTCGCTGCATTGGCTCTGAATGTCGGGATCATTGCTGCCAACGTTGGGATGTGGTGTTAGATAAAACCACCTATAATAAATATATTAAAAGTGCAGATATTGAAATTCGGCAGATTGCGGTTGATAGCATTTTACCATTGAAAAAAAATCACGATAAGTGGGCTAAAATTAAGCTATCTGAACAAGGGCAATGCCCATTTCTTGATGAGTCACGCTTATGTAATATATATAAAAGAATGGGAGAGAAAGCATTAAGCCATACCTGTACTACCTATCCCAGAACTAATACTTTTTATCGAACACTTGAAAGAAAAAGTTTGTCACTCTCTTGTCCTGAAGCCGTTCGTTTACTGCTATCTGGGCCTGAAGCAATGAATATTGATGAGTATAAGGAAATTAGAGCTTCGTTGAATAAAAATGCAGATTTTTCTCTGCGAGAGAAAATTATTAATTTAATGTGTTCAAATTTACTTATGATTGACCAAAGCAAAATTGAGCATAATCTGTATGCTGTTGCTTTATTTTTGTTCTTTTTGAAAGAAGCAGAACAAGATAACGAATCCTTTGAAACAAAATTCCCTAAAATAGAGCAATACTTCTCTCAATTAATACAGGCATTAGAGATGAATGAAATCGCTGATCATGTGGCATCCATGCCAAAAGATACGATTTCACAGTATGCATTGTTGCTTCGGGTTCAGGGGTTTATGAGGCAGTCACCAGTAGCTCGTGGACGTCAAACACTGCTGGCATACTTGGATAAAGCACATCATTTTATTTCTCATGATGTTGACGATTTCTCAGAGAGAATAATAAAGCTTAATCAAGAGTATGATGACAAGGTTCGACCTTGGCTGTTGGAGCGTGAGTATTTGTGGAGAAATTACTTTCTATATCGTTTTTATCACGATGGATTCCCCTATGGAAGAGGGCGTACTCCACTAGAAAATTTTTATTTACTGGCTTCTGAGTATTTTATTATGAGATCCCTTCTTGCAGCTCATGCACATGAAGCTGGGGGGATTGATGATGATGTAATGATTGATGTCATGTACAGCTTCCATACATTGACTCAGCATAGCAGCTCATCAACTGATAAATTTTTAGCAGAAATTGAGCAGGTTAAAACTAATGACGAACTTTTTGCATTGCAGTTGTTAGTGTAAAGTTTTTTGCCTATGTCTGGTTTTTTATTGTTCAGCGGTGACGTGTAAAATAACAAAAAGGTATATCATGGCTTCCATTAATACCAATATGCTCTCTCTGACTGTACAAAATAAAAGTTCTCATTCGGCATCAGCACTTTCTCAAAGCATTGAGCGTCTTTCTTCCGGATTACGAGTCAATAGTGCTAAGGATGATGCAGCCGGGCAGGCGGTTGCTAACCGGATGTTGGCGAATTTAAATGCCAACGATGTTGTGGCACGCGGCGTGAATGACGGTATCAGCCTGATGCAGACAGCAGAAGGGGGATTGAGTGAGGTCAATAATCTTGTACAACGAGCAAGAGAATTAGCCGTACAGGCGGCAAATGAAGCTCTGTCTAGCACCGATCGAGCGAGCCTGAATGGGGAATTCCAGCAGGTGCGAGCGGAAATTGATCGTATTGCATTCTCAACCACGGCATTTGGCAAATATCCGTTAGCGCCCTCAACACAGCGTGAATTACCCATTAATTTAGGGAATACGCCGCCGCTGGCGGAAAAATTTCCAGTAAGTGGCGAAAGCCGTTCTTTTCCCTCTGGCATTGTTTCATTAGCCTATATCCCTGTAGGCGCTAAAGATTTAACGATTACCATTGATTCATTGGGCGCGGATGATGATATTCAGATATTTAGTCGTGATGGAAAACATTTGGTGGGGACGCCATTAACCGGCGCGGATGCGGATATTGTCTGGAAACAAAATGGAATAACCGATGCCGCATCGGCAAAACTACGTGTGTTAACGGAAGATAATGCTTTTTTATCCTCGGCAAATTACTCCGACAGTGATCTTGCGCAAGGTGGAGCAAGTTTTAATCTAAATGGTAGCGCTACCGCTTCTTATAATGGCATGACGATTACTTACAGCGGTGATGGCGATCGCTATGAAAATGACAGCAATGGTAAGTTTAATGATGGGGTCAATGGTGCGGAGCGACACGAGCGTATACACATTGATGAAACCACGGAAGATTTGATCGTGATGGTTATTGGTCAGGGCGCATTCGAAGGCGTAGCTACTTGGGATGTGTTGCCTAATCCATCGCAGGTTCCACCACCACCGTTACCTCCGGTGAGCACGGCAACCGATATTGTAGTGAGTGCTAATTACGGTGAAGGTGTGGAAGCTGTAACGATTAACCCAACGCCTTCCGATAGCGAATCACTGGGGTTGAAAAATACGGCGTTAGATCCTTTTGAAGAAGCACGTAAAGCCATTGCTTCCTTTGATCAGGCGCTAGAGAAAATAAATGGCTATCGCAGTGAATATGGTAGCCAAATCAATCGTTTTGAGTCTATCCGTGCGAGTCTGTCCGACGTTTCCATTGCTATAAGCAATACACGCTCACGGATTCTGGATGCGGATTATGCGCGGGAAGTGTCTCTGATGACGAAACAACAAATACTACAGCAGGCTTCTTCGTCGCTATTAGTACAGGCGAATCAGGTTCCTGAAACGGTATTAACCCTGTTAAAAATGTAATAAAAAGCATGTAGATCAGGTCATAACAAATAGGGTTTCGGATGACGAGATGCCACGCATGAAAAATGGTGTCCCTCCATCTATAAAACCTCTTTGCGGTACGAAGAGCTTGCATTAGAATCCCTTTCCTGAAGAGAGTTACATCACAAATTTAGCATCTCATTACACACTATCTGCCTACCATTTGTGTTCCCCACAGTAGATTCTTTACCAAATCTTGTCATACATGGCAGGAATAGCCCTTCTTTTTTGACGCTATTCAGACGATTGGCTACCCTACCTAAAAGCATAATAGTGTCGATAACATTATCATCGTAGGTATTTGTCACTGTGAGCGATTTGTATACCGCCGAAGGCACAATGGATAAAAATTCCCTTTGGAAGCGCTATGTTCCACTAGTGCGCCATGAAGCCTTGCGTTTACAGGTTCGTCTCCCCGCGAGTGTTGAACTTGACGATCTGCTACAAGCTGGTGGTATCGGCTTGCTAAGTGCGGTTGAACGTTATGATTCGTTGCAAGGCACAGCGTTTACTACCTATGCCGTCCAACGAATTCGCGGCTCGATGCTGGATGAGTTACGCAGTCGTGATTGGGCTCCACGCAGTGTACGGCGTAATGCGCGGGAAGTGGCACAAGCAATGCAGCAGGCTGAACAGCAGCTCGGTCGTACCCCAACGGAGCAGGAAGTTGCGCAGACCTTGAATATCACGCTTGAGGATTATCGTCAGATACTGCTGGATACGAATAACAGCCAGCTTTTTTCTTACGATGAATGGCGTGAAGAGCATGGTGATAGCGCAGAGGCGTTACTGGAAGGCAATGAAGATGCCAACCCGTTACATCAACTGATGGAAGGCAACTTGCGCCATCGTGTGATGGAAGCCATTGAAAGCCTGCCAGAACGCGAGAAGTTGGTGTTGACGCTTTACTATCAGGAAGAATTGAACCTGAAAGAGATTGGTGCGGTTCTTGAAGTCGGAGAATCGAGAGTCAGTCAGTTGCATAGCCAGGCGATAAAGCGCCTGCGCGTGAAATTAATGAATGATGTTTAATTGCGCTGCGTAGGAATATTGTTATCAAAATATATCTCCAATCACTGAAGCAGCAGGAACGTGACAATTTTTGAATAGTGATGAGCGTCATATCAGTATCTAAATGGTCAATATTGCCTGTTTTGTAGCACTCACTTCTCTGACGTAATGAGGGAGCTATCGCTTCACGTTGAAGTTATATATTGTCATGGAATGGATTCATGCACCCATCAATTAGGAAGAAACAGCTGCTAAGCCGCTATCTGAAAGACTTCAAACACAGACAGACCAACTGTTCCCAATGTGATAAAGAGCTTGACCGCGTTTCACTGGTATTTCGCAATCAACTTATCAATAAAAAATCGATTGGCAGTATCGATAGGCTTATCGACGATGAAATATGGTCTGGTCTGCAACAAGAGTTAATCCCACTTTGCCGCTTTTGTAGCGATATATTATGCAATACCACTGCTAGCTATTTCGATATTAAAGCTTTCACACAATATCTTATAGAGCAAACTGAAGTCCGTCATAGCACGATGCGCGAGTATGTCATTCGTCTTCGGCGCTTGGATCAACTGTTAGCTGCGAATAATTATCCCGCAGAAACCTTTTCGCGGCACCGTGATGGGGTGCAGCAGCGGGTTTGCGACTATCTCCCCAACATTGAGCAAAATATCTATCGCAGCGCCTTACGAAAATACGATCAATATTTAGACTGGCAGCGGCATTTCTAACGTATGTAGTACGTCGTTCTTAAACTGACATTGCTAAACCATGGAATACTGACTATACGTAAATGTTATGACAGTGTAAAAAATGCTTGCGTTGCAGGGGCAAATTATTGCACTGTCATACTACTGAAATCATTCGGCACTAATTTTTAGGTAAGGGTTAGCAGTAGTTCTACGATGCGAGCAATCATTATTCAGTGGAATAGTTTTTGTCACAGTGAGGAACGCGAATGGTAATGTCCTTTTGTGAACGTTCTAGTCGATGCCAAAATTCTACACAGCTGACTCGCCGATGCGAGGGATTTTCCTCCCACTTATTTTCAACACTGTGTCATTCTCTCTTTACCCAAGTTCTCCCTTTATTTTCTTTTTCTATCCATGAATGCTCGGCCCGTTTTTCACTCGGTTCGTGGATGACTCATGTCTATTTTCTGTCCGCTATTGGCTTAATAAGGAAGCCTAACCTCGTTAGTGAGTTAAACGTCACGCGCTGCAAAGCAGTGCGGTAAGTGAAACAAACTGTAAGGTGCCACTATGGGAAGACAAAAAGCAGTGATCAAAGCCCGTCGTGAAGCAAAACGCGTTATCCGCCGTGATTCGCGTAGCCATCGTCAGCGTGAGGAAGAATCGGTCACTTCTCTGGTACAGATGGGCGGGATTGAAGCAATCGGAATGGCGCGTGAGAATCGTGATAATTCCGTGATTCAGGCTCGTACCGCCGCCCAGGAACATTACTTGTCTGCGATAGAAAATAAACAGTTGATTTTTGCCACAGGCGAAGCTGGCTGCGGTAAAACGTATCTGAGCGCTGCGAAAGCGGCGGAGGCACTAATCCACAAAGATGTTGAGCGCATTATTGTTACGCGGCCGGTATTACAGGCCGATGAGGATCTTGGCTTTTTACCCGGCGATATTTCGGAGAAGTTTGCGCCTTATTTCCGCCCAGTTTACGACATACTCTTGCGCCGGCTGGGATCATCTTTTATGCAGTATTGTTTACGGCCAGAAATAGGCAAAGTCGAAATCGCGCCTTTTGCCTATATGCGCGGGCGGACGTTTGAAAATGCAGTGGTGATTCTGGATGAAGCGCAAAACGTGACGGTGAACCAAATGAAAATGTTCCTGACGCGCTTAGGTGAGAATGTCACGGTTATCGTCAATGGCGATGTGACGCAGTGCGATTTGCCTGCTGGGGTTAAATCCGGCCTGCGTGACGCACTGGAGCGTTTTATTGAGGATGATATGATTGGCGTGGTCTCTTTCGGTAAAGAGGACTGCGTGCGCTCGGCGCTGTGCCAACGTACGCTCCATGCCTATGGTTGATGTTTGTGTGGCACGGGAATGAAATTTCTCGTGCCAATACCATAAAAGAAAACGCCCCTGACTTGCGTCAAGGGCGTTTAAAGCTAAAGCGTGCATATGTTGGTGGATTGACTCGCGGCGTCCTGCCGCTCACCCTGCGGGCCGCCGTTGGCGGTCCAAAACGCCAGTCCTGTCGTTTTGTCGAACCCTGTCAAGGCTTCTCACCCGTCCCAACACCATAAAAGAAAACGCCCCTGACTTGCGTCAAGGGCGTTTTCTTTTATATGGCGGTGAGGAAGGGATTCGAACCCTTGATACGTTTTCACGTATACACACTTTCCAGGCGTGCTCCTTCAGCCTCTCGGACACCTCACCGGGGGTTACCTATAAGGGGCAACGGGGCGCTACTATAGGGAGTCACTTAGCTCCGGTCAAGCGGTATTTAGCGCTATCAGTCCGTCTGGTTAAGCATTGAACGGTAACGGGTAGTCGATGGAACCCTATCGTAAAAATGTAGACAAAATCAGTGAAAAGTACGCATAAAAAACCACATACCGCGATGGCCTGTGGTTTTTTGTCAGCTATCGGACGATTACGCCAGCAGCGTTTTGATGTAGCTGGTCAGAGCTTCGTCTTTGCTGTTAGCGAAGAAGTATTCCTGGAATTTAGGGCCAGCAATCGCACCTTTAACCAGATCCTGATCGAGACCTTTCAGGATGGTGATCAGGTCGTTGTAAGTCACTGCTTTTACGGCATCCAGGATTTTCTTGTTACGCTGCTGAGGAGCAACGCGATCGCTTGGATATCCTCTGCCGCCTTCTTCTTTGAACAACTGGGTAAACAGATTTTCCAGGTTCAGTTCAGCGCCCCAGCCAAAGCCTTTAGCATAAGGAACGGATACTGCGTTGCCGTTGTTTATCTGAGAGAACAGGTAAGCATCAGATGGGTCAACAACCAGACCGCAGATTACGCCAGGGAAAGAGTTACAGGCCAGCATGGCGCCTTGGCCAGTACCGCAACCGGTTACGACGAAATCAGCTGCGCCAGAGTTAAGCAGAATAGCTGCCAGAATGCCGTTCTGGATGTAAGTCAGCTGCGCCGCATCTTCAACTGCATATTGGCCGTAGTTATGTACAGTGTGGCCCAGCGGTGCAACCGCTTTGGTCAGAGACTCGGCGATGATGGCGTTTTTGGCAGCCTGGCTGTTCTCGTTAATCAGTGCAATTTTCATGTTCGTTCCTTTTTTGTGACGGACAAATACATTTTTTAAAACCGTATTTCAATTTAATGCATGCAGTATACCGTTTCAAAAATAAAGCGCAAATCGTGGAAGCAAAGAATGCGGCACAGCCCATAAATTCGGGAAAAACACGATGCCGTATAAATGAGTAATGAGGGGTAAGTGATTGAAAAATAGCGCCGTATTCTAGCGCCATAGCGTACTCATCATGTATCAGGGAAGGTGAGCGTATTGCCCGGTGCTTCTCTATTAAGATGAAGAAAATTCAGGTGTCGTTCGTACTGATCCAAAATATCGTTAACGAGCGGCGGCTTTACTCTAACTTGAGTGTCGAGTTCAGCCCCTGTCTGCCGAAAGACAAAGCGCGGTATTGCGGCAAAAGGGTTAGCGGGGCTGCTCGATGGCTTATGGTTGCGCGGTGTGCTAATCCGCCGCCGTCAGCCGCTGCCACGCAGTAAAGCACGCTATTATGTCGCGGGAAACACGCCAGTGAGGAAAACACCGCTAAAACCCGCGTCTTGACGCTCTCAGAATAGCCATATAAATCTCCCACATGGATCGCATAGAAAGTGCGGTCCATACTTTTCATTGCTATACACAATCTGACAAACAAATGCCTTCCACACCATTACTATGGATGACAACACCATCTGTGATGTCACTTTTCCTTGAGGAATGAAAATGAATAATTGGCTGCAACAAATTCAGGGCTTACTAGGCTCCGGTAGCAAGCAGGGGAGTCATCATCAGGGCGGGAAAAACGGCAATTTGGGGGATATGCTGAAGCCCGCAGCATTGGGTGGTTTGGCGGGCGTATTGTTGTCGAATAAATCCACGCGGAAAATCATGGGCTCATTGGGTAAAAATGCTTTGATTATCGGCGGTAGTGCGGCTGCCGGCGTTGTGTTATGGAATCAGTACAAAAAACGCGTTCGCGACACGCATCAGGATGATCCTCAGTTTGGTACCCAATCCTCGGCTGATAATATTCGTGCACGACGTTTGATTCAGGCTCTGGTTTTTGCTGCCAAGAGTGACGGGCACATCGATGCGACTGAGAAACAGCGCATTGATGACAATATTCAGCAGCTGCAACTGGGTAGCGATGCGCAGCGCTGGGTGCAGGAAGCGATAGAACAACCGCTCGACCCAGTCTTGCTGGCGAAAGACGTGAAGAATGAAGAAGAGGCGCTCGAAGTCTACTTCTTAAGCTGTGCGGTCATTGATGTCGATCACTTCATGGAGAAAAGCTATTTGGATGCGTTAGCGACCGAATTGAAAATACCGCAAGACGTGCGGCAGTCGATCACCAATGAACTGAAAAGTCCAGCATGATAAGCGAGTGACTTAGTTTGCGGTTGGATGCAATCGGATAAATGGAAGGGATAACGCGGGCGAAAAACGCTTCGCCCGCAGTGTCGTTTGGTGCTTAGAAAGAACTGGTATCTTTGAACAGACCCACTTTCAATTCGTCAGCGGCATAGATCTGTTGACCGTCAACCAACACTTCACCATCAGCAATACCCATTACCAAACGGCGATTGATTACGCGTTTGAAATGAATACGGTAAGTGACTTTCTTCGCCGTTGGCAGAACTTGCCCAGTGAATTTGACTTCACCTACGCCGAGTGCGCGGCCTTTGCCTTCGCCACCCAACCAGCCTAAATAGAAGCCGACTAGCTGCCACATGGCATCCAGACCAAGGCAGCCTGGCATCACTGGATCGCCGATGAAATGGCAGTCGAAGAACCATAGATCAGGCGTGATATCCAATTCGGCTTCTACATAGCCTTTGCCGTACTTACCGCCGTCTTCTGTCATTTTAACGACGCGGTCCATCATTAGCATGTTAGGGGCAGGTAACTGAGGGCCTTGTGGGCCGAACAGTTCACCACGACTGGAGGCAAGGAGGTCTTCTTTTGTATAGGATTCGCGTTTATCTACCATGGTCTCTGTAAGCCTTGTTTTAATAAAGCACGCAGATTAGCGTACACCTGTACGCTGAGCAAGTCTGTTGCGTCTGGTTGAACCAGTTGATTTAACGGAAAAACCAAGGGAAACGTCTACGTTCCTGCGGTAAAAGTTGTCCAATTCGCTCACGAATCGCTGCTAACAGATTTGGCTGCTGCTCATCGTCGTAAGCGAAATTAGTCAGTAATGACACCGCTTCCGGCGCAGTTTCTACTGGGAACAAATGGAATTTCCCTTCGCGTACAGCCTCAACGACATCTTCCTGTAAACAGAGATGACGTAGGTTAGTGGCAGGTAAAATCACGCCCTGAGTACCCGTTAGCCCACGACGCTGGCAAACCTCAAAGAATCCTTCGATTTTCTCATTCACACCGCCAATTGGCTGCACACGACCGAATTGATCGACGGAACCGGTAACGGCGAACTGCTGGTTGATTGGTCGTAAGGAGAGGGCACTGATCAGTGCGCACAACTCTGCCAGTGAGGCACTGTCGCCATCAACTTCGCTATATGATTGCTCGAAGACCATGGAAGCTGAGAAAGGAAGCTGTTGGTCAAGATCCAGTTCGGTAATCAGAAACGCTTGCATGATCATCATGCCTTTAGCGTGTAAATTACCAGCAAGTTCGGCTTTGCGCTCGACGTCAGTAAATTCACCATCGCCAGCGTGAACCACGCAACTGATACGTGTCGGCTCGCCAAAGGCAACGGGGTAGCCGGGGAATTCCAGTACGGAAAGCCCGTTAACCTGGCCGACGACTTCACCTTCCGTTTCGATCAGGATCTGGCCCAGTTCTATCTCATCCTGCATACGCTCACGAAGATAACCTTCACGCCATTGGCGAGCGGCCATCGCGTCAACCAGCGCCTGCTCCGTAATCTGACCATCTCTCGCGTACAGCGACGCGTATTTTAACTGACTGACTAGCCAGCGTGGACATAATGGCAAATTGCCCTGATCGCCGCTGTAGCGCACGGCAATATTGACTAATGCTGGCCAGGCATCCGCATCCAGCAGTGGCAGTTGATTTTCGCTGCATAATGCATTGATGTAAGTACACCAGCGCGCCATGTCGTCCGTTTCAATCAATTGCAGTTGCGCTTCGAACTCACCATAAATCGCGTGTTCGCCTAATTCCGGCTCCATATCATGAATATCTGCCAGACTTTCTCGGTCCCCTAGAATGATCAGACGGATATCAAGTGCCATTGGCGGCAAATCAACAGGAAGTGGTTTACGCTCGTCTGGCGACAGCCAGCGATAGAGGCCTTCTGCCATAATTTGTTTCAGACGCAGCCACATTAACGGCTGAGCCAGCAACGCTCTGGCAGACAGGATCAACGTACCGCCATTAACCTGATGAATCAGCCCAGGATGTAGTGTGATTTCATCGTGGAAATTGCGCACGCAGCCGAAGAGTTGCTCAGGTTCAATCCATTCTTGATAGCCACAAGACTGCTGTGCGGCAAAATTATCCGCAGGCTGTGTGGCGGGTTCGACCCGGATATGACGACCCTCAATGATATATTTACTGCCATGTATCGCCCCGGAGTCTGGCCTGATGGCGCTCAGCGCACGGGCGATCAATGCCATATATTCATCGTTCTCTTGCGCTTTCAATAGCATAAAGCGGGAAGGGGAACGAGGGTGGCAAAAGAGCGTCAGACTGTCTGCCAGACGCGACTGAATAGCGGAGAATTCAGCAGGAGCAAGCTGAGCTGCCTGAGTGAATAACGTTTGATAAGGCGTATTATTTGGCAGTAAATGCTGCCATGAGAGTCGGTTACTGGTCAAAGTATCAATATAATCGTCTAAAGGAAAAGCGTGATTATACAAGAATAATGCCGACTGCGCATAAGGAGAGTCATCAATCCGTCATCTTTCATTTGCTGAAGCTTAGGCCGTGTTTGGTTAATCGTCTTAAAAGCTATCGGAAAGGCGTCAGAAAGCGGTCAAAATCAAGGAAAACTGTTATGCTGAAAGTAACGTTACGCGGTCACTAAAGAATTTAATATGAAATATCAACAACTAGAAAATCTTGAGTGCGGATGGAAATGGAAATACCTGATGAAGAAGCATCGGGAAGGAGAGGAAATTACGCGTTTTCTTGAGCAAAGTGCCGCGGATGACGCTGTACAGGCATTGTTTAAAATGGAAAACCAGCCAGTGAAAGTGCTGGAGTGGATTGCGCAGTGTATGAATCCCACCTTAGAAAACCGGATGAAGCAGACGATTCGCGCGCGGCGTAAACGCCATTTCAACGCGGAACACCAGCATACACGCAAGAAATCGATCGATCTGGAGTATTTGGTCTGGCAACGCCTTGCGGATCTCGCTCAGAGACGTGGCGTTACCTTGTCAGAAACGATTGTGCAGTTAATCGAAGACGCTGAGCATAAAGAAAAGTATGCCAGCCAGATGTCGCTGCTCAAGCAGGATCTTAAGGCCATACTGAACAAAGAAGAGAAGTGATCGGTTTTTTATCATTTAGTGGCAAACAAGCATGAAAAAACCTCGCCGAAGCGAGGTTTTTTTCGTTAATAACTTAAGCCTGAGGCTGAGTTACAACGTCTTTGATGCCTTTAACTTCGATCTCTACGCGACGATCCGGTGCCAGGCAGTCGATCAGCGCAGCACGAGGTTTCACGTTGTCACAGGTAGAACCGGTAACTGGTTGAGATTTACCTAAGCCACGAGCAGAGACTTTGTTCGCAGGGATACCTTTAGATACCAGGTAATCAACTACGCTCTGAGCGCGTTTTTCAGACAGACCTTGGTTGTATTGCTCTGAACCCAAACGGTCAGTGAAGCCCAGAACAACAACGGAACCATCTTTTGGATCCAGAGAGCTCAACTGGGTGTACAGTTGATCCAGTGATTGCTGGCCTTCTGCTTTCAGCGTTGCTTTGTTGAAGTTGAACAGAACGTCAGATTTCAGGGTGAAACGCTTGGTTTCAACAACTGGAGCTGGAGCAGGGGCTGGTGCGGCAACTGGTGCTACACGGTCATCCTGGCCGAAACGGTAAGAAAGACCAGCACTGATAAGCATGTTGTCTGGACGAGCACCGACGGTGCCTGCATCACCAATGTTGCTTACCCACTGGTAGTCAATACGAGTAGCCCAGTTTTTGTCGATGGCATATTCAACACCGATTGCAGCCAGTGGGGAAACGCCAGTGTCGTCATTGCTGATGTCAGCTCTGGTACCGGTATTTACAGATGTGGCTGCATGGCTGTCAGCGCGCCATAACATACCACCCAAGCGGGTATAAACATCCAAATCAGGAAGAACTGGGTAGCTCAGTTTAGCAGCCAGTTGGATGCCTTGTGCCTTGAAGCTAGCGCTGTCATCGTTTGATGCAGTTGAACCAGCATACTTCATGCGGCCCAGCCAGTCATAGCCCAGTTCAAAACCCAGGTACGGGTTGGCTTGATAACCAACGAACGCACCAGCGCCTAACTTGCTTTTGATTGGGTTGTTGTTGACACCGGTGTAACCATTACCGTAGAAACCAGTATCGTGGAATTGAGACACACCCAGTTTACCACCGGTGTACCAGGTATTGTCTTTAGGAGCTGCTTGCGCGATGGTCGCGAAGCTAGCCAGTGCCACTGCAACTGCGATAGCTGTTTTTTTCATTTTACGCCTCATTATCATCCAAATCGGCAATTAACCTGGAGGGCTAATAAACCTTTGGTTAAAATCCTTTGGTTGGAGACTTTGCCCTTATTTATGACTCACTGTCAGTCAACTGACGTTATAAAAGAGCAACTCCAGCGAGTTAAAGTCTACAACGTGATGAGAAAGTTACAAGTATGATGTGATTTGCGTCATAAGAAAACCGCACGATTCATACATACTTGCTAACAAATAGTAGATGCTTTTGACAGAACTTACGTCCTTTGGCTGTATTAAAAACATCCAAAAAGCCCGCGGAATACCGTTCTGCGGGCATCGGCAAGGCATATAACTAGAAGGGGGTGAGAAAATTCTTAATTTACTTAATGATACAATGTCGAGTGAATTTTAAGGCTAGGAAACAGTCTATAGGCGCCCCCATCGATACCTTCTGACCGCATAATAAAGCCATACGTATTCCCTGTCTGAGCGGCGTGACGTAACCGAACCCTCTCTTCTTCCGTCAATTCGTGCGGTAACCAGCACAAAACGGCGCTGTAATT
Source organism: Pectobacterium betavasculorum (assembly GCF_000749845.1). GTDB lineage: Bacteria > Pseudomonadota > Gammaproteobacteria > Enterobacterales > Enterobacteriaceae > Pectobacterium > Pectobacterium betavasculorum. Next base: position 1,594,630 of record NZ_JQHM01000001.1, on the reverse strand, counting down.
CCCTGTCAGTAACGCTCTTTCCATGGCATCAACCGTACACCGAGGGTTGATATGATGGAGTTGTACCATTTTATCCAGCGGTAACCCAGATTGCTGTACCCAAGGACGGCTCAATTTTTGCTGAGGCGAAAGCCACAGCAGCCAACGAGACTGCGTGCCTAACTGCTGCAAGAGCGGTAATAACAAGTGTGTGACTATGGGTTGATCGGCGTTGTATACGATCTCGCTGATAATCCCACCAGCGACAACCGAGGGTTCCGCAGTGTGTTGATTTGCAGAAAATGATGACGACTCGATGTTGTGAGAGCGGATTGATTGCGTACGCATAATGAGTTCTACCCATAGTGTTACTGTATGTATGTACAGTAACTACTGTGCGCGTGAAAATCAACCTGATTTTTTGAAAGCGCTTCGCATATTCCTTATGCAAGAGACAGTAAACACATTTACTGTTTGAAGCCGCATCGGGGCTGTGCTTAATTATTTGTTCCTGCAATAGATATTTTTTAATTGCTCAGGAAGAGATCATTTCAATACTAAGGATTATGGCAATGAAGCAATTATGCAAAAAAAGGATTTTGCAATCTCAGCAGTCTTTTTCATCTTTGGGAAACATCACTTCGCGCTCCCAATTTGGTGGCTACAGCATCGCAGCAAACAAAACAATTTTTGGACTGGTGTCGGAGGGAGAACTCTATCTTCGCGCCAGTAAGAAAGATGAAGAATATTTTCAGCAGCGTGATATGCCTAATTTAATTTATACCAAACGCGGTATGCCAGTCCCGTTGAACTACTTTCTTGTCGATGACGTATTATGGCAAGAACCTGTGCAGCTCTTGCATTTCGCCCGAATGGCGCTGGTGGGCGCACAGTATGATAAGGAAGTCAGAAGTACGAACGGGCGATTAAAAGACCTGCCGAATCTTAACCATGATATTGAACGTCTCCTGTGGAAAGCAGGAATAAAGAATGTTGATGAATTACAGCATTTTGGTGCGAAAAACAGCTACCTTGAGTTGCGAAAGGTTCGAGCTAATTTGAGCGTTAACGTACTATTGGCGCTTGCTGGTGCCATTTGTGGCACGCATCAGGCGGCACTTCCTCGTGGCATCCGCAACGAACTGTTGGAATGGTATAAAAACAACGCTGCGGTCAAAGGACCAAAGCACTAAGAAACAGCCCTGTTTCTACTGTGTAATCATGTCATTTTTTAGCTGTACGAGTTCGGGTAAGAGGCCGATGAGCAGTCCGACTTGCTGAATAATTAATGACTCTTTACTGTCTGATTCGGGTGAGAGGGATTGAATGCTGGCGGTAATGGTTTTCAATCCCTGATTGATATGTAAATTCTCCTCTTCGCCGCCATGTAGCGCGTCATCAACATAACACACTGCATCATCCAGCAATTGCAGCGTTTCCGACGATGTGATTTTTCCACGATGCGCGCCGAGCGTTGAGATATAACTTAGCAACGTATGATTCAGGCACATGAAACGAAATGCACTATCCAGCTTTTTCTTGGTTGTGTGGGGTTCAGAAGACATATTTGACACAACCGATGCCAGTTCTGCGTCACAGTTATGCGCATCGCGGCGGGCAATACGATAAGGCAGGCTATTATCCCTCCCCTGATGATACTGAATCATGATCGCATCAAGATAACGGCAGTTGGCATTTAATGTCTTATTGATAACGGTTGGTAAACCGCGGAAACGCCAGTCTGGCCAGATAAAGCTCACTGCCGCCCACGCGATGGCACACCCAAACAATGTATCGATAATACGCGGTACTGCGACTTCAAAGCCTTCACCCAATAGATTAAAACAGAGCAGGACAAGCAGCGTAATAAACATGGTTGCATGCGCGTACTGCACGTTGCGAAAGGCAAAAAACAGTACACCACTAATGACGATCAACGTCAGTTGTCCTTCCAGAGAAGGGACGAAATACAGAATAGGCAGGCCGAGCAAAATACCGGTCAATGTCCCGATAACTCTCAGCGTGAGCCGTCGCCGAGTGGCGTTATAGTTGGGCTGGCAAACGAACAAGCTGGTCAGCAGAATCCAATAGCCGTGTTGTAAGCCCGTAACCTGAATCAACGCATAGCCACTACAAAGTAGCACGGACATACGAATGGCATGGCGAAATAGCGCCGACTGAGGTGTCAGGTGGCGGCTAATGCGTAAGCGTATATCGCTCCAGCCTGTGATGTTATCATCTGCCAGCGTGTTTTCTGCGGTGTTTTCTTGCTCAATGGCCTGTTCGGATTCGATGGTCGACAACTGAGCATCAATGGCGCGCAGGTTGTTTAATAGATAAGTGAGTGCTTTGATTTGTGCAGCATCTGCCATACTGTTGCCCGCAATGCGCGTAATTGCAGATTCTAGATGCACGAAAGCCCGCTCAATGCGACTGTCGTGCTGGTATTTTTGGTGCAGCAGAATAGATTGTGATAGCTGCTGACAGGCTTTGGCCTGCATGCTCAGTAGGCGCTGAAAACGAAATAAAACGTCGCTATAGCGTAGCTTTTCACGCAACTGCGGATAGTAAACATGCGATGAGCTGGCTCGTTCATGAATATCCTGCGCGACAAAATAGTAGTGCAACGTTTGACGTGTTCCGCGCTGGCCACGATCGCCACGCAGACGCGTTAACAACGATGATTTGGTCTGATTGAGTGTCGCAACCAGTTGGCTATTTGCCATCGCGACATCAATTAAGGGCTTATCGGTTTCCTCTTCAATATCGGGATCGAACAGATTAGCTTTTGCATCCAGATAGCGGGCCAGTTGCTGATAACACTGTGCGAGGTTGTCCTGTAGCGGGCGGATTGGGAATATCAAATGGCCGAATAGCGTCAGCAAATTGTACCACAACGCTCCGATCAGCAGCATGATGGGTTGCTGATACCAGTTGTCGTAAAGGGATATGCCTAGCATGGTATAAATCGCGATCAGCAGTGCGCCGAATGCGATAGTTGCATAGCGCTGCCCCAATGCCCCTAGCAGGATAAAACCACAGGTCGACACTGCGAGACCAAGACCGAACAGCCAGGGATAGGGAAAAAGCAGTTCGATTGAAACGGAAGCGACAAAAAAACAGGCTAGCGTAATGAACAAATTACGCAGACGCCCAGTAAGGCGATCGTCAAGGTCGGTAAGAGCGGCCGCGACGACGCCAAGTGTGACGGGAATGGTTGATGTCGGTTGATCTAACCACCAGGGAACCGCTGCCGCCCCACTGAGAGCAATGAGGATACGAATGGTATACAGCCAACTGCTGTTATACACATAGCGACGAATTCCCGGGGCAAAGGTGAGCAACGTAATATCCTTAGATGCCGTTAGCGATAGTGGCGGCGAGCATTATTTTCCCGTGCGGCCTGCGCCAGTTCGACGGAAACCACACGACGACCTACCGGCCACAGCGCGATGGCCGCAATTTTAAAGTTGGCGATACCAACAGGAATGCCAATGATCGTAATGCACTGAGCGATGCCGGTAATGATGTGCGACAGACAAAGCCACCAGCCAAAGAAAATGAACCAGAAGATATTTAGCAGCGAGCCGCCTGCGCTGAGAATAGCGCTCTTTTCATCCGGGCGTAGCTCATCAACATGAATGGCTTCATTGCCATAAGGCACGAGCGATAGCTTGGTGATTTCCCAGCATGAACGCGTTAGCGGTAAGGTAAAAATCAGCAGCACGCTGACGACTGTTGCCAGAAGCCAGGCTAACGTGGTGAAAAAACCACCCAGTACGAAATTAAGGATGTTCAACACAGTACGCATAGTCTCTCCTGTACTTATTAAGGTAACCAAACTCGCTGATGGTAAAAGAATTATCACATTAAGCATCAGGATATCCTAACCTGTTTTTAAGGCTAGAGCGTGAAGTCCGATAACGGGTAAACTAGGGAACAGAGAAACGACAAAGCATAGACAAATATCCTCTCACATAGTCATGGCGCGAACATCATGGAACTGAAATCTACCTCGTTAGGTAAACATCTGGCCCAGCATCCTTACAATCGGGTGCGGTTACTGAATGCCGGTGTCGAAGTGAGTGGCGATAAGCATGAATACCTGATCCCCTTTAATCAACTGCTGAGTATTCACTGTAAAAGAGGCCTGGTATGGGGAGAGCTGGAATTTGAATTGCCGGCTGGAAAAGTGGTGCGTTTACATGGTACGGAGTGGCAGGAAACGCAGGCTTTTTACCGCCATCTTCTCAAATCCTGGCTTGACTGGAGCGAGGAGATGAGTCTAATCAGCGCTGAGGTTTTACAGCGCCAAACGGACAGTATTCAAACACTAACGCAGCAAGATAAATGGTGTAGTCGACAGGCTCTGTCAACATTGCAGAGTGCTATCCGTGATTCGCTGGCCGCGCTGCCTCTGCCGGTTTCCCGTTTAGAAACCTTTGATAACTGTCGTGATAACTACCAGCACTGCTTACGCTGGCTTGAGCAGGGCGATGAAATGCGCACTATGGCGAATCAGGCATGGATGGATCGCACGCTGGCGGCAGAGCAGCCTTTCTTTGAAACGGTTGAGAGCTCGCCATTAAATGTCTCGCAGAGTAAAGCCGTGATTAATGGTGAAGAGGGCGTACTGGTACTGGCGGGTGCAGGAAGCGGGAAAACTTCCGTGCTGGTGGCTCGGGCGGCGTGGTTAATGCATCGACAAGAGGCCACTCCTGACCAGATTTTACTGCTGGCATTTGGTCGTAAAGCAGCAGAAGAGATGAATGAACGCATCAACGAGCGGCTTCATACGGATGACATTCAGGCTAAGACGTTCCATGCTCTGGCATTGCACATCATCCAGCAGGCGAGTCGTAAAGCTCCGATGATAAGCCAGCTAGAAAGTGATGCAAAACAGCGTCGTGAATTGCTTGTTTCTCACTGGCAACAGCAATGTGCCGAGAAAAAAACGCAGGCTAACGGATGGCGACGTTGGTTAACGGAGGAGCTAGAGTGGGATATACCAGACGGTGATTTCTGGAACGATCAGAAGCTGGCTGGGCGGCTGGCTGGGCGACTTGAGCGTTGGCTAGGATTGATGCGTATGCATGGTGGCAGCCAAAGTGAAATGGTTGAACAAGCACCTGAATCCATCCGGACGGAGTTTCAGCAACGTATTCGCCTGATGGCACCGTTGTTGAAAGCCTGGAAAAAAGTGCTTAAGGACGAAAATGCGGTCGATTTCTCCGGCCTCATCCATCAGGCGGTGAATTTACTGGATAAAGGGCGTTTTGTGAGCCCATGGAAACACATTCTGGTCGATGAATTTCAGGATATTTCTCCACAGCGTGCGAGTTTGCTAGCGGCACTGCGCCGACAAAATAGCCGGACCTGCCTTTTTGCCGTAGGGGATGACTGGCAGGCAATTTATCGTTTTAGCGGTGCTGAGTTGGCATTGACGACGGCGTTTGAACAGCATTTCGGTGTAAGTGAACAGTGTGCGTTGGATACGACCTATCGCTTTAATGAACGGATTGGTGAAATTGCCAACACGTTCATACAGCAGAATCCATTTCAGTTAAAGAAACCGCTGAATAGCCTGACTAAAGGGGACAAAAAAGCGGTAACCATTCTGCCTCAGGAGCAGCTTGAGCCACTTCTGGATAAACTGAGCGGCTTTGTTAAGGCCGATGAACGCATTCTCATGCTTGCCCGTTACCACCATTTGCGCCCAGCAATGTTAGAAAAGGCGGCGACTAAATGGCCGAAGCTACATATTGATTTCATGACAGTGCATGCCAGTAAAGGGCAGCAGGCTGAATATGTCATTATTGTGGGGATGCATGAAGGGAAAGATGGTTTCCCTGCTCCGGCAAGAGAGTCTGTTATTGAGGCTGTGCTATTACCTGAACCTGAGGATTTCCCCGATGCGGAAGAACGTCGCTTACTGTATGTGGCGTTGACGAGGGCGAAACATCGCGTCTGGTTGCTACAGGACGTGATGAATCCGTCGGTGTTTGTTGAACATCTTCATCGTTTAGGGGTGCCGACGCAACGTAAGCCGGGATAGCTAAGTTGAACTAATTCGGCTGGGATAACTGAGCCAGGATAACTAAAGGGAAACAGCGGAGACCAGCGCGAGATATGCCGCACGCCGCTGGTCCATTTTGATGTACTGATATTATTTCAGACGATCTTGCAGGTAGCGCTGATAATCAGGAATGGCTATTTGAACCGGTTCTTTAAATAGCGCAGAGTTGACCAGGAAATCCGCCGTTGCACGGTTGGTCGCAACAGGAATGTTCCAAACGGTTGCGAGTCTCAGTAGCGCCTTTACATCGGGATCGTGAGGTACGGCGTTAAGAGGATCCCAAAAGAAAATCATCAAGTCTATTTTCCCTTCGGAGATCAGCGCACCAACCTGCTGGTCACCCCCCATTGGTCCACTCAGCATGCTTTTTACGGGCAGTCCAGTATTCAACTGAATCAGGTTCCCGGTGGTCCCGGTGGCGTAAAGCGAGTGCTCTGCGAGTTGTTGTTTATTCGTACCAACCCAATCCAATAAAGATTGTTTACAGTGGTCGTGCGCTACTAGCGCGATATGTTTTTGTGCGGCGATGGTACGGGTGGTGAACTCCATGGTTACGTCCTTCAATCTGGTGTAGTAAAGCTGACGCTAGGGTAGGGACAGATTACGGAAACGCTGTTTCAGTGCAAAGCGATAAAAGCTGGAAAAGGCGAACGGGTATCAAAAATCTGATGTGGCTGCGCGTAAAATCACCAGGTTACAGATTCATTCAGCACGCTAGCAAAACCTGCAACTGAAGCACCTTTAGCCGATGCGTTGTATTCCGACATTTTACGCTCTATATCGAGCAATTCATTATCAGCGATGACAAGCGCATCAGTACGTGCAGGGATAACCTGATTTTTTTCATCAAGAAATTGATATTGGGGAAGGTCGGTAAAGTTTTTGCGATCCTTAAGAGTTTGCAGCGGCGGCAGTTTAAATGACACCGATATCACTTTTTCTGTGTTGAATGTCGCAATAAATGTTGAAGGAAAATAGGTCGTTGGTGCACCGGTCTGAGCATCGACAGTATCGACAACTTTGAACAAAATCTGATGTTGCCCGCTGCCAAGTTCGAGGCTATCGGCACCTTTCAGCAACGAGCCTGACATTCTCTGCCCGTCAACCATCAGGAGATTGATCTTCTGATCTAATTTCAACGTTGTTGCCGCGATTGCTGAGGTACTTAAACCCGCAATAAAAAGGCAGGCAGTGATGAAGCCGAATTTCATAATTTTCCCAGATGGAACGTAATTTAAGTATTGTTGAGGAATTGTCTGAATGTGTCAAAGATTTCAATTTGAAACAGGCTGTTATGGCATTTTTCGTCCCGTACGGCATCAGGTTGCGGATTCTTTGCGCCATTTCCAGCTATTTCTTGAATGTGCGATACACTCTAATAAATCACGCAAGAGAGGCAGAAGAGGATGAATGACGGTGATATTGAATCTGTGCTGAAAACAGTAAAAACCATTGCATTAGTGGGTGCTAGCGATAAGCCATCCCGTCCGAGCTATGGCGTCATGGCGTACTTACTTGAGCAAGGGTACGACGTTATTCCCGTCAGCCCCAAGCTGGCCGGACAGACGCTTTTGGGTCAAGCTGCGTATGGCAGCTTAGCGGATATTCCTAAACCCGTTGATATGGTCGATGTCTTTCGTCAGCCGGAAGCGGCTTATGAGATTGCCAAAGAGGCGATTGCTATCGGTGCATCCGTTCTGTGGTTACAAATCGGTGTTATTAACGAGCAGGCGGCAATTTTGGCGCACGATGCAGGGCTGAAAGTCGTGATGGATCGTTGTCCGAAAATTGAAATCCCACGGCTGGGTTTGGGAAAATAAGTTGCAGACATTGGCGATGCTGAGTATCACAACATTGCCAATGCTGACTGTGGTGGTCAATATCTGCTTTGATGAGAGTTAATGGCGCAGTTGTGGTGCGCGGCGTTGAATGACCTCGGCCAATTCGTTTAGTGAAGGGTGATCGTGCTCAGAAAGCTCTTCCTTCATCAACTGTGCCTCCGCCAGATAAGTATGTATTGGTTGACCTTCGTCATCTTCCATAACAACGTGGTACCACGGCTCGGAGCGCGGTGTGTCATTGCCGCTAATTTCTTCCCAGGCGGGCGTTTCTAAAGAGTATTCGGGATCGATATCAATAATGACGCCAGGAAATCCCAGAAGTCTATGACGAATATGTTGTCCAATGCCAAATTTACTAATGATCATACAGCCCCCTGGAAATTGTTTACACTTTCTACTCGTTGCGGACTTTGCGGAGGGAGGACAACCGCATTCGATAACGTCTTGTAGCGTAAAGGGTTTTTGAAGCGATACTCCATGTGCTCGTCGTTGAATCACTGGTTAAACACACTATTAACAGTATGGTGTAAATTTTTAGAAGATACAGTCTGGCTAATGAAATGTTGTTTGGTTGCCTGTGCCGAGAAGGGGGAAAGATGGAAAAGATAGCGACAGCGGCTTATGTCTACGGTGTGGTTCAAGGCGTCGGTTTTCGTTACAGCACGCAATACCAAGCCACACAGCTCGGACTCAGTGGGTATGTGCGCAATTGTGATGATGGTAGCGTAGAAGTCGTGGCGAGCGGCGAGCTTCATGCAGTAGAGGCGTTGATTGAGTGGTTAAAGCAAGGAGGCCCTCGAAGCGCCAGAGTGGATAAGGTGCTTATTGAGCCACACGGCAAAACGGACTATAAAGGTTTCACGATCCGCTATTGATACTGAGGATTAGATGCATTTCACTGGTTTGGGTAAGCCAGCGATTTTGGTTGCCTGTTTTGCCGGACCTTTGGGAAACAGTTTATACAGGTAGCGACTATTTCCTTTATCTTCACCATATTTTTGCGCCATCGCTTTAACTAACATGCGTATAGCGGGCGAGGTGTTGAACTCCTGATAAAAACTTCGCACAAATCGGACAACTTCCCAATGTGGGTCTGTCAACTCGATGCCTTCCTGCTCAGCTAACACAGGAGCCAACGTTTCACTCCACGCTGTGCTGTCCATCAGGTAACCCTGCGCGTCTGTTGCGATTGTTCGCCCTTCAAACTCCAACATCTTTTTCCCCGCCTGCGATATCTCAGTTTGCAGTTTAACAAATTTTTCTGTCTGTACCGGAGTAAAAAAAGCCCCAAAATTGGGGCTTTCTCAGTGCGGTGATAAGCGAAACTTAGTCGTTACGCATGATGCCCAGAATGCTCAACAGGCTAACGAAGATGTTGTATATCGCGACATACAGGCTAACTGTTGCGCGTATGTAGTTGGTTTCGCCACCGTGAATGATGTTACTGGTTTCCCACAGGATGGCACCCGCAGAGAACAGAATAAACAGAGCGCTGATCGCCAGATGCAAGGCTGGAATCTGTAGGAACAGATTGGCAATGACAGCAACAATCAGGACAACGAATCCAGCCATCATCATGCCAGACAAGAAGGACATATCCTTACGTGTCGTTAATACATAGGCTGAACAGCAGAAGAACACGACTGCCGTACCGCCCAGCGCTAACATGACAATATCCCCTGCGCCGGAAGAAATCAGCGAGCTTAAAATTGGGCCCAGCGTATAACCCATAAATCCGGTCAGTGCGAATGCTGCCAAAATACCCGCAGGGCTGTTCGCCAGTTTATGGGTCAGGAACATCAGACCATAAAACCCAACCAGCATCAGAATTAAGCCAGGGGCAGGCAGGTTAAGTACAGTACTTGCTGTCGCGGTAACGGCGGAAAAACCCAGCGTCAGCGACAGTAGGAAATAAGTATTACGCAGCACTTTGTGAGTGCTGAGTAGCGAACTTTCACGGGTAGAGGAAACAACAATACGATCCATATCAGCGACTCTCTCTTCAGGGTGCTATTATCCAATGTCAAAGAATAAATAGTTGCAGGACGTTATTAAAGATGGTTTACCCTTCTTTACGCTGCAAATTATCCATACTCCGTGTCAGTGCTCGTATTTTGTCCTGCAATTTTTATGAGGGTGGGGAAAATTATGCGATTTTGTGCATCGCAAGGCGATTTTGCGTTCAATTACGTTGCGTTAGGTTGTTTTTCAGCCAATTGAGCGCTGTGATGCTTTACAAGATCCCACACACTGTTTATAGTTCGCGTCATTGCGGAGGAGTGGCCGAGTGGTTGAAGGCACCGGTCTTGAAAACCGGCGACGCGAAAGTGTTCTAGAGTTCGAATCTCTACTCCTCCGCCAAAAAATTCAATGGGTTAGCTTCGGCTAGCCCATTTTCGTTTCTGCTGTCGGGTAGGCATCGCGTTTCACATTACGGTTTTTTACTTCTGTTTAGTCGATTTTATGTGACTAAAATATGCGTGAGAGGCGTGCGGGGGTTTTTCCGTCTGGTATTCACTCGGAAATGAATACTAACGATTAGCAAAATAATAGCTATATCATGCTGGGTTTTAAATATGCCATTTATTGAATAACAAAAGTATGGCAATCAATGTATCCCCATTCTTTCGCAACAATCTATTCATTATCAACGGCACTATTCGTTAAACAAAATAATCCCGGCAAGATACAAATCTTACCGAAGTCGGTTGAATGTATTCACGAAGTATTAAATCAGGAAATCATCCTGGGTTTTATAAACTATCAAATCCAGCAGTGTGCGATATTTTTCCTGAAAAGCAGCATTAGCCTCTGTCTCCATTTTGTGAATTAATTTAGCAATGATGGCCTTGTTGCTGACGGAATGGCCTGATTGGATGATCTCTTCCACAATGTTGCCGAGCATTTCCATATCGCTGATCTGAGAGCCTAGGCCAAGGACATCAGATAGTGGAAGCTCGTTTTGGGGCATCTCTGAATGCATTGCTTCTCCTCCCTTTCGTGTTTTGAACATTGTTTATGCACACAACACCAGACAGCGTGAATGGGCTGTCCGCCAGACATGAATAAATGGTTAGTTAACTTTAGTCGATTGTACGCATAAAACCAGTCGATAAGCTAAATAAGCACCGTGTCACTTAGCGATCCTTGCGTGTGCGAAAGGATGGCGGCGATCATCAATGGTCAGGCGGATAAATATGAATTTATCATTTCCCTCCAATATTATGTTTGAAATAATTATGCGAGATGTATAACTTCAATAAGTTAAACATGATGAGGTGAGAGGAGGCAGGGAAAAACATTAACTGAACATAAAAACGGTTAATGCATTTTTATTAAGTCCTATCAGATTTTGATCTGTACAGGGTGATGACATTTTTCTGTAGTACACGTTGTTTATCAACATGTCTGTTACACCGACATGTACTGCCGTAGTTTACCTGGAGCGCTGGCATGCAAAAGAGCAGAGCAAAAGCAGTTTGTCTTTTTCCTGTTGACTCCGTGATGATAATGAGTGTCGATGCTAAGTGCTGACACTAAGGAAAAAAATGCAGGTTTTGTTAGTCATTGATATGCAGAATGCGGTGTTTGCTATGCCAAGAGCGCGACAAGCGCAGACAGTAGCGTTGATAAACCAGCTTTCAGGCGCAGCAGATCGGACGATTTTTATTCAGCACGAAGGTGGCGGTATGCTGTCGGGCAGCGAGGGATGGCAGTTATTACCTGACTTACATCAGCCAGAAGGAAGCCTGTCTATCACCAAAATGGCGTGCGATGCATTTTATCGCACACCGCTAGCCGATGTGTTGGCTGATTTGGGTGTTAACCACCTGACGATTTGCGGATGTGCGACGGATTATTGCGTTGATGCAACTATTAAAAATGCGGCCAGCCGCGGTTATGGGCTGACGATAGCTTCAGATGCACACACGACGTCCAATCGCGGTGAGCTGAAAGCAGAGCAATTAGTTACGCACTACAATGATGTGTGGCGGAATTTTATTATTCCAGGTAACACAATTACGGTAGAAACAACGGAAAACATTGTTGCTTCATGGAATGCGAGCCGCTAGCTCTATGTTGAATATTATTTCTGTCAGAAATCGCCCCGAATACAAAGAGCTGGCGATCCATTATTTCCAACGCCATTGGGCGTCAGATGAAACGCTGATGCTTTATGAAGATTGTATCAGCCACTGCATTGATGCCGACAATCCATTACCTGATTGGTATTTGATGGAAAAAGAAGGACATATCATTGGTGGTGCAGGGTTAATTACCAATGATTTTATCAGCCGTATGGATCTTTATCCGTGGCTGTGTGCGCTTTATGTTGAAGAGAGTCATCGTGGTAAGGGTTATGCAGGGCAGTTGATCGAACATATTGTTCAGCGAACCCACCGCGCTGGTTTTTCTAAGCTGCATTTATGCACTGAACTGCTCGATTTTTATGAACGCTATGGGTTTCACTTTACTGGAATGGGCTATCACCCCTGGGGTGAATCATCACGCATTTATACTCGACCGATTTAAATGTAAATAGGGGGGTAACGGCGCATGTTGCGCGTCTATCTGGTTAAAAATTGCGTGCAACATGCGTAAAAGTGAACGGGATCATATTCTGTTGCTGCTGAGCATACTACGCTTCCTACATACTGACAGGTAATCAGTTATCCACGTAGGGGAGGCGATTATGTACACAAGCATCTTGGTGCCAGTCGATATAGAAGAAGATGAACTCACCACACACGCATTGATGCAAGCAGTCAGGTTGGCCAAAATGTCGGGTGCCGCAATACACCTCTTTCATTCCCTCCCGGATGCATCGGCATTTTTATCTGCTTATTCTTTTGGCATAAAAGAATTTGAGAATGAAGCGGTGGTGAAAGCGAATGACAAGCTGAAATCACTAATGAAAACGATTGATCTTCCCGCATCGCAGTTGTCATGTAGTGTCAGCTTCGGCTCGGCGAGAGACGAAGTGTTATCGCTGGCAGAAGAGATTAATGCGGATTTGATCGTAATCGGTTCACGTCGACCGGGTGTGAAGACTTATCTGCTTGGCTCAAATGCTGCCGCGATCGTTCGCCATGCAACCATGTCAGTACTTGTCGTTCGTTAGTTTTTACATGACGTTGCTGCTGCGTTTAGGATTGGTGACGGGCAGTAGCAACGCTATGCGTTAGCATGGCGATCGCAATATTCAACACGTTCGATCAACTGGCCGATCTCGCGATCGGAAAATACCTCGATACCGTGGTGACGCAGCAACTCTGCGGTAACGCCATTGCCTGCCGTTTGTGAACCATCAAATCGCCCGCTATATATGATGTTGCTACCGCAGGATGGGCTCCCTTCCGTAAGGAGAGCGAAGCGGCAGTTATGCTGCTGTGCCATTTGCAGCGCTAGCCATGCACCAAGAATATAACGCTCGGTCACATCACCGCCAGTTGCTTCGATAACTTTGGCTCCAGCCTGGATAACCGAATTGCTACCGGAGGCCGGAATAATCTCCGCTGAAGGTCTGGGAGTTGGGAAACCTGCGGCTAATTCTGGGCAAAACGTAATCAGTCTTGCCTGTTTACGCCACTGAGCGAGATAGTCGCCGACAGATTTCTTTTCAGTACCGTTATAACGAACGGGAAAGCCGGAAAGGCAGGCGCTGATCAGAATGTTACTCATCGTGGGGCTTTTCCTCTAAAAGGCGAGTATAGGCGTTGCTGCATGTGAGTCATAAAGTATGTTGTCTTGAAGATAAACACGGCTTCAAAAAATGGAGAACAGCAGTACGACAGGAAAACTCAACGGCCAGGTTAGACCGACTATTAACGAAGCAAAGAATCGGATGAACAGGGATTTGTCTTTACTTAACAAGAAAGTAACGATCAGAGAAACGACAAAACCGCTCATGTAGGTAAGTTTAATGAGTTCCCAGAAGGAGTGATGTGGCACGTTTGTTTCCTTTTATTCTCGAAGCGCCTGCATTTTATGTTGTTAATATTTTATGATCAATTTTTTAACCCATGCGGCAGACATGATACATCGTAATGCTGCGTGTATTTTGTACTACAGTTATTATCCTCTGGTTAAAGTGAGGCTTTTGATATGAAAACAACGCTGGCTGTTGCGATGGTATGTGCTATGGCTCTGCTTTCTGTTTCTACGTCTAGTATGGCGAAAAATTCTCGGATTTCTGACGAGCAGATCAAAGAAAAGATTATTCAGGAATCGATTTCGTCTTATTCCGGTAATTGCCCATGTCCTTATAATTCAGCGCGTAATGGTAGCAAGTGCGGTAAGCGTAGCGCATGGAGCCGGGTTGGAGGCTATTCGCCAATTTGTTACAAAGATGATGTAACCAGAATGATGATTGACGACTGGAGAATGAAAAATGGAAATAAATAACATTTGGCAGGAAAATTAAAATAGCCGAATAATAACTTCTTCGCTAAGAAGTTAATTAAACTATTTTTGTGACAGAAATATTAAATTTTTATTTCAGTATGGACATTATAAGCTGGCTGTCATAGCTTACTATTTTACCCCATGAGAAAGGTAATAAAATGAGTGAGATATCTAGCCTGTCCCTGAAAATTTCCTCTGAGTTGAAAGAAAAAATCAAAGCCGCTGCCCTGGAAAATGAAGTATCTCTTAGTGCAGAAGTCAGTGCCCGGCTGCTGAGAAGCTTTGATGAGAGTCACCAATCCTCTGAGCTGTATTCTAAATCGGTGGATAGCCAGGGTACGGAAGAAGTGGGTGCAGAAGCGCCATTGACGCAGAAAGAACTTAAGAAACTCCGGGAATTGCTTAAAGGTAAATCCAAAGCGACTTCCAAGAAAAAGTAATGCAGGAGTGTGTTTTTACTTTCTGATTGTTCCAAAGAATAGATAACAAAACTTAAATCACCCAGCCACTTTTATGAAAAGGTGGCTGGGTGATTTTTTTTATTTTTGATTTCATTGTCACATCCTAAATATAATATTTATTTCTCTAAAATACATATATCTCGTAAATAGATAGATTTTTTCAAAATGATCGATTAAATAGATATTGGTGTTATAAGTTAGAAAATATAAAGATTATCTACAAAAAGCCGATACCGCCTTCGGCGTAAGGAGAATGTGTTCTGATTTTTATTCGTTCTTACCGCGGCTATTAAACCATAATTTTAGTGGCGGTAATTATCCTGAGTTTTATAGGATATGGGAATGTAAACAGTCAGACTATGGTACGGGAAAGTGTAGTGAAAGATGAGAGGTAAAGGATGACGTTTTTTCTACTGCCAGTCTGTGCAGAAGTCTGGTATCGCACGCTGTATCTGGTTAGACCAATTCTACTGCGCCACGGTGGAAGTAGTTTTATGGACATCTCTACCTACATATTGTTTATGTTTCTCACCAGGGCATATAAATGATCTGTCCTGATATGTGAGTTTTGTTATGAAAAGTTATTGGAGCTATCTGTATTTGTTGAATGAATATTGATTATTTAAATTATATATTTATGCAGATAGGAAAAATTAATTAAGGAGATGTTAATGGGTTTATCCAACTGGCGTATAGGATATCGATTAGGAGCGGGGTTTTCTTTTCTGGTATTAATGCTTTTGATCATTGGCAGCGTTGCAATTTCAAAGCTAAGTGATTTTCACGAAAAAATGGATGATATTGTTTCTCAAAATTATCCACTAACCGTCAAAAGTAATAAGCTAATTGATGAGTTGAATGGTTACCTCAATAATCAGCAATTGTTGCTATTACTCAAATCAGAAAGTGAAATCAATAAACAGTTGGCGCTAAACAAGGAGCGTTCAGGAAAGATATCTGAACTTATGGAGTATTTAAATAAATCGGTAAATGACGGTAAGTCTGTTGCTGTACTGCGTGATATCGGTGACATCCGACGCGATTTCCTTGGGTCAGCGAATAAACTCTCTTCACTGATTTCGGCTGGGAATACCGACGCCGCTGCTGAAGAATACTTCAACGTAACGCGTGTGACTCAGGCGAAATATACTAGTAAAGTCAACGAATTCATCGATATACAGGATGATAAAATGTCATCCTCCGCTCAAGAAGTGAGTGACAGTTATAAAAATGCACTGATGGTGCTCGCAACGATCATTTTAATCAGTGCACTGGCTGGGTTGATTATTGCGTTATTGATCACCCGCAGCGTAACCCAACCGCTAAAAGAAGCTCTGGGTGTTGCAGAAAATGTCGCGAAAGGCGATCTGACCTCTGAAATTTATACCGATCGCAAAGATGAAACGGGTCAATTGTTATCTGCCTTGAATAATATGAATGGTAGCCTGAGAGAAATTGTCAGCCAGGTGCGTGACGGTGCAGAAACGATCTCCAGTGCAGCCTCGCAAATTGCAGCGGGGAATCAGGATTTATCAGCCAGAACGGAAGAGCAGGCTAGCTCACTGGAAGAAACGGCGTCATCAATGGAACAACTGACGTCAACGATAAGAAATACCGCGGATAATACGAGTCAGGCGACAGACCTTGCTGCCAGCGCGTCTGAAACGGTGAAGAAAAGCGGCGCGATGATGGAAACGGTAACGCAGGAAATGCGCGGTATCCGCGCTTCGTCACAGCGTATGGCGGAAATTATCGGCGTGATTGATGGAATTGCTTTCCAAACCAATATCCTGGCGCTGAATGCGGCCGTTGAGGCCGCGCGTGCTGGTGAACAGGGTCGAGGATTTGCTGTCGTCGCCAGTGAGGTCCGAGCGCTGGCTCAGCGAAGCGCTACGGCGGCAAAAGAAATCAAAGAACTGATCGACGACTCGTTCAAGAAAGTACAGGACGGTATGGGGCTGGTAGAAGAAACCGGCGTCACGATGAATTCACTGGTGACAAACGTAGAGGGGGTAACGGGAATCATCAACGAAATTGCACAGGCCAGCCGTGAGCAAAGTGATGGGATCAACCAGATTAATCTGGCTGTCGGACAGATCGATACCACAACTCAGCAAAACGCAGCGCTAGTTGAAGAATCCGCAGCGGCTGCTCTCTCTTTACAGGATCAGGCTGATAGCCTTGCGCGGACGGTTAGCGTATTCAACCTCGGCTCATCTTATAAAAATGCTGTGTTAAAAAATAGGAAAATGGAAACACCTGCGCTGGCTGGACCTAAAAATAGTCGTGCAGAAAAAACGTCTGCTAAAGGTGAATTGGCGGACTGGACGACGTTCTAACCTTTTATCGCTAATCGTGTGTTGTTGATTAACCGCCATTGTGTTGCACAATGGCGGTTTTTTGCTGTGATGGCAGTGAGGAAATTAGTTTTTGGCGATAGCCTGTCTGGGCTGGCTCATATACCACCGGACAACGTCAATCAGCAGGAAGATGAGCAGACTGATTCCCATAACGGGTAAACTCACTGCCAGCAGCAGCGTAATGAGCGCAATGAGAATCCGGTGAAAGGCAGGAATCAGCAGCAATGCCGCTGTCAGCGTATTGACCGGATTTACGTCATGACGAGTTTTTGGACGACGAATCCACCACATCCGATAGCCCCATCCGATCATCGCACAGAGTCCAAGGCCAAATGCTGCGAGAATCAATTGATTGGGCAAACCGAATAACACGCCCATGTGCGCATCCACCCCCCAACGGGTGAGTTTGGCGGCGAGCGGAAAGGTGTTGAAATCGGTTTTGTCCACAATCTCCAGCGTATCTGGATTAACCGACACGGCATCAACCTGAGTTGGCCAGGATCGATCGATCTCACTGACAGTCCAGGCGCGGTGTGGCCTGGTTGCAGGACGAATTTCGATCTTACTGGCATCGATACCCGCATGACGTGCGGCAGTCAGCACCTCATCAAATAACGTTGGCGAATAGGTTTCGATATCCTCCATTGGCATTGGCGCGTGGTGCTCGGCGTGTTCATCCATCGCCATGTCATGACTGTGCATCATATCGTGGTTAGACATCGGTGTAGGCAATTGCGTTTTCACCGATGGCGTTTGCCACCCTAACGCGGTGCGTGCGACAGAAATGTTGCTGCCTGCCCACTGCGACCAGGTTAATCCTGTCGCGGAGAAGAATAGCAAACCAAGTATAAGGCTGAGCCCCATCGTGGCGTGCCAGTGGCGCAGTCGCTGTGTTTTTGCTGCCGTCGTCTGGCTATTTTTCAATTTCCGCCGCCGGGTTGCGGACGACATATGCCGGGTTGACCACCAGATGACAACACCGCCCAGTGCAGCGACCCACAGCCAGGACGCTGCCAGCTCGCTGTAATTACGCCCGACATCGCCTAACAGCAGCCCGCGGTGCAGATAATCAAGCCAGGTACGAAATGGCAGGATGCCGCTGGTGCCGTAAACAATCTCACTGCCACGATTTTCCAGCGAAACGGGATCGACGAAAACAGCGCGGCTTTCTGACGGCCCTAACTCCGGCAGGGCAAACATGACGCGAGTGGTTTCTCCTGCGGTGGACGCAGGGCGTATCGCAAGCAGTTTTGCATCCTGATGGTGAATGAGACCTGCCTGAGCAGATCGAATTTGTTCAGCCAGTGAATGCGGCGTGCCTTGGCTTTCAGTGAAAAGCTGGTGCGAATACAGATGGTTTTCAATCTGCGGTGTCAGGACGTACAGCGTTCCTGTCAGGGCAGCGACGAAGATAAAAGGACCGACAAAAATACCGATGTAGAAATGAAGCCGGATGAACAGAGCAACAATAGCGGTGCGTGGCGATACTTTATCCAATGCGCCGCTATCGCGCGCAGTTTCTCTGGCTGGACGTGTGCCGGAGGCAGCAGTGGTGGCCGATGCCTGATTAGGGTGTGACATAAAACCCTCTGAAATCATTTAGCAAAAAATGATCGAACGCCATACCGAAAAGGATATAGCGCGATGCGTTATAAATGCCCGCAGGCATGATGCTGCATAATTCAGAAAGGCGGCGCGCGTACTACAGGAGAGGCATAACGTTCAGGCAGGACAATACGAGAAACAAAATGAATAACCAACGCTTTAGATAACGATGACGTCAGTATGAGATTGAGGGAGCCAGTTGCGAACAGCGCTGGCGTATACGAAAAAAGTACACAGTAGCCACACGCAGCATGATCCATCATCATGGATGGCGATGAGGGAGAATGGTGTAATTGCGTCGCGTGATGCCCAGGCATCACGCGAGCGGTAGGATTATAGTGTGGTTCCGCTATACTGCCGTTGTGATCGGCGTGTGCAGTTGTATCATGCGCGATAGCACGAGTAGAACGATGTGTGGTGGCCGCACTGTTTGTAGCGGTACCATCGTCATAAAGCCCATGCTCGTGAAGCACACGTGTTTGTGAAATCACCGGGGCAATGAAGATGGTCAAAATAGCGAAGATGCCAACCCAGGCTGGGAAACTTCGCCGTCGTAATGCGGACAAAAGCATAGCAGTCTTAATTCAACAATACTGGGTTCAGTCTGGGAGTGTACTTTACTTGCCCCTGCATTGTGACACAAATCTTTATACACGCCATACTTCAAGCGGTATGGGAACCAATGTCACTGTTCGTCAGACCTTTTGTGGGTGTGGCAATGGGAAACGGTGTGGGCGTAAACGGAATAATCCTACGCCCGTGCAGGCCGATATTCGCTATAGTCCGTGGCTGTTTTCCATTTTTACAACCCGGTTTATCATGCTTCAGCGTTCTCGTTGTTTAAACGCTGACCTATTATGATGAACAATATCTTTATCAAGTTGTAGGAAAGCTAACTTATCCATTAATATGGATTTTAGTTGATTGAAGCACACCAACAGGGGGAGCTGTGCTGGATAATAAATTTGGGTTTAAACAGCGGGTTGCTAGCCTTAGCTTGCTGTCAGCCGCCATTATGCTGTCTGTAAGCGCAGTGCCTGCTTGGGCATTTTCTATTGATGATGTAGCGCAGCAGGCTGAAAAGCTGGCACAAAAGGGTTTTGAAGCGCCGAAAAGTAATCTTCCCGCGCAATTCCGTGATATGAAATTTGCGGACTATCAGCAAATTCGTTTCAATAACGATAAGTCGTACTGGAATAATGTACAGACGCCATTCAAGCTCCAGTTTTACCATCAGGGGATGTATTTCGATACCCCGGTGAAAATTAATGAAGTCACGGCGACAACGGTTGATGAGATTAAATACTCTCCTGAGTATTTTGATTTTGGTTCCGTTAACCACGATCCTGAAGCCGTTAAAAATCTCGGCTTTGCCGGTTTTAAAGTTCTCTATCCGATCAATAAAGCCGATAAGAACGATGAAATTGTCAGTATGCTGGGCGCCAGCTACTTCCGTGTGGTAGGAAAAGGCCAGATTTATGGCTTGTCTGCCCGTGGTCTGGCTATCGATACTGCGTTGCCTTCCGGTGAAGAATTCCCTCGTTTCCGTGAGTTCTGGATTGAACGCCCAAAACCAAATGATAAACATCTGGTTATTTATGCGCTGCTGGATTCTGCGCGGGCCGCCGGTGCTTACCGCTTTACCGTTTATCCGGGGCGTGACAGCGTAGTAGACGTTCAGGCTAAAGTCTTCCTGCGTGATAAAGTGGGCAAACTGGGTATTGCGCCGCTGACCAGTATGTATCTGTTCGGGCCGAACCAGCCGTCTCCGACGCTAAATTATCGTCCGGCATTGAACGATTCTAACGGGCTGTCAATTCATGCTGGTAATGGTGAATGGATTTGGCGTCCGCTGAATAATCCTAAGCACCTGTCAGTGAGCACTTATGCGGTAGAAAATCCGAAAGGATTTGGTCTACTGCAACGTGGACGTGATTTTACTGCCTATGAAGATCTTGACGACCGTTACGATCTGCGTCCAAGCGGGTGGATTGAGCCGAAAGGCGAGTGGGGTAAAGGGAAGGTTGAGCTGGTTGAAATCCCTACCGCAGATGAAACCAACGACAACATCGTTGCTTTCTGGACGCCTGATGTGTTGCCAGAAACGGGCAAACCTCTGGATGTTAAATATCGTCTGCACTTTACGCGCGATGAAGATCAATTACATTCCCCGAATATTGCTTATGTCCAACAGACTCGGCGTTCTGCCGGTGATGTTAAACAATCAAACTTGATCCGCCAGCCCGATGGCACGATCGCTTATATTGTTGACTTCATTGGACCGAATTTGAAAGAGTTGGATGAGAACGCTCCGGTAGCCTCTCAGGCCAGCATTGGCGATAACGGCGAGATTGTAGAAAATAATGTTCGCTATAACCCAGTAACTCATGGTTGGCGTCTGACGCTGCGTGTGCGTGTGAAAGATGCGAAACAGCCGACTGAAATGAGAGCTGCGTTGGTTAATGGCGAGACGACATTGACTGAAACCTGGAGCAATCAGCTACCTGCTAATGAATAAGTCAACTTCTTCTCTCGATTATATTGAGAAACTACCTCTGCCTGCCGAGCAGGCAGAGGTTCTTCGCGAAAAATTACCGCAAGCGGCCTGGAACGATCAGGCCGTTTTGCATCAGGCTCTGTCTGAAGGTAGCGAGCAGGAAAGTAATCAGGTTAAGGTTCAGGCCGAAGACGATGCAGCGTTGCATTCCGTGCAGGCACGTCTTGAAATGGCCTGGGCTGATGGTCTGGACAACGGTAAGCAACTCGGTACAGACAGAGAAGGGCGGACGGCATTAAAAGCGATGCCCGTCATTACCCGCGCCTCGATGTTCCCTGATGTTTGGCGGACGAACCCATTGATTCGCTGGTGGGAAAGTTTGCTAGGACGAACCGTACCGCCTCGCCCTCATTACAGCCCGGAAGAGAAAATTTCCGAGAACCGCTGGCGTCTGGTGGGAACAATCCGTCGCTATATTCTGCTGGCGTTGACGTTGTTCCAGACCGCGATCGCAACGTGGTACATGAAAACCATCCTGCCTTATCAGGGGTGGGCGCTGATCGATCCGTTTGAAATGGCGGGGCAGCCTTGGACGCGTTCGTTGATGCAGTTGCTGCCTTACGTGCTGCAAAGCGGGATACTTGTTTTGTTTGCGGTGTTGTTCTGCTGGGTATCGGCCGGGTTCTGGACTGCGCTGATGGGGTTCCTGCAACTGCTTATTGGTCGAGATAAATACAGTATCTCTTCCACGACAGTTGGTGACGAGGCCCTGAATCCTGAGCACCGCACGGCATTAATTATGCCGATCTGTAACGAAGACGTAGAACGTGTGTTTGCGGGATTACGGGCGACGTATGAATCGGTTGAAGCGACGGGTAATCTTGAGCATTTTGATATTTACGTTCTGAGCGACAGTAACGATCCCGATATCTGTGTAGCAGAGCAAAAAGCCTGGATGGAACTGTGCCGTGATGTTGGTGGCGCAGGGCACATTTTTTATCGCCGTCGCCGTCGCCGCGTCAAACGTAAGAGCGGCAATATCGATGATTTCTGCCGTCGCTGGGGTAACCAGTATAGCTACATGGTGATTCTGGATGCCGATAGCGTGATGAGTGGCGAATGTCTGACGTCTTTGGTCAGGCTGATGGAAGCGAACCCGAACGCTGGTATCATCCAGTCTTCTCCGAAAGCTTCTGGCATGGATACTCTGTATGCGCGCTGTCAGCAGTTTGCGACGCGTGTTTATGGTCCGCTGTTCACCGCGGGCCTGCATTTTTGGCAGTTGGGTGAGTCGCATTACTGGGGGCATAACGCGATTATTCGTGTTAAACCGTTCATCGAGCACTGTGCACTGGCACCGCTGCCGGGTGAAGGTTCGTTCGCGGGTGCGATTCTTTCTCACGACTTCGTTGAAGCAGCGCTGATGCGTCGTGCAGGGTGGGGCGTGTGGATTGCCTATGATCTCCCTGGAAGTTATGAAGAGCTGCCGCCTAACCTGTTGGATGAACTGAAACGTGACCGCCGCTGGTGCCATGGTAACCTGATGAACTTCCGGCTGTTCCTGGTTAAAGGCATGCATCCGGTTCATCGTGCTGTGTTCCTTACTGGCGTGATGTCTTATCTGTCTGCACCGTTGTGGTTTATGTTCCTGGTGCTCTCTACCGCGTTGCAGGTTGTGCATACGCTGATGGAACCCCAGTACTTCTTGCAGCCACGACAACTGTTCCCCGTCTGGCCACAGTGGCGGCCGGAACTGGCTATCGCTCTCTTCTCAACGACATTGGTGTTGCTGTTCTTACCAAAATTGTTGAGCGTAATTCTGGTTTGGGCGAAAGGGGCAAAAGAGTACGGTGGTGTTTTCCGGGTATTCCTTTCCCTGTTGCTGGAAATGTTATTCTCAGTTCTGTTGGCACCGGTTCGTATGTTGTTTCACACGGTGTTTGTTGTCAGCGCGTTCCTCGGCTGGTCAGTACAGTGGAATTCTCCACAGCGTGACGATGATGCGACACCATGGAGCGAGGCATTTGTGCGCCACGGTTCTCAGTTGATTCTGGGGCTGGTTTGGGCGATTGGTATGGCATGGCTGGATCTGCGCTTCTTGTGGTGGCTGTCGCCGATTGTCTTCTCCCTGATTTTGTCACCGTTTGTGTCGGTTTATTCAAGCCGTGCAGCATTGGGACTGGGTTGTAAGCGTGCGAAGCTGCTGATGATACCGGAAGAGTTCAATCCGCCGCGTGAACTGGTCGCTACGGATGAGTATTGCCGATTGAACCACCAGCGTAGACTCGATAACGGCTTTATGCAGGCTGTCTTTGATCCGTCTGTTAATGCCCTTGCCAGCGCAATGGCGACGGCGCGACATCGTTTCAGTCGAGCGATTGAAGATGTGCGTGAGCAGAATGTACGTGATGCCTTGAATCGTAAACCGGAAGAGGTGAGCAATAATCAGCGCCTGGCACTGCTTAGCGATCCTGTTACGATCTCGCGCTTGCACTACCATGTGTGGCAAAAACCGGAAGCATATGCGGCGTGGGTTGAGTCTTACCAAAAACTTCCCGCAGTGCATATCAAAAGCTAACTGTTTATAGTGTGAAAGATTGGTAGCGTGAAAGAAAAAGCAACGGCCGCGGCCGTTGCTTTTTTTTAGCTTGTCACAAGGCTCTGTTTATTCCTGAAATAAACAACACGAAACGTGTGAGTTAATAAAGTGATGGTTCGCCTTCTGGACGGGTTTTGAAACGGCGATGCAACCACATGTATTGATCCTGTGCGAGCAGGATATTCTTTTCAACCACTTTGTTCATCCAGGCTGCGGTCACCGTTTCATTGTCTACAGGTGCACCCTGTTCAACTGGCTGAATCAGCAGTTCATAACCTTTCCCTTTGGGAAGTCGGCGTGGCACAAACGGGATGATCGCTGGGTGCGCCGTTTTTATTAGCATATAGCTCCCGCGAGTTGTCGCCGCGGTGTCTACGGCAAAGAGAGGCGCGAATACGCTGCTGCGCGGACCATAATCATGATCCGGCGCATACCAGATGATGTCACCTTGTTTGAGTGCGCGTATCATGCCTTTAAGATCTTTCCGGTCCAGCATGGATTTATTGGAACGCAGCCTACCCCACGTCTGTAACCAATCAATCAGTTTGTTATCATTCGGACGATACACACCAATCCCCGGGTTGTGCATACCAAAAACTCGCGCACCGAGTTCTAACGTTAAAAAATGCAGCCCGATAAGTAAGACTCCTTGCTTCCGCTCGTTCTCAGGGCGTATGTGTTCAAGACCTGTTACCGTAAACCAGCGTTCGAGACGCCAATTCGGCCAAAACCAGGCCATACCTGTTTCAACTACGCCCATGCCGACCGATTCGAAATTCTTTCTGAGTAGCATATTGCGCTCGGCTTGCGGCATTTCTGGGAAACATAACTCAAGGTTGCGGGCGGCGATCTTGACGCGTTTTGGCAGAAGGCGCATAGCCAGATGGCCGAGTGCATTACCGATACGATAAAGAACGGGATAGGGCAGCAAAACGATAAGGTAGAGGATGCCGATGCCCAGCCAGGTGAGCCAGTAGCGCGGATGTAGCAATGAACGATTAAAAGTCGGGATTTGTGTCATGGCCTCAGTATCAATATTTTGGTGCTGGTCAGCACGCGAATCGTTAAAAAGAATCGAGCTAATGGTTAAGTGCAAGATAGATTATTGCGGTGCTTTGCCAATAAAACAAATTATTGCCATCTTATTGACTGATTTTTATGCAAAAAACACTTGATCGTATCATGCCCAGAGAATGAGTTTTGACCTTTGGTGGCATACCACGTGGTGGTGCGGGGTAAGGGGCGACTCTAATAGGAGCTCCCACGTATCATATTTACCGCTATTGCTTGAAAATGTCTCTGGCGTAACGTGATGAGCAGCCCTGCTCCAGAATGCGACAGGTTACCTAAGTGCATGGTATGCCAAGCTGTCGCCTTACCGTCCTCAGCCGAATATTGACATTGGAGCAATATTCGGTTGGGCAGTTCGAGTTTACCAAGAGATACGGGGGAGAAAAGCTGGCTCATAATGACAGATCCTTCGATGATGATACTTCATGAAAGCGCAAGTGAATCCCAGAAGTCATTTGTTTACGGTAGATCACTCTTTATCGTTTCGCTATTCATTTCATGCCCTGACAGCTTCTCCGCTATCAGGTATGATGCCGGGCGATTCAATATGTCAGGCTATAGCCCGGCAATGAATGTTACACGCTAACCTCAATGAAGACAGGAACGTACACCATGCCAGTGTTACATAACCGGGTTTCCAATGAGGAACTGAAGGCGCGTATGCTTGCGGAAACCGAGCCACGTACCACAGTTTCCTTCTATAAATATTTTACGATTGACGATCCAAAAGCATTTCGCGATCGCCTGTATATCCAGCTTGAACAATATAAGGTCTTCGGACGTATTTATATTGCAACAGAAGGGATTAACGCCCAAATCAGTGTACCCAATAATCAGTTCGACGCTTTTAAAGCCGCATTGTTCAAGGTGCATCCAGCACTTGATCAGATTCGCTTAAATATCGCTCTGGAAGATGACGGAAAGTCATTCTGGGTATTGCGTATGAAAGTACGTGAACGGATTGTCGCCGATGGAATCGATGATCCCACATTTAATCCAGCGAATGTTGGACAATATCTGAAGGCCGATCAGGTTAATGCGATGGCCGACGATCCTGATACCGTATTCGTCGATATGCGTAACCACTACGAATACGAAGTCGGTCATTTTGAGAATGCACTGGAAGTGCCATCGGATACTTTCCGTGAGCAGCTACCGATGGCAGTGGATATGCTTGATGATGCGCGTGATAAAAATATTGTCATGTATTGTACCGGTGGTATTCGCTGTGAGAAGGCCAGCGCCTACATGCTGCACCATGGTTTTAAGAATGTATATCACGTAGAAGGCGGTATTATTGAATATACACGCCAGGCTAAAGCACAAGGATTACCGCTGAAGTTTATTGGTAAGAATTTCGTGTTTGATGAACGTATGGGAGAACGTATTTCTGACGACGTTATCGCACATTGTCATCAGTGCGGTGCTTCATGTGATAGCCACACTAACTGTCGCAATGAAGGGTGCCACCTTCTATTTATCCAATGTCCGAGCTGTGCCGCAAAATACGAAGGTTGTTGTAGCACGCAATGTCAGGATGAGATGAAATTGCCGTTAGAAGAACAAAGAGCAATACGCAGCGGGCGTGAAAATGGAATGAAGATTTTCAATAAATCCAAAGGATTATTGCAGTCAACGTTACATATTTCGGCACCTGTAGCGAAAGATAACGCTGAATAGCCAACTGGCGTTCATCAATAATAAAAAGCCCTTTCCAAAGGAAAGGGCTTTTTGCTGTTAGCCGCGTGGCGGTGCCTTATTTCTGACGAACGCCTTCAACGGCAATAATCAGCTCAACTTCCTGTGAAGCGGGACCTAAATCGGTCGTAATATTGAAGTCTTTCAACTTGATAGTCCCTTCGGCCTGAAATCCTGCACGATAGTTACCCCACGGGTCATCCCCCTGACCGATGAGTTTGGCATCCAACTTAACAGGCTTGGTCACGCCATTTAACGTCAGATTACCGGTAATATCGTAATCCTCACCGTCTTTCTTCACTTGCGTTGAGGTAAACGTTGCCTGCGGATGCTTGGACACGTTTAAGAATTCTGCGCTGCGCAGGTGCTTGTCACGTTCAGCGTGGTTAGTGTCAACGCTGTTGGTGTTGATAGTGACATTGACTTTATCCGCTGCTGGGTTTTTCTCATCAAAGGTAAAAGCACCGTCGAAGTCATTAAAGCTGCCATAAAGCCAGCTATAACCGAGGTGTTTAATGCGGAATTCAATAAACGCGTGCTGGCCTTCTTTATCGAACTTGTACTCTGCCGCCAGTGCAGAACCGGCAGAAGCAAGCATGGATACTGCGGTCAGGCTCAGTAGTGTTTTCTTCAGCATTAGTATTTCTCCATAAATCCAGAAAGTTAAGGAACGTTGCGGCCCAACATCCGTTTCAACGTGTTATCACCATCGATAAAGTGGTGTTTTAATGCGGCTAAACCGTGCAGCGCTGATAAGGCAACCACCGCCCATGCAAGATAAAGATGCACGTCGCCAGCTATATCGGCCTGATCCGTCAAGCCGCTGACAATGGCCGGAATAGAAAACCAGCCAAAAACTGAGATTGCATGCCCTTCTGCCGTGGAAATGAGATATCCACTAATGAGAATGGCGAAAAGGATGACATAAAGCGCAATATGCGCCAGTGTCGCGCTGACGCGAGTCAATGTGGAGTAGCTTTTTAACGGTGGCGGCGGTGGGGAAATAAAGCGCCACACCACGCGAAAAATAATGATGGCAAAGAGCAACACGCCAATGGCTTTGTGGATCTCCGGGGCTCGGTGATACCAGATATTGTAGTACCCTAATGTGACCATCCAAAGACCTAAGGCGAACATGCCATAAACGGTCAACGCTGCAATCCAATGCAAAAGAATGCTGATATGGCCATAACGGGAGGAGGTATTACGCCAAAGCATAGTGATAGTTCCTTATCAAAACGGTAACGTAGTTAATCCGGAAAAAATTTAACAGGAAGAAACATAAAAGCAATATAAACTTTCAAATCATAACATTATCATAAGTGTGAGCAGTTTTTTTGAATTTAATTTCATAATTTATTCAATTTGATTATGGAAGTTCTTTAATGGAATAAATGTTTCTGATGCCTGTTTTTAGATGAAGGGTGAATAAAGACGATAGCAAAACAAATTAAAGCGACGGAAAACGCTCTGTTAGTTGAATAACTATGTAGTGAGTGATTATTGGTTAAACGTCGTTGAACATGACTTAATTGCTTAGTAAATATAAAAATAAATGAGAATATACCTAAAATAACAACACCGCTAATAAAGCGGTGTTGTTATGAGCGTAAGTGCGATTAAAACCGATATGATTGAGAGAAATTAATCAGTAGTGAATATATTATTAATAACGTTATCAATTACTAATGTTTCCGGTAATCACTGACGTCACAGTCTGTTGATTCGATCTTTGCAATACCTGCTTCAAGGATGTATATCAGTTGCCTTGCAACATCGGTCGTTAGCCAAAGCGTACGGTCTACGTGCGTTTCATCTGGTGCTTGATCCGCGGTGGATAAGTAGTGTAACCGGATCATCATGGCATCATAACTGTCAACGGTGCTGATGTCCCAACCTACAAGAGGATGTGTCTGAATAACTTCATTTTTTCTATCCATAAATACCCCTTATTGACTAGTTACTAACATGAGTGACTAACGAGGCTTCAGGTGGCTCATCATTTTTAAACAAGCATTATCAGTATACTGTGGCTTATTTAATTTATGGGAAATATTTTCAATTTTTCGTAAAAAACATTACACCAGCAGGTATGGCGAAGGGCAAAATTAAAATATCGGGACGAATAGATCTTCATCCCGAAGATGTTGTTACAGGTACAATAGAACTTTATTCCACAGCAGTCCCTGAATTTTTCTCCAATGCGGCAGCAATACGGGCAAGATATTTTTTCATTGCTGGATCACGATTCTCATTTTGAGATTCTAATGTTAAATTGTGAATCATCAGCTTGTTTGCTTTTTCATCGAGGCAGAAAGCCAGAGACGAAAAGGCGAGTTCCAGAGCATCGATCTTGCGTTGTTGCTCGCCAATCACCTCCAGCAGTTCCCCGAATGTCATTGCTTCTTCTGGTTTTTCTACCGTCATCACAGATATCCTCGGTCATAACACATGGCGAAATGCCGCTTTAAACTGCCATTACAGCCTATATCTTCATTATCTTTCAAGCTTTAGATTATTCTGCAGTAAACCAGTCATCGGCACTTTCCCATGTTTCTTGCAAAATTTCAGAGATACGATCTTTGTCATCTTTACCTGCTCCCATCACGGTCAGGTTATTTGTGGCTGCATAACGAACCTGAATGGGCGTATCAGGGTAAATTTTGTGAATACGCTTTTCCAGCTCATGCCTGAGCGCTTCAATGGCACCGGCAGGTAACGGTGTTGTCTTTGTAAGTGTGATTTCTACGCGCATGCTGACCTCCAAATTTCAAACTGTTTATTTATACAGTTATTGCATGTGGAGAACAATACGCGCAATAAAATTTAGCCCATCAGCATCATGCAAATGGGCTTGTTTTCTAGCGAACTGACCAATTAAGGGTTTGCCCGGCTAAGAAGGGGATTAGCGATTCGTCGCCGAGAGAGATTTCTTCCGGGAATGTGACGGTTTCACGATGAAGTTCAATCCAGCCGTCATTTACCGGCAGATCATAAAATCGTGGGCCATTCAGGGAACAGAATGCTTCGAGTTTATCAAGTGCGTGCATTTCTTCAAAAACGGTGGCGTAGGTACTTAATGCTGCCTGAGCATTGAACACGCCAGCACAGCCGCAACTGGACTCTTTTCTGTGCTTTGCATGAGGTGCTGAGTCTGTACCGAGGAAAAGTCGGTCGCAGCCGCTGGCGACGGCTTCACGCAATGCTTGCTGGTGTGTGTTGCGTTTTAAGATAGGCAGACAATACAGGTGAGGGCGAACGCCGCCGACCAGCATATGATTGCGGTTAAACATCAAGTGCTGAGGTGTAATGGTTGCAGCGAGATAATCATTACCTGCAACAACATATTGCGCTGCTTCTTTCGTCGTAATGTGTTCGAGGACGACCTTCAGTTCAGGGAAATTCTGACGCAACGGTTCCAAAATGGTTTCGATGAAGCGAGCTTCTCGATCGAAAATATCAATAGCGGGATCGGTGACTTCACCGTGAATGAGTAACGGCATACCCATTTTTTGCATTTTCTCCAGAATGCCGGAGATATTGGCGACGCTAGTGACACCATGGCTGGAGTTTGTTGTGGCATTGGCTGGATAGAGTTTGGCTGCGGTAAAGACGCCTTGCTCAAAACCACTCACGATCTCATTGGCATCTAACGCATCAGTCAGATAGCACGTCATCAGCGGATGAAAGTCATCGCCTTGCGGGATCGCGGCTAAAATACGCTGACGATAGGCGATAGCGCTGGCTACGCTAGCAATCGGTGGCGTCAGGTTAGGCATAACAATCGCACGGCCGAAGAAACGGCTGGTATAGGGGAGGACGGTTTCCAGCATCCGATCGTCACGCAGGTGAATGTGCCAATCGTCAGGGCGACGGATTTTAAGAATAGTAGGCTGTGCGGTCATGGAATTGCGCTCCGGCGGTCAGTAGAAAAACATCGTCTTTCGGTTGGTTTTGGGACTGATACGGCGGGGGATAAGGATAAGCGTAAAGCCATTTGAATGCATCCGTTTGTTGATGAATGCTTGAAATTAAACGCAGATTGGCATCTGATATGCTCTATCTTTTCATTGATAAATAAGGGATGTATATGGAAATTCGTATTGTTGCCACTATTCAGGCTAAGGCTGAGTTTATTGCTGATGTTACCGCTACGCTACAACGTGTCGTATCGCCCAGTCGACAGGAAGCGGGTAATGTGCAGTATGATCTGCATGCCGTTATGGATAAACTCGGCTCGTTTGTATTCTTCGAACGCTGGAAAGATCGTGATGCTCTGGCATTACATGAGCAGAGCGCTCACTTTAAAAATTTGCTCGCGGAACTGGATGGCAAAACAGAGAGCGTAGATATCAAGCTATTGAATGTTTTAGGCTAATAGCCGTTCTTTAGCAAAAAACACCCGCCAACTGGCGGGTGTTTTCTATAAAGGTCAAAATTACTCGTTGACTGGCGTAGGCTTGGTTGCTGGTGCAGTGGATTGATTCACAGCAGCATGGCCGCCTGCCGAGCCTTTTCCTGAGAACGGATAGGCCGGGCGTACCCAATCACTGTGTCGAGCAGGCTCTGCGTTGTATGCCGGAGCCGGAGCTTTAGTCATGGGTGCCGTTGCATGGAGTTTATAGCGGGGCGGTTCAACAACAGCATGATTATCAACAACAGGCGCTGATTTTGTCACGACCGAGACGGGATTTTCCACAGTAGGCTGTGAACTGGCAGCGACTACTGGCTCATCCTGGACGCTTTGTGGCTGGTGGACTTCCTCTACTGCTGGAATCTCCGCGGTAGAAATCGGCTCTGCAACATTAGCTGTCTCAGTCACTTCCCCACTGTTATCTGCCTGCTTTTCTTCAGCAACAGCAGTTTCAACGGTCTGTGCGTCTTCGATTACCTGCATCGCAATGTCATCAGCCTCAACGGTTTTAGCTTCCTCAACCGCGCTCACGGCAACCGCAGCGATGACATCATCGATAGCCGTGTTTTCGGTGATTGGCTCAACGACAGTATCTTCGTCGGCAGTGCTCACTTCGACATCCGCTACGTTGCTATCCTGAATAACATCCGCGGATTGCGCTGTTGCGGTTACAACGGCCTCTTCCTGAACGACGGGTTCAGTAATCGCAACGTTTTCAATCACGTTGGATTCAGCTGTATCAGCTTGTGCTGTCACTGTAGCGTCGACAACGGCTGGCAACAGCGGTGTTTCGATGGCCGTTGCATTTTCTTCCAACTGGTGATTTTCAGCCTGTTGTGACTGTGCAACAGGGTAGCTAACCCACACTTTTCCTGATGCCATTTCCGGTGACGCGGCGGCAAACTCTAACTGCATCGGCGACTGGGACGGATAACGCTCATCACGATAACGACGGCGGCGCTGACCGCTGACGCGTAGGTGGCGAGGAGAACGACGTGAACGACGCGGCATACCGCCATTTTCGCCATTGGCACGATTTGCATCGTTTTGCTCGTTGTCGCTCTCGTTATTGTCTACCGTAACGTCGTTTGGCTTAACGTAAGATTGGACCAGCTCAGGTGCTTCAGCAACCGGTGCCGTGTTATCAGAAAGGGTATCCTGCTGAGTTTCAGACTGGACGCGTACTTTCTGAGTCAACTGACGGCGTTGGCGACGCTGCATCACCTGGGCAGGTTTATCCTGCTCGGCTGCATTGTCATCTGAATCATCCGCTGGTGGCTGCGT
Source organism: Pectobacterium betavasculorum (assembly GCF_000749845.1). GTDB lineage: Bacteria > Pseudomonadota > Gammaproteobacteria > Enterobacterales > Enterobacteriaceae > Pectobacterium > Pectobacterium betavasculorum. The sequence continues at coordinate 1,562,340 of NZ_JQHM01000001.1, read as the reverse complement.
TTTTGCCTCAGTAGCAGGCTGACGGCGTTCGTCTTGGCGACGACGCTGACGTTCAGCACGTGGTTCACGGCGTGACTGTTCTTCCGAACCGGCTTTCTCCACATTTTCCGCAGCGCGGCTGTCAGCAACTGCTTCGTCGTTTTGTCGCTTATTACGGCGCTGATCATCACGCTGTTCACGATTGTCACGATTGTCACGATTGTCACGATTGTCACGATTGTCACGAGAGCCGCGGTCGCGGCGATTATTACCCTGACGGCGTGAATTCCGACGTTCAGAACGCTGACCTTCACTAGTTTTCTCTTCTTCGGCTTTCTTCTCGTCAACGCTATCGACTGCTTTTACGGCTGGTTCAGAAGCAAAGACGCCTTTTAACGCACTGAAGAAACGGCTAATTATACCTGGTTGAGCTTCTTCTGCCGTTTTTGCTACAGCAGGAGTCGCTTTGGCAACCGATGGCGTGGTTTCTTCTGGCATTTCAGCCATGCTGAACGTTGCTAAAGCAGGCTGTTCAGGCTGTTTACGCTCGATCGTTTGTTCGTCTTGCAGCTGCTGCGTTTCTGTTTCCAAACGCTGAGGCAACAAATAGCTGAGCGTCGGTTTTTCTTCACCTTTACGGACACGAAGCACGGAGTAGTGCGGTGTTTGCATGCCGTCGTGTGGCACGATGATAGCGCGCACACCACCCTGACGTGTCTCAATGGCGTTAACCGCATCACGCTTCTCGTTCAGCAGATAAGAGGCAATCTGGACGGGAACAATAGCGTGAACTTCTTTGGTATTTTCTTTCAGCGCTTCTTCTTCAATCAGGCGAAGAATCGACAGTGAGAGCGACTCATTGTCACGAATCGTACCTGTCCCGCTACAGCGTGGGCAGACGTGATGGCTGGATTCGCCTAGCGAAGGACTCAGACGCTGACGTGACATTTCCAGCAGACCAAAGCGGGAAATGCGGCCAATCTGAATGCGTGCGCGATCCTGACGAACGGAATCGCGCAGGCGGTTTTCCACTTCACGCTGGTGGCGAACCGGAGTCATATCGATGAAGTCGATAACGATCAGGCCACCAAGGTCACGCAAACGCAGCTGACGGGCAATTTCGTCTGCCGCTTCAAGGTTGGTATTGAATGCGGTTTCTTCAATGTCACCACCGCGCGTTGCGCGGGCGGAGTTGATATCAATGGCCGTCAACGCTTCGGTAGTATCAATAACGATAGAGCCACCGGACGGCAGGCGAACTTCACGTTGGAAAGCCGATTCAATCTGCGATTCGATCTGATAGTGGCTGAAAAGTGGGATTTCACCACTATACAATTTGATTTTGCTGCTGAAATCGGGGCGACCCAGTGCAGAAATATGTTCTTTCGCCAGATCGAGAATTTTTGGGTTGTCGATCAGAATCTCGCCAATGTCTGGGCGTAGATAATCACGGAAAGCACGAACGATCACGTTACTTTCCTGATGAATCAGGAACGGTGCCTGGCGACCTTCAGCGGCTTTTTTGATCGCGTCCCAGTGTTTCAGACGGAAAGCTAGATCCCATTGCAGTGCCTCAGCGGATTTACCCACACCAGCAGTACGAACAATGAGTCCCATGCCATCAGGCAGTTGCAACGATCCCAAAGCTTCTTTGAGCTCTGTACGATCGTCTCCTTCGATTCGGCGTGAAATGCCGCCTGCTCGAGGGTTATTCGGCATTAAGACCAGATAACTACCAGCCAGACTGATAAACGTGGTCAGCGCTGCGCCTTTGTTGCCACGCTCTTCTTTGTCTACCTGAACAATAACTTCCTGACCTTCACGTAACACGTCTTTAATGTTAGGACGGCCATGGGAAGCATAATTGTTGGGGAAGTATTCGCGGGCGATTTCTTTAAGAGGAAGGAAACCATGTCTTTCCGCGCCGTAATCAACAAAAGCCGCTTCAAGACTGGGTTCGATGCGAGTGATTTTACCTTTGTAGATATTTGCTTTCTTCTGCTCATGACCTGGACTTTCGATATCCAAATCATACAGCCGTTGACCATCAACCAAGGCAACACGCAACTCTTCCTGCTGAGTTGCGTTAATTAACATTCTTTTCATCTTCAACTTACTCGTTATTTTTACTTGCATTATTGATAGAGCTGCGGACAAAAGAACCGCATGACCGGAGTGAACCGATGGCCTCGTGGCTTATCGCAGGGACGTCAACCTCCCGGTTGTCGCCTGCATAGAGACGCATGTTTCGGTAGCCTGTGTTTCCTGATGGAAAACAGCACATTTACTGAGGGAACAGCTTCTGAAGAATGTCGCCAGATCTGATTCCATTTGCCGGCCAAGCTGCAATCCGCAGCCCGCTAACTGCTTGATTTCGCATTACGTCTTACGCCATTGCTGCGTGTGTGCGTCATCAGGCAAATTTAATAATTTCGCAATTTCCCCGTGTTTTATCGGAAATCCGCGTGGGAAACGCAAAAGCATTATTCCACTGCTGATACCGTTATAGCAAGGTGACTTTGCCTGTCTGTATAAAGATAGTTCTTTTGTTATCACCAAAAAGGACAGGGTTTGATGCTAGAGCGCAATTCACCCGTTACTCTCCCGATAGTGCAACAATATCTTCATAAGTCAGACACACAGTTAAGCACAGAAAAAGAAGTGGCGCTATCCGGTTGCTCTATTTAGAATCGCGCATCATGAAAACAGATAATCCTTCAGTACAATTTGTGACGATATCCGCAGATGAAGCGGGGCAGCGCGTCGATAATTTTTTGCATACCCACTTAAAGGGTGTGCCTAAAAGCATGGTTTACCGTATCTTGCGAAAAGGTGAGGTAAGGATAAATAAGAAACGGGTCAAGCCTGAGTATAAATTGCTCGATGGTGATGTCATTCGTATTCCGCCGGTTCGACAAGCAGAACGCGATGAAACTCCTGTTTCTGCCAGTCTTGGCAAAGTGGCGGCATTGGCCGAGTGCATTATTTATGAAGATGACTACCTGTTGGTGCTGAATAAGCCTTCAGGTACTGCGGTGCATGGCGGCAGTGGTCTGAGTTTCGGCGTGATTGAAGGGCTGCGTGCTTTACGTCCCGAAGCGCGTTTTCTGGAGTTAGTACACCGTCTCGATCGCGATACGTCGGGTGTTTTGCTGGTCGCAAAAAAACGCTCGGCTTTACGTTCTCTGCACGAACAGTTACGGCTGAAAGGTATGCAAAAAGACTATCTGGCGCTGGTTCGCGGCCAGTGGCAGTCTCACTGCAAGGTTGTTCAGGCACCGCTGTTGAAAAATATTTTACAGAGCGGTGAACGCATCGTTCGGGTAAACAGCGAAGGTAAACCATCAGAAACACGTTTTAAAATAGAAGAACGCTTTGAACATGCGACCCTGGTGAGGGCAAGCCCTGTTACTGGGCGTACACATCAAATTCGTGTACACGCCCAGTATGCCGGGCATCCGATAGCGTTTGATGACCGTTACGGCGATCGTGAATTCGATCAGCAACTGGCGGAGACGGGCTTAAAACGTCTTTTTCTGCATGCGCAGGCGCTGCGTTTTGAACATCCAAACACCGGCGAGACATTGAGAGTCGAAGCACCATTGGATAGTGGATTACGTCGCTGTCTACAGGTGTTACGCAAGACAAAAATCTAACTACTCATTTCTTGCATGTTTTATCTATCGGGATAGCGTTTCATCGAACTATCCCGATTTATTTCAAACCGTTAATGGATTCAGACCTTCCTTTTGCAACATTTGCGTCAGCGCGATCAGCGGCAATCCAATCAGCGTATTAGGATCTCGCCCGGATAATCGTTCGAAGAGGGTAATGCCTAATCCTTCACTTTTAAAACTCCCCGCGCAGTTCCACGGCTGTTCTTTCTCCAGATAGCCGTCAATTTCTGCTTCCGTTAGTGTACGAAAATACACATCAAAGGGTTCTGCGATGCTTTGTATAGAACGGGTTGCACTATTAAAGAGCGCTAACCCAGTAAAGAAGGACACGCATTTTCCGCTAGCCTGTTGTAGTTGCCTTGTTGCGTTAATCTTATTATGCGGTTTTCCGGTAATGGAATCCCCCAGCACGCAAACTTGGTCGGAACCAATAATCAGATGATTAGGGTAGTGCGCGGCCAGCGTTTGCGCTTTGTTTTCAGCAAGACGGATCACAAGATCGATGGCGTTTTCGCCGGGATGAGGGGTTTCATCGATGTCTGGCGATGCGCAAACGAAGGGGATCGCCAGCTTTTCCAACAAGGCCCGGCGATAAGGTGAGGTCGAGGCGAGAATAATCTGCTGCATAATTTTTTGATAAACCGTAGCGTAATGATGAAAGGCATTTTAAACTGTGCGCCGCTCTGGAAGCGAATATTGGTGAAAGGTGGTGTATCACTGCCTTTTTCTTTGACTCTATGTCGTTACGACGTTAATATGCGCGCCCTATGCAAAAGGTAAAATTACCCTTAACTCTTGATGCGGTCCGCACTGCTCAGAAGCGTTTAGATTACGTTGGTATCTATTCAGCTGAACAAGTAGAGCGTGTTGCCGAATCAGTGGTGAGTGTGGATAGTGATGTTCAGGCCTCTTTATCTTTCAATATTGATAATCAGCGTCTGGCGGTGATTGACGGTAACGCTGACGTTACGGTCACACTGATGTGTCAGCGTTGCGGCAAGCCGTTTGAACATCAAGTCCATGCGACATTCTGTTTCAGCCCGGTCGTCAATGATGAACAGGCCGAAGCGTTACCGGAAGCGTATGAGCCGATCGGCGTTGATGAATTTGGCGAAGTCGATCTGCTGGCAATGATTGAAGATGAAATTATTCTGATGTTGCCTATCGCCCCGGTGCATGATTCTGAACACTGTGAAGTGTCCGAAGCGGACATGGTTTTTGGTCAACTGCCTGCAGAGGCGGAAAAACCAAATCCGTTTGCCGTATTAGCCAGTTTAAAGCGTAAGTAATTAAGGAGTAAGGTCCATGGCCGTACAACAAAACAAACCTAGCCGTTCCAAACGTGGTATGCGTCGTTCACATGATGCGCTGACTACCGCTTCTGTATCCGTAGATAAAGTTTCTGGCGAAACTCACCTGCGTCACCACATCACTGCGGATGGTTACTACCGCGGTCGCAAGGTCATTGCTAAGTAATTCTTGCGAATTATTTGCAAGGCAATACTTTGACACGCCTAACTCTGGCGTTAGATGCGATGGGTGGGGATTTCGGTCCCTGCGTCACAGTGCCTGCTGCATTGCAGGCACTGGCTTCTAATCCAGCTCTCAATTTGTTATTAGTCGGCGATCCTGCCGCGATTACTCCATTACTTGCCAAAATCGATTCTGATTTACTCTCCCGCTTAGAAATTGTTCCGGCGGAGTCGGTTATTGCTAGTGATGCGAGGCCGTCGCAGGCTATTCGTGCCAGCCGTGGTACCTCAATGCGCATTGCACTTGAGTTGATTAAGGACGGTAGAGCACAGGCCTGCGTGAGTGCTGGCAATACAGGGGCACTTATGGGGCTGGCTAAGCTCCTGATTAAGCCACTGGAAGGAATTGAGCGACCCGCGTTGGTGTCAGTGTTACCTCATCAGCAACACGGAAAAACCGTCGTGTTGGATCTGGGAGCAAATGTTGACTGTGACAGTACGATGTTGGTTCAGTTTGCTGTGATGGGATCAGTGATGGCGGAAGAAGTGCTGGAACTGACTAATCCCCGGGTCGCGTTGTTGAATATCGGTGAAGAAGAAAGCAAAGGGTTAAGCACTATCCGTGAAGCCGCGGCACAGCTAAAAGAGGCACCATCAATAAATTATATCGGTTATCTGGAAGGCAACGATCTGCTGACGGGAAAAACGGATGTGATGGTCTGTGACGGCTTTGTGGGTAATGTCACACTGAAAACGGTGGAAGGCGTGGTAAGGATGTTCCTGTCACTGCTGAAGTCTCCGGCTTCAGGTCCAGAGCAAAAACAAAAGCGATCCTGGTGGTTGAAATGGCTGGGACGTTTGTTACAAAAACGCTTATCAAAGCGTTTCGGTCATTTGAATCCCGATCAATATAATGGCGCATGCCTGCTAGGATTGCGGGGAACTGTAATCAAAAGCCACGGCGCAGCAAACCAGAGAGCGTTTGCGGTTGCTATTGAACAGGCAATGCAGACGGTACGGCGGCAGCTTCCCGAGCGGATTGCCGCTCGTCTAGAAGCGGTATTACCCAAGAGTGACTAAGCGTACATGTATACAAAAATAATCGGAACGGGCAGCTACCTGCCTGAAGAAATCAGGACGAACGCTGATTTAGAAAAGAGGGTGGAAACAACGGACGAGTGGATCGTCACACGAACTGGAATCCGTGAGCGCCGTATTGCTGCGCCGGATGAAAACGTTGCGACCATGGGACACCATGCTGCGCAGAAAGCGCTGGAAATGGCGAACGTCGATCCTTCTGAGGTTGGCCTTCTTATTGTTGCTACAACCTCATCAAGCCACGCTTTCCCTAGCTCAGCCTGCCAGGTTCAGCACTTATTAGGGATCAAAGACACGATCGCCTTCGATCTGGCCGCTGCCTGTGCGGGTTTTACCTATGCGCTGAGCGTTGCCGATCAATATGTTAAAAGTGGTGCGGTGAAATACGCGCTGGTGATCGGTTCCGATACGTTGTCTCGAACATTGGATCCTGAAGATCGCGGCACGCTGATTCTATTTGGCGACGGCGCGGGTGCTGTGTTATTAACGGCGTCTGAGCAACCGGGTATTCTGTCTACCCATCTGCATGCCGATGGTCGCTATGGCGAGTTGTTGACGCTGCCGCATCAGGATCGTACCCACCAGGATACGCCTGCTTACCTGACGATGGCAGGTAATGAAGTCTTTAAAGTGGCTGTGACTGAACTGGCACACATTGTTGAAGAAACGCTGCAAGCGGCTCAATTGGACAAAAGTGAATTAGACTGGCTGGTGCCTCATCAGGCTAACCTGCGAATCATCAGCGCCACGGCGAAAAAGCTGGGCATGGGGATGGACAAAGTGGTTGTGACGCTGGATCGTCATGGTAATACCTCTGCGGCTTCCGTGCCTTCAGCGCTTGATGAAGCGGTACGCGATGGGCGTATTAAACCAGGGCAACTGGTGCTGCTTGAAGCCTTCGGTGGTGGTTTTACCTGGGGTTCCGCGCTGGTTCGTTTTTAATTAAACAGGATTGTGATATGACGCAATTTGCAATGGTGTTTCCCGGTCAGGGATCGCAGACGATAGGGATGTTGGCTGAGCTTGCGGCAGAATACCCGATCGTCACCGAAACGTTTGCTCAAGCTTCTGAAGCATTAGGTTATGACTTGTGGCAGCTTACCCAGCAAGGGCCAGTTGAAGAGTTGAATAAAACCTGGCAGACACAACCTGCGTTACTGACCGCTTCTGTTGCTATCTGGCGTATCTGGCAGCAGCAGGGAGGAAAAACGCCTGCGTTGATGTCTGGCCATAGTCTCGGTGAGTATTCAGCCCTGGTTTGCGCTGGTGTTCTGGATTTCCAACAGGCCGTTCGCTTGGTTGAATTGCGTGGCAAACTGATGCAGGAAGCGGTGCCGGAAGGCACAGGCGCGATGTATGCCATTATCGGACTTAATAATGATGCCATTGCCAAAGCGTGTGAAGAATCCGCGCAGGGGCAAGTGGTGTCGCCAGTAAACTTCAATTCACCGGGTCAGGTAGTCATTGCGGGCAATAAAGACGCCGTTGAGCGTGCAGGCGCTGCGTGTAAGGCTGCCGGTGCCAAGCGTGCGCTGCCGCTGCCTGTCAGCGTGCCTTCACACTGTGCGTTGATGGAACCCGCCGCGAAGAAACTTGCTGTGGCGCTGGAGTCCGTGACCTTTAATTCTCCGGCCATCCCAGTGGTAAACAATGTCGATGCAAGCATCGAAACCACACCAGAAGCTATTCGCGATGCGCTGGTGCGCCAACTTTATTGTCCAGTGCGTTGGACTGACTGTGTTGAATTCATAGCCTCTCAGGGCGTTGAATCACTGTTAGAAGTCGGGCCGGGTAAAGTATTGGCAGGATTAACCAAACGAATCGTCGATACCCTGACAGCAGCTGCGGTGAACGATCCTGCTTCTCTATCAGCGGCGATTGAGAAATAAGAACGGAGAAGACAATGAGTTTTGAGGGGAAAATTGCACTGGTTACCGGTGCAAGCCGTGGTATAGGACGTGCCATCGCCGAGACGTTGGTTGCCCGCGGGGCAAAAGTCATTGGTACTGCGACCAGCGAAAAGGGTGCTGAAGCTATTAGCAACTGGCTGGGTGAGAACGGTAAAGGCTATATGCTGAATGTTGCTGATGCAGCGTCAGTAGAAAGCGTGTTAGCAGAAATTCGCGCAGAATTCGGGGAAGTTGATATTCTTATCAATAACGCGGGCATCACTCGTGATAACCTGCTGATGCGTATGAAAGATGATGAATGGCACGATATTCTGGATACCAATTTAACGTCGGTATTCCGCATGTCTAAAGCAGTGATGCGTGCCATGATGAAGAAACGTTTTGGCCGGATCATTACCATCGGTTCCGTTGTGGGAACGATGGGCAATGCAGGACAAGCTAACTATGCGGCAGCGAAGGCGGGACTGATTGGGTTCAGTAAATCCCTCGCGCGTGAAGTGGCTTCTCGTGGTATTACGGTCAACGTGGTCGCGCCTGGTTTTATCGAAACAGATATGACTCAGGCATTGACAGAAGAACAGCGAGCAGGCATTTTGACGTCGGTTCCAGCTAACCGACTCGGTGATGCTAAAGAAATCGCCAGTGCTGTTGTATTTTTAGCCTCTGATGAAGCTGCTTACATTACTGGCGAAACATTGCATGTCAATGGCGGCATGTATATGATCTAAAAAGCTCGAAAACTATTTGCATTATTTGCGGTGATAACCGCAAAATAGCACAAAATCGTGGTTCGACCAGCCGAGATTTTGTTGCATCTTTTCAAACATTTTATACACTACGAAAACCATCGCGAAAGCGAGTTTTGATAGGAAATTTAAGAGTATGAGCACTATCGAAGAACGCGTTAAGAAAATCATCGTTGAACAGCTTGGTGTTAAGCAGGAAGAAGTCGTAAACAATGCTTCTTTCGTTGATGACCTCGGCGCTGATTCTCTTGACACTGTTGAGCTGGTTATGGCTCTGGAAGAAGAATTTGATACTGAGATTCCAGACGAAGAAGCTGAAAAAATCACGACTGTTCAGGCAGCCATTGATTTCATTCAGGCTAACCAGCAGTAAGCGAACATATCTAGGCGGTCATTCGACCGCCTAAGTTTTTTTTGTCCCGCAGTGTCTTTTTTCCCTCCCTGGAGGATAAGCGTGTCTAAGCGTCGAGTAGTTGTGACCGGACTTGGCATGTTATCTCCTGTCGGCAATACAGTTGAGTCTACCTGGAGTGCTCTTCTTGCCGGTCAGAGTGGTATCAGCCTGATCGACCATTTCGATACTAGTGCCTACGCAACGCGTTTTGCTGGCTTAGTAAAGAATTTTAATTCTGAAGAATTCATTTCGCGTAAAGAAGCTCGCAAAATGGATGCCTTTATTCAATACGGTGTTGCTGCGGGCGTTCAGGCCATGCAGGATTCCGGTTTAGAAGTAACGGAAGAGAACGCCCCGCGTATCGGTGCGGCGATTGGTTCCGGCATCGGCGGTCTGGGTCTTATTGAAGAGAACCACACTGCGCTGGTGAACGGCGGCCCGCGTAAAATCAGTCCGTTCTTCGTGCCGTCAACCATTGTCAATATGGTGGCTGGGCATCTTACTATCATGTACGGACTGCGTGGCCCGAGCATCTCTATTGCTACGGCCTGTACGTCTGGCGTGCACAATATTGGTCAGGCAGCACGCATCATTGCTTACAATGATGCGGATGTCATGTTGGCCGGTGGGGCAGAAAAAGCCAGTACGCCATTAGGTGTCGGCGGATTCGGTGCCGCTCGTGCGTTGTCAACACGCAATGACGATCCTCAGGCGGCAAGCCGTCCGTGGGATAAAGGTCGTGATGGTTTTGTGTTGGGCGACGGCGCTGGCCTCATTGTGCTGGAAGAGTATGAACACGCGAAAAAGCGCGGTGCGAAAATCTATGCAGAAATCGTTGGATTTGGCATGAGTAGCGATGCGTATCATATGACGTCTCCGCCGGAGAACGGTTCGGGTGCAGCCCTGGCGATGGAAAACGCGCTGCGTGACGCGGGTGTGTCAACGCGCCAGATCGGTTATATCAACGCGCACGGCACTTCTACGCCGGCGGGTGATAAAGCCGAAACACAGGCAGTGAAGTCCGTATTTGGTGCAGACGCCAGCAGTGTGCTGGTTAGTTCGACAAAATCTATGACGGGTCACTTGCTCGGTGCGGCAGGTGCGGTAGAGTCAATCTTCAGTATTCTTGCGCTGCGCGATCAGGCTGTTCCGCCAACGCTTAATCTGGATAATCCAGATGAAGGCTGCGATCTGGATTTCGTGCCGCACGAGGCTCGTCAGGTCAGCAACCTGGAATACGTACTCTGCAACTCTTTCGGTTTCGGTGGAACCAACGGTTCTCTGATCTTCCGTAAAGTGTGATTGCAATAGCGTATTAAAAAACCCGGTTTCCGGGTTTTTTTTTGCCTTAATAAAATCAGACACACCTGCTTGTGTGCGATGTTGCTTTACTGGCAAGCTGACGACGATGAATGACGCGGAGCTTATTATGTTGTGGATTAATGGCAAGTTAACAGAACAGCTTTCTGCTCTCGATCGGGGAATACAGTATGGTGACGGCTGCTTTACGACAGCCAGAGTATGTAATGGCGAGATTGTTTGGCTAGAACGGCATATTGCGCGGCTGCAACAGGCTGCTACCCGCTTATTATTTCCACTCATTGACTGGGAAAATCTGCGTGCTGAAATGATTTTGTCAGCGCAGGGACTATCGAGCGGCGTAGTGAAAGTCATGCTAACGCGTGGCGTCGGTGGGCGTGGTTATGGTGCGCAAGGTTGTGTACAGCCAACCCGAATAGTCATGCAGGCAGATTATCCTGCGCATTATGCCGACTGGCGTGAGCAAGGTATTAGCCTGAATCTGAGTCCTGTGGCGTTAGCTAAAAACCCGCTGTTGGCGGGAATAAAACATTTGAATCGGCTTGAACAAGTGTTGATTCGTGCGCATCTTGACCAGACCTCAGCCGATGAGACCCTCGTGCTTGACACCTCAGATGCGCTAGTGGAATGCTGTGCCGCTAATTTATTCTGGCGTAAGGGACATCGGGTCTATACGCCGGATTTATCTCAGTCAGGTGTGGATGGCGTTGCTCGACAGCATATTATTGCCTTACTGGCAGAGTCTGACTTCGCGCTACAAATCGTCAGTGAGCCTGTTACTACACTGACCGATGCGGATGAAGTGCTGATTTGTAACGCATTGATGCCGATAGTCCCCGTGAATCAGGCGCATGTCTGGCGTTATCACTCCCGAGAGCTTTATCAATTCCTAAGTCCTGACTGCTAGTAGATGGTTGATTTATGAAGAAAAAGAAAATTGGTTTGCTGATTATCGCTGCCGTTGTGCTGGTAGTTCTGGTCGTGTGGCAGAAAATGCAGCGTTTTGCTGATTCTCCATTGGCTATCGAAAAGGAAACTATCTTTACGCTTCCGGCTGGTACGGGAAGAGAAGGGCTGGAAACACTGCTTCTCGATCAGAAAATTATTACCGATGGGCCGTTTTTTCCGTGGCTGTTGCGTATCGAGCCGGAATTGGCAAAATTCAAAGCGGGTACGTACCGCTTTACTGCCGGTATGAGCGTCCGCGAGATGTTGGCCTTATTGTCCAGCGGAAAGGAAGCGCAATTCACCATTCGCTTCGTCGAAGGTTCGCGCCTGAAAGAGTGGCTCGTCACATTACAGCAGGCACCTTATATCAAGCATGCTCTGGCCGTGAAAACTGAACAGGACATCGCCACTCAGTTGGAAATCAAAGATAAGGCGAACCCGGAAGGTTGGTTTTATCCTGACACGTATTCATACACGGCTGGCACGAGTGATAGCGCCCTATTGCAGCGTGCGCATCAGCGTATGAAAAAAACGGTGGATGACGTATGGAAAGGGCGTGAAGAAGGTTTACCGTACAAGACACCAGACGAGTTGCTGACGATGGCGTCAATCATTGAAAAAGAAACGGCAATCAATGAAGAGCGTACGCAGGTCGCCTCCGTTTTTGTCAATCGCTTACGGCTTGGTATGCGGTTGCAAACGGATCCCACGGTGATTTATGGCATGGGGGATGACTACAAAGGCGTGATAACTCGTAAAGCATTAGATACGCCGACGCCTTACAATACTTATGTCATCTCCGGCTTGCCGCCGACGCCGATCGCGATGCCGGGGAAAGCGTCATTGGATGCGGCAGCACATCCAGCCAAAACGTCGTATCTGTATTTCGTGGCGGATGGAAAAGGTGGGCACAGTTTTACCACTAACCTTGCAGACCATAATCGTGCTGTAAAGGTATACCGCTCAGCGTTAAAGGAACGGGATGAACAGTAAATTTATCGTTATTGAAGGATTGGAAGGCGCAGGGAAGACCACCGCGCGCAATATCGTCGTAGAAACACTGCGATCACACGGTGTGCAAGAGGTGGTGTTCACGCGGGAACCCGGCGGCACACCGCTGGCGGAGAAACTGCGAGAACTCATTAAGCAAGGGATGGCCGATGAGAAGGTCACCGACAAAGCGGAAGTGCTGATGCTCTACGCTGCCAGAGTGCAACTAGTGGATAACGTCATTAAACCTGCGTTGGCAGATGGAAAATGGGTTATCGGCGATCGGCACGATCTCTCTTCACAGGCTTATCAGGGGGGAGGGCGTGGGATCGATCAGCAACTGCTACGCTCACTGCGCGATACCGTGCTGGGCGATTTTCGTCCCGACCTGACGCTTTATCTTGATTTACCGCCAGCTATCGGTTTGCAGCGCGCGCGTCAACGCGGCGAACTGGATAGAATCGAGCAGGAGTCGCTGGCTTTCTTTGATCGTACCCGCTCCCGCTATCAGGAACTGGCGGCGGAGGATAGCAGCATCCTGACGATCGATGCCTCACAATCTATTGATGCTGTCAGTGCAGATATTCAGGCCGCATTACAGCAGTGGTTGCAGCAACAAGGATTGCAGCCTGTCGAGCAGGGACAGCACTGATGGATTGGTATCCGTGGCTGAATGCCTCTTATCGGCAGCTTATCGGTCAATATCAGGCGGGTAGAGGCCACCATGCGGTGTTGTTGCATGCGTTGCCGGGCATGGGCGATGAATCGCTTATTTATGCGCTGAGTCGTTGGCTGATCTGCCAGCGACCAGATGGAATGAAAAGCTGCGGCCAGTGCCACTCTTGTAACCTGATGACAGCGGGTACGCACCCAGACTGGCATGTGCTTAGCCCGGAGAAAGGTAAACAGAGTCTGGGCGTCGATCCGGTGCGTGACGTCGTGGAAAAAGTGTATCAACACTCCCGACAAGGCGGAGCAAAAGTGATCTGGCTGGCTTCCGCTGAGCAACTGACTGAAGCGGCAGCGAACGCGCTGCTAAAAACGTTGGAAGAACCGCCACAGAATACCTTCTTTTTATTCGGCTGCCGTGAGCCTGCGCGTTTGTTAGCAACTTTACGCAGTCGCTGCTTATATCACTATCTGGATGTGCCGAATGAGACGCAGAGCGTGCTCTGGCTGAATGCGCGTCATCGTCATGATAGTAAGGCATTGCGTACGGCATTAAGATTGCAATCGGGCGCCCCTTTGGCTGCCGAAGCGTTATTGCAGCCGGAACGCTGGAAGCAGCGTTCCGGGCTGTGTCAGGCATTTTCTGCCGCGCTGACTTCGCGGGATCTGCTTTCGTTGATACCTCAACTGAATCATGATGATGCGGATGTGCGAATTCACTGGCTGGCCGCGCTACTGCTGGATGCCATGAAGTGGCAGCAGGGAGCCAGTGAGCATTTGGTGAATCAGGATCAGATCGAACTGGTTGAGCGTCTGGCACGCGAGCCGTCTGGACATTGGCTGTATGAGTTGCAACAGTGGATGGCTTGCCGACAAAAATTGCTGACCGTCACGGGGGTTAACCGCGAGTTACTGCTGACGGAACGGTTGCTCGATGGTGAGCGTACGCTTGCTTCGTCAGTTAAGCGCGACAGCCATCCTTTTTCTGTTTAATTAATATCGAGTAAATATCATGTTGTTAGTGGATTCCCACTGTCATCTTGACGGTTTGGATTATCAGTCATTGCATAAAGATGTCTCCGACGTGCTGGAGAAAGCGAAGCGTCGTGATGTCGGTTTCCTTCTGGCTGTGGCGACAACGCTGCCCGGCTATCGGGCGATGGTGGAGTTAATCGGCGAACGCGATAACGTGGTCTTTTCCTGCGGCGTTCATCCGCTCAATCAGGAAGCCCCTTACGATTATGCCGAGTTGCGCGAGCTAGCCACCGCCAGCCGTGTGGTGGCGATGGGGGAAACGGGGCTGGATTATTTCTATCAGCAGGAGACAAAAGCCCAGCAGCAGGCGTCGTTTCGTGAACATATTCGTATTGGCAATGATCTGAACAAGCCTGTCATCGTGCATACACGTTCCGCCCGTGAAGATACGCTGGCGATTTTGCGTGAGGAGCACGCGGAAAAATGCAGCGGCGTTCTGCACTGTTTTACGGAAGATTTGGTCACGGCAAAAGCCTTGCTGGATATGGGATTCTATATCTCGTTTTCTGGGATCGTGACATTCCGTAATGCAGAAGAATTGCGTGACGTAGCGCGCTACGTGCCGTTGGATCGGATGCTGATTGAGACGGATTCCCCTTGGTTAGCACCTGTCCCGTTCCGGGGTCAGGAAAACCAGCCTGCGTATGTGCGTGATGTAGCGGAATACCTTGCCGTAGTGAAAGGCACGTCGCTGGAAACTCTCGCCGCTGCCACGACAGAAAACTTTTCCCGCCTGTTTCACATCGATCCAACTCGGTTGACCGCAGCGCAATAGTGGCTGAGAATAGCCGAGTTTTTTTTACCCGTGTAATTAATAGCGCTCCATAAATCCCTTGATTAGGTTTTTCCTCTTCAGGGGAACGTGTTTTTTAGCGATATATCACTGAAAAGTGCAATATCTGTTCGATCTTAACCTGTTGGCTTGTGGAAACGTGATAGCAATCAAACATTGCGAACGCTATTTATTTTACTCTGCGTAAAAATTAAAGGGGGCTAAGACACCCCAACTCGCAAGGGCCATCCTCCCCGTCTTTGCTTATATGAAGTATCAGAAGTAAAAGCACTATTACTCAGGAGCACACTCAATTATGTTCAAGAATGCATTCGCAAACCTGCAAAAAGTAGGTAAGTCGCTAATGCTGCCCGTATCCGTACTCCCTATTGCAGGTATTCTGCTGGGTGTCGGTTCGGCCAACTTTAGCTGGCTACCTGAAATTGTCTCCAGCGTCATGGCACAGGCCGGTGATTCGGTGTTTGCCAACATGCCGCTGATTTTTGCTATTGGTGTTGCCTTGGGCTTCACTAATAACGACGGTGTTTCCGCACTGGCGGCAGTGGTCGCTTATGGCATCATGGTGAAAACCATGGCTGCGATTGCACCGCTGGTTCTTAATCTACCGGCTGCCGAGATTACAGCGAAGCACCTGGCGGATACCGGTGTTCTAGGCGGGATCATTGCCGGTGCGATTGCCGCGTATATGTTTAATCGCTTCTACCGCATTCAACTGCCTGAGTATTTGGGCTTCTTTGCCGGTAAGCGCTTTGTGCCAATCATTTCCGGTCTGACTGCGATCGTTACCGGTGTGGTGCTGTCTTTCATATGGCCACCGGTCGGTAGCGCTATCCAAACATTTTCACATTGGGCAGCGAATGAGAACCCGATGTTGGCATTCGGTATCTACGGGGTTGTTGAACGCTCTCTGGTACCGTTTGGTCTGCACCATATCTGGAACGTACCTTTCCAAATGCAAGTGGGTGAATTCACCAATGCGGCGGGTCAGGTTTTCCACGGTGATATCCCGCGTTACATTGCTGGTGACCCGACTGCGGGTAAATTGTCTGGCGGCTTCCTGTTTAAAATGTACGGTCTGCCGGCAGCGGCTATTGCTATCTGGCACTCTGCGAAACCAGAAAACCGCGCGAAAGTGGGCGGTATTATGATCTCTGCGGCGCTGACCTCGTTCCTGACGGGTATCACTGAGCCAATTGAGTTCTCATTCATGTTTGTTGCGCCGATCCTGTATGTGATCCATGCGATTCTAGCGGGTCTGGCGTTCCCAATCTGTATCCTGCTGGGTATGCGTGATGGTACAAGCTTCTCTCACGGTCTGATCGACTTCGTGGTACTGAGCGGCAACGGTAGCAACCTGTGGCTGTTCCCGATTGTGGGCCTGTGCTATGCGTTGATTTACTACACTATCTTCCGCGTTCTGATTGCCAAGCTGAATCTGAAAACGCCGGGTCGTGAAGATAGCTCATCTGAGCAAACTTCGCAGGACAGCACCGAAATGGCTGCTGCACTGGTTAGCGCGTTTGGTGGTAAAGAAAACATCACTAATCTGGATGCATGCATCACCCGTCTGCGCGTTAGCGTAGGCGATGTGACTAAAGTTGATCAGGCTGGCCTGAAAAAACTGGGTGCAGCCGGTGTGGTTGTGGCAGGTTCCGGCGTTCAGGCAATTTTCGGTACGAAATCCGATAACCTGAAAACCGATATGGACGACTACATCCGTAACCACTGATGGGTTGTTGGGGAGTGGCAAAAAGGGGCGAAAGCCCCTTTTTTTATGGTTAGCATCAAACTGCCTCCAAAACATTCGTGCTAAACGGCGAGGCTTTTATCTGCTTAAGTAGCGAGATCCTGCAACATAATTTGTCTATCTTTCTGATACCGCAACATCACTCCTCTCTCTGAGATTGCTGAGCATAAACCACCAAACGCAGATGTCGAACTTCATCGATGGTTAGCGACGTATGCTCAAAGGCTTCAGCTTTGCCGTCGATCATCAGTTGACGCACGCCGCTGCACGGGGCATGCACATCATGCTGGCGCCACCACGTTTTGAAATCTGGCGATACCTGCTCCAGTTCGTCCACCAGTTCATGAATGTCCGCTTCCTGCGTCGCACGTGCGAAATCGCGGCGAAAACTCGACAGCATCTGCGGAGCCTGTTGCTCCCAGCCGATGAATCGTTCATGCAGTAACGGATCGGTAAACAAGAGCCAGAGCAGATTACGCCTTTCGGAAGGATGAGCGTCGAAGCTGAAAAGCTGATTCGCCGGTTCATTGAAGGTCAGCACATCCCAGCGCAGGTTGAGAATATAGGCCGGATGGGGAGCCAGATCGTGCATCAGACGCCGTACTAGTGGTGGAACCACGCACCACGTCTTACCCGGCTCGACAGGTGGCCGTTCGTGTGCCAGCAGGTATAGATGCCGGCGTTCGGCCGCATCAAGTTTAAGCACTCGTGCCAGGCTGTCCAGAAATGCTGCTGATACACCAATATCGCGCCCCTGTTCGAGCCAGGTGTACCAGGTCACGCCAACCCCGGCTAGTGCGGCCACTTCCTCGCGTCGCAGCCCTGGCGTACGTCGTCTTCCACCGCTGGGCAAGCCCACGTCAGCGGGTGACACTCGTTCTCGACGCGCGCGCAAAAATGCAGCCAGATCATGGCGAGTTCTTTCCAATGTTCTCATCGGTTACCGCATTGCTTTTAGTAATAGCATAAATGGTTAAATTGTAATTGTTTAAAAAGGATTTGAGAATGATGACGCGATGACTCTTCATACAAAAATCTACCATACACAAGGATAGACAAAATGAACTCAACTTATCGTGCTTCGGCTTTAGCGACGACGGCCAAGAGTCCGCCTTGGCTCGGGCTGTCTGTGCTACTCATGGCGGGCTTTGTTACGATCTTCGATCTGTTCGTGGTTAATATCGCGATCCCGAGTATGCAGGTCGATCTGGGAGCCAGCTTCGCTCAGATCGGCTTTATCGTAGCAGGTTACGAACTGGCTTTCGGTGTGCTGCTGATTACGGGGAGCCGATTGGGGGATGTGTTTGGGCGACGCCGCCTGTTTATCGTGGGCATGGCTGGATTTACGATTGCTTCTGCGCTGTGTGGTTTAGCGCCTAACGCGGGGTTTCTGATTAGCGCTCGCATCTTGCAGGGACTTGCGGCTGCGTTATTGTTCCCACAGGTCTATGCTTCTATCCGCGTCAATTTCGATGGGAACGATAGTCGCCGAGCCTTCGGTCTGCTGGGGATGACGCTGGGGTTAGCTGCTATCGCGGGTCAGGTACTGGGAGGATGGCTGGTACATGCTAATCTGTTCGGGCTGAGCTGGCGCAGCATCTTTCTTATCAATGTTCCTATTGGTCTGTTAGCGATCGCGGCGGCGCGATTTATTCCTGAATCCTGTACGTCGCTGCGTCCTTCACTGGACTGGATGGGGGTGCTGCTGGTCAGCGTTGGGCTTACGCTGCTGCTGGTGCCGCTGATTGAAGGGCCGGGACAAGGGTGGCCTGCATGGAGCCTGTGGATGCTTGCCACTGCGGCTATCCTGTTGATCATTTTTTACCGTCAGCAGGAACAGCGCCAACTGGCGGGGCATCTTCCCTTGGTTGATATGCGTCTGCTCGCGCAGCGTCGTTTCCTGTTGGGCGTGTTACTCGTGCTGCTGGTGTATTCCACATCCAGCTCATTTTTCTTGTGTTTTGCCCTGCTGGTGCAAACTGGGTTGGGGCTTGATCCCTTCCTCGCGGGTAGTATTTTTGCACCTTGCAGTGTGGGATTCGTTCTGGCATCGCTGGTTGCGCCGCGTCTGGTCGCCCGCTGGGGGATCGTTGCCATCGTCGCGGGGGCGCTGGTATATACTGCTTCCATCGGGCTATTGATTATGCAGGTGCAGCTAGCGGGGGCGAATCTGGTGGCCATACGGCTGATTCCTGTGCTTGTGGTCGTCGGTGCTGGCCAGGGTTTTATCATGACCCCGCTATTGAATCTGGTTTTGGGCTTTGTAAATGAAGCTAAGGCAGGTATGGCATCAGGTGTAATCTCGACGGTTCAGCAGGTTGGGGCGGCGTTGGGCGTCGCTGTGGTTGGCATCCTGTTTGGCACCGTGCTGGCCGAAGGCGATAGTGCCGTTGCGCAAGCGGGTCAATACGTTTCGGCCTTTGTTACGGGGATGCTCTATAACGTAGGTGCCGCTTTGCTGGTTTGCATCCTGTTGATGATGTTGGTGAGAACGCCGCAGTCGTCTAACTAACAAAGCAACGGAAAGGGTGGAAATTTGTTAAGTGAGGTCAAACCCTTGCCGTAGCAGCGATTGCGTGATTGTTTCGGTATCAGACAGATTTTTTCTAAGAGTCGTATTTTGACCACCTGCACCAGAAATAGACGAAGAAGGTTGAAAGAAATGGAATATGTCACTCATACTGCCTACATGACGTCGTTCAATGCCAGCTAACAAGGAAATCAATCATGGCTGAAGAAACCATCTTTAGTAAAATCATCCGCCGGGAAATTCCTGCCGATATCGTGTATCAGGATGAACTGGTCACCGCTTTCCGTGATATCGCGCCCCGCACGCCAACACATATTCTGATTATCCCGAATGTATTAATCCCAACCGTTAACGATACGGCGCCAGAGCATGAAGCAGCGTTGGGACGTATGGTGACGGTTGCGGGTAAGATTGCACAGCAGGAAGGCATTGCAGAGGACGGCTATCGCCTGATTATTAACTGCAACCGACACGGCGGGCAGGAGGTATATCATATCCACATGCATTTGGTTGGCGGTCGTGCATTAGGGCCTTTGCTGGCGGATTAAGTTTGATAATCAGATGAGAAAACCATCATGCGAGTAAACCATGCGTAACCTGATGCTTTTTCTGTCTACATGTCTGATGGTGGGACTGCTGGCGGGCTGTAGTGCGCCAAAAGTGCTGACTATCAATGAACGACAAACACTGGTATTGGATGCTCCTGTGTTGTCGGCTGGCATTACGGCGGGGAATCCGTCGCTGGATTCAGAAAATGGCAGGCTGCGGGCTTCTTCCGCTGTCAGCAACGATGCCCCACACGCGGTGGCAGTGCATTACCGTTTCTATTGGTATGATGAAAACGGGCTGGATGTGCTGCCTTTTGAAGAGGTGCAGTCCATTGAAATCCCGTCACAGACGGAAATGACGGTTTTTTCAACGCGTAGCAGTCCTAATGCGCGTCAGGTTCGTCTTCATCTGTTTTTGTAATGGTGTCTTGAGAGAGAAAATATGAAAAAGTATCTAGGGGTGATACTGGCGGCATTGGTACTAACAGGGTGCCCCAGTCGTCCGCCGGAACCGACTGAGCCACCAGCAACTATTGAGCCAGTTGAGCCTCAAGTGCCAACTACGCCAACGTTGCCGCCGGGTGAGTCTGTACCGCAACCGCCTAAAATCCAGACGTTGAACTGGGAAGCCAGCATCAACCCGCTGGTGGCACAGATGCTGAAAGCCGATGGCGTTACGCCGGGCAGCATACTGTTGGTGGATAGCGTGAAAAACAACACCAATGGTTCACTGCCAATAGCGAAAGCGACAAGCGCGCTGTACAACGCGTTATCCTCCGGCAAGGCCTTTACGCTGGTACCACGCGAGCAACTGGCCGCTGCGAAACAAACGTTGGGCCTGTCAGTTGATGACAGCTTAGGATCGCGCAGCAAGGCGATTGGCCTGGCACGTTATGTCAGTGCGCAGTATGTGCTGTACAGCGACGTCAGTGGTGACGTGAAATCACCGCAAATCGACATGCAATTGATGCTGGTGCA
Source organism: Pectobacterium betavasculorum (assembly GCF_000749845.1). GTDB lineage: Bacteria > Pseudomonadota > Gammaproteobacteria > Enterobacterales > Enterobacteriaceae > Pectobacterium > Pectobacterium betavasculorum. The sequence continues at coordinate 1,541,506 of NZ_JQHM01000001.1, read as the reverse complement.
GACCGGCGAAATTGTTTGGTCAGGCAATGGCGCCGTTCAGCATTAAACTGGCAGGCATCCAGCAACAGCTGACTGCGACAATCCAGAAACATTTCCCTGCCTTGGAAATGGCGGATATTCGCTTTGAACTGATTGGTGGGCTAAGTAGTAAAAGCTGGCGTATTCATGGGGCGGGCATCGAATGGCTGGCGCGACGACAGTCGTCAGCCGAGCGAAAGATGGGCGTCGATCGCCAGCGAGAGTGTGCTCTACTGCGGAAAATGTCTGCGATAGGGCTCGCGCCACATCCACTGTTGTGGCGTGACGGCTGGCTAATCGTCGAGTGGGTGCCGGGACGTATTGCCACAACAGATGAGTTCCTGATGATGCTGGCTAATGGAGAAGTGGCGAGCATATTATCTCAGCTTCATCGTCAGCCGCTTAGTGGCTACCCTCTCGATCTCAAAACGCTATTTGCTCAACACTGGCAACTGATGGATCCGCACCGTCGTTCGCCAGCGTTGTTGCGTGCCCACCATCATTTTCAACGTGCTGCGCTACCCACTTCTATGGCGTTGGCTCCCCTCCATCTGGATGTGCATGCTGAGAACCTACTGATTACGCAGCAAGGAACCATGCTGATCGACTGGGAATATGCCTCAGATGGCGATATCGCCTTTGAACTGGCGTTCATTGTCCGAGCCAGCCAGATGGACAGTGTGGCGCAAACGTATTTTCTACAGAGCTACCAGCGACACCGACGAGGATTTTCCGTGAGCCGTCTTCAGCAACAGGTGAAGCAGTGGTTTCCCTGGGTTGATTATCTGGTATTGATGTGGTTTGAAATACGCTGGCAGCAAACGAAGAACCCGGAATTTTTAGCGGAAATTCCCACGTTACGCCATCGGTTAAAGCTAGGCTGATGGTGTGAATTATCCCAGTAGCATTTGCGGTAGTGGTCATTTTACTCAGTAGTACTATCTAAAGAATGAGGTTTTTGTGGGTCCGGTAATGTTAGATGTCGCCAGCTACGAGCTGGATGCAGAAGATCGTGAAGTGCTGCAACACCCGCTGGTTGGCGGCGTTATTCTGTTCACTCGTAATTTTCATGATGTGGCGCAGCTACGTGAATTAGTACGCCAAATCCGCGCTGCGTCGCGCGAACGTCTCGTGGTTTCCGTGGATCAGGAAGGTGGGCGCGTTCAGCGTTTTCGTGACGGTTTTACCCGGTTGCCTGCCGCGCAGGCGTTCGCTGCATTAAATAGCCTGTCAGAGGCTCAAAAGTTGGCGGAAGAGGGCGGCTGGCTGATGGCGGCAGAAATGATCGCGATGGATATCGACATCAGTTTTGCACCCGTGCTGGATATCGGTCACCAGAGTGCGGCGATTGGTGAGCGTTCGTTTCACGAACAGCCCGTGACTGCGTTGGCTGTAGCACAGAGCTTTATTCGCGGTATGCATAGCGCAGGCATGAAGGTCACGGGTAAGCACTTCCCCGGTCACGGTGCTGTCAGCGCCGATTCACATAAGGAGACGCCGCGCGACCCACGCCCGCTCACAGAGATTCGTGCTCACGATATGTTGATTTTTAAAGCACTGATCCAGCACCAGCAATTAGATGCGATCATGCCTGCCCATGTGGTTTACACCGAGGCCGATCCACGTCCGGCCAGCGGTTCTCCCTATTGGCTTAAAACCGTACTGCGTGAAGAGTTAGGCTTTGATGGCATCATTTTCTCCGACGACCTGTCGATGGAAGGTGCGGCTGTAATGGGAAGTTACCCAGAGCGGGCGCAGGCCGCGTTGCAGGCGGGATGTGACATGATTCTGGTTTGCAATCATCGTGAAGGAGCGGTCAGCGTGCTGGATAACCTGTCCCCGGTCAAAGCGGAGCAACTAACGCGCCTATATCATCAGGGTTCGTTTTCTCGTCGGGAACTGCTGGATTCGTCGCGCTGGAAGCAGGCAAATCAGGCGCTCACATTGCTCAGCGAGCGCTGGCAGGCGCATATACACTAAATAATTCGAGTTGCGTGACAAAACGCTAGCGTTTTGAACAACGCCAAAGCGTTGGCCCTCTAAGGGCGAGGCTCGGAGATGAGCCGAGTATTGCCAACGCACAAGCAGCTTGAAGTATGACGGATATAAAAATGGCGAGAAATAGGCAACCTAGTCAGTGGTGAGGATAAAAGATGATTATCTATTTACACGGTTTTGACTCGACCAGCCCCGGTAACCATGAAAAAGTCTTGCAACTTCAGTTTATCGATGAAGATGTTCGGCTGATTAGCTATAGCACGCTGCATCCGCGCCATGATATGCAACATCTGCTAAAGCAGGTGGATAAGATGATGCAGCATTCTAATGACGATCGTCCGCTGATTTGTGGCGTGGGATTGGGCGGTTTTTGGGCCGAGCGCGTCGGTTTTCTGTGTGATATACGACAAGTCATCGTCAATCCTAACCTTTTCCCGCAGGAAAATATGAGCGGGAAAATTGATCGGCCGGAAGAGTATCTGGATATCGCCACGAAGTGTGTCGCGAATTTTCGTGAAAAGAATCGCGATCGCTGCATGGTAATGCTTTCCCGCCAGGATGAAATGCTCGACAGCCAGCGTAGTGCGCAAGCGCTGGGAGAATATTATGAGATCGTTTGGGACGATATACAGACGCATAAATTTAAAAGTATCTCTCCCCATCTACAACGAATAAAAGCGTTCAAAACACTCGGTTAGCATGCGGCGTTAATGGCTTGGTATTCCTTCTGATGTCTCTGTTTGAGAGGGATATCAGGGGGAATGACGCAATTAATTACTTTTCTTCGTTCGTACAAACGTGCATAAGCGCACGATTCAGCATTTTCCCTTCACGCAGACTTCCGCTAATTGACTGAAATAAAGATGGAATTTTCTTGGTAAAAACCCGCGCCGTAAAATAAATTGATATATATCAATTTTGGTATGACCAAATAACCTAGCGTGCTATTCTTGCAGCAGATATCAGGCTTAACTTACGCGAACCCTATGTTATATAAGGATATTGTTTTTACTCTTTATTAACGATTGGTTCACATTTTAGGGGGTCATTTTGACATCACCAACCAAAAAAATTGTCATTGTCGGCGGGGGAGCTGGCGGTCTTGAACTCGCAACGAGTTTGGGTCACAAGTTAGGACGCAAGAAAAAAGCGGACATCACGCTGGTGGATCGTAACCATAGCCACCTGTGGAAACCATTGTTACATGAAGTGGCGACGGGCTCGCTGGACGACGATATGGATGCGCTGAGCTATCTGGCGCATGCTCGCAATCACCATTTCCAGTTCCAACTGGGCATGCTGACGGATATCGATCGTGAACAGCAGCAGATTCAACTGGGCGAAGTGTGTGATGATCAAGGTGACGTACTGGTTGCGGCGCGCCGCATCCCCTATGACATTCTGGTGGTGGCATTAGGCAGCGCCTCAAATGACTTCGGTACGCAGGGTGTGAAAGATCACTGTATTTTCCTGGATAACCCGAAACAAGCCCGTCGCTTCCATAATGAAATGCTGAATTTATTCCTGAAATTCACAGCAAATCAGGATGAAAAAGAGCGAGTAAATATTGCGATTGTGGGCGGTGGGGCGACTGGCGTCGAGCTGTCTGCGGAATTGCATAATGCGGTGAAACAACTCCACAGTTATGGTTTTGACGGGTTAGATAATCAAACACTGAATGTGACGCTGGTTGAAGCGGGCGAACGTATTTTGCCAGCGCTGCCGCCACGTATTTCAGCGGCAGCACATCAGGAGCTGAATAATATTGGCGTCCGCGTGCTGACGAAAACCATGGTGACCAGTGCGGAAAGCGGCGGTCTGAATACGAAAGACGGTGAATTTATCGAAGCCGATCTGATGGTTTGGGCGGCAGGAATCAAAGCGCCGGATGCAATGAAAGATATTGCTGGTCTGGAAACGAACCGGATTAATCAGCTCGTCGTTGAACCTACGTTGCAGACGACACGCGACCCGAACATTTTTGCCATCGGCGACTGTGCATCCTGCCCGCAGGAAAGCGGCGGTTTCGTGCCGCCGCGCGCACAGGCGGCTCACCAGATGGCATCGCGGTGTCACAGCAACATCATCGCGTTGTTGAACGGGCAGGCGCTGAAATCTTACGTCTACAAAGATCACGGCTCGCTGGTTTCGCTGTCTAAATTCAGTACGGTAGGTAGTCTGATGGGGAATCTGATGCGGGGTTCTGTGATGGTAGAAGGACGGATTGCTCGCTTCGTTTACATCTCCCTCTATCGTATGCACCAGGTTGCCCTGCACGGCTATGTTAAAACGGGCTTGATGATGTTGGTCGGTGGCATCAACAGGGTGATACGCCCGCGCCTCAAACTGCATTAATTCGCAACGACTGACATCCTGCTGATTACGGGCGTGAACGCGATTTCGCGCCCGTATTCTTTTTACCACCAGCCTGTTCTGGTTGTTTGGAAAGACGTGCCTTGCCATTAACGTTTTCATAAGACTCCGTCCCCTAAGTTAGCGTCTTTTCGCTATGCCACTGAGCACCTTGAAATAACAGTATAAAATATTGTCCTATTAGCAATTCCAGTTAAGACAATTCCCAAATAACGGTTTTATGTTACGAATCCGACACTTTTGGTTAGTTAGTCTTATTGCGAGAGCGTGAAACATTGTGCAGACTTCCCACTGTTTACAGATGGCGTAGCACGCACGCCGAAAATTCTGAGTGTTGTTATTCAGAAGGAACCATTGGACTCATCGCGTTAAACGCGAGCTGACGTAAAGCAAATCTTACGACAGGGTTGCAGATGGGGAATGCGTGAGAATAGATTCGGGAGGTATCCTGTGAACAAATCAATGTTAGCGGGTGTAGGTATTGGTGTGGCTGCGGCATTGGGTGTTGCGGCGGTGGCGAGTATGGATGTCTTTTCCTCTAAACCTCAGTATGCACAGGTGCTTACGGCAACACCTATTAAAGAAACGGTCAAAACGCCTCGCCAAGAGTGCCGTAACGTAAACGTGACCCACCGTCGTCCGGTGCAGGATGAAAACCAGATTGCCGGATCGGTACTGGGTGCTGTGGCGGGTGGTGTTCTGGGGCATCAGTTCGGTGGCGGACGCGGTAAAGATGTCGCGACGGTAGCGGGTGCGCTGGCAGGCGGCTACGCGGGTAACCGTGTACAAAGCGGCATGCAGGAAAATGATACATACACGACACAGCAGCAGCGTTGTCAGACGGTGTACGACAAATCACAAAAAGTTCTTGGCTATGATGTCACCTATAAAATCGGCGACCAGCAAGGTAAAATCCGTATGGATCGCGATCCGGGTACACAAATTCCAGTGGATAGGAACGGTCAGTTAGTACTGAATCAACAGAGCTGATTTACCCTGACGTCTACGTTTTTGCGCTGGCACCATCTCTAAAAACCGCGAGATGCCTGAATAAGGTACTCGCGGTTTTTTTCATGCACGATACCAGCATTGCAAATACCAGCCTACAGCACGATCTTGGTTTAGCGGCGAAAGATTATTTCCGCCCAGCGTGCCAGCCCGGCGGTAACGGAGCCAAAATCGTTGCCGCTAGCGATAGGAATATCAGGCAGTAACTGCTGAATCGCCTGACGCAGCAGGGGGGATTTTGCACTACCGCCGGTCAGGTAGATGACTTCCGGTCGGGTCTGGCTAGTTTCTAAGGCCAGTGTTACCTGTTGCTGAATGCGCGTGAGCGGATTATCGATCGCGGCGTTAAGCTCATCAGCATGAATGCGCGTTGCCAGACCTGATTCGATGAAGTGCAAATCGGCTGCTGTTTCCGATTGGTTGGAAAGCGCGATTTTGCTCTCTTCCGCCAGTTGGATCAGGCGGTAGCTCAGGCGTTTTTGCCAAACGGTCAACAATCTTTTCACCAGTTCGGGCTGGCGAGCATCGCGGATCATTTCGTTGATTAACGTGCGACTGGTGGTGCTATGAAACTCTTTTTGCGCCGGAATATCGTTAATGGCGACCGCATTCCACCAGGTCATAATCGGAAGGGCGATGCCCTTTTCTGATTCGCTATTCATGCCAAGCAGCGGCATTAGCTGTTTGAACGCGAGCATGATGTCCAAATCGTTACCGCCAACGCGGCAGCCGCTGTGGCCTAACAGACCTTGCGAACGTTCGTGCCGCTTATGCCACTCTGGCCCCATCAGCAGCATGGAGCAGTCGGTGGTTCCGCCGCCGATATCCACGACCAGTACCCGCGTTTCTTTCGTCAGTGTAGATTCAAAATCCAGCCCGGCAGCCACGGGTTCAAACTGGAAGACGACGTCTTCAAACCCGGCGCGGTGTGCGGCACGATCTAAAATTCCTTGTGCCTGCTGGTTAGCGTCTTCGCCGCCGATACTTTGAAAGTTAATCGGGCGGCCGATGACGGCCTGACGAATCGGCTGATCAAGCTGGTTTTCTGCCTGCGTGCGGATATGCAGCATCATGGAGCAGACCAAATCCTCAAATAGTGCGATCTGCTGTGCTTTCAGCCCGATGGCTCCGAGGAAGGATTTCGGCGATTTAACGAACCATATCTCTTCAGGGTCATCCATATAGTGGCGTAACGCCTCGCGCCCAAATTTCACGCTATCGGCCTGTACGCGAATATCTTCTTCGCGGTTGTAGCTGATGGCACGTTTTAGCAGCAGCGCGTTTTCGCCCTCGGCATTGACCTGATGGTGTCGCCATAACCATTCGCTAACGGCTTCACGCACGGGTGCGCACAGCAGGGAAGAAAGATAAGGCGAGCCATTTTCCAGCGACAGGAGGCGAGGTGTCCCTGCATCCATAACCGCCACGGAGCAGTTGGCGGTGCCGTAGTCAAAACCGATAAACATAGTGAGGTCCCATGCCATGAAAAAATTTCCGGGAGAAACTTTTAACGTCGCACCAGCGACGGCCCGGAAGGGTGCCGCCAAGGATGGCGAGCCCTAAAAAAGGTTGGCGACTTTACTGCGTTAAGGCAGTGCTTGTAAAGGTGGATGCAACGGAAGACTGATGACAAACCTATTTACCGAACCGCGGACTTTGTCAGCAACCTCACGGGAACCCAAAGGTTCCCGTTTGTTTATCGTGAAGGTGGATTACGCCGCCAGCGTATGCTGCGCCATGTTCCCCAGCAGTGAACCGATAAACTCGATGCGTTGCGGACGGTCGCTCAAATCCTTCATAAATTTCAGACGAGTCGGGCCATCAAGGCGGTAGGTGCCCGGATCGCGCTGTAACAGGCCGATAAGGTGGGACGGATCGACGCGGTTTTGCTCGCTGAATTCGATAAAACCACCTTTTTCATTCCCTTCTATACGGCGAATACCCAGCGCCTGTGCCTGCTGACGCAGAGCGGCAATCTGCAACAGATGGCGGCTTGCATCGGGAAGGAGACCGAAGCGATCGATCAGCTCAACCTTCAACTCATCCAGCTCGGCGGTGGTTTTCGCGCTGGCAATACGCTTGTATAGCGACAGGCGCGTATTGACGTCGGGGATGAAATCGTCGGGCAGCAGGGCAGGCAAACGCAGTTCGACGTCGGTCTGACTGTTAATCAAATCCTCCAGTGATGGCTCCCGACCTGCTTTCAGGGCGTCTACGGCGCTTTCTAACAGTTCCATATACAGCGAGAAACCGACGCTGGTCATCTGTCCGCTCTGATCGTCACCGAGGAGCTCGCCCGCGCCGCGAATTTCCAGATCGTGTGTTGCCAGCGCAAAACCTGCGCCGAGGTCTTCCAATGACGCGATCGCTTCCAGCCGTTTCTGCGCGTCAGTGCTCATTGCTTTGGGCGGCGGCGTCAACAGATAGGCATAAGCCTGATGGTGGGAACGGCCCACACGACCACGCAACTGGTGCAACTGTGCCAGACCGAAGTGATCGGCACGCTCAATGATGATGGTGTTGGCGCTCGGTATATCGATCCCGGTTTCGATGATGGTGGTACACACCAGCACGTTAAAACGCTGGTGATGGAAGTCGTTCATGACCCGTTCCAGCTCGCGTTCGCGCATCTGGCCGTGACCGATAGCGATGCGTGCTTCCGGCACCAGTTCCGCCAACCGTTGGGTGGCTTTCTCGATATTTTCGACGTCGTTATACAGATAGTACACTTGCCCACCGCGCAGAGTTTCACGCAGGATGGCTTCACGTACCATCAGATTGTCATATTCGCGCACGAACGTTTTCACCGCCAGACGGCGTGCTGGAGGCGTGGCGATGATCGACAGATCGCGCATCCCGCTCATTGCCATGTTGAGCGTTCGCGGAATTGGCGTAGCGGTCAGCGTCAGGATATCGACATCCGCCCGCATCGCTTTGATGCGCTCTTTATGGCGCACGCCGAAGCGGTGTTCCTCGTCGACAATGAGCAGCCCTAAGTCGCGCCAGCGTACGTCGCTCTGCAACAGCTTATGGGTGCCGATCAGAATATCGACTTTGCCTTCCTGGGTTTCCTCAAGAATCTGGGTTTGCTCACGTGCGCTGCGGAAACGGGAGACCATTTCAATCTTCACCGGCCAATTGGCAAAGCGATCGCGGAAGTTGTCAAAATGCTGCTGTGCCAACAGCGTTGTCGGTACCAGAACGGCAACCTGCTTATGATTTTCAACCGCTAAAAACGCGGCACGCATTGCCACTTCGGTTTTACCAAAGCCGACATCGCCACACACCAGACGATCCATCGCCAGCGGCTGGCACATGTCGCTCAGTACAGCGTTGATGGCCTGAGCCTGATCGGGCGTCGTTTCGAAAGGGAAACTTTCGCAGAACAGTTGGTACTGCGTTTTGTCATGTTTAAAGGCAAAGCCGCTTTTCGCCGCACGCTGAGCATAAATATCCAGCAGTTCGGCGGCGACATCACGCACTCTTTCTGCCGCTTTTTGCCGCGCACGTGACCAGGCTTCACCACCCAGTTTGTGCAGCGGCGCATTCTCATCGGCACCGCCCGCGTAGCGGCTGATCAAATGCAGCGAAGATACGGGGACGTACAGCTTGTCTTCACCCGCATAGGTCAAAATCAGGTATTCGGCTTTGATGCCACCGGCTTCTAGCGTGGTCAGCCCGACATAACGACCAACGCCGTGTTCGAGGTGAACAACGGGCTGCCCCGGACGCAGCTCTGCCAGGTTGCGGATCAGCGTATCGGTATTAATTGTGCGGCGACTATCCTGACGGCGACGGCTGACGCGCTCACCCAACAGATCGCTTTCGCAGATTAAGGCGCGCTGACGTAGCGTGTCGATAAAACCATGTTCGCTGGCACCGATGATCAGATAAGTGCCACGCCCTTGTGCCTGCTCTAGCGTATTGATGAGCTTAGGGTTCAGTTTGATGCGTGCCAGCAGTTCTTGTAGCGTTTCGCGACGGCCTTCGCTCTCAACGGAGAAAATGACTTGACCATCGAACTGTTCGATAAAACGGCGTAGTGCATCCAGCGGTGATTTTTGCTGATGCTGAATTGCCAGATCCGGTAGCGGCAGGTAGGCCAGATTCACGTTGGCGGCTTTTTTTGGCAGCGTATCGGTTCTTAGCTGCACGCGCGGCCACGCTTTTAGCTCTGTGAATAGGCCATCGACGCGTAACCAGAGTGAGTCCGATGGCAACAGGGGGCGCATCGGATCGACGCGGCGGCTTTCAAAACGCTGCTGAATATCCTGCCAGAAGCGTTCGGCGCTCTGTTCAATATTGCCCGTGTTGACGATCAGCGTGTTGTTCGGGAAGTAGCTGAATAGCGACGGCAGTGGTTCATTGAAGAATAGCGGCTGCCAGTATTCGATCCCGGCGGGCCAGACGCCCTTGCTGACCTGCTGATAAATGTGCTCAGCATCACGTCGTACCTCGAACTGTTCGCGCCATTGGCTGCGGAAAAGTTCGATTGCGGTTTTATCAGTCGGGAATTCATGTGCGGGCAGCAGATTAATGTGCGGCACTTCATTCAGCGTTCGCTGCGTATCCACATCGAACAGACGCAGGCTGTCGATCTCATCGTCGAAAAAATCAATACGGTAGGGCTCTTCACTCCCCATTGGGAATAGATCCAACAACGCGCCACGCGTGGCATATTCACCATGTTCCATCACTTGGTCGACGCTACGATAGCCCGCCTGTTCCAACTGTGAACGTAGCTTATCGCGCGAGAGGCGCTGGCCTTTCTTCAACACCAGCGCATGCCCGTGCAGGAAACTGTGCGGACAAACGCGCTGCATCAACGTGTTGACCGGCAGAATCAGAACGCCGCGCGTCATGTTGGGCAATTGATAGAGCGTGGAAAGTCGAGTCGAAATAATTTCCTGATGTGGTGAGAAACTATCGTAGGGCAGCGTTTCCCAGTCAGGCAGGGTGGTGACGTGCTGGTCGGTAAATTGCTGAATTTCATCACGCAATCGCAGGGCGTTTTGCATATCGGGCGCGATAAGCACCACCAGCCCGGCGTGGCGTTCAATGATCTCTGCACATTCAACGGCGCAGGCAGCGCCGGTTAACTCGCCCAACAGGCGTTGCTCGCCCGCTTTGGGTGGCAACGAATAACGGTAATTTTCAGGCATCATCTGATTATCGGGTCTCGCCTCCCTGCATCCGGCCAAGAAAAAGCCGTAGAGTGAGGGTGTTAGGGTTCCATAAAGCAGTACTACCCTTTATTATCCTTGATCACTTTGCTTTGGCAACCTTATCCAGACGGATTTCATGTATCAACCTGTCGCTTTATTTATTGGCCTGCGCTATATGCGTGGGCGTGCATCAGACCGCTTCGGCCGGTTTGTCTCCTGGCTATCTGCCATTGGTATCACGCTGGGTGTGATGGCGCTGGTCACCGTGCTTTCCGTCATGAATGGCTTCGAGCGTGAACTGGAAGGCAACATTCTGGGCGTGATGCCTCAGGCGGTGATCTCTACGCCGCAAGGTTCACTGAACCCGGAGCTGATTCCCGCTTCCTCCTTAGACTCGCTGGACGGCGTAACGCGTATTGCGCCGTTGACGACGGGCGATGTGGTGCTGCAAAGCGCCCGCAGCGTCGCCGTTGGCGTGATGTTAGGGATTGACCCTGACGAAAAGGAACCGCTTTCACGCTATCTGGTCAACGTCAAACAGCAGCAGCTTCAACCCGGTCAGTATCAGGCCATTTTGGGTGAGAAACTGGCTGAACAACTGGGTGTGAAGACGGGCGATCAGGTGCGCATGATGGTGACGAGCGCTAGCCAACTGACGCCGATGGGGCGTATTCCCAGCCAGCGTATCTTCACCGTTGCCGGAACCTTTGCCGCCAACAGTGAAGTGGATAGCTACCAACTCTTGGTGAACCAACAGGATGCCTCACGGCTGATGCGCTATCCGGCGAACCAGATTACCGGTTGGCGTTTGTGGCTGGAAAAGCCACTGTCGGTTGATACGTTGAGTACGCAAACGTTGCCGGAAGGCACGGTCTGGAAAGACTGGCGCGAGCGTAAAGGTGAGCTTTTTCAGGCCGTGCGCATGGAGAAAAACATGATGGGGCTGTTGCTTAGCCTGATCGTGGCCGTGGCTGCCTTCAATATTATTACCTCGCTGGGTTTACTGGTGATGGAAAAACAGGGAGAAGTCGCCATTCTGCAAACACAGGGGCTGACTCAACGTCAGGTTATGGCGGTGTTTATGGTGCAGGGGGGCAGCGCTGGCGTTGTTGGCGCATTGCTAGGCGCATTGCTGGGGGCATTATTGGCCAGCCAACTGAATACGCTGATGCCCGTGCTGGGCGTATTGCTGGATGGTGCCGCGCTGCCAGTGGATATTGACCCTACGCAGGTGGTGACGATCGCCATTTCTGCGATGGTGATTGCCCTTTTATCGACACTTTACCCATCATGGCGCGCTGCCACCGTTCAACCCGCTGAGGCTTTACGTTATGAGTGATTTATCATTATTGCAGTGTACTAATCTGTCCAAGCGTTATCAGGACGGCAAGCTGTCTACCGACGTGCTGCGTGATGTCTCTTTTGAGATGAGCTGCGGAGAGATGATGGCGATAGTCGGGAGTTCTGGCTCGGGCAAAAGTACGCTGCTGCATGTGCTGGGCGGATTAGATACCCCAACGTCAGGTGAGGTTATCTTCAAAGGTCAACCGCTGAGCACGCTCTCGGCGGCAGCAAAAGCAGATTTGCGCAATCGTGAACTGGGCTTTATTTATCAATTCCACCACCTGCTGCCGGATTTCACCGCACTGGAAAATGTGGCGATGCCGTTGCTGATTGGCAAAGTGCCGACTTCACAGGCGCAGGATAAAGCACGTGAAATGTTGGCTGCCGTTGGGCTGGAGGCGCGCAGCCATCACCGTTCGTCGGAACTGTCCGGCGGTGAGCGGCAGCGTGTTGCTATTGCCAGAGCGCTGGTCAACAGCCCATCGCTGGTACTGGCGGATGAACCGACTGGCAACCTCGACCAGCGTACGGCAGACACTATTTTTGAACTGCTGGGGGAACTGAACGTCCGGCAGGGAACCGCCTTTCTGGTGGTGACGCATGACTTGCAACTGGCTAGCCGACTGAATCGCCAACTTGAAATGCGTGACGGTCAGTTGCAGCAGGAACTGACCCTGATGGGGGCGCGGCAATGACATTTCCTCCGCTCTCGTTGCAGATTGGCCTGCGATTTAGCCGTGGCCGTCGGCGTGGCGGCATGGTTTCGCTGATTTCAGTCATTTCGACGCTGGGTATCGCCCTCGGTGTGGCGGTGTTGATTCTTGGTCTTAGTGCGATGAATGGGTTTGAGCGCGAACTGAATAACCGTATCCTCGCGGTGGTACCGCATGGCGAGATTGCACCCGTTAATCAGCCTTTTGCTGGCTGGCAGAACATTCTTCTGAAAATAGAACAGGTGCCTGGCGTTGCGGCCGCAGCGCCTTATATCAATTTCACCGGGCTGCTGGAGAACGGTGCCAAACTTCAGGCGGTGCAGGTAAAAGGCGTCGATCCGCAGCAGGAGAAACGTCTCAGCGCGCTGCCCAATTATGTTATCAACAATGCCTGGCAGCGATTTCGCGCAGGCGAGCAGCAGGTCATTATCGGTCAGGGCGTGGCGAAAACGTTGAATGTGGCAGAAGGGGATTGGGTTACGGTAATGATCCCTAATAGCGACCCGGAAATGAAACTGATGCAGCCTAAACGCATCCGGCTCCATGTTAGCGGCATTTTACAATTGAGTGGTCAGCTCGATCACGGTTTAGCGCTGATTCCGCTTGCGGATGCCCAGCAATATCTTGACATGGGGCAGAGCGTAACGGGTATCGCCATCAAAGCCCACGATGTGTTCTCCGCTAATAAGCTGGTGCGTGATGCGGGTATGGTTACGAATGCTTATGTCACTATTCGCAGTTGGATTGGCACCTATGGTTATATGTATCGGGACATTCAGATGGTGAGAACCATCATGTATCTGGCGATGATATTGGTGATCGGCGTGGCCTGTTTTAATATTGTGTCAACGCTGGTGATGGCTGTGAAGGATAAAAGCAGCGATATCGCCGTTCTGCGTACGCTGGGGGCGTCAGACGGACTGATTCGAGCTATCTTTGTTTGGTACGGTCTATTGGCCGGGCTGCTGGGTAGCGCGATAGGGGCTGTGGTCGGCGTGATCGCGACCTTGCAACTGACGCCGATTATTCACGGTATTGAAGCGCTTATTGGCCATAAATTATTGTCCGGTGATATCTACTTTATCGATTTTCTGCCGTCGGAATTGCATCTGATGGATGTTTTTAGCGTATTAGGAACATCGCTGGTGCTGAGTTTGATTGCCAGCTGGTATCCGGCGCGGCGCGCCAGCCGGATTGATCCTGCCCGTGTGTTGAGTGGGCAGTAAGCGAACGTACATGCGGCTTGATATATGACGGGGATATTCCCTATCGTGTGGGAAAGCAAACACACCCTAAGGAGCAGTCATGTACTACGGTTTTGATATGGGCGGCACAAAAATTGAGCTGGGCGTGTTCGACGCAGAGTTGAACAAGGTGTGGCAAAAGCGAGTGCCGACACCGCGCAATAATTATGATGACCTGCTCACCACGTTGGTCGATCTGGTGCATGAAGCTGACGCACAGATTGGCGTACAAGGGAAGGTCGGTCTCGGCGTACCGGGAATGGAGGCGGGAGAGGACGCGGCGCTATTCACTGCTAATCTGCCTGCGACGATGGGAAAACCGCTGCGTACGGATTTGTCACGGCGTTTGCAGCGAGATATTCGTATCAGCAACGATGCCAACTGCTTTGTGCTGTCGGAGGCCTGGGACGCAGAATTTCGTACCTATCCTGTCGTGCTAGGTTTGATTCTTGGCACGGGACTGGGTGGTGGTCTGGTCATTAACGGGCGTCTGGTGGAGGGGCGTAACGGCATCGCGGGTGAATTCGGTCATTTCCGCCTGCCGTCCGACGCGTTGGATATCATCGGTGTGGATATTCCCCGTGTGAAGTGCGGCTGTGGACAATTGGGCTGCATCGAGAATTATATTTCTGGCCGTGGCTTTGAATGGCTATACGAGCACTTGTATGGCGAAGCCCTGCCTGCTGTGACCATCATCCGGCACTATCGTGGCGGAGAGGAAAAAGCGCGGGAGTTTGTTGACCGTTTTATGGATTTGCTGGCGGCCTGTCTGGGCAATCTGCTGACCCTGTTTGATCCGCATTTGTTGGTATTGGGCGGCGGTTTGTCGAATTTTGACGAAATCTATCAAATTTTGCCAACGCGTCTTCCTTCGCGGCTTTTACCGATTGCGAAACTGCCACGCATAGAGAAGGCGCGTCATGGCGATGCGGGCGGTGTCCGTGGTGCGGCGTTGCTACATTTAATGGATAACTAGCTGGAGAAAGTATGTATACGCGTCAACGATTAGGGCGTTTTCACAAGGGAAAGCGTATGCGGCAACAGCGTCTTCGGGCGCGTATTTTCCATCGTGATTATCTGGCCGCAAGCGAAGTGAAAAAGCCGCGCGTTGTGGTATTGACGGGCGCAGGCATTTCGGCGGAGTCGGGCATTCGTACCTTTCGCGCAGCCGATGGCCTGTGGGAAGAACACCGCGTTGAGGATGTCGCTACACCTGAAGGTTTTCAGCGCAACCCCGAGCTGGTGCAAGAATTTTATAATGCCCGTCGTCGTCAACTACAGCAGCCGGAAATTGTGCCGAATGCCGCGCATCTGGCCTTGGCGAATCTGGAAGCGATGCTGGAAGACAATTTCCAACTGATCACACAGAACATCGATAATCTGCATGAGCGTGCTGGTAGCCAGCGCGTGATCCACATGCACGGCGAGCTACTGAAAATACGCTGTAGCCAAAGTGGACAGATTTTTGAGTGGACGGACGATCTTGCCGTCGGTGAACGCTGTCACTGCTGTCAATTTCCCGCGCCGTTACGCCCGCATATTGTATGGTTTGGTGAAATGCCGCTGCACATGGACAAGATTTACCAGGCGCTGTCGCAGGCGGATTACTTTATCGCGATTGGCACGTCCGGGCACGTCTATCCCGCCGCTGGTTTTGTCCATGAAGCCCACTCGCACGGTGCCTACACGCTGGAGCTGAATCTGGAGCCTAGCCAGGTAGAAAGCCAGTTTGATGAAAAAATTTACGGTCCTGCGAGTACCGTGGTGCCCGAGTTTGTCAGTGCCTGGCTGACGCGTGGCAAAAGCATCACGTTTTAAGCGCCAACAAAAAGTGAAAGCGTCATTAATCGTGTGAGGATGACGTTTTCTCTTGCCGATCGTTGCTGTAGCAACATTCGTCAAGTTGATCGAATGGCAACATGGCGGCGTGGTTAAAGAAACAATATTCACTCTCGCTACAGCGAGCATGCGCAGCGGTTTCCGTCGGGGAGACCGTCTGCGGTGGCTGCTGGCTGTCATGACGTGACAGTGCATGGGGTGACCGTGCTCCATGAAGAGATAAGGTTCGTCGGAAAAAGCCCAGCATAGCGTTACCCTCACGGTATCTCATTACGATGTTAATGAGAATTACTTACATATGTAAATCGCTCTCATCAATGTAAGCTAAGCGTAGTTGATAATCCGATGATGGGGGAATGACAATTGTCAAAATACATATCCAAAATTGTTCTATAGAACCGCTATGCTTCATTTTACTAAGCCTTAGCACCACCAGTTATCTCCGTCAGAATGTCCTTCTGGCCTCGGCAGCCAGTTCTTTCAGATAATTCAGATCGCACAATTCCACCTGATGGCCCCGATAGGTAATGTGGCCCTGTCGCTTCCAGTCCGACATTAATCGACTCAATGTTTCACCACGCATCCCCAATGACGTGGCGAGCTGGCCGCGGCTCACTGGCAATGTCAGGTGCTGAGTTTGCTGAATGTGATGCTGCCGCAGAAGGTAATCTGCCAGACGCTGTGGCGCGGAGCTGGAGGTCAGCCAGTCGATTTGGTTGATTGTCGAGTAGAGTTTTTTGCCCAGGTAGTTGAGCAGACGCAGCGCCAGTTCCGGGCGTTGCAAACAAAACTGATGAATATCCTGCCGCGGAATCATCAGCGTGTGGCCATCGCTTAGCGCACGGATATTCATCGGGAAGCGGCCGTGATCCATAAAGACGGCGGCAATCGCGACAAACTCTCCACATTCAAACTGCCCGAAAATTTTCTCGTCTCCGCCATAGGTATGGCGAAAAGCCTGCAATTTTCCCGTTTCAACCAGCAAACAGTGCTGCATTTTGTCGCCTTCGCGAAACAGAACGTCATCCTGCCGGAAAAACAGGCGCTCGCTTTTGGCTAATAGTTCACACACCACGTCGCTGGGTTCACCGCGCATCCAGTCATGCTGAAACAACACGTCGCCGTATTCATCGGGCGATAGTGCCTTTTTGACAAATGTCATTTGCCCTCCCAGAGCCTGGTATTACCATCAAACTAGTAAATGAAAATAATAATCACTTGCATGAATTCAGCAAGCAAAATACGGCACGCTGAATCGAAAATAGCGGAGCGTTTCCATGAAAGACAATACCCTTCCGGCGGCACAAGCGCTGGCTATCCATGAGTTGATTACCCCAACTGAACACGGTATCGCCAGCCGCGTGCTGGCCCGTACCGACGGCGGCAATGTCACGCTGTTTGCCTTCGACCAAGGGCAGGGGTTGAGCGAACACAGTGCGCCTTATGATGCACTGGTTATGGTACTTGAAGGTGAATTATTGCTGACGATCGGGGGGGAACCCATCGTCGCACAGCCCGGCACGCTGGTACGTATGCCTGCCAATATCCCTCACGCCGTCGATGCGCAGCAGTCGTCACGGATGTTGCTGACCATGTTGAAGACGCTGAAAGCTCAGTAAATGGCTACTGCGATAACGCTGAATGAAGGAGTGACAGTATGAGCGATCATGAAGCAGGACATAAATTCCTGGCTCGATTGGGGAAAAAACGCCTGCGCCCCGGCGGCAGAAAGGCAACGGAGTGGTTGCTGAGTCAGGCGGGGTTCCGGCAGGACAGCGTAGTATTGGAAGTCGCCTGCAATATGGGCACGACGGCGATGGAAATCGCGCGTCGTTTTGGCTGTCAGGTCATCGGTGCGGATATGGATAAAGTGGCGTTACAAAAGGCGCAGGAAAATGTCGCAGCGAACGGTCTGGCCTCGCAGGTCACGATTATGCAGGCGAATGCGCTGGAACTGCCTTTTCCCGATAATCACTTTGACGTGGTGATTAATGAAGCCATGCTGACCATGTATGCCGACAAGGCCAAGAGCCGCATTATTGCCGAGTATTATCGCGTGCTGAAGCCGGGCGGTCGCCTGATTACCCACGACATCATGCTGCTTTCCGAAAAGGATACCGGAGCATTGCAGGCGGTGGAGCAGATGCATAAAGCGATCAATGTACACGCGCAGCCGATGCTGCGTGAACGCTGGGTTACGCTGTTTCAGGAGTGTGGTTTTAGCAAGGTTAACTATGATAACGGCGCGATGACGCTGCTGACGCCACAAGGGCTGATTTATGATGAAGGCGTAGCGGGTGCGGTGCGCATCGTAAAAAATGCGCTGAAAAAAGAAAACCGCAGCATGTTCTTCAACATGTTTCATACCTTCCGCCGCAATAGAAACCAGCTTAACTATATTGCGGTATGCAGCACGAAGTAGTGATCTTATTCATTTTGATTGCATAGCGGTAACAAGGAAAAAGCGTGTAAGGCGGGCGAAATCGTTTACCATACGTGACAGTATTTAGAGAAGTCTTGTGCGGTTGCAATTGTCATCGTGCGTTCTCTTAATTGCGCTTTTTTATTGCGCTGAATTCTTTGTTACGGTGAACAATGCAGCCATTACCGCCGGGTGATATCACGCGAAAACACGCGACGCCATTGCCCCATTACAGCCAGCTAAAACAACAGCAGTGCAGGCGCGATCGTCGGAGTCTGGCACTGCTGTTGGCATTTCTCTTGTTAACGCTGGTGGTAAGCCTGTGCGCCGGGGAACGCTGGATTTGGCCGACTGCCTGGCTGGATGATGCTGAGCAACTCTTTGTCTGGCAACTGCGGTTACCCAGAACGCTGGCCGTGATGCTAGTGGGCGCTAGTCTGGCCATGTCTGGCACTGTCATGCAGGCCGTCTTTGATAATCCGTTGGCTGAACCGGGGCTGTTGGGTGTGGCGAACGGCGCAGGCGTAGCCTTGGTGCTAGCGGTACTGCTGGGGCAGGGATTACTGCCTGTCTGGGTGTTAAGCTTGAGCGCCATTGCCGGTGCGCTGCTGATTACCTTTCTATTACTCCATTTTTCCCGTCGTCATATTTCCAATACCCGTTTGTTACTCATCGGCATTGCGCTCGGGATTATCTGTAGCGCGGTAATGACCTGGGCGGTCTACTTCAGTACCAGCCTTGATTTGCGCCAGTTAATGTACTGGATGATGGGCGGTTTCAGCGGCATTGACTGGCGACACGGCTGGTTGATGTTGACGCTCTTACCGCTGCTCTTGTGGCTGAGTCGTCAGGGTGCGATGCTGAATAGGTTGACGCTGGGTGAGATTCAGGCGCGTCAGTTGGGCATCCCGGTTTACCGCTGGCGGACAGTTCTGGTGCTGGTCATGGGCGTACAGGTTGGGCTGAGTGTGGCACTTGCCGGTATCATCGCGTTTATTGGATTGGTGATTCCGCACATGTTGCGACTGTGCGGGCTGACCGATCAGCGCTATTTATTGACTGGATGTGCGTTAGCCGGTGGTGGTGTTCTGCTGCTGGCGGATACGGTCGCGCGCGTGGCGTTGAGTTCAGCCGAGTTGCCGATAGGCGTGGTTACCGCTACGCTGGGATCGCCATGGTTTATCTGGCTGTTGTTACGTAATCGACTGTAGCGATACGTCTTGTGTTACCTACTCTTGTTTGATCAACGCTGTTTTATCACTGAAGGGAGCAAAACGATGAGCACTGAAATCTATGCTATTCCGCTGACAACCATTGACGGGAAAGCGACAACGTTCGACGCGTTTAAAGGGCAGGTTGCTTTAGTCGTCAATGTCGCCTCTCAATGCGGCCTGACTAAGCAATACGATGCATTAGAAAAACTCTACGAAACCTATCGCGACAAAGGCCTGGTCGTGCTGGGATTCCCCTCCAATGAATTTGCGGGGCAAGAACCGGGTTCAGAAGAAGAGATTCAAGAATTCTGCCGTGGAACGTTTGGTGTTCAATTCCCCATGTTCAGCAAGATTGAAGTGAACGGCGAGAATCGCCACCCGCTGTATCAACTGTTGATTCGCCAGCAACCCGAGGCCAACGGCACCTGGAAGAGTGATTTTTTTGCTCGTTTGGTCAACAAAGGCCGTAAACCCAAGAATCCAGAAGACATCCTGTGGAACTTCGAGAAGTTTCTGGTGGATCGCGAAGGGCGCGTGATTGAGCGCTTTGCACCGGATATGTCGCCTGACCATGACACCATCGTCAAAGCGATAGAAGCGGCGTTGGCAAAATAATTGACGCAGCAGACTTCCCCGGTATTGCAACTGCGGCAGGCTAGCGTCTTGCCGCGTTTATCGCCAACGACAGCGGAATTTCATTGCGGTGAACTGCTTCACATCATTGGCCCGAATGGCGCGGGAAAGAGCACCTTGCTGGCAAGAGCGGCTGGTTTATTGGCGGGTGAGGGCGAGGTCTATCTGGCTGGCACGGCGCTGTCGCAGTATACGGCAGCGGATCTTGCCGTGCGGCGCGCCTATCTGGCACAGCAGCAACCGCCATTGGCGCTGATGCCAGTGTTTCAGTATTGGCAACTTCATCAACCGCCGCTGGCTCACGAATACGCGGTTGAAAAGGTGGTGCATTTTCTGGCGGAACGCCTGATGTTAACCGACAAACTGGCGCGTCCGCTTACGCAACTGTCGGGCGGTGAGTGGCAGCGAGTTCGGCTGGTGGCGGCGCTGTTGCAGATTTGGCCGACGATCAACCCGCACGCGCGTCTGCTGCTGCTGGACGAACCCACCAACAGTCTGGATGTGGCTCAGCAGGTGGCACTGGATTCGTTACTGAGCGAACTCTGTCGCTTAGGGGTTGCCGCCGTGGTTTGCGCACACGATCTCAATCACAGCGCCCACCATGCGGATCGCGTGTGGCTGCTGTCAGCGGGCGTGCTGGTGGCACAGGGTAAAACGGCGGATGTCATGCTGCCGGAGGTGCTGTCTCCGGTCTTCGGTGTTGAATTTCAGCGTCACGTGGTTGATGGCAGAAATTGGATCATTACTCGCAGCGCCTAACCTTTATCGTTAGAAAATAGGTGCCGCCAGAAATAGGAAAAATCGCCTTTACTTGCCAGTCGCACTGATTAAACGCTAAATTAATCCAATACCTAGCATTTCGAACGCGAGAGGCTCCTGGCCTCGGCGGTTTTTATGGTAATTGCGCATGATACGTTTACGGCCTGGTTTTTCTCTACGACAGGGTTTGACCCTACGATATAGTTTGACCCTACGATATAGTTTGACCCTACGATATAGTTTGACCCTACGATATGGGTTGCTCCTCGCCAGCCTGATTTTGGTCGGCTGTAGCAGTAGTCGGCATAATAACCCGCCGCCGAATGCGCGACTGAGCGATTCAATCATGGTGATGGTGGAGCTAAACGATCAACTGGGACAATGGTACCGAACGCCTTATCGCTATGGCGGTCTGGATCGTAACGGCGTCGATTGCTCCGGTTTCGTCTACCTAACGTTTCGCGATAAATTTGGCTTGCAGTTGCCGCGCACCACGGAAGAACAAACCGAACTGGGTGAGCGCATTGATCGCGATAATCTGCTGCCGGGCGATTTGGTCTTTTTCAAAACAGGCAGCGGTAGCAGCGGGTTGCATGTTGGAATATATGATAAAGACGACCAGTTCATTCACGCGTCTACCAGTCAGGGCGTCATCCGCTCGTCGCTGGATAACGTATATTGGAAACGGGCTTATTGGCAGGCTCGCCGTATCTAACGCCTTCCTTATTTTACTTATATACCCTAGATAATTCGAGCTGCTCATGTCCTCGTCCTCTTTGCGTTTACTCATCTCCGACTCTTACGACCCCTGGTTTAACCTAGCCGTTGAGGAGTGCATCTTTCGCCAGATGCCCACCACGCAGCGGGTGCTGTTTTTGTGGAGGAATGCAGAAACCGTAGTCATTGGCCGCGCCCAGAATCCGTGGAAGGAGTGTAATACGCGGCGGATGGAAGAGGATGGCATCAAGCTGGCGCGACGCAGCAGCGGCGGCGGGGCGGTCTTTCACGATCTCGGCAATACCTGCTTTACCTTTATGGCCGGTAAGCCGGAATACGATAAAAGCGTCTCAACGCAGATTGTTCTGGATGCACTCAGCTCGCTTGGGTTAAAGGCCGGTGCGTCTGGGCGTAACGATCTGGTGGTGGAAACTGCTGACGGCGTGCGCAAGGTGTCCGGCTCTGCGTATCGCGAAACGAAAGATCGCGGTTTCCATCATGGCACACTGCTGCTGAACGCAGATCTCAATCGTTTAGCGGATTATTTGAACCCAGATATTAAAAAGTTACAGGCGAAAGGGATTACGTCCGTACGTTCCCGTGTCGCCAATCTGGTGGAATTACTGCCTTCTGTCGATCATCCGGTAATTTGTCAGGCCGTAACGCAGGCCTTTTTTGATTATTTTGGCGAACAGTGCGAACCGGAAATCATCTCGCCTTCTGCCTACCCGGATTTACCGGGGTTCAGTGAACAATTTGCACGCCAAAGTAGTTGGGAATGGAACTTCGGTCAGGCACCGGATTTCTCTCACTTACTCGACAATCGCTTTACCTGGGGCGGCGTTGAATTACATTTCGATGTGGAACGCGGCGTGATTGTTCGGGCGCAAATTTATACTGATAGCCTGAATCCCGCGCCGTTAGAAGCACTGGCGTCGATATTACAGGGAACGCCGTATCGTCCGGAAGCGTTGACGGCTGCGTGCCAGGAACTGATTACTGCTTTTCCTGAACAGCAAAACGAATTGCAGGAACTGGCGGATTGGCTGACGCAAAGCTTACGCTAGAATGATAGGTCAAACTCTGAATAAACGGGCAGCATGACAGAAAGGCGCTTTTCGTGCTTAGTACGAACGAGTGTTGTAGATTTGCCTATAATAATAACTTAATGTGATTATTATTTTTTCTGTGTAGTACAGAATCATGCGTATTCATCTAGCTGTTGATTACACCAGTGATTACGTTTTTTGGCCGATATTCAGGCTGGATGGAACGCTATTGGCTGTGGAAATGATAAGCCATTTTAACGGCCTCGCGGGTAAGTTGAGCATGCCCGCCGATATTCTCCTCATGCAGTTAAGTCCGCAACAACAATATGATTTTATTCACGAACAGCTTCTTTTTATCAAAGAAAAATCCGCATGGTTTATCGATAATCACATTCAACTGGTGCTGAAGGTAGGGTGTCAGATAACAGAAATGTTAATTAAGTCCGACGTACTGCGTGGCGAAATTAAGCACCTCGATTTTGTTTTGTTGGAGATTAATGAGCTTTTCCCGCAGCTATCGCAGGGAAAAGAAAACGCTGCCTTGCTGAATCTGAGTCAATCGGTTCCGTTATGGCTGGATAATTTTGGTTCTGGAAAGAGCACGCTTAAACCTTTGCACGATGGGTTAGTGCGTGGCGTGAAGCTGGATCGTCAGTTTATCGGGCAACTTTTGTCGCGGCCGACCAATACGCTGATGATGGAGCCGTTATTACGGGCAATTAAAAACAGCTATTCAGGCATCAGTATCGTCGCCCAGGAGATCGATACTCTGACGATCCTCAATAAAATGAAACAGTTGAACATTGATGCCGTACAAGGTCAGATGTGGCCAGCCGTGCATTTCGAGCGACTTGAGCAGCGCACGGCGCTTATCGGCTAATGCAATAGATCCACCGCGTTCAGGGCGATGGCTCCCCATGAATATAAGCTGTGAAAATAATACCCCTGTGTTTCCTCCGTGTTAATTTCGTTGCCATCCCTCTACACTTTCTGCATACCCGTTAGTCGTTGTGTGGTGAGCGTGTGGCTCTCTTCACCTGAGCAGGGTGGTATTAGGGGGACAAGATGCAGCAAACACCGTTATTTAAAAACCACTACTTTCATCAGTTGCCGGGGTTCTATACCGCGTTACAGCCGACGCCTTTACAGGGGGCTCGCCTGCTTTATCACAGTGAAGGCCTGGCTGCTGAGCTTGGTTTATCTTCCGACTGGTTTACGCCAGAACAGGATGCCATCTGGAGCGGCGAACGTTTGCTGCCGGGAATGGAGCCGCTGGCGCAGGTGTATAGTGGCCATCAGTTTGGCATGTGGGCCGGTCAACTGGGCGACGGGCGTGGCATCTTGCTGGGGGAACAACAGCTGGCGGATGGTCGCAGCATGGACTGGCACTTGAAAGGTGCCGGGCTAACGCCATATTCGCGTATGGGAGATGGTCGTGCCGTGCTGCGTTCGGCGATACGTGAGTTTCTGGCCTCGGAAGCGATGCACCATCTGGGAATTCCTACTACAAGGGCGCTGACGATTGTCACCAGCGAACATCCGGTGCAGCGTGAGCAGGAAGAAAAGGGCGCAATGCTGCTGCGCGTGGCGGAAAGCCATGTGCGCTTTGGTCATTTTGAACACTTCTACTATCGGCGTGAGCCGGAAAAAGTACGTCAGTTGGCGGAGTATGTGATTGCCCGTCATTGGCCGCAGTGGGAAAACGACGAACGTCGCTATGAGCTGTGGTTTGGCGATGTGGTAGAACGTACTGCCCGGCTGATTACACACTGGCAGGCGGTCGGGTTCTCACACGGTGTCATGAACACGGACAATATGTCGATTCTGGGGCTGACCATCGACTACGGGCCTTATGGTTTTTTAGATGCCTATCAGCCGGGCTTCATTTGCAATCACTCCGACTATCGCGGTCGCTACGCGTTTGATAATCAGCCCGCTGTGGGGTTGTGGAATTTGCATCGTCTGGCGCAAGCGCTGTCGGGGTTGATGGATACCGACACGCTGGAGCGCGCGCTTGCTCGCTATGAATCGGCATTGATGCAACACTATGGCACGCTGATGCGCGCCAAGCTGGGCTTATTTACCGCGAGTGCTGACGACAATGACGTGCTGGTTGGGCTGTTACGTCTGATGCAGCAGGAAGGCAGCGATTACACCCGTACGTTCCGTCTACTGGCAGACAGCGAGAAGCTGGCACCACATTCGCCGCTGCGTGATGAGTTTATCGACAGAGCGGCATTCGATAGCTGGTTTGCTACCTATCGCCAGAGGCTAATGCAGGAAGAGCAGGGCGATGAGGAACGTCGTCGTCTGATGAATGCGACGAACCCGAAATATATTCTGCGTAATTATCTGGCACAAATGGCGATTGAACGAGCGGAAAGTGATGACACCAGCGTGCTGTCACGTCTGCATCAGACACTGTGTCGGCCGTTTGATGAACAACCGGATAACAATGATTTGGCGGCGCTACCGCCAGAGTGGGGTAAGCATCTGGAGATATCCTGCTCCAGCTAAGCCGGAGCAGGGGGGCAGACTATTGGCGCAGATAAACCTGTGGGATGGCGTAGTCAGGATGCGAACCCACGCTAAGATCGGCGCGATACCAGTGAGCCAGCGTCTCTGCTTGTAGCACGTCCACAGGCGAGCCTTGTGCGACCAGTTTGCCTTCGTGCAGCAGGAGAATGCGGTCGGCATACAGCGCCGCCAGATTCAGATCGTGCAGCACACAGCACACGGCGAGGGGCTGTTCACGCGTCAGCTGCTTGAGCAGTCGCAACAGATGCTGCTGATGGTACAGATCCAGCGCCGAGGTCGGTTCATCGAGAAATAACCAGCCCGGCGTTGGTTCTGGGTGCCACAACTGTGCCAGCACACGAGCCAGTTGCACGCGCTGTTGCTCTCCGCCGGAAAGATGGCGATAGTCGCGCGTCGCCAGTTCCAGACAGCCCGTTTGCGCCATGACCTGTTGAACAACGTCATCATTTTTCGGGTAACGCCCATGTGGAGATCGCCCCATCGCGACGACATCCTGCACGCTAAACGCAAACGCCATGCCGCTATACTGACGCATCACCGCCCGCGTTTTTGCCAGTGCGCCGGGCTGCCAGTGCGAAAAGGGGTGTCCGGCTAACAGGCACTCGCCTTCATCGGGAGTCAAATATCCGGTCAGTAAACGGAGCAGGGTAGATTTTCCCGCGCCGTTAGGACCAATAATTGCCACGATCTCCCCGCAGTTCAGTTCCAGAGAAACATCATCGGTCAGGTAGCGTCCGTTGGTCTGAAAGCGTAGCTTTCGGGCGACTAAGGTTCTGTCGAGCGCTGAGTCAGTCATTGCCGCGTCCTTTATGCTGAACGATCAGCCATAAGAAATAGGGTCCACCAATCAGGCTACTTAACAGGCCAACGGGCATTTCTGCCGGAGAAAGTAACGTGCGTGCCAGCGTATCGGCAAACAACAGCAGGCAGGCACCGCCGAGGATAGAACCAGGGAGGAGCCAGCGATGGTCAGCACCCAGATGCATGCGCATCAGGTGCGGGATGATGAGCCCGATAAACCCAATCACGCCGCTGACCGCGACTGCCACACCAACCAGCAGTGAACTTAGCAACAGTAACGTGTATTTGGTGCGCTTCACGTTAACGCCGAGGTAGTGCGCCTCTTCATCCCCTAACTGCAATAGATTCAGACGGCGCGCGTAGTATAAGGTAGCAACCATGGCAGGAATAACGAGCGTGCTGGCGACGAGCAGCATGGGCCACTGTGCCTGTCCAAGACTTCCCATACCCCACAGTGAGAACTGGCGCAGTTGTTGATCGGTACTGAGGTAGGTCAAGACGCCGATGAGAGCAAGACACAGCGCATTGAGCGCGATACCTGCCAGCAGCAGTCGTGTTAACCCACCCTGTTCGGAACGGCTGAGGATAAAGATGATAGCTGTAATTGCCAGACTACCCACGAAAGCGGCGAACATCGGACCGTAAAGCGCCAACAGGGGAGGCAGGCCGAGCGGCAGCACGATAGTCAGCGCTACGCAGAGGGCGGCACCGCTGCTGATACCCAGCAGGCCGGGGTCAGCGAGCGGATTACGAAACAACCCTTGCATAATCGCGCCGGAACAGGCCAACGCCCCGCCGACCAGTATCGCCAGCAGCACGCGGGGAACGCGGATATTCAGCCAAATATGCCAGATTGGGTCGTCAAACGGCGTCTGCCAGAGCAGGTTGAGCGATAGGCTCAGTGCGCCCATGTTGGCGGCACCAACCATCAGTGCCACCATCAGTAACAGCAGTGCGATCAACCAAGAGCGCGGGTGAAACCGTGATGTCATTTTATCGCTTCGGCTGTCTGACGCAGCGTTGCCATCAGCGCTGGGGTTTCTAGCGTAAAGCCGAGCATCGCCATGTCGTCGACCACCAACAGACGCTTGTTCTTGCCCGCAGGCGTCAGTTCCAGACCGGGTAATTTCCAGACTTGCGCTTCACCACCCAGCGTTTTCAGCCCCTGACTGGAAATCAGAATCAGATCCGGCGCACTCGCAATCACGCCTTCCTGCGACAGCGGCTGATAGCGCTCAACGTTTTGCATGGCATTTTTCAATCCAGCACTGCGGATAATGGTGTCTGGCGGGGTATTTTTACCCGCCGCCAGCGCGGTCATACCGCCGTGGCTGAGAATGAACAGCACGTTAACCGGCAGTGGTGATGTTTTTACTGCCGCTAATTTTTGCTGATAGGCTTCCGCCAGTTTTTTACCTTCTGCTTCTTTTCCTAGCGTCTGAGCGATAGCACCGATTTTCTTCGGCACCGCATCCAGCGACGGCTCGGCGGTCACATGAACTACTTTAGTACCGCTGTCCGCAACCTGCTGCAAGGTGAGAGATGGCTGAGACAGATCGCTGGCGACAACCAGAGAAGGTTTCATTGCCAGAATGCCTTCGGTGTTGAGCTGACGCATGTAGCCCACATCAGGCAACTTCTTCACGGCTTCCGGGTGCAGGCTGGTGCTGTCGCGTGCAACCAAATTTTTCTCTGCGCCCAGCGCGTAGATGATTTCCGTGACGTCGCCACCGATAGAAACGACACGTTCGGTAGCCGACACTCCCAGGGGGAGTGTTAATAACAGGGGGAATAGCCAGTTTTTCATGCGGCAAGATCCTTACGCGGTTTCAGGGCGTCGATCTGGTCGCGCCACTGTTGTTGTTCCGGCGTCCCTTCGGTACGTTGCCCGAAGAGCTGTGCAATTTGAGTACCGTCTGCGGCATACAGTTCGAGACTGGTCACGATACCGTCGGCCGTCGGTTTACGTGTAATCCAACTTTCAGCAATCGCGCCTTCGATCAGATGCAGAGTAAAATCTTTATTAAAGATATTAATCCATTCTGCGTGTTGCTCCATGCGCTCTACACGTTCAAGCGTGCCGGTGAAGATTTGCACACAGCCACGGTTACCAACGAACACCATGATCTCGTTCTGATCTTCACGTGCGGCAAACAGAATTTGTGACAGCGCATCGTTTTCTACGCGGTAAGCTAAATCGTCAGCGACCGAGTTAAACGCCTGCTGACGTGTCAGGTTATAGCGCCTAAGCAGAATGAAGAAATCATGTACATCTGTCATCGCCCGCCAGTCTGCTTCAAACTGAGAATTGTGGGCAACGGCCTGCTTGGCTGCTGCATTGTTACCTGCTGGACGAAACGCCAACGCCGGGTTTTCGCTGCTGGTAAATTTCTCAACGAATAGCTGCCAGGCGGCCATGTCCGTGGTGTCGGTTGTGTAGACCTTCAGAATGGCATCACCCTGATGATCGAAGAACTGAATGCTCTGACGCTCACCGCGTGCGGTATTTTCACGTAGCGCAAAGGCGGATGCCCATTGAGAAAGGAACAAACGCAGATCCAACTCGCGCGGATTGAGGATAAGACCGGCGTGGCCATCAAGCGTCTGGTTTTGGTAGTAACCAGTATGCTCATGCACGGCGTATTCGTTGCGAGTGATCGACTTGGTATTACCAACCTGCTCCAGCGCACTTAACCAAACTTTGGCGTCACCCTGTAGGCGCTGCGCATCGTGTCCAACGCGAGCATGCGTCAATTCCGCTTCGCTAATGCCGAGTAGTGCAGCCAGATCGCGTGCGTATTTACGCGGGTGTTCAACTTTAGCCTGGAGGTACTGTTGGTAAATGGACGTCTGCATCTCGTTCGTTCCCTTAATCGTTGTCGTAGAGATTATAGCAATGAATGAGAATCATTTTCATGTAACAAAAACGCAACCTCAAGTGAAGTTTTCTTAATAAGTGGTATAAGGGAAATTGGGAGAGGAGTCTATGTGTCGCGAAATAACGCGAAGAGTGGCAGGAGAAAGCCCCTTCGCGATAAGAAGGGGCGGGAAGTTGTTTACGATTAGTGTAATTCAGGCCAGAAATCGCGGTTGGCATCAATCAGGTCGTCCAAAATGGCTTTGGCGACGCTTGCGCTAGGAACCGTTTTGGACAATGTCAGCGCTTGCCACAGTTTTTGATACGATCCTTCTTCCCAGGCTTCAACCACCAGTTTTTCGACGGCAACCTGCTGGCTCATCAATCCTTTTTGGAATGTAGGGATGTCGCCTATTTGCAGCGGCTCTGGCCCGTGGCTGCCGACGAGACACGGAATTTCCACCATCGCGCTAGGATCAAAGTTATGTATCGCGCCGTTGTTCTCAACAATCAATAGCATTCTTTCTCGCGTGTTAAATGCGATAGCGCGTGCCAGATCGACAATATAAGACGCGTGTTCATCGATTTCGAGATCGCCAGCCGAACCCGATTTCGCTTCAGTGATGGCGTGGCAGGCACCAAACACCTGTTTTTCCCGTCCGGCCATAACCTCATTGGCTCGCGTATAGTCAGGATTGGAATGCGCCACGACATAATCGGGGAAGAAATAATATTTCAGGTAGGTATTGGGCAGCGTCTGCGGATCGAGTGCGCAGACATCTTTCGCTTTGGCGAACGTGTCGTTCCAGCTTGCTTCGTTATGGTTCTCAACCGTCAGTGGAATATAGCCATGTTGCGCGACATGTTCGCGGATAGTTGGCAGTAACTCGTTACCGTCTTTATCCTGAATCGATGTCCACCAGCCGAAGTGATTCAGCCCGTAGTAGCGTACCGTCATCTCCTTGCGTGATTTCAGGCCAAGAATGTCTGCCATTCTGCCTTCTATACCGATTGGCATATCACAGATATTGAGTATTTTTGCATTAGGACGTAGCTTGCGGGTGGCTTCTGCTACGATCGCCGCTGGGTTGGAGTAATTTAGCATCCACGCCTGTGGTGAGTACTGTTCCATGTAATCCACTAATTCAAGCACGCCTCCAATGGAGCGCATACCGTAGGCAATCCCGCCTGGGCCACAGGTTTCTTGCCCAACCACGCCGTGACGCAGCGGAATTTTTTCATCCAGTTCGCGCATGGGGTACTTACCAACGCGAATGTGTGCCATCACAAAGTCCACGTCGGTAAATGCCGTTTGTGGATCGGTGGTATAGCTGAATTTGATTTCGGGCGCTTGCTCTTGCAGCAAAATTTTGCAGGCTTCGGCGACGGTTTCCTGACGCGCGCTGTCGTTGTCATAAAATTTCAGCGTACCGATCGGAAAACGATCCTGATTTTGCAGCAGCATAAGAACAATGCCAGGGGTAAAAGTACTGCCGCCGCCTGCGATTAAAATTGAAAATTTTTTCATGGTTGAACCTCCATAGGGTGTGTGTTTTGCATGAGAGTTTCCAGACGATCGCGTACCTGAGGAACCGACAGGCCGACGATAATCTGAATGGCGTGACTGTTGCGGACGACGCCGTGTGCACCGAGTTGGCGGAATACGTCATCGGACTGCATTAGCGCTGGGTCTGCCAGCGTGATGCGTAAACGGGTGGCGCAGTTGGTGAGGCTGGTGATGTTTTCCGTTCCGCCCAACGCGGTCAGGTAGGCTTTGGCTTCGTCCTGTTGTGCTGCGTGTTGAGGCGTAGTTTTTCCAGCAAGATCCGCTTTTGAATAGAGGCGAATTTCGCTGTCTTCCCGTCCCGGTGTTTTGATGTTGAAACGCAAAATCACGGCGCGGAAAATCAGGAAATAGAGAAAGGAGAACAGGATGCCGACGCTAATTTGGATGACCATATTCATGGCGTGATGGTGGAACATGGGGAGCCAGTTTTGCGTAGCGATTTCAATCAGTCCGCCGCCCATATTGCCGACTACACCCAGCATATACATCACGGTTGCCATCGTAGCGGCCAACACAGCATGTATCGCGAACAGAGCTGGGGCGATGAACAAGAACGTGAATTCAAGTGGTTCGGTGATACCAACCAGCACGGAAGTCAGTACGGCGGGGATCAATAGGCCAGCAACTTTGCTTTTGTTTTCAGGGCTGGCTGTGGCGTACATGGCTGCGGCGATGCCAATGGCACCAAAGATCTTAGCGTTGCCAAACAGCGCGAATCCACCAACGGGAAAGAGCGTCTTCAGTGGCAGTGTGGACTGACTAAAAGCCTGAATGTTTGCGATCCAGTTAACCTGAATACCGCCTTCTACTGCGACTGGGCCATAGATAAAAGGACCATAAACGAAATGATGCAGTCCGGTGGGGATTAAAATGCGTTCCAGAAACGTGTATACCCAGACTCCGGCAGCGCCCGATGCCAGAAGCAATCCCTGAAGGGATGCGATTCCCATCTGGATTTTAGGCCAGACAAGTAAGGTCAACCAGGCGGCTGGTAGCATCAGTAGGAAGCTGATGATCACTACAAAAGCAGTGCCTTGAAATATACCGAGATAAACTGGCAGCGTTTTATTGTAATAACGGTTGTGAAGTGCGGTGATAAAGGCGGAGATGACGATAGCGCCAATAATGCTGGTATCCAGCGTTTTGATACCTGCGATCGACGTTAATCCACTGATGCCGCCGATCTCAGCGCTGAAATCAATATTGAAATAGCCGCCCCATTGGGTCGCCATTGCTTGAATAAGATAATTAAAAGTCAGGTAAGAAACCAGTGCTGCAAGACACGCTCTGGCAGGTGAGTGATTTGCTAACCCAATCGGCAGACAAAACGCAAAAATCAGTGGCATATTACGAAAGATGGTCCATCCGCCTTCTTCAATCACATAAACTATCTGGAAAAATAGACTGTCCGGGTTGGCTAACTCACCGACAAGTATGGGGTTCGACAGCATGATCGCTAATCCGACGACGATACCGGCAAAAGGAAATAGCAGCACGGGTGTGAACATGGCGCCACCAAACCGCTGAATTTGACTGAGCATAATGGTGTCCTTCATTTTTATGTTTGTAGGGAAATTTATTTTTTTGGCCTAGATAACGCGTTCTGTAGTGAGAATAAGCAGGTTGGTTTACACAAACAGAATATGTATCGATGATTTGTGAACTCAATCAACATGTTGGCGCGTGGGAAGAGGTACAGCTTTTGGTCGTCTTGCAGACCTGTTTATTCTATGTGAGAAAGCGTTGGCGATGAGATAAACGTAATACTATGATTAGAAAATAAAAATCAAGGACGTCAGGTGAATCTGATGGCATTGGCAAGAGGAAAGGGAGGTCTAAAAGTGATCTATAAATTTATTGCTGAACAGATTCGTTCACGCATTAATTCCGCAGAGTTTCGCGTTGGTGAAGCGTTACCAGCGGAGAAACATCTGGCGGCAGAATTCTCTGTTTCGCGAATGACCGTGCGTAAAGCGCTAGAACTGCTGGTGGCTGAAGGGTTACTGGATCGTCGCCACGGCAGTGGAACCTATATTCTGCAAAAAGATGTTCAGCATGAGAGTCACGCGCTGAACAGTTTTGCCGAACATATGCGTTTGATTGGTCGTACGACGACCAATGACGTCGTGGATTTTCGTATTATCCCCGCGCCGCCAGCGATTGCCCGACAGTTGCGGCTTCGGGCAGATGAAAAGATCTACTTTGCCCGCCGTATTCGCTACGTGGACGGTAAATCCTGTATGTTGGAAGACAGCTATTTACCGGTTGCTCCCTTTCCTGAGCTATCGGTAAAGCATTTGCAGGGATCGAAATTCGCTTATATTGAGGACGAAAAACATATTGAGATTGCCGGTTGCTACGAGGTTTTCTCGCCGATTTTGGCCGATGCGTCGGTAGCGCGCTTATTGAGCGTGAGCGAGGGCGCACCGTTGCTACAAATGACATCTTTATCGCAATCGGTTGAGGGTGCGTACCTTGATTTTTCGATTATGATTTATAACGTACATGATTATCAGGTTAGCTTTTATATGCAGCGTAATAAGCTTTCGCTGTAAATTTGCCCGCTCGCCGCAATGCGACGTGCGGGCGTACCGATTAGTTCAATTGATAAATACCAGATTGCCACGGTTGTAACTCAAGCGTCGTCGCGTTCGGTTTTACCTTATCTTTTTGCCCGCTTTCCAGTAAAGGCTGTTTGATGGAAAGCGTTTTCGGCAGAACGTAATGTACGGGTTTCTCTTTAAAGTTCACCACAACCAGATAACGTTGCTGGTTGAGTTCACGAGTATAAGCAAGTACCTCGTTATTATTCGGATCGAGATCCTGATAAGTTCCGTAGGTGAACGCTGGCGTGGCATGACGTAATGCGATCAGTTGACGATAGAAATGGAAGATGGAGTCTGGATTTTGCGTTTGTTCCTCTGCATTGATGTTCTTATAGTTGGGGTTAATACGGAACCAGGGAGTACCTGTAGTAAAGCCTGCCTGTGCCGTATTGCTCCATTGGAACGGTGTGCGACTGTTATCACGGCTGGTTTGTTTCACGTTTTCCAGGAAGACATCAGGTTTCACTTTTCCGGTTTCTACAAAGTCCTGCCAGAAGCCTTTAACTTCAATGTCATCGAATTCAGACAAGGACGTAAACGGGTAGTTGGTCATGCCCAATTCGTCCCCTTGATAGATAAACGGAGTTGCGCGCTGCGTTAATGCCAACGTCGCCAGCGCTTTAGCGGAACGGGTGCGCCACTCGGGGCGATCGTCACCGAAGTGTGATACCGCACGCGGGTTGTCATGGTTGCTCAGGAAGAAGGTATTCCAGCCATGTTGCCCGGCCATGTCGACCAGTCGATTGTTGATCTGACGGAACTGGGACAGCGTCCAGTCATTCCGTCGCCATCTTTCCTCTACGGCGCGATCGAGACGGATAAGATCGAATGAGAAGGCCATATCGAGTTCTTTACGGCGCTGATCGATAAACGGTGCTGCTTCCTCCAGCGGTACACCGAAAATTTCACCTGCGGAAACGACGTCATATTTTGCCAGCACTTTCTGGTGCATTTCCTGAATGTAACGATGTAGATTAGGGCCTTGCGTGTAGGTGTAGGCAAAGTTTTGCAGCTGCTCTGGCGTCAGGTCGGGGAAAGCGGGGTTCTTGGAAAAGGTTGCCACGGTATCCATACGCAGCCCGGAAACCCCTTTATCAATCCAGAAACGCAGCATGTCGTACACTTCTTCACGTACTTTGGGATTATCCCAATTCAGATCGGGTTGCTGTACGCCAAAATAATGCAGATAATATTGCTGTGTTGCGTTATCTTTCTGCCAGGCGGAGCCACCGAAGAAGGAAGGATAATTATTAGGCGGTGTGCCATCTTTGCCATCACGCCAAATATAATAGTCGCGATAAGGATTATCTTTTGATTTTTTACTTTCGATAAACCATTTGTGTTCATTACTGCTGTGATTAACGACAACATCTATCATTAATCGCATATCACGCTTTTTCATTTCTGCAATGAGGCGGTCAAAGTCATCCATTGTGCCATATTCTTTCATTATCTTGCGATAATCACGAATATCGTATCCGTTATCGGTATTCGGCGAATCATAATGGGGATTAATCCAGATAGCATTAATGCCAAGCGCTTTTAAATAATCGAGCTTTTCAGTCAGCCCTTTCAGATCGCCAATCCCGTCACCGTTACTGTCTTTAAATGAGCGGGGATAAACCTGATAGAACACGGCCTCTTTCCACCACACTGGATGCGCAGAAACGCCATCATTAACGGCTACTACCGCCTGAGTATCTTGCTGATTATGATCTGTTGCTGCGTAATTAACGGCTGAGAATGATAATCCTGCCGCTAGCATTGCGCTGAGCGTCATTCGAGTAGTCAGTATCGTCATAGTAATTAAACCACATATTTTAAATTATAATTTGGCTGAATGAGAACAGCCATGCCATATCACCAGTAGGCCGCTGTACAGAAATAAGAATAAGCCTTGTCGTGCATGGACAAATAAACATAAGTTATGAATCCTATTCTGGATTCTATTAATGACTTTACTCTATGGTTTTATATGGTCAACTTATAGTTTTCAGGGAAACACTACGCCCGAACATTGTTTTCCTGCGAAAAATAAGTCTGAAAACTAATATTGTCATATTATTCATCAACTGAAAGAGGGAGGAAAGATGAGTGCGTCGCGCTGCCATCGGAGGGAATGCATGCTCTATATCCCCTGTGGCGGTGAACCACAGGGGAGGGATCAAGCTTGGAATCGGCTATCGACAGCGTCTGACAGACGCGCCAATAGCGTTTCAGTATCGTGCCAGCTCAGGCAAGGATCGGTAATAGATTGCCCATATGTCAACGCCAGAGGATTGATTGCAGGCTGGCTCCCTTCGATTAAGAAACTTTCCGCCATGATGCCCGCAATGGCGCGTGAACCGGCGCGAATTTGCTGACAGACGTCATCGGCAACATCAAGCTGGCGACGATGTTGTTTCTGGCAGTTGGCATGGCTGAAATCGATCACCAGATGCTCGGGCAGAGAAAACTCGCTGAGATGAGCACAGGCGGCGACAATATCTTCCGAGTGGTAGTTCGGCTTTTTTCCGCCGCGCATAATAATATGGCCAAACGGGTTGCCTTGGGTTTTGTAGACTGACATGAAACCCCGCTTATCCGGCGAGAGGAACATATGCTGGGCGCGTGCGGCACGGATTGCATCGACGGCGATGCGCGTATTGCCATCTGTCCCATTTTTAAAGCCGACAGGGCAGGATAGTGCAGATGCCATCTCGCGGTGGATTTGGCTTTCCGTGGTTCTCGCGCCAATCGCCCCCCAGCTAATTAGGTCGGCGATATATTGGCCGGTGACCATATCGAGGAATTCCGTTGCGGTCGGCAATCCAAGCTGATTGACGTCCAGCAGCAGGCGACGCGCAATTTCCAGCCCTTCGTTCACCTGGAACGAGCCATTAAGCGCGGGATCGGAAATGAGTCCCTTCCAGCCGACGACGGTGCGCGGCTTTTCAAAATAAGTGCGCATGACAATTTCCAGCCTGTCCTGATACTGCGTGCGTAGCGCAGCCAGA
Organism: Pectobacterium betavasculorum; assembly: GCF_000749845.1. Lineage (GTDB taxonomy): Bacteria > Pseudomonadota > Gammaproteobacteria > Enterobacterales > Enterobacteriaceae > Pectobacterium > Pectobacterium betavasculorum. The sequence continues at coordinate 1,505,645 of NZ_JQHM01000001.1, read as the reverse complement.
CGACGTGCATAGTCCAAAGCGCTGTCGGTGTCATGGATCGAACAGGGGCCAATCACAACGAGTAAACGGGGATCGTGGCCAGTGAGAATGGCTTCAATTTTCTTGCGTGAGGAGGTGACATTTTCGGCAACGTCAGGGGTAATCGGGAGTCTGGCAAGTAGCGTTTGGGGCGTAACCAGACTCTCGATGCGCGTGCTCCGCAGTTCATCTGTTTGTAGCATTTTTTGTCTCTGAATACGGTCAAGTCGAAAATCTGTGTTCACCGAAAAAGCATTGACCTGAACGTGTTTCAGACCCTGTTTTCAAGCGATATTTTCAACTAAAGGGTTGCTTCGCAGCGGCGAAATGCCGGGAAGTGATGGAGCACACAATAAACGAAATAGCGCACATTACAACCGCATCAAAACAAAAAAACCACCATGTACTAGTACATCCTTCGGCTCATGCCGAGAATGTCGATGATTTTGGCGGAGATTTCCTCAACAGAATAATTGGTGGTATTGAGATATTTAATTTGATGTTTGCGAAATAGCGCTTCGACTTCGCTGAGTTCCATACGGCACTGGCGCAGGGAAGCATAGCGACTATTGCCCCGGCGCTCTTCACGGATTGCTGCTAGCCGTTCGGCATCAATGGTTAGCCCGAATAGCTTATGCTGGAACGGTTTCAGTGCATCGGGCAGGCGCAGGTTGTCCATATCATCGGCAATGAAAGGGTAGTTGGCAGCACGAATACCAAATTGCATTGCCAGATACAGGCTGGTCGGTGTTTTACCGCAGCGTGACACGCCCAGCAGAATAACCTGAGCCTGATCGAGGTTGCGCAGCGAAATACCGTCATCATGTGCCAGCGTGTAATCAATGGCGGCGATACGGGCGTCGTATTTGCTCAGGTTATTGGCCGTCAAACCGTGAGTGCGGTTAGCAATCGGTGTTGGCGGGGTGTTCAATTCTTCCTGCAAGGGGGCAACTAGCGCCTGTACGATATCCTGACAAAATCCTTCGCTGCTGGTAATAATATTACGAACGGTCGGCGTGACAATGGAGTAAAACACCAGCGGGCGTACGCCAGTTTGCTGATACAGCGTATTGATTTGTTCACACACCGCTTTAGCACGGACTTCACTTTCAACGAAAGGTAAGGTATAGCTAACCGTGTTCACGGGGAATTGGGACAGCACTGCATGACCCAGCACTTCTGCCGTAATGGCCGTACCATCCGAGACATAAAACACGCTTCTTTCCACATAACCCCCTTGTGATATTTCCGACAGCTCGAACACGTCAACCTCGTCAAAAATTGCGTTTCAAGAATACTTTTATTAAAACAGCATTTCATTATCTTCATGATAAAGAATACTAATCCTCTACGATATTGGATTTTTACCGCGTTAAGCAATCGTTTGCCGTGAAATCAGTTTTTTTTCATAGGTTGATCGATTCACCTGTCCATGTTCATCAAAACGCTATGCTAACCTGATTGCGTTGAGGCGATTCTCAACCGAACTCTTTCATACCCTAATTGTATGCAGAAAGGATTATTTTCGATGTCCAATAACGGCCCTGATTTGCGTAATGTCCTTTGGTATAACCAGCTCGGTATGCACGATGTTGAAAGGGTGGGGGGCAAAAATGCCTCTTTGGGTGAAATGATCACCAACCTTTCAGATTTAGGCGTAGCCGTTCCCAACGGTTTTGCGACAACGGCGCAGGCGTTTAATGATTTTCTTAATCAAAGCGGGATTAACCAGCGTATTTATGAGCTGCTCGATCGCACCAATATTGACGATCTGAGCCAACTGGCCAGCGCCGGTGCGCAGATTCGCCAGTGGATTATTGATACGCCGTTCCAGCCAGAGCTGGAGCAAGCAATCAGTGATGCTTATCAGCAACTGGCTGATGGCGAAAAAGAGGCCTCGTTTGCCGTGCGTTCTTCCGCCACCGCGGAAGATATGCCAGATGCATCTTTTGCTGGCCAACAGGAAACCTTCCTGAATGTGCAAGGCATTGACGCAGTGATGGTCGCGGTGAAGCACGTCTTTGCATCGCTGTTTAACGATCGCGCTATCTCCTATCGCGTGCATCAGGGGTATGACCACCGTGGCGTGGCGCTGTCGGCAGGCGTACAGCGCATGGTGCGCTCCGATCTGGCTTCCGCGGGTGTGATGTTTACCATTGATACCGAATCCGGTTTTGATCAGGTCGTGTTCATTACGTCGGCTTACGGTTTAGGTGAAATGGTGGTGCAAGGGGCAGTGAACCCAGATGAGTTTTATGTTCACAAGCCGACCTTGCAGAACAACAAGCCTGCAATTGTGCGCCGTAACATGGGATCGAAAAAAATCCGTATGGTGTATGCCGCGAGTCAGGAACATGGCAAGCAGGTGCGGATTGAAGATGTACCGACAGAACAAACGACGCGTTTCAGCCTGACAGACGACGAAGTGCAGGCGCTGGCGCGTCAGGCTCTGCTGATTGAGAAACACTACGGCCGCCCGATGGACATCGAATGGGCGAAAGATGGTCACACCGGTAAACTCTATATCGTTCAGGCACGTCCTGAAACGGTACGTTCTAACGGACAGGTTATGGAGCGCTACCACCTGCCAGCCAGTGGGACGGTGCTGGTGGAAGGCCGTGCGATCGGTCACCGTATCGGTGCAGGCGAAGTGAAAGTGATTCAGGACATCAGCGAGATGCATTTGATCAACGCGGGCGATGTGCTGGTGACCGACATGACCGACCCAGACTGGGAACCGATCATGAAGAAAGCTGCCGCGATTGTTACCAATCGCGGCGGACGTACCTGCCACGCAGCGATTATCGCGCGTGAGCTGGGCATTCCGGCGGTTGTGGGCTGCGGCGATGCGACCGAACGTTTGCGCAAAGGGCAGAAAGTGACGGTCTCCTGTGCGGAAGGCGACACGGGCTATGTGTATCAGGATCTGCTGGACTTCTCCGTGAAGAGCTCACAGATTGATGAAATGCCTACGTTACCGCTGAAAATCATGATGAACGTCGGTAACCCTGACCGCGCGTTTGATTTTGCCTGCTTGCCAAACGATGGCGTCGGTCTGGCGCGTCTGGAATTCATCATCAACCGCATGATTGGCGTGCACCCGCGTGCGCTGCTGGAATTCGACCAACAAACTCCAGAACTGCAACGTGAAATCAAAACGCTGATGCAGGGCTTCGACGATCCGATCGAGTTTTATGTAGGTCGCCTGACGGAAGGGATTGCGACGCTGGCTGCGGCATTCGCGCCGAAGCGCGTCATTGTCCGTCTGTCCGATTTTAAATCGAACGAATACGCCAATCTGGTCGGTGGCGAGCGCTATGAGCCGGAAGAAGAAAACCCGATGCTAGGCTTCCGTGGCGCAGGTCGCTACGTATCACCAGACTTTAAAGCCTGTTTCGCGTTGGAATGTGAAGCGGTCAAACGCGTGCGCAACGTGATGGGTCTGAAGAACGTAGAAATCATGATCCCGTTTGTTCGTACCGTGGCGCAAGCGGAAGCGGTGATTGCTGAGTTGGCGAGTCAGGGTTTGCGCCGTGGCGAAGACGGTCTGAAAATCATCATGATGTGCGAGATTCCGTCCAACGCGTTGTTGGCTGATGAGTTCCTGCAACACTTTGATGGCTTCTCCATCGGTTCAAACGACATGACGCAGCTGGCGCTGGGTCTGGATCGCGACTCCGGCGTGGTATCGGCGCTGTTTGATGAACGCAACGATGCGGTGAAAGCGCTGCTATCGATGGCAATTAAAGCGGCGAAGAAACAGGGTAAATACGTCGGTATTTGCGGGCAGGGCCCATCAGACCACGAAGATTTCGCGATCTGGCTGATGGAGCAGGGCATCGATAGCCTGTCACTCAACCCGGATACCGTGGTGCAAACCTGGCTGAATTTGGCTGAGCAAAAGTAATTAGTACGGTGAGAGCTATGACGCTCGGTGATTGCCGGGCGTCATGGTAACCGACGATGTCAGATTTTAGGGGAAACACGGAGATGAGGTTCCCGCAGGGATGCCTCACTTCGTGGTCGCCCCGTGTATCTCGATCTCATCGCGATGGGGTTGCTGTTGGTTTTGGCGTTTCTTACGGTGCTGAAATCAGGAATGACTTAAACTGTTGCGTCATCACGGCACTAAAACCCTTATCCGTTTTGGTAATCAGGTAAACCGCCAATCCCTGCTGCTCCGCCAGCTTTAATGCTTTCTCCGTTCCCAGCACCATCAAACCCGTATCCCAACCATCCGCTTCCAGCGCGGTAGGCGCAATCACGGTGGCAGAAACCAACTGATGGGTAATCGGCCTACCCGTCTCGGGATCGATAACGTGAGAATAGCGCTTGCTGTCCTGTTCAAAATAATTTCGATAGCTGCCAGACGTGCTAATCGCGTAACCCTGCAAATTCACTGCCGCCTGCGCTGCGTTTTCTTGATCGGTGGGTTTCTGAATCGCTACGCGCCACGGCGTTCCTTCGGCGTTCACGCCACGGCTGGAAATCGCACCGCCAACGGAAACCAGATAGTTGGTGATTCCTTTACGCGCCATCAACTGTGCCAGAACGTCTGCGCCGTATCCTTCACCCAGCGTGGAGAGATCGACGTACAAATCCGGCAGATCTTTCTGAATCCATTCTCCTTTTTCGTCACCGATCAGTTTCAGGTGATGTAGCCCGACATTGTGCCGTGCTAAATCGATCTGCCGTTGGCTGGGAATCCGTGTCGGCTGTTTCTGCGGGCCGAATCCCCAGAGGTTAACCAACGGGCCGACTGTGATATCCATCGCGCCGTGAGTGGCTTTACCGATACGCAGCGCGGCCAGAATAATATCTGCCATGCCATTGCTAATAGGCTGTGGATCCGTTCCCCGATGCTGATTAAAGCGGGATAGGACGGAATCGTCGCGGTAGGTAGAAATATCGTTATTGGCTTGCTCCAGCAGAGCATCAATTTCCCGTTGCAACTGTGTTTTATCTTCAGTGACATTGCCGCTAATTTTTACGCTGTAAAACGTCCCCATGGTTTTGCCTTCGATGGTCAACAAGGGGCGCTGTGCTGTAGGTGTCGGGTTATCACAGGCTGTCAGAAGGCTGAATAAGCCACAGAGTAGTAATCTCTTCGCGGCGAGAGACGTCATGAGAAACTCCTGAAAAATCTGAACCGAAGGTGGGCAGACAGGAGAGTAGCAAAAAAGGAATCAGGCGTAATTGAATGAAAGAGAAATGAAAGGAAAAAAAATGCCCATCTCAGGGGATGGGCAAAGACTACACACAGCAATTCGTTACTAACTCTGACGAGGAGGAAACCTCATTGACAAACAGTAGGTTAATACTAGCTTCGATACTTATCCTATGGATTATGCCCTCCTTAGTCATTAAGAATCATCCTAATAGTTAATTATTTTTTAAGGGTTCTCTTATCAGAGTTTTTATATTGTCAATAATATTGATGCATTAGAGAAATGGTAATAAAAATTTTAGGACTAATCCCTGGCAATAGATGATTAATCATTAGTTATTTTTACCTATCGAGACAAAAAGAAAGAGTCATAAGAAGCGATGTTGAGAGAAGAAAATCCGTGAGCGGTGTACCGCTCACGGAAAGAAAAGAGGTGGACTTACCGCTATGAATTTTTATTGGGTGTCTTGGCCGCATTAACCGAGAGGATGCTCTGCGGCTCGGGGATTTCGCGCATCCAGGCAAACAGCAGACGATAGGAAACGGCGAGGACGACCGGGCCAATAAACAGCCCAATCATGCCAAACGCCAGCAATCCGCCAATCACGCCGGAAAGAATCAGTAACATAGGAAGATCGGCACCCATTCTAATTAGCATTGGACGAATCACGTTATCAATCGTTCCAACGACGCAACTCCAGACTAGCAGGATGGTGCCCCAGGTGTTATCGCCCGTCCAATACAGCCAGATAATGGCTGGAATAAGTACCAGGAGCGGCCCCAGTTGCGCCAGACAACACAGAAACATCAGAACGGTTAATAGTGTGGTGTAAGGAATCCCAGACAGCCCAAGACCGATTCCGCCTAACACTGATTGTACGATGGCCGTTACTACCACGCCCAGCGCGACGGCACGAATTGACTGTGCGGCCAGAATCACCGCAGTATCGCCGCGCTCCTGCCCAAGCCGGATGGCAAAATGTCGCACGGCTTTCGCAACGGCCTCACCTTTGTAATACAGCAGAGCACTGAAGATCAGCATTAGGGAGCTGTGCACCAGAAAGCGTCCGACATGTGCTGCCTGTGCCACCAGCCAGGTTGCTGTTTTACCAAAATAGGGTTGCACCTTGGCGAACAGACCGCTGCCGCCGCTTTGCAATAGCGCCTGCCAGCTGTTGAACAATTTCTCCCCGACTAAAGGAATTGACGATAGCCACTCGAGTGTCGGCGGCGAAAAGTTTTCCTGTCTGGCTCCCCAGTTCATTAGCGCCGAACTGTTCTCCACCACGCTGCTGACAAGAACGGCAATCGGCACAATAAATAGCAGAATAAGCAGAAGCGTCATCACGAGCACTGCCAGAGAACGTCGCCCCCACAAGAGTGCCTGAAATTTAATCAGCATCGGCCAGGTGGCAATAACCACCATACATGCCCAGGCGAATCCCAGAATAAAAGGCTGCACTACCCAAAAACAGGCAATAATCATGATGGTAATAAACACCAGACTGAACAGGATTCTGGCCAGGTCAAATCGTGGTGGTTGAGAATATTTGCTCAACGAATCGTTCCTCAATAGCAAAAGAAAAGGCGGAAGGTGGGGTAGCTTGGGTGAAGTGATCTCATCAGAAGTCATCATGAGATATTTCCGGGTGTTTTGACAGCCTATTGAACATTTTGTTGTTGAAACGACGCTTCGCCAACATGCTGTATGTTTTTGCCGATCCGGGAGCGCACACGATTGCGAAATGTGATAAAACGTGATGTCCCCGATGAAAGGACGGCTATAGCATAGCTGATCACTCAAGTCCCATTTTAGGGGAAACACGGGGATGAGGTTCCCGCAGGGAGACCTCGCCCCGTGTTTCTCGGTTCTTAACCGATCGACATTAGGCTATATACCACGCTTCATAGGCATTTCACGACATAATTGGCAAACACATCATGTATGGACAGGGTCAAAAAATAATGATCCCACAGATCACGCAATCTCCCGGGCTGGTTCAGCCGGTGCTTAATTTTCTGGAAGCATTGAAGAAAAATGGATTCACGGGCGATACGGCGACCAATTATGCCGATCGTCTGACGATGGCAACGGATAACAGTATCTATCAACTTCTGCCAGATGCGGTGGTTTTCCCCCGTTCAACTGCCGATGTCGCGATCCTCTCGCGGCTGGCGGGCGAGGCGCGTTTTTCAGAGTTGACCTTTACCCCACGCGGTGGCGGGACAGGTACGAATGGGCAGGCGCTGAATCGCGGCATTGTGGTCGATATGTCGCGTTATATGAACCGCATTCTGGAGATCAATCCTGAGCAGGGCTGGGTGCGCGTTGAGGCTGGCGTCATTAAAGATCAGCTTAACCAATATCTGAAGCCTTACGGCTATTTTTTCGCTCCCGAGCTATCGACCAGTAACCGGGCGACGTTGGGCGGCATGATCAATACTGATGCATCAGGACAAGGTTCACTGGTGTACGGTAAAACCTCAGACCATGTGCTGGGGCTGCGTGCGATCCTGCTGGGCGGCGAGATGCTGGATACGCAGGCGATGCCGACAGAACTGGCAGAGCAGTTAGCAGAAGAAGATTCTCCCGTTGGCCGCATTTATCACACGGTGCTGCACCGCTGTCGCGAGCAGCGCGCATTGATTATCGACAAATTCCCTAAGCTGAACCGCTTTCTGACGGGTTATGATCTGCGGCATGTGTTCAGCGACGATCTCCGTACCTTTGACCTGACGCGTATTCTGACCGGGGCCGAAGGCACGCTGGCATTTATCACTGAAGCGAAGCTCGATATCACGCCGTTGCCGAAGAGCCGTCGTCTGGTGAATATCAAGTACGACTCCTTCAATTCCGCGTTGCGCAATGCGCCGTTCATGGTTGAAGCGAAGGCGTTATCCGTCGAAACGGTGGATTCCAAAGTCCTAAATCTTGCCCGCGAAGATATCGTGTGGCATTCCGTCAGTGAACTGATTACTGATGTACCTAATCAGGAAATGCTTGGCCTGAATATCGTTGAATTCGCAGGTGACGATGAAGTGCTGATCAACGGGCAGGTTGAGTCGCTATGTCAGCGGCTGGACACGCTGCTGGTTACCGGAGAAGGCGGGGTGATTGGCTATCAAACCTGTAACGACCTTGCCGGAATCGAACGTATTTACGCCATGCGCAAAAAAGCCGTCGGGCTACTGGGTAATAGCAAAGGGCAGGCTAAGCCTATCCCGTTTGCGGAAGATACCTGCGTGCCTCCCCAGCATCTGGCCGATTATATCGAAGAGTTTCGTGCGCTGCTGGACAGTCACAATCTGAAGTATGGCATGTTCGGCCACGTGGATGCCGGGGTGCTGCACGTTCGTCCTGCGCTGGACATGTGCGATCCGCAACAGGAAATGCTGATGAAACAGCTTTCCGACCAGATTGTCGCATTGACGGCTAAATACGGCGGGCTGCTATGGGGCGAACACGGTAAAGGTTTCCGTGCTGAATACAGCCCCGAATTCTTTGGCCCGGAATTGTATGACGAGCTGCGTCGGATCAAGGCGGCGTTTGACCCTGATAACCGGCTTAATCCTGGGAAAATTTGTGCGCCGCTGGATGTCGATGCACCGATGATGAAAGTGGATGCAGTCAAGCGCGGCACGTTTGACCGCACGATCCCGCTGACGGTGCGTACCGCATTCCGTGGCGCAATGGAATGTAACGGTAACGGGTTGTGCTTCAACTTTGATGCGCGTAGCCCAATGTGCCCGTCAATGAAAATCAGCGGAAACCGTATTCACTCCCCGAAAGGTCGCGCGACGCTGGTACGTGAATGGTTGCGCCTGCTGGCGGAGCAGGGCGTCGATCCGGTTGCATTAGAGAACGCCTTACCGCAGCAAAAATTAAGCCTGCGCGCCTTTATCCAGAAAACCCGCAATAGCTGGCAGGCGAAGCAAGGCGATTACGACTTCTCGCATGAAGTCAAAGAGGCGATGTCAGGGTGTCTGGCGTGTAAAGCTTGTTCAACGCAGTGCCCGATCAAGATCGACGTGCCCGGTTTCCGTTCCCGCTTCCTACAGCTTTATCACACGCGCTACCTGCGTCCGGTTCGTGACTATCTGGTGGCCGGTGTCGAAAGCTATGCGCCGCTGATGGCACGTAGCCCGAAGACGTTTAACTTCTTCCTGAAAATGCCGTTGCTGAATAATCTGAGCCGCAGCCAGATTGGCATGGTTGATTTGCCCTTGCTGTCATCACCGTCGCTTCGTCAGCAGTTTGCCGGGCATAGCGGAGTCAACACCACGCTTGAACAGTTGGAACAACTGCCTGAGCAGGCGCGCCAACAGTACGTTCTCATTGTGCAGGATCCGTTTACTAGCTATTACGATGCGCAGGTGGTGGCGGATTTCGTTCATTTGATCGAAAAACTAAAGTTGAAACCGGTGCTATTGCCGTTTTCGCCGAACGGAAAAGCGCAGCACATTAAAGGCTTTTTACAACGCTTTGCCAAAACGGCGTCGAAGACGGCAGATTTCCTGAATCGCGTTGCCAAGCTAGGAATGCCGATGGTGGGCGTCGATCCGGCGCTGGTGCTGTGCTATCGCGACGAATACCGAGAAATTTTGGGGGAGAAACGTGGTGATTTTCAGGTACAGCTGGTGCATGAATGGCTGGTGAAGGCATTGGCAGATAGCACGCCTATGCCTGCCACCGGTGAGTCCTGGTATCTGCTCGGCCACTGCACCGAAACGACCGCGCTACCGATCAGCACTAAGCAGTGGGCTGATATCTTCTCGCGCTTTGGCGCAAAACTGGAGAACGTCAGCGTCGGGTGTTGCGGTATGGCGGGAACTTACGGTCATGAAACCAAAAACCTTGCCAACTCGCAGGGAATCTATGCGCTATCCTGGCAGCAGGTGTTACAGAAGTTGCCGCAGAAACGCTGTCTGACCACCGGCTATTCATGCCGTAGTCAGGTAAAACGCATGGAAGGCAGTGCATTACGCCATCCGCTACAGGCTCTACTGGAGATTCTCTGATGCAATGGAAACGACAGGTTACGCTTGAGCAGCTCAATCAACAGAGCCAGGCGTGTATGGTTGGTCATCTCGGGATTCGTTATACCTGCCTTGCGGAGGATTTTCTGGAAGCGGTGATGCCAGTGGATTCACGCACGCGTCAGCCGTTTGGCTTACTGCACGGTGGCGCTTCCGTCGTGCTGGCGGAATCGCTCGGCTCCGTCGCGGGCTATCTGTGCTCTGAGGGCGATCAGCAGGTGGTGGGGCTGGAAATCAATGCCAATCATCTGCGTGCTGTGCGTGAAGGTGAGGTTCGGGGAGTATGCCGTGCGCTTCACGTTGGTCGCCGTAGCCAGGTATGGCAGATTGAGATTTTTGATAATCAGAATCGCCTGTGCTGCATTTCACGTCTGACGACGTCGGTGATTACGCCGTAAGTATGAAACGCTGAACCAGACTGTTGGCGGGTCTGGTTCGATTTTTATTTAGGGTAGATCGATCGTTCTTTAGGGGAGAAAAGGCACGCGCTTAACGAAGTCCGTCTGAAACGCGGTGGCTTTATCCCATGAGCCTTGCATGCTTAACTGATGGCAAATCGACTTCAGCGTGTTACGCGCAAAGTAGTAGCTTTGCACTCGAAAGAGGTGGCAGCGCCCTTCATTATTGATCTCTTTAATCAACCGATTGTGCAACTTGACCAGTGCGTGCAGATAACTGTCGTCATCGCCATTTCTCAGACACAGTTCAACCATGTCCATGCAGGCGTTATGGAATCGACGTAAATGATCAATATTACTTCCCGGACGATTCAGGCGGGCTTCCGCCATATAGAAATCAACAGTGGCATCGCGAATCTGAAATTTATATTCGTCAATCTGGTGGTGCAGCCAGGCATTCACGGAAAGCATGGTTATCGATCCTGAATATGAAATGATAATCATTATCATATTAATAAAAAAGGCCGTGATCAATGGGCAAAACGTGCTTTAACGTGAAAAATACGATCGGAAATCATATAAATCTTCATATACCTTCCCTGTTTTATAAATAGGTATCACCGATAAATGTTATAATAATGATAACGAGATGATAATTTCCGCCTTCCCTAAAGGAACAGGGAAGAGGCTATTAATTCATTTTTTATCAATTGGTTAGTTGATTTATTGCCGCATTGTTTGGCGCTTCAGAGACGTGTAAAATGATGCTATTGGATCGCTAAAAAACCAAATGTTACGAATAGCCCTGCGAAACAAGAGGTTGAAGCTAGTTTCATAATCACTAACATTAGGGGAAACCAGCCTAAAACTGGTACCACACGCAATGAGGTATTCCATATGCAAGCGGAAAATGTAGGGACATTTTCACTGGATGAAAATGTCTGGCAGGGACTGACGCTGACAGATAGCGCCGTGAAGCAGATTAAGAATCTGATGACGCAGGATGAAGCCGTGCAAGGGCTGCGGCTTGGCGTTAAACAATCAGGCTGTGCCGGGTTTGGCTATGTGCTGGATCTGGTGCAGGAGTTTGAAACCGACGATCTGGTATTCGAACGTGATGGCGCAAAACTATATGTCCCACTGAAAGCGATGCCTTTCATTGACGGCACAGAACTTGATTTCGTCCGTGAAGGGCTGAATCAGATATTCAAGTTTAATAATCCCAGAGCGCAGCATGCTTGTGGATGTGGCGAAAGCTTTGGCATTTAAGTGATGAAAAATTATGGCACGTAGCACGGTAGATGTACCTGATGATGTCCAGATCTGGATGGGTGATGGACGCTATAAAGAAGGTTTCTTCACGCAGTTGGAAACCGATGAGCTGGCGCACGGCATCAACGAAGATGTCGTGCGGGCGATCTCGGCGAAGCGTAATGAACCTGAGTGGATGCTGGAATTCCGTCTTAACGCTTACAAAGCGTGGCTGGAGATGGAAGAGCCGCATTGGCTAAAAGCCCATTACGAGAAACTCGACTATCAGGACTATAGCTATTATTCCGCGCCTTCCTGCGGTAACTGTGACGACAGCTGTGGCTCTGAGCCCGGCGCCAAGCAGCAATCCGGGATTACGGACGTGAATAATTACCTGACCAGCGAAGTAGAAAATGCCTTTAATCAGCTGGGCGTTCCCGTCCGTGAAGGCCAGAAAGTCGCGGTCGATGCTATTTTCGACTCGGTATCTGTTGCGACCACGTATCGGCATGAGCTGGCTGAAAAAGGCATTATTTTCTGTTCATTCAGCGAGGCGATTCAGGAACATCCCGATCTGGTGCGTCAGTACCTCGGCACAGTCGTACCGGCGAACGACAATTTCTTTGCGGCGTTAAACTCGGCGGTCGCTTCTGACGGTACGTTTGTGTACATCCCGAAAGGCGTGCGCTGCCCGATGGAATTGTCGACGTATTTCCGCATCAACGCGGCGAAAACCGGTCAGTTCGAGCGTACGATCCTGATCGCCGATGATGACAGCTACGTCAGCTACATCGAAGGTTGCTCCGCACCTGTTCGTGACACCTATCAGCTGCATGCCGCGGTGGTGGAAGTCATCATCAACAAGAATGCCGAAGTGAAATACTCCACGGTGCAGAACTGGTTCTCCGGTAAAGATGACGCAGAAGGCGGCATTCTGAACTTCGTAACCAAGCGCGCGCTGTGTGCAGGCGAGCATTCAAAAATGTCCTGGACGCAGTCAGAAACTGGCTCAGCGATCACCTGGAAATACCCAAGCGTCATTCTGCGCGGTGACTACTCCGTGGGTGAGTTCTTCTCTGTTGCCTTGACCAACGGTCGCCAGCAGGCCGATACCGGCACCAAGATGATTCATATCGGTAAAAACACCCGTTCGACCATCATCTCTAAAGGGATTTCTGCCGGGCGCAGTGAGAACACCTACCGCGGTTTGGTGAAGATTATGCCGAGCGCGACCAACGCCCGTAACTTTACCCAATGTGACTCCATGTTAATCGGCAGCGAGTGCGGCGCGCACACTTTCCCGTACGTGGAAGTGCGTAACAATACTGCGCATTTGGAGCATGAAGCGACGACCTCGAAAATCGGTGATGATCAGTTGTTCTACTGCCTGCAACGCGGTATCAGCGAAGATGACGCCATCTCGATGATCGTGAACGGATTCTGTAAGGACGTTTTCTCTGAATTGCCGTTGGAATTCGCGGTAGAAGCACAAAAGTTACTGGCGATTAGCCTGGAACACAGCGTGGGTTAATTCGGCGGTTACCGGGATTTTCACAGACGAATAATGAGAATCATCGGTCCCGGAATTCATTAAGCGCTCGCCACATTGAGCGTTGGAAGGAATAAGCATGTTAAGCATCGAAAATTTAAAAGTTAGCGTAGAAGGCAAAGCGATCATCCAAGGGCTTAATCTCACCATTAAGCCGGGTGAAGTTCACGCGATCATGGGCCCGAATGGCTCAGGAAAAAGTACGCTCTCCGCGACGCTGGCTGGACGTGAAGAATATGAAGTGACCGATGGTTCGGTGAACTTCAAAGGGAAAGACTTGCTGGAACTGTCTCCAGAAGATCGCGCGGGTGAAGGCGTCTTTATGGCGTTTCAGTATCCGGTAGAGATCCCTGGCGTGAGCAACCAGTTCTTCCTGCAAACCTCTGTTAACGCAGTACGTAAATACCGCGAGCAGGAACCGCTGGATCGCTTTGACTTCGCCGACTTTATCGAAGAAAAGATCAAACTGCTGAATATGCCGGAAGATTTGTTGACCCGCTCGGTCAACGTAGGCTTCTCCGGCGGCGAGAAGAAGCGTAACGACATTCTGCAAATGGCGGCGTTAGAGCCGGATCTGTGCATTCTGGATGAGACTGACTCTGGTTTGGACATTGACGCACTGAAAATCGTTTCTAACGGCGTGAACTCCCTGCGCGACGGCAAACGTTCGTTCATCATTGTCACGCACTACCAGCGTATTCTTGATTACATCAAACCGGATCACGTACACGTTCTGTATCAAGGGCGCATTGTGAAATCCGGTGATTTCTCGCTGGTTAAACAGTTGGAGGAGCAAGGCTATGGCTGGCTTACCGACGAGCAATAATGTGACGAGTAAAACCGGCATCGCACAGAAACAAGAGCAGGCGCTGCAACAATGGCATAGCCTGTTTGAACGCGATGCGTCGCGTCGTTCTGAAGATGCAAACCAACACTGGCAGGACGTTATTCGTCTTGGCTTACCGCATCGTAAGCATGAACACTGGAAATACACGCCACTGGATGGCTTGCTGAGCAACGAATTTGTCGCACCTCAGGCACTGTCTATCGATCGTGCTGCTGTGGACGCACTGGCATTGGCGGTGGATAGCTGGCGTCTGGTGTTTGTCGATGGTGTGTTCAACGCAGAACTGAGCGACAGCGCCTGGGGTCCGTATCAGGTGGACGTACAGGCGTCGCGTGCGCGTGGCGTGCTGCCTGCGGCGATCCAGTCCGACGTGTTCCTGCATCTGACCGAAAGTCTGGCTAGCACAAGTACCTTGATTCGTCTGGCTGCCGGGCAGCAAGCGGAAAAACCGCTTTATCTGTTGCACGTCAGCAGCAGTCAGGCTGCGGCGTTGAACACGGTTCACCATCGTCATCATCTGAACGTTGAGCGTGGCGCGAGTGCGGAGATTATCGAGCACTACATCAGTCTGGATGAGCATGCTCATTTTACCGGTGCACGCCTGACGGTGAACGCAGCGGAAAACAGCCAGATTAGCCACTATAAACTGGCGTTTGAAGCGGCGGCGAGCTACCACTTCGCGCATAACGATCTGGTTCTGGCACGCGATGCTCGGGTTCGCAGCCACAGTTTCCTGTTGGGAGCTGGGCTAACACGTCACCACACCAGTGCTCAGTTGAACGGCGAAGGGACGAACCTGTCCATGAACAGCCTGATTCTGCCTGTTGGCAGCGAAGTGTGTGATACGCGAACGTATCTGGAACACAATCAGGGCAACGGCGAAAGTCGTCAACTGCATAAAGTCATTGTCAACGATCGCGCCAGAGCAGTGTTTAACGGCATGATCAAGGTTGCGCCGCATGCGCTGAAAACTGACGGACAGATGACCAATAACAACCTGCTGCTGGGTCGATTGGCTGAGGTAGATACCAAGCCGCAGTTGGAAATCTACGCGGATGACGTGAAATGTAGCCACGGTGCCACCATCGGTCGTATGGACGAAGAACAGCTGTTCTATCTGCGTTCCCGCGGTATTACGCAACAGGATGCGCAACAGATGATCATCTTCGCCTTCGCTGCGGAAGTCACAGAAGCGATTGAAAACGAGTCTCTGCGAGATGTGGTTCTGGAACGTATTGCGCAGCGTTTGCCCAACGCGCTGGCGAATGTCGGCAAGGCGGTATGATGAGTTATCCTATTGAGCGAGTTCGTGCCGATTTCCCGTTGCTGGCAAGCGAGGTTAACGGCCAGCCGTTAGCCTATCTTGATAGCGCCGCGAGTGCGCAAAAGCCTCATTCTGTTATCGATCGCGAAGCTGAATTCTATCGCCATGAATACGCCGCTGTGCATCGCGGCATTCATACGCTCAGCGCGCAGGCGACCAGCGCGATGGAAGCGGTACGCGAGCAGGTGGCTTCTTTTATTAATGCCGCCTCAGCGGAAGAGATTGTCTTTGTACGCGGGACGACGGAGGCCATCAATCTGGTGGCTAACAGCTATGGTCGCACCTTTATCCAGCCGGGCGATAACCTGATCATTACCGAGATGGAGCACCACGCGAATATTGTTCCCTGGCAGATGCTGGCGGAAGCGCGTGGCGTTGAAGTTCGCGTATTGCCGCTGGCTGAAGATGGTTCGCTGGATGTGGCACAGCTTCCCGCGTTGTTGGATGAACGCACTCGTCTGCTGGCGGTGACGCAGATATCCAACGTATTGGGCACGCTGAACCCCGTGAAAGCGATGATTGCGCAGGCAAAAGCGGCGGGCGCTGTTGTGTTGATCGATGGCGCACAGTCGATTATGCATCAGCCTGTTGATGTGCAGGATCTGGATTGTGATTTCTTTGTCTTTTCAGGACATAAGATCTACGGCCCTTCAGGCATTGGTGTGCTGTATGGCAAACGTGACCTGCTTCAAGCCATGCCACCGTGGGAAGGTGGTGGGGCGATGATTCGTCAGGTCAGCCTGCGTATAGGCACCACCTATGCGGATTCACCGTGGCGCTTTGAAGCCGGATCGCCTAACACGGGCGGTATCATGGGCTTAGGTGCTGCACTGGATTATGTGACGGCACTGGGGCGTGAAAATATTCAGCGTTATGAATCCTCGCTCATGCAGTATGCGCTGGAAGCGTTAACGCAGGTGCCCGATCTGACCTTGTACGGTCCTGCCGAACGGCACGGCGTTATTGCGTTTAACCTTGGGCAGCACCATGCCTATGATGTTGGAAGTTTCCTCGATCGGTACGGTATTGCGATTCGCACCGGCCACCATTGCGCGATGCCGCTGATGGAACACTATGGTGTTCCCAGTATGTGCCGCGCCTCGCTGGCCGTTTATACTACGTGCGAAGAAATTGACCGGCTGGTTGCCGGATTGCAACGTATCCATCGATTGCTGGGCAGTTAAGCGCCGCGCGCGAACCTGTTCGGGGAGGAAACCATGGCGAGTCTGCCAGAACCGCAGAAGCTGGCGCGCAATTTTGCACGCTGTAATGACTGGGAAGAAAAATATCTGTATGTCATCGAGTTAGGGGAGCGTCTTGATCCACTGCCCGATGAGTGGCGTAATCCCGATAACCTGATTGCGGGGTGCCAGAGTCAGGTGTGGATTGTGACACAACCTGATGAGCAGGGCGTCATCACTCTGCACGGCGACAGCGATGCTGCCATTGTGAAAGGCCTGATCGCGGTAGTTTTCAGCCTGTATCAGGGGCTGACAGCGCAGGAGATTGTTGAGCTGGATGTGCGGCCGTTCTTTGAATCGCTGGCGTTGAACCAACACTTGACGCCATCCCGATCTCAGGGGCTTGAGGCTATGTTACGTGCCATTCGTGCCCATGCCGCTGCACTGCTTTAATTATCTTCTCTGTTTTCTCTGCTTTTACTGAGTATAGAAAAAAGCGCTGTGACGGAAAAAACGTTCAGCGCTTTTTGTTTTTTATTGACTGATCTTCACCAGCGATACGTTATTGTTTCTCGATCAATTTATTAACTCGCTGATATTTCAGAATTCGTCCTGTATATTTATTTCCTGCTAAATTTTATCCTGACAGTGCTTTGTAAAGAATTGAATATCAATGCTTTGATTTTTAAATAAAATATTCTTTTGTTACAGCAATGCTAATATATACCACACGTTCTGTGGAGAGGCGCAGCAACAGCCTCATTGATACCAGATCAAGAGGTATAGTCGGATACTGCATTCTGGGTACACAACCAGATGTTATTGATTGTAGGGAACCTAATATGAAACGCGCGTTAACTTTACTTGGTATGGCCTTTGCGGCATACCTGGCCAGCACCGCCGCCAGAGCGACGGAATATCCGCTACCGCCACCAAATAGCCGCCTTATCGGCGAGAACATCGCTTATACGGTCCCCAATGACGGTCGTCCGCTGGAAGCTATCGCGGCGGATTTCAAGATTGGTTTACTGGGCATGCTGGAAGCAAATCCTGGAACGGATCCTTATCTGCCGACACCGGGTTCTACTCTCACGATCCCGACGCAAATGCTGTTGCCAGATACCCCGCGTGAAGGGATTGTGGTCAATCTGGCGGAATTACGCCTCTACTACTACCCGAAAGGGAAAAATACCGTCATCGTTTACCCGATCGGCATTGGTCAACTGGGGCGTAATACGCCACTGATGACGACCAGCGTGAGCGAGAAACGTGAGAATCCAACCTGGACGCCAACGGCGAACATCCGTAAGCATTATCTCGAAGAGCAAGGCATTACGCTGCCTGCTGTGGTTCCGGCTGGCCCGGATAACCCGATGGGACTTCATGCGTTGCGCCTGTCAGCGCATGGCGGCGTTTATCTACTGCATGGTACGAACGCGGACTTCGGTATCGGCATGCGCGTAAGCTCCGGCTGTATCCGTCTGCGTCCAGACGATATCAAGGCGTTGTTCGACAACGTGCCAGTCGGTACGCGTGTGCAGATTCTTAATGATGCAATTAAAACTTCCGTTGAACCGGACGGTAAACGCTATGTTGAAGTGCATCAGCCTTTGTCGAAGACCGATAAAGACGATCCACAAACCATGAAGATTCCGTTGACGGCGAAGACGCAGAAGTTTGTTAAGGACGCGGAGACGGACAGTAAAGCCGTTGCTGATGCGATTGTGCGTCGTTCCGGCATGCCGATTGTGGTTAGCGTGGGGCAAGATATCAATACCTACCAGCCACCGGTAGAGTCGTCTCCAGAAGCGCCTGAGACACATCAGGTTGCGCCAATCACTTCTATTAACACTACCTCGCGTTAATCATGAAATAAAACGGTCAGATGCGTCTTAGACGCATCTGTGCTGGTTCAGAGATCGGACGGAAGGATAGTGACGGCAGAAAACGTGGAAGAGGGATGAAAGCGAAGGTCGATGGAACAGAACTACTGATAGAATAAAACGTTTGGTACAGCGATTTATTGATAAAACAAAGGCAAAAAAATGGCGCACATTGTGCGCCATTTTCACTACTTAACCAGCTCGATTACTTTTTGTAAGTACGAACTTGGTTGTCCAGACGCTGGTTAGCACGAGCTGCGTCATCTTTAGCAGCTTGTACGTCAGAGCGGATTGCGTTCACGTCGTTGCTCAGTTGGTCAACTTTAGCGTTCAGAGTCTGAACGTCAGAAGACAGCTGATCAATTTTAGCGTTGCTTGAACAACCAGCAAGCAGAGTAGAACCCAGGATTACCGCGCCCAGTACCAGTTTAGTACGATTCATTATTAATACCCTCTAGATTGAGTTAATCTCCATGTAGCGTTACAAGTATTACACAAACTTTTTTCTAATGAGAATAAATTTTTGATGAGAACATGCTTAATTTTGATCGTTCGCTCAAAGAAACAGCGAGTTTTACCTATTCATTAAAAAAGTAAGGAAAACAGTGCTATTTTTATCGGATAACTCTGAGGTTTTAGGCTATTAAAATGGCGTGTTATGCAAACGCATTAATTAGGTTATCGCGCTGTAGAAAGTCGTTTCAGAATATAAAAAAAGCGCCATTAAGGCGCTTTTATCGATCTGAGTGTTGAGATCAGAGGCGATGTACGGAAGCGGTGTTGGTTGTGCCGCTGGAAACCAGTGCACCAGATACCATCACCACAACATCACCTGCTTGCGCATGACCGGTCTTCAGCGCCGCTTCTTTACCAATGCGGTAGAAATCATCGGTAGAAGCGATTTCCTTCACCAGCAGCGTATCAATGCCTTTGCTCAGCAGAAGCTGGCGCGCGGTGACTTCGTTAGTCGTCAGCGCCAGAATGCGGGCATTCGGGAAGTATTTACGGATAGATTTGGCTGACTTGCCGCCGCTGGTCGCAACGACAATCAGCGGTGCATCCAGTTTTTCTGCGGTTTCTACCGCACCACGACAAACAGCTTCAGTAATACGCAGTATTCCTGGCGTCTTGATGGTATCCAGACGGCTTTTCATCACGGAATCGGTGCGCTGACAGATCGTTGCCATAATCGTAACGGATTCCAGCGGATATTTACCTTTCGCACTTTCGCCAGACAGCATAACGGCATCGGTCCCGTCGATGATGGCGTTCGCCACGTCACCCGCTTCAGCGCGGGTAGGACGTGGGTTCTTGATCATTGAATCCAGCATTTGCGTCGCGGTGATAACCACTTTACGTGCCAGGTTACATTTTTCGATCATCATTTTCTGTGCAAAAATCACTTCTTCAACTGGGATTTCAACGCCCAGGTCGCCACGGGCAACCATGATGCCGTCGGATGCTTCCAGAATTTCGTCGAAATTGTTCAGGCCTTCCTGATTTTCGATTTTGGAAATGATCTGAATGTGCTCACCACCGTGTGATTTCAGGTGAGCGCGAATTTCTTCAACGTCGGAACGTTTACGAATAAAGGACGCTGCGACGAAGTCGACGCCTTGTTCGCAACCGAAAATCAGGTCGCGTTTGTCTTTTTCAGCCAGAGCAGGCAGTTGGATGGAAACGCCTGGCAGGTTAACACCTTTATTCTCGCCCAGATCGCCATTGTTCAGCACCTTACAAACGACGTCGTTACCGTTGATCGCGGTAACCTGCATACCGATCAAACCGTCATCAACCAGAACGGTGTTGCCCACGCTGAGGTCTTCGGTGAATCCAGCATAAGTGACTGCGACGCGATCTTTGTTACCCACGATGCTCTGATCGGTGGTGAAGGTGAACGTTTGACCAGCGGCCAGGGTTACATCAGCGCCGTTTTCCAGCTTCATGGTGCGGATTTCTGGGCCTTTGGTGTCAAGCAGGATAGCCGCTTGCTGACCCGTCTTTTCAATGACGGCACGCAGATTCTTGATGCGTTGACCATGTTCTGCGTAATCTCCGTGAGAGAAATTCAGGCGCATAACATTCATGCCCGCAGACAGCAGGTTGCCAAGCACTTCTTCCGACTCTGTTTTCGGCCCGATGGTACAAACAATTTTTGTCTTTTTCATAAGATAGTTTCTACAAGTTGTGATGGATAAAAAAACGAGTGAACCAGTGGCGATGTGGGACAAGCCGCTGGAAAGAATGTGTGAGGAAACAGCGTAAAGAGGTAAGTATAGATGGTCGTAGCGAATGGGTAATGGAGTACGCAGCCGCTCGTCGCATGAGATTAGCGGAGATTCGCGTTGGCGATGCCGTTGATAATACTATTATTGATAGTGGCACGTTGTTTAGCTGAAACCATTCAATTGAAACGACGTTCCGTATTATAGTTATTAAGCGCCGAGAAACAAGGTGGCAAAAGGTATCAAGTTGAATATTTTGTCGCGTTTACGCAAAAACTGTGCGATTTGGTGTTTTTGCCTAACTCTGTTGCGCAACTGCCTAAAAAATCCTCCGTATTAAGTACGGTATTACCGCGTGTGATGGCAAGTTGTTGATTCTAGTAATCGCCGACTATAAACAAAGAAAACACGTGTGAGCGACATGTTTTTCTGTCGATCCGTATCACGTTTTTGTGTCATGCTCCTTGAGAAGATGAATGCAGATGGTAGTTTACCAGCCATTGCGGATTGTTACTGCGTAAGCAGGCAAAACCAGATGCTCGTTCTTGCTACGAGTGTCTGGTTTTTTTGTTTCCAGGGTTTGAAAAATGAAGATTGCCAAAATACTCAACAATAATGTCGTCACCATAATCGACGAAAACAATAATGAGTCGGTTGTGATGGGACGCGGGCTGGGCTTCAAAAAGCACTCTGGCGATCTGCTGGATGAAACGCTGATTGAACGCGTGTTTGTCATGAAATCTGGCGAGCTGACATCGCGCCTACAGGAACTGCTGTCAGAAATTCCGATGGATGTCATC
This sequence comes from Pectobacterium betavasculorum, assembly GCF_000749845.1. Taxonomy (GTDB): domain Bacteria; phylum Pseudomonadota; class Gammaproteobacteria; order Enterobacterales; family Enterobacteriaceae; genus Pectobacterium; species Pectobacterium betavasculorum. The sequence continues at coordinate 1,483,965 of NZ_JQHM01000001.1, read as the reverse complement.
ACGACGGCAGACAAGATCATTCTGCTGGCAAAAGCGCGCTTACCTGGGAAACTGCAAAATAGCGTCTATATCTCTTTAACGGATCACTGCCACTTTGCGATAGAGCGTCACAAGCAAGGCGTGGATATCCGCAATGTGCTGTTATGGGAAATAAAACGCCTGTATCCAAAGGAATTTGCCGTTGGTCAGGAAGCGCTGGATATTATTGAACAGCGTCTGGCTGTGCGGTTGCCGGAAGATGAGGCCGGATTTATTGCTCTGCATTTGGTTAATGCGCAGCTTGACAGCGAAATGCCGGAAGTATTGCAAATAACCAAAATCATGCAGGAAATACTGAATATTGTAAAATATCAGCTGAATCTGGATTATAACGAGCAAGCGTTAAGCTATCATCGATTTGTTACGCATTTGAAGTTTTTTGCGCAACGGCTAATAGGAAAAAGCACCGTATTTAGTGATGATGAATCATTGCATGATGTAGTGAAGGAAAGATATCAATTGTCTTATCGCTGTGCGGAAAAAATACAGGCGCATATTATTCAAAAGTATCATTATACGTTAACGAAAGAAGAGTTAATGTTCTTAACGATTCATATTGAACGTGTGCGTACGGAGGGGCTGGATAAAATAGAGCCAGGCGACGGAGAATAATTTCTGTTAATTTGCTTTCTGTCACAAAATAGTAGTGTGGCAAGATAAATCACTTGCTTACGATGAAAGTGAAAGAATAGAATATGAGGAAAGTAAATTATCAGATGAAGTGGTTTTTATTGTCGGTGCATGAGTTGTGCTGACAAAGAATTAGGATTGTTACTGTCAGTCCAGGCAGGCAAAACCTAAATCGTTTTCTCAATGTTTATTGGGAAAAGCGATTTAGGTTTTTTTTTGTCTCAAACAGAAATGGCAATCTTAAATTATTGATAATTAAGTCTGTTTAGCATTAAGGATAGACGATGGAATACAAAGCATTAGCAAGTGAGATACTCGATGGTGTCGGTGGACGTAGCAACATCATTAGCATGATGCACTGTGCAACCAGGCTGCGTTTTAAACTAAAAGACAACCAAAAGGCGGATGCAGCTGCGCTGAAGAATAATTCAGGCGTGATTATGGTGGTTGAAAGCGGCGGACAGTTTCAGGTTGTCGTAGGCAATCACGTTAGTGATGTGTATCGCAGCTTACTGAATGTTTCTGGATTGACCGATCAGACTGATTCCACAAATAATGAGGACGGTGATGAGAAAAAAGGAAATGTTTTCTCTCGCTTCATTGATATTATTTCTGGAATATTTACGCCATTAATTGGTGTGATGGCAGCCTCCGGTATTTTAAAAGGTTTTTTGGCGCTCAGCCTGGCCTGTGGCTGGATGGTTGAGACCAGTGGGTCGTATAAAGTGTTATTCGCTGCGAGTGATGCGCTATTCTTTTTCTTCCCAATTATTTTAGGCTATACCGCAGGGAAAAAGTTTGGCGGAAACCCATTCGTTACCATGGTGATTGGTGCTACGTTAGTACATCCATCAATGATTGCTGAATTTGGTGCGATGCAGGATACGGGTTACCAACGGCTTTATTTCCTCGGCATTCCAATCACCTTCATTAATTATGCCTCTTCGGTTATTCCTATTATTTTCTCGGCCTGGCTTGCTTCACGACTGGAAAAGCCGCTGAATGCCATCTTGCATATTAATATCCGTAATTTCTTCACGCCTCTACTGTGTCTTTGTATCACGGTTCCCGTTACGTTCCTGCTGATTGGCCCCGCGGCAACCTGGCTTGGGCACATGTTGGCCAGCGGTTACCAACTGATTTATGGGCTGAACTCCATGATTGCGGGCGCGTTAATGGGGGCGCTGTGGCAGGTGTTCGTTATTTTTGGCCTGCACTGGGGCTTAACACCGCTGATGATTAATAACCTTAGCGTGTTGGGGCACGACACCATGATGCCTCTCCTGGTTCCGGCGGTATTAGGGCAGGCGGGTGCGGTATTGGGCGTATTGTTGCGTACTCGCGACATGAAATTAAAAGGTATTTCCGGCTCGGCTTTCTCGGCTGCAATCTTTGGTATTACGGAACCTGCGGTATATGGCGTTACGCTGCCGCTGAAACGTCCTTTCATATTCGGCTGTGTTGGTGGCGCAATGGGAGCCGCAATTTTGGGGTATTTCCATACCACTATTTATTCCTTCGGCTTCCCGAGCATTTTCACCTTTACTCAGGTTATCCCGCCGACAGGTGTCGATAATACGGTCTGGGCCGCCATTATTGGTACGGCAATCGCCTTTACCTTCGCGGCGGTGGCTACCTGGGCCTTTGGGATTCCTGCGCAAGAAAATACCACAGTAGTAAACGCCCCCACGGCGGCTCCGCAAGCTACGCAAAACCCAAATGATGCAACGCGTAAACAAGCGATAACCAGCCCGATTGAGGGAACGGTACTGACCCTTGATCAGGTTGGTGATGAAACGTTTGCCAGCGGATTAATGGGAAAAGGTATCGCGATTAAACCGTTGGCTGGGCGCGTTGTTTCGCCGGTGAATGGGACCGTTGCTTCACTGTTTAAGACCAATCATGCCATTGGCCTCGAATCAGAAGAGGGGGCTGAGGTCCTCATCCACGTCGGTATCGATACGGTGAAATTGGATGGTCAGTATTTCATCGCACACATTAAGACTGGCGATGTCGTGAAGCAGGGCGATCTTCTGGTGGAATTTGATTATCAGGCGATTGAGAAAGCCGGTTATGACACGACAACGCCCGTCATTATCACGAATAGCGAAAATTACGTTGATATTCTGCCTACCGCCGGAAACACCGTGCGGGAACAGGGCGCACTGTTGACGTTAATCCGCTGAAATTGACATTTACGACCCAATTGGGAGGAGAGAAGATGAGCCATCAGTTTCCGAAAGAATTCTTGTGGGGAGGCGCGATCGCAGCCAATCAGGTTGAAGGCGCATATTTAACGGACGGCAAGGGGCTATCAACGTCCGATTTACAGCCACAGGGTATTTTCGGCGAGATCGTCATGCGTACGCCGGGCGACAGCGGAACTAAAGACACCGCGATCGATTTTTATCACCGCTATCCCGAAGATATCGCGCTTTTTGCTGAAATGGGTTTCAAATGCCTGAGAACCTCCATTGCCTGGACGCGTATTTTCCCGCAGGGCGATGAAACTCAGCCGAATGAAGCAGGGCTGGCATTTTACGATCGCCTGTTTGATGAAATGGCAAAGTATGGCATTCAGCCGCTTGTGACGTTGTCCCACTATGAAATGCCGTACGGTCTGGTGAAGAATTACGGTGGTTGGGGAAGTCGTGAAACGATTACGTTCTTCGAGCGCTATGCCCGCACGGTATTCCAGCGCTATAAAGACAAAGTGAAATACTGGCTGACGTTCAACGAAATCAACTGCGCGCTGCACGCGCCGTTTACAGGAATTGGCTTACCTACCGAGAGTAGTAAGCAGGATATTTATCAGGCGATTCATCACCAGCTCGTTGCCAGCGCTAAAGTGGTGAAGGCGTGCCATGAAATTATCCCTGATGCCAAAATCGGCAATATGATGTTGGGTTCCATGTTCTATCCATTAACCTGCAAGCCTGCGGATGTCATGGAAACGATGCAGCAGAACCGCGACTGGTTGTTCTTCGGTGATGTACAAACCAGAGGATACTACCCGGCGTACATGAAGCGTTTCTTCGCAGAGCACGGCATTACGCTGTCGGTAACGGAAGACGATCGTCAGTCTCTGAAGGAAACCATCGATTTCATTTCTTTCAGCTATTACATGACGGGTTGTGTGACCACCGATGAAGAAGTGAACCAGAAAGCCCGTGGCAATATTCTGAATATGGTGCCGAATCCGCATCTGGAAAGCTCCGAATGGGGGTGGCAGATCGACCCGGAAGGGTTGCGCTACTTGCTGAACTATCTGTATGACCGTTACCAAAAGCCGCTGTTCATTGTGGAAAACGGTTTGGGTGCTAAAGATAAACTGGAGAGTGATGGCAGCATTAACGATGACTATCGCATCAAATACCTGAACGACCACCTGTATCAAGTCGGCGAAGCGCTGGAAGATGGCGTTGAAGTGATGGGTTACACCTGCTGGGGGCCTATCGATCTGGTGAGTGCATCAAAAGCTGAAATGTCGAAACGCTACGGCTTCATTTATGTCGATCGCGATGATGAAGGCAACGGCACGTTAACGCGTCGGCGTAAGAAAAGTTTCTACTGGTATAAAGAGGTTATTTCCTCTAATGGTAAAGCGTTGAAATAAATCAGCGTATTGATACGTCACTTACGCATTCATTCTAAGAAAGAAGGTCTGGAATGAATGCGAAGTTTATTTTTTACACCCCATGGGAAAGATGGCCGAAAAATTAAACATGATTTAATGGCTAGCCATTAAATCATGTAAACAATCATTTGGGTTTTACAGAGAGCTTTTTATAAATAGACGAACCATCGGCTGGCGTCAGAATGGCTTCGTTTTAAATTTAATAATGTACCCTACTCGGATAATAATCATGCGTAAAAAATTCCCTGTAAAGGTGATGGTATTACTGATGTCGTCAGTGTTTTTGTCTAATGGTGCTATGGCCGCAAAATTGACCGTAGAAGAAAGGCTGGAACTATTGGAGAAAGAACTGGCGGCAAATAAAGCTGAATTGCAGTCAACGAAAAAAGAGCTGCGTGAATATAAGACGATCGCGGAGAATAAAACACGCATAGCCGCCAACTCAACGGCCCAACAGAAAACATTGGCTGTTGCATCAGCCGACACTTCTCCGTCTACCTATACTGTAGCGGCACCTACTGTTCAGCCTGCGACCAACACGGTTGATGTTGCCGCCACAGCAAATACGCAGCCAAAGCCGCTGACGCTCGCTGAAATTAGCAAATATGTCAAAAATGATCTTGGTTTTAGCTATACAGGCTATTTCCGTTCGGGATGGGCAACAGCCGATCATGGTTCACCAAAATCTTATGCGATCGGTTCTCTGGGGCGTTTTGGTAATGAGCATAGCGGCTGGTTCGATCTCTCCTTAAATCAAAAAGTATTTGAAGAAGGTAATAAGCGCGTTGATGCCGTTGTTCAGTTGGATGGCAACGTGGGCATGCAGTACAACAGCGCCTGGTTTGGTGAAGACGCCACGAACGAAAATAAACTGCAATTCTCTCATATGTATGTGACAACGAAAGGGTTTTTACCATTTGCGCCAGACGCAGATTTTTGGGTCGGTAAAAACACCTTACCCGTTTATGAAATTCAGATGCTGGACTGGAAAAGCCACCGCTCAGAAGCAGCCGGCGGTGTAGGTATTGAGAACTGGCAGTTGGGCGTGGGTCAGCTTGATCTCTCCTTAAATCGTGAAGATGTTAACGCACGCCATGCGCTATATAATCCCCGCAACAGCAGTTCGCCTCAGGATAAACACCAGGTCAATACCAACGCCGTTGATATCCGCTACAAAGGTATTCCGCTATGGGATAATGCAACGCTGTCTCTGATTGGTAAATATGCACAGGCCAATAAAGACAATATACAGAAAAATGACGAAAGTGATGGTTTGTCTTATAAGTTGAAGAATGCCTGGACTGCTGGTGTAATTTTACGGCAGGGATTATATAACGGCGGATTTAATGAATTTACCGTGCAGGGAGCCAGCAATGCTATAGCCAGCGGTTTTGCTAATATATCCGATGCTAACCCAACGTATAGTCGAAATGGTGATTACTATGGGAACCACTCAGGAAATGCATTCCGTGTGATCTCGCAAGGGGAAATGTATTTGCGTGATGATATTATCATGGCTAATGCATTAGTTTATTCAAAAGGGAACGATATCTACAGCTATGATACGGGTGCAAATACCGATTTTGATAGTATTCGCGCCGTACTTCGCCCTGCCTATATTTGGGATAAGTTCAATCAGACGGGAGTGGAATTGGCGTACTTTAATCAGACCAATAAAACAAACGGCGAGAATTACCATGAATCTGGGTATAAAACGACGCTATATCACGCCATCAAGGTTAATACCAGTATTTTAACGTCGCGGCCGGAAATCCGTTTTTATGGTACTTACCTGAAAATTGAAGATAACGACATCAGTAAGGCCACTTTTAACGACAGTAAGAACGATCAATTCTCATTGGGTGTTCAGGCGGAAGTCTGGTGGTAATACCTATCATCACGTCGGCACTACTACGGTGGTGTCGTCACATTTAGCAAAAACAGATTCGATTATGTGATAGTCGGGATGGGATTATGCGAATGAACATGAAGAAAATATCTTTATCATTATTAACGCTGGGCGTGCTGGTTGGCGTATCTATCAATGCGTCTGCGTTGCCGGCAGACTTTCCTGTTATGCCAGCGGCAACCATTCCGGTAAGCCAGTATGTCACGACGGTTAACGCGGACAGCAGCATTACCTTCCGCCTGTTTGCGCCAACGGCGAAGCAGGTCAGTGTTTTTACCGGTTCGACTCCCGATAGCATCGTGTCCCATGCGATGACGAAAGATCAATCAGGCGTGTGGTCGTTCAAAACGCCTGTGCTGTCGCCGAACCTGTATGAATATTTCTTCACCGTGGATGGTTTTCGTACCATCGATACAGGTACGGCGTTTACCAAACCGCAGCGTCAGGTGAATACCAGCCTGATTCTGGTGCCGGGAAGTATTCTGGACGTGCGTCAGGTTCCGCACGGTGAGCTGAGAACGCTGACCTATCATTCAAATGCGTTGAAATCAGAGCGTCAGATGTATGTCTGGACGCCGCCAGGCTATAGCGCATCGTCAAAACCGTTACCCGTGCTCTATTTCTATCATGGCTTTGGCGACACGGGTGCGTCTGCCGTGGTACAGGGGCGAATACCGCAGATGATGGATAACCTGCTGGCAGAGAAAAAAATTGAGCCGATGCTGGTCGTCATCCCTGATACGGAAACCGACGTTCCTGGGATTATCCCGGAAGAATACCCACCGCAGGAGCGACGCAAGGTGTTCTATCCGCGCAATGCGTTAGCGGCGGACAGGGAACTCATTCATGACATTATCCCTGAAATCGGTAGACGCTTTAATGTTCGTCAGGATGCAAATGGCAGGGCGCTGGCCGGGTTGTCTCAGGGGGGATATCAGGCGCTGGTTTCGGGTATGAGCCATCTGGATCATTTCAGTTGGTTGGCAACGTTTAGCGGCGTCACTACCGAAACGGTGCCAAACACGGCCGTTGCTGCACAACTTGAACGACCTGAGCAGATTAATCAGCAACTGAAAAACTTCACGGTGGTGATTGGCAAAACCGATAACATCACCGGTAAGGATATTGCAGGCTTGAAAACCGTACTGGAGCAGAAAAATATCCGGTTTGACTATACCCATTATCCTAATCTCGGCCATGAGATGGATGTCTGGCGACCGGCCTACAGCGAATTTGTTCAGAAGCTTTTTAAGTAGTGTCTTCGTGCTGCGGGTTGAATATCCGCATGCTCGCTTTCTGTGATGGCAGCCTGAATCGCTGGGCTGCCATATCAACGACTGCCCAGCACAGTTAAGGATAATCATGTTTATCTACAGATATTTTGCTCGGTTTGCCATGGTGATCGTGGCATTACCTTTCCTCAGCGCGTTCGACGCTCAGGCTCAAACTTCACTTTTTGATGTAGCCGATCATAAACAGATTCGCGTCATTATCAGTGCCGATGCTAAAAACGAGGCTGACGATGATTTTGCCGTTGCCCATGCAGTGCTGACGCCGACGATGCAGGTGAAAGGACTGATTGCCGCCCATTACTCCCGTACCGCATCGCTGATGAAACGTGATGGCGAAAATAGCATGATGGAAAGCTACCACGAGCTTCAGCGCCTGATGAATGTGATGGGAAAGACTGACATTCCTGTTTATCGCGGTGCGACGCAGGCACTGAAAGCTGACGGTGGTGCGCCTGCGTTGAGCGAAGGGGCGCAGATGCTCATCAAGGAGGCGTTAAAAGACAATCCGCATCCGTTATTTGTGTTAGTTATGGGGCCGATTACGGATATTGCTGCTGCGCTTCAGGCTGAACCGAAGATCACCAGTAAAATGACGGTAGTGTGGATTGGCGGCATGCCTTATCCGAAAGGCGGCTGGGAATACAATATGTTCAACGATCCGGTGGCGGCGAACAGCGTATTCAAATCCCAGATACCGTTGTGGCAGGTTCCGCACAATGTTTATATGTCCGTGCGCGTCTCGCTGTCTGAACTGGCGGTGCGCGTGAAGCCGCAAGGGAAAGTCGGGGAGTATCTGTGGCAACAACTCATCGAGTTTAATCGTGCGATTTCCGAAACTATCAAAGATGTTCCCTGGCCGAAAAGTGAAGTTTGGGTATTGGGTGATAATCCCGCGGTTTCTTTGTTGCTGGATGACCACGAATATCACTACACGCTGATTAACGCGCCACAGTTAAACGACGATCTGACCTATGCGCCTCAGGACAATGCGCGCCAAATTCGGGTGTATAACGCGGTTGATGCCCGCTTCACGCTGGAAGATTTTTACGCCAAGTTGGCATTGGCTTATGGTCAGGGAAAATAAAAATTCCCGAAGGGTTAATTCCGCTTACTCAAGCGTGGATTTAGACCGTTCACGGTAATACATTCCCGCGGGGATGCCTTACGCCGCGTTTTATCAGAAAACACACTGGGATGAATTTCTGACATGAACACTCATCCCAGCGCTCGCGCCACATACCTTGATGCCGAAGCTGACAGTGTTTAAGCTCATAATTTTTAAGCCTGCAATTTTCAAGTCCCTTGTCTTATTTTGGCGATTCCCGCCCCTCCGCGACTGAGACAATCCTCATATAACTTTCGATACCATTCATTACTTCTCTTTACCTTTGATCGAAAACAATATTTTAAATGCATCTTTTTGCTATTCATAGGGAGAGCAATGTCACGACAGTTGGTGTGGTTTCTGTCGAATGGATAACTAAAATGACCGCCAGCAGGCGGCTTAATGTGGACACAAACGCATGGTCAGGATAAGCATGTCAATCTCCTATCTGTGGGGCATGGTAGCCAGTCTCTTTCTAATGATGCCAGCCTATTCGGCGGATGTTCCGGCGTCTCCTTCTCCCGCCCCGATAGAGGCAAGAAACTCGGTATTCATCAATCAACACCCCGATCAGTTCAACTCGTGGAAAGCGACCGGCGAACAGTCTGAGCGCCACGATGCGCTGGCAGAAGATCCCTATATGGTGATCCTCTGGGCGGGTTACCCTTTTTCCAGAGACTATAATAAGCCGCGCGGCCATGCTTATGCGTTAACGGACGTGCGTGAAACGCTACGCACCGGCGCACCGAAGACGGCGGAAGATGGTCCTCTGCCAATGGCGTGCTGGAGTTGTAAAAGCCCGGACGTCGCCCGATTGATCCAACAGGAAGGCGAGGAAGGCTACTTCAAAGGCAAATGGGCGCGCGGCGGACCGGAGATTACTAACGATCTCGGCTGTGCAGATTGCCATGATACCGCATCCCCGGATTTTGCTCAGGGCAAACCCGCGCTGACGCTGTCCCGTCCTTACGCGGAGCGCGCAATGGAGGCGATTGGCAAACCGTTTGATAACGCCAGTCGGTTCGGACAGCAGTCCATGGTCTGTGGACAATGTCACGTTGAGTATTATTTTTCTGGCAAAGATAAAGCGGTGAAATTCCCATGGGATAACGGCACGAAAGTCGAAGACATGGAGAAATACTATGACGCCATTTCCTTCTCCGACTGGACTAACACCCTTTCCCGTGCACCGATGCTGAAAGCCCAACATCCAGAGTATGAAACCTGGAGCGTTGGTATCCACGGTAAAAACAACGTGACCTGTATCGACTGCCATATGCCGAAAGTGAAAAACGCAGATGGCAAGCTGTACACCGATCACAAGATAGGTAACCCCTTCGATAACTACGGCGAAACCTGCACCAATTGCCATACGCAGGATAAAGCGGCAATGCAGGCAGTTGTCGCTGAACGCAAAACGGCGATTCAGGAATTGAAACTGAAAGCAGAGGAGCAACTGGTTCACGCGCATTTTGAGGCCAAAGCGGCCTGGGATGCCGGTGCAACCGAAGCAGACATGCAGCCGATTCTGATGGATATCCGCCATGCACAGTGGCGCTGGGATTTGGCAGTGGCGTCTCACGGCATTCATATGCATGCGCCGGATGAAGGCTTACGGATGCTTGGCACCTCGCTGAGCAAATCTGCCGAGGCGAGAACCAAACTGGTGCGCCTATTGGCACAGAAAGGTGTGACAGGGGAAGTCAAGTTGCCGGATATCTCGACGAAAGAGAAAGCGCAACAGGCGATTGGTCTCAACATGCAGCAAATCAACGCCGAAAAACAGGATTTCCTGAATACGGTAGTGCCGCAGTGGGATGAGCAAGCGCGTAAAGCTGGACGACTGAACTAATAACCCCTCATCGCCCGTGGACGCGGGCGATCATAAAGTGGAGTGGATATGAGCGTATTACGTTCGTTATTGACTGCCGGGGTGCTGGTATCAGGCATGCTTTGGGCATTGCCAGGGCTGACGCAGCCCGCACCTCAGGCGGAAAAAGGAGAGCGGTGGGAGGTCATGCCGCAGCGCAATCCCGATGAGGCTTGTCTACAGTGCCATAAACCGGAAGAGGATGGCATGCAAGGCAAGCATGCCACCGCCGTCAACCCGCATAATCAACAACAGCTGACCTGCACGAACTGTCACGGCAAGCCGTCACTACTACACCGCGAAGGCGTTAAAGATGTCATGCGCTTTAACTTCCCGATGTATAAGGTGGAAGAACAGAACAGCGTCTGTATGTCATGCCATGCGCCGGAGCAGTTACAGAAAGCGTTTTGGCCACACGATGTGCATGTGACGAAAGTGGCGTGTGCCAGCTGCCATCAACTGCACCCCACGCAGGACAGTATGCAGACGCTGAACGACAAGAGTCGCATCAAACTGTGCGTGGATTGCCATAGCGATCAGCGTAATAACCCAGACTTCAACCCAGCCTCAGTGCATCTGGGTAATAAGAGGCAGCCATGAGTTGCTCTCGTCGTCAATTTCTTGCCCGTATGGGAGGGCTGATCGCCATCACCAGTGCGGCGGGGCAGGTCGTTGCACAGACGCTGAACGTTAACGGCGTCCGCTACGGCATGATCCACGATGAATCGCTCTGTATCGGCTGTACGGCGTGCATGGATGCCTGTCGTGAGGTCAATCAGGTGCCGGAGGGGGTATCGCGTCTGACGATCATTCGCAGCGAACCGATTGGGACATTCCCAGACGTGAAATATCGCTTTTTCCGTCACTCCTGTCAGCACTGTGAGAATTCCCCCTGCGTTGACGTGTGCCCTACTGGTGCGTCGTATCGTGATGCGGCAAGCGGCATTGTAGATGTGGATCCCGACCTGTGCGTAGGGTGCCAATACTGTATTGCGGCCTGCCCTTATCAGGTGCGCTTTATTCATCCGAAGACGAAAACGGCGGATAAGTGTGATTTTTGCCGCAAGACCAATCTGAAAGCCGGAAAACTGCCTGCCTGTGTGTTGTCTTGTCCGACGAATGCGCTGACGTTTGGTAATCTTGACGATCCTGACAGCGAAATTTCCCGCCTGCTTCGTCAACAGCCGACCTATCGCTACAAAATCGCGCTCGGCACTCGTCCTAAGGTTTATCGCGTACCGTTTAAATACGGGGAGGTTCATCAATGACGCCGGTGTCTTCAAGCGCATTCCATTTTGATTCGTTAGTCTGGGACTGGCCGATTGCGATTTACCTGTTCCTGGTGGGTATTTCTGCGGGTCTGGTGACGCTGTCGGCCCTACTGCGGCGCTACCATCCCGAACAGGCCACCGCAGACAGTACGCTAATGCGCACCACGCTTATTCTCGCGCCGTGCACCATCATTTTCGGATTGCTGATTCTGGTCTTCCACCTGACGCGCCCCTGGACGTTCTGGAAGCTGATGTTCCATTACAGTTTTACCTCGGTGATGTCGGTTGGGGTGATGCTGTTTCAGGTTTACATGGCGGCGCTGGCAGTCTGGCTGGTCAATATTTTTAGCGAGCAGGCTATTGTACTGCAACAGCGCTGGCTGCCGAAGCTGACTCTCTTCCCCAAGGTGCTCGGCTGGCTGGCACCGATGCAGAAATCGCTGGATATCGTGATGTTACTGCTTGCGGTGATGTTAGGGGCTTACACCGGATTTTTACTCTCCGCGCTGAAGACCTACCCGCTGCTGAATAACCCGATTCTGCCCGCGTTATTCCTGTTTTCGGGGGTGTCCTCCGGTGCCGCAGTGGCGCTGATCGCTATGACCTGCCGCTATCGTCGCAATCCGCATAGCGACGAGGCGCACTTTGTTCATCGCGTCGAAACGCCGGTCGTGTGGCTAGAGATCTTCTTGCTGTTCGCGTTCTTTATTGGCCTTGCTTTGGGGGATGATGGGAAGCAGCGGGCGTTAGTGGCTGCGTTGGGTGGTGGATTCTGGGCCGTGTGGTTCTGGCTGGGTGTGGTAGGGGTTGGATTAGTCATTCCCTTGCTGCTCAAGTCGTGGGCTAACCGTCAGCATTCACCCTATGGGGTGCTGGCGGTCTGCGGCATGAGTTTAGTAGGCGTTTTGCTGCTGCGCTTCTTTATCCTCTATGCGGGGCAGTTAACCGTTGTCTAGCTTCCAGCAAGAGGCCTGTTGATGTTGTTATTGCCAGAGTTTGGGTATGTGGCGCTGTTACTGGCAGTTTGCGTCGGTGTGGCCACGGCATTGCTAACATTTTCAGGCTACTCTCTGCGCTGGTCGGGCACTTACCGACTGGCGCGGTGCTGGACGCTGGTGCTGTTTGGTCTCGTGCTGTTCGCGTTTGTCGCGCTGACGCTAAGCGTGGCACAGGATGATTTTTCTGTTAATTACGTCGCTCAGCATAGCCACCGTGATTTACCGCTGGGGCTAAAAATTGCGGCGGTTTGGGGCGGGCATGAAGGGTCGCTGCTGCTGTGGCTGCTGTGTTTGTCCGGCTGGAGCGCCGCGTTCGCCTGTCGCTATCGCAAGGCGACGAGCGATCTGTTCCCGCTGACGCTGGCGATGCTCGCGGTGATTGCGACCGCATTGCTGGTATTCATTGTGTTTTTTTCCGATCCCTTTGTGCGTCTCTTCCCGCTTGCGGTGGCGGGGAGGGATCTCAACCCGATGCTGCAACATATTGGCCTCATTCTCCATCCACCCTTGCTCTACCTAGGCTATGGCGGTTTAACCGTGAGTGCAGCACTGGCGTTAGCCGCTCTAATTCACGGCGAGTTAACGGCTCCGGCCGCCTGGATTTGCTGGCGCTGGACGCTGCCAGCCTGGAGTCTGCTAACGCTGGGAATCATTTTGGGGTCGTGGTGGGCTTATAACGAGCTGGGCTGGGGAGGATGGTGGTTCTGGGATCCGGTAGAAAACGCCTCATTGCTCCCGTGGTTAACGGCCAGCGCATTACTTCACAGTCTGTCTGTCACGCGAATGCGCGGTATCTTCCGCCATTGGTCACTGATATTGGCGCTGTTGACGTTCATTTTATGCCTGCTGGGGACGCTGATTGTTCGTTCCGGAATACTGGTTTCTGTCCATGCCTTCGCCCTCGAACATGACCGCGCGGTGCCTTTATTTATCCTGTTTGCCTGTTTAAGCATGGCGGCGCTGGCTGTTTATGGCTGGCGTGCTCAGCTTGTCCACCCCGCAGCCCGTTTCTCCGGCTGGTCACGGGAAATGGCAATATTGCTGGTGCTGTTGTTATTTAGTGCCGTCGCGCTGGTGGTCATGCTTGGCACGCTTTATCCGATGATTTATGGACTGGCAGGCTGGGGGAAAATCTCAGTAGGCGCGCCCTATTTTAATCGCGTGCTCTTGCCCTTCGCTGGCTTGATGCTGTTGCTCATTGGAGTCGCAGCGGGAGGCTACTGGAAACGTAGCGCGCGTTGGCCTGTCTGGCGTTTAGGCGTGACGCTGGCGGTCGGTGTCGTCATCACTTTGGTCTTATGGCCGTATGGGTACGATGTGGCGCTGGCTTCCGGTCTGATCGGCTGGGTGATGGCTGCGCAGTGGCTACAGCCGCTGTCGGCGCTACGCCAGCAGCTTCCAGCGCTGTTAGCACATACGGGAGTGGCGCTGTTTGCCTTGGGGATTGCGTTCTCTGCGGGCAGCAAGCAGGAAATCAGCGCCAATGTGGGTCAGGGAGAACAGGTTACGCTGGGTGACTATCAATTTCATTTTTTACAGTTGGATTTAGTGGCGGCGCAGAATTACACCGCAGAGCAGGCCGTGATTGCGATTTATCGTGGCGACTCGCCGATCGCCCGCGTCATCCCAGAACGCCGTTATTACAATGCACGCAAACAGCAGATGATTGAACCGGGTATTGCCTGGGGGCCAATCAGAGAATGGTATGCCGTGATGGGAGAGAAAACCGGCGAAAACCGCTATGCGATGCGTTTCTATGTGCAAACCGGCGTTCGCTGGGTGTGGGGCGGCGGCATGCTAATGGTTGCGGGCGCACTGCTGGGATGGTTCAGAGGGAGAAGGGCTTATGACTAAATATCCTATGCTCTTTTTTATGCTGCTGGCTTTTTCTGTGCAGGCTCAGGTGGTCGATACCTGGGTGTTTTCCAGTCAGGCACAGCGCCAGGAAGCGATGGCGATTGCTGGGGAATTACGCTGCCCGCAGTGCCAGAACCAGAGCCTGCTGGAGTCGAACTCGCCCGTGGCGGTCAGCATGCGCCATGAGGTTTTTTCCATGGTGGAGCAGGGCAAAGACAAGTCAGAAATTATGGCGTTTATGAACCAGCGCTATGGCGATTTTGTTCAATACAACCCCCCAATTAAAATGCAAACCGCCATCCTTTGGCTAACGCCATTGCTTTTGCTGTTAGCGATCGCGGTGATTGCGTGGCGGGTGATGCGGCGACAGAACCGAGGGGGGCACCTATGAGTCTGCTAAACGTGCTGATCGTCGCTGTCGCTGTGCTTGTTCTCGGTGTTGGACTGCTGTGGCCGCTATTGCCCCTGCGCAATACGGAAGGGGATGGAAAGCTACCGCGTTTAGCGGAACGCATCTGGCATTTTCAGTGTGAACAGGCAGTGAAGCACCTTTCTGAGCATGAAGCCAAGATGCTGGGGCGCGAACTGGCTCACGATTTGCCGTTAACGCTATCCTCTTCTTCCGCACCGCGCCCGATGCCCACTATCGCCGTTGTTGCTGTGGTCATCGTTATCCTATTGAGCAGTGCGGCGTTCTATGCGCTGAGCCCGCGCGGTGTGCTGGTTCAGGCGGAACGCCAGCGGCTTGCCGATCCGCTACGTGATTTTAGCGACGCACAGCAGCAGGAAAAACAGCTTGCTGCCTTGCAGGACAACATTCGTAACACGCCGGGTGATAGCGCTCTCTGGGCCGAGCTGGGTGAATATTATCTTTACCGTAACGCCTATGACAACGCACTGCGCGCTTATCGGCAGGCGATTGCACTGAAGGGTGACAGTGCGGAGTTGTATTCGGCGCTGGCGACGGTGCTGTATTACCAGTCTGGTCAGGTTGTCACGCCTCCTATGCAGGAGATGGTCGATAAAGCGCTGGCGCTGGACGCCAATGAAGTCACGGCGCTGATGCTACTGGCGTCTGATGCGTTCATGAAGGCCGATTATGCACGTGCGATTACGATCTGGCAGCGCCTGTTGGATACATACAGCCCCCGGGTTAACCGCGCTCAATTGATCGAAGCGATCAACACGGCAACGCTGCTAAAGAATAGCCAGAAATAGTGAATGAAGGTCTTATGGTGCACGAAACGGTCTCGGTGGCTGCATAAAAATATGACCAAGACGCTGTGCTCCTACACGACTTTTGACACCGTCATGATGACGGAGATAACCGGAATCACCGACTTTATTGATCTCAATAAAAAAGATTAACTCTTTAGGGTTACGCCCCCCGAGAGGGGGGAGTAAGGGCACCATGTTATTCTATACCCAGGGTATATGGCATTAGAAAGTAGGAGTACACCCCGATGTTAGAAGCGCGCGATGTGGTTTGCATACGCGATGAGCATGTGCTGTTCAGCGCGTTGTCGTTTACGGCTAAACCGGGAGAAATGGTGCAGATTGCTGGCGCCAACGGGGTAGGTAAAACATCGCTGCTGCGCATGTTAAGCGGTCTGGCGACGCCCGAATCGGGAGAAATCTGCTGGCAGGGGCAGAGGATCAATCGTATCCGCGAGCATTTTAATCAGCAGCTTCTGTGGCTAGGCCATCAGCCGGGCATCAAGAGCGTCCTGACCGGTGAAGAAAACCTGCGCTTCTTCTATCCGCAACAGCATCAGGATGCACATTGGCAGGCGTTGGCAGCAGTCGGGCTGGCAGGATATGAAGATGTGCCCGTGGCGCGTCTTTCGGCAGGACAACAGCGGCGCGTTGCGCTGGCGCGTTTGTGGCTCACCGACGTGCCGCTGTGGATTCTGGATGAACCGCTGACCGCGCTTGACGTGGCAGGCGTCGAAATGCTGACACAGCGTATGGAACACCATATTGCGCACGGCGGCATTATTATTTTAACCACCCATCAGCCGCTACGTCCGTTTGCTCAAAGTATCCGCTGCATCCAGCTCACTCCGAGTGAGGGAATGCCATAATGCGACGACTGATTGCTCGAGAACTGCGTGTCGCGCTACGTAATAACGCCGAAATTCTCAACCCGCTGTGGTTTTTCCTCATCGTCATCATTTTATTCCCTTTAGCCATTGGGCCAGAACCGCAGCTATTGATGCGCGTGGCGCCGGGCGTGGTGTGGGTCGCTGCACTGCTCGCTTCTCTGTTGGCGATGGATCGCCTTTTCCGTGATGACTATCAGGACGGTTCGTTGGAACAGCTGACGTTGCTGCCGTTGCCGTTACCGTTGGTGGTACTGGCGAAAGTGGTGGTGCACTGGATGGTCAGTGGGTTGCCGTTGTTACTGCTTTCGCCGCTGGCGGCGCTTTTGTTTGGGCTGGACTGCCACGGTTGGCGGGTGATGGCGTTAACGCTGTTGCTCTGCACGCCAACGCTGAGTTTTCTCGGCGCTATCGGCGCGGGATTAACGGTCGGGCTGCGCCGCAGCGGCGTACTGTTAAGCCTGCTGGTATTGCCGCTGACCATACCGCTGTTGATTTTTGCTACGGCGGCAGTCGAGGCCGCGATGATGCAACTGCCAGTGGGCGGGTATCTGGCGATACTCGGTGCTTTTCTGGCAGGTAGCGCGACCCTAAGCCCGTTTGCCACGGCGGCGGCATTGCGGGTGAGCATACAATAATTTTCCGATCTCAGGATCGCATTCGTCGTCCCGTTGGGATGCGTTTTACGCAAAGTGAGCACACGATTATGTTGAAAAAAAACTATCAGCTTACGCAGCCGGATCGCCTTTATGGCCTTTGCGGCAGGCTTATCCCCTGGGTGGCACTGATCAGCGTCGCGTTGCTGATCGTCGGTTGCCTGCTAGGGTTCGGGTTTGCGCCTGTGGATTATCAGCAAGGGCAAGGGTATCGCATCATGTACCTGCACGTGCCTGCTGCCGTGTGGTCGATGGGCGTTTATGCCGTAATGGCAATCTTTGCGCTGGTCGGGATGATTCGTCAGTCAAAAACGGCGGAGCTTGCCGTGGCGGCGATGGCGCCAGTCGGTGCGGTGTTTACCTTTATTGCGCTGACCACCGGCGCCACCTGGGGCAAACCGATGTGGGGAACGTGGTGGGTTTGGGATGCGCGCCTGACGTCGGAACTCGTCCTGTTATTTCTGTACGTCGGTATCATCGCGCTCTACAACGCATTTGACGATCGCCGTCTTGCCGGTCGTGCCGCGGCCATTCTGGTGCTGGTGGGCGTGGTGAACTTACCCATCATCCATTTCTCGGTCGAGTGGTGGAATACCCTGCATCAGGGATCGACAAAAATGCAGAAGACCATCGATCCCGCCATGCGTCTTCCGCTGCGAATTATGATGCTAGGTTTTATGAGTTTATTCGTGACGTTGTCACTCATGCGATTGCGTAATTTGATACTGGTACAGCAGCGCCATGCACCTTGGGTTACTGCGCTGGTCAATAAAGGAGGAGCAGCACGATGAACATCGCCTTCACGAGTTGGCAAGATTTCTTTGCGATGGGCGGCTATGCCTTGTACGTGTGGCTGGCCGTGGTGTTAACGCTATTACCGCTGAGTGCGTTGATCGGGCATACCCTTTTGGGCCGTCGTGCATTGCTGCGGGATATTCGCCGCCAGCAGGCGCGCGAGCAGCGTAAGAGTACGGCGCGTCAGTCAGCGTTGGAGGTAGCGCAATGAGTGCACCGCGTAAAACTCGCCTCTATGCCATTCTGGCCGTTGTCTGCGGCGCGGTGGTGACGGTAGCGCTGACGCTCTATGCGCTGAGTTCAAATATCGATCTCTTCTATACGCCCAGCGAAATTCTCTACGGCAAAAATGAAACGCAGGAAAAACCGGCGATCGGGCAGCGTTTGCGCGTTGGCGGTATGGTGATGCCGGGCAGCGTACGTCGTGACAGCCAAAGTCTGGAAGTCCGTTTCACCGTTTATGATGCACAGGGTTCAGTGGACGTGACTTACAACGGGATGCTGCCGGATTTGTTCCGCGAAGGGCAAGGCGTTGTGGCGCAGGGCATTCTGGATACCGACGATCATATTGCGGCGAAAGAAGTGCTTGCCCGGCATGATGAAAACTACACGCCACCGGAAATCAAAGCGGCGATGGAAGGGCAGCACGGTCATGCCCCCGCGGCTGGCGCAGAGGGTAAACGGTTATGATGCCTGAAGTGGGCAATTATCTGCTCTGTCTGGCTCTGGGCGTCGCGCTATTGCTCAGCGTGTATCCGCTATGGGGAGCTTCACGTCAGGATACTCGCCTGATGGCGCTGGCGCGTCCTCTTGCCTGGGCGCTGTTTGCATGCATTTTGGCTTCCTTCCTCGTGTTGGTACATGCGCTGGTGATCAATGATTTCACCGTCCTCTATGTAGCAAACAACTCGAACCGTGCGTTACCAGTCTGGTATCGCGTGGCGGCGGCGTGGGGCGCGCATGAAGGATCGTTGCTGCTCTGGGTTCTGCTGATGAGCGGTTGGACCTTTGCCGTGGCGGTATTCAGCCGGGGGATGTCGCTGGATGCGGTCGCCCGGGTATTAGCCGTCATGGGGATGATTAATGTCGGCTTTTTGTTGTTCATTATTCTGACGTCGAATCCCTTTACGCGCACGCTGCCGAACTACCCGATTGACGGGCGCGATCTCAATCCGCTGTTGCAGGATGTTGGGTTAATCTTCCACCCTCCGCTGCTTTACATGGGCTATGTTGGGTTTTCTGTGGCATTTGCGTTTGCAGTTGCCTCTCTGCTGGCTGAACGGTTGGACAGCGCGTGGGCACGTTGGTCCCGACCGTGGACGCAGGCGGCCTGGTCATTCCTGACGTTGGGTATCGTGCTGGGTTCAGGGTGGGCGTATTACGAGCTTGGCTGGGGCGGTTGGTGGTTCTGGGATCCGGTAGAAAATGCGTCATTAATGCCGTGGCTGGTGGGTACGGCGCTGCTGCATTCGCTGTCGGTCACCGAAAAACGCGGCAGCTTTAAGGCCTGGACGGTGTTGTTGGCTATCGGTGCATTCTCGCTCTGCCTGTTGGGTACCTTTCTGGTACGTTCCGGCGTACTGGTTTCGGTGCACGCATTTGCCTCCGATCCGGCGCGTGGGATGTTTATTCTCGCATTTCTGGTCATTGTCATCGGCGGTTCGTTGCTGCTGTTCGCCATCAAGGGCAATAGTGTGCGGGCGCGGGTGACGAACTCGCTCTGGTCACGCGAGACATTCCTGCTCGGCAATAACCTGATTCTGATGGCGGCCACGCTCGTGGTGCTGCTGGGAACGCTGTTGCCGTTGGTGCATAAGCAACTGGGTTTGGGCAGTATTTCCATTGGCGCACCGTTCTTCAACACCATGTTTACCCTGTTAATGGCACCTTTTGCTCTGCTGTTGGGCGTGGGGCCACTGGTTCGCTGGCGTCGGGATGAGCCGCAAAAGCTGCGCAAGCTACTGCTAATTGCGCTGGTTGTGACTGCCGCGTTGTCGCTGCTGCTTCCGTGGCTATTACAGGACTCGCTGGTTGCCATGACGGCGGTCGGCCTATCGATGGCGCTGTGGGTATTCTTCTTAACGGTGTACGAGCTGCATACCAGTTCCACCCAGCGTCACGGTTTACTGCGCGGTTTGACCAAGCTCTCATTGAGCCAGTGGGGCATGGTGTGCGGTCATATTGGGCTGGCGGTGACGGTGGTCGGTATTGCCTTCAGCCAGAATTATAGCGTCGAGCGCGATGTACGGATGCGGGCAGGCGACAGCATACAAATTCATGATTACCGTTTTACATTTCAAGGCGTGCAGGATGTCGTGGGACCTAACTGGCGCAGTGGTAAAGGAACCATTGAGGTCACGCGTAACGGCAAGCAGGAGGCGATCCTGAAAGCGGAAAAACGCTTCTATAACACCAGCGGCGCGGTCATGACGGAAGCCGCTATTGATGCGGGCGTGACGCGCGATCTCTATGCGGCCTTGGGCGAGCAGTTAGATGACGGTAGCTGGGCGGTACGACTGTATTACAAACCCTTTATCCGCTGGATATGGTACGGCGGGGGGCTGATGGCGTTAGGGGGTATCCTGTGCATGTTTGACCCTCGCTATCGCCTGCGTCGCGCGGTTAGGGAGACATCATCATGAGCCGTAAGATTTTGTTAATCCCGCTCGCCCTGTTTTTACTGCTGGCCGTTGCCTTGCTGTGGCAATTGATGCGCAACAGCGACGGCGACGATCCCATGCGGCTGGAGTCTGCCCTGATTGGTAAATCAATCCCTGCGTTTCGTCTTGAATCGCTGGATCAGCCGGGAAAGATTTACAGCCAATCTGAGTTGAGCGATGGCAAGCCGCTGCTGCTGAACGTCTGGGCGACCTGGTGCCCAACGTGTAGGGCTGAGCACCAGTTTCTCAATACGCTGGCGACGCAGGGAATTCGCGTCGTGGGCATGAACTATAAAGATGAACGTCCTAAAGCGGTCGAATGGTTGAAGACGTTAGGCAACCCTTATGCGCTGAGCTTGTTTGACGGCGATGGCATGCTGGGACTGGATCTGGGCGTGTACGGCGCGCCGGAAACCTTCCTGATCGATGGGAAAGGTATCATTCGCTATCGCCACGCGGGCGATCTCAACATGCAGGTGTGGCAAGACACGCTGCAACCGCTGTGGGAAAAATACAGCAAGGAGGGCGGTGCATGAGAGTGATCAGCTTCCTTGGTACACTGCTGCTGTCGTTTAGCGTGCTGGCGTCATCTGAGGTATTACGTTTTGACAACGACGCGCAGGAGCAACAGTTCCGTGAATTAACCATGCAACTGCGCTGCCCGAAATGCCAGAACAACAGCATTGCCGATTCCAATTCGATGATTGCTTCAGATATGCGGCAGAAAGTGTATGAGCTCATGCAGCAAGGGCAAACGAAAGAGCAGGTTGTCGATTACATGGTGGATCGTTACGGTTATTTTGTGACGTATGAACCGCCGATCACGCCTTTCACGATCTTGCTATGGCTACTGCCTGCGCTGTTTCTGACTGCTGGTGCTGCGATGATTATTCGGCGCACGCGCCGCATTAAAAGTGCCAAAGAACCGATGAGCGAACAGGACAAAAAGCGTTTGCAGATGTTGTTGGATCGTGAGGAGAAATCGGAATGATGTTACTGACAACCATCATTGTGTTATCGCTGATTGGCCTGTCCGCGTTGCTGCTTGCGCCGTGGTCATCACGGGGCGAATACGATCGTGATGCGATCAATCAGGCGCTGTATCGCGATCGCCTGCGTGAGCTTAATGGGGATGTTGACAATGAACCGGAGCGTGCTCAGTTAGTTGAAGAACTCCAGCATACGCTATTGCAGGATATTCCTGACGGTACGAAGTCACACCAGCGCCCGTTGAGCCGTTGGGTTTTACTGCCGGGCGTGCTGTTGTTGGTCATCGTCAGTTGCGGTGTGTTTTGGCAGACGTCTGCGGTTAATCGGGTGCAGGAATTGCAACAGGTTGTGGCGTTAACGCCGGACCTGATGAAGCGGGCATTGGATCCCGATGCTGAACCACTGACCATTGAAGAGGTCGCGCGTCTCGGTCTGGGGCTACGCAGCCAACTGGAAGCGCAGCCAGATAATGCACAAGACTGGTGGATGCTGGGGCGTATTGCGGGCTTGCTGAATAACTATGACATGTCCGTACAAGCGTTTGCTAAAGCGTTCTCTCTCGATCCGAAAAATACGGATCTGGCGCTGGACTATGCCGACCTACTTTCGCGTTCCACCGATCCGCGTGATAGCCAGCGCGGTAGCGAGATGCTGCATGAACTGCTGAATTCCGGCTCAACCAATGTACGCGTGCTGAGTCTGCTGGCTTTCAATGCCTATGAAGCCCAGCGCTATCAAGACGCGATTGAGGCCTGGAAAACAATGCTGAAACTGCTTCCGCAAAACGACACACGCCGAGCGGTCATCGAGCGTAGCGTGGCGCAGGCGAAAGCGTCACTGTCGGTGCAGGCGGCTACGGGGAAGTAGATCCTTTTTATCTTCATCATCAATAGCAGAAGGGCGAGATATCGCCCTTTTGTTGTTACGGTGAAGGTTTCGTGCGCAATGAGCAGGGTAACTCTTTGCAACTGTTGCAGTGAAGATTTCAAGCGTAAAGAATTGCGCTGAGGTGGGCGTAGCCGCCGGATGAGCGGCATGGACGCCGCGAAAGTCTGCGCCGTGCCGGGAGCGCGTCGCAGACGGTCCGAACAGCGGGTACGCGCGCCGAAGGCACCGCGAAGCGGCGCGATTTACCGCAAAAAGCCAGGGGTCGCGGGGCGACGGCGATGAGCCGCCCCGCGTCGGGCGCGTGCGA
This sequence comes from Pectobacterium betavasculorum, assembly GCF_000749845.1. Classification (GTDB taxonomy): domain Bacteria; phylum Pseudomonadota; class Gammaproteobacteria; order Enterobacterales; family Enterobacteriaceae; genus Pectobacterium; species Pectobacterium betavasculorum. The sequence goes on along the minus strand of NZ_JQHM01000001.1, from coordinate 1,460,959 downwards.
CGCGAGTTGCAGAAAATCACATTACTTATTGCGCACGAAACCCTCACTGTACTCACAACAATCAGATTTGGAAGGGGCGGATACTTCCGCTTGTGGTGAGGACGGCATACGCCGTCCCGTGAGTTACAAGGAGACGCGGGTTATAACCCGCTTTTGACGCCGTGCATGTCCGGCAGTTTGTGTGCGATGCCTTTATGGCAATCGATACAAGTTTGACCGAGTTTAATCGCTTCGCTGTGTTTTTCCGCCGCGACCGTTTTTTGCCCTGAGAAGTCCATGTAGTCAAAGTTGTGGCAGTTGCGGCATTCCTGAGAATTGTTATTTTTCATGCGCCGCCATTCGCTCTGCGCCATTGTCAGCCGGTGTGCTTCAAACTTTTGTGGCGTATCAATCGTACCCATTATTTTGCCGTAAAGCTCTTTGCTGGCCTGAATCTTACGCACCATTTTTGGCACAAACTCATGCGGAACGTGGCAATCCGGGCAGGTGGCGCGCACGCCACTGCGGTTGCTGTAGTGCGCGGTTTCCATATATTCCTGATAAACGGTATTGCGCATTTCATGACAGCTGATGCAGAACGCCTCGCTGTTGCTCATTTCCATGCCTTTCTGGGACGTCGCCAGAAAGAAAATACCGCCTGCGAAACCGATAATCAGTAACGTTCCCAGCGCCAGCCGACTTGGGCGACGCCACCATTGCCATAGCTGGCGCAACAACCGTCCTACTTTTCCTGGCTGTTTCATAGCAAACCTCACTGTCCAAAGCCTTTAGAAGGGGTGAACGTATTGCCAGTAATCGGCGAACTGTCCGCCTGCGGCACGTGGCATTGCAGGCAGAAATGACGTGCAGGTGCCACATTGCTCAGCACTTTGCCGTCTCTGTCGACAAAGTGCGTCGGGCTGACGCGGGGGGCGCTGGTGGAACGGTAGTTCTCCACGCCGTGACACTGTAAGCAGCGGTTAAAGCTTGGGGTGACCTGATAGCCATCTACGCTATGCGGAATCATCGGCGGTTGGTTGACATAGTTGAGCGCCATACGCTCCTGCTGCTTTGGCATCCGGCTGTTTCCCGGCTGTGCGGCGGCGACTTCCGGCGATTGGCTTAAATCGACCTGTGCAGTGGCTATCGCACTGCACATTATTGCCAGGGCGGTGAACCAACGAAACCATCCCATTCTCAGGCTTTTCATGACTTTGCTCCCGATTTCCATCTAAGGGTTATTTTAAAAACGTCTTCAGCGCAGACATCAATGCAGCGTCCGCATGTTATGCAGTCTCGGTCAGTCACCTGTACCGGACTGTCTTTATCGAGCAAGGGCGCGCGCAGTACCTGCGGCTCTGGACAGACATGAAAACAGTCCATGCAGCGCGTACAACGTTCACGCTCGGCGGCATCCACAACTAACGCACCTTTGCCGCCAAGCGCACCATACAGCGCACCCGTCGGGCAAAGGTGCCCGCACCAGCCGTGTTCCACGACCAACAAATCAAACAGGAACAGCGCCAGCAGCAACCAGATACCTGCACCGAACCCGAAAATTAGCCCACGACCCATCAATGAGACAGGGTTGACCCATTCCCACAACAGCCCACCCGTCAGTGCGCTACCTGCCAGAATAAGTATCAGCAGTAAGTAACGCAGATTGCGGGGGAGCGTTGCCGAGGCGGTGATACCGAAACGACGGCGCAGCCAGGCAGCTAAATCGGTGAGCGGATTCACAGGGCAGACCCAGCTACAGAACAGGCGCTTGCCCGCCAGTGCATAGCTCAGCGCAATAATCAGCGCCCCGACGAGCGCGAGAGCGGCGGGTAGATGGCCACTAGCCAGACTTTGCAGCACCATTAGCGGGTCGCTAAGTGGCACGGTGTCGAGCAATCGACTGGCGCTGTAGTTACCGCGCAAGATCCAGAACCCTAACAGCGGGCCGCTGAGGAACATGAGCAGTACCAGTGATTGGGTCAGACGACGCAGAACTAGCCAGCGGTGACTGCGCCACCAGCCTTTTTTCGCCTGAGCTTCTCGTCCGGCGTCTTGCTTACGATTTGCCATCGCGTGCCTCCAGCCAGTTGAAACGGTAGTGGTGCCCGAGTTCGCCTTTTGCCAGCGCACGCGGTAAGACCTTTATCGCAGGCTGTTCCAGCACGCAGGCTTTTTCACATTTGCCGCAGCCGGTACACACATCGCTATGCACGATAGGTAGAAAGCGAGCATGCTTTCCGGTGCGGGCATTGCGTTCTGGCTCCAGTGTGATGGCGCTATCAATAAGGGGGCAGACGCGATAACACACATCGCAGCGTAATCCCTGATAGTTCAGGCAGTTCTCCTGATCTAACAACACCGCTAATCCCATGCGGGCATCATCGATAGCATCCAGCGGCTGTAAGGCACCGCTGGGGCAAGCGACCACGCAGGGAATGTCCTCGCACATCTCACATGGGATATCGCGTGCGACAAAGTAAGGGCTACCCGCTGCTGAGCCGGATACCAGCGTCGCCAGCTTCAGCGTGTCGTAAGGACAGACCTGAACACATTGACCACAGCGGATGCAGGCACCGGAAAACGCCGCTTCAGGCAGCGCACCCGGCGGCCGCAGCCGGAGTACGTCAGCCTGCGCGCGCTGCTGCTGAATGCCGAGTATCGTCACCGCTGCGGATAAACCCGCGACGGCCCGAACGGCGTCACGCAGAAAGCGGCGGCGAGCGGGGGAGGAATTCTCCGGGCGTGCCATGTTCGCTATACCTTAGCCAGCTTGACGGCACATTTTTTAAAGTCCGTTTCTTTCGACAGCGGATCGGTCGCATCCAGCGTCAGGACGTTGGTCATCTGCGCGGCGTCGAAGAACGGCATATACACCAGCCCGCGCGGCGGTTTATTACGACCGCGTGTCTCAACGACAGAAACGACTTCGCCACGGCGCGAGATGATGCGCACTTTCTCACCGCGTCGTAGATCGCGCGCTTTGGCATCCTGAGGGTGGATAAACAGCACGGCCTCGGGGAAAGCGCGATGCAGCTCTGGCACGCGGCGCGTCATGCTGCCGGTATGCCAGTGTTCCAGTACGCGACCGGTAGAGAACCAGAGATCGTATTCTTCGTCCGGCGCTTCTGCGGCAGGTTCGTATGGCAGCGCGAAAATCACCGCCTTGTCATCCGGTTTACCGTAAAAACGGTAGGCTTCTCCTGCTTTGACGTAAGGATCGTGCCCTTCGCTGTAGCGCCACTGCGTTTCCTTGCCGTCAACTACCGGCCAGCGTAACCCGCGCACCTTGTGGTAGGCATCGAACGGTGCTAAATCGTGGCCGTGCCCACGGCCAAACGCGGCGTATTCTTCAAACAGGCCTTTCTGCAAATAAAAACCAAATTCGCGAGATTCATCGTTCAGCTGATTTTCCGCCAACTCGCTGAGTGGAAAGCGCGTGGTGACATCGTTAGCAAACAACACGTCATAGAGCGTCTTACCGCGGTAGGCCGGTTTCTGCGCCAGGAGTTCCTCCGGCCACACTTCCTCCATGGTGAAACGTTTGGCAAAACTGACGACCTGCCACAGATCCGATTTTGACTCGCCCGGTGCTTTAACCTGCTGACGCCAGAACTGTGTCCGACGCTCGGCGTTGCCGTAGGCACCTTCTTTTTCCACCCACATCGCGGTAGGCAAAATCAGGTCGGCGGCCAGTGCGCTGACGGTTGGGTAAGGGTCGGAAACGACAATGAAATTGCGCGGATCGCGCCAGCCCGGCATACGTTCCTGATTGATGTTAGGGCCAGCCTGCATATTGTTGTTACACATAACCCAATAGGCATTCAGCGTGCCGTCTTTCAGCGCCCGATCTTGTGCGACGGCGTGCAAACCGATTTTTTCAGGGATCGTACCTGTCGGTAATTGCCACAGTTTTTCCGCAATCGCGCGGTGTTTCTCGTTGGTGACCACCATGTCTGCTGGCAGGCGGTGGGCAAAGGTGCCGACTTCACGCGCGGTGCCGCAGGCAGAAGGTTGACCAGTCAACGAGAACGGCCCACAGCCCGGCTGAGAGATCTTACCGGTCAATAGGTGGATGTTATAAACCAGATTGTTCGCCCAGACGCCGCGCGTGTGCTGGTTAAAGCCCATCGTCCAGTAAGAGATCACTTTTTTCTTCGGATCGGCGTAGAGCTTCGCCAGCGCTTCCAACTGATCGGCAGGAACGCCGCTGATCGCAACTGTTTTTTCCAGCGTATAGTCGGCGACAAAGGCTTTATATTCTTCAAAATTCATTGGCTCGGACGCATCGGATCCGGGGTTTTTCGCCGCTTTCTCCAGCGGGTGCGTTGGGCGCAGCCCGTAACCGATATCAGTCACGCCTCTACGCAGGTTCACGTGGCGGGTAAAGAAGGCCTCGTTCACCGCGTTATTTTGAATAATGTAGTTAGCGATGTAGTTGAGAATGGCCAGATCGGTTTGCGGCGTAAACACCATCCCGTTATCCGCCAGCTCAAAACTGCGGTGTTGGTAGGTGGACAGCACGGCAACCGTGACGTTGCTATTCGACAGGCGGCGGTCAGTAATACGCGACCAGAGAATTGGGTGCATCTCCGCCATGTTGGAGCCCCACAGCACAAACGCATCGGTCTGCTCGATATCATCATAGCAACCCATCGGTTCATCCATACCGAAGGTACGCATAAAGCCGACGACCGCCGATGCCATACAGTGGCGTGCGTTGGGGTCAATATTGTTGGAACGGAAGCCCGCTTTGAACAGTTTGGCGGCGGCATAGCCTTCCCAAATCGTCGATTGCCCAGAGCCAAACATTCCTATCGCGTTCGGGCCTTTTTCCTTCAGGGCGGTTTTGAATTTCTCCGCCATGATGTCAAACGCTTTGTCCCAGGAGATCGGGGTAAATTCGCCTTCTTTATCGAATTTACCATCACGCATACGCAGTAACGGCTGGGTCAGACGATCCTGTCCGTACATGATTTTGGGCAGGAAATAGCCTTTGATGCAGTTTAGCCCGCGGTTAACCGGCGCTTCGGGGTCGCCCTGACTGGCGACGATGCGCCCATTTTGCGTTCCCACCAGCACACCGCACCCTACACCACAGAAGCGGCAGGGGGCTTTATCCCAGTGGATAGCGTCCGATTGCGCATCCGCGGCGCGAACTGCGATAGGGATGGTGATGCCTGCGACCGCGGCTGCCGCTGCGACCGCGTTCGCCTTCATAAAGTGTCGTCGACTGAGTTTCATGGTATTTCCTCACCCTGAGCTTGTTGATCAAGAGGTTGTTCATCGAAAGCAAAAGATTGTTCATCAAAAGACTGTTCATCAAGCTGGTGATAAACCAGCGAAACCGCCAGTACGCCTGCAAGTTCGCGTATTGACGCTATGTGTTTTAACAGCGTGTCTTCTGAATCTGACTCCAGTACCACGGCCATTTTTCCGGTATCGCTATCGCTGGCGGCTACTTCCACATTGGGTAATTTTTCCAATGCGTCGCTTACTGCTGCCATACGTTCCGTATTGACGTGAACCACGACACTGCAAACATGCCAGACTGTGTTCATCGGTTTTCCTGTTGCGTTGTGAGACGCGTTGGCGCGGTGTGATATGCCGCTGTTATTTTTTTCATCGATATGGCACAGACCGGGCACCCTGAAATACATGCGCCACAGGTGGTACAAGCGTCATCATCGATCGACGGTGCGGCAACGCGTCCCATGGTAGGACGAAACTGTATTGCGCCTGTTTCACACGCATCCTGACAGCTGCGGCATTCCACCTGATGCAGCGATAAACAGGCATCCTGAATCGTCAGGTGGTATTCCCACGGCGCGGTGTGGCTCTCCGCGAACAGCGCCTGTGGACACGCGCGAGCGCAGTCATAGCAGAAGGTGCATTCGCCGCGCTGGAAATCGATGGTGGGAAAGCCCCCTGAACCGCGCTGGATGATCCTTGTTCCGCAAGCCTCAACGCAGGCATTACAGCGCGTGCACTGACTCAGAAAATGGCTTTCAGCACCACTCCATGGCGGACGCAGCGTGCTGTCTGCACGCTGTAGACCACCGGTCAGTAAGGAACGTCGGGAGAGGTTAGTCATGGCAGTTCGTCGCTCTGGCACTCGGTAAAATATCCAATAAAAAACACGTTGTTTTTATAGGGATTACACTATGCTCCCTAGGCTGTATGCGATAATCACCCTTTAGAGGTAAATGGGGGTGCCGGATCAAGCTTATGTAGGATTCGTGCCTTATCGGCTTGCCTGAGCACGCGGGGATCGCGATAGTGAATACCCGCCATACTTCAAGCTGCATGTGCGTTGGCTGCGTTCAAATACTCGGCCCGTCGTGAGCCTCGCCCTAAAGGGCTAACGCTTCGCGTTGTTCAAAACGTTAACGTTTTGTCCTGCAACTCGAATGATTCAGGGTATCGAGTTTGTATTGCTAAAGAGGATTGCTTGTTGTGATGGTCAAACGTCCTGTTTCTACCAGTCTGGCTCGTGCTTTTTTTTATATCGCGTTGCTCTCATTTTTAACGACGGGCATCGCGTTGTTGACGTTAGCCAGTGGCTTGCGCGATGCGGAAGCGATCAACGTGGCTGGCTCGATGCGCATGCAAAGCTATCGCATGGGCTATGACTTACAGAGCGATCGCGCCGAATTAGAATCGCATCGCCGCCTCTACGCACAAACGCTGGATTCCCCGGTTTTTCACCTGTTGGATCGCTGGTATGTACCGCGTGATGTACGCGATCGTTATTCCGCCCTGTTGCAGAGTTGGAAAACGATGGATGAGCGCCTGAGTGCGGGGGATCGGGTGTGGTATCAGGACAATATTGTTCGCTATGTCACGCAGATCGATCTCTTTGTACTGGCGCTACAGCATTATTCCGAACGCAAGATGATGATAGTGGTTGTGACATCAATAATTGGTTCGATCACTATCTATATACTGATCTTCTTTACGTTGCGTCGCATTCGTCGTCAGGTCGTCGTGCCGCTGAGTAAGCTGATGGCGGCCTGTGCGTCCATTGAGAAAGGGCGTTTTACTCATTCGCGGCTGGATGTCAATCTGCCGAATGAATTGGGCTTACTGGCGCAAACTTTCAGCAGCATGACTGACGAATTGCAAAAGCTCTATCGCTCTCTGGAAGACAAGGTACGGCAGAAAACGCTGCGTTTACAGGAAGTGAACCGCATGCTGAAGGTGTTGTATAACTGTTCTCAGGCGATGAACGTCAGCACGATCGACAGGCATTGCTTTCAGCAGATTCTGCAAATTGTGCATCGCTATGAAACGGTCGTCTGTCTGGAAATGCGGGTAGGGGAGAACTGGCTATTATGCGAAGGCCAGCCTGACGAGCAAACTGCGTGGCAGGCGCTGCCCATCCGTTTGCAAGAGGTCGAATTTGGACAACTGCGGTGGCAGGCATCAACGCCGCAGCAGCCGTCGGCGCAGCTGATGGAAAGCGTCGCCAATATGCTGGGCCGTGGTCTCTATTTTAATCAGGCGCAGAAGCACTACCAGCAACTGCTCCTGATGGAAGAGCGAGCCACTATCGCGCGTGAGCTGCATGACTCACTGGCTCAGGTGCTTTCTTATCTGAATATCCAGATGGCGTTATTAAAACGTGCGGTAGCGGAAGAAAATGCGCAGGCTCGGCTGATTATCACCGATTTCGAACAGGCGTTAAGCGATGCTTACCGCCAACTGAGAGAGTTGCTGGGAACGTTTCGACTGACGCTGCAACAGGCTGATTTGCCTGCGGCGATGCAGGAAATGATTGAACCGCTAAGAGCGCAGACTCCGGCGAAGATTGATATCGATTGCCGCATTCCTACGCAGGCGCTGGATGCATCACAGCAGGTTCACCTACTGCAAATCATTCGTGAAGCGGTGCTGAACGCCATTAAACACGCACAGGCGACGACGATTACCGTCAACTGTGGTACGCAGCCGGATGGCAGCCATTGTGTTGATATTCGTGATGACGGCTGCGGCATTATCAATCAGGAAGAACCCGCAGGGCATTACGGTTTAAATATTATGCAGGAACGTGCCGAACGGTTAGGAGGACGATTAGCTATTGGTCTCCACCCTGATGGGGGAACGCAGGTTAGCGTCTGTTTTTCGACGCCGACGGCAGCGCGTGAACGTGACAATACAAACAATCTCTACCCTGAATAATTCGAGTGGCGCACATATCGCTTGAAAGATGACAGGGATAAATCATAAATAAAAAATAATAAGATCCATATTACATTGGGGCTGGGCATGTCAGAAAAACCATCTTATCGCGTGCTGATCGTTGACGATCATCCGCTTATGCGCCGAGGAATCCGTCAGTTATTGGCAACTGACGCCACCTTTGACGTGATTGGGGAAGCCAGCAATGGCATGGAGGCACTAAGCCTCGCAAATCGGGATTCTCCTGATATCATTTTGCTCGATCTCAACATGAAAGGATTAAGCGGGCTGGATACGCTTCACGCGCTGCGACGTGATGGGATCTGCGCTCGCGTGATTGTACTGACAGTTTCCGATGCACCCAGCGATATTTATGCGCTGATGGACGCGGGTGCCGATGGCTATCTGCTTAAAGACAGCGCCCCGGAACACTTATTGGATTCCATCCGTAGCAGTGATGCATTCAGTGAACAGGTTCGCGATGTCTTACGCCACCGTATTGCCATAAAGGAGACGCCGTCGCCCTTTACCGTGTTGACGGAGCGCGAACTGGATGTACTTCAGGAAGTGGCTTCAGGGCTTTCCAACAAGCAAATCGCTGCGGTGCTATATATCTCAGAAGAGACGGTAAAAGTGCATATCCGCAACATGCTGCGCAAACTCAACGTGCGCTCCCGCGTCGCTGCCGCGGTGCTGTATCTGGAAACTCGCGGCCAGTAGTCTGTTTCACGTTAAATAGACGCTGTGAATGAGGCTTCCGAATTGCTTCAAGAAGCCCAGACGGTTATTCACGAAGGCGGAAAAAAGCTCAATACGGTAGGAATTGTGGCAAGTGCGAGCAGTAGTGAGACGATGATCGATAATGCGATCACATCCTGCTGATAGTTATACTTCTTGGCAAAGACATAAACGCCTGCGCCAATTGGCTGTGCGGCCATCACCACGGCGGTTGCCAGCCAGATCCCCTGAGAGTGATCCATTCCGAATACATAGACGGCTATTGCGAGAGTAATTGATTAGAAGTGAGATAAATAATACAGAGTCTGCGAGATAATTGTGGGACTACGTGGGGTGAACAGGGAAGAGACTGGATGGTAATTGTAATTCTCTTACAGTATGTGAAAAAACAGGCCGGACGAAAAATTTAGTCATTCTTCTGTTCGGCCTGTGAAATTTTACCCCCCTTGTTGTGGTTCGTCATCAAATTCACCATCATCAAACAGGCGTCCCTGCAGCCTGTCTGTCTCAGACTTTCTGACACGTTTAATCACGCTGTAAACCCATTGCAGAGAAACGCCATACTTACGTGCCAGGTCATGATGATTGCGGCCATTGAAGTCGTTGAAGATGTCGTGGTCGCGCTGAGAGATGCGCCATAGCGTTCCCATCGGAAAGTAGACGCTTTGACCGCCCCAAACCTGCATCATACGGTTGGCCACTGCCTCGCCGATTTGCTCGGCGATAGCCGTGTCGATCTCGACAACCTCCTTTATTGTGCTTGTAGTATGCTGCGCCAGCTCCACCAATAGCTCAGGCCCTTTGCTGCGGAAATTATTGCCGTTGTTCATTCTGGCTTCCTTACGCGGCGTTGCCACTGCTTCAGCTTCTCAATAATGACGCTGGCTTGTTCTGAATTCAGCCATTGCAGGCTATCAACGCCAGTTTCACGCTTCACCCAACGCGCCAGCGCGGCTTCAGAACGGTCACGAATGATGCCTGCATCAGCCATTTCTAACCATAATGAGCGGATTTTTCTGGACTGGGGAGAATCATCCAATGGACGAGTGCTACTAGCCTTTTTTGCCGATTTAATCTTAAACCCGCGTTTCTTCATAGCGTTCAGCACATTATCTAACTGCGGGACTGTCATGTCCCGCGTAGATGACTTGCCTATAACAGTGATTAACAACTGGCGATAGGTGTCATCGTCCAGTTGCAGATCGCGTTTGGCTATGTGTATCAACTTAATCAGTTGATTCTTTGTCATCGCTTTCCTCCCGCCAGACTTCGCCGCACAGCAAGATGGCTTCAGGGCGGCGTTCATGGATAGCATCCAACACTAACTGGCACGACTCTTGGTTCAGATAAATGTCATCTGAAACAGGCATGGCATCGCAGAAATCAGTGCCGCAGGCCGATACCAGTAACACGAAACCGATAACCATTACCCAGCCCTCCCAATTCTTGCTATATCAGCTTGGCCTGAGCCATTGACCGCATGGTGTAGACTGGCGTTCTTGCCCGCCTGATAGCCAACTTCTTTTGCCACATCAGTACCACGAGCATTTTTTGCATCCCGCAGATCGCCCGACTTAATCCCTCCGTCTTGTTGCAATTTATGGTGATAGGCTTCAATCAACGTCGCTTCGGTTCTTGAAATAACAAATTTGTCGAGCACTTGATAGACGCCCTGAACCCATCCCTCACAGAACATGTCAGCTCTGGCTACTTTTGTACTGGGTTTAATATTTTTGCGCTGGCCTGAAGTAAATTCTTTCCGTGCTTTCATCATTTGACGAGATAGGACATCGAACGCATACGCTGCAACTTGTGGGCGTTCATTTGGGCCGTAGAAAATAACGCTGCGTTGGCTATTACTGAGATAACTGCGTTGAAATGAGTGGTAGCATTTAACACCAAATGTCTCGCAAATAACCTGAGCCAACCATCCCATATACTTAGGGACTTTTTGCGCATGGGATGGAGCCGACTTACTGCCGGATTCGTTGATCTTCATTAGATCGACATCAGCGTCAGTCAGGCCATGTTGACGCATTAACGCCTGAGCCTGGCTCATTGCATTAGCTGCCTCATTAGGATTTGTCGTGCGACGAGCAAGATTCAGTAGTTTCTTCAGTTTCTGTAGATGCTTTTCTTTATTTGTCGCCGACATATTCCACCTCCAGCCTTTCAGCCAGTCGTTTTAATTTATTGTGTTTAGCCAGTTCGATTAATTTATCCATGCCATTCAGGCGGAACTGTTCGATCATGATCTCGACGTCGGCCATTTCCTCCGCTAAAGCGACCTCGTTACCGAGGCCGTTCAGGTTACGTGATGCGGCAGCACCTAACTCCGCTGCTTCTTCGATAAGTTTTAGCGTCTGAGACTCAGGGCCAAAGTGCTTTAACGCCATGCGGTACAGCGTTGAGCGATTGTGTGCAATACCTTTAATCATGTGCTCTCCAAATAGTGGTTATGCTGAATTACGCGTGCAGGATTCCCCGGCGTTGACGCCGAAATAAAAGCAATTTCATTTTTTAATAATTAAATGGCGGCGATATCTAACGGGATATTAACTAATTTCCCCGATTCGTCTTTTTCCCTGAAGTTGATATAGGTTTTCGATACAGCGACTTGCAATGATTCAGAAATTGCCTCCATTGCTTTAACCCAGCGTTCATCTGCGATCTTAATCCGGCGTAAGGATAGGATTCGCCCCGTATTTAGTTGCCCCTCTTTATCAACGGAAAATGCATCCGTAATTAACGCACGGAGATTGTCATTGGCATCCTGCGACCACTCGGTAACGCACTCATCAATTAGGTCTTTGGCTATTTGTAGCTCAGGCCCGAACGTCAGAGAGTCTTGCACCGCAATACGAATTTGCTGGCTACCATCATAACTACTGAATGTGATATTACCCTTAGCGCCTCCACGTGTGCGCCCGTACTTCTCTGCGACCAGATCCAACCAGGCATAACATTCATTGAACGCGCAGTTCTTGAACGCCAGCAATTCTGCGCTTTTAATCTTTGCCGCAGCGACTTGCTCTTTTACAAACGTATCCATTGCCAAGTCATAGTCCGAGACCTGATTAACGGGAACCAGTCGCCCTTTGCGGTCAGTCATATATTCAGCTTTATTAATTTCCACGTTTATTTCCCCTCAATGTAATGACTCAGACCAGATAATACGGCACCCATGCTGCTCAAATTCCCCTTGTCGGAATCGACCATTGTTATTCACACCGTTCAGCACATAACGCGCCACGCCGTTTTCAATCAATTTTGCACAGTGGCCATTTCTGGCAATACGGATAACCGGTTGACTCCCCTTGAGCATTACACTGTGAACCGTAGCATTCATGGCGCGTAACGCCGTCATGACGGCTTGTACATTGGATAATTGCTCATCAATATTCAAAACAGACGTCATATTTCAGTCCTCAGAATATAGGTGCGTTGTTTAGTGTAGATCCCTGTGATTACGCATCATTTGGCTGGTGAAGGTCATTCCTGCCGCATTAAGATGTTTTATCAGTTTTGTATTAGCTCCCTTAATTGCGTTAGCCATCTCATCTTTAATCATCGTTGCCAGCAGCTGTGTCACGACGATGTCACCTGTTTCATTTTCAATTGAAACGTTAATAGACTGGCTGAGTTCCTGATCCTCCTTTACCAGTGCAGCAGGCAGTTGTTGTACAGAAATAATGATTTTGGCCACCGTTAAACCCCCTTAACCACATCAGCATTAACCACCGACACACCAATATCAGCGGCCAGATTCATTGCCGCGATCACCAGATTGGAAACGGCCAGCGGGTACAATAGGCTGACGTTCTTTCTGCCACCGAGATTGCTACTGAGACGCCCACGTATAGCTTCAATCGCGCTGCCGTCCATAATGTCGGTTAGTTTCTTGCCTGTGCGCTCAACTTTGAATGTCAGAAACGCTTCGAGACTGTTATCCAGTGGCAGCAGTTCGACGATTTCACAGCGCTGGACAACCTCGCGTACCTCCATATTGCGTTCGCTTAACTTGACGGCTAGCTCTGGCTGGCCGATCAGGACAATAGACAGCAACTTCTTAAACCCGCTTTCCAGCTCGTAAAATCGCTTCAAATGTTTCAGCGTGGGGATTGGCAGGCTATGCGCCTCTTCAATCACCAGAACGTGACTGTAGCCCGCATTGCTGCTGTCTTTTAGTACACGATGTAGTTGGCGATAGCGTGCTTCTTGCGACCGTTTCACGCCTTCCAGCGGGGCGATGGTGTTGATGATCGCTTCGGCAATCGCGGCGGCTTTTAGCGTCTTACCTTTAACGTCGTTGTCCTCCATCGCAATCACATATGGCTCAATGACGATAACGGGCGCGTTCTCGCGATTGATGCGTTCGATAAGGTCGCGGCGCAGCGTAGATTTTCCCGCCCCAGATTCACCAATGACCGCCATCAGCCCGCCATGTTTTGCGGTCTGATACAGTGACTCACGCACATAGCGGCTATCCGGCGTAGTAAAAACGTCTTCCGCGCCCTGCATGGCGTCATCGGCAAACGGGTCACGGAACAATCCGAATGCCTTTTTTGTTGCTGGAAATAACACCTGTTTTTTGAGTAACATGTTTTCCTCCGTTGTGAGGTCTGTTGTATCTGCTGTGCAGGATGTGCCGTCCTGCACAGCATCAAAACTACGTTGTGTTTCAATGCCATTAGCCGACAGAAAGGCTGTCAGACGCTGGCGAATTTCCCCGGTGTTGGTGCGTGGCCACTGGTCGTGATTAACAATCTGTGCCAGCGTGGCCTCTGACACAGCGATATGTCTGGCGACAACGGCCTGCGAGAGCCGTGCCTGTTTTAACTGTTGTTTCAGTACCAGCATGTTTCCCCCTTAATTCCCGTTGACGATATTGACGATATTGATGACATTGTCGGAAACCGGCATCAGCAGCGCATCGACAGCCTCATCCAGTTGTTCTTCCGGCACGCCATCGGGATAAAGTTGAACCAACTGGTGAAAGTGTCCTGCTGTCCATGTCTGGTTACGGGCTGCAAACCGCTCACGCAGCGCCTTAGCGGCTTCAACTTGCGTCAGTGGTCGCTGTTCGACGCGCGGGCTGCGTACATCAGATTCCGTGCCACGACGCGGCATAAATGCAGGTAACGTGGTGTCATCAATATGTTTGTATGGATCAAGTTTCCCGCCAAACGGCAGTGCCTTCGCTTTACGTGCTGCCGCTGCATCCGTCGCGTTATCCGTTCCCGTCACTAACTGTTCAATTTCTTTCGCTGCGGTTTGGGCTGGCGTATCGGCATGTGATTTGTAGTTTTCGCCAATCACTGCAGCAGAGTCGGCAAAGCCAAATTCATTTTTGGTGACTTCATCGATCAGGAAGAAGGTGTCGTGGCCATCTTCACCTGTCAGCACCACTTGCGCGGCATCGGTGCGCCACGGATTACGGGTGATCAGCAACTTCTCGCCGACCATCACGCCGGGTACGGTAGACACATCGTATTCAATGCCACGGAACGACACGCGCAGCTTCGGTTTGACCTTGCGCTCTTCTGGTGTTGCGACGGCCAGCTCGCGGCAAACCTCAATAGACGGCGCTTTCACCAACTGTTCAGCATTGATTTTCAGCCAGATATCGGTACGGGTCTGTCCGTGGCGGCTATGAACAGCAGTAGCATTGAAGTGAGAACGCCATTTCACAGCCAGCGCATTCAACTCTTCCAGACTATGAACCGGTTGGAACTTCAGGCCCGGTTCCAGTTTGCGTTCGATGATGTCGCGGGCCTTCTCAACGCTGCCCGTTGAGCGTGCCGCATGGGCTTTATGTGCCTTTAAATCGATACCCAATGCACGACACAGGTTTTTTGTCATGCTTGCGGTGTTGGCAGAACCGGGGTCGAGATACAGTAGCTTAGGCACGCCGTGCAGCACGTCCGCGCCGCCGCGCTCTTGCAAGGCGTTGATGAGCACAGAGCACAGGTTTTCGCCAGATTCAGCGCCCATCACATACTCGACATAGATCCAGCCGCTGGTGTGGTCTGTGATTTCATAGCTCCAGACGCGGTCACTGGCGATACGTGCCACATTGGCCGGTTTGTTCTTGTAGAACTTCGCGCTGTCCATCACCTGTAAGCCCTTATGCCCGTTGCTCAGGTAATAAAGGGTGCAAAGTGAGGCGTCGATTTCCCACACGTGATTAGGGTGCAGACTGGCCAGCTCGGTCACGGGCGCAGGCTGGCTTAACTGATCGGGATGCAGGCCATAATTGCGCAGAGCGCGGCTTATAGCGGTCTCTGACAGGGCATAAAATTCGCCCGTGGTTTCATCAATACGCCCGGCAGCGATCATGTCGTTTGCCCGTAGTGTTTCGACTGCGTCAGCGATGGAATACAGACGTTTGCCGTTTTTACGGGTTGCTTCCATGAGCGTGGCGGAAATCATGGCGGCCTCATCCCGCGTCAAGGCGCTTTGTCCGGCATCGGCACGTTTTTTACGTTTGTCAGTCACTGCAACCTCCTTTAACTTGCGTAGCAACGTGGCGCGAGATAGCCCCAGCTCAATACAGGCGGCGTCATAGATGGCACCGCGTTCACCATGTCCGGCCTGCCGTGCTGCACGTGCTATAGCCACTAATCGTTCTGTCAGGGCGGCACTCATGGCGTCCCCTTATGCGTCGGTACGCGGAATCTGGGGTTCCGGTGCATCCAGCCATGTCGGACGTTCGCTGCCGGTAGGCGCTGCCTCCAGGTCAAAAACCTCGCGGATATGGTGTAACGCCCGCTCTATCTGGCACACCAAACCCGCCATAAAGTCATACGGTGGCTCTACATCGTTATCGGATGTGAAGGTAGTTAAGGTCGAAAATGCGCTGTGAAGACGCACGGTGATAGCCGCTTCTGCTTCATAGGCAATAGCGCTAACCTCTTTGCGCAGTTTCTCGGCTTCCTGATCGGGTGGCGGTGGCTGAATACGGGATTTCTTATCCAGTTTGGTGGTCAGGTCATCTATCTTTTGGTTTTTGTCGGTCAAAACGCGTTGCTGGGCGGTATTGGTTTCGCGGGCTTCGCGGAGAGCGGCTTTTAGTTCGCGGCTGGTCATGCGATCAATGTCATCCAGCGTCATACCAGCAACTGTTCCGCCTTCGGCCAGTTCGATGAGGTCATCGTCACTCTCTGTTACCAACTCAAACAGTTTGGTTTTACCCAAATGTGCCAGCGCTGGCATATTTGATTTCAGTGCTGGTGACAAATATTTAGCTGAGGCTTGCATCATTCTTGCCGCTGTGCGGTATGGAAGCCCTAGATCGTTTTCAATTATGTCTACTAGATCGCCGTGTGGTTCACATTCCTTGAGAACAACCAACCGTTTACCCGCTTCCAGCATGGCTTCCGCACTTTGCGCCATATAGAACTTGGTTTCGTGTACGATGCGATCACGTTCATACGGCAGGCCGTCACCGAACTGAGCCATCACTTGCATCCGGTGCTCAGTCAGAGCATTGAGTTTCACATTCAGATCGCCTGCTAACGGGGCATCTTCTACTAATTCAACCGTTTGTGATTTGGTGCGTGCCATTTCTTATCCTTAGCGACTGCCAGCCAGCAGGCGTTGATTCATTTCGTTAATACGGTCTTGCGCACGGGATATTTCGTTCGCATGAGCTTGTGCGATTTGTAGCGCCTGCATCGAAAGCGCGAATCTGCCGTTATCCAGTTTTTGTGCCAGCCCTTCCTCAATAAGGGTGTTCAAGGCGCGGTTAACGTTGGCCGGAGAATCATCCAGTGCCGCCGCCAGTTCGCCGTTTGATACCCCGTTCAGGGTATGGCCACGCAGGGCTTTGAGAACGCGGAGGATGCGTGCGCCTGCACTGGAAACATTTGCCTTAGTCATGTCATTCCCCTTTTTGCGATATGTGATAATCTGTTACGCAGGCTGATAGATATCAGGCGGCACGGGCCGTGGTTTTAAGGCCGAGTTTGACGGCGATTTCATGTGCCTGGCCGTACTTGGCTTTTGTGATGCCGCTCAATACGCGATAGACCGCTTCGCGGGAGTAACCATTGTCCTGCGCCCATTGGGTGATGGTGATACCGCGTTGCTGCAAGCGGCTTTTAACTTGTTCGGGTGTCATGCTACGGCCTCCGGTTATGCAATGATGTTTGTAGAATACGTGATAGATTATGTGAACTTTAGTTCTCATTGTCAATGAGGTTTTTGTGAACTTTGATTCTCTTTGTGCGCCCCGTATCAAATCTGAACGTTCCCGCTTATCGCTGAAACAAGGTGAGGTGGCTGATATATGCGGGGTTTCTCGTGAAATGTGGAGCAAGTACGAGCGTGGTATAGCCGTACCTGGCGGTGAGGTTTTGATGTTGTTTGCAATGGCTGGTGCAAACGTGCAATTCATTCTTACTGGCAGTAACCCGCCATCTGTTGAGAATCGCATCACTAAAGATGAGTCAGAACTGATACAGCATTACAGAAATGCACCATTAGTAGTGAAAGCTGCAGTTTTGGCTGCATTAACGGCAGGTACGTCACCCCAACCGACAAGTTCAAGTCAGATATTCAATGGTGATATCAGTGGTCAATTTGCCGGTAATCAGATTATTAATAACGGTGTGGTCAGTAATAAAAAAAATAAATAGAACGAGTAACACACAGTAATAATAAAGGAGATAGGATGCGGCAGGAGTTTAATGGAACTGCACAGGGACAGTTCTCATCCAGAGACATTATCAATATACATTCCCCTTCAGGTGAAAACCTGACAGATGACGAGTCGCTACTTCCGGCTCAGCGCCATCGCCTGCACCAATTGCTAGATGATCTTGTTACTGCCAGCGGCGAGCCTAAAAAAGATCTATGGCGAGCCGTTCATGCCCATATTGATGTTCACAGTATCAATGGCATTACAACCAAGAAATATCATAAAGCTGAGACGTATCTGCAACATAGACTGGCAGAGGCTAAGCTGGCAAAAGAGTGCCGCCGATTAGTCAGCGAAATCTTGCGATTAACCGTGGATACCGCAACAGAACGCGATAGATTTTGTCTGAAAAAATTTGGTACGAAAACGCTCAACGATTTATCCCGTGAACAACTTCAAGTGGCGTTTGACCATTTTGACCGAGATGAATTGCGGCAACGCCAGCCAAACCCCACACAGCCCAAAGCAGTGGATTGGCAAGAACTTATAAAAGCTCACCCTAAAGTATTTATCGGTATTTTCTTTTTAGGATTTTTTACATCTTTTTTATTTAGATAAGGATATTGGTTATGCACAAGCTATTAATACCATTTGTATTTCTTTTGGCAGGTTGTGGCGATAAGGCTATTACGACACAGAGCATTATGGAGCAGTTCCAGCAAACAGGTGTCACGGTCACTGATATTCAAACGCCAGATCGCAGTGTAAAAACGCCTGTACCTAACAGCTACAAAGAGCATGTTACTTTTGTTCTTTCAGAAGTTTCCCCCAAAGGTGGACAAGTCTTTATCTGTGAGAAGAAAGAATACTGTGATGCGATTTATGCCTACTTTGATGCACTCAAAGCCTTTGCAGGCCCTTACCTTTACCAATCGAAGAACGGCCTCATCGTTGCTCAGTTGAATAGCGGGTTAACCCCACAAACAGCGGAAAAATTAGCAGCAGTCGTGATGAAGTATTAAAAATGATTGATATTAGAATGCCACATAATATCTAACCTACGTCTGTATAAATACTTGAGCTTATTAATGGTTTTTAATGAGTAGTTAATTGCAAGATTACAAACAGCAAATAAAACAAGGTGGATAACGAATGTCTGAGCAGGCCATTGAAGTCAAACACGTCGTAGTTCATATTCTGGATAAACAACAGAATGGTGATGCATCGGAGCGCTTGAGTCCTGAAGAGGGTATGGTCACTGAAGCCTCCCAGCGCTTGATCAACGATATCTGTGCCAAATACGCAGGCCGGACAGGCAAAGGTTACGGCTATTTTGAAGGGGATACGGATAATTACCCGATGGAACGAATGGCCAGTGATTATCTGGACGACACTGATGATTTTTACCAAAGTTCCTGTCGAATGATGCATCACCTAACAGAACGCTCACAACGAGAAAACATGGCTACCGGTGGGTACGTTCTGTTCGCACACATTGAGATAGGAAACAACGAACATCTGTTGATCGCAATCGTTAGTGCCACCATCGGGTCAACCGTTACTGACGATTTTAACATTCAGGACAGTACCTATCTGGACATCGCTAAGTTGCGTATGGCTGGGCGTATTGATTTAACCGCGTGGGAAAGTGGTGCGGAGCGTTACATCAGTTTCCTTAAAGGTCAGGGAAATGTTTCAAACTACTTTAAGCAGTTCCTCGGCTGTAATGATGTTCTAATCGCCAAACGAGAGTCTGAAAAATTACGCGATACTTTGACAGCGTTTGCGGCAGAGAAAAATCTTGAAGGTGCAGAAAAAGACGCGTTTCTTAAGGGAGCATTTGAGCATTTACAGGCATTAAGCAAAGCCGGTGAGCCACTTAGTCTTGAAACCTTTGTTAATGCTGTCTGGCCCCATGCGCCTGAGGAATTATCAAGTAAACTTGCTGCTGAAGAACTCGGTCTGTCAGATGGTTTTGTGCCTGACGGGCGCGTTATCCGGGCGTTAGTGTCTTTCAAAGGCAAATCCAAATATTGGGAACTCAAGTTTGATCGGGAAGGGACAACTTCCGGTGACATTGACTATGACCCAGAAACAAATATCATCACCCTGCGCAATGTGCCTGATGAATTCAGGGATATGTGGCTAAATGAGGTTTAATCGTGACGATTTCGTTTGAGACGCTAACAGAGTTGTACCGTCGCATGGAATTCCAGGAGGAGTTCCGTGTCGGTTCGCTGTTGCTCTCTGACCAGTCCGATTGCGACCTGATTAACACATTGCTGGAAGATCCACGTGAGTACGGAGTTTCTGTTGATACCGGAACGGTCGAGCCAGGTTGTGCCATCACCCTTCTCGTAACACCACCACGGAGCGGGCTTGGAGTTGTGTTTGCCACGCACAGCATATTGCTGAGCGCACCAAAGCATCAGTGCCAGGAACCCGCTAATTACTTCATTCTTGAGACGAAATTTTGCAACGATGATACAGAGGTTCCGGCCTTCATCAAGAACTACCGGGCGATCCTAAAGTTTGTTGAACTGCTGAAAGGGGCTGCGGCTTATTTTGACAATACTGCCTGTCAGTTGGTTTTTTTGAAAAAAGAAGTTATTAAGCTATTGCCGCGCTTTACAGCAGAGACCGTGCAAAATCTGAAACGTGAACATCTGGATAACTTGATGGCTTGTTTCAACGACGACACGCACAAGGATCAGAAGCTGGACATTTTGATTGAAAGCATCCAGGCGGTCAGCGAAGACGTTGATTCGCAGGACATGTTTGCATTTTGTCTGGACAATATTCAGCGCCTACATGAACAATTCCTTAAAGGGTATCGGATCTACTCTTCTGGCTTCTCCTATGACAAGGTGATGGATCAGCTGCGTGCCGCAAAAGTTGAAGAAATGGGTAAAATCCACAAGACGTTTTCAGATATTCAGAACCATATCCTTGGTATTCCTGTGGCATCGGTCGTTGTGGCCACCCAATTCAAAGAAGCCGCAGGTTGGTCAGGCCAGGGGATAACAAACACAATAATCCTGCTGGGGTGTATTTTTGCTGCGACACTAATCTGGCTGGCATTGTCGAATCAAATGCAATCCATGAAGGCACTGGGCGAAGAAATCGAATATAAAAAAAAGCAGATAAATAAGGAATTCTCTTTCATCAAAGATGATGTGGAGGGGGTGTTTAGCAGTATTACTACGCGATTGGAAACGCAGAAACGCACCTTTAGGATCATTCGCGGTGTGCTGGTTATTGGTATCGTTACAGCAATTACTATTTATTGCTGGTACACAAAACCCGTTTTTAGCTGGGTACTGTCCTTCTTTGAGTGCATGTAGTTTATCTGTTTTTTACTGTCAAAAACTCCAAATAACAAGCTCCCGTCGCCGAGCAGCGTTCACCGTCTACTGCCACTTCTAACGCCGTTTAAAATCGCCACATGACGTAATGAGCCATGCTGTCTTCACTTACATAAGGAGACAGCAATGAAACTCAACCTCTTTCGACTCACACGCCTGAAGCGCCTTTTAGGCTGGCAACTGACTGCCGTGTTGCTATTGGTCGTCATCGCGCTGGTATCACCACAGCAGCTCCCTGTCGTCATTTATAAAATCTCATTGATCACGCTGGCCGCTGTGTTGGGCTACTGGCTCGACCGTTCGTTGTTCCCCAAGGCTGCGCTAGGCCAGTACCTGGTGCATGACCCAGAACTAATGGAGCGCGGTGAATACCCGGTCAAAAATGGCTATCAACGGATATTTGCTGCGGCCTTGATCCGTCGCGCCATTATCGTGGCGGCGGTCTGTCTGGCCGTGGCGATGGGGCTATAAAAATGGCTAACCGGATTCGTAATAACGATCCAGGAACAGGGCTGTTGTTACTCCTATTCATTCTGTTGCTGGTCGGCGCGTTGGATGGTGATGCAGCCCAACCGCCTGAGGCTGCCCAGCAGTACCGCAGCGACCTTATCCGCAATGCCCGGCTGGACTGGGGACTGAATGCGCCGGTGGCCGATTTCGCGGCGCAACTCCATCAGGAGTCCGGCTGGAATCCCCGCGCAGTCTCGCCCGTTGGCGCACAGGGATTAGCGCAGTTTATGCCTGCTACATCGGCGTGGATTAGCGACATCATGCCGGAACTAAAAGCTAATCAGCCGTTTAACCCTGCGTGGTCAATTCGTGCATTGACCCGCTATGACCGCTGGATCTGGCAGCGTGTTACTGCGGCTGACAACTGCCAACGGATGGCGATGACGCTCTCCGGTTATAACGGCGGGCTGGGCTGGGTACAGCGCGATCAGAAAATGGCGGCACAACGTGGGTTAGATCGTCAGCGCTGGTTTGGGCATGTCGCTACCGTCAATGCCGGACGTTCTGACGCTAACTGGCGTGAGAATCGTCATTACCCACAACGCATCCTGCTGGAGTTAGCGCCGCGCTATCTGACGTGGGGAGGCCGTAGCTGTGCTGAACCTGCTTAAAAAGTTGCCGTGGAAAACCTTGCTATGGGTTGCTGCCGTATTGCTGGCGCTGTGGCTGATTTACCAGAACGGTTATGAGAGCGGATTCGCCAGGGCAGAATCCGCTGGTCATACCGCACTGGAGAAACAGAAATCAGCGTCCGATGCAACGATGGCGCGCCTTCAGGCGGATGTCGCTCAGCAGCAGCAGCAACGTGCGGAACAGCACAATGCTGCATTACAGGTGTGGCAGCAGCGTTACCAGCAACTTGTCATGTCTGCCAATGCCGCCGAGCAGCGCTACCTCACCACCACGGCGTCATTGCGCCAGCAAAATGAAAACCTGAAGCGGAGAATTGATGATGTCACCCAACACTGGATTGACGAACGCGGCCAGAGCCGTCCTATTGAGTGCGTGTTTACTGCTGGTTTCGTGCAGCAGTACAACGCCGCCTTTGATGCCCTTGCAGGTACAGGCATTACCACCGCTGCCAGCGGGGCTGGCTACACGCCCGCAGCCGCTACCCCCCTTGACGCCCGGCTACGCGACTCCGGTGTTACCCAACGCGACATCCTCGCCCACAGCACCGACGCAGGAGAACGTTACCAGCAGCTTGCCGCGCAGGTAAATGGCCTGCTGGATTACCTCGATACGCTACAAGACAGGACGAAATAATGAAAATTGAAGTGGAGTTCTGGCAACTAGTCGGTCTGTTGCTGGGTTTTTTAGGGTTTGTCTTTGCGGCCGGAAAAATTCTGCTGGCACAGATAGAGCAGCGCCTGAATGAACGTTTTGGCGCACTGGAGCAAGGCCGTTCTCAGAGTGAAAAAGGCTGGCAGCGGCTGGAGCGGGAGTTTCTGGAGTTTCGTGCCGATCTGCCGGTGACTTATGTCCGCCGTGAGGATTATATCCGTGGGCAGACGGTGATTGAAGCCAAACTGGACGCGGTTTACAACAAACTGGAACTGGTGCAACAGCACCGTATGAACGGAGGACAACATGGTTGATATCATTCGCGTGCGCCGTGAGGGACTGCGCTGGAGTCTGTTGGTCGCACTCAATAAAACCCGCCCGTATACCGCCAGTGAGACGCTGTTGCTGGATATCGCACGGGCCATTTACCCCGACACCACGCCGCTGGAGCTGCGGCGCGAGCTGGATTACCTGTCTGACCGCAAGATGGTGGATCTGACCAAGCGCCCCAGCGGTGACTGGTTTGCCGATTTGACGCGGCTGGGCGTTGATATCGTTGAGTACACCGTGGAGTGCGGCCCAGGGATCGCCCGGCCTGAAAAATATTGGAGCGAATGATATGGCCCGTCGCAGCACTATCGACAAACTGCCGGAAGCGGCTCGCCGCTGGCTGGAGCGGGCGCTGACCGAATCCGGCTTCAGCGGTTATGCGGAGTTGGAGAGCCTGCTGCGTGAGCAGGGTTACCTCATCAGTAAATCGGCGATCCACCGTTATGGCCAGAAGATTGAAAAGCGTTTCGGCGCTATTCGTGCCGCCACGGAAGCCGCCCGCATGTTGACCGAAGGCGCGGCGGACGATCAGGATGCGCGTTCGGAGGCGGTCATCGCACTGATCCAGACTGAACTGTTCGAAAGCATCGTCCAGTTACAGGAAGCTGACGAAGAGGAAATCGATCCCAAAGAACGTGTCGCGCTGTTGTCCAAAGTGGCAAAGAACGTCGCCACCCTGTCGCGGGCCAGTGTCAATCTGAAGAAGTTCCAGGCTGAAGTCAGAACCAAAGCGCAGCAAGCGGCCAGCAATGCCGAGAAGATTGCCCGCAAAGGTGGTTTGTCAGCCGATGCCGTACAGGCGCTGCGTCGGGAGATTCTGGGGATAGCCACATGATGCAATTGGCTCCTGTATTACCCGATACCTCTGGCTATGAGGCACCTCCCGTTCTGTTGCCCTATCAACAAAGCTGGATTGCTGATACGTCCCCACTCAAATTTTATGAAAAAAGCCGCCGTACCGGTATTACCTGGGCAGAGGCATCCGATAACGTGTTGACCGCTGCCTCTTCAGCGCCTGCCGGTGGTATGAACGTCTATTACATCGCTTATAACCAGGACATGACGGTTGAGTATATTCAGGCCTGTGCGATGTGGGCACGGGCATTTAACTATGCGGCCAGCGAGATTGAAGAAGGTTTCTGGGAAGAGGACGAAGACGACAAGCACATCAAGACCTATACCATCAAATTCCCCGACTCTGGCTTTCGTGTCGTCGCATTGTCCAGTCGTCCGTCTAACCTGCGTGGCCGTCAGGGCATCATCGTAATTGATGAGGCAGCATTCCATGAGCAATTAAAAGAGTTGCTTAAAGCGGCAATGGCCATGCTTATCTGGGGCGGAAAAGTACGGGTTATATCCACCCATGATGGCGATGACAATGAATTTAATACTACGATCACTGACATCCGTGCGGGACGACAAGGTGGAAGTGTACATCGCATCACCTTTAAGGAAGCAGTAGCACAGGGACTCTTTCACCGCGTCTGCTTGCGTACTGGGAAAGCATGGTCGGAAGAAGCCGAGCAAGCGTGGATGGCATCGGTATATAAATTCTATGGTGCGGGTTCATCCGAAGAATTGGACTGCATCCCGGCTAATGGTGGCGGAGCCTGGCTGTCTCGTGCCCTGATCGAATCCCGAATGTCAGCCGATACCCCTGTTTTACGTCTGACCTGCCCTGAAGGTTATGAGTTGAAATCCGATGAAACCCGCTGGAGCGAAACACAGGACTGGCTGGACACCCATCTGAAACCGTTGCTGGATGCGCTACCGAGTGGTGCCCGCTCGTTTCTGGGGCGTGACTTTGGCCGCAGTGGTGACCTGTCGGTAGATTATCCCCTGTTGCAACAGAAGAATCTGGTGCGGCAGGTGCCGTTCGTGCTGGAGCTGCGCAACGTGCCGTTCAAACAGCAGGAGCAGATCACCTGGTATCTGATGGACGGCCTGCCGATGTTACTGGGGGCGGCATTCGACGCGCGGGGCAACGGTGCCTATCTGGCGGAATACGCGATGCAGCGTTACGGTGCCAGCCGGGTGCAGCAGGTCATGCCAACAGAAGGCTGGTATCGGGACAATATGCCGCCCGTCAAAGCTGCGCTGGAAGACGGCAATTTGGTCGATCTGCCAAAAGACGAGGATACGCTGGATGATTTGCGAGCCATTCAGGTGGTGAATGGCGTTCCCCGCGTGCCGGAGCAGCGTTCAAAAGCCAAATCAGATGGCGGTAAGCGCCACGGTGACGCAGCCATTGCACTGGCGCTGGCCTACTACGCCAGCCGGGAAATTAACAAAGGGCCGGTGACGGCATCCTCCCGCAGACGCAGAACGTCTGCCCGCCTACTGGAGAACTACTAATGGCACGCGGACTCTGGGTTTCACCCACCGAATTTGTTTCCTTTTCCGAGCCTAAGAAATCACTCAGCGAGCAGATCGCCTCACGTGACCGCAGCATGGATTTCTACGGATTGGGCATGTATCTGCCGAACCCCGACCCGATCCTGAAAGCGCAGGGAAAGGATATTCGTATTTATCGTGAGCTACGCACCGATCCGCTGGTTGGCGGCTGTATCCGTCGCCGTAAGGCTGCGGTGAAAACGCTGGAGCGCGGCGTCGACAGAGGGAGCGCCCCTGTCCGGGTGTTCAGCTTTATCCGCGATATGCTGACGGATATGGATATGTCGCGCATTATCGGGGAAATGACCGATGCGGTGCTGTACGGCTACCAGCCCTGTGAAGTGATGTGGCAACGCTCCGGGACAAGCTGGCATGTTAGCGACATCGTCGGTAAGCCCGCTGACTGGTTCCAGTTCGACACCGACAACCGGCTGCGCTTTCGCTCCCGTGACAGCGGGTTTGAGGGGGAAGCTATTCCAGACTACAAATTTCTGGTTCCACGCCAGGATGCGACCTATGACAACCCGTATGGTTTCCCCGACCTGTCGATGTGCTTCTGGCCTGTCACCTTTAAAAAAGGCGGGATGAAGTTCTGGGTGCGGTTTGCCGAGAAATACGGCACACCGTGGGTGATCGGCAAGCATCCTCGCGGCACGCCGCAAGGGGAAATCGACAACCTGCTGGATTCGCTGGAAGCAATGATCGAGGACGCCGTTGCCGCTATTCCTGATGATTCGTCTGTCGATATCAAAGAAGCGGCGGGCAAAGCCGACAGCAGCGAGATTTACCAGAATCTGATCGCCGTATCGCGCAGTGAAATCGCTATCGCCTTGCTGGGGCAAAACCAGACCACCGAAGCAACAGCGAACAAAGCCTCGGCGCAGGCCGGGCTGGAAGTCACCGACGATATCCGGGATGGCGACAGCGATATCGTGACCAGCTCGATCAATCAGTTGATCCGCTGGGTGGTTGACCTCAATTTCGGCAGTAACGTTGTCGCGCCGGTGTATCAGCTATGGGAGCAGGAATCCGTTGATGAGGTACAGGCGACACGCGATGAGAAGCTAAACCGCGCGGGTGTGACGTTTACCCCGCAATACTGGAAGCGTGAGTACCAGTTGCAGGACGGCGATATTGACGAAACGCCGCCGCAGGAAGAACCCGGCCAATCGCTGGCGTTCGCGGAAGCCGTCAATGCTGACGTTGACGCACAGGACGCGCTCGATGCCGCGCTGGATATTGTGATGAACGGTGGCCAGCTCGACGGCGTACTGGAGCCGCTGCTGGCTCCGCTGTTTGAACGCGTCCAGTCCGGCGTCCGTCCCGGCGATCTGTTGGGCGAACTGGCGGAACTGTATCCGCAGATGAAGGCCGACGACCTGCAAGAGCGGCTGGCACGTATCCTGTTCGTCGCCAATATTTGGGGGCATCTGCATGAGCATCACCGCGACTGAGCTGGCCTACTGCATGACGCTACCACCTAAACGGGCCATCAGCTATCTGCAGGCAAAGGGTTACGCGATAAGCTGGGATTGGGAAGAGGTCTGGCAGGACGCCCACGCCCGCGCCTTTACCGTCGCTAAAGTGACCCGGCTGGATATTCTGGAAGATATCCGCCGCGCCCTGCAGGAAACGCTAGATGGCGGCAAGACTGACCGCTGGTTTCATAAGGAGCTGGAGCCGGTGCTGCAGAAGAAAGGCTGGTGGGGGCCGCGTGATACCACCGATCCGGTGACCGGTGAACCCGTCACTATTCAGCAGGGTAGTCCGTGGCGGCTGGATACCATCTTCCGCACCAATATGTCGGTGCTTTACAGCAGTGGTCGATGGGCTGAACAGATGGAAAACATCGACGATCGGCCCTATGGGATGTACAACGCTATCCGCGACACCCACACGCGCCACAGTCATCTGGCGCTGCATGGCATGGTATTCCGGTTAGATGACCCGTTCTGGCAGGCGTTCTACCCGCCGAATGGTTGGCGCTGCCGCTGTAGTGTGATCGCCCTGAGTCAGCACGATATCGAACGGCGCGGGCTGAAGGTGGCCAACGCCATTAATGCGATGGGCTGGGAACTGAAGCTGGTCTCGGAGAAAACCGGCGAGATGCAACGCGTGGCCACGTTCAATACCGGCAGCACCAAAATCAGTACCGATCTGGGATGGTCGTATGCGCCGGGCGCGGCGTATCGCCCGGACTTGGCCCGTTATCAGGGCGGCCTCACGTCCCTGGCTAAACAGGAGTTATCGTCATGAGTACCGTCAGCATCACGATTAACGACAGCGATCTGCGTCGTGGACTGCGTGCGCTGGAGAGTGCCGCAACGGACATGACCCCGGCGATGCGCAAGATTGCAGGCACGCTGCACGCGGAAACCGATATCAATTTTGACGAGACCGGACGGCCTGAATGGGTTGTATCACAGGCGGCGGAAGAGCGAGACGGCCAGACGCTGCGCAAAACCGGGCAGTTGCAAGGTTCGGTGTCAACCGAATATGATTCCAGCACGGCGATGATCGGCACCAATACCGTCTACGCTGCTATTCACCAGTTTGGCGGTAAGACCGGGCGCAATGAATCCGTCGAGCTGCCCGCCCGTCCCTATCTGCCGATGGATGAAGACGGCAATCTGCAACCCGATGCGGTCAATTCGGTGCTGGACACCGTCCAACGTCATCTTGAATCTGCGGCGCAGCGTTGATTTCACGCGGCACAGTTAAGCCAATGTGCCGCCTATCCTGAAAAATGGCTTAAATTCCTTTATAAAGGCTTTACAGCCGCACTATTCCCACCACACCAAACCGGCTTTGCTCCCCGTTTTTCTTAATGGGGGTTAACAGCCAACTTTAACGGTTCCGTTGACACTGTCCTGAGTTTTCCAAACTGGGACAGCACTATGCCACTCCACATTTTTAAATCCGGCACCCATACCGATATGCACGGCACGAAATTGCCGTTCACGCCTGCTGATTTGGTCGCGTGTGCGGCGGCTTATGATCCGGCGGTGCATGAGGCCCCGATGGTGATCGGCCACCCTAAAGCGGATGCTCCGGCCTATGGCTGGGTGGCTTCATTGTCAACCAGCGGCGGCGATTTGCTGGCTGAGCCTAAGCAGGTCGATCCACAGTTCGCCGAACTGGTGGATGCAGGCCGTTACAAGAAGGTTTCCGCCTCGTTCTACCTGCCTGATTCACCCAATAATCCTAAGCCCGGCACGCTCTATCTGCGCCATGTAGGGTTCCTCGGTGCACAGCCGCCGTCGATTAAGGGGTTGAGGCAGGTAGCCTTCAATGAACAGGAAGATGGCGTGGTCGAGTTCGCCGACTGGGGAATGATGACCAGCGCCAGCCTGTTCAGTCGCCTGCGTGAATTCATCATCAGCAAATTCGGCATGGAAGACGCCGATAGCGTCCTGCCGTCGTGGCAACTCGACACGCTGCGTGATGAAGCGATGCGGGAGGACAAAACCGTACAAACCGACCCAGCATTTCAGGAACCCAACCCCGCTAATCCCACATCTACCCATGAGGACACCACTGTGACCAAAGAAGAAATTGAGGCCCTGCAGGTCGAGAACGCCCGCCTGAAGGCAGACGCCGCCACCCGACTGGCTGCTGATGCGAAGCAGCGGCAGGAAACGGTGCATACCGGCAACGTTGCCTTTGCAGAAAAACTGGTGACGGAAGGCCGCTTGGTGCCAGCCGCAAAAGCGGTTGTCGTGGCGCTGCTGGATGAAGTCTCCAAAGGCGAGCAGCCGGTTGAGTTCGCCGAAGGTGAGGTGAAAAAGCCGCTGGCCAGCGCGTTTAAGGAACTGTTAGGCGGTGCGACACCTGTACTGGATTTCAGTGAGCACGCCACCAAAGATCGCGTCAACGTCGATCTCACCACGACGTCAGTGGAATTTGCTGAAGCCGATCCTGAGCGCCTGGCACTGCACCAAAAAGCCACGGCACTGGCGAAGAAAGAAGGCATTAGCTACGACGCCGCTGTCGCTCGCTGCCTGTAACCGCAGCAATCCGTAACCGTAAGAAAAGGAGACATCATGTCTGATTATTTAAGAGGTAAACGCGTCGTTGACCCGGTGCTGACCAGTGTGGCACGGGGTTACAAGAATGCCGCGTTTATCGGTGAGAGCATCTTCCCCATCGTTCAGGTGGAAAAGGAAGGCATTGTGGTGCCGCTTTTTGGTAAAGGCGCATTCGTTGAATACGACACCGAACGTGCGGTCGGGGCAGAAAGTAACGTTCTGCTACGTGAGAAGTCCAGTTCGATGGATTTGGTGCTCAATGAGCATGATTTGGCCGCGCCGGTCGACTACCGCGAACAGGCCGAGTCGTTGTTCAACGAAGAGGCAAAAGCCATTCGTCGTGCGACCAACGGCGTCAATCTGAAACGTGAACTGTATGCCGCCCGGTTGGCGCAAGACCCGAAGGTCTATCTGGCTGGCTCGAAAAAAGCGCTGGCCGCCGCAGAACGCTGGGGAAATGGCAAGGGTGAGCCCGTCACCGCGATTGAAGCGGGTATCGAAGCTGTCCGTAACGCAACGGGCTTACGCCCGAATCTGATGACGATGGGCGCCAGCGTCATGTCAGCATTGCGCTATCACCCAGCGATTCAGGCACAAATTGGGGCTAACGAGCGTAAACGGATCACAGCGGAAATCCTGCAAGACATTTTCCAAATCAATAAGGTGCTGATCGGTGAACCGGTGTCTAGCCCGGACAGTAAGAAAGCCGCTATCGATGTCTGGGCTGACAACCTGATGCTGCACTACGTTTCACCACCACAGCCAGATACGGAAAGCGCGGACGAAAACGAACCGTCGTTCGGCTACACCTTCCGCCGCAAAGGGATGCCTGTTTCTGACAAATATCCGGGCGTGGGCGGCAAAGTCTCTTACGTGCGTTTCACCGATATCTACAAAGTCGCGGTAGTTGGCGGCGATGCCGGGTATCTCATCACCAATATCCTGAAATAACGGGGGCATTATGGGAGCCACACAACAGGTCATTCTGACCACCACGGTTCTGGCTACTGCTGCCCTGGCACAGCAGCGTTTTGTCGGCGCGGATAACGCACCGTGTCAGGCAGGTGCTGCCGCATTGGGCGTTGCCGAGGTGGATGGTGCCACGGGTGACGCCGTGCCGGTTAATGTGCTGGGTATCGTTGCCGTGGAAGCCGGTGCGGCTGTCGGGCGTGGTATGTCTGTCCAGTCCGACGAGTCCGCCCGAGCCGTTCTACTGACAGAAACGGGCGTATCAAATGGTATCGCACTGGATGCAGCCCTCGCCGAAGGTGACGTCATCCGCATCCTGCGCGGGGTGTAGCCATGTATTGCACGTTGGCGGATTTACTGGAACAGGTGCCGGAGTCCACGCTGATCCAGTTGACCAATGAAACGGTGGGATTTGATGCGCCACCTCCGGTTAACACTACGGTAGTGGACAGTTGCATTCGCTACGCCGATGAGCTGATCGACGCCCATTTGCGCGGGCGTTACACCCTGCCGCTGACTGAAATCCCCACCGTGCTACGCGACATTGCGGTCACGCTGACCCGCTATCGATTATATGCCCGTCGCCCGGAAGGGACGATGCCGGATACGGTCAAAGACGACAACAAAGTGGCCACGCGTCAACTGGTGGAGATCCGTGATGCGAAGCTGACGCTGGCCTTACCGTCAACCCGTCAGGATGTACCGGAATCCGGCGAGTTTCGGGTACGGGCGCGTCGGCCAACCTTTGGCGGTCATGACGGCATGCTGGAGAAATACTGATGGATGTTAATCCGGTTATCGAAGCGGTTGTCGCTCGTCTGAAGGAAAAACTGCCTCAGCTACAGATTGAGTATTTCCCGGAAAAGCCTGCTGACTTTCGCCTTAATCATCCGGTTGGCGCGGTACTGGTGAGTTACGCCGGTTCCCGCTTTGGCAAGCCGGAAGATGTCGGCGCGGTGATGCAGTCGCACACCATTACCCTGAACACCACCGTGGTGTTCCGTCAGTTGAACGGTCGTCAGGGCGCGGTAGCGGTGCTCGATGTCGTGCGTCGGGTGCTGTGCGGTTACAAACCGCCGAACTGCCGCCGCAAAATTTGGCTGGTGCGTGATGTGTTCCTGGGCAATGTCGGCGGGCTGTGGCAGTACGCGCTGGATTTCTCCACCGAATCCGTCCAGTTGGAAGACACCGATTTATCCGATGGGCCGTTACTGTCCCTGGTCAACTATGAGGAAAGCGAATCATGAAATACCGTTATACCGGCCCATCCAGCGGCGTCACGCTGGCTGACGGCACTGAGGTGCTGCTGTGGCCAGACACTGTGGTTGAACTCCCGGAGGCGCACGACTACGTCAAAACCCTGGTCGCGCTGAAGCATTTACACGCCGAGCCGGATGTCGTCGCCGTATCCGCTGCCCGCCGTAAAAATGCCGGTGAAGAGAAAACGGAGGTGAACAGTGGCAGCTAACTATTTACACGGCGTCGAAACCACGGAGGTGGAAAACGGCGCACGTCCGGTGAAAACCGTTAAATCTGCTGTTATCGGCCTCATCGGCACCGCACCCACGGGGCCGGTCAATACCGTCACGCTGTGCCTGTCGGAGAAAGATGCGGCGCAGTTCGGCAGCCAATACAGTGGTTTCACCATCCCGCAGGCGCTGGATGCTATCTATGACCACGGCGCGGGAACGGTGCTGGTCATCAACGTGCTTGACCCGGACGTGCATAAAACCCATGTCGATAATGTCAGTGTGACGGTGGCAGCCGCGACAGGAAAAGCCCAACTGGCACACCGTGCCATCGCTAATTTGGTGTTGCGCCAGTCGCTGGAAACCACGCCGTATAGTGACGGCACTGACTACCAGCTCGATGCACAGACGGGTGTCATTACCCGACTGAATAACAACATTCCCACGGATGAGGCGGTGCTGGCCAGCTACGATTACGCTGACCCGACCAAAGTGACGGCGGCGGAGATTATCGGCGCGGTCAATGCGGCGGGGAACCGTACCGGCATGAAGCTGCTGCACGATACATATAACCAGTTTGGCTTCTTTGCCAAAATCCTCATTGCACCGGTGTTCTGTACCCAGAACAGCGTCAGCGTGGAGCTGATTGCGCTGGCTGACAAACTCGATGCCATCGCCTATATCGATGCACCGATTGGCACCACCTTTGCACAGGTGCTGGCAGGTCGCGGCCCGACCGGCACCATCAATTTCAACACCAGTTCCGACCGCGTGCGGCTGTGCTATCCGCACGTCAAGGTCTATGACGCACAAACCAACGCTGAACGGCTGGAGCCGCTGTCACAGCGTGCAGCGGGGTTGCGTGCCAAAGTCGACCTGGAGAGAGGTTTCTGGTGGTCGTCTTCCAATCAGGAGTTATTGGGCATCACCGGCGTGGAGCGTCAGTTATCAGCGATGATCGACGACCCGAACAGTGAAGTGAATCTGCTGAACGAACAAGGCATTACCACCGTGTTCAACAGCTACGGCTCCGGACTACGCCTGTGGGGCAATCGCTGTGCGGCGTGGCCAACCGTTACCCATATGCGCAACTTTGAGAACGTGCGGCGCACCGGTGATGTGATTAACGAGTCCATCCGCTACTTCAGCCAGCAATACATCGATATGCCGATCACTCAGGCGTTGATCGACGCGCTGACCGAGTCGGTGAACGGCTATGGCCGCAAGCTGATTGGTGACGGTGCGCTGTTGGGCTTCAAATGCTGGTATGACCCGGCACGCAATGAGGAAACGGAGCTGGCAGCGGGCCACCTATTGCTGAGCTACAAATACACGCCGCCACCGCCGTTAGAGCGGTTGACGTTCGAGACGGAGATCACCTCCGAATATCTGGTCACGTTGGAGGGCAATAGCTGATGGCCGGGAAAATTGAAGTGAACCGTATCACCAACGCCAATATCTATCTGGATGGGGTGAACCTGCTGGGACGTGCTGAAGAGGTGAAACTGCCGGATGTCAGCATGGTGATGCAGGAGCATAAGGCGCTGGGGATGGTGGGCAAGGTTGAACTGCCCGCCGGATTCGACAAACTCGAAGGCGAGATCAAGTGGAACTCGTTCTATCGGGACGCGATGCTCGGCGCGGCGAACCCTTACAAGACGCTGGCGTTGCAGTGCCGCTCCAGCGTCGAGCGCTACAGTTCGCAGGGGCGTATCGATGAAATCCCGCTGGTAACGTACATGACCATCATGTTCAAGAAGAACCCGCTGGGAACCTTCAAGCAGCATGAGAACGCCGAGTTCTCCAGTAGCTTCACCTGTTCCTATCTGAAGCAGGTACTGGACGGCGAAGAGCTGCTGGAGCTGGATTATCTGGCCAATATCTTCCGCGTGGGCGGCATCGACCAGCTGACGGACTATCGCATCAATATCGGGGGGTAAAATACTATGAGCGAGAAAATCGTAGTAAACGCTGAGCAGATCAAGGCGCTGGCTGAGTTTGCAGAATCGGAAGGCCAGCCAGCGTATACCATCACCCATGGCACCATTCCCGCCTTTGAAGCCAATGATGGCACTCTCGTGCCGGAGTATTGCGGGTTGATTGCCTATTCCGAGTCTGAGCTGCATGGCGTGCTGCAACTGGACTAAGCAAACGCTGTATTTTTAACTATAAAGGAGGGAGAGGTTTCCCTCCTTTTTTCGTTAACTGCCATTAATATTGATTTTCTCTGCCCCTCGCCATACTGCCCCTGAACGCTAATTCACATTAATGTCATCGGGAGCATCAACATGTCTGAAACCTTTACGTTATCGATTCCTTACTCCACTGCCGCTGGCGTCAAACTGGAGTCCCTGTCCCTGCGCCGCTTGCAAGTCAAAGACCTCAAAGCGGTACGAAAAATCAGTGATAAGGCCGAAGACTGGGATGACCTGCTGATTGCGCGTTCCAGCGGTCTGCCACCTGAAGATTTTGATAGGATGGATTTAGCTGACTATCTGGCGTTGCAAAAACGATTTCAGCACCTTACAGGGGTGGTTGCATCATCCGAAAACACTGATTCAGGCGCAGGCGCTGCTGGCGAGGTGGTTTCGGTTTCAGCCGAGTGAACTGAACGAACTGGATCTGGATGAGTTTGAAAGCTGGCTGGAAACAGCCAGCGAACAGATTAAACGTGAGAACGGCGATAGCGACTAATCAAGGCACCGACGCCCGCAAATAGCGCGGCAAGGAGATAGACGGCGGGTTGCAGGAGAAACGCGGCCAGTGCCAGGGCCAGCGATAATAGCGCAGCACCGCCGCCAATCATCAGTACCCAGGCAAACGGCTCACTGCTGCTGTTAACGGTATAGATAACCAGTTTTGTCAGCAGATAAAGATACGTCCCGCCGAATACCGCTATCAGCAGTCCTTTACATACCATCAGCGCATTTTCCATATCCGTGTCCCTGTTTCGCATCGTTAAAAGGAATCATAAATCGTGGCCACAGAATTTTCCATAGGCGTGATTATTGGCGGAGCCGTATCCGGTGCATTTCGCAGCGCCGTTACGGGAACCCGCCGCACGCTGGATTCGATTGGTGAAACCACCCGTCGCCTTCAGGATCGCCAAAATGCACTCACGCGGGCGACGGAACGTTATGGGCAGCTCGGTTCACGCGCCAGCCAGCGACTGAACAGCGACCTGCAACGCGTCGGGCGCACGATGGAACAGCTACAGCGCCAGCAGAACCGACTCGCTACAGCGGCGGCAACCAGCGATGCGGCGCGGGCAAACCGGATGGCGCTCTACGCCAAAGGCGCGGAGACTTATGCGGTGGCCAGAACGGTAGCGTCACCGATTGTGAGTTCGGTAAAACAATACGCCAGTTTTGAGTCGGGACTACGAGATATTGCGGTGACGGGCGATCTGGATAAGGCGCAGGAACAGGCTATTGGGACGGCGATTCGACAAGCCGCGCTAAAGGTCAACCAGACACAGGAGGCGTTACTGGGCGGCGTCGGTCAACTGGTTGCGGATGGGATGAATCCCGTAGAAGCCGCAAAGTTTGCCAACATGCTGGGTAAAACCGCCACCGCGACGAAAGGCGATATGACAGAACTGGCGAAGATGACGTATGCCTTCAGCTCTGCACTGCAAATCACCGATCCCAAAGAAATGGAAGAAGCCTTTGCTATGGCAGCGACGGGGGCAAAGCTGGGGTCGTTTGAACTGAAAGATATGGCAAAAGCATTACCGGGACTGGCAAAGTCTTTTGCAGCCAAAGGGATTGTCGGTAAAGACGCCATTACCCAGATCGTCGCCAGTCTGGAAGTGGCGAAAGGTTCTGGTTCTGCTGAAGAGGCGGTCACCAACATGACCAACTGGCTGGCCGCAATGAACCGCAGCGATACGATTCAAAAGTATGAGAAGGCAGGCATCAACTATAAAGCGTCCATGCAGGATTATGTTGCAAAGGGATTTTCGCAATATGAAGCCTCTCTCATGATTGCCAACCGATTTATTGATAGCAAGGGCAAAGCATTTGCCGATCAGTGGCAGAAAGCAGGTGCAATCGGTGATAAAGATACGCAGCAAAAATTATTTGAATCATTCGGGATGGCAGAAATATTTACTGATATTCAGACCGCCCAGCATTTGATTTCGATGCGTCAGGATTGGGGGAAATATCAGTCCAACAAAACGGAAATGAATAGCCCTGAATCCCAACAAACACTAGATAAAGACGCAGCCAAGCAGAACGATACGTTAGA
Organism: Pectobacterium betavasculorum; assembly: GCF_000749845.1. GTDB lineage: Bacteria > Pseudomonadota > Gammaproteobacteria > Enterobacterales > Enterobacteriaceae > Pectobacterium > Pectobacterium betavasculorum. Next base: position 1,424,823 of record NZ_JQHM01000001.1, on the reverse strand, counting down.
GGCACGCTGGCGACAAACCCAAATACGCATGAATGAAGCGGCTATCGGCATTGGCGAGTCATTAAAGCCCGCTCTAATCTCACTGGGCGAAACCATCATCCCGCTTATCGATCAGGCTGGGAAATGGATCGCCGCCAACCCTGAAATTGTGAAAGGCGTGGTGATGGCCGCAACCGGGTTGCTGGCCTTTAAAGCAGCGGCGATCGGCACCAAACTGGGCTTAAATCTGCTGCTGTCCCCTGTTGTTGACCTTTGGAAAGGCGCGGTACTGCTGCGTTCCAAATGGCTGTTACTCCAAACTGCATTTGGTGCCGGTGGCCGTGCTCGCCAGTGGCTTAGCGTATTGGCTAATTTATCCAGCGGCGCGCTCAATCTTTCCCGTTCGCTGGGCGGCGGGCTGGGGCGCGGCATCCAGTTAGCCGGTCGCGGACTGCTGTGGATGGGGAATAGTGTAATGACCGTCGGGCGGCTCTTTGGCAGCGGGATCCTCAACGGCATCCGACTGCTGGCCGGTGGCGCTGGATGGCTGGGGCGCGTGTCGCTGGTATTAGGCCGCGTGTTGGGTGGCGCGTTACTACGCGGTATTACGTTAGTGGGCCGTGCCGTGATGATGATGGGCCGCGCATTGCTGATGAACCCCATCGGGTTACTGGTGACGGGGATCGCCGTCGCAGCCTATCTGGTTTATCGCCACTGGGAGCCTATCAGTAATTGGTTTCGTGCTCGTTGGAATGATATTACAACCGCATTTAGCGGCGGCATCGGCGGCGTGACAAAATTGATTCTGAACTGGTCACCCATCGGTATTTTTTACACCGTATTCGCTGAGGTCATGAAATATTTCGGCATTGATATGCCGAGCAAGTTTACCGACTTTGGCGCAAATATTATCAGTGGTCTGGTGAACGGTATTAGAAATGCCTGGGAAGGCGCAAAAAAGGTTGTTGGTGAACTAGGCGATAATATTAAGGGCTGGTTTGCCGAGAAATTAGGTATTCATTCCCCCAGCCGGGTATTTGCAACATTCGGCGATAATATATCGCAGGGGGCTGCGATAGGGATTAGCCGCACCACACCGCTGGCCGCCAAAGCGGGGCAGAATCTGGCTGAGGCATTAACCCCCGCAGTGCCGCAGATGGATATGCCTGCTGTCACCACGCAGCCCCTATCGTTGGCGCAATCCTTGCCTGCGATTACCGTTCCAGTGTCACCTCTGCGCGTTCCTGTCATGCCGTATCTCACCCGTGAGCCGATACCGCAACCAAAGGTAATACCCGATGAGTCATTGACAAAGACACCACCGGACGTGCCACTGCCTCCTGCCATACCTAAAATGCCGACCTCCCGGCAGCAAGACCAAGCTGGCAGCGGAGAGCGGGACAGCGTTTTGCGTGTGACGTTCTCACCGAACATCTACCTCAATGGGCAGAAAACGCCAGCCACTCCTGAAATTACCAGTGCCCTGAATCTGTCCTTGCACGAACTGGAGAAGATGATGGAGCGCATTGTGGCGCAACAACAGCGTCGGGGGTATGCCTAATGTTTGCCGTATTGGGTGATATTGAGTTTGAATTGATTACCTACTGGGATGGTTTTGAATCGACGTTCGGCGTCGATTATGCCGAACACAGCCGAATTGAGGGGAAGCCAGGGCTGCAGTTCGTTGGCGAGCAGCTCGATGAGTTCCGCATTAGCCTGGTATTCCACAGCTTGTATTGCACGCCAGATAACGAGCTGTCGCGGTTACGCCGCGCGATGCGGGCGCATCAGGCACTGGCGCTGGTATTCGGTAATGGCGATTATCGCGGCTGGTTTGTGATTACCGCCGTGACGGCCAGCAGCCAGCAGACCGATTCGTCCGGGAACGTGATGGCTATGACGGCGGAAGTGACGTTGCGCGAGTATATCGGTGATCCGAAAAGCCCGCAAAAACCGCCCGCGATTAATAGCGCCATTCCTGGTACGGGCGTTGTCACCAGTGCCGTCACCAAACCCAGTGGCATGGCGCAATCGGTACGTGACGCAGTGAGCTATGCGAAAAAAGCGCAGTCTGCCCTTACCACCGCCGCCAGTACGGTACGTGCGGTGCAAAAGATGGCGACCAATCCGACTGTTGCACTAACCCGTATTCCCGGTCTGATGTCACAGATAGGCGGCGTTACTGCGCCACTAATGTCATCTATTCCTGCGTTGAATGCCGTCAAAGATACCTTTCCTGATGCGGTGCGGTTAGCCCGTGATACCAGTCAGGCTGCAATGTTTGTGGCATCGGCGCGACAATCGCTGGCAGGCGTTGACAGCCGCAATCTGGCCGCCGCATTGAATACCGTCTCCGGACAGTTCGATGCCGCTGGCGTGCTGCTGAAAAACAATTCTCCGGCACTCAGTAAAATGACATCGACCATTGTGGCGAGGAAAGCATGAGGTACATCGAGCATGTAACAAAAATGGGTGACCGGTGGGATTCGCTGTCACAACATTATTATGGCGATCCGCTGGGCTATGACCGGATCATCATGGCGAACCCGCATGTGGCCGTTACGCCCTCATTACCATCCGGCATCGTTCTCTTGATCCCAATGGTTGAACAAGATGAAGTAGAAAACGCCGAGGAGGTTGCACCGTGGCTACGTTAATTCAACAAACAGCGCCGCTGCCTGGCACCTCAGACGTCCTGCAACCGGTATTTACTCTGTGGTATCTGAAGCAAGATATCACCAACGATATTGCGCCTTACGTCACCCGCGTCAGCTATAGCGACAATATCAAGTCTGAGTCGGACACAATCGAGGTTGCCCTAGATGACACTGACGGCCGCTGGCTGGATAAGTGGTATCCGGGGAAAGGCGATACGTTGACGCTCAAGCTCGGTTACAGCGGTGAGAAACTGCTGTCTTGTGGGACATTTTCTATCGATGAGATTGAAGTCAGTGCGCCGCCGTCAACGGTATCCATTCGCGGTGTGGCCACGTCAGTCAACACTGCGCTGCGTACTAAATCCAGTCGGGGGTTTGAGAACACCACACTGGCTGCTATCGCAGGTCGCATTGCCAAAAAGCACAGCCTGAAACTGGTCGGCGGTATTGAGTCAATAAAGGTCGATCGCGTCACGCAGTATGCGGAAACCGATGTCGGCTTCCTGAAGCGACTGGCCAGCGAGTATGGCTATGCCGTTAAGGTTGTCAGCGACCAATTGATATTTTCCCATCTGGCCACCTTGCGACAACTTGATCCCATTAAGCAATTATCACCCACCGACGTCGCCCGTTATTCTCTGCGTGACACCATCAACCAGGTCTACAAGTCGGCAAAATTGAAGCACCAGAAAGCCAGTGACAAAAAGCTGGTGACGTACCATTCAGATGGAAGTACGACGACAGCCACAGGAAAAGAGAGCGGCAAAACCACCAGTGCGGACACACTCAAGGTCACCAGCCGTTCATCGGACAAAGACAGTGCGCAACTCAAAGCCGATGCTGCACTGGATTCACATAACGAATATCAGCAGACCGGTTCACTGGCGGTGATGGGAACGCCGCAACTCACTGCCGGCAACAAAATAGAGTTGGTGAAATTTGGTCAGCTATCTGGGCAATGGCTTATTACCAGCGCCCGGCATTCGTTTGATCGCAGCAGCGGTTACGTGACCGAACTGGAGGTGTCGCGTGGCCCGGTGACCAATGGCAAGAAAAAGAAGAAAACGCAGACGCTGACGGTTTACAAAGCAGATGGCACGACTACTACGACAACGACCGTAAAGGAAAAGAAAAAATGAGCGTATCACGACAGGTGGGCACAGTCAGCGCCGTTGACTCGCAAAACGTCCGCGCCCGCGTTCGCCTGCCTGAGTGCGATAACATGCGTACCAACTGGCTTGATGTGCTGCAACACAATACCCAGAACAATAAGGACTACTGGTTGCCCGACGTCGGCGAGCAGGTTGTCGTGCTACTGGATGAAAATGGCGAGGATGGCGTTATTGTGGGCGCGGTCTACTCCAGTGTCGATAAACCGCCTGTTAATAACCCGGACGCACGCGGCGTTACCTATGCCGACAGCGCCTCGTTTTACTATGACCGCAAGACGCATACATTAACCATCAACGGCGGCATTGAGCATATCGTGATCGCCTGTGGTACGGACGTGACGGTGAAAACATCAAAGGCCACCATTGATGCACCAGAAACGGAAGTCACGGGCGATCTATTGGTTAAAGGCAAACTGACCTATCAGGGCGGCATGGCAGGCTCTGGCGGGAGTGGCGCAGCGGCAACGATTCAGGGCAATGTCAGCGTTCAGGGGGATATTGATGCCACCGGTTCGGTGATGGATGCCGGTGGTAATTCAAATCACCATTCTCACTGATTTAATAAGGAGTAATTTCACCAGAGGTATCTTTAACCTCTACTTTTTGAACGTCCCACCCAGAGGTATTAGGATTGAACTCTGTGAAGAAAGCGATGTTGTCTAGAGCGGTCTGTGTAGTCAGATTATCAATAATGTGGTTTGCGTTTCGGCTGTGCAAATACGAGTAGCCAGCTTGTTCTGGAGTTTGTATCACCCCTGGCTGAAAATGATTTTTGCTTTTTAGAAAAAGTAACGTGTTCAAATCGTATTGAATAATATCCATCATCTGTCTCCTTGGTTATTCATGCCTTATTAAGCCCCTTTAATATTACACAACCCTGTCGGGGGCGATACTGCCCCCATGAATACTAATTCTGTTTACTGGCAACCGGCCCTGCAGCACCCTGGCGAACTCGTCGAGGGGGTTGCCGATATCACTCAGGCCATTCACATCATTCTGCGCACACCCTGCGGAAGCGATCCACACCGTCCCGAATTTGGTAGCAACTTGCATCGCTACATCGACTACCCGATTGACCGAGCCATTCCGCACGTCGTGCGGGAGACGGTCGAAGCGATCAAACGCTGGGAGCCGCGCTGCAAGCTGCTGGCTGTGAAGCCGTTAATTGATGGTACACACATGGCACTGCGCCTGAGTTGGGAAACAACCAGCGGCGTGCTACAGGTTACGGAGGTGCTATGGCGGTAACGACGGAACCGGTCTTCATTGAACGCGATGCAGCGAAGATTACCGCTGAGCTGATTGCAAAATATGAGGCAGACAGCGATAAGACGTTGTATCCGGCACAGGCCGAACGCCTGCTGATTGATTTGATGGCCTACCGTGAAATGCTGGTACGCAGCGCGATTCAGGATGCGGCCAAACAGAATCTGGTGCGTTATGCCCGCGCCCCGATGCTGGATTACCTCGGCGAACTGGTGGGAACGTACCGTCTTGCGGCGCTGGCCGGACAGACGACGCTGCAATTTAGCGTCGAAAGCGCATTACTAACCGATACGCTGATTCCCGTCGGCACCCGCGTCAGCGCGTCCGACAGCGTCGTGTTTGCCACGGATAGCGATGTGATAATGAAGGCTGGCACACTGAACGTAACAGTGACGGCAACCTGTACGCAGGCTGGGCTGGTCGGCAATAACTGGCAACCGGCGCAAATCAGCACGCTGCTGGATGAGATTGACGACGTCGATTTCACAGTGACCAATATTACTGCCAGTGTCGGTGGCTCTGATGAAGAGACCGATGACCGGCTGCGCGAACGTATCCAGTTGGCCCCGGAGTCCTTCAGCACCGCAGGCTCAAAGCTGGCGTACCGCTATCACGCACTGAGCGCCCACCCCGATATTGTCGACGTTGCGGTGGTCAGGGCCGAGCCTGGCACCGTTCATTTATATCCTCTGATGTCAGCGGGACTACCCGATGACAGCGTGCTGGCGCAGGTTATCAGCGTTTGTTCGGATGAAAAAGTCCGCCCGCTCACGGACACCGTCGCGGCTAAATCCCCGGTTCCTGTGGAATATTCACTCCATGCCAGGCTGACACTAAAGCGCGATGTGCAGGCATTACCAGTTAAGCAGGCGGCACAACAGGCGGCATTAGCCTGGACAAAACAGCGTCGGGCAACGCTGGGGCAGGACATCGTGCCCAGTCAGATTAATGCGGCCTTGTTGCTCGACGGCGTTTACAGCGTGGAGCTGTTGTCTCCGGCGTTAACGGTGCTGGACGACTGGCAGCTCGCCATCTGCACCGACATCACCATAACCGTCTCAGGTTCGGCTGATGAGTAAAGACCTGCTTCCGCCCCCGTTGGCGTCTGACCTGCGGTTTAGCGTTCTGGCGTCACTGCTGGATAGATTCGACGCGTTACAGGTGGAGGCCGTGATTGTCTATCTGGTCGATATCGTTGATAACAGCGCACTGGATGCACTGGCCGAGCAGTTTTCACTGAAGGAAGACGGCTGGCAGTTGGCTGAATCTGAAGATGCCCGCCGCGCCATGATTAAATCGGCCATTGAAAGACACCGATTCAAAGGCACGGAATGGGCCGTTCGTGACGTGATACGCAGCCTCGGATTTGGCGATATCGAGTTAATCGAACACATCGGACGCCTCAGCTATAACGGCATTCGCAGCTATAACGGCCATATGGTCTATGGAGACCCCAGTAAATGGCCGGTCTACCGCGTTCTGCTGCAACAACCCATCACCAATGACCAGGCGCAGATGCTGCGTAACACACTGGAAATGATTGCCCCCGCCCGCTGCCTGTTGGCCAGCCTGGAATATCTGGGGGTGCCTATTCGCTACAACGAAACCGCGTCATATGACGGCAGCTACAATCACGGGAGTGCATAATGGCTAACCTGCCTGAACAAAAAGAGTGGATTGACGGCATTTACCAACTGGAGACGTCCGACCCCGTGATTGGTGGCCCCGGCGGTATTTCCAACCGGCAGGCGGAACAGTTGGCTAATCGCACCGGATATCTGAAGGAACAACAGGAAAAAACGGGCGCGGATCTGCAATCGCATGTCAAAGCGGCCGACCCGCATACCCAGTATGCACCTAAAGCCAGCCCGACGCTGACGGGAACGCCAACGGCTCCTACTGCGGCCACAGGCGTCAATAACGCGCAGATCGCCACGACAGCCTACGTGATGGCGGCGATTGCCGCGCTGGTCAATGGCTCTCCGGGAGCGCTGGATACGCTAAAAGAACTCGCCACTGCGTTAGGGAATGACCCCAACTTTTCAACTACGATATTGAATAAGCTGGCGCAAAAGCTGGAGAAAGAACAAAACGGCGCAGACATTCCCGACAAAGCCAAATTCATGGCCAATGTTGGATTAAAATCTGCCGCTACCCGCGCAGTAGGCACCGGAGCCAGCGATATCCCCGACATTACTACTGGTGATGGCCGCTATTTGGGAAAAACCGCCACGGCGGTGACAGCAACGAAACTGGCGACAGCAAGAAAGATTGCAGGCGTGGCATTCGATGGCTCTGCCGATATTGCTCTGACGCCAGCCAGCGTAGGCGCATTACCGATTGCGGGTGGTACATTGACTGGCGCGTTGATTTCAACGGTGGCCGATGCGTTACGTTTAATTAACGGCGGATATGGCGCTATTTTTCGTAACGATGGTTCAGACTTTTATATCCTGTTAACAAATAAAGATGCTGCTTACGCTGCATGGAATAATTTACGTCCATTTAGAATCAATATGGCTACAGGGAATGTTGAATTCGGCCATACGGTTAACTCAGCCTTACTTCAGGAAAAAGGCCAACGCGTCTACAGTCCAAACAATAAACCCTCAGCGGCGGATATCGGCGCGTTGCCCGCCGGAGGAACGGCTGCGGCAGCCACCAAATTATCACTGGCCAGGAAAATAGCCGGAGTGGCATTCGACGGCACGGCGGATATCGCATTGACACCGGCTAATGTCGGCGCACTACCTGCAGGTGGGACGGCGGCGGCAGCGACCAAACTGGCTGTAGCAAGAAAGATCGCAGGCGTGGTGTTTGATGGTACGGCGGATATTGCTCTAACTCCGGCAAACATCGGAGCATTGCCGACTGCGGGAACGGCAGCAGCAGCGACCAAGCTGGCGACAGCACGTACAATTAATGGTGTGGCTTTTGATGGCACGGCGAATATCGCTCTAACTCCGGCAAACATCGGAGCATTGCCAACTGCAGGAACGGCAGCAACAGCGACCAAGCTGGCGACAGCACGTACAATTAATGGTGTGGCTTTTGATGGCACGGCGAATATCGCTCTAACTCCGGCAAACATCGGAGCATTGCCAACTGCGGGAACGGCAGCAGCAGCGACCAAACTGGCGACAGCACGTACAATTAATGGTGTGGCTTTTGATGGCACGGCGAATATCGCTCTAACTCCGGCAAACATCGGAGCATTGCCAACTGCGGGAACGGCAGCAGCAGCGACTAAACTGACGACAGCCCGCAAGATCAATGGTGTTGCATTTGATGGGACAAAAGATATCAACCTCACTCCTGAAAATCTCGGTTTTGTGGGAATCATTGATACGGGGTCTGGCGCGGGATTTTACTGGCGAAAATATGCAGGCGGGTTGATTGAGATTTTTGCTAATGTGGATGTGACAATAGGCGTAAGTAAAGACGCTCTGTTTCCTGTGAAAACGAATGGTGTGATTTTTATTGTGACTAATGACATTGGGGGGTACGCAGGCGCAAATGCCTACACAGTACGGGTTTCTAATGTTACTAACACTGGCTTTTCCATTTCTTGGGATCGTCATAATGAAAATGGCGTTGGCAATACAAAAAAACTTTACTATCACGTCATTGCTAATGCTGTGTGAATTAGTGGCCCACCGGGCCACAATACTATGTCAATTTAATGACTCGCAAACGATATTTTGCGCTATTCATTTGCCCCTTATTCCACGGATTTGCATCCCATAAACCACCGCGTGTAATCGTAGCGCTACCAGTCTTTATCACAATCGTATTTTTATCTAAAAAATTAGCTCCTATCCCCATCGTTTGGCCTGCTACAGTTCCCTCATGTATTCCATTGCACGCAACGCCCCATTCGTCGTCAATTAGGAATTCTATTTGAATCATGCAGCCCAAAGTATTAAATGGATTGGCTACATTTACTGACTTATTTGCTGTGATTGTGCCCGGTGCATTTTCTGTTCCCTCTGGATAAATCAACTGTTCCACAAAACCGAGGTTTTCAGGAGTGCCATGCTGTGGCCCATCTGTAAAAATCCCCCTCTCTTTATTATAAGTGGATTCTTACAGATGGCGAAAATTGGCTATATGAGGGTGTCAACAAATGACCAATGCAGTGATTTACAGCGCAATGCATTGATTAGCGCAGAATGCGAACAGGTTTTTGAAGACAAAATGAGCGGGCGGATAGCTAATCGGCCTGGACTTAGACGTGCATTAAAATGCATGGAAAAGGGAGATACGCTCGTCGTTTGGAAACTGGATCGACTGGGGCGCAGCGTGAAGAATTTAGTTACATTGATCTCTGAACTCCATGAGCGAGGTATTCACTTTCGTTCATTAACTGACAGCATAGATACATCAACCCCAATGGGGCGTTTTTTCTTCCACGTCATGTCAGCCCTTGCCGAAATGGAAAGAGAGCTAATTGTTGAAAGGACGTTAGCAGGATTAGCTGCTGCGAGAGAAAAAGGACGTATTGGTGGTAGACCACAAGCTTTTACATTAGAAGATAGGGAGATGATTAAACGGTTACTGAATGCGGGACACAGCAGACAGCAATTGGCAATTATTTATGATGTGGGCATGTCTACCATCTATAAGCACTTCCCAGTTTGCGATGCATAATTTTGTAATTTTTTTACAGTATGCGTAACAGTGCGGGTGTTTAATTTATCGCGCAGGATGTGCCGCATTTATCGTGCGGCGCATCAAGTAATGATGGGCTGTATCACGAGTTTTAGCGCAATCATCGGTAGCACCGTTTTGCTGACCGTGACGTTCAGGTGCTCTCTGACTTTCAGTCTGGCAAGACCCAGACCTAGTGCAAATAATGCGGTTGGGCCTGCTGCACCGCCGAGAAAACGCGCAAAGGATTCGATGACGGTAGGGACTTGAATATCGAACAGAACGAATGCCAAGCCAGCAAGTACGGAGATCGTCAATGGATTCTTCACGGTAGTCAGCGCCGAGCGTCCTACACTTTGAATCAGCCGCGTGTTAGCACCTGTCACCCGTTTAGAGAACACATCCCAACTGACGATCACGGCCATGATAGCTGGGATATTGTGCAGAATAGTTGCCAGCGCCGCGGGCAGTGCTGCCTGTTCGCCATAGACTGAAATCAAAATCGGCACACCCATGTATCCCGTGGTGCCATAACACGCCCCCATGCTAAGAATGGAGGAGTGTGGCAGCGCGATCTTCATACGCTTTGCCAACAATGTGGCAAGCGCGTAGGACGCCGTGATTCCGATCAGCGTTGACAGAATAAAACCCCACTGTTTCAGATCGCCAGTGTCTGCTCGTGCCACGGCAATGAACAACAAGGCTGGTAGCGCAATATACAAGACATAATCGTTGATTAACTTATCTGCATTACCACTGTCGGACCTTGTTCTTCCATAACAGTAGCCAACGAGAATCACCAGAAATAGGGGAACGACAATCAAGAACATGGATGAGCCTCTTTATTTACTAATTTTTGACGATATCGACCCTTGGATCTTGCCGAGTGTTTCATAAACTTCTAAATGAATTATGATGTGCTGATAATTGATTTAATCAATAACGATAATCTCAAGAGGTAGGATAACGATGCGAGCGCAAGTAGGGCGGATAGAGGGGCGTGGTATCACGCTCGAACAACTGCGTATCTTTGTATCCATCGCGGAATACGGAGGTTTTGGACGCGCGGGTGAAGAGCTGGGACGAACGCAATCAACGCTTAGTGCTGGCCTGAAACGCTTAGAGGAAGATGTTGGCTGTCGCCTCATCGAACGGCGTCAGGGGCACATTCTTGGCTTGACCGAAGAAGGACGACAGTTGCTGCCCGCTGCCCGTGATATCTTGCTACGTACGAATCGAGCAATTGGCGCATTGAAGAAATCCCCTATGACAGGTCGCGTAGCACTTGGCGTTCCAGATGATTTTGAGGTTAAGAATCTGCATGAAATCATTTCGTTATGCCTTGAGGAAAATCCTGGACTAAGGGTAGAAATCACGGCAGCTTCATCAAATGTGCTGTCTTCGATGGTGGCACAGCAACGTCTGGATGTGGTGATCCTTAAAGGAATGGCGGGACAGCCGCTGATTTCTGAAACAGAAAGAATTCTGCGTGTGGAATCTCTTCACTGGGTCAGTTCAGGCGCAGTGAATTTCAGTGAGATGGATGAAATCCCTCTCGTCACTTTCCCAGATGGTTGTGTGATCCGGAAATGCGCGGTTTCTGCCTTGGAGCATGTTGGACGTCCATATTACTTTTCTTATGTAAGCGGGTCTTTTGATAACATCCGAGGCGCGGCGGCAAATGGACTGGGGATTGGTTTACTGCCGAAGAGTGCTCTTTCCGAGGCGCTATATGTTCTGGGACCGGAAGACGGCGCTCCCAGCGTTCCAGCCATTCAGCTTGTGCTGAGCGTGACACGACCAGGGAAACTCTACAAACTGTTTACCCGCTATATTGATCAGGCATTGGCGCAATAGCCAAAGCTCGGTTTAGCTACTCGGTAGTATGTATCGGTTAGCTGTGTGGCTTGCATCATTTAAATTAAAGCGAACGAATAAACGTTGAATTTATTTTGAGGAATTTAACAAGATACGAGTAAGGGAAATTTCAATTCACATTCATTAACCTACGGGCGCAGGGTAATATTTTTAGAACATGAATTGGTACGACCGAGTGGACTCGAACCACCGACCCCCACCATGTCAAGGTGGTGCTCTAACCAACTGAGCTACGGTCGTACAGGAGATAACATCTTAATCAGTAACGTTTTGATTAGAATGCTTTTCTTCATTCCAGCGTTTGGAATGGGCGCTATTATGGACGGCTCTGGTGTTGGTGGCAAGCGCTTTATTTATCATCCCCTTTCAAGTGCCGAATGTTTAGCCGAATTCGTCGAGTGAAGCTGTTGTACCAGCAAATCAATGAGCCTGTGTCGAGTAGCCGTGATAATGCTGCGTTTGTGCTGGCGAGCAGGTACTGGGCATGCATTGGGTAACACAGCTAGCGAATGAGAGCTATGTTTCCGGTAGTTATAACGTAGATGGTATGCATTTATAGTGAGCAATGGTGCCGGTTTGTGGAACGGCTTCCTGGTTCGATTAGGGAAACACGATGATGAGGTTCTCGTAGGGATGCTTCGCACCGTGGTTGCTCCCAATATTCGATCTGGAACGATTGCTATTGATAATAATAAGCAAACACATCATCTCAAGCTATTCTATCGGCGAGATTATTGATGCAGATAGGAAAAATGTGCGATTGAGCCGCTTTCATCAGCTTAAGCTATCGCAGAAGTTAGCATATACAATTATAAATGATAGGGAGACTCTGGCACTGTCTTGCATCAAGAAGAAGGAATAGGTAAAGCGCCCCGTTGCCATAAAGGTAAGGCTATCGGAGAACGATCCACCTTCTTGCGCAGCGATTAAGGCAATGCAACATACTGGGAGATAATGATGGACGAGAATAAAACGAAACCAGCCGGCAAGTGTCCGGTTATGCACGGCGGAAACACTTCTACTGGCTCATCAAACACGGACTGGTGGCCAAATGCCCTCAATCTCGACATTTTGCATCAGCACGACACCAAGACCAACCCATTAGGCAGCGATTTCAGCTACCGTGAAGCCCTCAAAACCCTCGACGTCGATGCCCTCAAAAAAGATCTGCATGCGCTGATGACCGACAGCCAGGAGTGGTGGCCTGCGGACTGGGGTCACTACGGCGGGCTGATGATTCGTATGGCCTGGCATTCGGCAGGCTCCTACCGTACAACTGACGGTCGCGGCGGCGGCGGAACCGGTAACCAACGTTTTGCACCGCTTAACTCCTGGCCGGATAACGTCAGCCTCGATAAAGCGCGCCGTTTACTGTGGCCAATCAAAAGAAAATACGGCAATAAACTCAGTTGGGCAGACCTGATTATTCTGGCGGGCACTATCGCCTATGAATCCATGGGGCTGAAAACCTTCGGCTTCGCTTTTGGTCGTGAAGATATCTGGCAACCGGAAAAAGATACCTACTGGGGAGCGGAAAAAGAGTGGCTGGCAAAAAGTACTGAACGCTATGGCAGCGACGATCGTACTTCGCTGGAGAATCCGCTGGCTGCCGTACAGATGGGGCTGATTTACGTTAACCCGGAAGGCGTCGACGGCAATCCCGATCCGCTGCGAACCGCACAAGACATGCGCGTTACGTTTTCTCGTATGGCAATGAATGATGAAGAAACGGTCGCCCTGACGGCGGGTGGACACACGGTAGGTAAGACCCACGGCAACGGTGATGCCAGCCTGCTGGGTGCGGCACCAGAAAGTGCTGATGTTGAAGAGCAAGGCCTCGGCTGGCATAACCCGACGGGATCGGGTAAAGGTCGCTATACCGTGACCAGTGGGCTGGAAGGTGCCTGGACAACGCATCCTACACAATGGGACAACGGTTTCTTCCACATGTTGTTGAACCACGAATGGGAATTGAGAAAGAGTCCAGCGGGCGCGTCACAGTGGGAACCCGTCAGCATTAAAGAAGAAGATAAACCGGTTGATGTTGAAGACCCGTCTATTCGTTACAACCCAATGATGACCGATGCCGATATGGCGCTGAAAGTTGACCCGGAATATCGTAAGATTTCTGAGCGTTTCTATCAGGATCAGGCCTATTTCTCTGAAGTGTTTGCCCGAGCGTGGTTCAAACTGACTCACCGCGATATGGGGCCGAAAGCGCGCTACGTTGGCCCAGATGTGCCGCAGGAAGATTTACTGTGGCAGGATCCGGTTCCGGCTGGCCGTACCGACTATGATGTTGCGCTTGTCAAAGCGCGCATTGCCGAAAGTAGCCTTTCCATTAGTGAGCTGGTGGCAACCGCCTGGGACAGTGCCCGTACGTTCCGTGGCTCCGATATGCGCGGCGGTGCCAACGGTGCGCGTATTCGTCTTGCCCCGCAGAAAGACTGGGTAGGTAATGAACCTGCGCGTCTGGCGCGCGTGCTGGTCGTTTTGGAGAGTATTGCGGCCGCAGCGGGAGCCAGCGTGGCCGATACCATCGTTCTGGCAGGTAATGTGGGGATTGAGAAAGCGGCAAAAGCGGCGGGCGTACATGTGACCGTGCCTTTTGCGCCGGGACGTGGCGATACCACTGATGCCCTGACCGATGTGGAATCTTTCGATGTCCTCGAACCGATTCATGATGGCTACCGTAACTGGCTGAAGAAAGATTATGCCGTTAGCGTGGAAGAACTCATGCTCGACCGTACCCAACTGATGGGGTTGACTGCGAAAGAAATGACTGTGCTGGTGGGGGGGCTGCGCGTGTTGGGAACCAACTACGGCGGTACGAAGCACGGCGTGTTTACCGATCGTGAAGGGGCGCTGACGAACGATTTCTTCGTCAATCTGACCGACATGAAATACACGTGGAAGCCTTACCGCAAAGACCTGTATGAAATCCGCGATCGTAAAACGGGTGAAGTCAAGTGGACGGCGACGCGTCTGGATCTGGTCTTTGGTTCCAACTCCATCCTGCGAGCCTACGCTGAAGTTTACGCACAGGACGACAGCAAAGAGAAGTTTGTGAATGACTTTGTTGCTGCCTGGGTGAAAGTGATGAATGCGGATCGCTTCGATCTGGCAGAGTAAGACGTAACCACTCCCTGCGCGGGCGCTTGTGCCGCGTGGGGAGAATCATTTTCTACTGTGATGCATTTTCGGTGTGTCTGTGCCGATCACTGTTTCTTCAGCTTCATCATGAATTCTCTGAACGGGGCAGAAAATTCCTTAAACAGCGGATGCTTTCTTTGCTGCATCATCACCTCACTAAATAGCTTCAATCCCACCATAAAAGCCTGAGTTTGTTCCGGCGTCATGTCCATCTTGCCGTCGACTTTTTCTAGTAGCTTGAACAGATCATCGTGAAGCGAGAATTCAAACGACAGCGTGCGTTGCTGCTCAGCTTTTTCTTCCACCGTAATCTGATAGGTGTTTCCCATAATGTCCTCACTAAATTGAACTCATAATAGATAGTTGATAAGATCAACTATATGACCATTGATTGACTGAGTCAATAAAACATGATGAAAGCCCTTTTTGCCTTATTAGAAAGTTATAAGGCACAGATGCAGGAACAAATGAAAGCGCACGATATTAGTCTGGATGTCGTGCACATTCGGCTATGTAAGATCATCGCGATGGAAGGGCGGATTACGCCTCAGTTGCTGGCGAAAACTGTTGGTCGGGATAAGGCGCAAATTACCCGAATGGTGGCTGAGTTGGTCAAGCGTGATTATGTCCGCAAAATAGATAATCCGGATGATGGCCGCAGCGTGTGGCTCAGCTTGTCCGATAAAGGCGTCGTGTTTACACAGGTTTTTCTGCATCAGGAAAAGCAGATTGAAGCACAGATGCTTCAGGCTCTGTCCTCGGACGAACAAGCCATGTTTAGTGCGCTGCTGGAAAAAATAGCGGCGAGCGATGCTAAACACTAAATCCTACACCAACTCAAGATCTCTGCACTGCCGTGAGGCGCGTTCATTGTGCTGCTGCACCGTGCTGGCGCGAGAGCGGCATTCTTCCCTGCCCAAATACCAGCCGTAGCGGCATCTCCGGTGCTGGCACGCATTTTGCTCTAGTCTCTTCGGGACAGCACCACATAGGGCGCTGAACAACCTGAATAGCTGGCTAGGGTTCCGATCCATGCAATATGGATGTCTGGTCCGAGAGCTGGCGACCTCCAGTTGAGGTTACACGGCGGGACAAAAGCCCGGGAGACAGCAACACCCATGGTGTCGCGCTGTTCCCGCTTTTTTCTTACTCAACCGGAGGTCTGGCATGAATCTATCTCGTTTACTGGGCGTTTGCGTCCTCAGTCTCTCAGCGCTGCTGAGCTTCCCTTCACCGGCTGCGCCTAAAACGCAATTCAACGTGTGCTGGACTATCTACGCTGGCTGGATGCCGTGGGGCTTCATCGGCACGCAGGGCATTATCGATAAATGGGCCGATAAGTACGGCATTAAGATTAAGGTTACCCAGCTTAACGACTACGTCGAGTCGATCAATCAATACACCGCCGGACAGTTTGACGGCTGCACCATGACCAACATGGATGCGTTGACCATTCCGGCGGCGGGCGGTGTGGATACCACGGCGCTGCTGCTTGGTAGTTTCTCCGCAGGCAATGACGGTATCGTACTCAAGGGCAAAGGAAAAACGCTGAGCGATTTGCGTGGGATGAAGGTCAATCTGCCTGAACTCTCCGTTTCGCATTACCTGCTGGTGCGCGGTCTGGAAACCGCCGGATTGCGTGAGCGGGATGTCACCGTCGTCAACACGTCGGATGCCGATATTGTTGCCGCCTTCGCCACCCGCAGCGTACAGGCTGCTGTCGCCTGGAACCCACAGCTTTCCGCGATTAAAAGCCAGCCGGATACCTCGGAAGTCTTTCAGTCCGGTCAGATCCCTGGCGAACTGATCGACATGATGGTCGTGAACACGCAGGCGCTACAAGAGAATCCAGCGCTAGGTAAAGCGCTAGCCGGTGCCTGGTTTGAAATGATGGCGCTGATGAAGGCGGGCGACAAACCCGCGCTGGAATCGATGGCGGCCGCTTCCGGTACCGATTTAGCAGGCTATCAGGCACAGCTAAAAACCACCCATTTATTTTATTCCGCACAGGACAACCTGGCGTTTCTGACCAGCGCCGATCTCCCGAACACCATGAAACGCGTTGCAGACTTCTCCTTTGATAAAGGGTTGCTCGGCACTGGTGCTCAGAGTGCCGATTTTATCGGCATGACGTTCCCTGGGCAGGTCACGCAAGGTGACAGCGCGAATGTGAAACTGCGCTTTGACGACACCTTCGTGCGTCTGGCCGCAGAGAACAAACTCTGACCTCGCAGACTGGAGAGACTATCGTGCGCTTGATCAATCGCTCCCCCAGCCGAGGCGGACGGCTGCTGCTTGTCCTGCTGCCGTTTGCCGTGCTGCTGGTGATGTACCTCGTGGGGTCAGCGCTGCGGCTGGAAACCAATCCCAATGACAAACTGCTGCCAAGCCTTGGGCAAATGGCTGAGGCGATTCAGCGCATGGCATTTACCGAAGACAAACGTAGCGGTGACTACCTGTTCTGGCTGGATACGCAGGCCAGTCTGGTGCGTCTCGCGCTGGGTTTGGGGATCGCCAGCCTGTTGAGTCTGTTGTTTGGGATTGCGGCGGGGGCTTTTCCGCTGTTCCGCGCGCCGCTCTCGCCGTTGATGACCGTACTGTCGATGATCCCGCCGCTGGCGATTTTACCCATTCTTTTTATCGTCTTCGGACTCGATGAACTCTCAAAAGTGATGTTGATCGTTATTGGCGTCACGCCGATGCTGGCGCGCGATCTCGAACAGCGTGCCCGCAATATCCCACAGGAAATGCTGATCAAAGCGCAAACGCTGGGGGCGAACAGCTGGGTAGTGGTGTTGCGCGTCATCCTGCCGCAACTGCTGTCACGACTGTTGATTTCACTGCGGCTGCTGCTGGGTGCAGCGTGGCTGTTTCTCATCTCTGCCGAAGCGATTTCGGCAACGGCCGGGCTGGGCTACCGCATCTTTCTGGTTCGCCGCTATTTGGCGATGGACGTGATTCTGCCTTACGTCGTGTGGATCACGCTGCTGGCATGGTTGATGGATATGGCACTGCGCTGGTTGCATCGCCGCTGGTTCCCGTGGTCAGAGGAAAGCAAAGCATGAGTTTTATCGAGATCGATAACATCTGGCAGGAATACGGCGACCACGTTGTGCTGGAACGGTTGAACCTGAACGTCGAGGAAGGGGAATTCTGCACGATGGTTGGCGCATCCGGCTGCGGTAAATCCACCTTTTTGCGCCTGCTGCTGGGGCAGGAAACGCCCAGTCGTGGCGAAGTGCGACTCGAAGGGAAAACGTTGCCTGCCGAACCGGATGTCAGTCGCGGCGTGGTGTTTCAGCGCTATTCGGTTTTCCCACATTTAACCGTATTGGAAAACGTGATGATTGGGCTGGAAATACCGCGCTCCCCTTGGTTCGGCAAGCTGTTTGGACGGCGTAAGCAGGAGGTCCGTGCCAGTGCTGCTCGCATGCTGGAACGCGTCGGGCTTGGACATGCGATGAACAAATATCCCAATCAACTTTCCGGTGGGATGCAGCAGCGGCTTGCGATTGCTCAGGCGTTTATTGTCCAGCCGCGCATCCTGTTGCTTGATGAACCTTTTGGGGCGCTGGATCCCGGTATTCGCGGCGATATGCACACCTTACTGCTGGAGCTGTGGCGGGAAACCCGTTTAACGGTCTTTATGGTTACCCACGATCTGCCGGAGGGGTTCCACCTCGGCACACGTTTGCTGGTGTTCGACAAAGTGCGCGTCGATCCCCATGTGCCGGAAGCCTATGGCGCACGTATTACTTATGACATCCCGCTGAATCAGGCGCGTCTCGCTACGCGCAAGCGTGCGCTTACGCCGCTGTCTCCTGTTGTCAGTGCGGCGACATCCCCCGTTTAAGGAGCTTTCTGTGATGACAGAGATACAGGTATTAACAGACACACACGCATCGAAAAATACATCGACAGGCCGGTCAACGTTGGATGAAGAAACGGTACCGGGTGGAGGCCATACCTCCTTCATTCTCAAGCGCGGACAGATTCTGCGGATCACCGATGTGGAAGGCGGCGGTAATGTGGGTCTGCTGATGTTTAATGCGCACCAGACCAGCGAACGGTTAAACCTGCCGGACACTCTGAAAGGGCAACATACCGCCAAATTAACGGTTGGGCACTGCCTTTACTCCGATATGGGACGGGTACTGGCGGCGATCGTTACCGACACCTGCGGCTGGCACGACAGCATGGGCGGCGTGCTCAATGCGCAGGAGGTGCATGAGAAATACGGGCAGGGGCGCTATCAGGAATTACGCAACGGCTTTTTCCGTAACGGTATGGATAACCTGTTGGTCGAAATGGGCAAATGGAACCTCAATCTGCAAGATTTGCTGATGACGATCAACCTGTTCAGCAAAGTCACGGTGGATGCACAAGGGCAGTTTCACTTTCACGCCAATCATTCTCAGGCGGGTGGCTACATCGAGCTGTATGCACCGATGGACACGCTGGTCGTGTTGACGGCTTTGCAACACCCGATGGATCCCAACCCGACGTATGCGCCGCGTCCAATTGCACTCACCTGGAGCCGAGCAGAAGACGAGGATGTCGCCAAGTACTGCCGTGAGTTCCGTGAGGAAAATGCACGCGCGTTTCACAATACCGAACGCGGTTACCTGTAAGGAGGCCGGATATGACGTTAATTGCCAGCAATAAAATGGCCGAGGACGCGGTCTTCCGCCATGTCATCCCAGCCGGAGAACCCTATCTGTTTGAAGTCAAACAAGGGCAGACGCTGCGATTATTGGATTTAGAAGGTAATCAGGCGGTGGATACGCTGTTCTATCGCGTTGATAACCCACGTGAACGCTACGATCCACAGCGTACGCTGCGCCGTCAGAATAACGTCTACCTGACTACGGGTAGCGTGCTGTATTCCAACCTTGGCAATCCGTTGTTGACGATTGTCGCCGACACCTGCGGTCGACATGACACGTTGGGCGGTGCCTGTGCGCAAGAGAGTAACACAGTGCGTTATGCGCTCGACCGACGCTACATGCACAGCTGCCGTGACAACTTTCTCTGTGCCTGCCTACACGATGGTCGTCTGAACAAGCAAGATATTGGTGCGAACATCAACTTCTTTATGAACGTGCCGGTAACGGTGGAAGGCGGGCTGACCTTCGAGGACGGTATTTCCGCGGCGGGGAAATACGTGGAGCTACGCGCCGAAACGGACGTCGTCGTGCTGATTTCCAACTGTCCGCAGCTTAACAACCCGTGTAATGGCTGGAACCCTACGCCTGCGGAGGTGTTGGTATGGAACTGACGCCGGATCGAGGCCATGAAAAACACACGCGATGGCAGCGTGTGAGAGAGTGGCTAGTAAGTGCATTGGAAGCGAGAGCGAACCGGTATTTTCTGCCGTCAACGAGCCGTTCTCCGTCTGACAAAAACTGATGATTTCGATGTGGTAGCACGCCTCTACATCCTTTGACCGTTACCGCGATGGACGACCATCATGCGGATCGCATTTCGGCGGGACGACCTGCCCTTGCATGAGTCTAGCGTATGTTCGATACACTTCTGATTGCTAACCGTGGTGCAATTGCGTGCCGTATTCTGCGTTCGCTGCGCGAGATGAACGTCCGTGGCGTCGCGGTCTATTCTGATGCCGATATCAGTAGCCTGCATATTCAGGACGCCGATGAAGCCATTAGTCTGGGAGAGGGCGCGGCGGCACATACCTATCTTGATGTCGCGAAAATTTTATCGGCGGCGCAGCGCAGTGGTGCGCAGGCCATCCATCCGGGGTATGGCTTTCTGTCTGAGAATGCGGCGTTTGCCGAAGCCTGCGAAGCGGCACAGATTGCCTTTGTTGGGCCGACGCCGCAGCAACTGCGTGTGTTCGGCTTAAAACATACGGCGCGGGCACTGGCGAAAAAATACCACGTTCCGCTGCTGGAAGGCACCGAGCTGCTGGAAAATATTGATGCAGCTCTCCGCTCGGCAGCAGAGATTGGCTACCCTGTCATGCTCAAAAGCACGGCCGGTGGTGGTGGGATTGGGATGCGCGTCTGCTATAGCGCCACGGAACTGTCCGAGGCGTTTGAAACGGTAAAACGGTTGGGGCAGAACAATTTCAGCGACGCGGGCGTTTTCATCGAAAAATATATCGAGCGTGCCCGGCATCTGGAGGTACAGATTTTTGGCGATGGTCAGGGAGAGGTACTAGCGTTGGGCGTTCGGGATTGCTCGGTGCAGCGCCGTAACCAGAAAGTCATTGAAGAAACGCCCGCGCCCAATTTGCCGGATGGCGTCGCCGAGGCGCTGTGTTCTGCGGCAATCAGTCTGGCGCAGGCGGTGAATTACCGCAGTGCGGGGACGGTGGAGTTCGTTTATGACAGCGCAACCGATCGTTTTTATTTTCTTGAAGTCAATACGCGCCTACAGGTCGAGCACGGCGTAACGGAGCAGGTCTGGGGTGTGGATCTGGTACGCTGGATGATTGAACTGGCCGCAGGGGATCTACCGCCGTTGCGCGAACTGGCAGCCCAACTGAATCCTCAGGGGCACGCGATTCAGGCACGTTTGTATGCGGAAGATCCGGGCAGACAGTTCCAGCCATCACCGGGATTATTGACGGAGGTCGAATTCCCCGCGTCAGAAGGACACAGCCTGCGCATCGATACCTGGGTGACGGCAGGATGCGACATCCCCCCATTTTTCGATCCGATGCTGGCTAAGATCATCGTCTGTGCGCCAACCCGTGAGCAGGCGATGGCCGGGCTGGATCGCGCGCTGGCGGACACGCGCCTCTACGGTGTCGAGCACAACCGTGACTATCTGCGTCAGATTCTGGCGGCAGAACCGTTTGCCAGCGGCCAGCCATGGACGCGCTGTCTGGATGCACTGGCCTACAAGGCGACAACCTGCGAAGTAGTGAGTGCAGGTACGCAAACCACCGTACAGGATTATCCCGGGCGTCTCGGATACTGGTCGGTCGGTGTGCCGCCGTCGGGGCCGATGGACGATCGCGCACTGCGTTTGGGGAATCGACTCGTGGGAAATCCGGCGGGGACGGCCGCGCTGGAGATCACGATGAACGGGCCGACCTTACGTTTTAACACGGATGCGGTGGCGGTTATTACGGGGGCAGCTATCGCTATTGAGATGGACGACCAGCCCGTCGCGATGGATTGCGTGTTTGCGATACCGGCTGGTGCCACGTTGCGCTTAGGGACAATGCAGGAACAGGGCGTGCGCAGTTATCTCTGCCTGCGTGGTGGTATTGAGGTGCCGGATTACCTTGGTAGTAAAAGCACGTTCACGCTCGGACAGTTTGGTGGCCATGCTGGGCGCGCGCTGCGGGCGGGGGATGTCTTGCACCTTGCTGCACTGGCGGACAGACGCGTTGGCGACAGCCTGCCGGATGCGTTACGCACGACCTTGTCTGCGGTACGTGAACTGCGCGTGATTTACGGCCCTCATGCCGCACCCGACTATTTTACGCCTGCCTACATGGACACTTTTCTCACCACTGAATGGGAAGTGCATTTTAACTCCAGCCGTACGGGCGTGCGCCTGATTGGGCCGAAACCGGAATGGGTTCGCGACAGCGGCGGAGAAGCGGGGCTGCACCCGTCGAATATTCACGATAATCCGTATGCTATCGGTGCAGTGGATTTCACCGGCGATATGCCAGTTATTCTAGGGCCGGATGGCCCGAGTCTGGGGGGGTTCGTCTGTCCGGTGACGGTGATCGAAGCCGATCTGTGGGCGCTGGGGCAGCTTAATGCCGGCGATCGCGTGCGCTTTATTCCCGTCGATCTCGCCACGGCGCGTTCACTGGCATTGGCGCGTCATGCTGAGGTAGAACAGCTTGCGCCGATCAACATCAATTGGTCGCCTGCCGCGCTGATTTCTCCGGTGGTGCTGGATATCGGTGATGCGGATAAGCGGCTGGTTGCAAGACTGTCCGGCGATACCCATCTGCTGCTGGAAGTGGGGGCAGCGGAACTGGACGTGGCGCTGCGTTTTCGCGTTCATGCGCTGATGCTGGCACTGGAACAACAAACGCTCGATGGCATTATTGATATCACGCCGGGTATTCGTTCGTTGCAGGTGCACTATCGGCCTGAAACGCTGGCATTGCCGCCTCTGCTGGAGGTGCTTTCTTCCTTATGGTTGGCCGTTTGCGCCCAGCAAAATCTGACCGTGCCGTCGCGAGTGGTTTATCTGCCGCTGTCCTGGGACGATCCCGCCTGCCAACTGGCGATTCAGAAATATATGACCACGGTACGCAGCGATGCGCCCTGGTGCCCGAGTAACCTTGAATTTATCCGCCGCATTAACGAACTGGATAATCTCGATGAGGTTTATCGCACGGTATTTGACGCCAGCTATTTGGTGATGGGGCTGGGTGACGTTTACCTCGGCGCACCGGTGGCGACACCGCTGGATCCGCGTCACCGTTTAGTCACCACCAAATATAACCCGGCACGTACCTGGACCGCAGAAAACTCGGTGGGGATTGGCGGCGCTTACCTGTGCGTTTATGGCATGGAAGGGCCGGGCGGTTACCAGTTTGTCGGACGCACGCTGCAAATGTGGGATCGCTATCGCGGCGTTGATGCCTTTGACGGTAAACCATGGCTGCTGCGTTTCTTCGACCAGATTCGCTTTTATCCGGTCTCGGCTGACGAATTGTTATCCATCCGACGGGATTTCCCTCTAGGCCGTTATCCGCTGAGGATCGAGCAAAGCGAACTGGCGCTAAGCGCCTATCAGGATTTCCTGTCACGGGAAGCGGAAGACATCAAGATATTCCGTGTGCGTCAGCGGGCAGCGTTTGAGGCGGAGCGTGAACGCTGGCGTATTGCCGGTCAATCGGTAACGGATAGCGTGGACGTGGTGATTGAGGCAGCGAGCGAAATGCCGATCCAGCCGGGGCAGATCGGCGTGGAAAGCCCGATTTCCGGCAACCTCTGGCAGGTGGCGACGGAGGTGGGTAAGACGGTGGCCGAGGGGGAAACGCTGATGATCCTCGAATCCATGAAAATGGAGATCCCGATTGTATCGCCGCAGCGCGGCATTGTTCGAGAGATTCGCTGCCAGCCCGGCGCATCCGTTCGTGCCGGGCAGTGCGTGGTGGTGATTGAATATCAGGGATAAGTCCCGCTCCGTATCGCGGCAGGCGGCGAAATGATGCCGCCTGCCCGATTTTTAACAGTCCTCAACGATCAGATAGGCGGCGTTAATCGGCCCGTGTACGCCGACTACTTTGATCAGTTCAATATCGGCGGTGGAGCTCGGGCCACCAATAATATTAATGCACGATGGCATACGCTCGCCTTGTTGTGCCATGTGATGCAGGTGCTGCGCCAACTGAGCGATACGGGGTAACAATGTGCTTTTTCGCAGTACAAAGAGAGAGGATTCCGGCAACAGGCTGACGGCGCGTCCTCGTTGTGGTGCGGAAAATAGCACCACGCCGCCTGATTCGGTTAGGCCATACTCCGCGTAGACTACGCCGACTTTGGCTTGCTCCGCCAGCCGCAAGTTTTCTTCTCCCACGCTGGGATCCCATACGGTGGCCTGGCATTCACGCTGCAAGCATGCGGTGATCCCTAATGTCTCTAAACGCCGATCGTCGCTGATGATCACAGGTGCATGTCCGTATTTATCGCACAATTGCAGCGCGGCCTGCGCTGCGTCGGCTTCGCTGACGACTTCACAGTGTGCCAGCATGACGTTGGTGGCGACATCGATAAACGCATCACAACGCTGCTGTACAGTTAGATCGGTTAATCGAGTACGCGCATGATGGCTGGCAGGCCTTGGCAATGGAGCAGGAGCGTGGCGCACCTCGCGTCCAAGCTGACGGGCAATATCGGCCAGAAAGGTATCGCGGTTTTCCATTATTTTTTTCCTCTCGCCTGATGTTTCTTAAACCAGCTGCGGAAGCTTTCACCGTCTGCATCCGGCAGGTCGCGGGCTTCCGTCCATTCGCCGATGGCACCCATCTCAATGCGTGTTTTACCGTTTTTGATAAACCAGCCTGCGGCATGGGCACCGGCGATCATTCCGACCTTCCACAGCATCGGATGACTGTTGACGTAGCTGAAGAGTTTCGTGAAGCGCTGTTCTGCTTTTGGCGTTATTCCGCTTTCCGCCATGACGCGCCGGTGCTTGAGAATCAGTGACGATAAGGGAATACGGACCGGGCATACGGTATCGCAGGCGGTGCAGAGTGAGCAGGCATAAGGCAGTTCTTTGAAATCCTGATAGCCGCCTAGCAACGGAGAAATGACGGCGCCAATTGGACCAGGATAAATAGAGCCGTAGCCGTGTCCACCAATGTGACGATAGGCAGGGCAGGTGTTGATGCAGGCGCCACAGCGGATACAGCGTAGAATATCGCGGAATGCGGAGCCGAGAATCTGTGAACGACCGTTATCGACGATCACCAGATGAAATTCCTGCGGTCCATCAACGTGTCCCGCTTCCCGTGGCCCTGTCAGCCAGGTGTTATAACCCGTTAGGCGTGCACCGACTGCGCTACGCGCCAACATGGTGATCAAGACGTCCACTTCCTCAAAGGTTGGCGCAATCCGCTCCATACCCATCACCGCAATATGCGTTTTGGGCAACGTGGTACACATTCGCGCATTGCCTTCGTTGGTGACCAGACAGACCGAGCCGGTTTCCGCCACCGCGAAGTTACAGCCGGTTACGCCGACTTCCGCACTGAGAAAATCCTCACGTATCTTCTGGCGAATGAACAACGTCATGGCTTCTGGCGTTTCTGGCCCGTCATAGCCCAGTTTTTCATGCAGTACTTTACGGATCTGGTAGCGATCTTTGTGGATAGCGGGAACCACAACATGCGAAGGCGGGTCTTGATCCAACTGCAAAATATATTCGCCCAGATCGGTTTCGATAACCTCAATCCCCGCCTGCTGCAAGACGTGATTCATGCCGATTTCTTCGGTGACCATCGATTTCGCTTTGACGACTTTTTTGGCATGGTTAGCCTGAGCAACCTTAAGGATATAGCGGGTTGCATCCTCCTTGGTTTTGGCGAAATAGACCTGTCCGCCGTTGGACGTGACTTTTTCTGATAGCTGGTAAAGGTACGCATCGAGATTGTTAAGTACATGCTCGCGAATCTGGGCGGCGTGATCGCGCCACGCTTCCCAATGGCCCAACTCGTCGACCATTTTCTGGCGATTTGCGCCGATACGCTCCTGCGCGTTGGCAACCGCCTTACGCATGATGGGATCGTGAATCTGGGTTTGAATACGATCCTTAAATTTAACATCGCTGGTTTTTAGGCTCATATCCTCTCCTTAGCGGCTCATCAGGACTTCGGCGATGTGCATCACCTTGACCGGGTGGCCTTCACGCTGCATTCGTCCACCGATATTGAGCAAGCAACTGACATCGGCACCAATCAGATAGTCGGGTTTGACCTCCATCATATGGCTGACTTTCTCTTTGACCATTTCACCGGAAATTTCTGCCATCTTCACCGAAAACGTGCCACCGAAGCCGCAACAGGTTTCTTCTGCCTTAAACGGCAGCAAGTGCAGACCCTGAACGTGGCTGAGCAGCGTGACGGGTTCCTCTCGCACGCCCAGTTTGCGAAACAGGCTACAGGAGGGATGGTAAACCGCAGTTCCTGACAGGCGTGCACCGACATCCGTTACGCCCAGCGTATTGACGATGAACGAGGTCAGATCTTTCATGCGTTCGGCAACACGCTCGGCACGCAACACCCATTCGGGCTCATCGGCCAGATATTCGGGATAATGACGGATCGCGTTCATACATGAACCTGCGGGAGAAATGATCGGGTCGTCATTGTCCTCCAGCGCGGCAATCACGCTTTTCATACCGGGAATGGCGCTATTGATGTAACCGCCGTTGATGGCGGGTTGCCCACAACATGACTGTTTTTCAGGAAAGTGCACGTTGCAGCCCAACTGCTCCAATAGCAGTACGGAATCACGCGCCATACGGGATTTAAGGGCGTCACCAATACAGGTAACAAAAAAATTAACATTCACGACAGACTCCCATTACTCAATATAGATGGATTTTTTATTGTGATATCAGGCCATAAACAGGTAGTACACCAGGCCGACCTTGAGCCCAAGGATGATGATATAGACACCGCAATACTTCAGCGTGCCGGACATGATCGCGCTGCCTTGTCCCTCCATGCGTGTTGCCGACACCGCGATCGCAATACTTTGCGGCGATATCATCTTGCCGCCGGTGGCCCCTGCGGTATTTGCCGCAGCCAACCAGACGGGATCGACATGCAGCTTTTCCGCAGCCATGGTTTGCAACTTGCCAAACAGCACGTTGGAGTTGGTGTCGCTGCCGGTGACAAAGGTGCCTAACGCACCAATCACGGGAGCAATAAACAGATAGCCCCCTCCGGTGACGTCCACCAGGGTTTGTGCCAATGTGGCGATCAGTCCGCTGACATCCATTACCGTCGCCATGGCGACGATGGCGGTAATCGCGATGATCGAATTTTTGAGCTGTTTTACCGTGCTGACGAAGACATTCAGCATGGTCCCCAGATTCGCTCCCTGTATAAAACCGCCCAGCAGGCTGGCGATGATGATGAGGACGCCGGGAGTGGCAATCCAGTCGATCTTCAACTTCAGCACTTGTGTGTCCGTTAGGTGGAAGGGAATCACGGAAGCCACCTGAGAGACTGTGCTTTTGATGGCAGGAAATAACGGAGAGCAAAGCAGAATAAAGGTAAAAATCAGGATATAAATCGCACAGGCGCGCAGTAGTTGACTGGAGGAATAGCCAGATAGGGATGCGCGCTGAGCGCTATCGATAAGGTAGGTGGTATCGGTTTCTTTTTTACGGCATTTTGCCATTAACGTAACCGCAACCAGGCTGACTAAACTGCCAGCGAAGGCGGGCAATTCGGCACCGAGGTGAACGGCCACAATATACTGCGGCACCAGCGTGGTCACGCCGCACACCAGCGTAATAGCGAACACGCCGCGAATGGCTTTAATACCGCCGCCAACGATCGCGATGATCACAAAAGGCAGGAGAATGTTAAATAACGCCAGTTGCAATACCACCGTGGCGCTTAATGTGGTGACCGGAAGGTGAACCTGTTCCGCTAAAATAGAAACCGGAATGCCGACGGCACCAAAAGCGGTAGGGACAGTATTGGCGACCAGTGAGGCGATGGCCGCTTTCATCGGATCGAAACCGAGTGCGATAAGAATGCCGATGGGGATCGCAACGGCAGTGCCATAACCCGCCGCCGCTTCGAGGAAACCACCAAAACACCATGAAATCAGCAATACCTGAATACGCTTATCATCGCTGATACTGGCAAGGACATCCCGTAGTACATCCATACTGCGTGTTTTTTGCATCAGGTTATAACTGTATATCGCACCCAGAATAACGATGATAATTGGCCATAGCCCTTTCAGTGCGCCATAGCTTGCCGCTAACCCCAGCGTTTTCAGTGGCGTGTGCCAGAATAGGGCGGCGATCGCGACGGTTATCGTCAGCGTAATCAGTACCGCGTGATGGATAGGCATTTTTATTTTGAGAATAAGAACAATCATGACCAGCAGTGGGAAGCTACCCAGAAAAAAATATAAATAATCGTGCATAGCGGTGTCCTGACATCCTGATTTTAAGAAGTAAAAAAACAAGGAGTACCAACGTGGTGCTATATACACTTATATAGTGAGCGGTTATTAAATAATTTTAGCTGAATCGGGTCAGATGAAACAAAGAAGTGCGGAATGGGTGTGAAATTAATTACTTAATGGTTAATTTAATTAATTAAATGGTGTGGTAAGGGACGTGAACGAGTGAAAATCGCAGTGTTTATTTCATGAAATAGTGAAAAACGAACGGCACGCCAAAGGAGTTAAAAAGAAAGAAACAAAGAATGGTGCGTTCAATTGGACTCGAACCAACGACCCCCACCATGTCAAGGTGGTGCTCTAACCAACTGAGCTATGAACGCATTGAGATACCGAGCCGCCTGTTAGGCAGCGAGGCGAATAGTAGCGAGCAAGGTGAAAGCTGGCAAGAGGAAAAATGCAATTTTGTGCCCTTGCCAGCGCGATTGCTGGGGTTGTATCCATTCCGTCGTTTTTTTCGACGATACCCGTCATTCTTCAAGCTGCTTGTGCGTTGGCTGCCCTTAAATACTCGGCCCGTCGTGGGCCTCGCCCTAAAGGGCCGCTGCAAGCCGCGTTCAAATCCGCTCCCGGCAGATTTGTCACCCCAGTCACTTACTTGTGTAAGCTCCTGGGGATGAAATGAGAGACTTCCTGTCTCTCACCGAAGGCCAGCCGTTGGCTGGTCAAATTCGTTCCCGACGAATTTGTCGCTCGATTGCCGCATTACAAGGCCATAAATGAGCCTTGCCCTAAAGGGTCAACGCTTTGGCGTTGTTCAAAACGCTAGCGTTTTGTCACACAACTTGAATTATTTAGGGTAGAAGACAGGGTGAAACGTT
The DNA here is from genome assembly GCF_000749845.1 of Pectobacterium betavasculorum. GTDB lineage: Bacteria > Pseudomonadota > Gammaproteobacteria > Enterobacterales > Enterobacteriaceae > Pectobacterium > Pectobacterium betavasculorum. The sequence continues at coordinate 1,395,589 of NZ_JQHM01000001.1, read as the reverse complement.
ATCTAGCGAGCGGCTCGCGCTAAAATTCGTGCGGCAGGCTGGCACTGAAGAAAACGAATCCGCGTCACCATCATCACCGCCGCTGCTGTCAGACCAATGATGAAACCGCACCAGAAACCCGCCGGGCCCATGCGCGGCACGACGATATCCGTCAAGGCTAGTAGGTAGCCGCTCGGTAATCCCAATATCCAATACGCAGTGAACGTAATATAGAAAATCGCGCGGGTGTCTTTGTAGCCGCGTAGTACGCCACTGCCGATCGCCTGTACGGCATCGGAAATTTGATAAACGGCGGCCAATAGCATGAGCTGAGAAGCCATCGCGACAACCAACGGATCCTGATTGTAGAGCAGGGCGATAGGCTCACGCAGCAGCGTGGTAAAAATTGCCGTACAACTGGCCAACGCGACACCGACCATGATACCCGTGTGTGCGGCAATGCGGGCGTTTTCAACCGAGCCCTCCCCTAATCGATGCCCGACACGGATGGTTGTGGCGACGCCAACCGAAAGCGGAAGAACGAACATCAGCGAACTGAAATTCAGGGCAATTTGGTGACCAGCCACATCGATGACGCCCAGCGGCAATACCAACAGCGCCACCACAGCAAACAGAGTGACTTCAAAAAGCAATGCCAACGCAATCGGTAGACCGAGGCCAAACAAACGTTTCAGCACGGCCACATCCGGGCGGAATGCGGGGCGATGAAGGCGGATATCACGTAGCCAGGACGCTCGTCGGGTATAGAGCATCATCAACAGCATCATGATCCAGTAAACCGATGCGGTAGCCACGCCGCAGCCGACTCCCCCCAGTTCTGGCATGCCGAATTTACCGTGAATAAAGATATAGTTAATCGGGATGTTGATTAGTAGCCCGATGAACCCGATCATCATACCCGGATAGGTTTTTGATAGGCCTTCACACTGGCAGCGCAACACCTGATAGAACAAATAACCGGGAACGCCCCACAGCAACGCATGCAGATAGCCGATGGCTTTTGCCGCCAATTCAGGTGAATCTTCGCTCATCAGATTAATGGCATATTCCCCCTGATACAGTACCAGCATCGTTAGCACGGAAATGAGGGCGGCCAGCAAGAAAGACTGTCGCACCTGATGAGAGATGCGGTCGCGTCGGCCAGAACCGTTGAGCTGCGCGACGACGGGGGTTAATGCCAACAGCAGACCGTGACCAAAAAGAATGGCGGGTAGCCAAATAGAGGTTCCCACTGCGACGGCGGCCATATCGGTGGCGCTATAAGCACCGGCCATGATGGTGTCAACCACACCCATCGACGTTTGGGACACTTGCGCAATAATGACAGGAACAGCAAGCGTCGATAATTTACGCGCCTCTGTCAGATACTGATGCACGGATACCTTCCTTGAATGACTTAACTTTGCTAGCGGGATGAATAATCTGGATATGAAAAACGTCAAGAATAGAACGAGAGCGTTATTGTAACGACTTAATAAAAGTAAACCAGCTTGAAAGAGAATATGTTCTTTTTGTTACGCTGCTGTTTCGATTGCGTTTGACGTGCGGTATTCCGGTTTGGTTTTCCACGGAATATCGGGCACACTGCATGCAGTCATTTCTTTGTTTTTAAGAGGCAAATCGCATGTTTACCGGTATTGTTCAGGGCACCGCACCGGTGGTGTCGATTGAAGAAAAAACCAACTTTCGCACGCACGTTATTCAACTTCCGAGTGACCTGCTGCCAGGGCTTACGCTCGGTGCATCGGTGGCGCACAATGGTTGCTGCCTGACGGTAACCGCCATTGATGGCGATCGCATCAGTTTTGACCTTATGAAAGAAACGCTGCGGCTAACGAATCTGGGCGATATTCATGAAGGCGACGTCGTGAATATTGAACGAGCCGCGAAATTTGGTGATGAGATCGGTGGACACGTCATGTCCGGCCACATCATGTGTACGGCGGAAGTGGTCAAGATTCAGGTTTCAGAAAATAATCATCAGATTTGGTTCCGCCTGGCAGATGAAGCGCTGATGAAATACGTGCTGCATAAAGGTTTCGTCGGGATTGATGGCATCAGTCTGACGGTGGGAGAAGTAACCCGCGGACGTTTCTGTGTGCATTTAATTCCGGAAACGCTGAGCCGTACAACGCTGGGTCAAAAGCGACTGGGGAATCGTATCAATATTGAAATCGACCCGCAAACGCAGGCCGTGGTCGATACCGTAGAACGCGTGTTAGCCAGCAAGCAGGCGAATGACCTCGCCAACGAAGCGTAATTCCTGCGTGGTATCTTTTTGTAAACCGGATGAACAAGATCATCCGGTTTTCTCTTTTCTCTTAGCGCGAAACGCGTAATCCACCGTCAATTCCACTGATACTGAATACGATCTGCCAGAGCTGAAGTTCTCTGGCTCTGAACGCCCCTGCGCACGCGCTCAGATAGTAACTAAACATCCGACGAAAGCGGGCAGTATAGCGTGTAGCAAGCTGCGGCCAGCCTTGTTGAAATCGTGCCTGCCAGGCCATTAATGTGCGATCGTAATCAGCGCCGAAATTGTGCCAGTCTTCCATCACCATGTAAGGCTCACTTGCCTGCGCGATGTGCTGTATGGATGGAATACAGCCGTTGGGGAAGATGTATTTATGAATCCAGGGATCAATATGTGGGTTGGTCTTATTAGCCCCAATGGTATGCAGCAGAAACAGTCCATCGGGTTTAAGACTGCGTTTCGCCATGCGAAAGTACGAGCCATAGTTGCGCGGGCCGACGTGTTCAAACATGCCGACAGAGACGATCCTATCGAATTGCTGGTTGAGATCGCGGTAGTCTTGTAGCGCAATGATGACGTCTAAGTCCTGACAGCGTTGTTGCGCCAGTCTTTGCTGTTCTCTGGAGATGGTGATGCCGTAAACGGAAACACCGTAGCGCCGCGCCGCAAACTCAGCAAGTCCGCCCCAACCGCAGCCAATATCCAACAGCGTCATCCCTGATTTTAGCTGGAGTTTTTCGCAAACCATGGTGAGTTTGTCTTCCTGCGCCTGCTCCAGCGTCTGTGCCTGTTTCCAATAAGCGCAAGAGTATTGCATGTAGGGATCAAGCATTAGGGTAAAAAGGTCATTACCTAAATCGTAATGTGCTTTACCGACAGCCTGAGCTCGCCTGCGGGACTGCAAATTGGTGACGCGGGAAATGGCGACTCGTGTCAGATCGTGCAAGCGACGAGGTAATGTATTTTCTAGCCCTGCGCGCAGGACGCGATGGAAAAATATATCCAGCCGTTCACACTCCCACCATCCGTCCATGTAACTTTCACCTAATCCCAGCGAGCCTTCTCGCAAGACGCGCTTAAAAAAGTTCGGATGGGTTACGTGGATGTCAAAAGGGCGAGTACCGTTGATCGCGATATCCGCAATGGCCAACATGTCCTGCATTATGTGAAACCAAGGCGCGGTATCGCGATCCCATTCTTCTGTGTAAGGTGATCCCATCATGCCCCCTTAACTTTATGTAAAAGTATCGTAAAACACTGGACAGCACTTATCTCAGCCGGCGTATCGGCTGTCACCAGAGGAAATGAAACACGGTATTAAATTTAGAACTGCTTCAGCCAGCAGACAAGAAACTGGGCTGAAGCAGAGAGGGAAAATGGGCAGGAATAGAAAAACCGTCTGTATTGGTCGTCGAGACTAGCGGCGATAATCGCGGAACGGACCATCGGCAACCGAGCGGCGTTCAATCAGCGTCGGGTGTACTTCAATGACGTGCGCATCTTCCCGCTTACTAGTAATACGATCCAGCAGCATAGAAAATGCGGATTGACCCAGGCGCTCCTTCGGCTGGTGGATGGTGGTCAGTGCTGGCGTAAAGAAGCGTGCGTGGCGCACGTTGTCATAACCGATCACCGAAATATCCTGCGGCACGCGCAGACCCAGTTCATCTGCGGCACAGATGGCACCCATCGCCATGATATCGCCACCACAGAATACGGCTGTAGGTCGATGTTTCTGCGCGAGAATCTGATGCATGGCTTTATAGCCGGATTCTGGTTCGAAATCACCCTGGACAATCCATTCGTCGCGCACGGTGATGTCGGCTTCCTTCAACGCTTTTAAAAAGCCGAGGTAGCGTCCGCTACCGGTGTTACGTTCTTGAATACCGGGGATTGCGCCGATATCCCGATGACCGCGCTCAATTAGATAGCGACCCGCCATATAACCGCCTTCAAAGGCGTTATCGATAATCGTGTCGGTAAAATCGCTGTGCATCTGTCCCCAGTCCATCACGACCATTGGAATGCTGCGATAATCTTCCAGCATGCCCAATAGCTCTGGCGGGTATTCGGCGCACATTACCAACAGGCCATCGACACGTTTTTGCGCCAACATGGAAAGGTAGGCGCGCTGCTTGCCAATGTCGTTATGAGAATTACACAACACCAGCGTGTAACCTTTGGCATAACAGCTGTTTTCGACCGCTTCAATAATCTCGGCGAAGTAGGGCGCTTCGCTGGATGTGGCCAGCAAGCCAATAGATTTGGTGTGATTAACTTTGAGGCTGCGAGCGACAGCGCTGGGAGAATAGTGCAATTCTTTGATTGCTGCCCTGACGGCTGCCTTAGTCTCTTCGGCGACGAAACGTGTTTTATTGATCACGTGCGATACGGTTGTGGTGGAAACGCCAGCACGTTTTGCCACATCTTTAATCGTTGCCATCTAAAAATGACTCCTGAACTTACCTGTTACAGACGTAAGTATATTGTTAATCGTTTGCCTACGTTTAAAGTTCTTCTTCTAAGCTAAAAAACAGGATTTCAGAAGGAGAATGCCGAATGCTATACCGAAGGGGTCTGGGTTGATGTTTTTCGACTGATACGCAGCGCTTTCATAAACAGCGGATTGTGTCCGATTTATCATGAAAGTGAAAGAGCTAATTTATACTATTAGTGATGCATTCGTCCGAGATTTTTCGCTAAAATTATGAAAGAATCGTAATAACCCTATTTTTTGTAGCCTTAGCCGCCTAAGTAGGTTCTGCTGCGAATGGCGGTGTCTTTTTTCAGATAAAGTTTCACATGAAGCTTGTTCGCTAATAAGGAGTGATTTATGGATACAAATTTGAAGATGTCTTTGCTGACAACGGTTGGCTCTTTGGCTGTGATCATCGTGTTTAGCTTTGTTGCGGTGCTGAACTAACCGATCGGTGCTTCTGCGCGGGTTAGGTATTCAGACACGTTAATGATGCATAAAACGTGTCTGAATCGCGAATTACTTAGGGTATACCAGATATAATCTGCTTAACGAATCGTCTGCGGTGTTACCACGCGCCGCGCGCCAACGTAGTGCTCCTGCCAGTAATCCTCACTCAGCTTGCTGATACGAATATCTGAACCTGTACGCGGTGACTGGATAAATTTCCCTTCCCCCAGGTAAACCCCGACGTGATCGGCTGCGCCACGATTATTGATACGGAAGAAGACCAAATCGCCACTTTCCAGTTCGCTCTTTTTAATCGGCGCGGCATCACGCAGGTGATACATTTCGTTCGCAGTGCGTGGAATTGGGATCTTAACGACGTCTTTATAAGCGTAATAAACCAACCCACTACAGTCGAACCCGGTAAAGGGTGAAGAACCGCCCCAGTGATAAGGTTTACCTATTTGGCTCATCAATTTATTCATGGCTGTAGTTTTGGCATGCTGATAGCGTTTTTTATGCGCTCCACTAAGCATCATGCCTTTTTCTGTCGGAGAAGGATTTTTATCAACTTTCCCTTTGAGCACGCTCTTCTTTAACCCGGTTTTTACTCTAGCCTGTGCTATTGTCTGCTTCTCTTCTTCAGGCCTCAGCTTTTTAATATTTTTCTTTACTAGCGCGGGCGTGCTGCTTTGTGTGCGTGACGGTGTTTTTTCTGTCAGTTTGTTAGCGCTACGGGGTTTGGTTTTATTGCTGACTGCGGTAGGTTCTGGTTTTTTGCTTTTGATCGGAGTCGGTGATTTAGCATTCCCCTTTGTTTGACGACTTTTCTTATTCGTTTCTTCAACGGCGCTTTTCTTCGGTGCTGAATGCGGAGTATGCGGCGCAGCCTGAACTAAATTCAGGGATAGATTACTGAAAAACAATATAAAAAGAGTAATAAATAAGCGCATAATAAAAGTGACCGAACATAATCCTTAACTCGCTCAAGCCGTACAGTATTCCTGAAAACAGCATCATAAAAAAGTGGGCACGGTCGCTTTATTCATACAGAATAGTGAAAAAACGTTAATAGTTATTTTTTCGATTGATTTATCAGCACTTTCTGGCGTTGATTTCATCAATAAGGTGAAGCGATAAGAGAAAATAACCCTACAAAAAATGGCGTTTTTTTGTGGCTAGTGGCATCGGTACAATATCACTGAGTCAATGTCGCTGTCGTAATAACTCTGACGGCGGCTCATGGCTAGCGTTTTGGACGTTAGCCATCCTATAGATTTAAGGAAGCAAGAAGATGACGACACCGACAATTGAAAAAATTCAGCGCCAAATTGCTGAAAACCCGATTCTGCTGTACATGAAAGGCTCCCCGAAATTGCCAAGCTGCGGTTTTTCAGCTCAAACCGTTCAGGCATTGTCTTCATGCGGTGAACGCTTTGCGTATGTGGATATTTTACAGAACCCAGATATTCGTGCTGAGCTGCCAAAATACGCCAACTGGCCGACATTCCCACAGCTGTGGGTTGACGGTGAACTGGTTGGCGGCTGTGATATCGTGGTTGAAATGTTTCAGCGCGGTGAACTGCAACAGTTGATCAAAGAAACGGCAGACAAATACAAAGCGCAGCAGGCCGATCAAGAGTAATGCTCTTATCAAGCATAATAACGATGCTAAATGTTGTTATGCTGCTAGCGTGAATCTTTCCTGCGGGTGCCTTAAGGCACCCGTTTTTGATTTCTGTCTTTCCCACCGTCTCAGTCTTCGGCTGACGCGTCTTCCAAAGAATTTTCTTCCAACGCAAGCGGCCATCCCCCCAGGCGTTTCCAGCGGTTGACCAACTCACAGAACAATAACGCGGTCTGATTGGTGTCATAGAGCGCGGAGTGCGCCTGGCTGGAGTCAAACGCAATACCAGCGGTAATACAGGCTTTAGCAAGAACCGTTTGGCCTAACACCAGGCCGCTGAGCGCTGCGGTATCGAAGGTGGCGAAAGGGTGGAATGGATTACGTTTCAGGCTACAACGCTCTGCTGCTGCTGCCATAAAGCTGTGATCGAATGTGGCATTGTGCGCCACGATAATCGCGCGGTTACAGCCCTGATCTTTGATCCCTTTACGCACGACTTTAAAAATTTCATGCAGCGCATCGTATTCGCTCACCGCGCCTCGTAGCGGGTTGGTGGGGTCAATGCCGTTAAATGCCAGTGCAGCCGGCTCCAGTATTGCACCTTCGAATGGCTCAACATGAAAATGTAGCGTTTCATCTGGCTGCAACCAACCGTCTTGATCCATTTTTAATGTTACCGCTGCGACTTCCAGCAAGGCATCGGTTTTCGCGTTAAATCCGGCGGTTTCAACATCAATCACTACCGGGTAAAACCCACGAAAACGACCGCTCAGGGCGTTCAGATCACTTTTATCAGCCATTTGTCTCTTAATCGTTAGCAAAACGCAGCGCGCATTATTGCAAATTTTGGCTGGAGATGCAGCATACCCGTTGCCATTTCAAATGGCGAAGGTGATAGAGGAATAGAGAAGAACAGGTGCCGATGTGACACCTGTATTGCGCAGCGTATTAGTGTCCGATGCCGTTACCGGCGTGAGCGTTTTCGATCAATTCGATTTTATAACCGTCTGGATCTTCAATGAATGCGATCACGGTCGTACCGCCTTTTACCGGACCTGCTTCACGCGTCACATTGCCACCCGCCTTACGGATGCGCTCACAGGTTGCGGCCACATCGTCAACGCCCAATGCGATATGACCATAGGCATTGCCCAGTTCATAGCTATCGACGCCCCAGTTGTAGGTCAGCTCGATAACCGCACCCTCGCTCTCTTCGGTATAACCGACAAAAGCCAGCGTGTATTTGTATTCGGTATTCTCGCTGGTGCGTAACACACGCATTCCCAGAATTTGAGTATAGAAATCAATAGAGCGTTGTAAATCGCCAACACGCAGCATGGTATGAAGTAAACGCATAGTGTCCTCGTTAAAAAGTGCAACAAAAGGGAAGTATAGCGTTGTGGCTCTGCTGAGTCCAAGCCGTTGGGATGATGCTAAAAATGCGACACTGCGGTGAGGTTTGTGTTAAAACGTACTATCAGGAGGGACAAATCGCGCACCCGGTTAATTTTAGACCGCTCTGCGTGTAAAAAAATCGTCAGTTATTACAATGGTTACCTAATTATTTTCATTGTGACTGTCCGTTTGGGCTTGCCAGCAGTAAAGAACAGGGCTTCAATAAATAGAGTTGTAGCGGGAGGTGTTGTGCCAGAGCAACTTGAACTCTTTGTTGTCCCTAATCCATGCCGTGGTATTTGTCAGGCGGATGAAGGCGGATATTGTCGTGGTTGCTTTCGTAATCGCAATGAGCGCTTTAGTTGGGGTCAAATGAGTGATGCGCAGAAACAGGATGTGCTGCGTCTGTGTCGGCAGAGAATGAAACGATTACAACGTTCAGAGAAAGCCGATGCGCCAGCAGAGTCCCATCAGCCATCGTTGTTTTAAGCCATTTTTATAGATGATCTATTTACGTGAAATTTTGTTTAAGCAACGCAGGAGCGTTCGATTGAATAAAATAAGCCTGAGATCATTTTTAAAAGACGTTTATTTGATAGAATCCACTTCCGTTAGGGTTCTATTTTTTACGATAATAAAATCGTTTTTTATTCTTATAAATCAGAGTTGATTGCAATCCAGGGATATAACTTAGCGTACTAACAATAAGGAGAGGTGATGGAATTGCCATTAGGATCTGATTTAGCCCGTCTGGTGCGCGTGTGGCGTGCGCTGGTCGATCATCGATTAAAACCACTTGAACTGACTCAAACGCATTGGGTCACGTTGCATAACATATACCATTTACCCCCTGGCCAGTCGCAGATTCAACTCGCCAAAGCAATAGGTATTGAGCAACCCTCATTAGTTCGAACACTGGATCAGCTTGAGGAAAAAGGGTTAATCACTCGCCATGTTTGTGCACACGATCGCCGGGCAAAACGTATTATGCTGACTGAATCAGCAGAGCCAATAATACAGGCAGTCAATGGCGTAATTAGTCATACACGTAGTGAAGTATTATTTGGTATTACGCCGGAGCAGGTTGATGAATTAGCGCTGCTGGTGGCGCGGCTTGAGAAAAATATATTGGCATTACATGAGAATCAAGCGTAGCTAAATTTGGGTTGCGCAGAGGGAGAATTAAATTCTGGTAAGATTACCGATACGTGCTATTGGTTATTCGTTCCGGGAGTTGATTATTCGTTGTGACGATCGCCGCTATCTGCGGCGATCGTCACACAACATTAGCGTGGAGAGACGGTAATACTGTGACCGTTGCTCGCCATGGCTACGCGTTGGCCTGCGCTGAATTTCGTATCGCCTTGTTTCTGTACCACCATAATGGTGCTACCGTCATCACGACGAATTTCCAGTTCTACGCCCTGTGTACGGTTCAGTGCACCCGTTGCGCCTTGACCCGCTACACCACCTGCCACCGCACCAGCCGCTGTCGCCAGACTACGACCAGATCCGCCGCCGATAGTGTTACCCAGGAATCCACCCAGTACCGCACCGCCCAGAGCACCGATAACGTTAGAATCTTCTCCCGCCTGAATCTGAACCGGACGCATAGAAACGATGGTGCCGTAGGTAACGCTCTGCACCTGCTTAGCTTCGGATGCACTGTACACATCACCTGAAAGCGTACTGGTATTAGCACAACCAGCCAGCGTGATACCAGCAAGGGTAACCACAAGTAAACGCTTCATCATAATAAAAACTCCTTAATAGCGAATATGTCGGGCTGGCTCAGCCTCGGCCGACGCAGTGTTATACCTATAAATTATGGTCTGGCTCAGTATAGCATGCCACTCTTTTTACTCTTTTTTGCAGAATATAATAGTGCGCTTAAATTGTGCATAAACAGAGAAGTAAATAGCAGGAGAAAGGGCTTTTTTGTAGCAAATATTATCAAAAAGCGACTTTTGGTCAAAACCTAACCCGTGTGGCAAAAACACAAAAAATTTAATAATTCAGCGTGTTAACGTGCTACTTTTATTCTCGACATAATGGTTTTTATCGATGTTCTCTTTTTATTCCATAGAGGCAAAGGCTACATAATGAGATCAGGCAGATATATTGGCGTGATGTCCGGCACCAGTCTTGATGGTGTGGATGTCGTGCTAGCCGCGATTGATGAACATACGGTGGCTCAGCAGGCCAGCTACTGTCACCCGATACCGCAGGATATCAAAATGGCCATCCTGGGAATGTGTCAAGGGCAGGCGGTGACGCTGTCAGTGCTGGGGCAGTTGGATACGCGTCTGGGAATCTTGTTTGCAGAAGCTGTGCTGACGCTGCTTAAAGAGACTGCGCTGGGCGCGCAGGATATTACTGCGATTGGCTGCCACGGACAGACAGTCTGGCATGAGCCCACAGGCGATGCGCCTTGTACTATGCAGATAGGCGATAATAACCGCGTTGCTGCCTTGACTGGTATCACCACCGTGGGGGATTTCCGCCGTCGCGATTTGGCTTATGGCGGGCAAGGTGCTCCGCTGGTGCCATCTTTCCACCATGCGTTGCTACTGCACCCTGTTGAGCGTCGTATTGTGCTTAACATTGGGGGAATTGCCAATCTATCGCTGCTGGTACCGGGGGCACCCGTGCGAGGTTACGACACCGGACCAGGGAATATGCTGCTGGATGCCTGGATCTGGCGGCACCGTGCGCAGCCATATGATAAAGACGCCGTATGGGCGATGAGTGGACAGGTGAACCCGTTATTATTACGCCGGATGTTGAGCGATCCTTACTTTGCATTACGGGCACCGAAAAGCACCGGGCGAGAATATTTCAATCTGGGTTGGTTGGAAAAAATGCTGGCTGGTCTGCCTCCCATTGCGCCAAAGGATGTTCAGGCGACATTGGGTGAGTTGACGGCTATGAGTATCGCCGAGCAAGTACTGCTGGTTGGCGGATGTGAACGTTTATTAGTTTGTGGTGGCGGTGCGCGGAATCCGCTCATCATGACGCGGCTCTCGGCTCTGCTGCCAGGTATTGAAGTCAGTACGACGAATGAATGTGGCGTAAGCGGCGATGATATGGAAGCGCTGGCATTTGCCTGGCTGGCGTCACGCACGCTGTCAGGATTACCGGGTAATCTGCCGTCTGTCACGGGGGCGAGTCAGGAAACCGTGTTAGGTGCGATTTATCCGGTTAACGTGGATTAATCAGATTTTGCCGAGAGGTTCATCATTACCCTCTTGTTAAACTTAAATGAGCGGCAGCGTCAGTTGCCGCCATTGACAGGAATGACAGGAGAAAAAATGAAACGATTGCTGACAGGGACTGCGCTGATTATGCTGAGTGGATGCAGCTATTTTGGTCATAAACAGACGGTAGAAACGTTGCATTACCAATGTGGCACAATGCCGCTCACCGTTACGCAACAGCAGGGAGGCGAAGCGCCTTCTCAGGTGAGTTTCTTGCTGGACGGTGAACGTCTCAGCTTACCTCAAGTGGTGTCCGCTTCTGGCGTCAGATATAGCAATGATACCTACGCATTCTGGAGCAAAGGCGATCGTGCATTTATCCAACGGGGTGAACGGGTTATCGTAGATGATTGTATGCTGGCACCGATGTAACTGACACCGTACGGTTACGTCGTTACTGCTGATTGCGATTTTTCGGGTACGGGAGCAGAATGGGATTTTCCCCCGCTTCTGGCCCGACATTGCGACAGCAGGATATTATGACACAGGAACGCTCCCTCTCTGACGGTACTCCTCTTATTCAACCAGCCGATATCGCTGACATTCGCCGTGAATATACACGTGGCGGTCTCCGCCGTGGCGATCTTCCCGCTAATCCGCTGGACTTGTTCGAACGCTGGCTGAAACAAGCCTGCGAGGCGAAGTTGCCCGATCCTACCGCGATGTCTGTCGCGACCGTTGATGAGCACGGGCAGCCTTACCAGCGTATCGTTCTGCTGAAACACTATGATGAGAAAGGCATGGTGTTTTATACCAATCTGGGCAGTCGCAAAGCGCATCATCTGGAAAATAATCCACGCATCAGTCTACTGTTCCCTTGGCATATGCTGGAGCGACAAGTGATGGTGCTGGGGCGCGTAGAGAAGCTGCCTGCGCTTGAGGTGCTGAAATATTTCCACAGTCGCCCGAAAGACAGTCAAATCGGTGCATGGGTATCAAAACAGTCCAGCCGGATTTCCGCGCGAGGCGTACTGGAAAGCAAGTTTTTGGAGTTGAAGCAAAAATTTCAAAACGGCGAGGTTCCTTTGCCGAGCTTCTGGGGTGGCTTCCGTGTAGTAATTGATTCTGTCGAATTTTGGCAGGGCGGTGAACACCGCCTGCATGACCGATTTTTCTACCAGCGGAAGGAAGAGGGCTGGCAGATCGATCGTTTAGCGCCTTAATCGCGAAATATCCTTGTTAAACGCTGGCGCTCCTATCATCAGCACTTTATCCTATGAAGTTTCGCGTTGACTGGGTATTACGTGGCGATATGACGTTCATGGCCTGTTTGTAAGGTAATGCGGCAGCGAAATCATCATGCGACAGCAGACAGGTATGCTGCGCATTCTTACGGCTTCTTGCGTTAACCCAAAGGGAACGTGACGGCCTGTTTTTATAAAAATGGAGTTATCGATGGCGAGTAGTAACCTGATTAAACAATTGCAAGAGCGGGGCTTGATTGCCCAGGTGACGGATGAGGAAGCGTTAGCAGAGCGGCTGGCGCAAGGGCCAATTGCACTGTATTGCGGTTTCGATCCCACCGCTGACAGCTTGCATTTGGGGCATCTGGTGCCGCTGCTCTGCCTGAAGCGCTTCCAGCTGTCCGGTCACAAGCCGGTTGCGCTGGTCGGCGGTGCTACGGGATTGATCGGTGACCCCAGCTTTAAAGCCACTGAACGCAAGCTGAACACGGCTGAAACCGTGGGTGAGTGGGTAGAAAAAATCCGCCGTCAGGTCTCTCCGTTTCTGGATTTTGACTGCGGTAAAAACAGCGCGATTGCCGCCAATAACTACGACTGGTTCGGCAGTATGAACGTGCTGGATTTCCTGCGCGACATCGGCAAACACTTCTCCGTTAACCAGATGATCAGCAAAGAAGCCGTCAAACAGCGCTTAAACCGTGATGACGTCGGCATTTCGTTCACCGAGTTTTCTTACAACCTGTTGCAGGGATACGACTTTGCCTCGCTGAACAAGCAACATGATGTTGAACTGCAAATCGGTGGTTCTGACCAGTGGGGCAATATCACGTCTGGTATCGACCTGACGCGTCGTATGAATCAAAAACAGGTTTATGGTCTGACCGTTCCGCTGATCACCAAATCTGACGGCACGAAATTCGGTAAAACGGAAGGTGGCGCAATCTGGCTGGATGCAAGTAAGACGAGCCCTTACAAATTCTACCAGTTCTGGATTAACACGGCGGATGCCGATGTGTACCGTTTCCTGAAATTCTTCACGTTCATGAGCCTCGAAGATATCGATGCGCTGGAAGAAGAAGACAAGAACAGCGGCAAAGCACCGCGCGCTCAATACGTGCTGGCGGAAGAAGTCACCCGTATGGTTCATGGTGAATCGGGTCTGGAAGCCGCTCGTCGCATTACCCAAAGCCTGTTCTCTGGCGCATTGCAGGATATGACACAGGACGATTTTGCCCAACTGGCGCAGGATGGTATGCCGATCATCGAACTGGAAAACAGTGCAGATTTGCAACAGGCGCTGGTCAGCGCTGAGCTGGTGCCGTCACGTGGTCAAGCTCGTACGATGATCTCTTCTAATGCGGTAATGATTAACGGCGAAAAACAGGCCAATCCTGAATACACATTCAGTGCTTCCGACCGTCTGTTTGATCGCTACACCTTGCTGCGTCGCGGTAAAAAACACTACTGCCTGATCTGCTGGAAAGCATAAGCATTACCGACAAGGGAGCGCCAGCTCCCTTTCTTCTTGTAAGTTGAGGCGCACAGGCGCTGGCAAGGATCTGAGTCATATCTAATGAAAAATATACTTTCCATCCAGTCACATGTCGTTTTTGGTCATGCCGGTAACAGTGCGGCAGAGTTTCCAATGCGTCGGATGGGCGCAAACGTTTGGCCATTGAATACGGTGCAGTTCTCGAACCATACCCAATACGGTCACTGGACAGGATGTGTGATGCCCGCCAGCCACTTAACTGAAGTGGTGCAGGGGATTGCGAACATCGACAAGCTGAAGACCTGTAATGCGGTATTGAGCGGTTATATCGGCTCTGCCGAGCAAGGGGAACATATTCTGGGTATTGTTCGGCAGGTAAAAGCCGCCAACCCCGATGCGCTGTACTTCTGCGATCCGGTAATGGGTACGCCGGAGAAAGGCTGTATCGTCGCGCCCGGCGTGTCTGATTTTCACTGCCAGCAGTCGCTGTTAGCGGCCGATATTATCGCACCGAACCTGCCTGAGCTGGAGCTGCTTGGTGGCAGTACCGTACACAACGTGGCAGAGGCCGTGGAAACCGCGCGTGCGCTGTGTGAGAAAGGGCCAAAAATTGTTCTGGTGAAGCATCTTAGCAGAGCCGCAAGTCGTGAAGACAGCTTTGAAATGCTGCTGGTTACGCCGACGGATGCCTGGCATATCAGCCGCCCGCTGGTGGAGTTTGAACGCCAGCCTGTAGGTGTGGGCGATTTGACCAGTGGATTGCTGCTGGTGAATTTGCTGAAAGGTGTGGCGCTGGATAAAGCGCTGGAACACACAACGGCTGCTGTGTATGAAGTCATGCTGGTGACGAAAGAGATGAATGAGTATGAGCTGCAACTGGTTGCTGCTCAGGATAGTATTGCCAATCCGCGTCATCATTTCCAGGCCGTTCGCCTGTAGTGAAACACATAACGCCCCGAGAGTCGGGGCGTTATTGCATGCTATCCTTTCAACCTTTCAACCTTAAGCGCGGTAGCGACGGAAGGGCGCTCGGCAATATGGTCGAGATAGGCTGCTAGCGCAGGGTAGCGGAACATATCCAACTTTAATGACTGTGCCCAGCGCATCACGGTAAACAGGTACGCATCGGCGATGCTGAAGCGGTTCGCAACCAGATAATTCTGTTCACTCAACACCTGATTGATATAACGGAATTTGACCTGCAAATATTCAACTAACAGATCCTTATACGTTTCTGGCGTGCCGGGGCGGAAAATTGGCGTAAACGTTTTGTGCAGTTCAGCAGAAATATAATTTAGCCACTCAATCGTATGGTAACGCGCCAAACTTCCTGTAGGCGCAATAAGATTACAGTGCGGAACCAGATCGGCGATGTATTCGGCGATAGCGACGCCTTCAGTCAGAATGGAACCATCTTTCAATTCTAACGCTGGCACCATCCCTTTCGGATTGATCAAGGTATAGTCAGTTCCACGCTCTGTCTTTTTCGTACGCAGATTGACCTTCTCCAGCTTGAACTCCAATTTGGATTCGAGCAAAACGATGTGTGTAAAAAGAGAACTGCTTTCAGCTTTGTAAAACAGTTTCATGAAAACCCCTTTCTATTATTATTTTTCCATCAACACACGCGCTGAGGATTGTTGAATAACGACATGTTGTTTTTTTACAACAAAACGTAACGAGAGAGTGTGAGTCCTCTTGCAAAATTGGATTGGCGCTGTTGTGGGGACTGATGTTCGGTGCAGGTGCATTGTTCCTTGGTAAGAAAGCAACCTGGGACTGATCAAGCTGCTACGCGAACCGAGTATGCTGGCGTTTGCTACCGCAAGTAGCGAAGCGGCCTATTATCCGAAGCGGGTATTTTACTGATTATCGGTATCGACCCGTTCCTGGATATGAGGCGCACGGCGGCTAATGTGATTGGTAATGGCATGGCTTCTCTCTTTTTAATAGCTAACGGCTATTGCTGTGTTCATATAGCATTGTTGCAAAAACGTTATTTTTTGTTTGTGTTATCTTTAAATAAGACCGCAAGCTCAGGCTGGTTATTCATTGAGCGCCTGACGCAGAATAACGAATAGCAAGTTAATTTGGGAGGAAGCATGTCATCACACCTTCGCGACACTTGTCTGGAAACACTGACGGTACGACAGCAGATTTACCATTACTACAGCCTGCCGGAGGCGGCGAAAACGCTTGGCAATATCGACAAATTACCGAAGTCACTCAAGGTATTGCTGGAAAATTTATTGCGTCATCAGGACGGCGACACCGTAGAGCAGGACGATCTTCAGGCGGTGGTAGACTGGCTGAAAATCGGTCACGCCGATCGGGAAATCGCCTATCGTCCGGCGCGCGTGCTGATGCAGGACTTTACTGGCGTGCCTGCGGTGGTCGATCTGGCGGCGATGCGTGCGGCGGTGAAACGGCTGGGCGGCGATGTGAATAAGGTTAACCCGCTTTCGCCAGTCGATCTGGTTATTGACCACTCGGTTACAGTTGATCATTTCGGCGATCGTCAGGCGCTAGCGGATAACACGCAGTTGGAAATGGCGCGTAACCGTGAACGTTATGAGTTTTTGCGCTGGGGACAAAATGCCTTTAGCCACTTCAGCGTCGTGCCGCCGGGAACCGGGATCTGCCATCAGGTGAATCTGGAATATTTGGCCAAGGCTATTTGGTACGAAACACAGGGTGATAAACAGTTTGCCTACCCCGATACGCTGGTAGGAACCGATTCACACACCACGATGATTAACGGTTTGGGCGTGCTCGGCTGGGGCGTCGGTGGGATAGAAGCCGAAGCCGCGATGCTGGGGCAGCCGGTTTCAATGCTGATCCCCGATGTAGTTGGCGTCAAATTAAGCGGCAAAATGCGAGAAGGGATTACGGCAACCGATTTAGTGCTGACGGTCACGCAGATGCTGCGTAAACATGGTGTAGTCGGCAAATTTGTGGAGTTTTACGGCGATGGGCTGGATTCGCTGCCGCTAGCGGATCGCGCAACCATCGCCAACATGGCACCGGAATATGGTGCAACCTGTGGCTTCTTCCCCATCGATCAAATCACGCTCGACTATATGCGGTTGACCAACCGCGCCGAAGAACAGATTGCACTGGTGGAAGCCTACAGTAAGCAGCAGGGATTGTGGCGTAATACGGGCGATGAACCGGTATTCACCAGCCAGCTCGCGCTGGATTTGGCTACGGTGGAAACCAGTCTGGCAGGGCCGAAGCGTCCACAGGATCGCGTGCCGTTAGCCGGTGTGCCAGAAGCCTTCAAAGCCAGTCGGGAATTGGATGTCAGCTCGGTGAAGAACAGCTCTGACTACGAAGCGTTCACGTTGGAAGGTGAGACGCACCGCTTGCATCAGGGCGCGGTCGTGATCGCGGCGATCACCTCTTGTACTAATACCTCTAACCCTAGCGTGCTGATGACGGCTGGTCTGCTGGCAAAAAACGCCGTAGAGCGGGGGCTGAAAACCAAACCGTGGGTTAAAACCTCGCTGGCACCGGGCTCGCGGGTCGTCACGGATTATTATGCTAAAGCAGGATTAACGTCGTATCTCGACGAGTTGGGCTTCAATCTGGTGGGCTACGGCTGTACCACCTGTATCGGCAACTCTGGCCCGCTGCCGGATGCGATAGAAGCGGCGATAAAAGCAGGCGACTTGACGGTCGGCGCAGTGTTATCAGGTAACCGTAACTTTGAAGGTCGTATTCATCCGCTAGTGAAGACGAACTGGCTGGCATCGCCACCGCTGGTGGTCGCGTACGCGCTGGCGGGGAATATGAATGTCGATCTGACGCAAGAACCGCTGGGTGAAGATCGTGACGGGAAAGCCGTTTATCTTAAAGACATCTGGCCCTCGACGAAAGCGGTGGCGGATGCGGTATTGAATGTCAGCGCAGGCATGTTCCACAAGCAATATGCTGCGGTGTTTGAAGGCACGCAGGAGTGGCAGGATATCGAGGTCGACGACAACCCTACCTATCAGTGGCCGGAAGAATCGACCTATATTCGCCAAACGCCTTTCTTTCTGGATATGGGGAAAGAGCCGGAACCGATTCAGGATATCCACAAGGCGCGCATTCTAGCGATGCTGGGCGATTCCGTTACAACCGACCATATCTCGCCAGCAGGCAATATCAAGCGTGATAGCCCGGCAGGGAAATATTTGCTGGAACGCGGTGTTGAAACCACGGAGTTTAACTCTTACGGTTCACGGCGCGGTAACCACGAAGTGATGATGCGCGGGACGTTTGCCAACATCCGTATCCGTAATGAGATGGTGCCGGGTAAAGAGGGCGGCTATACCCGCCACATCCCGTCGCAGAATGAGATGACGATCTATGATGCGGCGATGCGCTACAAGGAAGAGGGTGTCCCACTGGCGCTGTTTGCCGGGAAGGAGTACGGTTCGGGTTCTAGCCGCGACTGGGCTGCGAAAGGCCCGCGTTTGCTGGGCGTTCGCGTAGTGATCGCCGAATCGTTCGAGCGTATCCACCGCTCAAACCTGATTGGGATGGGGATTCTACCGCTGGAATTTCCCGAAGGTGTGACGCGTAAAACGCTGCAATTAACGGGTGATGAACAGATTTCGATTATGGGATTAAATCAACTGACACCGGGTGCCACGGTTGAGGTAAACATCACGGATGCTGATGGTAATACACAGACGATTGCTACCCGTTGCCGCATCGACACTCGGAATGAACTGACCTATTACCAGAACGATGGCATCTTGCATTACGTTATCCGCAATATGTTGTAACGTTATCTTCGCGTAGTCCCTCCACGCTGGTGCACTTTCCGCTGCGCCAGCGCACTTTTTCCCACATGAAAGACTCGAATCCTCTGTTGAATTGTGGTTATGTTGTGTTGATGCTAACTATCTATTGACGCTAACTACATGGGGAATAAGTAAAAATTATTACCCAGCCATGCCCCGACGACAACGCTAACGCGGTTTGAAGAATAACGGGGATATAACAGGAGGTTATATGAATGCTGTAATCAAAAAACGTTTTAAACACTCGCTGCTACTTCTGACGCTATGCGCGACAGGAGCAATGACATCGGCTTTTGCGGCACAGGTTCCTGCCGGGACGGCGCTAGCGGATAAACAAGAACTGGTGCGGGGCAATGGTTCCGAACCTGCATCGCTGGATCCGCATAAGGTAGAAAGTGATGTAGAAGGCCATATTATCAATGACTTCTTCGATAACCTGATTCGCGTGGGTGATGATGGCATTATCCAGCCGCGACTGGCCGAACGCTGGGATAATAAAGACAACACGGTGTGGACGTTCCACCTGCGGCCGAATGCCAAATGGTCCGATGGCTCGCCGATTACTGCGGATGATGTGGTTTTCAGTTGGCGACGTCTTAGCGATCCCAAAACGCTATCGCCTTACGGTAGCTACGTCGCCAGTATGTATGTGAAGAATGCGGCAGATATTATGGCGGGCAAGAAGGCACCGGATACGCTAGGTGTAAAGGCGCTGGATAGCCATACGGTTGAAGTGACGTTGGAACATCCGCTTTCCTATTTCCTGGAAATGTCGGCTTATCATGTTATGGTGCCATTGCCGAAAACCGCCATTGAAAAGCATCCTGAAAACTGGACGCAGGTTGGGAGTTTCGTCAGCAGTGGCCCTTACACGCTGAGCGAATGGATGGTTAACGAACGCATCGTCGGCAAGCGCAATAGCCAGTATTGGGATGATGCGCATACCGTAATTAACAAAGTCACGTACCTGCCGATCAGCTCGCAGGCAGCGGAATTAAATCGCTATAAAGCGGGCGAAATTGATATCACGGGACTTTTATCACCCATCCAGTTTGCGTCATTGAAAAAAGACTACCCGCAAGAAGTGAAGGTTTCGCCACAGATTGGCACCTATTTCTACCGTTTCAATACGAAAAAAGCCCCTTTTGACGATCCACGCGTTCGCCGCGCACTGGATCTCAGTTTGGATAAAGATATCATCGCAAATAATGTGCTAGGCATGGGGCAGACGCCTGCTTACAGCTTGATTCCCAAAAATGTAGGAGGCTTCCAGCGCAAGGATCCTGAGTGGGCAAACTGGACGCAGCAGCAGCGCAATGATGAGGCGAAGAAACTGCTGAAAGAGGCCGGATTTGATGAGAAACATCCGCTGAAACTCAATCTGCTTTACAACACGTCCGAGTCGCATTTACGCGTGGCGATTGCCGCCAGTTCAATGTGGAAGAAGAACCTTGGTTCAGAAGTGACGCTGCAAAACCAGGAATGGAAAACCATGCTGGATACCGTACGTACGGGGAATTTTGAAGTGGTCAGACAGTCTTGGACAGGAGATTACAATGAAGCCAGTACGTTCTTGAACACGCTGGAAACCAACGATAGCAACAATAACGGTAAGTTCAGTAATGCACAGTATGACGCGCTGCTGAAAAAGGCGCTGACGGTCAAAGATAAGCATGAGAAAGAGGCTATTTATCAACAGGCCTCGGATATTTTAGATAACACTATTCCATTACTGCCCATCTATTACTATGTTCAGCCGCAGATGGTTAAGACGTATATCGGTGGTTTTTCGCCTAATGTTCGCGGCGATTATTACACGCAAGATATGTACATCCTCAAGCACTAGTCTACATAAAACAGCCGGTGAAAAACCGGCTGTAGACATTGAAGGAAACGATCTCAGAACGATGGGATCGTTATTTTATATCCAGCATGTGCCCCATTTTGGCGGCTTTGGTTGCCAGATAGTGCTCATTCTTCGGATTACGCCCGACGATTAATGGCACACGCTCGACGATATTGATGCCGGCTTCGTTGAGGATTTTCACTTTCTGCGGGTTGTTAGTCAGCAGGCGAACTTCATCAACGTCCAGCAGTTTGAACATGTCAGCGCACAGCGTGAAATCGCGTTCATCGGCAGCGAACCCAAGCTGATGATTCGCTTCTACCGTATCGGCTCCCAGATCCTGCAACGCATAAGCGCGAATTTTATTGAGCAACCCGATATTACGGCCTTCCTGACGATGGTATAACAGCACGCCGCGACCTTCTTCGGCGATGTGGCCTAATGCAGCCTCAAGCTGGAAGCCACAGTCGCAGCGGAGGCTAAACAGGGCATCCCCCGTCAGGCATTCGGAATGCACGCGAGCAAGTACGGGAACTGAACCGGAAATATCACCATAGACCAGTGCAAGGTGATCGTGACCCGTGGCGATCTCTTCAAAACCCACCATCAGAAAATCGCCCCACGGAGTGGGTAACTTGGCTTCCGCCACCCGTTTTAGCTGCATACTTTTCTCCAAAAAAGCTGTGTCCAAAAAAGTGCTGAGGCGAATCCTACTGCGACCTATCGCGCTTGACCAGCAAAAAAGCCTGTTTAAGAACATCACAAAAATTGAATTACAACGTGACCTTACCGCGGTTTAGTTTCAGATTCATTGACAGAACTGAGCGCTATTTTACGCCATACTGACAGTTCGTGTCGGATTTTCTGATAGAATTGTAAAAGTTTTGTTGCATAGCATCATACTGAATTATGGGAAGAAATTATGTACGAGATTGCCAAACGAACAACCATTGGCGCGGCACTGTTACTGATTATGCCAATGATTATCTGGATGAGCGGTTGGCAGTGGCAGCCGGAGTATGACGGACTTTGGTTACGTGTACTCTTCTGGATCACTGAGACGGTGACATCACCGTGGGGCATCCTGACCAGCACTGTGCTGAGCATCTGGTTTCTCTGGTGCCTGCGTTTTCGCCTGAAGCCAGCGCTCGGTCTGTTAGTCATTATGGTGCTGACTGTGCTGATTGGGCAGGGCATAAAATCAGTGATTAAAGAGTGGGTACAAGAATCACGCCCCTATGTCGTCTGGCTGGAGAAAAATCATCAGGTGGACGATAGCTATTTCTACTCACTGCCGCGCGCGGAGCGTTCGGAACTGGTGAAAACGCAGTTGCAGGATCAAGCACAGATCCCACAGTGGCTACGCAGCCACTGGCAGTTTGAAACTGGCTTTGCTTTCCCTTCCGGGCACACGATGTTTGCCGCAACCTGGGCACTGCTGGGCGTTGGGTTACTGTGGGCGCGTCGGCATTATAAAACGGTGGTGGTACTGATGCTCTGGGCCAGCGGCGTCATGGGCAGCCGTTTGGTACTCGGCATGCATTGGCCGCAGGATCTGGTGGTGGCGACGTTAATCAGTTGGCTACTGGTCGTTGTCGCCAGTTGGCTGGCACAGCGCTGGTGCGGCCCACTGTCGCTCCAGTATGAAGAGATTAAGGAGCAGGCGGAGGATGCTGCTGCCGAGAATAAATCCTCGTAGCATTTTTATCGTGAGTTATCTCTTGTCGTGTCTTTATTGAGTGAATCTTTGCGGATGGTGCCAGTCATCCGCATTTTTTATCTCGCCAATCTCTCTTCGTTCTTGTCTTTTCCCCCATACCTTATCTCCTCACGCAAAATGTAAACAATTTGTGAGCTGCCTCGCTATTCCCGTTTTTGCTGTTGGACAATTTTTTGGTTGGTTGTAAAACTTTACTTGAATGTTAATTCAATATTGAATATATATTCAAACAGGAGAATAACAATGAAACCTTACCGTCTGAAATCCTCCCTGCTGGCCATCATGTTTTCCCTCTCCGCGGGTACGTTCGCCGCAGATAACGGCCTGATCGCCATTATTACTCCTTCACACGATAATCCGTTTTTTAAAGCGGAAGCCGAAGGTGCCAGAACCAAAGCCATTGAACTCGGGTACACCACGCTGGTGGTGTCGCATGACGATGACGTCAGCAAACAAAACCAACTGATTGAAACTGCCATTGCCCGCAAGGCGAAAGCTATCATTCTGGATAATGCCGGGGCTGATGCCACCATTGGCCCGTTGAAGAAGGCCAAAGCCGCTGGCATTCCTGCGTTCCTGATCGACCGTGAAATCAATGAAACCGGCGTGGCCGTGGCGCAGATCGTTTCCAATAACTATCAGGGTGCGCAGCTCGGTGCGGAGAAATTCGTCGCACTGATGGGGCAGAAAGGTAAGTACGTCGAGCTGATTGGGCGCGAGTCGGACACCAATGCGCACGTCCGCTCGCAGGGCTACCATGATGTGATCGATCAATACAGCGACATGAAGCGGGTTGCCAGACAAACGGCGAACTGGAGTCAGACGGAAGCGTTTACCCGCATGGAAGCCATCTTGCAGGCGAACCCCGATATCACCGGCGTGATTTCCGGCAACGACACCATGGCGCTAGGTGCAGAAGCGGCGCTGAAAGCGGCGGGGCGTCACGACGTGATTGTGGTGGGCTTTGACGGTAGTGACTATGTGCGCGATTCCATTATCAATAAAGGCAATATCAAAGCCACGGTGCTGCAACCCGGCTGGCAACAGGCGCAGATGGCGGTTGAACAGGCGGATTACTACCTGAAAAACGGCAAGGCACAGCACGATGAAAAACAGTTGATGGACTGCATTCTGATCGATGAGTCTAACGCGAACAAACTCAACACCTTTGCGTTGAAACCGTAATCGAGGCAGCGGGCGCGTTAGCGCCTGCTGATAGAGGAGTCGTTATGTTGTTTGATGAACGATATCGCGCTGGTTGGGTTGGGCTCTGCGCTTTGCTGCTGTCTGCCTGTACGGTGGTCGATCTGGATGAAAACGGTAAGCCGATTATTCCGGTCGATCCAGCGGCTACGCCAGGCTATAGCACCATGACACCAGAGAGCATCGCGACTGTGCTGTGGCAGCCAACGCTGCTCCCTGCGGCGCAACAGCAGGCGCTGTCATGGGAGGAGGTGAAGAAAACGCAGGCAGCGCTGGAGGGATCGGCACGCAAAGCCGTCTACGCCCGGATTCAGGGTACGGTCAGCGGGGTTGACCGGGAAAATCGCGAAGGAAAATTGACGCTTGACGTGCAAGGTGACGCTGTCACGCTTCAATTAGGGCCCATCGTTAAAGGCAATGCGATTCGTGATGCGGCAGGATTTATCCGCTTTGACGATTTCAAGAATCAGGTGCAGTTTGCCCAACTGGCACGCGCGCTGAATAACAAAGCGATCGCGTCGTTACCAGAGTTGGATGCAAGTGTGCAGGGTAAATCCGTTAATGTACTGGCAGCGTTGGTGGTGACCAAACAGGGCATCAGCGATGCGGTACCGATGACGCTAAATCTGACCGGAGCGAGCAGCGGAGGGACTCAATGATGGAACGTTCAGATGCGGCTATGCAACCAGATGTGGTTAGCCCACCCGAAATAGTGATGGCGACCCGAGGCATCACTATGCTGTTTCCCGGCACCAAAGCACTGGATAACGTCGATTACAACGTTTATCGCGGCAAGGTCAACGTGATTATTGGTGAGAACGGGGCGGGTAAATCGACGTTGATGAAGATTCTGGCTGGTGTGCAACAGCCGACGTCCGGCCAGATTCTGCTGAATGGCGAAGTAGTGCGCATCGCGGATACGCGTGATGCGGCGTCGAAAGGTATCGGCATGGTGCATCAGGAACTTAATCTGTCCGAGAATTTGAGCGTGGCGGAGAACATTTTTCTGGGCCGGGAACTGCAAAAGGGGGTTGCGCCCATCGATTGCCTGGAGCAGGAGCGGATTGCGGCGGAGCTGATGGCGCGTCTCGATCAGGATATTTCGCCGCGTACCGAAGTTGCCAGCCTGAAAGTCGGGCAGCAGCAACTGGTGGAAATCGCCAAGGCGCTGGCGGATCAGGCCGACATTCTGATTCTGGACGAACCGACCTCCGCGCTCAGCAAAACCGAAGTGGAAATTCTGTTTCGCGTAATACGCGAACTGACTCGCCAGAATGTTTCCATCATCTACATTTCGCATCGGCTTGAAGAATTGATGGCGATTGGCGACTACATCACCATCTTGCGTGACGGTTGTTTTCAGGCGGAAGCAGCGGTCAGCGACATTGACGTGCCGTGGATCGTGCGGGAAATGCTCGGCGGTGACCCTGTCACCAGTTTCCTACATTCGGGTAGAACGTTTGGTGCGCCGATATTGGAGGCTGAACACCTTACCTGCCTCAATGATGCAGGACATCAGGTCGTTAACGATGTCTCGCTGATGGTACGTGAAGGGGAAATTGTCGGTATTTACGGGCTGATGGGGGCAGGACGAACCGAACTTTTTGAGTGTCTGCTGGGCATTCAGAATGATTATCTGGGCAAGATTTATCTCGATAGTAAGCCCGTGAGTCCGCGCCTTTCTACCGCGCAGCGCATTCGTATGGGAATGAGTCTGGTGCCGGAAGATCGCAAAAAAACTGGCATCTTTCCGCTCTCGTCGGTGGCGTCCAATCTCACTATCGCCAGCCTGTGGCGACGGCTGAAATACGGCATGGCGATCTTCCAGCGGCAGGAACAAGAGGTGGTTGCCAGCACCGTTGGGCGGTTAGCGATCAAAGTGTCTTCACCTGAGGTGGAAATTCAGGCACTGAGCGGCGGCAATCAGCAAAAAGTGGTGATTGGCCGCTCGTTGCTGACCAGTCCTAAAGTGTTGTTACTGGACGAACCGACGCGCGGTATTGATGTGGGGGCAAAAGCCGATGTGTTTGAAATGATGGTCGGGCTGTCCGAACAAGGCATTGGTGTGCTGTTTTCCACCTCGGATCTGAAAGAGATTATGGCGGTATCGGACCGTATTTTGGTGATGTCGAATGGCAAGCTGACGGCGAATATTGTGCGTCAGTCGGCCAGCGAATCGGCATTAGTTTCGGCAAGTGCACAAGGGTTCTGACATGAAAACGACTCACCTTCCGGCAGCGTCGGGCGCGCTATCACCGGGTAAGTTTGTACGCTCACGAGAAAGCATTCTGCTGTTGATTCTCAGGCTACGTACGTTTATCGCGCTGTTCCTGATTTTGGGGTTCTTTGCCTTCACGGTGCCCGGATTTTTGGCGACGGGCAGCCTGATCATCATGGTGAAGCACATTGCCATCAACGCGTTTCTGGCATTAGGGATCACGTTTGTGATCATTACCGCCGGGATTGACCTGTCAATTGGGGCCACGCTGGGGCTGTGCGGCATGGTGGCGGGCTACATGATTACTCAGGGCATAGTGCTGCCCCTGTTCGGTATCGCGATTTTCCCCAGCGTATGGGTCATCGTACCTGTCGTGCTGCTGATTGGTGCGCTCATCGGTGCCATCAACGGCTGGATCATCACGCGGTATAACGTTGCGCCCTTTATCTGCACGCTCGGAACGATGTACATCGTGCGTGGTGCATCGATGCTGATTTCCGGCGGGGAAACATTCCCCGGCTTGGGCGGTAACCCGCAGTTGGGCAATACCGGTTTTGAGCTGATTGGTTCTGCCACAATCCTGGGATTACCGCTGGCCATCTGGCTGATGCTGGTGCTGGCCGTGGTGATTGCCTATGTGGCGCGTCGCCTGCCGTTTGGTCGCCATGTCTATGCGATTGGTGACAATGAACGTGCTGCGGAGCTTTCTGGCGTCAAGGTTCGTCAGGTTAAAGTCTGGGTCTACACCATTTCCGGTTTCTGCGCAGCTATCGCGGGCATCGTGGTGTCCTCTCAACTGGTCGCCAGCCATCCGGCGACGGGCACCGCTTTTGAAATGAACGCGATTGCTGCTGTGGTTCTCGGCGGAACCTCATTGGCTGGCGGACGCGGGACGATTTTGGGTACGCTGATTGGCGCATTTGTCATCGGGATCCTTGCCGATGGGCTGGTGATGATGGGCGTGAGTGAATTCTGGCAGATGGTGATCAAAGGCATCGTCATTATTGTGGCGGTCATTATCGACCAGATGCAAAACCGTATGCAGCACAAGGCCGCAATTGTGTCACAGAAG
The DNA here is from genome assembly GCF_000749845.1 of Pectobacterium betavasculorum. Lineage (GTDB taxonomy): Bacteria > Pseudomonadota > Gammaproteobacteria > Enterobacterales > Enterobacteriaceae > Pectobacterium > Pectobacterium betavasculorum. Next base: position 1,368,605 of record NZ_JQHM01000001.1, on the reverse strand, counting down.
GCCGCGGCGGAAGGCGCTTAATCAGGCGCTGGTGCATTAAGTGTCGATAGCATTTAAGCGTAAATGTATTTAAGAGTGGGTGTATTTAAGAGCAGATAGCACGGGGCGTTGGGTTGTGGCAGGAGCGATGTCGGTAGACATACCGAGGCCCGATTTAAGCGCAATTTTTTTTGACTTGATATGAATAAATATTCGTTTTTGAGTAAAAATTCAAGTGAGGTGAGGTATGAATCCGTACTCATTGTCGGTGGAGGCGCTGACGCACAAAGCCCGCGCCATTCGTCGCCGCATTATTCATCTGAATGCCAATAGTCCGGCTGGTGGGCATACGGGCGCAGATCTGTCGCAGGTTGAGATTCTGACGGCGCTGTATTTTCGCATTCTGAACTGTGCGCCGGATCGTCTTCAGGATCCGCAGCGCGACATTTACATCCAGTCAAAAGGTCATGCGGTTGGCGGTTATTACTGCTGTCTGGCAGAGGCGGGCTATTTCCCGGAATCGTGGTTGGCAACCTATCAGCACCCGGATTCGCATTTGCCGGGGCATCCGGTCAAGCACAAGACGCCGGGGATTGAGCTGAACACGGGGGCGTTGGGACACGGATTGCCGGTTGCTGTAGGCATTGCCTTGGCTGCCAAGCGCGATAACAGCCCGCGTCGGGTGTTTGTCCTGACGGGCGATGGCGAGCTAGCGGAAGGCAGTAACTGGGAAGCGGCGCTGGCGGCGGCGCATTACCAGTTGGATAACCTGATCATCATCAATGACAAGAACAAGCTGCAACTCGCGGGAACGACCTGCTCCATCATGAACACGGATCCGCTGGCGGAAAAGTGGCAGGCATTTGGCCTACAGGTGACGGAGTGCGCGGGTAATGATATGCGCTCGGTGGTGGACACGCTGGAGAATCTGCCTCGCAACGGCAAGCCGAATGTGGTGATTGCGAATACGGAGAAAGGCGCGGGCGTATCGTTTATTCAGGGGCGAGCTGAATGGCACCACCGGGTGCCGAAAGGCGAAGAAATTGCATTAGCGTTGGAGGAACTAAAAGATGAGTAGCGCAGAGCATCTGGCAAGCGTGATGGTCGAGCAGTTCATCAAGGCCGTCGAACAGGGGATTGATGTTGTTCCGGTGTTAGCGGATTCGTCCTCCACGGCGAAGATTTCACCGTTCATACAGCGTTTTCCCGACCGCATCGTCAACGTGGGGATTGCAGAACAAACCATGGTGGGAACGGCGGTAGGGCTGTCCATCGGCGGGAAGATTGCAGTGACCTGCAACGCGGCACCGTTTCTGATCTCCCGTGCTAACGAACAGCTCAAAGTCGACGTCTGCTACAACAACAGCAACGTTAAGCTGTTTGGGCTTAATGCGGGCTGTAGCTACGGCCCACTCGCCAGCACGCACCACAGTATCGATGACATCGCGGTGCTGAGAGGGTTTGGCAATATTGAGATCTATGCGCCATCCAGCCCGGAAGAGTGTCGTCAGATTATCGATTATGCGTTTGCACATCAGGGGCCTGTCTATATTCGCCTCGATGGAAAACCACTGCCTGCCTTGCATGATGAGCACTATCGCTTTGTGCCGGGACAGATCGATGTACTGCGTAAAGGTCGTGATATCACGCTGGTCGGATTGGGGTCAACCGTACATGAAATTGTGACGGCTGCTGAATTATTAGCAGAAAAAGGACTCTCCGCTACGGTGGTCAATCTCTCCTCTATCCGGCCGTGTAATACTCAGCAATTGCTTGAAATCCTGAGTGAAACACCTCGAGTTATTACCATCGAGGAACATAACGTCAACGGCGGTGCGGGCAGTCTGGTTGCGGAAGTGCTGGCGGAAGCGGGCAGTGGAATTCCTCTGGTACGGTTGGGGATTCCTGATGGCCAATACGCGATTGCCGCCGATCGGAGCGCGATGCGGGCGCATCACGGGCTGGACGCGACGGGTATTGTCAATGCGGCACTGCGTCTTTGTCCGGGAGGCTGATGATGTATACGCCGGTTATTTTGGCAATCGATGAAGGGACGACGAACGCCAAGGCGATTGCCGTCGATGAGCGGGGGCGGATTCTGGCTAAAGCGGCCGTTGCTTTGCAGGTGGCACACCCACAGCCCGGCAGAGCCGAACAGGATGCAATGGCGATCTGGCGTGCGGTTTGTCAGGCGGCAGAGGCTTGCTTGTCGTCATTACACCGTGCTCAGGTGGTGGGTGTCGCCATTAGCAATCAGCGTGAGTCGGTATTGATTTGGGAAAGGCAAACAGGAAAAGCGCTGACGCCATTGGTCAGTTGGCAGGATCGCCGTGCGGAGAAATTCTGTCAGGCATTGCAGGGAAGCGCTGAGGCACGTCTGATCGAATCTCGTACTGGGCTCCAGGTCGATCCGCTTTTTCCTGCTGCCAAACTTCATGCCATGCTGGCGGAATTACCAAACGGTGTTGCTCGTGCGACGCAAGGAGAGCTGTGCATCGGAACGGTGGACTGCTGGCTTAACTGGCAATTTAGCGGCGGGCAGGCGTTCTCCACCGACTATTCCAACGCGGCGAGAACCCAGTTGTTCAATATTCACCGCGGCTGTTGGGATGAGGATCTGCTGGCGCTGTTCGGTATCCCCAGCGTTTGTCTGCCTGCCGTCACGCCTTCCTCGGCGTTACACGGTCACACCGGCGTGACGGGTATCAGCGGGCTTGCTGTTGGTGTACCGATTGTAGCGCTGATTGGGGATTCCCATGCTGCGCTGTACGGTCAGGGCATCACCCAAAGTGGTGAAATCAAGGCAACATATGGCACCGGTTCATCGCTGATGACCACCATCAACACGCCGCATCTTCACGCCGCTGGGCTCAGCACCACAATTGCCTGGCACGATGGTGAACTGCGCTACGCATTGGAAGGCAATATCACCCATACCGGCTCGGGATTTGCCTGGATTGGTCAGATGCTGGGCATTCCTTCCGTTACGCAACTGACCGAACTGGCGCTCAGCGCCGAATCGAATCAGGGCGTCTTCTTTGTTCCTGCCTTATCCGGGCTTGGCGCGCCCTATTGGGACGTACAAGCGCGCGGCCTGCTGTGCGGTTTATGCGACGCCACCACACCCGCCATTATCGCTCGTGCCGGGCTTGAAGCGATTGCGTATCAAATCGCTGACGTTTTTTTCGCTATGGAGCAGGCCTCGCACGTCGCTTTACCCGCTCTGCGTGTTGACGGCGGTGCGACGCAAAACCGCTGGCTGATGCAGTTTCAGGCCGATTTATTACAACGTCCTTTGATTCGCAATCACAACGCGGAAGTGTCGGCGCTGGGAGCGGCTTATCTGGGCGGAAAAATGCTGGGATGGTGGGAGCACAACGAACAGATCGCCGCACTGCCGAGAGAGGTGGAAGTCATCGAACCGTCGGCGATAAATCAGGCCATTCTTGAGAGCTATCAACAGTGGCGCACGGCGGTGGCGCGTGCACGCCTGCGACCTGCATCGTAATTATTTTAAGGTAAGAAGTTTTTAACCGTAGGAAATGTTAGCAGTAAGAACCTATCCGATGCGCAAGAAAGATAAGCAGCTCAATACTCTATAAATCAATGAGGTGACTTTATTATGGCAACGTATAACTACCCTGAATTTGGTGCCGGTTTGTGGCATTTTGCGAATTATATCGACCGCTACGCGGTGGACGGCTACGGCCCGGCATTGAGCACGATCGATCAGATCAACGCGGCGAAAGAGGTCGGCGAGCTATCGTATGTCGATCTGCCTTATCCCTTCACGCCGGGCGTCACGCTAAGCGAAGTGAAAGATGCACTGAAGGATGCAGGGTTGAAAGCGATTGGCATCACGCCGGAAATTTACCTGCAAAAGTGGTCGCGTGGCGCCTTCACCAACCCCGATCCGGCGGCTCGTGCTGCGGCGTTTGAACTGATGCACGAATCTGCTGGCATTGTGCGTGAATTAGGTGCGAATTATGTCAAAGTCTGGCCGGGGCAAGATGGCTGGGATTATCCGTTTCAGGTCAGCCATAAAAATCTGTGGAAGCTTGCTGTTGACGGCATGCGCGATCTGGCAGGGGCTAACCCCGATGTGAAATTCGCCATCGAATACAAACCGCGTGAACCGCGTGTAAAAATGACCTGGGATTCCGCTGCGAGAACGCTGCTGGGTATTGAAGACATCGGACTGGATAATGTCGGCGTGCTGCTGGACTTCGGGCATGCGCTGTATGGCGGAGAATCACCGGCCGATTCTGCCCAGTTGATTATCGATCGCGGTCGGCTGTTCGGCATGGATGTGAACGACAACCTGCGCGGTTGGGATGACGATTTGGTCGTTGGCACGGTGCACATGACCGAGATCTTCGAATTCTTCTACGTGCTGAAAATCAACAACTGGCAGGGCGTCTGGCAGCTCGATCAGTTCCCATTCCGTGAGAACCATGTTGAAGCGGCGCAACTGTCCATCCGTTTCCTGAAGCACATCTATCGTGCGCTGGACAAACTGGATATCCCAGCACTTCAGGCGGCGCAGGAAGCGCAAAACCCGTTACAGGCGCAGCGGATTGTGCAGGACGCGCTGCTGTCATCCATTAACGTTAACGAGTAATCACGCCACGATTCGTCAGGCACGGAGCAGGAGAAGCATTCCGCGCCTGACGTTACTCTTATTGCTCACCACGAGGGCTGAGTACGTTAGATCAACGTCTCAGCGGTTAATTGATCGGTAATCAAGACATCAATATAGTGGCCGACTAATGCGCCGCGAATCGCTGCGCTTTTTTCGACACCGCCCGCCAACGCCACCACACGTGGACACTGTCGCAACTGTTGCAGCGCCATGCCAATTACCGGATCCTCATCATCTTGCAATACTGGCTCGCCTTTCGCATTGTAATAATGCAAGCACAAATCACCCACGGCACCGCGTTCCGCCAACTGTTGCAGCATCGCTTCTTGATAATAATTACCGGAGTTTTTCAGCAATTGTGACGGTTCCAGTACGCCGATGCCCACAAGTGCCAGACTCACTTCGCTGAATTTGTCGACTACGCTGGAAACCTCATCGCTGGTCACCAAACGGGCGCGATCTTCCACCGAACGCTCAATACTCTGTGCGGGTAAGAGATAGGCCGGACAACTTAATTGGTTGGCCAGCGTTTGTGTCAGGATTGTCGCCTGTACATTGCCGTTTGGCCCCACGCCGCCCAACAGTTGGATCACGCCCTGTGCTTTCACACTTTGTGGGTGCAGACTGTCCACCATCGCCCGTAACGTGCTGCTCCAGGATGAAATACCGACCAGATCGTCAGAGCGGATACTGGTTTGGACATAGTGCGCGGCGGCAGAGCCAATCGCCTGCTTAATTTGCGTCAGCGTGGCGTTGTCGGCGACATCCACAACGATAGCCTGATCGATGCCGTAGCGTTTCTGGATGGCGGACTCCAGCCGCATAAACATGTTCGGGGGTTGAATTACGCTGATTTTGACCACACCTTCTTTAACACTGCGAGCGATCGCGCGCGAGACAAAAGACTGTGACAAATGAAGTGACGCGGCAATTTCTGCTTGTTTCATCCCTTCGCTATAATAGAGCGTAGCGATCTTGACTAATAATCGCTGTTCGTCCTGCTTTGACATGACTTTTCCCCTTGCTGGCATGCTGTTGTCATTTTTATTCAGCACAGAATAAATAACAAGCGCAGACGGCAGTGGAGTATGTTTCTTGATTTCCCTGTCCCCGCCGGACATGGTAATTTAATGGGGTTTATCGCCAAAATTTGGCATAATTCATCCGCTTATTGGATATCACAGGAAGGACAATGTGAAATATTTGCTGATTTTTTTACTCGTGCTGGCGATATTCATCATTTCTGTCACACTGGGTGCGCACAACGATCAGGTTGTGACATTTAACTACCTGCTGGCTCAGGGGGATTATCGTATCTCCACGCTGCTCGCCACGTTGTTTGCCTTGGGCTTTGTCCTTGGCTGGGTTATCTGTGGTCTGTTTTATCTGCGTCAGCGCATTGCGCTTGGCCGTGCACAACGTAAAATCAAGCGTCTGGAACAACAGCTTTCTACCTCATCTGAGGAGAATGTGGCGCCAGTGCAGACGGTCACCCACTAAGGAATTCTCTCTATGTTAGAACTGCTGTTTCTGTTGCTGCCCGTGGCCGCCGCGTACGGCTGGTACATGGGGCGCAGAAGTGCTCAGCAGGACAAAGAGCAGGAGTCCAACCGCCTGTCCCGTGAGTATGTCACCGGGGTTAACTTTCTGTTGTCTAACCAGCAGGATAAGGCGGTGGAGCTATTCCTCGACATGCTCAAGGATGACAGCAATACCTTTGAAGCCCACCTTACGCTCGGTAATCTGTTTCGCTCGCGTGGCGAAGTTGACCGGGCGATTCGCATCCATCAGGCGCTGACCGAAAGCGCATCGTTAACCTTTGAACAACGCCTGCTAGCGGTGCAGCAACTGGGTCGTGACTACATGGCTGCTGGGCTGTATGACCGTGCCGAAGAGATTTTTAAGCAACTGGTGGACGAAGAAGATTTTCGTCGGAGTGCTTTGCAGCAGCTATTGCAGATCCATCAGGCAACCAGCGACTGGCTGGCGGCAATTGATGTTGCGGAAAAACTGGTCAAAATGGGAAAAGATCAGCTTCGTGTGGAAATTGCGCATTTTTATTGCGAGTTGGCGCTACTGGCAATGGGCAGTGACGATCTGGATAAAGCGTTAGCGCTTCTAAAGAAAGGGGCCGCGGCGGATAACCAGTGCGCTCGTGCATCCATCATGATGGGGCGCATCTACATGGCGCAGCAGGATTATTCGCGCGCGGTGGAAGCCCTGCGGCAGGTTCTCGATCAGGATAAAGAACTGGTCAGTGAAATGCTGCCGATGCTGCAAGAGTGCTATCAGTATTTAGATAAGCCGCTGGATTGGGCGAATTTCCTCAAGCGCTGTGTTGAGGAAAATACCGGTGCGATGGCAGAACTGATGCTGGCTGATATTCTCGAAAGAGAAGAGGGGGCTGAGGTTGCTCAGGTCTACATTAATCGTCAGCTTCAACGCCACCCTACGATGCGCGTATTCCATCGCCTCATGGATTTTCACCTGCATGAAGCGGAGGACGGTCGTGCAAAAGAGAGCCTTTTGGTACTGCGTGATATGGTGGGTGAACAGATTCGTACCAAACCGCGCTACAACTGCCGTAAATGTGGCTTCACTTCGCAATCACTCTATTGGCAATGTCCTTCCTGTCGTACCTGGGCTAGCGTGAAGCCGATCCGTGGATTAGACGGGCAGTAGCTTCACGCGGCATCTCGTCGTTATTCTTTAATCTAATTTAGTTACAACATACTAAAGATTGGGTGTGATTTCCATTTCAGCAGCTTCATTAATCGTATTGGTCTTCAGGTAGCTGGGATTTCGGGGGCGAGGGATGTAGAATGCGGCGGGAATTTTGGCTTCGCAAGAAACTGGGTGACGAATGAAAAACGAGAATCTACAGCAAAAAAATCAAACGGTATCATCCTCAATTGTGGTCGCGTTGGACTACGCCAGTCAGGATGCCGCACTGGCGTTTGTTGACCGTATCGATCCGCAGGATTGCCGATTGAAGGTTGGCAAAGAGATGTTTACTTTATTTGGCCCCCAGTTCGTGCAGACGTTACAACAGCGCGGTTTTGATGTGTTTCTCGATCTGAAATTCCACGATATCCCCAACACCGTTGCACATGCCGTAGCGGCAGCCGCCGATCTTGGCGTGTGGATGGTCAATGTCCATGCCAGTGGCGGTTCACGCATGATGGCTGCGGCGAAAGAAGCGCTGGTGCCGTTTGGTAAAGGTGCACCGTTGCTGATTGCCGTAACTGTGCTAACCAGCATGGACGAAGACGATCTACGTGGGCTTGGCATTACCGTTAGCCCAGCGGAGCATGCGGAAAGACTGGCTGTGCTAACCCATAATAGCGGGCTGGATGGCGTGGTGTGTTCCGCACATGAAGCGCAACGGTTGAAGCAGGTATGTGGGCAGGTATTTAAGCTGATCACGCCGGGTATTCGCCCCGCAGGCAGTGACGTTGGCGATCAGCGCCGTATTATGACGCCGATTCAGGCACAGCAGGCGGGTGTGGATTACATGGTGATTGGGCGTCCGATCACCCAATCGTCCGATCCGGCTCAGACGCTGCGTGATATTCGCGCGTCGCTGTTAAATGGTTCTGCATCATGAATCATGATAAGAACAGTCAACTGGTTTACTCTACAGAAACCGGGCGAATTACGCCGGAAGACGAAAAAATCGTTCGACCGAAGGGCGATGGTATCGTGCGCATCCAGCGTCAGACGAGTGGACGCAAAGGGAAGGGCGTATGCCTGATTAGCGGTCTCGATCTTGACGATGTTGAGTTGAATAAGCTGGCTGCGGAATTGAAGAAAAAATGCGGCTGCGGCGGATCGGTGAAAGAAGGCGTAATCGAAATTCAGGGAGACAAGCGCGACCTGCTAAAACAGCTTCTGGAAGCGAAAGGCATGAAGGTTAGGCTGGCTGGTGGCTAAGTATAAAGCAGCAGGTTTACTCCCGTGAACCTGCTGCTATAAATTCGTTATTAATCGACCTGACGGCCAATCAGCCCACCAATCGCGGCACCGCCCAATGTTCCTAATGTTCCACCATCCGTCAAGATAGCTCCACCTACCGCCCCCGCACCAGCACCAATGGCAGTATTGCGGTCACGTTTTGACATGTTTGAACAGCCCGCAAGCGTAACAGCAAGCGTAATTGCCAGAGCGGCCGTTGCAACGCGTTTGTTTAATTTCATTTTCTTCCCCTTTCTGCTCTTAGTCTCACGTTTCTTGTGAGGAAAATATCGAACAACGTACTTTTTACGGTATTAAATAAAGGAACTGACCTTTTACTGCTTGGTGACAAGTATAATCATCGGAAAAAACTGCAACAGGTAAAAACTCTTAATTCCCCAGCGTTATGTTAACGATAGCAATAATTGATAAAGCTGGCTGTTTTTTGTCCAATTCTGTGGGGTGTCTCTTTCTTTTTCCCATAGCAGAACACCGCTAGGTCTTTAGCGATTTAGCCCATAGCGACGAACCCATCAGGCCGCGAGAATGGTGTCATCGCGCCGATGGGAGACTGATTATGTTAGAAACGCTAAAAAAACAGGTGTTGGAAGCCAATCTGGCCTTGCCGCAGCACCATCTGGTGACGTTCACTTGGGGAAATGTCAGTGCGGTAGATCGGCAGCGCGGCCTGATGGTGATCAAACCTTCCGGCGTGGAGTATTCGGCCATGACGCTGGAGGATATGGTTGTCGTCGAGCTGGAAAGTGGAAAAGTAATCGAGGGGACGAAGAAGCCGTCGTCAGATACCGATACTCACCGTGTGTTATATCTGGAGTTTGCTGATATTGGCGGTATTGTGCATACCCATTCTCGCCATGCCACGATTTGGGCGCAGGCCGGTAAAGACATCCCCGCCTGGGGTACGACGCATGCGGACTATTTTTATGGCGCCATTCCCTGTACTCGCCTGATGACGGATGAAGAAATAAATGGCCGCTATGAATGGGATACGGGAACGGTGATCGTCGAAACTTTCCGCCAGCGCGGCATTTCTCCGGTGGATATCCCTGCTGTATTGGTTAATTCGCATGGCCCCTTTGCGTGGGGCAAAGATGCCGATAACGCTGTGCACAATGCTGTGGTTCTGGAAGAGCTTGCCTACATGGGAATTTTCTCGCGCCAGCTAACACCTCAGCTGGGTGAGATGCAGCAAACACTGTTGGATAAACACTATTTACGCAAACACGGTAAAAACGCGTATTACGGGCAGTAAACTTCAGTAGTTCCTCTTCGGTTTACCTCAACGACGCAACGCCGTTGCGTCGTTTGAGTCACATGTCGTCGCGCCTAAACTGCACGAATTCAACTCTAATCCCCTAAAACGTTATCTTTGATTAAAAAAATCCCTCCACGCGGGAGGGATTGAAGAATATATGCCGATGACGTTTAAGGCTGAGCGCCGTCCCGTAAGACAATCGGCGTCTCTCTTGCCGTTGGGACATTGCTGTTGAGTGCACGACGAATGACGAAGAATGCGGAAACCAGCATTGTCACTGCCACCAGCATGAAGAACCCGCACAGTGCGGCGTTAATTTGGTTACTGAAGACGATGGTTTCCATGTCTTTAATCGATTTTGCTGGTGCGATCAGCGTGTTCTGTTCAATACCCGCCGCGAAGCGTTTTGCCTGAGCCAGAAAGCCGATGCTCGGTTTCTCATGGAAGATTTTCTGCCAACCCGCCGTCATCGATGTAATAAACAGCCATACGGTAGGGACGATAGTCACCCACGCATAGCGCTGTTTCTTCATCTTAAACAACACCACGGTGCCGAGAATCAGCGCCATCGAGGCCAGCATCTGGTTACCGATACCGAACAGCGGCCATAGCGTGTTGATACCGCCCAACGGGTCGATCACGCCTTGATACACGAAGAACCCCCAACCGGCTACAGCAACGGTCGTACCGGCCAGGTTCCCCATCCAGGAATGGCTGTTAGCTAATCTTGGAATCGCAATACCGACCAAATCCTGCACCATGAAGCGACAGGCGCGTGTTCCGGCGTCAACGGCGGTCAGAATGAATAGGGCTTCAAACAGGATCGCGAAGTGATACCAAAATGCCATCATCGCCCGGCTGTTAAAGATTTCCGTGATGATATAGGCCATGCCCACCGCGAAGGTCGGCGCACCACCGGCGCGCGAAAGAATAGAGGCTTCGCCGACGTCATTGGCAATGGCGCTCAATTCCTGCGGGGTAATCACAAACCCCCAGCTATTAATGGCCAGTGAGGCACTTTCAACCGTGCTACCGATTAGTGCAGCGGGTGAGTTCATGGCGAAGTAGATACCCGGTTCGATAACCGAGGCACAAATCAGCGCCATGATGGCCACGAAGGATTCCATCAGCATTGCACCATAGCCGATGAAGCGGATATGGCTCTCGCGTTCAACCAGCTTCGGCGTGGTGCCACTGGAAACAAGGGCGTGGAAGCCGGAAATCGCGCCGCAGGCGATGGTAATGAACAGGAAGGGGAACAGCGAGCCTGAGAAGACGGGTCCGCTGCCGTCAATAAAACGAGAAACAGCGGGCATTTTCATTTCAGGCATCGCGAACACGATACCGAAGGCTAACCCGATAATGACCCCGATTTTCAGGAATGTAGAGAGATAATCACGCGGTGCCAGCAGCAGCCAGACGGGCAGGACTGACGCAACGAAGCCGTAGATGACCAGTACCCAGGTAAGCGATGTACCTTTCAGCGTGAAGAACGGCCCCCAGTAGGGATGTGCGGCGATATTGCCGCCGTAGACAATCGCTAGCATCATCAGCACAAAGCCGATGATGGACACTTCCGCGATTTTACCCGGACGTAAAAAGCGCATGTAAACGCCCATGAAAAGTGCGATAGGGATGGTAGCAGCAATGGTAAACAATCCCCACGGGCTTTCCGCCAGTGCCTTAACGACCACCAGCGCCAGCGCCGAAAGAATGATGATCATGACGCCCAGAGCGCCGAGCATGGTGATAATACCCGCAAACGTGCCCAGTTCCTGTTTCGCCATTTCACCCAATGAACGTCCGTCCCGACGCGTGGAGATAAACAGCACCAGGAAATCCTGCACGGCACCCGCCAGCATCACGCCGACCAGAATCCAGATCGTACCGGGGAGGAACCCCATCTGGGCGGCGAGGATCGGCCCAACCAGCGGACCGGCACCAGCAATGGCGGCGAAGTGGTGGCCGAACAGCACCCATTTATTGGTAGGAACGTAATCCAGACCGTCGTTATGACGCTCTGCCGGGGTCAGTCGGCGATCGTCTAGCTCAAACACTTTTTTGGCGATAAACAGGCTGTAAAACCGATAGGCGATGCTGTAACAGGATACCGCGGCGATAACCAACCATACGGCATTGACGTGCTCACCGCGGCTTAGCGCCAGCGTGGCGAACGAAAAGGCGCCCGCCAGGCCGACCAGCAGCCAGATCACAATGCTCTTTACGTTACTCATAACAACGGCTCCTTCGTTATTCAGAAAGGGTATACCGTAATACTTCAAGCTGCATGTGCGTTGGCTTCTCTTACTCACCCCAGTCACTTACTTGTGTAAGCTCCTGGGGATTCATGCGTTTGCCGCGTTACGAGACTCATAATGAGCCTCGCCCTCGCGGGCCAATGCTTTGCATTGTTCAAAACGTCAACGTTTTGTCCTGCAACTCGAATTATTTGAGGTATATGGCGCGAGTGTTAATACAATTTAACAATAGTGGGTTTGTTGACGAAGAGAAGCGAATGGATGAGAAAATGTGAGCGAACGTGAATTTCTGTAAAGAAACTTAAAGGCTAAACAATGGCTAACATGTAGAAGCGGTAAATCAGAGGCCCTGCTGGGGATAATTCAGTGGCTGGCAGGGCCGATGCGCTTAAGGCAGGACATTTCCGGCTGCGCGGTAAATCTCGTACCATTCTTCGCGGCTGAGCGACAACGTAGATGCTGCGGTGATATCACGGATACGTTCCGGGCTCATGCTGCCAATAACGACCTGCATGGTGGCAGGGTGACGCAGGATCCACGCCGTGGCGATCGCAGTGTTGGTGACGTTATGGTGCTTGGCGATGAGATCAATCGTCGCGTTTAGCGTGGGGAATTTCTCATTATCGAGAAAAGCGCCGTCGAAAAAGCCGTACTGGAAGGGAGACCAGGCCTGAATCGTCATCGTATTCAGACGACTGTATTCCAGAATTGCACCATCGTGGTTCACCGATGCTGGGTTTGTCATATTCACGTTGAAGCCAGCATCAATCATGCCCGTGTGCATAATGCTGAACTGTAACTGGTTGGCGATAAGCGGCTGGCGTACGGATTGCTTCAGTAGCTCAATCTGCAACGGGTTCTGATTGCTGACGCCGAAATGGCGAACTTTCCCACTGCTTTCCAATGCATCGAATGCGGCAGCGACTTCGTCAGGTTCAAACAAGGTATCCGGGCGGTGCAGCAGGAGCATATCAAGATAGTCTGTTTTTAAGCGTTGCAGGCTGCCTTCAACGGACGCGATGATGTGCGCTTTGGAAAAATCAAAAAAGCCCTTACGGATACCGCATTTGGATTGCAGAAAAAGCGATTCCCGGCGGATGGACGTCTTCTGTAAACCTGCGGCGAAAATCTCTTCCGACAAGCCTGAGCCATAGATATCAGCGTGATCGAAGAAATCGATGCCAGCCTCAACGGACGCATTGAGAATGGCAGCCGCTTCATTCGTGCTTTTCTTCGCCATTCGCATGCAGCCCAACGCAATGTTGGAAGCCTGTATCGCGGATGTGCCGATTGTTATTTTCTTCATCGGGAACACTCCTGTTAGTAGAGTTGCACGCCTGTCGTTGACGGCTATAAAAGCGGATCAGACGCCGCTATATCGTTGATAAATCATGTAGCGGATAAAAGATGATGACGCGCGGGTCAGTTCACGACGAATGCCCGCGCGGAGATGCGGTATGACTATTATGCGGCAGGTTTCGCCACGATGCTGCGGGTTTCCAGACGGACTTCAGCGATGATGACGTCCAGCGTATCTCCCTGGCGATAAACCACTTCACCTTTCACCGTGAGGATCCCCATTTCCTGGCTGCACACCAATTCATCGCGCACGGCGTGGATAAAGGAGGATGGGATAAACGCCACTGCGCCGTTATCCAGCAGGCGAACGCGCAGTCCACCGCGTGTCACGTCAATGATTTCCGCGTTGAAACGAATATCTGTACCCGCTTTATCTTTGAGGTAGCGGGCGTACAGCCAGTCGCCGACATCACGTTCAGCCATACGGTTAAGGCGACGGCGCTCGGCCAGTTGTACTGTAACGTCGTCTTGCGGTTTTTCCGCAGCCTGTCCAGTGATAACCGCTTTCAGCAAACGGTGGTTCACCATATCGCCGTATTTACGGATCGGAGATGTCCAGGTGGCATAGGCTTCCAGCCCCAGACCGAAGTGCGGTCCCGGTGTGGTGCTGACTTCGGCAAAAGACTGGAAGCGACGAATACGGCTATCCAGGAACTGTGTCGGCTGAGCATCCAGCTCACGGCGCAACGTGCAGAAGCCATCGAGCGTCAACAGCGTTGGTGCGTCGGCCTGAACACCGTGTGTGTCCAGTACGGCGACGGCTTGCTCAATCGAGGCAGGATCGAAGCCGTTGTGCACGTTATAGATACCGAAGCCCAGCTTATCGCGCAGCACAATGGCCGCACAGACGTTGGCTGCAATCATGGATTCTTCAACGATACGGTTGGCGATACGGCGGTGTTCGATCACGATATCCAATACGTCGCCTTTTTCACCCAGTAGGAAGCGATAATCCGGGCGATCTTTAAACACCAGCGCGTGTGTGGTGCGCCATTCACTGCGTGCCAGACAGAGGCGGTGCAGTAAACGGATTTGTTCGGCAATCGCCTCGTTCTGCGGCTGCCATTCGCCTTGATTTTCCAACCAGTCAGAGACGTTGTCATACGCCAATTTGGCTTTGGATTCGATCGAGGCGGCAAAGAAGTGGATATCGTCACCCAGCGCACCGTCGGCGGCAATCGTCACGCGACAGGCGAGGACAGGGCGCCGCTCGTTCGGGCGCAGGGAACAGATATCGTCCGACAGTGAGCGCGGCAGCATCGGGATGTTGAAGCCGGGTAGATAGTTAGTGAAGGCGCGCTGGCGTGCAATGTTGTCCAACTCGCTGCCTTCATCCACATACGCGGTTGGATCGGCGATAGCGATCGTTAATTGCAGGGAACCGTCACCGTTGTCCTGCACATACAGCGCGTCGTCCATATCTTCGGTGCTGGCGCTGTCGATGGTGACAAAGTTCAATGCCGTCAGATCTTCACGGACGAGTTCGCCGTCATGACGTTCAGTGGTTTCAACGTCTGGGGCAGATCGCTCCAGATTGTGGCGTGACAATGTCACCCACCACGGCACCAGCGGATCATCGCCCGTGGTGATGTATTGCGTCAGTTCAGCATGAAATCCACGGTCGCCCTTCAATGGGTGACGGCGCATTTCTGCGACAGCCCAATCGCCTTCCTGAAAATTGTCTGTGACATCACGCGCGGCACGGCAAGGAATTGCCTCTTTCAGCAGCGGATGGTCGGGGGTAATTGATAAGCGATCGTCTTTTTTATGGATGCGCCCAACAAATCGACTCAGGAAGGGTTCGATCAGCGTTTCTGGCTCGACAATTTCCCGATCTTTTTCCGTGTGCAGGGTGGCAGTAATCCGATCGCCGTGCATCACTTTTTTCATATGTGGAGGGGGAATGAAATAGCTTTTTTGTCCGTCAGCCTCAAGAAAGCCAAATCCCTTATCGGTACCTTTGACGACACCTTCAACACGCGGTGTCTGAGAGTGAAGTTGCTGTTTTAGCTGTGCAAGCAGCGGATTGTCTTGAAACATAGCGTCCAGAAATACGATTGTGAGTGGCTCAATTAGCAGTTCACAGTTTTACTCGAATCAGGTGCTGGCGGCAAGAATAATCGGGGATGGCGCGGCCGGATAACGGTAGCGAAAAGGCGGATAAATACGAATAAAGTCAATGCTGATTGGAGTAAAACCCCATCGTGTGCGCCATTGGTTTTGCAACGCGACAGGGGGGTATGCTATGACGTAGACCTTAATGAATAGGTTCTCAGGCGATACGCAGTAGCGATTCCGCCTGCGTACTGCGACGAACGCTAACGGGCACCGACTTAGAGGTCGGCGTGTGCGTTTCATCGCCAAAGCTGGACAGTGGCACCAGCGGATTGGTTTCTGGGTAATAGGCCGCCAGATTACCGCGCGGAATATTGTAGCTCACCAGCTTGAAGCCGTTGACGATACGGGTAATACCATCGTTCCACAGCGTCTCGATATCGACCAGATCGCCATCTTCCAGCCCTAACGCGGCAATATCATCCGGGTGCATGAACAGCACTTCTCGCTGACCATAAACGCCGCGATAGCGGTCATCCAGACCATAAATCGTGGTGTTGTACTGATCGTGCGAGCGCAGAGTTTGCAGTGTAAAAGGCACATCACTGCCTTGTAGCTGTGGGAACAGCGTATCGGGCAGCGCGGCATGACTGAATTGGGCTTTGCCGTTGAGGGTATTAAAGCGGAGTTCGGCAGCCGCATTGCCGAGATAAAACCCGCCCGGCAGATCGCAGTTGGCATTGAAATTCGTGAAGCCGGGAATGGTGGCGGCGATATGGTCGCGGATACGTGAATAATCGTCTGCTAGCGCCAACCAGTTGAGCTTTTCATTGCCGAGAACTGCGTTGGCAATACCGCAAACAATCGCTGTCTCCGAACGCTGCAATGGCGAAAGCGGTTGTCCGACGCCCTGTGAGGCGTGCACCATGCTGAATGAATCCTCGACGGTAATAAACTGCGCACCGCTGGCCTGCCTATCGAGATCGGTGCGGCCGAGTGTTGGTAGAATTAGCGCGTCAACCTTGCCAGTAACCAAATGACTGCGGTTGAGCTTGGTGCTGATATGTACGGTCAGATCGCAACGGCTCAGTGCTGCTTCGGTGCGTGCCGAATCCGGTGCGGCGGCGGCGAGGTTACCACCTAGCGCGATTAGCACCTTAACCTCATCGCGCAGCATGGCTTCCAGCGCTTCTACCGTGCTGTGGCCTGCGGCGTAAGGGGGTGTGAAATCATAATGCGCAGCCAGACGATCGAGAAACGCAGCAGCCGGCTTCTCATCGATCCCCATCGTGCGGTTACCCTGCACATTACTATGACCACGTACCGGACACAGCCCCGCGCCCGGTTTCCCCAACTGCCCAAACAACAGTTGCAGATTTACGATTTCCCGAACGGTAGCGACGGAATGCTTGTGCTGGGTAATCCCCATCGCCCAGGTGCAAATCACGCGCGGCGACTGCTGATAAATCGCCGCGACATAGCGCAACTGCGCTTCGCTTAGGCCGGACTGCTGTTCGATTTTCTGCCAGCTTGTGCCGTCGACAACGGCCAGATACTCGTCCACCTGTTGAGTATGCGTGGACAGGAAATCCTGATCGAATAACCCCGACTCGCCGTCAGACAGACGCTGATGATGTGTCTCCAGCAGCGCTTTCACCATGCCACGCACGGCGGCCATATCACCGCCCAGATTGGGTTGCAGGTAGGTTTCGCTGATGGTGCCGGACAGCGGCGTGAGCAGTTCCAGCGGATTCTGTGGATTGGCAAACCGTTCCAGACCGCGCTCGCGGAGCGTATTAAACGAGACAATGTGGGCACCGCGATCGGCGGCATGACGCAGGCTGTGTAGCATACGTGGGTGGTTGGTGCCGGGGTTCTGACCGAAGACGAAAATCGCGTCAGCGTGTTCGAAATCATCCAGTCGGATAGTCCCTTTACCGACGCCAATACTCTGTTTCAGGCCGATTCCGCTGGCTTCATGGCACATATTCGAGCAGTCAGGGAAATTGTTGGTGCCCAGCATGCGGCCAAAGAGTTGATACAGATAAGATGCTTCATTGCTGGCTCGGCCGGACGTATAAAGCTCCACCTGATTAGAGTGAGCCATATTACTGATGTGGTGAGCGATCAGCGCAAAAGCGGCGTCCCAGTCGATGGGAACATAGCGATCGCTGGCGCGGTCGTAGCGCATCGGGTGGGTTAAACGCCCCTGATACTCAAGGAAATAGTCACTTTGCTGGCGTAGTGTCGTGACGCTGTGGGCGGCGAAGAAATCCAGATCGACCGCTTTACGCGTCGCTTCCCAACTCACCGCTTTCGCGCCGTTTTCACAGAAACTGAACGTGCTGCTGTTGTCATCACCCCAGGCGCAGCCGGGGCAGTCAAATCCTTTCGATTTATTGACCCGCAACAAGTTTCGGATATTTTTCAGCGCTTGCTTGCTATCGAGGACAAAACGCGTAGTGGCTTCCAACGAGCCCCAACCGCCAGCCGCATTGCGGTATGGCTTGATAGATGGTTTGAATTTCATGACGTATTCCGCAGGTGAATAAACCCGTCATACTTCAAGTTGCAGGTGTGTTGGCTGCGATACTCGGCACACTTACGTGTGCCTCACCCCGTTGGGGCCACTGCAAGCAGCGTTCAAATCCGCCTCTGGCAGATTTGTCGCTCACCCCAGTCACTTACTTATGTAAGCTCTTGGGGACTCGCTGCGTTGCCGCCGGCCTGAAACTCGAATTATTTAGGGTTTTGTTTTTTTTATGTGAACAAAACTTTAAATGTTTGCTCATGTTTTGAAGTTTAGGTGCCGTCGGCGATCGCGTCTAATCAAATGCGGCTATGGTGGGATAGAGGCGGTTTATCGGTATACTTGTCGCTTACCCACTACAGAGTCTGGCGATGGATATTAAACAACTGCAATACCTGTGCAATTTGGAAAAAGAGCGCCATTTTGGCCGGGCAGCGGAAGCCAGTTTTGTCAGTCAACCAACGCTCTCCATGCGGTTGAAAAATCTGGAGCGGGAGTTGGATCTGGCGTTAATCAACCGGGGTAACAACTTTGAAGGTTTTACGGCCGAAGGCGAGCGCGTGCTGGCCTGGGCGCGGGAAATCGTCTCGGTATATCAGGGATTGAAACTGGAAGTCGCTTCGCTGAAACGTGGTGTAAGCGGGGTATTGCGCATCGGTGCGGTGCCGCAAAGCAGTATCGCGCTGTCTAGCCTGCTGGCAGCGGTGAATAAGGAATATCCACAGCTGGATTTTCAAATCTCGCTGTTCAGTGCGGATCAACTGCTGGAAGCGCTGAATGCCCATTCAGTGGATGTTGGCATCGGCTTTTTTGAGTTGTCAACGCTAGAGGAACTGCACTTTCAGGCGTCGCCGCTAACGGAGCAGGGCGTTGACCTGTTGTTCCATCCGCATCATTTCCCACAGTTGGTGGGGGATGCGCCACTGGCGCTCGATACACTTTCTGAAGTGCCACTTTGTCTGGCGGAAGCCAGCCGCTATTTCCGTCGCTATCTGGATAGCCATTTTCGTGAAATGGGCGTCTCGCCGTGGGTAAAGGTGGAAAGCGCTTCCGTTCTGCAATTGATCCAAAGCGTCTACGTTGGGCTTGGCTGTGGGATTGTGCCCCACGGTAGCCTGATCCCAGAGATGACGCCCGCGTTAACGCAGCGGCCGCTGCAATTTCCCCCGATGCACCGCCAGCCTGCCGTCGTCATCGCGCAGGCGGGCAGAGCGACGGCATTGGCACAGAATTTCTTTGACGTCGCACAGCAGTGGTTGCTGACTCAGTCATAGAGGCTTTTATCCTGCACCGGGGCAACGGATTTGCTGGCGCGAAGCCGCCTGACGGACTGACGAATCACCAGTGTACCGTTTAGCAGCAGGTTACCGACAGGGGCGTCGGGGCGAATCAGACGATATTGCAGCAGTCTCACAGCCTCTTCGCCCAGCGCCTCACGCGGCACGAGTACCGACGTTAGCGGCACGTCGTGAATCGCGGAGAGATTGAACCCATCCATGCTCATCACCGAGATGTCCTGCGGTACGCGTAATCCCGCCTTGTTCAGCGCATTCACCGCCCCAACCGCGATAAAGTCACCGCCTGCCAGAATCGCCGTGGGCCATTTATCCTGAGGGCAACGGGCTAAAAAATCGCTCATCGCGCGTTCTGCATCCGCCGTGCTGAAATTATCTAACGCCAGCAAATGCTCTTCTGGGGAGAAAGGAAGATTATGGTGCTGATAAGCATCGCGGATGCCGTCCAGACGCAGCTCCATTGTGTAACGACGCAGGCATAACAGCGTCAACACGGTATGGTGCCCCTGTTCAAAAAGGTAGTGGGCAGAGAAATCGCCAATTAGCCGATGCGCGGGGGCGACACCTGGCAACCTCATCTTACGGTCGATACAGTTAATCAATATGCAGGGCTTACCGCTGTCCGCCGCCAGTGCGTGAATGTACGGGTCGTCAATGCCGATAAGCAGGGCGGCCTCCGTGGCGGGATCGCGCATTTTGTCTAAAAATAGCGCCACGTCGCTGTCATTTTCTTCCAGCCCGCAGTATCGCACTCGCACATCATGGGGCTTCAGGGCATCAATAATGCTCTGTACCACCTTGTGATAGAAAATGTCGGACCGAATATCAAATGCACGCGGCGGGGCAAAGATAGTCAGTCCATTCAAGAGCAGGCGACCATTGGCGAGATCGGTCAGCACCCCGCACTGGCGAGCACAGTTGAGAATGTCCTCTTTAGCACGCTCGCTGGTATTGGACTGACCGGATAACACGCGTGAAACGGTGCTGATTGAGTAGCCTGTCCGCTGCGCAATTTCACGTATTTTCAGGTTTCCTTTCATTTTGTGATCCCGTTCACCTTCGAAAATGACAATATTTTCATTGCTAACTATCGCCTGTTTTCAGGTGATGTAGGCAGGTTTTTGCCTGCATTTTGACCATAGCATGAAAATGTTTTCAAAAAAGTGAGTATTTCGCGATTTTCAATTGTTTTACTCTCAATTTGGTTAACCAATTTCAGTAGGCAGATACGATAGAAATAGGATTTAAATTAATAATTACAATGATATAAAAATGGTTTGATTGTTCGATAGGCGATAAATACAAAAATGCTGTCGAGATATCAGACCAATGTAACCCTACATTCCTGTATAGGAGTCACCATGAGTCTCGATATCAATCCGTCCTCCATCGCTACCAAAGGTAAACGGACATTCAGAAATCTGCGCTGGTGGGTGCTGAGTCTGTTTCTGCTTGGTGTTACCGTTAACTACATCACACGCAATTCGCTCGGTATTCTGGCTCCAGAACTGAAAACCAGTATGGGCATTACCACCGAGCAATACTCATGGATTGTGGGTGCATTCCAGTTGGCGTACACCATTTTTCAGCCGCTTTGCGGCTGGCTGATCGACGTCATCGGCCTGAAAATGGGCTTTATGATTTGTGCGGTGATATGGGCATTGATGTGCATCTTCCACGCGGGAGCGGGAAGCTGGGTACACCTTGCGATTCTGCGTTTCTTTATGGGGGCGTCCGAAGCTGCCGCAACACCAGCGAACGCTAAAACGCTGGGCGAATGGTTCCCTAAGAAAGAGCGACCGATTGCGGCCGGCTGGGCCGGTGTCGGTTTTTCCATTGGCGCGTTGCTGGCACCGCCGATTATCGTCGTCGCGCATGCCTATCTGGGCTGGCAGGGCGCGTTTATGTTCACGGGTGGGCTGGCGCTGCTGTGGGTGGTGCTGTGGTGGCTGTTCTACCATAACCCGGAAGATCACCCCAATTTAAGCCGCGAAGAGCTGGATTTCATCCGTCAGGATAATGAAGCTCCGCCGGTCAAACTGCCTTTCTTTACCGCACTGAAAACCGTTTCAAAAAACAAACGCTTTTACGGTATCGCTATTCCAGCCTTTATGGCGGAACCTGCGTGGGCCGTGCTCAGCTTTTGGGTACCGCTCTATCTGGCGAATGAACGCGGTATGGATCTGAAGCAAATCGCGATGTTTGCGTGGCTGCCGTTTCTTGCTGCCGATCTGGGCAGTGTCGCCAGCGGTTACCTCACCCGACTCTACACCCGCTGGTTCGGCTGCTCGCGTGTTAACTCGATTGTGGCTAGCTCGGTAACGGGCGCATTTCTGATGCTGTCGCTGGCGCTGGTCGCCATCAGCAAAGATCCGTGGGTAGCGATTCTGCTGATTTCCATAGGCGGGTTTGGCCATCAGGTGATTTCCTGCATGTTGAGCGCACTGGTCGTGGAATCGTTTGATAAAGGGCAGATGGCAACCGTGAACGGGATGCGTGGTTCGTTTGCGTGGATTGCCAGCTTTCTGTTCTCGCTGCTGATTGGCGTCACCGCCGACAAGATTGGGTTTAATCCGCTGTTTGTGGCGATGGGATTCTTTGATCTGATTGGTGCCGTCTTCCTGATTGCGTTTATTGCTGAACGCCGCGGGAAAACGCGCTCACAGGCGTAACGGCTTATGGCGGCCGTTTAAGAAGCAAGATACACGGAGCGACCACGGGGCGAGGCTTCCCTACGGGAACCTCATCCCCGTGTTTCTCCTAAAAATGGGCTTACGTAACCTGGATTAAGCGTAACGGCTGGTTTATTTTTTCCTGAAAAGGACGCTGTATGAAAACGTTGAAAAATTGGGTGTTCCGCCATCAGAGCGCCGATCATGTTGAACTGCTGGTGGACGATAGGCATGTTTTTCGTCTGTACGTACTTGAGCCTATGTTGGCCCGCGTGCTGATTAAACAGAATGGCGAACTGAGTCTGAACCGCACCTGGAGCATCGCGCCGCAGCAGGATGTTCCCTGGGAAGGGCGTAACCGTGAAAGTAACGACGGTTTCAGCCTGCCGGGTTTTTCACTGGAACAATTGGACAACGGGCTGCGCATCAGCACCGCGCGGATGCGCATTACGATTCACCAGCCGCTGTGGCTGGCGTGGGAATATCGGGATGAGCAGGGCGAATGGCAGCCGTTTGCCGCTGACCGACCCACCAGCGCTTATCTGCTGAACCCACACGGTGAGGGCGTTGCGCACTATCAGCGCCGTTTCCCGACCGAGCGTTATTATGGTCTGGGTGAAAAAGCGGGTGATCTTGAACGCACCGGACGCCGATTTGAGTTCCGCAATCTGGATGCGATGGGCTACAACGCGGCGAGCACCGATCCGCTGTATAAGCATGTTCCGTTTACCATTACCCGGCGTGACGATGTCAGCTTTGGCCTGTTCTACGATAACCTGAGCACGACCTGGCTCGATCTTGGCAATGAAATCGATAATTATCATTTGGCGTACCGACGCTATCAGGCGGAGGCGGGCGACCTCGATTATTACCTGTTTATTGGGCCACGCGTGCTGGATGTGACAAAAGCCTTCGTGCGGCTGACGGGGAAAACGCTCTTTGGGCCAAAATGGAGCCTGGGCTACAGCGGTTCCACCATGCATTACACCGATGCGCCCGATGCACAGCAGCAGTTGATGAAATTTATTGCGCTGTGCCGTGAACACCACATTCCGTGTGATTCGTTTCAACTCTCATCGGGCTACACGTCGATTAACAATAAGCGTTATGTGTTTAACTGGAACTACGACAAAGTCCCTCAGCCGGAAGTGATGTCGCAGGCGTTCCACGATGCGGGCCTGAAGCTGGCAGCCAATATCAAACCCTGTTTACTGCAAGATCACCCGAAATATGATGAGGTATCGGCGCAGGGGCTGTTTATCCGCGATTCCGAATCCGATGCGCCGGAGCGTTCCAGTTTTTGGGACGATGAAGGTTCCCATCTTGATTTCACTAACCCAGCAACGGTGGTCTGGTGGCAGGAGAACGTCACCCGGCAATTGCTGGAGAAAGGCATCGACTCGACGTGGAATGATAACAACGAATATGAAGTCTGGGATGGCGAAGCCCGCTGTCACGGATTCGGCCAACCGATGGCGATCAAAAATATTCGTCCGCTGATGCCGCTGTTGATGATGCGCGCCTCGCTGGAGGCACAGCAGCGCTTCGCCCCAACGCTGCGTCCTTATCTGATCTCTCGTTCTGGCTGTGCGGGAATGCAGCGCTATGTGCAGACCTGGAGCGGCGATAACCGCACCAACTGGCAGACGCTGCGCTACAACACGCGGATGGGAGTAGGAATGAGTCTGTCCGGCCTGTTTAATGTCGGGCATGACGTCGGCGGTTTTTCCGGTGACAAGCCGGACGCTGAGCTTTTTGTACGCTGGGTTCAAAACGGCGTGATGCATCCGCGTTTCACTATCCATTCGTGGAATGACGACCACACGGTAAACGAACCGTGGATGTATCCCTTGGTAACGGCGGCAATACGCAGTGCGATTGAACTTCGCTATCGCCTTCTGCCGTATTTTTATACGTTGCTCTGGCAAGCCAGTGCAGACGATGAGCCGATGCTGCGACCGACGTTCCTCGATCACGAACAAGATCGCGCGACGCTAGAGGAAACCGACGATTTCATGCTGGGGCGAGACATTCTGGTCGCCAGCGTGGTTGAACCAGAGCAACGCCTGCGTACGGTCTATCTACCGGCGAATACCTCTGGCTGGTATGATTTTTATTCCGGCCAATGGTTCAGTGGCGGACAGACTATCGTGTTAGATGCGCCGCTGGAACGCCTGCCGCTGATGGTCCGAGCGGGAGCGATGATCCCACTATCGGGGCGAACAGCGTATGTCAGCCAACATGAAGACGAACAGCGCGAATTCCTGCTCTTTCCACCTACCGCTGGCGGCACGGACTCTGGACTGCTGTTTGAAGATGATGGGGAAACGTGGCAATGGCGTGAAGGAAATGCGCTGTGGTTACGTTGGGAAATCCGCGCGGATAGCCAGCGGATTGACGTCACATTTACGTCAGAAGGGCGATATCAGCCAGCCTGGAAGCACGCGACGCTGCGCATGCCAGCAGGCGAGCAGCGCGATTTGTACATTAACGGCGTTCGCTCGGATACCTATCAACACCAATAATCACCGCCATACCTATTGCTTCCTATTGCGCCCCGGATTTATTACCGGGGCGTTTTTTTTGTTATGCAGAATATCAATAATATCCGATTGGTTATCTTCAGGATAAAGAGATGTTAATGAAGTGAATGGAATATTAAATATAAAAAAGAGTTGTGCGAATACCCCTAATAACAGCGGATCTACAAAATAGTTTAAATAGTAAGAAAACATTTTATAACATCAAAAAAAATAGATACTTGGTAAGTAATAAGTTCGCGAATTATCAGCCAGAAGAATTAATGATTAAAAACAAACATGGCGGCTTCTGATTCCTTTGCGAACAGAGTTTTTATTTTAAGTGGAGTATTCACTATGAAGAATAGTCACCATGATTTATTTGCCGCTTTTACTCTCCCCAACGGCGCTACGCTGAAAAATCGGATGCTGATGGCACCCATGACCACCTGTAGCGGGTTTTACGATGGGAGTGTGACAAAGGAGTTGGTGGAATATTATCAGGCCAGAGCAGGCAGTATCGGCACCGTGATTGTGGAGTGCTGTTTTATTGATGACAAAGGGTTGGCCTTTCCCGGCGCAATAGGGATCGACAACGATGACAAAATTGCCGGGCTGACCAAAATTGCGACGGCGATTAAAGAAAAAGGCTCGACGGCAATCCTGCAAATTTATCACGGTGGGCGTATGGTAGAACCGCGTTTTATCGGCGGCGCGACGCCGGTTGCGCCTAGCGCCATTGCCGCGCCGCGTGCGGGCGCCATCGTTCCGGTAGCACTGTCAGGTGATGAAGTCGAAGCTATGATCGAGAAGTTTGGTGCTGCCGTCCATCGAGCCATTCAGGCGGGTTTCGATGGTGTCGAAATTCACGGAGCCAACACCTACCTGATTCAGCAATTTTATTCTCCCCACTCAAATCAACGCTCAGATCAATGGGGTGGCAGCCGTGACAAACGCGCGGCGTTTCCACTTGCCGTTCTGGATATCGCCCACGAGGTTGCCGGTAAATACGCCGATCCGTCATTTATCATCGGCTATCGCTTCTCGCCAGAGGAGATTGAAGAGCCGGGCATTCATTTTGATGATTCGATCTATTTGCTGGAAAAACTGGCGGCGCGCGGGTTGGATTACGTCCACTTCTCGATGGGGAATATCCTGCGTTCATCCATTATCGAGACAAACGATCCGACGCCACTGATTAAAAAATATGTCGCTCGGCGTTCTGCGACATTAGCGGCTATTCCGGTTATTGGCGTAGGGGATATCGTCAATCAAGCCGATGCCGATGCGGCGTTAGAAAATGGTTACGACCTGATTGCCGTTGGCAGAGCCTGTATTGCTTATCCCGATTGGACGGATTGCATTGCCGAACAGAAAAAACTCGATCTTTATATTGCCAGCGATAAACGTGAAGCATTAATGATCCCCGAGCCGCTGTGGCGTTTCTCATTAGTCGAAGCCATGATTCGGGACGTAAATTTAACCGGCAAAAAATTTAAATCAGGGGTTTATCAGGAAAATGTTCAGGACGAATGTGGCGAATTGCACATTACTGTCCATTTTGAGCAGAATCGGGTCGCCGATATTGCGTTAGATAATCGTGATATTGATGATTCACTGAAAATCAGTTTTGGCATTATCCGTGAACGTATTTTGGATACCAATAGCCCACATGTTGACGCCGTAACGGGTGCAACAGCGCAGAGTGAGGCGATCAAAAAAGCCGTCACCAAGGCGATGGTGAAATCGAGCAAAGACGCCATTGTTGCCGATGGCGGTAATCCTGATGCGCGTCGTGAAGCAGACGTCGTGGTGATTGGCAGCGGCGGCGCAGGGCTGGCGGCGGCTATTCAGGCCAGCGAAGAGGGCGCTCGCGTTATCGTCATTGAAAAGATGCCGGTCATCGGCGGCAACACCATCAAGGCCTCTGCGGGTATGAACGCGGCGGGAACCGTCTTCCAGCAAAACAGAGGTATCGAAGATAGCTACGCGCTGTTCTATAACGAAACCCTGAAAAGCGGAAAGCAGAAGAACAACCCAACGCTGGTGCAATATTTCGTCGATCATGCATCTGATGCGATTAACTGGCTGGCGCAGCACGATATTGAGCTGAGCGATATCACGACGACGGGCGGCATGAGCGTGGACAGAACGCATCGGCCTGCCAACGGCGCAGCGGTGGGCGGCTATCTGGTCAGCGGGCTGATTAAAAATCTCAATAAATACAATATTGAGGTACTGCTGGAAACGTCGGTGACGGAGATTGTGCAAGAGAAGGGCAAAGTCACCGCCGTGAAAGTCGTGAATGATGAACAGGAAGAAAGCCTGATTACGACAAAGGCGGTGATTGTTGCCACGGGCGGCTTCAGCGCGAATCAGACGATGGTGGAGTCATACCGTCCAGACCTGAAAGGTTTCGTCACGACCAACCACAAAGGCGCGACGGGCGGCGGGATTCGGCTGTTAGAGCAGATTGGCGCGGATACGGTGGACATGGGGGAAATTCAAACCCATCCGACGGTCGAGCAAACAACTTCTTATCTGATCTCCGAATCTATTCGTGGTGGTGGTGCTATTTTGGTTTCACAACGCGGTGAACGTTTCTTCAACGAGATGGAAACACGCGATAATGTCTCTTCCGCCATCGTCAATCTGCCTGAGGGTTATGCGTACATCCTGTTCGACGAGCAGGTGAGAAGCCGTAATCGGGCGGTCGAAGAATATGTTGCCCAAGGGCTGACCGTTAGCGCGGGCAGTGTGGCAGAACTGGCTGAGAAACTCGACATGCCACAGGCGGCTCTGCAAGCCACGCTCGAACGCTACAACACCTTTATTGCCGATAAACACGATGAAGATTTTGGCCGTTCAACAGGCATGCGCGATCCGTTGAATCAGGCACCTTACTATGCCATTAAGGTCGCTCCGGGCGTGCACCACACGATGGGCGGTGTGACGATTAATGCGAAAGCGGAAGTGCTGAACCGCCACAAAGAGACGATCTCTGGCGCTTATGCCGCCGGGGAAGTGGTGGGGGGGATTCACGGCGCGAACCGCATTGGCGGCAACGCCGTGGCGGATATCATTATCTTCGGCATTCAGGCGGGAATTCAGGCGACGGCCTATGCGAAGTCATCGCGCCATGCTGACGTTTTTCCTACCAAGGCGCGTAAAGCCAAATTTGTGAAAACGACGGCTAAAACGTCTGAAAAACCGTCTGTTATGATGGAAGCATCAGCGATAGAGGAATAGCGCTGATGGCGAGCGTCTGAAAGGGCGCTCGCGATGTTTCGATCGTTTCCTCTGCGCGTTGAAATCCATTCATGAGACCCCTTATGCCTTCTGTCGATGATGCTTACGTCTATTCTGCTCACCTGATGGGTAGCCCCATTCTGCTTAAACTGTTCGTCCATAATGAAACTGCGGTCAGGCAGGTTTTCCAGCGCATTAAGCAGCTTGAAGACGTGCTAACTGTTAATCGGGCGCAGTCGGAAGTGATGAGCATCAACCACGCGGCGGGAAAAGATTATGTTCCGGTCAGCCCGGTTGTTTTTGAATTGATTAAACGCGCCAAAGCCGTGAGCCTGATTGAAAATAGCGGCTTTAACGTGGCGATCGGCCCCGTCGTCAAACTCTGGAAAATCGGCTTTAGCGGCTGCACGGTGCCAGATGAAGAATCGATACATCGTGCGCTGGCGGTCACGCATCCCGAATGCATTCTCCTCAGAGAGCAAGACTGCGCGGTGTTATTAGCAAAGGCAGGAATGGAAATCGATCTGGGCGCGATTGCGAAGGGCTATATTGCCGATATCGTCAGAGATGTCCTGCGTCAACACGCTATTCAGGACGCGCTGATCAATCTGGGCGGTAACGTGCTGGCTATCGGCAGTGCATTGGCGGATGAGCAAGGGCTATGGCGTGTCGGGTTGCAGAAACCGTTTGCGGATCGCGATAGCCTGCTCGGCGTGATTAAGGTAAAGAATAAATCCGTGGTGACATCCGGCGTCTATGAGCGCTTTTTTACCGTGGACGATGATATCTATCATCATATTCTCGATCCCAAAACGGGTTATCCGCTGGATAATGAACTGCACAGCGTGACGATTATTTCGAATGATTCCCTTGACGGTGATATCTACACCACACTGCTTTACGGCATGGGTGTTCGTGCCGGTATCGAGTTTCTACAACATCAACTGGATATAGAAGCCATCTTTGTGACGAAGAATAAAGAGATAGTCTTTTCTTCGCAGCGGCATTATACGTTTGAATTGCTGGATAAGGATTATTCGGTTCATGTTGCGGAAGATGTTGCGTAATCATTAGGCAGAAAAAAATATGCCCCGGCAAAACCAGGGCATAAGGCAAGCATAAAACTCGCTTATTTCAGTTCCAGCTCGTTCATCGCGGCGATGCTGAAGCCGCCGTCAACGTGCAGGACCTCACCGGAGATACCGGCAGCCAGATCGGAACACAGGAACGCAGCAGAGTTGCCCACGTCTTCAATGGTGACGACACGGCGGATTGGCGTAACGGCTTCGCAATGAGACAGCATTTTCTTGAAGTCTTTGATGCCGGATGCAGCCAGTGTACGAATCGGACCCGCAGAAATGGCGTTGACGCGCACGCCCTGAGCACCCATGGCATTTGCCATGTAACGTACGTTCGCTTCCAGAGAGGCTTTTGCCAGACCCATCACGTTGTAGTTAGGGATGGCACGCTCAGCACCCAGATAAGACAGGGTAACCAGCGCAGAGTTCGGGTTCAGCATCTTACGGCAGGCTTTCGCCATCGCGACGAAGCTGTAAGAGCTGATGTCGTGAGAAATGCTGAAGCCTTCACGCGTAACGGCATCAACGTAGTCACCATCCAGTTGGTCGCCCGGTGCGTAAGCAATGGAATGCACGAAGCCATCAAAGTTCGGCCATACGTTAGCCAGTTCGGTAAACAGTGCTTCGATGCTCGCATCTTCGGCGACATCGCACGGTAGAACGATGCTGGAACCTAGCTCGCTGGCAAAGCCTTCAACGCGTGCTTTCAATTTATCGTTCTGATACGTGAATGCCAACTCGGCACCTTCACGTTGCATTGCTTGTGCAATACCGTAGGCAATAGAACGGTTGCTGGCAACGCCTGTTACCAGAATGCGCTTACCGGTAAGAAAACCCATAGCAGTAATCCTTGTGATCATTGTTGCTGCGATCGCCACTTCTGTGCCTGTAAACCTACGCGGCAAGCGGCGACCGAGATGAATAAACCGCGCGATTCTACCATGTTGGGGACGGTAGGGGTACTCCGAGCAGTATCCCCCCTTTTCCACAGTCCTGTGACTGCGGGAATACTGTCATCGTGCGGAGATTAACGTTGTGCGCCGTCGCGTCGCCAGGCATCGGCGCTGAGCGCTTCGCCGAAGTGGCTGGCAATCAAACGTTTCGTCAGGTCATGAAGCGGGGCGGACAACACATCGGCGGTACTGCCGCGTTCGACCACTTCGCCTGCCTGCATCACCAGAATCTGGTCGCTGATGTGCTTCATCATGCCCAGATGCTGCGTTACGTAAATATAAGAGATACCGTGCTTTTCCTGTAACTCCAGCATCAGATTGATAATCTGTGACCGCATAGACATATCCAGTGAAGCCAGCGCCTCATCGGCCACAATCACTTTCGGTTGCAGAATGAGCGCACGTGCCAGACCAACGCGCTGTTTTTGCCCCGGTGCAAGCGCGTGCGGATAGTAATAAGCGTGATCGGAGCGTAATCCAACCTGCTGTAGCGCCTGATTAATCGCCCTTTCGCGCGCTTCGGCGCTAAGGTCGGTATTCAGCCGCAGCGGAACATCCAATAGCTGCCCGATACGCTGACGCGGATTGAGTGCATTGCTCGCATCCTGAAAGATCATGCGGATGCGCTGGCTGCGATAGCCATAATCGCCGTAATGCAGCGGATGATCGTCGATAACCAGCTCGCCGGACGTTGGGGCGATCATGCCTGACAGCATTTTTGCCAGCGTCGATTTCCCCGAACCGTTTTCACCAATGATGGCGAGCGTCTGGCGTTCGCGTAGCGTAAAGCTGACGGATTTCACCGCCTCAACGTGCTGGCGACGAAACAGCCCGGTCCGATAGCGGAACGTCTTGGTCAGGTTGCGGGCTTCAAGCAGCATCTCAACCATCACGGTTCCTCCATGTTGAGCGGGAAGTGGCAGGCATATAAGTGGTTCTTAACGGAAAGCAGCGGCGGCGTTTGCATACACTGCTTTTGTGAATAAGGGCAGCGCGGGCCGAGTCGACAGCCAATTGGCAGATGCTCCAATGAGGGAATCGCGCCGTTCAGGGTGTTTAACCGACTTTTGTGCGGCAGCGAACGACCGAAATCGGGCATCGCACGAATCAGCGCCTGCGTATAAGGGTGATGCGGCGCGGTGATCAAATCTTCACAGGTGGCGCTCTCCACTGTTTGCCCGCAATAAAGCACGTTGATCCGGTCTGCCCATTTGCTCATGGTTTGCAGATCGTGGCTGATGAGCAGGATCGTGGTGTTATTGTTTTGGTTCAGGCGCGATAGCAGGCGGAAAATTTGTGCCTGCGTGGTGGATTCCATCGCGTTGGTCGGTTCATCGGCAATCAGCAGACGCGGCTGGTTTGCCAGCGCGATGGCAATCATCACCTTCTGACACTCGCCGTCGCTCAGTTCATAGGGATAGCTGCCCATGATGTCTTTGTGATCTTTAATCCCGACGCGGTGCAGCAGTTCGATAGCGCGGCGCTTGCGCCAGTTAAATCGCTGCCACCAGCGGCCTTTATACGTCCAGCCGGGAATGGCCTGCACCAATTGCCGACCGATACTCTCGGACGGATCGAGACAGGATTGCGGCTCCTGAAAAATCATGGAGACGTTATGACCGACCAACTTACGTCGCTCACGCGCCGACAGTTGCAGTAGGTCGATATCATCGAAGCGGAAGCGATCGGCGGTGACGCGCCAGTTCTCTTTGGTAATTCCACAGATGGCTTTGGCGATCAGACTTTTGCCTGAGCCAGATTCACCCACCAGCCCGCGGATTTCCCCTTCGCTTAGCGTCATACTGACGCGATCGACGGCTTTTACGGCACCGTCTGTGGTCAGAAATTCAATCGTCAGGTTACGGATATCAAGTAATGGCATAGGGAGTCGTCGCCTCTTATTCCGTTTCCGCGACGAGCGCGCGGCGGATGCCGTCGCCCAGCAGATTGACGATTAACACGCTCAGCGTGATAGCGGCACCGGGCAACATGACGGTCCAGGGCGCGGCATAAACCAGCTCCAGTGAGTTACCGAGCAGGGCGCCCCATTCGGTGGTCGGTAGCTGTGCGCCTAAATCGAGGAAGCCCAGCGCGGCGATATCCAAAATGGCGATCGACAGCGCACGAGTAAATTCTGAAACCAGCAGCGCGGCAATGTTTGGTAAAACAACGTACCAGATCAGATAAAAGGTTGAGGCACCGTCAAGACGGGCGGCGATCACGTATTCTTTGTCCATTTCATCGTGTACGGCGTTGTAGATGGTGCGCACCATTCGTGGCAACAGTGCCAGCCAGACCGCGAGCATCGCGTGTTCGAGTTTCGGGCCGATAAAGGCAATCACCACAATCGCCAGCAACAGCGACGGAATCGACAGCAGCGTATCCAGGATATGGTTGAGCATCGCCGAACGCAGCCCGCGCGTAACGCCAGCAAAGACGCCTAGTACGATACCGCACAGTGCCGCCGCATAGGTGACGATGAGTGATGCGCCGACGGTTGGCGCGGCACCGCTCAACAGGCGACTTAGCTGGTCGCGCCCTAAATCGTCGGTGCCGAGAAAGAACGACACTTCGCCGTAGTGCGACCAGGAAGGAGGCAGCAGTTGGTAGCCCAAAAATTGCTGATCCACTTCATAAGGTGCAAGAAATTTGCCGAACAGGCACAGGCCGATCAGGATCAGAAAACCGTACAGCCCGATCATCGCCAGCATATCCTGATGGAATGCACGCCAGGTGTCACCCAGTCGGCTAGGCAGCCGCTTTTCGCTATAGACGTTATCGTAGGGCATACCATTCCTTATGTTTCAACGGATTTGCCATAGCGCCCCAAATATCAGACAGAATGTTGACCGTGATGACCATCGCGCCAACCACCATCACGCCCGCAGAAATCGCGGCGAAATCCTGCTGACGAATGGCGTTCACCAGCCAGCGACCGATACCCGGCCAGTTAAAGACCACTTCGGTAATCATCGTCAGCGTCAGCATCGTGGAAAATTGTAACCCTAGCTTGGGGATAATCGGCGGCAGCGCGTTGTGAATCAGGTGGCGACGAATGATTGTAAAACGTGATAGTCCACGAGTTGCTGCTGCTTTAATGTAGTTTTTGCTGATAATTTCCGTGGTGCTGACGCGCATTAGGCGGATCACCTCGGTGGTCGGGCCGACGGCCAGCACGGTAATTGGCAAAATCAGGTGGCGGATGGCGCTGGCGATCATTTCACCACGATGCGGTGAATCGGACAGCCAGGCGTCTATCAGCGCAAAGCCAGTCACGGTTTTCACCTGATAAAGCAGATCGAAACGGCCTGAAACCGGCAACCAGCCGAGATGCAGCGAGAAGAACAGCGTTAGCAGCAGTGCCAACCAGAACACCGGAAGGGAAAAGCCGATCAGAGCCAGCGTGCTGATCACGATGTCCGCACCGCGATTCTGCATCACGCCCGCGGTAATCCCCAGCGGAATACCAACCAGTAGCGAAAGCGCAAACGCCAGCAGACAAAGCTCGATCGTGGCAGGGAACACTTCTTTCAGCAGTTCGCTGATGGCCTGCCCGTTAATACTGGAACGACCGAAATCCCCTTGCAGCAGGCT
The DNA here is from genome assembly GCF_000749845.1 of Pectobacterium betavasculorum. Taxonomy (GTDB): domain Bacteria; phylum Pseudomonadota; class Gammaproteobacteria; order Enterobacterales; family Enterobacteriaceae; genus Pectobacterium; species Pectobacterium betavasculorum. The sequence goes on along the minus strand of NZ_JQHM01000001.1, from coordinate 1,335,191 downwards.
AGTGAGGTAGAAGTGGTAGGCATCAAACAGCGCTGCGCCATTGAGTGGAGCGTTGGGTGTGTAGTAACTGAGGCTGAAACCAACCAGCGTCAAGAGTGACAATGTCACGAATAGTAACACCAGACGTCGCAAGGTAAAAATAATCACGGCTGTGCTTCCTCCACGGTTTCTGGTGCAGAGGGTTTCTGCTGCGCCTGTTGATCCTCGCGGAATACTCCTGCGAACGAGGCATTGCCGAACGGACTCAATACTAGCCCTTTCATGTCATAGCGGTAGGCGAGCAGTCGTAATGACGACGCGAGCGGTAGAACGGGTAACTGTTCTGCCAGAATGCGCTGTGCCTGTTGATAATAGTCAATCCGCTTAGAAAGCTGCTGTGACGAGAGCGCATTTTGCAGCACTTCGTCAAAAGTGGGGTCGCACCAGTGCGCGTAGTTACTCTGGGAGCGAATGGCCGCGCAGCTTAACAACGGCCGGAAAAAGCTGTCCGGGTCGTTACTGTCCGTTGCCCAACCTGCCAGCGTTAAATCGTGGCTGAGTTCCATCAGCCGTGCTTCCTGAAAACGGCCTTCTACCGGTACGATGGTCACGGTGACACCAATTTGCGCCAGATCGGCCTGTATCAATTCAGCCGTTTTCAACGGGCTGGGGTTGTAGGATTGCGAGGCGCTGGGCACCCACAGGCGCAGATTCAGGTTCGTGAGCCCCAGTTCCTGCAAGATTTGTCGCGCTTTCTGCGGATTGTATTCCGTTATCTGTGATTCATTGTCGTACGCCCACGAGGCGCGGGGCAGAATAGAGGCGGCGGTTTCTGCCGTGCCGTAATAGATTGACTGCATCAGCCTGTCGTTATTGATTGCCAGCGCGATAGCTTCCCGCACGCGGCGGTCATCCAACGGTGCTTTTCTTACGTTGAAGGCCAAATAGGCGACATTCATGCCAGGACGTAGCGAGAGACGCAGACGCGGGTCGTTACGCAGGATAGTTAACTGGCTGGCGGCCGGATAGGCGAGAACATCACATTCACCGGTTAACAGCTTGGATAAACGGCCCGTACCGCCGGAGCCGAGATCGATAACAACCTGCGGCATACGCGGCAAACCGCGCCAATAATCAGCGTTGCGCGTCAGCCGGATATATTGCCCGTTGCGATACTCATTGAGCAGATAAGGGCCAGTGCCTACCGGTTCGCGATCCAACTGCTCTTTTTTATCTTCTTTCGCCAGGCGTTGTGCGTATTCCGCGGACAGAATCGGCGCGTAGTGCGTGGCCAGATGCCAGAGGAAAGAGGCGTCCGGGCTGTTGAGCCGAATCTCAATACTGTACTCGCCCAGCTTGCGGATGCTTTGCACCGAATCGGCGAATTGCAGGCTGTCGAAATAGGGGTATTCGCCGCCGTTGACATCATGGTACGGGTGCTTTTCGTCCAGCATGCGCTGGAAGCTGAATATCACGTCGTCGGCGTTCATATTCCGCGTGGGGCTGAACCACTCGGTACGTTGAAACGGCACATCGCGGCGCAGGTAGAAACGGTATGTCGAACCGTTGTCCAAGACTTCCCAGCGCTGAGCCAGTTCTGGCATCAGACGATAGGTATAAGGATCGACATCCAGCAGGCGATCGTAAAGCTGTGCCGCCAGTGTATCAATGGTGACACCGCTGCGCGCCATCTGCGGGTTAAACGTGTTCAGGACATCATTGACGCAATAGACGAAACCGCTCTCGCGAATATTTTCCAGCGGAGCAGGCGGCGTTAGCACGGGCTGTGGTGCGGCCAGTGCAGGCAAAGCCAGCCAGGTGAGTGCCAGTGCGAAACAGGTTTTTCCGAACATACGGGATTTTTCAGTCAATACGGTTATAGAGAGAGTGTATCGTACTCTTGGCATCCTCCCCACTCTTGTTGTGTGCGTCTGGTGACTTTGCAACCGTTGAGCCACCAGATGAATGATGGAAGGCGTCATAATGAATGCTATAGTTAAGTCATAATGACGAGGAAATAACTATGAATGCAGAAATCAGTCTTAAAGTTGAAAACTTTGCTCGTGAAGCCGAGCTGCCTGATGGCGTTTTCCATGACCCGCTGATGTTCGTTAATGTGGTGCGCAGCGGGATATCCGGCGCGATGCTGAAACGTGGAGCGGATGCCAGCGGGCTAAGCCGTAAGCTGATTGGCTCGGCACTGTCCGTCGACCCGTCGAATATCTCCCGTTTATTCCGCCGTAAGCATTTAACGCTGGAGCAGGGGGAAGCGGCGCTGGAGACGTTCCGCCTGTGGTTGAAAGCCATGACGACGTTTGAAGATGAAGCGAAGGCACAACTGTGGATGGAGAGCGGCATTCCAGCCTTTGGCGGGAAAACGCCGGCGGAAATGCTGGATACGCACAAAGGGCGTCAGTTGGTTGATAATGCGCTGAATCGTATTGAACACGGCGAATTTATATGAGGCTCTACCGCATCACCAAAGCGGTCTGGCTGGAGGCGTTTTCAGGGCAGACGGGTGTGAGCTTTCTGCACGGTGCGCGTTTCAATCAGCCCAACACGCCAGTGCTATATTTCAGTGAAACGCCCGCCGTCGCGATGCTGGAAATGGGGAATTATCTTCCTTCGCCGCAGTTGCTGCCTGCCAGCTACCGTTTGGGCGTATATGAACTGCCAGACGATGTTCCGCAAGAATCCATCACGTTAGACATGCTGCCTGAAGACTGGCAATGCTACCCGTTCATGCCGGATGTGCAGGCGTTAGGATCGCGCTGCCTGAATGCGGGGCGATCGCTGGTGATTTGGGTGCCAACCAGCACGGTTAAGCCGTTTGGCAGTATGCGTAATGCACTGATTAATCCGCTACACCCGGCGTTAAGCCAGCTACGCCTTATTGAGGCGATCCCGGATTTTTACAGTCACAGGCTGTTTAATCCGGTAGGGCATTAGGTTTGTGATGGTCGTGACGGGATCGCTAGGAACCCTATAATCAGTATGGAAATGAGAAAAATTCTCAACAAAGTGCTTTACAGATGATACTGATAACTATTATCATCATTTTCGCACTTCAGCAGTGGCTCCTCGCAGACACTGAAGGAGAGCACGACATTGCTCACATTGCTTCCAGTATTATTTTAGCCAGCCGACGTGCTGGCTTTTTTTTGCCTGAAAAATGACCTCGCCAGATACTTACTTTGCTTTCTATTTCTCTGTAAATAATTAATAAAATCAATATGATTGGGATTTCTCCTAAATTGTTGGCGAGAACAAAAATCTCCCTTATCATGCCTGTGCCCAAAATCATGGGTGTTCACAATGGAGATAAGGAATATGTGGATCAGAAGGAATCAAATCGTCAGGAAATTGACGTTAGGGGTGGTAACAACGGTGCTGGGGATGTCGCTCAGTTTCTCCGCATTATCTGCCACACCGGTGGAAACGCACGGCCAGCTGTCCATCGAAAATGGGCGACTGGTGGATGAACAAGGGAAACGGGTGCAACTAAGAGGGATGAGTTCACACGGGTTGCAGTGGTTTGGTGATTATGTCAACAAAGATTCGATGAAATGGCTGCGTGATGACTGGGGGATTAACGTGTTCCGCGTCGCTATGTACACAGCGGAGAATGGTTATATTGCTAACCCGTCCATCGCCAATAAGGTAAAAGAGGCCGTTGCGGCGGCGCAAAGTCTTGGCGTCTACATCATTATCGACTGGCACATCTTGTCGGACAACGATCCTAATATTTATAAAGCACAGGCAAAAACCTTCTTTGCCGAAATGGCGGGGCTGTATGGCAACTCGCCAAACGTGATCTATGAAATCGCCAATGAGCCAAACGGCGGCGTGACATGGAACGGACAGATTCGACCTTATGCGCTGGAAGTGACGGACACCATCCGTAGCAAAGATCCCGATAACCTCATTATCGTCGGTACGGGCACCTGGAGTCAGGATATCCATGACGCGGCAGATAATCAGCTGCCCGATCCGAATACCCTGTACGCGCTGCATTTCTATGCGGGTACGCATGGGCAGTTTCTACGCGATCGCATTGACTATGCGCAAAGCCGTGGCGCTACGATTTTCGTCAGCGAATGGGGCACTAGCGATGCGTCCGGCAACGGCGGGCCGTTCCTACCAGAATCGCAGACCTGGATCGATTTCCTGAATAACCGCGGCGTAAGCTGGGTGAACTGGTCGCTTACCGATAAATCCGAGGCGTCCGCGGCGCTGGCTCCGGGAGCGAGCAAATCGGGTGGCTGGACGGAGCAAAATCTGTCGACGTCAGGCAAATTTGTCAGAGCACAGATTCGCGCGGGGGCAGACCTGAGCGGTGGCGATACGCCAACCACGCCAACGGAACCGACCAACCCAGGTAATGGAACAACGGGTGACGTCGTGCTGCAATATCGCAATGTGGATAACAACCCTTCCGATGATGCGATTCGTATGGCCTTTAATATCAAAAATACCGGAAGTACGCCGATCAAACTGAGCGATCTGCAAGTGCGTTACTACTTCCATGATGATGGCAAACCTGGCGCGAACCTCTTTGTTGACTGGGCTAACGTCGGGCCTAACAATATCGTGACCAGCACGGGGACGCCTGCTGCCAGCACCGATAAGGCCAATCGTTATGTTCTGGTGACCTTCAGTAGCGGAGCCGGTTCCCTTCAACCGGGCGCGGAAACCGGTGAAGTGCAGGTGCGTATCCACGCGGGTGACTGGAGCAACGTGAATGAAACGAATGACTATTCATACGGCGCTAACGTCACGAGCTACACCAACTGGGACAAGCTCACCGTGCACGATAAAGGTACGCTGGTATGGGGCGTGGAGCCGTAATCGCACGTCGCTGACCTATTAATCTACTAATCCTGCGGGCGTGAATTCGCCCGCTTTTTCTTTCCAGATCTTCACTCATTCACTGCGATGTCGTGTTTCTTCAGCAATCCACGCAGTTGGTGATAGGTTAATCCCAGTAGCTCAGCGGCTTTGCGCTGGTTAAACTTTGCCTGATTCAATGCCCGATCGATTAAGCTTTTCTCCTGTTCCAATAGCCACGGTTTCATCTCCAGCGGTAAATTCGGCTGGCTGGTTGTCGCACGCGGCGACGTTTCCTGAACGGCGGGAGTTCGACTGAAGGGATTAAGAATGATGGCATCGAGAGGCTGTTCGCTATCGCCATGACGGTACACCGAGCGCTCAACCACGTTTTTCAGTTCACGAATGTTGCCCGGCCAGTCGTAAGTCAGCAGCGTCGCACGCGCGGCTGGCGTGAAACCGGGAAACAGCGGTAGATGCAACTCTCGGCACATCTGAATGGCAAAGTGTTCCGCCAGCAACATGATGTCTTGCTGGCGTTCACGTAGCGGCGGAAGTTGCACGACATCAAAGGCCAGACGATCGAGTAGGTCCGCACGGAACTTACCGCTGGCAGCCAGCGCAGGCAGGTCGTCATTGGTCGCGCACACCAGACGTACGTCAACCTGTAGCTGATCTCTGCCGCCGACGCGCTCCAGCATGCCGTATTCGATCACCCGCAGTAATTTTTCCTGCACCAGCATCGGCGCGGTAGCCAATTCATCCAAAAACAGCGTTCCACCGTCGGCACGTTCGAAGCGCCCCAGATGGCGTTTCTGCGCGCCGGTAAAGGCACCCGCTTCATGACCAAATAGCTCGGAATCAAGCAGGTTCTCGTTGAGCGCCGCGCAGTTGAGGGAAACGAACGGCCCTTGCCAACGTGGAGAAAGGTAGTGCAGGCGGCTGGCGATCAGCTCTTTACCTGTGCCGCGTTCGCCGATCACCAGCACCGGTTTATTCAACTGTGCCAGCTGCGACACCTGTTCCAGCACCTCTAAAAAACTGTTGGCTTCGCCCAGCAGGTTCTCTTTTTCCTGAAGCATGATGTTTCACCGTGTTATTTTTACTAACTATTAGCATATTTGACTAATCTAAGGAAAAGGGAAAAATAGTCAAAATAATACATTCCTTTATTTTCAGTTAGTTAGGTGGATTTTAAAGTTGGCATGCTTATTGATATATCTAGAACGAGATCGTGACTGCCTCGGCTGGTCACGATGATAAATCAGGCGTAATCAGACGCTGGAAATCATGAAGAGGATGTAATTATGGGTATTTTTTCTCGTTTTGCCGACATCGTGAACGCCAACATCAACTCATTGCTGGATAAAGCTGAAGATCCGCAGAAATTGGTGCGGCTGATGATTCAGGAAATGGAAGATACGCTGGTTGAAGTGCGTTCAACCTCGGCGCGGGCGCTGGCAGAAAAGAAACAGATTGCCCGCCGTATTGAACAAGCGCACGGTCAGCAAGAGCAGTGGCAGGAAAAAGCAGAGCTGGCGCTGCGTAAAGATAAAGACGATTTGGCCCGTGCGGCGCTGATTGAAAAGCAGAAACTGACCGACTTGATCGCTGTGTTGCAGCATGAAGCCGAAAACGTGGATGAAACGCTGGATCGCATGAAGCGTGAAATCGGTGAGCTGGAAAACAAATTAAGCGAAACGCGTGCCCGTCAGCAGGCGCTGACCTTACGCCATCAGGCCGCCGCATCATCGCGTGATGTACGCCGCCAACTGGATAGCGGTAAGCTGGATGAAGCCATGGCGCGTTTCGATCAGTTCGAACGCCGTATCGACACGATGGAAGCGGAAGCGGAAAGTCACGGGCTGGGGAAACAAAAATCGCTGGATCAGCAGTTTGCCGAGCTGAAAGCGGACGATGAAATCAGCGCGCAGTTGGCGGCACTTAAAGCTAAAGTTAAGCCAGCAGAGTAATTAAAGCGTAAACGCTATTGGGCGGGCTGTCGTTGCAAAATGGCAGCCAACGCTTAGCCCTCGTGCTCTTTGAGGCGTGTAAATAATACTAAGGAGATACAATGAGTGCGTTGTTTCTTGCCATTCCGCTGACCATTTTTATGTTGTTTGTGGCACCGATATGGCTTTGGCTACATTACAGTCAGCGTAAAAACAGTGCTCAACTGGGACAAAACGATATGCAACGTCTGACACGCTTAACGGAAGAGTCCAGCCGTATGCGTGAGCGTATCAGGGCGCTGGAAGACATTCTGGATGCAGAACACCCGGACTGGAGAAAATCGTAATGAAAAATACGTGGTCAGGTAAAACGTTATATCGCATACCGGAAGAAGGCATGCTGAAAGGGGTTTGTGCTGGTTTAGCGCGTTATTTTGACGTGCCGGTGAAACTCCTGCGGATAATCGTGGTGCTGTCGATGTTTTTCGGCCTGTTCTTTTTCACGATTGTGGCTTACATCATTCTGACCTTTATGCTCGATCCGGCTCCGGCGGGAATGGGATTTGAGGATGAAAAAACGGCCCGGACGCCCAGCCAATTGCTGAATGAGGCAGATGCGACATTGCAGGCCAGCGAACAGCGCCTGCGTAACATTGAGCGCTATGTCACCTCGGATACGTTTGGCGTTCAGAACCGCTTTCGTCACCTGTAATTTGTCATCGGTTATACTCTTTCGCTGACATTATCCACCGTACGACTTGAGTCGAGAGTGGATAATGTCGCGCTGCTTTTTCGCTGCAATCTCTATGATCCTATCCCACTGTGCATCGGATGCCAGCCGTTGCCTTCTTTCGCACTATAGCGCACATTTTGCAGAGGGATTAGCTTCCACTGACCATTACTGTCCTGCACGATTTCGCTGGCAATCGCACGGCACTGGTAACGTAGCGTATCGCTCTCCAGCCGAAATTCATATTTTTTGCCTTTCTCCGGGATAAAGCGGGTGGTAATCAGGCAGGTATATTTACTTTCGACATAGACATTTTCGATGGCCGTTTCCACCCCCGGTACAACAGGTGTCTCGTAGTAATCGATACTGTATTTTTCTCCAGCGACTTTTGGCATTCCGCGATCCTGGGTGTTTTGTAAAACCCATTCACTGGCGCGAATAAGACCGCCAGTGCGTTTGCCGTTTAATGTCTGATAGATACTTGTCTGTTCGGTATTATCTACGATACGTACCCATGCTGAATTAGCGTCTTGAGAGGCGGGGACAAAAAAATCATTATTTGGCATTATGGAACAGGCGGAACTCAAAGATGCAAGAATAGCAAGTTTAAATTTTAAGATATTTTTCACTTTATGTTCCTTATAAACAAGGCGTCCTTGCCTTATTATAACATCTTAGCGGTTTTAGGTATTATTTCCCCGGTAAACCATAATGCGCTGGTAATTGATAACCTTCAGGGATCTCAGGCCAGCTATTCATTTTCAATAACGCCTCACTATCTTCAGCTATGGCCTCGAAGAAACTTGAGAGAGTCATTGCGTGACTCCTTAACTTCAGTAAAGCTGATTGCATTGCCAGTTCATCATGTTCAGCACTGGCTTTTTGTAGTAAGTCAGTATGAACTTTCAGAAAATTTAATTGATTCAGGAATTGTTCATTCAGTTGCCCATTGTAGTCAATCGACAGGTCATCTATTTCGATAGAAGATGTGTTTTTTTTCTTCAATACTGCAATGAAGTTGTTCTTCATTAACTCAAAAAAGAGATCATTTATCATTTAGGCAGCCTCCGTCCTTCTTTAATCGCACTAGCTGTTTTCGAATCGTTGTAAGAGCCATCCAGGTTCAGAACTGCTTTGACTTTCCCTTTGCTGTCAAAAACTTCAATATGATCTTTGTGGAGGCCATCAAGGTAGTACTTGTCACCTTTAGCAATATGGTCGCCGACAGTCCCTTTCGCCTGATAAACACTTTGTCCCTGAAATATTTGGTTGGTTTTTTGCGAGCTAGTTTTCATCTGGCTGCCAAAGCCTGACTGTTTGAAAAATTCTCCCATATTACCAACAGCACCCTTATTTGGCTGGTACTTTGCTTTACCTACGCCAGTAATCGCACCCAGTGCGGCACTTGCAATCAGGTCAGCCTGTATCTGATCCAGACCATATTTAGCTCGCAGATTTTCCGATACGAAGTTACTGGAAACGACACCATCGGCATCGATCTGATGCATCCATAGAACAGATAAATCATAACTCATACTCCAGGGAAGGTCTTCGCCCATTGCCCGGTCAATTGCCTGCTTAACGGCCAGACTATTGGCAAGAACACTACCATATTTAGCCTGACAATTATCTGGATCGTTAGCGCAGTCGCTCATCAGCTGCTCCTGCTGTACGATGCTGAGTTGCTGATATTTCTTCATAATAGGGCCGCAATCGCCGCCCTTAGCCTGGCAGGATTTGACTTCAGCGACCCAGTCATCGATCTGCTTCACGGTCAGATAGTTATTATCCACTGCATTTTTGCCAGCATCATGACCATTCACCGCACCAGCAGAAGAGTCGCTTGCTACGCCGCCCGCCAGCATCGCCGCCAGCGATGCCAGGTTACTGATCTTACTCTTATCACTATCGGCCAAATCAGCAGTTGCGGTATCCGGGTAGAGATAGTCTTTGATTGCGCGCGCTGCAAGCTCGCCGGCTGCTGCGCCAACTGCGCCGGCAGTGGCATTACCACCGGATAGTTCAGCGATCACGCCACCCAGCACTGCGTGGCCAATCGCGTTCGCTGCGATTTGCCCGGCTGTAGGATTTTCATCAAACCCGACAGTCATGTCTTTAACCACGCCTGCCATGTAAGGCGCAGCGCCCTGAGCCAGCGCTTTCAGCGGATCGCCACCCGCTAGTGCGGTAATGGCGGCTGCCGCTGCGCGGATACCTTTTTCCAGGTCGCCACCTGCCTTATACTGCTCGCTGATATCTTTATAAGCCGCAGTATTCTGCACGCGGTCCCAGTACTCTTTGCGCGTCTCTTTCGCCTCATCCCACTCACCCGCAGCTTCGATCCCGGCACTGTTCGCCATGATCTGCCCTTGGGTAAGGGTGATATCCACGCCCTGATTAACCACGTCGCCAATCAACCGCAACTGGCTCAGACGCTGCTGTTCCTTCGCCTTATCAAAGATTGGGCTGATGCTTTGATTCGCATGCTCAACATCGCGGCTCAGCTCGCTGACATCCTGCTGCTGGTTCGCCTGGTCACGGATAATCAGCGATGACGGAGAAACGGCGGAATAGGTGGTGCCGGAGGCATTCCCATCGCTGCCACCCGCACCCAGACCATTAGCCGCCAGATTCTGTACGGCATTTTTCAGCAAATCCTGCGCGCCCAGACCGCCAGTGCTGATGCCGACGCTGCTGTGCGATACTTCAAACTCGGCGCTATTGTCGATATTACTGAAGCCCAGCGTGCCGGTATCGAGGCGGTTTTTATCTTCGCTGGCGGTGCTGCCAATCACTGCGCCATCCAACTGCGTGTGGTTGCCGACGGTGATATCGAAACCGCCGTCACCGGCGAAGATACCGGTCTGCTCCTGCACACTGTTATAGGTGCTGTGGATCTTATCTTTCGCCACGCTGGCGCTGACGCTACCGGTCATGCTGCCAAAGGTAAAGCTGGCGCCAGCCGAGCTGTTCTTCTGCTTCGAGTCATAGTTATTGACGTCCTGTTCGCTCTGCAACGTCAGGTCACGTCCGACATTCGCCACCACCTGATCGGCACTCAGCTGTGCGCCGCGCAAGGTGGTGTCACGTCCGCTGTTAACCGTCAGCTTATTCCCGGCATCGACAGTCGTTTCGGTGTGGGTCAGACCATCGCCATTTTCGTTACCGGAACCTTTACTGGCGTTAGCAAACACACTGATCCCCGCGCCGCCCTGACCAGCGCCGATGCTGACGCCTACGCCGCCGCCGCTGCTGCTGTTTTTACCGGTCTGCTGTTGGGTATTCTGCGCCGACAGCAGGTTGATATCGCGGTTCGCCGACAGCAGCACATCGTTGCCCGCTTTCAACTGGCTGCCGCCAATCGTCAGATCGCCATCGTCGCCATTCTCTGAACCGGTCGCCACCAGGTTGATATTGTTGCCCGCCTGCACGGTGCTGCCCGAGGCGCTGACTTCTTCGCTATGGCTCTCGCTCTTCGACTTCGAGGTGCTCAGCGACAGGCTGACGCCAATGGCGTTCTGATCCGCGGTATTCTGCGAAGCCAGCACCGCGGCCTGGGCGGCCTGTACGCCCGCCAGACCCGTTTTCAGCTTTTGCAGTGACGCCATACGGCCATCTTGCTGTTCATCGGCGGCTTTCGCGCTGGTGTAGGCGGTGTTCAGCGCACTGCCGATCGCGCCGGACAGCGCCAGCGTCAGACCCGCCTGTTTGCGTTCATAGGTGGTATCCGTTGTACTCTGGTTATTCGCGGCATCAATGGTGATATTGTTCGCCACCATATTGATGTCGTTACCGGCGATCACATCGGAGCCCTGCACGGCGATATTATTGCCCGCCACCAGACTGGTATCGCCATTGACGCTGCCCAGTGTGCTGTTGTTGTGGGTCAGCGCCGCAGTATCAGAGGTCGAACTCTCTTTGATCGAGCCAACAAAGAAGCCAATGCCGCCGCTGCTCATCAGGCCCGACTTGGTGGTTTTCTTCATCGACCAGCTGTCGCGGCTTTCTTCTGCGGCCGTGACGTTGAGGTCGTTACCGGTACGCAGTGCCAGATCCTGATCCGCCGCCACATCGCTGCCGGTGATATTCAGGTTGTTACCCGCAGTGACGGAGATATTCTCCCCGCCCAGACTGCTGCCGTTCGCCAGCGTGGCATCGTAGCCGGCGCGGGTGGTAGTGGTGCGTTTCGACAGGAAGCCGGAACCTTTTACTTTGGAGTTCATATCCAGATATTCCTGGCTGCCGGCGCTGCCGAGGTTGATATCATTGGTGGCGGTCAGCGAAAGCTGCCGATCGGCATTCAGTTTCGCCGCCTGAGCGTTAATATTATTGTCGGCATTCAGCGAGATATTGCCGTCGCTGGTGACGTCAGTGCCCTGTACCTGAGTCAGCGTCTGCGTGACGTGGTTATCTTTATCCCACACCACGTTGTCGTGGCTGCCGGTGGTGACGGTGGTCATAGTGATATCGCGGTTAGCAGCGATCTGCGTCTGGCTGTTTTCACCGGAGCTGACCACCTGCGCGGCCTGAAGATCGACATCACGGCCTGCCTGTAGCAACAGTTTGCCATCGTCACCCTGCACATACATGCCTGCCACACGGTCGATATTGTCGCGGCTGAAACGGTTACTGCCGTTCTGACTTTCCGCGTGGTTGGTCTCGCTGGCAACGGTGATATCACGTCCGGCTTGCGCCAGCAGGGTATCGGTGGCACGCACCGTGCCGCCGGTGTTAGTGATATCGTTGGTCGCTTGCAGCGACACGGATTTACCGGCGATGATGCCGCCGACGTTAACGATATCGTCGCCGGAAACGCTGACCAGCTGTGTAGCGCTGATACGCCCGCTGTTCAGCATGCCGCCGCTGACGCCAATGCTGACGTTCTTACCGGCCAGCAACGCGCCGCTGCCGTCCATATCGCCTTGCTGCACCTGTGCATACACCTGCGGTACCAGCACGTTCTGGGTAGTGCCATCCGGCATCTTCACATCCTGCGCCACCAGCCACACCATATCCTGGGTGATCTGTTTCATCTGCTCTGCGGTGAGCGCCACGCCAGGCACCAGGTTGAATTTCTTCGCGAAGCTGACGCCAGATTCCATCAGGCCCTTATACTGCTCTTCATCGCTGTTATAGTCGGCGAGATAGCGCTGGCCGACCAGCTCAACAATCTGCTCGCGCACCAGACGTTGCTCATAGAAACCATCGCCGAGGCGTTTTTGCGTGATCGACGGGTCGGTCTGCAACTGGCTCAGCATATAGTCGGAGCTCAGCCAGGTTCTCTGATTGGTGAAGCGCGGATCGGTTTCGATCAGATAGCTGCTGGTGGCATCCGGCAGGGTGGTGAACAGGCTGCCGGTTGGCAGGGAAGCATCCGGCGTCATCGAACGGATGACATCAGTGTTCTGTCCGGCCACTTCCACGCGCTGCGCAGCATACTCAGCCAGCGATGGTGCGCTGCTGGTTGCCAGGGTATTCTCCTTCATCACGCTCGGACTGAGGCTGATGGACTGGATTTCCGTTGGCGGTGTATAGGCGGAGGCTCTGGCTTTCTGGCTGTCGGTACCTTTCTTATGAATACGGTCCCATTCGATGACCTGGCCCACTTTTTCCGTCAGCTTCTGGCCAGTGACTTCGGTATTCACCAGTTCCTTCACTGCCGTCAGTAGGGTGCCACCGGCAATAATCTGGCTCTTGTCGTTCAGCAGCTTATCGCCGGAGAGCGAAATCTGACCGCCCGCGATGATTTTCGCCGGGTCGCTCTGGGCGATCTGCTCTTCGCTGATGGTCTCGGTATAGCTGTACTGATAGTAATGGTCGCGACCACACACCACGCCTTGGATACAGATATGGCGCACTTCATCTTTGTAGAAGCTGATGTTGTAGTCGTTAGGGCTGTAGTGGACGCCATTATTTAGGTCCACCACCATATACTCATCTTTCTGCTGCTGGGACAACTGCACCATACTGGTGGCGAAGTTGTCATTGATATTGTTCAGTGCGGTGAAGCTCAGCGCCATATTGCCCACAGATTCGATAGTCGAGCTGTGGTTGTTAATTTCGCCTGTCTTGCCGGTCGCCAGCGCGTCCGCATCCAGCGCGCCGCCGATGGCCATATCACCATCGCTGTAGATCAGGGAGTGGTCGCGGTTATTCAGTGTACCAATGCCCAGATCCAGACGCTGACGCGCCGCGATGGTGGCGCTGCTGTTATTTTCCGCCAGGTTATTCAGCGTCGCTGCGCTGAACGCCAGGCCGTCGCCATAAATACGGCCGGTGCCGATATTATTCACGGTGCTGGCGTTGATGCGGGTCAGCACGCCGTCGATCAGGCCACGGTTGCTCAGCGTATCGCTGGCGTTCAGCGTGGTCTGCTGGGAACTCAGTTCGCCTGTGGTCTGGTTGTTGATGTTGCTGGCCTGCACATTCAGCTTACCGCCTGCGCCAAGCAGTGCCGTGTTGATCAGGCTGTTGTTAATATTCAGCGTCAGATCGCCATTCGCGAGTGTTTTGCCGGTGTTGCTGAAGCCGTCGGCGAAGCTGAGATCCATATCGCCAAGCGACAGAATGTCACCGCTGCCATTAATCTCGCGGCCGCGGAAGGTCAACTGCTGACCTGCCACCAGACGGCCACCTTCATTGCTGATACGCAGATCGCTGCGGGTGGCTGCGGTGCGGGCGAGGGCACTGCTGTTGTGCTGATCGAGCGTCAACTGCTTATTGGCGGAGATCTGTCCCCGGTTGTTATTCAGCACCGGCGTGGCGATCGCCAGATCGCTGGCGGCGGCCAGCGTACCGTTCTGGTTATTCAGTTCACTGCTGGCCGCAACATCCAGCGAGCCGGAACCGGCCGCCATAATGGTGCCGCCCTGGTTATTCAGGCTGGCGCTCTGTACGCTGAATTTTTTGGCATTGGCGGCGATGCGGCCATTCTGGTTATCAATGCTGTGAATGCTGAGTTGCAGATCGCTGTCGCCGCTTTGCAGTAACTGACCACCGCGGTTACTGATAACCGGCATGCTTGCCCGCAGCGCATTGGCGTTAATCACGCCGCGATCGTTGCTGAGTTTACCGGCGGCGGAGAGTTTCAAATCGCCGCTCGCCAGCAGTTGCGCGTCGTCGGTGATGATATCGCTGCTGCTGGTCAGAGTGGCGTGATGCGCGGCGGTATCGCTGCCGCTGAGATCAATCTGGCTGGCGCTGGCGTTCAGATCGCCACCGGCCAGCGCCTGACCCCGGCTGGTCAGTTTACCGTTGCTGGCGAGTGTCAGATTGCCGCTGTCGGCCAGGGTGCCATCGGTTTTCATCCCGGCGGCAATGGCCGCGCCTTTGCTGTTGCGGATGCTGGCGCTGCGCACACTGGTGTTGCCTTTGGCGGCGATAAGGCCGCTGTTGGTCACCTCGCCGCTGGCGGTAGTGCTCTGATCGCGCTGGGCAAACAGGGTGCCGCTGTTGTCAACCTTTTTACCGCCCAGCAGCAGATCCTGACCGGCATTGACCGTACCGCTGTTGACGATATCGCCATTGGCGTTAATGGTGATGTCACCCGCCTGACTGGCAAGAATCCCTTTGTTGCTGACGCCGACCCCTTGTTCGGTCGCCACCAGACGGATTTTACCGGCATACATGCCGCCCAACTGGGCTACGTCGATCGCCAGCGTCGGCTTGACGTCGCTGTCCGCTACGCCGCTGGCTGTGGCCGTGCGGTTATCGGCGGCCACCTCGTTTTTACCGGTGGTGACGGTCACATCTTTCGCCCAGATACCGGCATTGACCTTCACGGTGCGGGCAATAAGGTCGGTGTAATCCTGACGGCTGCTGTCCATACCAGCGCCTTCCACCACTATTTCACCCTTGCCCACGCGGTAACCGCGCAGTTCACCGTTGGTCATCTGCGGTGTGCCGGTGGTCAGCGTGGCGCGGTTGGCGTTAATAAAGCCACAGCCGTCGCAGCTGATGCCCGCCGGGTTGGCGATGACCACCTGCGCCTTACGGCCTGCCACTTCGACATAGCCGTTCAGCTTGCTCGGGTCGCGCGAGTTGACCTCGTTAAGAATAATTTTGGCTTCGCCTTTCGCCAGCCATGGGTTACCTGCCACCCAGCCGCCCTGCTGGGTCTGTACCTGTTTGTGCGAGTTATTAAGAATCGCACCTTTGTTATCGACGTCAAACTGGGTGTATTTGTTATGCGAAACACCACCGGCGCTCGGCGTCTGGATATTGACCTGCGGCGTGCCGTTGGCGCTCTGCATTACATTCGGCTGCTGGCCGCCCGGGGCGCTCTTGTCGGCGACAATTCCGGCCGCCAGCGCCTGTGGCGCGAGCGTGACCAGGCCGAGTGCGGTCATGGTCAGGAAGGCGGTGGGCTTCATACGGCCAATCAGCTGGCTCAGCGTATGGCCGACGCCGTTTGCGCCGCTTTTACCCTGGCCGCGGTTGATTTCGGAAACCACCACTAACAGGCCGCGAGCCTTGTTGAAAATGATGCGATAGAGGTTCTTATTCACGAAAAGTTATCCCTGCTAAAAGTGATGTTAAGCAATCAGCGGCGTGTTTTGCTGCCAGAGTCTGAATTGTTGCTGGGTGACGTCATCGCCACGGAATTGCAATACCCGTTGTCCACGTTCTGCCCCTTTGTGGTACAGCGCACGGCCACATAAGTGGGGAAACAGCGTGCCGCCGACGATACGACGAAATGCCTGCTGATCGCCGAATGGCGCGACCCAGTCGCGGAACCACAGGCGGTTGCCGCTGGTCCAGTCCTGCGGCTGCACCAGGATGCCGGGGCCGGTGAGGTAGCGCTGTTCCGCTTCTTCGTCCATCCACGCCCAACTGAGGAAAAACATGGGCTTGTCATCGCGGCTGGCAATAACAAACTGCTGATGTTTGATGGCGGGCAGCAGCAGCGTCGGCAGCACACTGAGCGGAATATCGCGGTGCTGTTCCGAATGCATCCACAGCCAGACCGCCGCGCCAAGCGCTTCCGCTTCGCTGAACTGACCACCGAGCAGCGGAGCGGTTAACTGATAGCCATTAACAGGAATCTTCATCACGCGCCTCCTTAGTACTGCCAGCTAAGGTTGAAACCGAGGGTGACCGGGCTGGTGTGGAAACCTTCCGGTTTGGAGAACGGCACACCGACAAACAGGTCGTAGCCGGTGTTAAAGGCGTTACCGCGCAGACCAAGCACGCCGCCCGCCAGATGTTTTCCGGCGAGGTAATCACGCGTGCCGTCTACTTCGCCGTAGTCAGCGCCGAGATACAGTTCCTGGTTAGGCAACGGGGTGCGCCAGGCCAGATCGTTGCGTATGAACCAGCCGTGGTCGGCCGTCAGGGTGCGTTCACCATCAAAGCCGCGCACGGTCCAACGGTTACCAATCGACAGTTGATCTTGAGGAGTTAGTTTGGTGTGGTTGATCTGGCGCAGATACTGCACGTTGTAGCGGAAGGTCTGGTTTCCTATTGTAAACGGCATATCCAATTGGGCATTGAGTTGGATAATTTTCGCCAGTGCGGTGCCTTCATCGAAATACTCTTCCTGCGCCGGAATAGCGCCGAACCAGCGAGTGCCGCGCTGGTAGCTCACTGCGGCATCAAGGGTGGTGGCACCGAAGTAGTGGCGATGCTGGAGACCCAGACGCCAGGCGCTGGTTTTACGCCGCTGCACATCCACTTCGGTATCGTTGACGAAGTTCTGCGATTCGCGAGTCAGAATTTCATAGCTCATTGAGGTTTTCTGACTGCCGCTGCGGTACAGCACCCGGCTCAGTTGGAAGTTAAGGTTTTTGCTGTTGCCGCTATAGTTGTAGTCTTCATTCGCGCCCGCCACATTCTGGTTGTAGTCGTAGCCGCTGGCGGTGACGCCCGCCATCCAGTAACCGAACGGTACGGAGTAGTGCAGCATGTAGTTCTTGCTGCCTTTTTCGCTGCCGGATTCAAGGTCATGGTTGCCGGAAATGTAGAACAGGTCGCTGAGTGATAAGGGATTATCGATATACAGCGTCAGGCCGCCCTGATAACGACCGGTGGTTTCGGTGCCAGAGTCATCGAGCGTCGCGCCGAGACGCCACATTTTTTCCTGTTTCCAGGTGACGTCAATGTCGCTTTCGCCGGGCTGTTCGCCTGGGACAATCGCCATCTCTGCCTGTACGGTGGGCACGCGCTGTAGGTTTTCCAGTCCCTGCTCAATATCACGCAAATCCAGCAGTTCGCCTTCACGCGCTGGCAGGGCGCTCCAGAGGCTCACGTAGCGATCGCTCTCTTTGGTCAGTTTTATCTGGCGCGTTTTGCCCGGAATCAGGGTGATATGCAGGGTGCCGGTTTTCAGGTTTTGCGGCGGCGCCATCACGCGTGCGGTGACGTAGCCATGGTCGATCAGACGGTTTTGCAGTGCGCTCATCAGCAGGTTGACACCCTGAGCGCCCAGGCACGGACCTTTACCCTGATCGGCCAGCTGTTGCAGCGGGATACGCAGCCAGGAGGGGAAATCTTCTTTGCCGGTCAGGATAATGTGATACAGCGTAAAGCACTGTTGCTCCTGCGGAAATTGCAACTTAGTAAAGAATGAGGAGGGGGGCTGCAAACGCACATCGGGCGTTTGTGGGGCTAATTGCTGCTGCATCGCACGCTGGCGATCCTGTTGGTTGATATTTAGCTGTTCATCCACCCGGCTCGGTGCGGCAAGAGGCGTCAGATTATTATCTGCCGCCCAACTGCTTGCTGAGGTGGTCAATAAAATAAATAGCGCAAGTGGGCTGAGACACGCAGGTTGATACCCGTCAGTGAATGACGCATTCCGTAGCATAATTAATTAACCTGAATTATTGATTGTTATTGGGACACTATTCGTTTCTAGGAACAATTGGTTACTTGGTACAATCTCAGGTTATATACGTTAACAATTTGTTTGCTAAGAGTTGTCTTATTGCTTGCTAAGAGTAGTCTTAAAATTATCGTTTCTTTACATTTTAGCGGTAAAAATACGGTATGAGATAGGTGATCGTGGTTGAACTTATGTCGGCGTGAGGTGTTTGTCTGATTTTATTATATTGATACGATATATATATCAACTACAGGAGTGATGGTTCATTCGATGAGTCGACTACAGAACGAAATTAACTCACTGGTTAATCGCAGCGTGGATCGCCATCTGCGGATTGCCGTCACCGGGCTGAGCCGCAGTGGCAAAACCGCGTTTATCACCGCGTTCGTCAATCAATTATTAAATACCCACAGCGGTGCGCATCTGCCGATGTTTTCCCCGGTGCGCGAAGAACGTTTGCTCGGAGTGAAGCGTGTGCCGCAGCGCGATCTGGGCGTACCGCGTTTTGCTTATGATGAAGGCATGGCCGCGCTGTATGGCTCGCCGCCGGCTTGGCCAACGCCGACGCGTGGCGTGAGTGAGATTCGTTTGGCGCTGCGCTATCGTTCTAAAGATTCGTTGCTGCGTCATTTCAAAGACACGTCGACGCTCTACCTGGAAATTGTCGATTACCCTGGTGAATGGCTGCTGGATCTGCCGCTGTTGGAGCAAACCTATTTGAGCTGGTCGCAGCAGATGAGCGGCTTGCTGCAAGGGGGACGCACCGAGTGGGCAAAACCCTGGCTGGCGCTGTGTGAGAAAATCGATCCGCTGGCACCGACGGATGAAAACCAGCTCGCCGAGGTGGCGCAGGCCTACACCGACTATCTGCATCGTTGCAAACAGGAAGGATTGCACTTTATTCAACCGGGGCGATTTGTGCTACCGGGCGATCTGGCGGGGGCGCCAGTGCTGCAATTTTTCCCCTGGCCGCAGGTGAATAATATCGGTGAAGCCAAGCTGGCGCAGGCGGATGAGAAAACCAACATCGGCATGCTGCGCAAGCGTTTTGACTATTACTGTCAGTCGGTCGTCAAAGGGTTTTATAAGGATCACTTTGTGCGCTTCGACCGACAGATTGTTCTGGTCGACTGTCTGCAACCGCTCAATAGCGGTATTCATGCGTTTAACGATATGCGGCTGGCGCTGACCCAACTGATGCAAAGTTTTCACTACGGTAAGCGCACATTGTTCCGGCGTTTGTTTTCGCCCTGCATCGACAAACTGATGTTTGCCGCGAGTAAAGCCGATCATATTACCGCCGATCAGCACGCCAATTTGGTGTCTTTGCTTCAGCAACTGGTGCAAGAGGCGTGGCAGAACGCCGCGTTTGAAGGCATTGATATGCGCTGTGAAGGTATTGCGTCGATCCAGTCAACGCAGAGTGGCGTCGTCGATCATCAGGGACAGAAAATTCCGGCGCTGAAGGGGCATCGACTCAGCGACGGTCAGCCGCTGACGGTTTACCCCGGTGAAGTGCCTGCTCGCTTGCCGGGCGCAGCATTCTGGCAAACGCAGGGCTTCCACTTCGATCAATTTCGTCCTCGTGAGATGACGGTAGACACGCCGTTGCCGCATATCCGGTTGGATACGGTCATGGACTTTCTGCTAAAGGATAAATTGCGATGAACGAGCCACTAAAACCACGCGTTACGTTCGACGATGTTTCACCACAAGAACCGCAGCCACAGCTACGTGCCGGGTTGGCGTTTGACGAGCAGAGCGGCACGCCATTTTCTCCCATCAGCCGCGTAGAAGAAGTGCCGGAAGAAGGCGCGGCGGAAGAGGCTATCAGTGCGGCATTGCGGCCGAAGCGCAGTCTGTGGCGGCGTATGGTGATGGCGGGAATAGGGCTGTTTGGCGTCAGCGCGCTGGCGCAGGGCGTGCAGTCACTGCATAACGCCTGGGTGCAGCAGGACTGGATCGCGCTGGGCGGCATTACCGCAGGCAGCCTGATTGTGGCGGCGGGCGTCGGCTCGCTGGCCGTTGAGTGGCGACGGCTCTATCGCTTACGGGAGCGGGCAGAAGAGCGCGACGTGGCCCGCGATCTGTTACATAGCCACGGTGTGGGGCGCGGGCGCGAATTCTGTGAAAAGCTGGCACGTCAGGCAGGGCTGGATAGCGGCCATCCGGCGATACAGCGCTGGCAGGCTTCCCTCCATGAAACCCACAACGACCGTGAAGTGTTGGAACTGTATGCGCGTCTGGTTCAGCCTGTACTGGACACGCAGGCGCGGCGTGAAATCAGCCGCTCGGCGGCGGAATCCACCTTGATGATCGCCGTCAGCCCGCTGGCGCTAGTGGATATGGCATTTATCGCCTGGCGCAACCTGCGCCTGATTAACCGTATTGCCGCGCTGTACGGCATCGAACTCGGCTATTTCAGCCGGATTCGCCTGTTCCGACTGGTGCTGGTCAATATCGCGTTTGCCGGCGCATCGGAGCTGGTGCGGGAAATTGGCATGGACTGGATGTCACAGGATCTTGCCGCACGGCTATCAACTCGTGCCGCACAGGGCATTGGCGCAGGGCTGCTGACCGCGCGCTTGGGTATCAAAACGATGGAGCTGTGTCGCCCGCTGCCGTGGCTGGATGACAAACCACGCCTCGGCGATTTCCGCCGCGAATTGATTGGTCAGGTAAAAGAAACGCTGCAAAAAGGGCGTTAGGGTGAAGACGATGGTGGATGGTTTGCACCATCGTTATTAGTTTTGATGAAAACTTACGTCTTGGTAATTATCTGGAAGGTATTCGAACCATTGTGGCGATGGCAACCACGCCGCTGTCTTACCTCGTTTTGTTATTGACGTGGAAAAAACGTACAGATGTGTCAACTTTTGCTGCCACTTTACTTCATCCGGTGCAAACGAAAGGGTATTATCAGTTGCAATAGCCATGTCGTGTCTCTTGAAGAAGGTAGCCGTTGATGCATCTGGAAGTTATTTGTGAAGACCGCATTGGTATGGTCCGTGAACTGTTAGATCTGCTTGCGTCACGCCATATTGATTTACGCGGCATCGAAATTGCGTCTATTGGCCGTATTTACCTCAATTTTGCCACCCTCGATTTTGATGATTTCCGTCCACTGATGACGGAAATCCGCCGTATTGAAAGCGTCAGCGATGTGCGCACTGTGGCGTTTATGCCATCTGAACGTGAACATCGGGCGTTGAATGCACTACTGGAGTCGATGCCTGAGCCGGTGTTCTCGCTGGATATGAAAGGGAAACCGGAACTGTTTAATCCGGCCGCGCTGGCGCTGTTTGAACAATCGGCAGAAACCATCAGCGAATTGACGATTGCCACGATGATCCCCGGTTTCAATTTCACCCACTGGCTGGAGAAGAACAGCTCTGTCGTCGCGGAGCGCGTGGTGATTCGTGGTCAAGATTTCTTGCTGGAAATGACGCCTGTCCGTTTGGAAGATGATGCCGGTAACGTGGCAACGGCAGGCGCACTGGTGATGTTGAAATCGGCCGCTCGCATGGGTCGACAGTTACAGAATCTTGCCGTGAACGATGAAAACGAATTCGATCATATCGTTGCCGTTAGCCCCAAAATGCGTCAGGTAGTTGAACAGGCCCGCAAGCTGGCGATGCTGGATGCACCGCTGTTGATCGTGGGTGACACGGGGACAGGCAAAGATATGCTGGCGCGTGCTTGCCACCTGCGCGGACCGCGCGGTAAAAATCCTTTCCTGGCGCTGAACTGTGCAGCATTGCCCGATGACGTAATGGAAAGTGAACTGTTTGGGCATGCGCCCGGCGCGTATCTCAATGCCCAGGAAGGTAAAAAAGGGTTCTTTGAACAGGCTAACGGCGGCTCGGTTCTGCTGGATGAAGTCGGTGAAATGTCGGCACAGATGCAGACTAAACTGCTGCGTTTCCTGAATGATGGGACATTCCGCCGCGTGGGCGAAGATCACGAAGTCCATGTGGATGTACGGGTGATTTGCGCGACCAAGAAAAATCTGCTGGAACTGGTGCAGCGCGGTGAGTTCCGTGAGGATCTTTATTATCGCCTCAATGTACTCACGTTAATGTTACCGCCGCTGCGTGAGCGTCCGGCAGACATTATGCCGCTGACTGAACTCTTTGTAGCGCGTTTTGCCGACGAACAGGGAATTCCTCGCCCTAAACTGGCAGCAGATGTGGAACATTTCCTGCCACAGTACGGTTGGCCGGGTAACGTTCGGCAATTAAGAAATACCATTTATCGCGCGCTGACGCAGTTGGAAGGTAGTGAACTGCATATGCAAGATATCGATCTCCCTGCATTTTCGATTGATGCGCCACAAGATGAAACCTTGCTTGACGGCTCGCTGGATGACATCAACAAACGTTTTGAGCGCTCCGTGCTGACTCGTCTTTATCAATCCTATCCAAGCACACGCAAACTGGCGAAGCGGCTAGGGGTATCACACACGGCGATAGCCAACAAACTACGGGAATACGGACTCAGCCAACGCAAACCTGCGGGGGATGACGAAGAGTAAAGAACAAAACGGCTGCTTGCGCAGCCGTTTCTTCACTATCATCAGTACCAATAACTGACAGTATGGCTTATTTCAAAACAGCCAGTGCTGCGTCATAATCTGGTTCAGTGGTGATTTCATTCACCAGTTCGCTATGCAGCACGTTGTCGTTTTCATCCAGCACGACAACAGCGCGGGCGGTCAGACCCTTCAATGCGCCATCAGCAATAGCGACGCCGTAGCTTTCTTTGAACTCACCGCCACGCAGGGTAGACAGTACAACCACGTTGTTCAGGCCTTCTGCACCGCAAAAACGGGATTGTGCAAACGGCAGATCGGAAGAGATACACAGTACAACGGTGTTATCCAGTTCAGAACCCAACTGGTTAAATTTACGCACGGACGCGGCACAAACACCGGTATCGATGCTTGGGAAAATGTTCAGGATTTTGCGCTTGCCAGCATAGTTGCTGAGTGAAGCATCTGACAGATCTTTAGCTACCAGAGTGAATGCTGGCGCTTTGCTTCCTTTGGCCGGGAATGACCCTGCTACTGGCACAGGATTGCCTTGAAAATGTACGTTCTGTGACATGTTTGCGTCCTTAATTACAGGTGATTAACACGCTGCTCAGTTTAGGGCAACATTAGCAACATTGGTATAAAAATTACGATTAAAATTGCTGGCTTAGCAACGCAACCATCGCGTTCAGGTAGCATTCGCTGGCCGCATCTGCCGAGATTGGCGGAAGCTCAGCGGTAATGCAATGGAGCGAACGATCGGCGCACCAGCTTCCGAAAGAGCCCGGTGTGTCATAACCGATACTGGACACTAGCGGCAGCCCGCACTGTTGTGCCAACCATCGACCCAGTTCGGAATCGTGTGGATCTTCGATACACGCGAGTGGCTCATGAAAAGAGACAACCCAGCGAGGATTAAGTTTCTCAATCAGTGTGCAAAGGGCTTTCGTTTCCGGCTCTGAACCTGCTGTTTCACCGGTGGATAGCTCGACGTCGCGCTCATCTGCCGCGCTATTCCAGCGATATACCGAATTCCCCGGCTGCCAGTTACTGGCTGGAAAATTGCGATTGAGATCGACGCCGTTAGCGTTGGCACGTAGGCCCAACTGACAGCCATCTGGATTTACTGCGAGAACAACATGATGGCGGCGCTGTCCTGAAAAGAGAGTGCGGAGCGCACACGAAAGCGCCACAACGGCTGCGGTTTCATCTCCGTGTGTCCCGGCAATAATCAGCCCACTCTCTGAAGGCGCTAATTCGGCTGGAAAATAGAGTAACGGTGCGCCCAACAGTGATTTCCCATAGGGTTCTCCCAGCGACGGCAAATTACCTCGCTGCTGACGCGCTTGAAGAGGAATGATCGTATTTTCCATGATATCGCCCTGTGGTTACCGATGCATTTCATCATAAAAAAATCGTTCCAGAGACGCAAACGGTGATACGGATTGACAAATTGCAGGTGTATCGCTGGATGATAGCGATGATTTCTGACTATTATATTCTTCAATCAATTCATTACGCTTTCAGGTCAACTCATCATGCACTATGGATATTCTGCATTTTATGCCGCGTTGATGGCGGCCATGACGGGCAACGCCGTCGCGGCGCAGGTTCCGGCGGGAACGGTTTTGGCTGAGAAACAGGAAATCGTTCGTCATATTAAAGATGAACCCGCTTCTCTCGATCCGATAAAAGCGGTGGGGCTGCCGGAAGCACAGGTGGCACGGGATTTGTTTGAAGGGCTCGTCAATCAGGACGCCAAGGGGAACATCGTCCCGGGCGTAGCACTGCGTTGGCAGACGACGGATAACCGTACGTTTATCTTTACCCTGCGTGATAACGCCCGCTGGTCTAACGGTGAGCCCGTTACGGCAAACGATTTTGTCTACAGTTGGCGTCGCTTGGTTACGCCTGAAAACAGCTCGTCATTCGCCTGGTTTGCCCGGCTCGCGGGGATTCAGAACGCCGAACAGATTCTCGCAGGCAAAATGCCCGTCGATCAGCTTGGCGTGACAGCCGTTAATGATCACACGCTGAAAGTGCAACTCAGCAAGCCTGTACCCTATTTTGTTAGTCTGACCGCGAATTTCAGCCTGTTTCCCGTCCATCAGGCCACGGTAGAGAAATTTGGGAACGACTGGACTAAGCCGGGAAACCTGGTTGGAAATGGTGCATTTAAGCTGGATCACCGCGTCGTTAATGAGAAGTTGGTACTCACGCAGAATCAATATTATTGGGATAACGCCAATACGCGTCTGACAAAAGTGACTTTTGTTCCGATCAATCAGGAATCGAACGCGACAAAACGCTATCTGTCCGGGGATATTGATATCACCGAGTCATTTCCTAAAAACCTGTACCAGAAGCTGCTGAAAGATTTACCCGGTCAGGTTTATACGCCGGAGCAACTTGGCACCTATTACTACGCGTTTAACACGCAACGTGCGCCCACCAATGATGTACGAGTACGAAAAGCGCTGTCTTACGCCATCGACCGTAAAGTGATTGCCGGAAAAGTGCTGGGCACGGGGGAAAAACCGGCCTGGCACTTCACGCCGGATGTTACCGCAGGCTTCAAACCGACGGAAAGCTTGTTGCAGCAATATTCTCAGGATGAGCTGGATGCGCAGGCCAAAGCGCTGATGGCAGCGGCGGGCTATGGCCCAAACAATCCCTTGAAACTCTCATTGCTATACAACACCTCGGAAAGCCACCAGAAGATCGCGATTGCCGTTGCTTCCATGTGGAAGAAAACGCTGGGCGTTGATGTACGTTTATCGAATCAAGAGTGGCAAACCTATATCGATAGCCGCAATAGCGGTAATTTTGACGTCGTGCGGGCGTCCTGGGTCGGTGACTATAACGAACCCTCGACATTCCTTTCTCTGATGACATCGCACCACAGCGGGAATATCGCACGCTTTAAAAGTGCGAATTATGATCGTGTGCTGGACGAAGCCGGTAACCAGACTAACCCACAAGCGCTGAATGCAGACTACAATCGGGCAGAGCAGATATTGATGGATGAAGCGCCGATTGCGCCGATCTATCAATATACCAATGGACGTTTAATCAAGCCGTGGGTGAAGGGGTATCCGATTACTAACCCTGAAGACGTTGCGTATAGCCACATGCTCTACATCGAAAAGCATTAAGTACGAATACATTGAATAATGTAGCAATAAAGCCGGAGCGGTCATGAGGGTTCTTCCGGCGGGCAGAACGAAGAACGGGTAGTAAAAGAACGGATAGTAAAAGAACAAATAGTTAAAGAGCTGATAGCAAAAACCGTTGGAGGCAAGACGTGGAATCCTTGGCAGGAAAAGAGTTGCAACACAGCGGTGCGGTTCATGCGTATCAGTTGGACGGAAAGGGCGGTATTACCCCAATTGGCGAGCAGGACGTGGTCAATAGTGAGAAGCCCTGCTGGCTACACCTGGATTCTACTGTGCCCGCCAGCGCACGCTGGCTGAATAAAACGACTGTGGTACCGGATAGCGTACGTAATGCGCTGGCCGGGGAAAGTGTCCGTCCCAGAGTGACGCGTTTGGGTGAATGCACGCTGATCACGCTGCGCAGCATTAACCTGAATGCCAACGCACGTCCAGACCAACTGGTGGCTGTTAGAGTATTCATTACCGACAAGCTGATTATCTCTACCCGACGCCGTAAGATTTTGGCTATCGACGAGATTCTTACCGACCTGAATGAAGGCAATGGCCCGACGGACAGCGGGAACTGGTTGGTTTCCATCGCGGAGGCCTTGACCGATCATACCAGCGAGTTCATTGATGATTTGCATGAGAAAATCATCGATCTGGAAGACGACTTACTGGAACAAAAGATTCCACCACGCGGTGAGCTGGCGCTGATTCGCAAGCAGCTTATCGTATTACGCCGCTACATGACGCCACAGCGCGATGTTTTCTCGCGAATCTCCGGTGAGAAACTGCCTTGGATGCAGGATGACGACCGCCGCAGAATGCAGGAGATTGCTGACCGGTTAGGGCGTGGGCTGGAGGATTTGGATGCCAGTATTGCGCGCACTACGGTACTCTCGGATGAAATCACCGCCTTAATGACTGAAGCGATGAACCGTCGTACCTATACGATGTCGCTTTTGGCGATGGTTTTTTTGCCGACGACGTTCTTAACCGGTTTATTTGGTGTCAATTTAGGGGGAATTCCCGGCGGCGATGCGCCGTTTGGTTTTTTCACGTTCTGCCTGATGTTGGTGATATTGGTTGGCAGCGTTGCATGGTGGTTAAAGCGTAGTAAATGGCTATAGAAACTCGCGGTGAGTGAGTGCATAGATAATCACAAACTGTCGCTAACGGCTAAAAAACCACGCGTAAATTGAGCAATATCAACATTTTTTACCTTGTTGTGCGGCACTATCATTCTCGCAGGTGAATGCAACGTCAAGCGATGGGCGTTGCGCTCCATATTGTCTTACTTCCTTTTTTGAATTACTGCATAGCACAATTGATTCACACCATGCCGACAGTTTTGTCGGCTTTTTTTTTATCCCTCGATCCTACTTTTCCTATTCCATCCTTAACGATGCCGCCTTTGGCATTTTATTATAGTGGGCTAACGCGCCACACCCTTCGGGCCGTCGCAAGCGACGTTATAAAATGCCTTTGGCATTTTATTATAGTGGGCTGACGCGCCACACCCTTCGGGCCGTCGCAAGCGACGTTATAAAATGCCTTTGGCATTTTATTATAGTGGGCTAACGCGCCACACCCTTCGGGCCGTCGCAAGCGACGTTGTAAAATGCCTTTGGCATTTTATTATAGTGGGCTAACGCGCCACACCCTTCGGGCCGTCGCAAGCGACGTTGTAAAATGCCTTTGGCATTTTATTATAGTGGGCTGACGCGCCACACCCTTCGGGCCGTCGCAAGCGACGTTGTAAAATGCCTTTGGCATTTTATTCATTAGCTTACTACTCTTAAAGAGAAGCGCTGGTGTTGCCAGGCCAGCCGTAACGCATGTCTATACTGCTTCAGTCGCTGGATTTGCCTTAACATTATCCAACACCGAGGAGGAAAATATGCTTATTCAAGGTGCGACGGATTACCTACAAGCCGACACGGTTCCGGTTGAACCGATTCCTATTGTGCCGAACGACCCGTCACCTTATCCACTTCCCGATCCACCGCCACTCCCTGATCTTCCACCTACAGGGCCAGAACACGAACCTGTCACTGAACCAACACAAGATAGATAGCAGCCCAGTGCTTAGTGGAGAACAGCAATAAAAAACACGGTGGTGAAACAGCAACACCTGCTTCTTGCCACCGTGTCCATGTACTTAACGGTAATGCCATCCTCTAATGAGAATGTCGCGCTTATTTTATTTCCAACACGTCAAGACGAGTCATTGACGGTGCTTCGTCATCGTCTTCCTGCTGCCATCCCGCAGGTTGTAACGGCAGTTCTTCGCGATCGAAAGCCAGATCGCCGCCGTCCACGACTTCGCTACCGTGACGAATGCTTTTGAAATCAAACAGCGCATGATCGGCGAGATGAGAAGGAACAACGTTCTGCATAGCGCTGAACATGGTTTCGATACGGCCAGGATAGCGTTTATCCCAGTCGCGCAGCATATCTTTAATCACCTGACGTTGCAGATTTGGCTGCGAGCCGCACAGATTGCACGGGATAATTGGATATTGACGGGCTTCTGCAAAGCGTTCGATATCTTTTTCACGGCAGTAGGCAAGAGGGCGGATGACGATATGTTGACCGTCGTCGCTCATCAGCTTCGGTGGCATACCTTTCAGTTTTCCACCGTAGAACATATTCAGAAACAGTGTTTGCAGAATATCGTCGCGGTGGTGGCCAAGGGCGATTTTTGTTGCGCTGAGTTCCGTCGCGGTACGGTATAAAATCCCACGGCGCAGACGTGAACACAGCGAACACGTAGTTTTCCCTTCCGGGATCTTATCCTTCACAATCCCATAGGTATTTTCTTCGACGATCTTGTATTCCACACCGATGTTATCAAGGTATTGTGGCAGAACATGTTCCGGGAAACCTGGCTGCTTCTGATCCAAATTCACCGCGACCAGAGAAAAGTTAATTGGCGCGCTTTGTTGCAAATTGCGCAAAATCTCCAGCATCGTGAAGCTATCTTTTCCACCGGACAGGCAGACCATAATGCGGTCGCCTTCTTCAATCATATTGAAATCAGCGATGGCTTCACCGACGTTACGACGCAGGCGCTTTTGCAATTTATTGAGGTTGTACTGCTCTTTTTGTTTAATTTGTTGATTTTCTGACATTTTATCTGTGCTCGTTGCAAAAGGCGTTGCGGATGGAAAACGGTTCAGAGCAGACGCCAATATGGTCTGCGTGATTATGGCGTGTATGGTACGGATTACGGCGACGAATGCCAGATCGTTTTACCGTAGTAACAGAAAACAGAGTGTTCAACAGAGAGATGACTGCATTGAGTCCTGTGTTGTCAATGTGAGGTGTGATAGATATAGTCTTTGTCTGAAAAGATTATTCATCAGATTTTGATGCCCAATGGGGCGTCGGAATCTGTGGACCACCCGAACCGAGGCAAAAACATGAAATTGTTGCCATGGCTATGTACTGCTGCTGCGCTCCTGCTGGCGGGATGCAGTAATCATAGTGAGAACGCTGCTGCCCAACAAGACGCTGTGCAAAATGATGATACGAGCACTGCGGTGTTACTGAAAAGCAGTTCCCCGATTGACGTCAACTGTACATTGATTGGCGGGACGATGGCGATCGCCAGACAGCTTGATGGTGCGAGCGTGGGAGCCTGTCAGTTAGCAAATGGTAAGCGCTGTAGCGAACAAGCGCTGATGAATGGAAGCTGTCCTGCGGGGTGAGTGTGCGGCAGCCTGTACTGCCGCAGAAAACCTTAAGGCGTAACCAGATTGGCGCAGGGCGTATTCTGGCTGATGTCCTTCAGATTCTGTAGCGTGGTTTGGGAAATGCTGATCAGCGCTTCTTCGGTCAGAAACGCCTGGTGTCCGGTAAACAGCACGTTGTGGCACGCCGATAGACGGCGGAAAACATCGTCCTGAATCACATCGTTAGATTTATCGGCAAAGAAGAGATCGCGCTCGTTCTCATAAACGTCCATACCCAGCGCGCCAATTTTCTGCTGCTTCAATGCATCGATAGCGGCCTGCGAATCGATCAACCCGCCACGGCTGGTATTGATAATCATGACGCCATTTTTCATTTGTTCAAAGGCTGCTTGATTTAGCAGATGATGATTCTCCGGCGTCAGCGGACAGTGCAGAGAAATAACGTCTGCATTGGCATACAGCGTTTTTAGGTCGACATATTCCGCCCCTAATGCCAAGGCCTGCGGGTTCGGATAGGGATCGAAGGCCAGCAGGCGCATGCCAAAGCCTTTCAGGATACGCATGGTGGCGATGCCGATTTTACCGGTGCCGATAATGCCTGCCGTCCGGTTGTGCATGTTGAACCCAATCAGCCCTTCCAGAGAGAAGTTCGCGTCGCGGGTACGTTGATAGGCGCGGTGAATGCGGCGGTTTAGCGTCAGCATCAAGCCGACGGCGTGCTCAGCGACGGCCTCAGGAGAATACGCGGGAACGCGTACGACGCTGATACCCAACGCCTTGGCGGCTTCCAAATCGACATTATTAAAACCTGCACAGCGTAGCGCCAGTGTTTTAATGCCCAGCTCTGCCAGTTCGATCAACACGTCGCGACTGCCGTCATCGTTTACGAAGATGCAAACAGCCTGACAGCCCGCAGCTGTTTTCGCGGTGCGCGATGTCAGCATGAAATCAAAAAACTCTAGTTCATAGCCAAACTGCTGGTTGACCTGTTCCAGATATTTACGGTCATACTGCTTAGTGCTGTAAATTGCCAGTTTCATTGAGGGTTTCTCCGAAAGATCCTCAGATTAAGCTATCAGAAAATCAGGCGGTGACAAACCGTTACCTGACTGACAGTAACGGTTTGAAATAAGAGGTCGAGATTGTATAAAAGCGGGTTAGCGAGGAGTGCTAAAGACTGAGACGGCTTCGGACATTGTGGAAATTTGCTGTTCCAGACTGTTAATTGCAGAACTGGAATGCGTTGCCAAAATGGTGTTTTGACGAGTCAATTCATCAATGTTGTTTACCGCTGAATTAATCTGCCCCAGCCCTTGCGATTGCTCTTGTGTCGCCAGGCTGATCTGATGCACGAGCTGAGTAACTTGCTGCACCTGCATTAAGATATTATTCATCGACTGGCTGGTGTGGCTGACCAATTTATCGCTGGTGTGAATATTCGCAATCGTGGTGTCGATAATTTCCGCGATGTCTTTTGCGGCGGCGGCGCTACGCTGTGCCAGAATACGGACTTCCCCTGCGACCACCGCAAAACTCTTGCCCTGTTCTCCAGCATGAGCGGCCTCTACTGCCGCATTGAGCGCCAGAATATTGGTTTGGAACGCCAGATTATCCAGCACGCTGATGATGTCGGTGATCTCTTTGCTGGAGCGGGTCATTGTCGCCATAGTATCCGTTACCTGACTGACCGCTTTTTCACCGGCATCAACGGCCTGATTGGCATCGTTCGCACAGCGTGTCGCCAACTGCGAGGCTGATGCGTTGCTTTGAATCGTCGCCGTCAGCTCTTCCATTGATGATGCAGTAGATTGCAAACTTTGTGCGGTATCTTCACAGCGCTGGCTGAGCGTGTAATTTCCGGAGGCAATCTCGCCGCAGGCATGGCGCAGTTCGGCCAGCTTGCCGTTGACATCATCGACAAACGTGCAGAAATTCATACCAGACTGATTGACGGCGCGTAATAACATGCCCACTTCATCCACCCGATTAAGTTGAAACGAGTTATCCGCCTGCCCAGATGCGGAATTAATGGCTTGGCGTAGAATCTTTTCCAATGGTTTTGCCAGGTGTTGAACTAATAATTCGCTGGTTATTATAGCGCCGCCGAGTAGCACTAAAACAAAAACGAATAGCGGTGTGGTGAGTGGAAGGGTGGCCAGTAAGAAAAGCAGCGTGAATAGCATGAAAAGGAAAACATAGCTTCTTATCCGCCAACGTACGGGGATGACGTTAAATAAGCTAAGGAGCTTGAGCGGCCCTTTATAAATCAACAACCCTTGATACAGTCGGCGGTTTTTTAATTTATTCTCATTCATTTGATGATAAAGCGCTTCAGCTTGCCGAATCTCTTCCTGAGAAACGCGCGTTCGCACCGACATATATCCTGTTATTTTCCCTTCCTTCATCAGCGGCGTCGTACTGGCCTTCACCCAATAGTAATCGCCATTTTTGCGGCGATTCTTGACGACCGCCGTCCAGATTTTTCCTGTCTTCAGCGTTTCCCACATGTCTGCAAACGCCTGTGGGGGCATATCTGGGTGACGTACGATATTGTGAGGCTGATGGAGGATTTCCTCAAAGTCGTAACCACTGGCATCAATAAAATCGTCATTTGCATAAGTGATATGACTATCGGTGGTTGTAACCGACATTAGCTTAGCTTTTTCATCTAATAAATACTGAATATCACTGACAGGAAAATTCTTACGCATTTATTGACCCTTTTAGTATAAGCAAGCATAAACCCGTCATTCTCCAAGTAACTGTGCATTAATTCCCTTAATGACCTGGCCATTCGGAACCTTAGCCTAAGGGCAACGCTTTGCATTGATCAAAACGATAACGTCTTGTCTCGTACTCGAATTATTCAGGGTATAAACGTAATATTTTTAAATCCATAAGCTAACTGGAAAGCGATTAGCGCTATTTAATTAACGGCAATATCTGAGAAATAATTAACTCAGGGATTTATATATTCTCACTAGTTTCTTCTGTTATGTTTCCTTTTTGAAATTAGTTTCCGACATGGCTCACTGTAAACGCACATGTTGATGACCAAAAAACATTCATTTGCTAAGTATATTATGCCTTTGCGAATTTGCACGGAGGGCAACGCATGTTGAAGAATGGCGGGGAATGAGGTTAAGTGAGAGGCGGGCGCGCTGATGTGAGCGCCTGTAAAGATGAGATTAGCGAGAAAGGCTAAAAACCGATGCGGCCTGTACCATGCTCGATATCTGCTGTTGCAGGTGATTGGACATTGAACGAGATGCTTAATATTCACTAATGATTAAAAAACAATTACTTCCAATCGCTTTTCTGTTGGCAGCCTTGCTGTTTCTATCCTGGCGGGCATTGCCTCAGTGGTTGCCACGTCTTGCTGAAATCTGGCTACCAACGGGTCTGTCTTTGACCGTGAATGGGGTGCCTGGCTGGCAGGGCGGCGGGCTACATAGCGCGGGGTTCAGTATTACGGCTGGGGAATGCACGCTATTTGACGTACGGAATATGACGTTGCGTTGGCATAGCTGGCGATGGCATGCCGATATTGATGCCGTGACGTTAAACAGCGACTGCCTGCAACATGTGCCAGCAGGTAACGGCACTGAGCCCGCGGCTCAGCTATCGCAATGGCAGCGGCGACTGCCTGCTGCCGATATTCAGGTAAAGACATTTACGCTACGGCCTTGGCAGGATTATGCCGGACAGGTGAGGCTCAGTAGCGATGGCAAACGGCAACAAACACTCGATTATCAGGGCGATCAGTTGGCATTTAGGGCTGAGCTGAATGATACACGCCTGACTCTGCACGAAAGCATGCTCGCCACGCCAGCTGGATTCGTGCGTTTGCAAGTCAGTGGTGAGATGGAGTTGGCCGCTACGCTGGATACCGCACCGGTACGGGGGAGGCTCACCGGAAAGTTGGATTCAGGACAGACGCCGGATCCGCTTTCGCTCCTGCTGGATTGGCATAATCAGCAAGGCGAACTGGTACTGAATGCCGCGAATGATGAGACACCGCTAATCTCGCTGCCGTGGCAACTGACGGATGACGTTATTCAGGTCACTAACGGTGTTTGGCGCTGGCCTCATGCGGATCAGCCCCTCTCCGGGCAACTGGCCATGACATTAGAGCACTGGCGACAAGGACTGGATGCCACCACGATTAATGCGCGTTTAAATATGCTGACGCAGGGGCATAACGGCAAGGCTAACGCTGTGTTGGTGCTGGGACCGGGCAGCATAGGCCTGCTTAATAGTGAATTGCGTTTTCAACTTACCGGACAGGCTAACTTACCGGCGCTCTCCCTGACGGCGACGCTACCGGGGATTTTGCAAGGTTCCATTCTCAACCCCGAATTCTCTCTCTTACCGGGCGCGCTGCTGCGTGCCTGGGGAACACCGGCACCGCAGATTTACCTTGAGGAAGCGCGTTGGCCGCTGGCTGGTGTCAGAGTTAGTGCGACGGGCGTGAATGGGCGACTACAGGCGATAGTGAAGGCGCGGGAAGAATACTGGGGGCGCTTTAACCTGCACCTTGACGGTCAGGCGCAGGATTTCTGGCCGGACCAAGGGGAGTGGCAATGGCGCTATTGGGGCAGCGGTCGCCTGCCGCCGCTGAAAGGACAGTGGGACGTAGCGGGTCGAGGTCGTTGGCAGGATACGCTGATTGAAGTGAGCCAACTGTCAAGTGGGCTGGACCAACTGGGCTATGGCATTGTGACGGTACACCAGCCGCGCCTGACGATTACTGAGCCGATTCGTTGGCAGCGTGCCCGCTCAGGCGAACATTTTCAAGGGGCGTTGCAACTCGCTTCCGAGCGAGCGCATTTCAGCAACGGTGGCTATTTACCGCCTTCATTGTTAACACTGGAAATGCAGGGACGCAGCCCGAATGATTTTCAGCTACAGGGGCAGCTACAGGCTGAAGATATTGGACCCGTTAGGCTGCGCGGACGCTGGGATGGTGAGCGACTGCGCGGTGGTGCATGGTGGCCCACACAACCGCTTAAGGTGTTTCAGCCTCTACTTTCTCCGTTGTTGAAAATGAATATCCGTGCCGGACAGTTTTACGCACAGGCGGCATTTTCCGCCGCGCGTAAAGAAGGGTTTAGCGCTGGCGGGCATTGGGTGGTGAAAAATGGTGGGCTGTGGCTACAGGATGGTGAGGTCAGCGGGGTAAATTTTGTCCTGCCTTACCGCCTGAAAGATCAACGCTGGCAGTTGGGCGTCAGGCAGCCCGTCACGCTGCGAATTGACGTGCTGGATAACCTGTTTAGGATGAGTAATATTCGCGTCGATCTACAGGGTTTCTATCCGTACAGTGAGCAACGACCGCTGGTTATGTCTCAGGCTGATATGGACGTATTGAATGGACATATCGGCCTGTCCACGTTGCGCTGGCCGCAGCGGGAACCGGCACTATTCACTGTTAAGCGTGTTGATCTCAGCGAACTGATAACCGTGTTAAAGCAAAAGCAGTTTGCGCTGTCCGGACGTGTGAGTGGTACGCTTCCGCTGAATTTTAATCATCCGACCACGCTGATTGAAGGTGGACGAATTACCAACGATGGTTTCCTGACGCTGCGACTGGATAATCAACTGGCAGATGAGTTAGCGAGTAAAAGTCTGGCAGGCGGTGCGGCGATTGGTTGGTTACGCTATCTGGAGATCGGGCGTTCTTATGCCACGCTTGACCTGAATAACCAAGGTGAACTGACATTAACATCGCGGGTACAGGGGAAAAACCCGCAGCTCAGTGCGAAACAGCAGGTTATTCTTAACTATCGCCATCAGGAGAATATCTTCCAGTTATGGCGCAGTCTGCGCTTTGGCGATAACTTGCGGGATACGCTGGAACAGCAGGCGAATGAATAAACTCAAGGCAGAACAATGAACAAAAGCGAGACAGTGCTGGTGTGTTGCACGGTGGCTTTCCTGACAGGATGTGTGCCGCGCATTGAGGTTGCCGCGCCCAAAGAGCCGATCACCATCAATATGAATGTGAAGATCGAGCATGAGATTCACATCAAAGCGGATAAAGAAGCGACGCAACTGCTGGAAAGATCCGACAATGCCGCAGGTGATGAGATAAAGAAAAGCGCGCCGGAAGGCGCGCAATAATTAAGTCAATGTAATGGCAAGGTCGTTATACCCGTCATACTTCAAGTTGCATGTGCGTTGGCTGCGCTACTCGGCCCACTTATGTGGACCTCGCCCCGTTGGGGCCGCTGCAAGCAGCGTTCAAATCTGCCTCTGGCAGACTTGTCACTCACCCGAATCACTTACTTGAGTAAGCTCATTGGGATGAAATGAGAGATTTCCTGTCTCTCACCGAAGGCCAGCCGTTGGCTGGTCAAATTCGTTCCCGACGAATTTTTCCTTCTCTTGCCGCCTGCCTGAAACTCGAATTATTTAGGGTATATGAACCATTATTCGCAATGAATAATGGTTCGTTATGCGGTGACCAGATGAGACAGCTGTTTTTTTGCGTCTTCGGTCGCTTTCTGTGCCACATCGGGGCCGTAGCCATAGCCTTCTGCGAACACGAACTCAAGGTCGGTCAGACCCAGGAAGCCCAGGAGCACACGCAGGTACGGTTCCAACAGATCGGTTGGTGTGCCTTTATGGATGCCACCACGGCTGGTTAATACGATAGCGCGTTTACCTTTCACCAGACCTTCAGGGCCTTGTTCGGTGTAACGGAACGTGACACCTGCGCGAGCTACCAGGTCGAAGTAGTTCTTCAACTGGGTAGGAATGTTGAAGTTATACATTGGCGCAGCGATCACGATAATGTCATGCGCCTGCAATTCAGCGATTAAATCGTCGGACAGTTTCAGTGCTTCCTGCTGACGCGGAGTCAGTGGTGCATCGGAAGGACGCAATGCGCCGACTAATTCACCATCGAGCACCGGAATCGGTTGAGCGGCCAAATCGCGTACTGTGATGCTATCGTCTGGATGCGCAGACTGCCACTGGGTGGTGAAGTGGTCGGCCAGTTGGTTTGACTGAGAATAACCTGCCAGAATGCTTGATTTCAGAACCAATACTTTGCTCATTGCCAATTCCTTTAGTGATTGAAGTGGGCGACAACATAACGCCCTTTGATGTGTCACATCTTATGCGGCGTTTTGGAAAGTGAAAAGTGCAAATATTCGAGGTCTTTATTCGATTTTCTTGAATAAGACAGGGCTTGAGTAAAGCCGTTCTTGCATAAGACTGTTCTTACA
The DNA here is from genome assembly GCF_000749845.1 of Pectobacterium betavasculorum. Classification (GTDB taxonomy): domain Bacteria; phylum Pseudomonadota; class Gammaproteobacteria; order Enterobacterales; family Enterobacteriaceae; genus Pectobacterium; species Pectobacterium betavasculorum. The sequence goes on along the minus strand of NZ_JQHM01000001.1, from coordinate 1,298,262 downwards.
TAAGACTCTGCGAGGCGATTAGAGCCGTTTATGACAATGTGCTACTATCCACGACTTAAAAATTCAGTACCTTAAAATCAGGTTAGGCTCAAACGAGCCAGATCCGGCGGCGATCGTCGCCCCGACAGAGAAAAGAAGTAGAAAACGATTAAGGAAGAGCAACGTGAAATCACCTCTCAGTGCATTATCTACGCAGTTAAGTGAGCTAATGCTTCGCGATCGGCAACGTTTGCGCCGCCGTTTGCAGGGCGCAGCGAAGGTCAGCAGCCCGCAGGCTCAGGCTGCCATCGCTCAGGAAATTGAGGGGGAAATTGCCGCCGCACGTCAGAAAGTTGAGAATCGGCGGGCAAGCTGTCCGGCGATTCACTATCCTGAACTGCTTCCCGTTAGCCAGAAAAAAGACGAGATATTAGAAGCGCTGCGTCATCATCAGGTGATTATCGTCGCTGGTGAGACGGGGTCGGGTAAGACCACGCAGTTACCAAAAATCTGTCTCGAATTGGGTCGCGGTGTGCATGGTCTGATTGGCCACACGCAGCCGCGCCGTCTGGCTGCCAGAACCGTTGCCGACCGCATTGCCGCAGAGTTGGAAACGCCGCTGGGCGGCAGCGTCGGGTATAAAGTCCGTTTTAACGATCAGGTCGGTGACAATACGCTGGTCAAGTTGATGACCGACGGTATTTTGCTGGCAGAAATTCAGCAGGATCGCCTGTTGATGCAGTACGACACGCTGATTATCGATGAGGCGCATGAACGCAGCCTGAATATCGATTTCATTATGGGCTATTTGCGCCAGCTGTTGCCGAAACGCCCTGATTTAAAAGTGATTATTACGTCAGCGACCATCGATCCACAGCGCTTCTCTCGTCATTTTAATAACGCACCGATCATTGAAGTGTCCGGCCGGACCTATCCGGTAGACGTGCGCTATCGTCCCGTGGTGGAAGACGCTGATGACAGCGATCGCGATCAGCTACAGGCGATTTTTGATGCGGTCGATGAACTGACGCGCGAAGGGCCGGGGGATATTCTGGTCTTCATGAGCGGCGAACGTGAAATTCGCGACACGGCAGAAGCGCTGACCCGTCTGGATTTGCCGCATACCGAGATTCTCCCGCTGTACGCACGCTTGTCGAATCAGGAACAGAACCGCGTCTTCCAGTCACATCATGGACGCCGAATCGTGCTGGCGACCAACGTGGCGGAAACCTCACTCACCGTGCCGGGGATTCGCTATGTGATCGATCCGGGCACCGCGCGTATCAGCCGCTATAGCTTCCGCACCAAGGTGCAGCGCCTGCCGATTGAGCCTGTCTCGCAGGCGTCGGCGAATCAGCGCAAAGGGCGCTGTGGTCGCGTTGCCGCCGGGGTATGTATCCGTCTCTATTCCGAGCAGGATTTCCTGTCGCGGCCTGAATTTACCGATCCCGAAATTCTTCGCACCAATCTGGCTTCCGTTATTCTGCAAATGACGTCACTGGGGCTCGGTGATATCGCCGCGTTCCCGTTTGTTGAAGCGCCGGATAAGCGCAACATTCAGGACGGCGTGCGCTTGTTGGAGGAACTGGGTGCGATTCATCTTGCGGAGAACGGACATTACCATCTGACGCCGCAAGGGCAACAGTTGGCGCAATTGCCGATCGATCCGCGTTTGGCGCGAATGGTGCTGGAAGCGCGTAAAACGGGCTGTGTGCGCGAAGTGATGGTGATCACCGCCGCGCTGTCGATTCAGGACCCGCGCGAAAGACCGATGGATAAGAAGCAGGCATCGGATGAAAAACACCGCCGTTTTGCCGATAAAGATTCGGATTTTCTGGCTTTCGTCAATCTGTGGGACTATCTGCGTGAGCAGCAGAAGGCGCTGTCTTCCAGCCAGTTCCGTCGTCAGTGCCGCATGGATTTCCTTAACTACCTGCGCGTTCGTGAATGGCAAGATATCTACACGCAACTTCGTCAGGTGGTAAAAGAATTGGGGCTACCGGTCAATAGCGAGCCGGCCGATTACCTGAGTATTCACTGTGCATTGCTCACCGGACTTTTGTCGCATATCGGGCAGAAAGATATTGAGAAACAAGAGTTCAGCGGTGCGCGTAACGCCCGATTTGCTATTTTCCCTGGTTCTGGATTATTCAAAAAACCGCCCAAATGGACGATGGTGGCCGAATTGGTGGAAACCAGCCGCCTGTGGGGACGTATCGCCGCACGTATTGAACCGGAGTGGATCGAGCCGCTTGCTCAGCACCTGATTAAACGAAGCTATAGCGATCCTCACTGGGAGAAAACGCAGGGCACGGTGATGGCACAGGAGAAGGTGACACTCTTCGGGCTGCCGATTGTCGCGGCGCGTAAGGTGAACTATAGCCCAATCGATCCGACGCTGGCGCGTGAGATGTTCATTCGCCACGCGCTGGTAGAAGGCGATTGGCAAACGCATCATGCCTTTTTTCGCGCCAACCTCAAGCTACTGGCAGAGGTAGAGGATTTAGAGCATAAATCGCGCCGTCGCGACATTATGGTGGACGACGAAACGCTGTTTGCCTTCTACGATCGGCGTTTGCCGCATGATGTTGTATCGTCTCGTCATTTTGACAAGTGGTGGAAAGGCGCCAGCCGCGATAACGCCGACCTGCTGAATTTTGAAAAGAGCATGTTGATCAAAGACGGCGCAGAGAAAGTGAGCGCGCTGGACTACCCGAACTTCTGGCATCAGGGTGGGCTGAAATTGCGCCTGTCCTATCAGTTTGAACCGGGCGCGGATGCGGATGGCGTGACGGTACATATTCCGTTGCCTATCCTCAATCAGGTGCGTGAAGAAGGCTTCGAGTGGCAGATTCCCGGCGTGCGTCGCGAACTGACGATCGCATTGATTAAATCGTTGCCTAAGCCGTTACGCCGTAACTTTGTCCCTGCGCCGAACTATGCAGAGGCGTTTCTGGCGCGTGCTACTCCATTGGAGAAAGGGTTATTGGATGCGCTGGAACGTGAATTGCGTCTGATGACGGGCGTTACGGTGCCGCGTGAAGCGTGGCAGTGGGATCAGGTACCCGATCATCTAAAAATCACGTTCCGCGTCATCGATGAGAAAAACAGGACGCAGCGGGAAGGCAAAGACCTGAACGTGCTGAAAGATCAGCTCAAGGATAAAGTGCAACAAACGCTGTCATCCGTGGTGGATGACGGGTTAGAGCAACGCGGCCTGCACGTCTGGAGTTTCGGTTCGCTGCCGGATTGTTATGAGCAGAAGCGTGGCGGCTATTCTGTCAAAGCCTATCCCGCCTTGGTGGATGAAAAGGACAGCGTAGCCATTCGCCTGTTTGACACGCCGCACCAGCAGCAACAGGTAATGCGACAAGGGCTGCGCCGTCTGTTGTTATTGAATATTCCGTCGCCGATCAAATATCTGCATGAAAAGCTGCCGAACAAGGCGAAACTTGGCCTCTATTTCAACCCATACGGTAAGGTGCTGGATCTCATTGATGACTGTATCGCCTGTGCGGTGGACAAGCTGATTGCGTCATCCGGTGGCCCGGTCTGGCAGGAAGACGCCTTCCAGCAGCTACATGAAAAAGTACGTGCAGAGCTGAACGACACGGTGGTTGATATCGCCAAACAGGTTGAGCAAATCCTGACGGCTGTCTTCACCATTAACAAGCGCCTGAAAGGGCGTGTCGATATGGCGATGGCGCTGGCGTTAAGTGATATCAAGAGCCAGATGAGCGGCCTGGTGTTCCGTGGCTTTGTGACCGAAAACGGCTGGCAGCGCCTGCCGGACGTGCTGCGTTATCTGCACGCGATAGAGCGACGTCTGGAGAAGCTGGCGCAGGATGTCCACCGTGACAGGGCGCAGATGCTGAAAGTGGAACAGGTTCAGCAAGCGTGGCAGCAGTGGTGGAATAAGCTGCCTGCGGAACGACGCGATGACGACGATGTGAAGGCGGTGCGTTGGATGCTTGAAGAGCTGCGCGTCAGCTACTTTGCCCAGCAGCTAGGCACACCGTTCCCGATTTCGGATAAGCGTGTATTGCAGGCGATGGAGCAGGTAGAAGGGTAACCTCTCTTTATTACATCAGGTCGGTGATTACGGCTTTTTTAGCTCAAGGTAAGCCGACCTGATCGCCTCTTCACCGTACTGCTGCTCCAGCCGTTTTATGATGAAATGACCTTTCGCCATGTTTTGGTAGTGGTGAATAAAAAGCGTATTAATGGCTGCGCCGCTGGCGGCACCGATCACCGGGACAATCTGTGCGGCCATTTTTTCTGTCATGGTCACCCCCAGTCTGGTGGCGACTGCATCAATCAGTTTTGCCAGCGTTTTTCCTGCTTGTGAGGTGCTCATTCTGGCAGAGGCTTTCCCTGCGCTTTTCTTGCCAGCAATGCCGATTAATTCGCGGCTGGCATGCTTGGTGATATCTGCCAGAACGGCGCGTGACGTGTAATAGGCTGAGTCGGCAGCATCGTCGTTTTCTTGTGTACCTCCCAGCGCGAAAACTTCCACACAGGCGGCTTTGACGGATAAATCAGTGAGGGAGAAACCTTCGCTACGGGCAATATCCGCCACGGAACGCATCATGATCGTGGTGCTGATAGGCAGTTCAACCAGCAGACCGGCGGCACCAAAGAAACCGCTGACCGCACCGGATGCGGCGACGGCAAGCTTATGTGTCTTTGGCGATGCCACACGCGCTGGGGCATCATTCAGCGTATAGAGCGCGGCGTCGACAGCCTTGTAGAGCGCAGTATGAACCACATCTTGTATTTTGTTTCTCACCATGGACGGTAACTTCGATAGGCTCCATTCAATCGGTTTTCCGACCAAATTCGCCGCCTGTATTGCAAAGGAAGGCGCTTCTAGCAACGCTATGGCGTTTCTGATGGCAAGCTCATCCTCTGAAGTAAGAAGAGTCATACGCGTTCTCCATACCGTTTGTTAAATTGTCCGTTTGGCGAGGCTGTTATGCAGACGTTTGTGACGAGTGCGCCGCTAACCAGGTGGTAAATGCCTTGGGTGGGATAGGTCGGGAAAAATAGTAGCCTTGTACTTCATCACAGCCAAAATGAGCCAGATGTTCTAGCGTTTCCTTATTTTCCACGCCTTCCGCCAGCACAATGTAATTCAGTTTGTGCAGCATGCTGATAATGGATTGCACAATGACACGGCTTTTGCGGTCAGTCTTTATATCTTTAATCAGTGATTTATCCAGCTTTATCACCGTAGAGGGGATGTTACGCAGATAGCTTAAATTGCTATACCCCGTGCCGAAATCATCGAGGGCGATAGTAAATCCGAGCTGTTGTAGCGTTTGGATGGTGGCTAGCGTTTCGGTGCTTTCGATGATTTCCTGTGTCTCGACACATTCGATGTCAATGTCCTGAGGCCTAAGACCGTGATTCTCCAGAATGGCGATCAGGCGCGGGATGAAGTCATTTTCGGAAAAATTTCGGGCAGAAACGTTAATCGACACAGGGAAAGTTAACCCCTCTTGACGCCACTGCTTCACTTGGCATGCTGCTTCCCGGGTGACCCAGTCAGTTAGCTGACGCATCAGCGTTGTGCCTTCCGCTAGTGGAATAAATTGGTCAGGGTAAATTTCACCTAACTCGGGATGACGCCAGCGAATCAACGCTTCGGCACCAATGACGGTGTTGGTCTTGATGCTTAATTTTGGTTGATACACCAAATAGAGACCGGGTTTATTGTTTTGCAGCACATTGGCCAGCTCATTGAGCAACGTAAAGGCGATTTGTTGTGCCTGATCTGCCTCATTGTTGTAAGCGAATTGACGGATATTCTTGGTAATGGCGGTACGCAATGCGCTCATCGATTCACGCAAAATTTGCTGTGGATCTTTGGCCGGAATCTGAAATTCAGTATAGCCAACGAAAAGCTCCAGCTTGAGCGGAATATGGCTGGCGATACTCTCATGAATACGCTCGGAACAGGCGTCAAGCTCTGCGAGAACCTGTTCTTTCTTTTCTGCTTTCACCAGCAGGGCGAAACGACCGACGGCGGCAGAGTAAAGATTATCCGATGAATTTAAGCTAAGACGTAAAAAAATCCCGATATCTTTCAGTAGACCTTCTACGGTCGGCATACCCAGCGCGCACCCCATTTCGTAGGCGTAAGAAATGTTGATAGTATCAATCAGAATAAGCAGGTAGGACTCGTGAATATCGGTAATGTGGCTGATATCGTCAATCAGACGCTGGCGGTTGGGCAATAGCGTCACGGCATCAATCAGCCCAATCGCGTTGCGATATTCCATTAATACCATCGCAATCGTCGCTAAGTCGTGCAGTAGCCGCAACTGGATCTTACTGAAGGTACGTGGAGCGTGATCGATGACGCTGAACGTGCCGATACAATAGCCCTCTTTGGTTTTAAGAGGTACGCCAGCATAAAAACGGATAAAAGGTTCGCCAGTTACGTAAGGACTCTCTTTAAAACGGTCATCCTGAGCGGCGTCGTGACAAACGAAAGGGTGGCTAGTTTGTACGGTAAAATGGTCGAAGGAACCGATTTTATCCATGTCGTCAAAAGGAAAATGGGTTTTCGCTTTAACGTGCAGAGATGTGGAGCCAGTTAGCGTCACGAGAGCCGTTGGGGTCGCCAGGAGTTGGCAGGCCATTTTCGTGAGTTTATTAAGGATATCGTCTTGAGATATATCGGTTTTTTGTAAGTCATCGAGAGTCTGCATGCGTTTTTTTTCGTCATGGCTCAAATGTTTTAACATGTAGACTCTTCCTTTCCGCAATAATAATCGCGACAACATCAATTTAATTTAACGGCGACACAATAACATAACAACAGTAGATAGGATTTATATATCCGCAGCTACACACTAGTTTGTTTGCGTACGTTCAGGGTTTTTCGTGAAGTCAATTGACTGTGGTCGAAGAGAGAACAGAGCATGGCACTCATCAAGGATGCCATGCTAATGGCTCTGCCTGAGCTAATACATATTAGTTTATAATAGCCAGACTTGGGGAGTCTTTAATAAAAGCCGGGTGCTTTGCATCATAACCTTTTGCTTCCAACTGATGATGGAGGTGCTTTTCAAAATTACCCGGTGTTTTTTCCGTTAGTGCGCTATGAATAATGTTGGCTCTTGATTTGCCAAAACTTGTAACATCACCCTCTGCGTTTTCAGCATAGGAAAACCCTTTCGCCAGCGGATACATGCCGGCCGGATTATGTTCAACCACTGCATCCGGTGGCAAGCGTTTCTTAAGATCATTAGCCAGATTGATCGCCTCTCCCAGATGGCCGTTCAGATAAAAAATGACACTGTCGGTATCTTGACCGAAAAAAGAGGGGTGCGCGACTTTTGCTGAGTGCAAGTAATCTTTATCCCTGATCATTTCGTGCAATATTTCTGGTAATTTTGCCGCATTTCGTGGATGCACGCTAAGTGTGATCCTACTCGTGGTAGGATCCTGGTCAGTAGTCTCTGCCCGTCTGAGCATCATAAAACTGTTACGCGCGTTGGGATTATGCTGTAAAAATCCTTTCATTAAGTCTTTACCTATTGGGCCAGTTTGCTGTGGAAATACATTGACACGACCTACGCCATCGAGCCGTATTAACTTACTCAGCATCGCTTTTCCTGCTTCCGGTGTAACGGCAGGCAGGTTGGGTTTATCCGACTTATAAATTTTGTAAATGCCACTCTCTGTAAGATGATTCGTCCCTTTGGCTTGTTTTGCCCACTGGAGCAGGGTCTGTTGTGAGTTATCCGGCTGTATTGTGCTGATTTTATCCTTAACCGATTGGCTTGATGACGCTATCGTCTCAGCACTTTTATCAAATACATGCATAGCATTCGAACGAAGCAGGCGTGGTTTGCTTTCCAATATTTGAGCGATAGCTTTGCTTTCGCTGGAAGAACTCATCATATTTTCTATCGCGCTAAAGAAACCTTTTGCTTTGGTGGCTAATTCAACATTGATTTTGGCACCTTCTGCGGCACTAATAGTGTAGGTTTTGCCATTGACTTCCAGAGCACCATGGTCAAGCAGTTTTTTGACATCCACTGGTGATGATTGCAACTGCTGAATATTTGAAAAACGCGAGGTAATCGGTTGCATAAATATGCCTCATTCAATTCGGCTGGCATCGCGCCAGAATCGGATGTAATCCACAAGTTCGCTTACTTTGAGCGATAGGATGTCGACGGTTAATCTGGTTTGATCAAGGATATAGCAAGCGTAGTACTGCTTAGCCTCAGGATCGGCGGCGATGATCGGTTGATTATCTCGTATCGCTTGACGGTTGGCCTCCAATAGCGTTTTCGCCATGTGGTTTTGTGTTTCCCCCAGAAACGCGACCAGCAACATGCGATGGTTAGCTATATCTTGTTGCAAGCGAAGGGGAATATCGCCATCAACGATAAGATCGCACGCGCCTCTTTTATCCGGCCTGAGTGGAGGAAGGCCAGATTTAGCGCAGAAAGCGCGAAGCAAGGTATCGTAAAAAAGTGCACTCATCATTCACCTAAATAGTGGGTTGTTTTTCTGTGAGTAGTGAAATGCACTTATGAGTTCCCTGAAGGGATGCAGCAGGCGATGTAATGGCGTGCAATAGCGGCGTTCAGCCTGTTCTGAAGAGCGCCGCAATTAGGGATACAAAGAGGATACGGCGTGGTGGTGTCAGCGTTGGGTCGCCAATGTTTCCAACTGCTGACGAATGGCGGTAACTGAAACCGCACGATTATCAGCCCGATCGCGTTCACTGGCATCGGGGGCTGAGCTTTGAATACCCATAAGCACCCAACCTGATGCTGAATTCAGCATCAGCGGAGAGCCGCTATCGCCAGGTAGCGTGTCACACTGGTGTGCCATAACAGCAGGGTGAACCCAGCCGGTGATGAGGCAATCCTGATGTCGATACAGCGTTTCCTGATGATCCTCTGGGTAACCCGCCTGCGTGACACGCTGAGCGTTATCTTTCAAGGCCTGCATCAATTCTTGACGACTGCCTTGCCAGAGTGGGAGCGGGCGAATTCCCGGTGGGGTTTGTTTCAGTCGAATCAGGGCGTAGTCCAGCGGTGCTGCTGATGGCGGAACGATCCATCCCTCGCCGTCAGCTTTCAATTTTTTGGCGAGTGATTGATTCGCTAGTGCTTCAATTTCCGTCGTTTCATAACGCCAGCCACTTTCTGTTGCCAGAAAGCGCAGCGCGACGGGTTTATCTATGCCGCCCTTCGGTGGCGTGACCACGCAATGCCCGGCCGTCAGTGCCAGATGAGGGGAAATAAGCGTCGCGGTGCAGAGGTTGCCGCTGGCGGTTTCCAATTGCCCAATCGCCTGCCACGGCCAGACAGATGTGTCAGGAACGATATCCCGATCGTCGTGGTTGAAAAATAAGATTTGTTGCTGCTTCTGCGCGGCGGAGCCTGCTAGTGAGGATTCAGCCCAACTTAGCGGGGCGATAAAGGATAATGAACATAACAACCAGGCTGATATGCGCATGCAGTAGGTAAACCTTATGATAAAAGTCATCTTGATCCGCTAAATATAGCGTGTTGCATTAACTATAGATGTATTTGTTGGTGAGGGACTGAAAATTAAAATGTTATTGAGTGTAAAAGGCGTGGCGGTGGTTTGATTATCGCCATCCATATGAATTGGATGCTACGCCACAATCTTAAGTGGCGTAGCATTTTCACATTAACATACGGTTCAGTGTCATTAGACTTATTCGTAGCTGACGATCACGATACGTGCATTTGAACTCAACGTTTTCGAGCTCATGGAGCCGATGCCTTGTGGTAAAGCTGCGTATTGTGAACTGTTTTGCGTTTTTAACGTTTGCACTTTTCCTTGCCGTTCGCAGTTGGCCGTCACATTACTTGACTGTGTCGTAACATCACAGACGGGTTCAACGATGGAACCCGAAAAGCGAATGATGCCTGTCGACGGAGAGGACGAGGCGAATGTATACGGTGTAGTAGCCATAATGCAGAGCAAGATGGCTAATTTTTGCAGGTTTTTTTTCATTATGAATGTCTCGGTATTGCTTGGAGGGTAATGATATAAACGGCGCTGAATGAGAAAACTTTACTATTCCCAAAATTTTGTTTTGTCAGATACCTACGCTTTTGAAATTCTATTATCTTGTGATATCTATCGAATGGGTTTGTAGCGGATTGCATAGGAAGGATCGAATTGTTGATGAATGACGTATCGCATTGAAATAGTGCTTTATTTGCGTATGGATTCTGGCAATCAATAATTTCGTGGACAGTAACGAGGTGATTAATAATTGTGTGAGGCAGAAAACATGCGGATTAAAGAAAAAAACTCAGGGTGATAATTCCACAGAGTAAAATCAGAGATAACATAATTTCAAATGAGTAGCGCCGCATCATTCTCCCGTCCCCCGATGAAATAAACACCCAGTAAACCGGGTGTTTGAGACCGTTGACAAACCTATTTCCAAAATGAAAACGGGAGTAACGGAATAGAAGAGTAAAGCGTTTGCGCACGCCGAGCGCGCAGGGATGTGTTTACAGCGTCTTTACGATCTACCCGTTACTCTCACTGAGATAAGCCCTTAGTGACGTAATCAAACTCGAGCTAACCAGAAGTGACGCCTTCCCGGTGAGGGAAGGCGCGGGTGCTTACCGATTACGCCGCTGGTGTTGTATCAGCAGGTTTTGCAGTTTTCGCTTTCTTCACGTGTTTCTTGGCAGCCTGCGCCTTCTGCGCAGGAGCTGGTTTAGCTTTCTTCACGTGTTTCTTGGCAGCTTGCGCTTTCTGTTCAGCAGCTGGTTTCGCTTTCTTCACCTGCTTTTTATGGTGAACGGCTTTAGCCGGAGCAGAGGTGGTTGTCGTTGCAGAAGGTTGAACAGGTGCGCTGGTTACGGTATCCGCGGCAAATGCTACAGAGGACAGACCCAGTGCCGCACCTGCGATCATAACTAATACTTTATTCATTATCATTTCCTCGTTATCTCATTCACGTTTCGTGACCCTAACGCGGGCCGTTAAAGAGAGAATAGGAGAAACCGAGGGCGGCTTCAGTGAGTGATTGGTTTCGGCGTGTAACCTAATGTACAAGTCTGGAAGAGCGATAAATACATTGAAAGACAGCGGGGTTAACGCGGTCTTGAGGCTAGTTTTGAATGGCGATGGCGGCCTGCGTTGTGGCAGTTTTTACTGGCCAGCAGAAGCGGAAACGAGCACCGCCGAGCGGGCTTTCATCCACGGTAATGCTACCTTCGTAAGCGCGCGCGATAGCATGAACAATCGCCAGCCCCAGCCCACATCCGCCGCTGCTGTTCTCAATCCCCGCCTCCAGACGGATAAACGGTTCAAAAACGCTTTCCCGGCTTTCGGGCGCAATGCCAGGACCGTCATCTTCAACTTGCAGACAGGCAATTTGTTCGGCGTCGGACGTCAGGCTGATGTGTAATCGGCTATGGCAGAAGCGCAAACCATTGCCGATCAGGTTATTCAGGACCCGTTCCATCAGGCGCAGATCGAGCGCACCAATCTGTGCCGAATGAGGCATGTCCAGCGAGATGTGCTTGTCAGGGTGGATCAGCCGAAAATCATCTATTTTTGCCTGTAGCCATAATGGAATATCAATATTGGTAAGATGCAGCGTCACCTGTGGACGATCGAGTCTGGCATAGGTCAACAGTTCATCAATCAGTGCTTCAAGTTGACCAATATCCCGATTTAACGCCTGTTGTTCGTCTTCCGTCAGGTTGTCACTCATTGCTAGCCGATAGCGTAGCCTGACCAACGGCGTACGTAGCTCGTGCGCAATATTGTCAATCAGCTGCTTTTTACTATTGATGAGCTGGTTCAGGTTATCCGCCATCCGGTTGAAGGCGATACCAAGCCGAAAAAGGCTTGAGGTGCTATCAAAGTGAATACGTTCTCCCAGATGACCATCTCCTAAACGCTGCGCGGCGTTCTCCAGCTTTAGCATGGCCTGCCAATGTGGTCGCATCCATAGGAAAACTGGCAACGCCAGCGACAGCCCGATGAGCATCACCAGCAGTAAATCCAGCAGCCGCATCTCGTGCAGGAAGAACAAATAAGGAATAGGGCCGACGGCGAGAACATAATGGCTGCGGGGGATGCGTTGGATAAACGTGTATTCATCATCCAGCGCGATAATCTCCCCCTGATTCAGACGCTGCCGATTCTTGGGGCTCAGCACGTATTTACTCACTGGCTCGATATGCAATTTGAACGACAGGTTTAGATCAAGCTGGCTGATCGTTTTATGCCACTCACGGGGCGGAATCGCGCGTAGCTCATTACGAATGAGATACAGCGAGCTTTTCATCAGGTCATCCATGGACTGACGTCCTGCGCGTTCAGCCGTTACTTTATAAACCAGCCCGACCAGTAGCGTCATGACGACAAAACAGGCGAACAGCAATAGAAAAAACTGGACGAACAGCTTTCTCATAGCGTGATGCTCTCCCAGGTATTGGGGGCAAACAGATAGCCTTTGTTACGTACCGTTTTGATACGGAACGGCTCTAGCGGGTTGTCGTACAGTTTTTTACGCAGACGAGAAATGGCGACGTCAATGCTGCGATCCATGCCGTCGTAGGTTACGCCGCGCAGGTTTTTCAGCAGTGCATCCCGATCCATGATGTGGCCAGCGTGGGTCGCCAACTGCCAGAGGAGATCGAAATCCGCGGTCGATAAAACAATGTGCTCTTGCCCTAACGTGACTTCCCGATTGACTGGGTCGATGCAGAGCAGGCCGAAGTGCAGTGATTTATGCACCTGCAACGTGGCGGGCGCTGCATTTTCTGCCACCGTTTGTGGTGCAGTAGCATATTGCCGTAAATGGAGGCGCAGGCGGGCGAGTAATACTGCGGGTGGCGTGGTTTTCAGAATGTAATCATCAGCACCCATTTCCAGCGACAGAATATGATTCATGTCGCTGTCCAACGACGTCAGCAGCACAATCGGTCCACTGTACTGTGGCCGCAACTCTCGACAGATGGTCATCCCGTCTTTGCCGGGCAGCATAATATCCAGCAACACAAGATCGGGCTGCTGCTGTTCAATAAAGGCTAATGCCCGATCGCCTCGTCCTTCAACTTGAACATCAATGTCATGTTTACCGAGGTAGGCAGCGATCAGTTTTCCAACCTCGGTATCATCTTCTATAAAAACAATCTTATGCATGGTATTTACGCCATCCCCATCTCACTACGCATAGCATAGCTTGATGATAGGTGATAAACGAGAAATGAAGCGTAAATGGGTGTTAACTATTTGTTTACCCGAAAATTAGATAAGCTGTGGCGCGTATCTTTTTAGGCGGTATTACATCCATTCTCCCCGTTTACCGAGAAAGGGGACGATATAACCACCGAGTGTTTGCTCTGCATACCGATGGACTGATGTACGCAACCTACCTGATATAAGCCTGACAGCGTAAGGGGCAGGGAAAGACGTAATCGCGTCGGCAATCTCGATGAGCGAAGTGTTAACGCAAGGCGCGTCCGCCATCAACGCCCAGCGTTTTCCCGGTGACATAGCGGCTGTTGAGCAAGTAGTCCACCAGTTGGACAATTTCCTCTTCGCCGGGTGCGACTTTCATCAATGACTTTTCCAGCGCCTGTTGACGATATGCTTCGTCGTCCTGTTCATTAAACAGGATTAAACTGGGAGCAATGGCGTTGACCTTCACTTCCGGCGCCAGCTTGCGGGCAAACGAGCGCGTCATGTTATCCAGTGCTGCTTTGCTGGCGGCATAGGCGATGTGTTTCTCGCTGCCTTTTTCAACCACGTAATCCGTCAAATGAATAATATCCGCGCCCGCGATACCTTGCCCACGCAGGCAGGGTTCAAGCAGTTGATTAAGCAAATAGGGCGTATAGACATGAATTTGCAGCATAGCGGCCAGCGTCTGTTCTGGCGGCGTAGAGGGGCTTTCTGGCTTCCAACTGCTGGCATTATGAATAATGGCACGTAACCGCGGCGTGAGTGATTGGATTTTCTCAGCAAATGCATAGATGTTTTCCGTGGTGGAAAAGTCGGCGGACAGACAAACAGCGCCGTCTTGCTCTAGCGTCTCCAGTTCGGGATAGGGTGTGCGATAGCTGAGAATAACCGGAGTCGGACGAGCCAGAAATGAGCGAGCCAGTGCCAGCCCAATACGCCGTGCGCCACCGGTAATTAACACGGGAGCAGAAGAAAAAATTGTCACAATTAGGTTTCCTCAACACGCTAGTCAAAAGGGGGCGAACCGTGACAATATACCTGAAATAATTACGCAGGTTATGGTTTTATACCCGTCAGGGTAGTGTGCAGCAAGCCACTGGCGAAGAGGAGAAAAGGGAATATGGACAACCCCCCTGAGTCTACAAGTTCCAGTGAACCACTCTGTCTGGACTACACGGATTATTTGGCGGCATTGTGCAACAAACGTTGGCGTTTCGTAGATGCAATGTACGGTGTGATGCCGATTTTTGGCATGGTGACCAAGATGGCTGCTGCTCGGCAGAGTGCGCCGAAAGAGCAGCTGAAGGTACTGGCGTTACAGGTGCTCTCTACGCAGGTGAGTGACGAAACCAACATCATCAGGCTGATTACGCTGGCACGTCAGCAAGGTTTGACGGCGTTTGATATCCAACTACCTTATGCGCTAACGAGCGAGCAATTGAACGCCATCGGCAACGAGTGTGACGAGGTGCTGGATTTAACGCTGAGGGATGAACGTTTGTCCGTCCGGTTTAAAATGCCAGCCGTACAACATTAGCACAGCTGGCCTGCAAATTATCTCTACTACGTTTCTGCTACACTGAGCGCACCGCTGTCGCCTCAATGGCCTGTGCCAATGAACCGTAGAAGCTCAGTCGCCCTTCAATCGGTTGCACCTTCGCCCGCGCCAGCGTTTTTAACGGCTGGAAGGGAATATCGGTGATGATGAGCTGTTTGCCTTCGGGCAACGTTTCGCTAAAGCGCAAGAATGCATTGAGTCCGCCCGCATCCAGCACCGGCACGGCATCCCATTGCAAAATGATATTTTGGTAGCCTTCGCTACGCACCGTCAAGTCATTGAAGATGCGTTCCGCTGCGGCGAAAAACAGCGGGCCGTTAACACGCAATACCAAATGATCCGGTATTTTAGTGTCCGGCAGTTCGCTCAGACGGGTCATCTGCGCAATACGCCGCATGAAGAGCAACGACGCCAACACGATACCCACGGTAATTGCGATTACCATATCGAACAGCACGGTCAATGACATACAGAGTAGCATTACGATAATGTCGTCTTTCGGCCCGTGGCGTAGTAAATCCACCACCTTATGTGCTTCGCTCATGTTCCAGGCGACAATCAGCAGCAGAGAAGCCATCGCTGCCAGCGGCAGATAAGACAGCCACGGAGCAAGTATTAACAGCGCCAAAATCACCAGTAGCGCATGAATCACCGCCGAAATCGGCGAATTGGCGCCTGCGCGGACGTTGGCAGCAGAGCGGGCAATAGCGGCGGTGGCGGTAATGCCGCCAAAGAATGGCGCGATGATATTACCGAAACCTTGTCCCATCAGTTCTGCGTTGGAGTTGTGTTTTTTGCCCGTCATGCCATCGAGTACGACGGCGCACAGCAGCGACTCAATCGCACCCAGCATCGCCATCGAGAATGCCGCAGGTAGCAGAGCGGAAATGCTTTGCCAATCCAGCGTCATCGTTTTCCCCTCCGGCGACGGAATATCCCACGGTAGGATGAGCTGCGGCAGGATAGGCGGAATCCCTTGCCCTTGCGAACCATCCGCCAGCATATAGCTAAATCGGGAACCGATTGTGGCTACATCTTCACCCAGCAGTGACATGACCCCCATCACCGCGACACCTGCCAGCAGCGCAGGCAAGTGGCCGGGCAGGCGGATACCGAGTCTGGGCCAGACGATCAATACCAGTAGCGTCGTTGCGCCGATCAACGTATCGGCAAAATGTAGAGTCGGTAGCGCCTGTGCCAGCGCCGCCACTTTCTCGACGTAATGTTCGGGCACGACTGCCATCTGCAAGCCGAAGAAATCCTTGATTTGCATGGTTCCGATGGTAATGGCGATCCCGGAGGTAAACCCCAGCGTGACGGAAAGCGGAATATATTCAATTAAACGGCCGAAGCGGCAGAGGCCCATCAGCAGCAGAAACACACCGGAAAGCAAGGTGGCGACCAGCAGGCCGGATAGCCCGTACTGTTGCGACACCGGATACAAAATAACGACGAAGGCGGCTGTCGGGCCGGATACGCTGTAGCGTGAACCGCCGCTGACGGCGATGATAATCCCAGCAATGGCCGAGGTATACAGCCCGTACTGCGGAGGAACGCCGCTGGCAATCGCCAGTGCCATCGCCAACGGTATGGCGATGATGCCGACAGTAACGCCAGCGATAATGTCGTGGGTAAAACGTTGTAGCGTATATTTTTCGCGCCAGCACGCATCAATCAGCGCGCTGAACGGCCTGACACCGTTAATTCCGTGCGTTTTCATCTAAGCAGAAACCAAAGTAAGAAGGTAAATCAACATGGCGGGCCTGCCGGTCCGTCGACGACAGCCTTACGATACGCCGGACGCGCTCAGAAGATCCAGATATACATCAAGAGAAGTGAGATTTGGTAGGGCCGACGCGGCGAAAACCACGTCGGCAGAGGGGTTACAGCGTGATGGTGATCAAATAGGCGGCAAAAAGCGCCAGATGTGCGCTGCCGCTCAACACGTTGGTTCTACCCGTGGAGAACGTAATGTGGCACAGCACCAGCACGGACAGCATCACAACGATATGCGGCATATCCAAACCGAAGTTCAGCGAACGGCCAGTAATCATAGCGATGATCGTGACAGTAGGAACCGTCAGGGAAATGGTCGCTAACACGGAACCGAAAAACAGGTTCATCGCACGCTGTACCTGATTTTTCAGGACAGCGCGAATCGCCCCCAATCCTTCGGGAGAGAGGATTAACAGCGCGACCAGGAAGCCCGTAAATTGTGTCGGCGCGTTCATTTCGGTCAGCAGCGTTTCCAGCGGCATGGAATTCATCTTGGTTACTGCAATAACAGCAATCAAGTGAACCAGAAGCCAACCAGTATGCCACAGTGAACTGTGTGCGGACGGTTTGCCATGGTGCGGATCGTCGCCGTCACCTTCGTCTTCATGTTCATAGACAAACAGGCTTTGGTGCGTACGCGTTTGAATCAACAGAAAAACGCCGTACATTGCTGCAGAGATGGCGGCCACAATCAGCGACTGTGTTACGCTGAAATTACCCTCGGGCAGAGCGCTGGGGAAAACCAGCACAATCACGGCCAATGGGAAGATCGCCATCAGATACTGCTTGATACCACTGAGGTTGACGTACTGCGTGGCGAACTTGCGACCGCCGAGCAAGAGGGCGAAACCTACCAGGCCGCCAGTGACAATGACGATAATGGAATAGAGCGTGTCGCGCATCAGGTCTGGACCTGCGTCACCGGTAGCCATCAGCGCTGAAATCAGGCTGACTTCGAGAATGACGACAGATAGACTGAGGATGAGTGAACCGTAGGGTTCACCCAAGCGGTGTGCAAGCACGTCAGCGTGACGCACCACGCTAAACGCGCTGAAAAGTATCCCGGCTAGCGCAAGGGCGTTGATGCCGAGAATAGCGACAAAATCTTGTGAATTGCTCCACATGTAGAGTACGGCCAGCGCAATAACAGGAAAAATGAGTGAGTATTCATGATGGCGAGTTTTGACCACCTCAGTATGAGACTTCATTGCGGGAGTTCTCCTTATCCAGAGGAATGATACGGCAAAATATCCCCGTCATACTTCAAGCCAGCGCACTAACAACTCGAATTACTCAGGGCATAAAGCAATTTATTAAGAGCATAGAACCATTTAGCGATGGTCGTAAAACCATTTATTCATGGACATAAAACAATAATAAACCGCAAAAGGTTACTAAAAAGTAGTTATAACGTAATAAAACGAACAAGATGATAACAGATTGTCGTGTGAACGCGGGAAGTTTTACGGATTTTTACGCTTTGAGTTAAAATCTAAATGAAAGGGGAGAATCTGCATATCTTCTCCCTATGATGATAATATCAAATGTATTTTTTAGGGTTATTCTTCAGGATTGTCCATGATATCGTGGCGTTTGTGGTGATAATCCTCTTCATTTAACCCTTCTCGCCAATAAGGTACTGCATACATCTGATTTCGCTCACACCCGCGTTCGCGTCGTACATGGCGACGAAGCTGAACCACGATGCGATCCTCACCCGCTAGCCAGTAAAATGCATTATCAGCCGCTGGGAGTGCCTGATAATAGCGTAGTAGTGTGTCGGTAACGTCTGTACCGCCAATGATCCAATGCAACTGAAGCTGTGAGGGTTTAGCGAGATTGAGTTTATCCGCTTCACTATCGACGCGAATCACGGCATGCCCTTGGGCGTCATCTGGCAAATTCTCTAACAGTGCCATCAGCGCAGGAAGCGATGACGGATCGGCCGCCAGATAATAAGCGGCTGCTGGAGGCAACATCGGGAGTGGGCCACCGGGCCGTGAAAGACCAACCCAGTCGCCGGGCTTGGCTTGACGGGCAAAGGTGACGGCAGGCCCGGCGTGTTCATGCAGCGCGAAAACCATATCCAGCTCCGCAGCCTCAGGGCGCAATGCGCGAACGCTGTAGGTGCGAACGATGGGGCGAGCTTCGCCTTCTGGCCAGATCGGGCCGCGCTCACCGATGGTAGGTAGAACCGGTTTTTGCTGTCCAACCTGAGGCAGAAAGAGTTTGATATGTGCGCCATATCGTTCGGTTGGGTAATCGCGCAACGCGTCATGATGAAAAGTAATGCAGCGTAAATGAGGGGAAATATCGTGGATCTGTTTAACCTGAACTAAAACAGGCTGACGCGGCGTTGCCATTCAGTATCTCCGTGGATAGTCAATTCCAGTATAGGGATAATAGTAACACGAGATGATAACTATTATCATCTCGTGTCTTTGTTGTTATTATTCTCGAAATAAACACATTTCCATCGAAATAAATACGCTGCTAGCGCTTTTACATTAAACGAATGGCTTGCGGCAGTCTCCTGGCGTCACAAAAATGAGGTTTGTAACAGGAGCGCGTCAAGTCTTGCGATGAATTGCCGATTAAGTTGATATACCCGTTGCCGCGTTACAAGGCATTATGAATGCCTCGCCCTAGTGGGCTAACGCTTTGCGTTGTTCAAAACGTTAACGTTTTATCCTGAAACTCGAATTACTTAGTATATAAATGAATAACCTCAGGTTCTATGGTGTTGTAAAATTAGGCAGATGAAGCAGTTAGATTTTTAAACGCAGGGCGAGAGCCGGTCTGATGAGTAGAAAAAGAGTAGGGTTGGGGGTGGTGAGTAGTGTTAACACGCGATTTTTTGCAGAAAGCAGATTGTAGAACGTCTTTTGGGTGTATTGAAGAAACCTTACTGCTCACGCCGCAACAGCGGGCTGATTCTCTGGATAGGACGCTTGCGCTCCGACCCAATAGCTGTCCTGTTTGGGTATTTGGCTACGGTTCACTCATGTGGAACCCGGTTTTTGATGCCGAAGAAACCTGTCTGGCAACGCTAGCAGGGTGGCAGCGAGCTTTTTGTCTGCGCCTCACTATTGGCCGCGGCACAATAACGCAGCCGGGGAGGATGCTGGCGCTGCAACCCGGTGGTCAAACGACGGGGGTAGCTTTTCGCCTGCCGGAAGCCTCATTGCGTGAAGATTTAGAGCTGCTGTGGAAGCGTGAAATGCTGACGGGCTGCTATCGTCCGCTCTGGTGCGAATTGCATCGCAAGAACGGCACACCGCTGACGGCGCTGGTGTTTGTTTCCGAGCCGGAACATCCATTGAACGAAAATGATACCTGTATTCATAGCGTTGCTCCGTTGATTGCACGCGCGAGCGGTCCCCTCGGCACCAATGCGCAATATCTGTTTGCGCTGGAGCAAGAACTGAAAAATCACGGTACGGAAGATGATAGCGTAAGCAAATTGGCGCAGCGGGTGCGTATCCTGCAACAACCGCGTCCTTCGGCCGCAGGGAACGGACAATAACGACGAGGTTGGTGTGATATTTGAGGTGAGCGACGATATCGCCGTTCACCTTGAGACGATGTGACGTGACCGAATTACCAGCCTACGCCAACACCCATGGTGTACAGCGTGTCGTCAACATTACCTTGATTACTGTCGATACGGGTACGTGATACTTTCATGGTCATAGAAGACCAGTCGGTCAGCTTGAAGCGCAAACCAGCATCCGCTTTCAGGTAGATTGGCGCAGTACCATCAAATGAACGCCCCAGTTCACCGTTGGTGAAGGCTTCTACCGATTTACTGAACACAAAACGGTTATAAGCCCATTTGATCCCGCCAGAGTAGAAGTTATCTTCTCCCTGATCGCGATAAACAAACGTTTGGGAGTTGACCAGCGATGTCAGTGAGAACGCGCCTAAATCGTTATCCCAGAACTGATAACCGGGACCAAGACCGAAAGAGCGGTTGATTTTGATGCTTTCGATCCAGTCGCGTTTGTACTGATAACGACCCTGCCAGAACCAGTGTTCATCTACGAATTTATCCAACGCATATTCGCCAGCCGCATTCTTGGTGCTCTCGACTTTATCCTCTTTTGCCAAATGGTAGCTGGCATCAAGGTTGTGTCGCCACGTATCGTGACGCGCTTTGGTGTTCAGCGTCACATCGTAGTTGTCGGTTTCTGTAGAACTTTTCTTGTGCGACATGCCAGCATCAATGTTGCCTTTCCAGGCGAAATCGGTTACCAGCGGCTTCTGCGCCACGATGGAGGTGATTTCGGAAAGCGGCAATGTTTGCGGACCTGCTGCTTCGTTAGCAAGCGACGGGCTCGCGACGATAGCGCGGTTTTCACCTGCCTTCACCGCCGGATACAGTACGCCTTTCTCGTAGCGTTCGCCTTGAATCACCAGACCATGATCGCTTTCAAAGGTTTTCACCTTATCCCAGTCTACAGAAATGGAGCCTGCATAATCAGTGTCGATAAAGAGTTTACCGCTGTCGAGCAGCGTGATTTTCCCTGTGAGCTTGTCGCCATTGTTCAGCCAAATGGTGTCAGCGCGGCTTTGTGTAATGCCAGCGGAGAGGGCGATGACCAGGCTGAGGGAAGAGATTACGTGTTTGGATAGTGTCATTATTGCCAAATAAACCGTGGTGACATGTAGTGAGACGTCCGTCAGAGACAAAGACGTACAGCCTATAAAACGAACCGGTTTAGCCCGGAACGGCAAACATTAACAGGAATCGGAGTGATGCTCTACCCGAAAACGATAATTGATTAGAATGTAAATAGTTATAAAAATTGCTATTGATGATTAACCGCTATAACGAGATGTTTATCACATTTTGGGCTAGAGAAGGGGGCTGTGAAGTGCAGCTCTCTGGCCCAGGCTGTTTCAGGCCAGAGAACGTGTGCTATGTCTTGCTACGCGGTACGCTGCGTGCGTGATGTGTTGTTGCTAAGGAAACGTGAAGTCAAGAACGTCCTTACGCGGAACACAATCCGTTCCTGGAAGAGAACGCATAGGGTCACGGTACTGAGCAGGAAAATGATATAGCCTGTCATGGATAGCTGTACCTGACCCGCGGCGGCAATACACTGATCCCAATCGCTGAAACAGGCCATCGGGTTACCGCGCACCAGTTGTTCCAAGGTGCGGAACAGATTGAAGAGTGGAACATGCAGCGCAAAGATAGACAGCGAGGCTGCACCCAGTCGCGGTGACCAATGCCGCAACCACTCGCTGTTAGGTTCACGTGCCAGCGCACTGAGGCAAACCAATCCGACCTGAGCTGGCAGCAGTAAACCGTTGTGCAGCAGGAAGTACCAATAGGCTTCGCCTTTAGTAAATAGCCAGGTAGCGACAAGGAAATTTGCGCCGATGAAGAGGGCTACAGCGTAACGCTGGCCCCTGCTCAGCGGTGAGCGATCTTTCTGGCGATAATGACGGAATAGCGCATAGCCTAAAATCCCAGCCAAAAATTCCGGCAAACGGAAGATCGGTCCACGTTGCAATAATCCGGTGTACGGCATGCCGAACTGCTGTTGCCAAATTACCCAAATCGGCGGCAGCAGATACAGCAGGCAGATGATCCCCATCCACAGCCATGGATGGCGGCTGTTAAGCAGGCGTGGGGCTAACAGTGGAAACGCCAGATAGAAAAAGAACAGCGTAGAAAGCGACCATAGCGGGGCATTGAAAGTCAGGAAGTAAGGATTCCATGCCTGCAACATCAGTACCTGCAATAACCCGTTGAACGCCAACTGGGCATTCGTCATGTAATGGCGTAACGTTTCAGGGTCGGCGGCGGGATCGTTGGTGTCATAAATGACGAAACGCGCGCTGGCGACCTGTCCTTCCGGTGGCACGGCCAGCCACTGCATGAGTGTGACAACGGCAATCGAAGACAGCAGGGCAATGATGTGGATAGGGTAAAGATTAAAGAAGCGTTTGGCCCAGAATTGGCGGACAGGTTCACGCAGACGTCCGTCCTTAATGTACACATGGGCGAGCAAAAAACCCGACAGGACAAAGAACGTGCTGGTCGCGAAGAATCCCATGCTGGTGAGTTCACTCAAGAAAGGAATGCGCTCACGTTGGGGATAAATGTGAACCGTGTGATAAATCATCACATAACAGCCGAGCAAAAATCGTAGCCACTCCAGGCCGATAAATCGCTCTTTACTGACCTTCTTCATGTTGTTCCTCAACGTTAAACTCGGTGTAAAAGCCGAAAAATGCGATTACTAACTAGTTTAGACGAGAGCAACGTCACATTAATTAGGATAATGGCTATAAATGCCGGGGTCGTTTAGCAACCGTTTACTTTTGCGGGGGCATTGATGGCATTTCCACTAACTGCGTTGGCATCTTCGCTCGCGCGAGGACAATCTCGGTGGGAAGGGCGCCTGAGCGCCTTATCCGTACCGCCGAGCATAGCGGCTTGTTATTACCGTTTAATTAAATGACTTTTTCTTGCAATACCCAGACGGCCGCTTCAACCCGCGATTTTAGCTTCATTTTTTTCAACAGATGTTTGACGTGCACCTTGACGGTACTTTCCGTAATCGTGAGCTTACGGGCAATCACTTTATTGGAGAGTCCCTGAGCCAGCAATTTCAGGATATCGCGTTCGCGTGGCGTGAGCTGCTGGATATCCCGATCGCTGCTGTGACGGCTTTCGCGCAGGCTGGCGGCCAGAATCGGCGTCAGCGTTTCACTCAGCACCATTTTCCCTGACGCCGCCTGATGCAGCGCAGCCAGTAAATCTTCCGGCTCCATATCTTTCAACAGATAACCATCGGCACCATTTTTTAAGGCATTGACTACATCATCTTCATGGTTGGATACGCTAAAGACGACAATGCGGCCAGACAGCGATTTTTCTCGCAGACGGTTCAATGTTTCCAGACCATTCATTCCGGGCATGTTTAAATCGAGCAGAATCAAATCCGGATCCAACTGTTCCGCTAGCTCAACACCCTGTTCGCCGTGGCTGGCTTCACCTGCCACCTGTAATTCTGGGTCCATACTGATGAGTTGCTTAACGCCATTGCGCAGCATGGGATGGTCGTCAATCAGCAGTAGGGTGGCGGCATCTTCGTTAATCATGAGTTTCTCCTGTTAATGGCAGCCGGTGACGGTATTCGGAGAGGAAACTGACATTCACCTCAGTGCCTCCCGACGGCCGGCGTCGAACAATGCATTCGCCGTGCAAACCCCGTGCACGGTCGCGCATGATAATCAGTCCATAGTGGTTGGCGCGGCTGGCATCATCAGGAATACCGATGCCGTTATCGACTACGCTGAGTTCGATGTAACCCTGACGTAGTTGCAGCGTGATATCGACCTGCGTAGCCTGCGCGTGTTTATAAATGTTGCTCAGCGCCTCACGAACAATTTGCAGAACGTGAATACCTTGATGAGCGGATACCGACTGCGGTGGCAGACGGTAATGGAGTTCGATAGGGTATCCCAGCCGCTTGCCGAATTCATCGACCGATGCTCGCAGCGCGGCAAGTAAGCCAGATTCAGAAAGCTTCAGCCGGAAGGTTGTCAGCAGTTCGCGCAGTTGGCGATACGCGGTGTTCAACTCTTCCCGCATTTCCGTCAGCAACTTCTGCGACGCAGGAGGTAAACCGCCGCCCTGCATTTGTAGACAGCTCACCTGAATTTTCAGGCAGGAGAGGGACTGTGCGATGGAGTCGTGCAATTCACGGGCAATCGTTGAGCGTTCTTCCATCAGCATCAATTGCTGTTGATGGTTGGATTGACGTTCCAGCGCTAGCGTGCTGGTCAACTGTTCCAATAACGTATTCAGCAGTTGATTCTGATCGCGGCTCAGCTCGGTATTGCCCGGTAGCGTGGCCAACACAACGCCATATTGCCCATGTTTGTCATGTAGATCCCAGCAGTGAGGCTCACCCGGCAGTTCTTCTCGTTTTACCTGCATACCGCAACTCTGACAGCTGTTGTCAGGGCAATGATCGGGCTGCAACTGACTGCAATCGCTAAACTGGTGAAACTGTTCCTGATTATTATCTTCATACAGGCGCAGTTGGATATTGCAGAGTGGCGTCAACGACGGCAGTTCGTTCAGGATCGGCATCAGTCGGCTGCACAGCGGCGCGCCAGTATGCAGACGTCGACTGGCGCGATAAAGGAAAGAGAGCAAATCGTTTTTCTGTTGCAGATCGGCCGTTTTCTCGGCGACACGCTGTTCCAGACTGTGGTACATGGCGGAAAGTTCGTCCGACATGCTGTTCAGCACCTGTCCCAGCTTGCTCATTTCATCGTGGCCGTTGATGGCGACACGCTGGGTGAAATCACCTTGCCCGATAGCCTGCGCCATCGAAACCAAACGTCGCCACGGTGTCAACAGGCGGCGACGCAGATAAAAAAAGGTCGTGATCAGCAGGATGAACATGATGCCGATAAAAATACGCTGCACCAGCGTGACCATCATCAGCCGCTGCTCGGTTTTATGATCGATGGCGGAAACCAGATCGTCCAGTTGTTTCACGAAGCGAGCGACATCTGCCGAGGCATCGGCAGAATGCGTTGCCTGTCGCAGATGCGGTTGCAGATTCTCCAGCCAGAAAACGCGCAGTGCAGTGAATTGATCGCTGAGTCCTTCCCGACGAACGGCCTGTTGCAAGTCACTGCTAATTTCGTCTTCTTCCAGTTCTTGCAGGTAGATTTCATTCTCAGCAGAGAGCGGCACCATTGAGAGCAGACGGTAGCTTTGCATACGCAGTGAGCCCGCTTTATTAATGGCGTGCGCGTTCCCTTGAATGCTTTGAGACATCCAACTGGAAACCGACATGCCTGCAATACCCAGCGAACCGAGTAGCAGCATCAATAGCGCAACCTGATTGACGAGCGACAGCGGCAGCAGGAAACGTTTCAACATAAAGCAACCTCTGCTGGAGGAGTAGAAAAGCCGTATCGAGAAGGATAACCCTTTTGGCATTTTTCCCGATCCTACGAGATAACCCCATACCCACTAGTGAGTACCACTGAATATCCATGTCTTGAAAGGGGATATGACAGTAAGAAAAAATAGAGATATAACAGCTTGAATTATCGTTGCTTATTTTTCTATTTTTATTACTCATTAAGGAGTGTGGTTATTTTTACCCAGTTTTTTTACCTGACAGCGCGTTGATTTGCATCAACTTTACCTGCGGTGTAATCCCTAATGTTGCGCCTTAATTCTACCGCGTTTTTATTTATCGAGGTTTTTATGACGCAGCCTTCATCACCCGAAAAAGTATCGCAGAGCACGCTCCTAAGGGAATGGAATCCTGAAGATACAAAATTCTGGCAATCTGGCGGACAACGGATAGCACAGCGTAATCTTTGGATTTCTGTTCCGTGCCTGCTGCTGTCGTTTTGTGTCTGGATGATTTTCAGCACCGTGGCCGTTAACCTAAACAAGGTTGGATTTAGTTTTACCACAGACCAGCTTTTTTTGCTTACCGCGCTGCCTTCCGTTTCCGGCGCACTGTTACGCGTGCCATACTCCTTTGTTATCCCAATGGTTGGCGGTCGCCGTTGGACGACATTAAGCACCATTATTCTGGTTATTCCATGTATTTGGCTCGGGTTTGTCGTACAGAATCCGCAAACGCCGTACAGCGTTTTCGTCACGATTTCTCTGCTGTGTGGTTTTGCTGGTGCCAACTTTGCATCCAGCATGGCTAACATCAGTTTCTTCTTCCCCAAATCACGTCAGGGCAGTGCGCTAGGTATTAACGGCGGATTGGGTAACCTCGGCGTGAGCGTGATGCAGTTGCTAGTACCGGTGGTGATTTTCCTGCCGATTCTGGGATTTTCCGGTAATGGCGTTGTGCAACCTGACGGCCACCAGATTTGGTTACATCATGCTGCGTGGATGTGGGTACCGTTTTTGGTGATTGCCGCAACCGCCGCCTGGTTTGGCATGAACGATCTTTCGACGGCCAATGCGTCGATACGCAAGCAGTTGCCAGTTTTGAAGCAAATGCACCTGTGGGTACTTAGCTTCTTGTATTTGTCCACCTTTGGCTCATTTATCGGTTTTTCAGCAGGCTTCGGTATGCTGTCCAGAACGCAATTTCCAGACATCGTGATTCTGTACTACGCATTTTTCGGGCCGCTGTTGGGAGCGTTGGCGCGTCCGGTTGGCGGCATGCTGTCCGACCGCTTTGGGGGGGTGAAAGTCACGTTGATTAACTTCATCCTGATGGCGATTTTCTCCGTGTTGTTATTTCTCTCTCTGCCAAGTGCGAACTCTGCGGGTTCATTCGGGATGTTCTTTGGCATCTTCATGATGCTGTTCCTGACGGCTGGTCTGGGGAGTGGCTCAACCTTCCAGATGATCGCCGTGATTTTCCGTAAATTAACGGCAGATCGCGTGAAAACACAAGGTGGGAGTGATGCGGATGCGCAGCGTGCGGCAGCCACGGATACTGCCGCGGCACTGGGCTTTATTTCGGCCATTGGCGCGATCGGCGGCTTCTTCATTCCCCAAGCCTTTGGCATGTCGCTTGAATTAACGGGTTCACCCACTGGGGCGATGAAGGTGTTTGTGGTGTGCTACGTCGTGTGTGTACTGGTGACGTGGCTGTTTTATGCCAGAAAGAAAAATTAGGATTTTTAATTTATTAACAAGTGCCGAACAATGCGAACTGCACATGTCTATGTGCAGTAGTGCGAAGTTTCGTGCGTATTAATTTCGACACTCCTATGTAACTTTATTACACGCCCGACAAGGAGCGCTCAGTTGCCGCCGCTCCTTGACCTGTGGCTGTTTGGCGCTAACTGTGTCGCTACGCGATACCTTCGGCGTTCGTGACTGCCACTCGGGCCACCAGTGACGCGTTCCCGACGCGGCACTGGCTTTCGCCGCTTCCATGCGGCTCACCCGGCAGTCACGCCCACCTCAGCACAATTTCTTACGCCGGAAAAAATAAGAACAGAGAACATCCTGTTATCTCAGGTCTCATGCTCACACTAAAACACCTGTATGTAATCTCTCTTGTGTGCACGATTCTTCGTCACTTCCCGACTACTACCTCTAAATAGTCGTGTGTATGGATTTAGTATAAACACAAAGTTAGTGGTTTTATTTTTATCATTTAAAATCAATTGGTTGATTGGTTTTTTTGTAATAATTCTTTAGTGGTAGTTGGCGGTGTACTCCGTTTTTCACCGGGGGACACTCTTGATCGTTATCAAGTTTGGCGGCGCGGTTGCTGGATAACCTAGCGCCAATTTGAGCGATGTGTCGTCAGCAAAAACAGATGTCTGCTACGAACACTTCATAACGACAGGAGCCAACAGGCTTCGCAGCAGGAGAGTCCGGATGAGCAAATTCCTTGACCGGTTACGTTACTTCAAACAACTGGCCGAACCGTTTTCCGATGGGCATGGCCAGACCCTCAATAGCAATCGTGACTGGGAAGACGGCTATCGCAGTCGCTGGCAGCATGACAAAATCGTGCGTTCTACCCACGGGGTAAACTGCACCGGTTCATGTAGCTGGAAGATTTATGTGAAAAACGGTCTGGTGACGTGGGAAACGCAGCAGACTGACTATCCGCGTACCCGCCCGGACCTGCCTAACCATGAGCCTCGTGGCTGCCCGCGCGGTGCCAGCTACTCTTGGTATCTGTACAGCGCCAATCGCCTGAAATACCCGATGATGCGTAAGCGCCTGATGAAACTGTGGCGTGAAGCGAAGCTGGCGCACAGCGATCCGGTTGATGCCTGGGCATCCATCGTCAACGACCCCGAGAAGACCAAATACTACAAACAAATTCGTGGCCGTGGTGGTTTCGTGCGTTCTGACTGGAACGAAGTTAACGAACTGATTGCGGCCTCTAACGTTTACACCGCCAAAACCTATGGCCCAGACCGCGTTATCGGTTTCTCGCCGATTCCTGCGATGTCGATGGTGTCCTACGCGGCGGGTGCGCGTTACCTTTCTCTGCTCGGCGGCGTGTGCCTGAGCTTCTACGATTGGTACTGTGACTTGCCACCGGCATCACCCATGACCTGGGGTGAGCAGACTGACGTACCGGAGTCTGCCGACTGGTATAACTCCTCTTACATCATTGCCTGGGGCTCTAACGTACCGCAAACCCGTACGCCGGATGCCCACTTCTTTACGGAAGTTCGCTACAAAGGCACCAAAACCGTTGCGGTCACGCCGGATTACGCTGAAATCGCCAAGCTGTGCGACCACTGGCTGAACCCGAAACAAGGTACCGACAGCGCGATGGCACTGGCAATGGGCCACGTGATTCTGAAAGAGTTCCATCTCGACAAACCGAGCCAGTATTTCAGCGAGTACGTTCGTCAATACACGGACTTACCGATGCTAGTGCTGCTGGAGCCACGTGAAGACGGTTACTATGCGGCGGGTCGTATGCTGCGTGCTTCCGATCTGGTGGACAACCTCGGCCAGGACAACAACCCGCAGTGGAAAACCATCGCGATTGACGATGAAAGCGGCAATCTGACGGCTCCGCAAGGGTCGATCGGCTACCGTTGGGGCGATCAGGGCAAATGGAATCTGGAACAGCGTGACGGCGTGAGCGGCGAAGAAGTGAAGCTGCGCTTGAGCCTGCTGGGGTCGCACGACGATGTCGTTGATGTGGGCTTCCCGTATTTTGGCGGTGCGGTCAGCGAACATTTCAACAACGTTGCGCTAGAAGAAATCCTGCTGCACAAACTGCCGGTTAAGCGCCTGACGCTGGCTGACGGTAGCGAAGCACTGGTTGCCTGCGTGTATGACCTGACGATGGCGAACTACGGCCTGGATCGCGGTCTGGGCGACGAAAACTGCGCGCGTGATTATGACGATGTGAAAGCGTACAGCCCAGCCTGGGCCGAGAAGATTACGGGCGTTTCTCGTCAGAACATCATCCGTATTGCGCGTGAATTCGCGGATAACGCCGATAAAACGCACGGTCGTTCGATGGTCATCGTCGGTGCGGGTATCAACCACTGGTACCACATGGACATGAACTACCGCGGCATCATCAACATGCTGATTTTCTGCGGCTGTGTTGGTCAGAGCGGTGGCGGTTGGGCGCACTACGTCGGACAAGAAAAACTGCGTCCGCAAACCGGTTGGACGCCGCTGGCGTTTGGTCTGGACTGGCAGCGTCCGCCTCGTCACATGAACAGTACGTCGTTCTTCTATAACCATTCCAGCCAGTGGCGTTATGAAACCGTCGCGCCGCAGGAACTGCTGTCACCGCTGGCGGATAAATCCCGCTTTACCGGCAGCATGATTGACTTCAACGTGCGCGCCGAGCGTATGGGCTGGCTGCCGTCTGCACCGCAGTTGAATGTTAACCCGCTGGATATCGCAGAAAAAGCGCGTGCCGCAGGGATGACGCCGCAGGATTATACGGTTGCCGCGCTGAAGTCAGGCGAGATCAGATTTGCCGCTGAACAGCCGGATAGCCCGCAAAACTACCCGCGCAACCTGTTTATCTGGCGTTCTAACCTGCTGGGCTCCTCCGGTAAAGGCCACGAATATATGCTGAAGTACCTGCTGGGTACGGAGCACGGCATTCAGGGGCAAGATCTCGGCACGGCGGGCAGCGTGAAGCCGGAGGAAGTGGAATGGCGCGATCAAGGCGTTGAAGGCAAGTTGGATCTGGTGGTGACGCTCGATTTCCGTATGTCCAGCACCTGCCTGTACTCTGACATCGTCCTGCCAACGGCAACCTGGTATGAAAAAGACGACATGAATACCTCGGATATGCATCCGTTTATTCACCCGCTGTCTGCGGCTGTCGATCCGGCGTGGGATTCCAAAAGCGACTGGGAAATCTACAAAGGCATCGCGAAAGCCTTCTCCCGCGTCTGTCAGGGACACCTTGGTCAGGAAACCGATCTGGTCACCTTGCCTATTCAACACGACTCCCCGGCAGAAATGGCGCAGCCGTTCGGCGTGGATGACTGGAAAAAAGGCGAATGCGATCTGATTCCGGGCAAAACTGCACCGCACCTGATGATGGTAGAACGCGATTATCCGAACCTATACGAACGTTTCACCTCGCTTGGGCCGTTGATGGACAAGCTGGGCAACGGCGGTAAAGGCATCGGTTGGAACACACAGACCGAAGTCGATTTCCTGAAAAAACTGAACTACACCAAGGCTGACGGTGCGGCGGCGGGTCGTCCGAAGATTGAAACGGCGATCGATGCGGCAGAAGTCATTCTGTCTCTGGCTCCGGAAACCAATGGTCAGGTAGCCGTGAAAGCGTGGGAAGCGCTGAGCAAATTCACCGGTCGCGATCACTCACATCTGGCACTGAATAAAGAAGATGAGAAAATTCGCTTCCGCGATATTCAGGCACAGCCGCGCAAGATTATCTCCAGCCCGACCTGGTCTGGTCTGGAAGACGAACACGTTTCCTATAACGCCTGTTATACCAACGTTCACGAGCTGATACCGTGGCGTACGCTGTCCGGTCGCCAACAGCTGTATCAAGATCATGAGTGGATGCGTGCCTTCGGTGAAAGCCTGCTGGTATACCGTCCGCCAGTCGATACCCGTGCTGCGGCACCGGTAATGAACCAGAAACCCAACGGTAACCCGGAAAAAGCGTTGAACTTCCTGACGCCGCACCAGAAATGGGGCATTCACTCCACATACAGCGACAACCTGTTGATGCTGACGCTGGGTCGCGGTGGTCCGATTATCTGGCTGAGCGAAGAAGATGCCAGCGATTTGGGTATCGAGGATAACGACTGGATAGAAGCGTTCAACGCCAACGGTGCGCTGACGGCGCGTGCGGTGGTGAGCCAACGTGTGCCTGCGGGAATGACCATGATGTACCACGCGCAAGAACGCATTATTAACCTGCCGGGATCGGAAATTACCCAGCAGCGCGGCGGTATCCACAACTCGGTAACCCGTATCACCCCGAAACCGACGCATATGATCGGCGGCTATGCCCAACTGGCTTATGGCTTTAACTACTATGGCACCGTCGGGTCAAACCGTGATGAATTCGTCGTGGTTCGTAAAATGAAACGCATCGACTGGCTGGATGATGAAGGCCAGGACTATGTTCAGCAACAAACAGTTCAGAAAGCGGTACAGCGGGAGAAAGCCTGATGAAAATTCGTTCACAAGTGGGCATGGTGCTGAATCTGGACAAATGCATCGGCTGTCACACCTGCTCCGTTACCTGTAAAAACGTCTGGACCAGCCGCGAAGGGATGGAATACGCCTGGTTCAACAATGTCGAAACCAAACCGGGCGTGGGCTATCCCCATGCCTGGGAAGATCAGGAAAAGTGGAAGGGCGGCTGGATCCGTAAGATCAGCGGTAAGCTCGAACCGCGTATGGGTAACCGTATCAGCGTGTTGTCCAAAATCTTTGCTAACCCGGATATGCCGGAAATCGACGACTACTATGAGCCGTTCGACTACGACTATCAGAATCTGCGTAAAGCACCGGAAGGTAAACATCAGCCCGTCGCTCGTCCGCGCTCGCTGATTACCGGTCAGCGGATGAAGAAAATCGAGATGGGTCCGAACTGGGAAGACGATCTGGGCGGTGAATTTAGCAAACGGTCGAAGGACAAAAACTTCGATCCCGTCCATTTCAATGACATGCAGAAAGAGATGTACGGCCAGTTTGAAAATACGTTCATGATGTATCTGCCACGCCTGTGCGAGCACTGCCTGAACCCGGCGTGTGTGGCGACCTGTCCGAGCGGCGCGATCTACAAACGTGGCGAAGACGGTATCGTCCTGATCGATCAGGACAAATGCCGCGGCTGGCGTATGTGCCTGACCGGTTGCCCGTACAAGAAAATCTACTTCAACTGGAAGAGCGGCAAATCAGAAAAATGTATCTTCTGTTACCCGCGTATCGAAAGCGGCCAACCGACGATCTGTTCGGAAACCTGCGTTGGACGTATCCGCTATCTGGGCGTGCTGCTCTATGATGCCGATCGCATCGAGCAAGCGGCCTCTGTGGAAAACGAGAAAGATCTGTACCAGAGCCAACTGGATGTGTTCCTTGACCCGCATGACCCTAAAGTCATCGAGCAAGCGCTGAAAGATGGCATTCCAAACAGCGTCATTGAAGCGGCACAGCAGTCGCCGGTATACAAAATGGCGATGGACTGGAAGCTGGCGCTGCCGCTGCACCCAGAATACCGCACTCTGCCGATGGTTTGGTACGTGCCGCCGTTGTCACCGATTCAGTCTGCCGCGGATGCGGGTCAATTGGCGCATAGCGGTGTATTGCCGGACGTAGAAAGCCTGCGTATTCCGGTGCAGTATCTGGCGAACCTGCTGACCGCAGGGGATACCGAGCCGGTATTGCTGGCGCTGAAACGTATGTTGGCGATGCGTCACTACAAACGTGCAGAAACCGTAGAAGGCAAGATCGATACCAGCGCGCTGGAGCAGGTTGGGCTGACCGAAGCACAGGCGCAGGAAATGTACCGCTATCTGGCGATTGCTAACTACGAAGACCGTTTCGTTATCCCGTCAAGCCATCGTGAGCTGGCGCGTGAAGCCTTCCCTGAAAGCAAAGGCTGCGGCTTCAGTTTTGGCGATGGTTGCCACGGCAGCGATACCAAATTCAACCTGTTCAACAGCAAGCGTATTGATGCGATTGATGTCAGCAACAAAACGCGCGACATGAACAGCAAAATCATGCGGGAGACGAACCATGATTAGCCTGAGGATTATTGCCCGCCTGTTGGACTATCCCGATAGTGAGCTATGGGAAAACAGGGCTGAATTGCTCGAAGCGGTAGAGGAGGCCGATGCCTTACCACTACGCGAAAGCCACCAACTGATGCAGTTCATCAATACCTTGTGTGCGCAGGACTTGTTGGACAAACAGGCAGAATATAGCGGCCTGTTTGACCGCGGTCGGGCGACCTCGTTGCTGCTGTTCGAACACGTTCACGGTGAGTCTCGTGACCGTGGTCAGGCGATGGTCGATCTCATGCAGCAATATCAAGATGCCGGGCTGGCGCTGGATTGCCGTGAGCTGCCGGACTACCTGCCGCTGTATCTTGAGTACCTTTCTCGTCTGGAACCCGCGCAGAGTCGTGCGGGTTTACTCGACATCGCGCCGATTCTGGCGTTGATTGGTGCGCGTTTGCAACAGCGTGACAGCAGCTATGCCGTGTTGTTCGACCTGTTGTTGGCGCTGTCTGGTAGTGACCTGAAAAGTGACGATGTCACACACCAGGTTGCTGCCGAAGCCCGCGACGACACGCCGCAGGCGTTGGATGCCGTGTGGGAAGAGGAACAGATTAAGTTCCTCGGCGAAGAAGGCTGCTCATCGGCCCAACAAACGCAACACCAACGCCGTTTTGCTGGCGCGGTGGTGCCGCAATATCTGAATCTTGACGCTACATCGGCGGGGGGGCAACGCTAATGAGTGCTTTCACGAACTATTTTAACGTGTTCTTTTTTGACATCTATCCTTATCTGGCGATGGCTATTTTCCTGATTGGCAGTTGGCTGCGCTATGACTACGGCCAGTACAGTTGGCGTGCCGGTTCGAGCCAAATGCTGGATAAGAAAGGGATGCGTCTGGCGTCTAACCTTTTTCATCTGGGAATTCTGGGCGTATTTGCCGGGCATTTCCTTGGTATGTTGACGCCGCACTGGATGTACGAAGCCTTTCTGCCAATGGATGTAAAACAGAAAATGGCGATGTTCGGCGGTGGTGCGGCAGGTCTACTGACGTTTGTCGGTGGTGTGTTGCTGTTAAAGCGCCGTCTGACTAACCCGCGTATTCGTGCGACTTCCAGCGTTGGCGACATTCTCATTCTGTCTCTGCTGGTGATTCAGGCTGGTTTAGGTGTGCTGACCATCCCGTTCTCTGCACAGCATATGGACGGCAGTGAAATGCTGAAACTGGTCGGTTGGGCACAGAGCGTGGCGTACTTCCAGGGCGGTGCGTCTGCCCATCTGGTGGGTGTTGCATTGATCTTCAAGCTGCACATCGTACTGGGGCTGACGCTATTCGTTCTGTTCCCATTCTGCCGGCTGGTTCACATCTGGAGCGCGCCTGTTGAGTACCTGACCCGCCGCTACCAATTAGTGCGTAACCGTCGCTAAGTATGATAGAAAACGGCAGTGTTGCTATAACACCGAAGATCGTTAAAAACTCTATCTACAGAACAAGAACGGGAATAATGGGATAGAAGAGTAAAGCGTCCGCGCCAGGGACAAAAACGTCAGGAACGTTTTTGAACGTCGCTTGCGACGGCCCTGAAAGGGTGAATCTCAAGGATGAGATTCATATCTGCGCGGCTCGAGCTTACATGGATGTACTCGCAGCGTCTTTACGATCTACCCACTATCCCCGCTCGACTTTTTATCGTTGCCAACAGCATTCACCATCAGCAGTTCAGTTGATTACTTGCTTCGTGACGTCGTCCATTGCACGGCGAAGACGCTCGCTAACACGATCGCCAAGCCCAGAAATGCCGTACCGGTCATCGACTGTGAAAGCAAAGCCCAACCCAGCAGCACGGCAGTCAGCGGACTCAACAATCCCAATGATGCAACGGCAACTGTCGGAAGACGGGATACGCCGCGAAACCAGAGCGCATAAGCGAGCACGGCACCCGCCAGACAGAGATAGGCGTAAGCGACCCACTGCGACAGAATCAACGCAGGTAGCGGCGCATCGGCTAGCCACGCAACGGGTGCCAGCATCAATCCGCCAATAAAGAGTTGCCAGCCGGTAAGTGGCAGTACGGGTAAATCAAGCTGCCAGCGACGCGTCAACCAGACTCCCGCCGCCATACACACCGCACCTAGCAGCGCAGCGGCGATTCCCACAGGTTCGAATATTGTCTGCGGCGACAGCAGTAAAACGGCCATGCCAACCACTCCTATCACCGCCGACCACAGCGTAGCCAGTCTGGGGGCGCGATGATCTACCACCCAAACTAATACCATGACTAGCAGCGGCTGGATGGCGCCAAGTACCGCAGCCAACCCGCCGGGTAAACGATAAGCCGCGACGAACAGCAGTGCCTGAAAAACACCGATATTCAGAGCGCTGAGCACGACCACACGCCACCAGTCTCGCCGGGCGGGAAAGACGCGGGTGAATAAAAGTAGCAGCAGACCCGCGGGTAGCACGCGTATAAGCGCCGCAGTAAAGGGGCGATCCGGTGGCAGGAGTTCTGATGTCACGATGTAGGTCGATCCCCAAATCGCGGGAGCCAGCGCAGTGAGTATAACGTCACGCCAATAATGTGGTGAGGATGGAGTATTCATGACTTTACCTTCAATTCAAGATACTATGATAGTGTTGATCAATTACCTTGAAGTCAAGATAAATGAAAAATCAAACCAGTGAGCGCGAATACGATGCGGTAGATGCCATCCTTGAGCAGTGGCGGCGCGAACGTCCCGATCTGGATGCCAGCCCCATGGGACCGATTGGGCGCCTTAGACGGTGTGCAGTGCTCATGGATCAGCGTCTGGAGTCCTGTTTTTCCAGATTCGACCTGAGCAGTTGGGAGTTTGATATGTTGGCTACGCTGCGACGTGCGGGCGCACCGCATTGCCTTAGTCCGACCGAACTCTTCTCCACGTTGATGGTGACGTCAGGAACCATGACTCACCGACTCAAGCGCCTTGAAACCCGAGGGTTTATCGAACGCGTGCAGAATGAACTGGATGCACGCAGTACGCTGGTGCAACTCACCAGCACGGGGCTTGCACTAATTAATCGTGCCGTTGAGGCGCATATTGAGAATGAGCGTCAGGTGCTCTCGGTGCTGCCTGCCGAGGTTCTGGCGGCACTTGATGCCAACCTCACTGCGCTACTGCGAGGGCTGGAAAACCACGCTGGGCGCGCTGCGCCGAAAGAGACAAATTCAGTGTCAGATGAAACCTGAAATCACCGCCCGACGCGTTTAGACCGGGCGGGATGATCGATTACGTTCAGCAGGTCATCACCATCCGGTAATGCGCTGCCAGGTTTCCTGTTCATGTCGGTGCGATTTCAACACCTGATAGTGTTGATGCATCGCTGCCGCCGCACAGGCGTGGTTAGGCAATATCCGCAACCGCGTGCCGACGGGGAAATTATCGACCGAAAATCCACTGTCGGCGGGTAGCGCGATGATGCCGTGTTCCTGATTGGTGACGGTCACGCAGAGGTCGTGGTAAGGACTGCCATGCAGGTCGCAAACCAGCCCGTAACCGTAATCTTTTGCCTGAGAAGCCGTACCGCGATCGCGCGAGAGCGCCATCCAGCCCGCATCAATAAACACCCAGCCTTTTTCGCGGTTATGCCCAATCACCGTGCTGACGACTGACAGGGCGATATCATCCAGCGAACAGACCCCGACATTTTTCATCACCAGATCGAACGTGGTGAACACGCCCGCTCTGACTTCGGTAATGCCGGTTAAGTCTTCGGCAAAGTGCGCCGTCGGCGTGGCACCGACGCTGAGTACGGGGCAGGCAATTCCCTGCGCCCGCACACGCCGTCCGGCGATATTGATGGCTGCACATTCTGCCCGCGCGGCCACTCTGATCGCCTCGTCCGTGCGGCAGGCGTAGGACTCTCCCGCATGAGCCAGCAGGCCGGTGAGCGTTGTACCGTTGCCGTCGAGCTGCTTCGCTAGCTCAAGCAGCGCATCACTTTCCGGCGGAATGCCGCCGCGATGTCCATCACAGTCGATCTCGATAAAGACTGAAAATGTCACGTTATTGGCGAGAGCATAATCCGTCACCGCCTGCGCCTGTTCCGCGCTATCCAGCAGAATATGAAGATTCACGCCTTTACGGATGAGGTTAGCGATACGCGGCAGCTTGTGCGGGGCGATCCCCACGGCGTAGAGCAGGTTGGTATAACCCGCAGAGGCAAAGGCTTCGGCTTCTGCCAATGTCGAAACCGTCGCCGGTGAGGTGGAGTCTTTGAGTAAATAGCGGGCAGCCTCAATCGAGCGTAGCGTTTTAAGGTGTGGCCGAACCTGGCTGCCTAGATTTCTCGTACGCTGGTAAAGTCTGTCGATATTGCGTTGAAAGCGGAACTCATCGATCAGTAAAAAAGGGGTTTCCAGCGTGTTAAGCCACTCGGCGTTACTCATTGTATGCCTCCATCGGGTTTCTCTGCCTGCCACGCTGTAAGAATGCGTTGGCCGATATATAAGTCCTGAATGGACAAGCCAGAACTGTCAAAAATGGTGATGTCATTCGGCGTTTGCCGTCCTGCTGTGTTCTCGCTAATTACATCGCCGATGGCGGTCAGTGTCACATGAGCGGGAGCGTGTTGAAACTCGCCGAGGGTTCTGGACTGAGAAGGCAGATCGCAAAACAGGCGACCAGAGGTAAACAGTTCTGGCGGCAGCTCCTGCTTGCCAGCGGCGTCCGATCCCATGCTGACGACGTGCGTTCCTGCCTTGACCCATTCGGCGTTAAACAGCGGCGCGCGCGATGGTGTGGCGGTCACGATGATATCCGCT
The DNA here is from genome assembly GCF_000749845.1 of Pectobacterium betavasculorum. Taxonomy (GTDB): domain Bacteria; phylum Pseudomonadota; class Gammaproteobacteria; order Enterobacterales; family Enterobacteriaceae; genus Pectobacterium; species Pectobacterium betavasculorum. The sequence goes on along the minus strand of NZ_JQHM01000001.1, from coordinate 1,260,237 downwards.
GCGCGGCACGCGCTTTCGGCATCGCTGGCTTGTGCATCCAGTCCAGCAGCCTTGAGTTCCTGCGCCATCTCTGCGGATTTGCCGCTATCGCGCCCGACAATCAGTACAGTACGAATGGGGCGTATTCTTGCCAGCGCAGCGCATTCGTAACGAGCCTGATGACCGGTTCCGAACACCGCCAAAACCGAGGCATCGGGTCTTGCCAGCAAATCGGCTGCGACGGCATCGGCGGCGGCGGTACGAAAGGCGTTCACCTTTCCAGCTTCGATCGCGACAGCCATTTTCCCGATTTGCTGATCGAACAGCAGAATAAGGGAATTATGCCGAGGCAGGCCATTAGCAGGATTTCCCGGCCAGAATGAACCGACTTTTAGCCCCGCAAACTCACGGGTCGCAGAGGCTTTGATGCTGAATGTGTTGCCCGGATCGGAGCCTTGTCCGTGTACCACCGGAAAACTGCGTGCTTCCGGTTCGCTGGCAGCAAGCAGGGCTTCGCGCACGGCATCATAAGCTAGCTCATGGCTGATGAGCGCCGCCGATTCCGCTTCAGAAATAAAGATCATTGTTTTTTCCTCACGCACTACCGGCCAAAAATGCGCCGTAGCGGCTGATATCGACATTCCCGCCGCTAATAATGATACCGATGCGTTTGCCGTGTAGCGATTCCCTGAGATTACGCGCCGCCGCGAAACTGAGGCACCCCGTCGGCTCAACGACGATCTTCATTCGCTCGGCGTAAAACCGCATCGCGTCAATCAGGTCGTCGTCCTTCACGGTCAGAATATCGTCGACGTTCTGGTGAATCAGCGGGAAGGTATAATTGCCCAGATGTTGGGTTTGTGCGCCATCGGCGATGGTTTTGGGCGTATCGATATGCACAATATTGCCGCTGCGGAAAGATTGCTGCCCGTCGTTGCCGGTGAGAGGTTCGACACCATAAATTTTGCAGCGTGGAGACAGCTGACGCGCGGACAGTGCGGAACCTGCCAACAATCCACCGCCGCCCAGACAGACGAACAGAGCATCCAGCTCATCGGTTTCTTCCAACAGTTCTTTTACGGCCGTGCCTTGCCCAGCAATAACGTGCGGGTGATCATAAGGGGGAATGAGCGTCAGACCTTGCTTTTCAGCCAGATCTCTACCGATCTGCTCACGATCTTCGGTATATCGATTATATTCCACCACGTTCCCGCCATAACCGCGTGTTGCCGCAACCTTTGCTGCCGGGGCATCGTGCGGCATGACTATTGTTGCCGGAATGCCGAGTAACTTGGCAGAAAGAGCGATGGCCTGCGCATGGTTACCGGAAGAAAAGGTGACCACGCCTGCGGATTTCTGCTCGTCTGAGAACTGTAACAGCGCGTTCATGGCACCGCGGAACTTGAATGCGCCCATACGCTGAAAGTTTTCACACTTGAAGAAAACCTCTGCGCCGAAGGCATCATTGACCGTGCGTGATGTCATCACTGGCGTTTTATTAGCATAGCCAGCAATACGTTCCGCTGCGGCTACCACATCGTCGAAGGTTGGGAGGCGTAAGTCGCTCATGTCTGGATCACCTGCTAGTAGCGATTGTGAATACCGAGGCCGTTGACCCCGATGCTGTCGAATGCTTGATAAACAAAATATATAAAATTAGATAAATTGTCTAATTTGATTTATTTTTAGATTCTCAGCTTACGTGAGACGCATCGCGTGCTGTTGGAAAAGGACGAAATGTATGCGCTTCACAGGGTAAGACGAGAACGTTGAGGAAAGCGCGTGCGATACTAAAGCCGGTGTACTTACAGTACACTCAGCGCCAGAAAACGCGGTTGCGCCAGTATTGGTATTGGAGAGGAATATGTCTGCATCTGGAGAAGGTCTGCTGCTGACGCAGTTAGATGCTATAGCGAAAGGGTTGAGCGAGACGTTTGCGCCATTCTGTGAAGTGGTCGTGCACGATCTGAAGAACCCGGAACACGCGATACTTTCTATTCATAATAACCTCTCTGGCAGGGATGTGGGCGCACCTGCGACGGAGCTGGGCCTTGCACGAATCGCTTCACCCGAATTTCCTAACATTTTGGCGAACTACGCTAACCAGTTTACTGACGGACGTCCGGTAAAAAGTACCTCGGTCGGCATCAAAAATGCGGAAGGTGAATACGTCGCCGCGCTGTGCCTGAATGTCGATATGACGCTATTCCGCGGCATGCAAAATGCGCTGGCGCAGTTCACCCAGCTTGCTTCGGACTCCGTAACCGAGCATTTAGAACCAAATGGCGCAGCGGCGATCAGGCAACACATCGATCTTTTCGCCGCACGGCTTGCCACCACGCCACGGGCGCTAAAAGCGCAAGACAGAAAAATCCTGCTTCAGGAACTGAAAGACAGCGGCCTGCTGGAAGTCAAAAAATCGATGGAAACCATCGCACAGCATCTGGGCGTATCGAGAGCTTCGGTGTATTTGTATGCGAAGGAGTGACGAAGTTTTCTATTCACACGCCATCGTTTAATGCGTTAAGTCACTGATGTGATATGTGGTCTGCTTTTTTACGCAAGATGAGAGGCTGACGAGCTGACCATTTAGGGGAACTTTGCGCATTGCATTGTCGATACTCGCTTCTTATACTGTATAAAAATACAGTTATATTGCCGAGCGATGAAACGATATCTTCCCGTGTCCTGCCCCGATAAGCAGGCGTTAAATCTTTATGCTGACACGGTGCCAGCGGGGTTTCCCAGCCCGGCGAATGACTATGTTGAACAGCGTATCGATCTCAATACGATGTGTGTCCGCCATCCTTCAGCCACCTATTTCGTTCGTGTTTCCGGTCAGTCCATGGTGGAGGGAGGAATTTACGATGGCGATCTGGTGGTCGTCGATAGCGCATTGCAGGCGCGTCATGGCGATATCATTATTGCTGCGCTCGACGGCGAATTCACTATCAAGCAATTGCAACTGACACCGACCCGCGCATTGGTTCCGATGAATGCTGCCTATGCCCCGATTCCGATTAACGAGTGCGACAGCCTTGATATTTTTGGTGTCGTGACCTATGCCATACATGCGACACGCTAATGTACGCATTGGTTGATGTGAACACGTTTTATGCCAGCTGTGAAAAGATTTTTCGCCCTGATTTGGCAGACAAACCGGTCATTGTTCTTAGTAACAACGATGGCTGTGTTATTGCTCGCTCCCATGAAGCAAAGTTGCTAGGAGTAAAAATGGCCGCGCCGTTGTTTCAAATCGGCGATCTCATTCAAAAACACAACATTGCCGTTTTTTCTTCCAATTACGCGCTTTACGCTGATATGTCGGCGCGTGTGATGAGTATTTTGGAAGAGATGGCGCCTGCGGTGGAAATCTACAGTATTGATGAAGCATTTTTGAATTTGTCTGGTGTGGATTACTGCACGTCGCTGGCGGGCTTTGGACAACAGATCAAGGACAGAATAAAACGCGAGGCACACTTGGCCGTTGGTGTCGGCATCGCACCGACCAAGACCCTTGCCAAATTAGCTAATCATGCGGCCAAAGTCTGGCGTAAAACCTTCGGGGTAGTGGATTTATCCAGCCCTGCGCGTCAGGAAAAACTGCTGGCAATTACGCCCGTCAGCGAGGTGTGGGGAATCGGGCGGCGGCTGGCACGTAGGCTGGAATCGATGGGAATAGAGAGTGCTTTGGCGCTGGCACACTGCGATCTTGCCTATATTCGGCGAAATTTTAGCGTTGTCGTAGAAAGAACGGTGCGAGAACTGCGCGGACAGCCCTGTCTGGAGGTTGAAGAGCTGGCGGCGGCCAAGCAGCAAATACTGTGTTCTCGCTCATTCAGTTCGCGTATCACCGAATATGAACACCTGCGTCAGGCAGTCTGTCGCTACGCTGAGCGTGCGGCCGAGAAATTACGTCATGAGAAACAGCATTGCTGCCAGGTTTCCGTATTTATCCGTACCAGTCCCCATGTCCCACAGGGAGAGTACTATGGCGATCAAGCGACCCGCGTGACACTCGTACCGACCAACGATACGCGAGACATTATTGCGCTAGCCGTTGAGGCTCTGAACTGTATCTGGAAACAGGGATATCGTTATTGCCGAGCGGGTGTGGTGTTATCCGATTTCTACCAGCAAGGCGTTGCGCAATTAGATATGTTTGACACACGTAGGCCGCATGCAAATAGCGCTGGTTTGATGAAGGCCATCGACCGTATCAACCATTCTGGTAAAGGGAAAATTTGGTTTGCCGGTCAAGGTATTAACCCTGGCTGGTCAATGAAACGAGAGCGTCTTTCGCCTGCTTACACGACGCGAGCTGAAGATTTGAAGGTTGTAAAGTCATGATGTTGCCTGAAAAAATGCCTGATATTTATGAATACCCGGAGCATCTACGTGTTGAATTGGATGGGCTGCCTACGGTTCCCGGTGTTTATATTTTTTACGGTGATAGCGAAACATTGCCGCTGTATATTGGAAAAAGTATCAATATCCGCGCTCGCGTGTTGTCGCACATGCGGACGCGTAAAGAAGCGAAATTGCTGAGGCAGACTCGGCGCATCAGCTTTATTGAAACGGCGGGGGAAATCGGTGCGCTGTTGTTGGAAGCGCAGATGATTAAGCAGCAGGTGCCGCTTTTCAACAAACGTCTGCGGCGTTCACGCCAGCTATGTTCGTTCCATTTTGATGGAACGCAGATTGAGGTGGTTTACGCCAAAAATGTCGATTTCTCCACGACATCGGGTCTTTATGGATTGTTCAGCCACCGTCTCGCGGCGGTGAACGCATTGAAAACGATTGCTGATGAAGAAAGGCTATGCCTAGGTGTTCTGGGTATTGAGCACTTGCCCGCAGGTAGAGCGTGTTTTCGCCATGCATTGAAAAAATGCGCCGGTGCCTGCTGCGGCAAAGAGCCAATGTCGGAACATCAAAACAGGCTGTCGATCCGACTTAATGCGATGAAACTGAACTGTTGGGCATACCCTGGCCGGATTGCTATCAAAGAAAGCCGTCAGGGAAAGACGGATTACCACATTGTTCATAACTGGTTCTATTTAGGCACTGTCGCGCAGTTATCAGAGGTTGCGGCACTAAAACGAGTCGCGGTAAATTTTGACAGCGATGGCTACAAGATTTTATGTAAACCGATCGTCAGTCAAGGTGTGGATATTATTTTGCTGGATGAATGAGATAGCAACAGATCGTCAGCGTTTTTATTTACCGTTGACCGAGCGTTTATAAAATCCTTGTCTATACTTGGATTCGCGTCTTGTCCGTCAAGGATTGGCGTTTAACGGGTATACCCATAATACTTCAAGCTGCATGTGCGTTGGCTGCGTTCAATAACCCGAATCACTTACCTGAGTAAGCTCATCGGGATTTTCTCTCTTGCCGCCTTCATGCAACGCGAATTATTTGGGGTATATGATGAAATAAAAGTGAGGTAGATATGGGTATTCTGTCCTGGGTTATTTTTGGCTTGATTGCGGGGATTTTGGCTAAATGGATCATGCCCGGTAAAGACGGCGGTGGCTTTATCCTGACGGTGCTGCTCGGGATTGTCGGTGCGGTCGTGGGTGGCTATATTAGCGTTTTCTTTGGGTTCGGCCGCGTCGATGGTTTTAACTTCGGCAGCTTTGTCGTCGCGGTTGTTGGCGCGATTGTCGTACTGTGGATTTACCGCAAGATTCGAGATTAATTCTATACTCGTCATACTTCAAGCTGCATGTGCGTTGGCTGCGTTCAGTCACCCGAATCACTTACTTGAGTAAGCTCATCGGGACTCCCTCGCTTGCCGCCTTCCTGAAACTTGAATTATTTAGAGTATGCATCTGTTGCCCCTGTTCAGGGGCAACGTGCCTTTTTTCTTACTTCCTGTCTGATGATCTTTCCTGCATATCCTCGCTGCCGTCAGTGCGTAGCTATTAATGTGTGATGATGCTATCCAGCGCACGCAGGTGCTCCGGCTGCCACGACAGGTTGACCTCGGTGCCCGCTTTCCAGTGTGGCTGAATCTCGTTAGCGGGGAGTTTCACCATAAACTGCGGTTGACCCGCGACTTCCGTCATCATCCTGACGTGATCGCCCAGATAGATGAATTGCTGAATGCGGGCTTTGACATGCTGCATCGTGTCGTCGGTATGAGCCGCATTAACATGAATACGTTCCGGTCGAATGCAGAGTGTGATTTTACGGCCCGGCGAGCTGGGGCGAACTTTCAGCGCGCGTAGTGATGTACCGTCGTCGAGCGTTGCCCGATAGAACGCGCCTTCGGCCTCGGCGCGCGTGGCGAGTAGCGTATTGTTTTCGCCGATAAACTGCGCCACAAATGCATTCTCTGGTTTTTCGTAGATATCGCTGGGGCTGTCCATCTGCTGAATCACACCGTCGTTAAACACGGCGACGCGATTGGACATCGTCATGGCTTCGCTCTGGTCATGGGTGACGTACACCACGGTCAACTCCAGCGATTGATGCAGCTCTTTGATTTCCAATTGCATATGCTCGCGCAGTTGCTTATCCAACGCGCCCAGTGGTTCATCCATCAGTACTAGCTTCGGTTCGAAGACCAGCGCACGAGCCAGCGCTACACGCTGCTGTTGGCCACCGGACATTTGTGCTGGGTAGCGATCGGCGAGGCTGGTGAGCTTCACGCGATCCAGCACCCGATCGACTTTCTCTTTGACATCGGCACGGTTCAGGCGGCGGATGGACAGCGGGAATGCCAGATTCTCCGCCACGGTCATGTGTGGGAACAGCGCGTAGTTCTGAAACACCATGCCGATGTCGCGCTGGTGCGGCGGGAGATGATGCAACGGTGCATCGCGCAGCAGGATTTCCCCCTGCGTTGGGGTCTCAAACCCGGCGAGCATCATCAAACTGGTGGTTTTTCCCGAGCCGGACGGCCCAAGCAGGGTCAGAAATTCACCTTCACGGATATCCAGATTCAAGTTTTTGACGATCAGGCGGTCGCCGTCGTAGGTCTTCTGAACGTTCCTGAAGCTGACATAATTTCTCATTTTTTCACTCTCCGGCAGTCACTGTTATTCATTAGAATGCATAAACCATGCCGGATACGGGAAAGTTGAGGATTGTCATACTGCGACAGGCAACAATGCCATCGCTTGTCACGACGCATGCCCTGTAATGGGGCGTGATGTGGCTGTGTGGCACTCTAACGGTGCGAATAGGCGGTATCGCTGTGCCCTATAAAAATGCACACCGTCAGGCGTTCAAATCATGCGTATTCAGTGCCCGAATACAGGCCACAATTACAGCAAAAGCCTGCTCCATTTGAGGTTCTTCGATGCTGGCGTAGCCTAGCAATAAACCGCGCTGCTGCGTGGGTTGCAGATAGTAGCTGGAAAGCGGTTTGACCATCACACCACGGCGGAGGATCGCGGCGCTCAGCACGACATCATCAACGTGAGGTGGCAGGCTCAGCAGCATGTGCAGACCGGCATTACTGTTATCGCCGACGTAATCCGCCCCCAGATGCTGTTCGATTAGTGACGTCAATAACGCGCGGCGTTTGGCATACAGCAGTCGCATGCGTCGGATATGCGCGGCGTAGTGGCCTTCGCGGATAAACTGCGCGAGCGTTGCCTGAGTTAGCCAGTGTCCGCCGCGATAGAGTTCGGAATGCGCGGTCTTCAACGATTGCGCGAGCAGCGGAGGCAGCACCATGTAACTGACGCGCAGGCCAGGGTAGAGCGTTTTGCTGAATGTGCCGATGTAGATCACCGGTGATTGCGTCTGTAGCCCTTGCAATGCGGGGATTGGGCTACCAGAAAAGCGAAATTCGCTATCGTAATCATCTTCCACCACCCAGCACCCGTGCTCCTGTGCCAATGCAAGCAGTCGTTGGCGACGTGCCAGACTCATCACGGCTCCCAAAGGATATTGATGTGACGGCGTCACGCAGATCAGGCGCGGTGCGGCGTCGGACGACAGCGTCTCCGGCGGCACCAGCCCTTGTTCATCCACATCGACAGGCGCAATGCGCAGGCCGTTAATCGTCAGAACATTGCGAATCCCCCAATAGCAGGGGTCTTCAATCCACGCCAAATCACCGGGATTGCACAGCATTTTGGCGAGCAGATCCATCGCCTGATGGGTGCCTTCAGTAATCAGAATCTGCTCCGGCGTACACTCCACTGAACGAGCGACGCGCAGGTAGTCCACCAACGCCAACTGGAGTTCGGGACAGCCGCCAATCGGTGAGTAAGAAAGTTGTTCCGGACGAACGCGTCGCGTCAGTCGCGTCTGAATACGCCGCCATAAATCATGCGGGAAGCTGGCGATATCGGGGATGCCGGGCATAAACGCTCCCCATTGGCGAACGGAGGCACCGGCATACCCCAGCAGGTTCATGCCGCGACGCGAAAGCTTATGCTTAGGTTCCCGTATTTCCCCCGCATTATCGCTATCCACTGGCTGCATGTTGCCGTCGGGCAACTGTTCCGTGACGAAGGTACCACTTCCTTTACGCGCCTCGATATAGCCTTCAGCCAGCAGCTGTTCGTAAGCTGTTAACACGGTATTACGTGACAGCGCGAGTTGTTGCGCCAGATCGCGTGACGACGGTAGACGAACGCCTGCGGCAATCGCGCCGTCAAGGATCGCGAGTCGGATACTGTCGTATAAACGCTTGTTCAGTGCGCCATCCTGCTGGTTGGCTAAACGTTGTAGCAATAAGTCGGTGAGGAGTGAGCGCAAAAGTGGATCCTTCAAATATTCAAAACTGGCACTGGATTATAGAACCATCTCACGTCTAAATGACATCATCTTGCAACGACCTGTCATCGTTCAACTCATCATTTTCAACTAACAACAGATGTATTTGGGATACCGGAGCAGACAATGAAGAATAGCGAACTGAATCAACGCCGTCTGGCCGCCACACCGCGTGGCGTGGGTGTCATGTGTGATTTCTATGCTGAGCGTGCCGAAAACAGCACCCTGTGGGATGTTGAAGGACGAGAGTTTATCGATTTCGCCGCTGGGATTGCGGTGCTGAATACTGGTCATCGCCATCCGAAAATTGTCGCTGCGGTGCGCGAACAACTGGATCGCTTTACCCATACGGCCTATCAGATTGTGCCTTACGGCAGCTATGTCACGTTGGCCGAGCGTATTAACGCGCTGGCACCGATTCAAGGCGCAGCAAAAACCACGTTCTTTACCACCGGAGCAGAAGCGGTGGAAAACGCGGTGAAAATCGCCCGTGCTTACACTAAACGTCCTGGCGTGATCGCTTTCAACGCGGCGTTTCATGGTCGCACGCTGCTGACCATGACGCTGACGGGCAAAGTGGCGCCGTACTCTACGGGGTTCGGCCCGTTCCCCGGTTCCATTTTTCATGCGCTTTATCCGAATGAAAAGAGTGGCATCACCGTTGAACAGGCACTTGAAAGCGTCGAACGTCTGATGCATACCGACATCGCCGCCGATCAGGTTGCCGCGATTATTCTGGAGCCGGTACAAGGGGAAGGCGGTTTTCATGTCGCGCCACCCGCCTTTATCAGCGGGCTGCGTAAGCTGTGCGATGAGCATGGCATCCTGCTGATTGCCGATGAAGTGCAGACGGGCTTTGCGCGTACCGGTAAGCTGTTTGCGATGGAGTATTATGCGGAGAAAGCGGATCTGATCACCATGGCGAAAAGCCTGGGCGGCGGTTTCCCGATCTCTGGCGTGGTCGGCCGTGCTGAGGTGATGGATGCGCCATCGCCGGGTGGGCTGGGCGGCACCTATGCGGGTAACCCGCTGTCGGTCGCCTCGGCGTTAGCGGTATTGGATGTGATTGAAGAAGAAAAATTGTGCCAACGGGCGCAGCGTCTGGGTGCTGCACTGGTAGAAACGCTGGAGAAAGTGAAAGCGCAGTGTCCTGCACTGGTGGCGATTCGTGCTCAAGGGTCGATGGTCGCGGCTGAATTTAACGATCCGAACACGGGTAAACCCTCGGCCGAGATTACCCGCCAATTTCAGAAAAGCGCGTTAGAGGCGGGCTTGCTGCTGCTGACCTGCGGTGTGCATGGCAACGTGATTCGTTTCCTGTATCCGCTGACGGTTCCTGATGAGCAGTTCAGCAAGGCGATGAACATCCTGACGCGTGTATTAACACGATAGAAGAGAAGCTATGCAACTGAAACAATTTCCTTCATTGAAACAACAAACGTTATTCCGTCAACATTGCCTGATTGACGGCGAGTGGCAGGATAGCCAAAGCGGTGAACGCCTGAACGTCACCAATCCGGCGACGGGCGAGGCGCTGGGGACGGTGCCTTTGGTTACGGTGTCACAAACCGAGCAGGCCATTGCCGCCGCAGAACGGGCGCTGGTTGAATGGCGCAAGAAGACGGGAAAGGAACGTGCCGCGCTATTGCAGGCGTGGGCGCGCCTGATTATGGACAATCAGGACGATCTGGCTGTACTGCTGACGGCGGAACAGGGAAAACCGCTGGCGGAAGCGCGGGGTGAAATCGCCTATGCCACCAGTTTTATCGACTGGTTTGCGGAAGAAGCTAAACGTATTGAAGGCAGTGTGCTGCAATCGCCGCAGGGGCAGCAGCGCCTGATGGTGATTAAGCAGCCCATTGGCGTGTGCGCAGCGATTACGCCGTGGAATTTCCCAGCAGCGATGATCACCCGTAAGGTCGGACCTGCATTGGCGGCGGGTTGCACGATGATCGTTAAGCCTGCGGAGCAGACGCCCTTTACCGCGCTGGCGCTGGCTGAACTGGCGCAGCAGGCGGGTATTCCGCGCGGTGTGTTGCAGGTGATTGTCGGCGATGCACAGTCTGTCGGTAAGGTGCTGTGCGATAGCCCAGTGGTACGCAAGCTGAGTTTCACCGGTTCCACAGAAGTGGGTCGCATACTGATGGCGCAGAGCGCGCCAACGGTGAAAAAACTGTCGCTGGAGCTGGGTGGCAACGCGCCGTTTATCGTGTTTGACGATGCCGATGTGGATCAGGCAGTGAAAGGCATTCTGGCCTCCAAATTCCGTAACAGTGGGCAAACCTGCGTCTGCGCTAATCGAATCTATGTGCAGAACGGGATTTATCCGACTCTGGTAGAGCGACTGATTGAGGAAGTGCGTAAGTTAAACGTGGGCGACGGCACACAGCCGGGTGTCACGCAAGGGCCGCTGATTGATAGCGATGCAGTCAGCAAAGTTGAGCAGCACATTGCCGATGCGTTATCGCACGGGGCCACGCTATTGCTGGGCGGCCAACGCCACGAACGGGGCGGCACGTTCTTCACGCCAACGATTGTTGGCGACGTGACCCGCGAGATGCGTTTCGCGCGAGAAGAGACGTTCGGGCCAGTCGCACCGCTGTTCCGCTTCAGTGATGAAGCTGAAGTGATTGCGATGGCGAACGATACTGAATTCGGGCTGGCTGCCTATGTCTACACGCGCGACGCGGTACGGCAGTGGACAGTGCCGGAAGCGCTGGACTACGGCATGGTGGGGATTAATACCGGACTGATCTCGAATGAAGTCGCACCGTTTGGTGGGGTGAAACAGTCTGGGCTGGGCCGTGAAGGCTCTCGTTTTGGTATCGAAGACTATCTGGAAATGAAATACCTTTGTGTCGATCTTTCCCGATAAGGCTTGCATCCTGCTAGTCAGTAAGAAGCGCGTGTCGGCAGTCAATGCCGGCACATGTGCAACAGACGCGCAATGTGTCTGAATGGTGCAAGGCAATATTGCTTTGCACCATAATATGGCAAAAATGGCGAAGTATAATCAGGTATAAGACAGAGCCATGTCCCCCTGATGTTTTTCATCGCCGTTCCCGCCGCCGTAGTAGCAAAACATCAATAAAATTTTTGAATTGGCACAATTTATGCTCCTATTTTTGCATGATTATATTGATACATGATGCATCAATAACGCATGCATAAAATAGCGTGTGCAAAATTGTGATACGCATTTGACCTTTACGTTGACTACCACTCCAGGAGCAAAGCAATGTCCAAACTCAATTCTTCCTCGAAAGCAAAAGGACTGTTCAAACGTCAGGCGCTGAAAAAAATCGCGGCGACGGCTTTTCTGGTGACGATGGCCTGCCAGGCGCAGGCGGAATCTGTCACGGTGATCTCATTTGGTGGCTTGAACAAAGATGCGCAGGATAAGGCGTTTTATAAACCGTTCGCCGCAGCGGGAAAAGGTACGGTAGAAGCTGGTGAATATAACGGTGAAATGGCGCGTATCCGGGCGATGGTAGAAACCGGACAGGTGGGATGGGACGTCGTAGAAGTCGAAGGCCCTGAACTGATGCGCGGCTGTAGTGAAGGGCTGTTCGAGCAGTTGGACTGGTCAAAATTGGGCGATCAATCCCAGTTTGTCAAAGGCGCAGTCACCGAGTGCGGTGCGGGAATTTTCCTGTGGTCAACCGTCTTGACCTACAACGCAGAGAAACTGAAACAGGCACCGAAAAGTTGGGCCGATTTCTGGAATGTGAAAGATTATCCCGGCAAGCGTGCGCTGCGTAAAAGCGCCAAATTTACGCTGGAAATCGCACTGCTGGCCGATGGTGTGAAGCGTGAAGATCTCTACACCGTGCTGGCGACGCCAGAGGGTGTCGAGCGTGCCTTTAAGAAACTGAATCAGATCAAATCAAATATTCAGTGGTGGGAGTCCGGTGCGCAGCCGCTGCAATGGCTGGTGTCGGGTGATGTGGTGATGACGTCGGCCTACAACGGTCGCGTCGCAGCAGCGCAGAAAGAAGGGCATGACTTCAAGATTGTCTGGGCCGATAGCATTTACGATCTGGATAGTTGGGCGATCGTTAAAGGTTCCAAGCATAAGGCACTGGCGGAGCAGTTTATTGCGTTTGCCAATCAGCCGGAAAACCAGAAGGTGTTCGCCGAGAATATTCCTTATGGCCCGACACACGTCAAAACTACCAGCCTGCTGGCTCCGGCTGTTGCGGCGAATCTGCCGACGGCTCCGGATAATCTGGCACAGGCCTTGCAAGTAGACACTGAGTTTTGGATCGATCACGGTGAAGAGTTGGAACAACGCTTCAACGCCTGGGCCGCCCAATAAAGTTGCAGTGATTTACCGTACGTGATGATGGAGAAAGAGCCTATGTCCCAGAGTGATATCGTCGCCGCTGCACCGTCTGGCGGAAGCGAGGAAAATTCAACCTTGAAACAGCAACTGTGGATCGCGCAGAAGGCCTATAAGAAACGCTCTCTGCTGCTGATAGCCCCGCTGTTTCTGTTTATCGTGGTGAGTTTTCTCTTCCCGATCACCTCGATTTTGGGGAAAAGCGTTTCCAATCCAGAATTGCGTGACAATTTGCCGCAGACCATTGCCGCTATGCGGCTCTGGTCGGGTAACGATGTGCCGGATGAGGCTGTCTTTCGGGCGCTGGTCGGCGATCTGCGTGATGCGCGTAGCAGCGGCAAGTTAAGTACGATCACTAAACGCCTGGGGTATGAAGGCTCGGAATATCGCACGTTGATTACCCGTACGTTGCGTAAGCTGCCCGCAGAGGGCAGCAGCGATGTGCGAGACCAACTGATACGCGAACAGCCGATGTGGGGTGAGTTGGCGACCTGGCAAACGTTCGATCGCGCCGCACGGCCGTTCACCAGCTATTACCTGCTGGCGGTGTTTGACCATAAAGTCGATGCCACTACCCAGCAAATCGTTCCGCTACCTGCCGATCAGGCGCTGTATGTGGACGTGCTGCTGCGCACGTTGCTGATGGCGGGTGTCGTGACGCTGCTGTGCGTGGGGCTGGGTTATCCGCTGGCGTACTGGCTGGCAAAACAGCCGTCTAACCGCGCCAACCTGTTGCTCATTCTGGTTTTACTGCCGTTCTGGACATCGCTGATTGTACGGACGGCAAGCTGGATTGTGCTGTTGCAGTCCGGCGGGTTGATCAACCGTTCGCTAATTAACATTGGCATTATCGACGAACCGCTGGTGCTGGTGTTCAACCGCATCGGTGTCTATATCTCGATGACCCACATCCTGCTGCCGTTTTTCATTCTGCCGTTGTACGCGGTGATGAAAGGTATTTCTCCGAACTATGTGCGTGCGGCGATCTCGCTGGGGGCGCATCCCTTTATCGCCTTTTGGCGGGTTTACGTGCCGCAAACTTACGCGGGTGTGACGGCGGGGGCGCTGCTGGTCTTCATGATGGCGATTGGCTACTACATTACGCCTGCGCTGTTGGGTGGGCCAAGCGACCAGATGCTGAGCTACTTTGTCGCGTTCTTCACCAATACCACCATGAACTGGGGAATGGCGGCTGCGCTGGGTACGCAACTGTTGATCATCGTGACGCTCCTGTACGTGGTGTACATCCGCGTGACGCGCACTAATGCGGAAGCGGCAGCGCATTAAGTACGCTATCCATAACCTTATACTGGGGAGATAACAAATGAGACAACAGGGTGAAGTGGGTATCCGACTGTGGAACACGTTCTTTAATTTCTACGGTGCGGCGATGCTGTTGTTTTTAATCGTCCCTGTGCTGGTGATTGTTCCGCTTTCGTTTAATGCGGGGTCGTTTCTGAGCTATCCGCTGACAGGATTTTCCCTGCGCTGGTATCGCGAGTTTTTCAACTCCAGCGAGTGGCTGGGGGCGCTGGGTAACAGCCTGCTGATTGCTCCGCTGGCGACGCTGTTGGCGACAGTGCTCGGCGTATTAGCATCAGTCGGGCTGGTGCGAGGTGAATTCCGTGGCAAATCGCTGGTGATGGCGGTACTGATTTCGCCGATGATTGCGCCAGTGGTGATTGTCGCGGTAGGGATGTTTTTCTTCTTCGCCAAACTGTCGCTGCTGAACAGCTATCTGGGACTGGTGTTAGCGCATGCGATGCTGGGCGTGCCGTTCGTGGTGATTACGGTCACGGCGGTATTAAAGAACTACGATCATAATCTGACACGCGCGGCTGCCAGCCTGGGCGCGTCGCCGCTGCTGGCTTTCCGCAAGGTGACGTTTCCACTGATTGCGCCGGGGGTATTTTCCGGTGCGCTCTTTGCCTTTGCGACATCGTTTGATGAGGTCATTGTCACGTTGTTTCTCGCCAGCCCGCGCCAGCGCACGCTGCCGCTACAGATGTTTGCCGGCATTCGTGAAAACCTCGACCCGACGATAGCGGCCGCCGCGACGATGATGGTCGGTGCGGCGCTTATCCTACTGATCGTGATGGAGATCCTACGCCGCCGTTCGGAGCGGTTACGGAGTGGGGGATAATCAGACGCGTTTGGTGTATGGATTATTTTTCCCTTTGCGTACTGTTTTTTGCACGTAATTAATGTAGAGCGCAAATGGGGGGGCGGTGTCATCCGGCGTAAGAAATTATGCTGAGGAGATATCAGACTTAGGATGAGCCGCATGGATGCGGCGAAAGCTTGCGCCACGTCTGGAACGTGTCGCAAGCGGTCCGTGAAGTCTGATACCGACGAAGGCATCGCGCAGCGACATAATTAGCGCCGAAAAAGCCAGTGGTCAAGGCGCTGCGGCGATTGAGCGCGCCTTGTCGGGCGTGTGATGAAGTCACAGAGAAATAACGCTGCTAATACGCACGAAACCTCCATATTAGTATGTATGTAGTCGTGAAAAGACTAAATTTCGCTGAAATTTTTTCAGCTTTTTTTAAAACTAAATTTATGATGCATCAAACACCATTTTGATGTGTGTTGTGTAAAAAGATTATTGTGTAAAAACGTTCAGGAGGTTCGGTATGACAGCGCAAAAAACGTTATTGCTGACCGGTGCCAGCCGGGGAATCGGGCATGCCACCGTTAAGCATTTCCACGCAGCGGGGTGGCGGATCTTCACCGCTTCGCGTCAGAACTGGGCGGAAGAATGCCCGTGGGCAGAAAAGCTACTCAACCATATTCATCTCGATTTGGAAGATATCGACAGCCTGCAACAGACGCTGCCGCTGATTAAGGAAAAACTGGGCGGACGGTTAGATGCGCTGATCGATAACGCGGGGATTTCGCCGAAGGGGGAAGGCGGCCAACGTCTGGGCGTACTCGATACCGACTATGCGACCTGGCTGCGTGTCTTCAACGTTAATCTATTTTCCTGCGCGCTGCTGGCAAACGGCCTGTTCGATGAACTCAAGGCCTCACAAGGCTGCGTCATCAATGTGACCTCGATTGCCGGTTCGCGCGTTCATCCCTTTGCTGGCGTGGCCTATGCCACCTCAAAAGCGGCGCTGTCTGCGTTGACGCGAGAAATGGCGTTTGATTTTGGTCCGCACGGCGTTCGTGTGAATGCGATTGCGCCGGGAGAAATTGAAACCTCGATTCTGTCACCCGGTACGGACGCCATCATTGAGCGACAGGTGCCAATGCAGCGCTTAGGTAAGCCCGAAGAAGTGGCCAGCCTGATCTATTTTCTCTGCACGTCCGGTGCCTCTTATGTCAACGGCGCGGAAATTCACGTTAACGGAGGACAGCATGTCTGACGGACGACTTACGGCACTTTTTCCGACATTCCCGAATCCGGCGTCTAATCAGCCCGTATTTGCCGAGGTTTCGCCGCACGATGACGAGTTAATGACGCAGGCCGTACCGCAGGTTTCCTGCCAACAGGCGCTGGCTATTGCGCGGCAAGAATATGGCTTGTCCGGGCAGATGTCGCTGCTTCAGGGCGAGCGTGATGTGAATTTCTGTCTGACTGTCACGTCAGATGAGCGCTACATGCTGAAAGTCATCAACGCGGCAGAACCCGCCGACGTCAGTGATTTCCAAACTGCGCTGCTGCTGCATCTTGCCCGTCACGCGCCTGAACTGCCCGTACCGCGTATCAGGCTGACAAAAGCGGGTCAGCCGGAAACAGGCGTTGAGATCGATGGCGTACTGTTGCGTGTGCGGTTGGTGAGCTATCTGGCAGGAACGCCGCAGCATCTTGCCTCACCGTCAACGGCGCTGATGCCACAGTTGGGAGACACGTTGGCGCAGTTGGATAACGCGCTTCACAGCTTTACGCATCCGGCGGCAAACCGTGCGCTGCTGTGGGATATCAGCCGGGCAGCTCAGGTGCGTCCTTACCTCGATTTCGTTTCTGAACCGCAGCAGTATCAGTATCTTCAGCGTATTTTCGACCGTTATGACAGCCAGGTCGCGCCGCTGTTGACGACGCTACGTCGTCAGGTCATTCATAACGATCTGAATCCGCATAACGTGCTGGTGGATGGATCGTCGCCGACGCGGGTTAACGGCATTATCGATTTTGGCGATGCCGTATTCGCCCCGTTAATTTGTGAAGTCGCGACGGCGCTGGCGTACCAGTTTGGCGAGGGTCAGGATCTTTTAGAACATGTTGTGCCGTTTGTTGCGGCTTATCATCAGCGTATTCCGTTAGCGCCGGAGGAGATTGCATTGCTGCCCGATCTGATAGCGACCCGCATGGCGTTGACCCTGACCATCGCGCAGTGGCGTGCATCACGCTACCCCGACAACCGGGAGTATCTACTGCGTAACGTGCCGCGCTGTTGGCATAATTTGCAGCGCATTGCGACCTATTCCCATGCGCAGTTTGTCACGCGTTTACAGCAGGTCTGCCTGGAGAATGAGCAATGAATCAGAGAGGAATGGTATCTGAAATGACAACAACAGACGCGTTGCTGGCACGCCGTCAGCGCGTACTGGGCAGCGGCTACCGTCTGTTTTATGAAGAGCCTCTGCATGTTGCACGCGGCGAGGGCGTGTGGCTGTTCGATCATCAGGGGAAACGTTATCTGGATGTCTACAATAATGTGGCTTCGGTTGGGCATTGCCATCCCGCAGTGGTTGAGGCGGTGGCACGACAGAGCGCACTGCTCAATACCCACACGCGCTATTTGCATCACGCGATTGTCGATTTTGCGGAAGATTTACTGAGCGAATTTCCTCCTGAATTGAACAATGTGATGCTGACCTGCACCGGCAGCGAGGCTAACGATCTGGCTTTACGCATTGCCCGACATGCCACGGGCGGGGCGGGAGTATTGGTGACGCGCTGGGCATATCACGGCGTGACCAGCGCACTGGCGGAGCTATCGCCGTCGCTGGGGGATGGTGTGGCGCGTGGTAGCTATGTGAAGCTGATCGATGCGCCAGATACCTACCGTCAGCCGGGTGCATTTCTTACCAGCATTCGTGAGGCGTTGGCGCAGATGCAACTGGAAGGTATTCGTCCTGCTGCGCTACTGGTGGATACGATTTTTTCCAGCGATGGTGTGTTCTGTGCGCCGGAAGGCGAAATGGCACAGGCGGCGGCGCTGATTCGTCAGGCGGGCGGGTTGTTTATTGCCGATGAAGTGCAGCCGGGTTTTGGACGCACGGGTGAATCGCTATGGGGCTTTGCGCGTCACGGTGTCGTCCCAGACTTGGTGAGTTTAGGGAAACCGATGGGCAACGGGCATCCTATCGCTGGATTGGTTGGGCGTTCAGCGCTGTTTGACGCATTCGGGCGCGATGTGCGCTATTTCAATACCTTTGGCGGCAATCCGGTGTCCTGTCAGGCGGCGCATGCGGTGCTGCGGGTGATTCGGGAAGAACAGTTGCAACAGAATGCTCTGCGGGTGGGGAATTATCTACGGCAGGGGTTGCAGCAACTGGCGCAGCATTTTCCGCTGATGGGGGATATTCGGGCTTATGGCCTGTTTATCGGCGTGGAGTTGGTTAGCAATCGCGAAAGTAAATCACCGGCAAGTGAATCCGCGTTGCTGGTAGTGAACGCGATGCGTCAACGCGGTGTGCTCATTAGTGCGACGGGGCCAGCGGCGAACATACTGAAAATTCGCCCGCCGCTGGTGTTTCTGGAAGAGCATGCCGATGTGTTCTTAACCACCTTGAGTGATGTATTGGCAGGCATCGGCAACCCTATGCCAAGGTAATCACTCGCTGGGAGGCATTGCTAGGGGTGCTGAGCCTGTTGTACGGCCTCATGGAGATTGAGGCGCTGCCAGAAATTCTGTGTGCCTTTATCACCCGGTGCGCCGGAGAGCGGGTAGCCATCGGCCAGCGCGGTTTTTACCATCAGACTTTTGCGTTGCATGGCGGAGAGCCGTGGTAGTACCGGTTCGAGCAACACCTCTGCACCTTCGGGAACGCTAACCGTAGAGGCCGCGGCAGGCTGGGCAGGCAGACCGTACGTCATGGTGTAGTGATAAAAGGTTTTCATTTCTGGTGCCGCGTAAGGGTCGTCCTGCGGCGTATTCCTGGCGCAGGCGCTCAACGTGGTGCCACAGGCTTTTTCTAATGCGCTGCGTAACTCGGCTTTGGCCTGTTCAAATAACCGACGGTACTGCGGATCGTTGAGGTAGTGTGCCACGTTGCGTTCGGCAATCATCCGCGAACCTATAACGTCTAATGGGTAATGGACGCCCAGCACGACGCGTGAATAGCCATAGCGTGCACCGCGATCGATTAGCGGGACAAAGCGTTCAGGGATCATTTCTGCTAACAGCAAGGCATCGGTGTAACCGGTGTTGGTGTGCCCGCTTGGAAACGCGCCGCCGGAAGCGGTATAGGGTTTGTTATCACCGATCACGGCAGTATCTGGCACCAGATGAATCGTGTTATTTGGCTGTAGAAAAGGACGAGGATAGTTGAAATGCAGTTTGGCGGCGGACGTGCTGACGGCGGATAGCTTGAGTAACACGGCGGCTTTACGTATTTCACCGTGGTTATAGGCGGTGATAAATACCTTGCCCAGCCTCGGGCCCAACGCATCCGCCAGATAGTAAAGATATCCCTGTCCCTCAGCATCGACTAATGCCTGCTCGCGCTGTCCCGTGGTGGCTTCACGATTAATGCGTGTCACGATAGCCGTATTTTGCTGCAATACATCAGTAGAAAGGTGTGAGAAGGATTCCAGCAGCGTAATGTCTGCCTGCTGATTGGCTTTGACTGCGAAATCATAGCCGCTGGCATTCAACCAGTTGCTATCCGCCATTTGTGGCGTTTCTTGTGCCTGCGCTAACTGTGCACGGGTGAGCGCAGGCGAATCACCTTGGATTGCCTTGCGCAGCGCGGCCTGAATGGTCTGTTCCAGTTCAATAACGTGTGGGCGGCTACTGGCCTGCGTAGTGGAATCCACAATGGTGCTAATAGTCGCGCTGTCAGGCTGGGGCGGGGCGGCAATCCCGGAAAGCGGTAGCAGAAAAAGACTGGCAATCGGTAACACTCTGATCGTCGCAAGCATAGTCGTGCGATAACGCATGATGACATCCTTAATTGGGAGGACAAACGTTTGTCGGTGGCGAGATCAGGCTAGGCGCTGATTGTGATAGTAATGTTTCAGGACATATTTTGAGATACTTATCAACGGATTATCATGATTTGATATGTTTACTGATGCAGTAACCGTCAACGGCATAAACAAAGACGACGGGATATATAGAAGAAAAAGACATAAAAGAGTTTCTAAAAAACAGAAGGGTGATTTGCTTTTTTTATCATTGACGCAAAGCTCATTTCTCTCTAACTTAAACAGACGATAATTTTTCAATATTTTATTGATTTATAAGAAATTAATCTAATTATAACAAAAATGGCAGCCATAAATAGCCCGGTTATTCCTCAATGTAAAAAGGCGATGAAGAGCCTATCTCTGTTCAAAATAATAAGTGAAACAGTCCCGTGGGATAGGTTTAACGCACGCTAATACGAAATGATTTTACCCACAAACAAAGGTTTCCCTACATCAAACAGGCTTACCTTGCGTACGCCAACGTTATATCTCTTAAAATAGTTAGTAACAGCAGGAGTGAGTCAGGTAATGATTCGGTTAGAAAACGTGAGCGTTGATTTCCCCGTCGGTAAAAATGCACAGTCCAGGGCGGTGAACAACGTCAACCTGACCATTCAGCAGGGTGAAGTTTTTGGGATTGTTGGCACCAGCGGCGCGGGGAAAAGTACGCTACTGCGGACGATCAATTTATTGCAGCGTCCAACCGAAGGGCGCGTGTTTCTTGGCGATACGTTGATCAGCGATGCTTCTGGCCGTGAACTGCGCCAGCATCGTCAGCGTATCGGGATGATCTTTCAGCATTTTAATCTAATGCATACCCGCAATGTGTTTGACAACGTGGCGTTCAGCTTGCGTGCTGCGGGCAAGAGTAAAGAAGAGATAGCGTCACGCGTGCCGGAAATTCTGGCGCTGGTCGGGTTGCAGGATAAAGGAACCTCTTATCCTGCACAGTTAAGTGGTGGGCAGAAACAGCGTGTGGGTATTGCCCGCGCCATTGCCAACCATCCCGAAGTACTATTGTGTGATGAACCCACCTCGGCACTGGATCTGGAAACATCGGCGTCTATTCTGGCGTTATTGAAAAGTATTAATGTTCGGTTAGGTATCACGATCGTGCTGATTTCCCATGAAATGAGCGTGATCAAAAGTATTTGCCAGCGCATGGCGGTGATGACGGGTGGAAATATTGTGGAAGAGGGGGAAGTCTTTACGATCTTCTCTGCGCCTCAACACGCCTACACCAAGCAGCTGGTTAGCCATACCACGCCGGTCGAATTACCTGAGCGTTTTAAGCTGAATAATAAAGGTGTCCTACTGAAAATACTTTTTGCCGATGATTCGGTAGAACAACCGATATTATCTGACGTGGCGCAGCAGTTTCAGGTATCGGTCAATATCCTGCACGGGAATATTGAGTACATCAACGATCGTGCGTTAGGGCATATTATCGCCCAGATTTCATACCGTGACGATCCAGCAGCAGAAAATCTCGCAGCGGCTATTACTTATATTCGACAGAATACCTTTGGGGTGGAGATCATCAATGACTGAGTTAATAGGTGAATTAATCTTCGCCTTCGGTGAAACCTTCACGATGGTGTGTATTTCAACGCTTTGTGCGGTGGTATTCGGCCTACCGTTAGGTATCGCGATTTATGTGACCGATCGTCATTTGTTCTGGCAGAACCGTTTTATCTATCTGGTATCGACCGTGCTGGTGAATATTATCCGCTCGATCCCGTTTGTGATCCTGCTGGTACTGCTGTTGCCATTAACACAACTGCTGTTGGGGAACACAATAGGGCCGGTTGCGGCGGCGGTGCCGATGTCTGTGGCAGCGATTGCGTTTTATGCCCGTCTGGTGGATTCCGCGCTGCGTGAAGTTGATCCGGGGATTGTGGAAGCGGCGGAAGCCTTTGGTGCCAGCCCGACGCGCATCATCGCTACTGTGCTGTTGCCCGAAGCCCTTGCTGGCTTATTACGCGGTCTGACGATCACACTGGTCAGCCTGATTGGTTACTCGGCGATGGCCGGAATTGTGGGCGGCGGCGGTGTCGGCGATCTGGCGATCCGCTTCGGCTATTATCGCTATGAAACCGAAGTCATGGTCGTGACGGTGATTGCGTTGGTTGTACTGGTGCAGGTCGTGCAAACGTTGGGTGATATGCTCTCGCGACGGGCGAATAAGCGCGAACGCCGCTAAGCCGCGACAGAATACGTTATTCAGGACAGCAGAGAGATGTCATGAAAATAGACAAAATTGTATTACGAAAAATGAAAATGGCGCTTAAAACGCCATTTACCACCAGCTTTGCGACGCAGACGGAGAAACACTTCTCCATTGCGGAAATTCATGCGGGTGGGCAGATTGGTTACGGCGATTGTTCCGCCATTTCCCTGCCATTTTATAACGAAGAAACCAACGTCACTGCCTGGCATATTATGCGTGACTTCCTGATTCCGATGATTAAGCAGGCCGGGGATATTAAACATCCTTCTCAGGTTCGCGATATTTTCGCTCCGGTAAAGCGTAATAACTGCGCTAAAGCGGCAATCGAAGGTGGCATTTGGGATGCTTACGCAAAGATAAAAGGTGTACCGCTGCATCAATTACTGGGCGGTGTACGGGATAAAGTCGAAGCGGGTGTCAGTATCGGTATTCAGGAAACGCCTGATAAATTAGTCAGCGTGGTCGATAATTTCCTGAATGAAGGCTACAAGCGCATCAAAATAAAAATCAAGCCGGGAAAAGATTACGACTATATTGCGGCGCTGCGTCAGGAATTTGGTGATATTACGCTGATGGTGGATGCCAATTCCGCCTACACGCTGGACGATATTGATTTCTTTAAACGCATCGATAAATTCAATCTGTTAATGATTGAACAACCGCTGGCGCACGACGATATTATCGATCATCGCAAACTTCAGGCTGTGGTGAATACGCCTATCTGCTTGGATGAAAGTATTGCGTCGGTAGAGGACGCCCGTAAAGCAATAGAGCTGGGCAGTGCCAAAATCATCAATATCAAAGTGGCGCGCGTGGGCGGTATTACTGAAACCAAGCTGATTCATGACTACTGTCAGGCGCACAATATTCCGGTGTGGTGCGGCGGTATGTTGGATACGGCGGTCGGTAAAGCGCACAACATTGCAGTGTCTACGCTGCCGAACTTTGTCTACGCGCACGATATTCCACCGTCTTCCCGCTACTGGCATGAAGACTTCATGCTGCCGTTTGTCGAATTAGACAGCGACAGCTGTGTCGCGGTGCCAAATAAACCGGGAATCGGCTTTGATATCACCCCTGAACTGTACGACAAATATTGCTACGGACAGGAAACCTTTTTGTTTTAATTAATTGTTAGATAATAAGTTTCAAAAGTAGTGGCAGTAAGCGTTATCCAACACCAGGGAATAACGTTATAAAAATAGAGAAAATAATGAGCGATGTCGCACTGTGCATAAGAGTGTGGATTTAGGGAGAAACACGGTGATGAGGTTCCCGCAGGGATGCCTCGCACCGTGGTCGCTCCCGGTATCTCGATCTTAACCGTGTGCTGCTGCTCTACATAATGAGAATGCCGTTATCAAAACGGCTAATACTGACTAAATCGGACAGACAGGAACGCGACGATGCGATTGAAAAAACTCATTCCACTCATGCTGGCGTTGGGCATTTCTCAGGCTTATGCAGCAGATTCAGGCAAAGAAATCACCATCGGCGTATCGCCGGGCCCGTATGGCGATATGGTGACAAAAGCGATCAAGCCAGAAATGGTGAAAAAAGGCTACGAGGTGAAAGTGCGCGAGTTCAGCGACTACATCCAGCCGAATCTGGCGCTGTCGAACAACAGTATCGACGCCAACCTGTTCCAAAATCGCCGCTATCTTGACCGTTTCAGCGCGGATAAAGGGCTGAAACTGGCGGAAGTGATCACCGTGCCGACGGCCAGCATGGGTTTTTACTCCAACAAAGTGCGCTCGCTGAATGAGCTGAAAGCGGGTGATATCATTACGCTGCCAAACGATCCGTCAAATCTGGCTCGCTCGCTGGATTTCCTGCAAAAATACGGCCTCATCAAGATCAATCCAGATATTACGCCGACCAAAGCGTCGCTGCGTGATATCACTGAAAACCCGAAAGGGCTGGTTTTTAAACCGCTGGAAGCAGCACAGCTGCCGCGTGCGCTGGGGGGCGTAACCGGCTCGCTGATTAACGCCAATTTCGCGATTTCCGCAGGACTGAATTTGTCTGACGCTATCCAACTGGATGTGCTGCCGGAAGATCTGAAAAACATGATTGTCGTGCGTGCGGAAGATGCCGACAAACCGTTTGCTCAGGACTTGAAAGCCGCCGTTCAATCCCCGGAATTCGCCGCTTTCTTTGCGGATAAAAACTCAATGTTCCACGCGTTCCAGAAGCCTGAGTGGATGAAGAAGTAATTGACCTCTCAAGCTGCCAGTGACCTATTGCTCGTCGGTCACTGGCTTCTTCACTGCACTTGTCTCAAGCAGCAAATTCCCTCCTAACCAACATACGTTGCTAACGCAAAGATAAAAACATTTCAAGTGTTGTAATTTTTTGTATAAATGTCATTCTTCGTAAGATTTATCAACACAACACAACGAGGGTTTAATGAAAAAAATACTTTCTGCTGCCGTATTGGCGCTGGTGCTGACGGGATGTGCCCAACAAACGTTTACAGTAAAGAATGACGCTGTTTCAACATCTAAACAGGTGACAACACATCACTTCTTCGTCTCTGGGATTGGTCAGAAGAAAACCATTGATGCGGCGGCGGTATGTGGCGGTGCTGATAAAGTTGCTCGCACTGAAACACAGACGACCTTTGTTAACGGTTTACTTGGGGTGGTGACATTCGGAATTTATACGCCGAGAGAAGCACGCGTTTATTGCTCAATCTAAATTAAAGACGGCTTTTATATAAGTCTGTCTTACGATAAAGCCATCTCCTATCGAGATGGCTTTATTTTTTCTTTGCCCGTTAGCTGTCTGTAATTAACGGCTTCCTGTGTAGCAATCATTTAGCTTGTCCGGCAATGCCACTCCGCTATGTTCTTTGGGCGCGCTATTATTGCCTGTGCCGCGCTAGCAGGTGACGTCCTTGCTCCCCCAATTCCCAGAACAGGCCGGTCATGATCGCTAATCCTTCTCGGGCGACGGATTTCAGCATGTGCTCGTTGACGGCGTGCTGGCCACATGCGGGGTAAGAGTGGGGGATCCACAGCGTTGGCAGGCCGAGGATGTCGGCGAAGACGTCATTAGGCAGCGATCCGCCCAGATTCGGTAACAGCGCGGGTTGCTTACCGCTGATTTGTTGCATCAGTGCCAGCGTCCAGTTTACTAGCGGATCTTCAGGGTTAAACCGCGTCGCTGGAGAGGTGTTAAGCACCTCAACGTCCACCTGATCAAAGCCGTACTGGTCGAGGTGTTGACGCACATGTTGTGCCAGATTTTTCCAGTCGGTGCCGACCACGAAGCGCAGTTGGCAAATGGCAGTCGCGTCAGCGGGGATCGCATTCACCGGTTTGTTTGGGTTACCGGTAATGAATGACAGCACCTCCAGCGTGTTCCAGCCAAATAACCGCTCGGCAGGCGTGAGTCCCTCTGCACCCCAGTTTTCATCAATCGCCGGATCGCTCTCGCTGCCTGCGGGGTCGATCGTGCTGAGAATGTCCCGCAGCGCAGGCGTCAGCGGCGGGGGCAGCAGGGCATCGATTTTCATCCGTCCTTGTCCGTCCACCAGGCTGGCTACGGCGTTCGCCAACTGCGTACCCGGATTGCTCAGCAGTCCGCCCCAGTTGCCAGAATGATATGCCTGCTCACGAGCTTTGATGCGTAAACGGAAGTTAGCGCAGCCGCGAGAGCCGAGGAACAGCGTCGGGCGTTCTGCATTAAGACGCGGTCCATCGGAGGCGATAAAAATATCGGCGGTCAGTTCCTGTTTGTATTGCTGGCATAGTTCGGCCAGCCCCGGTGAGCCGATTTCTTCACCCATCTCGAACAGCAGTTTGCAGTTGAAGCCCAGGCGCTGACCGCGCGCCTGAAACACCTGCTCCAGTGCCATCAGGTTAATGCTGTGCTGGCCTTTATTATCGGCGCTGCCGCGTCCGTACCAGTGGTCGCCTTCTTCCACCAATTCCCAGGGCGTGAGCCCATCTCGCCAGTTTTCTTCATCACCGAAAACCACGTCGCCGTGGCCGTAAGAGAGCACAGTCGGCAGTTTGGGATCTTCAATACGTTCGGCCAGCAGGAAAGGGGGATGACGTTCATCCGACGAGGCGATCAGGTTTACGTTGAACCCCATTGCCAGCAGTACGGGCTGGATCTCGTCAGTCAGATAGCGGTTCAGCGCAGGCTGGTTATCGGCTTTTTGACTCTCGCTGGTATGCGCAATACGCCGTGCCAGCGTGTGTTTAAATTCTCCGCGATCGAAACGTTCACAGGCGATACGAATAAGGTCTGCGCTGGTCATGCCTTTCCTTGCTGGATAATGTGCAGAAGTTACCGATATTTAAAGGAAAAACGAGCTTTGCAACAATAATAAAAATTGCAATTAAGCTTTGCTTTTAATATAAACCTCCGAGTCCCCTCGCTCTGTCTGAAAGGAAGGCCGGTATGCACAGCTCCGAGATTCGTTATTTTTTGGTGGTTGCCACCACCGGTTCGCTCAGTGCCGCCAGTCAACACCTGTTTGTTGCCGTTTCTGCTATCAGTCGCCAGATTCAGCGGCTAGAAGAACGCATCGGCGTGCCGCTGTTCGAGCGTCATGCACGCGGCATGGTGTTAAACGATGCGGGACGCATTCTGGAAAACCATGTGCGTAAAAGCATGATGGATATGGGTGCCGCCGTGGCGGAGATTCAAGGGCTGAAGGCCAGCCGCCGGGCTCTGTTGCGGATAGGCTGTACGGAGGGAATGGCGTTTGATCTGTTGCCGACCTTGTTTGCGCGTTTTCGCCAACATGACCCGGATACCACGTTTGCGCTGAAAGTGGATTCGGCTATGCAGGTGTCCCAGATGATCCGTAATGGTGAAGTGGATATCGCGCTCCAGTTTGCGCTGGCGCCGGAGCAGGGCGTGAATGTGGAGTTGGCGCTGCCCGCTCCGCTGATGCTGCTGATGTCGGATGAACATCCGCTGGCGCAGCAGTCAATTCAACTGGCGGATCTGCATCCTTTCCCGCTGGCGCTGCCGGAATCCTCTACCACGCTGCGACAGTTGTTTGACCTCTCATGCCGCATGAACGGCACCTTTCTGGAACCGACGCTGTGCTGCAACAACTTCACCACGCTCTATTACTATGCGATGAGCACGCCGGGTGCGGTCACCGCCTGTAGCTTCTACTCCGTGATGTATAAGTGCTTACAGGAACCGATGCGCCTGAAGCCGCTGAATATTAAGCAGCTCGACCAGCGTTCACTCCAGATCCAAACGCTCGCTGGCAAAGCCCATGCGCCTCAGCAGCAGGCTTTTCTGGATTTCATGATGGCGGAACTGCGTCAGGGAGAAGCGTATTATTTAAGTCAGGTGGCCACGGATACGGTTTATTGATGCTGCTTAGAATAAGTTACTATAACTACCAAAGTATTCGTTTTTTTGTTTTTCCCTTCACGTAAAAAATCGCGTTGAGGCGAGCGTGACTGCCGGGTGAGCGGCAGGACGCCGCGAAAGTCAGTGCCGCGTAGGGAGCGCGTCACTGGCGAACCCGAATAGCAGTCACGAACGCCGAAAGCATCGCGTAGCGACGTGATTTTCGTGAAAAGCCTAGGGTCATGGGGTGGCGGCGATTGAGCCGCCCCATGTCGGGCGCATACTGGAACAGTTGCAGAAATCTACATTGGCTGATGCGCACGAAATGTTGCTCGGTGCGGACAGAAATCCTTCCATAGATGTCACGTCTTTTTTCACCTTCACTCCATCTCGATAATCTCGCGTTTTTGCTCGTCTTCCAACTGACGTAAGACGCGATACACCTGTGCTACCGCCTGAAGCGTTTCGCGTGGAATATAATGACCTTCCGGCGTGGTGCGATACAGCGTGCGGGTCAGCCAGATGAAACGAATCACCGGGATATCCGCTTTTTTCGCCTGTGCGATAAGCGTTTTTGCCGTTTCATCTTTGCCTTTAAACAAGATGCGCGGCAGCGGAGTTTTGCCGGGGCGGTAGTAGAGTCCTACCGCGTAGTGCGTCGGGTTGACCAGTAGCATATCGGCGTCTTCCACTTTCGCTTTGGGACGCGGTGCGGCGGGTTCGTTCGCCAGTTCATGCGCCAGCGATTTGCGATGGCCTTTCATATGTGGATCGCCTTCGGAATCTTTATGCTCGTTGCGTAAATCCTCGTGGCTCATACGCTGTTGCTTGAGAAAGAAATATTTTTGCAGGCCGAAATCCATCGCGGACAGCACCAGCAATGCTGTTAGTGTCGTGCGGGCAATGCGCGTCAGCAGGGCTTTTACCCCTTGCCAGAAGCCGTGCAGATCGCCATAGGATAATTCAACTAACGCCTCCAATTCCGGCACCACCACTTTATAAAAGACCGTACCGATCACCACCGCCTTTAGAATGTTGGTCAACATTTCCACCAACTTGCGCATTGAAAACATCTGCTTGAACTGGTTGATCGGGTTCAGCCGATTGAGATCGAGCTTCAGCGCTTCGGGCGCAAACAGCGGGCCATACTGGAGCCAGCCGCCTGCTATGCGCAGTAGCACCGCAATTGCCGCAGCTAGCAGGCAGAGCGTACCCACCAGCACAGCGGCATCATGAAACACTTCTGTCGCCACCTGCGCAAACGGTGTGCCAATTCGTTGCAGCGGCAGTTGTACCAGCGTTTGCAGTTTCCCCATCGTACTGTCCGCCAGCGCCAGTACACACTCCAGCAGACCGACGCAGATCAATAGCTTGGGTACGTCCTGACTTTGCCCAACTTCGCCTTTACGGCGTGCGTCATCCAGTTTTTTCTCTGTGGGTTGTTCCGTTTTCTCACTCATCGGTTCCGCCTTGTTAGCTGTTCGATGCGGTAAAAAGCAGCGGGAGCAGGTGTTTGAGATCCGGCAACCCTTGAAGTTTGTGGTCGCCTAAATATTGCAGCACCGGCAGGTAGATGATGAAAAACGCCATCCCGACCAGACACTTGGCCGGAATCGAGAGGACGAACACCTGAAGCTGCGGGCTATACAGGCTGAGTAACGCAATACTGAACTCCAACAGCAGCAGTAGCGCCACCAGCGGCCCAGCGTAGACCACCAGATGAGTAAAGGTATCGGCCAACAGGTTGAGATACACCTCAAACCCTTTTTCACTTGGTGCAGGCAGCCAGGACAGCACTGGCCAGATCTGGTA
Organism: Pectobacterium betavasculorum; assembly: GCF_000749845.1. GTDB lineage: Bacteria > Pseudomonadota > Gammaproteobacteria > Enterobacterales > Enterobacteriaceae > Pectobacterium > Pectobacterium betavasculorum. The sequence continues at coordinate 1,230,666 of NZ_JQHM01000001.1, read as the reverse complement.
GCTGTCCCAAATCAGTTGGGTTAGCCCCTTTAGGCCGATACCGATAATGAGTAGCAGAATGAGAGTCTGTTTCAGTAAATGGCCGAGCGGTGTGGCGTCCGAACCCAACGCGGGGTTGAGTTGACCCCCCATCAACGCGCCACGCTGGTTATCAAATAGCGCCCCAACGGACTCAAACAGCCAGAACGGCATCGCCAGAATGAGCGCAATCAGCAACCCCACCATAAGTTCTTTGAACAACAGACCGGGGAGCATCGGCCAGGAGAGCGGTGTCAACAGAAGTTGCTGCTGCACGATGGGGGCAGGCAACAGCGTCAGGGAAATCACCACGGCGTTGCGCATCATACCTTTCAACACGTTGAGTGAAAAAACCGGTACCAGAATAAAACAGGGGTATAGCCGAGCGATGCCGAGCGTAATGGCGATGATAAAGTCGTAAACGTGCTGAATGGTGGCGATCATGCGGATTTATACCCCAGTGTGCGCAATCATGTTGAACGCGGTAATCGCCAGTTGCATCAGCTCTACGCCAATCCAGCGCCCGCAGAGCGCGAGCGTCAGTCCGACAGAGATCAGTTTGACGGCAAAGGGCAGCGTCTGATCCTGCAATTGCATCACGGCCTGTAGCAGTGAAATCAGCACGCCGACGATCACCGCAACCAGCAGTGGTGGCGCAGAGAGCAGTACAACCATCACCATGGCTTGACGGAAAAGCGTGATTATTTCCATCGCGACCTCACAAATAGCTGTAGAACAGGCCGTCCAGCAGCCGCGTCCAACCGTTGACCAGCACGAAAAGCAGCAGCTTTAGCGGCAGCGAGAGCGTCATCGGAGCGACCATCTGCATCCCCAGCGCCAATAGCACGTTGGAGACGATGAGATCGATGACGATGAACGGGATATAGATCAGGAAGCCGATTTTGAACCCAGCCTGTAGCTCCGACAGTACGAAAGCCGGAATCACCAGCAGCAAGTTTTGCGTATTCACCTTCTCGGATAGCGAGGCAGGCCACATTTGCAGACTGTTCTCATGCAGATGGGTGAGAATATCCGGATCAACGTTGCGCGACATAAAGGTTTGCAGCGGCTCCAGCCCGTAGGTCACGCTGGCCTGAAGCGAGGTGATGTCGGTCATATCCAGCGGCTTTTCCTGCACGCGTTTGCTTATGTCCTGAAACACCGGAGCCATGACAAACATCGTCGCCGCAAGCGCGATGCCGTACAGCGCCATATTCGGCGGCACCTGTTGTACCCCGATGGCGTTGCGGGTAATCAGCAGCACAATTGCAATCTTCAGAAAGCAGGTGCAGACAATCATCATCAGCGGAATCAGAGAGAGTGCGCCCAGAAAGAGCGCAAACATCAACGGATCGAACGCGCCGGACGTCATGGTGCCAGCTCCTCTTCGGCGGCGTGCTCTTCATCCTGCCTTGGTAGTCTGTGTGCCGGCGCGGAAAAGCGCTGGGTAATCTGTAGCCCCAATCGGCCTTCCACATCGACCAGATCGCCGCTCGCCAGTGCGATATCCCCGTGATACAGCCAGGCTTGTCCCGGCACCACATCGCGCAGCGTTAACACGCTGCCGCTGGCAAGGTGTTGCAATTCCGTTAGCGTCATCGTCAGGCTGCCGCAACGAATGTGTAAGGTGATCGGCAGCGGTGGTAAACTTTCAGTGACGTTGTCACTCTCAGGCATAAATTCAAGCACCGATGACTCTGAGTGGGGAGCGGTTAGCATTGTGTCGATAGCTGACGAGGGCATTGAGACAGTCTCCATGTCGGTAACGGTAAAGGTGTAGGGTGCGAGTTCTGCGAGTTGCAACGTGCCGCGAAGGCGGAGCGTGCCGGACGACAGCGTTCCCTCGCCGGACGGCGTAAACCACGGGCGGTTAGGTAGGACGATATCGCCAGTTTGGATCTGCTGTAGCGCGGTAAACGGCAACACGACGTCAGCCAGCGAGAACGGGATAGCAATAGCCATTTCTGCGGGTAGTACATGCCGCTGGCGGTGCCAGTCAACGCGGGAAAACAATGCCAGCCAGACGGCGTCAGCGGCTAGCATCCGGCTGCGCACGGTAATGCCATTCCAGCTCACGATGAACCAGGCATAGAGTGCGGTACTATTACCGTGCGGCGTTTCATGGCTCATATCCTGCGGATAAATCTCGCCGATGAGCGATCGCAATACGGGAGCCAACGACTGGTTATAGAGCGTCCAGTACCATGCATGTGCAGCATTGTTGTCTTCGGTAAGGGGCAACAGCGGACAGTCGGCCAGCAGACTGAGCACAGGAAACGGATCGGTCAGCGAGAAATTACCGATATCGCTACGCCAGCCACTTGCCTGTGCGGCAGAGGTTTCCTCGATCTGCCCACGCTCATACGCCAGTTGGAGGTGTAGGCTGCCAGCCAGCCCATCGCGGACAAAAGGCAGCGATAGTCCGGCGGCCAGCGTCGATCTGATGCGGGCGTGCTGCGCACGCATGGTCGGCAGCGTCAGCGGTCTGACATGCTGTGAATTGACGTCGAGTGAATTCTGGCTCATCGCTCATACTCTCTGGCGTCAAAACGCAGGTTGATCGGGCAATCCAGCGCGGTGGCGATTGCGCGACGGCAGGCTTCGCGCCGATCTTTTAACTGGTGGTAGCTTTCCCGGCTAAAGCGCAGCGAGATGTCCCAGCCGCGCGGCACCAGATTGGCTAAACGGGCATCGATGTCACCCAACTGCGGCAGTTGCAGGCTAAAGGCAAACGGTGGGGCGCAAATGTTGTCCATCGCCTCAATCAACTCGCATTGCAGTGGCTGCCACTGTGACGGTGTCACGTTTTGTGCATTATCTGTTGCCTCGCTATGCAGTGGCGGACTGATGGGATTGCCCGATGGCAATGCGATGGGCGTTTCCTGATAGAGCGCGTCTTCAAAGCAGTCTGAAAACGTGAAGGCTTCCCAGAAATCCGTATGTTGCGGATCGCCTGTGCGTGAGGATTTACCGTGTAGCGCGGCCTGCGCGTTCTGCGTTGCCTTGGACTCGGATGACGCAATCTGTCGGTTATTCATACGTGCTCCTGAGGTAACGTAAGCAGATATTCCAGTTTCTCTACCGCCTTTTGACACTGGCGGGTCGCGTTTTGGGCGTCATCAACCTGACGCCGCTGGTTCTCGTGCTGTCGCTGTGTGGCCTGAACCTGCTGCGTTTCTGTCGCTATCTCGCTGAGTAAACGCTGTTCGGCGACAAGGTGCTTTTTCAGGTGTTCCAGCGTTTGGCGTTGTCCCTGAGTTTCTCGGGCAAACGTGTCGCGCTGCGTGTGGCTGGCCTGTCGCAGCGACTCGACCTGCTGCTGGTGATAGTGTTGCTGTTCCGCAATCCTGATAAGCTGCTGTTCTTCCTGCCGTTGCTGGCGCTCGCTGCGGCTTAAGCGCTGACGGCGTATTGGCATCAGCAGATTCAACACGCTCTGTAACTCGGTATCGCGCTCGGTGTTATGGGGCATAGCGGCTGACTCCGGCGAGCTGTTGTTGAATCACGTTATAAGGCATCGGTTCACGCATCGACTGGCGCAAAAACTGCGTGATCTCGGAATGGGCGTTGACCGCAGAATCCGTTAACTCGTCATGCCCTGGCTGGTATTCGCCGAGGCGGATCAGCATCTCAACCTGCTTGTAAGCTGCCATCAGACGCCGTACGCCACCCGCATTGCGGGTGTGGTCGGTATCCACGACGTTACTCATGGTGCGGCTCAGGCTGGCGAGCACGTCGATAGCCGGATAATGCCCTTGTTCCGCCAGACGTCGGGCGAGCACGATGTGCCCGTCGATCAGCGAACGGACTTCATCGGCGACCGGATCGTTCATGGAGTCCTGTTCGATCAGAACGGAATAGAGCGCGGTGATGGCACCATCTTCCGTTTGTCCGGCACGTTCGACCAGACGCGGCAGTAGCGTATAGACCGACGGCGGTAGCCCGCCGCGTCCCTGCGGTTCCCCGAGCGCCAGACCGATTTCACGCTGGGCGCGGGCGAAACGCGTCAGGGAATCAAGAATCAGCAGCACCTGACGGCCTTCGGCGCGGTAGGCTTCGGCTATAGCGGTGGCGGTGAACGCCGCACGCGCGCGTTCCATGCTGCTGCGGTCAGAAGTGGAACACACGAGTACGGTGCGGCTGCGTAGTTCATCGTCCAGTTCGTGGTCGAGAAACTCGCGTAGTTCGCGCCCACGTTCGCCAATCAGCCCGAAAACGATGGCGTCGCACGGCGTATTACGCGCCAGTTCAGCCAACAGCGTGGTTTTACCGCAACCTGCGCCGGCGAAAATGCCGACGCGCTGACCCTGGCCGATGGTCAGCAAGCCATCGACGGCGCGTAATCCGGTAGGGAGCGGCTGGCTGATACGTGGTCGTGAGGTGGGCGGTGGCGCATCGCCCAGCACCGGCTGTGTGCGGCTCGTGGCATGACCCGGTTCGACGAAGGCGCTCTCGCCGCCGTCTTCCAATGCCCGACCAAATCCGTCCAGCACGCTGCCCAGCAAACGATCCGACACCTGAATGCAGTGCGGCTGATACAGCGGGGTCACGGCCGCACCTTGTGCAATACCGTCCAGCGCGCCGAGCGCGGAGAGAAAGGTATTGTCCGGGCTAAATCCCACCACTTCGGCCATCATCTGACTGTCATCCTGGCGTGCCACCCAGCATAGATCGCCAATACGCGCCTGTGGCAGACTGCACTCCAGTAAAATGCCGCTGACGGCCATGACGCGGCCTTTTTTCTCCACAGGCGCGTAGTCGGCCAGATGCTGCCGCTGCTGAGCGACCCACTGTTCGAGTAGCGGAAAAGAAGATTGTGTCTGCATCACCAGTTCACCGTTATCTGTTGTCTGCCGCTGAATTCAATCTTGTGGTCATCGATTTTCACCAGACGCAGGTTATCGATCTCATCGCCGATGAAAAAACGCTGGCCGTCTGCTGTGACGACATTGGCGCGTGACCCGCTGGTCACCTGCACGATCTGAAACGGTAGTTGCTCCGTTTTCAACTGTGTCCGGTTATCAACGGATAGCGCGGTTCTATAACGTTGGTGGAGTTGGGCGAGCATCCGTTCCAGTTTTTTTTGATCGTCTGGTGTTAATTGCCCGGTGAGCGTGAGGCGATCCTGATACGCCGCTACCTTTACGGCGGTGCTCAGTTCTCGCTCCTGCAACATAATGCGCAGGGTGCTCTCCATCTGTGGCAGCGTGCTGAGGGGTTTGCGGGTATCCTGCGGCGGCGGGGCGGCGGGCATCGCGACACTCTCCTGAAGCTGCCAACTGCCCACCATCACCAGCAGCAATGCGCCAAGCAGCAGGTAGCTGGCTTTAGCCCACAGCGGCAGGCGCGGTGCGGGTGTAGGAATAGGCGTAGTGATATGAATCGGCGACTCGTCGGCGGAGATATCCGTAGTGGGAACATCCTCTTTCGCAGCCAGAGGCGTCACGTCGTCATCAGGCCAGGGAGTATCGGCGGCCACGACGCAGAGCCAAATTTGCCCCAGTGCAAAAGGGGTACCGGGCGGTAGAGCGTCGATGTGCTCGACGGAATGGCCTTCCGCATTACACAAGGTGCCATCCTGTGCACTGAGCGCCCAGCCGTCAGCGGCCTTCTCCAACTGGCCGTGATAAGGTGCAATGCCGGGATCGTAAAGTACGAGGTCGGCATCATCGGCTGTACCGATGCGCCAGGCGTTTCCGCAGAGCGGCAGCGCCGCACCGCGATGCAAACCAGTCAGCACGCGTAATTCAAACATGGTGTCTTCCTATGCGCTAAAGGGGTCAGGAGAGTCGTAAAGATCGAGGCGTCCAATGACGTTGATCGACAGAGTGGATTCCAGTTCGGTGAAGGACAGCACGGGGACGTGGTGAAATTCATCCTGTAACAGTGTGCGCAGCGGGCTGCGTAAATCCTGCGCTACCAGCACCAGACTGCTCTGTGACGAGAGCGGCGGAAACGCCTGCCGCAATTGACTGAGCAACGTTGAGGCGTAGTCCTGCGTCAGTGCGAAGAAGGTTTCGTTCTGCGTCTGGCGTAGCGAATCACGCAGTAGCTCTTCGCTCTCCGGCGTCAGTAGCCAAACGGCGAGGTTGTTTTCATTGCTGTACTGGTGGCAGATTTGTGATTTGAGCGCCAGACGCACGTAGTCAGTCAATGCCAGCGTGTCCCGTTCGTGCTGGCCGACTTCAATCAGCGCTTCGGCGATAGGGCGCACTGACCGCAACGGCACTCGCTCGGAAGCTAGCCGTTGCAGCACGCTGGCAAAACGTGAAAGCGGCATGATGCGCTGTAGCTCCTGCGCCAATTCCGGTTGCTCACTCTCCAGCCAGGCCAGAATGGATTTGGTTTCCTGCAAGCCGATGAACTGTGAGCCCGTGCGGTGAATGGCCTGCTCCATGCGTGCCAGAATCAGCTCATCTGCGGTCCAGCGCGGTATGTCCTCCGGCTGCTGGGCAACATGTGCCAGCGGCAGCCATAGCCACTGGCTTTCATCCCGTAGTGTGGGCCCCGGCGTGGCGATCGTCGCGTCAGCCTGTTTAATGGCACTATTGGCAACTGCCAACTGGTCGGTGACAAACGTGGCTTTGACGTAGGGAATTTCATACACGCAAAACTGGAACTCATCCTCTGCCAGTCGGTCACTGAATTCGATATCAAAGGACGGCAGTGTAAAGCCAAAGCGGTAGACCAGCCGATTACGTAGACGGCGGATATTTTGCACCAGCGCCGTCGTCGTTGGTTGCCCTTGCCAGACCGGATGAAACAACAATAAATAGGCACGTGTGGGGTTGAAACGTCGTAGATCCTGATAGCCATTCTGTTCGGCAGGTATGTTATCCGCTTCCAACTGGCTGGCATCCAACTGGCCCTGCTGTTTGATACGCCAGAGCTGGAACAGACCGCTGCCGAGCGACGCCAAACTGATAGCGACAAACACCAGCGTTGGCATCCCCGGCAGCAGTGCAAAGCCAAACATGCCGATAGAGGAGATGATCCACGCCTTGGGCTGACTGGTGAGCTGCTCTGCGATTTCCCGACCAATATTGGCATCCACTTTTTGCCCGTCGGCCGAGACGCGGGTAATGATCATGCCGGCGGTCAGTGAAATCAGCAACGCGGGGATCTGGGCGATCAATCCGTCGCCGATGGTCAATACCGAGTAGACGTGCATGGCATCGGATGCGGCCATGTTGTGTTGCAACACGCCGATAGCAAAGCCACCAATCATGTTGATGAACACGATGACCAGTGACGCAATGGCATCGCCTTTGACGAACTTCATCGCGCCGTCCATTGCCCCGAACAGTTGGCTTTCTTTCGCCAAATTTTCCCGCCGCTGCCGCGCCTGATGGGCTTCGATCAGCCCCGCACGCAGATCGCTGTCGATGGACATCTGTTTACCGGGCATCGCATCGAGCGTGAAGCGTGCCGCCACTTCGGCCACGCGCTCGGAACCTTTGGTGATCACCAAAAAGTTCACCACCGTCAGAATCAGGAAAATAACCAGACCGACCGCCAGATTCCCGCCCACCACGTAGTTACCGAAGGCTTCAACGATATGGCCGCCGTCTTGCTGTAGCAGGATCTGGCGCGTGGTGGAAATGGAGATCGCCAGCCGGAACATGGTGGTCAGTAGCAGTACCGCCGGAAACGTCGAGAAAGCCAGCGGTTTAGGCAGATACATCGCCAACACGATTAACAGGGACGAGGCGCAGATGTTAAGCGCGATGAGCACGTCGATGAGTCCGGTGGGCAGCGGGATGATCATCATGAAAACGATAGACATAACGATGACCGCGCCCACCACCTCCGAGCGCTGCATCGCGCTCAGCGCAATACGATTTAGCCAGATAATCAGCAGATTCATGGCTGCCCCTTATCAGGCGCGTGCGGGGGCTGTTTTTGCTGTGATGAGGCATCATGCTGCGCCAGCTCATCATGCCGAGTACTTTTGGCCTGCTGTTTTTCGTACTGGGCGATATCGCCAATCATGCCGCGTATTAGTTGCAGCGCCGTTTGCCGATTTTTGCTGTCTCGCCATAGCGGATGTGGTAGGTCGCTGACAAGCGGCAGCAGGGCGCTGAAAAACATGACCTGATGCTGTACCTGTGTACCGGCAACTTCCCGACCGAGATTATGCAGGTCGCGGGCGTAGGCACCGTTGGCGCTCAAACCAATTAGACGGCGCGTTAATTCCACAGCACCCAGCGTAAACGCGGGCACTTTGTGCGCCAATCGAGTGAGTAGCGTTTGGCTGGATGACAATGTGTGGCTCAGGTGACGAGAGTCGTTGAGGTTGCTCAGCATTTTGCTGAGAACGTTTTTTGATATTGACGGCGTCAGCGAGGCAATATCGGCTGCCAGTGCTCGCTGCAAGGTACGTAGCCCAATGGAAAATGTTGCGGCATCAAAGCGTTCTAGCAGGGAGTCCAGCAGCGCACTGGCCGACTGCTGATGCACGATTTTCTGGTAGTACAGCTCGCGCATCGCCTGTTTTTGTTCCGGCTGCGTGCTGAACAGCGCAATGGCGGTTGCTGTATTCAGACCAGCCCGGACTTCAGGCCCTTTCTCCTGATGTAGCTGCTGTAGCGCACTTTCAGCGGCTGCTGCCAGCTCAGGCTGCTGCGCTGACTGCTGCTGGATGTGACGCAGCAGAATATCCCCGCGTGCCGGATCGTTGCCTGCGGCCTCCAGCACCGTTTCAAGAGACGGCGAACCTTGCTGCATCAACAGATCGCGCATGCGGCTCAACTGTTGGTCGAGGGTACTTTGTGACGGATTTTCCAACATTTTGAACAGTTCCGTCAGTTTCTCGATCCGTTCGACGTTGGCAGTGGCGCGCGCCTCCGGCTGCTGGGCGATTTGGCGCCGATTCAGCGACTTGCTCCTTCGTTCGGCCTGTTCGCCAAACGCCATCGCCACTTCCTCAATTGAGGTAGAAAGTGGAGAACCGGGTGAGGCGTGCAGCGAACTTGTCTGCTGCATTGCAGTCTGTGGCACGGGATCGTCATCCACGACGACAGGGCGCGGCAGGGTGCTGCTAGTGGGAAGGACCGTCGGTATTTTGATCATGATGTCATCCTGAATGAATCGGCTATGTGTCGTGGTGTGAACGTGCAGTGATGTGAATGTATTGCTGTGTGGACGCAGAAAAGGATGGGTTCCCAGCGTGAAGTCACCGGAGCAGGGTGAATTTGATAGCGGATTGGGTGAAATACCGTTTTACTGATTGCAATAATTTGCAATTTCGTGCTGTGGACGTTGGCAAAAAATGGCACGATAACAGGCAGAGTAAAAAATAACTGATTAAAAATCAGTGTGATAAAAATTATTCTGGGCTGGCACAAGGCTTGCTCTTCCGTTTTTGCCAATAGGGCACAACAACGGAGAGTCAGCAAATGGAAATGTCTACCAAACACATCGAACAGACCCCTTCGCTTTACCCGGCGCTCGCTGTCGATTGGGAACAGGTGTTTCGTCAACACGGAAAGAAATTGCATAACTTTATTCGCAAGCGCGTCAGCAACCATGACGACGTTGAGGATTTACAGCAAATGACCTACCTGGAAGTGCTCAAACATCAGGATAAGTTTGCAGGGGCATCGCGACCAGAGACGTGGGTGTTCGGCATTGCCCTCAACCTGGTGCGCAACCATTTCAAGCAGGCGCGACAGCGTGCTCAGGACATGGGCGATGAGATGCTGGAACATATCGCGATAGAACTCGAGCCCGGTGCCATCACCGAAAGCCAACGAGCACTGAAACGCGCGATGGAGGCCATCGTCTCACTTCCTGAGGATACCCGTCAGATGCTGGTGCAATTGCTGGATACCGATGCCAGCTATCAGGATCTCGCGTTGCAGTTGGGGATCCCCATCGGTACGGTGCGGTCACGGCTGTCTCGTGCCCGAAGTGTAATCCGTCAGGCAGTTGAATCCTGACGCTAACCCACGGGACGAAAGGACGTGCCTGCACCCACCGTTTTTCGCTGCTTGATGTGGTGACCACCTGATTCAATAGGGGGTTACCGCTCAGGACGTAGGTCGCACGCTGTGATATCAGGTCGCGTTTAGCCGTTGCAGGGTTTCCTGTCCATCTTCTGGAATGTTGAGACGCCGTATTGCGCTACCTGCACAGCAGGTGGCTGCACAAATGTCTTAATTCAAATAAGGAGATGGCAATGATGTTTACCCAACCTTTTCGTTCCGATGAACAAACTAAGGCCCCCGAACTGGAACTGGTGGATTTTGCGTTTGGTCGTATCAAGGACGCGATTTATATCGTCAATGAAGATCAGCGTTTTTGTTATGTCAATGAGGCTGCCAGTAAGACGCTGGGCTACAGCATCACGGAATTCATGCATCTGAGCGTTGCCGATATCGATCCATGCTGGGCTGCCGAGCACTGGTCGCCCGACTGGCTGCAAAAGTATGACTCTGGCGTAGGTACCACGTTTGAAACCATACACCTTACTCGCTACGGTATGACCATTCCGGTCGAGGTCAATTTAACCCATTTCCAACATAAAGGACGCAACTACAGTATGTGTGTAGTCAGAGATATTAGGGAACGTAAACACATCGAACAGTTGGCTTACGCGCGGGATCAGGAATTTCGCGCACTGGTAGAGAATTCGCCGGATTTGATTATTCGCTTCGATCCCAGCCTGAATTGTCTGTATGCCAACCCTGCCAGTTTGAAACATCTGGAATTTACCGTAGAGCAACTTCGGGGCCGAATGATTACGGAATTGATGCCCGGAGCAGGATGTGCAATCCGCATGGAACAGTTGGTGCAGCAGGTTGTTGATACCCGTAGCAGTGCTGAAGGTGAAGTGATGGAAGAGCGAGGAAAAGGCGATCAGCGTCATCAAGATATTCACCATATTCGCTGCGTGCCGGAGTTCGATCAGCATGGGGTGCTGGTTTCCATCCTGACAGTGGGTCGAGACATTACCGCCATTCGCTATGCGGAGAAAAAACTGGCCGATTCACATATGCAACTGCGCTTGCTGGCACGCCAGCGTGAGATTTCACGCGAGGAAGAGCGCAAGCATATCGCACAGGAAATTCACGACGAGCTGGGGCAACACCTGACCACGATTCGCATGAGTCTATCGCTGATGCGCATGTGCTTTGCCAAGGAAAACCCAGAGATGCAGGCGCATTTACAAAAGTTGATGCAGCTGGCTGACCAAACGATTCAGGTGGTGCGTAACGTATCGACCCGACTCAGGCCGAATGTGTTGAACATGGGGCTCAAGCCCGCGCTGGAATGGCTGTGCGATGAATTTAATCGACACTATAGCGCTACCTGCCTGTTGCAAACGCAGGGGGAATCGTTGGTACTCAATGACGAAAGCACCACGGCGGCCTTTCGCGTCGCTCAGGAGTCGTTGACCAACGTAGCACGTTACGCGGCTGCCACACAGGTGTTCATTACGCTGAAAAACCAGCAGGACTGTGTCGTGCTGCGCATCAGGGATAACGGCAAAGGATTTGATTCCCACGCAACGAATAAAAACGCTTTCGGGCTCATGAGCATGAAAGAGCGAGGGCGGATGTTGGGAGGTGAAGTCATCATTGAAAGCGTACCCGGTAAAGGCACGCAGGTGCAGTTAACGTTTCCTAAAAAGGGCTATATCCGTTAATCGCGGGACAAGAATAACAAAAGGAAGAAATGAGCGATGGAAAAACAAATACGTCTCATGATCGCGGACGATCACGTGATCATGCGTGAAGGACTCAAGCAAATCTTCGCGTTGGATGACTCGCTGAGCGTCGTTGCCGAAGCGGGAAATGGCGCGCAGGTGCTAGCTCAACTGCGTAGCCTGACGCCCGATTTACTGCTGCTGGATATGTCTATGCCCGGTATCAGCGGTGAAGCGCTAATTTCCCGAGTGGTGGCGCAGTATCCGCGTCTGCCGATTCTGGTGCTTAGCATGTACAGCGAAGCGCAGATTGCACAGCATGCGCTGAAAAGCGGTGCCAGAGGCTACATCACCAAAGATAAAGACCCAGAGGCGCTGCTGGCGGCGATCCGACGTGTGGCGCAGGGCGCCCGCTATATCGATCATACCATTGCCGAGCAGTTGGTGTTTTCCAATTACACGGAGGGCGGCAAAGCCGCGCACGATGTCCTGACGGCCAGAGAACACCAAATCATGATTATGTTTGCACAGGGGATGGGCATTAACGCCATCGCCAATGAGTTGGCCATCAGCAATAAAACGGTCAGCACCCACAAAGCGCGCCTGATGGAAAAAATGCAGTTCAGTACCAATGTGGAGATCGTTAAATACGTTTTTAGCAAAAAGCTTATTCCCTAGCAGTGGAAACCTGCGGCGAGAAAAAGTAACAGATCAAAGGGATTCAGCCGTTGGCGGATCCCTTTTGCTGAGCCTGACAATATCTTTTCGTTTTCCTGCGAATTACCTGAACGAGTAACGCGCTGTTTTTACTCATTTTGGCGGGTTTTTTGTAGGTTTTTCCCTACAAATTCCTCTGGAATTCCTACCTGATGTTCAGCGATGCCTGATGGTTTCATTATTCAAGGGCGGTAATGCTTGTCATCGTTCTATCAGTGATGAATCGGTGTGCACTACGCGGAGAAATGCGGTGGTACGCCCCACATTATGGAAAGCAGTTAGTTAGCCCGTTTGGGCTTCAGGAGTCGTTAATGAATAATTATTACCACCAGGACAGACACCACTATTCATCATTAGAATGCTCCCCGCCACCGTCGGGCTATTCCACGCCTGCGGCTGAGGATATTCACTCATCGTTGTCGCCAATCATCAATGTCATTGCTCCTCTCAATGTTGACATCGTTCTTGAAGGTGAAACCGGTACAGGGAAAGACACGCTGGCAAACCGGATCCATCGACTTTCGCAATGCCGCGGTCCTTTGGTGGCGGTGAATTGTGCCGCCGTGCCGGAAAATCTGGCTGAAAGCGAGCTGTTTGGCGTGGTATCGGGGGCGTATACGGGGGCTAATCGCTCTCGCGCCGGTTATCTGGAAAGCGCGGACAAGGGAATTCTGTTTCTGGATGAGATCGATAGTATGCCCATGACGCTGCAAGCCAAGATGCTACGTGTGTTGGAAAACCGCGGTGTTAAGCGGTTGGGAAGTACCCAGTTCACCCCCGTGGATATGCGCGTGATTGTGGCAACGCAAACGCCGCTGTTGCAACTGGTAGAAAAAGGGTTGTTTCGGCGCGATCTTTATTTCCGCCTGGATACGGTAAAAATTCAGCTACCGACCCTGCGTTCCCGCAGCGATCTCATTCTGCCGCTGTTTCAGCGTTTTAGTCAGGAAGCGGCGGTACGCCTGAGAATGGCGCAGCCACCGATGACGGCGGAAATTTATGAGCAGTTGCTGACCCACAACTGGCCGGGCAATATTCGTGAACTGAAAGCGGCAGCGGATCGCTGGGCAATGGGGCTGTCGCCCTTGGCTGAGATTCAACCGCTGTTGCATCCATGCCCTTTGCAGCTCAAAGATCGTTTAAAGCGGATTGAAAAATTTCTGATTCAGGATGCGCTACGCCGCCACGATCACTGTATTGACGACGCTCTCGTAGAGCTGGGGATCCCCAAACGAACACTCTATCATCGTCTGAAAGTGCTGAACGTGACGGCGCGAGAAATGTGCGCAAGTGGTGGGGAAGCCTGTCAGGCATGATGGCTGAATGTCGATGGGTTATCTGCGGGATACGGTAGCCGATAGTGCAGGCCTACTTTTAACTGTAGACCTGCTGTCAAGTTACGCCGTTTCTATCGGTGGACACGGATAGTGATGAATGTCAGGTAGATCGCACAATGCCACTGCTTTACCGAAATACCATCCTTGTATTATCGCTGATGGGCACTGTTGCAGGATGTAGGCGGCCTGCTCGCGAGTTTCTACCCCTTCGATGATCACAGGAACATCCAGTTTTTTGATCAGGGTGAATAGCAGATCCGCCATAGCGGCATTAACCGAATCCGTACCAATGGCACCGACGAAAACCTTGTCGATCTTGATCATATCGAACGGTAAGTGGCTCAGATAATCGAGGTTGGAATAGCCCGTGCCGAAATCATCAAGCGCAACTTTATATCCTGAACGTCGCAGAGCCTCTAGACCGTTGGCCAGCGTCTGATGCGATGTACTCGACCGCTCGGTGAGTTCTAACATGATACGCGCTCTGTCTATCCCCAGTTCGTCACTCATCTGCTGTAGGAAGTGATGATAGTCAGGTGAAACAATATCGGTTACTGACAGATTAATACTGAGAAGGAAGGGGGTCTGCTGCGTGAGGTACGGCTGCATATCATGCAATGCCTGACGTGTAATAATCCGTGTCAGCTCCGCTAAATAACCCATTTTTTCCGCAATGTTGATGAAATACTCCGGCGATACGTTGTCGCCGCGTTCGTTTTTCCAACGAGCCAGTGCCTCTACGCCAATAATGGCGCGCTGTGGCAGGCTGATTAACGGCTGATAATGTACCTGAAACCGTTGGTGTTTGATCGCACGTTTTAACTGTGAGGGTAAAGCATGGTGCCGATCGTAGTAGAGCTGATAGGACAGGGTAAAACTGGCACCGATAAGCGCCCCGACAAAAAACAGGGCGGCGATGACATACCACGGACGATACAGGATACCCGCAGAATCCAACTGAGACAGTACGCAGATATCCCGGTTAGGCACACAGAAAAACGTCTGGCGTTTTCCCATGGTCAGCCACTCGTTATTCTGTTGCTGTGTCTGCCTGAACGTGGGCAGGTCGATGTTGCCAAATGTTTGATAGACATGGTCCAGATTACGTGTGAGCAACATTGCGCTGTGCTCGGCCGGTGGCTGGATGAAACGGCGAAATGCGGCAGCGGCGGTGATGGTGACCACGTCGTTGAGGCTTGCCATATCTGCGGTAATTCGTGGGTCAACCACATTCTTCATTGCAGTCCACAGTTGCATGCCATCGGGCGTCGTCAGGTCCGGCGGTAGCAGATAGATCGGTGGAGTGAGCATGCCCCAGCCCGCGGAACAGATGAGGTAGTTGTTCTTGATACGCCCGATATCGCGTAGATAAACGGAGTAAAAAGAGAGCAGGCGTAATTCTTTTAGATCGGCGCTGGAGCAAGGGACATTATTCAGCGTCAGCACCCGGTTAATGGTTTCCCGGGCTTCATTCGCGACGGCGGTTCCCTGATTGAGCACCTCCTGACTATAGCGCAGCAGTTGTGTCTGCTCCAGCCTGGCGACAATGGCTTGCCCAAGTAACAAGGCCAGCAGTGCGCTGCCAAGCGAAATTGAAACCAGTCTGAACCATAATCCAGCATTCGTCGTTAAGGCGAGCATAGCGATCATCCGGCAGTATGACTGAAAGAAGAGTGGCATAGATTCAGATATCGCATCCTTGCCAACCGTACCGCGTTTATCAGCCATTATTGAGGAGAAGAATGGCGTAAACGATCCTATAAATCAAAAACACGGGTTGCCTTCAAGCAGGCGTAATTCGTATTTTTGCTATTTTAAAGGAAAATGATCTCTAGCTAACGATAGGAAAGGTTGATAAAAACAGGCTAGTTCTTCCCCTCGAACATAATTTCCCGAAAAATTTCCTCTCTCTGGGAACTCCTTCAGCCCGATATCTACTTAATGAATGAACAAGATGACTGTATGTACAGTATGACAGTTCACTACCATAAACATTCATCATATTTGGAGATATATCATGGCATTAGGACTTTCTCAGATTGCATCTCAGTCGGCTTCTCAGGTTCTGGATACCGCGATGGCGGGCTCGCTGAATCGTGCAGCGGGCGCTCAGGCTGAGAAAATTGGGCTGGATACGGAAAACTCGATTCTGGATGGTCAGATGGATTCTGCATCCAAATCATTGAACTCCGGGCAGAAAGCGGCGAAAGCCATCCAGTTCTGATTGTGAACCAACGAGCCGGAGCATAGCTCCGGCTTTATTTTTATTCCGTTCGCGATGGAATACACACCATGAAAATCAACCACGCTACTACGCTGCCTCAGCCGGGAAATGCTCTGCTGGCAGACAATGGTACGCCTCTTTCGTTTTCCGCCAACGATCAGGATGTGTCCTGGTTTAGCGCGGCGCTGTCGCCGGCACCGATCACGGCAGAACGCGGCAACAGCCAGTGGCTGGGCGCGTTGGCGGAGAAATCTCAGGGACTCAACGGCGTCTTCAAATCTGCTGAACGCGACATCAGCCAGTCTATGCGTTCCAATAATCCTAAGGATGTGCTGGATGCGACCCGAACACTGTCGTCGTTCTATCTGGAAAGTCTGCTCAGTGCCAAACTGGTGGCGAAAAGTGTGCAAAGTCTGGAAAAACTCACCAACTTACAGTAACTGCCTATGAAAATCGATAAGCGAGTATTTCTTCTGCTGATCGGGTTATTGGCTGGCTGCGGCGAGCAAATCGAGCTGAATCGCGGGCTGTCGGAGAATGATGCCAACGAGGCGATTTCAATGCTTGGCCGTTACCAGATCGGCGCAGAGAAACGGGTGGACAAAACCGGCGTGACGCTGGTGATCGATGCAAAAAACATCGAGCGTGCCGTCAATATTCTTAATGCGGCGGGGTTACCGAAGCAGTCGCGAACCAATCTTGGGGAGGTCTTTCAGAAAAGCGGTGTGATCTCGACGCCGTTGGAAGAACGCGCTCGCTATATCTATGCCTTGTCGCAGGAAGTGGAAGCGACGCTAGCGCAGATCGATGGTGTGCTGGTCGCGCGAGTGCACGTGGTTCTGCCCGAACGTATCGCGCCCGGCGAACCGGTTCAACCTGCTTCAGCGGCGGTGTTTATTAAATATCGCGCCGAACTGGAGCCGGATGGAATGGAGCCGCGTATTCGTCGGATGGTGGCCAGCAGTATTCCCGGTCTGTCTGGTAAGGACGATAAAGAACTGGCGATCGTTTTTGTTCCGGCAGAACCGTATCAGGACACGATCCCCGTTGTAACGCTGGGACCGTTCACGCTGACGCCGGATGAGGTGCGTCGTTGGCAGTGGATCACCGGGCTATTTGGCCTAATGCTGGCTGGGCTATTAGGCTGGCGCATTGGCACGCCTTACCTGCGACAATGGCAGCAGAAAAAAGCGAGGGCGTCGTCGTCACAATGACAACACAAGATCAAACCAGAGCGCACGAATCGGATGACATCACACCGCTTGCGTGGTTGACCTGGTGGATAAAAGACTGCCTGTTACAAGCTGACCCGAGCTGGTGGGCTGGGGGCGTTATATTGCCAGATTCGCCGCAGCGTCGCGACTGGCTGCATGTAAACGCCGTGCAGCTTAATCACTATTTTTCTCTGTCGCCGTTGTTACCGCCGGATCCGCTTGCTTCGCTGATGCAAATGGGGATGCTGGATACGGCGCAGCGGGAAACGGTGTTGCGCCTGATGGCGCAGGTGTGCCAGCCCAGACGTGAACCGAATCACGCTGACGCAGAAGCCATATGGTGTGAGCGGCTGGCAAAAGCGTTGCGCCCGGGTTTATGGCTACCGACATCGGTTGCGTTTTCTGCTCAATCGCCGTTGGAGCCCTCCGTATCACGCTATCAGGACGCATTGACGCTGCTGCGCATTCGCTATGGCGAAGCGTGCTGGTCGCGTCTGCGGTTGCTCTTTCCCCGAGACTGGGGAACACGTTGCGATGTCCCTACTGTGTCATTGCCCACAGCCAGACTCCATGCGCTGTGCGACGCCCTAATCTGGAAAGCATCATCCCCCGTATAACCTTCCTCATTTTTTATTCATTTTGCTAAGGACGAAGCATGCTGACGACAAAGACGTTTGTGACATTACCTGGTGCAAGTCGAGATGAAGCGGTGATTATTTCAGCGGAGCGGGTCGCGGCGCATCGCCGCAGTCGGACACTTTGGGAAGAGGCCACGGTACAGGCGGATACGATCGTGATACAGGCGCGCGAACGTGCCCGAACGCTGTGTGAGCTGGCGGTAGAAAACGCAGAAGCAGAGTTTTGGCAGCAGGCAAACGCGTTATTGCAGGGGATGCGGCAAGATCGGATACACCTTGAGCAGACCATGGTTACGCAAGCGGGGCAGTTGCTGCGCGAGGCACTGGCGCATTTACTGGATAAAACCTCTGCGCCGTCACGTCATCACGCCTTACTACGGCAATTGCTGAAGCAACAGCAGGGAGAGAGTCGGGGAACGTTGTACTGCCATCCTGCCCAGCTTGTCGATGTGCAGCATTGGCTGGACGCGCATCCGCATTTGGAGTGGCGTCTCGCCAGTGATGAGGCACTGGATAACGATGCCATGAAACTGATCACGACACATGGCGTGATGTCGTTGAGCTGGCGGCAGGCGACAGCGCAACTCATCCCTCCTGAGTATCCCGCTGCCATGTGAAATCATCGTTTGCCGATGGGAACTGCACGCCGGGGTTAACCACTCATTATCAGGTCAGCGACCGAAACCTGTTTTGTGAGAAAAATACCTTATGAGGAGAACGTGCTATGTCCCTTAACCCCATTCAGCGCCGCCTTGATGCGCACCTGGTCGATTCGCAGCAACAACTGGATGATATTGCGCTGAATGTTGCCGAAGGCGGGGCCAGTCAGGCGGATAGTTACGCCTTTTTTGAAGCCAGTATGGATTATTCCAATGCTAGCTGGGCGGTCGGACAACTGCTGAGCGTTAAACACGGCTTGGCAAAGGCCATCATTAATGACTTCAACTGAGTTGGCCGTGATGTTGGAACATTGGTTAAACGGTGGGGCGTCGACGCTGAAACTGGAGATTGACGGGGGCGCGGTGACGATGGTGCGCCAGTTATCGGGCGTGGCATGCAGCGCAGCCATTCCGCTGCCTGCGCTGCCGGATGAGCTGATGTTGAAACGAGCATTACAGTTGGCCGACGCCGCCCACGCGCAGTTTCAGGACGATACCGCCGTACTTTCGCTTTCACCGCAGGATGAGCAGTTCTGGCTATGGATGCGACCCGATGCCGATGACGTCATGCAACTGTGTCGCAACCTGGAAACCCTACTTAATCAGCGGGACGTCTGGCTGAGCCTGCTCATGCCGCGCGCAAAAGTACCCGTTTCCGCCCCACTTAATCTAAACACGCTGGCTTTTTTGCAAGGAGAACGACATGCGTAAGGGATTGATGCGTAATGGATCTTATAGCATTTTGCTGGTGATCTATCGCTGGTTTTGCTGGGCGGTAGTGCTGATGGGGATTATCCCCGTGAACGGGATGATTTCGCTGGCACATGCCGCCACGCCAGCCGACTGGAATAAGGGCGCGTATGCGTATTCTGCCGAGCAGACGCCGCTGTCGGCAATGTTGACGGATTTTGCCAACAGCCACGGCGTGGATTTGGTATTAGGCAATATTGTTGACAACGAGGTGACGGCGAAAATTCGGGCGGACAACCCCACACTGTTTCTCGACAGACTGGCGCTGGAGCACCGCTTTCAGTGGTTTGTATATAACAACGCATTGTATGTCAGCCCGCAGGATGAACAGGCATCGGTGCGTCTGGAGATCTCACCGGATGCCGCGCCTGACATCAAACAGGCACTCAGCGGTATCGGGCTACTCGACTCGCGCTTCGGCTGGGGAGAATTACCTGAAGAGGGCGTGGTGCTGGTCACCGGGCCGCAGGCGTATATCGATCTGATCCGTAATTTTAGTCAGCAGCGGGAAAAGCAGGACGAACGACGTAAAGTGATGATTTTCCCGCTTCGCTATGCCTCCGTATCCGACCGGACGCTGCAATACCGCGATCAAAAAGTTACGATTCCCGGTGTTGCGACCATTCTCAATGAGCTGATGGACGGTCAGCGTGCAGCCCCGGCGGGTGCATCAGGCCCGATGCCGGTACAACCGGATACGGGCATGGAAGCCATGCGGGACAGTACGCGTTCACTAATGACCCGGCTGGCAACCCGCAATAGTCCGGGGCGTAGCGGTGAGGCGTCAGGTCGCACGACCTTAAGCGGCAAGATTTCCGCTGATGTACGCAATAACGCGCTGTTGATTCGGGATGATGAAAAACGCCGGGCTGAGTATCAGCAACTCGTCGAGCATATCGATGTACCGCAAAATCTGGTCAACATTGATGCCATTATTCTGGATGTGGATCGTACTGCGCTGTCGCGGCTGGAAGCGAACTGGCAGGCGCAGCTCGGCAATGTGAGCGCAGGCAGCACGATGATGATGGGGCGAAGTACGCTGTTTGTCAGCGATTTCAAACGCTTTTTCGCCGACATTCAGGCGCTGGAGGGGGAAGGGACCGCTTCCATTGTCGCCAATCCTTCCGTGTTGACGCTGGAGAATCAGCCCGCGATTGTCGATTTCAGCCGGACGGCGTTCATCAGAGCCACTGGTGAGCGCGTCGCGGACATTCAGCCGGTGACGGCTGGCACCAGCCTGCAAGTGACGCCGCGGGTGATCGGTGAAGGCGCACAGCGCAGTATCCAATTGGTTATCGATATTGAAGACGGTCAGGTCGAGACAGGGCGTGAGGGGGAAGCCTCTGGTGTGAAACGGGGCACCGTCAGTACACAAGCATTGATTGGTGAGAATCGCGCGCTGGTGTTGGGTGGTTTTCACGTCGAGGAGAGCGGTGACCGCGATCGCCGCATTCCGATCCTCGGCGATATCCCGCTGCTCGGGAAACTGTTTACCTCAACGCGTCATGAAGTCTCTCGCCGCGAGCGCCTTTTTATCCTTACGCCTCACCTTGTGGGCGATCAAACCGATCCTACGCGCTATGTTTCTTCCGTAAATCGCCAGCAGTTGAATGGTGCCATGAACCGCGTGGCGCAACGCAACGGTAAAACGGATCTCTATAGCCTGATTGAAGGCGCGTTTCGCGATCTCGCCAGTCGCCAGCTTCCTGCCGGGTTTCAGGCAGACAGCAAAGGTGCGCGACTGGGAGAGGTGTGCCGCTCACAGTCGGGCCTGGTCTATGACAGCTCGCGCTATCAGTGGTACGGCAACGGCCAGGTGCGGCTGAGCGTCGGCGTAGTACGTAACGGAGGGACGCAGCCGCAGCGTTTTGATGAAGCTGCCTGTGCCAGTAGCCGCACGTTGGCGGTGGCCGTGTGGCCGAAAACAACGCTGGCACCAGGGGAATCCAGCGAGGTGTTTCTGGCTTTGCAACCCGCGCTAACGCCTCAATCAACCCGACGTAACGTGCTGATATCTCAGTAGCGTTCTCTCTGTCTGTTGACAAGTCTGGGAATGTTAACGCCCTTCCAATCCTCTCGCGGGTAAAGGCTGAGAGGGGCATATGAGGCAGCATAAATCGGTTCATCAACTCACTCATCCTCATGATTGTTTCAAATTACATCATCAATAACTACAGGACATTCTTATGAACGATAAAGCACTGTTAGTGGCGCTGATAACACTCCTATTAAGTGCCTGCAATGCTCCGCGGCAGGTAGCCAACTGTGCTTCTGTTACCTGTCGCCCACAGCCTGAAACGCGACAGCTCATCATCTGGTGGCAGCCCGATCTGCGCAGCGGACCAGCGGATTACAGTAAGGTTAGCGTGGATGAGTGAGTCAGCGGAAGTATTCGACAATCAGCATGACTTTCTCTCGGCGCTGGAAACCACTCCGACGGCCTATTGGCCAGTACAACCGGCCGTCACCCTGTGGTTTACGGCAGTGTCGGCGCAGCAGGCTGCACTCATCTTAATTTTAGCTCCCGCCCGATATTATCCCGGTATGCTGCGGCAAATGTTACACCGCCGTTTTCTCGATGCCGATGCATTGTCTGCATGTAGCCTGAGCCTGGATGAACGGCAAAATCTGCGGTTACGCCGCGCGTTACCTACATTGACCGACTCGGCTGCGGCGATCGACGAACTGTGGCATTTAGCCGATCTGCCGCGGTGCTGAGATGTGAAAAAGTCATGCGTTTTCGTGCAGGCAACTGGAACCGTATAGGCCAGAAAATCACTTAATGGGGGAGTGTCACAATTACGCGGGCTGACCGCACATCCATTGGCGCTTTCATAACCTATTTACTCATTGAGGAAACATTATGCTTAATTCTCTTGGTGGCGGTACTTCTTTGCAAATCACGATCAAAGCGGGCGGTAACGGCGATTTATTTCAATCTCAGTCTTCACAAAATGGCGGAGCGCCCTCGCAGTTGGGGTTGGGTGGCCAGCGTAGCAATATTGCAGAACAGTTGTCCGATATCATGACGACCATGATGTTCATGGGCAGCATGATGGGCGGTGGTCTCGGTGGTCTCGGTGGTATGGGGGGCGGTTTGGGCGGTGCGCTCGGTGGTTTGGGAAGTAGCCTGGGCGGATTAGGTGGCGGCCTGCTGGGGCAAGGCCTTGGTGGTGGTTTGGCTGGTGGTCTCGGCAGTAGCCTTGGCAGTGGATTGGGCGGTGCGCTCGGCGGTGGTTTAGGCGGTGCGCTAGGTGCCGGTATGAATGCCATGAATCCATCAGCAATGATGGGCAGCCTGCTGTTTAGTGCGTTGGAGGATCTGCTGGGTGGCGGTATGTCACAACAACAGGGGGGCCTGTTTGGCAATAAACAGCCTGCATCACCGGAAATTTCGGCGTATACCCAGGGCGTTAACGATACGTTGTCCGCGATTTTGGGCAACGGCCTGAGTCAGGCAAAGGGACAGCATTCACCGCTACAATTGGGTAACAACGGTCTGCAAGGCTTGAGCGGCGCAGGGGCGTTCAACCAACTGGGTAGCACGTTAGGGATGGGGGTTGGGCAAAAAGCTGGTTTGCAGGAGCTAAACAACATCAGCACGCACAATGACAGCCCGACCCGTTACTTCGTGGATAAGGAAGATCGGGGAATGGCGAAAGAGATTGGTCAGTTTATGGATCAATATCCTGAAGTCTTCGGCAAGCCGGAATACCAGAAAGATAACTGGCAGACGGCGAAGCAAGATGACAAGTCCTGGGCCAAAGCGCTGAGCAAGCCAGATGACGATGGCATGACCAAAGGCAGCATGGATAAATTCATGAAGGCTGTCGGCATGATCAAGAGCGCGGTAGCGGGTGATACCGGCAATACCAACCTGAATGCTCGTGGTAACGGCGGGGCTTCTCTGGGTATTGATGCGGCGATGATCGGTGACCGTATCGTCAATATGGGGCTGCAAAAGCTCGCCAGCTAAAACGAAAAACTACCGGGAGCAGGGCGGAAGCTCTGCTTTCTTGTTATTCGTGTTAATGAAATTATTTCGATTAAAATCAATTGGTTTACTCAGGTTTTGTCCTTTCTTTGTGCTATTAGCTCTGTGAGCATCTTGTTATTCTTTATGCGTACTTTCTCAACAGGAATAGCGTCAAGGATGCCACATGGAACGTTTTATGACTCTTCACACCACTTCAATCCTGCGACCTTCTTAATCTCCATCGACCGAATTTTTGCTTAACGTAAACTTTTTACGCATTCCACCTCAGCGCGTTTTAGCCAATATGGAGCCTTATCAACGCCGTATTTTATTAACGTAAACAAGGAGAGGCCGATGGCAAACAGTACAGGATTACAGTTCACCGTAAAGGTTGGCGCGCTGGCGGCAGGCACCTTTGCGGTGGTGGATTTCAGGCTGGATGAGGGGCTGAACCGGCCTTTCAGCCTGTCACTGAGTCTGGCGAGCGCGGCGCGGTGCTCGACCAGCCGTGCGAGCTGATGATTTGGTATGAAGGTGAGCTAAAGCGTCGGGTCAGCGGGATTATCAGTGGGTTCACGCAGGGCGGTACCGGATTCCGGCGCACGCGCTATCAGGCGGAAGTGCGTCCGGCGCTGTGGCGATTAATTGCCTATCTTGATCTCTGGCACCTGTTGATAGGAAAGAATGATTTATGCCTGATATTTGTCAACGCAAACGCTGAGAAAGCCAGCACAGGCCCCCTGGCTGGCTTTTCCCTAGTGTGGTATGGCGCAACTATTACATCTGACGCACCGCAATACAGCGATCGGCGATTAGGCGGGCGATCCAGAATGCGGTCTGCGCCACGTCGCTATGTAGCCCATTTTCCGTATGGATATCGGCCTGATGCAAGAAATCCTGCTCCAGCGAATCCACAAAGCTATCGAACTCGAACTCACCCCGTCGCCGCGATCCGGATTGGTTAAGTACCGTGTTCAACTGTGTTCTCACGAGATAAATAGCTTGGGTGAATGATTCACGCTGAGCAGGCGTAATGTATCCACCTTGTCTGGCAAGATCTGCCCAGCGTGTTGGTGCGGGGAATGTCATTGTGTTTGGCATCTTAATTTACCTGCAAATTGGCGGAGTCTGGCACTTTGTAGTGATTATTAACGTTCGTCAGGTTGATATTGTTACCTTTGACGTTCAATCCTTCACTGTCGCTTTTCACGAACGAGAACTTGCCGTTTTCTGCGTCAATGTTACTTAGGTTCAAATTCCAGTCGCCCTGTTGTCCACCGTTGGTGCGCACGAACGTGCCGAAATCTTTCGCTTTGAAGTTATCGATAGTCAGGTTGGCATCAGCATTCAACTGGAAAATCTTATCAGATGCGCCTTGAGCGCTACTGTTGGTAATTTCCACGTTGGCAGGTTTACCGCTGTTTGATTTCACCGTCAGTGCATCTTCACCGACGTTGGTCCAATGCACGTTATCAATTTTGGCATCGCCGCGAACGTGTACGCCGTCTGCCGCATTGTCACCAAACACCACGTTTTTCAGTGTTGCGCCCGGAGCCAGTTCAAATACTGGCTTCTGACCTTCAGCCTGACCGCCGTCACCTAATTTACTACCAGCGGTAAAGGTTTTACCTCCGCCGTCAAAGGTTTCGCCGGGGCCAACTTTAATGGTTTCATTTACCACTGTGGCATCATCGCTGGCTGTTGGGAAAGCAACCGAGCCAGCACCTGCGGTTGATGTCGTCGGTGATGCTGCCGAACCACCCCCAACGCCAGATGGTGTGGCCGTTAGTGGAGCAGGTGCTGCACCGCCGCTACCGCCAACGGGCGAAGAGGGGGAAGATGGTGCGGCAGGTGAACCACCGCCACCACCGGATGAGGACGGCGCACCCACTGACGGCGATCCGCCGCCTTGTGACGAGGTGTTACCTTGCGGCTGGCCGAATTCACCTTTCTGTGAATCCATCAGATTACCGATCAATTCCAGCAGAGCTTTTAACAGATCGTTGCTGTTCAGTTGGCCACCACCGTCTGCCGTTGGATTGATCGCGTTATCTAACGCGCTGCCTGCCGAATCTTGCAGTAGGGAACGGCTCAGATCTTCTGGATTTTGTGCGCTTCCAGCACTGCCAGTACCGGATGAACCGTTCATCGGTGAGGCTCCGTTGTTACCACCTGCTGCGCCTGACGAACCAGAAGAGAGTGGATTTCCCGCTTGGCTATTTTTGCCTGGAATCAGCGCTTCCAACAGTTTCATCAGTATATCGGCAGGGCTACCGCTTTGCCCTAACGCTGAACTCCCCCCATTGCCTGCTCCAGTCTGCCCTTGCGGGCTGCTGTCTGTTGATGAGGAGGTATTGCCTTGTGGATTGGGCAGAAGGGCACTTAACAATGTGCCCAGCGCTTCCATCAACTGACTATCTTGCTGCTCAGAACGTGGTGATGCGCCGCTGTTACTGCCTGAAAGTGGGGAGTTCAGACCTGTCGATGACAGGCCTGCACTGGGTTGTATGCTGAGTGTAATCGTCATATCAGCCATAACATCTCCTTAAAAGTAAAAAGTGATGGGTTATTAACAGGCTTACGTCTGTTGCGTATTAAGTGCGGTGCTGTGTGATGTGGTTCCCGATCGGGGAAGAGAAAGGTGATGGGAACCGGAGGGAGGAAATGACCACTTAACTGGCATGTTCACTTCATCACCTTTGGAACTTGTTATGCAGAAAATCCAGCATGCTCAGCCTAGCTTGTCTATTTCGGAAATTGCGCCAGCCACGTTAGCGAAAACATCGTTATCGCAGGGCAATAGCACTAGTGCGAGCCAGAAAGGTGCGCAATCACTGATTCAGCAAGGTTTACATGATAAAAACAAGCCGCCCGAATTGGAGCAGGGCAGCAGTGGTCACGTGAAGAGTCAGGGGGGGCGTTCAAAGACGTTGCAAGAGCTATTTTCATCGGGAAGTATGAGTCAGCGTTTACCGCGCGCGTCTCGCGATTCGCTGACGTCAGGCGGGCCGATCCAAAGCCTTTCCCGATTTGGCGATACGCCGATACTTTCGCGTGAAAGCAGCCTGTCTGGTCGTCACCTTGAGCACAACGATAGTTTTCATACCGCATCCGATTCACTGCACCATAACGAATCTGGCAGCGACAGCGAGCGGTTCTACACGCCATATGAGGCTCGCTCGCCGCTTCATTCGCCGCGCGGAGAAATCACGGAACATTCCCCTGTAACCACAGATATCAGCCGCGATCGGTTACTTTTTCAGAGCGAACTATCCCCGTCACTTAGCCACTCGACTCGCCAGTCTGGCCACGCCGCGCCTGAATTCAGCGTAAAAATAGATCAGTCTGGCCAACTTCAACTGGGTAAGGCACTGCCGGAGGCGCTGACTACACTGTTGCAGCAGACCGTAGGGAAAAACAGCCAGCCGTTCGTTGCCCATCATGAAAATCAGGAGGTTCGAGCGGGGGAACAGCAGCATGCGTTAGTCGATAAATCAGGTCGGCTATTCGTTATTCAAAGTGATGAAAATCAGCATATTGCACTTCACAGCAGCGGCCGCAGCGCGATGCCGTCGGGTAAGTTGGGTGGGGGTAACGTACAGTTGGAATCCACGCTGCAACATCTCTCTCTGCGAACAAAATCGGGTGATGCCACGAGCGTGCCACTATCTGGACGGATGAATCACGAGCTATTAACCGGTATCCATCGACAGCCCGATTCGGCTTCAGGTGCTGGTGAGCAATTGCGCCTGCATGACAGCAAGCTGTTTTCGTTGAACAGCGAATTTGGCGTCTGGCAGCAAAGCAGTGATGTTCCGCATAGCCAATTATCCCGTCAGGGGGACGGTCAACTGTATGCGGTTAAAGATGACCACACGGTGAGCAATTTGTCGTCAGGGACGGCGTCATCGACCTTCAGCGATAAGATTACGGCGTTCTCAGCCAATCAGAACGGACAATCCGCCGTACTGACCGAACAGGATCACCTTACGCAACTGCATCTGATGAGTTCGCTGGATGCCGCGCCGCAGCCAATGGACCTCAAACTGGAAAAGGGTGAACCGGTGTATGCGAAAGCGGTGGGATTAACCGCTGAGCATCTACTGATTGCCGATAATGATGGCAAACTTTATCACGCACCGCTGCCTGAAGTGGGTGAACAGCACGCCACCTTAACGCCAGTCAGCACGTCGAAACTGAATGCGGCGTTGGGTATTGACCACCGTATTACCGGATTTGCCCACGATGAACATGGGCAGACACAGGCACTCGCTACCGATCGACAGGGACAAAAACATGTCGCGTCTCTGGGGCAAAATGGGCTGTCGCCAACGCCGGGGTGGAACCTGAGCGACAGCCTGGTGGTGGACAATAAACTGGGTCTGACGACGGAGGCACCCGCAGCGAAAGACACCTTAGATCTGGGACGACTGGGGCAAATAGGGCTACAGGACGGCAAAGTCCATTTTTACAACGGTAATACCAAAAACTGGGAAGCGTCCAACGTTGAAGCCAGCCAATTAAAACGCGGGCTGGATAATCAGGCTTACACGCTGAAAGACGGCGAAATCACACCGCTGTCCATCAATCAGAAATCAGAGTCGTTTACGCACGGCGACAACACCGTTTTTGCGTTGTCGCAGGTGCGTATGACGCCGTCTGCGGGCACGGCGCTCCCTGGGATCGCCAAGGACGACGGTGTCTCGGCGATGGCAGTGCTCAACCGCAATAAATTTATTGCCGTCGATAAGCAGGGCGATTTGCATTTCCACCAGATCAAGCCGGGGACGGATAAGCCCGCCGCGCCACCGCTGGCGCTGCCTAAAAATGGGTTATCCGGTGAGATACAGGACATCACGCTGGATCACCAGCAGACGTTGTTCGCTCTGAATAAAGAAGGGCAGCTCTTTCAACTGCCGAAAGACGATTGGCAAAATGCCGCGAACCATGACAAGGCACAATGGCAGCCAGTGAAGACGCCAGCAGAAGGCAAAGTGAATTCATTGGGTACGGATGCGCAGCATCATTTGCAGGTTGCGCATGACGACCATGAACTTCATACCCAACAAGGGAGCGAGTGGAAAACGACAGTGCCAAAAGGGGAAACGCCATTACCTTCAGAAGCGCGTGCCGCAGAAACGGTGTTTGGCCGGCTTGATGTGGCAACCAAAGGGATGAAGATACCGTTGACCGGCGTGTCGGTTAAAACCGATGTTCAGGTACTGGGTAAAACGGGTGAAGAATCACAGCAGGTTAAAAGCAAGCTGTCAGATTTGCTCAGAGCCCATGTTGTGTCGTTCTCTATGGAGGTACCACGCCCGCTGAAAACTTTTGCCGATCATGTGCAGCATCAAATCAGCGGCCGCGAGGGTCTGAAACCCGTTTACGACATGCAAGCTGCCCTACTGAAAAAGCTGGACGACACAACGAGCCAGCCGCAGGGAACGACGATGGATTTGGCGAGTAAGCTCGACAAGCTGGATCTGGGGGAGAAAGGGAAACCGCTGGTGAACTTGCTAAAACAGTTCCAGACCGAACTCGAAAGCAGTTCGGCCAAAGCGGCTCTACTTATCGGCAGGCAGCAGGGGGTGGTGAACGATAGCGGTGTGATGAACCCGGAAGGCAAACCGGCCAGCGTACACGGCAGAGAAAAAGATCTGGCTCCGGTGCTGCTGGCGGCGATGGAAAGTCATCCGTCATCGAAAACGAGTACCGCCAGTACGCTGATAAAAGCCTTTGTAGACAGCAAAACGCCAATCGCGCAAAAGCCCAATAGCGAGGCGTTTGGTCAGCAGCGGGATAACAGCGACGCCCTGTCGCTGGCAAAAACGCGGCTGGTGTTGGATACCCTGGTACTGGGGGACTTGCATAAACTGACCGATCGCATTGATGCATTATCTGGCACGTCGCCGAATGACGCGGCGTTGGCATCGATGATGAAGGAACTAAATGCGTTACGGCAGGGGGACTATGGCGACAATCCGGTGAAGAAAATGACCGATATGGGATTCACCAACCATAAGTCGCTGGAAGCGGATTACGATTCGGTTAAAACCTTTATGAAAGCGTTCAAGAAAGAAGAGAATGCCGTCAGCGTGACCTCGAAAACCGTGATGCAGGCGTCGAGCCAGGCGGACATGATCGACAAAATGAAGGCGACCGTTTTGTCGTTGGACAGTAACGAAAGTATCGCCTTTAACCGGACCTATGGCGGTGGCGCATCCATGGCGTTTGTGGTCAGTGGCACACCCCTACCTTTCCCTCCGGTGCCGGGTGGCGGTATCAGTGGCGAAAGAAATTACAACCTGAGTTTTTCCCGAGGTGAAAACGGTATTAATGTTGCCTTCGAGCGTTCAGGCGGGATTACCGGGAAAGTGAGCTACTCTGGCGGGTATGACGTCAGTGAGTATCTGACAGGAAAAACCTCGGCGCAGATGACGCAAAACATCAACAGTAAACACAGCTTTGAACCGGATGTCCGTGCTTCATTCGGCGTATCTGCCAGTCTGCAAATGGCGCAGCAAAATGCCTTGAACTTTACCCTCAGTGAAGAAGATGTACCCGGTTTTATTGACGGTCTGTCGAGCGGTACGATCAATCCGCTTGCCCTGCTGGATAAAGGAGAGCAGCACAGCGTGAAAGCGGGTAAAACGGTCAGCTTCAATCTGGATGGCAATGCCGCGCTGGAACTGCGCGGTGGGATAAACCTGACAGAAAAAGGGGCGGCACCCACCAGCGCCACATTACGTGGCTCTGTTGGCCTGACCGCGAGCGCCAATATCCTGTCTGGCACCAGTTCATCCAGCGTCGCACAAGGTGAACAATCCACCACCTACACTGAATCCGATAACCGCCTGCGCTTCATGAATCAGGCGGCGATGGGTGCCAACGCAACGATCAGTGCCGGAGCGGCCAGAAACACGCCGGATGGTATCGTCCCGTTCTTCACCTCAGCCAGTATCGGGGTGAATGTAGCGGCGGACTCGCGCACTAACCAATCAATTAGTCTGGGCATGAAGAAAGCCGAACCGTTGGAGAAAAAGGATATCGAGGCGTTGACCAATACGCTTAACTCCGCATTTAACGATCCGGCCAGCCAGTTGTTGATTGACGGTGTGAAAAAAATCGCGGAACCGGACGATCAGTTAGCCATTTTGACTGAGCATTTTACGAATAAAACCGCCAAAACTGACGATCAACATCAGGGATTACTGAGTCTTAAAAAGCTGAATGTGCGGCAGGATGTTGCGCAGCGCGACGGGGCAACGCTGGATAGCGTTAAGCATACGACGTCTTACACCAACCTCAGCAAACTGACTGAAAACGGGCTGTTTCAGGTTATCGGTAGCCATTTATTCTCTTCGCTCCCGCCGAGCAACGCCGACCGTATCAGTCAACTGATTGCGGACAACCCCGCGCTGAAGGATATCGTGAGCCGCTTGCAGGATAGTGACATAGCCTCGGTGACGGTTGGTCTGGAACTGAAAGACGAAGTCCGGGAGAAGATAGAAAAGGGTATCCAGAACAAGACGCACGGAAAAGATGATGTCATTGCGTTGTTTAAAGACGGCAATAATTTACGTCTTGCCAGCATCGATGTCTCGCAGACGGTGAAGAAGAGCGAAGGGTTCAATACCCCGGCAGTCATCATCAACGCCTCAAGTAGTGCGGGCGTCAGTATGAATAAACTGCTAGGTAGCGTTAGCTTCAGCTACGGACAGGATCAAAACGTACCGCAAAGCTACAAACTGAGCGGTGAGATTGCAAAAGCCAATCCTGCCGCCACCACTGCTTTGCAGCAGTTACAGCAAGAAGGGCTGCAACTGAAAAGTTAATTGTGATTAAGGAGAACAGAATGACACCAACACAACAGCACATTACCCGTTTATTACGCCATTATGGTGCGCTCAGCCGTACTCAACTGGGTTTGCAAGACGGCATCTGTGCGTTACGCGAACCTGATGGGCAGGAGGCGGTGGTTTTGGAAGTCCCCGCCAGCAGCAGCGTACTGCTATTACACAGTGATATGATGCGATTTCAGGGGGAGGTCAGCACGACGGTGTACCAACTGATGCTGATGCTCAACTTTGAAATGGCGGCGATGAAGGGCTGCTGGCTGGCGCTGGATGAGAATTCAACGCTGCGGTTATGCACTCAGCACACCGCAGAATCGCTCGACGAACCGGGCTTTACCGCGCTGCTGCCCGCGTTTATTGGCCAGGCAAAAGAGACCCGACTGCTGATTCGCGGCTTATTACCACGACTCATGGAAGCTTAACGCCGCAATCTATTGATCTATGGCAATAAAGGCCAGCATTGTTTCGCTGCCGTCCAGAATGTCAGATTGGATGGCCTGCCGGGCGGCGCTGGCATCATGTTGTTGTAGGGCTGCGAGAACGTCTTCGTGATGTTCGATCGCCATCTGCACGGAAAAATGTGCATAGGCCTGCGCAATCAAAGGGCCTGTGCGCATCCATAAACTGCCGATAAACTGCGTCAACAGTGGCATACGTGCTGCCTGTGCCAGAAACAGGTGAAATTCGCTATTTAACCGCAGTGCTTCGCGTAGATTGTTCTCGTCAATCGCCAGACGATTTTGGCGAATATTCTCTTCAATCTGCTCCAACATCTTCGGCGTAATGTGTGCGGCAGCGAGTTCGGCTCCCGTGCCTTCCAGCGCGAGTCGCAAGGTACGGATCTCTATAAACTGGGCTTCGGTCAGTTGAGGAACGCGGATATCTCGCGGCGTCTTAAGCACCAGCGCCTGTTCTTTTGCCAATTGCAGGATTGCATCTCTTACTGGCGTTACGCTGGTGCCAACCTGGGCTGCCAGCTCCCGTATCCTCAGGCGGTCATCCGGCTTGAGTTGGCCGGTAATTAACGCTTCACGCAGCATGGTGTAAACGCTGGAGCCCAGATAGCTGTGATTGATCTGCCCAATTGGATAATTCACGGTTCCCCCAGAGAGAAATGCTGCGCAATGTGATGAGATAGCTATATGGGTTGATACTGCAACGGATTCGCGGCGATGAAGCGCTAATATACAATATGATGCATCAACGAGGCTATGGGTGAGGTGGCTCTCTGGCAGAAAAATAATATGCCGCAATATTTCAAGCTACATGTAAGTTGCTGCGTTCACATACTCGCCCTGGCGGGCCAACGCTTCGCGTTGTTCAAAATTCTAACTGTAATCATTATAAAAATGGTTTCATTCTGTCATCCTCTGGATTTCCACCCCTCACTATTTAGTTCTCCCTGAATAGAACAATAGCCTCTCTTATCCATTCAATATTTTTAACTATATCGTTCGCTTTTTCATCGTATGCATTTTTATTTAATCCTGTAAACTCACGGCTTAATCCCACATAGGAAGTGTGGGTATTGACCTTTGGGCGGAAGATATAACGACGAAGGTTCATACGTTTTCTATTTCGACTTTGTTTTGGCGATCTCATCGCCGCTCCAATCCTGCGCGTCGCGTATTCACGATTCGCTGGTCACACCGTTGCCGTTTCAGCGGCTGATATTTGTCGTTTGTCGGCACGGGTTTTATTCATCAAGTGAAGGAAATCACAATGCAATACACTGGGAAGTACCTGAAGAAAACAGTGCTGATGTTAGCCATGATGGCCGGTCTCAGCGTCGGACAAAGTCAGGCAGGCCTCGAAATCGAGACGCGTTCGCTGGATCAAATCTATGAGAGTGCGTTGAGAGAAGGTGGTACGGTCACCGTCTATGCCGGTGGTGACGTGCAGTCGCAGCAGGCTGGCTTCAAGAATGCATTTGAGACACGTTTTCCTGGCATGAAACTGAATGTGATTGTCGATTACAGCAAATATCATGATGCCCGTATCGATAACCAACTGGCGACCGATACCCTGATTCCTGATGTGGTGCAGTTGCAAACGGTGCAGAATTTTCCGCGCTGGAAAAAGGAAGGCGTGCTGCTGAATTACAAGGCACGGGGCTGGGACAAAATCTACCCAGAGTTTCGTGATGCGGATGGTGCCTGGACTGGCGCCTATGTCATCGCATTCAGCAATTTGGTCAATACCCAGCTTCTGGATGAAAAATCCTGGCCACGCGAAGTCAATGACTACCTTCGTCCCAATTTGAGAGGTAATTTGATTCTGGCCTATCCTAATGACGACGATGCCGTGCTGTTCTGGTACAAACTGGCCGTGGACAAATACGGCTGGGGCTTTGTTAAAAAATTGCAGGAGCAGTATCCCGTCTACGTACGCGGCACCAATGTACCCGGTGCTGAGATTGCGACAGGAAAATACAGCGCGACCTTTACCAGTTCCGGCGCGCTTGTTCCAGCAGCGGATGCTGTAACCCGCTTTGTTCTGCCGAAATCCGACCCTTTTGTCTCCTGGGCGCAACGAGCAGCGATCTTCAAACAAGCTAAACACCCAGAAAGCGCCAAGCTGTATTTGAGTTGGGTACTGGATCCGCAAACGCAGACTCAGGTCTCACGTATGTGGTCAGTACGCACTGATGTTGAGCCGCCAGTGGGTTACAAGCATATCTGGGAATACCGCAACACGCGTCCTCAGGCTTTTGCTGATTTCATGTACGACCGTGGTGCGGTAGAACGTTTTCGCGCGCAACTGAGTCTGTATGTTGGGGAAGCTAAAGGAGAACCTACCCCAGGCTGGCTCGGCGTGCATCCAGAAGTTCCTCTGGCTAACTAACGCCTGAGGTTACTGCGTCAACTTATGCTGGTCACATCAATAGTGGCCAGCATTACATTATATAAACGCATTGTGTAATGGCTGTATCGTTCTATGCATGGTTGAGCGGGGTACAATGGCAGCGAACCACCATTGACGTGTTGAGGATTAACGCTTATTTCTTGCTATTGGGTTTTTATGTTTCGCCAACGTTCAGCATGAAGATCTCGTTTATGATGCAGAAGCCAGCAGACAAAGTGGATGGCCCACGAGCGCGTTACCCTCATGCCGATTGCAGACAGCTCGTTGATTACGGGGCGCTCATATCGGTATGGGAATTGCGGAGTTGGTGAGTTTCTTCAATGCCAAAAGCAAGCTCAAACATCGGCGGGAAGATTTTGCCAAGACGGTTAACCCCGCGCTGGAACCGTTCAATATCCCCAAACCGCGCTAAAGCACCAGCTTAAATTTCAAAACCGGGTGCAACTTCTTTCAATGGTTTTTTACACTCTTCTGGCTTCGGTTGATTCGCTGGCAGTTTTTTGCAATCTGGGGCAAAAGGATTCAACGCATCGCGATTCAGATAGAGCACGAACAGGATCAGAATAAGGAGGGGGATCAGAATGCGTTTTCTTTTCATGGTTATCTTTTTTGGTTGCGTTGCAAAGAATGTAGGGATATGTCAAAAAGCAGGAAAAATTCTAACGCGTTGTACGGCTTTTGTCTTTAGCTAGTCCCGTTTCCACTCTATACACGTCATACTTCAAGCTGCTTGTGCGTTGGCGTTGTTCAAAACGCTAGCGTTTTGTCATGCAACTCGAATTATTTTGGGTATATTGTAGTGATTCGGCATAGCGAGATCGGCAGAAGTGAAAATGAAAAAGATTCGGTTTGCGGCGATTGGATTAGCACACAACCACATTTATGACATGTGCCGGCAGCTCATTGATGCTGGTGCTGAGCTGGTTGGCGTATTTGAATCTGACCCGAATAATCGGGCAAAATTTACCTCGCTTTTCCCTTCTGTCCCTTTTGCCGCATTTGCGGAACAGCTGATTGCTGATGCTTCGATCGATCTTATCGCCTGTGCAGTGATTCCCCGTGACAGAGCCGAATTGGCGCTGCGCACGCTGGATGCAGGCAAGGATTTTTTCACAGCCAAACCGCCGCTGACCACGTTGGAACAGTTGGATGCCGTCCAACGTCGCGTTACGGATACTGGCCGCAAGTTTGCCGTGTATTTTAATGAACGTATCAATGTGGATAGCGCGCTGTTTGCTGGTGAACTGGTGCAACGGGGCGAAATCGGGCGGGTGATTCAGACGATTGGTGTCGGTCCACATCGTGAACGCGGTGCGCGGCCTGACTGGTTTTATCAAAAGCGTCAGTACGGCGGGATCCTCTGTGATATCGGAATCCATCAAATTGAGCAGTTTCTCTATTTTACTGGCAATACCAATGCGTGCGTGGTAGCTAGCCAGACGGCGAATTATCACCACCCATACCATCCCGAATTTGAGGATTTTGGCGATGCCATGCTGCTGGGCGACAATGGGGCCACGGGCTATTTTCGCTGTGACTGGTTTACGCCGGATGGGTTGAGCGTCTGGGGCGACGGTCGTCTGACGATTCTGGGAACGGAAGGCTATATCGAAATCAGGAAATATGTCGATCTCACGCGTGGGGAAAGCAACGTCGTTTATCTGGTGAATGGCAAGGGTGAACAACGTTTTACCCCCGCAGGCAGCGTCGAACGCGCCTTTTTCCCCGATTTTCTGCGTGATTGCCGTGAGCGCACCGAAAACGCGATGTCGCAGTCGCATATCTTCAAGGCAACAGAACTGTCGATTCTGGCGCAGCAGGCGGCGAATAAGATCGCCTGAGAGAAGGCGTTATCGGTATATCAATGATCAACCTTTTTTAAAACCGTGCTCCGCGATGGCGCACGGTTGTTCCTTTTCTGTGCATGATAATCAAATGAACTCATTTAATTCCATATAAATCAATGTAGTGAAAACTGGCATAGTTTTCGCTTTAGTGAATTCAATCTTGTATACCAGATGGGATTCACACTATGCCAAGAATGACGGGACTCACGCTTCAGGAATGGAAACAGCATTACCAACAGCAGGACGATAGCGTTGGCGAGACGCTAAGTGCGCTGCTCGCCAGCTTCTCGATGGACGATCCAGCGTGGATAGTGCTGGCGACACCTGAGCTGCTTGAGGCGCAGATCGCGGCTCTTCTGCCTCTGTATCGTGAAAATCCAGACTCGCTGCCGCTGTTCGGCGTTCCGTTTGCTGTTAAAGATAATATTGATGTTGCAGGCTGGCCGACGAGCGCGGCGTGTCCGGCATTCACCTATCTGGCCGACAAGGATGCGACTGCCGTTGCCAAATTAAAAGCGGCAGGCGCGGTGGTTGTCGGCAAAACCAACCTCGATCAATTTGCCACCGGCTTGGTGGGCACGCGTTCACCGTTTGGTGAAGTACCGAATACCTTCAATGCGGACTATATCAGCGGTGGTTCCAGTTCAGGATCGGCCTCGGTGCTGGCGCGAGGACTGGTCGGATTTTCATTAGGCACCGACACCGCCGGATCGGGGCGTGTTCCCGCTGGGTTTAACAATATTGTCGGCCTCAAGCCGACGAAAGGGTGGCTATCGGCAAGCGGCGTGGTGCCAGCCTGTCGCCTGAATGACACGATCTCCGTATTTGCGTTGACGGTTGAAGATGCGTTTACCGTCGCGGAGCTGGCTGGCGGATACGATGTAACAGATGCTTATTCACGCAGCCATCCGGGCAGTGCGCCAGCCTTGCTACCGGAAAAACCGCGCGTCGCCATTCCCAGCGATCCGACCTTTTTTGATGATGCCGTCGCACAGGCTGCATGGCAGCTCGCGCTGGTCGAATTAGAAGCGACGGGCGCGACGCTGCATCCTATCGATTTCAGCGTATTCACGCAGTTGGCAGAACAACTTTACCAAGGCCCTTGGGTGGCGGAACGCACGGTGGCGGTGGGCGATATGCTGCGGCAGCCTGAACTGATGGATCCGGTGGTGCACGGTATCGTGGCGAGCGGTGAGCGTTTCAGCGCGGTAGAGGCTTTCAAAGCCGAATACCTGCGGGCTGAACTGACGCGCCAGATTCAGCAGACGCTGGCTTCGTTCGATGCCTTAGTGGTGCCGACCTCGCCGACGATCCATACGCGTGAGGCGATGAAGCAGGAGCCAGTACGCAATAATTCCCAGTTGGGAACCTACACCAACTTTACCAATCTGGCCGATCTTTCGGCGCTGGCGCTGCCTGCGCCTTTCCGTGCTGACGGCTTGCCTGCGGGTATCACGCTGATTGCACCCGCGTGGCACGACCGTGCGTTAGCGAGCTTTGGCCTGCGCTGGCAGGCTCAACTGGCGCTTACGCTGGGCGCGACGGGAAAAGCGCTGCCCGCGGGACCAGCCGCCTTACCGCCTTCCACCTCACACGTCCGCCTCGCCGTTGTCGGCGCACATCTGACGGGCATGCCGCTCAACCATCAATTGACCAACCGTGATGCGGTACGGATAGAAGAGACGCGCACCGCGGAAAACTATCGTCTTTATGCGCTGGCGAATACGCAACCTGCCAAGCCCGGATTAGCGAAAAGCACCGACGGCGCGGCGATCATCGTCGAACTGTGGGACATCCCGCTGGCACGTTTTGGTGAGTTTGTCGCAGAGATTCCGGCCCCGCTGGGGATTGGTACGCTGACGTTAGCCGACGGGCGACAGGTTAAAGGCTTTATTTGCGAATCGGCTGCGTTAAGCGATGCCACGGATATCACCGCGTTCGGCGGCTGGCGTCATTGGCTCGCCCGTCAGGAGGCATCTCATGTTTAAGACCGTATTGATTGCTAACCGAGGTGAGATCGCCTGCCGCGCGATGCGTACGCTAAAGCGCTTGGGGATTACCAGCGTGGCGATTTATTCCGACACGGATAAAAACGCACAACATGTGAAAGATGCCGATATTGCCGTATCGATTGGTGGGGAAAAGGCCAGCGACAGCTATCTGTGCATCGATAAAGTTCTGGCGGCGGCGCAGCAGACGGGAGCAGAGGCTGTCTGGCCAGGCTACGGTTTTCTATCCGAAAGCCTGCCGTTTGCGGCCGCGTGTGAAAAGGCGGGTATCGCGTTTGTCGGGCCAACCGCGCAGCAAATTGGCGAATTTGGCCTGAAGCACCGCGCCCGTGAACTGGCTGCGGCTGCCGGCGTGCCGATGACACCGGGAACGCCGCTGTTGGCCTCGTTGGAGGACGCGCTGATTGCAGCAGATGAGATTGGCTATCCAGTGATGCTGAAAAGTACCGCTGGCGGCGGTGGCATTGGTCTGACGCGCTGTGCAGATGCCGTCGCGCTGCAAGCTGCGTGGGAGAGCGTGCGCCGCTTGGGAGAGCAGTTTTTCAGCGATGCAGGCGTCTTTCTCGAACGCTGTATCGATCGGGCGCGTCATGTAGAAGTACAGATTTTTGGCGATGGCAAAGGCCGTGTGGTGGCGCTGGGCGAACGAGATTGCTCATTGCAGCGGCGCAACCAGAAAGTGGTGGAAGAAACGCCCGCACCGCATTTGCCAGAAACCACGCGTGCGGCATTGCTGGCTGCGGCGGTGAAACTCGGCGAGCTGGTCAGCTATCGCAGCGCGGGAACGGTGGAATTTATCTACGACGCCGAGCGTGACGCGTTTTTTTTCCTCGAAGTGAATACCCGTTTGCAGGTTGAGCATCCGGTGACGGAGTGTGTCACCGGGCTGGATTTGGTCGAATGCATGCTGCGCGTTGCGGCGGACGAACCGCTGG
Organism: Pectobacterium betavasculorum; assembly: GCF_000749845.1. GTDB lineage: Bacteria > Pseudomonadota > Gammaproteobacteria > Enterobacterales > Enterobacteriaceae > Pectobacterium > Pectobacterium betavasculorum. The sequence continues at coordinate 1,191,971 of NZ_JQHM01000001.1, read as the reverse complement.
ACTGGGCGCAGCTCGCACAGCTCCCGCGTGGCGCGGCGATTGAAGTACGCATTTATGCGGAAGATCCGCTGAAAAATTTCCAACCCAGCCCCGGAGTGCTGACCGAAGTGGCATTTCCCGACGGCGTGCGGGTCGATGGCTGGGTAAGCTCTGGCACCGAGGTATCGGCGTATTACGATCCGATGATCGCCAAGCTGATCGTTCACGCAGAAACCCGTGAACTGGCGTTGGAGAAGATGCAGCAGGCGCTGAATGCCACACGTTTGCACGGTATTGCCACCAATCTGGATTATCTGCGTCAGATTATCACCACCGACGCGTTCCGTAGCGGAACGGTATGGACGAGGATGCTCGACAGCTTTACGCCGTCCGCGTCGGTGATTGAAGTCATCCAGCCCGGCACCTGGAGCAGCGTGCAGGATTACCCCGGACGCCTCGGCTATTGGGATATCGGCGTGCCGCCATCTGGCCCGATGGACGATTTCGCGTTCCGTCTGGCGAATCGGATTGTCGGTAACGATGAGATTGCAGCAGGACTAGAATTTACGCTGCAAGGGCCGACGCTGCGCTTCCACAGTACGGCGGTGATTGCGCTGACGGGAGCTGATTGCCCAGCGACGCTGGATGGAGACGTCGTGCCCTATTGGCAGCCTGTTACGGTAACGGCTGGGCAAACGCTGACGCTGGGGCGGGCGCAGTCCGGCTGCCGCACCTATCTGGCGGTACGCAACGGCATCGATGTGCCGCAGTATCTCGGCAGCCGCTCGACGTTCGCGCTCGGGGAATTTGGTGGACACGCCGGACGAACGCTGCGCGTGGCGGATATGCTGGCGATTTCTCAACCCGCATTGCCTGCCTGCACCACGCCCGCACCGGTGAGCCCCCCGCAGGCCGTGGACATCGCGCTGATTCCGCAGTATGGCAACGAATGGCGCATTGGCGTGCTCTATGGCCCGCATGGTGCGCCGGATTTCTTTACCTACGCCGCCATCGACGAATTTTTCGCGGCGGAATGGCAGGTGCATTACAACTCGAACCGACTGGGCGTGCGTCTGGTGGGGCCGAAGCCTGGCTGGACGCGAGAGAACGGCGGTGAGGCCGGTTTGCATCCTTCCAACATTCACGACTGTGAATACGCCATCGGCGCGGTGAATTTTACCGGTGATTTTCCGGTGATCCTCACGCGAGATGGGCCAAGTCTGGGCGGGTTTGTTTGTCCGGTCACCATTGCCAAAGCGGAACTGTGGAAAGTCGGTCAGGTCAAACCGGGTGACCGTATCCGTTTCCATCCTATCAGCGCGGAGGAAGCGCTGGCACTGGAGCAGGCGCAATCTGACCGTATTTCTACGCTGGGTGCGGCGCATACGCCAGCGTTTGACGTTCCCTCGTTGGCGACGACAGAACACGGCTCCGCCACGGTGCTGGCTGTCGTGCAAGCCACGGCGACCACGCCAACTGCCGTCTATCGTCAGGCAGGCGACAACTACGTTCTGATCGAGTACGGCGAGAACGTGCTCGATCTGGCGCTGCGGCTGCGTATTCATCTGCTGATGATCGCGATCCGTGCTTCAGAGACGGCGGGAATAGAAGAGCTGTCGCCTGGCGTACGTTCGCTACAGGTGCGCTATGACAGCCGGGTTCTCCGTCAGCGTGCGCTGCTGGACGTGCTATTGCATCTGGAAAGCCAGCTTGGTGACGTCAGCCAGATGAAAGTGCCGTCGCGCATCGTCCATTTACCAATGGCATTTGAAGACAGCGCTACGCTCGGTGCGGTTGAACGCTACCGTGAAACCGTACGCGCCAGTGCGCCCTGGCTGCCGAATAATGTTGATTTCATTCAGCGCATTAACGGTTTACCGAGCCGCGATGACGTGCGCGACACCATTTTCGATGCCAGCTATCTGATTCTGGGGCTAGGCGACGTTTATCTCGGCGCGCCCTGTGCGGTGCCGGTCGATCCGCGCCACCGTCTGCTTAGCTCCAAATATAATCCGGCGCGTACCTTCACTGCCGAAGGCACGGTCGGTATCGGTGGCATGTACATGTGCATTTACGGCATGGATTCGCCGGGCGGCTATCAGCTTGTAGGGCGCACGCTGCCGATCTGGAACAAGTTCCTCAAAAACGATCAGTTCATCGCGGGCGAACCGTGGCTGCTGCATTTCTTCGATCAAGTCCGGTTTTATCCCGTCAGCGAAGCCGAATTGACGTCGCTGCGTGAGGATTTTCGCGAAGGACGTGCCGCGATCCACATCGAAGAAACCGAATTTGATTTCGCTGAACACACGCGTTTTCTGACCGAACAAGCCAACGATATCGCCGCGTTTCGCCAGCGTCAGGCCTCTGCATTTGAAACCGAGGTGGCGCTGTGGCAGCAGGAAGAGGACAGCACGCCGCAGGAGGACGTTTTAATTGCCCCCGTAGAAAACGACGAAGACGCTTTTCAGGTCAGTGCAGATATGAACGGCAATATCTGGAAAGTGCTGGTGAAGGTGGGGGATGAGGTTGAGGCCGGACAGCCGCTGATCATTGTCGAAGCGATGAAAATGGAACTGACGATTAACGCGCCGCAGTCTGGCCGAGTGAAGCGCATCGGCTGTCAGCCGGGGCGTCCGGTCAGTCCCGGTGATGCTTTGCTATGGCTGGAATAAGGTATGTGTCTGCATAAAACGGACGACAGGTAATAAACGGCGAGGCGGAGAAAACCATGCGAACAGGCACACAAAAGAATAACAAAGATCGCCCGGAAGCGTTGGCGGAACGGGTGTATCAGACGCTGAAAAACGACATTTTCGACTTTCGTCTGATGCCGGGCGATCGCTTCAGTGAAAGTGAGATTGCCGAGCGGATGTCGGTTAGCCGCACGCCGGTGCGTCAGGCGCTGTTCTGGCTGGAGCGGGAAGGGTATGTCGAAGTCTATTTCCGCAGCGGCTGGCAGGTTCGCCCCTTTGATTTTGAGTATTTCGAGGAACTGTATGACTTCCGCATTGTGCTGGAGCGCGAAGCCATTCGACGCTTGTGTGGAATGCCGCCGGGGCGCTGCGCCGAGTTATTGGCCGATCTGAAACGCTTCTGGATTGAGGAACCGCGTCTGGATGATGGAAAGACCGTGTCCCGCTACGACGAAGGGTTTCACCGTGGGCTGGTGATGGCGGCGGGCAACAGTGAAATGGCGCGGATTCACGGCGAACTGACGGAGAAAATCCGCATTATTCGCCGTCTCGATTTCACCCGTGAGGATCGCATCGACGCGACCTATAAAGAACACGCCCAGATTTTGCTGGCGATCTTGCAACAATACACCGAGGAGGCGCAGCACATTCTCACCGACCACATTGCGGTCAGTAAGGCCGAAGTCCGGAAGATCACCTTGCACATGCTACAGCAGGCGCGGCCTCAGTCAGTTACTACGGAACCTGCTTCACCAGACGTATCACACGATTCCATTCTTACTCAACACGACTTAAGGGCTAATAAATGAAAAGACGTTCATTGCTAAAAGTTTTTGCGCTTTCTGCGACAGTGGTTGGTATGGGGTTGACCTGGAGCGTGCAGGCGACGGAAACCATCAAAGTCGGGGTGATGCATTCGCTGTCCGGCACGATGGCGATTTCGGAAACGCCGCTAAAAGATGTGGCGCTGATGGCCATTGATGAGATCAACGCTAAAGGCGGCGTGTTGGGTAAAAAACTGGAGCCGGTGGTCGTCGATCCTGCGTCGAACTGGCCGCTGTTTGCTGAAAAGGCGCGTCAGTTGTTAACGCAGGATAAAGCGGCGGTGGTCTTCGGCTGCTGGACATCAGTGTCGCGTAAATCGGTGCTGCCCGTGTTTGAAGAGTTAAACGGGCTGCTGTTCTATCCGGTGCAGTATGAGGGTGAAGAGATGTCACCGAACGTGTTCTATACCGGTGCGGCACCGAATCAGCAGGCGATCCCCGCGGTGGAATATCTGATGAGTGAAGACGGCGGGGCGGCGAAGCGTTTCTTCCTGCTGGGTACCGATTATGTCTATCCGCGTACCACCAACAAGATCCTGCGTGCGTTCCTGCATTCGAAAGGCGTGCAGGACAAGGATATCGAAGAAGTCTATACGCCGTTCGGCCACAGCGATTATCAGACCATCGTTTCCAACATCAAGAAATTCTCGACGGGCGGTAAGACAGCGGTGGTTTCTACCATCAACGGCGATTCTAACGTCCCATTCTATAAAGAGCTGGCGAATCAGGGCATCAAAGCGACCGATGTGCCGGTTGTCGCGTTCTCGGTAGGCGAAGAGGAACTGCGCGGCATCGATACCAAACCGCTGGTCGGCCATTTAGCGGCGTGGAACTACTTTGAGTCGGTAGATAACCCAACCAATGCCGACTTTGTGGAAGCCTACAAAGCTTATGCCAAAGCGAAAAACCTGCCTAACGCAGGCACGGTGGTGACTAACGACCCGATGGAAGCCACCTATGTCGGCATTCACATGTGGGCGCAGGCGGTAGAGAAAGCGGGCACCACGGACGTGGATAAAGTGCGTGCCGCAATGGCAGGTCAAACCTTTGCCGCTCCGGATGGCTTTACGCTGACGATGGATAGCACCAACCACCATCTGCATAAGCCAGTGATGATTGGCGAAATCGAGGAAAACGGTCAGTTCAACGTGGTCTGGCAAACCGATAAACCGGTTCGCGCGCAACCGTGGAGCCCGTACATCGCCGGTAACGATAAGAAGCCCGATCATCCAATAAAAGCCGCACAGTAAATTTGAGTTTCAGGTCTTAATCGTTTTGTTATCCGGCGTAAAAAATTATGCATCGGTAGGTATGACCGCCGAGTGAGCGGCATGGATGCCGCGAAAGTCAGTGCCGCGTCTGGATCGCGTCACTGACGGCTCGATTAGCGGTCGTTAACACCGATGACACCGCGCAGCGGCATAATTTAGCCGGAAGCCTGGGTTCGCAGGGCGGCGGCGACTGAGCGCCCTGCGTCGGGCGCTCATACGGATATTGCCTATGAATAGCGGCGTTATAGCGCACGAAATACTCACTGCACCAGCATAAAAGTGTGGCGGTGAGACTGCTGGATATAGAAGGAAAAATAAATGGTGCGAATAGATATTCCCTCTCTTATATGGCGGACATTGCGATGATTAATCGTCAATTATCTACGTTTGTGCTGTCGCTGTGTCTGATGCTTCCTGTGTTAGCACAGGCCGGGCCCGCAGCCGATTTCGCTGCTGCCAGCCGCACGCAGCAAGCAGAGCTACTGCAACAGTGGGCCGCTGCGCCGGAGCCCGCACGCTTGCCGTTGCTACAGGCACTGCGCGACGAATCGGTGGTACTCGATAAGAATCAACAGCCGTTTATGGATGTGCAAGGCACGTTAACGCCGCTGGAAGGGCATGTTCAACCGACTGGTGCGACCAAAAAACTGTTTATGAATAACCGCCTGCGCGTTCTGATTGCCACCGCGCTGGCCTCACACCAGTTAGTCAGTGATGACGTCGCAACGCGCCTGAATGCGGTGCGGCAATTGCAAGGTGACAGCAGTGCGGGACAACTGCCGCTATTGGTGCAGCGCCTTGAGGTAGAAAAAGACGCACAGGTGCACGATGCGCTGACTATCGCTATTGCCACCCGCCAGCTAAGCGCTGCCGATCCGCTGGTGCGTCTTGATGCGGTCAAACGCTTAGGGCAGACCGGCGATCCGCAAATGCAGGGACTGCTACAACCGTTGACGCAGGCACCGAATGAATCAGATACCGGCGTGCGTGCGGCAGCACAGGAGAGCCTAGATAAGATTAAGCAAAGTTTGATCGTCGGCGATCTACTGGGGCAGGCGTTTACCGGGCTATCGCTCGGCTCTATTTTGCTGCTGGCGGCGCTGGGGCTGGCGATCACCTACGGGTTATTGGGCGTTATCAACATGGCGCACGGTGAAATGTTGATGCTGGGCGCGTATGCAACCTGGCTGGTGCAGTCGCTGTGCCAGCAGTTTGCACCCAGTTGGCTGACGTATTATCCACTGCTGGCGCTGCCTGTCGCCTTTTTTATCACCGCGGGAGTCGGCATGGCGTTGGAGCGCACGGTGATTCGCCATCTCTATGGTCGTCCGCTGGAAACGTTGCTGGCAACGTGGGGTATCAGCCTGATGCTGATCCAACTGGTGCGGATGCTGTTCGGCACGCAAAATCTGGAAGTCGCGAACCCCGCGTGGCTGTCTGGCGGGCTACGCTTGTTGCCGAATCTGGTGCTGCCGTATAACCGCATCGCGGTGATTGTGTTTGTCCTCGGCGTGCTGCTGCTCACCTGGCTATTACTCAATAAAACACGGCTCGGCATGAATGTGCGGGCGGTGACGCAAAACCGGGCGATGGCGGATTGCTGCGGCGTGCCGACCGGACGTGTCGATATGCTGGCTTTTGGTCTCGGCTCTGGCATCGCTGGATTGGGCGGTGTGGCACTGTCTCAATTGGGCAACGTCGGACCGGAACTAGGGCAGGGTTACATCATCGATTCCTTCCTCGTCGTTGTGTTGGGCGGCGTCGGACAGCTTGCAGGGACGGTGGTGGCTGCATTTAGCCTTGGTATTCTCAACAAAGTGTTGGAGCCGCAGATCGGCGCGGTGCTGGGCAAAATCGTCATTCTGGTTCTGATCGTGTTGTTTATTCAGAAACGGCCACAGGGGCTGTTTGCATTCAAAGGACGGGTGATTGACTGATGACGCAACCTATTACGCAATCTATTAAACAGCCCATGACGATAACCCTGACGCAGCGCGCACCGCGGCTCATGCTTGTCCTCGGTGCGAGCATATTATTGGCTTTGCTGATACTGCCATTTTTTGCGCTGTTGCCCGCAGAGAATCCACTGGCTATCTCCACTTATACGCTGACGCTGATCGGCAAAATTCTGTGCTATGCCATTGTTGCCGTGGCGTTGGATCTGGTGTGGGGTTACGCCGGGCTGCTATCGCTCGGTCACGGCCTGTTTTTTGCGCTGGGCGGCTATGCCATGGGCATGTATCTGATGCGGCAGGCTGCTGGCGAAGGGATGCCCGCGTTTATGTCGTTCCTGTCGTGGACTGAGCTACCGTGGTTCTGGACAGGTACGCAGTATTTCGCCTGGGCGCTGTGCCTGATCGTATTGGTGCCGGGAATACTGGCGTTTGTATTCGGTTGGTTCGCGTTCCGCTCTAAGATTAAGGGCGTCTATTTCTCGATCATGACGCAGGCGCTGACTTACGCCGGGATGCTGCTGTTCTTCCGTAACGAAACTGGCTTTGGCGGCAACAACGGATTTACTGGGTTTACGACGCTGCTGGGGTTCCCGATTACGGCTACCGGTACACGCATTGGGCTGTTTGTCGCCACCGTACTGTTGCTAACCGCCAGCCTGTTGGTGGGGTTTGCGCTGGCGCGCAGTAAATTTGGTCGCGTGTTGACGGCAGTGCGCGATGCGGAAAACCGCCTGATGTTCTGTGGCTACGATCCGAAAGGCTTCAAACTGTTTGTCTGGACGCTTTCCGCCGTACTGTGTGGGCTGGCGGGGGCGCTGTATGTGCCACAGGTTGGCATCATCAATCCCAGCGAAATGTCGCCGACCAACTCCATCGAAGCCGCCATTTGGGTCGCACTGGGCGGACGCGGAACGCTAATCGGGCCGTTGCTCGGCGCGGGGATCGTCAACGGTGCGAAAAGCTGGTTTACCGTGGCCTTTCCTGAATACTGGCTGTTTTTTTTGGGGATGATGTTTATTCTCGTCACGCTGTTTTTGCCGCGTGGTGTGATTGGATTTCTGACGAGGAAGAAACATGACTGAACCTGTATCTGTACCCTCAGTGTCTACTCAGACGATTTCTCCACCGACCCAGTTTGCCCAGCCACACCCGTCGGATCGCCATCGACACCAGACCGATCCGGTGCTGCAACTCGATAAGATTAACGTGAGTTTTGACGGTTTCCGGGCGCTTACCGATCTCTCGTTGCAGATTGGCGTGGGGGAACTGCGCTGCATCATCGGACCAAACGGCGCGGGAAAAACCACGTTGATGGATGTCATTACCGGCAAAACGCGGCCGGATAACGGTAAGGTGTTTTACGATCAGTTCACTGACCTGACATCGCTATCACCCGTGGACATAGCTCGCGCGGGAATTGGGCGAAAATTCCAAAAACCGACCGTGTTTGAAGCGCTGACGGTGTTTGAAAACCTCGACATTGCGCTGAAAACCGACAAGTCGGTGTGGGCAAGCCTGCGTGCCAGGCTGAACAGCGAACAACGTGACCGGATTGACGACACGCTGGCGCTGCTGCGGCTCAGTCACGAACGGCAGCGACCAGCAGGGCTGTTGTCGCACGGGCAAAAGCAGTTTCTGGAGATTGGCATGCTGTTGGTTCAGGAACCGCATCTGCTGTTGCTCGATGAACCCGCTGCGGGGATGACGGACGCCGAAACGGCCTATACCGCCGAACTGTTCCGTAGTCTGGCGGGCAAGCACTCGTTGATGGTGGTGGAACATGATATGGGATTTGTCGAGAGTATTGCCGATCGCGTGACCGTGCTGCATCAGGGGCAGGTGCTGGCGGAGGGATCGCTGCGCGAGGTGCAGGCGAATGAGCAGGTCATTGACGTTTATCTGGGGCGCTAACATGTTAGAGATTGCTGAACTGAATCAATATTACGGCGGCAGCCACATTTTGCGTGGCTTGTCGTTTGAGGTAAAACCTGGCGAGATTACCTGCCTGTTAGGGCGTAACGGCGTGGGGAAAACCACGTTGCTGAAATGCCTAATGGGGCTGATTCCGGCGAAGTCCGGCACGATTCACTGGCAGGGCGAAGCGATTAACACACGTAAACCCCACCAGCGCGTGCAGTCTGGCATTGCCTATGTACCGCAGGGGCGAGAGATTTTTCCTCGTCTGACGGTGGAAGAAAATCTACTGATGGGGCTATCGCGTTTTCCGGGCAAACAAGCTCGGCAGGTGCCGGATGAGATCTACCAGCTTTTTCCCGTATTGGATGAAATGAAACAGCGGCGTGGCGGCGATTTGTCCGGTGGGCAACAGCAACAGCTGGCGATTGGACGTGCGCTGGCCTGTAAACCACAATTGTTGATTCTGGATGAACCGACAGAAGGCATACAGCCGTCGGTGATTAAAGAGATCGGCGCGGTGATTCGCCAACTGGCACAGCGCGGCGACATGGCGATTTTACTGGTCGAGCAATTTTACGACTTTGCCGCCGAACTGGCCGACAGCTATCTGGTGATGTCTCGTGGGGAAATCATACAGCGTGGGCGAGGCGAAACGATGGAGCAGGACGGCGTGCGGGGGCTGGTCGCGATTTGAGCGCAGTGACCTTGGTTTCATTTCGCTAGTACAAAATTTTCATACTGCTCGGGCAAGCGGTGTAAAATACAACCTTAAGAAGATAATTTGTTGTTTAGCTTCAGTTAAAAGGAAACTTAAGGATGAGTAAACCGCTGAAGATTTTTGCTGCGATCGGCACCATCGCTATTGCTGTTGTGGTTGGTGCGATATGGCCGTATATCAAAATGGATTTTGCCAGCAGTGCGCACTATACCGAACAGGATAAAAGGGAGTATGTGTTCTATACCCCCGACATTCTAAAGAAAATGCCACGCATTACAGACCACTACGACTTCAGTTTTTCGAACGTAACAGGTCCAGAAGCTAAAGTATGGACAGTGAATTTCTATGGTACTGGCGATACCCGCAATGTTCACACCTATCTGACTTCGGTGGGGTATGAGAAGCAGGATCGTTGCGATGTTGAAGCTGAATGTTGGCGAGCGGTTGGCACTCATGATGTTGTGACGGTTGCGACATTTGATACCGATAAAAGCGTGATGGTTCAGGTTTATAGCAGCCCGAACACTGAACCATTAACTGCAAAATAATAATTTATTCGCGATCTCATCAGGCTCACGCGCCGTGAGCCTGGCTGGATTTTTAATCGGTTTATTTCCTCACAGTACCTTATTCAAAAAGTTGATCGTCCGCGGGTGACGGGGATGGTTTAGCACCTGCCAGGATTCGCCGCTTTCGACAATTTTTCCATCTACCATAAACACCACGCGGTCGGCGACTTCGCGCGCAAAGCCGATTTCATGTGTAACGACGACCAGCGTCACGCCGGATCGGGCGAGCGATTTGATCACATCCAGCACCTCGCCGACGAGTTCAGGGTCGAGCGCGGACGTCGGTTCATCAAACAGCATCACTTTCGGTTTGAGCGCCAGCGCACGGGCGATGGCGACGCGCTGTTGCTGACCGCCGGAAAGATGGCGGGGATAAGACTGTGCTTTATGGCGTAGCCCGACGCTTTCCAACAGGATAAAGGCGACATCTTCCGCTTCCTGACGGGAATACAGTTTATGCGCCAGCGGGGCTTCAATGATATTTTCCAAGACGGAAAGATGGGGGAAAAGATTGAAATTCTGGAACACATAGCCGACGTTGATACGCTGGCGCAACACGTCCTTTTCTTTCAATTCATAGAGCGTATTCCCTTTGCGTCGATAGCCGATGTAGTCGCCGTCGATGCGGATAAAACCGTCGTCCACGCGTTCAAGATGATTAATGGTGCGCAGCAGCGTGGATTTCCCCGAACCGGACGGACCCAGGATCACCGTGACGGAGCCGGGCGCTAGCGTCAGATTGATATCCTCCAGCGCTTTATGCTGACCAAAATGTTTCGCTACATTGCGGATCTCAATCAGCCCGCGGGCGTTTTCTACCTGTGGCTGCTCGGTGGTTCGGGCGTGAGCAAAATAATCGATAGCTTCAGACATGGTGAATCTCCAGAATCGAGGGGTTAACGTGCGCGCTTTCGTGTCAGAACACGAATAAGTCTCTGGCGCGGCGTTAGCGGCATTTCACGCACTGCACCGCGGGACACATAGCGTTCCACGTAGTATTGGACGATGGATAGCACTGTCGTAATCAGCAGATACCAGATGGTAGCGACCATCAGTAATGGAATAACCTGCTGAGTGCGGTTGTAGATGACTTGAACGGTGTAAAACAGCTCCGGTAGCGCCAGTACGTAGACAATCGAGGTGCCTTTAGCGAGGCTGATGATCTCGTTAAAACCAGTGGGCAGAATCGAACGCAGTGCCTGCGGCAGAATGATGCGCACTGTACGGCGACCTCCGGGTAGGCCGAGCGCTGCGGAGGCTTCAAATTGACCCGCGTCCACACCAAGAATACCGCCGCGAATAATCTCCGCTGTATACGCGGACTGCACCAGCGTCAGGCCAAGTACGGCGACAGAAAATTGATCCAGTAAATCAATTGTCGGATAGCGCAGGAAGACGATAGATGTGAACGGAATCCCCAGCGCCAGTTCGTCATAGAGATACGAGAAATTGTAGAGAATGATCAGCACCAAAATCAGCGGCAACGATCGAAACAGCCAGATATACAGCCACGACAAGGTGGAGAGCAGATAAGACGGCGAAAGCCGTGCCAGCGCCAGCGCGGTGCCGAAAAAAATGCTGAATAATGTACCCAGCGCGGTCAACAGCAGCGTTTGCCCCAGCCCGGTAAGGATGACCGGATTAAAAAACCACTCGGCAAAAACTGACCATTCCCAGCGCGGGTTCAGCGCGATTGATTGAATAATCCCAGCAAAAATAAACAGTGAAAACAGTGCACCAGCAAAACGAAAAGGGTAACGCGCCGGAACGATGTTCAACGGCGGTTCCTGTGCCTGACTCAGCGGTGTCTGCTGAGACGACGTTTGTAGAGATTGCGTCATGATCGATACCATTTGAATGTGAGGCTGAAAAATGTCGTTTTGTGGCTAGCGCATAGGGTTATTACCGGTGCATAACTGTCAACACACTTTCAAATGGCGGGTGATAAGTTCGACTTCCGTTTGCCGCGCAACCCGTGGTGCCACCGTTTCGAACAGCGCTTTCCTAAACGGTAAACGCCCGTCGTAAGGTGGGAGGCTATAGGTCACCGGATCGACGGTGGTATCGAACTGAGGGTGATAACCGTGGCTCAGGTATAAGCGCACGGCTTCAGGCTGACGGAAGCCAGTCGTCAGGAAAAAATGTTCATAGCCTAATCGGCGAGCGTGTTGTTCCAGCTCATGCATCACTTTTCCCGCTAGCCCCTGACGGCGCAGTGAGTTATCTGTCCATACCCGTTTAATCTCGGCGGTGGTACTGTCGTAGCGTTTAAACGCCCCCGTAGCGATGGGGATACCTCGACGCAGCAGTGCAATAAAAATGCCGTGTGGCTGCTGGTAGATTCCCGGCGGGTCGTTTTCCCGCTCACCGAAAAAATCACCGTAACGCTGCTCATATTCTGCGAACAGGCCGTCGATAATGGGTGCCACGATAGGATCCTCGGGCTGGGTAACAATGAAGATGTCGTCGGACATTGCATGCTCCTGATTCATTAAGGTATACGCGGGCTATCGGTAACCATTGCGTTTCGCTTATAGCGTCCCGATAGCCATAGGGCAGGACTAATTGCCCAGCCCCGGAGGATTGATTTCTGAACGGTCGATACGCTCAATACTTTCTCCCCAGCGGTTTAGCACCTTGTCGTATTCACCGCTTTTAATCACACCGTTCAACGCCGTATTAATCGGCTGTACCAATCCGCTGCCTTTGCGTGTGGTGACTGCGATATGTGCGACGTTGGGATAACCGCCGTTTACCGTACCGACATGCTTAACTTTGCCCGTCAGCTCAGCCTTGTAGGCGCCGATCACGTTTGGGCCGAAATAGGCATCAGAACGACCGGATTGTAGGCTCAGGTTGGCCGCGGCATCGTCCGTGACATAAATGGGCTGAAAGGCGGGTAGACCGTTGGCGCGATTCTGTTTATCCCACGCCAGCAGCACCGCTTCCTGATTGGTGCCGGAACCGACGATAATCTTCAATCCAGCAATGTCTTTCGCTTCCTTGATTGACTGAATTTTACTGGTGGATTTCACATAGAAGCCGAGTGAGTCGATGCGATAAGTGGCAAAATCGAACTTTTCTTTACGCTCTTTGGTGACGGTAATATTGATGATGGCGGCATCATATTTGCCGGAGGCTACGCCGAGCGGCCAGTCTTCCCATGAGGTGGGAACGATGTTCAGTTCCAGTCCAAGACTGTCTGCCACCAGCCGGGCAATATCCGGTTCGCTGCCCACCACAGTTTTGTTGTCGTCAGCCAGAAAGGCCAGCGGCGGCGATGAACCCAACGCGGCAATCGCGACGGTGAATTTACCCGGCGTGACAAATTTAAAATCAGCCGGAACCTGTGCGATAGCGTCCACATTCTTCGGCGCATGGATCGGCTGTTGATTGGCTTTTAGATCGATAGCCGCCTGTGCACCAGTCGTTACAGATAACGTGCCGAGCAGCAGCGATCCCATTAGTAACTTTGTCAGACGCGACGGGAATACGCGAGGTGTCGCGGTCAAATGTGCGATGGTGTAGGCGATCTGTTTTTGCATATGTCTTTCCCTTGCAGGTTATTATGGTGACCTTGTCACTTTCAAGAACGTCACTTTTTATGTTATGTCACTTTTATCAATCGCCGATACCCGGCGGATTCACCACGGACTGCGTGATCTTTTCATCGTCTTCACCCCAGCGATCCAATACCTGCGCATAGCTGCCGTCATGGATCGCGCCATTGATAGCGGTACTGATGGGCTGCGCCAAACCGTTGCCTTTCTGCGTGGTGACCGCGACATAAGCGACCGTCGGGCCTTTGCCCACCATGCGTGTTTTACCCGTTAACGCCGCTTTATAAGCGCCGATAGAGTGCGGACCGAAAAACGCATCGACACGCCCAGACTGGATACTCAAATTGGCAGCGGCATCATCAGTAACGTAGACAGGCTGTACGGGGGCAAGGCCGTTGGCACGGTTTTGCCTATCCCATCCCAGTAGAATGTTTTCCTGATTGGTGCCGGATCCAACAATCACTTTCAGGCCCGCCACGTCTTCCGGTTTGTTGATTGCGGTAATCTTGCTGGTCGATTTCACGTAGAAACCCAGCGTATCAATGCGGTAGGTGGAGAAATCGAACTTTTCTTTACGCAGTTTCGTCACGGCAATATTAAAAATAGCGGCATCGTATTTCCTCGCCGTAATGCCCAGCGGCCAATCTTCCCAAGAGGCAGGGACCAGCTTCAGCTCCAGCCCGAGACTGTCGGCCACCAGCCGCGCGATGTCGGCATCGCTGCCGACAATTGTTTTGTTGTCGTCAGCCAGCAGAGACAGCGGTGGTGAACTGAGCGACGAAACGGCAATCGTCAGTTTACCCGGCGTCACGAATTTGAAATTAGCCGGGATTTGTTCGATAGCCTCGGCGTTTTTCTCAGTACGAATGGGAATCTGGTTGGCCTTGAGATCGATACGACTGACGAATCCCGCGTCTTGTGCCTGCACGTTTGCCACCAGCGTGGTGCTCAGTAGCGTTACCAGACCGGTTACGGTGATAAAAGGGGGACGTTTCACGGCAACTCTCCTGTACACGAACTAGCGCGTGAATTGATTCACCGGATAATCCAGCGCCAGGTTTTCTCGCAGCGTGTAGCCGGGATATTCCTGACGGAATAGGCCGCGCTGTTGCAGCAAAGGGACGACGCGATCGACAAAGTGATTGAGCGTATCTGGCGTGCCGCCCTGAATGATGAAGCCGTCTGCCGCGCCGTTTTCAAACCAGAGCTGTAAGCCATCCGCTACCTGCTCGGGCGTGCCGCTGAATACGGGGCGAGGTGATGCCGCTTCCAGCGCCACTTGCCGCAGCGTTAAGCCTTTTTCCTGCGCGTTGCGTTTAATTTCATCGGTGGTGCTGCGGAAGCTATTTTTCCCTAAATCGCCGATATCAGGGAAGGGCTCATCTAGCGGATGCTGTGAGAAGTCGTAGTGCTCAAAGTAGCGTCCCAGATAATTAAGCGCGTCCTTAATCGTGACCAACTGTGCGGTTTCCTGGTACTGGCGCTCTACGTCTTCTGCATCGTTGCCGACAATCACGCTGACGCCCTGAAATACGTGCAGTTGATCGGCGCGGCGACCGTTTTCTTCCAGTTTCTGTTTCACCTCGCGGTAATAACGCTGCGAGTCTTCCAACGTGTGTTGATGAGTAAAGATGGCATCGGCATGTTTAGCGGCAAGTTTTTGCCCGTCCTCAGACGCGCCAGCCTGAAACACAATCGGGCGACCCTGCGCAGAGCGGCCAATATTCAGCGGGCCCTGTACCGAGAAGAATTCCCCCTGATGATTCAGCGTATGCAGTTTTTCAGGATCGAAGAATTGCCCGCTGGCTTTGTCGCGAATAAAGGCATCGTCCTCCCAGGAATCCCAGAGACCTTTCGTTACCTGAAGGAATTCATCGGCAATACGGTAGCGCAGCGCGTGTTCCGGGTGCTGCTCTCGGGAAAAGTTTTTCGCCGATCCTTCCAGCGGCGATGTCACCACGTTCCAGCCTGCACGCCCATTGCTGAGATGGTCGAGGCTGGCAAACTGCCGGGCGGTGGTAAAAGGTTCGGAATACGACGTCGAGAGCGTACCAACCAAACCAATATGAGTCGTGGCGGTAGCCAGTGCGGAAAGCAGCGTCAAGGGTTCGAAACGGTTGAGAAAGTGAGGGATGGATTTTTCATTGATATACAGACCGTCTGCTACGAAGACAAAATCAAACTTCCCCTGTTCGGCCTTTTTTACCGCATCCAGAACAAAACCAAAATTAATGCTGGCATCCGGTACGACGTTTTTATGTCGCCACGCGGACATATTTCCTGCTGCACCTTGTAATATTAAACCTAGTCTTAATTGTCGATTTGAGGATGTTTGTTTTTTACTCATTATTATAAACCTTGTTATTAATTGAATGTGCTTGTTATTCATTGAGCAAACTTCCATGAAAGTGAACACAGTCCATCAATAAAATCGGCTGTCAATAAATAAGCCATCCAGGCATTCACGCATTCAATGAAAGGTTAATGGGACGTTAATAGCGTGTTTTCACTATTGATGAGGCGAGGTGTGATGTAAAACAACAATAATGGATAATGAAATTCAAAAATTTCAGATGATGGCGCGGCTTATTTTGTTAGTATGATGTTAATAGCCATGTCTCTCGCCGTATCTTAAGGAAGAATGTAATGTCTGATTTGACAGCTGAACGACGCGTAACCGTGAATGACGCCGTTCCCTCTGCGGCGATTAGCGCCGTTGACCGCCAGGCGTTTCGCGATGCAATGGCAAAGCTGAGCGCGGCGGTTAATATCGTTACCACCGATGGCCCGGCAGGTAAGGCTGGATTTACGGCGTCTGCCGTGTCCAGCGTCAGTGATACGCCCGGCACGCTGCTGGTGTGCCTGAATCGCGGTTCATCGGTGTATCCCACGTTTCAGGTGAATGAACATTTATGCGTTAATACATTGGCGGCACATCACGAAGCGTTGTCTTCGCTGTTTGGGAGTCGCTCGCCTACGGAAGAACGGTTTGCTGCGGCGGAGTGGGACGTGTTACACACGGGTTCACCGGTGTTGCAAGATGCGCTTGTCGCGTTTGACTGCCGGGTTGAGGAAGTGGTGAGCGCGGCGACGCATGATATCTTTATTTGCCAGGTATTAGCGATTAAGCAGGGCGAAAGTACCGATGGTCTGGTGTATTTCTCCCGTGGTTATCATGCGGTTCGGGGTTAATCTGTATAACTTTCTCTCCTAACCCCGATCGTTTGACGATCGAGATACCCGGAGCAACCACGGGGTGAGGCGTCCCTGCGGGAACCTCATCCCCGTATCTCTCCTAATGTTGGATTTATGTAACCACTACACCTCCACCCAATTGACTGGGCGGAGGTGATTGTATTTGCAGATCAAAATATTACGATGGAGACAGTACCGCCTGTGGAGCGGCGCTCTTTGTGGTGCGCAGGCGATGCAGTGCGGCTTCTGCTAGCTGTGCAAAGTAGCGTGATGCAGGAGCAATGGCGCTTTCATCTGGGTTGAACTGAGGATGATGCAAACCAAATTCACTGTTTGAGCCAATACTGACGAACGTACCCGGCACTTGCTGAAGGTAAAGGGCAAAGTCCTCTCCGCTCATTTGCAGTTCGGCATTCTCCACCTGATAACCTGCGTCTCGGGCAATTTGTTTGCTGAAATCGGCCCATTCGCTAGTGTTCACGACCGCAGGCGGGCCGGGATACCATTTGAGTTCCGCTTTTGCGCCCAAAGCAAGGGCAACCCCGCCGATCAGTTGTTCAATGCGTTCCGGTATTTCTGAACGAATCGCAGCATTGTAAGTACGAACCGTCCCTTCCAATTCTACCGTTTGTGGGAGTACGTTCCAGGTGTTGCCACCCTGAATACGCGTGACGCTGATAACCAGTGACTCCAGCGAACTGAAGCTGCGACTGGGCAGGGTTTGCAGCGCATTAACGATATTACAAGCGGTGACGATGCTGTCGATACCCTGTTCCGGTTTGGCCGCATGTGCACCTTTGCCAGTAATGTGAATAGCGAAGCGATCCACATTGGCATAAAACGGGCCGCTACGTGTGGCGAAGGTACCTGCGGGGAGTTCGGGCGCATTGTGCAGGCCAAAAACGGCGGCAACATCGGCAAGCGCACCAGCACGGATAAGCTGTTTGGCTCCGGTAGATACCTCTTCTGCCGGTTGGAAAAACAGCCTGATTTTACCTGGTAAGGCATGTTCGCGTTTTTTCAGCAGACAAGCCGCGCCGAGCATCACCGCGGTGTGGAAGTCATGTCCGCAGGCATGCATGACACCTGCATTTTGAGAGCGAAAGTCGACATCGACCAGTTCTTCAATCGGCAACGCATCAATATCCGCACGCAGCGCAATCGTCGGCCCGCTGCCGTGGCCGATTTCGGCAACAACACCAGTGGTTAACGCAAGGGGCAGCAGGCGGATGTCTTTCTCTTGTAGCCAGCGGGTAATGTGTGCGGTGGTTTGGTGTTCCTGATTGGACAATTCCGGGTACTGATGCAAGTGCCGTCGCCAGTTAATTAGCTGTTGCTCAAATGACGTATCACAACAGGGAATAGATTCAGCCATATCAATACACCTCCTTAACAAAACGTAAACATGATAAAGGTAGCCGATAGCAACTCAATGGATAAATACCGTCTGGTTATATTTCATGTCTTTTTATGATGACTTTTTTGGTATTCATTTATTATGAATATTTCTGCTAACAAAACTCATTATTGATATTTATTTTAAACACCTTTATGCAACATTCTTCTTATTCTGTTTTTTTGCTATTTCTGTTTTTTTGTTATGACTATTTATTGCTATGAATAGTGCTAAAGAATAGCCGCTGAAAATAAGGAAGCATCGTGGGATATAAGCTCAGTTTATTAGACCAAAGCCCTATCGCCGAAGGAATGAGCGCGGCACAGGCGTTGGCACAAACCGTGTCGTTGGCGAAAGTGGCGGAAGCGCTTGGCTACCAGCGCTTTTGGGTTTCCGAACATCATAATTCCGATGAGCTGGCGGGGTCGTCTCCCGAGGTATTGATCACCTGGTTGCTAGCGCATACGACAACGCTGCGTATCGGGTCCGGCGGCGTGATGTTACAGCATTACAGCCCGTATAAAGTCGCGGAGAATTTCCATGTCATCAGCGCGTTGGCAGGCGGGCGTGTAGATTTGGGTATCGGTAAAGCGCCGGGCGGGTTGCCGCTTGCGACACGGGCGTTACAGCAGGAAATCGGTGAGGCGCAGCGCATCGCCTTCACGGAGAAATTACATCAGCTCAATCATTTTCTCGGTAGTCATGACAACACGAGCAATCGCCTGAATGCGACACCGCTGCCAGAACATGAGCCACAGCGTTTTCTGCTAGGGGCCAGTCAGGATAGTGCGAGATTAGCGGCATCGCTGGGCTGGAATTTCGTGTTCGCTGGGTTCATTAACGCCAGCGAAACGCTGCTGGCAGAATCGCTCTTGAGCTATCGGGAGTTGAAGCCAGCCAGTGCACAGACGCTGCTATCGTTGTCGGTGATTGCCGCCGAACGTCATGAGGATGCGGAAGCGCTGGCCAGCACGCAGCATAACTATAAGGTTTATATTGAAAACAAGCCGCCGCTAACGGTAGGCAGTCAGGAACAGGCCGAAGATTTCGTTCGACAGGCCGGCGTGACGGATTTCCGTATCGAGCAGGAGCTACGCCATGTGCTTTACGGCACGCCGGAAGATATTCATCAGCGTCTGGAGAGCTATCATCAGCGCTTTGGCGTAGATGAATTCATTATCCATACACCTGTGACGTCGCCCCGTGAGCGTGAGGTGTCGATCCGGCTGTTGGCGCAACGCTGAGCAATAGCGAAAAACGTGAGCGATGACAAGGCAGTGTCGCATTGTGGGCAGTAACCTGATTTTGTCTATAGCAACATAATCGGGGAAAATGATGGCGGTGCCGGAGAGCAAGGAGGCCTTGATTAAGGCGATCAATAGTCAGTTCACGCTATTAATGAAGAGAATTGACGCGGTGCCCGCAGAGCGAGCATTTTCGCCAGAAATGGTAGGACATGCGCAGGGGACGCAGATGAGCCCGGCAAATCTGGTGGCGTATTTACTGGGCTGGGGCAATGTGGTGCTGAAATGGCATGCGCATGAAGAGCAGGGTAAAGCCATTGATTTCCCTGAGGCCGGTTATAAATGGAATCAGCTCGGCCTGCTGGCACAAAAATTCTATCAGGATTATGCCCATATTACCGATTGGGCGGAACTGGTTGCGCTGCTTGCCGCGAATAAATTGGCACTCATCGCATTGGTTGAGCGCTACACCGATGAACAACTCTATGGTACATGCTGGTATGGCAAGTGGACGCGTGGTCGGATGATCCAGTTCAATACCGCCTCGCCTTATAAAAATGCTGCCGGACGCCTGCGTGCGTGGGAGAAAAACAAATAAGCGTTTGATAGTAAATCAAAATG
Source organism: Pectobacterium betavasculorum (assembly GCF_000749845.1). Taxonomy (GTDB): domain Bacteria; phylum Pseudomonadota; class Gammaproteobacteria; order Enterobacterales; family Enterobacteriaceae; genus Pectobacterium; species Pectobacterium betavasculorum. The sequence goes on along the minus strand of NZ_JQHM01000001.1, from coordinate 1,172,029 downwards.
ATTGCTGGCCTCACCTTTCCCCTTATAAGGACTCGTTAGCGGCGTTTTTTCAGACAAAACCTTACATATTCCCCCTGTTTGACTGTTCTATACTCAGTAATAAGCAAGGTAAGTTTTACTGGCAGATGAGATGAATAGGGGGAAAGAAAAATGATTGGTCTCAACCTAGTTTCTCCAGTGTCATATTACGCCACGCCTGACAAACTGGATTATGTCCAAGGTATTTCTCGTTCGTCGCAGCTGTCTGGTTACCCTAATCAGGACGCTTCTACTCGAACGCGGACAGCGTATGAAAATAGCGGCTCGGTCTTTAAACCACCCATAGCCGATGGGGTGAATCGCCCAACGGCAACTAACCAGCTTAACGTTTATGTTTAAATTTCCTACAGAAATGGGCAATCACGTGCTGTAAACGATTGTTTTCGGTGCGTGTTTTGCCCGTGTTGTGTCCTCATAAAATTACCTTCATTGCACCTTCATCAAATACGCCGCGTTTACATCACCTTTTGCTTCCTCTGTTCCTCGTGGGGTTGTATCGATCTGGTTGCTGCTCCCGCTGGAGAAATGAGTAAACGCTATGGCTTCATCTATGTCGATCGCGATGACCGCGGCGAAGGCACGTTAGCCAGTCAGGAAACATTGTCGCGTTTTCGTTCTCTCAAAGCCTACCAAATTGAAACCAAGCCAAAAGTGGGGGTTCGCTTTGATCCGGTCACGGAAGCGTTACATCTTCACCCGACCGTTCGCTTTGCGGAACTCACCGAAAGCACGTTGATGACGCTGCCGGTGCTGGCAGAAGCGTTAACCAATAAAGAAGGCTGCGGCTGGGTGCACGTCGCGCTTTGCCATATTTCCGGAGTCAGGCCGTGCAGAAGCCGGGGACGGCGACCTTCTGGAACAGGTGTGGGCTGGCCACGACGGATAAAGGATATGCCGGAAGTTTCGCGAGGAACTCGGGATCAGTGAAGGCGGTGCGGACCGCCTCGGTGGACTCCCACACTACATAGTTCAGGTAAGTCGGACTATCGCCGATCGCTCGATGTAGTTGCATGGAAATGAAGCCCGGTTGCTTCGTTATGACTTCGGCAGCCGCCTTGAAAGCGTCCAGGAAGCCCGCTTCGTCGGCGGGATCGACGACCGTGAAGAGGTTGATGAGCACGAGAGGCGCGGCCGCGATACCGAGTTGGCGGTCAAACGGAAATTTCTCGTCCAGAGGTTTGAATGGTTTTATGGCGGCCACGGTGGTGCTCCTGTCTATTGTGAAATTGAACTGGGGTGATCGATGCTACTTGTACTCAAGTGAGCATCGACTGCTGAGCGAAGATGCCCGCCATCGCGCCTTGCCATGTTGCCGTGGTGACCGAGTGCATTCCGGGGTTGGCGAGGTCGCCGGCGGCGTAGATGCCTGGCATGCTGGTTTCGCGGCGTTCGTCGGTCTTGAGGGCGATGCCGGTTGGCGTATTGACCGTGGCGAGGCCAAGTGCGTCATGAAGGCTTGCGGACGGCCTGGTACGCGGATGCGCGAATAGGATATCGACTGCGACATCGGAGCCGGTATCTATCTTGATGGTGGCACTATGGCTCCCGTGACGTGCGATTTCGGTGATCCGGCCATCAACGAGAGGTACCTGGCGGGCAGCCAGATCGGCTCGTATGTCGGGAGGGATGTCGTGACCATTGCCGAAGACAGTCAACCTGTCGGTCCAGTCATGGAAGAGCCTGACCTGATTGTGCGACTGCGGGCCAGACCAGACGAGGCCCCAATGCTGGTCAGCGACTTCAAAGCCGTCGCAATAGGGACATGGGATGACGGATGTACCCCAGCCTTCAGCAAAGCCAGGAATATCAGGCATCTGGTCAGCGATGCCATAGCTCAGGATCAGGCGGCGCGCCCTCAGGCTTTCGTTATCGTCAGTGACGACGCAGAAATCGTCGATGGTGCCGGATACGCTCTCGGCCCGTGCATTGACCAGCCTGATCGTTGGATAGCGAGCCAACTGCTGCCGTGCCTCGACCAGGATATCCAACGGCGGCTTGTGATCGTGGCCGAACACACCGTGTGAATGGCCGGCAAAACGATTGCGCTGCCGGTTAGTGTCGAGGACTGTGACCTTGCGGCGGGCACGGCCAAGTTGCAGGGCGGCGGCGAGGCCGGCAAAGCTGCCGCCGATGATGATGACGTCATTCATGGTGATGGGCTCCGTGTTTTGGCTGAGGGGAGATGGGCTGGGGCTAGCGCACCTCGCACTTTTATGATACTGATCGGTATCCTAATTAAGAAATTAGGATACTGTCAAGGACTATATTTTCGTGAATCAATTTGCCTCGACCGAACGGCTCGTCGTTGCTTACCTCGAATGGAATCCACAGGGAGTGCAAACCGCTATTTTGCTGCACGGTTGAGCGAGGAAAGGAGACCGTACTTTTGTGGCTCAGGGACTGGCGTCGATCTGTCTGGAGAGTGCTGAGCCCCGGTTAAGCAGGAAGCGGCGCAGCTGTTGGGTATAGTCGTCCTTGACGGCGTGCCGGATGGAGGTGCGTGCAGGCGTGGGGCGATGGTGTCGTCCAGGTATCCGGAAATCAGCTTAAGCATTGCCTTTGCGCCAATAAAAATCAGAAACCCTTAAGCTATCGGATGTGGTAACGGTCGCTCGTGGTTATGAAGATCCGGCGGCATATATACCGGGGCTGGTTTGTCTGCGTTCGTCGACTTTGAGGACGATGCCATCGAGCGTATCCACAGTGGCGAGACCCAGTGTGCGGACGGTTTGGTGCGCGGCTGGGCAAACCATGCGAATGGCCTGCAAAGCTGCCGCCGATGATGATGGGATCCGTGTGGTGGATGTAGGGGGGGATTAAGGCTTGCTTGCACGTTTAGGATACTTAATGGTATCGTAATGAAGTGATTTGAATACTGTCAAGTACTGGAATTGTCATGACCGAAAAAAACAGCCAGGGTCGGCGTGGTCGGCCCGCCAACGTGGCGCTTCGTCAAACGATAGTCGACGCCGCCTGCGAACTCTTTTTGGAATTGGGTTTTCAAGCGACGACCATGGACAAGGTCGCATTGCAGGCGAAGATATCCAAGCTAAGCATCTATCGGCATTTCGAGAATAAGGAGGCTCTGTTCAGCACGGCCATGGCGGCTCATTGCCATCCGTTTGCACCACTGGCCCTTGTTGAAAGTGTCGACGGTTCGGCTGAAGATAAGCTCATGGCGATGGGAACATCTCTGCTTCGCACGCTGCTCAGACCGGACGTCCGCAGTGTCGAAGCCATGGTCTTGGCCGACAAGGCGAATCAAAAGTCGTTAAGCAAGCTCCATTACGAAGCTGGACCCGCCCATGTCATCGCCCGTATCGAGGATCTGTTGCGTCAGATGCACTCGACGGCGGTTCTGAACGTGCCGGATGTTCTCCGGTCCGCCCGCTTGTTTGCTGCGCTTTTCAAAGGGGCCGATCTCCTGTTTATTGCACGCTTCGATGAGGCGAGAGCAGAGGATGATAACGAAATCGAATCCTATTGTCGGTCGGCTGTTACCATGTTCATCGCCGCGCACACTGGCAGCCAAGGTACGCTATCGCGACTGTGATTTGCTCCCATATTCCCGAGGTGTAACCCCGTGACTAACTGATGTAGATTCCGTGTTGTTGCCCCATCTCCCATCTCCCATTCACTTCAACGTAATTACGACGAGAAACCCGTTTTGAACGTAACCGTGTCGTCGGGGTTGAAATTACTGGGGTACAGATCCGCCTGCTGTTATAAAAATAATCAGGTGTTTATATTGAGATTTTAACTTCTATTTTCTTCATCATTTTTATCCTTTGACAACGCTTATTGATAGGTTCTTTTCTCCTTTATAAAAAACCTTCCAGACAAAATGAGACCATTATCCTTTGTTTTATGTAACAAAAAGACATGTGCTTTGGCTTACATTTTTCGCTTTCATCGTCATTTATAGTGAACACCACTGTAAGTAGAGACGAGTTTAATCATGAAAGCGTAACCAAAAAATGGGTCTTCTGACCTCACCCTCATGCAGTTTTAATAAAGCCTACCTGGTGGGAGAGATAACATCTCCATCTTTGATCTTCGTTAGCACAGGCTGTAAAGGTCGGTGCTGTGTATTCCTGACTGCGCGATAAAGAGGTGTTTATGTCTGCTTCAGCAATTGAAAAGCTGAGTGCTTATGAAAAACTGAGCCTGAAAGAGAAAGTCGGCTACGGTATGGGCGATGCGGGTTCCTGTATGATCTGGAGCGTGCTGGCGCTTTACCTGACCTGGTTTTATACCGATGTCTACGGCCTGGATGCCGGAGTCGTCGGCACGTTATTCCTGGTCATCCGTATTTTCGATGCTTTTATTGATCCGCTCATGGGCGCAGTATGCGACCGCACCAAAAGCAGATGGGGTAAATTCCGTCCATGGCTGTTGTGGATGGCATTGCCGTTTGGCCTGGGAGCAGCGGTGATGTTCACTACCCCAGATCTGAGCATGGATGGAAAAATTATCTATGCCTGGGTCACTTACCTGGTTATGTCAATGATCTACACAGCGATAAATATTCCTTATTGCTCGGTTGCGGGTGTGATTACGCTTAACCAAAAAGAGCGCATGGGCTGCCTTTCATGGCGCTTTTTCTTAAACGGCCTGGCAACGCTTATCGTCTCTTCTGCTATCTTGCCTCTTACCGACTGGTTGGGCGATGGAAACCGCGCATCCGGTTTCCAGATGACGATGATGATCATGGGAGGAGCGGCCACCTTAATGTTTCTATTTTGCTTCTCCAGCATTAAGGAGCGCGTTGTTTCGGTTAAAACAAATGACTCGCTATTGCGAGATCTGAAAGATATCGCCAAAAATGACCAATGGGTGCTGATGATTTCAATCACCTTCCTAAACGTCTTTCCGGCCTTTATTCGCGGTGCAGTCACTATCTATTACGCCAGCTATGTGATGCACGCCTCAGTCGGATTTATCACTTTCTTTCTGGCACTTGGCGTTGCCTGCAATATGCTGGGCAGCGCCATTGCTAAACCACTTACCGATCGTTTCGATAAAATTAAGCTATTCCGCATTATTAATATCATTCTCGGTATCCTGTCGTTCGCATTGTGGTTTGTCGACCCGGCATCGCTAACGCCGCTGTTAACACTGTTTATCATCATTAATATTCTGCATTTAATCCAGTCAGGTCCTATTCTGTGGGCCATGATGTCCGATGTTGATGACTACGGCGACTGGAAATTTGGCAAACGCCTGACCGGTATCTCCTTCGCAGGCAACCTTTTTATGTTGAAAATGGGGCTTGCGGTGGCGGGTGCGATCGTTGCCTGGATCCTGTCGTACACTGGCTATATAGCCAATAAGCCGCAACAAAATTCACAGACGATTCAGGGCATAATTATGATGTTCTCGTTATTACCCATGGTCAGCTATTTCATCAGTGCATTTATGGTGCGTTACTTCAAGCTAAACAACGCCTTTATCGAAAAAATAAAAGTCGATCTTGCAAAACGCGAACTGGAAAATGGCCAAAATAAATTATCTGAATTTACTGACACACCAGCCAGACAACCTACATATTAATTTTTTTTAAAAGATGCCGTCAGTAAGCGGGTTTGTATCGACTTTACATTAATCATTACGGAGCATTAAATTAATGGCCAGTGAAAATTATTATGATGTCACAGAATGGAATATCGGCAATCCGTATCAGGATATCGGCGAAGTCATCAACAGTATTATCACCAATATTAAAATAAGACAAACTGACGTTGATATTAATGATGGAGGAAAACCCGGTGCGGTCATTTATATTCCACCAGGAGATTACCATCTGACGACTCAGGTCGTGGTTGACATCAGTTACCTTAAAATAATGGGCTCAGGCCACGGTTTCACGTCTTCGAGCATCCGTTTTAATACGCCAGCAAGTGATGTAGCAAACTGGCATGAAGTGTGGCCGGGAGGCAGCCGCATTCTGGTAGATCTTTCCCCGACCGCTGGGGATGAGGAATATACGGGCGCTGCGTTTTATGTTCAACGGGATGGGGAGCCACGTATCAGCTCGGTTGAATTTGCTGATTTCTGTATCGACGGTTTGCATTTTGTAGATGATGGTTCAGGGCACAACGATCCGGAGAATACCTACACCAATGGAAAAACAGGTATTTATATCGCAAGTGCTCAGGACTCATTTAGGATAACCGGCATGGGTATCGTGTATTTAGAACACGGAGTGACCAGTTATAATGCAGATGCGTTGTCTATACATAATAACTTCATTGCCGAATGCGGCAACTGTATTGAACTCAGGGGGGCAGGACAGGCTTCAAAAATCACCGACAACCTGATAGGTGCTGGATATAAAGGCTATTCAATTTATGCACAAAATTTTGGTGGCCTGTTAGTTGCGGCAAACAACGTATTCCCACGAGGTTCCAGCAGTATCCATTTTTCCGGCGTGGTACGCTCTACGATTACCAGTAATCGGCTCCACTCGTTCTATCCGGGAATGATGGTTCTCGAAAACAACAGCTCGGAGAACTTGGTTTCTTCAAATCATTTCTTACGTGAACGTGAGCCCTGGGGGCCAATGCAACCGTACGATAATGGTTTAGATGATCTGTATGGCCTCCTGTATATAAGTGGTAATAATAACTCAGTCATTGCCAACCATATTTCTGAAACCATTGACGCTCAGTATATTAAACCGTCCGGTGCCAAGCCGGTTATATTACGTATTGTTTCAGGCAGCGGGAATTATATTTCTGATAACCATATTGTTGCTACTACCGTAACCTCGCAGACGAAAACTGCGACGACGGATTCCTGCTTCCACGCACAGGTTGGTTCTTTGCTGACGATCGATGCCTTGCAGTTGCTCGATGTAACAGTTGTGCAGGTAGAAAAAGAATCGCAAAAAAATACGATTCTGGACTCTGGCAGTGACGCTCAGGTTGTGATGGACAGAACAGTCAATGCATTTAGAGCCACGCCTACGCAGGGGCTAACGGACTTAATTCCATAACGGATGGTGAATTTAAAATGGGTGTCCCAGAAGCACCCATTTTTAGTTTTTATCCCGCCAGTTATTACTTTGTGGATGAGATAATGAAAATTAAGATAGCGTCGATCGCGCCAAAGCGTGTACAGGTTAATGCGCCAACCTTATCCAGCCAGCGGTTAGGGCTGGCGCACTTCTGAACTTCCTGATAGCCAGCATAAAGATCGTAGGCTGGCAGATGCTCGGTAAAATAGAATCGTGTAGAGCCGTCGCAGTCCTGGAAGGCCGTGCCGGAAAACGCTCCATCAGTTGCACCGAGCGCCTCAAAGTAGTTATTTGTAAGTAATTAAATTTTTGTTACAGTCATATCCAAGCTGCTCTTTCTAACAATGAGTCGGGTGGTTAATGATATTGAATCAATGTGATCTTTCTTTTCAGTTGTATTGATTAATTCAAATGCCAGCTTCCCCATTTCATTAATAGGCTGTGCGATGCTGGTGATATTCATCATCTGTGCAATAATTGTATTGTCGAAACTTGCCACAGCGATATCTTCTGGTATATTGACGCCTTTGTGTCGGAGACTTTCAATTACATAACTCGCAGCAACATCATTATAAATAAAAAGGCAGTTTATTCTTTTTTCAAGAAAGATAATGTTATCAACGATAGTATCGAGTGAATTAATATGCCCACGGTTAATTTCACCATCGCCTTTTGGTATCCAGTAACCATGCCGCTTTTCAACCTGGTGACCATAGCTGAGAACTTTCTTACAAAAAGCTGACATCTTACGGTTGTCCACACCATCCTGACCAATAAAACCGGGCCGGGTACGACCGATATCGAAAAAATGCTCGGCTATCGACTCTGCACCACGCTCCTGGTTGTTCGAAACCGAATTAAAGAAGCGGGAGGTTTGTGTCACGACGGCGGTATGAACGCCGGTGCTTAGCAGCCATTCAGACAAAGAAGACTCTGCCTCAGTAGGCACCCAAATCAACGCCTCAATACCCATTCCGATCAAGCTTTTCACTAACTGCTTGTCCTGAAAGCACTGGTTTTGGTGAGTTTTAACCAGAACAGACTTTCCCACGTAGTGAGCCTCTTTTTCAAGAGAAGCCAGCAGCTCGCAAAAATGTGGATTAATCAGATTGGGTACCACCACACCTATTAATCCAGAGCATTTGCCACTTAGCTGTACGGCATTTCTGTTAGGAACGTAGCAGAGAAAATCCATCGCTTCGTGCACTGCGCGGCGGGTCTCCATGGTAACGCTAGCATGATTGTTAATCACCCGTGATACGGTGGCAGTTGAAACACCCGCCTTAGTTGCTACATCTCTGATTGAAGCCATAGTTCGTATGTGACCGATTACATTAGTTACATATAGTGTAAAACACCGCATGATAAAAAATGTCGGACAGATCTCATGTTGTTTTGTTACATGAATTCATTGTCATGATCACAAATAGCATCATGTTAATAAGTAAAGTTCAGAGTAGCGTTAGTCGGTCACAGGAAGTCTTCGCTCCTTCAGGAAAGTTTCTATTACGACTAAAAAACCATTGTTATCATATTATTAAGCCACTTCAATGGACTGGCTGGGTGAGTTGCCCCGCAAGTTAAAGGGCCATCACACTGTTATCCGCGTCAGTCAATAATTCCTTCATCGCCTCTGTGACCTGTATCGCTGAGGCATTTTTTTATCCCTTTGCTGGCTGATCCTTCAGAGTAATCTTAAGCGGGTAACCTTATGACATGCGCAGCATAGTGACTGTCATAAAAATATGGAGCGCTACTGATGTCATATTCTGATACGCCTGAACAGGCGGTTGTGATCGGGTGGGCCTGCCAGCGCTGGTGCAGACTGTGCCGAATCTAGGCTGCTTAATGCAGTCGTCGGTGGTTAGTAGGGGGCTGCGTACAGGGCACTTTATGGCTCCAAATGACACATTGGGGGGGCTAAACGACGCGATCCTAGCGAAGGAATCCTCCGACAACAAGTTTTTGTATAAAAAATGCTATTCTTTCCTATAGTTGTAGAATGCGTTGCAGTGTTTAAACTCGGTGGTCAAGGCGATAAAAAGTCGAAGTCTATCGACATAAACGTGCAGAGTATGACGGGATGATGCACACAATGAAGAATCGGGGAATATAATGAAAATCAGTGTGATAAAGAAAGGGATTGTTGGTCTGCTAGTGGCGCTGCCGTTATACGGTTTAGCCGAGACAAAGGATCCAGACTTGTTTGTTGGTTATACCACGCAGGATCTTACCGATGCATTACCTGCGCAATTGTTGAATATGATTCAGCGAGACAAAGTGGTCGATGCGGCAAACCATATGGTGCAGACCGAGTATGTTGACCCGACGGCAGGCAATAAGGCGTTGGTTTCTCTGTTTATGTTGCCGCCAGATAGCGATGGCAATATCCCAATTGCTTCCAAACCTGGCGATCTGGATGCGGTGATCGCGAGCACGGAAAAAGAGATGCTGCGTCAGCGTATCAAACCTGACCAGCGTGCAGGAAAAATTGACGATGCTACGCCTTTTCGCTGCTTACAAACGATTCTTAATAACAAGGTTCTACATTCCCTGTGCTCGACGCTTATTAAAGGGCGCGTGTTGGAAGTTCAGGCGATCAATACGGTCGACAATATTCAGGATGAAGCAGGGCTAAATAAAGTCATCGGACAACAGAACGAATTCGTTATCGGAATGGGAAAAACGCTGCTGGCGCTTAAGAAATAGCGTGTAGGTGATGAACGTCATTGGTGAAAGGCCACCATAATTCCCCACCAAAACCCAGAGCGAAGGTGAGTGCCTTCGCTTTTTTTGCACCAAAAACCCTTCGTTTCTCCCTTGCCAGATTCTCAGCGTTCGTGCATAACTGCCGGAGCCAGAGAGGCGATGCCTGAAATTATCATTACGAAACCGTACTCATTACAAAACAATATTCATCACGAAACGACACCGGATAAATTCTATGATTTTGTTACTCGTTTTGGCTGTGATTGCAGTAGCCGTTTACGGCTGGTTAAAGCAGCCGCAATACGTTTCACCAGTGGTAAAACCTCAGCCGGAAAATCCACTCTTTCGCGATGGGGCGTTTCATAACCCGGTTGCTCGCCCGACGGTAGGTAGCCAAAATCGAATCGCACTGCTGTATCGCTTTCTTTTCGGTAAAGATGTAGGTGCGTTACCCGATACTCGCCTGCCTTCGGAAAAGACCAATCTGCATCAGTTAAGTAAAACGGATAACGTCATCATCTGGATGGGGCATTCCAGCTACTTTATTCAATTGGAAGGAAAAACCTTCCTGCTGGACCCGGTATTTAGCGACAACGCTTCGCCGGTGCCACGTACCAATATCGCCTTCAAAGGCAGCAATGTGTATTCAGCAGAAGACGTTCCAGAAATCGACTACCTGTTGATCACTCACGATCACTGGGATCATCTGGATTACCCTACGCTGAACGCGCTACGCGGAAAAATTCGCCGTATTGTCACGCCGACGGGCGTGGGATCTTATTTTGTAAAATGGGGCTTCTCCCGTAAAGACATTACGGAAGGCGACTGGTTCAGCAGCCTGAAAGAGAACGGGGTGGAAATCCACGTGCTTCCTACACAACATTTTTCCGGTCGACTCCTCAAGCATAACCAAACGCTGTGGGGATCGTTTGCGCTGATAACGGCGCAACATCGTCTGTATCTTGGTGGTGACAGCGGCTATGGTGCGCACTATAAAGAGATCGCCGAACGGCTGGGTGGGTTCGATATTGCGATACTGGAATGCGGTCAATACGACAGTGATTGGCCCTACGTTCACATGACGCCGGAAGAGAGCGCGCAGGCGGCGAGTGACTTGCAGGCCAAGGCGGTGTTACCGAGCCACAACAGCAAATTTAAGCTGGCGCACCACCGCTGGAACGATCCGCTGGAGCGCATTTCTCAAGCCAGCGAAAATCAGAATTGGCGATTAATGACGCCGCGTATTGGTGAATGCGTCCAGGTAGATAACCCGCAACAGACGTTTAGTCAGTGGTGGTGCTCTCGTCTAGACAGCTAAGCCTATAGCAATGGCGTTTATTTGACACAGTTAGGTGGCGCGAGAATCAACGCGGTTTAGCGGTATCATACGGCTTGCCACCTGACTACGCTTTGTGAAAATCGATAGCAAAGCCCTGTGCTTGCCAGTGAGCGAGTTGTTCACGCTGGCTGCGGGACAATGCTTTACCTGTCCATACAAGGATGTGCTGACCCGGAAAGAGTTCCGGGCGGGGCGAGCTGAGCGGTTCCGCCAGCACCTCAATGTGCCAACCCTGCTGCGAAAGACGCCACGCTTCTAGCCATAGACGTGTGCGGTCGTCGGTATCCCATGCGATCAGTAATGCATTTTTACCTTTTTTCTTACGTGTCTCAGCAAGGCATAGAACAGCATATTCGATAAGTACGCCATCCAGCAGACTAGACATAATGCGTGACGTGTTTTGATCAAGACTGAGGCGCTGACGTACGGGGATAAAAACATGATCGATGAGCGAATCGGCAGGATGCTCGCGGCTTATTGCCATGATCATGGTTCGCAGTTTGGCTGGGCTAACATGACGCAGTACCGTCATCATCTCTTCCTGAAATGATGACCAGCCATCATTGATGGCAACACTTTTTTCTTCTAGCAGCGCTTTAACCTTACCAACAGGAACGCCGCTTTCTACCCAACGCTTAATATCTTCGATTCGTTGAATATCGCTTTCATCAAACTGGCGATGCCCACCTTCGCTACGTTGCGGTTTCAGCAATCCGTAGCGCCGTTGCCAGGCACGCAGTGTTACAGGGTTAATTCCACATCGCTCGGCTACGTCACCGATACTATAAAAGGTCATTGACTCCCTCATGTTAAAAATCTACCCGCTTGCTTCTAAAACTAACTAATCAGAGCAGGTTGTACAAATTTTTTTTTACTGTACAAGTAAGTGAACCTTACCATTCCCCCAATATCGCGCTTATTTAAAAAACGGATTTTTTTTCTGGCCAGGCAACCGCGGGGGTTGTACCAATCTCTGGTTTAGCGAATAGGTATCCCTGAAACAGAGAGATTCCCGCAGATTCCAGCCACATCCACTCTTCGGGTTTTTCTACGCCTACGGCGGAAACTGAAATTTCAAGTGAGGTACAGCATTTGATAATGGCTTGAATAATAGCCTGACGAGAGCCACTTCTGTGTACATCCTTGATGAGATCTCGATTGATCTTGATTCGATCAGGTTGAAATTGGGCAAGTAATAACAGCCCGGCAAATCCTGCCCCAAAGTGATCAATGGCTAAGCGGATACCGGCGGCTTTCAACAGCCTGACAGCATCAGTGAATTCGTCAAAGCGTGAGATAACCTCACTTTCAGTAAATTCAATAATGACCTGTTCTGGAACCAGCCCGTTTGCCTGAATTTCCTGCAAAAGAAAGTTGACTGCCTGGGGGATTTTAACCAGCGTCATCGGCCTAAGATTAACAGACAGACTCTGTTCTCCGAGCAGTAATGCGGAGGCCATAGCAAATGCAATTTTTTTACTTCTGAGGTCTGCTTCGTAGATTTCATCGTCTGTCAGCCCCTCGAAATAAGCATGGGGGCGGTCACCTGATGGCGTACGGATTAAGGCTTCCAGCGACACTATCTGTTGGGACAGTGGGTCGATAATCGGCTGGAACGCGAAGCTACAGTCTGATGCTTTATCTGCGGCAACGACTTTTGACGGCGTGACATTGTCATCGAGAACAAAATCCCATGAATCAGCAGGGGGAATTTCAAAGTAGTTCTCTTTTTCTCTGTTTTCAACGAATGTTCTAAAAAATTGGAGGGCGCGATCATCATAGGTTAGTTGATATTTAGACGTGCTTTTGTCCAGTAGATTCTGTAGCACTTCATGTCTGTCATACTTTCTTAAATCAACGAGTTCCATACCTGCTTTACCAAACCGTCGCGATGGTGCGTAGTCACATAAAAGCTCTACAACGTTATAGTGACGCGGGTCTTCGCAGATATTGCGGTAGATAGGAATAACGCTTTCCTCAGGCCCCTCAAGCAATTGGAAAAAATGGGTGCCATTGAAAAGTAAAATGCCTGTTACGTCAGCTTGGCTGTTCTTTTCATTTGCAGCAGCCACCATGTCTTCTAATGTGTTAACCGGAATATTGTCGCAGAGATGGCTACGGTAAATGAGGGTGGTGAGCATGGTTGTTCCGAGACAAAAATGAATGATTCAATACAGTAGCAGATGGTTATCTACACGTCTTGTAGGGAATGACGCTTGTTTCAAAGATAACAGGAAGAGGTAACGCCTTGGCATGACTACGCTTTCCTGATGTATTGATTTTTTGGTTTGTGCTTTCTTGATTTTGTTGTGAATGTACAACTTAATCAGTTTGCTACTGTGCATCTTTGTTTTTTTAATTCATTGAAATGTATTGTTTTTTGTTTTTATATAAAGGTTTCCTGAAAATAATGTACAACTTTTGTGTACGAATCCTCTGTTTTTGTATAAGTTTAGCAATACTTTCACTGATTACTAAAGAATAGAGGAGTGACACATGCATCAGAATGGCCACATTCCAAATACTGCTAATGCCATCACCCGGTATTTCAACAAGGCAACGCTGCCTAACCAGCAGGAAACGTTAGGGAAAATTGTTGTTGAGATTCTAAGCGAAGGAAAAAGCCTAAGTCGAAAAGCCATCTGCGATAAATTGCTGCGTCGAGTCGAGCAGGCTTGCGGTACTGAAGAAGAAAGACACTACTACACGTTAATCGGCCTGCTTTTTGATCGTTAAACACGCCAGATGAAGTCTAATAAATGTTTTAAATTGATGTTATCAGAGTCAATTCTGTCAGGAGGCAGTGAGGGTTTTGCCTAGGTACGGTAACCTTTGTCTGGCTCTTCCATCAGAGCAACTGACTAACGCCGCGTTCCGCTTCGGTCATTGCGGCGATCAGAGATGCAGTTATGAAAAGTAGTGAAATTAATCAACTGACAGATGAATTAATCGGAGAGGCGGTATTGTCCCTCCTCAAGGAACATTGTCCCATCAGTCTTCAGGCGCTTATTGTGAAGCTGAAAGCGATGGAAGCTCACGAACCTAATGGATTGCGGCGAGAGACAATGGCACGAATTGTTGCTGAAATGAGCCACAATAACGGTGCCGCTGTCAATATCAGCCCAACGAATGAGCAAAGCGGTTGGGACAGGGGAGCCATGGATAATGTCTATCCAATGTTTGGCGACAACCAGCAGGGTAGTTTCGATAAAAAGCACTGACAGTATCTAATGACAAATAAATCAATAACGGTGTGAATACATGAGTCAGACTATACTTAAAAAGTCAGAAAATTATGCAGATATCCCAGATACGATTCTGTCTGAGTATTTTCGTAATGCAGGCGATATGCTGGCAGATGAATCGGCAATGCTCGGTGCGGTTATTCGCAGTATCCTTGCCAGCGGTGAATCACTGACTAATAAAGCGCTTATTCTGCGACTGATGGGGTTACTTGAGTTAACGGATGATGTGGTTAAGAGCGATATCATTCGTAAGACATTGGAAATCATCGTGGATCATACAACGGACGATATTTAATCTGTAAATGAGGTTTGCCGCTCTTCATACACAGGCTTTTTCTTCTTCCCCATTGATTATGTACAGCAACCAATTATCCCAAATAAATCCATTTATATGAAAAGAAAAATCCACGCAACTGCGTGGATTTTATAGTTTTTTACGGCTTTTATGAGATTCAGCGAAACCTCATGAGACGGAAAATTTTATTTAGACGTTGAACAGGAAGTTCATTACGTCGCCATCTTTTACGATGTAATCTTTACCTTCTGAACGCATTTTTCCGGCTTCTTTCGCGCCTTGTTCACCTTTGTAGGTGATGAAGTCTTCATAGGCGATAGTTTGTGCGCGGATGAAGCCTTTTTCGAAGTCGGTGTGAATTTTGCCTGCGGCCTGTGGAGCAGTGGCGCCGACAGGGATTGTCCATGCGCGGACTTCTTTCACGCCAGCGGTGAAGTAGGTTTGCAAGTTCAGCAGTTCATAGCCTGCGCGGATCACGCGGTTCAACCCCGGCTCTTCTAAACTTAACTCAGCCATAAATTCATCACGGTCGGCGTCATCCAGCTCTGCAATGTCTGATTCAACGGCGGCACAGACGGCTACGACGACAGAACCTTCAGCGGCCGCGATTTCACGCACTTTATCGAGGTAAGGATTATTCTCAAAACCGTCTTCGTTGACGTTAGCGATGTACATCGTTGGTTTCAGCGTCAGGAAGCTCAGGTAGCGGATAGCTGCTTTATCATCATCGCTTAAATCCAGCGAGCGCAGCATGCCTGCATTTTCCAATTGCGGTAAGCATTTCTCCAGTGCAGCTAGCTCAGCTTTAGCATCTTTATCGCCGCCTTTAGCTCTCTTTTGTACGCGATGAATGGCGCGTTCACAGGTATCGAGGTCAGACAATGCCAATTCAGTGTTGATTACCTCGATATCATCGGCCGGATCAACTCTATTATTGACGTGGATGATATTGTCGTTTTCGAAGCAGCGAACAACGTGGCCAATGGCTTCTGTTTCACGGATGTTGGTCAGGAACTGGTTACCCAATCCTTCACCTTTGGATGCACCTTTTACTAGCCCTGCGATATCAACAAACTCCATAGTGGTAGGAAGGATACGCTGCGGCTTGACGATTTCAGCCAGTTTGTCCAGACGTGGATCGGGCATCGGTACTACGCCGGTATTCGGCTCGATGGTACAAAACGGGAAGTTGGCCGCTTCGATGCCGGCTTTGGTCAACGCATTGAACAGAGTGGATTTACCGACGTTAGGCAGCCCAACGATACCGCATTTGAATCCCATGTTTATATCACCTTAAATAACTTATTAATCAGACAATTACTTTATCTTGCCTGTCAGAATGGAAATGTCTTGGCCGATTATACACGCAATGGCGATTTATCTCGATCTACCATCCGCGTTCTGGCCAGATTATGCCGCTTTGAAGGCATGTAAGCGGTTCATCGCTTTTATCATGTCTTCTTTCATCAAAATTTCTGTGCAGCGCACGGCTTCGTCAATGGCACCGTCGATCAGTGTCTGCTCACTCATTGGTGGTTTACCCAACACAAAACCGGTCACTTTGCTTTTGTCACCCGGATGGCCGATACCAATGCGTAAACGATGAAAGTTCAGGTTATTGCCCAATTTACTGATGATATCTTTAAGCCCGTTGTGTCCGCCGTGTCCGCCACCCAGCTTAAGTTTGGCAACCCCGGGTAATAAATCCAGTTCATCGTGTGCAACCAAAATTTCATCCGGCTGGATGCGGTAGAAAGTGGCCATTGCCGCGACGGCTTTTCCGCTCAGGTTCATGAACGTAGTGGGAACTAGCAGGCGTACATCTTGCCCAGCTAGGTTCAGACGGGAGGTGTAACCGAAAAATTTGCTTTCTTCTTTTAGCGACTGGCGATAAGACTCAGCCAGACGATCGACAAACCAGGCACCCGCATTATGACGAGTGGCGGCATATTCCGCGCCAGGATTAGCCAGGCCGACAATTAATTTAATGCTGCTCACGGTATATTCCAGATTACGTGCTTAAACTTACGCAGGGTTGCGTGATTATAAGAGCGCTAGTTTACACACCGCGTGGTAGATAACCAAATCGCGGTATTGGGATGTGAAAAAATTGTTATTTATTTAGTGGCGTGATTATTCATCTTTTTGTCTATTTATTTGTTTAAACGTAAAAAAATATTAATCATTATTTTTATTTGTGATCCCTCCCGCAATCATATGACAGCGTTATTGTCTATAATTACACCAATAATAAAAAGTAAACTGTAATGGCACTCCGATTCATCCACTGAATTTATCTGGAGGTGGCAGATGAAACGCAAGAACGTAGCAACATTAGGTAATGTGTTGATGGGGCTTGGCATGATTCTGATGATTGGTGGTATTGGTTTCTCCATCGCCAGCCAGTTCCCTAAACTGAATGTCCCTGAGTTTATGACTTACATTGATCTGGTCGGTATCTTTGCTGGCGCTATATTCTGGTTGGTGGGGGCGCGTATTAGCGGGCGTGAAGAAGTTGCAGACCGTTATTGGTGGGTTAAACACTTTGATAAGCGTTGCCGTCATCAGCGTCACCCATAAACGCCAATGTAGTCTAATGAAATGAACAGTAGAGCCGCTGTAGCTTCGCTGTAGCGGTTTTTTTCGTTTTTTATAGAGATAAAAAACGGAAAAAAGTTATAAATAAGAAAGCCACCTTGTTACAGGTGGCTCCATCATTATCGTTTGCGATCGGTTATCGATCAGAAGCGATTAATGTTCAAACATCGCAGAAATAGATTCTTCGTTGCTGATACGACGAATCGCTTCGGCCAACATACCTGACAACGTCAACGTACGAACATTCGGCAGAGCACAAATGTTTTCCGCCAGCGGGATGGTATCGCAGACAATCACTTCATCAATTACAGAGTTCTTGATGTTCTCGTAAGCATTGCCTGAGAAGATCGGGTGTGTAGCATAAGCGAATACGCGTTTAGCTCCACGCTCTTTCAGCGCTTCCGCCGCTTTGCACAGCGTACCGCCAGTGTCGATCATATCGTCAACCAACACGCAGTCACGACCAGCAACATCACCGATGATATGCATCACCTGAGAAACGTTGGCACGTGGACGGCGCTTGTCGATGATCGCCATGTCAGTATCGTTCAACAGTTTGGCGATTGCGCGAGCACGCACAACGCCACCGATATCAGGAGAAACCACGATTGGGTTTTCCAGATTCTGTTGCAACATATCTTCTAGCAGGATCGGGCTACCGAATACGTTATCTACCGGCACATCGAAGAAACCCTGAATCTGCTCAGCGTGCAGATCAACGGTCAGAACACGGTCAACACCCACGCTGGACAGGAAGTCAGCAACGACTTTCGCGGTGATTGGCACACGTGCGGAGCGCACGCGACGATCCTGACGGGCATAGCCGAAGTAGGGGATAACGGCGGTAATACGTCCCGCGGAAGCGCGACGCAGAGCATCAACCATCACAACCAGTTCCATCAGGTTGTCATTGGTGGGTGCACAGGTGGACTGGATGATGAAAATATCACCACCGCGTACATTTTCATTGATTTGCACGCTGACTTCGCCATCGCTAAAACGACCGACAGCGGCGTCGCCAAGGCTAGTGTACAAACGGTTGGCAATACGTTGTGCTAGTTCCGGGATGGCGTTACCAGCAAAAAGCTTCATATCAGGCACGAGAAGAACCTCAGGCTTGCGTCCAGAGAAATATTGCACCTGCCAGGCAGGGAAAAGCAACAGGCACAATATGCATACGGGTGTATGAATTAAGTTTGCTACAGACTGGCCGCACGGCAGCCGGTGTGTGGCAAAACCTAACGTTGCCCAGAAAGCTTACGTCGTAGCGGAGAAATATTAACACCTCGCGCGACGAAACCGTTTAACCATTCCGGGGCCTGGTCAAGCACCTGACGGGCTGCGAACTCGGTGTCAAACTCTGCAAACACACAAGCCCCCGTTCCAGTCAGGCGCGCCGGGGCATATTCTAGCAGCCATGAAAGTAGCTGTTCAACCTCACGAAAACGTTTTCTTGCGATAGCTTCACAATCATTGACGAAGGTCTGGTTTAATAAAGTTTCTAAATCACGGATTGGCGAATTACGCGTCAACTCAGGATCGCCGAAAATCAACGGCGTGGCAATGCTAATGCCAGGGTGTGCCACCAGATACCATTTTTCTGGCGGATTTGCTGATGTTAGCTGTTCGCCAATGCCTTCGGCAAAGGCGGCATGTCCACGGACAAAAACGGGAACATCTGCACCCAGCTGTAGCCCCAATTCGGCCAACGTATCAACGCTCAGCCCGCTTTTCCACAAATGGTTAAGGGCGACCAGAACGGTGGCCGCATTGGATGAACCGCCGCCCAGCCCACCGCCCATTGGTAGGCACTTTTCGATATGAATGTCTGCACCGAAATGAGCAGGGCGAAGAGCATGCTGTATACAATGCTGCTGTAATAAGCGTGCGGAGCGGACAATCAAGTTTTGCTCATTCTCTACGCCGTCTACGGGGGTAAGCAGGTTAATCTGGTCGTCACTACGCGGTCGAATCGTCAGCGTGTCACCGTAATCCAGAAACTGGAATAGCGTTTGCAACAGGTGATATCCGTCCGGTCTTTGACCCGTAATATAAAGAAACAGATTGAGTTTGGCGGGAGCAGGCCATGTCTCGATAACCGTCGGTTGCATCGCTTATTTAACCATCCAGTTATTCATCTTCAGCTTAATACGCTGCTCGCCCTGAACCAATTCGAGGCTGGTTGGAAGCGGGGGCGTCAACTCGGTGTTGTAGCTCTGATAGTTGACATTCCAATTTTGATTGCCCTGACGATAGGTGATGGTTTTCAGCAGATAGCGCTCATCCAGCGTGAACTCTGTTGCGTCACCCGGAATGCCGAGGATCCATTGGCGCAGGTTATTCAGCGGGATCGCCATGCCGGTCAACTGCTGAATCATGTATTCGGCATCTTTACCTACGTAACGTTTACCCTGATTGTCAGTAATTTGCACACCGTCGGACTGGGCACGCAGCTCTAATTCGGTGCTACCGAGCGGGTTGGTCAGCAGCAGCCGATAACGCTGCGGCGGTGTATCCTGCCAGAAAAAATTGGCTGATACTTTTTTGCTATCGGAGATATAGGCAAAAGCGCCGCGCGTCTGATATTGGCTGAGTTGTTGTACTTTTTGCTGATGCTGTTGCCACTCTGGCGAGGTTCGGCTTTTACCCGTTTGGGGCGGTTGATTAATGCTACAGGCGGCCAGCAATAGACTGGCTAAAGGCAGTAACCGCAGGCATCGGACGGTTTTGGTTGGCATGTCGGTCGTATCCTGTAAATGAAAGAAGTCCGTGAAATACGTCACGCTAACGGGCTTACCGCTCAGCGTCAATGGTTGTTATTCGTTAATGGCGTTTATTGTCTTTTGTCAAAAAGTGACTACCTCGGACGAGGTGTATCGCGTGCTGTCGCTTTTCTTGCACTCCTGCATCAAGTAGAATGCGACTCAAACGAAATCCATACTAAGACCGGTATTACTCAGAAACAGCCTCATGACCCTGCTTGCGCTTGGTATTAATCACAAAACTGCACCAGTTTCTCTGCGTGAACGCGTTGTGTTCTCACAGGAAAAACTTGGGGTGGCTCTTGACAGCCTGCTACAGCAACCGCTGGTGCAGGGCGGCGTTGTGCTGTCTACCTGTAATCGTACGGAACTCTATCTTAGCGTTGACGAACAGGAAAACCAGCGTGAACAGCTGATTCGCTGGCTGTGCGAATATCATCAATTGCGCCCAGAAGAAGTTAACGGCAGCCTGTACTGGCATCAGGATAACGCCGCGGTTAGCCATTTGATGCGTGTTGCCAGCGGCCTGGATTCTCTGGTGCTAGGCGAGCCGCAGATTTTAGGGCAGGTGAAGAAAGCATTTGCTGAATCACAGCGTGGTCATTCCTTGTCCAGCGAACTAGAGCGGCTGTTCCAGAAATCCTTTACTGTCGCCAAGCGCGTTCGCACGGAAACGGATATCGGTGCCAGCGCAGTGTCGGTGGCGTTTGCGGCCTGTACGCTGGCGCGGCAAATTTTTGAATCTTTGGCTGATGTCACGGTACTGCTGGTCGGTGCCGGAGAAACCATTGAACTGGTCGCTCGCTATCTTCGCGAGCATAACGTTCAGAAAATGGTGATCGCGAACCGTACCCGTGAACGTGCACAGGCGTTGGCAACCGAAGTGGGCGCAGAAGTCATCACGTTGGCAGAGTTGGATGAACAACTCGTTCATGCCGATATCGTGATCAGCTCAACGGCAAGTACACTACCGATTATCGGAAAAGGGATGATGGAACGGACGCTGAAAGCGAGGCGCAATCAGCCTATGCTGATGGTAGATATTGCGGTTCCACGTGATATTGAGCCAGAAGTCGGCAAATTACCAAACGTTTATCTCTACAGCGTGGACGACCTGCATGCGATCATTCAGCATAATCTCGCGCAGCGCAAAGCGGCAGCGGTGCAGGCTGAATCTATTGTGCAGCAGGAAAGCTCCGATTTCATGGCGTGGCTGCGTGCGCAGTCCGCGGTGGAAACCATTCGTGACTATCGCGCTCAAGCCGATGAGCTGCGTACAGAAATGACGGCCAAGGCGCTGGCGGCCATCCAACAAGGCAATGACGTTGAAGCGGTGATTCAGGAACTGACACACCGTTTAACCAACCGTCTGATTCACGCGCCAACCAAATCCCTTCAGCAAGCCGCTCGTGACGGCGACCAAAATCGGTTACAAATTTTACGTGACAGCCTTGGGCTGGACTAGCATTCATCTCTATTACAGGATTTAACCGCCCGCATGAAGCCTTCTATTGTTGCTAAACTGGAAGCGTTACAAGAACGCCATGAAGAAGTCCAGGCGTTACTCGGTGAGCCCAGCATCATTGCTGATATGGATCGCTTTCGCGCGTTGTCGCGAGAATATGCCCAGCTCACTGATATTACTGGCTGTTTCCAGCAATGGCAGCAGGCTCAAGAAGACCAACAGACCGCAGAAATGATGCTCGACGATCCCGAAATGCGCGATATGGCGCAGGAGGAATTGAAAGAAAGCAAAGCGATAATTGAGGCATTGGAGCAGCAGCTTCAGGTGCTGTTATTGCCGAAAGATCCCGACGATGAGCGCGGCTGTTTTCTGGAAGTACGCGCGGGAACCGGCGGTGATGAAGCGGCGATATTTGCCGGTGATCTGTTCCGCATGTACGGTCGCTATGCTGAATCACGCCGCTGGCGCGTTGAGGTTGTGAGCGCCAGCGATGGTGAACATGGTGGCTATAAAGAAGTTATCGCCAAGATCTCCGGTGATGGCGTGTACGGTCAGCTCAAGTTTGAATCTGGCGGCCATCGCGTGCAGCGCGTTCCTGCGACTGAATCTCAAGGGCGGATCCATACGTCGGCCTGTACCGTCGCCGTCATGGCGGAGGTGCCAGAAGCAGAAATGCCGGACATTAACCCTGCGGATTTACGCATCGACACCTTCCGCTCTTCTGGTGCGGGCGGTCAGCACGTTAACACCACCGATTCCGCCATCCGTATTACTCACTTGCCTACAGGCATTGTTGTGGAATGTCAGGACGAACGTTCACAGCACAAGAACAAAGCTAAGGCATTGTCAGTGTTGGGCGCGCGTATTCGTGCGGCAGAAATGCAGAAACGTCAGTTGGAAGAAGCATCAACGCGCCGTAACCTACTTGGTACTGGCGATCGCTCTGACCGTATCCGTACCTACAACTTCCCGCAGGGAAGGGTGACCGATCACCGCATTAACCTGACGCTTTACAGACTGGATGAAGTCATGGAAGGGAAGCTGGACACGCTGATTCAACCCGTAGTACAGGAATACCAGGCCGATCAGCTTGCTGCGTTGTCCGAGCAGGAATAATGACGTATCAGGATTGGTTAATTTCTGCAACAGCGCAACTCGCAGCGGGTGAAAGCCCGAAGCGAGATGCGGAAATTCTGCTGGGCTTTGTGACCAGCAAGCCCCGAACGTTCCTACTGGCGTTTGGTGAGACCGAGCTGAACGCGGCTGAACAGCAGCAGTTAACTGAACTGCTGGCGCGCCGTGAACAGGGAGAACCTATCGCCTATTTGATCGGCGTGCGCGAGTTCTGGTCATTGTCGCTGGCCGTGTCGCCCGCCACGCTGATTCCTCGTCCCGATACCGAATGTCTGGTCGAACAAGCCTTGTTACGCCTACCTCAAACGCCGTGTGCTGTGCTGGATTTGGGCACCGGAACCGGAGCAATCGCGCTGGCGTTGGCGAGTGAGCGACGCGATTGTCGGGTAGTTGGTGTCGATGTTCAACCCGATGCCGTTGCGTTAGCAACAAAAAATGCCCAGCAATTGGGGCTAGACAATGCCCGCTTCTTGCCCGGAAGCTGGTATTCACCGCTCGATCATATGCGCTTTGCGCTTATCATCAGCAATCCTCCGTATATCGATGCTGATGATGTGCATCTGTCACAGGGCGACGTTCGCTTTGAACCTGCCAGCGCATTGATTGCTGCCGACAACGGATTGGCGGATTTGCGCACCATTATTGAATCTGCTCCGCATTATTTAGACGCCGATGGGTGGCTGCTGTTGGAACACGGCTGGCAGCAGGGTGAGGCGGTGCGTCAACTGTTGCAGGTACGAGGATTTACACAGATAGAAACTTGTCAGGACTATGGTGGCAATGACCGTGTGTCGTTAGGGCGCTGGTTGGATACCATCAATTATTAGGAGCAATGGACGTGATAACTCTTTACCCAGCCACGATATATCTACATCTGGCAACGGTTGGCATCAGTATTTCCCTATTTGTTATTCGTTTTTTCTGGCTGTGTCGGCAATCGGTTCTACTGCAACAGCGCTGGGTTAAAATTCTGCCGCATATTAACGATACCTTGTTATTGATCAGCGGTATTGGTTTAATCATTCTCAGCCACACGTATCCGTTTACACCCGAGCAAAGCTGGCTGACGGAAAAACTGTTTGGCGTTATCATTTATATCCTTCTTGGCGTTATCGCCTTGGGGAAACGCCCTCGTAGCCAGAACGTTCGCTGGCTGGCGTTTGTATCTGCTTTACTATGCTTTGGTGTGGTCGTGCTGCTGGCACTGACCCAATCACCGTTGCTGATGGAATAATTATGAGTGCTATTGCTGATTTTGAATTCAACCAGTCACGGCTAAGTGATGGTGTCGTGTTAGTTTCACAGGCTATTCGCCGCGACTTTCCCGCTCAGGATGTGCGGCAAAATCTGCAACAGCTGGTTGAGAGCGCCCGAGCCGCTATTCCTGACGGCCTTGAGCAAGATCTTCAGCTTGAAAAACTGATTGAACTGTTTTATCACACCTGGGGATTCGGCGGTGCTGGCGGGGTTTATCGCCTGTCTGATGCTCTATGGCTGGATCAGGTGCTGGAATCTCGTCAGGGTATGCCAGTGTCACTTGGCATCATCTTCCTGCATATCGCAAATGAACTCGGTCTTCCGTTGATGCCGGTGATTTTCCCGACGCAGTTGATTCTGCGTGCCGACTGGCTCGACGAAGAGATGTGGCTGATCAATCCGCTTAATGGCGATACGCTGAGCGAGCATGTGTTGGAAGTATGGCTTAAAGGTAATATCGGCCCGTCAACCCGCTTGCTGGATGAAGATTTGGATGAATCGGAGAACGTCCTGATCGTGCGTAAAATGCTCGACACGTTGAAAGTCGCACTGATGGAAGAAAAACAGATGGAATTGGCGCTGAGAGCCAGTGAGGCCGTGCTGCAATTTGACCCAGACGACCCTTACGAAATACGCGATCGCGGCCTGATTTATGCTCAACTGGATTGCGACCATATTGCACTGTCCGATCTCAACTATTTCGTTGAACAGTGCCCGGAAGATCCGGTGAGTGAAATGATAAAAGTGCAGATTCACTCGATAGAGCAAAAACAGATTGTCTTGCATTAAAAAAACAGTCTTGCATTAAGAAACCGTTTTGCAGTAATGCAGCGTTAATTTATTTTCCGACATGAAGGTAACAGTATGACGAATAAAGTGGTCAAGATCGGGGATATCCCCGTTGCCAATGACTTGCCTTTTGTGCTGTTTGGCGGCATGAATGTTCTTGAATCACGCGATCTGGCGATGCGCATTTGTGAGCATTACGTCACGGTCACGCAGAAACTGGGTATTCCTTACGTATTCAAGGCGTCATTCGATAAGGCTAACCGCTCTTCGATTCACTCTTACCGCGGTCCCGGCCTGGAAGAAGGGATGAAAATCTTCCAGGAGTTGAAACAGACCTTTGGCGTAAAAATTATCACTGATGTGCATGAATCGCATCAGGCACAACCTGTTGCAGACGTAGTTGATGTGATTCAACTTCCCGCGTTTTTGGCGCGCCAAACCGATCTGGTGGAAGCGATGGCGAAAACGGGGGCGGTGATCAACGTGAAAAAACCTCAGTTCGTTAGCCCAGGCCAAATGGGGAACATCGTCGATAAATTTATCGAAGGTGGCAACGACCAGATAATTCTGTGCGATCGCGGCAGTAACTTTGGTTACGATAATCTGGTTGTCGATATGCTGGGCTTCAATGTCATGAAGCACGCTTCCAACGGCTCGCCAGTGATTTTCGATGTTACGCATGCGCTACAGTGCCGCGACCCGTTTGGTGCGGCGTCCGGTGGCCGTCGTGGGCAGGTGACCGAATTGGCGCGTGCCGGCATGGCAGTCGGTCTGGCAGGGCTATTTATTGAAGCTCACCCGGATCCCGCGAATGCCAAATGCGATGGCCCGTCGGCGCTGCCGCTCGGCAAACTGGAGCCGTTCCTGCAACAGATCAAAGCGATTGACGATCTGGTAAAAAATTTCCCTGAACTGGACACCAGCAAGTAATAAGAGTTGTGGATCTGTGCGCTGATGAAGAAGTATTGCAGGGGCGCACAGATCACGCTCTCCAAACGGTGGTCGTCAGTCATTGTTTGGATGAAAAATAGCAAAATGTGATACCAATCAGGTTATACACCCTCATTTTTTCCTCGTGATTTTTTAATTTCCCTTTAATTCGCATCACTTTTACCCGCTTTTTCTACATGGAATTAGATTACAGCTATTGATGTAATAGGTATTGGGTGCTCACGTCTTTCTGTTCTCATCGGTAGAGTATCTGATATTCCGACACGAGCTCGGAATGCCTTGTGGGCTGAGGCGAGGAAATACACCATCGCTAACGCGGCAGGGAATGGACTTCACGACAATAATGAGGACTGCGTTATGAATTATCCCTTTGTGAGCAATCTCTTTTCCTATAAAAAAAGTGCGGCAATGGTTTTGCTGGGACTTTTTGCTTCTTCGGTTAGTGCGTCGACCTTGACGCGTGATAATGGCGCGCCGGTTGGCGATAATCAAAATTCACAAACGGCTGGTGATAATGGGCCGGTACTCTTGCAAGATGTGCAATTGTTGCAAAAATTGCAGCGATTTAACCGTGAGCGTATTCCTGAACGTGTTGTTCACGCTCGTGGTACGGGGGCTTATGGCGAATTTAGCGCGACAGCGGATATTTCCGATTTAACCATTGCTGAGGTGTTTAAAACAGGCATTACGACGCCGGTTTTCGTTCGTTTTTCTAGCGTGGTTCATGGTAATCATTCACCAGAAACGCTGCGCGATCCGCGTGGGTTCGCGACCAAATTCTATACGTCTCAGGGAAATTGGGATTTAGTCGGTAATAATTTCCCCACATTCTTTATTCGGGATGCGATTAAATTTCCAGATATGGTGCATGCTTTTAAGCCCGATCCACGCACGAATTTGGATGATGACGCCCGTCGATTCGATTTCTTTTCCCACGTACCCGAATCTATTCGTACGCTAACGCTACTCTATTCCAATGAAGGCACGCCTGCCACTTATCGCAATATGGATGGTAATGGCGTACACGCTTACAAGTTAGTGAATAGTAAGGGCGAGATTCATTACGTCAAATTCCACTGGAAAACGCTGCAAGGAATCAAAAACCTCGATCCGCAACAGGTTGAGCAGGTGCAGGGAAAAGACTACAGCCACATGTCCAACGATTTAGTGTCTGCAATTAAGCGCGGCGATTTCCCTAAATGGGATCTCTATATTCAGGTACTCAAGCCGGAGGATTTGAAGAAGTTTGCTTTCGATCCGCTGGACGCGACAAAAATCTGGCCTGACGTCCCTGAACGAAAAATTGGACAAATGGTGCTGAATCGCAATCCTGAAAATATTTTTCAGGAGACGGAACAAGTTGCGATGGCTCCTTCCAATCTGGTGCCGGGAATTGAGCCCTCAGAAGACAAATTGCTTCAAGGGCGGCTGTTTGCCTATGCCGACACGCAAATGTATCGTATTGGAGCCAACGGACTCAGCTTGCCAATCAATACGCCGCACAATGGCGTTAACAACGGTAATCAGGATGGTAGCCTGAACAGTGGGAAAACGCAGAACAAAGGCGTCAACTACCAGCCTAGTCGATTGTATCCTCGTGAGGAGTTGGTTTCCGCACGTTATAGTCACTTACCATTACAGGGTAGTACGACACAGAGTAAAATCCAGCGAGAGCAGAATTTTAAGCAAACGGGCGAACTGTATCGTTCCTACAGTGATAAAGAGCGGACCGATCTGGTTAATAGCCTAGGCACGGCGTTAGCAACGGCCGATAAAGAAAGCCGCGACATCATGCTGTCGTACTTTTACAAGGCTGATGCGGAGTATGGCTCGCGTCTGACTGCGACGGCAAAAGCTGATCTTGCCACGGTGAAAAAGCTGGCTGAAAAACTGTCTGACTAAGCGTATTAAATGCCCTGCGCCATTCATGGCGCAGGGCATTTATCTCAAGGAGGAAAGACAGTGAAAACACTATTGCTGATTCTTGGGTTGTTCATCGCTATCCCCCAGGTGGCGCAAAGCGAGGAAACGAGGCTGAGAGAAATCGAAGTCACCTCATCGCTTAATCGGTACTTATGGGATTCAGCCAGGCATGGCGATCTTGAAATACTCCAGACCTTTATCACATCGCACTACAATCTGAATGTAGCGGATGAAAAGGGCTATACAGCGGTGATCCTCGCGGCTTATCACGGGCATGATGCCGCGGTGGAAGCGTTGATAAAAGCAGGGGCTGACCCATGTCTGCGTGATGCACGTGGTAATACTGCGTTGATGGGTGCGGTTTTTAAAGGTGAGATAAAAATCGCCCGCCGATTGATAGCCGCTGAATGCAACCCTGATGAACGTAATCATGCAGGACAAACGGCTGCGATGTACGCCTCGCTGTTCCAGCGTTCAGAACTTTTGAAAGCGCTGAAAGAGAAAGGCGCGGATTTTGAGATGAAGGATGCGAATGGTAATAGCGTGGAAACGCTGAAGAAGGGGGAGTTTACTACCCGATAGTGCTTAGCCCGCATTGCTGCGGGCTATTTCATTTACCTTACTTATAAAGGTCAGCGCTGATTGTGAGGTTGTTGCCTTTACCTTCCCACTGTCTGGTGACGTGGTAGTACTTGGCTCCTTTCGCGCCTGCGCGTTTAGCAACGGCTTCAGACACCTGCGTCATATTGGTGTAGTTGCCGCGGAACTGAATGGAATCGAAAGGCACCATCTGAGCCGCTGTGGCATTGTTCAATTCTTGAATTTGCGTGCCATCGGACAACGTTACTGTGTAACGCCCGCCTTTTGATGACTGCGTTTCAAAGAAGTTACCTACGTTACGGCTAGGGCTACCTGAGTTGGCGACACCAGGGATTTCTACCTTAGCCGCTTCCGCACCACCCGCAGCAAGTGCCGCACGGCCAGCATCAGAATCTGCTGGAATCACGTCTGTGCTCTGGGTCTGACGTTTCGGTGCATCGGCTTTATAAATATACGCGGTGATTCTTTGGTTGCCGCTATTTGAATTAACATCAATCTGACGGACGATGTAGTACGAATCTGCATTTTTCTCTTTTGCCGCTTTCGCGATGGCATCATTTACATCCGGTTGACTGCGAAAGAATCCAGCAACGGTTACTGTATCATAGGGTTCCAGTGAGTAGGCCGCGTCTTTGGGTAACTCTTTCACGCCATGAAACGTGCGGAATTGGATGTCCTGATTCGCCTTTGGCGCATCTTTGCGATACAGGTCGACAGTAACATTCCAGTTTCCGCTCGAATTAGCGTCATCCATAGCTTGCACATAGAACGACTCCGCACCCGATTTGTCGGCACGTTTTGATGCTGCGGCAACGGCTTCATTGATTGCGTTAAAACGCCCTTTAAATGTAATTCTTTTAAATGGTTGCAGGGATTCTGCCTGCTCAGGTGTCAGTTCCTGTGCAGCCTGCGCTGAAAATGCCGAGAGTGATAACAACAATGTAGATGCAATAACAGTAGTCTTCAGCTTCATAAAAAATCCTTTCGCCTTTCTGCAACTCGAATTATTTAAGGTATAGCAATCAACCTGTAACGGAATAGAGCCGATTATCGCACGGAATAAATTCTTGTGCTTTAGCATTTTCAACGGCCTGAAATGCCGTGATACTTCGGTTGGGAACAAGGAAAGTGCTAATAATAACGGTTAATGATTGTTTTGGCATCATAAGGGATATTTATGCGATTTATCGCATTAACAAGCTTGTAACACATCGTTTTTGTGAAACAGAACAGAAAAATACTTCTGTAAGAATGCTACAAAAGGCAGAGAAGAGCATGATTTTCGACCAAGAAAGGCTGGCAGAACCTGTGATAACTCGGCTTTTCTGTGAAATTCATTTTATTTATGGATCATCGATCACATTTTCAGTACGTTATAAATGAGTTCGCCTAAAGTGAGACGCCCCAAAAAAAGCGTGTGGTAAGAAGATGATAAGACCCTCTTCCTACCGCGTGAATGCGGGGATATAGGGTGCAGCAGGTCTCGGCGAATTCGTATAACAGAATAGGGTGAGAATAATAACCTTCGTTAAAATAAGCGAAAAGGGTATCAGCATGCGTATTGGTGTACCAAGAGAGCGGTTGACCAATGAAGCCCGTGTAGCAGCGACGCCGAAAACGGTTGAACAACTGCTGAAACTGGGTTTTACGGTCTCGATAGAACGTGAAGCAGGAAAACTGGCAAGTTTTGACGATGCGGCATATGAAGAAGCTGGCGCGTCAATTGTTGACAGTTCGGAAGTCTGGCAATCTGATATTGTCCTGAAGGTAAATGCGCCGCAGGATGATGAAATCGAACTGACCCGAGCGGGCAGTACGGTTGTCAGCTTTATCTGGCCGACACAAAACCCGGCACTGCTGGAGAAACTGGCCGCTCGTCAAGTGACGGTAATGGCAATGGATTCCGTGCCGCGTATTTCGCGTGCGCAGTCACTGGATGCGCTCAGCTCGATGGCTAACATCGCTGGCTATCGCGCTATCGTTGAGGCTGCCCATGAATTTGGTCGCTTCTTTACCGGACAGATTACCGCAGCAGGTAAGGTTCCACCTGCCAAAGTCATGATTATCGGTGCCGGCGTCGCCGGTTTGGCTGCGATTGGCGCTGCGGGTAGCCTGGGCGCTATCGTTCGTGCTTTTGACACCCGTCCTGAGGTCAAAGAGCAGGTTAAGAGCATGGGCGCCGAGTTCCTCGAACTCGACTTTGAAGAAGAGGCCGGCAGCGGTGACGGCTATGCCAAAGTCATGTCTGAAGCCTTTATCAAAGCCGAAATGGAACTGTTTGCCGCGCAGGCGAAAGAAGTCGACATTATTGTCACGACCGCACTGATCCCAGGGAAACCGGCTCCACGCCTGATCACCAAAGAGATGGTGCTGAGCATGAAGCCTGGTAGCGTGATCGTCGATTTGGCCGCGCAAACGGGCGGAAACTGCGAGTTGACCGTTGCCGACCGCGTGACGGTTACGGAAAATGGCGTGAAAATTATCGGTTACACCGATTTACCTAGCCGTTTGCCGACACAATCTTCACAGCTTTACGGCACCAACCTTGTCAACCTGCTGAAGTTACTCTGCAAAGAGAAAAACGGTGAAATCGATGTTGATTTTGATGACACCGTGATTCGCGGTGTGACTGTGGTTAAAGCTGGCGAAATCACCTGGCCAGCTCCGCCGATTCAGGTTTCAGCTCAGCCACAGCAGGCGAAACCTGCCGCTGCGGCAGTGAAAGTAGAAGCCAAGCCAACATCGCCGTGGAAGAAATATGCGTTCCTCGTGATCGCCATTCTGCTGTTTGGTTGGCTGGCTGATGTCGCACCTAAAGAGTTCCTGTCTCACTTTACCGTTTTTGCATTGTCCTGCGTGGTGGGCTATTACGTTGTCTGGAATGTTAGCCACGCGTTGCACACACCACTGATGTCAGTCACTAACGCGATATCAGGCATTATCGTTGTCGGAGCATTGTTGCAAATCGGTCACGGCGGATGGGTGTCGTTCTTCTCATTCATTGCCGTATTGATTGCCAGCATCAATATTTTCGGTGGTTTCACCGTGACGCAGCGCATGCTGAAAATGTTCCGTAAAAACTAAGGGGTAACACATGTCTGGTGGATTAGTAACTGCTGCATACATTGTTGCCGCAATTTTGTTTATTTTCAGTTTGGCCGGGTTGTCCAAGCACGAAACGTCGCAACAAGGGAACATCTTTGGGATCAGCGGTATGGCACTTGCGCTGATCGCGACGATTCTGGGGCCTGATTCTGGCAACGTTGGTTGGATCATCGTGGCTATGGCGATCGGTGGGTCAATTGGTATTTATCTGGCGCGTAAGGTTGAAATGACCGAAATGCCAGAATTGGTCGCTATTCTTCACAGCTTTGTGGGCTTGGCTGCGGTACTGGTGGGCTTTAACAGCTTCCTCGATCATGGTGAAATCACCGATCCGGTGATGGTAAATATCCATTTGACGGAAGTCTTCCTGGGTATCTTCATCGGTGCTGTTACCTTCACGGGTTCGGTTATCGCATTCGGCAAATTGCGCGGTAATATCTCTTCCAAGCCGTTGATGTTGCCTCATCGCCATAAAATGAATCTGGCGGCGTTGGTTGTATCCTTCCTGCTGTTATTGGTCTTCGTCAACACCGGCAGCGTAGCGTTACAGGTACTGGCGCTGATTCTGATGACGGCAATTGCACTGGTATTTGGCTGGCATCTGGTTGCATCGATTGGTGGTGCAGACATGCCGGTCGTCGTTTCCATGCTGAACTCCTACTCCGGTTGGGCGGCAGCGGCAGCGGGCTTCATGCTAAGCAATGACCTGTTGATCGTGACCGGTGCTCTGGTGGGTTCTTCTGGTGCGATTCTGTCTTACATCATGTGTAAGGCCATGAATCGTTCCTTTATCAGCGTGATTGCCGGTGGTTTTGGTACCGATGGCGTTTCCTCCAGTGAGAGCGAAGAGGTAGGAGAATATCGTGAGGCTTCAGCCGAGGACGTGGCTGATTTACTCAAGAACTCAACTTCAGTCATCATCACTCCGGGATATGGTATGGCCGTTGCACAGGCGCAATACCCTGTGCATGACATCACCGCAAAACTGCGTGCACGCGGTATCAATGTTCGCTTTGGTATTCACCCGGTTGCTGGGCGTCTGCCTGGTCACATGAACGTGCTGTTGGCTGAAGCAAAAGTGCCTTACGATATCGTGTTGGAAATGGATGAAATTAATGATGATTTCGCCGAGACCGATGTCGTGCTGGTGATTGGCGCGAATGACACCGTGAACCCGGCGGCGCAAGAAGATCCACATAGTCCCATCGCGGGCATGCCGGTGCTGGAAGTGTGGAAAGCGCAGAACGTTATCGTATTTAAGCGTTCGATGAATACCGGTTACGCTGGCGTACAGAACCCGTTGTTCTTTAAAGAGAACACGCAGATGCTTTTTGGCGATGCCAAAGACAGCGTTGAGGCGATTCTGAAAGCACTGTAAGAAGTGAAGACCACCTCCCGAGGAGGTGGTTTATGATTGACAACGAAAGGGGCGAATATCGCCCCTTTTTTACATCTTAAATATCGACTCTTCATGTTTTACGTTGCATGTGCGCCGCATAACATTGCCAAAAATAATGCCAGCGCTAAGGCCGGCATTATTTGATTCAAACGTGATGAAACATGGAGTCAGTTGTTATCACTGTCTTCCTGTGTAATCGGTGATACGAAGTCATCGGGTTTGATTGCCAACAGGTCACATTTCAAGTGATCGATAACATGCTCAACCGTGTTGCCGATAAAGGCAGCGGAAAGACCGGTTCGCCCCAGCGACCCTAATACCACGACACCAGCCTGCAAATGCTCCGCCAGATCGGGGATCACTTCTTCTGGTAGCCCTTTTTCTACATGCGTCACACGCTCATCCAGACTGAACTTCTGGCGTAGCGACTTCATGGCAATCAGGTGCTGCCCTCGAATCGCATCGTTGTAGACGCTGGGATCGAAATCAGGCAATTCAATGGCAATATTGATGGGAGTCACTGGATAGGCACCAACCAGGTGGACCTCTGTTTGGTCAACCTGCTCAGCCAGTTCCAGCGTTTCTGATACCAATTTGATATTGAGTGGATCGTGATAAGGGTCTTCACTGGCCAGGTTGACCGCAACCAATGCACGACCTTCGAGCGGCCATGGCTGATCTTTTACCATCCACACTGGGCAAGGGCATTTACGCAGTAACTGCCAGTCTGTTGGCGTAAAAATAACTGCTTCTAGACGATCGTGCTGATGTGCCATTTTTAACAACAGGTCATGTTGCCCGGAAATGACTTCTCGAATGATGGCTTCAAAGGGCTTATTGTGCCAAACCACTTTGATTTCTATAGAAATACCTGCTTCAAGGTAGTATTTGCACTGTTCCGCAATCCACTCGGTCCGCTGTTGAATAACGCCCTGACGCATCTCTACTCTTTCATCGGGGGAAAGTAGGGTGGTCATTTCATAAGAGAAATCGTAAATCGGCAGAAATGCCTTGATACGGCCGCCAAGTCGCTGAACCAGGTAAACCGCCCGACGCAGCGCTGGTTGATCATCCTGGTTTGGGTCAATAGCTACCAGTAAATTCTGATACTTTGCCATAGCTCCTCCAAACAGCTGTTACTCCACAGCCTGTAAATCAAGAGTACCGCAATGGAATCGCTTTGAACAACAGAGATAAGCCGCAGAATAACAAAATAAGAAATATCACGAACGGTGAGGAAAGGGAGGAGAGAACGTGACGTTGCCACAGTAAAATAGCGGCAACGTCAGATAGTTAGGCTGGAAAGATTATTTGCGTGAAGACCCAGCTAATTCGGAAAGTGCATCAATATTCTCGATAGTGATGTATTTCCCTTTCACTGCAAGCGTACCGTTCTTCTGGAAACGACCCAACAGGCGGCTGATGGTTTCAACGGTTAGTCCCAGATAGTTACCGATATCACCGCGCGTCATGGTCAGACGGAATTCACGTGGCGAGAAACCACGCTGAGCGAAACGACGGGAGAGATTGTAGACAAACGCCGCCAGACGCTCTTCGGCATTCTTTTTCGACAGCAGTAAAATCATGTCCTGATCGCCACGGATCTCACCGCTCATCAGACGCATCATTTGCTGGCGCAGGTTAGGCATTTTCCCTGAGAGATCGTCCAGCGTCTCGAAAGGGATTTCACAAACCATCGAGGTTTCCAGTGCCTGAGCAAAACTTGGGTGCTGAGCAGTTCCGATAGCGTCAAAGCCAACTAAATCGCCCGCCAGATGAAAACCGGTGATCTGCTCATCGCCTTGTTCGGTGATGGTGTAACTTTTTATCGTACCGGAGCGGATGGCGTACAGCGATCTCAGCTCATCGCCTGCTTTAAACAACGCTTGCCCCTTCTGGATAGGCTTCTTCCTTTCAATGATGTTATCAAGCTGATCAAGCTCATGTTCATTCAGGGTGAAAGGGATGCATAGCTGACTGATACTGCAATCCTGACAGTGGATTGCACAACCGCCAGACTGGATGCGTCGGATAATTCGCTTTTCCGGGATCATAGGCTTTGCTCAGGCAATAATTGATATTGGTCAATTTTAACAGCTTTTATCGGCTGTGATAAGACCAACAATCATCGGAATAGACCAATAAATAGTGAACTAACTATAATTTTTCGATTTTGCTAGAAGATATTCCGATATATAAGCGCTATATGACGATAATATTATCGCCTACCTCGTTCTTGAACGATTAAGACGTTGATTAATCGGAATCACTTAAGGGAATTCTCACGTATCAAAGCGTTATAATTATAGCGGTAAACTATTTTGGCGAGGTAAGTAACCCTCATGGGCTAACAGCCACTGTTTACGATGAATCCCCCCTGCGTAGCCCGTCAGAGCACCGCCGGTTCCGATGACGCGATGGCACGGGACCACAATGCTGACAGGGTTTGAGCCGTTTGCCATGCCGACCGCACGCGCTGCGCCAGCACGCCCTAATAGCGTGGCGAGTTCGCCGTAGGTAGTAATCTCTCCGCAGGGAATTCGACGTAATTCCCGCCAAACCTGCTGTTGAAATTCCGTCCCTATGGACGCGACGGGCAGTGTATCAATAATCGCTAATTCGCCATCAAAATAGCGTTGCAGACTGTCTGTCAGACCGCCGGGATTATGACGTGACTGTAACGAAAAGGGATCATTCCGATAACTACGATTGAGCGAGCGAAATAAATCGTCTTCATACTCGCGCCACTCGACGGCACGTAAATGATTATTTTCATCAGCAATAATCAATAACTCCCCAAGCGGGGTGGCCATCGTGTCCTGAAAAAAAGTCTGCATAGTGATTCCTTGTCGTTCCTTACGCGCTTGTCGCTTTCCTACATCTCTCATTAGTATCCGGCATCATCAGACGGATTGAAAATAAAATGCGAGATATGTAGAGAGAATTCCGTTGATGTGCGCATTCTTAATAGAATCGGTGCTCATTCAATGTGAAAAATGTGAGTTACCATAATCTTATATTGTTAATAAAATCAATGGCTAATTCGCGTGCGCCCAATTTGCATTTATGAGAGATGAAGCATGTCAATCTTCATCCTACTGCCAGATAACATCGTCACATGGCAATAATGTGAAGGTGAACGATGTCGGTATGCTCTATTTTTTATGGCAAAGACATAGAGTGGGGTATGGCTTGCATGATGAAAATCACTATACCAGCTCCCTTAATCGGCATGTGCCAGTCGATTCGGTGAAATTTTTTAGCGTCCTGTTTTATGTACGAATAGCTATGCGCCCTACGTTATTTGGAGGAAATACACAGAATGAAAAAGAAATATGCCGTAGTGGGAATGGGGGGCCGCGCGGGCCTTTATCTGGAGTCGATCGCCAGAGATTATAGGGATCAGGGACAATTTGTTGCTTTTTGCGATACAAACCAGACGCGAATGGATTACGCCAACCGTATTGTCCATAAATTCGGACACAATAATGTGGCAACGTATCACGCCGATCGATTTGAACAGATGATCACGGAAACCAAGCCAGATATTGTTATTGTGGCGTCAATAGACCGGACGCATCATCATTATATTATTCGGGCAATGGAATTAGGGTGTGATGTCATCAGTGAAAAACCGATGACGATTGACGAAGAAAAATGTCAGGCCATTATTGATGCGATTAACCGCACTGGCCGTAAATTACGGGTGACCTTTAATTATCGTTACGCACCACACCACAGTAAAGTCCGCGAGTTAATTGCGGCAGGGGTGATTGGTGAGGTCTACTCCGTTCATTTCGAGTGGCTGCTAAATACTGAACACGGAGCCGATTATTTCCGTCGTTGGCACCGTGACAAGCGCAATAGCGGCGGGCTGTTGGTCCACAAATCCACACACCACTTTGATCTGGTCAACTTCTGGCTGAACAGCGAACCGGAAACGGTCTATGCGCAAGGCGATTTACGTTTTTATGGTAAAGAGAATGCCGAAACACGTGGCGTTACGGAATTTTATTCACGTTCACATAATAGCGCTGCGGCTGAAAACGATCCGTTTGCATTGCATATGAATCAAAGCGAACAGCTGACAGCTTTATATTTAGATGCCGAACACGAAGATGGTTATTACCGTGATAAAAGTGTGTTCGATGACGGTATCAATATTGAAGATGTGTTGGGAGTGATGGTGCGCTATAAGAACAAAGCCATCATGACGTACTCATTAAATGCATATTTACCCTGGGAAGGATTGAATGTGGTGTTTAATGGCAGCAAAGGCCGGTTAGAAATGAAACTGGTCGAGAAATCTTACGTAAACGGAGGCGGACAAAAAGAGGATGAAGGTGCGCTGAATGAATGTGAAATAAAGATCTATCCGATGTTTGAAGAGCCTTATGTCGTACCGGTTGAATTTAAATCGGGCGGACACGGCGGCGGCGATCAGGTCATGTTAAACGATCTGTTTGGTACACCGGAACCCGATCCATTACATCGTGCAGCGGATTATCGAGATGGGGCAATGTCTATTTTAACCGGTATTGCCGCTAATCGGTCATTACGCACCGAACTGCCAGTGAAAATAAGCGAACTGGCCGTTAACCTGAAAAGAGGGAATTAATTAGAGTCTCTGCCATGTCGGCAGAAAAAGCTTCCGCATCCGTAGTACCTGTCTGTCCTAAAAGAGCAGCGGGTGGAAACCTCCGAATACAATTATAAGGGTTCTATTATGGCGAAAACACGGAACACATTATCTCACTTACTCCTGCTCTGTGCGGCTCTTCCCTTGGGAGCGGCATTTTCTCACTCTGCTGACGCTGCCGAAATCCGCATCTCTTGGTGGGGCGGCAATCAACGACATGAGGCCACGCTGGCTGCCATTAACGCATTTCAAAAAGCCAACCCGACAATCTCGGTTAAAGCCGAATATGCTGGTTGGGACGGTTATCTTTCCCGTCTATCAACCCAGATGGCAGGGGGGGAAGAGCCTGATGTTATTCGTATTGACTGGAACTGGCTGCCGCAATTTTCCCGTAATGGCGACGGTTTTTATGATCTGAATAAACAAAAAGACGTTCTGGGGTTGGGTGATTTCCCGCCTAACGCTCTGAAAACGGCAGATGTAAAAGGGAAACTGCAAGGTCTCCCGATTTCGATGACGTCCCGCAGTATGATTTACAATAAAACCACCTGGGACAACGCGGGCGTTGCTTACCCGAAAACCTGGGATGAACTCTTTGCCGCTGGCCCGGTGTTTAAACAAAAACTGGGTGACAACTACTATCCGCTCGGCGTAGCTCAAGGGGCAAGCGACGTGCTGGATATTCTCACGCTCGGTCGTAGTTATATGGCGCAGAAATACGGCATTGATATGATCGATGAGAAGAAGCAAAGCATTGCCTATAGCCGCGATCAGGTGCGGGAACTGTTCGGCTTTTATAAAAAGCTGGTTGATTCCCATGTGATACCCGATCAGCGCTATTTCTCCTCGTTCGGGCGCACCAACGTCTATGAAATTCGCCCGTGGATTAACGGCGAATTAGCGGGCATGTATCTGTGGGATTCTGCCATCTATACTTATTCCAGCAACATGCCGAAGGATACCGTATTAGAAACCGGACCGTTCATCACGATGCCGGGCGCTAAGGACTCTGGGTTGACAAGCAAGCCCTCCTCACTGTTTGCGATTAGCAAGAACAGTAAACACCCAAAAGAAGCGGCGATGCTGATGAATTTCATGCTGAGTAACCCAGAAGGCGTGAAGGCACTTGGGTTGCAAAACGGTATGCCAGCCAATCCGAAAGCACAAAAACTGCTGGAAGACATCGGCGTGATCAACCCCGGTAACCTATTAGCCAATGCCTATCGGGCAGCAGTGGCACAGCCTGAATCGAAGGTAGCTGTATCACCGTTTATGGAAAATCAGGAACTGGTACAGTTATGGACGACGAGTCTGCAAAAACTGGACTACGGAAATGGTGAAGTGAATAAGGTTGCCGATGATTTCCTCAGCGGCGCTAACCGTATATTAAAACGCGCGATTCGATAACCAACGATTGTTAACATTCGATGCCATATCCTTCGCGATATGGCATCGTTACTTTCTCTTCTTGCTTTACTTAATCACACCACACGCCATACGGGCACCGCCTCCACCCAACTTTGCTGGCATATCGGCATAGTTATCCCCGCCGACATGAACCATCAACGCGTGGTTTTTCACCTCAGACAGTGATTTTATCCGAGGAGCCAGAATCGGATAGGTTGACGTACCATCGGCATTAGCTACCAATCCGGGCAAATCACCTACGTGTCCCTGATCGTCATAAGGCCCAAGGTGTTTACCTGTTTTCTTTGGATCGAGGTGGCCGCCTGCTGCCAGCGCGGGAACTGATTTACCGTCTTGTTCGGCTGCTTCACAACTGGCATTTTCATGTACGTGGAACCCGTGAATACCCGCTTCCAGTCCCTTTAGATTCGGCGTAAAAAGCAGGCCGTACGGGGTTTCCGTAATGGAGACTTCACCGATACTGCTACCTGCGCCCGTTGGTAGCGCTTCATTCAGCGTCACCGTGGTGCTTGCTGCGAAGGTGGAACAGGAAAAGAACACGCCTGTCAGGATAAGTGCCTTCAGTTTCATTGTCTTTTACCTCTTAGGGGTTGAGTGTAAAGAATCAATCGAGATGTTTTTTGCTCATGGTCTTTCTGCCGTGAGTTGTACTGTGCTGATGGTGCGTGCTCGAAAGCCTGCTTCGCAGTAGCAAAGGTAAAATACCCACAGGCGTTGGAAAGACTCATCAAAACCCTGAGTACTCAGGGTATGCCACTGCTGATGAAAACGCTGCCGCCACTCTCTGAGGGTGCGGGCATAGTCCTGACCGATATCAAACAGGTCGCGGGTGATAAAGTCGGTATGCCGCGTCATGGTGGTAGTCATCGCCGTGACAGAGGGTAGGAAACCGCCGGGAAAAACATAGCGTTGGATAAAATCCACGTTGCGAGAGTAATGATGGTAGCGTTGGTCGGCGATGGTGATAGCCTGAAGCGCCATTCGGCCTTGTGGCTTCAACAATTGCTGGCAGCGTTTGAAGAAGGTGGGCAAATAGGCTTTCCCCACGGCTTCGATCATTTCGACCGATACCAGTTTGTCATACTGGCCGGTCAGCGCACGGTAATCCTGAAGCAACACCGTTACTTTATGACTCAGTCCTGCCTGCTGAATACGCTCAACTGCGTAGTCATATTGCTGCTGTGACAGCGTGGTAGTGGTGACGTGACAGCCATATTCACGGGCGGCCAGTTCGGCAAGTCCTCCCCAGCCTGTGCCAATTTCCAACAAATGATCGGTTTCACACAGTGCCAGTTGTTCGCAGAGACGGCGGAGTTTAGCGCGCTGAGCTTCTTCCAGCGTCATGTCAGGCTGCTGATACCAGGCGCTGGAATAGAGCATCTCGCTATCGAGAAAGCTGCGGTAAAAATGATTGCCCAGATCGTAATGAGCGGCGATGTTTTTCTGCGCCTGCTGTGGGCGATTACGGCGACACCAGTGGATAAACCGATGAAATGGCCCGGTGAGCCAGCCAAAACGCGTTTCAAGCGTGTCGATTAGCGGCTGGTTTTGCGCCAATAGCTGAAGAACGAGTGTGAGGTTTGTTGAGCTCCAGTCGCCATCAATATAGCTCTCTCCGGCAGCGATACTCCCCCCCAGCAAGACACGGCGATAGACACGGTGATTATGTATCGTGATTTCGCCTTGCAGCGTTGCGTGTTGATCCCCGAAGAACGTTTCATTACCTCCTGGTTCGCTAAGACGCACACTTCCGTTTTCTATTCGCCCAAGCAGGGTGAACACCACTTTTCTGGCTCGGGTATAGCGAGCGGTATCGTTCGGGTGACGCACCAGCTGTGTTTCCGTTGAACTCATGAGTTGTCCTTCTTTCCAGACTGCGGATGAGGATAAACGGGCGAGCGTTTAATCCACAGTTTCAAAGCCTGCCAATATATGGTGCAGGCGGTTTTCATCGTCATTAACGGCAGGGACCAAAGCTGATTACGCAAATTGGCGCGAGTGAGCGGCTGGCGATGGAGCAACAGCGTCGCATCAAATTCGCGTCCTTGTCTGTGGTTCTCTATGTGGATCCGCAAACGCTCGACGGGCGGCGTGAGTCGCCAGTGGTAAACCATATCCATCGGGTTAAAAGGCGACACGTGGAACGCCTTGGAAATGGGAGTAGACCCATCGGGGACGACAGCATAAGTATGGCGTTCGTTCCAGGGCGTATTGCGCACTTCTGCCAATAACCAGCGTAGCTGGTTATGCTCATCGTACAAATAATAGAAATTGACCGGGTTGAAATAGCACCCCAGATAGCGTAGCTGGCATAGCAGCAAGACCTTACCCGTTAGGCGTTCCCCAGTCAGCTCCACAATCCGATCCTGGGCTTTGGTTTTAATATCGCCGCCACCGAGATAATCACCGCGATAGAATGACGCTGGAGCAAAACGCTCCAACGCAATGCCTGCATGCGGCAAGGCGGGGATTTCATCTAAATCGATTAATGCCATGAATAGCGCATAGTCAAAACGATGCGTGACGGGTGTGAAGCGCCGATGACGAACCTTACCCACATACAGCGCGCTATTCATGTCGCACACCTTGCTCGATGTGGCCGACGACATCCAGCGCGCTTTTTACACCGTCTTCATGAAAACCGTTATACCAGTAAGCTCCGCAAAACCAGCTACGGTTGTGCCCATTAATACGTTCGCGCTGTTGTTGATACTCTGTTGTCTGTTGAGTAAAAACGGGGTGATGATAAACCGCGCGATGCAATATTTTACTCGGGTCGATATCTTGCTGAGGGTTCAACGAAACGCAGAAGGTGGTGGATGACCGAATACCTTGCAGGATGTTCATGTTATAGGTGACGGACGCACGCGAACGGCTAAGCGCCTGATCGACCGGCAGACGATAATTCCAACTCGCCCATGCCCGTCGGTTATGGGGTAAAAGTCGGGTGTCGGTATGTAAAATCACGTGGTTAGGCTGATAACGTATACCACCGAGAATATGCTGCTCATCGGGCGTACGCGTTTCCAATAGCGCCAGCGCCTGATCGGAATGGCAGGCAAAAATAACCTGATCGAACCGATGCGCCTGTTCGGTGATATGCACCGTAACGCCTGCGTCATCACGCACTACCTGACTGACAGGCGTCTGGCGGTGGATCGTCGCCCGATCGCGGACACGCTCGGCAATGCGCCGTACATATTCCCGCGACCCTCCGGGCACCACCATCCACTGCGGACGATTGACCAAATCCAACAGTCCATGATGGTTGAAGAAGGTCAGGAAAAGCGATAGCGGAAAAAGTCGCATATCTTCAAGCGACGACGACCAGATTGCCGCGCCCATGGGTAAAAGATAGTGCTGAGCAAAGAACGGCGAGAATTTTTCCTGCTGCAATAAATGGCTTAGCGTCAGTCCCTGATAATTATCGTCACTCAAATACCGCTTACACACGCGGTTAAAGCGCACGATTTCCGCAACGAAGCGATAGAAAGTGGGGCGGAACAGGTTGCTGCGCTGGGCAAACAGCGTGTTTAAGGTATGCCCGTTATATTCCAGCCCGGAAACCGGATTACTGACCGAAAAACTCATTTCGGTAGGCTGCCCCGTTAACCCCAGTTCATCCAGCAGAGCAATGAAGTTTGGATAAGTCCGCTCGTTATAGACAATAAAGCCCGTATCGATGGCGTAGGGCGTACCATCCTGAACCACATCGACCGTTGCCGTGTGCCCCCCCAGATAATCGTTCGCCTCAAACACCGACACCTGAAAGCGATCGGATAATCTGAGTGCACAGGTTAAGCCAGAAATACCGCTACCAATAATGGCAATCTTCATACTTTTTACCTTACTAAGCGGCTTGCCAGCAGACGTTGCCATGACTGTGGGAGCACAGAAATCAATTTGAGTAATAGCGCAAAACGTACAGGGAAGGCGATTTCGCGTTTCTTCTTTGCTAGCCCACGCCGAATAGCATCAGAAGCATGGGACACGGAAATCAACATCGGCATAGGGAAATCATTACGCGCAGTCAGTGGTGTCTCCACAAAACCGGGCAGGATCAGCGACACGGTGATATTGCGTGCCTGCAAATCCAGCGACAGGCTGCGGGCAAAATAGGCCAGTGCCGCCTTTGAGGCACCATAGGCTTCCGCTCGTGGTAGGGGAACGAGGCTGGCGGTTGAACCCACCAACGCCAGATGACTATGGCTGGCAAGCTGTGGTAATAGCACCGACAGGCAATTGACCGGGCCGATGACGTTGGTTGTTAGCACCCGGCTGATTTTTTCTGCTTCAACGACGCCATTATCCAGATATTCACAGGTTCCGGCACTGAGAATCACCAGATCGGCCGTCACGCCTTCCAACGCCTGACGCGTGTCGTCTAAATTCGTCATGTCAAATGCCACAGTGCGAATGGCTGGAGAGGTGGTAGTCAATGCGTGAAGCCGTTGCTCGTCGCGCCCGCAGGCGAGGACGTCCCAACCGTCTCTGGCATAATCCAGTGCCAGCTGTTGACCGATTCCAGAGCTGGCGCCAGTAATCAACACGCGCCTCATGTTTTAAGTCTCGACTTCAGATAGTTG
This sequence comes from Pectobacterium betavasculorum, assembly GCF_000749845.1. GTDB lineage: Bacteria > Pseudomonadota > Gammaproteobacteria > Enterobacterales > Enterobacteriaceae > Pectobacterium > Pectobacterium betavasculorum. Next base: position 1,128,748 of record NZ_JQHM01000001.1, on the reverse strand, counting down.
ATTAACGAGCCGAGCAAAGGAACATGCTGATAAAGCATCGCACCCATGTCGTAATAATCACGGTGGTAGATAACTTTATTGTCGGCAAAGAGCAGGTGGCTACAGCCCGCGAGCGTCAGTGGCGCATTACGCTTTAAGGACGGATGTGCATAATGCATCGTCCAGAACATTGTCGCACCGCCGCGAAAAGTGTGGATATCGCTGATATCGAACTGACAATAACTCAGATTGTCGAGTGAATGGGAAAAGTAATGATGTAAAGCACTCAACCCATGATGACTAGATACGGGATCGATAAAATGAATATCCTGATGATAAATTTCACCCAGTTCCGCTAACCCCTCAGCTGTCAGTTCTCGATAGAATTCCCTTATTTTCAGTAGAACAGGTTCATGCTCGCCATTCTCTACCGAAATGCCGTCTTCCTCGCGCGCTTGTTCTATCGTCATAACCACTCCTGTTAAGGTCACCCACTCCCACGTGGTGGAAATGGCTAACAGATAGAGGAACGTCAACGCTTATTAATTGAAAGATATCAACTTAGGTATAGATTGAATCCACCGTTCGTCAAATAAGATTTTGAGAAACAACAACGGAGGATAAACACATCAGGAGGGGATAATGTTGCAGAAAAAAGGAAACATGACGTGAATATTAGTGACAATGTCACGTCATGTTTCTTACATCGACAGTGGTTGACTGAACGTTATTTTTCAGCAGGCTTAATCAACGCCAAAATCGTTCCCAGCTGTTCACGTTGTTCCGCGCTGACCTCTCGCGCAGCGGAGTAACCCGCGTTCTGGATAATCATCTCATTCAGACCAACCAGCCAGTCATAGATATAAAATGCCGTATTGTTGGTCGGCGTGAGCGACAGTTTGGTTAAACGCTGTGAGGCCCCAAAGCTGACCGACTGTTTTTCCGGCTTGGCGAAAATCTTATGGCCGCGATTGATGCGGCTGGCAGGGCGCAGAGATTCATCGAGCTGCTGGAAGCCGAGCCAGGCGACAAAATCGCCGAGAATGGTCAGCACGCGTGAAACCTGACGGTCGGCTTTATTCTCACGATTGATACCCAACTGCTCACCATCAACCAACATATCGACCAGCGCTTCTTCGATACGTAAACGGATGCTGCCGGTAATCAATTCTTCGACCAATATTTCGATCGTTGATTTCGGCACGTTCAGCAGATCGAGGAGCGGGGCATTTTCCGGCAAGCCGCGCAGATAATTAATCCAGTAACGATAAACGCCGTGCGCATAGTCCGCTTCATAGCCATGATCGATCGTCAGAACGGGCATGACAGGCTGGTCGAGAGCGATCGGTTCATCGGCAAACAGATCGATTTCGATCCCGACGCCAAACGGATCGCTATTGGCTAAAGGAGCAGAGATATCTTCCGCATCGGCGTGAAAACCGCCGTAGCTTGCCCCTTTCTGTTGCAGGTACAGACGGCGCAGCTCATCACGTGAGGGTAGAAGCCGTTCCAATAGCTCGCCGTGCACGCCGGTGCGGGTCTGGAGCGACTTAAGTAAGGTTTCTGCGATGCGCTGTTTTTCCGCCGGGTCGTCAACATCAACGGGCAGATACCAGTTACCTAGCAGGTTATCGCTGAGTTCACGTTGGATCTCATTCAGCTGTTCGCTGATGCGTCCCAGTTTCACTTCTCGATGAACTTCAGTCCCTAGCCAGGTTGCCATCCGTGTTACACCACGTTTATCCATGGCCAGCATCGTTCCCCAGGCGTCGCCGGGATTACCGACATAACGCTGTACCGCGGCATCGTAGTTTTGTCCGTGCGTAATACGACGGTCATGGCGGGTAACAGCCCAAATCAGCCCCGGTTTACGGTGGCTACGAACCTGCGCATTTTCACCCTGAGTCTGTTTGACCCAATGATCCAGTGCCTTGCCGACCACTTTAATATCGGCACGGTCGCCCGCGGCGCTGCATACCATCAGAACGTTCATTTCCTGATTGTCGGTATAGCGTTCCAGTAGATAGGCGCGTTTCGCGCGCAATAGCGAGTGTGCCAGCGGATATAGCGTGTTTTGACCTTTCGCTGGTGGCACGATTCGCGTCTCGCGAACCTCACCAAAACCGGGGAAATCCAGTACATCGACCTGCTCGAATAGCGCTTCTTTAGGCGGTGACTGTAGTGGAATAAGCAACTCCGCCGTCAGCATCGTCAACTCGGCCAGCGAAATCTCAGCCGTTTTCCCGGCACGGCCGTTTTGAATCGGGCGTACCAGCACGCTGGGATCGTCGGTACTGTGCAGTCGCTCCAACGCGGAACCGTCGACCAGACCGTCTGCGGGATTTAGCTCATCATCCACCAGTGTCCGTAACGGTGCTAATAACTTACTTGCACCAGACAAGTGTTGCAGCGTGTGGCTGAAATGGCGATACGCGGAAGTCAGAGAATTCAACTCTCCCCACAGTATAGAGAAGAGCTGGGCACGGTCATCTACGGTGAGATAAGGTGCGAGTTCAATCGCAACTGGCCAGAAGTGCGCTTCCAGCTGTTTCTGCCGTTTGACATCGTGGCGTATGAGATAGTCCCAGAGTTCGACCACTTCATCGCGGCTCATCCCTTCAACGGGTTCTGGCTGGCGGTGCATCAACAGCGTTTTAATATGTTCAGCGATATGGCGTTCATCCAGCTCTTCAAACGTTGTCTCTTGGTTGAGATCGTTTAAAAACGCGTTAGCCATGATCTTGCCAATATCCAGCTCGCCGAGGAGTTGCAGTTGAACGGGAAACGATTTGTTCTTCACACCCGACTGTCGGCTAAAACGCGTAACGAGCGCGGTTGCCCGGTCAGACGGATTAATGTGATCGATAAAATCCAGCTGTTGCCCCTCAAATGAGGTTTCCAACTTGCCGTTTTCTCCCCCAGCCAGCGACGAGATAAGATAGCTTTTCCCTGCCTGAGACAGGCCAAAAAAGCCGATGGCAATCTCTTTCTGCGCCACATCGGAGAGATGCTGCGCTTTATTGTGGTTACGGCGCAGTTTGACGATCAAGCGGTCGGCTTCAATATCCAGACGAGGGGCGTTCTGACGCGTGGTTTCAACCCAGCCGATAGCCTGTTCAACACCTTGCGCGACGGCCTGTAGCTGGCTGTGAAGTCGGGTAGAAAGCTGTTTGGGTGTTAATCGTTTCATTTTTTAAATACACTCCCACTATCGATCCAATAATGGGTCGCTCCAGAGCCGTTAGCGGATAATGTGTTCAATTTAAGTCGTAAATGATGGGGTGGAACGCGGGTGCCGTCTTCCAATACCGCATCGGCAATCTCAAAGCGCTCTGGGCTGTCTTGATCGTCGCTCCTGGTCACGGCCAGTCGGACGCGTAGCTTGCTGTCCCCGACGACCTTACGGGCTAAATCCTGATCGACAATCGACAGCATATAGAGCGAGGAGGCAGGCCAGCGCTCATTGTCCAACTGGCGGAATCCGAGGCAGAGAGAACCTCGCACCTGGAAGCTTTGTTTCGCGTCCAGCTCGAAATCTGATGCATCCAGATCGATATCGCTGTAATACACATTATCCAGCGTCAGGGCATTGTTGCTGTCCATCATGCCGAGATAACGCACCGTGGAATACGGCTGGAAATCACCGACTTTAAAGTAAAAGCCCGGCAGGCGCAGATCGAGCGCCAGCAGGCACAACATCGCACCGACGGCAGCGGTGGATTTCGGGTTATCGATGCGGCCGCGCTTGTTAAACGGATACCAGTCATTGGTATGATAGCCATCAAGCGACAGCATCCGATTAATCGGCAGCGGTTGCAGGTGACGGAACAGCGCCTGAATCCCCGGGAAGCGCGAAGGGCGACCGGTGAGTAGTAGCACATCGCACGAGTACAACGACACGACTTCAGACATCAGGCGCAGGTTCTGCGTGATGTTCATTTTGTTAGACAAAAATTCGCCGTGCAGCTTGTTCAGTTTGAGGATCAGCGGCACCTGTAAAATATCGAATACAGCATCGCTAACTGGCAGTTCGCGCTGCACTTCTGTATTGATGTATTCCAGCACTTTTTCCGTCGGCGCCTGTTCCAGCAGTTCACCGAAGGTGGATTCGATCTCGGCGCTGGTGTCCAGCGGATCGAAACGCTCGTAGGCTTCCAGAATCGCGCGACCGATGGGAATGAAAACCTGCAACGTTACCTGCTGGCGCAGCGTAAGCTGAGCATCCATACGGCCTTCATTGCCGAACAACTTCGCCATCAGCGCATCTGGGCTAGCCATTCCTGCGGTTTTCAGCGCAGCCTGTAGCGCGGGGAGGATATAAAGCTGAATCACATCCAGCAGGATATCGTCACCTGCGACCTTAAAACCTTCGCGGAACAGCAGGCGTGGTATGATTTTAACGTTGTTACCAACACCGTCATCGAGCAGATATTGCGTAATGGCGAGGTCAGTGGTGCCGCCTCCGATGTCGATTGAGGCAATACGCAGCGTTTTACCTACGGGTTCGCCCTCATCAAGCTCTTTATCCGGACGAACCATACTGGCAAAAAAATCCTCTGCGCGGCCACCAAAGTTCACCTGTGCTTCGTTATACAGGTAAACCATCTGTCCACATGTCGCTTCATCCCATTCAATTTGCACATCAGGCACTGGAACCCGGCTCTGTTGCTTGTCTGCCAGCGTGGTGAAATCTTCGTCCATTGGGTGCCAGTCCATCGCTTTCCAGACCAGAGCAATAGCTTCATGCATGCGGCGGCGGAAAATTTCACGCTCGGGCTTCGGCATCGCGGAAGGGAGGGTCAGAATGATGTTGCGCAATTGGCGCGGCGCGCTGCTGTGGATCATTTTCAATCGCTGGGCGGCGCTGTTCATCTGCATGAGCGCCTGCGCCAGCAGTTCGGAGAGCATGAAGGTCATTATCGAACTGCGGCTATAGTGCGGCGAAAACACCGGTAGACGCTCATCCAGCGGCTGGTTGTAGAGCGGTTGACCTTCATCATTCAACATAATGGTCAGCGGCATGGCGGTGGCTAACGGTTCGGCCTGAGAATGCGCGTCCGTCTGGCTAAAACGCCAGCCTGGCGCATAACTCTCTTCGTCCCACAGATAACGACGCGGGCTGGAAATACCGCTCGATCCTTCCGTTCCCTGACGCAGCAGCGCCATATGGCTGGCTTCGCGTCCGACGCGGGTAATCGACGGCCAGATGAAGGCATCATCACGACCGCTTTCCACGGAGAAATTTTCCTTGCCGAACTTCGCCTGTGAAAACTCAACCCGGCTCTCAAACAGCTCGTTATACAGATAATGAGGTTCACTCAGGTCGCGCAATTGCAGTTCATAGGTCTGCTTCAGGCCATTGCTTTCGTCTGCATGGTCTTCAACCAGAATGCCGCAGGTGTGCGAATTACCGACATCCAAAATCAGGTCAACGTTGACGGCGGGTTCCTGCAACGTGCTGGTGTTGATGCGAATTTCAGGTATTTCAAGCTGATTGCCCAGCATATCCAACACATTCAGGTAATGCGCCTGATATTCGAATCCTCTGAGCGCCACTTTCACATCATGGTTATCGCGTTTTTCCTGCGCTTTAACCTGCTGAGTAAAGACTTCGCGCAGCCAGCCGTCGACCCACGTTTCATCGAGGAATTCACCCAGCTCATCGCTGTGATAAGCCAGCGCGAAATTTCCGCCGGTTTTGATGTCATTGGCATTCGGTGCCAGCGACTCGTATTCGTGACCTTCGGGATAGGTTTTGGTATCAAACGCCAGACAAATGCGGTGCGTGTTGCCGTCCTGATCGGGCGTATCCAACGCAAGGATCTGCATCCGCGCCCAGTTGTCCGGGCCGCCCATAAAGGTACGCGGCGGATTGAAGCGGAAAAAGGGCAGCGGCAGCCAGACCTTTTCCAGCAGCTTCAACGATTGCTCAAGTGAAATACTTAACTCAGGCTTCACCACTTCCGGCGGCATACCCGTTGCAGAAGGCAGCAGGAATTTATCCGTATGTTCATCATAAAGCAGGTGCAATAAGGGGCCGTTGGCACTTTTACGCACATAGCAGTTAGGCTGTTCAGCCAGAAACTGCGGCTTTAAAGCAAAATCCAAAAACTGAATCCCGCTGTCCTGAATCAACGTAATGCGTTGTTTATAATCGGTAATTGTCGCCAGCATGATTATTTACTCTCGCGCTTTATCGTCATCGGGAAAACGGTGTCTGCATCATAACGACCAATACACTCCGCAGCGGTGCCGGATGCACCTTGTTTACAGACCAGCTCCGGCATCTGGAAACGAGAATTATCGGAACAGCGTGCGCCAGAACGGCTGTTGATGATCAGGTTGCCGGAGCTCATTAAGCCTGCTTCAACGTTGGCGCGACACGTGACACCGTCACCGTGAGTAATACGAGCCGTTCCTTTGCCATTTTGGATTTGGTAGCGCAGGCTAGGTGGTCTGCCAGTAATCGGGGCTTTGCCATCAACAATGACGCGCCAGTTGCCGTTCAGGAACTTGATAGAACCAATTTTCACGGCGTCGGCTGGCATGACTAAATCATCTTTGCCCGCAGGCAGTGCAGGCACTTGCTCGACAACAGGTTCAACCGGCTCTTTTGGTTCAACAGCAGCAGGGGCTTCTGGTTTGGCCGCTTCTACGATAGGCGCCGGAGAAACAACAGGCGGAGCTGAAATGGGGGGCTCAGTTGCTTTCACGATCTCTTTTTCTGCGACAGGTGGAGCAGGTGGCGGCGTTGGTTCAGCAGGTGTGGAAGAAGGCAAAGCGCGTTTTTCCGATTTGACCGTCGCGGCCTGTTCGGATGTCTGTTTTTCTTGTTCCGACACACAGCCACGTATCTGCAATGACAAAATCGCTAAAAGTGCCGCGGCAGGTAATAACCACCACAGGCGGAAGAATGGCGGACGCGTCGGTAACGCCGCAGCAGGCACAGGCGTTGGCGCGATGGGTTCGGGCTGAACCATAGGCTGGGTTTCTGGCTCCGGTACAGGGTCGGCCAGTGGAGGCGTTGGTACGCTTGCAGCGGGAGTGGGTGCAACAAAGAGCGGCTCTGTTTCCTTGATGATAGGCCGCAGGCAGTCCAGTGCATCAAGGCGGGATTTCTTATCAAGATTAACGAAACCCCAGAATGTTAAGACTGGTTTGCCATCAACCAGATAGACGTGGTTCGCCCCTGGGAACTGTATCGCTTTTGCCAGTAGGACACCGAAAAGCTTCTGTCCCGCTTTTTCTGCGTTTTGCGCACGCTGGCTGATGTCGGCAACCGCAGTTTGATAGGTTTCCAGTAAGGACAGCGCGTTTTTTCGTTCTTCTTCACTAGCGGCAATCCAGGAGGTGACTTTACCGTCAACCGGCGAGTACCAGTCAATGCGGTCGCCATGCTCGTTGGGTTGGGGAATTGCCAGACAATCGGCAATCTGCTGCTGTTTTCTGAGACGTAACGTTTCCCGCAATTGAAGTGCTGATGCATAAACTGGCTGCCCGTTTTCACCCAACGCCAGAAAATCATCCAAACTTCCACTACGTAAAAATAATTTTGCCACGCAAAAGAGACCTTTTGTAATGATGCCTAAAGCAGAAAATAAAATGTAATCTGCGACAGGGTATACTGTAGTGCGAATGATGGCGAATCAAACGCTTAAAGAAGTGATAAAACTTACAAATATTTGAGCAATAGAAAAAGTAGGAAACGAGAAGCGTACTCATGCGCTACAGCCGACATCCAGATAATATGATGAAAATACTGACAAAAATGGCGGGCGCTTTTATTAAGCGTAATCTGACAGAAACGAGGGATGCTGCACGGTGTCAGCGCCCCTCAATGAGTGGGCGACTACAGTTGAACGTTGCCTGTAATCAGGTAGGCTGATGAGGTACTTTGTGACATTGGCGGTAGCGTGTCGCTGAGGACATTACCTTTTACATCGGTAAATTCAATAGGAATATCGTTCATTCCCACGTGTTCAACAATAAAGTGGTTATAATCGGTTTTTTGTGCGGCAATCCATTGGTTATTGCGCATATACTTCATCTCAATAACCGGATATTTTACGTTTCTGAATTGCACCGCCGCCCAATAAGGGTTTGAGCCTTCCTTAATACGATAAATAACGTTACCATTTACCGGTGCTTCGATTAGCGTCCAGTCTATATTAATTTTCCCATCCCGCAGATCGCCGATTTTCTCGAAAGCGTTAAACGATAAATCTAATGCGCAATCTCCACCTTCAGGGTAAAGATCCGTAACATAAACTACCGTACTGCCTTTAGGTCCATTGACTTTCAGGTAAGCCCCAGCCAGTGATGCTTTCACACCGCGATAATCCAGTTGGTTCCGGTTTAACGCGGTGATTTCCATATTCTGTGGAATAGGGTCCAACAAGAGTGCACCGCCCTGATACCCAGAGCCGGTCGCGGTAGCGTAGCCGTAACAGATATCGTCCAGTTCCCACTGGGCGTGAGCGGTATTGATCAGAGGAATGACGCATAATGCAGACAAAGCTAATGAGGTTATTTTATTCATGTTTCACATCCAATATGATTCAAGATTAATAACATAGGTGAGTTGTAAAAATAAACACGCCAAAACAGAAGTCCATTTTTCGAAAATCTATTGATTTGGCTCGTCGATAATCCGAGTTTTGTATAAATAGGTAAATCGGTTTTATCTTAAAACAATAAAGCAGTGAATATATCACCAGGTTTATTTCTATAGAATGAAATTATTATAGATAGGAAATAATCGGTTTGGGTTTCTTACAAATATGTTCTACGGTTTAAAGGGTGTGATGACAGCATTATTTCGCTTCAATGCGGATAGCTGCCAATAGCTAACCTATAACGAGGAGAGAGCATGACCATCCATAAGAAAGGACAAGCGCATTGGGAAGGGGATATCAAGCAGGGAAAAGGCACCGTCTCAACGGAAAGCGGGGCATTGCAACAGCAACCTTACGGCTTTAATACCCGTTTTGAGGGTAAGCCTGGCACGAACCCGGAAGAGCTGATTGGTGCGGCGCATGCGGCCTGTTTCTCTATGGCGCTATCGCTGATGTTGGGCGAAGAAGGCCATAAACCCGAGTCCATTGATACCACGGCGGATGTCTCGCTGGATAAAGTCGACGGTGGATTCGCCATCACCAAGATCGCCCTTCATAGCACGGTAAAGCTACCGGGGATTGAAGAAGCCATATTTGATAAAATTATCCAAAAAGCGAAAGCAGGTTGCCCGGTGTCAAAAGTGCTCAAGGCAGAGATTACGCTGGATTATCAGTTGAACTAAGAACTCGTTGAGCGAGGCTCAAGCCGCTGAATTTAGGTGATTCACCTGTTTTACCCAAAAATAGGGGCTGATAAAAGGCTTACCAGAGTAGTTCTGGTGAGCTTTTTTACATTTATACAATTAAAAACAACGAAACGATTAAAAATAATTTAACATCTTTACCGTAATAACCATAAAATTAGCAGAGTCATCGCTCCGTGATGTGGGCAATGGCGTAGGACGCAATATAACAAGATCAATATTGGACTGGTCGGCGTGTGATGGCCAGATTCTCCGAGTATGTCGTGCTATGGAACACAAGCGAGAATTCAAGATGAATAGAATGACCAAGATCTGTTTTTCTGTACTGCTGGCCGGGAGTTTGTTGACACCGGTTTTGGCGAATGCAACTGTGTCGGAAGACATGCGCGGTATGCAAAAAAGTTATACCGCAGCAACGAAAGCGGACGATGCTGCCGCGCTGAAAACCGCACTGAGCACATTCCGTGAGCATGTAGTACAGGCCAAAACGCAAGTACCGCCTGATTTCGCTAAGCAACCCGCAGACGGCCCAGATCGAAAAGCTTATGTGGAAGGCTTGGATAAGATTTTGCAAAAAGTCGACAGCGCGCAGGCTCTGGCTGACGCGGGTAAAGTGAGCGAAGCCAAGGCAGTATTAGCAGAAATCAATACGTTGAAAGGTGAATACCACAGTAAATTGAGAGGTTAAACCGCTTTTCGCTTACCATAAGCCGCCAGTGGGAATCGAGCCCACTGGCGGTTTTTTTTGTGATTTCCGGAACCGCGCTGCTTGTGTCATTATGTTGATTATGTTGATTATGTTGAGAATAAATTACGTGATGGCTGAAATTGCTGAATAACAGCAGCGAGGTTAGCCGTAACTCGGATGAGGAAAAGTGGACACAATGGTAAATTTAACGGATATGACCGAGTCGGATTATCCCGACTATCGTCAGTTCTTCATTCTTGAATATACACAGGATTTGCAAGAGTCCCGGGGATATGACGCGGAAAAGGCGAGGGCGATCGCAACGCAATCCATCGATATTGCGTTACCGCAAGGCATTCACACGCCAGCCAATAAATTATGGTGCATTCATTCTTTAAACGGTGAAGGCATCATCGGCTATTTGTGGGTGGTTCTGAACGGAAATTCTGCCTGGATATCTGATTTTTGCCTTCTGCCAGCGTGGCGTGGCCTCGGATTAGGTAAAGCCTCACTGGCCGCGATGGACGTAGCGGTCGCCGCGCTAGGCATCAGCGAAATCGGGCTGAGAGTCGCTACGGGTAACTCGGTTGCTAAGGCTTTATATGAAAAACAGGGATTCCAGATTACCGGTTTTAACATGCACAAAAGACTGGAATCGAACTCATTGTCAGAGTGCGGCTAAGTCCATGACGTAGAAATACGATCTCCGATGACCATTGGTCTCCATCCCTTATCTCTTGTTCATTCCTGCGCCGCTAAAGTTCAAAAAAAAAACGCCGATAGACAAATAGTAGGGAACTCATTGCAAGGGATTGTTGATTACGATAAGGGTCAACACCAGGAGAGCCATAATGGCCAAACAATTAATACAAAAAAAGACAATGAGCACCCGCGCCCAGGTATTGCTAACTGGCGCATTCACCATCGCGCTCGGTTTTGCTGTCACCATCGGCGTACTCAGTTGGCAGTCGAGTAGTGAACAAAAATCTTTGGCCGAGCGTTATTTACAGCAAATCGCCCAAAGTGAAGCTCTGAGAATTCAGCAGGAACTCAACTACGCACGTGATGTAGCGCATAACCTCGGGCAAGGGCTGGCTGCTTTGCCATCCGCAGGCATTAAAGACCGTGCAGTGGTCGATAAAATGATGGAATATGCCCTGCGGGATAACCCGGAATACCTTTCGATTTCAGTCATTTTTGAAGAGAATGTGTTTGACGGACGTGATGCTGAGTTTGCCGATCAACCGGGTCAGGCACCGAAAGGTCGCTACGCCTGGTTTGTTGACCGCGATCAGGCCGATAATTACTCCATGCATCCTTTGCTTTCTTATCTGACTCCCGGCCAGGGCGATTACTATCTGCTGCCGCAAAAGAGCCAGAAAGATACGCTAATTGAACCCTACACCTATGCTTACAACGGCGTTCCGACGCTGCTGACATCAGTCGCCGCACCGATTGTTAGTCAGGGGAAACTGTGGGGCGTCGTCACTTCAGACATTTCTCTTGCGTCATTGCAGCAAAAAGTTAACCAGATTAAACCTTGGGAAGGCGGTGGCTACGCGATGCTGTTATCCAGTGCGGGTAAAGTCATCTCTTATCCTGATAAATCGCAGACGAGCAAAGCCTGGCAAGGACCGACGGACAGTTTCACCTCTTCAGTGGTACAACACGATGATGCAATTTTGGGCCAACAAGTGCTGGTTACCTGGCAACCCGTTACCATCGGCAACAGCACGGAGAAATGGTATCTGGGGATTGTTGCGCCAGTAAGCCAGGTAATGGCCGCGTCTGAGCGCCAGTTGATCAATGCCGTCATCATGATGGTGGTCAGCATTCTGCTGGTGAGCGCGCTGCTAGGCTGGGTATTCAGCCGTAAAGTGCTTAAACCGATTGGCGGCGAGCCACTTGAAGCTGCAACCATTGCACTGTCTGTTGCCGAAGGGCGGCTGAGTAATGTGATTGACGTGAAAACCAACGATCGCAGTAGCCTTTTTTTCGCACTGAATACGATGCAATCACAACTGCGTCAGGTGGTCGGGCAGATCAAAGATGCCAGTGATTCCGTGCGACAAGGTGCAGCGGAAATTGCCAGCGGTAACCTCAACCTTGCCTCGCGTACGGAGCAGCAGGCGGCGGCGCTTGAGCAGACCGCGGCGAGCATGGAAGAGATCACTGCCACGGTGAAACACAATGCTAACAACGCCCATCAGGCCACGACGCTGACAGAGAACGCCACAAAAATCGCTCAGCGCGGTGAATCGCTGGTTAGCCAGGTGGTGCAGACGATGTCGCAGATTGACGATAGTGCGAAGAAGATTGGCGACATTACCTCCATGATTAACAGCATCGCTTTCCAGACCAATATTCTGGCGCTGAATGCAGCGGTAGAGGCAGCGCGAGCGGGTGAGCAGGGAAGAGGGTTCGCCGTCGTGGCATCGGAAGTTCGCAGCCTGGCACAGCGCAGCGCTAGCGCGGTGAAGGAGATTGCCGCACTGATTGAGGAATCCAGCCAGCGTGTTGAAAGCGGCGTTAAACTGGTAAACGACGCGGGTAAAACCATGCAGGATATGACGCATGCCATTAGTTCGGTACAAGGCATTATCGGTGAGATTGTCACCGCATCGGATGAGCAGGCGAAAGGCATCAGTCAGGTAACGATTGCCGTCAATGAAATGGATGGCGTAACGCAGCAAAACTCCGCACTGGTACAACAGATGTCTGCCGCAGCCAGTTCGCTGGAAGATCAGTCCATACTGTTGGCGCAAACGATAGAGCATTTCCGTCTGGAACAGCAGCACACTTTACCTCATGCGCTTTTAAGATAAACAGAAATACGATCACCCGGCGACCCTAAGGTTGCCGGGCTGATATATCCGGCGCCCCTCTGCCCCATACTCACACGCCTTCAAATCTCCATCAATATCGTGCATAGCATTCACACCCTCACGAAAGTTGTATTGCACCCTTAATTAAGGCAAATTAAATCATCCTGATATTGTTAAGAAAAAATAACCATGCATCTGAATTATCCCTGCCTGAGAGCGTTTATGGAGATCGTCCGTAGCGGCAGCTTTGAAATTGCCGCCCGTAAACTTCACGTCACGCCGTCTGCCATCAGCCAGCGTATCAAGCAATTGGAAGATCAGCTTGGTCAGGTGCTGATCGTAAGGGGCAATCCGTGTCGCGCAACGCCGACCGGTCAAGCGCTACTTCGTCACGCGGAGCAGATTGATATGTTGGAGAATGAGCTCTTCAGCACGCTTGAAATGCCAGGCAGGCAGAGTATCTCAGTGGCTGTGAATGCAGATTCTATAGATGGATGGTTTCTGGATGCGATGGAAGATGTCGGCCACCAATCTGGTATTTTGCTCGACATCCTTGTTGAGGATCAGGAACATTCAGCGACCTTACTGCGTGAAGGTCGGGTTATGGCCGCAGTCAGTGCCAGCCCGGAACCGATTCAAGGATGTGGCGTAGAATATCTAGGGACAATGCGCTACCGCGCCTATTGCTCACAGATTTTTCACAATACGTACTTTGCTGACGGCATTAACGCAGACAGTTTGCAGAAAGCGCCGCTCCTGATATTTAACAATAAAGACCGGCTACAGTCCTTATTCATTGAATCGCTGGTTCCTGAAGTGATTGAACCGCCTCAGCAATTTGTTCCTTCAACCTCAGCCTTTGTCGGCGCCATTTTCAGAGGGTTAGGGTGGGGCATGATCCCTGAACATATGGCATCACCTCATACAGAAAAAGGTGAGCTGGTGCAGTTTCAAACCGGGAACGCGATTGATATCCGCCTGTACTGGCACCGTTGGAATATCCGCTCTGTGCCGCTGGAAGCATTAAGTCAGAGTGTGCGAGCAGCGGCCGTTAGGCATCTTTTTCAATCATCAATGCTGGGAGGCTAGCGGCGGCCTCGTAAGTTCGTATTAGCGGACCACTCATAGGTTGTAGAGGAATCAGGCTTGAATTTATTTTTCTTCTTCTCGGCCCGCGCTTGTTTTGCCACAGCTTCACGTTCCTTCATCAGTTTATCAATGTAATCATCTTTAATGTGATTACTCTCAGAGTTGGTCAGCGGGCGATCCTGTTTTTTTCTCGCCTGATCGAGTAACGTCTTAAGTTGACGCTGTTCACTTTCTGTCATGTCTTTCTGAGTCAGTCTGGGCATGGGAATGAGCCTAATAAGCGAGCTGGAAAATACATTGTAGAGGAAAACACTCTGCAATGGTTGCGTTAACACAGTGGAATGACTTTTGATGTAGGAAATGCGTTTTGCCAAGGACAGGGCGCATTCGCATGCGCCCATTTTTTTTATCAGTGAATATCTTAATTAGGATTAGGCTGATGCTGTGTTGACGGCTGATAGTTTCTCAATGCGACGAACACTGTGACAGCCAACATGGCTATCATGCTCGCAGATGTCAGCAAGACAATGCTGTGCGCGTCGGAAAACGCGACACGACCAGCCTGCGCAAGGGCAGTTCCGGCTGTACCCAACTGGTCGGCTATAACCATCGTGTCACTAATTGAACTGGAAGCAGTGGATTGCATGTTTCCCGGCAGACCATCTGGCAAACGGATTGCATTCGAGTAGGTCACTGAAAGTAGAACCCCAAAAAAAGTGATACCCAGGCTAGCCCCCAGTTCATAGCCTGTCACTTCCAGTGAACCAGCCGCACCGGCTTTTTCCGGTGGTGCACTGTTCATAATGGCGATGGAAGATGCCGTAAAACCGATACTCAGCGAAATACCCAGTACCGTCAGCAAAGTGATAACGATAATGCTCGGGTGACTGAAGTCGCTACTACTAAGTCCTGCGAGGCAACCAGCCGCCGCCAGTAGTGAGGCTACGGCCACGCTGCGCAGTCCGCAAAGAGCCGTGGCATAACCGGCCAGAGGCCCCCCCAGAGCTGAGCCAACGACTAGCGGCATCATAAAGAGCCCCGCCTGTAGCGGAGAATATTCCATTACAAACTGCAATTCCTGAGCCAGGGTCAGCTCAACTCCCGTCAGCGCACCACTGGCAACCAGGGCCATGATGATACCAGTGCAGATAGCAGGTTTTCTGAACAAGGAAAGATCCAGCATAGGGTCTGCACTGGAAAGCTGTTGGCGGACAAACCAGGTCAGCAGACCGAGTCCTGTAGCCAGCATCAGGTAGGTGGTCAGCAGGGAGCTTTCTACCTTAAATCCCGATTTAACGGCATAGATTATGGCTATCAGGCTCGCAATCAGAACCAGAGCTTGTCTTATAGCCCAGTTTCCCTTCACCGTTGGTGTATAACGTGGCAGGTTCAAAAAAGCCAGTGGCAAGACGACCAGAATGATCGGCACGTTGATCAGGAAAACAGCCCCCCACCAGAAATGTTCAAGCAACGCGCCACCACCTAACGGACCGAGAGCTGCACCGGCCGAGCCAAAAGTCCCCCAGAGACCCAGAGCCATGCCTCGCTCTTTGGGGTCATCGAAGGTATGTCTGATGAGCGCGAGCACATTAGGCATCACCATGGATCCACCAACAGCAAGCAGGATGCGGGCGGCAATCAGAAAACCTGCCGTGGGTGAGAAGGCTGCCGCCAGCGAAGCAAGCATAAATATGAACAGACCCGCCAGCAGCATGCGTCTATGTCCGACCCGATCTGACAATGTCCCCATAGGAACAAGTAATCCTGCCATTATTAGCGGATAGATATCAATGATCCACAAGACCTCGTTTCCACTGGCACCCAGTGCCAGGGTAAGAGAAGGAACTGCAATGTGCAGAATGGTCATGTCGAGTATGATGGGCAAAAATGCCAGAAGCACTGATAGCAGTACGAACCAGCGATTTCGGAGAAACAACATCTTTAAACCTCTTTGCGCATGAGCGCAATTGCATTGAAATAAACCGGGTTGTAATATATATCCATCCAGACGGATTGAAAATGGTAAAGTTATGGGGCGACGTAAAATTATTGATCGAGAGTTATTGCTTGACGCTGCCGAGGCTGTGGTGCTTCGTGAAGGCGCTGGCGGCCTGACTTTTGATGCCGTAGCTAAAGAGGCAAATGTCAGCAAAGGGGGAGTACTCTATGCTTTTGCAAGCAAGGATGTACTGATCGATGCGATGCTAAGCCGGGTAGTCTCCAGTTACGACCGCGTCGTTGAGGCGTTTCTGGCCATTATGGGCGACAGTCCAGAAACCCGTATCCATGCCTATGTTGAGGCCAACCGGAATGAAGACGCAGAGGTCATTGCACGCGCGGTCGCGCTGATGGCTAGCTTTATGCGGGCACCGGCTTTCCAGGCCGAGACGAATATTTTTTATAATGACTTTTTCGCCATGTTCGATACCTCAAGTCTGGCAGGCCGTCGTCTGCGGCTGGCATTTCTGGCTACGGAAGGTGCTTTTGCCTTACGAGGCTTCCGGTTTCATGCTTTTAGCGACCAGGAATGGCAGGCTGTCCACGATGATATCATCGACATTCTGCTCACCTGATGACTCTCAGGCGGGTTCTACCCAGAATAATCATTGGCCGCGCTCATGAAAAGCGTCAGATGGGTGCGTTCCTGTTCCTCGATGCCTTAGGCAGAGAACGGGGATCGGAACGGCCAGTTCCTGCGTGAATCATTCGTGGTGCGCATAATGTATATTATGTTAAATTCAATATAAGGGTTCTTAATGTCACATAGAACCCTCGTTCCTCGAAAAAAACAATGAGCAGAGGTAAAGCCCCAAATATCTATTTACAGAGCATTAAAATCCCTTATTTATTATTTCTAGTGTGTAAGAAGAGATATGATCTTTCTGGCTTTTTCAAAGTGGTCTAGCTTCATCTCTATGATCCACCATTGAGCGACTTCCATGAGTAATTCTGGATCGTCATTCTTGTTGGCAAAAAAAGCATAAAATGACACGCCAACATTATCTCCTTTAGCTGCAATCTTGGCTTCACATACTCTCATTATCTTCGCCCGAATACTGGCTCTCATTACCTTTCCTTGATGATTACTGAGGATGCTCATACTAGCCTTTGCTGATGTAATCCTGTGTATTAGTGCCAACGTCATAGCCGCACAACATTGCCGCTCGGCCTGCTTTCTTGTACCCTTCCCTTGCTAACAAGCCCAACGCTGAACACAATACTGAAACTACCGGACTTCAACTACATGACTGCTCATATTTCTAAAGATCCTTTACATGGCGTAACGCTTGAAATGCAAGTTAACGCGCTGGTTGCACGTTTTGGCTGGGTTGAGCTGAGCAAACTGATCAACATCAATTGCTTTAAAAGTGATCCAAGCGTGAAATCCAGTTTAAAGTTTCTGCGTCGGACGCCGTGGGCTCGCGCCGAAGTTGAAGCACTATATCTTGATTCTCTGAATAATGTTGTTCCCGCAACATCAGATGATAGCGTCGTTGATCCATGGGCAAACAGCCGCAAAAATAAGAGCTAACCAACGTGAAAAAGCCAGTCGTACTTATTGCCGCTGCGCTTCTACTCGCCAGTTGCGCTTCCAAACCGCCGAGCTCACTTGTCACTCCGCTTCCTCCGGTTAAACAGCCGCTTCCGGCCACATCTCAGCAAAGTCAGGAACCGGTACGCGGAGTCTGGCTGGCGACAGTTTCCCGTCTCGATTGGCCGCCGGTGACATCAGTCAATGCCAGCAGCCCTGCTATCCGCATTACCCAGCAGCAGGAAGCGCTGAAAAGCAAGCTAGATAAATTGAAAAATCTCGGTATCAATACCGTATTTTTCCAGGTTAAACCGGATGGTACCGCACTCTGGCCTTCTAAAATATTGCCCTGGTCAGATATGCTGACAGGCCATATTGGTGAAGATCCGGGCTACGACCCGCTCCAGTTCATGCTGGATGAAGCGCACAAGCGCGGTATGAAAGTTCATGCCTGGCTTAATCCCTATCGCGTATCCGTCAACACCAAGTCAGGAACCGTTGCGGAGCTAAACCGTACACTGTCGCAGAATCCGGCCAGCGTATTTGTGTTGCATCGTGACTGGATACGCACGGCGGGCGATCGCTTTGTCCTCGACCCAGGAATCCCAGAAGCGCGAAGCTGGATCACCAGTATCGTGGCTGAGGTCGTTACATGCTACGCTATTGACGGTGTGCAGTTCGATGATTACTTCTATGCTGAATCATCCGGCTCCGTTCTTAACGACGGAGAAACCTTTAAAAGGTATGGTCAGGGATTTGGTTCAAAAGCAGACTGGCGTCGACACAATACACAGCAGTTGATTGAGCAGGTCTCACGCACCATCAAGCAGTTGAAACCCGAGGTTGAATTCGGTGTCAGCCCTGCCGGCGTATGGCGCAACCGATCACACGATGCAGCAGGTTCCAACACGCGAGGCGCTGCTGCCTATGATGAAGCCTATGCCGATACACGCCAGTGGGTTCAGCAAGGGTTACTGGATTATATCGCCCCGCAGCTTTACTGGCCCTTCGCGCGCGACGCTGCTCGCTACGACGTATTGGCAAAATGGTGGGCGGATGTAGTGAAGCCTACAAGCACGCGTCTCTACATAGGCGTTGCACTGTATAAGGTGGGTGAACCGTCAAAGAATGAACCAGACTGGATGATAAATGGCGGCGTGCCAGAGCTGAAAAAGCAGCTCGATTTGAACGAGTCTACGCCGCACATTAATGGCACGATTCTATTCAGAGAAAACTATCTCAATCAACCACAAACTCAGGAAGCCGTTAACTACCTGAGGAACCGCTGGGGCAGTTAGCTGTCCATCAGCAGTCACCAGTCTTGAGACGGCATACCACTTTTTACCGATTCAGCTTAAAAGCCAATCAACGTATTGATCGAAAAATGATTTATGTGAATCGCCATAAATCAGAAACGATCTCGCCATAGGTCATTTGTCGTGTGGCTCTCAGCTTTTCTTTCCAATATTCCCCAGTACTTAGCAATATTTTTTGCTTATTTAATAAGCATGTAAGATAGCCATGGCATCATGATGAGTAATTAATCATTCAACTGGTTGATTTTTATGTGAAAAAATAAAAGTTTCGAAACGAAATAAATCATTGAGTCGGTGACTGAAAAAACCTATATTGGCCGCGCTTTTCTTATAGTCGTTACGTGTTTAATTCATTTATTCAACTGTGATTGCCAGCGAGCACACGGTTGTAGGAGAGATATGATGACGGATAAAGTCCGTATTGACAGTTTAGGTGCGAATTCATTAAACGGAAACAATGAAACCTATTTGGCAAGACAAGCTGAATTTGAATCGAACGTGAGGAGTTATCCACGCAAATTGCCTCTGGCAATTGCGAAAGCCGAAGGCGTGTGGATCACCGATGTTGAGAATAATCAATATCTTGATTGTCTGGCTGGTGCGGGTACGCTCGCGCTTGGTCATAACCATCCTGACGTGCTGCAAAGCATCCAACGTGTCATTACTAGCGGCTTGCCGTTACATACCCTTGATCTGACAACGCCGTTGAAAGATCAGTTCTCCGAATATCTGCTTTCCTTATTGCCTGGCCAGGGCAAAGAGTACTGCCTCCAGTTTACCGGCCCTTCTGGTGCCGATGCCGTTGAAGCTGCACTGAAACTGGCAAAAAAACACACTGGCCGTTCTGGTGTAATCAGCTTCTCTGGCGGTTACCACGGCATGACGCATGGTGCCTTGTCGGTAACGGGTAACCTGTCACCTAAAGAAGCGGTCGACGGCATGATGCCTGAAGTCCAGTTTATGCCTTATCCGCATCAGTACCGCTGCCCGCTAGGTATTGGCGGTGACGCTGGCGTTAAAGCATTAACCTACTATTTTGAAAACCTGATCAACGATGTTGAGAGTGGCGTACGCAAACCTGCTGCGGTCATTCTTGAAGCCGTTCAGGGTGAAGGTGGCGTTAACCCGGCACCGGCCGAGTGGTTGCAGCGCATCCGTAAAGTGACGCAGGAACACGGTATTTTGCTGATTATCGACGAAGTTCAGGCGGGTTTTGCACGTACTGGTAAATTCTTCGCCTTTGAACACGCTGGCATTGAGCCAGATATCATCGTGATGTCCAAAGCGGTCGGTGGCGGCTTGCCATTAGCCGTACTGGGTATCAAGAAGCAGTTCGATGCCTGGGCTCCGGGTCATCACACCGGCACTTTCCGCGGTAACCAACTGGCAATGGCCACCGGCCTGACGACGCTGAAGCACCTCAAAGACAATCAGGTGGCTAATAAAGTCGCTGAGCAAGGTGAATGGCTGAAGGCCAAACTGGCTGAGCTGCAAAAACGTTATCCAGTGATCGGACACATTCGCGGTTTGGGATTAATGATCGGGATTGAGATTGTTAAACCTGACGAAGCGCAGGATCACATGGGTTGTTACCCGGCTGATGGCAATTTGTCTGCGCTGTTGCAGAAGAAATGTTTTGAATCAGGCCTGATTCTGGAGCGCGGTGGCCGTAACGGTTGCGTTCTGCGTCTGCTGCCTTCCCTGCTGATCAGCAATGCTGAATTGGAAATCTTCCTGGATAAATTTGAAAACGCCCTGCTGTCTGCTGGCGTGAAGCCAGTCTGAGTGGAGCGAATGACCACGATGTCCCAATTAGTGCAAAAAGAAGTAGTGGAAACAGAAGTAAACCCGATTCTGGCTTCTTCTGCGCAGAGTATCGAAGCCTATAAGGATGCGATTACGCAGAGTAGTCAAGCCGTTATGCAGTGGCTGCAACAGCCTGAGATGTATCAGGGGAAAACAGTTGCTGAACTGCGTGAACGCATCACGCTGGATTTTAATCCTCAGGGTCTGGGTAACCAGGTCGCTATCGAGCGTGCGATTGAGTACTTTTTGAAAGACAGCCTGTCGGTACATCACCCGCAGTGTGTCGCTCACCTGCATTGCCCGAGTCTGGTGGTCAGTCAGGCGGCTGAAGTTTTGATTAACGCCACCAACCAGAGCATGGACTCCTGGGATCAAAGCCCGTCAGCCACCATCATTGAGATGAAGCTGATTGAATGGCTGCGTACTCAGGTCGGCTATCAGTCCGGCGATGCTGGCGTGTTCACCAGCGGCGGCACCCAGAGCAATCTGATGGGGCTGATGCTGGCGCGTGATGCTTTCTTCGCCCGTCAGGGACACTCGATCCAGCAAGACGGATTAGTCGGTAACCTGAAGAAAATTAAAGTGTTCTGTTCTGAAAATGCCCATTTCTCGGTGCAAAAGAACATGGCTTTACTTGGCTTAGGTTATCAATGCGTCACGCTGGTGAAAACCGATCGCTTCGCGCGGATGGATCTGAACGATTTAGCAGAGAAAGTGGCGCAGGCCAAGGCTAACGGCGAGCAGATTCTGGCGATTGTCGCGACGGCAGGAACGACTGATGCGGGTGCAATCGATCCTCTGCGGGCGATTGCGACATTGGCAGCGGAACACCAGATTTGGGTGCACGTTGATGCAGCTTGGGGCGGTGCACTATTGCTGTCCGAGAAGTATCGCGATTATCTGGACGGTATTGAATTGGTGGATTCCATTACATTGGATTTCCACAAACAATTCTTCCAGACCATCAGCTGTGGCGCATTCTTGCTGAAAGAAGCCCGCCACTATGAACTGATGCGCTATCAGGCGGCTTACCTGAACTCTGAGTTCGATGAAGCCCAAGGCGTGCCTAATCTGGTGTCGAAGTCATTGCAGACGACACGTCGTTTTGATGCGCTGAAACTGTGGATGGGTCTGGAAGCATTAGGCCAACAGCAGTATGCGGCGATCATCGATCACGGTGTCACGCTGGCACAACAGGTTGCCCTGTATGTGGATGAACACGCTTCGTTGGAATTAGTGATGCAGCCGCAGCTGGCAAGCGTACTCTTCCGCTATCGCCCACAGCCGTTGTCGACATTGGATAATGCAACGATTGCACTGCTTAACCAACGTATTGGCGATGCACTGCTGGAATCAGGACGTGCCAACGTCGGGGTAACCGAGTTTGATGACGTTACCTGCCTGAAACTAACGTTACTGAACCCAACGGTGAACCTGGATGATGTCAAAGTCTTGCTTGCCCTGGTTGAAAGCACCGCACAGCAACTGCTGAACGCATAACTCCCCCTGCTCTACAGCATCATAAAAGCCGATAACCATAACAGGTTATCGGCTTTTTACTGCCTATAACCCAAATGGTAATAAGCGGTGACACGATGCTCCTCATCTTTGTTGTTGGTGGTCAACCCGCTCCGCTGCGTTGAAAAAAGTCTCGGAGCAGGCAAGCTAACACATTAAGATGCGAGGTGAATTAATACGAATAGCCCGGTTTTTTCGCCAACGTATCCAAATGCGGTTTGATGATCGGATCGTAAACCTCGTCCTTCCAGCGTTCTGGCTCAATTTCGTTGAACGCGACAGAAAGCGAATTGTTAGAAGAACCGAAGTGCTTCTTCAGAACCGCAGCGAGATCTTCAGCAATGACTTTCTTCTCTTCTTCAGACAGGTTTCTTGGGAAATGTTTGACATCGATATGGGGCATGGGATGGTCCTTTTCATTGCTGAAACAGCACGTTGCTTAAGATAGCCATTGTGCATGAAGACGGTAACGCTGAAAATCTGTATTTCCATCTCGTACAACGAAGTAACCAGATCATTATGCTATTGGTGAAGTTACGGATCTCTGCCTATCTTTAAAGTGTGATTACGATCACATTCACGAATCCCTCTCACTGACAAACCACTCGCCCTTTCAGACTAACGTTCACCGACCATCGTTACTCTCTGTTTATCCACGATAAAACATGGAGAACCCATGCAAACGCGTAATACGAAGCTAATTATTTTCAGCGATCTCGATGGGTCGTTACTTGACCATGAGACTTATCGGTGGGATGCCGCACAACGCTGGCTGACACGGCTGGCGAATGAGGCAATTCCACTGATCATCACCACCAGTAAAACGGCAGCGGAAGTTGAGCCCTTACAGCAGGCACTTGGGCTGGGTGATTATCCTTATATTGCTGAAAACGGTGCCATTGCGGTACTGCCACCAACATGGCGAACACATCCTGATTATCCAAGGAAGAGAATCGGTTCAGGGTATTCCATTATCCGCACGCAGTTAGAGCAACTACGCGGATTAGGTTTTAGTTTCAAAGGATTTGGCGATATGAGCTGCACGGAAATAGCGGAAGTCACAGGGTTAAGCGAGCAAGACGCCCGACGAGCGCAACAGCGTGAAGCCTCTGAACCGTTACTTTGGTTGGATGATGCCAGCAGATTGCCGCATTTTCGTCAGTTATTGGCGGACGTGGGTTTAGATTTGACGCAAGGCGGTCGTTTCTATCACGTCATGGGAACTCAAACGAGTAAGGGATTTATGGGGGGCTGGATAAAAAAACAGTATATCGAAAAATACGGCACTGACGTCAAAACCCTCGGCCTCGGCGATGGCCCGAACGATATCTCTCTTTTATGCGCCGTAGACTGCGCTGTATTAATCAAAGGTAAGGGGAATCAAATTGTTAGCCTGCCTGAGTCGTATGCCGGTAAGCAATATTGTACGCAGGCTTCAGGGCCTCAAGGCTGGAGTGAAGGACTGGAGCACTTTATCGGCAACGGTCATTTCTTTGCATGAATTAGCCACAAGATGGTATGGGAGCACATGATGAGCGAATTTTATCAAGATGGCATCATTACTAATTTTCACAACCTCACTCAGAGAAGTACGGAGGAATTGGAGTATGAACTTCAGGTATTTTCCGGTCAAAACAGCATGGGGCTGATTTTGCCATCGCTCTATTCTGAGTTGGAAGGCCCGGCGCTGAGCCACATTATCGAGCAGCTATCCCAGGTTTCTTACCTTGGCGAAATTGTGATTGGACTGGATCGCGCCGATCGGGAGCAGTTTCTTTACGCCCGAGAATTTTTCTCTCGTCTGCCACAGCGGCATCGTATTCTGTGGAACGATGGTCCGCGTCTGAAAGCACTCAGCGACGAGCTAGCAGAAAAATCGCTGGCACCGCTGGAGCCTGGCAAGGGCCGAAATGTCTGGTTTTGCGTCGGTTACACGTTGGCATCACGTCGTTCAGCCTGTGTTGCCCTGCATGATTGTGACATTGTCACCTATGATCGGGCAATGCTGGCGCGCCTACTCTATCCTGTAGCGAATCCGCACTTTAATTATGATTTCTGCAAAGGCTACTATGCCCGCGTCGCTGAGGGAAAACTGAATGGCCGTGTGGGGCGTCTGCTGGTTTATCCGTTACTGAAATCGCTGCAAAAAGTTTATGGCAATTCCGACTATCTGGATTACATGCGCAGTTATCGCTATCCGCTTTCCGGCGAGTTTGCGATGCGCACCACCATTCTGAACAACCTGCGTATTCCGAGTGATTGGGGGCTGGAAATTGGCGTGCTGTCAGAAATTCATCGCGGCACCGCTACCCGGCGTATTTGTCAGGTAGATATCGCGGATCGCTACGACCATAAACATCAACCGATGTCTGAAGACGATCCGAACGCAGGGCTACAGCGCATGGCGGCTGACATCACCAAAGCACTGTATCGCAAGCTCGCGATTCTCGGTGTGAATATCACCACGGATTCGTTTCGCGTCCTGCGGGCAACCTACTATCGCACCGCTCTCGATATGATTGATGCCTTCGAACACGATGCCCGTATGAACGGCCTGAGTTTTGACCGCCATAAAGAAGAGTCAGCGGTGGAGTTATTTTCCGACGTGATCACCCTTTCCGGCCATGCCTACAGCGATAGTCCAGGTGATAAACCGTTTGTACCAAGTTGGAACCGTGTGCAGTCTGCTTTTCCCGATATTCTTGACCGGCTGTACGCTGCGGTAGAAGCCGACAATCAGGAAACGTGAGCTCTCCACTATGCAACACTACCCATAGGGCAAACGCATCATGATGCATCATTTCATGCGTCATGATGGATCCCTTGCATAAGTAACATAAGTAACTCATATTCTTTGCGTTAATCTCCCAATGAATATATCAATTTTTTTTATTTTTAATGGATGTGCAAGAAAAGGTGAAATGTCCCGTTATGCGGGCAATCGTGTCGTAAGAAAATATGATTTCTCCTATCTGACAATGAATTAGCGATTAATCAATAAGAAAAACTGGCTCGCTTTATGCTTTAGCTCTCCTGCCATTATGCAACTAAGGAGAGTGTTTTGATGAATTTTTTAATCAATGAAAGCGACGTATTAAACCCGAAACGCAGAGCATTATTAAAACTTTCTGGCGCCCTGCTGGGGACGGCTGCGGTAACCACAGGGTTAAGTTCGCGAGTGTTTGCCGAGACACAACCTGAGAGCGCAACATTTACCGCGCCTTCGGCCGATAACCCGATCCGCATTAATTTCAATGAAAATCCACTGGGTATGTCACCTAAGGCGCAAGCCGCCGCACGCGATGCCGTCGTGAAAGCCAACCGCTACGCAAAGAATGAAATTTTGATGCTTGGCAATAAACTGGCAGCACATCATCAGGTGGAAGCCCCTTCCATTTTGCTGACGGCAGGGTCGTCCGAAGGTATCCGAGCGGCGATCGAAGCTTACGCAGCGTTGGAAGCGCAGTTGGTGATTCCTGAATTAACCTACGGCGACGGCGAGCACTTTGCCAAAATTGCCGGAATGAAAGTCACTAAAGTCAAAATGCTCAACAACTGGGCGTTCGATATTGAAGGGTTAAAAGCCGCGGTTGCCAGTTACAACGGCCCTTCCATCGTTTATCTGGTCAACCCCAATAACCCAACGGGCACGATTACGCCTGCGGATGTTATCGAACCGTGGATTGCCAGCAAGCCTGCCAATACGATGTTTATCGTCGATGAAGCCTACGCCGAGTTCGTCAATGATCCACGTTTTCGCTCTATTTCACCGATGATTACTCAAGGCGCAGAGAACATTATTCTGCTCAAAACCTTCTCCAAAATACACGCGATGGCCGGTATGCGCGTTGGATATGCCGTTGCACACCCTACCGTGATTGCGTTGATGGGAAGGTATGTCGCGGGTGAAAAAATCAACTTTAGCGGCGTTGATGCCGCATTGGCGTCCATGAACGACTCGGCATTTATTACCTACAGTAAAAAGAGTAATGATATGTCGCGTCAAATATTATTGAAGGCGCTAGATGATCTGAAATTGCCGTACTTGCCGTCAGAAGGGAATTTTGTTTTCCACCAGTTGGTCGTGCCGCTCAAGGATTACCAAAAGCATATGGCAGACGCTGGCGTGTTGATCGGCCGCGCGTTTCCTCCGGCGGATAGCTGGTGCCGTATCTCATTAGGTACACCGCAGGAAATGCAGTGGGTAGCGGATACCATGCGCGAATTCCGTAAAAAGAGTTGGATTTAATTCTCCATTATTCCGAGCTTGTTGCTCCGCTATGGCGCGACATTTGCCCCTCTTTCTGAGGGGCAATTATTCCTGAAACACATCGTTAAAACCGGAGTAACGCTTGACCCGCAGGGAATTGCGCGGCTAAATGATCTCATGCCTTTCATTATTTATATTGATATCAGGCACAAGCAGAACATGAAAACGGTCAGGGAGAAAAAAGCATGATTATTTTTGTTACCGGTGCAACGGCTGGGTTTGGTGAGTCAATTACCCGTAAATTCATTAGTGCGGGTCATAAAGTGATCGCGACGGGCCGCCGTCAGGAACGTCTGGATGCCCTGAAGGCGGAGCTGGGCGATGCGTTATATACGCTAAAATTAGACGTGCGCGATCGTCAGGCGATTGAGCAGGCTGTTTCTTCCCTGCCTGCCGACTGGCGGGCGATTGATGTGCTGGTAAATAACGCCGGGCTGGCGCTGGGTCTGGAGCCGGCACATAAGGCATCGGTAGACGATTGGGAAAATATGATCGATACCAACAACAAAGGGCTGGTATTTATGACACGCGCACTGCTGCCTGACATGGTGGCGCGCAATATCGGTCATGTCATTAACATCGGTTCTACCGCTGGAAGCTGGCCTTACGCTGGCGGCAATGTGTACGGTGCCAGCAAGGCATTCGTGCAGCAATTCAGCCTGGGGTTACGTGCCGACCTGTCTGGCACCCGAATCCGTGTGACGAATATCGAGCCCGGTCTGGTTGGCGGAACCGAGTTTTCAGCCGTGCGTTTCAAGGGTAACGACGACAAAGTCAGCAAAACCTATGACAACACGACGCCGCTGACCGCAGAAGATGTGTCAGAAGCTGTTTTCTGGGCTGCCACCCTGCCTGCGCACGTCAACATCAACACGCTGGAAATGATGCCAGTTAGCCAATCTTTTGCTGGGTTAAGCGTACATCGCGGAAGCTGATAATCGCCGACAGCACGGGAATTAAGAGTATGAACGTAGTTTCATGCCCTTTTCTTTGGGTTCATAAATTGCGCTTAACCCAATGCTGCACGGTTATAGTGCCGTTGAAGCGAAGGATGTATACTTCTTGTAATAGGCAACCTTTCGTTTTGCACGAAGCGCAAAGGTTATAGGGAACGGCGGTCGCCTTTTGTTGTCTATCGCTTGCCGTGCGCTTGTTATCATTTTGCGGCATCGGCGTTTGTTTTTATCATTCGTTCTGTCAAGGTGAAACATGAACCACTACTCTTTTTCCTCTTTGATTCGGGCCTTCATCCCGCTTTCTCTGGTTATCGTTTCTGCTGCCTGGCAGCCAGCCGCTCTGGCTGATACGCGCCATATCATTGTCGATTCCGGCGACAGCGCGTTGTCGAAAGAAGCGGCGCGTCAAAGCAAAGAGCAATGGGATTCAACCCGCTCGCTGCGTAATAAAGTCAATAACCGCGTTGAGAAAGAATTCGATAAAACCGAAAAATCCATTGATGGGCGTGAGAAGTGCAACGCGAGTTATAACGTCAACGCTTATTGGGAAAACACGACCGATCGCTGCCTCGATCGTCGTACTGGTCGTCCGGTTAATCCTTGATTCTTTACCCACGCCTTCTGGCGTGGGTTTCCCCTTTTATCTTCAGATTGCAACAAATTAACCTGCATCCGATGATGACGTCACCGTTAAATTCAACGATTATCGCTATACCGTAGCAACACGCGTTTTTATCCAAAATGGAGTGCATCAGGATGAATAGGGATTTAGCACGGTTATTTTTCCGCTCTTTTCACCTAAAATTGTGGGGCCTTCTGATCATGTGCTTGTTGGTCAGTTCATGCGCAAGCACGTATCCAGAAACGGACAACATCACCCATATCGCCAATAACAACGGGACGCTTATCGCTGAGTCCAATACCTACGTTTATAAATTCCCTGATGCAAGAACGCAAAAGGAGTATCAGGACTATTACGCGTTTTATCGCGATTATAAAGACATCATTACGGGTGTGAGGGTCGATTTTTCTCTCCGTAATAATGGTCAAGTCTATGCAAGATATAAAAATATGATTGATACTCGCCGGTTGACCAAAGCACAGGAACTTGATTTACGTGAGCTCTACGCGGCACAAATTCCCACGACGATGGGAAAAGGCGAAGTCACGTTTAGCGCGCAAGGTACGTTCAGCAAGAAAAAAGGGTCACTGGTCAGCCCAACCGAAAATGGGCGCTTACCGCAGCCAATCCCCGTAGTCATCAATAGCAGTGATAACTCCGGTAAAGAAGTACTGCTTGCCCCTCTCATGATTCCGGCCGTTATCCTTTTCCCGCTGTTTATGATGTATGGTTGCGCCACTGGTCCCTGCGTCTAGCGTGTTTCCGAGCCATCGTTGATGGCCTTATTTCGCGGCTTTTTCGCGTTATTTTCATCGTTTGATATACTCAAAGAGACTTTTTCAGAGAAAAGGATCAAAAGATGAAAAGAACCGTCATTTTGGGTGCTGCGTTATTCTTGGTTGTTCCGTTGGCTGCTCAGGCATCTTGCGAGAGCGTGAAAGCGGATATTACCCAGAAAATCATTGCCAATGGCGTACCAGAATCTGGTTTTACACTGGATATTGTACCGAACGATCAGGTGAATCAGGCCGGTGGTCAGGTAGTTGGTCACTGCGAGAATGATTCACACAAGATTGTTTACACCCGTCATGCTGATGGCGAAGCGAATGCTGAAAGCGCACCTGCGCCAGCTGAAGGCCAGCCGACAACGACACCGTAACCTCTTCTTCTGGATGTTCAAAAGGCGCTTTCGCGCCTTTTCAGACCATTGACAAACCTATTTACTGAATGAAAACGGGAGTAACGGAATAGAAGAGTAAAGCGTTTGCGCCAGGGATGGCGCAAGCCGAGCGTACAAGGATGTATTCACAGCGTCTTTACGATCTATCCGTTACTCTCGCTCTACGGGCTTTTTCAGCAACCTCAAAAGGCGCTTTCGCGCCTTTTCTTTTGCTGTCGGGTTTACGTCTGTCCTGGTCGTTGGCTCACGGGGATCATTCTGGCGGAAAGCAGCGTAATGGTCGCGATGAGTGCGGAAACGATAAATACGCCGTGGATTGACGACGCGACTTGCGATGCCATCGTATCGAGCTGATTCACACTCAGCAGGATACGCTTGGCCGGGTCCATGAGTGTCTGTAGAGGATCGCTCACTTCCGGCAATCGCCAATGCAGATTGATATTTAGCGTGGCGCCAAGAATTGCCGTTCCCAGCGCAGAACCCAGCATTCGGGTAAACATGGCGGAGGCTGTCGCAATGCCACGAATCGAATAGTCCACCGAGTTTTGTATCGATACCAGAAACGTGGTGCTGCTCAACCCCATTCCCGAGCCGATCAAAAAGGCCGCAAGCCGTGCCCACATAAGATTGCTGTCCGGTTGAACCGTTAACAATGTCAGACTGCCGATAATCAGTACAATACCGCCGCACATCGCCGTAAATCGGTAAGACGTCCATAGCATTAATCGCCCACTCAGCGTGCTGGCCAGCGGCCAGCCTATCGACATCATTGCCAATATGCTACCTGCTTCCAGTGGTGTTTTGCCCATCACGCCCTGAATAAACGTCGGCAAAAAAGCGCTCACCCCCATCATGGCAGCACCGACGACTAATCCACCGAGGTTACCGGCAATAATGATTCGGTTGCGCCACAGCGCCAGCGGAAACAGTGGTTCCTGCGTACGTTTTTCCTGTCGAACCAGCAAAATGCCGCCCACGATGGAGAGCGCAAACAGAGGAATCACCCAGTAGCCAAATACCTCAGCCTGTAGCAGCGCCATGAGCAAACTGGCAACGGACACAACCAGATAGAACGCCCCCGTCCAGTCCAACTGATGCTGACGAACGGCATTGATCGTCGGCAGATAACGAGCCAGCAGGAAGATAGAGAATAGCCCAATCGGCACATTGACCCAGAAGACCAGCGCCCAGTTAAAGTGTTGCACAATGAACGCCCCGAGCAACGGACCGATAATGGCGGAAAACCCCCACACGCTGGACAAATAGCCCTGTATCTTCGGGCGTTCGGTTGAGCTATAAACATCGGCAACAATGGTGAACGCAATCGGCGTAATCGCCCCTGCGCCCAGACCCTGCAAGGTGCGAAAAACAATCAACCAGCCCATCTGCGTCGAGAATCCGCAGAGAATAGACCCCAGCAGGAATACCACCATGCCGAAGAAGAAAATCTTTTTACGACCATACAGGTCGGCCAATCGGCCATAAATTGGAATGCTGATCGACTGTGTCAGCAAATAACCCGCAAAGACCCAACCTAACAGGGAAAAACCGCCTAAATCCGCGATGATAGTGGGCAGCGCTGTCGCAACAATTGTCACTTCAATCGCCGCCGTGAACATGGCTAACATACAGGCAATTAAAATCCAATGGCGATGTGGAACAGGTGTTTGTTTCTGGTTATTCTCTGTTTTCATTATATTTTCAGGATAAGAAGAAAAACTGCCTGTGAGTATAACAGGTGGCATGACGGAGGAAATTTATTCCCGCAGAGATGCGGGAATAGAAGACAACAGGAATTAATAGCTGATGGCAGAAAGATCGATGTAAGACGAGAGATCCCGCTGTTCGGCACGCGGCAAATAAGGCAGTTCACCCAGTTGTGGTGCCGGAATTTTTTTCCGCAGAACGTGAATAATTTCTGCGTAATTAGCCAGTCCAGGGTTAATGCGGTTAGCTGCCCAGCCAACCAACGGTAAGCCATCGTTGATGATTGCCTGCGCTGTCAACAGCGCATGGCTGATACAACCCAGTTTGATGCCGACAACCAGCACGACAGGCAGTTGTTCCTGTACTACCCATTCGGAATACGGACGTAGATCGTTCATAACGGTCCGCCATCCACCGGTGCCTTCAACCACGACGATATCGACGACCTCGCCCATGTGCCGTAGGCCCTGCGTCATCGCACAATAATCAATGGTTCCTTCACTGATGCTGATTTCATCTTCTCGCAGTGCGATGGGGTTAACCATGTTATAGGGCAGTTCCAGCGTCGAGGCCGCCTGTAGCAGCAGCGCATCTTTATTACGCAGACCCGCTTCCGTCTCTTCGCACCCTTTTGCTATCGGTTTATAGCCTGCAACTGATTTGCCTGCCTGCGCCAGTTTTTGCAGTAGCGCCTTGGATACCACCGTTTTGCCAACGGCGGTATCGGTACCAGTGACAAAAATACGTTTCAACATGGGATAACTCCAGACCACCTAAACACCAAAAAAACAAGCACAGCTAAAATGCTTTCCAAGCGTGAAAGTCTAGGCTATGCCCCATTCGGACGGTTTGCGTTAGCGCAATGTTTTGTTGCTCTACGTCTTTATGGTTATCCCTGCAACAATTTAACCAGCAGCGAACCATTGTAGAGCGCGTCTTTTACCAATGCCGCACCGGGCATTGTGCCCTGATTGTAGAATTGGGTCGCTTCTACCTGGACATTGTGGCTATAGGGAGGAAATGATTGCTGTTGAATGCAGCCTAAAATAGCGGGGTGTAAAATGCTGGCCGCTTTATTCAGAGGGGAACCGACTAGAATTTTATCGGGGTTGAAGAGGTTCACCATAATGGCGACGATTCGGCCCACGTTATTACCGACATCGTTAATGATATCTTTGGCTAACGCATCACCCTTGAGCGCCGCATCACACAGGTTCTCCACGCTGAGCGGTGAGCCGTGCAAAAGTGAACTCATGGACGTATTCATGCGTTGCTGTGCCAGTTCCAGCATGTTTTCCGTGCTGGCGACGGTTTCCAGACAGCCGTGATTGCCGCAGTAGCAGCGTTTGCCATAAGGGTCGACCTGCGTGTGTCCAATCTCGACCAGATTCCGGCTCCCTGCGTGCAGAATCCGTCCTCCGGTAATCACGCCCGCGCCGACGTTATGGTCGATCACCACCTGAATCACATTTTGGCAATCGCGTGATGCGCCGTATAGCGCTTCGGCCATCGTCCAGGCGCAGATATCGTGCTGCAAATACACTGGCAGACCCGTGCGCTGTTCCAGTGCTGGACCAATCGCCATTTCCTCAACGTCATAAAATGGCATCCGATGAATAATGCCCTTGCTGGCATCAATCATGCCTGGTGCAGTAATTGCAATTGCCGTTAATCGCTCCAGCCGCTTTTGGTGACGAATAAAAAATTGGTCGATTTCATTCAGAATGCGGTCGAGCAGCGGCTGCGAGGCTTCTGCGGGAAGGGGAATGTCCTCCTCCACAACCAGCTTACTGCTGAGATCGCGTAGCGCCAATAACAAGGTATTGTGGCTGATGCGTGCAGAAAGATAGTGCCAGGCTTGGGTATCCAGAATCAGGCCGATAGCGGGACGCCCTCTGCTGCCAACATCTTGATATTCAGTTTCCTGTACCAGATGAGCTTCCAGCAGTTCGCGGACGATTTTGGTGATACTGGCGGGTGCGAGCTGAGCGCGTTTGGACAGTTCGATACGTGATATCGGGCCGTACTTATCGATCAGCCGATAAACTGCACCGGCATTAATTTGTTTGATTTGATCGATGTGTCCTGGTTGACCGTCAGCAATCACAAACCTGGCTCCTACGCATTATATACTCATCATATTTCAAGCTGCCTATGCGTTGTCTACAACCCGAATTATTTAGGGTATAACTGGCACTGCTGTTGAAAAATTCATCTTTATTATCGCGGCATGACTATTTTTCACGCTGCAAAATAAAAAAACTGCGGGTATGGTGGGGCTTTTCACTAAACTCGTCAAATATTTGATTCGTTATGTGATTTAGCCCGCATATTTTAACTATTGTCTGCCCAACATCAGCGACATCAGCATGTTAGCTGCTGCACTTTGCGGGTGATGTCGCGCCGTAACCAGCCAGACTTCCGTTGTGGCGTCCTCTTCTTCCAGCAGCAAATATTTAACGCCATCAACCCGAATACGCAAAAATGATGCAGGTAAAATGGACACGCCTAATCCTGCTGAAACTAGCCCGACGATGGTCATCGCCTCACCCACCTCTTGCGTGATGTAAGGGCTGATGCCATAGCGTTTCAATAGCGTCAGCGTATCGTCATACAGTGCGGTTCCAACCGCGCGGGAGAAGAAAACGAACGGCTCATTTGCCAACTGTGTGATGTTGATTGCCCGCCCTGCGGCCTGCTGCGCTAAAGGATGCGACTCCTGCACCACGGCAATAAGCGGTTCACGTAATAGTAGTTGATGATCCAGCGCGTCCGGCAACGGGTTATTGCGCATAATGCCGATATCGAGCTTACCATTCAGCAGCGGTTCAATTTGTTGCTTGGTGTTGAGCTCCATCATTTGAATATGCACTTCTGGGTACGTTTGGCGAAAACGCAGCAGGCTGCTGGAGATCTTTTTGATGAACGGCGCGGACGACGTAAAACCTATCGTTAACTCTCCAATTTCACCGCGTTGAATGCGGGATGCCCGCTCAGCGGCCTGATCAACCTGGCTGATAATCGACCAGGCTTCTTTCAGGAACATTTCACCAGCTGGCGTGAGCTGAACATTCCGGTTGTTTCGTGCCAAAAGTTTTGCCCCTACCTGCTCTTCCAGAATCTGAATCTGTTGGCTTAGCGGCGGCTGTGAAATGCGTAATCTTTCTGCGGCTCGACCAAAATGCAGCTCTTCGGCGACCGCAATAAAATAGCGGAGGTGACGTAGTTCTATATTCATATTTTAAACGTATCAATCATGATTATTAATATATTATACAAAACAATAGCACTCTTCTATGATCGTCTTATCGTTGTTTTACGTCAGATTTACCTTTCCCGCTAAGGAATTATTGTGAGTAACCTGCCATCTTCTGCACCAAACGACTGGCCTATCTCTACGGCCAGCGATGCGGATGATATCGCCCCGAAATCTTCTGGTAAAACGCCCTACATCACGCGTGGTACACCGCAATTTATGCGTGTCACGCTCGCGCTATTTTCTGCTGGGTTAGCAACGTTCGCCCTACTGTATTGTGTACAACCGCTGCTGCCGGTGTTATCTCAGGATTTCGGTATTTCGCCAGCAACCAGCAGTTTGTCACTTTCTGTCTCGACGGTGATGTTGGCTTTTGGCCTGTTATTCACCGGCCCGCTTTCCGACACGATTGGTCGTAAGAATGTGATGGTTGTGTCGCTGATGCTGGCTGCGATCTGTACTGTGGTTTGCGCATTTATGACCAGTTGGAATGGCGTATTGATCATGCGGGCGATGATTGGTTTGTCGCTAAGCGGCGTCGCGGCCGTCGCCATGAGCTATCTGAGTGAAGAAATTCACCCCAGCGTATTGGCGTTTTCGATGGGGTTATATATCAGCGGTAACTCAATTGGCGGAATGAGCGGACGTCTGGTCAGCGGCGTGTTAACGGACTATTTCCCCTGGCGGGTTGCTATCGGTATCATCGGCGTACTGGCGCTTATTGCGGCGATAACGTTCTGGCGAATTCTGCCGGAATCACACCATTTTCGTGCCGGTTCACTGCGCCCGAAAACGCTATTACTGAATAGTAAATTACACTGGCGCGATGCGGGCTTGCCGTTGCTGTTCCTTGAGGGATTCTTGCTGATGGGCGCGTTCGTTACCCTGTTTAACTACATTGGGTATCGCCTGCTAGCTCCGCCGTATTTAATCAGTCAGGCGGTGGTTGGCTTACTTTCGGTGGTCTATCTCACCGGAAGTTACAGTTCGCCGAAAGCCGGTGCGTTAACGTCTCGCTACGGACGCGGCCCGGTGCTGAGTATTTCGATCCTTCTGATGCTGCTGGGATTAGGAATAACGGCACTGAACCCGTTATTCGCTATCTTTGGCGGAATGATGCTCTTTACCGCTGGCTTCTTCGCTGCTCATTCGGTAGCAAGCAGTTGGATTGGACAACGGGCGCGGCGCGCGAAAGGTCAGGCTTCGTCCATGTATCTCTTTTCTTACTATCTGGGCTCAAGCCTGGCAGGCACGCTAGGGGGATTCTTCTGGCATTCATTCGGCTGGATGGGGATCACCGCATTCCTCACGACGCTCTTACTTCTCGCACTGCTCGTCAGCCTGATACTAAAACACCGTATTTAATCTCTTTTATTACCGGAGTTTACCTGCGCCAGGGTAAACTCCGCGTTGTTTCTGCACCCTTCCTCAATATTATCTCATCAGCCCTGCTCGAAAATACCGGTAATCACAATTGCTGATGCGTGTATTTATGAGTATAAAGATAAGTATGTTGTAACTAAAATAATTATGCATATGAATCGCTACGCATTAATCGATCGCATGAACGACTGTTTTCAGACTTTAGAGACCAAGCTTACCGTGATGCAGCAGCTGTTTTCAACGTATCGACTACTGGCGGGCCGCGTCTATTCCCTTCCCCATGTGGAAAAAGGAACGGAGCATGATCCGATTGAGCACATCGCCGTCACGCAGTACGTTGGTCAGGAAGCTCGCGATAAAGGGCTAGCGCATTTTCAGCGCCTGTTCATTCACCACTACCCAGAAGCACTCAGTAGCAAAAGTGCGATTCGCTTACCCGGCGCACTCTGCTTTGCGGTAAATACGGCGCAATATCAGCAGGCGCAGTCACTCATTGCGGAAATTAATGCGCTGAAAAAAGAGCTGGAGCAAATAGTCACCGTCGAATCAGGGCTTGAGCCGGAACAACGCTTTGAGTTCGTCCACACGCATCTGAAAGGGTTGATCACACTCAGCGCTTACCGCTCGCTGACACTCATAACCAACCCGGCCTCAGTCCGTTTTGGCTGGGCAAATAAGCATGTCATCAAAAACATGACACGCATAGAATTGCTGGAAAAATTGACCAAAAGCCTGAACGCCGCAAAGCATGCGGCGCCGTATACCAAAGCGCAATGGATTGAGCATGTGGAACAGGAAATGGATGCCGTATTGCAGTTACCGGAAGACGCAGTCTTGAAGATAAAACGTCCGGTAAAAGTGCAGCCAATCGCACGCGTGTGGTATCCCGAGCAACAGAAACAGGTTCAACATCCCTGCCCGTCTCCCCTGCTCGTGCTTTGTCCGCAGGAGTCTGGGGGCGAGGTGCCGATTATCGGCGAACTTAGCCCTTACGATGCCCACAACATCACACATAAACATAAACCGAAAGCCGCCGAACTTCGCCTGCTTATCCCGCGTTTGCATCTGTATACCGATGCGCCAGAATAAAAAAGAAAAAGCCTGCGGATAGGTATCGGCAGGCTACGTGATAAAACGCCAACTACAGCATCATTATTTTTTCAGGCTACCGACCATATCTTCTGGCCGAACCCACTCATCAAACTGTGCTTCAGTGAGGTAGTTCAGTTTGAGTGCGGACGCCTTCAGCGTCAGCCCTTCTTTATGCGCTTTTTTGGCAATTTCAGCCGCTTTGTCATAGCCGATATGCGTGTTCAGCGCGGTCACCAGCATCAGCGATTCGTTCAGCAACTGAGTAATGCGATCGTGATTCGGTTCAATCCCCACCGCACAGTGTTCATCAAAGCTCTTCATGCCGTCAGCCAACAGGCGAATCGATTGCAGGAAGTTATGAATCACCATTGGCCGGTACACGTTTAGCTCAAAATTACCGGATGCACCGCCGATATTCACGGCAACGTCATTGCCCATCACCTGGCAACATAGCATTGTCAGCGCTTCACATTGAGTCGGGTTGACCTTCCCCGGCATGATAGAACTACCCGGTTCATTTTCAGGAATACTGAGTTCACCGATGCCGCAGCGTGGGCCAGATGCCAGCCAGCGCACATCGTTGGCAATCTTCATTAACGATGCAGCCAGCCCCTTCAAGGCACCGTGCCCGTGAACCAGCGCATCACAGGTTGCCAACGCTTCAAATTTGTTCGGCGAGGTCACAAACGGCTGACCGGTTAATTTCGCCAGTTCCGCCGCCACACGCACCGCATATTCAGGATGCGTGTTCAACCCCGTACCAACAGCGGTACCGCCCAGCGCCAATTCGCAAATATGTGGCACGCTGTTTTCGATGTGTTTCAAATTATGCTGTAACATCGCGGCCCAGCCGGAAATTTCCTGCCCCAGCGTCAGTGGTGTCGCATCCTGTAAATGCGTACGGCCAATTTTGACGATGTCCTTGAATTGCTCAGCCTTCGACGCCAAGGTTGCATGCAATGCTTTTAATTCAGGAATCAGATGTTCGTTGATCGCAACCACAGCCGCAACATGCATCGCCGTTGGGAATACGTCATTGGAACTCTGACTTTTGTTGACATCATCATTGGGATGAACAAGTCGATTGTTGCCCCTTTCCCCCCCCAGCAATTCACTGGCGCGGTTAGCCAACACCTCGTTCATATTCATATTGCTTTGCGTACCCGATCCCGTCTGCCAGATCGCTAACGGGAATTCTCCGGTATGTTTGCCTGCCAACACTTCGTCCGCTGCCTGAATAATCGCATTTCCCCGGTCGGCAGGCAGAAGTGTGAGATCCACATTGACGCGAGCCGCTGCACGCTTGGTTTGCGCCAGCGCATAAATCAGCGCACGTGGCATTTTTTCTTCAGAAATACGGAAATGTTCCAGCGATCGTTGCGTTTGTGCCCCCCACAAACGTTCAGCAGGAACATCGATTGGCCCCATTGAGTCTTTTTCACTACGTGTCGTGCTCATTACCTTTCCTCCTTAAAACACAGATTCAAATAGTAGAAGACATCGAATCACATCGCTGGGCCTATTCTGATAACACGGACTGGCCTATAACACTTATTGTGTCTACTAACACGGTCTGGCATCGCGCTACATAAAACATTACCATGAAGCGAAGAAGATGCAGTGTATTCATAATCATTCAAGTAGTTAACAGCCAGCATCACAGAAACTAACAATTAATGTAATAGCAGGGAGCCGACATGCAAAAAATGCTCAATTGCGTCCAGCACTACGCCTGGGGCAGCAAACACGCCTTAACTGAGCTTTATAGCATTGATAACCCTAACGATTTACCGATGGCTGAACTGTGGATGGGCGCCCATCCTAAAAGTAGCTCGGTAATTATTGATGAAAAAGGCGACACCCGCAGCCTGCGTGAGGTAATTGCCGAAGACACGACAGCCCATCTTGGCGCAACGATCGCGCAACGTTTTGGCGAATTACCCTTTTTGTTTAAGGTATTGTGCGCGGAACAGCCCCTTTCTATTCAAGTTCACCCCAGTAAATCAGCGGCAGAACAAGGCTTTGCGAAAGAAAATGCCGCAGGTATCGCGCTAGATGCAGCCGAAAGAAACTACAAAGATTCCAATCACAAACCGGAATTGGTCTACGCGTTAACCCCCTTTCAGGCCATGAATGGGTTCCGAGAATTATCTGAAATTGTGCACCTGCTAGAGCCAGTTGCCAGCGCGCATCCATCAATCGCCGCGTTTCTACAGCAGCCCGATGCGAAGAACCTCGCCATGCTGTTCACTAATCTGCTGAGCATGGACGGTGAGCAGAAATCCCGAGCACTCGGCGTATTGAAGGCTGCGCTAAATAGTCAGAATGACGAGCCCTGGGCCACCATTCGCGCGATTACACGATACTATTCCGATGACAGCGGGTTGTTTTCCCCACTGCTGCTGAATGTCATTACGCTCCAACCCGGCGAAGCCATGTTCCTGTTTGCCCAAACGCCGCATGCCTATTTAAAAGGCGTAGCATTAGAAGTCATGGCGAACTCGGACAATGTGCTGCGTGCGGGCTTAACCCCGAAATACATTGATATTCCAGAACTGCTGGAAAATGTCGTGTTTGAAGGCAAACCCGCAAACCAATTGCTGACTACGCCACAGCAACAGGGTAATGAACTAAGCTTCCCTATTCCTGTTGATGATTTTGCTTTTTCACTGCATGAACTGAGCCAGAGCCCGCAAACGCTCAGCCAAGACAGTGCTGCCATTGTATTTTGCGTTGACGGCCATGCCGTCTTGCAAAAGAATGAGCAGCGGCTCTCGCTACGTCCGGGAGAATCCTGCTTTATTTCTGCCAGTGAGTCACCGATAACGGTTGAGGGACAGGGGCGTCTCGCTCGCGTATTTAATCGATAACTCGTTCCATACGCGGTGTTAACCCGCGTAGCGCGTTGAAAGTTATCTGCGCATTACGTTGAGAGTTACCCGCGTTTAGCGTTGAAAACGCGCATTTTTTTACTAAAGGATGAATAAAAATGAAGAAGTCGTTAGTCGCCGTAGGCGTTATTGTTGCTCTGGGCGCTATCTGGACCGGCGCATCCTGGTACACCGGCAAACAGGTGGCTCAGCAGATTGATGATTTTACCGATACGTTGAATACTAAGATCAAACAAGCCTACCCGAACGCTGGGTTAAAAGTGGTCTATCGCGACTATCAAGGTGGCGTGTTCAGCAGCACTCTGGCCTACGTTATACAGACCGATGGCACAGCAAAAGGTACACAGTTCCTTGCTCCTGGTGAAGAACTCGTCTTCAACGAAACCGTCTCTCACGGACCATTCCCGCTGGCGCAACTCAAGAAATTCAACCTCGCCCCGGCGATGGCTTCTGTTCATACCGAGTTGGCCAACACCCCAGCAGTCAAAGCCTGGTTTGAACTAACCAAAGATAAGCCATTCTTCACGGCCGAAACTCGCGTCGCTTATAGCGGTGATACGCAGTCACTCATTACTCTGGTGCCAATCGACTATCAAACGCCAGAACAAAAATTCTCCTTCAGCGGCGCAGAGGCGCTGTTGGATATCGGTCACGATCTACGCAGCAGCAAGCTGGATACCAACATCAGCAGCGTGAAGATGGAAAGGAAAAATGCCTGGGGTCAAACCGAGACCGTCGATGTCACCGATTTCTCCATCAAAGGAACCAATCAAAAAGGCAAATTCGATCTTGATTTAGGCGATGGGGCTTTATCACTTAAAACGATGACGTTTATCGTAGAAGGTGGAGAGCCCGTTACCTTGAACGACTTCTCTCTGCAAAGCAGCGCAACGGAAGATGATAAGAATCTGGCGGGCAAAATGGACGTTAAGCTGGGTTCATTAATCATCGGCGACCGTAATCTGGGCTCGGGTAACGCAAGCATGTCTATCTCACAGCTTGACGGCGCGGGCACCAAGCAGTTCCTCACTGCCTATCAGGCAAAAGTGCAGAAACTGTTGCAGGATCCAAGTGCTATGGACCCCGATGTTTATCAGCACGAAGTCGCTATGTCTATTCTGCAATACCTGCCACAACTGTTGAAAGGTAATCCGAGCGTTGAAATTTCTCCAATCAGTTGGAAAAACAGTAAAGGTGAAGGCACGTTCACGCTCGCACTGGATTTAACCGACCCATTGCAAAGCACGGATAAAGCCGCTGACGCAACGGTATCGGATGAAGAAAAAATCATTCGTCAATCGGTCAAAAAACTCGATGCCAAACTCAATGTACCGCTCGATATGCTGGCAGAATTAATGGTGCAGGCGGGGCCGAAACCAGCTAACGCTGAAGAGCAGAAGCAGGCGACAGAAATGGCGCAGCAGCAAGCGAAGATGATGGCGGACATTGGTCAAATGAACCAGATGAGTGTCACGAAGGACAATGCGATTACCAGCTCACTGCACTATGCTGATGGTCAAATTGACTTTAACGGCAACAAGGTAACACTGGCCGAATTCATCGCCCCGTATTTCTCCATTCCAACGGAAGAAGGTGAAGAATCCCAGCCTGGCGCGCCGCAAGAGCCGATCACACCACCGGCACAATAATCCAGCACTAAATAATATTACGCGCTAAAACACACGGTGGCCGCCCTTTCAGCCACCGTTTTTTCTGCCCTAAATCTTCTGTTTGATATTGAGATAACGTCATGTCCGCGCTGAAACCTTTTATGGAAGCCCATCAAGCCACAATCTACTTTTTTGCAGTAATAGTGGCAGCGGCAACAGCCATGGTTGTGCCGGAAACAGAGCAACTAAGTGCAGTGATTAATCCCGCTCTGGCGCTAATGCTGTTTGTTACGTTTCTGCAAGTTCCGCTGACCACGATCGGAAAAAGTATCACTCAGGCCAGATTCATCGGTGCGCTTCTCGTTGCCAATTTCATCGTGATTCCCTTGCTGGTCGTGG
Organism: Pectobacterium betavasculorum; assembly: GCF_000749845.1. Lineage (GTDB taxonomy): Bacteria > Pseudomonadota > Gammaproteobacteria > Enterobacterales > Enterobacteriaceae > Pectobacterium > Pectobacterium betavasculorum. The sequence goes on along the minus strand of NZ_JQHM01000001.1, from coordinate 1,087,310 downwards.
CGCTATTACCCTTTCTCCCCGCCGAACCGCTGGTGAAGCTAGGCATCATATTAGTGCTACTCGCCCCCTGTATTGATTACGTGGTGACATTCGCGCATCTGGGCCGGGCCGATGCTGCCCGCCTTCTGGCCGCAACGCCCATACTACTGATGCTGCAAATGCTGGCGTTGCCCTTTTATCTGACGCTATTTCTCGGCGATGATTTCGCTGGACTCATCGTTTTCGCCCCCTTTATCGACGCCTTTATTTGGCTCATTGCCATACCTTTAGCATTGGCTGCCCTTCTGCAATCGTTAGCGGCACGACAGCGTGTTATGGCAACATTTTCAGATGCATTAGGTTATCTCCCCGTTCCAGCCACGGCTCTGGTGCTGTTTATCGTGGTGGCCGCAGTCATTCCACAATTGCGTACTACCTGGGAATCGGTTTTACTCGCCATACCGTTTTACCTGCTCTTCGCGCTGTTGGCACCGTTGCTCGGTTGGCTTATTGCCCGCGCGTTCCGATTGGATTCGGCAGGCGGACGAGCCGTGGCTTTTAGCGCCAGCACACGTAATTCTCTGGTTATTCTGCCGCTGGCCTTGGCAATCCCGGGCGCGCTACCGCTACTGCCAGCGGTAATCGTTAGCCAAACTTTAGTCGAATTACTCAGTGAACTCATTTATATCCGGGTTATTCCTAAGTTAAACGCGCCTGAAATTAAGCAAAAAAACCAATAACTAATTGTTTTTGCTCAATGATTGCCCAATGCGCTTGAATTTTATCGGTAACGATTAGCTATTTACCACGATTTCTTTTTATACTTTGTCCTATGAAAAACAGTAATCAGACAATAACATTATGATTGATTTACGCCTGCCACTGACTGATATCCACCGCCACTTGGATGGCAATATCCGCGCACAGAGTATTCTGGAGCTAGGACGCCAGTACAATATTGCGTTACCTGCCAGCGATCTTGACGCGCTCCGTCCTCACGTCCAGGTCACCAAAAATGAACCTGATTTACTGAGTTTTTTACAAAAACTCGACTGGGGCGTAGCCGTTCTCGGCTCACTGGACGCCTGCCGCCGTGTCGCTTACGAGAATGTTGAAGATGCCATGAAAGCTGGGCTGGATTACGCTGAGCTGCGCTTTTCTCCCTACTACATGGCGATGAATCATAAGTTACCAATTGCTGGCGTTGTTGAGGCGGTGATCGACGGTATTACGGCAGGCTGTCGTGATTTCGATACCGATATCCGTCTGATTGGCATCATGAGCCGGACATTCGGTACCGAAGCCTGTCAGCAAGAGTTGGATGCCCTGTTGTCACAGCGCGATAGGATTGTGGCGATCGATCTGGCGGGCGATGAACTCGGCCACCCGGGTGCGAAGTTTACCTCTCATTTCCGACAAGCCCGCGATGCTGGCTGGCATATCACCGTTCACGCAGGTGAAGCGGCTGGACCAGAAAGCATTTGGCAGGCGATTAATCATCTGGGCGCAGAGCGCATCGGGCACGGCGTAACCGCTATTATCGATCCTCGCCTGATGACGCACATGGCAGAGAATGGGATTGGCATTGAATCTTGCCTGACATCGAACATTCAAACCAGTACGGTGGAAACTCTGGATAAACACCCGTTGATCCACTTCTTGCGTTACGGCATTCCAGCCACGATCAACACGGACGACCCTGCGGTTCAAGGCATAGAGATCCGCCACGAATATGAAGTCGCAGCACCACTTGCAGGCCTGACGGCGGTAGAAACGCGCAAAGCGCAGGAAAACGGCCTAAACATCGCCTTTATCAGCGAGCAGGAAAAGCAACAGTTACGTGAAAAGGTTCTGCGTAAACGGGATTCTGCCTGATAACAGTGAAATCATGTCGTTACCCCTGCCTACCCTCACACGAAAAACGGCTAACTCTCGTTAGCCGTTTGATGCAAATTTGTTACAGATCATCTATAAGGTTCAACTACTCGGATTCGCTGAAGAATGGTGCGTGGTGATCAGCCACTGTTTGCCGTTCCAAGCGTAAGTATAGGTATACCGTGCTTTGGCTACGCTACCATCACCGAATGTAAAAGTGTACGTTCCGGTATCAACAGCCTTATTACAGCCGATCCGGATTGTGCTGGTGTCAATCTTACCAACTGGCTTTTTTGCCAAAAAATGTTCAAAGTAATCAATGCGCTCTGCGTCAGTCGTACGTGGTTTATCGGACAACGTCGGCAGAAGCACTGAGTCTGGAGCATAGTTTTTCGCAACCTTCTTCGCATCACCCGTTTGCAATGATGCATTCCAACGGTCAAATAACGACGCAATCTCTTTTTGACTGGCTTGTACACAGTCCATATGTTGAGCAGCCTGCACGGATGTGGAAGCTAACGCTCCTAGCATGGCTAACGTGACTAGCGTTTTTTTTAACATATATTCTCGATCTCAAATAATAATTATCATCAACTGCATCCTGCTCTATCGACAATCAATCTTGATGAGCCAGCATTGTTATAACGTAACAGATCGAGAGGGTGATACACTTTAAAAACTATCACTGTAATATATTATTTAATGTATTTCTAAATGGTCACAAATAACAACGCCCCCGAACGGTGTACAGTCCGAGGGCGTTATTTTATGTATCGAGGAACCCATAATGCCTTACTGCTCGGATATCTCTTGTTCCTTACTTAGCCTTTTGGCGTAGCGCTGTGCTAGCGCGGCGCATACCATTAGCTGAATTTGGTGGAAGATCATCAGCGGCAGCACCATCGCGCCAACAGCCGCGGCGGGGAACAGTACGTTTGCCATTGGAATTCCGTTCGCCAGACTCTTCTTCGAACCACAGAAAACAATAGTGATTTCATCGGCGGTGTTAAAGCCCAGCTTACGAGCAACCAGTGTATTCACCACCAGCACAATCGCTAACAGTACTATTGAGCACCCCACGACCGCCAGCAATGACCATCCGTTGATCTGCCCCCAAATCCCCTGCACAACCGCTTCGCTGAAGGCGACATAAACCACCAGAAGAATCGATGACCGGTCAGTAATATTAATCAGCTTACGGTGACGCTCGATCCACTTGGCAATCAGCGGACGAGACAGATGCCCAATGACGAAAGGCACCATTAACTGCATGATAATGGAACCGATAGCATGCAGCGTGTCGGTTTCTCCCCCCTGCGTGTGCATCAGCAAACCAACCAGAATTGGCGAGAGGAACACGCCCAAAATACTGGATGCTGACGCACTACAGATCGCCGCTGCCACGTTACCACCAGCCATTGAGGTATAAGCAATCGCCGATTGCACCGTCGCCGGTAACGCACACAGATAGAGGAAGCCAAGATACAAGGTTGGCGTCAGCACCACTGGCGACAGCAGGCTCATGCCCATTCCCAGCAGCGGGAAAAGAATAAACGTGCTGGCAAATACCACCAGATGCAAACGCCAGTGCCCCATACCGGTGGTAATCGCTTCACGCGATAGCTTCGCGCCATGCATAAAGAACAACAGAGCAATCGCCGCCGTTGTCAGATGCTCAAAGAAAACCTTCACACTGCCTTCAGCAGGAAGAATCGACGCCGTCACCACAACCAGAATCAGTACCAATAAAAACTTATCAATGCGTAACCGTTGTAACCACCCCATGCCCGACACCTTTCCCTTAGCCTAATTAACACCCTAACAATATGAACGACCCGACGGACGCCCAAAACGGCAGTCTACGGCGAGCCTAAGATCACCTATTTAAACAAACCGTTAACTATCTGGAATAACACGTGGCAAATCTAGCTATTTTTCAGCGTGACGGCTTTTTTCTGCTCGTGGGAGATCAGCCCTAGTTCTATCAGCTCCATCACCTGAATCGCCTGATGCACGCTGACGGGGTTTTCGCCTTTACCCGTCAGCGCATCGCGCACTGCCGCATAGTAAGCCGGATAATTACCCGGAATCGTGGCGATCGTTTGCTCCGCCGTTATGCCATCGCGAGACAGTGTCAGCACGCCATCATTTTTATCCTGCCCCCAATCGGCCAGCGGTGGGCGCTCACCCGCTTTCAGACGATCTTCCTGTGGGTCGAGCCCGTATTTTACAAAACTGCCGCGTGTACCATGCACGGTATAGCGAGCTGACGCTGCGGCCACCAGCATGCTAGCGTGCAGGATCACGCGGCGCTGTGGATAAATCAGCGTCGCATGAAAATAATCCGTTGCCTTACTGCCTGGCCTTAGTTGCGCCATATCAACCTGAATCGCCACCGGCAAACCAAACAGTTCCAATGCCTGATCCAGCAAGTGCGGTCCAAGATCGTACCAAATCCCGCTACCTTCGCTGCCGTCTTCACGCCAGCGCTGACGAACCTCAGGGCGGAAGCGATCAAAATGTGATTCCATATACACCACATTTCCCAGTGTTCCGGCTGAAAGCAGCTGTTTCAGCGTCAGAAAATCGCTATCCCAGCGGCGGTTATGGAAAACAGAAAGCACTTTCCCGACGCGTTCGGCAATCGCACCCAGATCGTATGCTTGTGACAACGTCACAGTAAAAGGTTTATCGACGACGACATGCTTGCCCGCTTCCAGCGCCTGTTTCGCCAGTGGGAAGTGTGTGTCATTGGGGGTAGGAATAACAATGAGGTCAATATCGGGATCGTTAAACAATGCCTGCGGGTCTTTCTCCACCCGCAGATTTGCCCAATCCGCATGCACTTTTTCAGCATTGCTGCTGGAAACGGCCACCAGTTCCATACCTGCCGTACCGGCAATTAACGGTGCGTGGAATGTCTTACTGGCATAGCCATAGCCCAGCAGTCCAACACGAACGGTCTCACTCATGACGATTCCCCTTAGCTTATTTTGACGTTGTGATTTCTCACTCAGTATATACCCGTCATCCGCCAGATTGCAGAGAGGGATAACCGACAGGGGAATCTGTCAGATTTTGAGGTAAGTTAACCGCTCACAGCGTTGGGCATCCGCTCTCCCCACGCCACGGGCAGCGTTTTGGCTGCCGGATAGTTGATTTCACTGCTGCGACGCCGGAAATCACTGGGGCTGACGCCGACCCGCTTGCGGAAGACGCGTGAGAAATAAAGTTGATCGTCATACCCCACCACCCGACCAATGTTGGCGATGGATTCCTGTGTCGTCTGTAGTAACAGCTTGGCGCGGATCACGCGCTGATCTTCACGCCAGCGCAGAATATTAATGCCCACCTGCTCACGAAACAAATGCGCCAGCCGCGACGGCGACAGGCAAACGTGCCGTGCGACTTCATCAATACGCAGTTCTCCGGCCAGATTGCTGGTAATAAACTGGCAGGCTTCAATCACACGCGGATCCATGATTTTCTGCGGACTCTGCGGATCTTCTTCCATCGCTCTGAGCAACAGGCGCTCCAGCAGATTCATGCCCAGTTCTTCCGAAAAACGCCGTCCTGAACGCTGCGTCTGCTCGATATTGGCAAATAGCCTGTCGAACTCCAGCAGCAGTTGGTTATTTGGCAGACTCATACGGCCGATGCCGCTACTTTTGGTATGCCATTCCAACCAGTCAGCCCAGTAAGCGCGGGGACGAAAATAAACCCAGCGGTGATACCAGCAGTCGCTGCCCGGTGAGCGGCCATAAAAATGCTTCGATTTAGGTGGGAACAGCAGTAGATCGCCAGGATTACAGAAAAAAGTCTCATCGCCATCAAAAACCTGACCCTGTCCTTTCATGGTGAGGTTAATGATGTAGCCTTTCATCCCATCGGGACGATCGATAAAGAAGTCGAGCGGCCCTTCAGCCAGAATCGGCGTTAGACCTGCCACGAGATAAGCGTTGAACGAATACCCTGGCAGCAGCGGGTTAGGCTGAGATTCATGCGCCATACGGTGATACATCAGGCCTCCGGTACACGTTAATAAGAAAGAAAGCGGCGGGATGACTCACCTGCCGCACAGGCATTTATACCGTTTTCTTCGCCAGTTGTTTGTAGCGGTCGAAGATAACCGCCGCCAGCAGAATCAGGCCGCGTACCACATACTGGGCGAACGGTGAGATATTCAGCAGGTTCATCGCGTTCTCCACCGTACCTAAAATCAGCACACCGGCCACTACGTAGGAAATTTTACCGATCCCGCCTTTCAGTGATACACCACCCAGCACACAGGCAGAAATGACGATCAGCTCATACCCGATGGACGTCATCGGCTGGCCGCTGGTCATACGCGACGCCAGAATGATTCCCGCTGCCGCCGATACCAGACCGGACAAGGCAAAAATGATGATCTTGGTACGCACAACCGGCACCCCGGCCAAACGCGCCGCTTCCTCATTTCCCCCAATCGCCAGTGTATTGCGGCCAAACGTGGTCTTGTTCAGCAACAGGCCAAACAGGATCATACAGCCGATGGTGATCCAGATTGGCGCAGGCAAGCCCAGCCAGTTGGCATAGCCCAATTCGAAGAAACGCTCATCTTCAATCCCTACTGCTTTACCATCGGAAATGATGTACGCCAGGCCGCGCGCAATCTGCATCGTTGCCAACGTTGTAATCAGCGCGTTGATCTTCAAGCGGGCAATCACGAAGCCGTTAAGCAGACCGAAAGCCACACCCAGCAGCAGACCGGCACCGACGCCGATCCACAGGCTTTCACTGATATTAATCACCACCGCCGTCGCGACCCCAGCACAGGCGATAATCGAAGCCACCGACAGGTCAAAATCACCGGAAGCCAGACAGAACAGCATCCCGCACGCCACCATACCGGACATGGAAATCGCCAGCCCTAGCCCTTTCATATTGATAAATGAGGCGAAATTTGGGACAAAAATTGCACAACCAAGAAACAGTACGGCAAAAACCACCAGCATGCCGTAGTTATCCCAAATGCGGGACAGTCCCATACCGTTTTTCTTCTTTTCTGAGGTTGCAGACGTAACCGTTGACATTGTTTTGCTCCTTCGCGGTCAGGCAACCGCAGATTCGATATCGGGGGTTCGTAACATAGCCAGACTGAGCACTTTCTGCTCCGTGGCATCGCCATGTAGCAGTTCGCCGGACACCGCACCTTCGCGCATGACGATAATCCGGTCGGCCAACCCAAGCACTTCTGGTAAATCGCTGGAGGCAAACAGCACCGCGATCCCCTGATTCGCCAGTTCATAGATGACATGATAAATTTCGTGCTTCGCGCCGACGTCGATACCACGCGTGGGTTCATCGAGCAAAATGACCTTCATCTCTTCGGACAGCCAGCGGCCAAGAATGGCTTTCTGCTGGTTTCCGCCGGAAAGATTCATAATCAGCTGTTCATCGGACGGCGTTTTGATGTTGAGCGCCTCAATACGCTGTGAGGCGTTATCCACTTCCCACTGATTATTAATAATAAAACCGGCTTTCAGGCTCTTGCGTCTTGCGCTGATATTGATGTTGTCACGCACCGAGTGCACCGGAATAATACCGTCCGCTTTACGATCCTCTGGGCAAAGCATCACGCCTTGACGAATCGCATCGATGGGAGAATTCACCACCAGCGGCTTGCCATCCAGCAGCACCTGACCGCCGGTTATTTTGGTCGCCCCAAACAGCCCTTTCATCAGTTCGCTGCGGCCCGCGCCCACCAGGCCAAATAGCCCGACAATTTCCCCCTGTTTCACGTTCAGGGAAATCGTGGATTTCACGCCCGGCGCTTTTACCTCTTTCAGCGTCAAACGTTCTTCACCATGCGGACGCGGCGCATAACCATAGATATCCCCCAGGTTACGCCCAACCATCGCCTGTACCAGCGACTCATGGTTCACCTGTTGCATATCGTCAAACGTGCGCACATAGCGACCATCTTTAAACACGGTAATGGCATCGCTCAGCGCAAAAATTTCTTCCATCCGGTGTGAAACGTACAAAATGATCCGGCCTTCGCTGCGCAATTCAGTAATCACCCGGAAGAGCTGCTCGATTTCACGGGCAGACAGCGAGCTGGTCGGTTCATCAAAAGCAATAATCTTGGCATTACGCGCCAGCGCCTTGGCGATTTCCACCATTTGCCACTGCCCGATAGACAGGTATTTCAGCGGGGTATCAGGATCGATATCCAACCCCAAATGCTGTAATTGCAGTTTGGCTTCATAGCGCAGCAGCGAATAGTTCACCATGCCGTATTTATGCGGCAATTGGCCCAGATAAATGTTCTCGGCGACCGTCATTTCTGGCACCAAATGCAGCTCTTGATAAATAATGGCAACACCCGCATTCAGGGCATCCATCGTATTACTAAACTGCACAGACTTGCCCTGAATGTGGATTTCGCCCGCTGACGGTGAATAGTTGCCGCTCAGGATTTTTAACAGCGTCGACTTGCCCGCCCCATTTTCCCCCATTAATGCATGGATCTGGCCGGCATGGCAGGAAAAGCTGATATCCGATAGCGCCTTAACACCGGGAAATTCTTTACCGATCCCATGAAACGACAAATAGGGTGACTGTGCTGCCATGTCTGTTTCCTCATAACGATGCAGGTAGAGCGCGGATAACCTCGGCCAGCATCATACTGACCGGCGTTATCCGCATCTTTACGAAATCAGGCGTGATTACATCAGGCCTTTTTTCTCCAGTTCGACCTTAAAGTTGTCTCGAGTGATCAGCACCACGTCGGTTACTTCGGTAAATTTCTCTGGTTCGACGCCTTTGGTGACCCAATCATTCAGCATCTGGATACTCTTGTAGCCGTGAATATCCGGGCTTGGTAGCAGTGAACCAAAGAAGCCGGTTGCCTGACCTTTAGACAGCTCGCTCACTGCATCCACGCCATTGATACCGATACCAATGACGTTTGCCGCTTTAAAGCCCTGGCCTTCTGTCGCACGAACGCCACCCAGTACGGTGTTGTCATTCATACCGATAATCAGCCAGTTTTTCACGCCAGGATGCTGAACCAGCATGGAGTTGGCGGCGTCAAACGCACCGGGGATATCATTGGATTTGGTCGGAACCCGATAGATCTGTTTTTCTGGGAAGCCTGCGGCTTTCAGCGCATCCATGGAGCCAGAGGTACGACGGCGCGCGGTGTCCAGCTCATCAGCGGTAATCGCCATCACCGCGGTTTCATCCACTTTCCAGCCACGCTTGTTCATCTCTTTATACAGTTCCTGCCCCTGACGCTCGCCAATTTTGGTGGCCGCCATCATCACCAACGGCACCGAGTCCATCGGCTGACCTTTAGCGTTCACGAACTGGTCATCAACCGCGATCACTTTCAGGTTGTAGCTACGTGCTTTTGCAATAATGGCCGGCCCCAATTTCGGGTCTGGGGTACAAATAACAAACCCTTTGGCTCCGCTGGCCGCCAGGCTATCAATTGCGTTCAGGGTTTTTTCTCCATCAGGAACCGCAATTTTTATCACATCAAAACCAAGATCTTTGCCTGCCTTATCAGCGAATTTCCATTCGGTCTGGAACCAGGGTTCTTCCGGTTGCTTAACCAGAAACCCCAACTTTAAGTTCTCTGCCATAGCTGATTGTGACATAACAGCGGCTAACCCGATTGCTGCCAGCGCCTTAGTGAATTTATGCATGATGTTCTCCGGTGTAATTATCTTTTCATTCGCCAGCGACGCTGAAGCGAATTCGAGTTCCTGGTAAGGTATTTCCGGTCTGGATAAAGGAAAAACACAGACTTAGCGTGATTCCTTTACTCAGTAGCATTCAGACGCTTTATGTTTTAGCCGTTATTATCGGTAAGAATATAGAGCGCTATCACAGTCCCGAACAATGACAGGTTTGTGCATACATTTAGCAAATTTAACCAATCATTAACCTTTGACCCGCTTCACAAAATGGCTGTTCGCGACAGAAAAATACATACTTCCAGCTAACCGCTCCTAACCGCCTCTCGTTATCCCTGCCTATCGTAAACACCAACGATCTGGGATTAATGAGGAGCAAAGCATGAGCGCGGGCGCTATTACGATTGGCCTCGACTTCGGCAGTGATTCGGTACGCGCCTTAGCCGTTGACTGCCAAAGCGGGAAAGAACTGGAAACAGAAGTGGTCTACTACCCCCGCTGGCGTGAGGGTAAATATTGTCAGCCTGCCAACAACCAGTTCCGACATCATCCGCTGGACTATATCGAATCGCTGGAACAGGCGATTAAAGTGGTGGTTTCTCGCCTGACTAACGATCAACGGCAGAGCATCATCGGTATTGGCGTGGATTCAACCGGGTCAACGCCTGCCCCCATTGATGAACAAGGCCAGATCCTGGCGCTACGCCCCGAGTTTGCCAACAACCCCAATGCGATGTTCGTGCTGTGGAAAGATCACACGGCAATAGAAGAAGCAGATGCCATTAATGCACTGTGCCGCAGCGGTCAGTTCCCGGATTACACCCGCTATATCGGTGGTGTTTACTCATCCGAATGGTTCTGGGCCAAAATCCTGCATGTATCGCGCGAAGATACAGCGGTGCGTCAGGCGGCCGTTTCCTGGATAGAACTGTGCGACTGGGTGCCAGCCCTGCTTTCTGGCACACAAGCGCCAGCCGATATTCGTCGTGGCCGGTGCAGCGCCGGACATAAATCACTCTGGCATCCGAGCTGGGGTGGACTCCCACCGAAAGATTTCCTACACGCGCTCGATCCCTGCCTAACCGAGGCATTGCAGTACCCGTTGTTTACCGATACCTGGACCGCCGAGCAACCGGTCGGCACCATTACCGCAGAGTGGGCGCAGCGTCTTGGCATCCCTGAGACGGTCACGCTTGCAGGTGGTGCGTTCGACTGCCACGTCGGCACCGTCGGCGCGGGCGCACAGCCTTATACGTTGGTCAAAGTGATTGGCACCTCCACCTGCGACATTCTGATCGCTGATGAAGAGCGCATTGCCGACCGCACCATTGCCGGTATTTGTGGGCAAGTAGACGGCAGCGTCGTCCCCAACTATATCGGTCTGGAAGCCGGACAGTCCGCCTTCGGCGACATGTATGCCTGGTTTGGCAGGCTGCTGGGCTGGTCGTTACAGGAGGCGGCAAAAGACCATCCGGAACTCAAAACGTCACTACAGGCGATGGAAGCCAAGCTGCTGGAGCGACTGACCCGTCACTGGGCGGACAGCCCCACGCTGGATCACCTGCCGATCGTGCTGGACTGGTTTAACGGCCGCAGAACGCCGTTCGCCAACCAGCGTTTAAAAGGCGTGATTACCGATCTTAATTTGGGCACCGATGCCCCAACACTGTTTGGCGGTTTCATTGCCGCTACCGCCTTTGGCGCACGCGCGATTATGGAATGCTTTGAAGAACAAGGTGTCCCCGTCGAGAACGTGCTGGCACTGGGTGGCATCGCGCGGAAATCACCGGTCATTATGCAAGTGTGTACCGACGTAATGAATCGTCCCTTGCAGATCGTCGCGTCCGATCAGTGCTGTGCACTTGGTGCAGCGATCTTTGCCGCCGTCGCGGCTGGCGTTCACGGCGATATCCCAACCGCACAACAGCATATGGCCAGCGGTATAGAACGCACCTTGATGCCAGATAGCCAGCGCGTTGCCCGTTATCAGCAGCTTTACGAGCGCTATCAGCAGTGGTGCCGCCTCGCGGAACCAGCCTATAGCCCCACGTCTGCGGCAAAAAACTAATTTTTATCCCTCAGGGGATCACGTACAGGAGTCATCATGGAACATTTTAAGCAGCTTGAAGTCTGGTTTGTCATCGGTAGCCAACATCTCTATGGGCCAGAAACGTTACGTCAGGTAAAAGAGAACGCAGAAAAAGTCGTCGCGGGTTTGAATCAACAGGCCAACCTACCGGTTAAGCTGGTGCTAAAGCCGCTGGTAAAAACACCGGATGAAATTCTGGCACTGTGTCGCGATGCCAACTATCAGGATAACTGCATCGGCTTGCTAACCTGGCTGCATACCTTCTCTCCGGCAAAAATGTGGATTGGCGGCCTGAGCGTACTCAGTAAACCACTGCTGCAATTCCATACCCAGTTCAATGCCGAAGTACCATGGGACACCATGGACATGGATTTCATGAACCTGAACCAGACCGCACACGGCGGACGTGAGTTTGGCTTTATCGGCGCCCGCATGCGGCAGGCGCATCAGGTTGTCGTCGGCCATTGGCAGGATAAGAACGCCCATGTTCGCATCGGCAAATGGATGCGCGTTGCCGCTGCCATTCAGGAAAGCAAGCAGTTGAAGGTCGCGCGCTTTGGCGACAACATGCGTGAAGTTGCCGTTACCGAAGGTGATAAAGTCGGCGCACAGATTCAATTCGGTTACTCCATCAGTGCCTGGGGGCTGGGCGATTTAACCGCCGTGGTTGATGCCGTCTCCAAAGGCGATATTGATGCGCTGATCGAAGAGTATGAAACCAGTTACCAGTTGACGGACGCAGTGAAACTCAACGGGGCTAACCGGCAAAACCTGCTGGATGCCGCTCAGATCGAACTCGGGATGAAACGCTTTCTGGAACAAGGCGGCTATCACGCCTTCACCACCGATTTTGAAAACCTGTACGGCTTGAAACAACTACCGGGTCTGGCGGTTCAGCGTCTGATGCAGCAAGGCTACGGTTTCGGCGGTGAAGGCGACTGGAAAACGGCTGCGCTGCTGCGCATCATGAAAGTGATGGCCGGCGGATTGTCGGGCGGAACGTCCTTCATGGAGGACTACACCTATAACTTCCAGAATGGTAACGATCTGGTCGTCGGTTCTCATATGCTGGAAGTCTGCCCTACCATTGCGAAAGAGCAGAAACCGATTCTGGATGCACAACACCTTGGCATTGGCGGAAAAGCCGACCCTGCCCGTTTGATTTTCTCCACGCCAGCCGGACCGTCTCTCAACGCCAGCGTGATCGACATGGGTGACCGTTTCAGAATGTTGGTTAATCTGGTCGATACCATTGAGCAGCCGCATCCATTGCCAAAATTGCCGGTTGCTCGTGCCATCTGGAAAGCGCAACCGTCGCTGGAAGTGGCGGCCGAAGCCTGGATTCTGGCGGGCGGTGCGCACCATACGGTCTTTAGTCAGGCATTGGATCTCGACCACATGCGGCTCTATGCAGAGATGCAGAACATTGAACTACTGGTGATCGACAACGAAACCCGACTCCACGAATTCAAAGATGCACTGCGCTGGAACGAGGTGTACTACAAACTTTGTAGCCGCTAGTTCCACGCGTCGAGACAGATTGTCTATGGTTCTTTCATCCGTAGACAATCTGCCCCTTTATAGGCATTCATCGTTCCTACCCTCCAATGCCGTCTTATTTTTCTGTCAATCCTTTATTTTTTATTTCCAGTCGTTTGTTATTGAAAATAAGCATACTTTATTACATCCCCCTCTAGACAGGCTTTCTTGCTTGAATATACTTAGTCATCTCAACCACATAACTATTAGACCAATTCACCATGACCGTTCATGACTATTTGCTCAAATTCAGGAAAGTCAGCTCAACAGAAAGTCTGGAAAAACTCTTTGATCACCTCAATTACTCTCTGACAGATAATCAGGAAATCATTAACATGTATCGTGCAGCCGATCATCGGCGAGCTGAACTAGCATCCGGAGGGCGCTTATTCGATATCGGCTGCGTGCCAAAATCCGTCTGGCGTTATGTTCTGTAGCGATAGAGTGTTATCTGCGAAAAAAGAATAATTATGCAATAATTCCCTTCCGGGCTATGGCTTAGAATGCACCACGTGTTGCTGTTTGATAGTCCGGCATTTCTCTTATTCAGAGAACCTGATCTTCCGCTTCTTGAAGAGGACAGCGATAACCCTACTTTGGGTATGTTGTCGAAACCCCAACAATACCTGATAATAGTCCGGTTTTGTTTTGTAGGCACCGTAATGACCGAATACGCATTGCTCTTTGTTAGCATCCTTCTGGTAAATAATTTCGTCTTAGTGAAGTTTCTTGGGCTGTGCCCCTTTATGGGCGTGTCCAAAAAGCTAGAGACGGCGATTGGCATGGGCATGGCGACCACGTTTGTCATGACGCTGGGTTCCATGTTTTCCTGGCTGATCAACGAATTTATTCTTGTCCCGCTCGATATTCTCTATTTGCGCACCATGGCTTTTATTCTGGTGCTCGCCGTTGTGGTGCAGTTCTCCGAGATGTTCGTGCGCAAAGTTAGCCCAGAGCTGTATCGCCTGCTCGGGATTTTCCTGCCGCTGATCACCACCAACTGTGCCGTGCTTGGCGTTGTCTTGCTCAACATCAACCTGTCGCACGGTTTTCTGCAATCGACGATTTATGGTTTCGGCGGTGCCGCAGGCTTCTCGCTAGTAATGGTTCTTTTTGCCGCCATCCGTGAACGGCTCGCCGTGTCGGACATCCCTGCACCGTTCCGTGGCTCTTCTATCGCACTGATCACCGCAGGCCTGATGTCACTGGCATTTATGGGCTTTACCGGATTGGTGAAATTCTGATGACCGCTATCTGGATCGCCATTGCGGCATTAAGCGCACTTGCGCTGGCATTTGGTCTGGTGCTCGGCTACGCCGCTCGTCGTTTTGAAGTCGAAAACGATCCGATCGTGGAAGAAGTGGAAGCCATGCTGCCGCAGAGCCAGTGTGGCCAGTGCGGTTACCCTGGCTGTCGGCCTTACGCCGAAGCCGTCGCGCTAAATGGTGAAAGCATTAATAAATGCGGACCCGGCGGCGAAGCGATGATGTTGAAGCTGGCTGAAAAGCTCAACGTCGACCCGCAACCGTTGGAAGGCGATGCTGATATTCAAGCCCCTGCGCGCCATGTTGCCTGGATCGATGAAAGCAACTGCATCGGCTGCACCAAGTGCATTCAGGCATGCCCGGTTGATGCCATCATCGGCAGTACCAAAGCGGTACACACCGTCGTCAGCGATTTATGCACCGGTTGCGATCTCTGCGTCTCCCCTTGCCCCACGGACTGTATCGAATTACGGCCCATCGCTCCGACTCCCGCTAACTGGAAATGGGATCTCGATACGATTCCAGTACGCGTTATTCAAGTAGAACGACATGCTTAAGCTGTTTTCCGCCTTTAGAAAAGACAGGATCTGGGATTTCGACGGAGGCATTCATCCGCCGGAAATGAAGACGCAGTCCAGCCAGACGCCACTGCGCCAGATCTCGCTGCCAGAGCAGTTCATTATTCCACTCAAACAGCATCTTGGGCCGGAAGGTGAAATCTGTGTCAGCGTCGGCGATAAAGTACTGCGCGGTCAACCGTTGACGCGGGGAAAAGGACGTACATTACCCGTTCATGCACCGACATCGGGAACGGTGAACGCAATTCGCCAGCACACGACGGCGCACCCTTCTGGCCTGTCCGAACTTAGTATCATTATTGTGCCAGACGGCGAAGACCGCTGGTGCGAGCGCCAGACTTATAGAGATTATCGTGCGCAGAGCGTCGATACCCTGCTTGCCCATCTGCATCAGGCGGGCATTGCGGGTTTGGGTGGCGCAGGCTTCCCTACTGCCGCCAAATTACAAGGCGGGATGCGCGGGATTGAAACCCTGATTATCAACGGCGCAGAATGCGAACCCTACATTACCGCCGACGATCGGCTTATGCAGGAATGTGCCGATGAGATTATTCAGGGTGTCGAGATTCTTTCGTTCCTGTTGCAGCCAAAACGTATCCTGATCGGAATCGAAGATAACAAGCCGGAAGCCATCAGTGCCCTGCGGCTGGCGTTGGGTAAACGCAGCGACATGCAGCTGCGAGTCATCCCTACCAAGTATCCGTCAGGCGGTGCCAAGCAGCTCACCAAGATTTTGACTGGCAAAGAAGTCCCGTTCGGTAAACACTCCGCCGCGATTGGCGTGCTCATGCAGAACGTCGGCACGGCCTACGCCATCAAACGCGCCGTGATCGACGGTGAACCGCTCACTGAGCGCGTAGTGACACTGACCGGTGAAGCCTTGCGCCAGCCCGGTAACGTGTGGGCGCGACTCGGGACGCCAGTACGCCACCTGCTTAAACAGGGTGGCTTCCATATTACTAAACAGCCGATGGTGGTGATGGGTGGCCCGTTGATGGGCTTTACTCTCCCGTCGCTGGATGTCCCTATCGTTAAAATCAGCAACTGCCTGCTCGCGCCGTCACATTCGGAAATGGAGCCAGTTGCCGAAGAGCAATCCTGTATTCGCTGTAGCAAATGTGCCGATGCCTGTCCGGCAGGTCTCTTACCGCAGCAGCTTTACTGGTTCAGTCGCGGACAGGAACACGAAAAAGCCCGTAATCATCATCTGTTCGATTGTATTGAATGTGGTGCTTGCGCTTACGTCTGCCCCAGCAATATTCCGCTGGTGCAGTACTATCGTCAGGAAAAGGCCGAAATTCGGGCCATCGACGAAGACGCACAGCGTGCCGCGCAGGCCAAAGTGCGTTTTGATGCCAAACAGGCTCGTCTGGAGCGGGAAAAAGCCGCACGAGAATTGCGCCATAAACAGGCTACCGCTGGCGTATCCACCACTGATAAAGACGCCGTTCAGGCAGCCTTGGAACGCGTACGCCGTAAACAAACTACAGAAGCCGGGATCGGTACACCCGTTACCGTAATCCCCGATGCACAGCCGGATAACAGTGCGGCTATTGCGGCACGTGCCGCACGTAAAGCATTAGTACGTGAAGAACGGGCGCAGCAGGAAACACCTGCGGCTAATGTTATGCCAGACGAGCTTGACCCGCGTAAAGCTGCCGTTGCCGCCGCTATCGCGCGCGTTAAAGCCCGTAAAGCCGCACAGCAGTCTGCGACAGATGTAGAAGCCGCCGCTCCTATCGTTTCCGAGACAACAGCAGAACCGATCGCGGCCGTTGAAGCGCAAGAGCCAGTAGATCCGCGTAAGGCAGCCGTTGCTGCCGCTATTGCTCGTGTTAAAGCCCGTAAAGCCGCGCAGGCATCGTCACATCAAGAGGAATAAATGGCTTTTAGAATTGCGAGTTCACCGTTCACACATAATCAACAGCGCACACAGCGCATCATGCTGTTGGTTATTTTGGCCTGCCTGCCGGGAATGCTGGCACAGGCCTATTTCTTTGGCTACGGCAACCTGATTCAGGTCGGGCTGGCTTCTGCCACTGCGCTTATTGCGGAAGGCGTGACACTGTCACTGAGAAGATTCGCAGTACGCACTACACTGGCTGATAATTCCGCATTATTAACCGCCGTGCTGCTGGGTATCAGCCTTCCGCCGTTAGCGCCGTGGTGGATGGTAGTTATGGCTACCGTCTTCGCTATCATTATCGCCAAACAGCTGTATGGCGGTCTGGGGCAAAACCCCTTTAACCCAGCGATGATTGGCTATGTGGTGTTACTGATCTCTTTCCCAGTCCAGATGACAAGCTGGCTACCACCTGCGCCGCTGCAAACCATTCCGCTCAGTTTCCATGATACGCTCATCATCATCTTTACCGGACACACGCCTGACGGGCACATCATGCAACAGTTGATGCATAACGTTGATGGCGTGAGTCAGGCCACCCCGCTGGATACGTTTAAAACCAGCTTACGTTCCGGTCAAACACCACAAGTCATTCTGCAACAGCCGATATTTGCGCAATCGCTGTCTGGTATTGGCTGGCAGTGGATTAATATCGGTTTTCTCATCGGCGGGCTGTTCTTGCTGCTGCGCGGCACAATTCGCTGGCATATTCCGGTCAGTTTTCTGCTATCACTGCTGTTCTGTGCGTCATTAAGTTGGCTCATAGCGCCGGAGAAATTTGCCCCACCGATGTTACATCTGCTGTCCGGTGCCACCATGCTCGGTGCATTTTTCATCGCCACCGATCCCGTTACTGCATCAACCACGAACCGCGGCCGTCTGATTTTCGGAGCGCTGATCGGGTTGCTGGTGTGGCTGATTCGCACTTACGGTGGTTACCCAGACGGCGTAGCCTTTGCCGTACTACTGGCGAACATCACCGTACCGCTGATCGACTATTACACTAAGCCACGCGCTTACGGCCACCATCGCTGAGGAGACGTCCATGATAACGACAATGCGCCGCCACGCGACGACACTGGCTCTGTTTGCTGCTTCCACTACCGCAGTCACTGCCGTGGTGAATATACTGACGGAGCCGACGATCTCCCATCAGGCGATGTTGCAGCAAAAGATGTTGTTAGATCAGGTCGTTCCCGCCGAGCTGTATAACAGTGACATCCAGAAAGAGTGTTACGTTGTCACCAATCCAGCATTGGGATCGTCAGCACCGCACCGCGTCTTCATCGCTCGTCAGAATGGTGAGCCGGTAGCCGCTGCACTGGAAAGTACCGCGCCAGATGGTTATTCTGGTGCCATTAAACTGCTGGTTGGCGCTGATTTTCATGGCACGGTACTCGGCGTTCGCGTGACGGAGCACCATGAAACGCCGGGGCTGGGTGATAAAATCGAATTGCGAATTTCTGACTGGATCACACGGTTCAATGGGCTGATGGTACAAGGCGAACATGACGCCCGTTGGGCGGTGAAGAAAGAAGGCGGGATGTTTGATCAGTTTACCGGAGCCACCATAACGCCACGTGCCGTTATTAACAGCGTAAAACGCAGTGCGCTTTATCTGCAAACCCTGCCGTCGCAAATCAACACGCTGTCCGCCTGTGGAGAGAACCAATGAGTCAAACCAAAACGCTTTTCATTGACGGGTTATGGAAGAACAACTCGGCATTGGTTCAATTGTTGGGTCTGTGCCCCCTGTTGGCAGTGTCATCAACGGCAACTAACGCGCTGGGATTAGGGCTGGCAACCACACTGGTTCTCACCTGTACGAATATAGCTGTCTCTGCGCTGCGCCGCTGGGTGCCAGCAGAAATCCGTATTCCGATTTACGTCATGATTATTGCTTCCGTCGTCAGCGCTGTACAGATGCTGATCAACGCGTATGCCTACGGTTTATATCAATCGCTGGGGATTTTTATTCCGCTGATCGTGACGAACTGCATTGTTATCGGTCGCGCAGAAGCCTTCGCGTCTAAAAATGCCGTCTTCCCTTCCGCCATTGACGGACTGGCAATGGGACTAGGAGCAACCAGCGCATTGGTGGTTCTCGGCTCTTTGCGTGAAATTCTGGGTAACGGCACGCTGTTCGACGGCGCTGATCTGTTGTTGGGCAGTTGGGCTAAAGTCCTCCGCATTGAGGTTGTTCACCTCGATTCCCCTTTCCTGCTGGCGATGTTGCCACCGGGTGCCTTTATCGGTCTGGGGTTGCTGCTTGCCGTGAAATATTTGATCGATGAGAAAATGAAACAGCGTCGAGCACGTGCCGTTGCCACCGAGGAAAAAGCGGCTCCGGCAACCAATGCCATAGGAGAATCGCTGTGAACAAAGCCAAACGGGTTGAGATCTTAACGCGTTTACGCGACAACAATCCCCATCCGACGACTGAGTTAACTTTCAGCACGCCATTTGAACTGCTCATCGCCGTACTGCTTTCCGCACAGGCAACCGACGTCAGCGTGAACAAGGCAACCGCAAAGCTCTATCCTGTTGCCAACACCCCCGAAGCCCTGCTTAAACTCGGTGTGGACGGCGTTAAAGGCTATATCAAGACGATCGGCCTGTTTAACAGCAAAGCGGAAAATGTTATCAAGACCTGCCGCCTATTGCTGGAAAAGCATCAGGGACAGGTTCCTGAAGATCGCGCGGCATTAGAAGCGTTGCCCGGCGTAGGACGAAAAACGGCAAACGTTGTTTTGAATACCGCGTTTGGCTGGCCGACGATTGCTGTTGATACGCATATCTTTCGCGTCAGTAACCGTACAAAATTCGCGCCTGGTAAAAATGTCGAACAGGTAGAGGAAAAACTGCTGAAAGTCGTTCCGGCAGAATTTAAAGTCGACTGCCACCACTGGTTAATCCTGCATGGCCGTTACACCTGTATTGCTCGCAAACCGCGCTGTGGCTCCTGCCTGATTGAAGATTTATGTGAGTTCGGCGAAAAAGTCGATGCCTAATCTGATGAGGGGTTCTTAGTAAAGAGTTTGATGATAAGCCAGACATTGTCTGGCTTTTTGATTGACCCGTCCTGAATGACGCTTACTTCACTGGCAGCGTCACATCTTTGAACATCGCTTCAATTTCATCATTCGAGCGCAGCGCCACGGCAGAATCGACGACATCACGCGTTAAATGCGGAGCAAAACGCTGGATGAAATCGTACATGTAGCTACGCAGGAACGTACTGCGACGGAAGCCGATTTTCGTGGTGCTATAGCTGAAGATGCTGTTCGCGTTGATGGTCACCAGATCGGTTTCCGTCTGCGGATCGACCGCCATATTGGCAATTACCCCCACGCCCAGCCCTAAACGCACGTAGGTTTTAATCACATCAGCATCTGTAGCAGTAAAGACGATGCGCGGCGTGAGGCCAGCCCGGTTGAACGCGGTATCCAGTTCAGAACGCCCCGTAAAGCCAAAGGTATAGGTAACGATAGGATAGGCAGCCAGTTCTTCAATAGTGATGTCTGTTTTGGATGCCAGCGGGTGATCAGGTTTTACTACTACAGCGCGATTCCAGTGGTAACACGGCAACATGATCAGATCGTCGTACAGATGCAGCGCTTCTGTCGCAATAGCAAAATCCGCCGATCCTTTCGCAACGGCCTCGGCAATCTGCGTCGGTGAGCCCTGATGCATGTGCAGCGACACGCGAGGGTAGCGATCGATAAAACCTTTGATAACACTTGGCAGCGCGTAGCGGGCCTGCGTGTGGGTAGTCGCGACGTACAGTGACCCTTTATCGGGATAGGTATGCTCTCCGGCAACCGCTTTGATGGCATCGACTTTCGACAACACTTCGCGTGCAATGCGGATGACTTCCTGTCCAGCGGGGGTCACCTGTGTCAGGTGTTTTCCACTACGGGCAAAAATCTGAATGCCCAACTCATCCTCCAGCATGCGGACCTGTTTACTGATCCCTGGCTGAGAGGTGTACAACCCTTCTGCGGTAGAAGACACATTTAGGTTGTGATTAACAACTTCAACAATATAACGAAGCTGTTGTAGTTTCATAATTTATCCCATTCCCAATTGAAGTGTGCGCACGACGTTCTGACGACGTTCCGTTTTATTGACTGGCTCATGATTACGCCTTAATCATCCGGCGCATATTTCCATCAATTAATGTCATTTAATCATAAAAATTATTTTTATATAACCATTTTTACATAACGTCGGTAATTAAAGAATGCAGTGCGTGCAATTATCACCGAGGTAAACCGCATGATTCTCTATCACGGATCAACAATCCTCACGCTACCGCAAGAGAATCTTCATATATCTGTTTTATCAGGAGATTTTTGCGATAAAAAAGCCAACCTTGCGGCTGGCTTGATTTAACTATTTTCTACGCCCAACCACCGTTGGGCAGAGGATGGCAGAAAGAAATTACTTCTTCCCTTCAACCCATTTTCCGTCAATGTAAAACGCTGACCAGCCGGTTGCCTTGCCGTCCTTCTCTGATGAGACATATTGCTGTTTGGTCTTACGGCTGAAACGCACCTGCGTTTTATTACCGTCTTTATCAACCACTGGTGCATCGGCCAGATAGCGCAGTTTTTCTGATAAACGATCTTTGAATCGCACCAGTTCCTCTACCAACGGCGCTCGCGTTTCGCGAGATTTCGGGAACGTATTAGCTGCAAGGAATACCCCTGCCGCACCGTCACGCAAGACGAAATAGGCATCAGACTTCTCGCAAGGCAACTCAGGCAACGGCACCGGATCTTCTTTCGGTGGCGCAACATCGCCATTACGCAGGATCTTACGCGTGTTAGTGCACGTCTCGCTGGTGCAGGCCATGTATTTACCGAAGCGCCCCATTTTGAGGTGCATTTCGGAGCCACATTTTTCGCATTCAACAATCGGCCCATCATAGCCCTTGATACGGAACTCACCAGCTTCGATTTCATATCCGTCACAGGCTGGGTTATTCCCGCAAACGTGCAGCTTACGCTGATTATCGATCAAGTAGCTGTCCATCGCCGTACCGCATTTTTCACAGCGACGGCGAGCACGCAATGCGTTAGTTTCGGCTTCATCACCTTCTAACACGTTCAGCACTTCGGCTTCCGGTATCAGGTTGATCGTGGTTTTACAGCGCTCTTTCGGCGGCAGTGCATAGCCGGAACAGCCCAGGAACACACCGGTACTGGCGGTACGAATCCCCATTTGACGAGAGCAGGTTGGGCAATCAATGCTGGTCAGCACCATCGCATTGGGGCGCATACCGCCCTCTTCAGGGTCCAGCTCTGCCTTTTCCAACTGCTGGCTAAATTCGTCGAAGAACTCATCCAACACGGCTTTCCATTCCGCCTGATTATTGGCCACCTGATCGAGGCGGCTTTCCATCCGCGCGGTAAAATCGTAATTCATCAATTCGCGGAAGTTTTCTTCCAGTCGGTCGGTAACAATTTCACCCATTTTCTCGGCGTAAAAACGGCGATTTTCCACGCGCACATAGCCACGATCCTGGATGGTCGAAATAATAGAGGCGTAGGTAGATGGACGACCAATGCCGCGTTTTTCCAACTCTTTAACCAGAGAAGCATCGCTGTAACGTGCCGGTGGCTTGGTGAAATGTTGCCCTGGCAACAGTTTCTGTAGTGACAGCGACTCACCCACGTCCACGGTTGGCAACGTGCGATCTTCATCATTTTTACGCAGCGCTGGCATCACTTTCGTCCAGCCATCAAAACGCAGCGTACGGCCTTTGGCACGCAGTTGATAATCTGCGGCTTCCACGATTAATGTGGTGGAATCGTACTGCGCAGGCGTCATTTGACAGGCGACGAACTGACGCCAAATCAGTTGATACAGCTTCTGTGCATCGGCTTCCATATCTTTCAGGCTGTCAGCAAGCACGCCAACATCGGAAGGACGAATGGCTTCATGCGCTTCCTGCGAATTCTCTTTGCTGCTGTAGACGATCGCCGCCTCTGGCAAATAGCGCTTACCGAACGCTTCGCCGATATAGCCACGCACCATCGTCAGTGCATCCTGACTGAGGTTCGTTGAATCGGTACGCATATAGGTAATGTGGCCAGCTTCGTACAGACGCTGCGCCATCATCATGGTCTTTTTCACACCAAAACCAAGACGTGTACTGGCAGCCTGTTGCAGCGTGGATGTGATGAACGGCGCCCCTGGTTTGCTGCTGGTAGGCTTATCTTCACGGTCAGCAACCACATAGCGTGCGTTTTCCAGCAGACTGACCGCCGCATGCGTTTGCTCTTTATTAACCGGCTTAAACGGTTTGCCGTTGTGATGCGTTACCTGCATTTGCAGTTGAATATCGCTACCCGCCAACAAATCGGCGTGCAATTCCCAATATTCTTCTGGTACGAACGCTTTGATTTCACGCTCGCGATCGACAATCAGGCGTACCGCAACTGACTGCACGCGACCAGCGGACAGACCGCGGGCAATTTTTTTCCACAGCAGCGGGGAAACCATGTAACCCACCACGCGATCCATAAACCGACGCGCCTGCTGTGCATTAACGCGGTCAATATTCAAGGTGTCTGGTTTTTCAAATGCCTGTTTAATGGCATTCTTCGTGATTTCATTAAACACTACGCGGCTGAAACGCTGATCGTCACCACCAATGATTTCCCGCAGGTGCCAGGCAATGGCTTCCCCTTCGCGGTCAAGGTCGGTTGCGAGATAGATGTGGTCGGCATTTTCCGCCAGCGTTTTTAATTCGGAGACAACCTTCTCCTTACCCGGCAGTATTTCATAGTTGGCTTTCCAGCCATGATAAGGATCGACGCCCATACGATTAACCAGCGCGGATTTCTCATCCTTTTTGACTTTCTTTTTCGTTTTATCTTTAGTCGTTGAGTCCGCGCTCTTTTTACTGACTGAGCCGCTCGTCGGCAAATCACGCACATGACCGACGCTGGATTTCACCACGTAGTCATTGCCTAAATACTTATTGATCGTTTTGGCTTTTGCCGGGGACTCGACGATAACGAGAGCTTTACCCATATGTACTATTACCTGCTGAATTCTTCTGAAAATCAGATATTTTTCGGGGCATTCAGAGCGGATTCTACTGACTGCGCAAAATCCCACACTCTACCTGATAAATACTGCCACGCAACTTAATTAGCATGGAAAGCCTGTTTTATCCGCTTCCTGCCAAATTGAATATCGGCAGGTAAGCCCCTAAAATGTAGCCCATTTGCATCATAATCTGCCCTTTACGTTGAAACCGTATCGCAGTACCCTTTCTCTTGGTGCTGTTTTTGGAATAGCCGCATTGGTTTTCGAAATAGCAGCGTTGCTTTTCGAAACAGCATTGTTGATATAGTGTAACTACCCCTTTTTCAAGGGTGAGTACAGGAGTAGCAATCATGTCACCTGAACACCAGGTTAATAAAGAAAAACGTCCTATCGATCGCCAGAGCTTATTAGTTGAAGCTAATGACATCATTAAACATCACGATGATTATTTGCACGGTATGGTCGCTGATAGCGTAGAACAAAAAAACGGCGTGCTGGTTTTCCGCGGTGAATTTTTTCTCGATAAAAACGGAATACCAACCTTAAAAAGCACCGCTGTATTTAACATGTTCAAACATCTTGCGCATGTTTTATCCGAAAAATATTATCTGGTCGATTAAAGAAAAGTGCCCGCAAACTGCGGGCACTTAAACGAGGTACGACTTACCAATACTCGGTTACAGCAGGGGCTTTGAACCACGCTGCCACCAACGCAGCATCAGACGTTCGGCGGTCTCTCCCGCGCTGCCAGTCAGACGATCCAGCAAGCGTTTACGCCGCGTATAGCGAACGCTTAATACCTCATGGCTAGCCATTTCGGCAATCAACAGATCGTCACTGGTACCAATGGCGTCAATTAACCCCAAATCTTTAGCCTGAGTGCCAAACCAGTGCTCTCCTGTCGCAACCGAATCAATATCCAGCGACGGGCGCATCTGCTGTACAAAATCCTTAAACAACGTATGCGTGACATTCAGATCTTCGCGGAATTTTTCACGACCTTGCTCAGTATTCTCACCAAACAGCGTTAGCGTGCGTTTAAATTCACCTGCGGTATGCAATTCAACATCAATGTCTTTGTTTTTCAGCAAACGGTGAAAATTGGGGATTTGTGCTACGACGCCAATAGAACCGACAATAGCAAAAGGTGCCGCTACGATACGGTCGGCCACGCAGGCCATCATATATCCGCCGCTGGCAGCAACTTTATCTACGGAGACCGTCAAGCGTACACCGCCTTGGCGCAAGCGTTGTAATTGCGAAGCGGCCAGCCCATAGCCGTGCACCACACCGCCAGGGCTTTCCAGACGCAGCAAGACCGCATCTTTCGGTTTCGCCACGGCGAGCACGGCAGAAATCTCTTCACGTAGTGAACTGACTTCTCCTGCATCCATGCTGCCATTGAAATCGAGTACGTACAGGCATGGTTTTATACTTTTCTCTTCACCACGTTTGGCCCGCTGCTTATCTTGCTTCACCGTTTCTTTTTCTTTCTTTTTTTCTTGTTTAGATAACAGCTTACGCTCGGTGTCGCTCATACAGGCAGTCTGCATTTCGCGCTGCATTTCCTGATATTGTTCGCCCAGATTCGTGACCTGTAACTCACCTTTATGTTGGCGCTTGCGCTGCGTCATCCCGAATGCCAGAACGACTAACGCACCGATAGCCACCACGATGGTGAGCGCCTTAGCCAGGAATAAACCGTACAGAGAAAGTAATTCCACAAACACCGTCCTCATTGACTGAGTATTAATTAATGTTGGCTTACTGACCAACCATGGCGTTGACGTCGCACGCCATTACCTTCCTATAACCTAACTGATGGCACGCAATATGGCGATGTTATTCCTGTAGTTTTTATGTTTAATGCTGCTTTTTACAACAGCACGATGATAAATAGAGGCAGTCTCATTGAAAACGTGCGGCATTTGAGGCATAACACCCCCATTCACCTGCCCGGATGCGCCTTATCTGACGCTCCGATCGACACGCCCCTGCAACCACATCGTGCCGATACGTAATGGCAGATCTATTATCTGAAGCGTGGCCATCCTGCGCCACAGCAAGAGGAACCCATTGTGCATTACCAGCCTAAAACCGATTTACTGCAAAACCGCATCATTCTTGTCACTGGAGCAGGCGACGGCATTGGTCGAGAAGCCGCGCTGACCTACGCTCGCTACGGCGCACACGTTGTCTTATTAGGACGAACGGAAAGTAAATTACAGGCGGTTAAACAGCAGATCAAACAGGAACACGGTACGGAGGCACACGTTGTTGTCTGCGATATGTTGGCCTTATCCTCCGCACAGTGTTTTCAGTTGGCTGATGAGCTGGCACAGGTTGTACCGCATCTGGATGGCGTCCTCCACAATGCCGGATTGCTTGGGGAAATTGCCCCTGTCGTACAGCAAACACCGGAGATCTGGCATCAGGTTATGCAAGTCAACGTCAACGCAACCTTTATGCTGACGCAGGCTCTGCTATCCCTGTTATTGAAATCGCCTTGCTCTTCTCTGGTTTTCACCAGTTCCAGCGTAGGCCGAGAAGGTCGTGCTAACTGGGGAGCCTATTCTGCATCCAAATTCGCTACAGAGGGCCTGATGCAAGTGCTGGCTGATGAGTATCGTTCACACAATCTGCGGGTGAACTGTATTAATCCCGGTGGAACGCGTACAGGCATGCGCGCCTCGGCGTTTCCCAACGAAGACCCGATGAAGCTGAAAACGCCGGCAGATATCATGCCGCTGTATCTCTATCTAATGGGCGATGACAGCCGCCGTAAGACGGGGATGAGTTTTGATGCACAACCGGGTAGAAAAGCCGGTCCAGCCGAATAATAGATAAGAGCACTCAATATGAGCGATGAACGTCACCAGCAACGTCAACAGCGTCTGAAAGAAAAGGTTGATGCTCGCATTGCCGCAGCGAATGAAACGCGCGGTATCCTGATTGTGTTCACGGGGAATGGGAAAGGGAAAACGACAGCAGCGTTTGGCACCGTCACGCGGGCGCTCGGCCATGGTTTACAGGCTGGCGTGATCCAGTTTATTAAAGGCGAATGGCCAAACGGTGAAAAAAACCTGCTGCAACAACACGGCGTAGAGTTTCAAGTGATGGCAACGGGCTTTACCTGGGAGACGCAGAATCGCCAGACAGATACCGAAGCAGCGCAGAGCGTGTGGCAGGCAGGTAAACGGATGCTGACCGATCCACAGCTTGACCTCGTCGTATTAGATGAGCTGACGTATATGGTTAGCTATGATTATCTGGATTTAAGTGACGTTGTCACTGCCTTGAAGCATCGCCCCGCAGGACAGACTGTGATCATCACCGGTCGTGGCTGCCACCGTGATTTACTCGAAATGGCAGATACCGTGACGGAAATGCGCCCGGTAAAGCATGCGTTTGATAACGGGATTCAGGCACAGCAAGGCATTGACTGGTAGTCGAGATAAAACTAAAACGGGCAGCGAAGGCTGCCCGTGAAACATATAGAGAAAAGCTTAGCCGTTGCGTTTTGGCTTTGGCGACGTGCGACGTGCCGGAGCGCTGTTGATCTGGCTGTGACGTTTTACCGCACGGCGGATCTGATTCGCTTTCACCCGACGGCGCTCGCGCTCAACCGGCAGTTTCGACACTGTTTCTGCCGGAAGCTGCACTAATTCCCGCAGATAGTTAAGCTGTTCCAACGGCATTTCTGCCCAGCCACCGCGTGGAATGCCTTTCGGCAACGTAATGTCGCCGTAGCGCACGCGAATCAGGCGGCTAACCTGCACGCCAACCGCTTCCCACAGACGGCGAACTTCGCGGTTACGCCCTTCTGTCAGCGTGACGTTATACCACTGGTTCAGGCCTTCACCACCCTGATAGCGGATAGAACGGAACGAGGCAGGACCATCTTCAAGCTGTACGCCTTTACTCAGCTGTTTGATCTTTTCATCATCAACTTCACCGAAGACCCGCACAGCATATTCACGCTCAACTTCACGGCTAGGGTGCATCAGGCGATTGGCCAGTTCCCCGTCGGTCGTGAACAGCAGCAGGCCGGAGGTGTTCACATCCAGGCGCCCTACTGCAACCCAACGAGAGCCCTGAATTTTCGGCAGACGGTCAAATACCGTTGGACGCCCATCAGGATCGTTCCGTGTACAGAGTTCGCCTTCCGGTTTGTAATACACCAGCACGCGGCACACGGTTTCTTCGGTTTCCTTAACGGTAACCACATGGCCATCAATACGGATTTTGGTGGCTTTCGTCACTTCAACGCGATCGCCCAGAGTGGCAATCTTACCATCAACGCTGACGCGTCCAGCCTGAATGATACCTTCAATTTCGCGGCGTGAGCCATGTCCGGCGCGCGCCAGAACTTTTTGTAACTTTTCGCTCATTGAGCAACCTCTAGTGTCGCCTTCCCAGGCGTCGGGGGGAGTCATAACTGCTAATAAAATTCAGCAAGTTACGTAAAAATCGTTCGTCACATGCAATGCTGGCGCGATTATACCGATCTTCGCGCCATTTGTATTCCCATTGTTACAGCCGTCACAGCGCTTATAAGAACGGAGTGACGTCACCAGTGCCTTCACGAGCAACGCGCGGTACGGACTCCGTCAAATCGATAACCGTCGTAGGCTGTTGACCAAGAGAACCACCGTGAATAATCAAATCCACCCGTTTTCCCAATCTTTCCTGAATTTCTTCGGGATCGGATTCGGCAAAATCATTTCCCGGTAGCATCAGCGTTGTCGACATCAGCGGTTCATTCAGCGCGGCCAGCAGATCCAGCGCAATAGGATTGGACGGCACACGCAGGCCGATAGTTTTGCGTTTTTCATTCATTAAACGGCGAGGAACCTCTTTCGTCGCTTTCAGAATAAACGTGTAATTTCCCGGTGTATTATTTTTAATCAATCGGAAGGCCGTGTTATCAACATGGGCATACGTTGATAGTTCGGACAGATCGCGACACATCAGCGTGAAGTTATGATCGCTACCCAGATCGCGAATCCGACAGATGCGTTCCAGCGCGTTCTTTTCACCTAACATACAGCCCAACGCATAACCGGAATCCGTTGGATAAACAATCACCCCGCCCTTATGCAAAAACTCCACCGATTGGCTGATTAACCGTGGTTGTGGATTTTGTGGATGAATATAGAAAAACTGACTCATGACCCTACCTCGTGCGTCTGACATTTCGCGGCGTTGCTTATCCCACACCGCGTCATAATGCAATAGGGTTATTATAGAACGTGTCGGTGGTAAAAGATTGTTATTTCATGAAATAGCGTTGCCATGACACGGTAATATCCCGCTAATCTGCCAATAATGGATGATGCCAAACGGGTTCGACATCAGCAGGCAGCCACAGTTTGCGACCCAGTTCAATCCAGGCACAAGGCAGATGAAAATCCGATCCTTGTGACGCCATCAGGTTGAAATCACGCGCATAGCGAGCAAGCTGCGTTCGCTCATCCGGTGCCTGTTGACATTGTGCAACTTCCATTGCAATCCCGCCGCTTTCTGCAAACATGGTTAACAGACGCTTTAACCATTTGGCCGTCAGATCGTAACGGCCTGGGTGAGCCAGCACAGACACACCGCCAGATTGATGAATAGCGTCGATAGCTTGCGGAATCGTGCACCACTGCGGTGGCACGTAGCCGGTTTTGCCTTTCGCCAGATACTTTTTAAACACTTGATTCATATTCGACGCGATACCCAATTCAATCAAATAACGCGCAAAATGTGCTCGTGTAATCTGCCCTCCCGTCGCCAAACGCTGTGCGCCAGCCAGCGCATCGGGAATGCGGGATTTCTCCAACCGAGTCGCGATTTGTTCCGCCCGCCTCTGCCGAGAGTCCGCCTGCTGTTGCAGCAATCCACTTAATGCGGGGTGTGCAATATCCATCCCCAATCCGACAATATGGATCTCATGATTTTCCCACAACGTGGAGATCTCTACGCCGGGAATCAACCTCATTGGCAGCCCTTGTTGCGCAATCGCATGTTGTGCTTCTTCAAGCCCGGCAATCGTGTCGTGATCGGTAATGGCCAGTACGCTCACCCGCATATCTACCGCCCGACGGACCAGCGCCGTCGGCGTTAACAGCCCATCAGACGCCGTGGTATGGCTATGTAAATCATAAAGTGGGAATGACGATATTGGTTGGGAATCTTCTGGCACAAGACTATCCATTAGCAAGAGTTATGCGAAGGCCGCATGATGCCATTAATAGGAAGAAAAGGGTAATTCCTGCCGTTTCCCTGAGTAATAAAATAATCCTATTGTAAGTGTTGACATTTTATCGTCGAACCAGTTAACTAGTACGCAAGCTCAGCACGCAAATATTGCTCGGTACACAAACAGCGAGATGATGATAATGGCAACGCAGAAAATGATGAAGCATGGTTGGTGGCGCGCTTCCCTATCGCGGGTGGACTAATCACGCATCGCTGTTATCACACATGCAGATATTCCCAGACCCGCTTAACTAAGCGGGTTTTTTATTGATGGGCACAACATTAAACGGATAGTAAGAATGCAAACAACACAACCGAAACTGGAACTGCTGCGTATTGAGGCCGTTTACCGTAATGACCCCAGCGCCATCTTCCATCAACTCTGCGGTGCCAGACCTGCCACGTTGCTGTTAGAGTCCGCTGAAATCGACAGCAAGGAAAACCTGAAAAGCCTATTAATCATTGATAGCGCGCTGCGCATCACCGCACTCGGCCAGCAGGTTTCTATTCAGGCATTAACCGCAAACGGTGCCAGTCTGTTGCCGCTGCTGGATGCCGCACTGCCTATGGAGGTTATCAACCAGCCGCGTCCGAACGGTCGTGAACTCACTTTTCCACTGGCAGATGACATGCTGGATGAAGATGCTCGCCTGCGTTCACTGTCTGTGTTTGACGCCTTACGTCAGATTCTGACGCTGGTTGCCAGCCCGCCAGACGAGCGTGAAGCCATGTTCCTCGGTGGTCTGTTTGCCTACGATTTGGTCGCCGGGTTTGAAGAATTACCCGCGCTGAGCCAGCAGCAGCGTTGCCCGGATTTTTGCTTCTATCTGGCCGAAACGCTGCTGGTGCTTGACCATCAAAAACGCGTGACCGCCCTGCAAGCCAGCTTGTTTACGCCAAGCCACAGCGAAAAACAGCGTCTGCAACAGCGTCTGGATCAATTACAATCTCAACTCACCCAACCGGCTCCTGCGCTGCCGAGCCAATCCATCGAAGACATGGCGCTGAGCTGCAACCAGAGCGATGAAGACTTTGGTGACGTCGTCAGCCAGATGCAGGATGCTATTCGCATCGGTGAAATTTTTCAGGTCGTGCCGTCACGCCGTTTCTCTCTGCCGTGTCCTTCACCGCTGGCCGCCTACCAAACGCTGAAAGATAACAACCCTAGCCCTTACATGTTTTACATGCAGGATCAGGATTTCACACTGTTCGGTGCCTCACCGGAAAGCTCTCTGAAATACGATGCCGACAGCCGCCAAATCGAAATTTACCCGATTGCCGGTACCCGCCCACGCGGTCGTCGTGCTGATGGATCGCTGGATCGCGATCTTGATAGCCGTATTGAGCTGGAAATGCGTACCGACCATAAAGAGCTAGCAGAACACCTAATGTTGGTAGATTTAGCCCGCAACGATCTGGCACGTATCTGTCAGCCAGGCAGTCGCTACGTTGCTGATTTAACCAAAGTTGACCGCTATTCCTTTGTGATGCATCTGGTCTCCCGCGTCGTTGGCACACTGCGCGAAGATTTGGATGTACTGCACGCCTACCGCGCCTGCATGAATATGGGTACGCTAAGCGGCGCACCGAAAGTTAGGGCAATGCAGTTGATTGCGGAAAGTGAGAAAACCCGACGCGGCAGCTACGGCGGCGCGGTGGGTTACTTCACCGCTCACGGCGATCTCGATACCTGCATCGTCATTCGCTCCGCCTATGTCGAAGACGGTATTGCCACCGTTCAGGCAGGTGCAGGTGTTGTTCTGGATTCTACCCCTCAGGCCGAAGCCGACGAAACACGCAACAAAGCCCGTGCCGTGCTGCGAGCCATTGCCAGTGCGCATCATGCAAAGGAGATCTTCTGATGGCCGACATCCTGCTGCTCGATAATATCGACTCATTCACCTACAACCTGGTGGATCAGCTGCGTGCCAGCGGTCATCAGGTCGTGATTTACCGTAACCATGTGCCTGCCGACGTCATCATCGCGCGTTTACAGCAGATGGAAAAACCGATTCTGATGCTCTCCCCTGGCCCCGGCACGCCTGCGGAGGCGGGCTGTATGCCTGAACTATTGCAACGTCTGCGCGGTCAGTTGCCGATTATCGGTATTTGCCTCGGCCATCAGGCCATCGTGGAAGCCTACGGCGGCCATGTCGGCCAAGCCGGAGAAATCCTGCATGGTAAAGCCTCTGCTATTGACCACGATGCCAGCGGCATGTTTAGCGGTTTACCGCACCCGTTGCCGGTCGCCCGTTACCACTCGCTGGTTGGCAGCAACATTCCTTCTACGCTAACCGTCAACGCACACTTCAACATGATGGTGATGGCTGTGCGTAACGATGCAGATCGCGTCTGCGGTTTTCAATTCCATCCTGAGTCGATCCTGACCACACACGGTGCTCGACTGCTGGAACAAACGCTGGACTGGGCGCTGGCTTAACGAGGGAATCGATGATGCAACTGTCTTCTACGCAACAATCTTCTAAGACCCGAGAACCATCTACTGCTCAGGATGTATTTATCATGCAAAACATACTGGAAAAATTATACCGCGCGGAAAATATCAGCCGTCAGGAAAGCCAGGCACTGTTTGGCGCGGTTATCCGCGGTGAACTGGAAGCCAGCCAACTGGCAGCAGCGTTGATTAGCATGAAAGTGCGCGGCGAGCATCCCGATGAAATCGCTGGTGCCGCCACAGCATTACTGGCCGATGCACAGCCGTTTCCACGCCCTGACTATTTATTTGCCGATATCGTCGGCACGGGCGGTGACGGCACGAACAGCATTAATATTTCAACCGCCAGCGCATTCGTTGCAGCCAGTTGTGGCCTGAAAATCGCCAAACACGGTAACCGCAGCGTGTCCAGCCGTTCAGGTTCATCCGACTTGCTTTCTGCTTTCGGTATTAAGCTGGATATGAGCGCGCAGGATTCACGCCAGGCGTTGGATGATTTGGGCGTGTGTTTCCTGTTTGCCCCGCAATATCATTTAGGTTTCCGCCATGCCATGCCGGTGCGTCAACAGCTCAAAACACGCACCGTCTTCAACGTGCTGGGGCCGTTGGT
The DNA here is from genome assembly GCF_000749845.1 of Pectobacterium betavasculorum. Classification (GTDB taxonomy): domain Bacteria; phylum Pseudomonadota; class Gammaproteobacteria; order Enterobacterales; family Enterobacteriaceae; genus Pectobacterium; species Pectobacterium betavasculorum. The sequence goes on along the minus strand of NZ_JQHM01000001.1, from coordinate 1,054,027 downwards.
TAACCCGGCACGCCCTCCGCTGGCGCTGATTGGCGTGTATAGTCCAGAATTAGTCCGCCCTATCGCCGAAACGTTGAAAGTGCTGGGCTACCAGCGTGCCGCCGTCGTACACGGCGGTGGGATGGATGAAGTCGCGATTCATGCACCAACGCAGGTTGCCGAGTTAAATAACGGTGAGATCGAAACCTACGAACTCACGCATCGCGATTTTGGTCTGGATGCGCATCCTCTGTCGGCATTACAAGGCGGTACGCCGGAAGAAAATCGTGACATTCTCGCGTCGCTGCTACAAGGTAAAGGTGAACGCGCGCACGCCGCTGCGGTTGCCGCCAACGTTGCGTTGCTCCTGAGATTGTTCGGACAAGAAGATCTGCGCCAGAATGCGCAACAGGCACTTGAAGTCATTCATAGCGGACAGGCTTATCAGCGTGTTATCGCCCTGTCCGCCAGAGGATAATGGAACCATGCAGGAAACCGTATTACATAAAATTGTGCGTGACAAAGCACTCTGGATTGCAGAACGCGAGAAAACACAGCCGCTCGTCTCTTTTCAGCATGAGATCGTTCCCAGCCAGCGCGACTTTTATCAGGCGCTGAAACAGGATAAGCCCGCTTTTATTCTGGAATGCAAAAAGGCGTCGCCGTCCAAAGGGTTGATCCGCGACGATTTTGACCCAGTGGCGATTGCTCAGGTCTATAAAGATTATGCGTCCGCCATTTCCGTTTTAACCGACGAGCAGTATTTTCAGGGCGACTTTGCTTTTCTCCCGCAGGTCAGTGCGGCGGTACATCAGCCGGTGTTGTGCAAAGACTTTATTATTTCGTCCTACCAGATCTATCTGGCGCGTTACTACCAGGCCGATGCTATTCTGCTGATGCTGTCCGTGCTGGACGACGAGCAGTATCGGCAACTGGCCGAGGTAGCGCACAGCCTGAAACTGGGTGTGTTAACGGAAGTCAGTAATGAAGAAGAGCTACAGCGTGCTATTCAGCTCGAAGCGCGCGTCGTCGGGATCAACAACCGTGACCTGCGCGATCTCTCCATCGATCTCAACCGTACCCGGACACTCGCCCCTCGTCTGCCTGCTGGCGTAACGGTGATTAGTGAGTCCGGCATCAATCACCATGCGCAGATTCGTGAACTTAGCGCGTTTGCTCATGGGTTCTTGATCGGCAGCTCGCTGATGTCCGAGCCGGACCTCAGCGGTGCAGTACGCCGCGTCATTCTGGGCGAGAACAAAGTTTGCGGCCTGACGCGTGCAGTAGATGCACAGGCTGCCTATCAAGCGGGTGCACTCTATGGCGGATTAATCTTCGTCGCCAGTTCTCCACGCTATGTTGATGCCAAACAAGCCACCGATATTATCACCGGAGCTCCACTGCGCTATGTCGGTGTTTTCCGCAATGCGCCCGTCGAACATATCGTTGCTATCACGACGCAGTTGGGCTTAGCGGCTGTTCAACTACATGGCGATGAAGATCAACAGACGATCAACCAACTGCGCCAGCAATTACCCGCCGCGTGCCAGATCTGGAAAGCGCTGAGCATCGCGGATGTGCTGCCTGAGCGCGATCTCACCCACGTCGATCGCTACGTGTTTGACAACGGTCAGGGCGGCAGCGGTGAAACCTTCAACTGGTCGCTACTGGACAATCAACCACTGGATAATGTGCTGTTAGCCGGTGGCCTGAATAGCGATAACTGTGCCTTGGCCGCACAGCAAGGTTGCGCAGGACTGGATTTCAATTCCGGGGTGGAAAGCGAACCGGGGAAAAAAGATTCACATAAAATTGCTGCCGTTTTTGCGACGTTACGTCAGCAGCAACACTAAAACAGACGGGAAAATTATGACATTACTCAACCCTTACTTCGGTGAATTCGGCGGACAGTTTGTTCCGCAGATCCTCATCCCGGCGTTACGCCAGCTGGAAGAGGCTTTCGTCAGTGCACAAAAAGATCCTGAATTTCAGGCCGAATTTACCGATCTGCTAAAAAACTATGCGGGTCGCCCGACAGCGTTAACCCTGTGCCAAAATCTGACGGCAGGAACGAAAACCAAGCTGTACCTGAAACGCGAAGATCTGCTGCACGGTGGTGCGCACAAAACCAATCAGGTGCTTGGACAGGCATTGCTGGCTAAACGCATGGGTAAAAGTGAAATCATCGCTGAAACCGGTGCGGGCCAACACGGCGTTGCGACAGCGCTGGCTTGTGCGCTGCTCGGCTTGAAATGCCGCGTTTATATGGGGGCAAAAGACGTTGAGCGTCAGTCTCCGAACGTCTTCCGCATGCGTCTGATGGGGGCAGAAGTGATTCCGGTTCATAGCGGTTCTTCCACGCTGAAAGATGCCTGTAACGAAGCGCTGCGTGACTGGTCTGGCAGCTATGAAACGGCGCACTATCTGCTGGGAACGGCGGCGGGCCCACATCCTTACCCGACTATCGTGCGTGAATTCCAACGCATGATTGGCGAAGAGACGAAGGCGCAGATTCTGGAAAAAGAAGGTCGCTTGCCGGATGCGGTGCTGGCCTGTGTCGGCGGCGGCTCTAACGCAATCGGGATGTTCGCTGATTTCATCGACGATACCCATGTTCGTCTGATCGGCATTGAGCCTGGCGGCTTAGGCATTGAATCAGGGCAGCACGGTGCGCCGTTAAAACATGGCCGCGTCGGTATCTATTTCGGTATGAAGTCCCCGATGATGCAAACATCTGACGGACAAATTGAAGAGTCCTACTCTATTTCTGCCGGGCTGGATTTCCCGTCCGTAGGGCCGCAGCACGCCTATCTGAACAGTATCGGCCGGGCTGACTATGTTTCTATTACCGATGATGAAGCGCTGGAGGCTTTCAAAGCACTTTGCCGCGGCGAAGGGATTATTCCCGCGCTGGAATCATCCCACGCGTTGGCGCACGCCTTGAAAATGATCAAAGCGGAGCCGGAGAAAGAGCAACTGCTGGTGGTCAACCTGTCCGGCCGTGGTGATAAAGACATCTTTACCGTGCACGATATTTTGAAAGATCGGGGAGAAATCTAATGGAGCGCTATCAACAGCTGTTTACCCGCCTGGCAGAGAAAAATGAAGGCGCGTTCGTCCCTTTTGTTACATTGGGCGATCCGTCCCCCGAGCAGTCACTGAAGATTATCGATACGCTGATTGCCGCCGGTGCCGACGCGCTCGAGCTGGGCGTGCCCTTCTCTGATCCGTTAGCCGATGGGCCAACGATTCAGGACGCTAACTTACGTGCTTTTGCCGCGGGCGTTACACCCGGACAATGCTTCGAGATGTTAGCGACCCTACGCCAGAAATACCCAGAAATCCCGATTGGCCTGCTGATGTATGCCAATCTGGTTTTCAGCAACGGTATTGATGAATTTTATCAGCGTTGTGCTGAGGTTGGCGTCGATTCGGTTTTAGTCGCGGATGTTCCAGTAGTGGAATCAGCGGCTTTCCGTACCGCAGCGCTACGACACGGTATTGCTCCTATCTTTATCTGCCCACCCAATGCTGACGATGAGCTGCTGAGAGAGATTGCCTCTTATGGCCGTGGCTATACCTATCTGGTTTCACGCGCAGGCGTGACCGGGGCGGAGAAACGTGCTCAGTTGCCGCTGAACCATCTGGTTGCGAAACTGAACGCGTATCATGCCGCTCCGCCGCTACAAGGATTTGGCATTTCCGACCCTGCTCAAGTGCGGGAAACAGTAGCATCAGGCGCAGCGGGTGCCATTTCTGGTTCTGCGATCGTACGGATTATCGAAAAAAATCTGAACCAGCCTGATGTCATGCTGTCAGAATTACACGCCTTTGTGAGTGAAATGAAAGCCGCTACGCGTTCTTAACACTTTTCAGTGTGCGCGATTTATGCTTAACGCAAGCTATGTCGCGCGCCGAATAACATGTCATATCATTTCTTACTTTAATAAATAAAAAAATCAATCATAATTCGATCTCTATTTCATTATAAGTGTAAGGAATATTTTCAAATCGAAATAATTATTTACTCAAATTCAGAAAATCAATTAAATAACCCTCAATTTTTAAACCGCATAATTTCCATCAATAAAATACGAAGATAATCACATAATTGAGATCGTTTTAAATTTTCTCTTTTTAACGATCTCGTTCACATTACTGTAAAAAATAATAAATAGAATGGAGCCGCTGAACAAAAGTGGCAGCGCATTTTTAAATAATAATTCTCTTTGACTTGGGATAATAAAATGAAAGCTAAAATATTGACGATGATGGTAACTTCTTTAATCAGCTTAAGCTCCATGGCTGTTACGATTGACTATCGTCATGAAATGCAGGATACGGCAAAAAACGACCATAAAGATCGTCTGCTGATGTCCCACCGTTTCGACAACGGTTTTGGCCTGTCACTGGAAGGCAAGTGGGGTCAATCAAAAAGTGATACAACTCCAAATAAACCGTATAACGAAACAGTCAGCAACGGTACTGAAGTCACCGCAAGCTATCTGTACAAATTCGATAAAACCTTTGGTTTGGAAGCAGGCCTGAACATGGTCACGACGTCGGATGACAACAACTATCGTCCTTATATTAAAGGCACGGCTAACATCACCGATTCACTGTATTATGGCCTGCGCTACCGTGCATCTTATTTACGTAAAAGTAACAACATCGGTAACACCAATACCGCGGCGAACCCTACTGACATCAAAGGCTACACCATCACCAGTACGCTGGGTTATAAACTGCCAGCGAACTTTGTTGTTGAATACGAATTTGAATACGATAAGAAAACCAAAGCAGGAGCCCCTGGCTACATTGCTGACAACGACAACTATGGCCTCACTCACAACGTTAAATTAGCGTATAAATATGATAAAAACTGGACGCCTTACGCTGAAGTCGGCAACGTGGTTGGCAGCAAAAATACAGACGAACGTCAAACTCGCTACCGCGTAGGTGTACAATATAATTTCTAATGGCTAACGCCATTTAGAGAATAGATTCAATAGTAAATAGTGTTTCTTTATTGGTTTGTTATTTCCTGTCTATAAAAACGGCGAAGTTATTAACTTCGCCGTTTTTATTCTTCGTGTAATATTAAAATTAGGTTCGCAATCAGAAACGATAACCTACGCCAAACATAAATACCCACGGATCAAGACGGGTATGCACGCTTTGCTGATCGTTACCGGCTTTAAATTTCACATCGGTATCAATATCCATCCACCACACGGACATATTGAGCAGCCAGTTCTTATCCAGGTTATAATCCAACCCAGCCTGCGCAGCAATACCCCAAGAGTTTTTCAGGCTCAGATCGCTTAGCCCTGCACTTTTCCCTGTATCATTAAATTTCTCATCAAAGAACAGGGTGTAGTTCACACCAACGCCGAGATACGGGCGCAGCGTATCTTCTTTATCACCAAAGTAATATTGTGCTACCAGAGACGGCGGCAAATGTTTGACTTCAGCGATTGTCCCAGTGCTTCTCAAACCGATATTGTGGTTAAACGGGGTTGCAGCCAGCAGTTCGACACCAATGTTGTCCGTCACCATGTAGCTGAAGGTCAGACCCAACTGGGTATTGTTATTAGCCTGAAACGATCCCAGGCTGCCTAGTACGTTGTCCGAGCTTTCAGAGGGACGGACGGTTGCCGAGCCCGCCCTAACAATGAAATCACCCGCTTGATGAGCCTGCGCCAATGCAGGCATTAGCGCCGCTGCCAACAACAAGAAAGATGTCTTTTTCATTACCCACTCCATTTATAGGGTTTAAATTTCGAGCGAAATATACCCCTAAGTAGGTATTCTTGTTTTAATCCAGATCACATCTTTTAAATATTTTACGCCCAAATTGAACTGAATCATTTATCAGTAACCAATTAAATTTCATGGAATTGATCCAGATCAAAAACAGCGCAAGGCCATAAAATGCATCACCTATGGCAAAGAGAATCACTATTGGTAGCAACGCCACATTGATCTTGTGTGAAGGGAAAAGCAGCATTGCATCGTCGACGGGGTGCCACAGTGGGAATTAACAGGTTACAATCGTGAGTTAAGTTCTTTCTGTCGATTTATCTTTTTCAAGGAGCCTGCATGCCTATCACGGCTAACACGTTGTACCGTGACACAATGAATTTTACCCGTAACCAGTTCATCAGCATCTTAATGATGTCACTGCTGACGGCATTCATTACTGTCATACTGAATCATGCGTTATCGCCTTCTGGAGACGAGTTACAGATTCTGAGCAGTTCCAGTAGCGATCTGTCATCCTCCGTCGAATCGGGCTTAATGGACTTGATTCAGCAAATGACGCCGGAACAACAAACCGTGTTGCTGAAAATGTCGGCGGCAGGCACCTTTGCTGCGTTAGTGGGCAACGTGCTGCTAACGGGCGGGGTTCTGATGCTGATTCAGTTGGTTTCTGACGGACAACGCACCAGCGCTCTGCGCGCTATTGGCGCATCCGCACCGTTTTTATTGCGTTTGCTTTTCCTGATTCTGTTGTGCACCCTGCTCATCCAACTTGGCATGATGCTTCTGGTCATTCCTGGCGTGCTGCTGGCTATTGCGCTGAGTTTGTCACCCGTGATTGTCGTCACTGAAAAAAGCGGGATTTTCAGCGCCATTAAAACAAGCTCTAAACTGGCCTACGGTAACCTGCGTGCAACCGCGCCTGCTATCGTGATGTGGCTGCTGGCTAAAATCGCTATTTTGCTGATCGTGTCGAAGTTGCCGATTTCCTCACCTACCGTGCTAGCCGTGGTTCTAAACGGTTTGAGCAACCTTATTTCCGCAATCCTGCTCATTTATCTATTCCGACTTTATATGCTACTGCGCGCTTAATTACCGCACATTACCTATGCCACTGTTTTGGTGGCATAGGTTCCGCCAGATCCCGTTCGCTATCTACCCAATCGTAATTTTCTGCAAATTATTACAATATCTTGGGAATGGTGTTCCACAATAAAGGATAATGGCATGAACTATCAGGTAACTCTCGCGGGTTATGATTACGACACTGTTGAGTGATGGATTGACATAATGAAGCAACTTCTTGATTTTATACCGTTGGTCGTTTTTTTTGCGGCCTATAAACTTTATGACATCTATATTGCATCGGGTGCACTGATTGCGGCAACGGCGTTGTCACTTGCTGTCACTTGGGTGATGTATCGTAAAATAGAGAAAATGACGCTGGTCACTTTTGCAATGGTTGTCGTTTTCGGTTCACTAACGCTGGTGTTCCATAATGATCTGTTCATCAAATGGAAAGTCACCATCATCTACGCTTTGTTTGCCGTTGCTCTGCTGGTTAGTCAGTTTGTCATGAAACAGACTCTGATTCAGAAGATGCTGGGCAAAGAGCTAACCTTGCCACAGCCCGTCTGGGGGAAACTTAATTTCGCCTGGGCTCTGTTCTTTCTGGTGTGTGGATTGGTTAATATCTACATTGCTTTTTGGCTACCGCAAAGCGTTTGGGTCAATTTTAAAGTCTTTGGTCTGACCGGTGTGACACTGCTGTTTACGCTGATTTGCGGCGTCTATATTTATCGCCACTTGCCTAACGACCAAGAGAAATCAGAAGAAGAAAAAAGCGAGCAACAGTAATCGCTAAAGCAATACAAATTGTTTGATAAATACACTATACCCAGCCACAAGATCGTTTCTACGGCTGGGTATACTCAATTTAACCAACTTGACTGATTGCAAAATGAGCACACAAAACGTGTTACCACAGGGCGAACTGGTTCTCCGCACGCTGGCAATGCCAGCCGATACTAATGCAAACGGCGATATTTTTGGCGGCTGGCTGATGTCGCAAATGGACATCGGCGGTGCGATTTTGGCAAAAGAAATCGCCGAGGGACGTGTCGTCACCGTACGGGTTGATGGAATGTCGTTCTTAAAACCTGTCGCCGTCGGCGATGTGGTTTGCTGCTATGCGCGCTGCTTACGCACGGGTCGTAGTTCTATCAACATCAACGTTGAAGTATGGGTGAAGAAAGTCTCTTCTGAGCCGATTGGACAGCGCTATCGGGCCACCGAAGCGCTATTCACCTACGTCGCAGTCGATGAAGAAGGCCATCCGCGCGAGCTGCCAGCAGGTAAAAGCAGCTTCACGCCAAGCGAGTAACTTCTGACACTTTTTTTGCGTAGATGCGACATCATCTATCCTGAAGAATTGACAGATAGAGAACTAACGAAAACGAGGTGTCATCAGCCAAAGATGACACCTCGTTTCTTTTTACTGGTGTGAATTATTCGACGGCTGCCCCGCCATCAATTTTAAAGACGATGGTCACAACCAAATCCTTACCCGGCTTGTTCGCTTCGTAGCGCCATTTACGCATCGCCTGTTTGATGTCACGCTCGAACATATTGCGCGGTTCGGCAGAAAGCACGCGAACATTGTCAACACGTCCAGATTCATCCACATCAAACTGCATTTTCACTCGCCCTTCGACACGCAGAGAGAACGCACGAGCCGGATACTGGGGCTGTGCACGACTCAACGGGCGCGGCCCACTTGACTGTGAGCTTGCGGCTGGCGCCTGCTTCACTGGTGCATTATTCACGTTGCGCGTCGGCTCTTCGCTGGTAAACGGTGACGGTGGCTGTTTTTCAACGGTCGGCTCACGTTTGACCGGCTTCGGCTGCTCAACCTTCTTCACCGGCTTGGGTTCCGGTTTAGGTTTCGGCGGCTTGGGCTTAGGCTCGGGTAATGGCATAGGAACCGGCTGCGGCACTGGCTCCGGTTCTGGAATCGGTTCCGGCTCTGGCTCTGGCTCCGGTTGCTTAACTGGCTCTGGTTCAGGCGCAGATTTGGCAGCAGGTGCCGCTTCATAAGCCGCAGGGTTAACCATCACAACGCTGATAGGCTTAGATTCCTGCGGTAATTCGATTGAATTATTAAATGACGCGTACAGCAAACCTGCAATCAGTGAACCGTGAAAACCAACTGAAAGTATGAATGGCCATGAGTAACGGCGGGTTAAAAAAAACTTTTTTTGCGGCATAGTCTGTCTTTATCCTCTTATGCCGCCCAAGTTTAAATGCAAATAGCAATCATATTCAATAACAACGCATGGAATTGTAAAAAAAACAGAAATCGTGGGGGGATTAGTCTGGCAAATCAACCTATTGTCCTCGAACAACATCACGTATGATGATAAAAACACGTTTCTCTTACCCGATAGCGTTTGGCCACTGGGGATCCCTACCCAGCATCACAAACGAGAGAGGGTACCTTCCTAACCAATGAGGTCGCTATGCTCTATGTCATTTATGCTGAAGATAATGTTGATTCATTAGCAAAACGCCTGTCGGTAAGACCAGACCATCTTGCTCGCTTACAGATATTGCGCGATCAAGGGCGGCTGATTACCGCAGGTCCGTTACCTGCGATTGATAGTGAAGATCCAGGACAGGCTGGTTTTAGCGGTTCTGTGATTATCGCCGAATTCACATCGCTGGATGAGGCAACAGCATGGGCCAATGCCGACCCCTACATCGCAGCCGGTGTCTATAAACACGTCAGCGTGAAGCCATTCAAAAAAGTGTTTTAAACATCCAATTGATACAGGTCATGGTTGCATGAAAAAGCCATGGCCCTTTTCGCCCCCGTCAAAAGCTGAAATATTTTAGTCATTTAACAGTGATAGTTTGACCGTTATTCATCTATAGAGAGTCAACAATCATGTTAATGCCTGCGATTTTGCGAAACGGAGTTGCACGTATCCGCCGCCGTCATCGCCTCAGTATTCTCTCCGGATTGTTATTGATCATTGGGTTATTTTCTTTATTACAATTGGTTTCCGTCGGCGTCATTTCTCAAACCATGACTCAGGTTCGGCAGGATATTTCTGCTAACGAGAGCCTTCGCCAGCAACAAGCGTTAATGGATAAAGCGCGGATGGAAGTCATGAATGCCAGCGACAAGCTCAACCGCGCAGGCATTTATCTGTTGGTAGACAAAGAAACCGGGTCTGAAGGTAGCTGGCACAGCCTGATGGATGAAGCTGAAGTATCTCTAAAACAGGCAAAAAAACATTATCAATTACTGGAAACAGCCACGACAGCGGAAACTGACACCGAGGCATTTGTCGGTTTGAAAAAGAGCTACAACCAGCTTTATTCAGGGCTTGTCGAGCTGGCAGAGGGAATAAAAACCATCAATCAGATTGATATTTTCTTTGCTGTCCCGGTTCAGGCCTATCAAAGCGATTTTACCCAAAAGTATGCACACTATCTGCAAGATACTGATGCACTGCAAAAACAACATGGCCAACAATTTTTATCCTCTCTTGATCGGGCGAAAACAATTTTCATCACGGTTTTAGGACTTTTACTGGCGATCGCAATTGCCGTTTGGATTGGTGTTAGCCAGGTCATTATTCGCCCGTTGACGCACATCATTGCCCATTTAAAGCTAATCGCGGCAGGCGATCTTTCTCATTCGGTCAACGCAAAGACACGGGGTACACGGGAAGTTGAACAGCTCAATACCAGCGTCATCCAAATGCAGAAAGGTCTGGTTACCTTGGTTAATCAGGTGCGTCAGGGCGTTGATCACATGGTGACGCAGGTCGATCGCGTGGCTGAGGATAACCATCGGCTTTCCGAACAGGCGAATCGCCAATCCCACGAGCTAAAAGTCACCACAGAACATATTATTCAGCTTAGCCAGCATCTGGAAAAAAATACCCAGCATACCCAACAGGCTAATTTGCACGCAGAAGACACCAGCAAAATCGCTGCGCAGGGTGAAACGATGATGAACGACGTCAAGGCAGCAATGTCAGATATTGCAGGCAGAACACGCGAAATGACAGAAGCCATCAGGATGATTGAGAACGTCGCATTCCAGACCCATATCTTGTCATTGAATGCAGCGATTGAAGCGGCTCGAGCCGGGACGATGGGACGAGGCTTTGCCGTTGTCGCACGAGAAGTCGGCTCACTGGCTTCACAAAGCAGTCATTCCGCACAAAGTATCAATGTGCTGATTCGTGATTCTGATAACAGCGTAACTGCCGGAGCACGACTGGTGAACAAACTCAATGACAGCCTGCATAACATCATTCAAACGGCGAAAGGGACTGGCACGTTCCTGAGCGAGATCTCGGAGATATCACACCAGCAGAATGAAAGCATTCATGAAGTGACCGACCGACTCAGCACACTGAACGACACCGTCAGAGAAAATGCAGGACAGGTAGAAGCCTCCGCACACACCTTCTCTTCACTTCTGGAGCTAACGGAACGCCTAAACACCTCGGTGTCGCTGTTTATCCTTCCCTCGACAGAAGCTGATGTGAATCCGATGATAGCTCAGAAAGAAGGGACGCAGCGCATTTCCGTGATGGGATAAGTTGATAAGGAAATAAGATCCGTTATGCAATAAAAAATAGCGACCACAGCTCAGGTCGCTATTTTTCTCACTGGCTTACCAGTCGTAGGTTACCGCATAGAGCAATGCCCGCCGTTGCTGCTTTTGTTGCAGATAACGGGCAGAGCGGATATGGCGATAAGTACGTGATTGAGCCTCCAACCATCGACTTCTTCTACGCTGGACCTGGCGTAACATCCGCCAGCGCCCCACTTCATTCCGACTGCGTTTCATGATGCAACTCTTGTTAATCCACTCGCGCTGGGCATTATACCCTCCTCATAGGTGACGACAATCGGTGAATCAACCTCTCCGTGATTCTCTTCTTATCCAATTACGCTATTTTATTCAGAGGAAAGGCATTTCCCCTTTTATAAATCTATGAGTACACTTTGTTAATTCTTTGCAGAAGGGAACTGTGCTGCGTTTATGTCGACATTTTATACCGTAATAAGTTGGTTACTGGTTTTTAGCTACTGGTTGCTGATCGCAGGTGTGACCTTGCGTATTCTGATGAAACGTAGGGCGGTGCCTTCTGCAATGGCCTGGCTACTGGTGATTTATATTCTGCCACTTGTCGGTATTGTCGCTTATCTTTCATTTGGCGAACTTCATCTCGGCAAACGTCGTGCTGAGCGTGCCAGCAAAATGTGGCCATCAACGGCAAAATGGCTGCGCGAGTTAAAGGAATATCGCCGTATTTTCGCGACGGAAAACAGTGAAGTCGCCAGTGCGTTATTCCAGCTCTGTGAACGTAGACAAGGGGTTGGTGGCGTCAAAGGCAATCAGTTGCAATTGATGACCACATTTGATGACACTATTAAAGCGCTATTGCGTGACATTGAACTCGCGCGTAACAACATCGAAATGGTGTTCTACATCTGGCAACCCGGTGGTCTGGTCGAGCAAGTCACCTCTTCTCTTATCGCGGCTGCACGACGCGGCGTGCATTGCCGTATCCTGCTGGACTCGGCTGGCAGCGTTCAATTTTTCCGCCAACATCATCCCGAGCTCATGCGCACCGCTGGGATAGAAGTGGTCGAAGCGCTGAAAGTGAATCTATTCCGTGCTTTCCTGCGCCGTATGGATTTACGACAGCACCGTAAAATTATCCTGATCGACAGCCGTATTGCTTATACCGGCAGCATGAATATGGTCGATCCACGCCTCTTCAAACAGGATGCAGGGGTTGGGCAATGGATTGACCTGATGGCACGTATTGAAGGCCCGGTGGCGACCACAATGGGCATCATTTATTGCTGCGACTGGGAAATGGAAACAGGGAAACGCCTGCTGCCGCCGCCGCCTGATGTTAACTTCATGCCTTTTGAACAGGAGAGCGGCCATACCATTCAGGTTATTGCATCCGGCCCCGGTTACCCGGAAGAGATGATTCATCAGGCGCTGCTGACGTCCGTCTATTCGGCACGTAAGCAGTTGATCATGACAACACCTTACTTCGTGCCCAGCGACGACCTTTTGCACGCTATTTGTACCGCCGCCCAGCGCGGTGTAGATGTCAGCATTATTGTTCCGCACAAGAACGACTCTGTATTAGTCGGCTGGGCCAGCCGGGCGTTCTTCACGGAACTGCTAGCCGCAGGGGTAAAAATTTACCAATTCAAAGACGGGCTGCTACATACTAAAAGCGTGCTGGTTGATGGACAACTGAGCCTGATCGGTACGGTGAATCTGGATATGCGCAGCCTGTGGCTGAATTTTGAAATCACACTGGTGATTGATGATGCCGGATTCGGCAGCGATCTAGCCTGCGTGCAGGAAGACTATATCGCCCGTTCACGTCTGTTAAACGCGACGCAGTGGCAAAACCGCCCTTATTGGCAACGCATCGTCGAGCGGCTGTTCTACTTTTTCAGCCCCCTGCTATAAATACGCGTTTTCCCGTGTTCTAATAAGACTATTGGGAATTAACAGGAATTACGTTATGGATTTGAATAACCGCCTGACCGAAGACGAAGCATTGGAACAGGCCTACGATATCTTTTTGGAACTCGCAGCTGATAACCTCGATCCGGCAGATATTCTGCTGTTCAACCTGCAATTCGAAGAGCGCGGTGGCGCAGAGTTATTCGATCCCGCTGAAGACTGGGCTGAGCACGTTGATTTCGATTTGAATCCAGACTTCTTTGCCGAAGTCGTGATTGGGCTGGCCGAGAATGACGGTGAAGAAATTACCGATATCTTTGCCCGCGTGCTAATTTGCCGGGAAAAAGACCACAAACTTTGCCACATTCTGTGGAAAGAATAATTCGTTTCGCCTCAACGCAAAGCATCTAAAAACGCGGGTGATTCTATTTACAGCGTCTTTACGATCTATCAACGCTCAACGTACATTGTCAACAATGCAAGGCGTCTCTCACAGGAGACGCCTTTTTTACATCAGTAGCCGATAAAACGGATTACTGTGGTTCAGCTTCTGCTACTGGCAGCAGCGCCTGAGGATCGACCTTCAGACACGAAACAGCGTGCGTAAAGCTCCCTTCCAACAAAGGGCGAGTTTTCGTGCACTCAGGGCCGACAACCGGGCAGCGAGTGCAAAATACACAGCCCGATGGCGGATTGATCGGTGACGGCAAATCCCCTTCCAGCAGTTGTATCTTCTTGTTGCGCTCCTGATCGGGATCGGGAATTGGCACGGCAGACATCAGCGCGCGAGTATACGGATGCTGTGGGTTTTGATAAACCTGATCGTAGGTTCCCAGCTCTACTGCATGGCCCAGATACATCACCAACACGCGATCGGAAATGTGCTTCACTACCGATAAGTCATGAGCGATGAAAATCAGCGACAGGCGCATTTCACGCTGTAGCTGACGCAGTAGGTTGACAACCTGTGCCTGAATCGATACGTCCAATGCGGAAACCGGTTCATCACAGATAATCAGCTTCGGCTCCAGAATCAGCGCACGCGCGATCCCAATACGCTGGCACTGTCCGCCAGAGAATTCATGCGGATAGCGGTTAATCAGGCTCGGTAGCAGCCCAACCTTCGACATCATCACTTTCACGCGATCTTTCACCGTCTGTCGATCAAGCTCTGGATGATAAACTTTTAACGGCTCGGCAATAATTTCGCCAATGTTCATGCGTGGATTCAGCGACGCCAGAGGATCCTGAAATATCATCTGAATATCGCTACGCGTTGCGCGCCATTGATCGGCACTCATCCCCAGCAGGTCTTTCCCCAGCCAGGTCACCCGACCGTCCGTCGCTTTTACCAACCCGATAATCGCACGCGCCAGTGTAGATTTTCCGCAGCCGGATTCCCCTACCACGCCCAGCGTTTCACCTTCATACAAACGTAGCGTCACACCATCGACCGCTTTCAGTTTTTTTGGCGGCTGCCAGAACCACTGCTTATCGTCTCTGACATCAAAGTGGACTTTCAGATCGTCCACTTCTAACAACACCTTTTTCTCGTCCGCGTTGTTCATACCACCTCCTCAATCGCTCTAAAGCAGGCGCGCAAGCGGCCATTACCAAAGGATTCCAGCGCTGGGGCGCTATGGCAGACATCCATTGAATACGGGCAGCGCGGTTGAAACGGACACCCTTTCGGCAAACGCAGTAAGTTCGGTGGATTACCTGGAATCGTCGCCAACACGTCATCCTCTGCATCCAGACGCGGCACAGCATTCAGCAGGCCAACGGAATACGGGTGGCTCGGATGATAAAAGACATCACGGGCAACACCATATTCCATGGTACGCCCGGCGTACATGACCAGAACTTTGTCACAAATGCCAGCCACCACGCCCAGGTCATGGGTGATCATGATAATGGCAGTATTAAACTCGCGCTTCAGCTCGTTCAGTAGCGTCATAATCTGCGCCTGAACCGTTACATCCAGTGCCGTTGTCGGTTCATCGGCAATCAGCAGCTTCGGCCGACACAGCAGCGCCATCGCGATCATCACACGCTGACGCATCCCGCCGGAAAACTCATGTGGATACATCTTCATACGCTTACGCGCTTCCGGCATTTTAACCGCGTCAAGCATGTTGACCGACTCTTCAAACGCTTCGCTTTTGCTCAAGCGTTTGTGCAACATCAGCACTTCCATCAGTTGTTCACCGACGCGCATGTAAGGGTTCAGCGACGTCATCGGGTCTTGGAAGATCATACTGATTTCTTCAGCCCGCAGCTTATTCAATTGGTTTTCAGGTAAATTGAGAATTTCTTTGCCACGAAAACGTGCCGAGCCGCCAATACGGCCATTGCGAGCCAGCAACCCCATCAACGCAAACGCGGTCTGCGATTTACCCGATCCCGATTCACCGACAATTCCCAGCGTTTCACCCGCGTTAAGCGTGAAGTTCAGGTCGTTAACCGCCGTCACGTCGCCATCCTGCGTGTTGAACGTTACCCGGAGATCCTGAACATGTAGCAGCGCGTCGTGCGCGCCAGTTAATTCAATCTTGCTCATGTTAATACTCCTCAGCGATCTTTAGGGTCGAGGGCATCACGCAGGCCATCGCCGATAAAGTTAAAACAAAACAACGTGACAACCAGAAACGCCGCCGGATAGAACAATAACCATGGCGATACTTCCATTGAGTTCGCACCATCATTCAGCAAGGCGCCCCAACTGCTTAACGGCTCCTGTGTGCCCAGCCCCAGGAAGCTCAGGAAGGATTCAAACAGAATCATGCTTGGCACCAGTAGTGAGGCGTAAACCACCACGACACCAAGCACGTTAGGCACCACATGGCGCAACACGATACCGCGCGTGGAGACACCGGAAACCATCGCTGCTTCAATGAACTCTTTACGTTTCAGGCTCAGCGTCTGACCGCGCACGATACGGGCCATATCTAACCAGGACACCATGCCTATAGCAACGAAGATCAGCAGCATGTTCTGCCCAAAGAACGTCACCAGCAGAATGACGAAGAACATGAACGGGAAGGAGTTGAGAATTTCCAGCAGACGCATCATTACCGAGTCCACTTTCCCGCCCAGATAACCAGACATCGCGCCATACAGCGTTCCGACGATCACAGCCACCAGCGCCGCCGCCACGCCAACCATCAGAGAAACACGGCCACCGATGGCAACGCGAACCAGCAGGTCACGGCCGGATGAGTCCGTACCAAAATAGTGCCCAGACGTCATATCCGGTGCGGCGGACATCATTCCCCAGTCGGTATCGGCGTAGTCAAATGCAGACAGCATGGGCGCAAAAATCACAAACACGGTAATCAGAGCCAAAACAAACAGACTGGCCAGTGCGGCTCGGTTATGGATAAAGCGCAGACGCGCATCCTGCCACAAACTACGCCCTTCAATCTCAGCCTGCTCGGTGAAGTTCTCTAACGCTTCAACGTTTTTTCGATTCCAAAACATAGCGCCCCCCAATTAATAGCGAATTTTCGGATCGATAACAGCGTAGAGCACGTCAATGATCGCATTAAATAAGATGGTTAAGGCGCCGACCAGAATCGTCAGGCTCAGTACCAGTGAATAGTCTCGGTTCAGCGCACCGTTCACAAACAGTTGCCCAATGCCGGGTAAACCAAAAATGGTTTCAATCACCATGGAACCGGTAATAATCCCGACAAACGCGGGCCCCATATAGGAGAGCACGGGCAGCAACGCAGGTTTTAACGCATGGCGGAGAACGATGCGGCGCATCGGCAGCCCTTTGGCGCGCGCGGTGCGGATAAAGTTAGAGTGCAAAACCTCGATCATCGATCCTCGGGTAATACGCGCGATGCTGGCGATATAAGACAAAGACAGCGCCACCATCGGTAAAATCATGTATTTCGGTGCCCCACCGTTCCAGCCACCACCGGGTAACCAACGCAGCGTAATGGCGAAAATCAGCACCAATAGCGGTGCGACGACAAAGCTGGGAATCACCACTCCCGTCATGGCAAAACCCATCACGGTATAATCCCATTTCGTATTTTGATTCAACGCCGCGATCACCCCCGCACTCACCCCAAAAACAATGGCGAGAATGAATGCCGCGAGCCCTAATTTGGCAGAAACGGGGAAAGACGTCGCGACCAGATCGTTCACGGAATAGTCTTTGTATTTAAAAGAAGGGCCAAAATCCCCCTGCACCAATTGCAGCAAGTAGTTACCGTACTGCGTCATTATTGGGTCGTTCAGATGATATTTGGCTTCAATATTCGCCATGACTTCCGGCGGTAAATTACGCTCGCCGGTAAAAGGACTCCCCGGTGCCAATCGCATCATGAAGAACGAGATGGTGATCAGGATAAATAGTGTTGGAATCGCCTCTAAGCAGCGGCGAAGAATAAATTTTAACATTGCTCGTACCTATAAAAGGCTGGCAGCATAGTTGCGTGCGCCAGCCATTATTATTAGTGCTTGATGATATAAAGATCTTTAACGTAAACATTATCCTGAGGATCTTTGCCTGTTAATCCGCCAACATAAGGTTTCACCAATCGGGTATTCGCATAGTAATAAACCGGGGCAATTACCGCGTCTTTATTCAGCAATGCTTCAGCCTGCTGATAAACGTTCGCACGTTCCTCATCGGTTTTCACCTGTAAGGATTTCGCCACCAGTGCATCAAACTCTTTGCTCTTATAGTGCGAGGTGTTACTGCTACTATCGGACAGCATGCTGTTCAGGAAGGTTGACGGTTCGTTATAGTCCGCACACCATCCGCCACGTGCAACATCATAGGTACCCTGATGACGGGTATTGAGGAAGGTTTTCCATTCCTGATTCTCAAGCTTAACGTCCACACCAATATTCTGTTTCCAGATAGAGGCAGCCGCGATAGCGATTTTCTTATGCAAATCGGAGGTGTTATAGAGCAGATTAAACGTTAGCGGTTTCTGTTTTGTATACCCGGCTTCCGCGAGCAATTTCTTCGCTTCTTCGTTACGTTTTGCCTGTGACCAGGTGAACCATTCTGGCGTCTGGGCATTAAAACCATCAATATAGGGTGGCACAAAACCATAGGCAGGAATGTCGCCTTGGTTCTTCACTTTGTTGGTTAGAATATCCTGACTTAATCCCATGCGCAGCGCATCACGCACTCGAACATCGTTAAATGGTGGCTTCTGATTATTGATTTCGTAATAGTAGGTGCACAGGTACGGATTGACTTTCACTTCGTCGGGAATTTCTTTCTTCAGCTTTTGGAATAATTCAATAGGCAGTTGATTATAGGTCATGTCGATTTCACCGCTGCGATAGCGGTTGACATCCGTCACTTCAGACGCAATCGGCAAATACGTTACCTGATTAATCACTGTATGGGCGTTGTCCCAATATTGAGGGTTACGCTCCAGTACCATTTTTTCATTCACTACCCAACTTTTCAGCTTATAGGCACCATTGCCAACCCAGTTTTGCGGCTGCGTCCATTTATCGCCGAATTTCTCGATTGCTGTTTTATTAACGGGAGACATGGCGACATAAACTGGCAGTTTATAGAAATAAGGCACCGCTTCGGAAAGCGTAACTTCGAGCGTATGATCGTCAATCGCTTTCACACCCAGTGTTTCAGGGGATTTTTTGCCGGCGATGATGTCATCGATATTCAGCAGATGACCATATTGCAGATAGCTAGCGTAAGGCGATGCTGTCTTTGGATCGGCCAGACGCTGCCAGCTATAGACGAAATCTTGTGCGGTAACCGGCTCACCGTTGGACCATTTGGCATCTTTACGCAGGTGGAATGTCCACACTTTAAAATCTTTGTTATCCCAGCTTTCTGCTACGCCCGGACTAGTTTTGCCGTTAACGTCAGCAATGACCAACCCTTCCAGCAGATCGCGCGATACGTTGGATTCCGGTACACCTTCGATTTTATGCGGGTCAAGGGAAGAAACTTCAGCACCGTTATTACGAACCAATTCCTGTTTTTCTGCTAACTGAACGCCAGCGGGAACGGCCGCGGCGAAGGCAGAAACCACCATCGTGCTACTCAATGCCGCGATAATAGCGGCAGCTATTCTTTTTTTAGTTGTGATGTGTGTCATTATTTTCTCCTGTAATGTTGTCGTGTTAGTTATCCCAGCACGATTCCTGAATTAACGCCCTGTGAGAAAACGATTAACCGATTCGACTCACGACCTATTCCCACATATACCCGTCATACTTCAAGCTGCTTGTGCGTTGGCTGCCTTTGCTCACCCCAGTCACTTACCTGAGTAAGCTCCTGGGGATTCTCGCAGTTGCCGCCTTCACGCAACTCGAATTATTTAGGGTATAGCAGGAATGGATAACCAGAGATTAAACACCAAATTAATCGCAACTCGTCCACTTCATTTGCATCAAACCGTAAACAGCAGCGGATTAATGCTTAATGCTTAATGATATAGAGATCTTTCACCCGTATATTATCTAACGGATCCTTGCCGGTAATGCCGCCGACATAAGGTTTTATCAGTCTGGCATTCGCGTAGTAATAGACTGGTACAATCACAGCATCTTTATCTAATTGCGATTCTGCTTGCTGATAAATCTGTGCACGTTCGTCGTCTGTTTTCGCCTGAACAGCCTGCTTCATCAGTTTGTCGAACGCCGCGCTCTGGTAATGCGCCGTGTTATTACTGCTGTCTGACAGCATACTATTCAGGAATGACGTCGGTTCGTTATAGTCCGCACACCATCCGGCACGCGCGACATCATAATTCCCTTGATGACGCGTGCTGAGGTAGGTTTTCCACTCTTGGTTTTCCAACTTCACGTCGACGCCCAGATTCTGTTTCCAGATCGATGCTGCCGCGATCGCCATCTTTTTATGCAAATCAGACGAGTTATAGAGCAAATTAAACGTTAGCGGCTTCTCTACGGTATAGCCCGCTTCAGCTAACAGTTTTTTCGCCTCTTCATTACGCTTCGCCTGTGACCAGGTAAACCACTCTGGCGTATGTGCTTTCAGGCCATCCGTAAAGGGAGGAATATAACCATAGGCCGGGATATCACCCTGATTTTTAACTTTATTAGTCAATAAGTCTTGATCAAGCCCCATGCGCAGAGCGTTACGCACCCGCACATCGTTAAATGGCGGTTTCTGATTATTGATTTGGTAATAATAGGTGCAGAGGTAGGGATTGATATTAACTTCTTGCGGGATTTCTTTTTTTAGCTTCTGAAATAGCTCGATGGGTAATTTATTATGGGTGACATCAATTTCACCTGCGCGGTAGCGGTTCACATCCGTCACTTCAGAAGCAATTGGCAGATAGGTGACCTGATTAATCACGGTCTTGGCATTATCCCAATATTGGGTATTGCGCTCAAGTACAAGCCGTTCATTTACGACCCAGGACTTAAGCTGGTAGGCGCCATTCCCAACCCAGTTTCCCGGCTGAGTCCATTTATCACCAAATTTCTCTACCACGCTTTTATTTACCGGAGACATGGAGTAGTGATTCAGTAATTTATAAAAATAAGGGATCGGCTCGCTTAATGTGACTTCCAGAGTATGGTCGTCGAGCGCTTTTACGCCGAGCGTATCAGGAGATTTTTTGCTGGTGATAATGTCATCAATATTCAACAGATGACCGTATTGCAAATAGCTGGCATAAGGTGAAACCGTTTTTGGATCGGCCAAGCGTTGCCAACTGTAAACAAAATCCTGTGCAATAAGCGGTTCGCCATTTGACCACTTGGCACCTTTACGTAAATGGAACGTCCAAACTTTAAAATCGCTGCTTTCCCAACGCTCAGCCACGCCGGGAATCGGGTGTCCATCAGGATCGGAAATCACCAGCCCTTCATATAAATCACGCGCGACGTTAGATTCCGGTACGCCTTCTACTTTATGCGGATCCAGTGATGACACCTCAGCGCCATTGTTTCTCACCAGAATCTGTTCTTTCGCCAGCTCAACACCGGCAGGTACATTAGCAGCCTGAACATTCACGCATGATGTCATCACTGCTGCGGCAATCATACTGGTAACAAAGCATCGTTTTGTTTTGCGAATTTTCACTTTATAAACGCCCCTGTCTTGATACAACGCCATACCCGACTCTATGCGTAAAGATCGCCGTTACATAGAGCAGAAAAGAACGCCTATTATCCAAATAAATCATAAAATTAATTTATGATTTAATAACGAATAAGAAGTCGAAACTCGAAGCTATCAAAAGCAGACACATTCGCCAATATTTTTACATTGATGTTGCTTAATTTTCTTTATCACAGCTTGATAAATGTTTTATTGCAATAACGCAATACAATCATTAACCTTATGATAAACAATGTTTTTTTGCTTTAATTTCAAATATATTTTAAATATTCATCAATTTATAGATTTTTAGCAAAAAAACATCGTAGTGGGTTTCATCATTTTCACAGCACATAAATGATGAATCATGCTTACCTATTCGCGTCATTATCTGACGGAAATGTTATTATTCTAACAATTTAATTACTCACCTTGCACCACAATAGCACCCTATTTCTCTGCTATAGCTGGTGCGTAAAATAACTAACCCGATTAAGATATAAGCAATGTTTATACAAACACGTTCTATATGAATGAACAGGTAGAACACAGAATTGACGCAGATAATTTATCTACACCACTGCCGCCGATTCTCTCCTACCAATCCCTTCCAGGCAGAAAAGCCGCTGACCCGACCTGGTTAATGAAAGCGATTATCAACATCATCGTGCTGAATGGTGTCAGCATGGAGAAAATTCGATATTGATCACAAAAAAGACACCCACAAATAGGTATGCTCATTCCATACTGTAACGAACGCGTAAATCATCTTAATTTTGGCTTATTTTCAAAACAATCTTTCAACGATTTAAGATATCAGCGGTTACAGTATTTTAAAAAGCAGTAACCGCGTCACAACGGCAGCTGACTAGCTCTTTGAGTCAATTAACGTGAGATAGGTAAGAAAGAATAGCCTGGTAACAGAAACGTACCCCGCTCGTTTATCTATACTGTTCTATCCCGGCGAACAATTGACTGAAAGAGTTTAACATTTATCAGGAGAGCATTATGGCCGTAACCAACGTTGCTGAACTTAACGCACTGGTCGAAAGAGTGAGAAAGGCACAGCAGGAATTTGCCACTTATAGTCAGGAACAAGTGGACAAGATCTTCCGTGCTGCTGCACTCGCTGCATCGGATGCCCGTATCCCATTAGCAAAAATGGCGGTTGCTGAATCCGGCATGGGGATCGTGGAAGATAAAGTCATCAAAAACCACTTCGCATCCGAATACATTTATAATGCCTATCAGGATGAAAAAACCTGTGGCGTCCTCTCTACTGATGACACTTTCGGAACCATTACAATTGCAGAGCCTATTGGCCTGATTTGCGGTATTGTTCCCACCACCAACCCCACTTCTACTGCGATTTTTAAAGCACTAATCAGCTTGAAAACCCGTAACGGGATCATTTTCTCTCCCCATCCTCGTGCAAAAAACGCGACCAATAAAGCTGCAGATATTGTTCTGCAAGCAGCAATCGCCGCAGGTGCACCGAAAGATATCATCGGCTGGATTGATCAACCGTCTGTCGATTTATCCAACCAGCTTATGCACCACCCAGATATCAACCTGATTCTGGCTACCGGCGGGCCAGGTATGGTGAAAGCGGCATACAGTTCAGGTAAACCCGCGATCGGCGTTGGTGCTGGTAACACCCCCGTTGTTGTTGACGAAACGGCAGATATCAAGCGTGCCGTTGCCTCTATTCTGATGTCGAAAACCTTCGATAACGGCGTCATCTGTGCGTCAGAGCAATCAGTTATCGTGGTAGACAGCGTCTATGATGCCGTTCGTGAGCGTTTTGCAACCCACGGCGGCTACATGCTGAAGGGCAAAGAACTGCATGCTGTACAGGGTATCCTGCTGAAAAACGGCTCACTAAATGCCGACATTGTTGGCCAACCCGCACCGAAGATCGCTGAAATGGCTGGCATCACCGTCCCTGCGAACACCAAAGTGCTAATTGGTGAGGTGACCGAGGTCGATGAATCCGAACCGTTTGCACATGAAAAACTGTCTCCAACGCTGGCGATGTACCGTGCGAAAGACTTCAATGATGCCGTCATTAAAGCGGAAAAACTGGTGGCAATGGGAGGTATCGGTCACACATCCTGTCTGTATACCGATCAAGACAATCAACCAGAGCGCGTGAATCATTTCGGTAATATGATGAAAACGGCGCGTATCCTGATAAACACACCAGCGTCTCAGGGTGGTATCGGCGATCTCTACAACTTCAAACTCGCTCCGTCTCTGACGCTGGGCTGTGGCTCCTGGGGCGGAAACTCCATCTCCGAAAACGTCGGTCCGAAGCACTTGATCAACAAGAAAACGGTAGCCAAGCGAGCAGAGAATATGTTGTGGCATAAACTTCCTAAATCTATTTATTTCCGTCGTGGCTCACTGCCTATCGCACTTGAAGAAATCGCATCCGATGGCGCAAAACGCGCATTTATCGTAACTGACCGCTTCCTGTTCAATAACGGCTATGTCGACCAGGTGACTTCAGTACTTAAACATCAAGGAGTAGAAACCGAAGTTTTCTTTGAGGTTGAAGCTGATCCAACGCTGAGCATCGTCCGCAAAGGCGCAGAACAAATGCACTCCTTCAAACCCGATGTCATTATTGCACTGGGTGGTGGTTCTCCGATGGATGCTGCGAAGATCATGTGGGTGATGTATGAGCACCCTACAACGCACTTCGAAGAACTGGCGCTGCGCTTTATGGATATCCGTAAACGTATCTACAAGTTCCCGAAAATGGGCGTCAAAGCCAAAATGGTGGCGATTACCACCACGTCAGGTACGGGTTCCGAAGTCACACCGTTTGCCGTGGTGACCGACGACGCAACCGGACAGAAATATCCGTTGGCAGATTATGCGCTGACGCCAGATATGGCGATTGTTGACGCCAATCTGGTAATGAACATGCCGAAATCTCTGTGTGCATTTGGTGGACTCGATGCCGTAACACACTCACTGGAAGCCTATGTCTCCGTGCTGGCAAACGAATATTCAGATGGGCAAGCGCTACAAGCACTGAAACTTCTGAAGGAAAATCTGCCAGACAGCTATCGTGACGGTGCGAGAAACCCGGTTGCCCGTGAGCGTGTACACAACGCTGCGACGATTGCGGGTATTGCGTTCGCCAACGCCTTCCTCGGCGTATGTCACTCAATGGCGCATAAACTGGGCTCTGAGTTCCATATTCCGCACGGTCTGGCTAACGCCCTGCTGATCTCTAACGTGATTCGCTATAACGCGAACGACAATCCGACCAAACAGACGACGTTCAGCCAGTACGACCGTCCGCAGGCACGCCGTCGTTACGCAGAGATAGCCGATCACCTGCGTTTGACTGCGCCGAGTGACCGTACCGCACAGAAAATCGAGAAATTGCTGAACTGGCTGGAAGAAATGAAGACCGAACTGGGGATCCCAACGTCCATTCGTGAGGCGGGTGTACAGGAGGCCGATTTCCTGGCCAAGGTCGATAAACTGTCAGAAGATGCGTTCGACGATCAGTGTACTGGCGCTAACCCACGCTATCCGTTGATTTCCGAGCTGAAACAGATTCTGTTGGATACTTACTATGGTCGTAAATTCTCTGAAGAAGTAAAAACGGAAACCGTTGAACCTGTAGCAAAAGCAGCCAAAACTGGCAAGAAAGCTGCACACTAACGCATCAACCGCTACCGCCTTATAGGCTAGCTTACTACCCTGCCCAACCCTTTTAAGGTTGGGCTTTTTTATTACCCGCGCGCGAATCAATGTACCGTTGATTAATCATCCCGCCAGTCGGATATTTAACCGTCTTAGACGCTTTCCTTACGGATTAATCCCAGCGCAATTTTATAATGCTTACGACATACGGAAACATAACTCTCATTGCCACCAATAACGACCTGTTCGCCTTCATGGACGGCATTACCCTGCGCATCTAATCGCAATACACAGTTTGCTTTACGCCCGCAATGACAGACCGTTTTTAACTCGATCAACTTATCTGCCCACGCTAATAAATAGTGGCTCCCTGAAAACAAATCACCACGAAAATCCGTACGCAACCCATAACACAAGACCGGGATATCTAATTGGTCCACGACATCAGAAAGCTCGTTAACCTGCTCGCGGGTTAAAAATTGACATTCGTCAATTAATACACAATCTACGGGCTGAGTACGGTGCTCTTTCTCCAGCAGTTCAAATAAAGATGTCTGTGGATTAAACAATAACGCCGGAGAAGAAAGGCCGATTCGTGAACTTACTATCCCCACACCATGCCGATTATCTATTTCTGCAGTGAACACCAGCGTGCGCATTCCGCGCTCCTGATAGTTATATGACGACTGCAATAGCGCCGTCGATTTCCCCGCATTCATTGCAGAATAATAAAAATAAAGTTGAGCCACTCAGCTACTCCAAACACAGGCTATATGATCTTCGTGTCGTAAAACTTATTGTAACAACTCGCCTTCACGCTGTGCAATGGGCTATTCTCCAACCACATTTTGCCCACTCAATCGCTACAAGTCGCTCATTACGATAAAAGATATAAACATTCCTTATAACAACGATGCGGCAGCAATAAGCCATTCACTATCGTTTGAGTCAGAAAAAATGGCATACCAAATGTATTTTTTTGATAACAGGAAAGTATTTATATTTATGTAACATACGATGTGAGATCTGTTTTAAAAATGATGTTTTTTAACAAACTTACAAATTTGACTATTGCAGAAAGGAAAATAGCACTCTATTATCACACTACACGCCACCAATAATATTAATTTGAGATTATCACAATGAGCGAAGCACTAAAGATTCTTAACAACATCCGTACTCTGCGTGCCCAGGCAAGAGAATGTACCCTGGATACTTTGGAAGAAATGCTGGAAAAACTGGAAGTCGTGGTTAATGAACGCCGCGAAGAAGATAGCCAGGTTCAGGCTGAAGTTGAAGAACGTGCGCGTAAATTGCAGCAATATCGCGATATGCTGATTGCAGATGGTATTGACCCTAACGAATTATTACAATCTTCAGGTTCAGTTAAAGTTGCAGGTAAAAGCAAACGTGCTGCCCGTCCGGCAAAATATCAATACACTGACGAAAACGGCGACGCTAAAACCTGGACTGGCCAGGGTCGTACTCCGGCAGTAATCAAAAAAGCAATCGAAGAGCAAGGTAAATCTTTAGATGATTTCCTTCTGTAATTATTCATAAGTACTGAATACTAAAAAAACCCCGATAACTATCGGGGTTTTTTCTTTATATGTGCTCTGCAAAGAGAAAACAGATATGTCACGGTTTTAGGCTGCTCCCTGTTTTTGTAAACAGAGAGCAATTATTACACTCGGTTATTCTTCTTCTGCGTCAATCGTTTCCTGCAACCATTGCGCGAACTCATCACCTAAACCGTCATGACGCAAGCCATATTCTACAAATGCCTGCATATAGCCTAATTTGTTACCACAGTCATGGCTCACACCTTTTAGGTGATATGCCTCTACTGTTTCTTTTTCCATCAGCATCGCGATAGCATCAGTTAACTGAATTTCATTACCTGCGCCTGGCGGTGTTTTCTCCAACAGGGACCAAATATCA
The DNA here is from genome assembly GCF_000749845.1 of Pectobacterium betavasculorum. Taxonomy (GTDB): domain Bacteria; phylum Pseudomonadota; class Gammaproteobacteria; order Enterobacterales; family Enterobacteriaceae; genus Pectobacterium; species Pectobacterium betavasculorum. Next base: position 1,027,070 of record NZ_JQHM01000001.1, on the reverse strand, counting down.
GCAGAAAGTACATAACGTCCAACGACAGCTAAATTAGATGGGGCGTCGGGAGCTTTAGGTTTCTCAACCACACCAACCATAGGTGCGCTATCCCCTGCTTTTAATTCCACGCCTTTGCAATCAACTACGCCGTAGCTACTTACATTTTCAACCGGTTCAACCATAATTTGGCTGTGACCAGTAGTAGAAAAACGTTGCAGCATTTCACTCAGGTTATCTTTCTTCAAGTCGGATTCATATTCATCAATAATCACATCCGGCAGAATAACCGCAACAGGCTCATCACCGACTAATGGGTGTGCGCATAATACAGCATGGCCCAGCCCTTTCGCTAATCCCTGACGGACTTGCATAATGGTCACGTGTTTAGGGCAGATAGATTGAACTTCTTCCAGCAGTTGGCGTTTAACTCGTTTTTCCAGTATGGCTTCCAGTTCAAAACTCGTATCGAAATGGTTTTCAATGGAATTCTTAGAAGAGTGCGTGACCAGAATAATTTCATTAATCCCTGCGGCGATACACTCATTAACGACATATTGGATCAGCGGTTTATCTACCAAGGGCAGCATTTCTTTAGGAATGGCTTTGGTGGCAGGCAGCATACGCGTCCCTAATCCAGCAACCGGTATGACCGCTTTTTTTACTTTTTTATTCACAATAGACATAAACAGCCTCTTATATACCGTTCAAATAATGAACTTTATTTATCTAATCAAGATAACCGAAAGAGTATAACTACTTTAACAAGGGCACGCTTGTCCCAACGTTAGCGTTCAATAAAAATAAGATAACTCCCTACATAGTAGGAAATAAAAAATAGTACCGAAAGAGAAGTATTACCCGAAGCCCGTCCTATTTCGTTCTATCAGACTATTCTGTAGTCAACATGAGCCTCAGACGACCGCCACCACCCCATATCTGACACTGCCATGCTTCGCACTGATAATTTAGCTGGTTGAGATAAGCGCCTTCAAGCGTTCCTAAAGGGATACCGCTGCTCAGTGCTATCTGTTGTTCGTTAACATTCAGCGTCGCATTTAGCCCAGCGGAGATCAGTATCAGCTGTTTTAATTGCCGATGGTAATACCCGACAAGCAAAGGAAAACGGCCGCTCAGGCTCGCCTGTCGTAACAACTGGTTTACCTGCTTCAATAACGTCGGCAGATACGGTAAACGATGCTGCTGATCGGCCAAATGTTCCTGAAGCAATCCATTGAACAACGTTCTAAGCAGTAACGCGGCCAGCGTTCCATTATTATTGACGCCCTGTGTGACATCAAGGCAATAGAACGCTAGCTCGTTTTCTGAAAGCGCGGCAATATCCAGCACAAGCCCCGGTTGTTCCGCTGCCGTCAACTGACGGTAGTTAACTCGGCAGCGAGCTAGCGTTTGCTGAACGGGCGGCTGTAACTGAGCAAGCAGTTTAATTACCGCTTCTGGAGATTGATTAAGCGAATCCATATCCTGCATCAGTTGATCCATCTCGTTCAACTGCGAAGTAAACAGGTCAGGATAGAGGCAAGACATTACAGCTTCACGCAAACGGGTGTAATCACGAATCGGTTTCAGTAACACATCCTGAACACCAAGACGCAAGACTTTGGCGATGTCTGCCATTTGGCTGGTTGCGGAAATGACGAGTATTGGAGTGTCGTTATCCTTCAAGCGCAGGTGTTCAAGGAATTCAATGCCTCCCATCGTCGGCATCTTCAGATCGCAAATTATTAAATCAGGTTGGTAATGCTCAAGAATACTCAGTGCATCTAATCCATTAACCGCCTCCTGAAGCATAGCGCCAAGAGAAGTCAGATAACCAGCGAGCACAGATCGAAAAACGGCCTCGTCATCAATGACTAAAATATGCTTACCCGCCAGTGGTTGTTCCATCAGTACCCCTTACTTCAAACACCAAATAATCACACCTGCTTTAACGTCGATGCGCCGAATAGACGGCATACCCTATCTTCTTAACTACATACGTTCTTGACTATGTTTCTTTCGCTAGCGGCGACAATTCATCACGCATTTTTTCCACCGCTTTATAGCCAGCATCTATCGCCTCCTGCGCTCGATGAAAATCTAACGTAGCAATCTGGGGGCAATGTGGTTGCAGCAGCACGTCAGGAGGATCGCCCGCCATCCGCGTCATCTTCAACCGATTCTCCAGAATCTGGATCGATGTGCTCATTATCTCCATCGCCGTCGGCGAACTTTCCGTTGGATGGCGACGATTTCGCAGCAGACGTTCGCGAATCCTGCTACGCCAATCTTGTGGAACATTACCCGCATCAATATCCGATGCCGTAGGCTTAATCGACAGCAAATCCTGATGATTAAGGCTCGCGTCATGCTGGAGATCAACCGCAATCACGATATCAGCGCCCATGGCTCGCGCCAGAGAAACGGGTACAGGATTAACCACCGCACCATCCACCAGCCAGTAATCGTTAAATCTAACGGGAGATAACAGGCCCGGCATACTACAAGAGGCGCGCATAGCCTGATGTAAGTCCCCTTCTGTCAGCCAGAGCTCACGCCCTGTACTAAGGTTTGTCGTCACCACGCCATACTTGATATCACAGTCTTCGATTTGCGTTATATGTAACAAATGTTTCACATTGTTAAAGACGCGATCGCCACGCAACAAACTACCGCGCTGCCAAGAGAGATCCATCAGGCGAATCACATCCCAGTAGCCGAAACTTCTTACCCAGCGATCCATTGAGGATAAATTGTTTGTGGCATACGCCGCACCAACCAGAGCGCCGATAGAACAGCCCGCGACGACGTCAACCGCTATCCCCATTTCTGTTAACGCATTCAATACCCCAATATGCGCCCATCCTTTCGCGGCCCCGGACCCCAAGGCTACTCCAATCTTTTTTCGTTGCATGATTGTTCCACCCGTCTTCATTTTAGCGCACATTGCTACACGTAGAGTTTCTTAGGTAACATATCGGCATCCTGCATAGGGATCTGTTTATTATCTATCAGTTTTTATCTTAAATTTTCTTGAGGAGACGTTTTGTCAGAATCTTGCCCCTGTTGCAGTGGATTGCAGTATAACGCTTGCTGCCAACCCTACCTCACGCATGCCGCCACAGCGGCCGAGCCCGCTATCTTAATGAGATCGCGCTATACCGCCTACGTCAAACACGATGTCGACTACCTGATCGCCACCTGGTATCCCGATCTCAAACCCGAGAAATGGCGAGAATCTCTCACTGAAAGCTGTCACAATTCACAGTGGCTCGGTCTCACTATACTGGCAACGGCTCCCGGAAAAACACCCGATGAAGGCTATGTGGAATTTGCCGCTCGTTTTATATCGGAAATCGACAGCCAGCGCACAGAAGTAATGCGAGAACGCTCACGCTTCCTTCGCCAGCATAATCGCTGGTACTATATAGACGGCGTTCATTTGCAGACAGGAAGAAATGAAGCTTGCCCGTGTGGTTCCGGTAAAAAATACAAAAAGTGTTGCGGACAATAGAACACAGGCAGTCGCCCATGCAGCCTTATTGCTGCGTAACCATAAGATCGATATTTTAGTTTTTGGACAGGATCCACTCGCTCATGCAATCCCAAAATATACAAAGAAAAGTATTACGAACCATTTGCCCCGACGCAAAAGGGCTCATCGCGAAAATTACGAATATTTGTTATAAGCACGAACTGAACATCGTGCAGAACAATGAGTTTGTCGATCACCGCACTGGACGCTTTTTCATGCGGACCGAGTTGGAAGGGATTTTCAATGACACCACGCTGTTAGCGGATCTGGATGGCGCGCTTCCTGAAGGATCTTCTCGCGAATTAACCGCAGCAGGTCGTCGTCGCATCGTCGTTTTGGTGACGAAAGAAGCTCACTGCCTGGGCGATCTGTTGATGAAAAGCGCGTATGGCGGTCTGGATGTCGAAATCGCTGCCGTCATCGGCAACCACGATACATTACAGACGCTGGTCGAGCGGTTTGATATTCCTTTCCATTTGGTCAGCCATGAAGGGCTGACTCGCGAAGAGCACGATCAACAGATGATCGCGCAGATCGATCAATACAAACCCGATTACGTCGTGCTGGCGAAATACATGCGAGTACTGACACCGGCGTTTGTTCAGCACTATCCGAATCAGGTGATCAACATTCACCATTCGTTCTTACCCGCTTTTATCGGTGCCCGTCCGTACCACCAGGCATACGAACGCGGTGTGAAAATCATTGGCGCGACAGCTCACTACGTCAACGATAATTTGGATGAAGGCCCGATCATCATGCAGGACGTCATTCATGTCGACCATACGTACTCGGGTGATGACATGATGCGTGCAGGCCGCGACGTTGAGAAAAATGTCCTGAGCCGGGCGCTGTACCGTGTGCTGGCACAGCGTGTTTTTGTCTACGGTAACCGCACTATTATTCTGTAATTGGTTGATCCGACATCTTTTTGTATAAGGATACGCCGAACGGAATAAAAAAACGGCAGATGCATTTATTTTTGATATATACCGCTTTACAGGGGCGTGGCATTTGATATGATGCGCCCCGCTTGAAGCGAAAGCGTCTTGCAGCAAGGCCAGTGGTGGGGTTCCCGAGCGGCCAAAGGGAGCAGACTGTAAATCTGCCGTCACAGACTTCGAAGGTTCGAATCCTTCCCCCACCACCATTTCAAAGTAACAACTCTGAATTACATCCCAACACCAAAGCATCAGATTCCCATCAGGGGAAGGTGAGAACCTTCGACCAAGGTTCGACAAAACCGGAACGGTTTTGAGCAACGCTTAGCGTTATTTATCCCCCACCGCCACTTGTACCAATAATTTGCACAATATTATGGGATGGGGAAAGATACCCTTACGCTTAATACCGATCGTTTAAGGATCGAGATACCGGGGCTACCACAGAGTGAGGCATCCCTACGGGAACCTCATCACCGTGTTTCCCCTAAATCCATGCTTAAGTGACTGGCATTACCCTTACGCCTTTCCTTTCCAGCGGCCCGGAACATAAGAGAAAACGGGTAGCTGCCATGACCAGCGAATTGCTGCCAATCGCACAGCCAGACCGATAGAGAATGACGCTAGCAGGTTAATATCGTGATTGATATTAAGCGATTTCAGACCCAGATATAAAAGTGCAACTAAAAGTGAGACGCTGGCATACAGCTCTTTCTTCAACACCATTGGCGTACGGTTACAGAAGATATCACGCAATATGCCACCGAAAATCCCGGTCACAATCCCCGCCATGACGACTACTGTCATCGAATAATTCAGCTTCAGCGCCACATTGCAGCCAATAATGGTAAAAGCAATGAGCCCCATAGCATCAAGCACCAGGAAGAGACGATGTAAATGATGCATGAAGCGCGCAATGATAATCGTGAAAAGACCTGCACCAATGGTGAGGTAAATATAACCGGGATGCTGCGTCCAACCGATGGGGTAATTACCGAGGAGAATATCGCGAACGGTGCCGCCGCCAAGCGCGGTAATGAAGGCAATCATGCCAACGCCAAAAATATCCATATTCCGACGCCCGGCGGCCAGCGCCCCGGACATCCCTTCTGCCGTAATCGCGATCAGATAGATGTAAGTCAGCACACAAGTTATCCTGTGAAATGTGCCACTCCCTCTGTCCGCTTTACCTGAGAGTTTACGCAGCAAAGCTGCTTGCCCCTTCGGTGGGTTGCATCGCAACCTCTCTCCAGTTGGCTTCAATGGAATTCGCAGTTAGGGTAGCCTGAGCGATTATGGGAGTTTGCGCCTTCGGCGGAGCGTTATAATGCGCCCTCTCTCCTGCGAGGTGCGGAGTATAACGGTCGATTAGCCTCGTGTTCAACTGAATATAAGTGAATCTTATTCTCAACGATTTTTATCTGCGTGCACCGTTCCTAACATCGCCCATTTTCCCAGTAAGAAAGCGCGTCGTCGCCGTGACGCCACACGCCATTTTCTGCTACCATCTGGTCACATTTTTTAGCGAATGGCAGCGAACATGAAAGTTGTATCTTTTAATATCAATGGCCTGCGGGCGCGCCCTCATCAGTTGGCCGCTATTATCGAACAACATCAGCCGGATGTGATCGGGTTGCAGGAAACAAAAGTCCACGATGACATGTTTCCGTTAGAGGATGTCAGCAAGTACGGCTACCACGTTTATTATCACGGGCAGAAGGGTCACTACGGCGTCGCACTGCTGTGTAAAGAGCAGCCGATTGCAGTCCGTCGCGGTTTCCCAACGGATGAAGAGGATGCGCAGCGTCGGATCATCATGGCAGATTTCGCCACCGAGCACGGCCCTCTTACGGTAGTAAACGGATATTTCCCGCAGGGAGAAAGCCGCGATCATCCTGTGAAATTCCCGGCCAAGACGCGCTTCTATCAAGATCTGCAAACTTATCTGGAACAGCACCACAGCGCGACGCAGCCTCTGATTGTGATGGGCGATGTGAATATCAGCCCTACCGATCTGGATATTGGGATCGGTGAAGAGAACCGCAAGCGCTGGCTACGCACCGGTAAATGTTCTTTCTTACCCGAAGAGCGTGAATGGATGGCACGTTTGCAAGGTTGGGGGCTCGTCGATACCTTCCGTGCAGCCAACCCAGATAACAATGACCGTTTCTCGTGGTTTGACTATCGCTCTTCTGGGTTTGATGATAACCGCGGTCTGCGTATTGATCTCATTCTCGCCAGTACCTTCCTCGCTGAACGCTGTGTCGCAACGGGTATTGATTACAATATTCGAGGAATGGAGAAACCTTCCGACCATGCGCCGATCTGGGCACAGTTTGCTTTGTCGCACTAACTACCGTGTAAAAAAATGCATCGCGTGAAAATAATGTGTTGTAGAAGTAGTACGTTGTAAAAAAGCGCGCGGTAAAAATGACATCACCGCTGGGCATCAAAACCACAGCGGTGATTAACATCAACAGTCGTGTTGGATATCATGCCTTCTTAATTCACGGTTACTGCTTAATCAATTGCCAAATCCGATTGTTCGTTCCCAGCGTCTGTTTGTCCTGCACACATTGTAGAATCACCCCTTCGACCTTTACCACCGCGCCTTCAGAATAGTTACGGTTTTCATACACACAACAGCGCAGGCAGTTATTGCTTTGCTCACGTCCCGTCGTCCCTGCTCCCCACACTTCCGGTGGAACGGGAACGACAATATCCGTTCCGCCGCGGTTAGCCTGCGCCAGCGTGGGCAGCACCAGCATCACACTGGCGAAACACAAAGATACTAACGATTTCATTGATTCTGCTCCTTCGCTTTTTTAGCCTGAGGCTTGCGCCGCTTTGAAGCACCCGACGGCGGTGCAGAAAGCCCTTTGAACGCTCTCACCGCACCGTTTTGTTTCGCTTGCTGAATCAGCTCCTGCAAGGAATTCGTCAGCGGTTGCATAAAATCCTGATAGCGACATTTCTTTTCGCTGATCTGCGTCAACGTGGCTTCCCAATGTGCGGTCATATCAGGATGCGCCGCACTCACAGGCAGCGAGTGAATTAATGCTCGCCCCGCTTCACTCGCGTGAATATAGCGCGCTTTTTTAAACAGAAATGTCCGCTTAAACAATAGTTCGATGATACCTGCACGCGTCGCCTCTGTGCCTAAACCATCGGTCGCCCGCAGGATTTTCTTTAACTCTTTATCCTGCACAAAACGTGCAATACCCGTCATCGCCGATAATAGCGTCGCATCGGTAAAAGGTCGCGGTGGCTGAGTTTGGCGCGCAACCACCTCACCGCGTTCACACAATAATTCATCACCCTTTGCCACCACGGGCAACGGCATGCCTTCGTTTTCTTCGTCTCGCTCTTTGCCGCCTAGCAACGTTCGCCAACCAGCCTCAGCAAGAAATCGTGCTTTGGCAATAAATTTACCGCCCGCAATATCCAGTTCAATAACACATTTACGAAACACGGCATCCGGGCAGAACTGCATAATGTACTGCCGCGCGACTAGACCATATACCTTGCGTTCATTCTCCGTCAGCGAAGCATATGCGCTACGGGCTGTGGGAATAATCGCGTGGTGAGCATCGACCTTACCATCGTCCCAGCAGCGGTTGCGCCGATCGATATCCATAACCGGCTGCGGCAAGAGGTCAGGCTGATGTACAGCGATCGCATTCAAGACGGCATGACGCCCGGCAAAATGTTCTTCTGGCAGATAACGACTGTCAGAACGCGGGTACGTGATCAATTTATGGGTTTCATACAGCTTCTGACACACGTCCAGTACCTGCTGCGCGCTAAGCCCGAAACGCTTCGCGGCTTCAATCTGTAGCGTTGAGAGCGAATAAGGCAGCGGCGCGGTTTCCGACTCCCGCTTATCATTATAGCTGGTGACGAACGCGGGCTGACCTTCGATGCGTTTAACGACGTGATCCGCCAGAGAACGATGCAGTAAGCGCCCTTCTTCATCTTGATAAGGCTCACAAGATTCGCTGGGCTGCCAGATAGCGACAAAGCGTTCATCGGCTGGCGTCACGATGTGGGCTTTAACTTCAAAGTAATCTTTGGAAACGAAGTTTTCTATCTCTTCATCTCGCCGCACCACCAGCCCCAGCACAGGTGTTTGCACGCGACCAACCGACAGTACGCCATCATAGCCAGCGTTGCGCCCTAATATCGTATAGGCGCGTGTCATATTAATGCCGTAGAGCCAATCGGCACGGGAACGAGCCAATGCCGACACGCACAAGGGAATGAACTCTCTGTTCTCACGCAAGCGAGAAACGGCACGCTCAACCGCCTGTGGGTTGAGATCGTTGATCAGGCAACGACGTACCTGCTGGCGTTTCTCTTCTGGTAGGGAAAGGTATTCCAGTACTTCATCAACCAGCAGTTGTCCTTCACGATCGGGGTCTCCCGCGTGAATCACTTCGGTGGCATCATTCAGGAGTTTTTTTATGGCGTTCAACTGCTTGCTGACCGAGGGTCGAGGTTGTAACAGCCATTTTTGAGGAATGATAGGTAGGTCGGCGAGAGACCAGCGGGCGTAGCGCGCATCATAAACATCCGGCTGCGCCTGCTCCAGCAGGTGCCCTACGCACCACGTCACGACATCATGTTGACCGCAGGCAATAAAACCATCGCCGCGTCGATGCGGTTTGGGTAACACGTCTGCAATCGCCCGTGCGAGGCTGGGCTTTTCGGCAATAAAAAGTCGCATTATTCACCATCAAGCAGACTAGGCATTTCCCGCGTAAGCCGCGGGAAAGCACGCTGTAAAACGAGTGGAAAGTCGATATTATTCAAAAGATGGCGATCAGAAGTAGTGAACAAACGCGTCGGTATCAAGCGGCGTGACCGTGGTCGATGCTTTCAACTGTGGTGTCCCCAGATAGAGGAAACCGACAATTTCATCCTGCTCACGACAGTTGAATGCTTCACGCACCAGCGTATTGTGCGTCCAAGCACCGCTACGCCAGATGCCATTAAAGCCTTGCGCCAATGCTGCCATCTGCATCGCCTGAACGGCGCAACCTGCGGAGACAATTTGCTCCCAGAGCGGGACTTTCGGGTTCTCTTCACAATGCGCAACAACGGTAATAATCAGCGGTGCCCGATAAGGAGCCTGACGAGCTTTGTCGATACCGGCTTCGTCCAGACCGTCCTGCCGCGCCGCACGGGTCAGCAACGTGCTAAAACGATCCAGACCCTCATTTTCGATCATAAAAAAGCGCCACGGTTGTATCGCACCATGATCCGGCGCACGCATACCAGCGTGGATAATGTTATTCAATGCGTCACCTGTCGGTGCTGGCGCGGTCAGGCGCGAGGCCGAACGACGATTCAATAGCAATTCAAGAGCATCCATCGCACATCTCCTGTCTGGCAATATAATTTCTGCGGCACACCCATTCCTGCGATAGAAACGACTGTATGGCAACGTTGCGCGCCACGTTAGCACAAGTAGAAGTTTTGTTACAAGATAACCCCGACAGGGCGCGCTTCCACGGTGATTTAATGCTGACTTTTTACTGTCCGCTCATTAGGATACTATCACTCCTTGTGCTTCACCACTTGCCAGAGGGCGAGTTGAAGGACGTAGGGCACACGCTGTTTACCCGTTCATGGAGATATCATGCGCACATTGTGGCGAATTTTTAGCAGTTTTTTTAAGTGGACATGGCGTCTGCTTAATTTTATCAGAGAATTTATTCTCAATATTTTCCTTATCGCGCTGATTTTGGCTGGCGTTGGGATTTACTCACAGGTAAAAACAACGCCGGAAGAGGCCACGAAAGGGGCATTGCTGGTCGATTTAACGGGCGTGGTGGTTGATCAACCGACCGTCAACAATAAGCTGCGTCAATTAGGGCGCGAATTTTTCGGCGCGTCGAACAACCGCCGTCAGGAAAACTCACTGTTTGATATCGTCGACAGTATTCGTCAGGCGAAAGGCGACAACAATATTACGGGAATGGTGCTGGACCTCAGCGATTTTACCGGTGCCGATCAGCCGTCTCTGCAATATATCGGTAAGGCGCTACGTGAATTTCGCGATAGCGGTAAACCTATTTATGCCGTTGGCGATAGCTACAACCAGTCTCAATACTATTTAGCCAGTTTTGCCAATACGGTGTCATTAACGCCACAGGGCAGTGTTGATCTACATGGTTTCGCGACCAACAACCTCTACTTCAAATCCATGCTCGACAAGTTGAAAGTGACCACCAATATCTTCCGTGTGGGAACCTATAAATCAGCGGTTGAGCCATATCTGCGTGACGACATGTCACCTGCTGCGCGAGATGCCGATGGCCGTTGGATTAACGCTCTGTGGCAGCAGTATTTAAATACGGTTTCCGCCAATCGTCAGATTACACCTCAGCAGCTCTTCCCTGGTGCAACCAATATTATTGCGGGTTTGCAGGCCGTTCAGGGTGATACCGCACGCTACGCGCTGGATAACAAACTGGTCGATGAAGTAGCATCACGTTCCATGACCGAACAATCGCTGGTTAAAGCGTTCGGCTGGAATAGCCAGAAGAACAACTTTAATTTCATCAGCATCTACGACTACACCATCAAACCAACAGTGCAAAATAACAACCAGATCGCGGTTGTCTTTGCCAATGGTGCAATTATTGATGGCCAGGAAACGCCGGGAATGGTCGGTGGTGACACCACGGCAGCACAAATTCGTGCCGCGCGCCTCGATCCTAAAGTCAAAGCACTGGTGCTGCGCGTCAATAGCCCTGGCGGTAGCGTCACGGCATCGGAACTGATTCGATCAGAACTGATGGCACTTCGTCTGGCGGGTAAACCGATCGTGGTATCCATGGGCGGTATGGCAGCATCGGGCGGTTATTGGATCTCAACGCCGGCGAACGCCATTATCTCCAGCGCCAGTACGCTAACAGGCTCTATCGGTATTTTTGGCGTGATTACCACGTTCGAAGATTCCCTGGAAAATCTTGGCGTCCACACGGATGGTGTTGCCACCTCCCCGCTGGCCGATCTGTCGATCACGAAATCGCTGCCGCCTGAATTCTCGCAGATGATGCAGTTGAGTATCGAACGCGGTTATAAGAACTTCATCGATATCGTGGCACAGGCACGTAAGAAAACGCCGGAACAAATCGATCAGATCGCGCAAGGGCACGTCTGGGTCGGTAGCGATGCGAAAGAAAATGGTTTGGTCGATCAGATCGGTGATTTTGATGATGCCGTGAAGAAGGCCGCTGAGCTAGCAAAACTGGGACAATATCAATTGAACTGGTATGCCGAACAACCGGGTCTGCTCGATACAATGCTGAATCAAGTGAACGCTTCTGTTTACGCCCTGCTGCCCGTTGCCGTTCAGTCCATGTTGCCCGCACCGGTCGCACAGTTAGCGGAAGTTGTGCGTTCACAGCCGTCGATCATGAATAACCTGAACGACCCGCAGAACCGATACGCATTTTGTCTCACCTGCGGAGACGTCCGGTAGCGTTTACAGTAGCAGCCCATATGTACCCTAAATAATTCGAGTTGCGTGAAGGCGGCGACCGAACGAATCCCCAGGAGCTTACACCAGTAAGTGACTGGGGTGAGTAAGAGAAGCCAACGCACAAGCAGCTTGAAGTATGACGGGTATAGCCCGGTAATAGTCATTGCTTATGATAGTATTATCGGGCTGTTTTCCCCTCTATAATTCTCGGTTTAATCCTGACGCGTACCATCATGCAAAAGAAATCCATTTATGTCGCCTATACGGGCGGCACCATTGGCATGCAGCGTTCTGCCAATGGCTATGTCCCTGTATCCGGTCATTTACAGCAGCAATTAGCAAAAATGCCCGAATTCCACCGCGAAGAGATGCCTTCGTTCACGATTCATGAGTATGACCCGCTGATCGATTCATCTGACATGACGCCAGCAGATTGGCAATCCATCGCGGACGATATTCAAACACACTACGATGATTACGACGGCTTTGTGATTCTGCATGGCACTGACACAATGGCGTTCACCGCCTCTGCGCTTTCGTTTATGCTGGAAAACCTTGCCAAGCCGGTTATCGTGACAGGGTCACAAATTCCGTTAGCGGAATTGCGTTCTGACGGCCAGACAAATCTACTGAACGCACTATACGTTGCCGCCAATCATCCAATTAACGAAGTCGCCCTCTTCTTCAATAACAAACTGTTACGCGGCAACCGCACTACCAAAGCCCATGCGGATGGTTTTGATGCCTTTGCATCCCCTAATTATCCACCGCTACTGGAAGCCGGTATCCATATTCGTCGGCTGGCACCCACCGTGGAATGCAGCAACTGTCCGCCGCTGAACGTCCATCACATTACGCCGCAGCCTATTGGGGTGATTACGATTTACCCCGGCATTTCTGCCGATGTCATCAGCAATTTCCTCCGTCAGCCCGTAAAGGCGCTTATCTTGCGCTCCTACGGCGTTGGCAACGCGCCGCAAAGCCCTGGGCTGCTGCATGAGTTACGTAAAGCCTCCGCGCGCGGCATTGTAGTCGTCAATTTGACTCAGTGTATTTCCGGGCGTGTGAATATGGGCGGTTATGCGACAGGCAATGCGCTGGCGCATGCAGGGGTAATCAGTGGCTTTGACATGACCGTTGAGGCTGCATTGACCAAACTGCATTACCTACTGAGCCAACAAGATTTAAGTGCCGATGAAGTTCGCCAGTTGATGCAGCAAAACCTGCATGGGGAATTGAGCGATAAAAATTGAGTCAATCACGGGGTAGATAATGAAAAAAGCATTGCTATTAATTGATTTACAAAATGATTTTTGTCCCGGAGGCGCCTTAGCCGTTAATGAGGGCGACCGCGTCATTGAGGTAGCCAATCATGCTATGGAGGCCTGCGTAACCGCTGGCGTCGCGGTGATTGCCAGTCAGGATTGGCACCCAGCTAACCACGGCAGCTTTGCCGTTAACGCAAATACAAAGGTCGGAGAAATCGGTGAACTAAACGGGTTGCCGCAGATCTGGTGGCCCGTTCACTGTGTGCAGGGAACAACCGGGGCTGATTTTCATCCGGCACTTAATCAGTCCGCCATTCAGTGGGTCGTACAAAAAGGGACTCAACCAGAGATCGATAGCTATAGCGCTTTTTTCGATAACGGACATCGGGTGAAAACCGAATTGGATGCGTGGCTACACGCCAACCACATCACCCATTTGACCATTCTGGGGCTGGCGACCGATTATTGCGTCAAGTTTAGCGTGCTGGATGCGATTGCGCTGGGCTATCACACTGAAGTCTTGGTGGATGGCTGTCGTGGCGTGAACCTTTCGTCCAATGACAGCGAATCTGCGTTACGGGAAATGGTGCAGCGTGGGGCGATATTGATGGATATGGCGCAGTTTCTTACGACACTGCCTTCTGCTCGTTAGCATCCTGCCGTCCAAAATAGCGGCAGCCGTTACGGCTGCCTGCTCACGTTTTACGCGTCGGGTTTAAGCGTAACAATCGCATCAGAACCGTTAAACTGGCGCTTCAGTTCCTGCTTACTCTTCATCACAATTTCGCCATTGGTGCCAATCGTCATGTGCTCAGCCTGTTCGTTATGGCGAGCCTGCCACATCATCACCATTTGCAGGCAGTTTTCTTTCTGTTCAGCCGTCAGCGCGACACCGTCTGGCCATTTGCCCAACTCTACCGCCGTGACTAACCGTTGGTAGATTTCTGGCGTCATGGCGTCCATCAAATCATTGAGTTCCATATCCGGTTTCTACTCCGAGAGAAGTCAGATTCATTACTGGATTCCTGTTTTTAACAGTGTTCCACAGTAGCTGAATCGTTTAAAGCTAACCACCATCAGCCTGTCACTGCCACACCTATCGCAAACCGATTATCCGTCAACACGTTCGCCATCAACATCGTCGATAAAGCTCAGCGAAGCTGAATTCACGCAATAGCGTTCGCCAGTGGTTTTCGGGCCATCAGGGAAAACGTGTCCCAGGTGTGCATCACACTGCCCGCAGCGAATCTCGATACGGCGCATATTGTGTGATTCATCTTCCAGATAGCGAACCGCCTCTGAGGAGACAGGCTGATCGAAGCTTGGCCAGCCACATCCGGAATCATATTTGCTGTCGGAATAAAACAGCGGTGCCTGACAGCACAGGCAGTGATAAACGCCTGTGCGCTTGTTATGCAGCAATTTGCCTGAAAACGCAGGCTCCGTACCGCGTTGCTGGGTGACATAGCGCTGCATCTCTGTCATTTCAGTATTGTCGGGCGGGGTACGCGAAGCAAAATCGTTAGTCATGGAAGTCTCACAGCGGGTGATATCAATTCAATCAACTGTTGATTATAACAAAAAATTAACAACTTAACAGGCTGTTCTAACCTAATATTAGGAATGTTATTAGCATGAGTATTTAATTGTGACGCACGTCACATATTACGATAACACAGGCTTTATATGATGCTTTTCGCCCTCATATCAGTCTTAGATGTTACTTAGTTACAGAGTCGAGCGGTTTTCGCACAAAGTTTGGTCATAGGTTTGACTTACAGCAACTATTGACACGATTCCGCTTGACGCTCAGCAAGGTTTTTGTAATTTTACAACCAACCTTTTATTCACAAACCAATAGCTGGTGGAATATATGACTATCAAAGTAGGTATCAACGGTTTTGGCCGTATCGGCCGTATTGTTTTCCGCGCTGCACAAGAGCGTTCTGACATCGAGATCGTTGCAATCAACGACCTGTTAGACGCCGAATACATGGCGTATATGCTGAAGTACGACTCAACCCATGGTCGTTTCAACGGCACCGTTGAAGTTAAAGATGGCCACCTGGTTGTTAACGGTAAAACCATTCGTGTTACCGCAGAGCGCGATCCTGCAAACCTGAAGTGGAACGAAGTCAACGTTGATATCGTTGCTGAAGCAACTGGTCTGTTCCTGACTGACGAAACTGCACGTAAACACATCGCTGCTGGTGCCAAGAAAGTCGTTCTGACTGGTCCATCTAAAGATGATACCCCAATGTTCGTTATGGGCGTAAACCACAAAGCTTACGCTGGTCAGGATATCGTTTCTAACGCATCTTGCACCACTAACTGTCTGGCTCCGCTGGCAAAAGTTATCAACGACAAATTCGGTATCGTTGAAGCACTGATGACCACCGTTCACGCAACGACTGCAACGCAAAAAACCGTTGATGGCCCGTCTCATAAAGACTGGCGCGGCGGCCGCGGTGCATCACAGAACATCATCCCATCTTCTACCGGTGCGGCTAAAGCAGTAGGTAAAGTTATTCCTGAGCTGAACGGCAAACTGACTGGTATGGCGTTCCGCGTTCCTACCCCTAACGTTTCTGTTGTTGACCTGACTGCTCGTCTGGAAAAACCAGCTTCTTACAAAGAAGTTTGTGCAGCAATCAAAGCCGCTGCTGAAGGCGAACTGAAAGGCGTTCTGGGTTACACCGAAGACGACGTTGTTTCTACCGATTTCAACGGTGAAAAACTGACTTCTGTGTTCGATGCCAAAGCGGGTATCGCACTGAACGACAACTTTGTGAAACTGGTTTCGTGGTACGACAACGAAACGGGTTACTCAAACAAAGTTCTGGATCTGATCGCTCACATTTCTAAATAAGCATCAGCGATGATTCGGTGAAAAAAGGGCGACGTAATGTCGCCCTTTTTTATTGTTAATTGCAGATTTCTTTTGAAAACGAAAAACAATCAAAAAAAGGCACTATCATGCATAACACAATTTTCTCACTCCCCGTCACTAAGCAAATTAGCGCAACCCTCAGCCAGCGTCAGTTGGACCAATTACCCATCATCGTCGTTGATCATCCTGAGGTTCGCGCAGCCGTTGCATTACAAGGGGCACATCTGCTCAGTTGGCAACCGACACACGAAAAGCCAGTGCTTTGGCTGAGCGACAAGACGCCTTTTACTCATCACGTTGCTATTCGCGGCGGTGTACCAATCTGTTTCCCTTGGTTTGGCCCCTTCGCCGAACCTAACCATGGTTTTGCCCGCCTGCTGCCGTGGGAATTTACCGCTCACAGCGAAGATGAGCACGGCGTGCAACTCACATTCACGCTGCGCGATAACGAAGAAACACGTAAACGTTGGCCACATGAATTCACACTCATCGCCCGCTTCAAGCTGGGCAAGGAGTGCGGTATTGAACTGGAAGCACATGGCGATTACAGCATTACCAGCGCGCTGCACACCTATTTCAACATCGGCGACATCAGCGCTATTCGCATTGCCGGTTTGGGTGAGTCATTCATTGATAAGGTCAATCAGGGCAAACTGGCAACACAGCAAGGTGACCTAGTCTTTACCGATCGTACAGACCGTATCTATACCCAGCCACAGGATACCAGCGTGGTACATGACGCCGTCCTGAAACGTACGATTGAAGTCCACCATACGCACCATAGCGATGTGGTGTCATGGAACCCTGGTGCAGAACTTTCTCGTACGATTAGCGACATGCCGGATGAGGGATATAAAACGTTCGTCTGCGTGGAGACCGCGCGGATTAATCAACCGTTTATCGCCTCCGCCAACGCTCCGGCTCGTCTGGCGACAGTTATCCGTATCAAGAAATAACCACCGTCACTGCATATACCCTAAATAATTCGAGTTGCAGGAAGGCGGCAAACGCACGAATCCCCAGGAGTTTACACAAGTAAGTGACTGGGGTGAGTAAGAGAAGCCAACGCACATGCGGCTTGAAGTATGACGGGTATATCGCCATACACCCGATTCTGCAAATACTCCCTTCGCTTCGCTACATCACATCCAGATGCTGTTTACGCGTTGGTGGTGGGAAGGCCTGATCTAATTGCGCAATATCCTCCGCAGACAACAGCACGTTCAGCGCTGTCGCATTTTCCTGAACATGCTTTACAGAACTTGCTTTTGGAATCGCAATCACACCCGACTGACGAATCGCCCACGCCAATAGAAGCTGAGCTGCCGTAATACCGTGTTCGCGTGCAATGCGATTCACCACTGGATGTGAGAATAATCCACCACGCAAGCGCCCTGCTTGCGCCAGCGGGCAATACGCCATCACAGGAAGCTGCTGTTGCTGACACCACGGCAACAAATCAAATTCAATGCCGCGCGATGCCAAATGGTAGAGCACCTGATTGGTCATGCAGCGCTGCCCGCCGTTTAGCGACCACAGCTCCTGCATATCCTCAAGATCAAGATTGGATACGCCCCACTGAGCAATTTTACCTGCCTTCTGCAACCGCTCCATCGCCGCAATGGTATCGACTAACGGGATACCACCGCGCCAGTGCAGCAGATACAAATCAATACGCTCGGTTTGCAGTCGCTTCAGGCTGTGTTCACACGCCTGTATCGCGTTTTCACCTCCCGCATTGTGCGGATAGACTTTCGATACCAGATAAACACTGTCACGACGGCCACGTATCGCTTCCCCGACGACATCCTCCGCCCTGCCTTCTGCGTACATTTCTGCGGTATCAATCAACGTTAAACCAAGGTCGATACCCGCTTGCAGCGCTGTCACTTCCTGCGCTTTCATTCGGGCATCTTCCCCCATGTACCACGTTCCCTGACCGATTGCCGGTACGCGGGTGTCATCTGGAAAACGAATCACTTTTGTCATGAACCTTCCCTTATTTACCATCAACGTAACATGGCGCTTGGTGCACCATAAATGTGCAAATGGGGTGATATCACCCCATTATTGTACGGCAGATGCACCATGCTTACGAAAAGCATCAGAAGCGGTAGCTGACGCCTGCGCTCATTAAGATGCTGTGGTTACTATCAACGATAGGGCTGTCTTTCATTTCGTCAGACAAACGCGTGTAACGACCGACGGCCCAGGCACTCCAGCTTTGGTTAATCTGATAGCCCGCGCTCAGTTCAAGATATGGCGCCCAGCCATCATCAGGGCTGTACTGGTTAAAGCCAGAACGCGAAGATTCTTGCGCACTTACACCGTAGTAATACTGGTTCATGTTTTCACTAAACCAGGTCGCACCAATACCGGGGGTGATGCTCAGATCGCCCATTGAGAAGCGGTAAAGGTAAGCGGTGTCCCACGCAAAACCGTTACTGTAATCCAGCGTATCGCCTGCCAGCACAGTACGAATTTCCCCCCAGTCGGCAGTATGACGATAAGCCGCGCCAGCCATTAGCGTACCGCGACGTTTATCCAACTGTTTCATACGCAGATCGTCGCTATCTCCCGGTTTAAAACCTAAAGGCAGGTAGTAAGCCGTTAGAGAGAAGCGATTTACGCCATCATTCCACAGGTAGTATCCACCGCCCAACCCGCGGAAATAAAAATTTTCACTTTCATAATTCAGTACAGGAAGCGGATAAACGTCATTATCAACACCACGGTACACGGACGTTGAGCCCGTAGCACCAAGGCCCAGAGAGACATCTGCGGCATAGGCTGAAGGCAGGACCACAGCACCAGAAATGAGCGCGGCCAGCACACATAGTTGAGGTTTTTTCACAGTTTTCTATTTCCTATTACAGATTAATATCATGAAACATGATAAGCCAATTACACACGTTCGCGTTCAGGTTATATAAAAATAACATTAACGAATAACCTATATATTCGATAGGTTTTACGTGCGCTAACGTCGGTAATAGGCGGTGTCCTTAAGGCTGAGAGCCTATTAACTGTAATGTTACATGGATTTTCCTGAAAGTGAGTCATTGAAATATCTTAAAAATACGTCCGTGGACTAGAGGAAATTTTACGGATGCAAACTACGCTTTAATACAGAAGGTGACGTCTTCCTGACCAGCAGGTATGAATAAAATCACGAGCCCTGACGCGACAAGTTGGCATAAGGGTTGCTGGATTCAAAAGACTTCTTCTTTCGGAGGGCAATACATTAATAGGCATATATTTCACACGCTCTCTTAATCTGTGCTAATCGACGAAGGACGGGCATCGCTATGAACATATTTGATCACTACCGCCAGCGCTACGACGCTGCCAAGGACGAAGAGTTCACTCTGCAGGAATTCCTTACCATCTGTCAGCAGGATCGCAATGCTTATGCGAATGCGGCTGAACGATTGTTAACGGCTATCGGTGAGCCTGTAATGGTGGATACCGCCCAAGAATCACGAATGTCACGCCTATTCTCGAACCGGGTCATTGCCCGCTATCCTGCTTTTGAAGAATTTTACGGTATGGAAGAGGCTATAGAGCAGATTGTCTCTTATCTGAAACATGCCGCGCAGGGATTGGAAGAGAAGAAACAGATTCTGTATCTGTTGGGACCGGTGGGCGGCGGGAAATCCTCTCTGGCTGAACGCCTGAAAGCGCTGATGCAGCGCGTGCCCATTTACATTCTCAGCGCCAACGGCGAACGCAGCCCGGTAAATGACCATCCGCTCTGCCTGTTCAACCCGCAGGAAGATGCTGGGATACTTGAGAAAGAGTACACGATTCCACGGCGCTACCTCGGCACAATAATGTCGCCGTGGGCCGCCAAACGCCTCCAGGAATTCGGCGGCGACATTTCCAAGTTCAGAGTCGTCAAAGTCTGGCCATCAATTCTGGCGCAAATCGGGATCGCGAAAACCGAACCGGGCGATGAAAACAATCAGGATATTTCGGCGCTGGTCGGTAAAGTCGATATCCGCAAGCTGGAACATTTTGCTCAGAACGATCCCGATGCCTACGGCTACTCCGGTGCATTATGCCGCGCGAACCAAGGCATTATGGAGTTCGTCGAGATGTTCAAGGCTCCCATCAAAGTGCTCCACCCGCTGCTGACCGCCACACAGGAAGGCAACTATAATGGAACGGAAGGCATTGCTGCCCTACCGTTCAACGGGATTATTCTGGCGCACTCCAACGAGTCCGAATGGGTGCAGTTCCGTAACAACAAGAACAATGAAGCGTTCCTCGACCGCGTATATATCGTGAAGGTGCCGTACTGCCTGCGCGTGTCTGAAGAAGTGAAAATCTACGATAAGCTGCTGGACCACAGCGAGCTGACGCATGCCCCTTGCGCGCCCGGCACGCTGGAAACGCTGGCTCGCTTCTCCATACTGTCGCGATTGAAAGATCCCGAGAACTCCAGTCTCTACTCCAAGATGCGGGTTTACGATGGTGAAAGCCTGAAAGATACCGATCCGAAAGCGAAGTCCTATCAGGAGTATCGCGACTACGCGGGTGTGGATGAAGGAATGAACGGTCTATCGACCCGCTTCGCCTTCAAGATTCTGTCACGCGTCTTTAACTTCGATCACAGCGAAGTCGCCGCCAACCCGGTACACCTGTTTTACGTACTGGAACAACAGATCGAACGCGAGCAGTTCCCGCAGGAGCTGGCAGAGAAATATCTGGAGCACCTGAAAGGCTATCTGACGCCGAAGTACGCCGAATTTATCGGTAAAGAGATCCAGACGGCCTATCTCGAATCCTATTCCGAATACGGACAGAATATTTTTGACCGTTATGTTACCTATGCGGATTTCTGGATTCAGGATCAGGAGTACCGTGATCCAGATACGGGTCAGCTGTTTGACCGTGAATCGCTGAACGCCGAGCTGGAAAAGATCGAGAAACCTGCGGGCATCAGTAATCCCAAAGACTTCCGTAACGAGATCGTCAACTTTGTCCTGCGCGCCCGCGCCAACAATAGCGGCCGGAATCCAAACTGGACCAGTTACGAGAAGCTGCGCACGGTTATCGAGAAGAAGATGTTCTCTAACACGGAAGAGCTGCTGCCTGTGATTTCGTTTAACACCAAAACCTCAACGGATGAACAGAAGAAACATGATGACTTCGTCGATCGTATGATGGAGAAAGGCTACACCCGGAAACAGGTTCGTTTGCTGTGCGAATGGTATCTGCGGGTGAGGAAATCATCATAATGACGTACGATGCTGGCAACAGCGTTTGGGGGAAACATGGCCTATTTTATTGATCGACGGCTGAACGGCAAAAACAAAAGCACGGTAAACCGCCAACGCTTTCTGCGCCGCTATAAGTCGCAAATAAAACAGTCGATTTCCGAGGCCATTAATAAGCGTTCGGTGACCGACATCGAAAGCGGGGAGTCGGTATCGATCCCCAATTCAGACATTAACGAACCGATGTTCCATCAGGGCCGTGGAGGACGCCGCCACCGCGTCCATCCAGGCAACGATCACTTCGTTCAGAACGACAAAATCGAGCGGCCACAAGGAGGTGGCGGCGGCGGTTCCGGTCAGGGGGATGCCAGTAAAGACGGCGAAGGCGAAGATGAATTTGTCTTTCAAATCTCCAAAGATGAATATCTGGATCTGCTATTTGAAGATCTGGCGCTGCCAAATCTGAAGAAGACCCAGCATCGGCAGATGACCGAGTACAAAACGCACCGCGCCGGGTACACCGCTAACGGTGTTCCTGCCAATATCAGCGTGGTGCGTTCTCTGCAAAACTCGCTGGCACGCCGTATGGCGATGACAGCGGGGAAACGCCGCACGTTGCATGAGTTGGAAGAGTCGCTGGACCAGTTGGCACATACCGAACCCGCACAATTGCTGGAGGAGGAACGGCTACGGCAGGAGATCGCCGAACTTCGCCAGAAAATCGCACGCGTGCCGTTTATTGATACGTTTGACCTACGCTACAAGAACTACGAGCGTCGGGCTGAACCGTCGAGTCAGGCCGTGATGTTCTGCTTGATGGACGTGTCCGGCTCGATGGATCAGGCGACGAAAGACATGGCGAAACGCTTTTATATTCTGCTGTACCTGTTCCTCAGCAGAAATTACAAAAACGTCGACGTTGTCTATATTCGCCACCACACGCAGGCTAAAGAGGTCGATGAACAGGAGTTCTTCTACTCTCAGGAAACTGGCGGCACCATTGTCTCCAGCGCGTTAAAGCTGATGGAGGAAGTGGTGCGAGAGCGTTACGACCCGTCACAGTGGAATATCTACGCGGCGCAGGCATCAGATGGCGATAACTGGGCTGATGATTCACCGCTGTGTCACCAGATTCTGGCGAATCAGCTCCTGCCAATGGTGCGTTACTACAGCTACATTGAAATCACCCGGCGTTCACACCAGACGCTCTGGCGCGAATACGAAACGCTGCGCAATACGTTTGGCAATTTCGCCATGCAGCATATTCGCGATCAGGATGATATCTACCCTGTCTTCCGTGAACTCTTCCGTAAACAAACCGTAGGACATTGAGCACATCTCAATCGGCCAGTTCACTGGCCGATTTCCTTTTTAAGTCGACCACAGTGACACCGTCACAAAGATAACACTTCCTTTCCGCCAGTGTGCGCATTACCCTGTCGAACCCATAAAACATAGATTTCTGTATTGTTATGCAACGATTTGTTCTGATTTTACTGACTCTGGTTCTACTCGGCCCTCTGGGCATTGACATCTATTTACCGCTTATTCCCGCCATTGCCGTGGCGCTGAACAGCCCGGAATCGCTGATTCAGTCCACCGTCGCCCTCTTTATTCTGGTTATGGGATTAGGCCAACTTCTGGCCGGACCGCTGGTCGATAAATATGGTCGCCGTCCAATGGCGCTGGCGGGCGTGGTGATCTACATCATCGGCGCGATCATGGGCGCACTGGCCACCAGCGCCACACTGTTCATCCTCTCACGTCTTTTTCAGGGCATCGCCGTGTGCTGCACCGCCGTTGCCATTTTCAGCAGCGTGCGTGACAAACTAAACGGCGATGATGCTGCCAGAACCTATGGTTTTCTTAACGGCACGCTGAACATTGTACCCGCGCTGGCACCGCTATTAGGCGGGCTTTTGGCTGAAGCCTTCGGCTGGCGTGCGCCCTTCTGGTTCCTCGCGGGCTACAGTATTCTGGTACTGGCACTCGTTATCCGCTTTCTGCCAGAAACACGCCCGGATTCAACCTTACCGGTGCACGGCTTGCCGCTGCGTCAATATGCCCGTCTTTTATCCGATCGCCACTTTCTGGGGTTCGCGTCAGTCAATGCCGGCGCAATGGGGATGGCGTTAACTTACGTCACCTTTTCCCCTGTAGTGTTAATGAACCAAGCGCAGCTCACGCCGCTTGAGTTTTCAATTGCCTTTGGCGCGAACGGTTTTTGGATCATGCTGGTCAGCTTCTTTGCGAACCGCATTATCCGCAAAGTCGGTCGGCCACGTTGCCTGGCTATCGGTAGCCTGCTGATGGGAGCAGGTTTTCTTTCGCTGCTTGGCAGTGTCGCGCTCTTACCGGAAGCGATGCAAGAGACCTGGCCAACCTACATGTTACCTGTTGCACTGGCCTGTGCAGGTCTGGCATTCCTGATCGGGCCATCCACCAGTTATGCGCTGGAGCCTTATTCTAATGAAGCGGGAATTGCGTCGGCGATGGTAGGATTTGTGCAAATGGCAGGCGGTGCCGCGTTAGGGTTGGGGGCGATGGCAATTCCTCTGCCGTCAAAAATATCACTGGCGCTGGTTATGCTCTGTGCCGCCCTGCTGGCGATACGCGCCCGCCTGCTCACGCGGCAACACAAAGGCAGCATTACGTCGCTGCCCCGCGCCTAATTCAAAACACCAAATACAGATACTCTAAATAATTAAAGTTTCAGGACAAAACGTTAACGTTTTGAACAACGCAAAGCGTTGGCCCTTTAGGGCGAGGCCCACGACGGGCCGAGTATTTAAGCGCAGCCAACGCACATGCAACTTTAAGTATGACGAGTATAGCGAGACACGGACAAATCATCGGCTTCAATCTCCGGTGATTTGTCCGACAGAATATCTGCCAGCAATTTCCCCGACCCGCAGGCCATCGTCCAGCCTAATGTGCCGTGACCGGTATTCAGGTATAGGTTTTTCAGCGGAGAGCGTCCCACCAGCGGCGTACCATCCGGCGTCATCGGGCGTAGTCCCGTCCAGAATGTCGCTTGCTCAATCGGCCCACAATGTGGGTACAGATCGCGCACCACCATTTCCAGCGTTTCCCGACGTTTGGGATTCAAGTCGGTATTGAAGCCCACGACTTCTGCCATTCCACCAACGCGAATACGATTGTCAAAACGCGTAATGGCCACTTTATACGTTTCATCTAACACGGTAGAAGCCGGTGCTGAGGCGTCATCCGCCAGAGGAATGGTCAGTGAATAGCCTTTCAGCGGATAAACTGGAATATCGAACCACTGTCGCAGTAGTCCCGTTGAATAGGAGCCACAGGCCATCACATAAGCATCTGCCACGATCATGCCGTCGTCGCACTGCACGCCCGTGACATTGTCCCCTTCTACCCGCAGTTGGCGAACGCTACGCCCCAATTTAAAGGTAGCGCCAGCCTCGGCGGCCATGGCTGCAAGCTGGCGAGTGAACAATTGGCAATCGCCTGTCTCATCATGTGGTAAACGTAGCCCACCAGTCAGCTTCCCGACTACGTTCGCCAACCCCGGCTCAACGGAGGCCAGCTCATGGCGAGTTAGCAATTGATACGGTACGCCAGCCTCTTCCAGCACGGCGATATCTCGTGTCGCATTTTCATATTGCTGTTCGGTGCGAAACAGTTGCAGCGTCCCACCTTGTCGACCTTCGTACTGAATGCCGGTATCTCGTCGCAGCTGTTGTAGGCAGTCACGGCTGTATTCAGCCAAACGCACCATTCGTGCTTTATTGGTTTTATAGTGGCGCGCATCGCAATTGAGCAACATTTGCCACATCCAGCAAAGCTGCGCTGTCGTGAAGTCTGGCCGGATGGCCAACGGAGCATGGCGCTGAAACATCCATTTTATCGCTTTCAGCGGTATTCCCGGTGCAGCCCACGGTGCGGCATAGCCGGGGGAAATCTGTCCGGCATTCCCTGCGCTGGTTTCCAACGCAGGCTCCGGTTGTCTGTCGATAACGGTGACATCATGCCCTTCCTGCGCAAGATACCAGGCAGTACTGACGCCAACTACACCACTTCCCAGAATCACAACCCGCATGCTACCGCTCTCCCTTTCTCTCCGTCAAAGACCGTCTAATCTGCTGGAATAATGCTTATTTAATGGAATAAAACACTAGTTAAAAGGTAAAACTGAAGACTACTCTAGCATTTGGGGGGGAATTGTCACTCGTCTCAACGATAACATTTCTTTATACCCGTCATACTTCAAGTTACATGTGCGTTAGCTGCGCTTAAATACTCGGCCCCTCGTGGGCCTCGCCCTTCAGGGTCAACGCTTTGCGTTGTTCAAAACGTTAACGTTTTGTCCTGAAACTCGAATTATTTAGGGTATATATTTCTCTCTTCGATTCATCATTGAGATCGTAACGAAATAACTGTGAAATCATTCACAAAATATGTATTCGCTTTTTAGCAGAAAAGGACAGATGAAATAAAAAAGATGGGAATGTTAAATATCAACCTAATTAACAAGTTAGTCAGATTGCTTATTTTTAAATCGTGATAAGCATCACATTAATAGAGCCAGTAGAATCAGTGTCAAGACAAACGACCTCATAGTTAAATACAAAATTGAGACATTCATCAAAAAAACGCCTTATCAGTTTAATAACATTATGTTCACAAGATGATTATTCATATTGTTAGAGGCGATGATGAAAATTGGATTGGTCATTAGCGGCGGCGACGTTAGCGGAATAAATAACTTCATCTTTCAGGTGAACAGAATGACAGATGCTGACATCGTTATTTTCGATGGTGGAATTATTGGCCTTATCGATAATTGCTGCAAAGCGATTACTCGCCGTGATCTGGTAGATTATTCACTTTCATCAATGCCCCTGATTGCATCAGGGAGAAAAACCGGAAAATGTAGAAAAACAGACTACGAAAAAATCGTTAAAAATATCCAAAAACAAAAACTCGACGCACTCATTATGGCGGGAGGAGATGGCTCATTCCAATTTTTAAAAAAGCTAAGTCACTACGGTATTCATTGCTACGGCGTTGGAATGACGATTGATAACGATATCTCAGGGAATAGCTATACGATTGGTTTTTCTACCGCCTGCGAACAGGTAATGAGTGAGGTAGAAAAATTGCGTAATACAGGCAGAGGATTACAAGGTCGGGTATTCATGATTGAACTACTCGGCGGCTATTGTGGTGAATTAACACTACAGGCGGCATTAAAAAGCAATGCAGACATCGCACTCATTCCTGAATCACCGTGGGATATTGAAACGTTATCACAACGCATTCGGGAGAAAATCGCAGAACAAAACAGCGTGATCATTTTATGCTCTGAAGGCTATACCCATGAATATACTCCGGGGTTTCAGGGCGCTATCGATACTATTATCAAGAAACTTGAACATAAGGTTGGAATCCGTATCCGGAAAACTATTTTAGGATACGGTTTACGAAATGGCGCGCCCACCGGGGAAGAAATTATTCAGGGCACCCTGTTAGCAGAAGAAGTAGTCCGGTGCATTAACGCTGGCCTGACTAATAAAATTATCATTATCAATAATAACAACAAAGCTATCCCTATCGATCTGGAGGATTCCGAACGACGTTTGGTTGATATCGAAAGTCATTTTTATAAGCTCGCGAAAACTCATCACCTTATATGAGGCCATTATTATGTTGAAAGTACTTTGTGTTTGCGGCTGTGGATTAGGCTCTAGTTTCGCTATCGAAATGAGCGCGAAATCCGTACTAAAAAAATTAGGTATTGATGCAGAAATCAATCACACCACGATTTCTGAAGCCTCTGCTTTCAATTATGACGTCATTCTAACCCAGAAAATATTTGCTGACATACTGAACAGCGATGCCAGTGAAGATGAGAAAAAAAGGGTCATCATCCTTAATAAACTTACCGACAAAGATGAAATAGAAGAAAAAATTTTAGCGTACATCCAGGCTCATAAATAGCATGAGGTGAAAAATGAACACCGTTATCAATTTCATTGTGAAAGATCTATTAGGCCAGGCCTCCATATTAATCGCGCTGATCGCCATGATCGGATTAATTTTGCAGAAGAAGTCGGCAGGGAAAATTGCGGAGGGGACGTTCAAAACACTGCTCGGTTTCCTCATCATGATGGCGGGAATTAATATCATCGTCGATACCCTGACGTATTTGAACAGTATCTTTACCCAAGGCTTTGGTATGAAAGGCTACATCACTGATGTCGCCGCCATTGCCGGTCTGGCCAATCGTGAACTCGGGTCAGAAGTCGCGTTAACGCTCATGGTAATTTTTGCCGTCAACATCCTGATTGCGCGAATTACCCCCTTTAAATATATCTTTCTGACGGGACAGGCTCTGCTGTGGATGGCAACAATTGGTACCGTGATCGGCTACAAATCGGGCTTAACTGGCGCAACGCTAATCCTAACCGGAGGAATATTTGGCGGCATTATGGCCGTACTGATGCCAGCACTGGCGCAGCCGATTGTCCGTAAAATCACGAATTCCGATGATGTTGCGCTCGGGCATTTTTGTACCATCGGGTATCTGGTACAGGCCGCCGTCGCCCGATTAGTGGGTAAAAACTCCAAATCCACCGAAGACTTAACGCTGCCCGATAATTTCAAATTCTTGCAGGATACCTACCTGTCGATGGCCGTCGTCATGGTGCCGATGTACCTCATCCCCGCCGTGGCCGCGGGACCGGCATACATCGCGCAATATGCCAACGGCGTTAACTATCTGATGTATTCCTTCATGCAGTCCATGCAGTTTGTGGCGGGGGTTTTCGTTCTCTACAGCGGTGTACGTCTGCTGCTTAATGAGCTGGTTCCCGCATTTCGCGGTATCGCTATGCGTCTGGTGCCTAACGCTAAACCCGCGCTGGATTGCCCGGTGCTCTTCCCTTATGCGCCCAACGCCGTGATTGTTGGCTTCCTCGCCACCACCGTCGGTTCCATTCTGGGAATGCTGATCTTCCCAATGTTTGGGTTGGCGATGATTCTGCCGGGTTTACTGACCAACTTCTTTGCGGGCGGAACAGCGGGTATTTTCGGTAACGCCATGGGAGGACGGCGTGGCGCAATTATTGGCGGTGTGGTTCATGGTCTTTTCATTACCTTATTGCCCGCCATTCTGGTGCCATTACTGGAAGTCTTCGGGTTTACCGGCGTCACCTTCAGTGATTCGGATGTCATCGGTACAGGCCTGATATTAGGACACGCCTTCCAGCAGGACTGGTTATTTGTCGCCGTATTTGTCGCGTTCGTTGCAGCCATTGCCTTTATTGCGAATCGTAAACTATCGCAATAGCGTATAAACACGTCGCATGGCCTGTCGTCATTAATATGATTGTGTAAATTGCTAAGGAGTCACTATGTTTTCTCTACTCAAACGTTTTTTATCACCCGATCCCACTTCCGGTCGCCATGATAATACAAATGACAATCGCATCAGGGAAATTGAGGAGGAATTAGCGGAACTTGAATCTCGTTTAGCACAAGATCCGACGCATAGTGAAACACAAAAAACGTTAATGATTAAATACAATCAGGCCATTCAATTATTGGCTTCCCATCCTGATTATCGGGATCGGGTTGATACTATCTTCATTCAGATCGATGAACTCAGAAATACCATTCGGAAAAATATATGAGGTTTTATGAGCATAAAAAATTTCCTTTTGCAGCACAATTGCATTCAACTCAGCGTGACATGTAAGACATGGGAAGACGCTATTTATTGTGCTGCACAACCATTAATCAGCGCAGGGTGTATTACGAAGGACTATCCGATTGCGGTGATAGAAAGTACGAAGGAATACGGTCCTTATTATGTTTTTGATGAAGGCATCGCTATTCCACATGCACGCCCTGAATGCGGAGTCATTGAGAATTGTTTCAGTTTGCTAACGTTACACACGCCTCTCTCTATTCAGGGAAGTGAACCGGTAGATATTTTAATTATGTTCGGTGGCGTTAACAGCGATGCACATATTACGGAAGGCATCGCCTCCATCGTTAATCTATTGGAACAGGATGACATGCTCTCTCGGATTCGATGTGCCACCACATCAAATGATATTATCGGGGTATTATGAAAAAGCTTATTTTGGTAAATGGCATACCCGCATCTGGGAAAAGCACGGTAGCGCGTATTATCGCTGATGAATTGAATCTCCCGCGGTTAAGCCTGGATGAAATAAAAGAGCCATTCATGATGCAGTTCTGCGACACCATCGACAGATCGTTAAATAGGAAACTGGGGCATGCCGCGTATCAGGCGATGTTTAATATTGTTAGACAGGCATCTAATAATAGCATTCTTATTCTTGACGCCTGGTTCGGCTTTCGCGAAAAATCGATATTACAGGAATATCTAACATCGTGTGACATTAAACATTCGCTTGAAATATGGAATGCTATTTCATCTGAACGTGCGGCACAACGATATCAAGCCAGAATGAATGAAAGAATAAAGGGCCATCCCGGTGATGAGTATCTCCCGGAATTAATTTCACTCGCACATCAGGCACAGCCAATGTGTATTGGCAAGTGTTACACGGTTGATCAGGATAAGGAAATTAATCATCAGGAATTAATTCAATGGATCAAAACACACCTGGATTAATCGCTTATTTACATTAATTTTATGAGGGTAATTATCATGAACACCATGACAACAGCTGAGCACCGGGGATATCAATTAATTTGTAACGCGACGGGCGCCATGATGGTTATTGCCTGCGATCAACGTGGCGGCATGCGAACATTATTAGCACCGACTTCTGATGCACAGGCTGCGATTACCAATGAAACGTTAGGAAAAACAAAATATGACATCACTCGCTATCTGGCCGCTGAGGCAGGCTGTGTACTGGTCGACCCGATCTGCGCCATACCGGGTCTGATAGACGACAATATTTTGCCCCGCGATACCGGCCTGCTCATCGGCCTTGATGCTTCCGGCTGGGAAACGAGCCCGGAAGGTTACCGAGTATCCACTATGGTTGAGGGCGTTACGGCACGTAAAGTGCGCGAATGGGGGGCCACTGGCGGAAAAATCATGATCTACCTTCGCCCGGATATCCCAGAAGCCAACACGCGTAACCTTGCAACACTCCGTAGCGTGATTCAAGACTTTGCGCAGGAGGATTTA
Organism: Pectobacterium betavasculorum; assembly: GCF_000749845.1. GTDB lineage: Bacteria > Pseudomonadota > Gammaproteobacteria > Enterobacterales > Enterobacteriaceae > Pectobacterium > Pectobacterium betavasculorum. The sequence goes on along the minus strand of NZ_JQHM01000001.1, from coordinate 996,571 downwards.
CTGCTCGTCGTCGAGTTTCTGACCTATCCTCTGGAAAATGAATCTCGCGAAGCCTATACCCGCCTCCTGCCCGAACTCATTCCGGCAGGCTGTCAGGCCTGTATAGAGCAAGGCGCAAAAGTCTTGAAGATTCCTTATCCTGGATCGGATGAAGCCTGCGCGCGCGTGACCACACTCTGCGGTGAAATACCCTGGGCCGTTCTGTCGGCGGGCGTCGATCATGCAACGTTTTTGCCTCAGGTAGAGAGCGCGTTAAAAAATGGCGCTTCTGGCGTGATTGCCGGACGCTCTCTGTGGAAGGATTGCATCTCACTCGATCGCAATATTTCTAAACAGAAGCTATCCACCGTTGCCGTCTCCCGTCTCAACGATATTCAAACGCTGTTAAAGCGGTATCAACGCCGCTAAATGAGTAAACGTCAGGCAGGCTAGACGAAGTATGATGAAAACAGGGATGTGTCATTCCCTTTCCTAACGCGATGTGGGAATGACACCTCTCTATATAGGTATGCGCGAGAAAAGCGCGTTGTGCCTAACGCAGGTCAAGGTATGCTAACACCTGTGCGATTTGATGCATGATGTCTTCGTCTTCCTCAAATGCTGCGCCAAATGCATCACGGGCATACGCTTTACGTTGGAATTCAGAGATCTCGCTATCAATGACCCCCTCAGCCAGTCCCGATGACTTCACCTCCTTCAGCGCTTCTGCAAAACAGGTAATCGCATAATCCCGTTCCTGTGCACCGAATGCGAAATTGATCATATGGGTACCGCTACATTCCAAAAACAAGCCGGAGGAAAAACAAGACGTCGTGACGGCATCAGCAAGCGCCATGTTGGGAAATACCGTTTTGAACATCAACGGGGCACCGGTGACCCACAGCGGGAAACCGATTTTATCCGCTGCGTTTTGCATCCCCTGCATCAGCTCAGCCCCCACAGCACAGGCCATCTCGTGAGGTTTTTCCTCTTCAAGGATGCGCAACACGGTGAGGGCGGCGGCCATCGGCGTGACTTCCTTATTGTAAGTTCCAGCCAGCCCTGCGGCATCATAGGCATTGATGATATCCGCCTTTCCCGCCACGCAAGAAAGCGCATGACCGTTAGCTAATCCTTTACTGATAACCACCAAATCAGCTGACACACCCGCGCCATTCAGACCCGTTGCGCCGTAGCGCAGACCAGACATCACTTCGTCTAATATGAAAGGAACGCCAGCCTGTTTACACAGTTGGTACATTGCCTGAAAGTGGCTTTCGTCATACCAACCTGGTTCAGGCGTCACAATAACGCCAGCGATACCCTCTCTGGCATGTTCCAACAGTTGTGATAACGCGGATAAGTTGTAGCCAAAGTGAAAAACTTCCGTCTGTTTATCGAAACAGGCCTTGCCGAAAAGACGGTGCCAGTCGTGCCATCCATGATAACCACTGGATAAAATAATACGTTTCCCAGTATAAGCACGCGCCATTCTTATCGCCGCTGACGTTCCATCCGATCCGGTACGGAAGAAAACGGCTTTTTCTGCCGCCGGATAGCGGCTGATAAGACGCTCTGCCAGTTCAATACGCTGCGCAGACAGCGTGGTCGGGAAGATCGTCCCTCTCTGAGTGAGTTGCTCGATCACAGCGTTATCGATATCTTCCCGCCGATAGCCAAACAGCGTCGTGCCATTAGACGATGTCATATCCAAAATAGCACGCCCATCGCAGTCCTTTAACCACGCCCCTTTCGCACTATTGACGACAAACGGAGGACGCGCATCTACGTCATACTGCTTTGCCGCCGTTGAAGACATTGCTCTCAATAGCAGGTGTTTATTATCCATTTCAGTGTGCTCCATGATTTATTTCCCTCTTCGCCTCAATCCAGTGCGATTGCCATTCTGCGTGCGTTAGCCATGATGGTGTGTGTTGGATTCCAGTTACCCGCAAAATTCATTACGGAGGCATCCATAACGTAAATGTTGTCATAGCCATGCACCTTGCCAACGAGATCGACAACTGCCCGCTCTGGATTTTGTCCAGCGCGGGCAGTGCCATGCAGGTGCGAGCTGCCTTTTTTGTACTGCGGAACTTCACGTTCAATCGATGTTGCGCCAGCCTGACGTAATATGTCGTCAGCCCGATCGGCTAAGAATGCGAAGCGAGCTTGGTCATTTTCAGTATTTTTATAGTGGAACCTGATTAATGGGTTACCAAAGACATCTTCTTCATCATCCAGTGAAATACGGTTATGCGACCAGGCCTCTTCTCCGGCAAGGTAGTGGATCCGCAAATGGCCAATATTTTTTTCTGGGAAAGGCGAAGCCGCCTCATAAATCAAGCCCCCCATGCCAGTAGGCACGTCCGGAGCCTGATAGAACGCATCGGTATAGACTGTCGCTGGCGCGCCCTGATGCGGCGTCCCCAAATCGGGTTGTTGCAGCCATAGCGGATTGGAACCAATTGAATAGCCGCTGATTTTAAATGACAGCCCCCGTCCAACCAGATCGTAATCATTGCCAATACCCTGAGGCGCATAGTTGGACTTAGATCGCATAAGCAACGCGCTTGATTGGATTGCATTGCCGCAGCAAATGATTTTCTCGACTGGCACGCTTAAGTGCTGAGAGGAGAAAGGGATATAGCACTCTACTGAACCAGCATGCCCCTGTTTGTCCAAGACGATTTTTTTGACCACACAGCCGTACAACAGCGTGATGCTGCCCTTCAACAAGGTATCGTCAATCACTGAACGCGTGAAAACGGAGGCCTTCGCCCCTATTGGACATGAGCGGCTATCGCAGGCGGCACAATAACTGCATCCTCCGTTTTTGCCGGGCGGAAGGATAGCTAGCGGCATATTCTTAGGTTGATAGTCTAATAAGGACATCGCCGCGGCTATCTTGGTGCCGCGAGCACTGACGGGATAATTCCCCATTTCAGTGATCCCCATCAGCATTTCGACATAGTCATAATGCTCATTCAAATCCTGAAGCGCGATCGGCCAATCCATTTCCATATCAGAGTTCAAATAGCGACTCGCGTGCATATCCGCATCACGGTAACGAAAAGTAATCGCGGAATAGAATTGCATTCCCCCACCAACGCAGCACGCCGTCCACGGATTACCATCTGCAATATTGTCTTCCGTTATGGCCCGGCCAAATACGGATTGATGCGTGGTAAGCACTGCGCCCGGCGGCGCATGCGCACCAAGTTCCAGAATGAGAACATGTTTGCCTTTTTCAGCCAATGTTCTGGCAACCATTGAGCCTGAAGGGCCAGAACCCACTACGACGGCGTCGAATTGATCGAATCGTCCCTGATAGGCGGCGATATGCTGAATTATCGTCACAAGATTTGCTCCTTTTTCAATAGGCCTGCCACCAACTGGCCCCCACGCGATCGCGGTGGTTAACGTAATGGCTGCCTGGTTATCCACCACGACCAGTAATACTTAAACGTTTTTCAATGACTACAGACGTGCAGCATCGCCGCCGAATGCACTGCGTCGCTCACGTAGCGGCGTGTTAGTCGGTCTGACGTTGCGTAAATCAGTGAGAAACGTTCCATGCCAATCAGCTATCGTGTTCTTATTTAACACTTGCATCATTGCCCGGTGTCGGGCTTTTCGTTCTGACAAAGACATCGTCAATGCGCGGTCTAATGCCGCCGCGACTTCATCGGCATCATGCGGATTCACCATGAGCGCCGCATCGAGTTCGTGAGCCGCACCGGCAAAACAGGAAAGAATCAATACCCCAGGGTTATCAGCATGTTGGGCGGCAACATACTCTTTCGCGACGAGATTCATACCATCACGCAATGGCGTCACCAGACCGACACGAGCCTGACGCATTAACCCTGCAAGACAGGCGCGTGAACAACTCTGGTTTAAATAATTCAGCGGGAGCCAGTCAACATCACCGAAACGCCCATTAATTCGGCCAACCTCTGCGTTGAGCTGCTGGTGGATTTGGCGATAACAGGTCAGATCTTCTCGTGTAGTCGCCGCCATTTGGACAAACTGTACCTGGCGTCGATAAGCAGGATACGTCTCTAAAAATCGTTCATAGCCTTGAAAACGTTCAGGAAGTCCTTTGGAGTAATCGAGCCTGTCGACGCCAAAAATCACCTGAGTCCGTGACGCCCGGTGTGCATGCCCCGTTAGAATCGCATTTTCCTGATGCGTCTCTGCCATCTTCGTCACCGCATCAGGCGCAATGCCTATAGGGTAAACTCCCGTAGGCGGTACACCCTGATTGACATTGAAGCGACGAGCATAATCCAGAAACGCCTGATGATCGGTTTCTGTCTGGAATCCCACCAGATCGTAATCAGCCAGATAACCAAAGAGATCGTGATGAGGGGGAATCGTTCTTGCTATCTCCGCACAGGGAAAAGGCGTGTGCAGAAAAAAACCGATACGGTTGCACACTCCCAACTGACGACACGCATTAGCAAAAGGGATGAGATGATAGTCCTGCACCCATAACAAATCATCTGGACGCAACAAGGGAATTAATTTTTGGGCTAATGAGGTATTAACCTGGCAATACCCTGCATAGTCACTGCTATTATAGCTTGCTATATCAATGCGATAATGAAAAACAGGCCACAGCATGCTATTTGCAAAACCGCAATAGTACTGCTGGAACTGCTGACGGGTGAGACCCATCGTGACAAAAGTGATGTCACCCTCTTCCTGCATGGATAATTCGCCAGCAGCATCTGTGATTTCCCCGTTCCAGCCAAACCAAAGACCGCCAATCTGACTTAGCGCATCCAGCAGACCGCTAGCGAGGCCACCAGGAGAGCCGTTTGTTGCCGGCGACGCGACACGATTGGAAACAACAACCAGACGGCTCATCGTAGGCAGTCTCCTTTCTTAGACAAGGCAGAATTCGGTTCAGCGGTAACGCGTCGGAGCCAATTTTCAACGCTTTCGGTGCTTGCCAGTCGATGTGTGGCGCAGGTTTCCCCTTGACCGACTTTGATGCCTATACCGCCGAGTGCCTGAGCCGCCGCAAATCCGCCCTCGTCAGGTAAGTCGTCACCAACAAAAACGGGGATTCTACCGAGAAAAGGCGGCTGTGCCATAAACTCATGCAGCGCAGCGCCTTTATCCACATCGCGAGGCTTAATTTCAACGACTTGCTTACCAGGTTGCAGCGCAAATTGCGGATAGTCCGCAATCAAACGTTTCACCCTCAGCAAGACGTCATGCCCGCTCTCAGGACAGGCGCGAAAATGTATCGTCATGGCAATTTTCGCTTTCTTTTCCAGACGAACGCCGGGTAAATCCGCAGCCAGCAAACGCAACTGCTGAAGCAGGTTTTCCGGTAAGTACGCCTCAGATTGCCAAAGCGTTCCGCAGGCATACCGCTTTTGAGCGCCATGTACCGCCGCCGCAGGACATTTGAGGGGGGATAATAACCGGTCAATATCCACCATGCTGCGCCCCGATATAATCGCCAGCGCCCCACTCAAAAATGAAAGTCGTGTCAGCAAACGCAAACGATCGGAGGATATTTTTACCTGTTCCGGGCGCTGACAAATCTCGGCCAGCGTTCCGTCGATATCAAAGAAAAATGCGTGTTTGTCCGGCCTAATGTTTGCTAGCTCATCGGTAAAAGACATATTTTACTCCTCGCTGAGATAATGACGTCCCTTTTGCTATATCTATTTTCACCTAGCCAATACACATAAACTGCCTAAAAACCATCAACGTAACGCATTAATATAAATCTATTATTCGGCCTAAATCACGCCACAATAAAAGGTTATTTGACAAAAAATCCTGCATTACATTTCGCACAAACGCCCATTCTTTATTTTATTAAAAAACCATAAATATCAATAAATTAATAAATAAAACAAAAGTGAAAATAATTAACAAGCTATGATTCATCACTGAGCAACGTTCACCCTCCTTGTCACACTGCTTAACTATTATTTAACCCCCTTAAGATAAATTTCAACATAAATTAACAATAAATTATATATTGATCTATCAAATAACAAATGATAAAAAATTTTAACTTTGCTATGGAGATGACAAAAGGGAAATTAAGCTGATATTGCTAATTATTTTTAAGCCATATTAATGGTTATTCAGGTAGAAATTATTTTTCCAAAATATGGAACACTGAGAATATTGATAAGCACTTTTAATAACAAAAGGATATGTTATGGCCGACTGTAAATCTCATGTATTAACCTCCAACCCCGTTCTGTTGGGAGGAGAAAACCGTTCAGGCACCACGTTGCTCAGCGTGATTCTTGATTCTCACTCCGATCTGGTCGTTGGGCCCGAACTCGATTTTACAGAGCCCGTCAACCTTGGCCCTCACATTCTCGAAGCCTGTAATTTTATAGATATCAATGAGAAAAGCCTGATCGGCGCAACAAAAGAAAGCGTCGATCCTGAATGGTTTGACGGCGTACACTTCATCATTCAATGCGAGCGTTTTGGTCTGGACCGCGACGATCTTAGAAATCTGGTAAACAATGCGATGTCCGCGTGTGGTAGCGAGCTTTCCTCTCTGAACGATCGTTGCCACCTCATTGATTCAATTGGAGAACTTCGGCGACAGCAAACCGGAGCGAAGCGCTGGGGTCTTAAGCTTCAGAGAAGAATCAAAGACGTTAAAAACTATGCCGCTATCTGGCCTAACGCGGATTTTATTCATATCATCCGTGATGGACGCGATCTCGCGGCCTCCCACTTAAAGACAGTGCCTGAATGGGGCTATCAGACGACAGAAGAGGCCGCCCACGGCTGGTTAGAGATAGTTGCCAACGCGTATCGTTCCGCGCCGAACGCGCGATACCAAGAAATCAGATACGAAGATCTGGTCATGACGCCTCAAATCGTCATTAAGCAGATGATTGATTTCATTGGGTTAAAATGGGATGACGCTTTACTACGTCATTCAGACCTTTCCCACTCTCTTTTCGAAAAACCCTGGGGACACCCCTCTGCCGAGGCGGCAAGCAAGCCAGTTTATACTGGGCGCAATGGTCGCTACCGTCAGGATCTCACCCAAGACCAAATTGAAAAATTCGAACTTATCGCAGGAAAAGAATTACAACGCTTAGGTTACAGCCTGGCGACAAACAGCTAGCTTTTTAGGGTTCGACGCGCCATGCATGATTTAACAAACGAGGCAAAGCGGCTCCCCGCGGGTTTTCATCTTCTTCTGTCCGGTCAGGTTCTCTCCCTGACCGGCACGCAGATAACAACCCTCGCGCTCCCACTCACGGCTATTCACTTAAACCACGCCAATTCATTTGAAACCGGGATATTACTCGCCTGCGGTCGTGTGCCCTATTTGCTGTTAGGGCTATTTGTCGGACTACTGGTTGACAACGTATCACACCGGCTACTTTTGATGGCGGCGAATATGGTTATAGCCTTGATGTTGTCAACGATTCCTCTGGCGGTTTTCTGGAACGGACATGTCAGTATGTTTCACCTCTATACCGCTGCAACGCTCGTTGGTGCCGCTATGGTGATTACGGATATCACATTTCTATCCTGGGTGCCGGCCATCGTTCCGCATACGCTGTGGGTCAAAGCACAGAGCAGGCTAGAGTTAGGACAATCAGCGGCGATGATTGTTGGTTTGCCACTCGCAGGTTGGCTGATTGCAACGTTTTCAGCGCCTACGGCGATGGTGGCGAATGTCGTCGCGTTACTGCTGATGACCGCATTACTCCCTTACGTGACGACTGGAACCCAGTCAGGCACGTCGATGACTCAACCCGCGACGCATCAGGTGCAGCGCGCGCACGCCTCAGGGACATTACGACGGATCCTCACTGGAGCGGTAGAAGGTGCCCAATTCTTGTTGCATACCCCACCTCTTCGCGCAGCCACGTTCGCCACGGCTACGCTGATCTTTTTTTATAGCGCCTACTCTGCTTTATTCATTCTCTATCTATCCGGGAGCCTCCACCTCACACCAGAGAAAATTGGCCTTGTGACCAGTTTCGCCGCGGTAGGAAGTGTGACGGGAGCGTTACTTTCCGGCATCGCCGCAAGATGGCTAGGGCTGGGACGCGTTCTCGTCATTGCCATTATTATCAGCGCCGTCGGTGCGATGCTTTGCCCATTACTGCAAGGGGAAATCGCGGTAGGTGTTTCTCAATCCATTATGTGGTTTGGCATGCAGATCTATAACATTCATCAGGTTCCGATCCGTTATACCCTTTCCCCCGCAGCTATTCATGGCCGGATAAACGCGAGCATCCGCACGCTGGTTTGGGGGCTGGCACCGTTAGGTGCCGTACTGGGTGGAGCATGCGGAACGTTTCTGGGTATACGGTTATCCCTCTTACTTGCCGCTATCTTGATGGCGCTGGCCGCCACATGGATTGTCTTATCCCCATTGTGGAAAGTTCGGACGCCTCAGTTGATGCAGAAACCAGGTTGAATTGCCGCTTTTATTCGACAACACACTTCACAGAGATTAAGGAAAAGATCATGAAGTTTATCGATATGCCGTCGCTGACTCTTCCTCCGGGCCGTCTTACGGTCTGGCGAGCTAAAGCGCCCCCGATGTCGGATGCAAGATGGGTTCGCGATCGGCGACGGGCCTCGTGTATTCAGGAGGCGAGTATTATGGGAGCCCTTGAGGAACAGCAGCAAGGGAGAGCCTCGGCATCCTGGTTAAGTTGTACCTTTACTATGCCTGCGGCACTCGATCAGGCGGCGTTCTCAAAAGCCCTATGCCACTGGGCCGACCGTCATGAAACGCTACGCAGCCATCTTAGACTTAGTGCGACGCCAACGGCACACACGCACTTGGAACGCCTGACCTTGGAAACGGCGGCTATCAAGGTGGATGCCAGCTTTATCGGTCATTTCAGCAAAACCAGCGATCTGGAGCAGTTATTCAACGACAGCGTGAGTCCGCTCAACTGGCCTGGCTATCTGTTTACCACGATCCAGCATGCTAAAGCGACAACCGTCTGTGTCGCCGTTGATCATACATTGATAGACGGCTATTCACTCTTTGAACTTCCGGCTGAGTTCTCTCTTTTATACCATGCGGCGATCTCCGCCGATAACACCCCACGCACTCTGCCTCCCGCTGCCAGTTATCTCGATTTTGCAGAAGCAGAACGCTGCGCATCTGAAGCGCTGACCGCCGATCATGAAGGGATTATTCGTTGGAAGCACTTTGTCGATGAGTCAGGAGGCCATCTGCCTCCGTTCCCCATTCCGCTAGACAGACCGGAAAATCCGTTAACTGCACAGCATAGCGGGCACATTACGGTGATGAACAAAAATGATGCAAACGCGTTTAGCCGTATCTGTCGGTCCGCTGGTGGAGACACCTTCTCCGGGCTGTTAGCTTGTCTGGCTAAATCCGCTCATGATAAAACCGGACAGTGTGAATTTCGGACGATGATTCCCTGTCAAACCCAGTCGGGGAGCAGACAGCCGTCGATGGGGTGGTACGTGGGGATGTCTCCATTTGCCTGCCGAATCGATGGTTCAAGCCCATTCTCAGCGGCACTCGCCCACGCGGTAACAGGCCTCAAGGGAATAAAGACGTTGGCACAAATACCGATAACTCGCGTAGCCGACCTGATCAACCAACCGCTTCGCGATCCTTTCATGATTTCGTACATGGACATGCGTCGTACGCCAGGTTCACGTCACTGGTCTGAGTGGCAAGTTGCTACATCCTACTGCACCAGCGTCGACCCTGAAGAAGTGTGCCTATGGTTCATTCGCACGCACGATGGACTTTTCCTTAACTATCGTCATCCTGCGTCTGAGCAAGCGAGCCATGTCATATCGCAATATCTTGCTCAAACCAGAAAGCTGCTTGCTACCGTCGTGAGCACAGGATGCTGGCTGGATGAGGGAAAGCAGTAAGGTTGCGATAACGAGATAACCTTCTTGCTACGCTCAATCCGTCAATTGCCGCGTGTCCAAAGCTCAGCTATAACTAAATGAACCACGATGATTTTTTGACAGGAGCCAACGGAAAGGCAGTAAACGGGATCTCACGTACAGGCTTATTATGTTAGGGGGCGCGCGGATGGCTATATCGACGGATAATCAGGTAAAAAAAACACTTCGCCTGAGTGATGGACCGGACTGGACATTTGAGTTATTACAGGTTTATCTCGATGAGATTGATCGGGTCGCCAAACTTTATCGTCTGGCAACCTATCCTCACCAGATCGAAGTCATCACATCAGAACAAATGATGGACGCCTATTCCAGCATAGGTATGCCGATCAACTATTCTCATTGGTCGTTCGGGAAAAAATTCATTGAAACCGAACAACGTTACAAACATGGGCAACAGGGGTTGGCATACGAAATCGTTATTAACTCCGATCCCTGTATTGCGTACTTGATGGAAGAGAATACGCTGCCGATGCAGGCGCTCGTCATGGCACACGCCTGCTACGGGCACAACTCCTTCTTCAAAGGCAACTATCTGTTCCGCAGTTGGACCGATGCCAGCTCCATCGTCGATTACCTGCTTTTTGCCCGACAATATATCGCGCAATGTGAAGAGCGTTATGGTGTGGACGAGGTAGAACGCCTGCTAGACTCCTGCCACGCGCTCATGAACTACGGCGTTGATCGCTACAAGCGCCCGCAGAAAATCTCGCTCGAAGAGGAAAAATCTCGCCAGAAAAGTCGTGAAGCCTATCTGCAAAGCCAGGTGAACGATCTCTGGAAAACCTTACCGCGCCGCGAACAGGGCGCAGCACCAGAACAAGCGAGACGCTTTCCGCAAGAGCCGCAGGAAAACTTGCTCTACTTTATGGAGAAAAATGCCCCGCTGCTGGAACCCTGGCAGCGAGAAGTATTGCGCATCGTGCGGAAAGTCAGTCAGTATTTCTATCCGCAGAAGCAGACTCAGGTGATGAATGAAGGCTGGGCTACCTTCTGGCACTACACCATTCTCAACCATCTCTATGATGAAGGACGAGTATCTGAGCGCTTCATGCTGGAATTCCTGCACAGCCATACCAACGTGATTTATCAGCCGCCGTATAACAGTCCGTATTACAGCGGCATCAATCCGTATGCGCTAGGCTTCGCGATGTTTCAGGACATTAAGCGTATTTGTCAGTCGCCAACAGATGAAGATCGCTACTGGTTCCCCGACATTGCGGGTAAAGACTGGCTTGATACGCTGCATTTTGCGATGCAGAACTTTAAGGACGAGAGCTTCATCAGTCAGTTCTTATCGCCTAAATTGATGCGTGACTTCCGGCTCTTCACGGTGCTGGACGATGACCGAAACAACTATCTGGAAATTGCCGCGATTCACGACGAAGAAGGTTATCGTTTGATCCGACAGGAGCTGTCCGCACAGTATAACCTGAGCCATCTGGAGCCGAATATTCAGGTCTGGAACGTGGATTTACGCGGCAATCGGGCGCTAACGCTGCGCTATGTTCCACATAACCGCGCACCGTTGGATAAAAGCAGCCAGGAAGTGTTGAAGCACGTCCATCGCCTGTGGGGTTTTGACGTGTATCTGGAGCAGGCTAATGCAGATGGGAGCATTGAGCTGATTGAACGCTGCCCGCCACGTAACGGTGCTGCATCCGCATAGCAAAACGCGTTACGCAGATAAAAGTCTCGCCGATAAAAGACAAAGGGGATTCAGGCAATACCTGAATCCCCTTTTCACGTTTTTGCTATGAAGCGAATGACGTCTTAGCGGCGCACTTCCGCGATATCTCGCGGGATCGCGCTCTGCATACTGTGCCAGATCGCCCCACTTTCTTTACCGTAATGTCTGACGACATCCATGACCTGATCGTAAAGCTCTTCGCTACGCAATGTTTCCAACCGACTGTAAAAATTCACCGCCAGTTTACGAGCTTCCGGGTTGGAGAAATAGTATCGCCCTACGCGAATATACAATCCTTTCAGACCGTTCAGAATCAGACCATAAATCGGGTTGCCGGAGGCAAAAGCCAAACCACGGAACACATTGTAGTCAAGTTGCGCAAAGGCTTCTGCGCTATCGTCTACCGCATTTGACTGGGTCAACACATCACGCACTTTTTCTGGATTATGCCGTAATGCCGTCCGAATAAAGATTGCGGCAATGTTGGTCCGCACAGCCAGCAGATTATCGATCAATTGCGGCACGCTATCGTGATCGAGCCGGGCCAGCGTTTCCAAAATATTGAGACCGGAAGTTTCCCAAAAGTTGTTAATCTTTGTCGGTTTCCCGTGCTGTATCGTCAGCCAGCCATCACGGGCTAAGCGTTGAAGCACTTCACGCAGGGTAGTGCGGGTCACGCCGATCAGTTCGGAAAGCTCCCTTTCCGCGGGCAAAATAGAGCCTGGAGGAAAACGGTTATTCCATATACTTTCGATAATGTATTCTTCCGCGAATCCAGCCGGACTTTGCGCCTTTATAACCATGTGTTTGATAATCCGTAGCGGTGATTGCCGAAAAAAGCCAAATCATAATACCAGACGAAAGAATCATGATATAGCACCGTACTCTGGCTCCGAACCATTTCAGTGAAAAATTGTGACTGCAAACCACCCTCTCACTGCGTAGAACGGTAGACTTCTGACCGTTTGTAAAGTTTTTACTATATGATAAAAACCATCAATCTATTATAACGAATAAGGATTCCGCACCCATTATGATCGCCATGCCCCTCCACCGTGCGCTGCTAAAAAACTTCCTGGGATACGCACCTGACTGGTACAAACTGACCATTTTTAGTTTTTTGTTGATTAATCCGCTGCTGTTCTATTTTGTCAGTCCGTTTTGGGCCGGTTGGTTATTGGTCGTGGAGTTTATTTTTACGCTCGGCATGGCGCTGAAATGTTATCCGCTACAGCCTGGTGGCCTACTGGCGCTACAGGCGATACTCATCGGCATGACTAGCCCACAGCAGGTGTGGCATGAAGTCACAGGGAATATTGAAGTTCTGATGTTGTTGGTGTTTATGGTGGCAGGCATCTACTTTATGAAGCAACTACTGCTGTTTGTGTTTACCAAACTGCTGCTTCGCATCCATTCTAAGCCCCTGCTTTCGCTCGCCTTCTGTATGGCGGCAGCCTTTCTCTCCGCCTTTTTAGATGCATTGACCGTAATTGCCGTCGTCATCAGCGTCGCTATCGGGTTTTATAGTATTTACCATCGCTTTGCCTCTCAGCAAGGTGAAGACGAGAGCGATATCAGCGATGACAGCGCGTTAAGCAACGAGGAACATCATCGTACGCTGGAGCAATTCCGTGCATTTCTGCGCAGTCTGATGATGCATGCAGGCGTCGGTACGGCTCTCGGTGGAGTGATGACGATGGTCGGCGAACCGCAAAACCTGATTATTGCGAAAAGCGCAGGCTGGGATTTTGTCAGCTTTTTCCTGCGCATGTCACCGGTGACCGTCCCCGTCTTTATTTGCGGCATCCTGACCTGCGCGCTGGTCGAACGCTTCAAGCTGTTCGGCTATGGGGTAAACCTGCCGACCGACGTACGCCGCGTACTTGAGGATTACGATCGGGACATGACAGAAAAGCGCACGCCGCAGGATAAAGTGCGTTTACTCGTGCAGGCAGTGATTGGCGTCTGGCTCATCATCGCACTGGCGTTTCATCTGGCTGAGGTCGGGTTGATTGGCCTCTCGGTGATTATTATGGCCACAACGTTCTGCGGCGTGACTGAAGAACACGCTATCGGCAAAGCCTTTCAGGATGCCATGCCCTTTACCGCACTACTGACGGTCTTCTTTGCCATCGTCGCCGTCATTATCGATCAGCAACTGTTCTCACCGATTATTCATTACGTCTTACAATCTTCTGACAGCGCCCAGCTGACACAGTTTTATCTATTCAATGGGCTGCTATCATCGATATCCGATAACGTCTTTGTTGGTTCGGTTTATATCAACGAAGCGCGTAATGCGTTTGAGAGCGGTAAAATATCCTTACCCCAATTTGAGCTACTCGCCGTGGCGATTAATACCGGCACCAATCTTCCTTCCGTCGCTACGCCGAATGGGCAAGCCGCGTTTCTATTCCTGTTGACATCCGCGCTGGCTCCGCTTATCCGCCTATCTTACGGACGCATGGTGATCATGGCATTGCCTTATACCATTGTGATGACGCTAGTCGGGTTGCTTTGCGTTGAGTATACGCTGGTGCCGTTCACCGACTTTTTGCTGAATAATGACTGGATTTCTTTGCCAAATTTGACCCTATCGGGCAGTCACGCATAATCACGATCGTGTATAGTAATCACGGTGGCGACAAATTCTGTCTTGATGGTTTTATCAATACCGGGTTCGCCGCCGTAGAATGATAGAAAAGCATCAAATAAACATATCGTTACGTTTTGCACAGTGAAATGATGGCAGTGAAGCCAGAACGGTTTACACTGCTGCTTTTATCATGTTAAGCATGGAATATTTTTATGTTGCGATTTCTTAATCGTTGCTCACGCGGACGTGGTGCGTGGCTGCTGCTGGCGTTTACTGCTTTAGCATTGGAGTTGACTGCGCTCTATTTTCAGCACGTTATGTTATTAAAACCGTGCGTGCTGTGTATTTATCAGCGCTGTGCGCTGTGGGGTGTGTTCGCAGCCGGTATTGTTGGTGCCATCGCGCCAACAACCTCGTTGCGTTACCCTGCCATCGCATTATGGATATACAGTTCCTACGAAGGGGTTCGACTGGCCTGGAAACACACGGATATTTTGTTAAATCCGTCGCCGTTTACCACCTGTGATTTCTTTGTCAGCTTCCCGTCATGGTTGCCTTTAGACAAATGGCTTCCGGCTATTTTCAATGCGACAGGTGACTGCTCTGTGCGCCAGTGGGAATTCCTCTCTCTGGAAATGCCGCAATGGCTGCTTGGCATCTTCGTCGCTTATCTGGTGATTGCGGTGCTGGTGTTGATCGCTCAACCTTTCCGTCCGAAGCGACGCGACCTCTTCAGCCGCTAATTATATATACCCTAAATAATTCGAGTTTCAGGACAAAACGTTAACGTTTTGAACAACGCAAAGCGTTGGCCCTTTAGGGCGAGGCTCATTTATGGGCCTCGTAACGCGGCAAGAGAAGGAAAAATTCGTCGGGTACGAATTTGACCAGCCAACGCACATGCAACTTGAAGTATGACGGGTATAAACCGAAAAGCCCGACAATATGTCGGGCTTCTGGTAACTGTTTCCACGCTGTGTACCAACCCTCACTGCTGTGGTCGGTAAATATCACGATAATGGCCTAATCGCTCGTTAAAAAAAAGCCTCTTTTCCTGCGGAATTCTGCGCGATATTTCATCAGCGTCGATCTTTTTTTCCTGACTTTCCATAAAAGCAATCGTGGAGGCAGCAAAGTCAGTGTACTGCTCGCTGTACTCAATAATGATTTTCTCAAAGTTAATCACATGTTCTCCCTCCTGCTGGTTACACTGTTCTAAAATTATACAACACGTCACGATTTATGCTGGAGGCGGGAGCATGATTCGCACAAGGAAAATGTGACGTGGCGTGCAAAACAGATGAGCGTTTCGGTTCCACTTCAACGATATGTAAACCATCTATCCCTTTCTGAGCGTTTTTTCTTCATTAGAACGCCCCTTATCCCTATAGTACCTATCGCAGGTCAACAACGACTTTTCATCCGATGAGGTATTTCTATCGCATTAATTTATTCAGGAGAAACAAAGATGTTAGGCAATATCAATCTTTTCATCGCCGTATTGGGCGGCATCCTTTTCCTTAGTTTTCTGGCGGCGTATCTCAGCCCCAAATGGGACGACTAATGAGTACTGACTCTCCCCCGATAAAAAGCCCCTCTTCTGAGAGATTCAGATTGAGGGGCTTCTTGTTTCAATCAAGTAACAACCCGCACCGAACAAAAATTATCGCGCCCACTCCGGTTTATTTAGGATATGGTCCTGCCAGTCCATCACCTCACTTTCGCGCACGGCAATATGGCGGACAGAGATACGCTCGCGATGCATTTCTGTTTTGGTTCCGCAAACCAGCGGATGCCACCGAGGTAAATCCTCACGTTCATGCACCAGACGATAGGCGCAGGTCGCAGGTAACCAGTTAAACGTCAGAAGATTCTCGCGCGTCAGCTTGATGCAGTCTGGCTCGTACTCGAAGCGTTTCTCATAGTTACGGCACTGACAGCTTTTAATATTGAGTTGATTACAGGCGACGTTGGTAAAGTAGATCTCCTCCGTATCCTCATCAATCAGTTTATGCAAACAGCACTGACCGCAGCCATCGCACAGCGACTCCCATTCATCGTCAGACATCTCAGACAACGTTTTTTGCTGCCAAAAAGGGCGTTCAGTCATGTTTCTTCCTGTTGTAAATCGATAGCGTTGTAAAAAAGATGCGTGATTCTGGCAGGCACTGCGGGGAAGTTTTGCTGCCCGTCGTTCTACGGGCAGCTAGAGCGTTAGATAATACGTGTGCTCAGCGTCCGGTCATTTACCGTAATCGTCAGCATATCGCCTGACAGAATCGGGCCGACCCCTTTCGGCGTACCCGTTAGAATAATATCGCCCGCACGCAGCGTAAAGAAACGGCTCATATAGGCAATCAGCGGCAGAATCGGCGTAATCATATCACGCGTGTTGCCCTGCTGGCGCACTTCATCATTCACTTTTACACCCAGATCGGTTTGCTGTGGATCGCCAAACTCGGCAACGGGAATAAAACCGGAGATCGGGCAGGAACCGTCAAAGGCTTTGGCCTTTTCCCATGGCTGACCCACTTTTTTGAATTCGGACTGTAAATCACGCAGCGTCAAATCC
The DNA here is from genome assembly GCF_000749845.1 of Pectobacterium betavasculorum. GTDB lineage: Bacteria > Pseudomonadota > Gammaproteobacteria > Enterobacterales > Enterobacteriaceae > Pectobacterium > Pectobacterium betavasculorum. The sequence goes on along the minus strand of NZ_JQHM01000001.1, from coordinate 979,798 downwards.
AGCGCCACGCCATAGCCCGCGATGGCTCGGGCAACGCGTTCTTCATTTGCCTGCTTCAACGGCGTACCGATCAGCACCGCCAGCTCCACTTCGTGGTGAACCGACCCCAGGTTTTTAGGAATAGCGACTGGCTGACGTAAATCACACAGTGCAGTTTCAGGTTTAATGAATAAAACTGGCTCGCTTGGGGTGGCACTTCCCATTTCTTTGATGTGTTCTGAGTAGTTGCTTCCGACGCAAACGACTTTATTTACAGGGAAATCAAGTAGCGCGCCCTGCCAGTCTCTGTGTTGATACATGGGTATTCTCCTGCCCGGTCTGTTGGATTATCGCTGTCTTCGTGGCACACAACCTGCCCAAAAAGAAAACAGCTATATAAGAACACGATGGTGCAAAACCATCGTTATATCATCGCTACGGGGGTTACCCCAACAGATTTCAGGAGAGCGAGGCTAGCGTTCGTACGGTCTGAAGAAGGCTTGATAGCCTATCAAAAATGGAAACAATTAAATTATGACGGAGTAAAACTCAAAAGATGAATATTTATCGCGCGGAATATCAGACAAAGGACGAGATATTCCACGCCAAATTATGTTTGCGGCTTTATCTGAAAGTATGCCTTGGTATTATTTTTTTACACTTACACAGCCGTGTTTAATAAGCTCTCGACCGGAGGAGGAACTTGCAGATAAAAACCCTGTTCCTGTAGCGCAAGTTTCACTTTTTCTATATCGGCATTCGCCAGTTTTTTACGTCCATCCAACGGTAAAACCATGGCTAACTGCGGTGCGCCGAAACTTTTCATTAATTCTTCCGGCACGCGTGAGAAATCGTCTTTTTTTTCAACATAAAGATAGGTCTGATCGCGTTTCGCACTTCGATAGATCACACAAAACATTTTTTTTACTCTATTTGATGGGAATGCCATCTTGCCTGTATATAATTGTGACTATAACATGCTTACAGCGCTCTGGAATATCATGCCTTAAATGTTACTCTAGGGATTAAAAGATGCTGAAACTGAGTCAGGATAGATGTCACAAACGCCAATAGAGCTAAAAGGCAGCAGCTTTACCTTATCGGTTGTTCATTTGCATGATTCGCAACCCGAGGTAATTTACCAGGCACTCCAGGAAAAAATAGAGCAAGCACCTGCTTTCCTGAAAAATGCCCCCGTTGTCATTAATGTTGCTGCATTAACAGCGGAAACCGATTGGATAAAATTGCAGCAGGCCATTTCGTCAACCGGTCTGCATGTCGTCGGCGTCAGTGGATGCAACGACGATGCGTTAAAGAAAACCATTGCACAGGCGGGGCTTCCCCTTCTGAGCGAAGGTAAAGCACAACGTCGGGTAGTCGAACCCGTCGCCGCCGTTCCTACGGCAGTGAAAACGAAAGTCATCAATACTCCTATTCGTTCCGGCCAACAGATTTACGCCCGGAACTGTGACTTAATCGTCACAAGTAGCGTCAGCGCAGGGGCAGAGGTGATTGCCGATGGCAATATTCATATATACGGCATGATGCGCGGCCGAGCCCTTGCAGGCGTTTCTGGTGATGTTCAGAGCCAGATATTCTGTACGCATCTGGCCGCAGAACTGGTTTCTATCGCGGGTCGTTACTGGCTGAGCGACCAGATACCTGAAGCGTATTTTGGGCAGCCAGCACGGATCAACCTGAACCAGCTGGACAATGTGTTAACGATAAAACCTCTAGACTAGAATCTCCCAAGGAAACATTTATGGCACGCATCATTGTTGTTACATCGGGTAAAGGGGGCGTTGGCAAGACCACATCAAGCGCGGCCATTGCTACCGGTTTAGCCCAGAAAGGAAAAAAGACCGTTGTCATCGATTTTGACATTGGTCTGCGTAACCTCGACCTGATCATGGGATGTGAGCGTCGCGTCGTCTATGACTTTGTGAACGTTATTCAAGGTGACGCCACGTTGAATCAGGCGCTGATCAAAGATAAGAGAACGGACAACCTCTACATTCTGCCCGCGTCACAAACGCGTGATAAAGATGCGTTAACCCATGAAGGTGTTGAAAAAATACTCAACGATCTGGGCGATATGAATTTTGACTTTATCGTATGTGATTCACCAGCCGGGATTGAAACGGGTGCGTTGATGGCGCTCTATTTCGCTGACGAAGCGATTATCACCACTAACCCGGAAGTCTCTTCCGTTCGCGACTCCGACCGTATTCTGGGCATTCTATCCTCAAAATCACGTCGTGCAGAGCGTTCTGAAGATCCAATCAAAGAGCATTTGCTGTTGACGCGTTACAACCCTGGCCGGGTGAGTCGTGGCGACATGCTGAGTATGGAAGACGTGCTTGAGATCCTGCGGATTCCACTGGTTGGCGTGATTCCTGAAGATCAATCCGTACTCCGCGCCTCTAACCAAGGCGAACCAGTGATTCTGGATGCTGAAGCCGACGCGGGTAAAGCCTATTCGGATACGGTTGATCGCTTGCTTGGCGAAGAGCGTCCTTTCCGTTTTATTGAAGAAGAGAAGAAGGGTTTCCTTAAACGACTTTTTGGGGGATAAATTATGGCTTTACTGGACTTCTTTCTGTCCCGCAAAAAAACGACAGCCAATATTGCCAAGGAACGGCTGCAAATTATTGTCGCGGAGCGACGCCGGGGAGATAGCGAACCCCATTATCTGCCGCAATTAAAGCGAGACATTCTTGAGGTTATCTGTAGATATGTACAGATTGATCCTGAGATGGTAACAGTTCAACTTGAGCAAAAAGGAGATGATATTTCCGTGCTTGAGTTGAACGTTACATTACCGGAAGCGGAAGAAACGCCTAAATGATTTTTCTGCTTTAATACCCCTGCGATTTTGCAGGGGTATTGTATATTTATACAGTTAGTTGTTGCTTGTTCTGTTATTTCGTCGCGCTCTTCTCACCTTATTTGCTGCTTTTTCAATTCGCAACAAATAAGGTGTATTGAAAATACTCACTTGCAGGTAATTAATAGCCCTGTACGATTTCACGCAGTTCATCGCCATATAGCTGACCACGCCAGCCGGACAACATTTCCGGTGTGCTCGCGTCTTGCGCCGCTAATTTCCAGTGCCAGTTCAGTAGGCGATTAATTTGGCGACGTGATGCTAATAGCTCGGCGGATAATCCACTCTGTTCGCTCGCGTGCTGCACTAATGCCTTAATATCTTTAAACGCTTTTTTATAGCCGGGATAGTCGATCAAATTAATCACTGGCGGAGGACAATCCGCGTCAGCAATACCTTCCGTCTGCGCAACACAATCCAGCAGCGTCTTTCCGTGATAGCGGATTTCCGGGCCGCTCAGCCCCAGTGAACTCAGTTCACCCAGCGAAGTAGGCAGACAACGCGCTACCTGTAAGAGGTTCTCTTCACGTACGACAAAATTCACCGCACTGTCCCGTTCACGCGCTTTACACAAGCGCCATTCAGCCAAACGCTGAAGGCAAGCCAGGTTCCGGTCACGCAGTTGCCAGGCATTACCAAATTCACGATAGGCCAGCGCTGGTGATAAAATATCCTGTTTACGCTGACAAAGCAGGAGACACTCATCCCGCGCGGCATTCATCCACCCTGCTGCTTCCGTATCTGCCACCAGTTGAATCGCCATCGGCAACAGATAGAGCACATCTGCCGCTGCGTAATCGCACTGCTTTTCGCTCAATGGTCGAGCTAGCCAGTCGGTTCTCGACTCGCTTTTATCCAGCGTCACGTCCATGTAGTCGGCCACTAGCGCAGCGAAACCATAAGATAGCGGTTTGCCTAAAAATGCAGCCAGAATCTGTGTGTCAATGAACGGCGTCGGCAATGTCCCAAACGTATTGATGAACACCTCCAGATCTTCGCTGCCTGCATGCAGGAATTTAGTGACCTCTTGGTCATGCAGTAACGCTTGAAAGGGTGCCCAGTCTGTAATGGTTAACGGGTCGATAAGTGAAAGCTGTTCGCCGTCATACAATTGAATCAACCCTAATTGCGGGTAATACGTGCGGGTTCTGACGAACTCCGTGTCCAATGCCACCTGCGGAAAGCGTCGCGCCTGAGAGCAAACCTGTTGTAACCCGATGTCGGAAGTGATCAACTGATAATTCAAAACGTCATTCTCTTGGTTGTTTTAACTTTACGGTTCTGGGTCAAATCTATATCGCCATAAAAAAGAACGCCGGATAAACCGGCGTGAAAACATCATATCGCGTCCTGCCTCTCTCTGGCAGTCGTTTTTCGCGGAAAATCGTCAGGCGGCAACGTCTTTCTTCGCCATCTTCTCGCCACGTAATTCGCGGCGCAGAATTTTCCCGACGTTGGATTTCGGCAAATCCTCACAGAATTCGATCTCTTTCGGCACTTTATAACCTGTAAGATTACGGCGACAGTGAGTAATGAGTTCCTCTTTCGTTAACGAGTTATCACGCCTTACCACAAAGGCTTTTACTGCTTCACCAGATACCTCATTCTCGACCCCAATCACCGCAGACTCGGAGACTTTAGGATGACGACTGATAACGTCTTCAATTTCTGTCGGATAGACGTTAAAACCGGAAACCAGAATCATGTCTTTCTTACGATCGATGACTCGCAGGAATCCTTCATCATCAGCAGTGACAATGTCACCTGTTGCCAGCCAGCCGTCTTTTAACACCTCATCCGTTGCGGCAGGCTGCTGCCAGTACCCTAACATCACCTGCGGCCCACGCACCCACAGCTCACCGGATTCACCCGGCCCTGCGTCGTTACCATTATCGTCAATAATTCTGACATCCGTTGATGCCACCGGTAGCCCGATACTGCCGCTGTAATGTTTGAGATCGTAAGGGTTCACTGCCACCAGCGGGGAACTTTCTGTTAACCCATATCCCTCAAGCAGATGTTTACCCGTTAGCTTCTCCCAGCGTTCCGCTACCGCCCGTTGCACCGATGCTCCACCGCCAACCGATAGACGCAGCGTTGAGAAATCAAGCTCATGGAATTCTTTATTATTTAACAGCGCATTAAACAACGTATTGACGCCCGTAATCGCCGTAAAAGGATACGCCTTCAATTCTTTTACCACCGCAGGAATATCTCGGGGATTGGTGATCAACAGATTTTGTCCGCCCAACTCAAAAAACAGCAGACAGTTCGCCGTTAAAGCAAAAATATGGTACAGCGGCAACGCCGTGACAACCCATTCATTTCCTTCCCTCAACACCGGGCCATAAGCCGCAAGACACTGTGCTACATTCGCCTGCATATTACGGTGTGTGAGCATGGCACCTTTCGCTAAGCCCGTGGTGCCGCCGGTGTATTGCAGAAATGCCAGATCGGTATTGATAATATCGGGGCGAATATACTGCTGACGCCGTCCTTCCTGCAAAACACGACGGAACGATATCGCATCCGGCAGATGGTATTTAGGCACCAGCCGCTTAATGTACTTCACCACGAAGTTGACCAGCGTCCCTTTCGCCGTGGAGAGTTGATCTCCCATACGGGTCAGAATTACGTGCTTCACCGCCGTGTTATGGACGACTTTTTCCAGCGTATGCGCGAAGTTAGACACGATAACAATCGTGCTGGCACCGCTGTCTTTTAGCTGATGTTCCAGCTCACGCGGCGTATACAGTGGGTTAACGTTAACCACCACCAGACCCGCGCGCAGCACGCCAAACAGCGCAACGGGATATTGCAGCAGGTTGGGCATCATCAACGCGACACGATCGCCCTTTCGCAATTTAAGCTGGTTTTGCAAATAGGCCGCAAACGCCCGACTCCGCTCTTCCAACTTGCGAAACGTCATCACCTCACTCATGTTGATGAATGCAGGTCGATCGGCATAACGCCTTACGTTATTTTCAAACATGTCAACCAACGACGAATAGCGATCCGGATCGATTTCCGCCGGTACGTCCGCCGGGTAGCGTGATAACCAAATTTTTTCCAAGACGTCACTCCCGAGATATTTTTTTAGTGGCATCGTCGTCGCCCTCAGAGGCATATTGTTATTAACATTATTTTAACTCAGCCTACCAGTTAGCTAACAAACAATGTTAAGGTTGCGAGAACGATCACTAATTTATTCTTTATTCAAAAAAAATCAGGCGACCTGCGTCGCCTGATCTCTTTACGTCGAACGAAATAATTTTAGATTCTTATTCTGTCACAATATTCTCAATCCGTGCCGGACCAGACCAACCGCCGTCGAACCCCCACCCGGGACCCCAGCCGTAACCGTAACCCGCACGCCATCCCCACGGACCATAGCCGTAACCTCCGGGCGGCACCATCAGGCGCTGCACGACATTCCAGCGTTTGTAGCCTTGTGCGTCGATCACGACATAGCGATAGGGTTTATCACCAATAGCGCCCTGTTCGGTGCCGACAATAGGCCCGACAACCGTCACCAGTTGGTCTTTAAAATCGACAGGTTCCAGAAAGCGATTTACATAGGCAATAAAACGCCCTTCTGACGGCATATCCAACCGCGGTTTCGCACCGCTATCCAGTGGCATACTGGCGATCTCCAGGCGCGTTTTATTCGCTTCATTGCGGATGCTGACCACTCGCCCACCAAAACGTGATTCCTGGCCGACATAAATCTGCGGCGCATTCATCACACGAACGAGATCGTCCTGCGGCGTTGGGGACGTACCTTTGATGGCATCCGGCACCGTGACACAGCCTGAAAGCAACAGCACTGACGCAGCCACCATACAGAGGCGTGCTTTTTTCTGACTCAGATGCAGCCTTTTTTGCATACTTTTTATCTGTACACGCATGGCACAACCCCTCTTCAGATATCTGACCGTTAGACTGCTCAGCATCGAATAAGTTGCTGTTTATTCCCGTTATACATTATGAAATATGTGCGTGATGGCTATTCGCGGCCGGGCAGTTTTTTCCAGGTTACTTCATTGCGCAGGTAGCGCGGTTGCGCATTCTCGACGCTGACCGCTTTTCCTGCCAGCCATAGCTGACAGGCCAGCGGCAACATGTCCTGCGCCTGCGGCAACAGCACCTCACCCTTCGATAACGACAAGGAGGAATGATTAACCAGTTTAGGATAGGTTTCCCACCCGGTTCCTACTGTGGCCCATTCGCCTGACAGCGCGGCAGTTAACGCCTGCACCTGTTCAGGTTTCAATACGGCTTCCTCAGATTCGCCCTGCCAGACACCGTCAACATCATGCTGGTAGCAGCCCCAGTACACTTCCCCCATGCGCGCATCAATGGCAGCAAGCACTTGCGTCGCCTGCGTCAGGCGGAAAGCACCCTGCGCCATGGTCGCCAATGACGATACGCCGAGCAGCGGTAAATCCGCCCCCAACGCCAGCCCTTGCGCAATACCAATTCCAATCCGCACACCAGTAAAACTTCCCGGCCCTTGCCCAAAGGCCAGTGCATCAAGATCCTTGAGCGTCAGGCCGCTGTCAGCCAGCACCTGCTGAACCATCGGCAGGATACGTTGAGTGTGTTCACGGGGACAAACTTCGAACAGAGAATGAATTTCGCCTTCATTCCAGAGTGCGACGGAACAGGCTTCCGTTGCGGTATCAAGCGCTAGAATTCGCGTAGACATGCCAACCTCAGGCAGGATAAATAAATCTTAATAACCCGTATCATAGCATAAGCCCCTGCTGTGCCGCAGCCCTTCCCACCATCGGTCAGGCCATACGGCAATCGTCAACGGGGATTACGTGTTACGCGTCAGGAAAGTAATCGCTTGCTGAATATCGCGGGTACGCGGTGTCGGCGGTAAACTATTAAGGAACACTGCACCGTACGGCCGCATCACCAACCGATTATCGCAAATCACAATCACACCGCGATCCTCAACATCACGGATGAGGCGACCCACGCCTTGTTTCAAGGTAATTACCGCATCGGGAACCTGCACATCGTCGAATGGCTCACCGCCGCGCAGACGGCAATCTTCAATACGTGCCTTCAACAGCGGATCGTCCGGTGAGGTAAACGGCAGTTTATCGATAATGACGCAGGAGAGCGTATCGCCGCGCACATCCACGCCTTCCCAGAAGCTGCTGGTCGCCACCAATAAGGCATTACCCGCCGATACAAACTGCGACAACAGCTGCGCCTTGCCGGTTTCTCCTTGTAACAGCACCGGTAGCGTCAGCGTGGCGCGGAATTCGGCGGCTAAATCTCGCATCATCTGATGTGAGGTACACAGCATAAAGCAGCGCCCCTGATTCGCTTCAATCAACGGTCGCAGCATCGCTGCCAGCCTTTTCGCCGCACCGGGGCGATTGGTTTCCGGCAGGTTACGAGGAACGCAGAGCAGAGCCTGATTAGCGTAATCAAACGGGCTGGGTAACAGGAGCGTCTTCGCGTTATCCAAACCCAGCCTATCGGTGAAGTGAAAGAGTTGATCGTTAACAGACAGCGTCGCGGAGGTAAACACCCAGGCGGCGGGCTTCTCCTTGAGTAGTTCGCGAAAGCGATCGGCGACGGACAATGGCGTCAGCGCCAACACGAAATGACGCGAATTGCATTCATACCAGTAGCTGTATCCCGGTAGCTGAACGTCTTTCAGCCGTTTCAGACGGTTGCGGTAAAGTGTGGCGCGTTCAAAGGCAATATCCAGCAGTGCAGAACGCCCGAGCGAAAGTTTCGCTACGTCGTAACACAACTCCAGTGCATCATCCAACAGTAGCAGCGCACGCTGAAGCGACGGCTGCTCAAGCACATCGCGGAGATTGCCGCGAAACCCCGGATCGCCCAGCGCCAGCCGGAAGTCCTGCGTACTTTGCGTCAGGCGATCGGCGCTTTTTTGTAATTGAGAGGCATCGCGTACTTCGGTGCGGTAGGCAATGATGATGTCTTTTGCCAGATCCAGCAGTTGGCGGCTGGAAAGCTGTTGGCCAAAATATTGGCTGGCGATATCAGGTATCTGATGGGCTTCATCGAAAATAACGACATCGCTTTCTGGAATCAGCTCCGCGAACCCCGTCTCCTTCACCACCATGTCTGCCAAATAAAGATGATGGTTGACCACTACGATATCGGCATCCATCGCTTTGCGCCGCGCCTTCACTACGAAGCATTCTTTATAATGCGGACAGTCGCTGCCCAGACAGTTATCGTTGGTGCTGGTCACTAATGGCCAGATCGCGCTATCTTCCGCTACGCCCGCACAGGTCGTGACATCGCCTTCTGTTGTTTCCGACGACCAGCCGCGCAGCCTGACCAGTTCGCTCAGCGTTTCGCCGGGTAAATCACCGCCCCCTAGCGACTGCTGTTCAAGCCGTTCCAGACAGAGGTAGTTTGAGCGGCCTTTCAACAGCGCTAATTTTCCTTTGTACTTCAGCGCTTGCGCAATCGTTGGCAAATCACGGCTATAGAGCTGATCCTGTAAGGCTTTCGACCCGGTCGAGATGATGACTTTTTTATCTGAACGCAAGGCAGGCGCAAGGTAAGCATAGGTTTTACCCGTTCCGGTTCCAGCTTCCACCACCAATGCCGTTTTGTCGTCAATGGCCCGCATGACAGCCTGCGCCATCTGTCGCTGTGGTTCGCGAGGCTTAAAGCCCGTGATTGCTTTCGCCAGCGCGCCGTCATTAGCAAAATCATCGATTACCCGATCGTTCGTCACGCCTGCTCTCTTTTTCAAAGGAATGCTTTATCTATAAAGTCTATAAGCCCCTAACCGTTTCAGGTCGCGGCAAAATATCGCGCTGATTATGCCAAGAGTCACCCGCCGCTACCACCCTAAATCAGGAACGCGTGCCGACACCCACTGTGTTAGGCTTGGCGATTCGCTTTATTACGTTAGGAGAAACGTCACCCATGGCGATCACACGAATTAATCCTGAAGCACGCTGGTCAGACGCTGTCATCCACAACAACACGCTCTATTACACCAGCGTGCCGGAGAATCTGGATGACGACGCCCAGTCGCAGACGGAAAACGCGCTGAGCGCAATAGATGCGGTTCTAAAACAGGCGGGAACGGATAAGAGCAGGCTGCTGGACGTGACGATTTTTCTCGCCGACGCCGATGATTTTGCCGCGATGAACGCTGCGTGGGATGCCTGGGTCGTGGCTGGCAGCGCGCCCGTACGCTGCACCGTGCAGGCTAAGCTGATGCATCCGAAATTCAAAGTCGAAATAAAAGCAATCGCGGCGGTATAAACTATCGTCTTAGATAATCTGAAGAGGAAGAAAGGTGGTTACTGCTCTTCCTCCTCTTCACCATCATCAAAATGGTGTTCTTCGTCGCTGTCATTAAATGCGTCATCATCTTCGTCAAACATCACCGCGACGTTGCCACCTTTATGGTTTTCGCGAATTTCCGCCGCGACGAGCGCGATAGCCTGTCCACTGCTCATGCCCTCAGACATCAATTCCTGAATGCGCTCTACGGCATCTTGTTGCTGCTTATGTGTCAGCGCGGGCATACCTGCAATCATGATTGTTTCCTGGTTGATAAATTCGTGCGTATCATCGCATGCCCGCTTCGGCATACACCAGCATTTCTGCTTTGTGGTAGGCTGTGGTCAGTAAAATCGATGCCATAGTAGACACAACACAAAAAACATGACTGCCGCCAATACGATTCACATCACTCATACAAGAGATACTACAAGCGATTCGTCCACCGCGACGGGCCCCGCCGTTCTCTATCACACGCTACCTTATTACCCGACTGTGCTGATCGATCGCTTTGCACCCTTTTCCCAACAGCCGTGGGCTATGCTGCTGCATTCTGGGTTTGCCGATCATCCGCACAATCGTTTCGATATCATGGTCGCTGACCCTCGAGTCACGCTGTGCACGCGAGAAGGCAAGACGGAAATCACACGTGACAGCGTAACGAATACCGTAGAAGGCGATCCCTTTACCCTGCTGCAACAGCAGTTGGATGCATTGGCTCTGCCCCTCGAAACTCACCCTGACTTTCCTTTTCAGGGTGGCGCACTTGGCCTGTTTGGCTACGATTTAGGGCGTCAGATTGAAACGCTGCCTACGAAGGCTGAACAGGATATCAACCTGCCAGACATGGCGATTGGTTTATACGACTGGGCGCTGGTTGCCGACCATCACCGGCAAACATTAACGCTGATCGTACATCATTCTCTTCAGGCGCGGCTCGACTGGTTAGCTACCCCGCCCGTAAACGCGCCAAAAACCGATTTCAGCCTCACCAGCGACTGGCAGCCAAATATGTCACGCGACGCATATGGCGAAAAATTCCGCAAAATACAGGACTATCTTCTGGCAGGCGATTGCTATCAGGTCAATCTGGCTCAGCGTTTTTCTGCTGCTTACGTGGGCGATGAATGGCAGGCGTTTTTACGGTTGTCCGCAGGCAATAAAGCCCCCTTTTCAGCCTTCCTGCGTCTACCGGAAAATACGGTAATCAGCGTATCGCCGGAACGCTTTCTCTGGCTGGAAAATAATCACATTCAAACGCGCCCGATTAAGGGTACATTACCGCGCCTCGCAGACCCGGATGCTGATAAACAACAGGCAGTACGGCTCGCTAGCTCTGATAAAGATCGCTCTGAAAACCTGATGATTGTCGACCTCTTGCGCAACGATATCGGCCGCGTCGCGGTTCCAGGCAGCGTTCGCGTGCCTGAGTTGTTCGTCGTCGAACCTTTTCCCGCAGTACATCATTTGGTTAGTACGATCGAAGCACAGCTACCGGAAGATTGCCCGGCCACCACGCTGCTACGTGCCTGTTTCCCCGGTGGATCAATTACTGGCGCCCCCAAAATTCGTGCGATGCAGATTATTGAAGAACTAGAGCCTCAGCGCCGCAATGCTTACTGCGGCAGCATCGGTTACATCAGCCTATGTGGAACCATGGACACCAGTATCACCATCAGGACGTTATTAACCGAACGCGGCAAAATCTACTGTTGGGCAGGTGGTGGCATCGTCGCCGACAGTCAGGAACAGGCTGAATATCAAGAAACATTTGATAAAGTGGGCCGCATTCTTCCCCTGCTGGATGGCTCCCAGACCAACAATTCAGGTATCGAGTAAATGAATGAGATCGCCTTGCCGCCAACGGAGTTTGTGCTGAACGACTTCATTACGCGCTTTCAGCTACAGCTTCCATCTCCGCTACGGCCGGTTCATCAACAACGTCAGGCGGCAGTTCTGGTGCCGATTGTTTGTCACCCTACGCCCACACTATTATTGACCCGACGTTCTGCCGATCTCCGTAATCATGCCGGACAGGTTGCGTTCCCCGGCGGGGCGGCAGACAAAACGGATCGTTCAATTATAGAAACGGCGCTACGTGAAGCGCAGGAAGAAGTGGCTATCCCACCGGAGAATGTACAAGTGTTAGGCGTTCTACCGCCGCTGGACAGCGTTAGCGGCTTTCAGGTCACGCCCGTCGTCGGGCTGATCGCTGCACAGACTCGCTTTCACCCTAATGAAGATGAAGTCGCCGACCTGTTTGAAATACCGCTGGATGAGGCTTTCGCGTTGACCCGCTATTACCCGCTGGATATTGAGCGTAAACAGCAACGGCACCGGGTTTATCTCTCCTGGTATCAGCAGCAGTTTGTTTGGGGACTGACCGCCGCCATCATCCACCAGCTCGCTTTACAGATTTCCGACAGGCCCTAAGTACAAGGCCGCACTCCGCGGCTTTGGCACGGCACTTCTTTTCTCTCACTAATTAACCTCACTCTCAAGGCATTCTTGCCGAACAAAAATCATTCAGATAGATAATTTACAATGGCTTAGGTCGCATTTGAGATAAGTAAAATTATGCATTGGCATAAGTTTATTTCATGCGAAAAAGGAAGCCTTACAACATATTCCACACTACAATAGCGCGATTTGACGAGTTTTATTCTAATCTTTGGGTACATATCCACTACAATTCAGGTCATATCTCGCCAGAACTGGAATCGCCAGATAGTTTGCAGCATACACGCTAAATAATTCGAGTTTCAGGACAACACGTTAGCGTTTTGAGCGACGCAAAGCGTTGGCTCTTTAGGGCGAGGTTCATCTTGAAGTGCGGCGGGTATAACTATCTGATTGTGATGAAAGAGCTGGCAACTGATAGCCAGAGAGTAGCGGGTACGATCCTGAGTCTTTGAGGAGTTTCGCGTGATAAGCGTTTTCGACATGTTTAAGATCGGTATTGGCCCCTCTAGCTCTCATACGGTTGGACCGATGAAAGCCGGTAAGCAATTTGTCGATGAATTGATCAACCAGGATTTACTGACCGTAACTACGCGTATTGCCGTCGATGTGTATGGCTCGCTGTCGTTGACAGGTAAAGGACACCATACAGATATCGCCATCATCATGGGTCTGGCAGGCAACATGCCGGATACCGTTGATATTGATGCGATCCCCGGCTTCATCCGCGATGTTGAGCAACGCGAACGTTTGCTGCTGGCTAACGGGCAGCATGAGGTGGATTTCCCACGCGAAGGCGGCATGGTTTTCCGCAGTGAAAATCTGCCGTTGCACGAAAACGGCATGACCATCACCGCCTTTGCCAGTAATAAAGAGATTTATAGCAAAACCTATTACTCCATCGGCGGTGGCTTCATCGTTGATGCAGAGAATTTTGGCAAAGATGCCGCTACCGACGTCTCTGTTCCTTATACGTTCAATTCTGCTAAAGAAATGCTGGATCACTGTAAACAGAGTGGCCTGTCGCTTTCTGGGATGGTGATGCGCAACGAGCTGGCGTTGCACAGCCGTCAGGAGATTGACGCGTACTTTGCCGACATTTGGCAGACGATGCGTGCCTGTATCGATCGCGGCATGAATACCGAGGGTGTTTTACCCGGCCCGTTGCGCGTCCCTCGTCGCGCCTCAGCGCTGCGTCGTATGCTGGTGTCTTCCGATAAGCTATCCAACGATCCGATGAACGTGGTGGACTGGGTTAATATGTTCGCGCTGGCGGTGAATGAAGAAAATGCCGCAGGGGGCCGCGTGGTGACGGCACCAACGAATGGCGCATGTGGTATCGTCCCAGCCGTCCTCGCCTATTACGACCACTTCATCGAGCCGGTTAGCCCGACCATTTATATCCGTTATTTCCTTGCAGCTGGCGCTGTCGGCATTCTGTACAAAATGAACGCTTCCATCTCCGGCGCTGAAGTAGGCTGTCAGGGGGAAGTCGGCGTAGCCTGCTCTATGGCAGCCGCAGGGCTGGCAGAACTGATGGGCGCTAGCCCGGAACAGGTTTGCGTCGCCGCCGAGATCGGTATGGAACATAATCTGGGCTTAACCTGTGACCCGGTTGCGGGTCAGGTACAGGTTCCGTGCATCGAACGCAACGCGATTGCTTCTGTTAAAGCGATTAACGCTGCTCGTATGGCGACCCGCCGCACCAGTGAAGCCCGCGTATCGCTGGATAAGGTCATTGAAACCATGTACGAGACGGGTAAAGACATGAACGCCAAATACCGTGAGACCTCCCGAGGCGGATTGGCGATCAAAGTCCAGTGTGATTAAAAGTACAGAGGGATTAATCCGTTTTCTTCCCACTTCTGTTTCATCATAAAAAAGCCCTGCCAAATCGGCGGGGCTTTTTGCAATCTGATCATGAAGCGCACATTACGCGTCTTCATCCTCTTCCCGATCGATGATGCGTTCTACTCGCACCAGTTCAATGCGGTACTCGGAAACCTCAATGATCTGGAAGCTCAGGTGGTGCAATTCGATGGTATCGCCGACTTTCGGGAACTCATCGCTATGTGCGAGCAGCATCCCCGCCAGTGAAGCATACTCTTCCTTCGGATCAACCAGAACACTGCTGTCCACTACCTGTTGTAAAGCGTGGAGATCCGTTCCGCCTTTCACCAACCAACCTTCGCCGTCCGGAATGATATCCAACGTTTCGTCTTCATCCGGGAATTCACCCGCAATCGCTTCCAGCACGTCCAACGGCGTTACCAACCCTTGGACCACACCAAATTCGTTGGCGATGATCACCAGGCTACCTTTCGCACGACGCAGAACGGGTAGCAGGTTTATCACATCCAGCGTTTCCGGCACCACAATTGGCGGGTTAGCGGCAGCAAAGCTTTCCACATCGGTCTGTGTTTCCAGCGCCACCAGTAGATCTTTAGCACGGACGACACCGATAATTTCATCCAGAGAGCCGCGACATATTGGGAACAGGCTGTGAGGCGTATCCAGCAGTTGCATCCGGATCTGTTCGACAGAACTGGCACTATCCACCCAGGAGATTTCAGTACGCGGTGTCATCACGCTACGGAGTGAACGCGAGGCCAATGTCAGCACACCGCTGATCATATTGCGCTCTTCCTCGGCGAATTCCTCTGTCGTGAGTTTCTGCTGCGGTTCATCCACATCCATATCGTCCGTATTTTTCCTTGAGCCCATCAGGCGCAGAATGGCCTCTGCGGTACGTTCACGCAAAGGACGGTGCGACTGATGCTTCATAAAGTTATGACGGGCAATTTGGTTAAACAGTTCGATCAGGATGGAGAAACCAATCGCGGCATACAGGTAGCCTTTCGGAATATGGAAGCCGAAACCTTCCGCCATCAGGCTCAAACCTATCATCAGCAAGAAGCTGAGACACAGAACAACCACCGTTGGGTGCGCGTTGACGAAGTTGGTCAGCGGTTTAGAGGCAATCAGCATGACGCCCATCGCAATGATCACCGCCGTCATCATAACCCCCAGATGATCGACCATCCCCACCGCGGTAATGACGGCATCCAGCGAGAATACGGCATCCAGTACGACAATCTGCGCAACTACCGCCCAGAAGCTGGCATGAGCGCGATTACCGTTACCGTCTTGCGTTTTATTCTCTAGCCGCTCATGCAATTCCATCGTGGCTTTGAACAAGAGGAACATACCACCGAACAACAGAATCAGGTCACGACCTGAGAAGCTGAAATCGCCAACGCTAAACAGTGGACGCGTCAATGTGACCATCCAGGAAATCAAAGACAACAGACCCAGACGCATGAACAACGCCAGGCTTAAACCGATAATGCGGGCTTTATCTCGCTGCTTGGGGGGTAATTTATCCGCCAAAATGGCGATAAACACCAAATTGTCGATACCCAGAACAATTTCAAGTACCACCAGCGTCAATAGGCCTGCCCAGATTGAAGGATCTAGCAAAAATTCCATGTCAGACTCCAGAAAATGAACGAGCAGATGACATCAATGCATGAGCAGCATTGAATGGTAATAAAAAGAGTTGATGTGAATCAGAGAGATTCTTAATGTGGCCTGAGTGACCAGCAGAGTACAGAAAACCGCCAGCATTAGCGGGGAAACAAAGAACGTTTTGTCGGTGACAGTCCATGGGAAGGGCTGATGCCCGGTGCTCCTAAGCAATTTAAGGGATCTTTACTCTAACAGGTTGTTACCATTTTTCACAAAGAATTTCTTAGACCCGCTTCGCATTGATAACACGTTCAAATTTTCCTATTCCGCGTCATTTAAGCCCCCTGCTTAACTGGTCAGCATTAGAGCATCATCACACTATTTATTTTTTCGATAAGTAAAATAAATCTGTCAGTCACGACTTCTCGCCTGACAACCTGGAGGAACACAGTGAATGTCATGAATCCACGGTAAAATTTTTTCTTGCAGCCATACTAATACCGCGACGGTTAACGTTCGAAGCTAAACGCTAACCCGGTTTCCTGACACATTGACTCTTTTTGATCGTGAACGTGAGGAGGTAGCAAGTGAGTATTGCCATAATGTTATGCACTCACGGTGCCACTGCGGGACCGCTGTTAAAGACAGCAGAAATGATCCTTGGCGAGCAAAGTAATGTCGCCTGGATCGATTTCGTTCCTGGAGAAAACGCCGAAACATTGATAGAAAAATATCAGGAAAAGCTCACGCAGTTAGATACATCGCAAGGCGTGCTGTTTCTCGTTGATACCTGGGGCGGTAGCCCGTTTAATGCCGCCAGCCGCCTCGTCACCGACAAAGAAAACCATGATGTTATCGCTGGCGTGAATATTCCCATGTTGGCAGAAACCTTTATGGCCCGGGATGATAATCCGTCCTTCTCCGATCTGGTTTCTATCGCGTTGGAAGCCGGCAGAGATGGCGTAAAAGCGCTGAAGCATCAGGAAAAGCCTAAAGCAGCGCCTCCTTCTCCGCCATCCTTGCAAACCAACGCCATCCCTATACCGGCAGGACCCGGCGAACACATGAAGATTGGGCTGGCT
The DNA here is from genome assembly GCF_000749845.1 of Pectobacterium betavasculorum. Taxonomy (GTDB): domain Bacteria; phylum Pseudomonadota; class Gammaproteobacteria; order Enterobacterales; family Enterobacteriaceae; genus Pectobacterium; species Pectobacterium betavasculorum. Next base: position 962,620 of record NZ_JQHM01000001.1, on the reverse strand, counting down.
CGTATCGACGACCGCCTGATTCATGGTCAGGTCGCCACCCGCTGGACGAAAGAAACCAATGTTTCGCGCATTATTGTTATCAGCGATGAAGTTGCTGCCGATCACGTGCGTAAAACGTTGCTGACTCAAGTTGCACCGCCGGGCGTTACCGCGCACGTGGTCGATGTGGCAAAGGCTGTTCGTGTTTATGACAACCCCAAATATGCCGCCGATCGCGTGATGTTACTGTTCACTAATCCGACGGATGTATTAACACTAATCGAAAATGGCGTAAATATCACTTCGGTCAATATTGGTGGGATGGCATTCAAACAGGGGAAAACGCAGGTCAATAATGCCGTCTCTATCGATGAGAAGGATATTGCAGCGTTCCGTGAATTAGATAAACGCGGTATTGAATTGGAGGTTCGGAAAGTATCAACCGATTCCCGAATTAAAATGATGGACTTAATTAACAAAATTCCGCGTTGATACCTATCGTACTACGAAGGTTATTAACGCTAATGTCATCATCAATAATGGCTTTATAGACCTGACGATTTTCAAGATATGCACTTATGTCGATATTTAAAAGCGTTATGTCGACTTAGAAAATCAACGGGGATGGCGATTTATTTTTACTCAGACACATTTTATAGGAGAAGTACGATGGAGATTACCACACTTCAAATTGTGCTGATATTTCTCGTCGCGTGTGTTTCGGGGATGGGTTCGATTCTTGATGAATTCCAGTTCCACCGTCCACTCGTCGCCTGTACGCTGATTGGTGCAGTGTTAGGTGATTTAAAAACGGGGATCATTATTGGCGGTACGCTGGAAATGATCGCGTTAGGCTGGATGAACATCGGTGCGGCCGTAGCACCAGATGCGGCGCTGGCATCCATTATCTCAACCATTCTGGTTATTGCCGGTGGTCAGGGGATCGGCGCAGGGATTGCTCTGGCAATTCCGCTCGCTGCCGCTGGGCAAGTGTTAACCATCATTGTTCGTACCATCACGGTTGCGTTCCAGCATGCAGCAGACAGCGCAGCAGAGCGAGGTAACCTGACGGCCATCAGTTGGATTCACGTCTCCGCCCTGCTGCTTCAGGCGATGCGTATCGCGATTCCTGCGGTTATTGTCGCAGTCTCTGTCGGCACTGACGCCGTTCACGCCCTGCTGAACTCCATCCCAGACGTTGTCACCAACGGCTTGAATATCGCCGGTGGGATGATTGTCGTCGTCGGTTACGCGATGGTCATCAACATGATGCGTGCGGGCTACCTGATGCCGTTCTTCTATCTTGGCTTCGTTACCGCTGCGTTCACTGAGTTCAATCTGGTGGCTCTGGGCGTAATCGGTATTGTGATGGCGGTGCTGTATATCCAACTCAGCCCGAAATATAACAAGGTTCAAGGCCAGTCGGTTGCATCCGGCAATAACGGTCTTGATAACGAACTGGATTAACAGGAGTGAGAAAAATGGTCGAAAATAAGAATGTCAAAAAACTCACTGACAGCGACATCCGCGCGGTGTTTATCCGTTCCAACCTATTTCAAGGTTCCTGGAACTTTGAACGTATGCAGGCACTCGGTTTCTGTTTCTCCATGGTGCCAGTGATTCGCCGTCTTTATCCTGAAAATTCGGAAGAGCGTAAACAAGCGATAAAGCGCCATCTGGAGTTCTTCAATACGCAGCCTTTTGTTGCCGCTCCGATACTCGGCGTAACTATGGCAATGGAAGAACAACGTGCTAACGGCGCGCCTATTGATGACGCAGCGATAAACGGTCTGAAGGTCGGGCTGATGGGGCCATTGGCTGGCGTCGGCGACCCGATATTCTGGGGCACCGCCCGTCCGGTATTCGCCGCACTAGGCGCAGGGATTGCCATGAGCGGCAGTCTGTTGGGGCCGGTTCTCTTCTTTGTCCTGTTTAACCTGGTTCGGCTACTGGTACGTTACTATGGCGTCGCCTACGGTTACCGCAAAGGGATCGATATCGTCAGTGATATGGGCGGCGGTTTCCTGCAAAAAATGACCGAAGCGGCGTCAATCCTCGGCTTGTTTGTCATGGGGGCATTGGTCAATAAATGGACCCACGTCAATATACCGATGGTGGTGTCGACAGTGACGAACCAAAACGGGGAAACCACGGTAACCACCGTTCAATCCATTCTTGATCAGCTCATGCCGGGGCTCGTGCCTTTATTGCTGACGTTCGGTTGTATGTGGCTGTTACGGCGCAAGGTAAACGCGCTGTGGCTGATTATGGGCTTCTTCGCCATTGGTATCTTCGGATACTGGATCGGATTACTCGGCGTGTAATCCCCAATAGCCGGGTGCAAATGTGCCCGGCTGTTTTTTATTAACGGATACTTAATAGGCAAGGTAATACGGATGACGATGACGGATATCGCGCTGGTGTTGTTGATTGCTTTAGCATTGGCTTATGCCATCTATGACGAGTTCATCATGGATAAGCTCAAAGGGAAAACACAACTCCTCATTCCTCTAAAGCGAATGAACCGGCTGGATACGCTGATTTTCATCGGCTTAGTGGGTATTCTTATTTATCAAAATGTGATGAGTAATGGCGCCATTATCACAACCTATCTTTTGATTTCCCTGACCTTCATGGCATGCTATCTGGCTTATATTCGTCGGCCAAAACTACTTTTTAAACCAACCGGTTTCTTTTATGCGAATATATTCATTCCTTATACTAGAATTAAAAATATGAATTTATCTGAGGATGGAGTATTAGTTATCGATCTTGAGAAACGTCGTTTATTGATACAAGTTACTCAGCTCGATGATTTAGAGAAAATATATAAATTTATGATTAACAATCAATGAATTAAGTTTTATTTTTAAATCAATTAAAATAACTCGATATATACACCTCATTTTTTGATGGTATTTTAACCCCAACAACCTTGTCGTTATTTTATACAATGCCTCGCCACTCCCTTTCAAATGAAAATAATTATCAATTGCATTATTAACACCTAAAACTTTTGGTGTTGTTTACGCCATAAATAATATGGTAAGGTTGCGCCGTCATTGGGGAGTAGCCGATTTTTGATTAGAAACTATTCATAGTAACTTGTCAGAAATGCTCGTATCAACATACTCGTTCTATCTCCATATTATCGGAGCATAAAACGTGGTGCGGGCGGCCAAGCGTGATTGGCAGGCGAGACCATAGACACGTAGGATCATCATTCGGGTTGGGGATGATCGGCGTGTATATGGTTAATCGTCCAGCCGAGGCTATTTATAATGAACATGTCAGCAACACTCATCCTAGCATTTGGTATGTCAATGGATGCCTTCGCCGCGTCAATCGGTAAAGGTGCCGCCCTGCATAATCCTCGTTTCCGTGATGCGATCCGTACTGGCCTCATTTTTGGTGTCATCGAAGCGATTACCCCTCTCATCGGCTGGGCACTTGGTTTTTTTGCCAGCCAATATATTCTCGAATGGGATCACTGGGTTGCATTTACGCTGTTATTGATTCTCGGTGGCCGCATGGTTGTTGAGGGACTTAAAGGTTCTTCCGACTGTCGTTGTGAAAAAGTCAAAAATCATAGTCTGGCTCTGTTAATTTGTACCGCAGTCGCCACTAGTCTGGATGCCATGGCGATTGGCGTCGGTTTAGCGTTTCTTCAGGTCAATATTTTCCATACTGCGATGGTCATTGGTTGTTCCACTATGATTATGGTTACGCTTGGCATGATGATTGGCCGCTACATCGGTCCGATTCTCGGTAAAAAAGCAGAAATTATAGGTGGGCTGGTCCTGATTGGTATTGGCTGCAATATCCTGTACGAGCATCTCGGCTACACCGCTTGATATACCCGTCACAAAAGACATCTACTTCAACGGGCAGCCCGCTACCGCGCTGCCCGTTTTTATTCTTCCCGATCACGCGTCAGCATCGCTCTCAACACGCTGATGCAGGCGGATAATAAAATCCGTTTCACAACTAAACTGCGTGGTTGCCTGCAACCGCTCGCTTACGTCTGGTGTTGCCCGCCAGGCAAAAGGCGTCATTTGCAATAACGCAGCAGCCTCACTCCCGGATAGCTGCATGGTATATGAGAGCGTTTGTCGATCCCTAAGTTGAAAGCCTGTGAGCACTTCATCTTTGCTCGGGTGCAATAACACCTCATCGTAGACTTCCGACTTCAGTTGATAAAGATGTCGCGGCCCTGGTGACACTGTCACCACCCAGCCGCCAATCTTAATAGTACGCTGTAACTCCGCGTCATTACACGGCGCATAGATTTTTACCACAGCATCAAGGGATTGGTTCTGAAAAGGCAGCCTCTGACTGGAAGCAACACAGAACTCAACATTGTCATACCGCTTTGCCGCACGTTGAATCGCCGCTTTAGAAACATCCAACCCATATATCGTCATCGCCCTGCGTGATTTAAGACGATGTGCCAGCTCTGCGGTGTAATACCCTTCTCCACAGCCGATATCCAGCAACGCAGCGGCATCATCAGCCACACTATTCTCAATATATTGTGCGACAGCATCGCGTAGCGGTTGATAATGCCCGTTTTCCAGAAAGCTGCGACGCGCTTGCATCATTTCTGCGCTATCACCAGGTTGTTTAGAACGCTTAAACTGTACTGGTAACAAGTTGACGTACCCTTCTTTCGCACAGTCAAAGCTATGTTTACCACACGTCCATTGCCGCGGGTGTCGCTCCAAAGGTAACTGGCATAGCGGACACTGATAACTCATCGGCACATTTTCCTCATTAAAAATGTCTTCATTGCATTACGGGTATAGATAAAAGTATTACGGGTGCAGATAAAACGCAGACAACAAAAAACCCGCACCATGGCGGGTTTTGCAACAGAGCTGTAAAATTACAGCGCAGTGACGTTTACTGCGGAAGGACCTTTCTGGCCATCCTGAATTTCGAATTCTACGTTCTGGCCTTCAGCCAGAGTTTTGAAGCCGTTGCCTTGAATTGCAGAGAAGTGTACGAATACATCTTTGCTGCCGTCAGCAGGAGTGATGAAACCAAAGCCTTTAGACTCGTTGAACCACTTAACCTGACCTTTAATCTTTGCCATTTCAAATATTTCCTTTAATTGTTTAAACCGCCAAGAAGGCGTTATACAGACAAACCAAAGTCGTTACTGCTTGAGGCACTAAGATAAGGATCGGCAGAGAAGCAACATGCAACGCTAAAGGTTGTACTTAAGTCTTCTTTACTGAAAATGCCATTCATATACAGAACTGTACCTCGTTTTACCCAGAAGCGTTATTACACACTCTGTAAACGATGGCAAGGGCTTTTTTATCAGTCGTGGATGTGCCGCACAAATTCACGTCACCAATGGTTCATTAATACACGATAATGCAGCCTGACACCTATATTCGCACGTACCTTCTGGTGCTAAGCAATAAGCCTATTTCGAATTCTATTATGTAATAAATACGCGACAACTGTCGCAATTCAAGCAAAAAACCATGCAATCATAACAAAAAACTATAATTAGCTTTCGTATATGAAAAGATATTGACCATTAACGAAAAGCGTGCAAGACATTGGCGACACTTATATCAATGTTTAAAATCGATTGTCATTTTTATGCTATCGATATCTTTTGCATTAATACATTACATAATAGAAATTATTTATAACCTAACCGTTTATTACCTTGGAAATTAACTTGTTTGAACTAACAGTACTAATAGTATCACCAAAAAAGTCAATAAAACCAAACTTGCCAACTTCCAACGTCGTTCTGATTTTGTGCTCATATCACTTACAATCCTTTTGTATAAAATAGAGACATCTCTCACATTCTTTATGGTTTATCGGCAGCCATCACAATTTTTTTAAGGTTATATCGGATTTTTCACGCTTTTTGGCGTAAATTTCACCATATGTATGGCTATGTATAGTTGCGCGACAATTCCCCACCATTACCGTTAGACTTTCGTTGTAACCTTAAGTACGATTCTTTAAATTAAAGCAACATTTATGTTACCAAAGGGGCATGATGCGTTCCTTACCCGCGCAAGCTCGTGCAACGGGCCTGCGAACAGTGATTTCTTGTGTCATAAGACACCTTCCACTATTAATTCCTCGCTCTTCTCTGCCCCTTGACTTAAATGATATTGATAATTATTCTCAAGTAACACTTTCACGGTTTGTAAGGATATCTGTATGATTGGTTTTCACGCCCGTTTACCTGCTCTGTTCTGCCGCATCGCGCTGCCGTGCGCCTTACTGTTTTTAGCCAGTACATCCGTTCAAGCAGCAGAAAAGCTTAAAGTCATCACCACCTTTACCATCATTCAGGATATCGCACAGAATATTGCAGGCGATGCTGCAACAGTCGAGTCCATCACCAAACCGGGTGCAGAGATTCATGACTATCAGCCAACACCACGTGATATTGTGAAGACACAGTCTGCGCAACTGGTACTGTGGAATGGTATGAATCTCGAACGCTGGTTTACGCGCTTTTTCGAGAACGTGAAAAACGTACCTGCCGTTGTGGTTACGGAAGGCATCACACCGCTTCCTATCCGTGAAGGTGCCTATAATGGCAACCCTAACCCGCATGCCTGGATGTCGCCTTCCAACGCATTAATCTATATTGAAAATATCCGTAAAGGTCTGGTTCAAGCCGATCCCGCCAATGCAGAGACATACAACCGTAATGCGAAAGCTTATGCGGAAAAAATTAAGGCTCTCGACGCACCGCTGCGTGAACGTCTCGCCCGTATCCCAGAGCAGCAACGTTGGTTAGTCACCAGTGAAGGTGCATTCAGCTATCTGGCAAAGGATTATCAGTTCAACGAAGTGTATCTCTGGCCCATCAATGCCGATGAGCAAGGTTCACCGCAGCAGGTACGCCGAGTGATTGACACTGTGCGTGAAAAGGCTATCCCAGTGGTATTCAGCGAGAGTACGATTTCCGATAAGCCAGCAAAACAGGTCAGCAAAGAAACGGGGGCGAAATATGGCGGCGTGCTGTATGTTGATTCGCTGTCTACAGAAAAAGGCCCGGTGCCGACCTATATCGATCTGTTACAAGTGACGGTGGAAACCATCGCTAAAGGATTTAATCAATGAGTAGTGATCGAGCAGTACAGTCATTAGAAGTCAATGATGTTTCGGTTACTTACAGCAACGGGCATCAGGCCATTCGCCATGCCTCATTTTCTCTGACTGGCGGTACGATTTGCGCCCTGGTTGGCGTAAACGGCAGCGGAAAGTCGACGTTGTTCAAAAGCATCATGGGGTTGGTCAAGCCAACCTCAGGGCAGGTACAGCTCAATCAGCAACCGATCTATCAGGCGCTAAAACAGAATCTGGTTGCCTATGTTCCTCAAACAGAAGACGTGGACTGGAACTTCCCCGTTTTGGTTTCCGACGTGGTCATGATGGGTCGCTATGGAAAAATGAACTTCCTGCGCATCCCTAGTAAACAAGACCGCGCAATTGTGGCGGAGTCGTTGGAGCGTGTCGGGCTTTCGTCGCTGCAACATCGCCAGATCGGTGAACTGTCCGGCGGCCAGAAAAAGCGCGTTTTTCTGGCACGGGCGCTGGCTCAACAGGGCAGCGTTTTACTGCTGGATGAGCCTTTTACTGGTGTTGACGTCAAAACCGAGAACGCTATTATCGATTTGCTTCGCACCTTGCGCGATGAGGGACATCTGATTCTGGTCGCCACCCATAACCTCGGTAGCGTTCCTGAGTTTTGTGACAACGTCATTTTAGTCAATCGCACTGTTTTAGCCGCAGGGCCGACGCACAGCACCTTTACCCAAAGTAATTTGGAGAAGACGTTCGGCGGCGTTCTGCGACACATTAATCTCGGGGGCTCTCATCTTCATGATGACGACGATGTCCGCTCTGTGACGGTATTGACAGATGATGAGCGTCCGGCAGTGTTTTATGGTTCGACCAAGAGCGACCCTCCTGCGTCCCGCGTGATACCGGAGGAGAAACAGCCCTGATGATTGATATCCTGTTGCAGCCATTCAGCTATAACTACATGGTCAAAGCGATTTGGGTCAGCGCGATAGTCGGCGGCGTATGTGCCTTTCTTTCTGCCTACCTGATGCTGAAAGGCTGGTCGTTGATGGGCGATGCACTCTCCCACTCGGTCGTACCCGGCGTTGCAGGTGCCTATGCGTTGGGCCTGCCCTATGCCGCTGGTGCGTTTTTTACCGGCATGCTCGCTGCGCTGGCAATGACCTTAATCCGTCACATTACCCGATTACGCGAAGATGCGATTATCGGTTTTATTTTCTCAACGTTTTTCGCCGTAGGCTTGCTGATTATTTCACTCAATCCGACCTCGGTTAACGTGCAGTCCATCATTTTCGGCAATATTTTGGGCATCGCCGACGAAGATGTCCTACAAGTTGAAATCATTATTGGCGTCACGTTCGTGATTCTCTGCCTGCTGTGGAAAGATCTGCTGGCGGTGTTCTTTGATGAGAACCACGCCCGCTCGATTGGTCTTTCTCCACTGAAGCTGAAAATTCTGTTTTTTACGCTGCTGAGTGCCTGTACTGTTGCGGCGCTGCAAACCGTCGGGGCGATTTTGGTCATCGCGATGGTGATTACGCCGGGTGCTACGGCCTACCTGCTCACCGACCGTTTTGGTCGTCTGGTTGTGATTTCTATTGCACTCGGCGCGATCACCAGCGCGGTAGGCGCGTATCTGAGCTTCTTCCTTGATGGTGCCACCGGCGGCGTGATTGTCACATTGCAAACCGTCGTCTTCCTGTTAGCGTTTGTTTTTGCACCTAAACACGGATTACTCGCATCGCGCCGTCTGCGGTTACGCGATCAATCAGGAGATGCATTATGACGCTCATTAGCTGGCTAATTGATCCCCTGTCCTACCCATTCATGCAGCGTGCGCTACTTGCCGCTGTGGTAACGGGAACGGTTTGTGCGGTGCTGTCATGCTATCTGGTGTTGAAAGGCTGGTCGCTAATGGGCGATGCCATTTCTCATGCTGTGTTGCCCGGTATCGTTGTCGCGTTCTTACTGGGGATCCCGTTAGTGATCGGCGCTTTCATTTCCGGTATTTTTTGTGCGGTAGCGACGGGGTACGTGAAAGAACACAGTCGGGTCAAAGAAGACACCGTAATGGGGATCATCTTTTCCGGCATGTTTGCGCTGGGGCTCGTCATGTTTGCGCGCATCGATACCGATCAGCATCTAAACCATATTCTGTTTGGTAACGTGCTGGGCATCACTCAGCAAGAACTGACGCAAATATTGCTGATTGCTGGGGTGACGCTGGCCATCATCTTGTTAAAACGTCGAGACTTCATGCTGTACTGCTTCGATCCCAATCATGCCCGCGTCATTGGCCTGCCCGTTAAGCTGCTGCACTATGGGCTGCTGAGCCTGCTGGCGATGACCATCGTCGCATCCTTGCAGGCCGTCGGTGTTATTTTAGTGATCGCGATGCTGATTGCACCGGGTATTATTGCCTTCATGGTCTGTAAACGTTTCGAGCGCATGGTGCTTGTCGCCACGCTGGTTTCCGTCATTTCCTGTATTGCCGGAACTATGATCAGTTTCTATATTGATGGCGCAACCGGCCCTTGTATCGTCATCGTTCAGGCATTGTTCTTCACGCTGGCGTTGACTTACCACCAGCTTAAACAACGTCGCCAAGCGGCATCCCAGGCTATAACCGACGCGCTCTAATCCCCCGCCCTCAGTCTTTTAGCATGACGTAACCGGAAAATAGCCGTCGGTTACGTCATTAATCTACTATTTCATTGCCTTATCTAACGGATTGAGCATCATCCTAACTCCGCTATTGTTAATTCCGACTATACTTGTTTCTCGCTATCTCCACCTATCGGTATCACTGTGCTCTAGATTCCATTTTTATTATGCTCAATGGGTTACCGTAAACGAATCACCCCAGTGAACAGCATCGTATCGGGCAACATCAACGGGAGGATGACCTTATGTGGCAAGCTATCAGCCGACTTTTGGAAGAGCATCACGGTACTGCGGATATTCAGGAACACCGCGAACTACCCGGCGGTGAAATACACCCAGCCTGGTACGTCCGCTACGGCGAACATGACATCTTCGTAAAATGCGATAGTCGTGAAATGTTGGCTAAATTCACGGCTGAAGCCGATCAGCTTCACTTACTGAGCCGCAGTAATACGGTTCGCGTGCCCAAGGTTTATGGTGTCGGTAGTTCACGCGATTACAGCTTCCTGCTTCTGCAATATCTCCCCATCAAACCGTTGGATGCCCACAGTGCCTGGTGTTTGGGTGAACAGTTAGCTCGTCTGCATCAATGGAGCGATCAGCCGCAATTTGGGCTGGATTTCGATAACGACCTCTCAACAACGCCGCAGCCAAATAGCTGGCAGCGACGCTGGGCAACCTTTTTTGCCGAACAGCGAATCGGGTGGCAATTACAGCTAGCGGCAGAAAAGGGAATGCACTTTGGCCACATTGAAACGCTGATCGCCCGCGTCGATGAACGTCTTGCCGGGCATCAGCCTCAGCCGTCACTTTTGCACGGTGACCTGTGGCCGGATAACTGTGCGAATAGCCAAGATGGGGGTTATCTGTTCGATCCGGCCTGCTATTGGGGCGATAGAGAGTGTGATTTGGCCATGCTGCCACGCTATCCATCGCTACCCGCGCAGATTTATGATGGTTACCAGAGTGTGTGGCCGCTGGAGAAAGGCTTTATTGAGCGCCAACCCATTTATCAGATTTACTATCTGCTTAACCGCGCCAATCTTTTCGGCGGCAAGCATATCGTTGAGGCACAGCAGCTCATTGAGCGGCAACTTTTGGCTTAAGGTGAGGCATTCGCTCTCAGGCGGGAAATATAGTCTACGGTAAGAAAGGTATTTTTGCGTCTGGCGCAAAAGTTGCGCCAGACCATCACTCAGACTGGCAACCCTAGCAGGCGTAATACCATGTAGCCAGCGCCTGCGATAATCACCGGCAGGATGTAAAGCGGAAAAAATTGTACAAAAATCGTGTGACCAGGAACAACAACACGTGATTCCAGTGTTTCGCGAGAGTTCCCAGCATCGCCTTTCATTTTTTCCAAAATCAGTTGATCTTCAATACCTTCCCGAATAGATTTCGCCTGACGAGACATCCGAGCACCCGAAACTTGTAACGCCAGGCCAATAAAAATCAGGATGTAGATCAGCCAAAACATCAGCGTCGCCGCGCTGAAGAAACGCGTAAAATCCGGTACTGGCGAGTTGTACCAAAAAATGTTCAGGAAAGACGTATTAAAGCGCACCATATCAACCATCAGATGCACAAAATCCAGAAGAACAGCATCGATACCCTGTTTTTTCTGGGTGTAAGCGTAGAGATAGTTAGCCAGCGAGACGAAAGTTGAAACCAGCGCAGGAATAAAAATGATCCATCCAGCAATACGTTTCACTACGGCAATACGGCCAGCCTGTTGATACGTCATGAGAACCCCTTCTTAGCGACGCAACATTGGTAATGTATCGTTTTAGTACGACGGGTAGCCTACTGTATGTTTACGCACAGTCAACACTTTATCTCCCACACCGCCTGATTAGCCACAGTAGCAACGTTATCTTCGCCTTACTTCACGCTACCTGTGTTGGCCGCCACTCGACTTATTTAAGGTATAGTTTACCATTAAACTTTATTTTCCTTTGCTGAGGGAGCGAGTGGTATGTCCTTTGATTCTTCTATAAGCGCGGCAATTTTCGATATGGATGGGCTGCTGATCGACTCTGAGCCATTGTGGGATCAGGCCGAGTTGGAGGTTATCGCCTCACTGGGCGTAGATATTTCGCTCCGACACGCAATGAAAGATACCCTGGGTTTACGCATCGATATGGTTGTCGATCTCTGGTATCAACATGCTCCCTGGGCAACCCCAGATCGCAATGAGGTTGTCCGGCGCATTATCGATCGTGCTATCGAACTCGTTGCCGAACAGCGCCCTCTTCTGCCTGGCGTCGAGCATGCACTGCAACTGTGTCGTGAACAGAATCTCAAAATTGGACTGGCTTCTGCTTCACCGCTGCATATGCAGCAGCGGGTGCTGCGTATGTTTAATCTGGAACACTACTTTGATGTCCTGATGTCAGCCGAAACACTGCCGTACAGTAAACCTCACCCCGAAGTGTATTTGAATGCAGCAAACGGGCTAGGCGTTCCTCCTGCGCAGTGCGTTACGCTGGAAGATTCAGTGAATGGCATGATCGCAACCAAAGCAGCACGCATGCGATCCATCGTTATTCCACAGGCAGAGTTTCGCACTGATGCACGCTGGGCGTTAGCTGACTATAAGTTGGACTCACTAAATCAACTGACCGCTGAGCATTTGGTGTAGGAATAAAGACGTAGAAGAGTAGAAAAACAGATGGCGCGGGATATGACGAAAGCGTGGCCGACGACCAGAACGACCACGCTTTGAGGAATTACAGGAAATCAGCGCGCTTAGGCGAGAAAGTATCAATCAGCACGCTTCCATCCTCCAGCGAAACCACGCCATGCATCTCGTGTTTCACCGCCAGATAGGCGTCGCCCGTTTTCAGGATACGTTTCTCACCTTCGATTACGACTTCAAAACTGCCAGCAGCAACATAAGCAATTTGATCGTGAATCTCATGGAAGTGCGGCGTACCAATCGCACCTTTATCAAAGTGCACGTAAACCATCATCAGTTCATCGCTCCAGGTCATGATTTTACGTTTAATGCCACCGCCCAGCTCTTCCCACGGCGTTACATCATCAATAAAGTATCTTCTCATCATCTCTCCTCTAACGCTTTTATTGCCCATACCTTCTATTGCGTCAACGAATCGTGAACGACAACGAGTGTATGACTATGGATTGCGACATTTTAGCTACATCAGTATCAGAAGAAACATAAAATAAGCAAAACCATGACGGCCCTCAAGAAATAAATAAAACATTATTTCATTTTTATTGAATTCACATCCCATCCAAACTATCATCCCGCATAACAAGAAAGAACCGGGCAAGTTGAGGAACAGGTGACATTGTCACTGCCACGCAACATCATCTGTTTCGCCCGGCGCTTTCACCAGGAATGATTAAAGAGAGGCTAAGCAATGCAAGTTCGTCAAAGCATTCACAGTGATCACGCGAAGCAGTTGGATACCGCCGGCTTGCGTCGCGAATTCCTGATCGAGCAGATTTTTTCTGCCGATGCCTACACGATGACCTATAGCCACATCGACCGAATCATCGTCGGTGGCATCATGCCTGTGCACAGCGCTGTAACGATTGGCGGTGAGGTGGGTAAACAACTTGGCGTCAGCTATTTCCTGGAACGTCGCGAACTCGGAGCCATCAACATAGGCGGCGCGGGTATTGTGACTGTCGATGGCGAACCCTATGACGTGGATAATGAAGAAGCAATCTATGTTGGTATGGGCATGAAAGATGTACAGTTTTCCAGCGCCGATGCGGCTAACCCAGCCAAGTTCTACTACAACAGCGCACCTGCACATACAACGTACCCAACCCGCAAGATTACCCAAGCTGACGCTTCGCCACAAACCGTGGGAGAAGATGCCAGTTGTAATCGTCGCACCATTAATAAATACATTGTTCCCGATGTATTGCCGACCTGCCAGCTCACCATGGGATTGACCAAGCTGGCGGAAGGCAGTCTGTGGAACACCATGCCTTGTCATACGCATGAGCGCCGGATGGAAGTCTATTTCTATTTTGATATGGACGAGGAAACGGCCGTTTTTCACATGATGGGGCAACCGCAGGAAACCCGTCACATAGTGATAAAAAACGAGCAGGCGGTGATTTCACCGAGCTGGTCGATTCATTCCGGTGTTGGCACCAGACGCTACACCTTTATCTGGGGCATGGTTGGCGAGAATCAGGTTTTCGGTGACATGGATCACGTCAAGGTTAGCGAGTTACGTTAATCGCTTTCAACCGGAATTACCGGTGTTCCCTACAGTAACAGCTAACGACTAAGTATTTTGTCGCTTATAGAGAGATTACAGATATGATTTTAAATTCTTTTGATTTGCAAGGTAAAGTTGCTCTGATCACCGGTTGTGATACGGGTTTGGGTCAGGGTATGGCTATCGGTCTGGCGCAAGCGGGTTGTGATATCGTCGGCGTCAACATCGTTGAACCGAAAGAGACCATCGAAAAAGTCACTGCACTGGGACGCCGTTTCCTCAGTCTGACCGCAGACATGAGCAATGTCTCTGGTCATGCAGAGCTGGTAGAGAAAGCCGTTGCTGAATTTGGTCACGTTGACATTCTGGTCAATAACGCTGGTATCATCCGTCGTGAAGATGCGATCGATTTCAGCGAGAAAAACTGGGATGACGTTATGAACCTGAACATTAAGAGCGTTTTCTTTATGTCTCAGACCGTTGCGCGCCAGTTCATTAAGCAAGGTAAAGGCGGCAAGATCATCAACATCGCCTCTATGCTGTCCTTCCAGGGCGGTATCCGCGTACCTTCCTACACCGCATCGAAAAGCGCAGTTATGGGTGTAACTCGTCTGCTGGCTAACGAGTGGGCAAAACACGGTATCAACGTTAACGCCATTGCACCGGGATACATGGCAACCAACAATACCCAGCAACTGCGCGCCGACGAAGACCGCAGCAAAGAGATTCTGGATCGTATCCCTGCGGGTCGTTGGGGTTTACCGCAGGATTTGATGGGTCCATCCGTCTTCCTGGCATCTAGCGCATCTGACTACATTAATGGCTACACAATTGCCGTTGATGGCGGCTGGTTGGCTCGCTAAGCGCAATTTTTCTTAGCAGCGTTACACTAGCCCTCGATAAAAAGCACAATTTTCGTTGTGCTTTTTATTTATTTTTCAAGTTGTTATTTCATTTTTCATTATTCTATTTCCTACCTAAATCCTTTCTTAAAAAAAATCAAAACAACGTTCCGACTTTGATCACACTTTCGATATTGCGTGCATGACGGCAAGGTTAATAGCGCAATATAATCAATCAAAACAGTGTTTCTATTTATAAGGAACTGTTCACGCGGTTCCATAAGAAGGTACTCCATGAGTATTTTTGAAAACTTATACACCAGCAGGAAATCGCAGCTCGACGAATGGGTTGCAGCACTTGATAGCCACATAGCCTGCGTTCAGGAAAAAGGCCGCAGCCAGAGTAAATCGACGCCATTACTGGCAGATGGCTTTGATGTGGAAGCTTATACGCCAGTGGTATGGCAATTCCCCGATGGGCACTGCGCACCGATTTCTAATTTCGCCAGCCAGCAGAATTGGTTAAGAACGCTGTGTGCCATGAGTGTCGTTACAGGTAATGAAAGTTACCAACAGCACGCCATCACACAAAGCGAGTATTTCCTGGATCATTTTGTTGATGATAAAAGCGGCCTGTTCTACTGGGGCGGCCACCGTTTCATTAATCTGGATACGCTGGCAGGCGAAGGACCAGAATCCAAAGCTCAGGTGCATGAATTAAAGCATCACCTCCCCTATTACGCGCTGTTGCATCGTGTTAATGCAGAAAAGACGCTGAACTTCTTTCAGGGGTTCTGGAACGCGCACGTTGAGGACTGGGATTCACTGGATCTGGGTCGTCATGGCGATTACAGCAAAAAACGCGATCCGAATGTTTTCCTGCATAACCGTCATGATGTCGTCAATCCGGCACAGTGGCCAGTTCTGCCATTAACGAAAGGCCTGACGTTTGTTAATGCTGGTACAGATCTGATTTACGCTGCGTTCAAATACGCAGAATACACGGGTGATAGCCATGCGGCTGCCTGGGGTAAGCACCTTTACCGCCAATACGTTCTGGCGCGCAACCCAGAAACGGGTATGCCTGTGTATCAGTTCAGTTCACCACAGCAGCGCCAGCCCGTGCCGGAAGACGATAACCAAACGCAATCCTGGTTTGGCGACCGCGCTCAACGCCAGTTTGGACCAGAGTTCGGTGAAATCGCACGTGAAGCCAATGTGCTATTCCGCGATATGCGCCCACTGTTGATTGATAACCCGCTGGCGATGCTGGATATCCTCCGTACACAGCCTGATGCAGAAATGCTGAATTGGGTCATCTCCGGATTAAAAAATTATTATCAGTACGCCTACGATGTCACCAGCAATACGTTGCGTCCAATGTGGAACAACGGTCAGGACATGACAGGCTACCGCTTTAAACGCGATGGCTATTACGGTAAAGCGGGAACGGAATTAAAGCCGTTTACTTTAGAAGGTGATTATTTATTACCGCTAGTTCGTGCTTATCGTCTGAGCGGCGATGAGGATCTGTTCGCACTGGTTAATACCATGCTGACACGGTTGAATAAAGAAGATATTCAGCACATCGCCAGCCCGGTACTGCTGTTGACCGTTATCGAACTGGCCGATCACAAGCAATCAGAATCCTGGGCACATTACGCTGCCCAACTCGCTGGCGTTCTGTTTGAACAACATTACCACCGTGGTTTGTTTGTTCGCTCTGCACAGCATCGTTATGTTCGTCTGGATGATACCTATCCGCTGGCTTTACTGACTTTCGTTGCCGCTTGTCGCAACAAATTAAACGATATCCCGCCGTATCTGACACAAGGTGGATATGTTCACGGCGATTTTCACGTTAATGGGGAAAATAGAATTGTTTATGACGTGGAATTAATTTATCCAGAGTTATTAACAGCTTAATTTTATGTTTTTTTAATGATTCACAATTAATCAATAGGTAAGCATTATGAATGAAAACAGAATGCTGGGGTTAGCCTATATCTCCCCCTATATTATAGGGCTGATAGTTTTTACCGCTTTCCCCTTTATTTCGTCATTTATCCTCAGTTTTACTGAGTATGATTTGATGAGCCCGCCTGAATTTACGGGGCTTGAGAACTATCACCGTATGTTCATGGAAGATGATCTTTTTTGGAAATCAATGGGCGTTACCTTTGCCTATGTATTTCTGACCATTCCATTGAAATTAATCTTCGCACTGTTAATTGCGTTTGTACTTAATTTCAAATTACGTGGCATCGGTTTCTTCCGTACGGCTTACTATGTGCCTTCTATTCTGGGCAGCAGCGTGGCAATTGCCGTTCTGTGGCGTGCACTGTTCGCCATCGATGGCTTGCTGAACAGCTTCCTCGGCGTATTTGGCTTTGACGCCATCAACTGGCTGGGCGAACCTTCGCTGGCACTGATGTCGGTAACCCTGCTGCGCGTATGGCAGTTTGGTTCCGCGATGGTTATCTTCCTTGCTGCATTGCAGAACGTTCCGCAATCACAGTATGAAGCGGCCATGATCGACGGTGCATCCAAATGGCAAATGTTCCTGAAAGTAACGGTTCCACTGATTACGCCGGTTATTTTCTTTAACTTTATCATGCAGACCACTCAGGCATTCCAGGAGTTTACAGCACCTTACGTCATTACTGGCGGTGGTCCAACGCACTACACCTACCTGTTCTCGCTCTATATCTATGATACAGCGTTCAAGTATTTCGATATGGGTTACGGTGCTGCGCTGGCATGGGTTCTGTTCCTGGTTGTTGCGGTATTTGCGTCTATCTCCTTTAAGTCGTCGAAATACTGGGTGTTCTACTCCGCTGATAAAGGAGGAAAAAATGGCTGACATACATTCAAACCTGACTACAGCACAAGAAATTGCTGCTGCAGAAGTACGCCGTACGCTGCGTAAAGAAAAAATCAGTGCTGCAATTCGGTACGTGATACTGCTGTTCGTTGGCTTGCTGATGCTTTACCCACTGGCGTGGATGTTCTCAGCGTCGTTCAAACCGAACCACGAGATCTTCACGACACTGGGCCTGTGGCCAGAACATGCCACCTGGGACGGTTTCATTAACGGCTGGAAAACCGGTACGGAATACAACTTCGGTCACTACATGATTAACACTTTCAAGTATGTGATTCCGAAAGTGCTCCTGACTATTATCTCTTCCACGATTGTCGCTTACGGCTTCGCCCGTTTCGAGATTCCATGGAAGGGTTTCTGGTTTGCAACACTGATCACCACCATGCTGCTGCCAAGCACCGTGTTACTGATTCCGCAGTACATCATGTTCCGTGAAATGGGCATGCTGAACAGCTATCTGCCACTGTACTTGCCACTGGCGTTTGCGACACAAGGATTCTTTGTGTTCATGCTGATTCAGTTCCTGCGTGGTGTACCCCGTGATATGGAAGAAGCTGCCCAGATCGATGGCTGTAACTCCTTCCAGGTTCTGTGGTATGTGGTCGTGCCGATTTTGAAACCAGCCATCATCTCTGTTGCGCTGTTCCAGTTCATGTGGTCAATGAACGACTTCATCGGTCCGCTGATTTATGTCTATAGCGTGGATAAATATCCGATTGCGCTGGCGCTGAAAATGTCTATCGACGTTACTGAAGGCGCTCCGTGGAATGAAATTCTGGCCATGTCCAGCATCTCCATTCTGCCATCCATTATTGTTTTCTTCCTGGCACAGCGTTACTTCGTACAAGGCGTGACCAGCAGCGGAATTAAAGGTTAATAGAGGATTTATCATGGCTGAAGTTATTTTCAATAAACTGGAAAAAGTATATACCAACGGCTTCAAAGCGGTTCACGGCATCGACCTGACCATTAAAGATGGTGAGTTTATGGTTATCGTCGGCCCGTCTGGCTGTGCGAAATCAACAACGCTGCGTATGTTAGCGGGTCTGGAAACCATCAGCGGCGGTGAAGTTCGCATCGGTGAACGCGTTGTTAACAATCTGGCACCGAAAGAGCGTGGGATTGCAATGGTGTTCCAAAACTATGCGCTCTACCCTCACATGACGGTCAAAGAGAACCTGGCGTTTGGTCTGAAGCTGAGCAAAATGCCTAAAAATCAAATTGAAGCACAGGTAACGGAAGCCGCCAAAATTCTGGAGCTGGAAGACCTGATGGACCGTCTGCCACGCCAGTTGTCTGGTGGTCAGGCGCAGCGTGTAGCCGTAGGCCGCGCCATCGTTAAAAAACCGGATGTTTTCCTGTTCGACGAACCGTTGTCTAACCTTGATGCCAAACTGCGTGCATCCATGCGTATCCGTATTTCTGACCTGCATAAACAGTTGAAGAAAAGCGGTAAAGCGGCAACGACGGTATATGTTACCCACGACCAGACTGAAGCCATGACCATGGGCGACCGTATCTGCGTGATGAAACTCGGTCACATCATGCAGGTCGATACGCCGGATAACCTGTACCACTTCCCTGTCAACATGTTCGTTGCTGGCTTCATTGGCTCACCAGAAATGAACATTAAGCCGTGCAAACTGGTCGAGAAAGACGGTCAGATTGGCGTTGTTGTGGGTAATAACGCGCTGGTATTGAACAGCGAGAAGCAAGACAAAGTCCGTAGCTATGTAGGACAAGACGTATTCTTCGGTGTTCGCCCAGACTATGTTTCCGTATCAGATACGCCATTTGAAGGCAGCCACTCACAGGGTGAACTGGTTCGCGTAGAAAACATGGGTCACGAATTCTTTATGTACATTAAAGTCGATGGCTTTGAATTAACCAGCCGCATTCCTTATGACGAAGGTCGGCTGATTATCGAGAAGGGACTGCATCGTCCGGTATATTTCCAATTTGACATGGAAAAATGCCATATTTTTGATGCAAAAACAGAAAAAAATATCTCTCTTTAACAGGAGTAGTAACCGATGAAAAAAGCGATCCTACACACGTTAATAGTTTCATCTTTGGCATTAGTTGCAATGCCGTCTTTGGCAGCCGATCAGGTTGAGTTGAGAATGTCCTGGTGGGGCGGCAACAGCCGTCACCAGCAAACGCTCAAGGCTATTGAAGAGTTCCATAAGCAGCATCCTGATATCACCGTGAAAGCAGAATACACCGGGTGGGATGGTCACCTGTCTCGTCTGACAACACAAATTGCTGGTAACACTGAGCCAGATGTGATGCAGACCAACTGGAACTGGCTGCCGATTTTCTCCAAAAACGGTGATGGTTTTTATGATTTGAACAAAGTTAAAGATTCTCTGGATCTGACTCAGTTCGATGCAAAAGAACTACAAAACACAACGGTCAACGGCAAGCTTAACGGTATTCCAATTTCTGTTACTGCTCGCGTGTTCTACTTCAATACCGAAAGCTGGAAAAAAGCGGGTCTGGAATATCCAAAAACGTGGGATGAGTTGCTGAACGCCGGTAAAGTGTTCAAAGAAAAACTAGGTGACAAATATTACCCTATCGTTCTCGAACACCAGGATTCTCTGGCACTGCTGAACTCCTACATGGTTCAGAAATACAACATTCCTGCTATTGATGTAAAAAGCCAGAAATTCGCCTATACCGATGCGCAGTGGGTAGAATTTTTTGGCATGTATAAGAAATTGATCGACGCCCATGTCATGCCTGATGCGAAATACTATGCCTCTTTCGGTAAGAGCAACATGTATGAAATGAAGCCATGGATCAGCGGCGAGTGGTCTGGTACTTACATGTGGAACTCCACCATCACCAAGTACTCTGACAACCTGCAACCACCAGCAAAACTGGAATTGGGTAACTACCCAATGCTGCCAGAGGCGAAAGATTCAGGCTTGTTCTTCAAACCTGCGCAGATGCTGTCTATTGGTAAATCAACCAAGCATCCTAAAGAGTCTGCTCAGTTGATCAACTTCCTGTTGAACAGCAAAGAAGGTGCTCAGGCCTTGGGTCTGGAACGTGGCGTACCATTGAGTAAAGCAGCGGTGGCTCAGTTGACTGCTGATGGCGTCATCAAAGATGATGCGCCAGCCGTTGCCGGGTTGAAACTGGCGTTGTCTCTGCCACATGATGTTGCTGTTTCTCCTTATTTCGACGACCCACAAATCGTTTCTCTGTTTGGTGATACCATCCAGTCTATCGATTACGGACAGAAATCTGTGGAAGACGCGGCAAAATACTTCCAGCGTCAATCAGAGCGTATTCTGAAACGTGCAATGAAATAATGTAACAGTCGATTTACGCTGTAATTCATCCCTGCCGCACTGCCGGCAGGGATTTTTCAGTTAAATTAAAACATCCGTTATATTCAACTCGATCTCCCTCACAATTTGAAACCCCATTTTACTTTTTGTTACTCAAGAAGATCTCGATCACAGAACGTAATTTAAGAATAAATAGAATAGAACTTGTCCCCAAAAACATAATGCGTTTTTTTATTAAGCGACATCCTAACCAGTAGGGAATATAACAATGAAATTTAAATTACTAGCTCTGGCTGTTACGTCATTAATTAGTGTAAATGCAATGGCTGTGACAATCGATTACCGTCATGAAATGAAAGATACTCCAAAAAATGATCACCGCGATCGTTTGTCAATGTCACACCGTTTTGCCAATGGTTTTGGTTTATCCGTTGAAGCAAAATGGCGTCAATCCAGTGCTGACAGTACACCTAATAAACCATTTAATGAAACCGTCAGCAACGGTACTGAAGTTGTCGCTAGCTATGTTTACAACTTCAACAAAACTTTTTCTCTGGAGCCAGGTTTCTCTTTAGATTCAAGCTCTACCTCTAACAACTACCGCCCTTATCTGCGTGGTAAAGTGAATATCACTGACGACCTTTCTACCTCTTTACGTTATCGTCCTTACTACAAGCGTAACAGCGGTGATGTTCCAAATGCATCAAGAAACAACCAGGAAAATGGTTATAACCTAACCGCCGTTGTTAGCTATAAATTCCTGAAAGATTTCCAGGTTGATTACGAACTGGACTACAAAAAAGCAAATAAAGCCGGTGCGTATCTATACGACAATGAAACATACAATTTCGACCATGATGTAAAATTGTCTTATAAACTGGATAAAAACTGGAAGCCATATATGGCGGTAGGTAACGTTGCTCAGGATGGCACAACCGATCATCGTCAAACTCGTTACCGTGTTGGTGTGCAATACAGCTTCTAATAACGACCTTGTTATTTAAATAAGCGTTATTAGTTGTAAAAGGGATATTATTGTTAATTGTTTTACTCAGTTTAATTTTATCATTAATATCCCTTAATTATGATGTTCGTCGTAGGTTAAGCAGGTTAGTTACGTTTCTTTGTTTCACATGATTTAGTTACATGCATTTTATCTGTTGTCATTGCTGTGTCTGATTTACCCTCTTCGTGTATGAATGTTATTTCTTTATTAAAATTTGCGGTTCAGGGTGGTCATTTTTTCTCCGATGTGATGGCTACCCTATTTTTTACCATCGCCCAACGATTCCCCCCTCATTCCCTTTGTCAGGTGATCTATCATGATTGTTCGTTCTCTGCTTGTCGGGGCCATTATGATGTCTGTAAATGGATTAAGTTACGCACAACCTGTTTTTCCTGTCTGGCCACACGGCGAAGCGCCAGGAGCCTCTTCTTCAACTGCACAGCCGCAAGTGATCGAGCGTAGCAAAGATCCCTCTATTCCCGATCGGGCAGCAACCGGTATTCGCAGCCCCGAAATTACCGTTTATCCCGCAGAGAAGCCTAATGGTATGGCTTTGCTCATTACGCCTGGCGGTTCTTACCAGCGCGTCGTGCTGGATAAAGAAGGCAGTGATATGGCACCGTTCTTTAATCAACAGGGCTACACGCTTTTTGTGATGACCTACCGCATGCCCGGAGAAGGCCATAAAGAAGGTGCTGACGCCCCGTTAGCCGATGCCCAACGTGCAATCAGAACCCTGAGAGCCAATGCCGAAAAATGGCACATTAACCCACAGCGCATTGGTATTATGGGATTCTCTGCCGGTGGTAATGTTGCCGCCAACCTTGGAACCCGATTCGCCCAGTCCGTTTACCCCCCGATAGACGCCATTGACAGCGTAAGCGCGCGCCCTGATTTCATGGTGCTGATGTACCCCGTCATCTCCATGCAAGCGGATATTGCGCATACAGGTTCGCGCAAACAGTTAATCGGCGAGCAACCGACGGAAGCACAAGTGATACGTTATTCTCCTGAGAAACAGGTCACCGATCAGACGCCTCCTACGTTTTTGGTACATGCAATTGACGATCCGTCAGTGTCGGTTGATAACAGCCTGGTGATGTTTAGCGCGCTGCGAGGGAAACATATTCCCGTCGAAATGCATCTTTTTGAGAAAGGTAAACACGGCTTCGGTCTGCGCGGCACCAAAGGGCTTCCCGCTGCGGCCTGGCCTCAACTGCTGGACAGTTGGTTACGCGCGTTACCGGCAAGCAGCGAATCGTTGAAAGCTGCGCCGTAAAAGGCGTAGCGGATACCATTCCGAAATAAATCGTTACGCTGTCACCGCTTCCGCAGACAGGGATAATCTCTTATACTGTATAAAATAACAGTTTTATTTGAGAAGTTTCATGACTGCGGAAGGACACCTGCTGTTTTCTGTTGCCTGCGCGATTCTGGCTAAAAAAGTTGAACTATCGCCAGCACTGGCTGCCGGAGA
This sequence comes from Pectobacterium betavasculorum, assembly GCF_000749845.1. GTDB lineage: Bacteria > Pseudomonadota > Gammaproteobacteria > Enterobacterales > Enterobacteriaceae > Pectobacterium > Pectobacterium betavasculorum. The sequence continues at coordinate 939,184 of NZ_JQHM01000001.1, read as the reverse complement.
CTGGTGGCACATTATTCCCGGTGCACTGCTTACCTCACTGTTGCCCGATATCGATCACCCAAAATCGGTTCTCGGGCAACGTTTGAAGTGGCTTTCCGCGCCGATTGCCCGACTCTTTGGGCACCGTGGATTTACCCACAGCTTTCTCGCTATCGCCGCCAGTATTTTCTTTATTCAGACGCGTCTGCCGCCAGACTGGCCGATTCCGACGGATGTCTACCATGCCATGATCGTCGGTTATCTAAGCCACATATTCGCTGATATGTTGACTCCTTCGGGCGTCCCATTGCTCTGGCCTTGCCGCTGGCGTTTCCGCTTGCCGATTTTAAATAGCCAAAAAGGTAATCAATTAGAACGTTTCCTGTGTATTGCCTGTATCGGTTTTTCACTGTATCAACCGCAAAAAAATTTGGATTGCTGCACCTATGAACAGTCATTCCGCTTTTTGCAATCCGCGCAATCATACCTCTTCCAATACGTGAAATAACTGCGTTACCTGGCGTAATACCCTAAATAATTCGAGTTGCAGGACAAAAACGGCAAGGCGTTTTTGAGCAGCGCTTGCGCTGTCCCCGAAGGGTTGAGGCCCACGACGGCCGAGTATTTGAACGTAGCCAACGCACATGCGGCTTGAAGTATGACGGGTATAAACATATCTCTGTAACATGATGGTAAAAGACCTGTTATCCTGTGCGTCTTTGTTATTTTTTATCGCGAAAGATCGTGCTGTCGCTTACGGCACTGTGCCTTATTGCATATCCGTGGAGAGTATGGCGCAAAGCGGTCACTGATAGGGAGCAAAACCGGATGAATTTTCCGCTACTCATAAATATTTTGCTATTTGTCGTATTACTACTCGGATTAGGCTACGCCAGCCGTAATCCATCCTGGAGTCTGGCAAAGAAAGTGTTGCTGGGCTTGGTTGTCGGGGTATTATTTGGTCTGGCGCTGCATCTGATTTATGGTGGCGACAACCCGGTTGTTAAGCAGTCCATCTCATGGTTTAACATCGTCGGTAATGGCTATGTGCAGCTGTTACAGATGATCGTGATGCCGCTGGTATTTATCTCCATCCTTAATTCCGTTGCCAAACTGCATAATGCCTCATCATTGGGGAAAATCAGCGTCTTGACGCTGTCTACTCTGCTGATTACCACGCTGATCTCTGCGTTGGTCGGCGTTTTTGTCACCAACCTGTTTGGTCTAACGGCAACCGGACTCGTGCAAGGCGCGCAAGAAACCGCGAGATTAACAGCGATTGAAAGCAACTATGCGGGTAAAGTCGCAGACCTTAACGTTCCTCAGCTTATCCTGTCATTCATCCCTAAAAACCCGTTTGCTGAGCTGACCGGTGCTAACCCAACGTCTATCATTAGCGTCGTTGTCTTCGCCGCTTTCCTTGGCGTTGCCGCGCTACAACTGCTGAAAGATGACGCGGTGAAAGGCGAACGTGTGTTAACCGCAATTGACACGCTGCAATCCTGGGTGATGAAACTTGTTCGTCTGGTGATGAAGTTGACACCTTATGGTGTCATGGCGCTAATGACCAAAATGGTTGCCAGCTCTAATCTGCAAGACATCCTCAAGCTGGGTAGCTTCGTTGTCGCGTCCTATCTGGGACTGGCGATTATGTTCGGCGTCCACGCACTCATCCTGTCTTTCACGGGTATCAATCCGGCGCGTTTTTATCGCAAAGTCTGGCCAGTGCTAACATTCGCGTTTACCAGCCGTTCCAGCGCCGCAACGATTCCACTCAGTATTGAAGCGCAAACGCGCCGCATTGGCGTACCGCAGTCTATTGCCAGCTTTGCTGCTTCTTTCGGTACCACCATTGGTCAAAACGGCTGCGCGGGACTCTACCCAGCGATGCTGGCCGTGATGGTCGCACCAACGGTAGGAATCAACCCATTGGATCCAGTCTGGATCGCAACGCTGGTAGGTATCGTTACGATTAGTTCTGCCGGTGTGGCCGGTGTGGGCGGCGGTGCCACCTTTGCAGCATTAATCGTCCTGCCCGCAATGGGGCTGCCGGTGACCCTCGTCGCACTGCTGATCTCCATTGAACCGCTGATCGATATGGGTCGTACCGCGCTTAACGTTAGCGGATCGATGACAGCCGGGACAGTCACCAGCCAGTTGATGAAACAGACGGATAAAACGGTTTTCAACGCCCAGGATGACGCTGAGTTAACACACCGCTAAGCCGCGCTTCTTGTGCAAAAAAAAACGCCGACAACTGATGCTGTCGGCGTTTTTTTATTTATGACTCTTCACATGCTTTTTGGTAACGATTTCGTACAATCCGGTTACTTAGCGCTGTGGATTTGTGTCATAAGCCTGGCAAGTCTGGAAACCTTTATTGAGAACATGGCCCGTGTCGTTATAGCTCACGAAATAGTTCTGCGCAGTACCATCACGGTTTTTCAACAGATAATCGCTACAGGATCCCTTGGCATTCACCAGGTGTTTTTCCACCCCGCTACCTGCAAGTTGCTGAACCTGCTGCTTCGTCATTCCCACTTTCACATCTTTTACCACAGGCTCATTAACATAGCTTTCTGCCTTGTTGTAAGCCGTACATCCCGCAAGCATGACAGCGCCCGCTGCCGCAATACACACTAATAATCTATTATTCTTCATCTCATCACCTCATTATTATACGTCACACTAAGGCTAGTCGGCGGCGACCACTTTTTCAAATCATAACGTGAAGATGTAACATATTGGCCGATAGTCTAAAACGAGCTATCTATAGGGAAAACGACTACCTGACAGCTTGTTCTTTTTCTTCACGTCGATTCGTTTTACACTCAGGAATCTTAATAATTCTTTTGCAGTATCAATAAGTTCAGGAGGGAGATGGCATGTCATTACAAAACGACATTATCACTGCGTTGGGCGTGAAAAGCAGCATCGATCCGGCACAGGAAATCCGTGTTAGCGTTGATTTTTTAAAGAATTATCTGAATGCTCACCCGTTCGTTACGTCGTTAGTTCTGGGCATCAGCGGCGGTCAAGACTCTACGTTGACAGGCAAACTGTGCCAGACGGCTATCACTGAATTACGCAATGAAACGGGAAATTCTCGCTATCAGTTCATTGCTGTTCGGCTGCCTTACGGCGTGCAGGCTGATGAAGCTGACTGCCAGGATGCCATCGCCTTTATCCAACCTGACCGTGTATTAACCGTAAATATCAAGCCCGCTATCGAGGCCAGCGAAACCACCTTGCGTGCTATTGGCGTGGAGCTCTCCGATTTTGTAAAAGGCAATGAGAAAGCCAGAGAACGAATGAAGGCTCAGTACAGCATCGCAGGCATGAATGCCGGACTTGTTGTGGGTACCGATCATGCGGCAGAAGCAGTAACGGGCTTTTTCACCAAGTACGGCGACGGCGGTACGGATATCAACCCGATTTTTCGACTGAACAAGCGTCAGGGTAAAGCGCTGCTGCGCGAACTTGGCTGCCCTCCTCATCTGTATACGAAAGCCCCAACCGCCGATCTGGAAGAAGATCGCCCCTCTCTCCCCGATGAACTGGCGCTGGGCGTCACCTATGAGAAGATCGACGACTATCTGGAAGGTAAGCAAATCGATGCTGATGATGCGGCCACCATCGAGAATTGGTATCGCAAAACCGAGCACAAGCGTCGTCCACCGATTACTGTTTTTGATGACTTCTGGCAGTAAACTATCGCGATGAATATAACCGGACGCAGATAACGGCGTCCGGCTTGCTATACCTCCCTTCTGCACACTTTTCATCGATTCCCTCACAATTTGAGTGGCAGAAAAACCAACGCACGGGCAACGTGAAGTATGACGGGAATAAACACGACGCCTCAGCGCGCCACGCTCACAGGTCTACTGGCTATCATTCTATGGAGCACATCCGTTGGGCTTATTCGCAGCCTGACCGAAGCGCTCGGCGCCGTTGGTGGCGCAGCGATGATTTACTCCACCAGCACGCTGTGTCTACTGGTCTTGTATGGTCTTCCACGCATTAAAACGTTACCCAGAATCTATTTGTTCGCGGGCGGAGCGCTATTTGTCTGCTATGAAATATTTTTGTCTCTGTCCATCGGATTAGCCGATAGCCGCATGCAGGCGATGGAAATCGGCATGATTAATTATTTGTGGCCCAGTTTGACCATACTTTTTTCTCTTTTTATCAATCAACAGAAAAGTCGCTTTCTGCTCTGGCCCGGTCTCGCACTCGCGCTAGGTGGCATTGTATGGATTATGAAAGGAGAAAGTGACTGGACGCCCGAGCTACTGTGGAACAACATTCTTACTAACCCACTGGCCTACGGCCTGGCGTTTTCTGCGGCCCTAACCTGGGCACTCTACTGTAATATCACCAAGCGTTATGGGCAGGGAAAAAGTGGCGTATCGCTGTTCTTTTTCTTCACTTCGCTTGTGCTATGGGTTCAGTATTCCTTCAGTGCCGAAGGGCCTATTTTATTGACGTTGCCGAGTTCGCTGGAACTGCTTTTTATGGGTGCCTCAACCGCGCTAGCCTATTCAGCATGGAATGCCGGTATTCAGTATGGCAATCTGACCTTGCTAGCAACCGCCTCTTACTTTACACCCGTGCTCTCGACACTATTGGCGGCGCTCTGGCTCAACATCACACCTGCTATTTCGTTCTGGCAAGGCGTCGCCATGGTCACGGCAGGTTCACTGCTCTGCTGGTATGCGACACGCACGCTTACGAGTTGATCCGTTTTCGGCCGGGCTTCCCGGCCACTAAAAACCCTAATCTGCCCGCGGTCACATTCTCTCGCTAACCTGTTATAGTCACCCTCACATTTCGTTACCTAAAAAAGTCATACATGTTAAGGCGTTTCTTTTCTTACTATTCCCCTTACAAAGGGTTATTCATCCTCGATTTTGGCTGCGCCATTATCGCCGGCCTGCTTGAACTAGGGTTCCCGATGGCGATTAAAGCGTTCATCGACAAACTGTTACCGGCTCAGGACTGGTCGCTGATCCTGCTAGCGTCGGTAGCATTATTGGCGGTGTATCTGCTGAATACCGCGCTGATGGCTATCGTCAACTATTGGGGACATGCACTGGGCGTGGGGATTGAAACCGACATGCGGAGACAGGCATTTGAGCACCTGCAAAACTTGCCGTTCCGTTACTATGACAATATGAAGACCGGGCATATCATCACCCACGTTACCAAAGATCTGGAAGAAGTCGGTGAAATAGCTCACCATGGCCCGGAAGACCTCTTCCTCGCCATCATGACATTTATTGGCGCGTTTATTCTGATGGCAACAGTTCACCTGAATCTGGCGCTACTGACGATTATTATCGTGCCTTTCATGGGATATCTCGTCAGCCGCTATGGCGCACGCATGACGGAAACCTGGCGCCAACTCTTCGGTCAGGTGGGCAACTTCAACGCCCGAATAGAAGAAAGCGTGGGCGGTATCCGTGTCGTGAAAGCTTTTGCCAATGAAACTCATGAGAAGAAACTGTTTTCTCACGATAACGAAAACTACCGCCGTACTAAGTTACAGGCTTACCGCATCATGACCGCCAGCATGACGCTCAGCTACCTCAGCACGCGCCTGATACAGCTTATCGTGATGCTAGCAGGTATCTGGTATGTCATTCAGGGCGAGCTCACCTACGGAGGTTTTATCGGCTTCCTGCTGCTGATTGAAGTTTTCTTCCGTCCTGTCGCCAAAATTACCTCGGTACTGGAGAGTTATCCCAAGGGCATTGCGGGATTCAAACGCTTTACTCAACTGATTGATACCGTCCCCGAGATTGCCGATGCACCCGATGCACGTGATGCTGGGCCGCTGACAGGCGATATCCGCTTTAATCAGGTGAGCTTTGATTATTCTGCCGATCGCCCGATTCTGCGCAATATCGATCTATCGATTCGCGCAGGGGAAACCGTCGCGTTTGTTGGCCCCTCCGGCGCAGGAAAAACCACACTCTGTTCCCTGCTTCCTCGCTTCTATGATTTAACCCACGGTGCCATCACCATTGACGGCATGGATATCCGCCAGATGACACAGGCATCGCTACGCAGCCAAATCGGCATCGTACAGCAGGATGTTTTCCTGTTCGGCGGTACCATTCGGGAAAACATCGCCTACGGCAAACTTGATGCCAACGATGACGAAATCATGGAAGCCGCACGACGAGCCCGATTAGATGAGTTGCTCGAGAATCTGCCGGAAGGACTGGATACGGTGGTCGGTGAGCGCGGCGTTAAACTGTCAGGTGGACAAAAACAGCGTTTGTCTATTGCGCGTATTTTCCTGAAAAACCCACCGATCCTGATTCTGGACGAAGCGACGTCCGCGTTGGATACGGCGACGGAACAGGCGATACAGCAATCGCTCAGCGAGCTTTCCACAGGGCGCACCACGCTGGTCATCGCCCACAGGCTGGCAACCATACAGAATGCAGGACGCATTGTTGTGGTGGATAACGGCAGTATCATTGAACAAGGTAGCCACCAGACGCTACTGGAGCAAAGTGGCACCTATGCCAGATTACATCAGGCACAGTTCGGTCAAGCCTGATTACCCTCTTTCTTCGGCGAGGGTTCTCCTCGCCTTTCTCCTTTTTCTTTTAAACACAGATGTGATTTAAGCGGTTTCCCTTGCAATAAATTGCATTTAGAATGCATCTATTATAATTTCATCAGGACATGACAAGCATGGCGAGAAAACCCTTGGGAAAATATCGACAGAGGGAGATTCGTACCGTCGGATTGATGATCGCGTTGTATGAAAAGCACCACCCTGAAACCGACGTGAGTGCGGAGTATAACGACTTATTCAGCTACGCCATCAAGCGTCTGGAGCGTTGTCATTTTGGTGAAGATAAACCCGCGTGCAAACATTGTCCTATTCACTGTTATCAGCCAGCAAGACGCGAAGCGATCAAAGCGGTTATGCGCTGGTCAGGGCCACGGATGCTGCTGCGCCACCCAATTCTGGCGATACGGCATTTAATTGACGATCGTCGACCCGTGCCGGATTATCCTAAAAGAGAAACATCAGCAAAGACGTCAACCGGACGAACCGCGCGTTTAGCCGCGCAGCATCCTACATCAGCAGACAGCAACGCTGATAAAGTGAAGAGCGTATAAGATAGGAAAAGGCCGCTTACGCGGCCTTTTTGGGTGACACTGTTACTCTTTGGGAGAGGCGTTCTCTACCCTGCTTTTTAGCTTTTGCCCCGGACGGAACGTGACCACACGGCGCGCCGTAATCGGAATATCTTCGCCAGTTTTTGGGTTACGCCCCGGACGTTGGTTCTTGTCTCGCAAATCAAAATTGCCAAAACCTGACAACTTGACCTGCTCGCCATTTTCCAAAGCGCGACGAACTTCTTCAAAAAACAGCTCGACTAGCTCTTTGGCATCCCGTTTGCTCAGCCCGAGCTTCTCAAACAGGTATTCTGACATTTCAGCTTTAGTAAGCGCCATAGGTTCAATCCCTCAAGGATGCTTGGAATCGCTGTTTTAATGCTGCTACGCATTCTGCAACGGTAGCGGCAATTTCCTCTTCTGCCAGTGTACGCGTGGTATCTTGCAGGGTCAGGCTGATAGCTAGACTCTTATAACCTTCCGCTACGCCCTTCCCTCGGTACACGTCGAATAAGTTTACGCCAACTAACTGATTTGCGCCAACTTTCTTACACTCGGCCAAAATATCTCCCGCAGGGACATTTTCAGCTACCACAACAGCAATATCGCGACGGTTCGCTGGGAAGCGGGAAATCTCGTTCGCATCAGGCAATACGCGGTCTGCGACCTTATCCCACAACAATTCGAACACCACGGTGCGCCCGTTAAGATCCAACTTGCGCTCCAGTTCTGGATGAATAACGCCAATAAATCCAATGCGTTCTCCGCACAGATAAATAGCAGCACTTTGCCCTGGATGCAATGCTGGATTATTTTCAGCCTTGAATTCAACCTCAGACAATTTACCCGTCAATGCCAATACCGCTTCCAAATCGCCTTTTAAATCATAGAAGTCAACAGCCTGACGCGCCAGATCCCAATGCTCTTCATAACGCGTGCCTGTAATCACCCCCGCCAGCATCAAATCCTGGCGAATACCCAGGTCAGCACTCGCGTCCGGTACAAAACGCAAACCACTTTCAAACAGACGCAGACGACTTTGTTGGCGGTTTTGGTTATACACCGCCGCACTCAGCAAGCCGCTCCACAGCGATAAACGCATCACCGACATCTCCGCGGAAATCGGGCTCGGCAGGCTCAGTGACGCTTCATCAGGGTGGATTAGCCCTTGAATTTTCGGGTCAACAAAACTGTAAGTAATTGCTTCCTGGTAGCCGTGATCGACTAATAATGTCTTCACGCGCTTCAATGACAGTGACGCTTCGCGATGCGAGGTCATGATCAGTGGAGCCTGAGTAGGAATATTCGGAATGTTGTTGTAGCCGTAAATACGCGCGACTTCTTCAACCAAATCCTCTTCAATTTCCATGTCGAAGCGCCAGCTCGGTGCAGTCGCCTGCCAACCAGAGTCGGTTTTCACCACGTTACAGCCCAAACGTTGCAGGATATCGCTCACCTGCTCATCGGCAATCACATGGCCAATCAGACGATCAAGTTTCTCACGACGCAGAGTAATCGTTGCGCGCGTTGGCAAGTCTGACTCGCTGGTGACATCAACCACCGGACCCGCTTCACCACCACAGATATCGATCAGCAGGCGGGTCGCGCGCTCAATGGCTTTATATTGCAACGCCGGATCGACGCCACGCTCATAGCGGTGAGAAGCATCAGTGTGCAAACCGTGACGACGTGCGCGTCCGGTAATCGACAACGGGTTAAAGTAGGCACATTCCAACAGAACGTTTTGCGTTTCTTCATTGACGCCGGAATGCTCACCACCAAAGATGCCGCCCATCGCCAGCGCATTCTGTTGGTCAGCAATAACCAGCGTATCCGCATTCAGCTTCGCTTCGTTGCCATCCAGCAGCGTCAGCGTTTCACCCTCTTCCGCCATACGCACGATAATGCCGCCGTTGAGACGGTCAAGATCGAAAGCGTGCATCGGCTGGCCAAGTTCCAGCAGAACGTAGTTAGTCACATCGACGACAGGATCGATAGAACGAATGCCACAGCGACGCAGCTTTTCACGCATCCACAGCGGCGTTGCCGCCTTAACGTTGAGGCCTTTCACCACTCGGCCTAAATAACGTGGGCATGCCTGCGGTGCTTTGACCTGAATCGGGAAGGTATCTTGAATCGTCGCGGCTACCGGCTCAATAGTCGGTTCATTCAACGCGAGTTGATTCAACACAGCGACATCACGCGCTACGCCGATGATGCCTAAGCAATCTGCACGGTTTGGCGTCACGCTGATTTCAATCGCGTTGTCATCAAGCTTCAGGTAGTCACGAATATCCGTGCCAATCGGTGCATCTACTGGTAGTTCGATGATGCCATCGTGATCGTCGGAAATGCCCAGTTCGGAAAATGAGCACAGCATGCCTTCAGACGGTTCGCCACGCAGTTTGGCGGCTTTAATTTTGAAATCACCCGGCAACACAGCACCTACTGTCGCTACTGCCACTTTCAGCCCTTGACGGCAGTTCGGCGCACCGCAAACGATGTCCAGCAAGCGCTCACCGCCTACATTAACTTTCGTCACACGCAGTTTATCTGCATTCGGGTGCTGCCCACATTCAACCACTTCACCGACAACCACACCGTGGAATGCGCCAGCCACAGGCTCAACACCATCCACTTCCAGCCCGGCCATCGTAATTTGTTCAGATAGCGTTTCACTGTCAACTGCCGGGTTCACCCACTCGCGTAACCAGAGCTCACTGAATTTCATGATGTATACCCGCCTTACTTAAACTGTTTGAGGAAACGCAAATCGTTTTCAAAAAATGCACGCAGATCGGTCACGCCATAGCGCAACATCGTCAGACGTTCCATACCCATACCAAACGCGAAACCGGAATACACTTCGGGATCGATACCGACATTACGCAAGACATTCGGGTGCACCATGCCGCAACCCAGCACTTCCAGCCACTTGCCGTTTTTGCCCATCACATCCACTTCAGCAGACGGCTCGGTAAACGGGAAATAAGACGGCCGGAAGCGAACCTGCAAATCTTCCTCAAAGAAATTACGCAGGAAATCATGCAACGTGCCTTTCAGATTGGTGAAGCTGATGTCCTTATCGACGATCAACCCTTCCATCTGATGGAACATCGGCGTGTGGGTCTGATCGTAATCGTTACGATAAACGCGACCCGGCGCGATAATACGAATAGGCGGTTGCTGCTTTTCCATGGTGCGAATCTGAACGCCAGAGGTCTGTGTACGCAGCAAGCGTTTAGCATCGAACCAGAATGTGTCGTGGTCAGCACGTGCAGGATGATGACCTGGAATATTTAACGCATCAAAGTTGTGGTAGTCATCTTCGATTTCTGGCCCGGTTACTACGGAAAAGCCCAGCTCACCGAAAAATGTTTCGATGCGATCGATGGTGCGCGTCACTGGGTGCAGACCACCATTCTCAATGGTACGTCCCGGCAAGGAGACATCGATAGTTTCCTGTGCCAGACGCGCATTTAACTCAGCAGATTCCAGCGTTTGCTTACGGGCATTCAGCGCGTCCTGAACGTCTTGCTTGGCCTGATTAATAACCGCGCCAGCAGCAGGGCGTTCTTCAGCCGGCAACTCGCGCAGCGAGGTCATCTGAAGGGTTAAGTGACCTTTTTTACCCAGGTATTCAACACGCACATTTTCCAGTGCGGCAACATCCTGAGCCTCTTCTATAGCTGTTCTGGCTTTGGCAACCAGCTCTGCGAGATGTGGCATTGTGTTCCTCTTTTTCTGCCTATGTGGCCAACGGTCATGATTGAAGAATGTCGTTTTACTCAAAACGATAAATGTTACTAAAAACAAGAGTAAAAACCGATTATTGTAAACAAAAAAGCCTCCCAGAGGGAGGCTTAAGCGCTACTTTTCGTTTCTTTTCTTACGCGCAAAGCCCCCTGAGTTCAGGCGTTAAAGTAAAAAAAGAAACGGAAAATAGCAGTATTCATACTTGCGTTACCTTGTCTCGTAAATAAAAAGTCTTGTGAATAACAAAAACTATGGTACTTGACAATATGGTACATGACGAAAAGAGGGAGCCAAAGCTCCCTCTCTCAACTGACTTACGCCAGTGCCGCTTTCGCTTTTTCGACCAGAGCGCTGAACGCTAACTTGTCGAATACTGCGATATCAGCCAGGATCTTACGGTCAATTTCAACAGAGGCTTTTTTCAGGCCGTTGATGAATTTGCTGTAAGACAAGCCATTTTGACGGGCTGCTGCATTGATACGTGCAATCCACAGCTGGCGGAATTGACGTTTACGTTGACGACGGTCGCGGTAAGCGTATTGGCCAGCTTTGATTACTGCCTGGAAGGCAACACGATAAACACGCGAACGGGCACCGTAGTAACCTTTCGCTTGTTTCAATATTTTCTTGTGACGTGCACGGGCAACTACACCACGTTTTACGCGAGCCATATGCTCTCTCCTAAAGTCTTATTCTGAATTAAAAAAAGTTACTTATGCGTACGGCAGACATGCGATAACAAGGCCCAGATCCCCTTTGGAGACCATACCTTTTGGACGCAGGTGACGTTTACGTTTAGTCGCTTTTTTGGTCAGAATATGACGCAGGTTAGCATGCTTACGCTTAAAACCACCGCTTGCGGTCTTTTTAAAGCGTTTAGCGGCGCCACGTACTGTTTTGATCTTTGGCATTGTTATTTCCACTTCGCATTGTTAATAAAACGAATCAGATAAGGCGAACAACACCGTACAACACAGAAGCCGTACGGTATTGCTACTTGAATGCCTTACTGTTTCTTCTTCGGTGCTAGCACCATGATCATCTGACGGCCTTCGATCTTCGATGGGAAGGATTCGACAACTGCCAGTTCACTCAGATCGTCACGAACGCGGTTAAGCACTTCGATACCAATCTGTTGGTGCGCCATTTCACGACCGCGGAAACGCAGTGTGATTTTAGCTTTGTCACCATCTTCAAGAAAGCGAACCAGGTTGCGTAGTTTGACCTGATAGTCGCCATCATCGGTACCAGGTCGGAATTTGATTTCCTTAACCTGAATAACTTTTTGTTTCTTCTTCTGTTCCTTTGTAGCCTTACTCTTCTCATAAAGGAACTTGCCGTAATCCATAATTCGGCAAACCGGCGGCTCGGCGTTCGGACTGATTTCAACTAAATCAACACCTGCTTCTTCGGCTTTTTCTAATGCTTCATTTAGACTTACGATGCCCAGCTGTTCGCCTTCGACGCCTGTCAGGCGTACCTCATTTGCGCGAATCTCTCTGTTGATGCGATTAGGACGCGCCGGTTGAACTCGTTTTCCGCCTTTAATACCTATACCTCCAATTGATGAAGACTACGGCTGCGAATCTCTTGTTGCAGCTTACTGATAACTTCACTGACGTCCAGACTCCCCAGGTCTTTACCACGACGAGTGCGGACAGCAACTTTTCCTGCCTCGACCTCTTTGTCGCCACAAACCAGCATATAGGGAACGCGTCGTAAAGTGTGTTCGCGGATTTTAAAGCCTATCTTCTCATTTCTCAAGTCTGCTTTTACACGAATGCCCGCTTCTTGCAATTTTCGGGTCAATTCGTTGACATAATCAGACTGGCTATCGGTGATATTAATTATCACCACTTGGACCGGGGCTAACCAGGTTGGGAAGAAACCAGCAAATTCTTCGGTCAAAATACCGATGAAACGCTCCATTGATCCCAAAATAGCCCGGTGAATCATAACCGGCACCTGACGCTCGTTGCTTTCGCCAACGTAGGACGCGTTCAGACGACCCGGTAACGAAAAGTCGAGTTGCACCGTACCACACTGCCACGCACGATCCAAACAGTCATGCAAGGTAAATTCAATTTTTGGGCCGTAGAACGCCCCTTCACCCGGCTGATAGTCAAATTCGATGTTATTTTCAGTCAACGCCGCAGCCAAATCGGTTTCAGCGCGATCCCACATCTCATCGCTACCAATGCGTTTTTCAGGACGCGTAGACAGTTTCACCACGATTTTTTCAAAACCGAAGGTGCTGTACATGTCATACACCATCTTGATGCAACTGTTCACTTCGTCACGAACCTGCTCTTCCGTACAGAAGATGTGTGCGTCGTCCTGAGTGAAACCACGCACGCGCATTAAACCATGCAGAGAGCCTGACGGTTCATTACGGTGGCAGCTACCAAACTCCGCCATACGCAGCGGCAGATCGCGATAGGATTTCAATCCTTGATTGAAAATCTGTACGTGGCCAGGGCAGTTCATCGGCTTAATGCAGTACTCACGGTTCTCTGAAGAAGTCGTAAACATCGCTTCTTTGTAGTTATCCCAGTGACCGGTTTTTTCCCACATCACGCGATCCATCATGAATGGACCTTTCACTTCCTGATACTGGTACGACTTCAGCTTCATACGCACAAACGCTTCCAACTCGCGGAAGATCGTCCAACCATCGTTGTGCCAGAACACCATACCCGGCGCTTCTTCCTGCATGTGATACAGGTCAAGCTGTTTGCCGATCTTCCGGTGATCGCGCTTAGCCGCTTCTTCAAGACGTTGCAGGTAAGAAGCCAACTGCTTTTTATCCGCCCATGCTGTGCCGTAGATACGTTGCAGCATTTTGTTTTTGCTGTCGCCACGCCAGTAGGCGCCGGAGGTTTTCTGCAATTTGAAATGGTGGCAGAAACGCATATTCGGTACGTGCGGACCACGGCACATATCGACGTATTCTTCATGGTGATACAGACCCGGACGATCGTCGTGGCTGATGTTCTCATCCAGAATCGCTATTTTGTAGGTCTCACCGCGTGCAGCGAACGCATCGCGCGCTTCCTGCCAGCTGACTTTTTTCTTGATTACGTCATAGTCGGTGTCAGCAAGCTCATGCATACGCTTTTCGAGCAGTTCAATGTCTTCCTGACTCAGGGTACGGTCGATGTCGACATCATAGTAAAAACCGTTGTCGATAACCGGACCAATCGCCATCTTGGTATCTGGCCACAGTTGCTTGATCGCATGACCCAACAGGTGCGCGCAGGAGTGGCGAATAATTTCCAGACCCGCGTCATCTTTAGCGGTGATGATGGCTAACTGCGCATCGGTGTCGATCTCATCGCTGGCGTCAACCAGCTCGCCATTGACTCGTCCAGCGATACAGGCTTTTGCTAAACCGGGACCGATATCAAGTGCAACATCCAGGGGAGAAACGGCGTGGTCGTAATGACGCTGACTTCCATCAGGAAGGGTGATAACTGGCATTATAATTCCCTTATTTACAGTGGTGAGCCACACGAAAGCTCACATGCAAAAAATCGTATATCAATTGAAAATTAAAAGTGTTAGCCATGCTATTTCTCTGTACTCTGTGAAATATATACACATGAAGCACACGACTACAGGTGTGCCTTAGCGTGACATGGAAAACGTCGAAGCAATAATACACCTTATAAGTTGTGTGTTAAAGCCAGATGGGTAGCCTGCTCACCTTTACATCGTGATGAACAGGCCACAAAAGCGTTTACTGCGTTTGAGCAGACCTCAGCGCAGCACTATTTTTGCATGAGGACAGATTTTGCAAAAGAACAGTTTCTGCGGGAGAACCGGAAACCAAGCCAAATAACCGCAATCCAGCCCGGAATTAACATTACCGAAATGCGAATCCCCGGCGACAACAGCATAATCACCAAAATCCCCGCCAGAAACGCCAGACACAGGTAGTTACCCCACGGATACCAGAAGGCTTTAAACGCGGGCACAATCCCTTTTTCTATCATTGCCTGACGAAAACGCAGGTGTGTAAAGCAGATCATGATCCAGTTAATCACCAGCGTTGAAACCACCAGCGCCATCAACAGTTCAAAGGCTTTACCCGGCATCAGATAGTTAATCGCCACACCCAGTGAGGTCGCCAGCGCGGACAGGGCAATGGAACGAACGGGCACACCACGCGCATTGATCTTGGCGAGAGATTTCGGCGCATTCCCTTGTTTTGCCAAGCCGTACAGCATCCGGCTATTACAATATACGCCGCTGTTATACACCGATAGCGCCGCCGTCAGCACCACAACGTTGAGCACGTTTGCCACTATGTTGCTGTTAAGTGCATGGAAAATCAGAACAAACGGGCTGCCGCCGCCGACCACATTTCCCCATGGGTAGAGCGATAGCAAAATCGATAGTGCGCCGATATAGAAAATCAGGATGCGATATACCACCTGATTGGTTGCCTGGGGAATTGAACGCTTCGGATCGGCGGCCTCTGCGGCCGTGATTCCAACTAACTCCAAACCGCCGAAAGAAAACATGATCACGGCCATCGCCATGATTAAGCCGCTAGCGCCATTTGGCATGAATCCGCCATGGATCCATAAGTTACGTACCGTTGCCGTTTCACCGCCGTTGCCACTCAGTAGTAGCCAACCGCCGAAAACAATCATCCCAACGATGGCAAGTACTTTGATAATAGCGAACCAGAATTCCGTTTCCCCAAACATCCGAACATTAACCAGATTGATAAGGTTAATCAGCACGAAGAATATCGCCGCGGACAGCCAGGTTGGTGTCTCAGGCCACCAGTATTGGATATAAATCCCTACGGCGGTCAGCTCAGCCATCCCGACCAGGATAAACATCGCCCAGTAGTTCCAACCGGCCAGAAAGCCTGCAAAGTCGCCCCAATATTTAAAAGCAAAATGGCTGAACGACCCTGCAACAGGCTCCTCTACCACCATCTCACCCAACTGCCGCATAATCAGAAACGCAATCATTCCAGCGATAGCGTAGCCTAATAAAACGGACGGCCCTGCCATTTGGATCGTTTGCGATATCCCTAAAAACAATCCAGTACCAATCGCACCACCCAACGCAATCAACTGAATATGTCGGTTTTTTAACCCTCGTTTTAAAACCAATTCCTGTTGATCATTTGCTATGTTCTTTTGAGCATTTGCCATGTTATTTTCGTGCTTCCTGTAACGCTTTCTTCATTTCTATCTCAATGCCTGTTTACGTCATCAGCATGAAACATGACGGCGTTATACAGTGACTGATCCATTAACGTTCAGGAATGACGCTTTTAAACGTTAGCGCCACATCATCACTATCGAGCTCGGCAGCAAGCGTTTCAGGCTCGCTTTTCTCTACATTCTGGGGCAGCAATTTTTTCAATAAGGCTAACTGCTGGCGTTGCTGCTCTACGATCTCTTGCAGCAATTTCACTTGCTCATTCGCTCTGACACTCGCCCGATTGACAAAAAACCAGACCAACGCAGCCAGTAGCACAACCAATAAGACAAAAACCACTTCTAATATGTTCACAACGACTCCACTTATAACCACTCAACAGATACCTGTCGGCTATCTTAACACCGTGGCGTAGCTAAGTTCGATACCCTACCCAATCCCTTAACCGCCTCGTGTTGATGCACATCGCTATCGTATTGGTACAAAAAATAAAAAAACGTGGGGAGCGTTTTTCAACGTCGCTTGCGACGGCCCACAGGGTGGCGGCTAGGGATGGCACGCCACAAAAAAGCCTGTCGATAAAGACAGGCTCAAGGATCGAGCGGGAATATCAGAAAGGGTAATCGTGGTAGCCCATTTGCTCAGAGATATTTCTGGCTGCGGTGTGCAGCATGGTCACATATTCGTGTTTATTTTCTTCCGAAAAACGAATCGTTGGGAAAGAAATACTGAGGCCAGCGATCACCACGCCAAAACGGTCGAATACTGGCACAGCGATACAACGCAGTCCTTCTTCCTGCTCTTCTTTATCTTCCCCGTAACCTTGCTCGCGCACGACATCCAATTGATTGAGAAGATCTTCAGCAGTACACAACGTGTGTGGTGTACTACGCGTGAATTCAACCGTAGACAGAACTTCTTCCACTTCACCGCGATCGCGCCACGCCAGCAGCACTTTACCAATTGCGGTACTGTGCAATGGGTTACGGCGACCGATGCGCGAATACATGCGCAGGTTATACATAGAATCAATCTTGTGGATATAAACGATGCCGTCTTCATCCAACGCGCCAAGGTGGATCGTTTCCCGCGTCAGTGCAGACAACTCGCGCATCTGTATATCCGCACTGCGGATTAAATCTACGTTCTGCAAAGCTTTTGCACCAAGTTCAAACAACTTGAGCGTCAGCGAATATTTCTCTGATTCACCTTCCTGCGCCACATAGCCCAGGGATTTCATCGTCTGCAAGAAGCGGTAAACGGTACTTTTAGACATCATGACTCGCTGAGAAAGCTCGGTAATACCAATTTCTCTCTCTTCACCTAATGCCTGCAAAATACCAAAAACCTTTAAAACGGACGACACGGAATCGGGTTGTTTATCTAAATCTGCAATAGCCATTTTTGTGGTTACCCTACTCAGTTTTTTTGTTTTAAAAAAAATAGAACAATGGTTTTAGTATAAAGGGAACGCTTTGATTATGGCAATGGAGCAATAACGATAATCAAGTTAAGTTTGAGAAATAACCGCGTCAGAGACTTAATAAAATAATATGTAAGTAAATATTTTAAAATAATCCGCGCCCAGAAACGTGACGCGGATTTATTAGTATTATTAGTTCCAGACTGAATCAGGAACCTTCGCCAGATACAGCGCAGGCTTTCCATCTACGTCAGAAGTAAACAGGACTTGTTTATTATCCGGTGTGAAAGATGGGTGTGGGTGAGTGACCTGACGGTCCCCTTCCAACACTTCCCAGGATGTATTGTGCTGTGCAATACGATGCTCTTTGCCCGTTTTCAGGTTGAAAACATACAGGAACGGATCGTTCTCAATTTTGTAACCGCCATCATCCTGCACATCGACCGGTGCATCGGAACCATCACCGACCAACAGTGTGCCATCATAGTTACTCATCAGATGAGAACACGGCGGCATGACGCGCAGTTGGCGATCTTCCAGCGTAACAGGATCGATGCTACGAATATAACGGTTGGTATCGTCTTTGAGGTAAGAGACATAAATCATCGCGGAACCATCCGGCACCCAGAATTCGTGAGTGCAACTTTCGCCTTCAGCATGCTCTTTCACTTTACGCATGTTGGTGCCATCTTCGTTGATGAACCACATACGGGCATCAACCAGGTCATGTGGACCTTCGTGGCAGAAGGCAACCGTGTTGTCATCACCCGGGCGGTAGATTGGGTGACCCAGCCACTGGTTTTCCTGGAGGATAGTCTCAGCTTCGCCCGTTACCAAATCGACGCGAATCAGACGACAGCAAGGATTAGTGAAGTAGAATTCCTGGAATTTTTTCCAATCGGTTAATGGCTTCCAGTCTTCTTTCTTGATTTCGATACCGACCATTTTGGTGCAATCAGAGTTGGCAACCCAGGTACCGTAGCCGACCCAGTCGTCCGGCACCTGATAAATCGTTTTCTCTTCCAACGTAGCCAGATCAACACGCATCAGATTACGGGTATTTTTAACGTAATACAGCGCATCGTCGTTTGGAGACAAGAAACCACCAAAGGTGTTGTCACCTTTGCCTTCCGTCAACTGGGTGGCGTTCTGCTCTTTTAAATCCAGCAGATAGTAGTTCCATGGGCCATCAAATGCAGCACCAAACAGCAGCTTGCTACCGTCATTGAAGAAACACTTCTGGTAGAAATAGTTGCGGTGGCAGATAACATCGGGCGGGGTTAAACGCACAACTTCGGTGCCGGTTGCTGAATCCTGGTAGGTATGAAACGTTAGAGGGATCTTATTACCTTTGGCCATCCGTAAATCCTTAGAACTTATCATGAAGAATTTAACGCCACACGCGCATACTCTTCGATAACCTGACATTTCAATCGCCCGATAAATCGGTCATCCCGACACCAGTTGTTCAAAAATCAGGCCACCAATCTCACGCGAGACGCCTGTTATATCAGCATTATAGAAACAATGTTTCATTTTTCCGTGATCGTGGTTTTATTTTATAAAACATTCTTCATATTTTCACCACCTGGTTCAGATCTGATGAAAACATTCGTACAGGGAAAGCACAGGAGCGAAGAGCCAATAAATGCAGAAATAACAAAGGCCCGAATGGGCCTTTGTGGGGAGACTACGGTAAATTACTTCAGGTATTCGCCAGAGCGCAGCGCTTCGATTCGCTTATCCAACGGCGGGTGTGACATAAACAGTTCGCTGAAGGATTTTGATTTGCCGTTAATGCAGAAAGCCATCATGCTGCTCTCTTCCTGTGGCTCGTAGCTGGTCTTCAAGCGTTGTAGTGCAGCGATCATTTTTTCACGCCCTACCAGCTTGGCTGAACCAGCATCGGCATGGAATTCACGGTAGCGTGAGAACCACATGGTAATAATGCTGGCAAGAATACCAAACACCAGTTCCAGCACCGTTGCTACAGCGAAGTAAACCAGCGGGTTACCGTTACTGCTTTCACCTTCGTCACGGTTGCCGGACAGGAAACCGGAAACGACTTGCGCAATGAGACGAGAGATAAAGATAACGAAGGTGTTTACGATCCCCTGAACCAACGTCATGGTCACCATGTCGCCATTCGCGATGTGGCTGATTTCGTGCGCGATAACTGCTTCGGCCTCATCACGGCTCATGTTTTGCAGCAAACCGGTGCTTACTGCCACCAGCGATGCATCACGACGGGCTCCCGTTGCGAACGCATTGATATCCGGTGCATGGTAGATTGCCACCTGTGGCATCGCGATCCCAGCCTGCTGTGACTGTGAACGAACGGTTTCCACCAGCCAACGTTCGGTTTCGTTACGTGGTTGTTCAATGACTTCACCGCCAACGGACCGTAACGCCATCCATTTAGACATCAGCAGTGAAACAAACGCACCGCCAAAGCCAAACAGCCCAGCCATAATCATTAAGCCCTGGACACTGCTGGACTGAATTCCCGTCAGGCTGAGTACCAGCCCGAAAACCAACATCACCGCCAGGTTGGTGATCAGGAAAAGCGCAATACGCATCATAAAAGTCTGATTTCCTCTCGCAGAAAGATTAAGTTGCAACACCTACATCGTATGGGTTGCCGTGGCATTTTCAAGTATTCTTAACTTTTCAGTTACTAAATCCACATAACTTTACACTTTTCAAAAGGAAAGCGGCATCCTGCCTACTGAAAACCCGATACGTCAGTGCGATAGCGTTCGTATAATGACACTAGGTACTTGTCTGTGACACGTGGATGGCTGGGAAAGTGATGAACGGTATCGCGATATTTCAGTTGGTGAAGAGAAGAAACGTTGAGGTAGGGAAAAAGAAAAACTCGCGCCGAGCGGCTTGTGGAGCCCAGCGCGATGTTCCGTTAGCGTGGCCGCGCTATCAGCTCTGTGCGTGTGCCATATCCGTACGCATTGAAGCAGTAACAGGCTGATGTTTAGGTGGTTTGACCCACAGGGTAATCAGCTGTGAGACGACAGACATAATAATAATGGCCATAAATGTCGCCTGGAATCCCCCGAGTTGTGCAGCGATGAACGAGCCAGACAACGCGCCGATACCAAACCCCTGATAAATCACGCCGTAGTTTTTACTGTGATTTTTCAGGCCGAAGAAATCGCCAACAATCGCCGGGAACACCGTGATGTTGCCACCAAAACAGAAGGCAATCGCGCTGACACAGATAAAGAACAGGATTGGATTAAGTGGCAGAAACGTCATCACAGACACCGCCAAAATCGTCACAAACAGCGTAAAAGTGATGACGCGCATACGCCCGACGTTATCGGAAAGCGCCCCAAGCACAATACGACCCACGGTATTAAAAATCGCAATCGCAGACACGGCATTTGCCGCCGTCGCCATATCCATTCCGGCCATTTGCACACCAATATCTTTTACAATACCGATCAAATACAGGCCGCTCATGCACGCAGTGAAGAAGATAATAAATAGCAAATACGATTCTTTGGTCGCCAACATCTCGGCCAGCGAGAAATCACGCGTCTGTCCCTGAACAGCAGCCTGCTGTACCGGCATTGCAGCAGGTTCTTTCAGCAGTGAACTTCCGACCAGAATCATCGCCATAACGATAATCCCCCAGTAGAAAAAGGCTTCTGACACACCTACTTCCGCAATCAAAAAGCTATTTACATATTTGAACAACAGACTTCCGGTGCCAAATGCACCAACCGAAATACCGGCGATCAACCCTTTGCGATTAGGGAACCATTTGATCAAATTGGACAGCGTCGTGATGTAAGCTGTGCCATCAGCAAAACCAACGACAACCCCCATCAGCAGATAAATCAGCGTCAACGACGGGCTCACCGCACTTGCCATCAGACCAGCGCCCAGGGCGATGCCTGCGATCATCGTCAGGCGGCGCAGGCCAATACGTTCCTGAAACTTACCGGCAAATAGCGTTGCAAATGCCAGACAGAAACTGGTAATGGAAAACGTCGTCGCAACGGAGCTCAGCGTCCAGCCAAATTTGTCCACCAATGGCTGGTTGAATAAACTCCAGGTGTAAATCGTGCCGAGTCCCATTTGGGTGATGATGGTACCGAGGACAATCAATCCCCGATTAACAGGTTTGGTATTCATGGGTTTTCCCCTACATCAAAAATTGGTCCGATTCACTCGGCACGCTAAAAATATAAGCTGATGTTGAGAAGAGAAAATCCATCAAAACACTGTCAGCTTATGGGCTGAGGCCAGTATACAAGCGGGCTGACAGTGGTTGTTCGAATGAGGAATGAGATGCCTGAAACGCGGAATGAAATGCCTTTAAAGACGCATCAATGACCTGAACGCCTTTATCTTGCTCCGGCTCACCGGGACTTCAAAATCCAGATCGTTTAATCGCAGGATATAGGTATTGTTAAACCACGGCACAATTTCACGGATTTTTGTCAGGTTGACGCAGTAAGAGCGATGGCAGCGGAAGAAATAGTCTTCCGGCAAGCGACTACAAAACTCCGTAATATTCATCGGCATGACGAATTCCTCCCGCCGAGTATAAACCAGCGTGACCTTTTCCTGTGCAGACGCGTAGTAGATATTGTTAATATCCGTGACGATAATCCGCTCATCTTTCATCAGATTAATCGTTTGCTGAGCCCCTCTTGGCGCCCCTGCATGCGAGCCAGTTTCAGCAGCAGGTGCAACCTGGCGCTGCTGCCAGGTCACTTCCAGTTTGCGCAGCATCGTGATGATGCGAGATTCATGATACGGCTTGAGAATGTAATCGAAAGCCTCGACTTCAAACGCCTCAACCGCATGTTCTTTGTAGGCCGTAATAAAAATGAGGTAAGGCTTATGCGCGAATTTGCTGATATTTTGCGCCAGCCAGACGCCGTCTAATGATGGGATATTGATATCCAAAAAGATCGCATCAACTTCGTTATGCTGAAGATACTTCAGGACATCCAGCCCATCATCAAATGTCGCCTCAACCGTAATATCACTGTGTTGTTTGATGAGGTAACTCAGTTCCTGCTGCGCAAGGAACTCATCTTCAACAATAATGGCTTTCATGGGTTGCCTCCTGTTTGCTCAGCAGCCTCTCTTGAGGATGGCGCTTGAATACTATCCGGCAATGCCGACGGGATTTTATCTTCTCGTGGGATGTAGAAATAAATCTCGGTCCCTGGTTCCAAACGGCGAATATGCAGGCCATCACCATAGAGCAAGCGGACCCGATGATGCACATTCAGCAGACCAATTTTATTGCCCGGTAATTCATTGCGCGCAACGCGATCCATCGTTTCCTGACTGATGCCGTGGCCAGTATCTTTTACCGCCACTAGCAGCTTATCGCCCTGATCTTTCACCGACAGCACCACGGTTCCCTTGCCTTTAAAAGGCTGAATCCCATGCACAATCGCATTTTCCACCAGCGGCTGAATTAATAAGCTAGGAATTTTGTACGCCACATCGTCGTCAATATCGTAAATCACCGTCAACTTAGCGCCAAATCTCGCCTGCTCAATCGCGATATAATCCTGAATTTGGTACAGCTCTTTTTTTATATCTATCAGCGCATCGTCGTTGAGTTCGAGGTTATAGCGTAAATAGCGAGACAGATTGATCACCAACTGGCGCGCCGTATCGGGATTAATACGAATAGACGAGGAGATCGCATTTAGAGCATTAAAAAGAAAGTGCGGATTGATTTTACTTTGCAGCGCTCTCAGTTCCGCTTTATTTGCCATATCTCGCAGTTGTTCTGTGCGGGATACTTCAATTTGCGTTGACATGATTTGTGATAAACCGACAGCCATCACGCGTAATGAATAGGTAATTTTGTGTGCATGGCGATAATAGATTTTCAGCGTACCGGTCACCTGCCCGTGTTCCCACAGCGGGATGACGATCATCGAATGGATCTCCGGCGTCAGATGTTGTTCATCATTATTTTTAATGATGATTTTCCCGTCATGCATCGCCTGCTGCGTCATCGGGCTGATAATATCGTGGCCAATATTATATTTCTCTTCCCCGATCCCTACGTAAGCCTGAATATGCTGCGTGTTTGTTATTGCCACTGCGTCCGCATTAATTTCAGTACGAATGATTCTACAAATGGCCGTGAGTGAGTCACTGTTAATATTGCGAAAATAGGGCAGTGTCTTATGGGCGATATCCAGCGCGAGCTTGGCTTGTCTGGCAGCAATCACCTCTTTTTCATTCGCCACACTCTGTACCAGCAATACGATCAGACCAATACATACGGAACCCAGGATCATTGGCACCGCAATTTTTGAAACAATATCCAGCCCTAACTCGATCGGCGTCGCCCACGCCACAACCAGTAGCATAGTTAATGACTCACATAGCATCCCGCCCAGAATCCCGATGCTCCACTGCTGCTCTTTTTTAACTTTCTTATTGATATAGCCCGAAGTGATACCAGCAATAATGCTGGTAATCAGACAAGGTATAGAGGTGATACCTTCAATATCAATGAGATAACGATGCGTTCCCGCAATGATACCGGTCGCGATCCCCACCCAAGGGCCAAAGAGAATACCGCCTGACATCACAGCAATCACGCGCACGTTGACAAGCGATCCCTCAACGTTAATGCCGGAATACGTACCGAACAGCGCAAACAGTGAAAAGATGGCCGTCACCGTCACCCGCTCTCTCGGCGAATGTTGCTCTTTTTGCAGCAATTGCCGGAACTGACGCGTCCTCGTCAGGAAGAATAGGCAAATTAGCATCAAGGCCGCGCGGTCAAAAACCGCAAGGAGCATCTCAAATATTTCGTGCACGGGACATCCGGTACTGGTTTACGAGCCTGCACTATAGAAAAAATGTGATCCACATTCCACTTTTTAGTCAGTTAACCGAATGGCAAGCGCACAGCATAAAAGCCAGCAGGCGCGGGCTTTTAAGGAGGACTGGTATAGCACCATCATTTATTTATACGTCTATCGGCTTATTCAATTTCAGTAACTGGGTGAACTCCTCGGCAGGCATCGGATGCCCAAACAAGTATCCCTGTGCTTCCTCACACCCTTTACTCCGCAGCCGTTCACTCTGCTCTAATGTTTCCACGCCCTCTGCAATCACGCCCAGGCCGAAACTTTTTCCAAGATACAGGATCGCCCGAACAATCGCCGCATCCGGCGGAGATTCACACATAGTTCTGACAAAGGTTTGGTCGATCTTCAGTCGCGTGACCGGGTAATTTTTTAGCATGCTAAGCGATGCATAGCCTGTCCCATAGTCGTCAAATGCAATGCCGATTCCCGCTTCCCGCAATGTCTTTAATGGCTGCAACATATTCTCATCGTACCGGAGGATAATGTTTTCCGTGATCTCCAATTCAAGAGAACTTGGTTCCAACCCTGTTTGAGCGAGCGTGTCCATAATCTTCTGCCCCAGCATACCGGTACGAAACTGCGCGCTAAAAAGGTTAATGCTGATACGAAAATATCTGTCGCTAGTCTGACACCACTCGGCGGCCTGCTTACATGCCGTTTCTACGATCCAATCGCCGACTCGCTCCGCCCACGGCCCATTTTCCAGTGCGGTGAGAAATGCGGCTGGGCCAAGCAATCCTCTTTCTGGGTGACGCCAGCGCAACAGTGCTTCCGCGCCAACAATCTCATTTGTCGCCAGTTTTACCTGTGGCTGATAGAACATTTCAAATTCATGCTGCTCGTAAGCTCGTACAAACTCGAGCTGAAAAGCATGCTTGGCCTGAAAGACCTCAAGCAATTCACGCGTGAAAAAACGGTAACAATTTCGCCCTTCTGACTTCGCTTGATATAGAGCTAAATCGGCGCTGGTCAAGAGATCTTGCACGGTTAGCCCATAGTCGGGGTATAGCACCGCCCCAATACTGGCACTAATATTGATTTGGTGATCGTCAATGATCATTGCCTGCGAAATTTCATGAATAATTTGCTCAGCAATTTTACCCGCGACCCTTTTATCATTCAGGCTGGGAAACAACAGCGCAAACTCATCCCCGCCCATTCTCGCCACGACATCACCGGAGCGGACCGTCGCTTTTATTTTTTTGGCAACATACACCAGAATATCATCGCCGCTGGAATGCCCCAGACTATCATTAACATCTTTAAATCCGTCCAGATCGACCATCATGATACAGACGGCAGGTTCATTCTTTAGCGCGGTTTCGAGATTAGAGGTTAATAACGTCCGGTTTGCCAACCCCGTGAGTGGATCCATGTGTGCTAATAAAAACAGCCGTTCTTCATTGCGTCGACGTTCTGTAATGTCACGCAATATCGCGCCATAGCTAATGTTGTCGTTGTCTTCCCACATAGAAACCGACAATTCAACGGGTACCAGACTGCCACTTTTAGCTTGCACATTCAGTTCCAGCGTCACACCTTTCATCAGCGAATCACGGTCAGTGACTAAATGGTTAAGCTGCACAATAAAGGCATCAGGCACGATGGTATTAATATTACGGCCAATAATATCCTCGTCACCATACCCCAGCATATTTTCCGCAGCGGTATTCCAGAAGGTAATCATTCCCTTCTCATTAACGCACAAAATTGTATCGGGAGAGGTATTGGCGATATTTTCAAAACGTATCTGACTGGCTTTACGCGCCAGCTCTAGGCGGCGCATTTCTAGTTTGTCCATCACCAATGAAGCCAGATCCTGCATATTATGCTCATCACGTTTGGTGAATGTGGCTCTGGGTTTTAAATCGATAACGCATAGCGTGCCAATAGCATGGCCGGATGGTGTAATTAATGGAATACCTGCATAAAAACGAATGTAAGGGATTCCCACAACCAGCGGGTTATTTTTGAAACGCGCATCTTTGAGCGCATCAGGCACCACCATGATCTTTTTCTTTAGAATCGTATGGGCGCAAAAAGAGACATCGCGAGATGTTTCACAAAAAGGCACCCCCACGCTGGCAGCAAACAGTTGGCGTTCAGCCTCAACTAATGACACCAGAACAATAGGCGCACTAAAGATGTTAGCGGCCAGGCTAATCAGGTTACTCAGGCTAGGGTCAAATAATACGTTCTTAATGCCATACTCACGAAGAGCAGCAAGACGTTTGTTTTCATCTTTGCTTATTGGGGCACGGCTCATGGGTTCCCCCCTCCCATCGTATTGATGTTCAGATTAGACAAAATTTTAGCTATAAATCCAAAATGTTGCAGTTATGAGCACGATAAGAACAGCGGGCCAACGTTAGCAAACCAAAGCCCCTTCTCTTGCCAGAAGTCACGACGCGTGGTAGCTAAGTGTTGAGTATGGCAAAAGATCCAGACTCTATCACCCCTTCGAATCATTAATAATAACAAGTGGAAGTATCAATTAAGGTGATAGATGGAAAGTGAAATAGAAAGATACCGATACACTCACAACGTTGAGCGATTAAGGTAGAAATAAAGAATAAGGTTGGCATATTCAAAGACTCACGACCAGATAACGACAATGTATTATCAAGTTATTAACAGAATATAACCAACCAAGGAAGCATCAGGCAGGAAAATAGGTTATTGAGTGTTCAGGGGTGTCATTTTTCGCTCGGATCACGACATCCCAAATCCCTGTATAAGGTACGGTTAAATACACTTCACCTTCAGCATGACGGCAAATAGAATCCTGCGTAGCACGATTCTCTTCTGTCATCGCTTCCTGTTCACCATTGCTCATTTGCACTTCAAATGTATTAGCACACCGGACAATTACCGTATCACCACCAAACAGATTTAAACACGTGCGAATTACAGACATACATCCTCCGCGATACGCAGTCATGCGCATACTTAATTAAACGAATTCATTGGTTAAATTTCCCACAACGGGATTTCCATAAGAGCAAAATGCATACTGCCAGATTATGATTTAGATCAAGTGACACCCATGTTTAAGTCAAATCAGGTGATGGAATAAGACGATACTATGACCATCTGACATTTATTAGAATTTTTGATAGTCAGGTGATAGCGTTTATATTGATGCTATCTCATACATCTGCACAGTTTTCCTGCACGCAATAACAACTTAAATTTTTCATGGTTGTATTTATGATGCCCTTCGCACATCAACGATA
This sequence comes from Pectobacterium betavasculorum, assembly GCF_000749845.1. GTDB lineage: Bacteria > Pseudomonadota > Gammaproteobacteria > Enterobacterales > Enterobacteriaceae > Pectobacterium > Pectobacterium betavasculorum. The sequence goes on along the minus strand of NZ_JQHM01000001.1, from coordinate 911,576 downwards.
CATAACATAGCTTTGGTTTCTTTAAACAAGATTAATATCCGCTTGATAATTTACAACCAAGGTTGTAAATTGAACGAATGAAAACGACACTTGCAGAACGATTAAAAACCGCCAGGACTGCACAAGGGCTTAGCCAAAAAGCACTTGGCGACATGATTGGTGTATCTCAGGCCGCCATACAGAAGATTGAGGTGGGGAAAGCGTCGCAGACAACCAAAATTGTTGAGCTTTCCAATGCACTCCATATCCGACCCGAATGGTTGGCAAATGGCGAAGACCCAATGCGTAGCGACAGGGTGATTAGATCACTCCGGGAATCGAGTATTCCGCCGACATCAAAATGGGGCACAGTATCAGCTTGGGACAGCACGACAGAACTATCAGAGGACGAGGTGGAAGTGCCTTTTTTAAAGGATATTGAGTTTGCCTGCGGCGACGGACGCATTCAAAGTGAGGATTACAACGGTTTTAAGCTCCGTTTTTCTAAAGCCACGCTGCGTAAGGTCGGTGCAAACACAGACGGTTCGGGCGTTCTTTGTTTCCCAGCAGCGGGAGACAGTATGGAGCCCATCATCCCGGATGGTACTACCGTCGCAGTCGATACCAACAATAAGCGCATCATTGATGGAAAACTCTACGCCATTGCTCAGGAGGGCAGCGGCAACGATAAGCTCAAGCGAATCAAACAGCTTTACCGCAAGCCTGGTGGCCTCCTTGTCATCCATAGCTTTAACCGCGATGCTGACGAAGAAGCTTACGAATCAGAAGTCGAGATCATCGGCCGAGTGTTCTGGTATTCAGTGCTGCTATAGCTCTATATAGGTGATTTTTCGCGTAAGGCGTTATAGCTTTTCCTCTCAACAAAGTCGGTGAACAATGCAGCACCGACTTTGTTTTCTACTTCAAAAACGTTTACCTTCGCCCAGATAACCTTACCCACACGTAACAGTTTTATACAATCACCGTGCTACTGTTTCATCAACCCTTGTTGATGTTGTGTTATTCCTCCTGTCTATGTGTTGCTTTCCCGCCTTGTGCGGGTTTTTTTTGGTGTGCTGGGCATGCACAGTAGCTCGGGGGTGAAAGTCCCCTGTCCAGCATGATGGTGGCGAAGGACTAGCGAAGCGCAAGGGCGTCGTCGCGAGGCGGGGTCTGAAGGAAACGTGGAGCAAAACCATGACCTGACGAACAGAAATCCGATATGAGGCCTGCCCGGCTAGCAGAGAAAGCCAATGATTGCGAAGGCCATAACTATCTGGTAGATCGGGCAGGAGCGTGGTGAAAGCGGCTGAGCTTACCCCAGGAGGCCTGTCCGGCGTCCTGCATTCAGGACTGAGTGCGCCGTAAGGTGCGCTGAACGGCGGACAGGCGTCAGCAGAAGGCATAGTAGGACAAAGTGGCCTGAAGGCCCGAACGGTAATGAGTGACGAGTATCAGCGGAGGTTCTTTCTCTGTGACTTTCCCTTACCTATCGCTTTACAACAGCCTCCTGCTTTCACAACCAAAAACAACCTAATTTAAAACTAAAGATGTTGACACAAAAACAACCATGGTTTTAAATGAACACGTAACACGGTTGTTGCACTTGAGACAGCAATGCTCGAACTCTCACATAGCAAAAATTATTTTCTTTAAGGATGAGGTAATATTATGACTGAGCCACAATTTCGCAGTAAAGGTCCTGAGCTTCTGGTTGAGCTTTCTCAACACGTTGCCGATACGGTCAAAAACGTCACGGAGTTGGATCCACAAACAGCCGAACTAGTCGGCAATGCCGTAGCCAAACACATGATGACCGTATGGGGTGGACAAAACGTTTATTTTCCGATGGGACTATCCTGGCGTGCTTCTCAGCGTGATCTTCAAATCTATGAAGAATTCGATGGTCGTAATCATAGCGCTCTGGCAAAAAAATATAATGTCTCGCTGCAATGGATTTATAAAATTGTCAGAACGATGAGGAAAGATGAGTTACAGGCAAAACATCAAAATAAGGCGTAACGATAAATTAAAATAAATTGATAATTAAAATAAAACCCTGATAAAAACCACAATATCTGACTTTAATAAAATACAACATAAATCATTCGAGTTATGCTCAATGCAATAACGTATTTCTATCTGCGATCTCTGGTCAATACACGAAAATTAAAATATAGTTAATATATTAAACATTTCCAGATAATTAATACAATGGGTGCATTTGCGTACCCATTATTTTTATATCTTTATCTATCCTCAGAAAAAACTCTTAGCACTACATAGTGCATGCAATAAAAAGTGCACGATCTCCCACCTTTTTATACAACTACCAGCTAAGAAACCCAAAAACGTGCACTTATAATGCACAAATCAATTTTTAAGCGTAAAGGGCATGATAACGTAGCCTCACGATCCATTTGGTGCAATTGAGAGCAATGAGCGAGAAAGTAAGAAAACGGTGGCAACGCCGACCCGGAACCACTGGTGGCAAACTCCCCTGGCAAGACTGGCGCAACGCTCTGACCTGGCGCAGAGCAACACAAATTCTACTACTGGCGATCAACATCTATATCGGCGTCACCTTCTATTTTTGGGTACGCTACTTTGAAACTGGCGGCACGAGTTTTTATATTTCAAGGCCAGGCGGTATTGAGGGCTGGCTGCCGATTGCGGGGTTAATGAACGTTAAGTTCACGTGGGAAACGGGTAATCTCCCCCCTATCCACCTTGCGTCAATGCTATTACTTCTCGCATTTATTCTCATCAGTCTGTTGCTGAAAAAATCGTTCTGTTCCTGGCTGTGCCCTATTGGCACAATTTCTGAGTGGATAGGTATATTGGGGGGAAAAACAGTTGACCGTCTTGTCATTCTTCCGAGGTGGCTAGACATTCCGCTACGTAGTCTGAAATACCTGTTATTGAGTTTTTTCCTCTACATCGCCTTATCAATGCCAGCACAGGGCATTTATATGTTTCTGATGTCACCTTACGGCCTGATCGCTGACGTCAAAATGCTCGGTTTTTTCCGCAATATCGGCACAATCACGCTGTTCTGCGTTTTTCTCTTTATGCTCGCCAGCCTGTTTATCCGCCATTTCTGGTGCCGCTATCTATGTCCTTACGGCGCACTCTTGGGCGTATTTTCGCTGCTATCCCCTTTCAAGATCCGCAGAAACGCCACCAGCTGTATCGACTGCGGCAAGTGCGCTAAAGCCTGTCCATCTAATATCCCAGTGGATAAACTGATTCAGGTGAGAACAGCCGAATGCACGGCCTGCATGACGTGCATCGAATCCTGCCCGGTGGCATCAACGCTCTATTTCTCATTGGTTCAGCCGTCAGGATCGCAGGAAAAAGGGTGTGAGGCAGCCAAACCGCTATGGCGACAAAGCGCACTATCCGGTATTGCCATGACGATACTGGTACTTGGTATCCTTTTCGGCACAATCGGTTTTGCAATACACATCGGCAGTTGGGACAGCCCAATTCCCGAACATATGTACTTCCGGCTCATCCCCGAGTCACAGAGCATTGGTCACCCGTAAATAAGGCTAGGTCAACGGTGATGAATACAAAATAGGATGGTTTTTTGGAAGAAACTTGAGGAAAAATTAAGGGCCCAGACAGGCCCCTGCTATTCATCTGCGCTTAACAACAGATTACATGTTATCGATGATGTCCTGCGCAAACTCGCTACATTTGCGCAGCTTAGCGCCTTCCATCAGACGTTCGAAATCGTAAGTCACGGTCTTGTTCTTGATAGCGCCTTCAACGCCCTTAACAATCAGGTCAGCCGCTTCGAACCATTGCAGATGACGCAGCAGTAGATTGAAGGAAAAACCACAACATACTGAACTATATAAAGAAAAATAGAAAATAGCGCATTGAACAGCATCGTTTTCATTAAGATAAATATCGATAGAAAACAGTGAGCTACTTTGTATTTTACTGAATACCTTTCCCCGAAAATTGCCTGTAATTTCACCCCTTAACAAATTTAACGGACTAATAACATGTCATCTGTAGCCTTCATTCTGTGCCTAGCTATGGCCGCCGTTATGGTGCTGGTGCATCCCGCGTTCTCTGTGCCATTTATCATTGGTGCATGCCTGATAACCAGTAAATCTCGCATGCACCTGGATAGCACGACCAGCATCATTCTCGGTATTACCGGCTTTCTGTTACTCCTGACACTCGTTATGTGCATCAGGAGTTGGCTGAAGTAATCTGATTAGTCGAAATACGGATGTATCCGCTTCACGGTCTGCTGAACCAACTTATTCCGCTTCTCCATAAGGCGATCAATACGTTCCCGTTTCTGGTCTGCCGTTAAGATACGATCAATACGGGTTAGCTCGATTTGGTCATTAAGCTGCTTCACCTGCTTTTGTGTCGAAGTGAACGCCTTGCGCTGCGATAGTTTCTCGCGGTTATCCTGCAACAGCTCATTGGCCTCATCCTGACGGCCCTGTTTGCGATAGGAGTTTATCGTGCTGTTTATCTGGTTGGCTTCCGTCATCATACGGTAGAAATCTTCCGTGAACTGGGTGGATTTCGCCGGTTCGGCCCCACGGGCGAACGCTTTGATGACGGGCATTTCATCCAGTCGCAGCGACGGCGACGCACCGTTATCACCCATGTTACGCATGATAATATTCGTCGCGCCGAGAATGTATGAACCTAGCGTGCCGGTATATCCGGTAATGATGTGATCCATCATCTTAGGAGAAAGATTCATCGCCCCGCCTATTTCGCGCATCAACAGCGTGGTTTGGTCGTTATAACGTGCGCCAGCAATAACGTTGCTATCGGCCATGTTCTCAATCGGGCCACCTTTGAAAAAGTCATAATTCACGAATGCTTCCAGAATGGGGCGCGTCACCTGCGGTATCGGGTTGAATGCCATCGTTTCAAAGAAGTTGTGCGCAACGACCTTACCGAATTTTCCAGGTGTATCAGCACCACCCAGCGTGCGGACAAAACGCTCCGGCAACGTGCCGAACATCAGGCCAATTTCAAACGGTTTCGGGAAGCGAACATGCTGATCGCCAATCCATGCATGCCAGTAGGCGTCCTTATCCCAATCAGGTAGCTCCTCATAGCGGTCATCGTCCCAGTTCAACGCCAGCAGCGCTAGCGATAGCCCCGCAATATAGCCGCCTCGCTTCAGAACTTCTCGCGGATCTTCTTTAATTGCGCGGCCGAGTTTGCTCATGCCCTGCAAACGCGCATTGAAGAACGGCACCATATCAGACAGCGCGATTACCAGGCCGCTGGAGCCTTGCATGCTGAAATCCATCAGATCGCGAGATTCAAAGGCAGCTTGTGCCTTGCTCTTTCCTGCCTTTAGCGCCGCATCGTAAGTAGCGATTCGGTTAGCGTTCTCCGCCCCTTCACTGACTTTCTGGTATTTCTCCAGCCCTGCACCGATTTTATCCATCACCTCTTTGCTATTACGCACAATTGATGATTCAAACTCACGGATTTGGCTATCGTTATAACCTTTGCGGCGCAGCACCTTACGGATACTGGAAGCGGTACCCGCTGGATCGTAAACATTGGAGTAGCCACCACCGAACGTAGCACCAGCAAACATCATATCCACCAGAGTATCATCTGTGCGCATGGCTTTCTTCAGCCCCTGCCATGAAGAAATTGCAGGTTTGAACCCGTCCTTATTTATCGCCCATGAATGGATAGCATCACGCATAAAGTTACGGATAATGAAGTCGGGCATGGACGTGGTGCCGATGGTCAACACGCGCTTGGCCTGCCGCGCAGCCCGCATGAACAGAGAATTGCTACGTTCCAGATCAATCATAGTGAAAGCACGGTAAAGATCGGGATCATTGACGCGAGCTAGCTGCTCTTTACCGTCAACAAAAACTTTCACTGTGTCTTTCTTTAGGCGCTGGTAATCCATCTCGTTGGGGCTATCGATAATATCGATGACCCCAGTATCGGCCAGATTCGTAACAGAACGGCGCATAGCCTCATTCTTCATCGACGCATCAACCGACTTAGCAACGTAGTTGAACAGGTTTTCAATCGGGTCTTTAATGGTGAGGTCAGAGCCTTTCAGCTTACGGATGGTGCTGCTCTGGTTGGCAATACCGCGTGTTGTCCACGGGCCGTGTGTTTCGCCGTTCTCCGCTTCACGGTAGTAAGGCAGATACCAGGCATCTTCCCATGTCGCCCGACTATCTGGATCAATCAGGCCCATATCCTGCTGTAGGTCGATGATGGACTTGATAAACGCATCATATTTTACCTTTTGATCGGCAAACAGTTGTTCATTCCCACGGTTCAGCGATTTCATGTAGGCAATTTCATCAGCGGTAAAGTTATTCTCTTTGCCCTCGGACATGAGGCGCTCCGAACGGTGGCCAGCAATCCATTTGAGGAAGTTTTCACGGTGGTTGCCAAGTCCGTCCAGAATGCCCATCAAAGAATCAGCCTTACCTGTACCCGGAATGCGCTCAGTAATCCCCTCTTTCTTGTTATAGCGCACCAGACCGTGTTCCAGAACTGCCGCCGTCACCGAACCAGAACCCGCAGACATACGCGCCGCCGTGTAGCCGGAAACCATCGCATCAGATTTACCTGCCGCATCTTCGGCGTATTTTAACGGTGCCAGACCGTCAAAGGTTTTCGTGTTCAGTTTGCGGAAGGTTTCTTGCCACCATTGCTTCAGTTCCGTCCGATCTTTATCGGCTGCCATCTGATAGAAGTCTTTGGCTTTATCAAACCAGCCCTTTTCAACGTTGAAGCCCATTTTACGGCTAGTTTCGGCGTCCATTGCTGGATTGCCAGAGCGTGAGTACAGCGTCTTGTTCTTGCGGATGTCGGCGGAAGAGAGTATATTTCTACTTGATTCTGCGGGGTCGCCCTCCTTGGGCAATTGAAGCCCCTGTGAGTATCGGCGACTGGCAGAGTCTGAACCCTGGTTAGTGCTCTCCCCGGACAATTGGAGTCCGGCTGAATGAGGCTGGTTAGGGTTTTTTTTTGCCCGCCGATACAGCACCAACCCAGCATCCTCCATCCCTTGTACTTTAGACATTCCGCCTACCGTGCCATAAACTGAAGCAATTCTGTTAATTTCCATATTCTGCTTTCTGGCATTCATATGCACCGCCGATACCACCGGATTCCCATTTGCATCTTGCGCCTCAAGTAAAATCACTACCGCATCGTTTTGGGTAGACGAACGGTATACAGCAAGTGGATCGTGCATGAGTTCAGGGAGATTTTCGATCACCGATAAAGGGACATTATGCTTCACCCCATTGGTGGCCTTGCGCACGGTATCACGGTTAATAAACATATCCAGATTAGGCGCACCCAGCGCCCTTAACACTGGCGGTGTTCTGCCTAATCTTACTGACACATCACCAGACTTCAGCGACCGCATAGCCCTGTCCAGATCGGCGCGGTACTGCTCAGCCTCCTGCGGCAATGGCGTTAGCGGATCGACATCATCCGCTTTTGAATACAGCGCATCGGTACGCGAGAAGGTGTTATCGAACTCACGGGTGCCAGGCTGCTCATTGGCATACATCGCCGTTTTCTGGAAGCGGCCGGTGATGGTGCGCAGGATGTTGCGGATCTCCGCTGGCGTAATATCCATAGGGTTAAGCACGCCCGCTTTGCGCAATGCGTTGGTCAGCAGCGTAACGAACCGATCCCAGGCACCGCCCAGCTTCGTTAGCTCGGTACGCTCTGCCATATGCGCCAGAAACTCATTCGCCTGTGTTTCTAACGACTCCTGCCCGTATGACTGTTCGACTTGTCGCCAAACATCCTGAATGGTTTTATTCTGGCTGTCCCGCGTCTGATGTAACACACGCATGATGCGATCGTATTCCACATCGCCAATCACTGATGCCAGCCCGTGATGTGCAATCACTTCATGACGCAGCTTGGCACGCAGTTCACGGGCGTTGGCGATGTTGTCCGCGATGACAATCACACGGCTCAGCTCTGGCTGGTAAATGGCATGAACCGTGCCGAATTCCGCAGGAATGCCGTTAGGCATCATCGCGGCAGCTTCGGCCTGCGTCTGCACCGCTTTCACTTTAATTTTGGCTGCTCCGTTAAGGTGGGAGACAAACCCATCGGCGGCCAACTGTACGCGGTCGCGAAGCATACCTTGCGCCGGACGTTCACCATCCTTGCTAAAGCTGCCGTCATGGATGACATTGCCGCCGCCGATGTCCGTGCCTTTGGAGTACAGAATTCGCGGATCGCTTGAGTCGAAAGTACCCCGATTGCCGACAGCGCTCTTAATTTGCTCTGGACGGAAAGCGACATAGTGATCTGAAGGGGATAGCCCTGAGTTCGGAGCATCATCGATATTCTTAAAAAGGACGCCGTCATGCCCGCTCCTTTTGGCCTTATCGATTATCTTACTTAAATTATCACGGCTTGCGTCATAGGTTCGTCCTTCAAAATCAACCACCATCGGGTTTTTTATTGACAAATAAACAGGGACAACGTTTGGTGACATCCCTCCATTGTAATCCTCACTCTCCAGAGTCCGCTCAAGCGCTTCAGCCTCTTCGTATTTGCCCGCGTCCATAAGGCGCTGAGATCGGTCATAATCGCGAGTGCGTTGGAACTCTGGCGTTTCCTCTGCGTAACTGTTTGCCACGTCTGACGATGTAGTGAAGAAGAATCCTTGCCTTGCGGATTCCCCTCCTGCGCCCCGGTTTGTATTTTGCTCGAATCGTTCAAAATCGCTGCCAGTACCGTGATACACAACCAGCGGCCGACCAGTGGCATCCATCACCTTGCTGTCGCCGAACCAACTCTTGAACGCAGGCGTTTGGGTGACGAGCGAGCCTTGCTGTTCTTGGCGATTCATTTGCCGCGAATAGAACGGACCCGTGTCTTTCTTCTTTGGTAATGCCGCAGTTGCATCCTGCTGGCCTGTTTGACGTATGTGTTTCAGGGCGGCATTCAACCGGGCAAGATCGCCGATACCACCATTGGCAGAGTGATCGCCAGCAAGCTCACGTTTGATGCTCTCAATCTGTTTCGTGCTTGAGTTGATTCGTTTCCCATCTTCGGTTGTCAGATAGGCGGCCCCAGAGACTCCCCGATCGATGGTCACCGTGAGCAACTCACCAGATGGAAGCGTGATAGTGTCCGCCGCGGGTTCCGATGGCTGTGAGTCCTGTCTGGCAACCAAGTGAGCAGCAAAATCATGCTCCGTTTTTGTTACGTTATAGAGATCGCCATCATCAGAAACAATCCGGTACGACGTTTTTGCCTTTCCATTCTCAGACGATCTCTGTGCTGTTTCTGGGCGCCAGCCTCGACCAACCAAGGACTGGACGGCATCAGCCCTCGTCACCGGGCGATCAAATTCAGTGTAATGAACCATTTCTTGCAACGCTTTGTCCGCTTTTCCACGCTGCATAGGAGTCAAATTCTGCGCATCAAGAAACTCATCAGTCGGCGCACGTTTCGCTTCAGCTTCCTTCCTCCGTTTTTCTGCCTGACGGGATTCTGATGCATCATTTTCGCTATGGCGTACCGCCGACTGCACGGCATCTTCATGAGTGAAATGATTACTAACGCGCTGTCCAGAACGGTTCCCGTCCGTCCGGAGAACAGAGAAGCCTTTAACCACGCCCCCAGCACCGTCTGGAACAGCAGTTTCAGCAATTCTGTATCCAGGGAAAGTCTGTGCTGCTGAGATATCTTCCTGTGTTGGCGGCAGTCGTACCGCATAACCGCCGTCCACCTCTTCAACTACGGCTCCCTCCATCTTCGCCCACTTGGATCGCTCGGCTAAATACTCGCTGGGAAATGGACGACCTTTATAATAAAACTTCAATTGTCCTACCGGTTCCCCCCGCGCGTAGGCTTCCGTTTGTGCATCTACGGGCATACCACCGACGCGGTGGCGTTGATCGGGTAATGCAGCCTGATCGTTAACGCCCATAGCATCACTAAATTCCCGCGTCTGCCGCTGAGTACGTGTTTCCCCTTCAGTAAACTGCGGAGGCTGTGCCGTCTGCCCCTCATCAATAGTCGGCGAACCAGAGAAAATAATATTTTTATCTTCAATCGCACTGGTTGGCACCGCCTCGCCGTCATACGTCTGATTAGTACGGCCAACCTCATTCGTAGCCAGAGCGCGTTCGGCGGGGATGAATTCTTGCCCGCGCACCTGCTTCCCTGCATCAAACTGCGGACCAGCACCAGCCTGAATATCATCACCAAATGGCTGCCTGACTTCTCCCGGCATAGCGATCACAGATGTTTGACCTGGCGCGGGAAGGCGTGGACGACGCGCCGCGATAATTCTTTCAGCCTGTTCCAGCGCCTCCAATTCTTGCGGTGAATAGCCCTGATCGCCTTGCTCAATCTGCTGGCGAATGAGTTGCTCTGCGGTAGGCGAATCAGGTTGTTCAGCAAGCGCACGCTGCACATCACTGTCTTCAGCAAATCCCTGAATACGCGGATCCTGCCGGAGGTAAGTTGGCGTATCACGGAACTCATCGATGCGGCCTTGTGGCGTACCAGCAACATTCTCAGGATTGAATTGTGAATTATCTGCACCTTGAGTGACAGATATCACAGGGCCACCATCACGCCACTCACCTGTATAACCCGGAGGGGGAGAATCATCGCCCATTTTTACGACGGGGATAGACGAACCATTACCCTCGGAAGACTGTTTTTCAGTTACATTCCACTCAGGCACATCGACCTGCGTAGATTGCGGTTGCTCACCAGTAAGATCTCCGGGCGTTGGTTCGGGATTAGATTGCTGATCTACCTGTCGCCCACGAACACCACCGACGGCACCAATAGCCCCCCCCATGCCAGCACCGACAACCGTATTATTTACACCAGTTTCCAGCACATCTTTCATCGGGTCGATTTTTTGCCCTGCGGTGTCGATCAGCTGTTCATTCTGAACATAACGTTGCCCTGCTCCCTGAGCAAATTCGGTTGCACCTTCTGACACGGCTCCTATCGTCATACCAGATAGCACCCCAGAAGCAGCGCCCTTACGTGTTAGCAGTTTCAGCAACGTGTGATCGCCCAGTGTTGACGCGGCAATATTGACTGCAAGTAAACGGGGATCTGCGGTTACAGCACTTGCCGCCTGATCAGCTACCTGAGCGCGCGCCAGATCCAACTTTTGACCATCAGATAGGTTCGCGTTGTTGGGGTCGGCATCAATTGAGTTAAACGCTGTTTTAAATGTGGAACTTTCCATCAACTCATTGAATGGAAGGCTATTGATCTGCTCCCGCATGTCGATACCGCCCTGACCCTGTGCGGTTGCGGACATAGCGCCGACGAATGTCGTTTTCCCTGCAACAGCCGCGGCACGCTCTGCGGTTTCTTTCGCAAGCTGACGGGCAGCTTCTTCTGGCATAGTTTTACTAAGGCGATTGAAGACAGTTTGCTCAACCGCCCCTCTGGCAGCTTGGGCAGACATTTTTGATAATAGACCCGACGTCATCATGGTAGCTATGCTAGGAATAGCATTTTGCATCCATGAGCTGGCATTGAATGTCCCTTCACCCGCACTGATACCCGTTATATTCCCGTTGCTGTCCTGATCTAATGTTGCGAAATCCAAAGCTGCCGCTTGTTTTGCACCTTCGGTGCGAGAGTCCAGAATAGATTTAGCGGCGCTTCCTGCCAGATCGCCCGCGCCTTGAATCGCTGCATTTCCTGCCCGAGATAGCGGATTACCTGCATTCTGACGCATAACATCCAGCATGCCGCTATCGATCCCCAATGGATTCGAGCCAGCCCCCTCCGCCGCCTTATCATCCAGAATTTGAGTGCCTGCTTTGAATAACTGCCCAGCATCTGCCACCATGTTAAGAGGCGCAGCCACCAGCGCCTTGAGGTCATCGCTCCAGGTTGATTTGGGTTCAACTACCGGTTTATTCCAGCTTTCTGACGAAAAGAACTGACGGTCGAAATCGGATAGCTCACCTGGCTGCTGAATATTTAGGGCTTGACGGTTGCTGTTCGCCACTTGTTGCTCAGGGCGTTGCTGCTGCGGGTCGTAGGTCATTACGGACTCCAGAATTTAGGGCAAAAAAAAGCCCCGCTTTTTAAGGCGAGGCTTGGTATCTTTGGGGAATTTAGCGCGTTCAGGCTAAAAATAACAGGCAAAAGTTTGTTCTTGAACTACGCTCTTGTTGCTGCTACTTGGCAGACTACACACATTCAAGGAATATAATAATGAAGAAAGCAATTGTTCTGCTTTTTATGATGTTAACTTTAGGTTCATCATTTCAAGCAATGGCGGGATCTGGCCGCTGCCAGCATGATTCAGATACTGCGGCTGACGGTTCGCGCTGTGGTGGGCGCTCTGCCGACTCTCGACCTGGTGGCGGTGGCTATCGTTGATAATTTTAGGCGCACTCGTGCGCCTATTCTTACTCTTGAGTGCTCCGTGCCTTCCGCAACTGGTTAGCTACAGCAGCATCAGCAGACGCCTTCGCCCCTTTCGTATACTGCAAATACTTGGCGTCCAGTTGCTCCGCACTCAATGATGATACAGGCACGCCCATGGCGATAGCTTTCTGAGCAAACGCGACTTTGCTCTGATCGCCAGCCACCCACTGTTGCAACCCTGTACCATCTTGTGCTTTCGGCTGCTGCTGGGGCTGCCCATATGAATCTCTCACCTGCTGTTCCAACTGGTCGTATTGTGAGTTAATCCCCGCGGCAGTCTGCGGATCTTGCGCCATTGGATCAGCCAGAGCCTTCGCTCTCGCCTTGCCAACATCCAGTAAGTCTTTACGCAGCCCTTTCGTTTCTTCCCGCACGGCGGTTTTATCCGGCGGATTAACCATGTCATTGAGGAATTTCGCGCGGCCACCGTAATTTAACTGGCCAACCATCTGACTATAACCCCGAATTTCTTCCATAAGACGAGGCAAAGCGATCGGTGCAATAGTGTCATTAGGATCTGTCGAACCAAAGCGGGTCATGGGTTTATCCGCCACAGAGCCATCCGTGTACGTAACTTTCAGGGTTGGAACTACTCGCTGGCCGTCCTCAGTTAACCCGATATGTCCCAGTTCTTTTGACTTAATCGTCTTACCTGTTTCTGGATCTTTATCACCTATCCCACGCTGGATATGTGTAGATAATACGTTATTCATCAAACTGATAGCCGCCGGATCGTTATAGTCCATATCGCCCTTGAGAACCGCTGGCATGATTCGATTGATCTCCGCCACGCTCTTAATCGCTTTATCGCCGATAAATCGCTTAGGGTGTAATGGATTATCAGGTGATATTTGCTTAATTAATTCAGGATCAACATTCCCAGTCTTATCCAACTGATCTGCAAACATTTTGATAACTGGCATTTCATTTTGAATGCGCTCTTGCCGCTTCTGTTCATTCACCTGAAAATCAAACCGCTGTTGCGCCAAGTTGTTGCTCTGCGCTTGCAGAGCGTATGACCGATCGGCATTTTTAGCATTCAGCGCGTGCGTCAGCCCCCATTGCTCATCTTGCTGTTTATCCCGCCCAACCTGACGCTGATAATCGCGCAATCCGGTTTCTTTACCGTAATCAAACTGTTCCTGGGCCAATCCAAAGCGGCGATCCGAATCCTGTTGTTGCTGTTGTAACTGTAAATCACGTAAGCCCAATTCGCGTTTGCGCGATATCGCCTGATCTGCTGTATTAAACCCAGCCAGGAATCCATCGGCCAGTCCACGCACATCTGCCATAAATCCTCCTTAAAGAAACCGGCTGGCTAAAAGACCAATGGCCGCACCAATACCCATGCCAATCGGACCACCCCATGACCCCGCCGTTGCCCCTGACGCTGCTCCCGCCCCAGCGCCACCTGCTGCCGCGGCTGTTCCCGCACCTGCCGCTGCCCCGGCACCTGCCGCAGTTCCTGCTGCGGCCGCCGCCCCATACCCAGCCCCCACAGCCGCACCAGTACCAGCCCCCACGCCAACCATCTGCATCTGTCCTTGTTTCTGCATATTTTTTAGCTGCTCGTTTGCAGATTCGCGCTGTTGCTCCAACTCGGCCGATTGCTGCATGCCCTGAAGCGCTTGCTGCCGTGTCTGCGACGCAATATCCAGTAATCCGTATCCCATTATGTTGTACTCCCGCCAATATTAAGAAGACCGCGAAGTGATGTGGAACCACCCGTTAGAATGCCCATTTGCCGATCTGTTTCAGCCTCGCGTATGCCATTTTTTGAGCCCGCCATCGCCAATGCGGATTTCAACCCCAAGCTGTTATCGCCCGCATTGCTTTGTACAGACGCACCATAGCGAGCTTGTTGATTGGCTTGACCTAGCGTTGCACTTTGAAGTGCCTGCTGCTGTGTCGCGTCAGCACGTGCGAGTTGGTTGTTCATTAACTGCCCACTGGTTGAAAGCTCCATCAGGCCTTGTAATTTTGGGTAATATCGCTGTTGCCAATCCGCGTATTGCTGCCGAGTGATATCCGCAAAAGTGTCTGATGCGTACCCCATAATTTACCCCCTGTTTAACCAACTACTGTGCGTTGTTCCGCCAAACGGCGTGCTGGATATACCAAACCCACCATCGGATTTGGATCCTGAGAATGCCCTAGGCGCTGACTGATTTTTGGCATCTGATAACCCATACGTCCGCACGGCGGCACCACCCAGTACGCCAACTAATCCCTGAGCGCCTTGAACTTTCGCTAACGAATTTTCTGCGTCAGAAACCGCTTTCTGTTGCGATGCGGATGCAATGCTCTGATATCCTTGCAGCGCCTCTGCTTTTTGCCCCGCCCCCAGCGCTTGAACATCTTGCAGTCCCGCAACATACTTATTCTGCTGATCTGTTTGGGCGCGATTTGTTGAATCAATTGTCCCCGCCACCTGACCAGTCGCTACATCTTTCAGGGTTGATTGAAATTTACCGCTGCTGGGATCAACGCCTGACGACGTCAAACCATCGGCCGCCTGCCGTCGAGCCTGTCTGAACTGCTGCTGATATCCCAAATTTACATCACCAGCAATGCCGTCGTATTTCTGCTGCTCGTTAAGCCCCTCAACCTTATCCATAAATAGGTTTTCATAGGGTTTCAACTCATTCTGGTAGAGGTTCCATTGTTGCCGCGCTACATCCGCAGCAGCATGCTGCTGGGATGTTTCTTTGATCTCGTTACTACCTTTACTTCCGCCCATGATTCACCTCTTTTCATAGTGGGATTTTGAATGTCATGAATCCCTCTTCGTCGTGTAATCGCTCAAACCCTAATTTTTCAGCAATCCGAATAAAGCCCTTTCTCGCAGTATTGAATTCAATCCAGCGCCCCCCAATCATTCTAGCCAGCGTCCTTACCTCATCCAGATGACGCGCGATGCCATCCTGCTCCGCACTGACCGCCAGCCAGACAAAAACATAAGGAATGCCATTACGTGATTTTGGCACCAATACGATTCGGCCATTTTCCGTACCAAAGCAAAACGCCTGCTTTTTACGGCAGGCGTTTTGAATATTGGCGATTAAATTAGGTTCTCGGCTGTCTATGGCAACACGTTTTATTAACTCATCCATCGGCTACTTTTTGCACGAATTAAAAGTTATATTCTTTTCTGGAATCCACCCATTATCGCGAGCTGACTTCAGAAGATAATACTTCTCATTATTAATTAATTTTGATTCTGTCACGTAGCCTCGCTCGGAGTTCAGTTCTGATCCTTTATAGTAAATAACCTTACACCCATCTTGCTGCTCGTCTTTAGTTGAGCATCCAAAAATAAAAGATGAACATAAAACAACCATCATGATTTTTTTCATATATCCCTCAATCAACCTTGATTATCATTAACGAAAAATTGTTTTGCTCGTAGCTGCCCGATCCGGCCGAAGAATTTGACTCTTCGAAAAGGTATTTTGCATATATTTTATTGCCAATGAATTTTATTACCTGGTGAAAATCCCAACGATCACCCGGTGCCCAACTTGCAGAGTGAGCCTCTCCGACCACTGCAACGGCAACTTTACTTGAATACTCACCAACAAGTACAGGGGCTGTGATAGGGTTTGGGATCGTTGCTGGAATACTATAACCTAACGTGTCGCTTCGTAACTCAACCACACGTAAATAACTATTATTCGTTGAGTAAACTGGTTCACCTTGTGCATTAAATATCGCCAGCCCTGCATCAGGTTCTAAAGGTGGATCCGCTGCGTCAAAAATATAAAAATCCATTGGCGGCGGCGCGCCCCACAGATAGTTATTAATCCGCAATATACCATTGCTAATTCTGTACTCTGGAGCATAATAACCGTTATCACTGCTTGGATCACTGTCGCCATTTTGAAAGCTGGGGCGGAATGCAACCAATGCATTATCACTATAGTATCGGTCATTAAATTCAGTCCAATTGATATTGGCCGGAATAGTTACTTTCTTAACCAATGATAGATTCTTAAAATTATCATCGATCTGGATCCGTCCATTGTCGCCCTCAACAAAAAAATAATTATCCATCACGTACATAATCCATAACAGACAACAACAGGTTTCACAATGTGATCCCAATAAATTGTTTTGCCGTTTACCCATACACCGAAATGATATTTTCGCCCATTTGATACGGCCTCTCTTTCACCCTTGGCGATAAACGCAAATATCTTTCCGTAGGGAATATCCAGCGATTTAGAACCAGTAGTTGTTGATATTTCAAAAGAGCCAAGTAGCGTGGCAAAACCATGGTTAGTATCATGGATGAGATTGCCACCCTTATCAAAAACCTGTAACCCTACCGGCATCACCAAATCCCCAATTTTACTCTCAAACGTGCATTTTCATCAAACACCTGAAAAAGTCCATTTTTGAATATTAGCTTTTTACCATTCAGTAATGACGTTATTTCTATTTCACCTGACGCCGATATTTTCACCAACTGTCCGAATGTCGCATTACCCAATGCGTCCACAGTGAACCCGCCGCTTTCAATACGTGCAGTTTTTATATACGGCGAAACAATCTCAATCCCTGCCTTTACACTGTCAGCGATAATGGTTTGCGCAGCCAATATTTTGATCACCGCCTCTTTTGCAACCAACTCATCGATTACCACTTTGCCGTTGGATACCGCAAACGGGATCGCATAAGTGGTTTTATCATTCGGGTTGTTGGGGTCGTAAATAAAGAATTGATTAGCGGCTACAGCCACCTGGCTAATAGTGTTACCGCTGCTGTCTTTGGATGCAACGATACCAATCCCGGTCGTAATATTCCCTGCCTGCGCCTTAACCGTCCACATGGATTTTACGCCGTCCAATGCCACGATTGCCTGTGCATTGGTTTGTACTGCTGCAATATTTTTATCCAGATTAGCGCTAACGGTATCAACACGCTTTCCTATCGCTATATCAGCCGCCGTGCGTGATTCAGACTCTTGCTGCACTTTTGCACTTAGTGACGAATCAGCATTTTTATAACCGCTTTCCACCTGAGAAACTTGCTGGCTCAGCGCCTGAGTTTTATCGACTATCGTTTTATCCAGAGCGGTAATATTCGCGGTCAACGTCTGATCTGATTTTTTATATGCCGCATCAATCGAGCTAATACGCTCTGATAGTGCTTGATCGGCGCTAGCCATTGATTTATTGAGTTCGCTGATGCTGGTATTAAGTGCCTGATCTGCTTTTTTATATTCGGCAGACAGGCTGTCAACCGATCTGGATATTGCGCTATCGCCCTCCACTCTCGCCTGCTCTTCACTCTTGATAGTTGAAGACAGTCTATCAGTAACAGCTTTGGCTCTCACTTCAGCGTCAATGACCGCTTTATTTAACTCCGTCTTTGCATCGCCAATTTTTTTATCCGTTTGCTTAATTGAGTCCTGCAAATCCTCATTTAATTCTTTTATTAATGGGGACGCATTCAATTGCTCCTTAATCACCTCAATGATGGCGGCCGGATCGGGATGTGTTTGTGCAAAGGTGCCTTTTGAGTCATT
This sequence comes from Pectobacterium betavasculorum, assembly GCF_000749845.1. Classification (GTDB taxonomy): domain Bacteria; phylum Pseudomonadota; class Gammaproteobacteria; order Enterobacterales; family Enterobacteriaceae; genus Pectobacterium; species Pectobacterium betavasculorum. The sequence continues at coordinate 893,626 of NZ_JQHM01000001.1, read as the reverse complement.
AAACGGCCCCGGTTCACCCAATGCATTAACATGTCGTATCCAGTAGTACCCTTTCCAGTCTGGATCGACGGGGTCACCATAAACCCCAGCAGCAGAGCTGGCGATTAGCACTGCATTTGCCAGATTATCTTCAGAAGAACGATAGATTTCCGTCAGCGAGCGACCGCGATAATTGGGCATATCCCATTCAAGCAACACGTAAGCAAAGCCACCTGTCGCTTTGAAATTGGTGGGTTTGGTTGGTTTCTGTACACCACCAGAATTAGAACCGCCAGAACCATTACCCGGCGTCAGCGTAACCTTTCCTCCCCCTAGCTGACGCAAGTTAGCCAGACCAAGAGTCGCCAAATCGCCATACGTCACAGCACGATTTCTACCATCACCACGTTGGCCAGTGAGTGTTTCAACGTTCTCTAATACTGCCGCCTGATCTTTACCCGCTCTAAACTTTGCGGTCATGCTGTCATTTCCTGCATCGATGTAGCTAACGTAATCCGATCTACCTGCATGCTGCCGTAGACTTCAATCTGCCAGCGTTTGCCACGAATAGCAGGCAGCTTAATGAGTGGCTCTCGCAGGCTGCCTGGTGGCAAATGCAACGCTGAGCGACCATCAACGTGCAGAATGACGCCGACGTGCGCTAACGCATTACTCATGACTCGTAGGCAGGAAAATGCCGTATTCGTTGGTGCCAGATATTGCTTTGAACGCCAGCGCATATTCAGGTTGAAAGCGCCATCATTAAACGTATGTAGCTGTCGCCCCTTCACGATGTAGAGCGTGTCGCCAGCCGGATCGTTATAAGCGGTATCAAACGACGCCGTGATGTAACGAATATCCATGCTGGCAGGATCGAAAATAAACCCAGCAACGCCGTTATCTGTGTCATACAGCGCCAGATATTCATTTTCTACGCGCCAGGCTCTGAGAGTCGTTGGATTAAAGTCTTTTCGCCACTGCTTTGCCTCAATGATATTTGCCGTGGCGAGCGTCGCCGCACCGTCGGCACTGATTGAAACAAGGCCATTTGGCGAGGCGTATAAAGCGAAACCATCCATCGTTACCATTGAGTGACGGGAGACGCAGGACAGTGCAACCAAGGAATGTGTTGACGTGATATTCGAGGGAGTGATGCCTGAAAAAATATAGGGGATACCTTTCGTGCCAACGATCAGCGTTGTTCCTACTGGCGCGATCGCCACAACATCATCCTGCGTGGTCTGCTTGTTACTGTCTTTCCATGCGTAAGGCAAATAGGCTTCACTGAACATCACCTGATTGCCTTTAAATCCAGCAGCTATACCGTTAGACATCATGCACAAACCGATCATGCCATCCGGCGGCATGTAATAATCGTAAGTCTCCAGTGAGGCGCTAAGTTGAGCATTTGAAAGGTCATCAACAAATACACCGACGGCAATATCCAGTTCGGCCACCAATAAGAAATCCGCTGCCTGACTGCTGGTCGCTGAGCGATAGATGCGACGTTTAGTGACGTTATTGTTCTGCTGGCCGGGTGGCTGTAGTTGCAGTGTCACCGAACTGCCGGAGTAGGCGATAGTTAGCTCGTCTGAAGCTGGCCCCGGTGGCCCCTCTTCGCCGTATGCGGTAACGTAAGTTTCAGTGTAAAAACGCGTCTCATCATCCGTTGGATCATCCTCTTCCACGTCAGCCGGCGGCGTGATTGTGCCAATGACGATCGGGTTGGCAGGCACCGGTACACCAAGACGGAAAAATGCCGAGGGATAATTGCCGTTACCGCCTGTCGCAATCTGCGCAGAGGTGACCTTTGGAAATTCATCGTCGGTATAATAGACGCGCCCATAGTCATCATTGGCGACAGGGCTACGGATCGCATCAACAATCTTGTTCCAGGTAAACCAAAAATTATCCCGATAGTGGAATATCGTTCTTGGTTTGACGGTAAAGGTCTTTCCCTGATCGGTATCATCCAGCATCGGTGTGATAACGCCATGCCGAAAGTGACAGCTCTCTGCCACCGTCGCATTAGATTCAGGCAAGAGATGTTCAACAATGCGTGGCATCATTCCTCGCATTGTGGTGATGTCGATGGTCGCCATGAGTATCCTGAGACAGAAAACAAAAAAGCCCCGCTTTTTAAGGCGAGGCTTGGTATCTTTGGGGAATTTAGCGCGTATGGTTCTTCATAACAAGATCTAATAGGTAATAGACAAATTCACCACTTCTGTGCCTAGCCGCTCGCGAATCTTATTCTCCAAGTTATCTACTTGTCTCTTAATCGTTTTCTCACGCATTTTATTCGGTAAAAATTTTGTCCACCAACTCTCACCAATATCATCAAGATATGCCCATTCAGTAATACAGACATCAACGATCCTAACTAGGTGACTATTAGTGCCAGCCGGGACGTGACAGCGCCATGGCATTTCATTGATCACGACAGAATCATCACATTCAATAATCAGCATTGCACCGTATCCACCAAACATTTGCTCCACATTTGTTCTGCGAGGTTTATCAGTATTAAAGCAATTCAATCCCTGATCCCCATCAACTGTAGAGCAGCGATATACACCTGATTTAACTATCGACAACAAAGACGATGGTGAGGTCACATGATAAAGCTTCATACATAATCCTTTATGTTTGCCGGAAAACATTTAACGACTTAAGTTATCGGGGATAATTATAATAAGAAACGCTGTTACAATAAACGTTGCTATGCATGACAGTGGGTTTCGGCTCTTCTCGCTCAGGCATGTTCACACGAACCTGAATGAATAACCCACGTGGAATATCGATAGGATCACCGTTTTTATAACCGTCAATTTCATTTCGTGCGAATGAAATTGCATAGGGGTGCGGTCGATGATACGTGCGGACGATTACAGAGCCATCTGATTCAACGCTAAAATCGTTCCACGTCAGTTCCAGCCCATTGCGGCAACGCGGATTACTTACACCGCCGTCGATACCGTTCCACGCTGCATCAGAGTGCATACCGTGACACCCGGTGATTTTGTAAACTCCCTCACTCAGTCTTTCAACATTAACGCCCGCGGCCTCGTCTGTAGTAGTGAATGAACCGTCAGAGTAAATATTAACAACTGGCGATGCTGTTTTGTAGAAACCGCCAGAATCCGTAACGTATTGATTTGAAAGTAATACGTTTAGCCAGCCCAACTGGTTTGCATTTCTGCGAACATTTACTTGCGCCCTGACTTGCCCAATAGACTGGGCTGCAAGTATTGCCAGCGATGCGCCGGCATTGTGATCATAGGCCCAGTGCTGGCCGCACCACGCCACGTCTGTTGTTGGGTAACCTACCCCGCCCTGTGGCGACTTAAATGTGCGCGTTATTCCTGATGTCGTTATGTCTGTGTATGCCGGTACAGTTGCTTGAGATATTCCCAACCCCATCCCAAACGCACCGTTCAATAGAACGCTGTTCGGGGTAGTATCCATTGTGTTGCTTTGCTTAACAGTGTTGCCAGAATGCAGTATATTTACAGGTGGCAACCACCCAGTCGGGAGCTGTTTTCGCAGTACAAAGCCGGTGTAGTCACTAGACGTCATCCCTCTGTCTTCTAGAATGAAGCCGTAGTTAATGCCGTCCCCCGAGCCTGAACGATGCTTCACACTTAGATACGTGTGCCAACTTCCTGCGTCGTCTGATATAGACGCAGAGCCTGCTGAATTATTACCGTAGCCAGCTACTGACGCCAGAAAAGCGGCAATGGTTGACGGGGCTTGCGTATTTGGCCCGTTCGCAAATGCTCCTGTGTTTGTACCCGAACCCCCGTTGTTAGTGGAAATTGGCAATGTTAAATTGTTGCCCGCCCATAATGGTTGCCACCCACTGTCTGTGTTAGAGCCAATCACAATGAAATACAGCCCCTGAGATGGAACAGTACTTATTGCGATGACGCAGCATGTATTACTGTCCCAGCGCATAATATTGAATAGCCAGGCGGCGGAGGTGGGTGCTCTGACAGTGTTTATCGTGCAGCGAGCAAATCCGGTTTGCATTCCTCTGAGTTGAACAACAACATCAGATGTTGATAAAAACGACGCAGCAGAACCGAGACCAAACGGTCCCGCGCCGTTGCTTGCTATTTTCAAGACACGTCCGGCAGTCGAGTCAGTGGGCGATGCTTGCGCATCATTTGTTGCCGCATCTTTTAAACCTAGGTTTGCGCGAAAAGCAGCAGAATCCGTAATATCACCACCATTCGCTGATTTCTTCATTGCATCAGTAAGCGTGTTTTGGGCGTTTCTGGCCGCCGTCTCAGCAGCATTCTTAGCGAGAGTAGAGGCATTTGCCGAGGCTGTTGCTGATGTGCTGGCTTGCTGGGCTTGAGCTACCGCCGCACTGAGGCTTTGGGCATACTGAGCCGCCTGATTTCTGGCAGTAGTCGCATCACGTGCCGCAGTCGTCGCGTTGTTACTCAGCGTCTGCATCGTAGCCAGCTTCGCGGCAACGTCGGTTTGGATTTCGCGGAAATAGACAATAACAGCTGGCGTAACAGCCTGCTCCATCGTTGCCAGCTTTAATAATTCGTTGATCGTCGTTGGCGTAGACTTCTCATTAATAGAAACGGAGCCATAAATAGAGTTGTAACCATCGCTTTGAATAGCAATAGAATAAACACAGTGCTCCAACGGAATAGCGTATTCACCGTTATCGTTAGTCACTGTCGACGCAGAGAAGCCATTTAGCACAGAATCGCTCGTCGTTAATGCAGTAAAGGTGATCTCAGCGCCTGCTACAGGAATACCAGCAGGATTAAGCAATGCTCCGCTAATCAATACACTCACGTTACTACTCCTCGCTGAGATTGGGGCTGTACCTTCTGTGCAACTGCCTGCTCAACTTGTGACTTGACACCCAGTAGATCGACAAAGGTTTGATAATGCTGGGATGATAGTTGTGCATTGGCGCCATTTTCTGCATCTTTTCCAAATGCGCGAAACAGCATCCATTCCAGCACAGGGTTGAGATACAGATCGTCAAGAGGGAAGCGGCGATTGACCGTGGGCTTTAGGTCATCAATGGCAGCGGCTGGCGGTAAGCGAGATACTGAAATTTCCAGTTCAGTACCCGCTTTCGCACCAGGGAATACAAGAAAAGTTTTCGGTGTTTGTTCATCATAGCAATAGCGTTCTACTGACCCAGTCATGACATGCCAGTTAGGAAACTGATAATCCAGCAAGTCTCGACGAATCGGCTGAACCGCCCTCCCACCAACAACCCGAATGACCTCCAACAATCTTAATGCGCCATCTGGTAGAGTCTGACGCGCACCGACAGCACAAGAAAGTGTTTCGCGGGAAGAGCCAGCATCAGGACGAATAATAATGATGGCGTTAACAGCATCATTAAAATAATCCAATAACTCAGACTTTGACCAGCGCAGCCAGTGTGTATCCACCAGCTGCGCATTGGCACGCCCAATCACATCATTGATTGTAATCATCAGTAAAACTCGTGCGTGATAACAGGACGAGGAACCCAGGTTGTACCTGGCCGATCGAGTGCCTCACGGTAGGCGCGCCGGTAACCTTCAATGAACGTTTGCTTGAAATATTTAGCACGATCTGCATCACTCCATTCCTGAGCATGCATCAGGTAAAGACTTTCTAGTGCACCATGGGCGAGTACTTCCGCCCAGTCATTGAAAAGCACATCCTGAATTTCCGTTGCGTCTCGCATTGGTGCGGAAGCAAAGAATGCGACGACTTTTTTATAGTCACCGGAAAATTTCACCGTTCCCGCCGACGATACGGTGAAGTGCTTTCCTGCTCGCAGCATTCTGGCTGGTGCACTAGCGTTACTTTGTTGATCCGAGTAATCGAGCACCTGAAATAGTTTCACCGCACGCTGTGCTTGTCCACCTGTTAGGGCATAAACCTCCCCCGCTTTCACATCATCAATCTCTTGCGTATCACGGCAAAAAAGGGATTCACGACAGAACGTAATGGCCGCCTCGATCAACGATTCCCAGATCTGCAAATCCAACGGACCATTAATGTAACGTCTAACAATAGGAATGAAATCATCCGGTGTAGCCATGATTACTCCTCCGCTTTAGCCTTGATAGCTTCACGAACCCGTGCGCGGAAATCGTCAACTTTTTCCTGAGCGCCTTGTCTCAAATCCGCCAGGTCTTCCGCTTCAACCAGCGTCGCCAGTTGGACTGAGGTTAGTTTTGCCAAATCAACATCATCATTACCGATTTTGACCACCCAGCTATTCGCCGCGGCTTCAGCCTGCTGACGTGCCAACTCTTTTGCTGCCAACTGGGCTTTTAATTCTTCGTCTTCCGCAGACTGTGCCAATACCGATTTTACCTGGTCTTCACGCACCCATACGGTAGGGAATTCCAGTAACTGGTGAGCAATGCCACTTTCAACGCCGACAGGCTTAAGGCGAGGAAAGATCAGGCGACTACCTGTTACGGTATCGCGCTTCTTGTCTTTATCACCGATGTATACAACAGAAATCTCTGCCATTTTTTAATCCTTATAAAAAAGCCCACCGAAGTGGGCTGGATGATGTTGGAAGCAGCTTAGTAGCCTACCGCAACATATTTCACATTAACGAACAGACGACCCGTTGCGGCACCGCCCGCAATCGTGGCGGTAATTTTTTCACCGCTGGCCGCCGTGCTATACGGCACAATAGGCACGGACTTCGCAACGGCAGTCGCGTGACTAGCTGCCGCAATAAGAGTCTGGTTACCGCTCTTGATCGCCACGGTGGTATTCGCACCCAACGCATCGCTTACAATATCAATGGAACAGATACGCATACCGATCGGCATTTCCAGCAGTTCAACAACATCGCCGACAGCAGCGGCAGCCAGCACAATCTGGCTCTCTGCCAAAGACAAATTGCCCTGTGGCCCTTGATACACCGCATCACGCATAGAGGGCGCTTGAATCGTTGCCATAATATTTTCTCCTGATAAAACAAATAAGTAGGCCGAAGCCTGCTGTTATGAGAGGAATTGGGGGAGTGATTAGCGCCCTGTGGAAATTGCGGAATCCACCACGATAATGCCGTGATCACTCACGCGGCCGTCTTTCTGCTGGAAGCGGATCTTTTTCAGGCCGTTGATCCAGCGAACGGAAATTTCAGTACCGTTACCGTGATCCACTTTCTCTTCGTGGTAACCAAAGTGGCCGCCACCTTCGCCCGTACCGTAAGCGTTCGCCAGCGCCTGACCGCCCAGTAAGATGGCACGGTCAATAGTGGTTTTTGCTTCCTTCTGCGCTACCGTCGCAGCCAGATCGTTATTGGAAACCGCGACTTGAGAACTGGTATTGAAGCGGATTGGCATTCCGGTGTATTTGCGCACCAGGATGTTGCGCCACATCGCACACTCACCTTTAAACAGCGGGTGATCAAAACCTTTAGAGCGCTGAATAACGCGTGACAGCATCGCTTGCCAGTCTTTACCCGACGTGGAGGTATACCAATCATTCCACTGGCGCGGCGTCACGTTCAGGACATAATACGGATCGTCATTCGCCATTTCGTCTTTCGACATTTTGACGGGCTGGAGCGGGTGCGCCATTTCATCGATAAACAGAGATAAATCATCGACAACGCCAAGCGTAAACAGATCCGCAGCATCCAGACCTTCAAAACTGGTCGCATCACCTGCATAAAAGTGACGGTCGTAGGTCGGCGGTAGCACATCGTTGATCATAATTTTGCCGAACTCGCCATGACCGGCCAGCGGCAGGATGGTGTCATCAGCGATGAAATCACCGCGTGCGCCCGCCAGATGCACCGTCGCGCACTGATCTTGCAGATCATTAAAGTACGTCCCCAGCAAAGTGCGCGCGGTTTTGTTCAGATTGTGCTTATAGCGCTGCTCTGACATTTTCCCACCCGCATCAACCACATGGCGCCCCTGGTTGATTTTGAGCGAAAAGTCAGCGAAGGCGAGATTTTCACCGCGCCCTTCCAGCTTCGCATCGCCCATCGTCGGACGCTTGCTGAGTTTGTGGACGATCTGCATATCCACTTCATCGCCTTTAGACTTTTGCAGATCGGTGATACGTACAACGGGCGCAGTGAAACTGGTTTGCTTCACCCCTTTTTTATCTGGCGTGACCGCCTTTGGTGCTTCCTGCTGTTCCGTCATGATGTTAACGAACGAGCGGTTGCGGTTGGCTGCGGTGAACAGCGCAACCTGCATCAACTTATTCGCCTGGGCGGAGGTAATCGTAGTCATAGTGGTTCCCTAAAAATGAAAAACCCGCACGCGGCGGGTTGGATGATATGAGTGTTTAACGTCAGATGGCCTGTTCTAGCAGCGCTTCAATCTGCGCATCGGTCATGCCAGCAAACATCGCCTGCAATTGGTCAGGATCGGCATTAGCCGCCTGTTCCAGCGGCGATGCAGTATGTTGCGTCGTTGAACCAACATCTGACGGTGACGCAGGCAAGTGTGACGAGGCATTCGCTTTCGCCAGCAGGTCTGCTGCTTTTTGCTGAAGTGCTTCAGTGGTCGGTTGCTGCTGTGCGGCTTGCGTAGCCTGTTGAGGTGCACTCTCCACAGGCTCACCATAAGCAGCGCGGGTTCGCTTCTCGACTTCACTGAATCTTTCAGCTAACGGTTTGTCTTTCCATGCGGGATCAAGTTTGAGTGTTTCATCGATATGTACCGCCAGTGTAAAACGGTCAGGATCGCTGCTTTGCCAGTTCTTCAGTTCAGCCGTAGCATCCAGCGCCGCCATCACAGGGTTGTCATTAACAGGTTGAGAAACTGCTGATGCAGGCTGTGCAGATTGCAGGTATTCCACTTTCTGTGTTAACGCATCAAGCACATTCGCCACTTCAGGGAAACTCTCACGGACTGTAGCAATCTGCTCTGGCGTGATCTTAGCTTTTTCCGGCAACTGCGCAGGCTGTAAACCAGCGTCATTAATCTGGCGCGTGAAGACTTCCAACTGTCGCCGAGCTTCAACCAATTCCGTAGACGTTCGCTGATTCGCTTCAGACAGGCGACGTTTTTCAGCACGTTCTGCTTCCAGCACATCATAAGGAATGGTGTGTTTACCATCGCGGCTGAGAATGCTTTTCGCGGAATCATTACCCTTATCATCGGAGGCTGGCTGTTGAGTCGTGGTCGTCTGTGATTGTGCAGCTACGCCCGGCGTCAGCGTGGTGGTATCGCCCTTATTTTCCTGCTGCTCATTCAGATTATCGGCGGTTGTTTGCCCGGAAGTGATTACCGCGCCCGTCGCCTCATCAGAAATATCGACATCGCCCAAGCCACTCAGCAATAATTCCAGCTCTTCCGCTGTTTCTTCACCGGTTAAATTATCAATATCAACACTCACGTCATTACTCCTGCATGTCTATTTGTCGGATAGATCCGAAAGGGAAAAGGCGTATCGCTGCCCATGCGAATAAGCGCTCTATTGCTAAAGTGCTTATCGGCACAAACAAAAAAGCCACCCGAAGGTGGCCGATACCAAATTTGTGGTATAAAAAAACCGGAGCAGCTTTTTTAAGGCATACTCCGGTATCTTTCGCGAATTTAGCGCGTATCTTTGTAGAAGGCAATAACTACCTGTAAGTCGCAGCACTTCTATAAATCCTTGCCAGCCCCAGATGATTCAAGCCAAGAAAGGTTTCAATGTCATATTGGGAAAATTTGCTTCTCGGCCCACAAACTACTTCTACGATAGACTCACCCTTAAATTCAAACTCAAAATACGATGTTAAAAAGCCATTCGATATACGATAGTGCATATCTCCAATTGGGTTAAAAATTTTAGTACTATTATCTTTTTTATCACTCAAAACCAAAGGGGAATATATAATCCTTTTTTCTTGTTCTTCAATAAAAGCAGGATTTTTTACTACAGGAGATAGATACGAAAGTCGATTCCCTAAATCCATCAACGTTTCTGGAGAAAGGTTTTCTTTCTCTGGTAAAAGTTTAACTCCACTTTCCTTTAATAGATTAACTAACATGTTAGATAATTCATTGCCACTCATGTACATCACATCGTTTAATTTTATACTAAACTTAGGATCTGGGTGATTGAACGCCATCCCTGATTCCAGATCTAATGACTCCTCATCAAACCCAACTGCAATACCTTCACCATTCTGAGCGTAGGCTCTCCACTGACTTAAAATATCAGGTTTCTTTGAGAAGCATGTTATATATTTTATATTATTATTTATATTGAACTGTCGAAGTATTCCTTCTCTCATAGCCTTGTTATCAGAGGTTAGATTTAAAGATAATACGTTTCCCAAAGCCTTTGATAACCAAGCACCTTCAGAAAAATCATTCATATTATTAGTAGCACTTAACCATAATTTTTTATTTTTAGCGATACTAAGAAATGCATCAGGGCTACAATAATGGTAAATTATACCCATAGAAACCTCCTTATTTATTAGACCACTTTAGTCTATCGGGATCGAATCAATTTGTCCCTGAATACTCTGCATCATCTGCGCATTCAGCGCCTCAACCTCCCGCGTCGTGTTCTCCATATCCTGAAGTATGCGACCGGTTTCTGCCTGCGTTTTTGCATCATCAAAGCGTTGGCTGTTCGTTAAGGTTTGCTCACGCTGAGCCGCTGCCGCAATACGCTGTGCTTCGGCTTCCAGTTTCGCAACTTTCCCAGCAATTTCACGCATTGCCAGTTCTTGTTGTTGCGCCTGCAACTGCTGTTGCTGCTGAGCCACCTGCTGCTCTTCTGGCGTCATTTCATCCGGTGCCTTAGGCGTTCCCAGCGCACTGCGGATACGTTCGATAAACTCTGCCTTCTTCGGCACATCCAGCAACTCGACCCACATATCCAATACCGTGGCCTGCACTTGCGGTGGCAATCCGGTAATGACCTGCGACATACGCTCGGCCAACTGCGATTTATAAGCTGGTGTCTGCTGGATCGGCGCAAGTGCAATGTGCGCCCTCAGGCGGGAAATATCGTTAGTCATCCCGTCACCGGACTCTTCATTGATAGTGACCGATTTACGACGACGTGGATCGTCACGGTTCACCACAATAGAGTAATTGCGCCGACGGGTTAGGTCTTCCAGTAAATATGACAGCAGCAATTGTCCGACTTGCTGACAAGCAAACTGATAGTTATCGTTAATTTCCGCCAGCGTCGTGGCACCCTGCTCGACCAGATTGCTGATCGCCACGCCGGAAGCTGCGCTGGAATCCTGCCCCAGAAAGGCCGAATACACGCCCATACCATCCTGAATCAGCTTCATACTCTCCTGCATGACCTGAAACTGCTGCTGCGCCACCTGAAAATCCTGCTGGATGTTCAGCGCATCGGCGGCGGTGGTTTTATTACGGCGGTCAGGGTTAAGTGTAATCACGCCATCCGGGCGTTCAGCCTCTTCGACAAGCTGTTTGTCCGACATGTTAACCGCGTCGGCATCTTTGATGATCCGCTTGGCCTGTAGCAACCAGGTTAGTTTGATACGGCGGAAATTCACTTCATCCTGAGCGGGGATCGCTCGGCAAGCTAAGCCGTACGGTGCGCCTGTTTTGTCTTTGCGATACCCCCAGAACGGTACTAGCGGGAACATGCCCTGCGGCGCTGAGCATGGACGGTCACCAAGAAAGTGCGGTCCGACAAACCACGCCTCACGGATCCGACTGACGCGAGACATCACCACCGACACGCGCCCCGTCGCCAGCGCCACGGCGTGCATTACGTTGTTTTTATCGAACTGGATAACACGGCCATTAGACAGTTCAAGAACCGGCACCCGCTGGTACGTGCGATAGTAGATCACCTGCAACATGACGCGCTTACGGTTGGCAGATACCCATTCCGTATCCTTGCGGCTCCACTGCTGATACTCATCATAGGCACTGATTAAGGCAGACTCCTGCCCCTCGGCAATATCGGTGTCCACAAACCCGCGCCATTCATTGATCGAGTAGTCGATAACCTGCGCCATGTTGGGAAAAGTGGCTTTCACCTCATCCACGTCCAGCCAGCGCTTACGCATCAACCAGCGGCAATCGCTCAAATCTGACTCGCGACTGTGCCAGTCCCAGAACACTTCATTACGGTGAACGGTCCCGACCTTGTAGCGTGAACCAAACAGATCGCTGTTACGGCGCACCTCAACCCATGACAACCCCGCTTTGATCTGCTCAGCGTAAGCATCAGAACGCGCCTTATTGATGTTGGACAAGCGGCAAACGTCAGCAAACTCCGCATTGACTGCATCAGCCAGTTGCTCCATTTCCTCATCAGGATCGTCAGCGATAACCATCAGGTCGGTACGAGTCTTGGCTTCCATGCCCAATACACCATCGATGGTTGGCGCAATCAGGTTATGCATCGTCAGCGGTTGGCCGCGTTCACGCAGTTTCGCTACCAGTTCAGGCGCAAGCTGATCGCCGTCGTAATACGCACAGGCGGTATTTGCCGTGGTGCGCCAGTCTGGCTGCGCGTCAATATCCGATGAAAGATCCAGTAGTTGCCGCTGTGTAAAGCGGTCGCGGTTGTCCTGCTGGCGAGTGTCCTGCTGCTGTGGCTGTGCCTCAGCTTCAATAGCGGCTGTGTTCATCAATGTGACATCCAGTGAGTGGGTTTAGAACGGTTGATAGGTTTCAGTTTCGGTCTGGCTGGCATGCGGGCACGCATTTCCTGCGCAATGGCATAGCTCATCACCTGGTCATCGAAACAACCGGTTTGTGCGCCCATGCTGCCTTTGGCGTCATAGACATAGGTATTGAGTTCGTTGATGGTGCCGACCCAGCGAATGCCGCTGGCCTTTTCACGCAGTAACGTTTTCAGCCCTTCCGTTACCACAGGCTTGCTCTGCTTGGTCGTCAGCCAGCCCAGCTTCGGTGTCTCATCGTCGTTATCGCGATCAAGGTGCTGCTCGGCGTAAATAGCACGAACGGGGTAAATATCACGCAGTTTCTGTAATACTGCATGGCCGTGGTTGTTTCGTTCCGGCCCGATGTAAGCGGTGTTGTACCACTTGCCGATGTGCGCCAGCAGTTGTGCGAACAATTCCGCATCCAGATGACCGAACCAGTGCGCCACCTGTTCGCCTGTCGATTTCTTCACAACATCAAAAGATGAACGGTCACCATTTTCTAGACCTTCCGCCACGTCAGCGCCGATAGCATAATCCTCGTCGGGATCTGGCAATTCCCAGACCAGCAGATGATTTTGTAACGTGCGCTGAAGCTCCTCTTTATCGCCGCCGCGCAACGCCTGCACCTTTGTGCGCTTACCGGCTTCAGGTTCTACGTCATACACAATCAGCGGCGGGGTGCAGCGCCCTTCGGCATGCATCACATTGATCGCGGCAAATACACGGCGGCCAGAGGTTAAGAAAGCCTCCTGCGGCGTAGAAGGAAATTCCTGCTTCATTTCCTCACCCTGCTCGACCTCTTTGCGGATATACCACTGCTTTTGCTCATCACTCAGCGTGACGCGTGTTGCTGCTTCCACCGCAGCAAAATATTCCTGGTGGTATTTACTCAGGCGCAGACCACCGGCCGGAACGGGCGCAACGTATTTCGGATCGTCAAACCACGGATAGAAATGAAACTTGTAATCCTGCATCGTCAGATCAACGCCGGATTGCGCCAGTTCCAGCGCCCGCGTACTCATGGTATGGAAATCACCGCCAACGCCTTCCGCTGTGGATTCATCAAACACGATACAGCCGTCATGCACGGCGTTCAGCGTACCGGTTCGCACCTCTTTGGCCTTCGCCGGATACTTGGCGCAGATTTTCCCGTGCTCGGAAATGTGCAGACGCTGAACCGTACCCGAGCGGAAGGATGTGGCCACCTGAATGCTGGAGCCATGAGAAAACAGGATATAGCCGCCATTCGCCCCGCTGCGTCGCTCAGTAATCTTGAAAGATGAACGTAACCAGCCAGGCAGATTGTCGAACGGTATTGATATCTTGGTACGGAAGATTTCGCCAGCGGCGGTCTTATCCTGCGCAATGATCCCGCACTTGATGTTCTTGTTGAACAGCGCCTGATCGAGCAGGTAGATATCAATCGCGGTAGAGAAACCGAGCTGACGCGCCTTGAGAATGATGTTGCGGTAATGCATGTGCTTGAATAAGCGACGCTGTGCCGGACGCATCCGAAACGTGACCAGTTGGCCTTTTTCATTCTCGATCTTGTACAGATTGTTGAGCCGCCACCACGGATTGCTCAATTTGGACAAAATAAAAAGGCGCTGCTGCGCCTCGGTCATTCCGTCCAGCTCGTCTTCTGCGAGACTGGCATCATAGTGCGGTGTCGTCATTGCGCCAGCATTCCATCATCCGGCATCGCATGAATATCACGCACCACATCGGTTAGTGGCGTCGTCACATCCTTACTTTCTGCTGTCAGTTTCTCTGTCTCGGCCTTCAGCTTGGCGGTCGCCGCCTTAATGCGCAGCGTGTCAGCGCTCAGGCGCGGAACATTCACCGCATCCAGTTGTAATTTACTCAGGCTGTTTTCGATCGACTCAATCCGGGCAATGTTGCGATCCAGACCTTGCTCGGCCTTGATGAATTTATCGTAAAGCTCGATACGTGCTTCGACTGATTCAGCTTTCTGCAAATCTTCCATGATTTTGTTCAGCGTTTTCGTTACTGACAATGCACGGGCGCGGGTGAAAATCAGCTCATCACGCAGCTCGGTTTCTCTGGCGGCATCGAACAATTCATCGGCGTCCAGATATTTGGCATAAGCAGAATGCTTGCGCGGGATTTGATTGCCAGGCTGGAACAGGTTAACCGGATTAGGATTGCCGGGATTGCCTTCGGTAAAGCGCCCTTTTTCATCTCGGCCGTTCGGCTCCGTGTCTGGCGGCTGATCGCTGGTGTCGCTGTCGTCTGCGTCTGCTGATTCATCAGTATCGTTATCTTTAGAATCACCGCGCTTTTTCTCGCTTTTGCGATTCGCGCCTTTCTCTTTGCGAATCTGCGAATCACTTTTTTGCGAACTGCGAATTTGCGAATTCTGCCCAATGAAATCCGTTGCAGCCTTTATCGTGATGTAACGCTTCGCAGAGCTATACGGCACCTCATTCTGAGCGCACCACTCTACTGGGGAGATTCCCGTTGCTGAGTATGCCGTTGCATAATCGGCCAGCAGCTTTTTCCAATCGTACTTTGCCATAGCATCCTACTGAGTAAGCATTATCGAGCCACCTCTGGGAAGTGACTCTGGAATGCGTTACTTTCCACACGACGCTTGCTGTTCAAATGCCAGTGCAGTGCCACCCTTACCAGTAGCTGCCTTGACATCTCCCATTAGAAAAAACGGAATACCGTTGATTTTCACGCATTGGTCACGCAGCAAGGTGGTAGATTCAACGTCATCTGGCAGCGGCTCCGAGAGTGATTGCTCATAAAGGCGCTGCTTCAGCAAATAGCCTTCCAACTGCCAGATTTTGTTAACCGCGTTCTGGCGGGCAATCTTACGGCCAATTTCTGCGTTGAAGTTCTCTGGGCTGGCACAGGCTGATTCGCCGGTTACCGTGAAGCCGTTGCGCAACACCAACACGCAGATAGTCAATTGGTTGAGACTATTGGCTATACCTGCTGGTGATGTTCCCATATGCGACTCACCACGCACGCCGTCACCTGCTGTGAAATAGAATTCGCTGCGGATAACACTCGCAACATGCTCCGGCGTGACACGAGGTGCGGTTAAGCCTTTGGTCTGAATATCTTTCTCAATATGTTGATCGGTGATTTGTGTCATGGGGTTACCTTTTGCTAAAGCGAAAAAAAAGCCTCACTATTGCGAGGCTTGATTATTTAGACTATTTATTTATACGGGTTCAGCATCCGATACATCTGTATCATCAACACTTATTTCAGCTTCATAAATAATTGAAGCCGAATAGTTAATGACCGGAGCGTCAGGATCTGTCAGCACATTTTTTCTGCTTGTTAATTCAATATAACGACCATCATCATTTTTGAAATGAGTCGGAATCATTGATGAATGCACAAATAATGCAGTATCTAAAGTAAAATACTTGTTTTTCCCTACACCAATCTCTTCCGGTAAGTCTTCTTCAACAAAAGTAACATTTGCCGATTGCTGAGAAGTCGGGCACAAAACAAAATCGTCACCACGCTTTGCATAAATCGGATGATCTAATGTCACTTGTGCTAATTGATTTGTTGATGTCAGTTGATCGTCAGCGGGGACGGGAAGTTGAAGTTGAAAATGCATCAAATAACCACCCTCAACCTGCTCCATCGAAGGAATTGGGTAACCACTTACAATTGTAGTACGAGTGCTTTTTAATCTAAAAACCATTTTATTACTCCTATCTGTTTGATATTAATTTCACACATTGACTTCATACGTATTGCTACATTCAGATCAATAATTACGTAACTCTTCGATTTCCCTGATTGTAGAAAACCGACTATTTGCCTGGTCAATCGCAGTCAACAACGGATCAATCCAGTAAACCGCCTGCCCATACGTCAATCGGCAGCCGGAGGCAGCGGCACTAACACTGGTTGAGTCAGTTCCGCTGGCAGAGGCACGCATTGCGCTGGCACGTAGACGGTGCGCGTAGTCGAGCAGCCCAGTAGCGACATCATCAGGCACGCACTCACGACTAGCAGGATGATATTTGACAATTGTCCGGTAAATAATTTGCTTTTCATCGGATTTACCCTTGATGTTGATGGCATACTGATTCGCCTGCCTGGCAATTTCGTTGTAACGATGGAACTGGAGCGACTGCCCGGCGATAACAGCTTGCTGACTTGCACTGATATCTTCCGATTGCTGCTTATCACGCTGCGCAATATCCTTATCCCACCGCAATCCCTGCACATACCAACCTGCGCCGAACGCAGCAGCCAACCCGCCGCATAACAGCAGCGCTTTCATTTTCGTGGTTAACATGGTTTCTCTGTTAAAAAGTGAGAGGATTGATGAGGGTGAAGAATTCAGATTTCACGTAGCGTCGTCAAAACAGCCCTGAAAAGGCTAATTTTTAGACAAATTAATCTGTTTTAGGACAAAGTGCCGAATTCCTATCATCGCAATACATAGCAAAATAATGCTATCGGCCTGTCTATCTGATCCGCTTCCACCAATCAGCGCCCCCATACATGAAACAGAAAGTGCCGAATACATTAGTTTGCCGATTACCCCATCTTTAACGTGGTCACTGAACACGCACCACCCAGCCCACAGAAGAATGGTGACGTAGGCGATGGTGAAAATCATTGCGCACCTCCACCAAATCGGGATCGGATAAGCCCCCACAGATCGGCAGCTTCAATAGCCTTGATTACAGCAGCAATCAGCGAACCGCCGAACGCCCCCAGAAGAAAACCAATCCCGCCAGCCGACGAAGGATTGATATTGAAATAATCGCCAACAATGCCTGTCAGATAATGGGCGCAGGCGCTACCCGTGAAAACGAAGATCGCGATCCCGCGTGCCGTTCTTAAGTCGCTCTGGAATGGTACAGATATCAGTGCACCAATGAGCCCGGCCACCGCCCACTGAAATTGCTCCCAAAGTCGGGATAGCCATTCCATTACGCTGCCCCTCGATATTTGCTATATGCATTTTCAAGTTTGGTGTCATAGCGATTTTTGGCATACGCTGGGCCGTTGTAAATTCGAGCGAAGGTTTCCCAGTCACGATTTTTCAGCGCTGCCAGCAGTTTGGCATCCGCTTTAATAAAGCGCACAAACGTATCGAGTTGCCCTGCTGCCGTGTATTGGGCATTAACGAAAGCCTGTAATGTTGGATAACCGCAGGTTTCCCAGTGGTAACCCATGATCTGGAATGCTCCCCATGATGAGGATTGCAACGCACAACGGCGGTCAATCACCGTCGCAGCACGATCCATATCTTTATCTTCTTTATCTAAGGGTTGGTAACTCCCCGCTTTACGTGCCACCAGCTCAGGATGTTTCGCTAACTCAGCATTTGCCCGATCACCGCCGAAATGTTTCGTCAGTTGCTGATACATGACGTGCGGCTCATATTGCACTTTTACCCGACCATCCGATAAAAATCCGCTGCCGTTACTTTCTACTTCAGTCACAGCTTTAACCGTAGCAACCGGAACCCCCAAACTACTCGCGGCGACTCGGTAATCTAAAAGGGTGAGAATTTTGGACATAACACGCTCTATGTGCAGGAAATAAAAAAGCCTGCTGGGCGAACCATGCAGGCTTGAGGACTGACCAATAAAAAACCGGAGCAGCTTTTTAAGGCATACTCCGGTATCTTTCGCAAATTTAGCGCGTATAGGCGATTAGGTCAATCAGGTTTCTGTAGTAATCCGGCGTCTTTTAATGCCAGAACAACATCCATTTGCCCATTTTGATTTTTCGCAGCCTCATCAAAATGTTCCGTCGCTTTTTTCCATAAATCAGATTTAGAATATTTTCTGGTTGGTTCACTTAATAATCTTTCAGCAGCAGCTATTGCGTATTTTTTATTTGGACTGTCTGGAGGTAAATAATTCCCTTTCGGAACATCCTTTACATAGCCATCCTGACACAGCCCAAGAAATGCAGATTTGGGACAACCTTTTCTCCTGCTTTCTTTACTGCTAGTGAAATGAGTTATTTCATGTTCCCAGCATTCTTGCGGCGATTGCCCATAAATAAAATTACTTGCTACCGCCACGGCTGTTTCACCATAAATCCCCATGTCATGCCTCCATTTCATCATGAATTTTAGTGCTGAGAGCACTAACTGCCTGAGACTCTTCAACATACAACCAGCGCATGCAGCGTTTAACTAGATCCAGATACTCCGGCCATTCACCCGCCGATATCACAGCCCCTGAGATATCCATCAGCGATTGGCGAAGATGCTCAAATGTCGCAGTGATTCGTCCATTGCCGCCACACTCGTTGCACACTGCGATCGCTGGGCGTAATGTTTTTCCCGTTCCACTACAACGCGGGCAAATATTGCTGTGCCGCGCCTCTTTTTCTGACCAATCATATAGAGCCTGTCGCTCCGCTTTGATACGGACACGCAATTGATCTATTTCTACTCCTGCCAAAAAATACTCAGCGTCACTCGCCTTATCTCGGCAACGTCTTTTATCCAGTTGCTTGATTTCAGACTGTAACGCATCCGTATTCTTGCGCGTTTGAGATGATCGAGCACCATATCGGCGCAGCAATTTGGCGATATGCTCCACCTGAGCAGGTAGGTTGCGCTCTAACGCCATATTCATTGCCAGATGGCAGGCAGTGTCTGAATGCTCAAGATGTTTGTATTTTTTATAAAAACGCCAAGCATAGATAGCTCCCATGATACGCAAACCCGCGTCGCTATCATGTCGATACTTCGCCATTAGTAGATCGTAGCCAACAGGATTTTTTCGCTGCGCAATAGCAAACGCTCCAACGATCTGTTCTTTGGAAAGAATACCTTGCCCACGCCCTACGTTCAGTGATTCAATACTCATACAGCGCGGATCGTGCATCTTGATAAGTTGTTCTATGGCTATGGTCATTTGGTCAGCCCCAATTTTCACTAAAAATACATACCATCAAATCTAAAAGCACACTTTATATTAACTTAAAGGAGTAATAAACATGAGCGTAACAAAACCAAAACCATGGAAATTTTGGTTGGCAGCATTGGGGACAATTATGTGGTTTATTTTACTCCAATCATTACAGTTCTTGAATGAAGATAATTATTTATCTATAAAAAATATAGCATTTGGTTACTCAATGGGATTTATAACTGCTTTTTCAGCATTTATTTTTTGGGATATTATCAATGGTGGCTTTGACCGATTATTAAGTAATGATCGCGGTATCTTTCGTATAACAACTTGCTTCACACTGATAGTTTTATTTTTACTTGGATTATTAGGGTTTATCAATGGAATATTCAATTCCATGCCGTGGCAGTATTTTTTATCATTCGCAGTTGCTGGTATTATTGTCAATCAGTGTTTAATTCCAATTATTAATTATGCAGATAAAAAATAACATATAAATACATCTTCTATGCGGCTATTTGGGCTATGTGCAAGAATAACTGGTTAAATAATTATTTACTTCTTCGATAGCCCGGTTATATCCAAAACAACAAACAGCCCGATAGCCAACTTCATCCAATCGTTTTAGCCAAACCTCTTGCTGTGCAGACAATTTCCCTCCCTTAGCTTTCATCTCAATCCACAAACCAGCATATCCACCGCAAGGCAGTGACAGAAATAGATCGGGAACACCGGCGCGAACGCCAAGCCGCTTTGCATCACGCGCCGCCTTCGGCCCACGCTTTCCCTCGTTTGGGATGTGCAGCAGATAATCCCCGATCTTAATGCCATTGATCACGGTCTTATCCGCCCACTCAATGAGCGCGGCCTGCTCTTCCAGTTCTGCTTGGTGCGAAACTTTGCGCACTGAACCGTTACAGACTTCCAGTTTTGACTGGCTGCCGACAGCGGAAAGTGCGTCAATTGAATTACGCAAACTTCCCCCCTTTCGCAGCCAGAAGCCCATTTTCAAACCAGATGCGCCATGTAGCATGCAGCGCAGCCAGATACGTTTCTTCTTTTTCACCCGGTCGCCAGTCATACAGCATGCGCCCATCGATCACGTCATGACATGCTGAGCAGCCGAACACCGCATAGAAGTCATCCGACTTATAGGCCATGCCATGTGTCGAACTGGGCAGGTGGCACAAAACTGTCGTTTCGCGGTCAAAGTTGCAGATGCCAGAGATCTGCAACGTGCAAACCCGCCCACGAGCTGAATCACGGAGGGTTTTCGAGCGATAAGCCGGAGACTTAAGCATCGCCCTTCTCCTTTATTGCTTTAATATCATCCACCCGTTTCAGCACAAACTGAAGTTCCTGATTCGCTGCGCGGATCTGCCCATTAATATCATTGAGGCGATTTTGAGCGTTACGCATCCGGCCCTTACAATTAGCCTCTTCACGCTTCAGCTTCTCCAGCCCCTCACGGTGCGATTTAATCTCACTCCGTAAGCCTGTTAACTCCCACTCAATGCGGGTTTCTTTCTTCGCTAAAGCCAGCATGTGATCAAACGGATCCAATACCGCGCTGCACAAACGGCATTTCACCGAGCGTTCATGTTCAGAAACCACAACCCGCTCATGGAGGCACGTTCGACCTTCTGGCTTCGGCGCTTCAACAAAATTCCGCATCTCCTTGATATCAGCGTTATCATCAAAGCGCTTCGTAAACTGTAAAACGTTGTCGCTATCGTCTGGAAAATCCACATTATCGGTCATTGGTCAGTCCTCAAAAATTCATCAGTTGGTGAACCGCGTTCTCCATTTCGGCTTCATCAGCAAAATACTGGCTCAACGTCTCATTCCAGATCACGCCAAATACGCCGCGGTAAACCTTGTCGAACTTCTCTTGCCCCATGTTAACGAATGCAATGCTCCAACGCTGTTTCAGCGTACCGCCATCAGGATTAGGTGCCAGATCGTAGAATCCGGCTTTTACCATGACGTGATTCAAGTAAGCATCTTTGGTTTTAACTGCCTCTGGATCAAAGCGGCGCTTAAGCTGTGCCGTTAGCCGTTCCAGAACTCTTTCAGCAATAATCCTCGTAACGTTGTCATATAAAGAAGGATCACCCGCTTCCTGAGCGACTTCTTTAGAAACCTCATGAGCTATCCATTTCTCCCGATCGCTGACAAACGACCACGCAGGTTCCCAATACGAAAACCCCAGATCCAGCAACGCCCAGAATTTACGGTGATGTTTGATATTGCGCCGGTCGCCGATGGGTGTGAGCGAGATCGGAGTGCCGATTGGCACCCCTTTCATTACATCGCGATCGTGATCGGTACAATATTTGATGCCGCCGCCAGGCAGCAAAACGCCCAGCGCTTCAGTTTTGTGCTTTTTCGGTGAT
Organism: Pectobacterium betavasculorum; assembly: GCF_000749845.1. Classification (GTDB taxonomy): domain Bacteria; phylum Pseudomonadota; class Gammaproteobacteria; order Enterobacterales; family Enterobacteriaceae; genus Pectobacterium; species Pectobacterium betavasculorum. Next base: position 871,739 of record NZ_JQHM01000001.1, on the reverse strand, counting down.
TTGCTGCGGGTAGCGGTTGTCATGCGGACACCTCCCCTGCGTTATATTTCTCGAACCAGAACACAACAGAGTTACCCATCGGCTTAACGAGTCCAAACGCCTCAGCAGTTCTATAGCTACGGGACGCCCTGCGAGTCACATCAACTTGCGTAGCAATCCGTTCTCTGAACAACTCAACAGGGCAGCTCGACTTATACAAATTGCATGGGATACAGGCTGGATAAAGATTTTCTAAGGTGTTGTTTTCAGGCCTTTCCATTGCATAGTTTTTGCTGATATTCCTCAAGACCGGCTCAACATGATCAACATGGAAGCGTTTTGTTAATAACTCACCACAGTAAGCACATCGCCCACCAAACTTAAGGCGCACGGCTTCTCGCTGTCCTTTTGTGAGATTCACGCAGCCACCTCTTCACTTTTGGCGCACATTTCAGGCAAATTTGCACGCACAAGCGCTTCGGCAAATGGAGGAGGTACAGCGTTACCGCAACGCGCCACCTGTTTATCTTTTGCGTATTTCACGCCCCTAAAATCCTGATCGATGATGTACCACTCCGGGAAGCCTTGAGCGGCGTACAGTTCATGCGGTTGCAGCATGCGCATGCCGATATCGACAATCTGATAATCGATGCCCTCTACAGTCACCAGCCCGAATCGGTCGCGGCTAACAACTGTATGCATAGGGTCATTGATATCCACGCCCTCTTTCTCGTTGCCGTAGTATTTCAACAGGAACGCGCGAACTTCTCCGAAATGGTTTCCGCCAGCGGTCACCGTTTGCAGCGGCGTGTCAGTGCGCTGACCTGTGTTCGTCCCTCTCATCTTTATGAGGTTCGAGGTTACCAGCGCATGATGATCAACGGTCGTTACTGTGTGTGCCGGTTCATCCAGATTCGCGCCAGGCCCCGTGTAATTTCCGCCAAAATGTTTAGCCAGAAACGCGGATACCAGTTGAGATTTACCGCCACCGCCAGCCGTGATTGTGCCGTTTGGTTCATCGGCACCATGGCCTACGCTGTTACCAAACTGTCGCGCTATTACAGGAGCCACTAGCAAATGTTCCGCTTTGCTTACTACGGTCGTCAGCGGGTCCTGAGCATCATACGCCATACGATCGCCGCCAAACCCCGTCTGACCGATGCGAGCGATATACGGCGTTATCAGCGCAGAGTGATTCGTATTGCACAAGGTGTTCATCGGCTGCTCTACCGCTTTTGGTTTTGCTGAATACTTCGGACCACCAGCGCCAACAATAAACGGCTCTAAAGTTGCCTCTACCATTCCCAGTGCATGTCCATTGCCACCAGGTCGAACCGATGAGCCAGCCGTGATTGTGGGCATCGGTTCCGATACTTCCTGCCCAACAGCGCCAGTGCGGAATTTTGTCAGATGCGGAGTTACAACCGCAAAGCCATGCTTGCGAGTGATCGTCTGCAATGGCTCATCAAGCGCCTGCCCACGGAAACAATCGTATTTCGTCTTTGTGCTGGTGTGATTGCACTTAACGATAAACGGCGTCGGGTTGTTGATAACAAATCTCTCCAGCCCGCGCGCTATACGTCGCAACGTATTTTCCGCCAGCGGCTTTTTACGCTCGAAAATAGACGGGCAAGGGATTGACCAATCTATACATTCAGCAGCTGTGCGCCATGCCTGCAATTTTCCTGCTTGCACTGCGGGCGATTTCGGATCCGCGTGCGTAACCTCTGGCCATTCAACCGGATGCCCATCACAGCGCATCACCATAAAAAAGCGTTTACGGATCGTTGGCGCGCCGTAATCACACGCGCGCAGCTCGCGGTAATCGACGTTGTAACCCAGTCCGCGAATAAGCTGCTTGCCCTGCTCGCTGGCTGGCTCAATCCCCAGAAATTCGCATGCCTCGGCTAACGCTGGATGATCGGCAGGAATTCCCCCCGACAACATGCCACAGAACGCTTCAAACGTTTCCCCTGAGCGCGCCGTATCGGGCTGTTGCGTGCCATCCGCATTGGTCAGCAACGGCCCCCATGTTTTAAACTCTTCGACATTCTCCAGCATCATCACGCGCGGACGAACTGCAAGCGCCCAACGCAATACTATCCAAGCCAGCCCCCTGATTTCCTTCTTTACAGGCTTGCTACCTTTCGCTTTTGAAAAATGGCGGCAGTCTGGTGAGAACCAAGCCAAACCAACAGGACGGCCAGAAGTCGCAGCAACCGGATCGATATCAAAAACACTCTCGCAATAGTGCAACGTGTCAGGGTGATTCGTCGTGTGCATCGCAATCGCGTTAGGATCGTGATTAATCGCGATATCAACGCTGCGACCGATCGCCATTTCAATTCCAGTGGAAGCACCGCCGCCACCTGCAAAGTTATCGACAACAATTTCCCTGTTTTTCATGCTGCGGCTCCCATGGCTACAGATAATGTTTCTGCGGTGGTGATAATGGCTGAATCCGGTACGCCTTCGAGCTTCAGGCGGTTAATGTGACTACGGAGTTTATTTTGCAGACCGGCGGATAGCGTGGTTGCTGTAGAAATCCGCTCGAACAGGAAATTAACTTCCGCAGGCCAGACGGTATTCTCGGTATCAGGAATGATGATCGACTGCTGGGGTGCTAAGCGCCCCGCTTCACGCCGGATCTGCGCTAAAAACGCTTCCCCCGTCGCCAGCAGTTTTTCCCGCTGAATGTAGCTGATAGCCGGGCCGCGCCATTCTTTATCAAACACGGCGATTGCCGCGCCAAAGCCTGCGCTGCTGGGAATTTGCTTATCATCTTTCGGCTTGAACCATGTGGGAACGTCGAAGCCGATACGTCCACGGATGAACGCAACGTGATCGGCCTGCTCCGGCCACCACACTTCAGACGTGGCCGACTTAATGAGAAAAACATAGCGCCCGCCGCGCTCCCGCATTTTTGCGGTGTGGGCCATGATGTGACGCATGCCGGTGATATATTCACCCTCATGCATTTTCGCTGTGCTGTAAGGAGGGTTAGCGAATGCTGCACCGTTCAGCTCTGCCAACCGCGCCGCCCAATCCTGCGCCAGCGCATTGTCCTCTGCCGTATAAAACGCCGGACATTTGCTATTTTCGCCATCGGTAAACAGATCGAGCACAAGCGGCCCGAACATCGCATTGATGCCCCAGAAAAGCGGATCAGGTGTGCGCCATTGGTCACCAACATCTTTCAGAAGATGTGCAGGTTCTGATTTCTGTCGCAGTAAGGAAGATACATACTCGGTTTCGGAGAAATCGATCATGCGACATCCCTCCCAGCAATAATCGCCAGAAGGTCCTCTGAACGTGATTCGAAGAAGTGCGGCTGTGTCTCACGCGGATTCGCCGGGCTGGTGATGTTTTTACCGTAACGCAGTCCCTGTGATGTAACGGACCAAAATGACTTGATCTGCTTCCCTGTGCTGAGGCGCGTTTTACGCTCAACAATCCCCGCGGCCTCCAGCCGAACATACGCGATCGCCGCCGTCATGGTGAAACCATGCTGGCGCAACAAATCGGTAAGGGACTTCGTAGAACGGCTGGATCCATCGGCTGCATCGCTAGGTGCATCGATGGCATAGCTAGGCATCAGGTTAGGTATGCCAATGACCGACTGTAATTTTTGATAAGCCCCGAGCTTGGAGCTGTTCGACAGATTCAGCAGTCGAGCAGCAGACTCTACAATCAAGATGCCAGCATGTACTCGGTCGCTGATATTACCCGTTGCTGGGCTTGCGTTTGCCACGCTATCGAAGGTGCGAATTACACTCAGGTGGAAAGCAGGAGAAATCCACATCGCATAGGCATAAACCAGCTCTCGGCATACGAATGTCCCGCCGTTGCGCCCTTCCAACTTAACTACCGGAATCCCGGTAGTTTCCAATTCAGCAATAAGATCAGCGCTTTGCTTGTTTGCAAGCCAATAACTCGGCGCGTGGCGTTTTTCGCTGCCAGACGCACGATGCAGATCATTCAGATTGTAGCGACCGTCGGCGTCGCGGCGAACGGCAATATTGGCAATCACGACCGGAGTGTTCATTGCACCACCTCCCCGATCACTGCCCGTGAGCCGTCATGCATCGGCGCGGAAACTACGCCTTTTCTTTCCATCGCCTCAATCAAATGCGCCGCGCGGTTATAGCCAATACGAAAATGACGCTGGAGCCCTGAAATTGTCGCGCGCCCGGATGTCTGCACAAACTGAACCGCATCAGGATAAAGCTTGTCGTCCTGCAAATCGTAGTTCTCAGGCTGAGGCGCTACGCGTTTCACTTCCCCGCCCAACGCGGCTACCAGCTCACGAATCAACGCCGACAATTCCCCTGTCAGCAACACGAAATCAGCGTCAAAGCGTGCGACTTCATCTTCGCGTTCGATACCATCATTCTGCTCGAGTAAAGAGTCGGAGAATTTCAGCTTTTTTAGGCTACCGTCATCGGCCAGCACAAAGCTGATACGTTCGCGCCATTCCAGCGCCAACTTGGTGACCAGTTTGCCTGCGTCGATATGATTGGTGATTTCGTCACTGGTCAGATCCTGATGCTTGCTGCGCAGAATGCCGCCTTCTTCCAGTACGGCTTTCAACTCGGCCTCTTCCTGCAAAGCAAAATCCGCAGGCGCTTTACCGTTGCGCACCCACTCGGTCAGCGTCAACTCGATGGGCGTTTCCAGCGTCAGCGGTACAACGGGCAGCGATCCCAGCGTTTTACGCAGCAGCGCCAGTGCATCTTCCGCTTTTTTGCCGCTGGCGGCATCAACGATGATCAGCCCAGCCCCTGCGTTAATCCAGATCTTGGTGGTATGGTATTTACTGAACGCACGCGGCAGGAGCGTTTGGATAACTTCATCCTTCAGCGCATCTTTCTCGGTTTTCTTCAGACGGCGCCGCTGCACGGTTTCCATGCTGTCGATTTTGGCGGCCAGCTCACGCGCAATCACAGGCGCAGGCAGGATCTTTTCTTCGCGCTGCAACGTAAGCATGATCTGCCCGTTAGCCTGGTGAGAAAGCACATCGAGCAGCGGACAAATAGGCGATATCCAGCCCGTTTTTGCTCTATCCTGGCTACCGCATGGGGTGAAGGCAAACGGAGCCAGTTTCTTTTCCAGATCATCAAACATCACATCGCTATTCAGGCGATAAATCAGTGCATTTTTAAACGTCATACTCATTGGTCAGCCCTTACTTCTTGGTTTTCATCAGTTGTGCTGTGGTCAGCAGCACGGCGTAATTCATCTTGGTAGCGCTTATCTAATTCCTTGTTTGCTTGTGCTCGTCGTTCCTCCCTTTCGTGCCGTTCCTGCGTTTCCCGTTGTTCTTTCTGATCCAGCAATATCCCGGCGAATGCCTGAATTTTTGTCAGCATCGCATCCCGTTTTCCCCTGTCCACCTTTGGCGGTGGCAAACTGGCAGGCGGGGATAAATATCGGGTAGCATCCGGTGCAGGTAATAACCCTGCGTTAACAGCCTGTTCTACCGCACCTTTCACAGCCCCTTTGTCCCAGCCTTCCGAAACCGTCCACTGCGGCAAGACGCCAGAAGACTGAGCGGTCGCAACAAGGCGCTCATAAGCTGCGATAAACGCCATTCTTGCCCCAACGCGATCGCCATCAGCGAAAATAGGTTCAGCAACGCGCCATGCCTGAGCGATCTCTGCTGTCCAGATCAGCGTGTTAGCCTCATCCTGTGCAGGCAGCGCGATTGCCCACGCCTCATTAGCGCTAACCCATGACGGGCGGCCAGTGAGTCGCTGGATGTTGCGAATAATATCGGCGGGTTTTGGTGCGTAGCGCCCCTGCTCGGGATCGGTGATCCACTGGCTGAGCGCCTGCCGAATCAGTCCGATGTCGAATGAACCGACAGCATTCCAGTACAGGCGGATCACGGCTTTCGATGAATCCTTGCCGTACACGGCCAGTGTCGCTTTCAGCAGCTCAGCAAACTCGCGCTTCACCGCTAAATCAGTGCGTTCGTCAGTGGCGACCATCGATACCCCCCCGATTCTCCAACGCCTGAGCTTCCTCCTGTAGCCACTCTTCAAATGCCTGTGCATTGCGGGCTTCAAGCGCTTCCTGCTTGTTCAGCGGCATAACACCGCGTACCGATTGATTGCGATTCGCCAGCCATTCAAACTTCAGCCCCTGCCAACCAGCAGCCATCGCTTCACCCAATGCTTGATCGACTGTCCAGCCAGCGTTAACGGCTTTCGTCAGCTCTTGGCCGAGAATATTCACGACGGTTTGCGTGATCGGGGCGCGTTTGGCTTTGCGGTGCTTCACGTAATCGCCCCACACCTGATCGCTGGGTATCGATGGGAAGCCTGAGAAATCAAAATTATCAGAGGATGGTTTTGGTTCCGCTTTGCGTGTTCGCTTTTTCGGAAGGGCTACGTTTGCTGAATTTTTCGGCGGCGCACTCGCGCGGTAATCTCCTGTGTAGTCTCCTGTGTAATCTCCTGTAAGAAACAATGCTGGATTCCCGCCATGCTGTTGGTTGGATTCCAGCAATGTAGTTGGCGGATTTTCCACATTGTTGGATTCCCGCATTGTGGGATTTTCACTTTGTGGAGATTCAGCACTTTCCGGTAACTCCTCTTTCGGCTCTTCTTGTTGGGCATCATCGCCATGCAACAACAGATATTCCAGACGATCGGCATTCACGCGATAGTGAATTTTCCCGGGTACACCTTTACGCTGTTCTTCCAACACGCCAAGCGCAACTAACCGCTTACGGGCCGTCTCCTGTTCATTACGGGAAAGAAAGGTTTCTTCCGTTATCTCTTCTCTGGTTTTATAAAACCAGTTACCGTTCATTTTGTTATGCCAGTAAACCATCTGAGACAGGAATACGGCTCCGACGGTGCCAGACCTGACCTTTCCAGACTGTAAATCTGCAAACGCAGGCTGGTAAGCGATAGGTCGGCTGAGTAACTGAATTAACCGACTCATTTGACCTCCGTATAATATTTCTGAAATTTCCACAGCGGCTGGCTGCACTGGTGCGGATAGCCGGTGCGCATAAAAATTACCTGCTTGTTGGCGCGGTCATACCCAGTCACATGCACAATCACGCCGCGCTGATCTCGGTAGCGCCGATCAAGCGACTGAACATGTGTCATGCTCGCCTGCCGTATCCATTTCTGCCGGAGGCTGCTGGCGGGAATAAAACGCCTGCGTCATACCAGACAAAGCCCCTGTGATTGCCAAACGCCGGGTTTCATCCCCGGCGATATCAAGTTTTTTACCGACGATGTCGGCAATCATTTCGATACCTTGAGTTTGATTCATCGCGCTGCTCCTTTCGGCGCCAGCGGCAACCAGTCGGGGATCGGCAGACCTGCGGCCTTAAGTTCAGAATGAACATGCTCCAGCATTTCAGGGGATTCGGCGAACATCGCCAAAAAGCCACGGATAGCAGCGGTGTTGGTTTCAACGGCAGGATTGGATGACATGGCGCCAGCCACGCTTTTGATGGTGGCCGCTTCGCTTTCCGTCCAACGGGTTTTGATCTGATCTTCCCGTACAACATGGAACGGCAAGCCAGCCTTGCCCACTTTCTTGCGGGAAAGCAATTCCTTGCGAACGCCAGAAGCGATCGCAGCCCCTGCCGTTGGTGCGGCAGGTTGGCGTATTGTGGTCATTGGTTAGTCCTTAGCGTAATTACTTAACTGGTTTGGTCAGAACCAGGTTTAGGTTTTCGGGATTGCGGCCGTAGTCCGTGGGGTTGTAGACATATGGAATGTCCGTGGACATGTGACAGAGTAAAGCGACCTTTTCAGGCAGCCCTCTCTTCCGATAGGTTTTTATTGCCTCATAGGAGCATTCCAGGGCAGTTGCCGCTTGGTAAGGACTATCGAAGTGCCTAATAACCTGTTCGGCAGCCTCAATACGCTCTCTAAGGCGTATTAGTTTAATACTGTTTTCCATGATTTCACCTATTCATCTCATCACAAAGGTATAGTTATACCGATAAAGCAAATTTATACCGAAACTATATCGATAGCAAAGTTTATTTAAGTTGAGTTACTTTTATACCTATGAATAAATATGAAACTCTCGGTGAACGCCTGCTAGCGCGACGTGAAGAACTTGGCATGACGCAAGAAACGCTTGCAGATAAGGCAGGGGTAACACGAATGGCGATCAGTAAAATTGAGCTTGGTGCTACACAAAAGCCCCGAGCGGATAATCTTTTTTCCTTAGCTAAGGCTTTAAAGGTAAACCCGAACTGGCTCGTTTCGGGAAAGGGTGATAAGGAGCTGGTGATGCCTGATCTTGTGGTGGATAACGCAACACCAGTAGACGTTTTAACAAGGGAAGTTCCATTGATTAGTTGGGTACAAGCAGGTTCATTTACTGAAGCAACTCTTCTCCCCAGAGAAGACTATGCTTACTACCCCTGCCCAGTGAAGTGCAGCCAACATTCATTCGCACTGAAAATTGAAGGTGAATCAATGTTGCCGCGGTTTGAGCCTGGGGACATTATTTATGTTGACCCTGAACTAATTGATCCACCAAGCGGAAAATATGTGATTGCTCGACTTAATGGCAACTTTGAAGCCACCTTTAAGCAGTTGCAGATCATGGATGGGCAGCATTATCTCAAGGCTTTAAATCCAGATTACCCCCCAGAGGCAAGATTTTTAAAAATTAATGGTGAATGTGAGTTAATCGGAACCGTTGTTTGCCATGTAAAAACAGTATAAAGGAATAATATTGTGTCATTTCTATCAGGCTTGTTTAAAGGAAAAAAACGCTCAAGAGATGATATCTGTGCGGCCATTCTTTCGTTTTGTTATGGAAATATGCTTAATCTTAGTAAAAGCAATCCCAAAGCTTTTGCGGAGACTTTTTACCAAGATCCAACTAAAAGCCTTAGAGCAAGAATATTTAGTTCAAGTCATTTTAGTGAATGGGAAACAACGCCGCTCGAATCTTTGTCCATGATAAAAGCGAAATTCATTCGAGCTAGAACTAATGAGCTATTTTTATTATTCGATTTTTCAGAAGTGTCTGGGATTTTCACCATTAATGATGGTAAAGCTATATGCCCTAGCTATGTAGGATTATTATTTGATCAATCAATAACTAAGCCACCAAGAGTGTACTTTCTTGAACCATCTGTGGAACCCGGTACAACAATGATAATCAAGGTTACGCATGATAGAGAGCGCTTTAATCTTGGCAATGGCCCATATAATACAGAGGCACATTTCATTGACTATGTACTATCTCTGTCTGATTGCGCAGATAAAAAGAATCAAGGAAACAACCTTGATCATATAGACGATGTAATCATGACGCAGTGCCATGAATATATAAAAATCATTGATGAATTGAATAACCTTCAAGAGGCAGAAAAAATTGTTTTCGCTAGAGGTTTTTATAATACATATAAAATATTTATCGATAAATATAAATCCATTGATAATTTCATTAATATGAGTGAACGGGAGAAAGATAATTTTCTTTCAAAATTAGATGATTACACTTTAAACATTAAAGAGATTGATTATGTGCTGTTTTTAGGTAGTAGGGCCTTGTTTTTATGCCTCCAGCCAATACCAAGTTTTGGCAGGGAAGTAACAGATAGAATGCTTTCCGTCATCGCTCCACTGATACCAGTGGACTGAATTCATCTTAGAATCACATGGCAGCCTCAAGGCTGCTTTTTTTGCTTAAAAATCAATGAAAAACCATAAAATACCGAAACTTTACCGAAAACTCTATTGCAAAAGTACCGGTATAGTTATACCTTTTGGCTATCCCAAGCGGATACGCTCTTTAAAAATCAGGTTAAGTTGCACACACCAACGGTCTGCATGTACCGGTGCGACGGCTACAGCTAAACATGAGGTTTACCAACATTGGAGGATACCAAGATGAAGTAACAGCGCGGATAGACCGCAGCAGCCGAAAGGCAGCAATCGCAGGATCATAAACTGCGCCCGAGTCTCAAGTCGTGAGCCAGCTTCGCATCTGGTTAGGGTTAATGAATAAAGTGGCGCCGGGGAAGCATCAGGACAGCCAATCCTGAACTGGTTATGGGCGGCCATAGGGCGGCATACGACTCAAGGGCATGAGCGCGGCCACTGCGAGAGTGTGGCTGGTTTTCTTTGGGGTGTGGTGAATGCGTAGGCTGATACGCAGGCGTAACGGGCCTAATGGTTGCTGGAAAAGACAGGCTGTAAGACAGGTCGTGTAAATACCCGGTAAGCCGTAGCAACCAACAAAGCAGGTGAAAATATTAACGTTTATCCCGTTCCGACGGTGGCGACTAACACCTGAATAGACAAGCCGGAGATCAGCGCCGGCCACCACACCACCAAAGCAAACCATAAGGACTGACCAATGACCAAGCCACGTAAAAAACGCCGCACTGCAAATGTACGCCAGTGCGTAGAGAACCTTCAGCGTATCACCCAGCGGAAAAGTGACCGTGTAACAAGGGCGGTTCAGGCTGCTGTAAGTTGTTATTCAATTACTGACTACCCTGCCCAACCTAAAAAACTGCGTTCAGTTAAAGCCAACGACGGTAGCGATCCAGATCGTTACGTTGGCTACTCCGCGGTCGGTCGCCAGAAAATGCGCGGCAGTAGCAAAATTCCACACGGCGTTTACTAAATACCTAAATCAAGCTCACTTCGGTGGGCTTTTTTTTCGCCTGAAAAGCGAGTTTTACGCCTCACCAGGGCAACCACAGCCACCTTCGGGTGGCTTTTTTATTTCATTTATGAGGTGTCAGATGGCCTGTAAGTGTTTTCAAGAAACCAAGAAAGCAATGGATAAAAAGTTGCGTGATGCCGTTGCGGACAACTGCGCAGAGGTTGATGAATCCGACTTTGACAACCGTGTCTTTATCTTCTCCAAAGGAGATTTCTGCAATGTCATGCTTGGTTACCGTTTTCGTTACCGCAAGCGCAAAAAAAATGGGGAACCGGAACAGCGTTGTACCAACGGCGACACCAATATTGCAATCAACTTTTGCCCGTTCTGCGGCACCAAGTTTGAGGGTAAGGCAGATGAGTAAATATTGTGACATGTGCGGCACTAACAAGCACGGCAGCAATCACTGCCCTAACTGCCAAGAAGAGGCATACATCTTCCATGAGCAATACATGAACCCGGACTATTTGGGTAATGGGGAAATGCTGGAACCACCCGCGCCAGACAGCGATTTCATGAGAAAAGTGAGAGATCAGCATGGGTGATGTGGGCGATCACTACAGGGATCTAAAACCCTTTCTAAAAGAGCGCCGTCGTAAAGCCCGTGATGGCGCATACGAGCGTATCAAGGCGTTTTTCATTAAGAACGGTGTTCAACTGGAAGAAGGAAGCAACACCTTAATCTTCCGTACACCGCTAGGCACCGTTTGTTACTACCCACCCAGCCAGAAAATGCAGCATAAAAACTTCTGGAAAGAATGCAGTCCGACCTTCTGCATGAACTATGTACTTAAACTAAGAGGACTCACCAATGACCATCAACATGAACCCCGTTAAATCATCTCAGATCCACAGCATCGGCCACGACCCAGTGACCAACACGCTGGCTATTCGCTTCAACGGTCGCGGCGACGCACCGGGCAATCTGTACCACTACAGCAACGTGAGCGCCGACGATTTCGCGGCGTTCTCTGGCGCTGACTCTGTAGGTAGTCACTTCTATCGCAATATCAAGCCTCACACCGACCGCTTCCCTTATCAGCGTATCAATGAAGAAAAGACGGAAGCGTAACTCAGTAGGCTTTCACCATGCGCCCCGCTCATCAGGGCGCATGAGTAAGTTTATTGGCAAAAAGCGAGGTTTCCGATGAACGAATACAACTACCAACGAATGCGGGAGGAAAGGCTTGAGCGGTATGAGAGCAAGTTGCATACCAACCCTATGGGAAAGGCGGTACTGGAAGAACGTATGGAATCACTGCGCCAAAACGTAAATTTTACCGTTCGCCTGAAGCAACTCATCGTATCCGAGAGTGTTTCTGGCATTGATAAGCGGCCAATTCTTCGATTAGTCAAATCAGCGGAAATGGCTGAATGTTTAGACGAGTTTCAGGAAAAACTGTTTTTCATAGCGGTGGCCACTGAGCGCATCAGTGAGCTCGACGCCGAAGAGAACAGCGTACCCGATGAATTTATCTGGTAGCCCAAAAAGAGAAAAGCCCCAGTTTGCACCGGGGCTATCCCGGTCAACAGCGACCAAACCGTTGACCATAAGGACTGACCAATGACCATAGTCATCAGCAGTTGATCGGGGACCAACCCAATCGCTAAGGAGTATACCGTGTCCGTAAAACATATCCAGTACCAACACCGCATTGGTAGCCACAACATCCATCATCATCAGAAGCACGGCGTGATATACCCGATCATTGTCACCCTCGCCGCTCTTTCTGCCTTGTCGTTAATTCTGTAATAAGGACTGACCATGACCAGCAACACTATAACCACGTCGACGCTGCCGCCAGCGGTGGCAAGTCTCGGCATTGATGAACCGACCTGGAGCGCACTGAAAAATAGTGTTTTCCCGGGAGCCAAAGAAGAGTCCATTATTCTGGCGGTCAATTACTGCCGCGCCCGCAGCCTCGACCCACTAATGAAGCCAGTTCATCTGGTGCCGATGAACGTTAAAGACTCTCAATCAGGGCAGTATGGGTGGCGTGATGTGGTCATGCCCGGCATAGGTCTGTATCGCATTCAGGCTGACCGATCCGGTAGTTACGCGGGAGCAAAAGAGCCGGAGTTCGGGCCAGATACCACCCAAAAGTTGGACAGCGTCGGAATCACCTTTCCCGCCTGGTGCAAATACACTGTCTACAAGCTGATGCCTGACGGTCACATAGTGGAATTTAGCGCCAAAGAATATTGGCTGGAGAACTACGCCACTGCCAGTAAGGACGCCAAAGCACCAAACGCGATGTGGAAACGCCGACCTTATGCGCAATTAGCAAAATGTGCAGAGGCACAGGCATTGCGTAAGGCATGGCCTGAAATCGGCCAGCAGCCCACAGCGGAGGAAATGGAAGGCAAAGATCTGGATTTCAACAATGCTCGGGATGTTACACCGAAGGCTGCAACATCTGAAACATTAGCCATTACCTATTATCCACAAGAGCGTTTCAACGCCAATTTGCCGCAATGGCAGCAGTTGATGGAAAGCGGCAAAAAATCTGCACAGCAGATTATTGATACCGCCAGCAGCAAATACACCCTTTCCGAAGAACAAATCCTCGCAGTCCGCGATTTGGAGCCAGTCAATGCACACAATTCATGATGTTCAACAGGGATCGCCTGAGTGGATCGCTCTACGTGCTAAGTATTTCACCGCCAGCGAAGCACCGGCCTGTATGGGCGAAAGCAAATATCAGACAAGAAACACGCTTCTTAACCTGAAAGCAACCGGCATTGCGCCGGAAGTGGGTGCCGCAACGCAGCGCTTATTCGACGCAGGACACGAAACCGAAGCTAAAGCTCGCACAATTCTGGAGGAAAGGCTTGGTGAAGACCTGTTCCCGATTGTCGCTACTCGTGACAATCTGTTGGCATCGGTAGACGGTATCGATATGTCGGAAACCACAGTGTTCGAGCACAAATTATTAAACAAAGATGTGGTTGCCATGATTGAGTCCGACGAACTAGCCCCACACTACTATTGGCAGCTAGAGCAGCAACTTTATGTAACCGGGGCTGAAAAAGCGCTATTCGTTTGCTCCGATGGTTCGGAAGAAAATTTCCATGTGTTGGAATACTGGCCAGTACCGGGAAGAATTGAAAAACTGCTAGCAGGCTGGGCACAGTTTGAACGAGATCTGGCCGTCTATGTTCCGTCTGAATCTCATCAAACCGTAGTCGCAGATCCAGTACAGGATCTGCCAGCAGTAACTGTTCAAGTTAACGGTCAGATTGAGGTACGAGAGAATTTCAAAATTTTCGAAGTGGCGCTACGCGACTTCATCGAGAATAAACTGATCAGAGAGCCGCAGACTGATCAGGATTTTGCCGATCTCGACCTGCAAATCAAGGCGATGAAAAAGGCCGAAGACACACTGAATGCTGCCGAATCCATGATGCTGGCGCAGATCCAAAGCGTGGATGAAGCAAAACGCCAGAAAGATATGCTTGCCAAATTGGTGCGCGACAATCGCCTTATGGCTGAAAAGCTACTCGCCAGTGAGAAAGAGCGTCGCCGCGCTGAGAAAGTGGTGGCGGCGCGTAAGGCCTTTTCTGCTCATATCTCCGAACTACAGAGAGAAATCAATGGTGTGTATTTAGATGCAGTAGCACCGGACTTTGTGGGGGCGGTCAAAGGCCTGAAAACCATGTCGAGCATTCAGGACAAGATCGACACGGCATTGGCGAATGGCAAAATAGCCGCCGATCAGCAAGCAACCGATTTGCGCACCAAATTGGGCTGGCTGGACACCAACGCCGCAGATTACCGCACGCTACTGGCTGACTTGCAACAATTGGTCGCCAAGCCATTCGATGATTTCAAACTGGCGGTAACAGCACGTATTGATGCGTATAAAAAGGCTGAAGATGCGCGGCTGGAAGCTGATCGTGAACGTATCCGCCAGGAAGAAACTGCGCGATTGGAGGCACAGCAGGCACAGCAGGCACAGCAGGCACAGCAGGCACAGCAGGCACAGCAGGCACAGCAGGCACAGCAGGCACAGCAGGCACAGCAAACGGTAACAGAGCCCCTTACACAAGTCGCACGTACACCGCTCTATCCACCGGGCACCATTAACTGGCCGAAAACGTTGGGCGAATCCACTCAAGTTGCCGTGAAACAGCCCGATCTCAATCTCTTGCTTGAACAACTGCTGGCAGATTTAGCCAGTGCCGACGTTAAAATCGCCAAAAGTACAGCTAAAAAGCTGCTAAATGCCGTCGCCAGCGACAATATCCGCCCGTTCACTCTCCGTAATTAATTCTTCCCCCTCTTTAATGGGGGATAGCATCAGGAAATCGTTATGACAACCACGACAACCGCCGCTGGCGTGTTGGAATCTTCCCTGCGCCCCGTTCGGGCGCAACTCGACTTAGCCATTGAGCAAACCACGGGGATCGTTCAGCGCTCTGTCGAAAGCGCGACGGTTTTGTTAGATCAAGCACAGGCCCTGTGCATCGAACAACTGAATAAAGAAGTCGATGACTACAACGCCATCATTGACCGACTGGAGGCTGCCGAAAACGACCTGACCACCAAAGCATTAGCGCTGACACAGGTTCAGGAACGTGTTGAAAGTGCAGAGCTGGCAGCCGCCGAAGCCACCGCAGAGCGTGATAGTGTCACAGCAAAATATAAGCTGGCCCTCACCGAAAAGGGGATGTTGGCAACTGAGCTTAATCAGTTGAAATCCTTAAACCCTGAGCGTCTTAAAGCACAACTGGCGCGCGTAAAAATCGATTTAAGCGATAGCCGAACGCTACGCGATCAGCAATTAACTGAAATCCGCCGGCTGAAGAAAGAACTGGCTGATAAAACCAGCAAGCTATCAACGATGGTTCAGCTCAACGATGAATTGAATCACGCGATCACTGATATGAGGGCGCGTCTACAGCGTGCTGATGGTGACGTTGAGCAACGCTATTGGCAGACCGCCAGCGGCACACAGTTCTATTTCTACACCTTCCAATGGGGATTACAGCTTTATTCCCCTGAATATGACGTAAAAATCCTGAACGATATCGACTGGCACCTTGAGATCCGCAGCACCATCGGTATCTGCATGATCGTGTCAGTGTCGGAATGGGCGGTGCCGATCTACCCCACCGTAGAAAACTTCAAAGACGCATGGCCGGAAGGCCTAACCGAAGCCGTTACCGCACGAATTCGTGAACTGCTGGAAGCAACGCATCCTCACTTAGTTCGTCGAGCTGAATGGGCGGAATCCGTGTTGGTCGGTTCGCTTCCGTTGAAAGAGCAGCACCTCGACCTACTCAGCGCAGCGGGCATTCACTCGCTGTTTGATGTGGTGCGCCGCACACCGGATGCGCTGGCCGAGAAAGTAAAAGGTTTTGGAATCAGCACGGCACGCCAGGTACATGCGAAATGCATAGGGTTGGTAAAGGATTGGGAATTGGCACAAAAACAGAGCGAGGCAGCGTGATGGAAGAAGAATTGAACCCTGTTGGCGTGCTGTTTAAGTCAGAAGACGATAAATGCAACTGGCTGCCTGTCATCATTTACCGTATGCGAACCCGATCATCAATACGCGTGGGTGAACCGTATAAACCGGAGCCTAAACCCATTTACACAGGCTATGGTCCCCAAAAACAACCACCAGCAACGCCGCGTATTGGCGCACGGCGCAATTACTCGTCATCCATCATGCTCGGCATCTATCAGTTACACCGCCGCGGCATCAACGAAAACGTGATCGCCAAAGATACCAGTATCCCGGTAGGCGATATCCGCAAACTGCTGGCGCACAAAACCCAAGTTCAGCGCAAACAGTGGCAACTGGCTCAGCAACTGCCGCTGCCATCTAAAGCGGTGATTTTGAATCGTTTGGGTAGGGAGGCTTGAGTGAAGGAACGGGGAATGATTTTTAACGGCGAAATGGTTCGCGCCATTCTTGATGGGCGCAAAACGCAGACGCGGCGGATTATTAAGCCGCAGCCGTTCGACCGTAGCCAATACCGCCGTGATCATCAGATAGAAATAATTTCAGGCCGTGCTGAAAACGGTGATGAAATTGATGGCTTGTACGCCTATACCAAAAGCACAGGTGGAACATGGGACGCTAAATGCCCATTCGGGCAACCCGGCGATCGGCTGTGGGTACGGGAGACTTCTGGCCTTCAAGTTCGCCGCGATGCCTTAGGCGGTACTGGTGAGTTTCGCGTGTATCGCGCCAGTAATCCTGATGCCATCAGGTACAAAACAGCAAGCGGGGAAACCGCTCCGATCAAATGGGTGCCATCAATCCACATGCCCCGTTACGCCAGTCGGATCACGCTGGAAATCACCGATGTTCGTGTTGAGCGGCTTAAACATATCCCACGTGATGGGATTATCGCAGAAGGATACCCAGCGGAACGAGCCATTGATGGCGGAGACTACGATCAATTCCTCTGGTATCGGGATTTATGGGAATCGATTTACGGCGTCGGAAGCTGGCAAGCCAACCCATGGATTTGGGTTATCGAATTTAAACAAATCAAATAAGTAAGGACTGACCAATGACCAATAACACCACTGAAGTAACCACCGTAAACGCTGCAAGCCTTGCGGTCGATATCGCCGCTCACTGTGCCGCGTTTGAAAAATCCGACGCGTATCAGCAAATGATCCAAGAGCATGTCGCAAAATTGTATGAAAAGGCCATCAAAGATACCTTCAGTTGGGGCACATTCCCCGATGCCGTTAGACGTGCGCTGCAATCAGCCCTCCCCGCCAATATCACCGATGTTGTCGATTTGCCACGTTATAACCTTCTGCTACTAAAAGAGCTGGCAACCCAGTGGGAGAAAGAAGCGGTATCTGACCAGTTAGTGTCGGAGATGCGCGAAAAAGTCGCCGCGTTTATCACAGAAAAACAGATCCCAAAATTCATTAAAGCGTCGGAACTATGGGCTGCGTTCATTGAAGACCATCAGGAAGCTGCTGCTCAGGAAGGATGGCAACGCCCTGAAGTACTAATGGAATACAGTGATTATGGCGGATTCCGCGTAGGGTTAGAGAAAGAGCAATTTGAAGAACGGAGTTGGTCGAGCGCCAAACGTAAAACTCATCCCTTTGAATTTAGTAACAACCTTTATTTGTCTGAAGCCGTCGAATATGAAAACGGACAGAAAAAAGCGATTACACACGATGGGGTTAAATGTTACAGCCTGTATTCAGGGAAATGTGACGGCGATATTCTCGGTAAGAAAGTTATCACCTTCTACACCCGCTTTGAAAAGCTGGTCGCAGCGCTTTACTACGGTGACAGCCTGTTAGTACTCGATCAGGACGACGCCGACGAGGTGTATTACCCCGGCGATTACTGATCGCTGTCAGCCCGCATTGAATTTCACCGCATCCGTTCTGTGATGCGGCTATCCCCTTTTCCAGCGAATAACGAAGGAGGCCGCCTTGTTCGGTCTATTTCTTTACGTCTGTTACACGTTCCAGCCCTGCCAATATGAACCGCAAGGCTGGGTTTATCCTGATCTGCAAAATTGTGAAGCTGATGTTAGGGCGCAAAAATTACCCAGATCTTATGAGTGCCTGCCAGTTGAAGCCGTTATACCCGCGGGAGGTGATTAATGCCCCCCCCAACGTCCAATTCTTGATATGTGCAGCGGGTCTCGCATGTTTTGGTTCGATAAAAGCGACAGCCGCGCTGTGTTTTCCGACATTCGCCGAGAGCGCCATGTCTTATGTGATGGGCGTAGTCTGGAAATTAACCCCGACGTTATCGCCGACTTCCGCGCCCTTCCCTTTGACGATGCTCAATTCTCCCTTGTCGTTTTCGATCCGCCCCACCTTCTACGCGCTGGCGAAAGCAGTTGGCTGCGTAAAAAGTACGGTGCATTAGACAGTGCAACATGGCGAGACGATTTGCGGGCCGGATTCAGTGAGGCATTTCGGGTACTGCGACCGCTCGGTACGCTGATCTTTAAATGGAATGAAACACAGATACCAGTTCGTGACGTGCTGGCACTAACCAATCAAAGGCCTGCATTCGGCCACTTATCAGGCAAACGCAGTAACACTCACTGGATTTGCTTTCTCAAAGGAGAGGATGAATGACGGACTTAAATAGAACCGTCACCGTAGCTCATGACGGCTATCCGGCCGTTGTGGGCATTTCCAGCGTTATCGGGACGGCACCGGATCGGCATGTGCGGTTCCGCGTGGAAATGCGCGGCAAGACGTTCCGGCAATTGGATTTCGGCGGGCATTGGGAACAGGCCGTATTCAACAAGAAGGGCTGGTACCGCGTGAAAAGTGCGATGTACCCCACCGCCGTTAAATCCCATTTCCGCCGTGTCACATCAACAATGCTACGGGAGTTGCTGGACGCGATTATCGCACTGCCGGCCGTGACCAGCGTTAATTGGGAGGAGTAGTGAAAGAACTGAAATTCTATGGCATGAGCGATGACCTCTTCGAATGTGACGACGCTATTCGCGAAGAAATCTGCGTGTACCGAAATCCCGGTATTTATCACCTCAAGTCATCCGAAGGGGAAATGCTAGTCGTTGCTTGTTATACGGATGCTGGCTGCTGGGCTATCGGCGTCGGACAAGTCAATGAAGATACGAAAATACCAGCGTGGCCTGCATCTTTCGGGCAGTGGGATAGCGGTTATAGCGCAGTTATGACCATTCAGGTTCCTGACGACACCTATATTGTTACAGGGGATAGCGATGAGTGATTTAAGCAAAGAAAGGCTGGAAGTATTACGCGACACCTTTATCGATATGGCTAGCGAAACGACAGACAAATTAGAAAGCGCGGGATGGAGTGACGCGGTAAAAGCTATCACCGAAGTGTTACAGCGACGTGAGGCGGCGAAAGAGCCTGCCTATTGGGTTTATGACACAAAATTCGGGTTGGATATATCGAAAGAAAAACCAGAATATGAGGAAAATACGGAACCGTATTTCCCTGTATTCAAGTCAGCAAGTCAGCCTTACGCGCTGCGGTCGGCTACGTTTGATGAAATTCGTGACACAGTAGCTGAGATGACTGGAGGAATCCCTGTTACATGGTGTGAGGGACAGAAAAAAGGTCATCACGAAGTACCATTTATGAATTTCAATTCGTTAGGGCGCATCGTGGATAAATTCCGAGCGTCAACATTCAATCATACGGGGGATTTACTTATCCAGCCTTACGTGGTGCCTGAAGAAGTCTTCTACGAAGGAAGAGAAGAAAAAGCGGCAGGATGGGGTACCAAAATCTATAGGAGCTACGACTATTGTGTTGGCTGGAACGCCTGCCGCGCCGCAATGCTCCAGCACCAACAACACAACGAACCACAAAATATTCCTGAAAATATTCCATGTCCGAAATGCGGTGGTCGTGGCACGTATCATTGCCCTCAAATGCTGGGATCGGTTGACTGCGAATGCACGTTAGCCAACCATCCCGAGCAACCGCTCGATATGGGCAACTATCCGGTAATTCCGGATGGTTACAAATTAGCACTTGTCCCAATGGAACATACAGAGGCCTTTCGTTCCGCATGTACTGCCGCATTTGAAGAGTTTAACCGTGGAACTGGCCCGTGTGGTGTATTCATCGCAGGTCACCGCGCAATGCTCGCTGCCGCTCCCCAGCCGATGCATATGAGTGAGGATTTATGAGCAAACAAACAGGCAAGCTAGCCTTTCCGGTTGAACGTCACGTAGCACACGCTTTAGCCCTGAAAAATGTTGGTTCAGAGGACGAAACGAAATACATCGCCGAAGTTAACAAACTGTGCTGCGGCATGACACTGCGTGATTATTTCGCAGCAAAGGCGATGCAGGGATGGCTATCATCCTACGGAATTGATGCAGTTCACCCAGTAATATCTGGAAACGCTAATGCGGCGGCCAAAAATGCATACGCATTAGCTGACGCCATGCTAAAGGCTCGGGAGGTTTAGCAGCCTTTAGCATGGAATTTAAACGACCAGCACGGATATGTTAATGATGACGAATAACCGAGCCGCCTAATCAGCGGCTTTTTTGTTTCCTAAATTTAGGAGGAGCATATGCCTCAATCATGGTCGGTTCCATTCCCGGAATCGAAAACTGAACATAATGGCTACCCTGTTTACTGGCGATATTTTGAAACCGTTCAGGAAGCAGGGATTGAAGTTATCGCCGAGCAATATATAGCCTTTCACCAGACCAATAGTTATGCCTTTCTGTGCCCTGCTCGCTGGGCTAAAGATTATGATATTGATCGGGATAAGGCACGATGGCTCGAGGGATGGAAAAAGAAAAATATGCGGTACGCGATCAAGAAAGTCGCAAAATCAGCAGAGCGATCTTTTGCTTTCCCATCACAGAAGTTGGCGTTAGAAAGCCTGCTACGCCGAAAAAAATATCATCTGGGACGCTTAAAGCAGGATATCGCCATTATCACTACCGTTGTTGAAGAAATGAAAAAGTTGGACTTGTCATCCCCTCAGATCGAATACAACTTCGGACATAACGCCGAAACGGAAAACTGGACCTTCCTCTAACCAAGCCCCTTCCTTACCCAGACCAAACGACCAAAATACGGGCGTGTCTTTGGCACGCCTTTTTTACAAGGACTGACCAATGGCGAGAATGCTTTTACTCAAAGAGTGGGCAATAGATGAATTTGGTGATGCAACGCCATCGCAAAATACATTAAATAAATATGCTCGGCACAAAATGATTTCCCCACCACCGCAAAAAGTCGGGCGTGAATGGATGGTGGAAAAAGATGCGCGTTTTATCGGCATGATCTCCGAACCCACAATAAATAAATCAGATAACCCACTACTGAAAAGGATTCTTTCAGATGGCCGGTAGACCCCGGAAACATAATATCAAAGTACAGAACCTATTTTGTTTTACCGATCCACGAACCAAGCGAGTTTATTGGCAATATAAACACCCTTTAACGGGTAAAAGGCACGGACTTGGAACAAATGAGGCTGAAGCTACCGCAATCGCAATAGAAGCCAACCTACGAATTAGCGAACAGCAGGTGAAACAGGCATTTGCTATCCGGGAAAGTACTCTGGCAATTTCAGGAAAAGGTATAACAGTAAGCGGTTGGTTGGAAAAATATAAAGCAATTCAAGACGAGAGATTGAAATCTGGCGACATCAGGCTCAATACCCACAAACAGCGAAATAAACCCGTATCCTTATTTAATCAGCACGCAGGAATGAAATTACTCACGGAGGTTGGGGCTAAAGATATTGCGGAAATTTTGGATGACTATAAAGCCAACGGACAATCACGCATGGCTCAGGTAGTTCGTTCCGTCCTCATTGATGTTTTCAAAGAGGCGCAGCATGCTGGCGAAGTTCCCCCTGGTTATAACCCTGCGCTTGCCACCAAGCAGCCACGTAAAAGAATTCAACGCCAGCGCTTGGATCTAAGCGAATGGCAGGCCATTTTTGACGTGGCCGATGCTCAGCATCAATATATGGGTAATGCCATGCTACTTGCTCTGGTGACAGCTCAGCGCTTAGGTGATATTGCCAACATGAAATTTTCAGATATCTGGGATGATCACCTACATGTTGTTCAAGAGAAAACGGGTGCCCGGGTTGCTATTCCACTATCACTGAAATCCAATGCCACAGGATGGACGCTACGCGATGTCATTGCACGGTGCAGAGATTACGTTGTCAGTCCCCATCTGGTTCACTTCTTTCGTTCCACCTCGCAAGCAGAGCGTGGCGCTGCCGTGGCATCCAGAACTATTACGATGCGATTCAGTGCAGCCAGGGATAAGACGGCGCTTGTGTGGGAAAACGGTACACCACCGACATTTCACGAACAGCGGTCATTAGCAGAGCGGCTTTATAGGGAGCAAGGTGGCGTCGATACTCGAATGCTTCTGGGGCATAAATCACAGCAGCAGACAGATAGCTACAACGACGACCGCGGTAAAGATTGGTTAACAATTCAGATTAAAGCAGGATGAGAGCCCATTATCAGACAGGTTATTTTTCACTCTATTTTACTGAGGAATTTTACTGAGATTTTACTGAATGGCTTTTTCGATGTTAAAAATCAGCGAGAGCAAAGCGCCCCCGCCGATCAATGTGATAACAGTAAGATTACATGTTATCGATGATGTCCTGCGCAAACTCGCTACATTTGCGCAGCTTAGCGCCTTCCATCAGACGTTCGAAATCGTAAGTCACTGTCTTGTTCTTGATAGCGCCTTCAACGCCCTTAACAATCAGGTCAGCCGCTTCGAACCATTGCAGGTGACGCAGCATCATTTCAGCAGACAGAATAACGGAACCTGGGTTCACTTTATCCTGACCCGCATATTTCGGTGCAGTACCGTGCGTGGCTTCAAACAGTGCACATTCGTCACCGATGTTTGCGCCCGGAGCAATACCGATACCGCCAACCTGTGCCGCCAGTGCATCAGAAATGTAGTCACCGTTCAGGTTCATACAGGCGATCACGTCATATTCAGCAGGACGCAGCAGGATTTGTTGCAGGAATGCATCGGCGATGACGTCTTTTACAACGATCTCTTTACCCGTGTTCGGGTTCTTGATCTTCATCCACGGGCCGCCATCGATCAGCTCACCGCCGAATTCTTCACGCGCTAACTGGTAACCCCAGTCTTTAAACGCGCCTTCGGTGAATTTCATGATGTTGCCTTTGTGTACCAGCGTGAGGGAATCACGATCGTTGGTAATCGCGTATTCGATCGCAGCGCGAACCAGACGCTTGGTACCTTCTTCGGAACACGGCTTCACGCCGATACCACACTGCTCAGGGAAACGGATTTTGCTAACGCCCATTTCTTCGCGCAGGAATTTGATCACTTTGTCTGCTTCAGCAGAACCCGCTTTCCATTCAATACCTGCATAGATGTCTTCGGCGTTTTCACGGAAGATCACCATGTCGGTCAGCTCAGGCTGTTTAACCGGGCTAGGTGTACCTTCGTAGTAGCGTACCGGACGCAGGCAAACATACAGATCCAGTTGTTGGCGCAGTGCAACGTTCAGAGAACGAATACCACCGCCGACTGGCGTTGTCAGCGGGCCTTTAATCGCCACACGGTATTCACGGATCAGATCCAGCGTCTCGTCTGGCAGCCAGACATCTTTACCGTAAACTTGCGTGGATTTCTCACCCGTGTAGATCTCCATCCAGGAAATCGCGCGCTTGCCCTGATAGGCTTTTTTCACGGCAGCGTCTACTACGTTGATCATGGCTGGCGTTACATCGATACCAATGCCGTCACCTTCGATAAACGGGATAACCGGATTGTTAGGAACAACCAGCTTGCCTTGAGCATCAACCGTGATTTTCTGACCTTCTGTCGGTACCACTACTTTGCTTTCCATTAACCTCTCCTTCGAGCGCAATTTTGTTAATGACTTGTAAGATGCGTGTCAATACTACTTGAATATTTAGCCCGCGCCAATCGCAAACCATTTCGAGTATAATGCTTTTGTTATCCGCGACTATAAAGATGATGAATAAATTCCCTGTTAAAAATCACAAAGTTAAACGATTCAGCTCACAACCGGTAAGAAAACGGCTGCCTGACAACGCACCGCGTCGAATCGTTCTGTTCAATAAACCCTTCGATGTCCTGCCACAATTCACAGACGAAGGTGGACGCCACACGCTGAAAGATTACATTCCGATTAGCGGTATTTATGCCGCCGGGCGTCTGGACCGCGACAGCGAAGGCCTGATGATTCTCACCAATGACGGCAAGCTTCAAGCGCAGCTAACTCAGCCAACGAAAAAAACGGCCAAAATTTACTATGTGCAAGTTGAAGGCATTCCTGATGAGGCCGCACTGACGCGCTTTCGCTCCGGTCTAGAGTTGAATGACGGCAAAACGCTGCCCGCGGGTGCGGAGATCGTACCTGAACCTGGCTGGCTGTGGCCGCGCAATCCGCCCATACGCGAACGTAAAAGCATTCCCGACTGCTGGTTAAAAATCACGCTGCATGAAGGCCGTAATCGGCAAGTCCGTCGCATGACGGCAAATATCGGGTATCCTACCCTGCGTCTGATTCGATACGGTATGGCCAACCAAACCGTAGAAAACCTGTTACCCGGAGAATGGAAGGAGATAGCGGATGTTTAAACCCCATGTGACAGTCGCCTGTGTGGTACAGGCCGAAAACCATTTTCTGGTCGTCGAAGAGTTAATTAACGACAAATTATTATGGAACCAACCCGCAGGTCATTTGGAAGCCGACGAAACACTGATTAAGGCGGCGAGCCGTGAGCTATGGGAAGAGACGGGCATTCAGGCCGCGCCGCAAAGTTTCTTGCGCCTCCATCAATGGATTGCTCCAGACAACACACCGTTTTTACGCTTTTGCTTCGCACTCGATCTGCCTCGGCGGGTCGACACCCAGCCGCACGACAGTGACATCGAATGCTGTCGCTGGGTGACCGCAGAGGAAATTTTGCATTCTCGCCAGCTTCGTTCACCGCTGGTGGCAGAAAGTATTCGCTGCTATCAGCAGTCAGAACGCTATCCGTTAACCGTATTAGGTGCATTCAACTGGCCCTTTTAAAGATTTAGCTATTCTTGCCATATTCGGGCTAACCACCACGCGGCAGGAATAGCGATGCAGCGCTCGGTTCAACATGCTAAAATATGGCGCTTGTTTTTCGCATCAATGCACCAGTAAATTTCAGTTCGTGAGACTCCCATGTCAGATAACAGCCAGAAAAAAGTGATTGTCGGTATGTCCGGCGGTGTTGATTCCTCCGTTTCCGCTTACCTGTTACAGCAACAGGGCTATCATGTTGAAGGCCTGTTCATGAAGAACTGGGAAGAGGACGACGACACGGAATATTGCTCAGCGGCCACGGATCTTGCCGATGCGCAGGCCGTTTGCGACAAGCTGGGTATCGAACTCCATACCGTCAATTTTGCCGCTGAATATTGGGACAACGTGTTTGAACTCTTCCTTGAAGAATATAAAGCGGGCCGTACCCCCAATCCCGATATTCTGTGCAATAAAGAAATCAAATTCAAAGCCTTCCTGGAGTTCGCTGCTGAGGATCTCGGGGCGGACTATATCGCGACGGGCCACTATGTCCGTCGTCACGATGTTGACGGCAAAAGCCGCTTGCTTCGCGGCATGGACGGCAACAAAGACCAGAGCTATTTTCTTTATACGCTAAGCCATGAACAGATTGCACAGAGTCTGTTCCCCGTCGGCGAACTGGAAAAGCCACAGGTCCGTAAGATCGCCGAAGAGCTTGAACTGGCCACCGCGAAGAAGAAGGACTCTACCGGTATTTGCTTCATCGGCGAGCGCAAATTCACCGATTTTCTGGCGCGCTATCTGCCCGCACAGCCCGGCCCGATTCTCTCTGTCGACGACAATAAACCGATGGGACAACATCAGGGGCTGATGTACCACACGCTGGGGCAACGCAAAGGGCTGGGTATTGGCGGCGTCAAAGACGGCGGCGAAGATCCCTGGTACGTGGTGGATAAAGATGTCGCCAACAACATTCTGTATGTCGCGCAGGGTCACGAACACCCTCGCCTGATGTCGTACGGCTTAATCGCACAGCAGTTACACTGGGTCGATCGCCAACCGCTGACCGCTGAATTACGCTGCACGGTAAAAACTCGTTATCGTCAGGCGGATATCCCCTGCACCGTCACCCCACTTGGCGACGATCGCATTACCGTACGTTTTGATGAGCCCGTCGCTGCCGTAACGCCAGGCCAATCCGCTGTCTTTTATCTGGACGACGTTTGCCTTGGTGGCGGCATCATCGAAGAACGCTTACAGGAGTAACCGTGGCTAAGAATTATTATGAAATTACGCTGGCGCTAGCGGGCGTTTGCCAATCGGCGCATTTAGTCCAGCAGTTGGCCCACACGGGGAACTGTAATAACGATGTGCTGCATACCTCACTGAACAGCGTGTTGAACCTCAATCCAGCGTCCACGTTAGCCGTTTACGGTAATGACGAGCAAAACTTGAAAGTTGGGCTGGAAACACTGCTGGGTATTCTGAATACCAGCAGCAATAAAGGTATTGGTGCAGAATTATCACGCTATGCCTTCAGTCTGATCGCGTTAGAACGCAAGCTGAATGCAAAATCTGCTGCGCTTGACGAATTGGGTAAGCGCATCGGGCAGTTGGAACGACAACTGGAGCATTTTGAGCTACTTTCCGAAACGATTGTTAGCGCGCTGGCCGCGATTTACGTGGATGTCATCAGTACATTGGGGCCACGTATTCAGGTTACCGGTTCACCGGAAGTGCTAAAGAATAGTCAGGTGCAGGCTAAAGTACGTGCCGCGCTGCTGGCCGGTATCCGCTCTACGGTGCTCTGGCAACAGATTGGCGGCGGGCGCTTGCAGTTGATGTTCTCACGCAGCCAACTGGTCAAAGAAGCGAAACAGATATTGGCGCGTTGCCCATCTGTTTGATGGTATTCTTGCCGTTATAGCTGACGCTGGTGTGATTAACGCCAGCGTTGCAATACTCGATTTTGTATTAAAACTGGCTGGATAAAGATTAGCCCGTTGTTGAAACTCGTTATTATCGAAACTACATGATGTTCTTAAAAACTGCGTGTACTTAAAGCCACGTGTTCTTAAAACCAATTGTTCTTAAAATAATTGTTATTGAAACCAATCTCAGGAGTTGCTTGCGATGGAATTATCCTCACTGACCGCCGTTTCCCCTATTGATGGACGCTACGGCGATAAAGTCAGCACGTTGCGCACCATTTTCAGCGAATTCGGTTTGCTGAAATTCCGTGTGCAGGTTGAAGTACGTTGGCTGCAAAAACTGGCAGCCTGTGCAGAGATCCAGGAAGTTCCTGCATTTGACGCTGACGCAAACGCTTTCCTTGATAAAATTGTCGCCGAATTCAACGAAGAAGATGCAGCACGCATTAAAACTATTGAACGTACGACCAACCACGATGTGAAAGCCGTTGAATACTTTCTGAAAGAGAAAGTCGCCGCGATTCCTGCCCTGCATGCCGTCAACGAATTCATCCACTTCGCCTGTACGTCAGAAGATATCAACAACCTGTCTCACGCGCTGATGCTGGATACTGCTCGCCGCGACGTCATCCTGCCGCACTGGCGCCAAATGATTGATGCGCTGAAAAATCTGGCACAGGAATACCGTGATATACCTCTGCTTTCACGTACACACGGTCAGCCAGCCACCCCTTCAACCATCGGTAAAGAGTTCGCTAACGTGGCTTACCGTATGGAACGCCAGTATCGTCAACTACAGCAGGTTGAGATTCTGGGTAAAATTAATGGTGCCGTCGGCAACTATAACGCCCATCTGGCAGCCTACCCGGAAGTCGACTGGCACCAGTTCAGCGAAAGCTTTGTCACCTCACTAGGTATCAACTGGAACCCGTACACCACACAGATCGAACCGCACGATTATATCGCTGAGCTGTTCGACTGCATCGCGCGTTTCAACACCATTTTGATCGACTTTGACCGTGATATCTGGGGCTACATCGCACTGAATCACTTCAAACAAAAAACCATTGCGGGCGAAATCGGTTCCTCTACCATGCCGCACAAGGTTAACCCGATTGACTTCGAAAACTCGGAAGGCAATCTGGGGCTGGCGAACGCCGTACTGGCGCACCTGGCAAGCAAACTGCCGATTTCTCGCTGGCAGCGTGACCTCACTGACTCTACGGTGCTACGTAATCTGGGCGTGGGCGTAGGCTATGCGCTAATTGCCTATCAGGCCACGATGAAAGGCATCAGCAAACTGGAAGTGAACCGCGATCGTCTGGCTGATGAACTGGATCATAACTGGGAAGTATTGGCTGAGCCTATCCAGACCGTGATGCGCCGCTACGGGATTGAAAAGCCTTACGAGAAACTGAAAGAGCTGACGCGCGGCAAGCGCATTGACGCGGCAGGCATTCAGGCATTTATCGATGGTCTGGAATTACCAGAAGCGGAAAAAACGCGTCTGAAAGCGATGACGCCAGCTAACTATATTGGCCGCGCTATCGCTATGGTTGATGACCTGAAATAAACGTTTTCAGGCAGTATGTCGTACTCTCTCTGGCGGGTGTCCTGCCCGCCAGTTTTCCATAACACCAACCATTTCCAGCTTGTTTATATTCGGTTTACCCTTTCCGTGGATAATTTAGCAAATAAAATAAATTACCTTCTCTGCATATAATGTTGATATGCGGGGGGAGACGTACGTGAAAAATAGGCTACATAAAAACATTTCGATAAATATGATTCTATCTATTCGACAGAGGGTATAACGATGCGGATTCTGGTCGTTGAAGATAATGTGTTACTACGCCATCATTTAACCGTTCAGATGAACGAAATGGGACATCAGGTTGACGCGGCGTCTGACGCGAAAGAAGCGGATTATTTCCTACATGAGAATATGCCGGACATCGCGATTGTCGACCTCGGATTGCCAGATGAAGACGGCATGAGCATGATTCGTCGCTGGCGCGCGCATCAAGTCAAACTTCCTATTCTGGTGCTGACCGCCCGTGAAGGCTGGCAGGACAAAGTGGCCGTGCTGGAAGCGGGTGCGGACGATTACGTGACCAAACCGTTCCATATGGAGGAAGTTGTGGCACGCTTGCAGGTACTGATGCGGCGAAACAGTGGGTTGGCGTCGCAAATTATCAGCTTACCGCCCTTTGAGATCGATTTGTCGCGCCGCGAACTGATGGTCCACAGCACTCCGATCAAGCTGACCGCGTTTGAATACACCATTATCGAGACGTTGATTCGCAACAAAGGTAAAGTCGTCAGCAAAGAGTCGCTGATGTTACAGCTGTATCCCGATGCGGAGCTGCGGGAAAGCCACACCATTGATGTATTAATGGGACGGCTACGCAAAAAAATTCAGCAGGCAGATGCGCTAGATGTAATTACTACCGTACGCGGACAAGGATATCGCTTTGATATTGATACGCCCTCAGGCCCAGCATGAGTGATAAGAAGCAGCCCTTCTCGCTTCGCATTCGTTTTCTACTCGCGACAGCAGCCATCGTGCTGGCGCTGTCGTTGGCCTATGGCGTTGTCGCCATTATCGGCTACAGCGTCAACTTTGATAAAACCTCATTCCGCCTGCTGCGTGGCGAAAGTAACCTCTACTACAGTCTTGCGCAGTGGCGCGATAATCAGCTGAACATCGTCACGCCTCCCGATGTTGACATCAATTTCCCCACGCTGGTGTTGATATATGATGAGAATGGCAACGTACTCTGGCGCGAAAAGCATGTTCCCGAGCTGGAAGCGCTGATAAAAGCAGAATGGCTGAACAAGACGGCCTACCATGAATTGGATACCGATACCGACACCAGCAGTGCAGTATTAACCGGTAACGCCTTGCTGTTAAGCAGCCTGCGGGCGCTGAACGGTGCGCATAGCAACGCGCTGACGCACTCCATCGCCGTGAATGTTTATCCGAAGACCGACCATCTTCCCTCCATCACCATTGTCGTCGTTGACCGCATCCCGCAGGAGTTGCAACAGGAAGACGTGGTGTGGGAATGGTTCAGCTATGTTTTGATCGCCAATCTTCTGCTAGTGCTTCCCCTGCTTTGGCTTGGTGCTCACTGGAGCCTGCGTCCTATTCAGCATCTGGTTAAGCAAATTGCTGAACTAGAGAAAGGCACGCGCGATCAGTTGGATGAAAAGCCGCCACGTGAATTATTTAGCCTGGTGAAAAACCTGAATATCCTGCTGAACAACGAACGCCAGCGCTACCATAAGTACCGTACAACCCTCACCGACCTCACCCACAGTCTGAAAACGCCGCTGGCGGTTTTACAGACCACATTACGCGCGCTGCGGACCGGCAAAGAAATTACTATCGATCAGGCGGAGCCTATCATGTTGGCGCAGATCAGCCGCATCTCGCAGCAGATTGGCTACTACCTGCATCGTGCCAGCGTACGCTCTGAACATAATCTACTGATACGTGAGGTGCACTCGGTTCCAGCGCTACTGGATGGCTTATGTTCCGCGTTAAATAAAGTCTATCAACGCAAAGGCGTGGTATTAACGCTTGATATTCCGCCCGAGCTGACCTTTGTCGGTGAGAAGAATGATTTTATGGAAGTACTGGGCAATATTCTTGATAACGCCTGCAAGTACTGTCTGGAATTTGTCGAAATCAGCGTGCAATATTCCGATCATAAACTGCATCTGATTGTCGATGACGACGGCCCCGGCATCCACGAAAGCAAGCGCGAAATGATCTTCCTGCGTGGTCAGCGTGCCGACCGCATGCGCCCCGGACAAGGTATTGGCCTTGCCGTTGCCCTCGAAATTATCGAACAGTATCAGGGGGCGATCCTCATCAGCGACAGCGCACTGGGGGGTGCCCGAGTCGAGGCCATTTTCTCCCGCCAGAACCTGAGTCCGAACGAAGGGTGAAAGACAGTACAGCGAGCGATGCTTCCTCTATACTTGTTATACTTCAAGTTGCATGTACGTTGGCTACGCTACTCGGCCCACTCGCGTGGACCTCGCCCCGTTGGGGCCGCTGCAAGCAGCGTTCAAATCTGCCTCTAGCAGATTTGTCACTCACCCGAATCACTTACTTGTGTAAGCTCATCGGGATGAAATGAGAGACATCCTGTCTCTCACCGGAGGCCAGCCGTTGGCTGGATAAATTCGTTCCCGACGAATTTTTCCTTCTCTTGCCGCCTTCCTGCAACTCGAATTATTTAGAGTATATACTTAGTGCCAAAATGTGGATTGTTTTAAAATACGGATTACTTCAAGAAAAATCATGTCTTCAAGAACAGTCATTTCCTCAAAAAACGAATTTCTGGAAAACAGTATGGACTATCAGCTCAATCTCGACTGGCAGGATTTTTTAGCGAACTACTGGCAAAAACGTCCGCTCCTGATTAAAGGCGGCTTTACTCATTTTATAGACCCGATTTCACCCGACGAACTTGCGGGTCTGGCGCTGGAAAATGAGGTAGATAGCCGGCTAGTCAGCCATCAGAACGGGCGCTGGCAGGTGAGCCATGGTCCTTTCGAGAGCTACGATCATCTGGGGGAAAGCAACTGGTCGCTGTTAGTTCAGGCGGTCGACCACTGGCATGAACCCTCTTCCGCCTTGATGCAGCCGTTTCGACAGTTGCCAGACTGGCGTACTGATGATTTGATGATTTCGTTTTCCGTTCCCGGTGGTGGCGTAGGCTCCCATCTGGATCAGTATGATGTTTTCATCATTCAGGGAACCGGACGTCGCCGCTGGCGTGTCGGTGAAAAAATACCCATGAAGCAGCACTGCCCGCATCCTGACCTGCTTCAGGTCGACCCGTTTGAAGCCATTATTGATGAAGAGCTGGAACCGGGTGATATCGTGTATATTCCGCCGGGCTTCCCGCACGAAGGCTACTCGCTGGAGAATTCGCTGAACTACTCAGTAGGTTTCCGTGCACCGAATGCTCGCGAGTTGGTCAGCGGCTTTGCCGATTATGTGCTTTCCCGCGAACTGGGTAGCTATCGCTACAGCGATCCGAATATCCCATCCCGTGACCATATTGCCAGCGTGCTCCCCCAAGAGCTGGATGCGTTGCAAAAAATGATGCTAGAGCTCGTGCAACAGCCGGAACATTTTCAGAACTGGTTTGGTGAATTTATTTCCCAGTCCCGTCATGAGCTTGACCTCTCACCGCCGGAACCGCCTTATCAGGCTGGCGAAGTGTATGAGTATTTGCAACAGGGTGAGCCACTGCGCCGTTTAGGCGGTCTGCGCGTCATCTGCGTTGGGGATGACTGCTTCGTTAACGGGGAGAAAGTGAACAGTACGCACAAGGCCGCGCTGTTTGCGTTGGCTGAGCACCCTGCCATTGATGCAGAGCAACTGGGTGACGCGCTGGAAGATCCTTCTTTCCTCGCACAGTTCACGGTACTGATTAACAGCGGCTACTGGTATTTCGCGGATTAAAAACAAACTAAGCTAATTGTTCACACAAAGATAAGGCGGGAACTTCCCGCCTTATTCGTCTCTGTAAAATGGACACGCTTACGGCTTCGCACGCAGCGCCGTCAGCTCTGCAATGCGCATAATCACAGACACGGCTTTTTCCATCCCTTCCAGCGTGACAAATTCATGTTTACCATGATAGTTGTAACCGCCTGTAAACAGGTTCGGACACGGTAATCCCTGAAATGACAGGTGTGCGCCGTCAGTACCACCGCGAATCGGCTTCATATTTGGTTCAATGTCGCAATCCCGCATCGCCTGCTGTGCCAACGCGATAATGTGCGGATGCTGCTCAACCTGCTCACGCATGTTGTAGTAGGTGTCGGTAATCGTGACTTCAATGTAGCAATCCGGATGCAACCCCGCGCCGACCTTTTCTGCAATGTCCAGCATTGTCTTTTTACGCAGTTCAAAGCCGTTGCGATCAAAATCCCGGACAATATAGTGCAGATCCGTCCGCTCCACAGAGCCTTTCATACTGTGAAGATGATAAAAACCCTGATAGCCTTCCGTCTGCTCCGGTGATTCACTCTCCGGCAGATGCTGATGATAGCGAGAGGCCAGCGTCAGCGCGTTCACCATCACGCCTTTCGCGCTCCCCGGATGCACATTGTTACCGACAATCTTCACCTGAACCGACGCGGCATTAAAGTTCTCGTACTCCAGTTCACCAACGCCACCGCCATCTACGGTGTAAGCCCATTTTGCGTTAAACGCTTTGACATCAAAAAACTGTGCGCCCTTGCCAATTTCTTCATCGGGCGTAAAGGCAATGCGAATATCACCGTGCGGTAGCTGGCTTTTTTTCAAACGCACCAGCGCGGTAATAATTTCCGCGATCCCTGCTTTATCATCCGCCCCCAGCAGCGTCTTGCCGTCTGTCGTAATCAGCGTATGCCCCAGTAGCTGGTGCAACACTGGGAACATCACGGGTGACAGCACCTCATCCCCCATGCCCAAGGCAATATCGCCGCCGCGATAGTTTTCCAGAATCTGCGGATTAACATTTTTGCCGCTAAAGTCCGGCGATGTATCCATATGTGAAATAAAACCGATGGCGGGTACTGACCAGGCAACGTTCGTCGGAAGCGTCGCCATCAGGCAACCCTGTTTGCTCAGTACGACCTGTTCAAATCCCAGTTCGAGTAGTTCCTGCTGCAACGCACGCGCCAATTTCAACTGGCCATCGGTACTCGGCACCTGCCGAACACCGGATTTAGACTGTGTATCAAACGAAACGTAGTTTAAAAATCTGTCGAGTAATTTATCCATCTTATGCCCCCTGAACCCTGAAAAGCATTATGGATAGGGCTACTACAGCAGATATTGCGTCAGGTCAGTTTTTTCCCGATTTAACAAACCGTGGGACCAGAATTCAGAGCAAAAAGCGTCGCTAGCATCACGAAGTGTTCTCAGATCAGGTAACAATCGGGAAACATACGCGCGAATTCATTGGCTGAATCACCGCTATTTACGCATCTGTTGACAGGAAGTCGAACCACACAAGTTGGCGTTAGACAGCGTTTCCCGTAAAATGCCGCCCTTAACTGCGCACGCTGGCTGAAAGG
Source organism: Pectobacterium betavasculorum (assembly GCF_000749845.1). Lineage (GTDB taxonomy): Bacteria > Pseudomonadota > Gammaproteobacteria > Enterobacterales > Enterobacteriaceae > Pectobacterium > Pectobacterium betavasculorum. The sequence goes on along the minus strand of NZ_JQHM01000001.1, from coordinate 837,541 downwards.
TGACAACCCTTGGCACGATCGCAACGGAGATGCCGGTGATCGGCCAAATCAGGAAATAGAGCTATACCTTAATGAAAGAAAACTCTCTGACTGTGCCGGTCGTTGAATTGCTCAACGTCCATAAAGGTTTTGGTGGCAAAGACATCATTTCACATTTTAATCTCACCATTAATAACGGTGAGTTCCTGACGATCCTCGGACCATCCGGCTGCGGAAAAACCACCGTACTGCGTCTAATTGCCGGTCTGGAAACGGTCGATAGTGGCAGCATCATGCTGCAAAAGCAGGATATCACCCACCAGCCCGCCGAGCAGCGGCACGTGAATACCGTATTTCAAAGCTACGCATTGTTTCCTCATCTCAGCGTGTTTGAGAACGTGGCATTTGGCCTGCGTATGCAGAAAACACCCGCCGCAGAAATAACGCCGCGCGTGATTGAAGCGTTAAAAATGGTGCAGTTGGATGAGCTGGCTCAGCGTCGCCCGCACCAGTTATCCGGCGGACAGCAACAGCGCGTTGCCATCGCCCGCGCCGTCGTTAACCAGCCGAAGGTTCTGTTGCTGGATGAATCCTTGTCCGCACTCGATTATAAGCTGCGTAAGCAGATGCAAAACGAGCTTAAGGCGCTGCAACGTAAACTGGGTATCACTTTTATTTTCGTCACGCACGATCAGGAAGAAGCGTTGACCATGTCTGATCGCATCGTGGTAATGCGCGATGGGCGCATCGAGCAAGACGGCACGCCGCGTGAAATCTACGAAGAGCCAAAAAATCTATTCGTCGCCAGCTTTATCGGCGAAATCAACATTTTTGATGCCATCGTAATGGAGCAGTTAGATGAACAGCGAGTGCGTGCTCAGGTCGAAGGTCACGAATGCGTTATCACCGTCAGTATTCCTGTCAATGTCGGTCAACACCTCAACGTACTGCTACGACCAGAAGATCTACGCGTCGACGAGCTTGGCGACGGAATGCAGGCAGAAGGAATGGTAGGCTACGTGCGCGAGCGTAACTATAAAGGCATGACGCTGGAATCCAACATTGAGCTGGAAAACGGCAAGATGGTCATGGTCAGCGAGTTCTTTAACGAAGACGATCCCGACTTCGACCATTCACTCAACCAGAAAGTGGACGTCACCTGGGTGGAAAGTTGGGAGGTAGTCCTGCACGATGAAGACCTCGCGTAAACGCTTTCAAAATACCATTATCACACTCATCGTTGCCTGGTTGGTGTTGTTTGTTTTCCTGCCCAACCTGATGATCATCGGAACCAGTTTTCTGACGCGCGATGATGCGCATTTCGTCAGCCTGGTCTTTACACTGGAAAATTATACGCGCCTGGTCGACCCGCTTTATGCTTCAGTCCTACTGCATTCGCTGAACATGGCCGTTATCGCTACGCTCTGCTGTTTACTGCTGGGCTATCCGTTTGCCTTTATTCTGGCGCGCTTACCGAAAAAAATTCAGCCTCTGATGCTGTTTCTGCTGATAGTGCCGTTTTGGACCAACTCACTGATCCGCATTTATGGATTGAAAATTTTCCTCAGCACGCGCGGGCATCTGAATGAGTTTTTGCTCTGGACAGGCCTTATCGATGCACCGCTACGTATTATGTACACGTCCGAAGCGGTGATTCTCGGCCTGATTTACATCCTGTTGCCGTTCATGGTGCTACCGCTCTACTCCAGTATTGAAAAACTCGATAAAGCCTACCTTGAAGCCGCCCGCGATCTAGGGGCAAATAAATGGCAAACCTTCATTCGCGTGGTAATCCCACTGACCATGCCGGGAATTATCGCTGGATGCCTGCTGGTGCTGCTGCCTGCCATGGGGCTGTTCTTCGTGGCCGACCTGATGGGCGGTGCCAAAAATCTGCTGATCGGCAACGTGATTAAAAGCCAGTTCCTCAATATCCGTGATTGGCCGTTTGGTGCTGCCACCAGTATCTGCCTGACGCTGGTCATGGGCGTGTTGCTGTTTATCTACTATCGCACCGCCCGCCTGCTGAATAAAAAAGGAGAGCTGGAATGACTGGACGCTTAATCCGCGGTGGATTTATGTCCATCATTTACGCTTATCTGTATATTCCAATCATTATTCTGATCGTGAATTCGTTTAATCAGGCGCGTTTTGGCATCAACTGGCAGGGATTTACGCTGGATTGGTATCGGCTACTGATGAACAACGACAGCTTGCTTCAGGCCGCACAGCACTCACTGACGATGGCGGTGTTTTCCGCGACGTTTGCCACGCTGATTGGCTCTCTGACGGCCGTGGCACTGTATCGCTACCGTTTTCGCGGCAAGCCTTTTGTCGGCGGCATGCTGTTCGTGGTGATGATGTCGCCGGATATTGTGATGGCAATTTCGCTGCTGGTACTCTTTATGCTGCTGGGTATCTCGCTCGGGTTCTGGTCGCTGCTGTTTTCCCATATTACTTTCTGTCTGCCGTTTGTGGTGGTGACCGTCTACTCGCGTCTGAAAGGTTTTGACGTGCGGATGCTGGAAGCCGCGCGCGATTTGGGTGCCAGCGAAGTGATTATTCTGCGCAAGATTATTCTGCCGCTGGCAATGCCCGCAGTGGCCGCCAGTTGGCTACTCAGCTTTACGCTGTCGATGGATGACGTGGTGGTTTCTTCATTTGTCACCGGGCCCGCGTATGAAATTCTGCCCTTGAAGATTTACTCGATGGTGAAGGTCGGCGTATCCCCGGAAGTCAACGCGCTGGCGACGATCCTACTGATTCTTTCGCTCGTGCTCGTGCTCAGTAGTCAGCTAATTTTACGCGACCGCACCAAAAAGTAAGATGTTAGCGCGACGATAAATACCGTTATTTTATATCTGCTGATATAACCTTTGGGACTTGTAAGGAGGTAAACATAATGAAAAAGTGGCCACACCTACTGGCAGCGTGCGCGATGGCGTTCAGCATCAGTGCCGCCAATGCCAACGACGGCAAAACGCTCTATTTTTATAATTGGACCGAATACGTGCCGCCGGGTCTATTGGAACAGTTCACTAAAGAAACGGGCATCAAGGTGATTTACTCCACCTATGAATCCAATGAGAGCATGTATGCCAAGCTGAAAACCTATCAAGACAGTGCCTATGATCTGGTCGTTCCTTCGACCTATTTCATCTCCAAGATGAGCAAAGAAGGCATGCTGCAAAAGATTGATACCAGCAAGCTCAGTAACTTCCATAATCTCGACCCGAACCTGCTGCACAAATCTTTCGATCCAAACAACGACTACTCTATTCCCTATATCTGGGGAGCAACGGCGATTGGCATTAATCATGAAGAGATTGACCCTGCCAGCGTCACCAGTTGGGCCGATCTGTGGAATACAAAATACAAAAATAGCCTGCTGCTGACGGACGACGCACGTGAAGTGTTCCAAATCTCCCTGCGTAAACTGGGTTACTCCGCGAACACTACCGACCCCAAAGAGATTGAGGCGGCCTATAAAGAGTTACGAGCCTTAATGCCAAACGTGCTGACGTTCAATTCGGATAATCCCGGCAACCCGTTCATTGAGGGTGAAGTGAATTTGGGTATGGTATGGAATGGTTCTGCCTATGTAGCGCGTCAAGCCGGAACACCGCTTGATGTCATCTGGCCAAAAGAAGGCGGTATCTTCTGGATGGACAGCCTGGCTATTCCGGCCAACGCCAAAAACGTTGACGGTGCAATGAAACTGATCGATTTCCTGCTGCGCCCGGAAGTCGCGGCGCAGGTTGCGGAAACTATCGGCTATCCAACGCCAAATCTGGCGGCGAAAAAATTACTTCCGCCGGAGGTATCAGGTGACAAAACGCTGTATCCAGATGATGAAACCATCGCCAAAGGCGAATGGCAGAACGACGTTGGCAGCGCCAGCACGCTGTATGAAACCTATTTTCAGCAGCTAAAAGCCGGTCGTTAATCGCGAGATACCGTGATACTTATCGACTAAACCACAGCGGCTTCCTTTATCGGAAGCCGATTTTTCATATTGCAGGGCAAGCAATACCACCTCAAGCCATCAAATTGACAGCTAAAAGCATTATCCTGACGGTATTAGGAAAATAATTTCGCACAGCTTCTTCTATAATGATTCAACACGCATAAGAATCACGATAGGTGCATCACCATGCTACAACTCTCCAGCCATAGTTTTCAGGACGGCGAAAATATCCCAGGTGAGTTTGCCTTTGCCATTCCGGATGCAAACAATCACATTGCGCTGTCTTCTAATCATAATCCCCATCTTGCCTGGCACGGCGCTCCTGAAGGGACACAGTCTTTTGTGTTGATCTGTCACGACCCAGATGTACCCAGCCGTGGTGACGATGTGAATCAGGAAGGCTGCGAGGTTAGCGCCTCTCTGCCACGTGTCGATTTCTATCATTGGCTATTGCTGGATATTCCAGCCAGCGTCAGCGAAATCGCAGCAGCCTCGCATTCAGATAGCATTACTCCGCGTGGAAAAACAGGTCCAACTGCACCAATAGGACTCCGACACGGCATCAATGATTACACCGCCTGGTTTGACGCCGACGAGCAGATGAAAGGCACTTACTATGGCTATGATGGCCCTTGCCCGCCGTGGAACGATGCGCTGGTTCATCACTACATTTTCACACTTTACGCGCTCGCAACGCCTTCTTTAGCCATAGAAGGTGAGATTAACGGGGCGAATGTCCGCGCAGCGCTCGCTAACGCGCCTGTATTGGCGGAAGCGAAATTAACCGGACTGTATACGCTGAATCCTCAATTGCTATGAGTGTGACTGCGTTACGCCCTGCTTCTCCGTCTCTGATTGCAGAGACGGACTGGCGTTTGCCATCAGGCCAGCCGCTACAGCGGTATGGTCGCCACGCTACGTAGGAGACTATCCGCCGAGCAGACGCGTTTTGACGTGCTGTTGTTAGAGACGCGGATGCAGCACGCGATGATGCTGGTACAGACGACGTCATGGAGTATGCAACGTCTGGCTGAGGCCTGCGGGTATAAATCCTCGGCTCGTTTTTCCGAACAGTTTAAAAACCGCTTTGGCTGTTCGCCTACCAAGATTCGTTAATCCACCATTGGCGGAGTAGCGCCACCATCCTGCCATATCTAAAGCAAAGCGCCCTGTCAGATAGACCAACAGGGCGCTTGAGTACGGTCAAAAGACGATCAGAACGACGTTAGCGTATTACTCTTTCTGTTCTTGCGCCAAGTCGTTAGCGATTTTTACCGTTTCATCCAGATAAGGATCGGGAGCCTGATAATCTTTCGGCAAATCTTCCAGCGATTTGAGCGGTTTTTTACCTTCTCTCGCCAGTCGATCGTTGATCCGGTTGAGACGCATCGCTTCATCGTCGTCATTCTCTTTCTCACGCTGAGCAAGATTGAGCGACACGAGGTTGCGCTTATCCTTCATCGCGTTGTAGCGGGCAATATCCTGCGCGACGTACTGGAACTCAGGATCTTTGGCGATACGTTCCTGATGATGCTCATTCAGTGTGCTAATCAGCGCCTTCAGATCGCCGCTCTTGATGTAGTTAGCCGCTTTGATGCTGTCCCACGGTAGCGCGTTATCTTCAAACTTCTCACCAGTATCTACCGTCTCGGTGCCCGTTGGCATCATCACGTCAGGCGTCACACCTTTCATCTGAGTACTGCCACCGTCAATGCGATAAAACTTCTGAATCGTGTATTGCACGGAACCCAGCGCAGGCCAGTCAGGGCGCAGCATCTGATCGTAAATCCGATTCAGAGAACGATACTGCTGTACGGTGCCTTTACCAAACGTCGGCTCACCCACGATCAGTGCACGACCATAATCCTGCATCGCCGCTGCGAAGATCTCGGAAGCGGAAGCACTGAAGCGGTCTACCAGCACCACCAGCGGCCCCTTGTAATACACAATACTGTCAGTGTCGCTGTCTTCGCGCACTTTGCCATTATTATCGCGGACCTGAACCACAGGGCCACTTGGGATAAACAGACCGGAAAGCCCTACCGCTTCCGTCAACGCACCACCGCCGTTAGTCCGCAAGTCAATCACGACGCTGCTGACGTTCTGTTTTTCCAGTTTCTGGAGCTGAACTTTGACGTCATCCGTCAACCCAACATAGAAACCGGGGATATCCAGCACGCCGACTTTATCTTTTCCGACCGTCTTGACGGACATCTTAACCGCGCGGTCTTCAAGGCGAATACGTTCACGCGTCAGCGTAACAATGCGGGTTTTCGTCCCTTTGCCAGCCGGCAGAATTTCCAAACGCACCTTACTGCCTTTCGGCCCTTTGATCAGTGCGACCACATCATCCAGACGCCAGCCGATAACATCCACCATCGGTTTGCCGCTTTGGCCTACGCCAACCACACGGTCACCAACGGTAATGTTTTTGCTTTTCGCTGCCGGACCGCCTGGCACCATGGAATTAATCATGGTGTAGTCATCATCCATCTGCAATACCGCACCAATCCCTTCGAGCGACAGGCTCATTTCGGTATTGAATTGCTCGGTATTACGCGGTGACAGGTAGCTGGTATGCGGGTCAATTTCACGCGCAAAGGCGTTCATGACGAGTTGGAAGACATCTTCGCTGTTGCTCTGCGCCAAACGGCGAATCGCAAACTGGTAACGCTTGGTCAGCGTCTCTTTAATGTCTTTATCATCTTTACCGGTCAGCTTTAGGCTGAGCCAGTCATATTTTACCTTGGCATCCCACAGGCGGTTAAGTTCACCCGCGTTTTGCGGCCAAGGGGCTTTGCTGCGATCGAGCTCAAACGTATCATTGCCCGTCAGACTGACCGGTTTATCCAGCAGCGACAGCGCATATTGGAAACGCTCAAACCGACGCTTCTGCGCCAAATTGTACAACGCGTATGGAATATCCAGTTGACCGGATTTCAACGCCTCGCCCAACTGGTTTTTTTGCCCGGAAAATTGCGCTACATCAGAGGCCAACAGCACGTTGTGGCTGTAGTCCAGCATGTTGAGGTAGCGATTGAAAATTTTCTCAGAGAACTGCGCGTCCAGCATAAACTGGCGATAATGCGAACGCAGGAAACGTGAGGCCACCCTGTCGCTAACGGTTGCATGTTGAGGTTCCTGATGGAGCTGAGGAATCTGTTCAACACGTGTAATGTTTTCATTTGCAAAACTAGAGCCCGCCAGCAGTAAGCCTGCAATGGCGGTTATTCTGACTAAGTTGTTCATGCCCAGGCTGGCCTCCGTATCAGAACTGCAAATGTTCTGCGCGTACAATCATTGCCAGTCCAGAAGCCAATTGCACTCTGACCTCGCCTTTGGCAATTTCAAGCACGGTGGCATCCATGGCGTCTTTGCCGGCTCTGACTTTGATTTCCTGACCGATTTGCAGTTTGGAAACATCCGTAACCGCAACCCGCTGACGCTCATGGCTAACAGGTTTGTCCTGCCGCGATTGAGCATTGGCTGATTGCTGAGAAGAGGACTGCGATTGGCCGGAAGAAGGCTGACGAGATTGACGCGATGCGCTGTTTCGAGATGCTGGGTTTTGAGACGCATTGCTTCGAGATGGATTGTTTGAACCATCGCGTCGCGGGGCACGTTTCTGAGCAGGACGAGGGGTACGCGCTGCTTCTGCCGTTTCTCCGGCTGCTTCACGTTTTTTCGCCAGTTGCTCAGCACGCTGAGCCTGGACTCGCGCTTTTGCTTCTTCCAACTGCTTACGGGCATGATCGACATGCTGCTGTTCCAACTCGCCGCACGGATTACCGTCCAGATCGACGCGTTGAGCACCCAATTTTACACCGTACAGATATCGCCAGCTTGAGGTGTAAAGGCGCAGCGCAGAGCGCAATTGCGTCTTACTGACGTTATCGGACTCCGGTACACGCTCAACAAGATCTTGAAAAATACCGATTTTTAACGGACGAGTTTCACCTTCAGTGGTGAAACAAAGCGGGAACCGCTCTGCCAAAAAGGCAATGACTTCTTTACTACTGTTCAACTTAGGTTGATTTTCCATGAAATTTCCTGATTACAACGGGTTTGCCAACCGGCGCAGGCATGAACAGGCGTCATTATAATGACGCCATCGGCAATTGCCACGTTAACCTTGTCTCAACGTGAGAGAATTGATGAATGTCATCACATCGCTCACTTCCAGTTGAGCACAAAGTACGCTCACCACGGCCTTCAGCCCTTCTTCATCAGCGGCGTCAAAGCGCTGATAAAGAGTACTGTCAATATCCAGAACGCCAATCGGTTGCCCGTTAACGATAAGCGGTAGCACAATTTCAGCATTACTCGCGGCATCACAGGCGATATGACCTGGGAACGCATGAACATCATCCACACGCTGAATGCGATTTTCAGCTATTGCCGCACCGCATACACCTTTACCAACCGGAATACGTACACAGGCAACATTGCCCTGAAACGGTCCGAGAAAAAGCGTATCGTTATCCAACAGGTAGAACCCTGCCCAGTTAACCCCATCCAAGCGCTCAAACAGCAGCGCACTGCTGTTTGATAAAATCGTAATAAAACGGTTTTCATCCGCGATGAGCGATGACATATCGCGAATGAGATCCTGATAAAATTCCTGTTTATTCATGCTTGTTTATTCATAAAGTATATCGTTGTCTTTTCAACACCGTGCGGAAGGATCCCACACAGACTGCATAAGCATCTATTACAGAATGCCATAAGATTAGCGCCTTCGCGCGAAGAATCATCCGCTTTACGGTATCGTTATCGTGCATATCGTGCTATTTCCACCAGCAAAATAACCTCGCTCAGAGATCATACCCTTTTATGAATTTATCATTCAGTTACACTGAATAGCTGTGAGTATGTTATCCATGAGGATAACGGGACTCGACACCTTTTACCGGATCGCAGGAAAGATGAAAATACATAATATAGTCAGTCCTGCGCCGTTTTCCTCTCCCCGACCGCCGCTAACGGGTGGCGCAGAGAGCACCGAATCCACAATAGATCGTTATCATCGCTGCCCGGAATGTGATGCCTTTTTTGCGCTGCCGCAGTTGAAGCGGACTCAAACAGCCAATTGCCCGCGCTGTGATGCCAAAGTCAGCTCAGGCAGAGATTGGACCATTTCCCGGCTTGCTGCGATGGCCGTCGCTATGCTGGTCCTGATGCCGTTTGCCTTTACCGAACCGCTAATCAGCATTCGCCTGCTGGGTGTCACGATCAATGCCAGCCTGTTTGAAGGTATTTGGCAAATAACCCGCCAGGGCCACCCGCTCACGGCCAGTATGGTCGCCTTCTGTACCGTTGGTGCGCCGCTCACGCTAGTTTTCTCTCTGTTGTACCTGTTTTTCGCTCCCCGAATCGGGATGAATCTGCGTCCTATTCTGCTCATGTTGCAACGGCTAAAAGAGTGGATGATGCTGGATATTTATCTGGTCGGTATGGCCGTCGCCGCGATTAAAGTCCGTGAGTTCGCGGATGTTCATGTGGGGATCGGGCTGGTGGCCTTTCTGGCACTGATGATCTTAAGCCTGTTAACGCTGATCCACTTAAATACCGACCAGCTTTGGCAGCGGTTTTATCCGCGCATGAGGCCGTTAATTTCACCGGATCGCTATCGAATCTGCCTTTCCTGCCATTTCACCAGTTCACCTGACAAATGGGGTCGCTGCCCCCGTTGCCATATTCCGCTGCGCGTACGTCAGCGGCAAAGCCTGCAAAAATCCTGGGCTGCGCTCATCGCTTCTATAATTTTACTGTTCCCCGCGAATCTGTTGCCCATATCCATTATTTATGTCAACGGTGCACGCACGGAGGACACGATTTTTTCCGGAATTATGTCACTCGCGTCAGGTAATGTTCCGGTGGCGCTGGTGGTCTTTATCGCGAGTATTCTGGTGCCGTTGACTAAAGTTATTGTGCTGTTCGGGTTGTTGGTGAGTATCCATCTCCGGTCAGAAGGTAACATAATGATGCGCATGAAGATGCTGCGCGTTATCCGTTGGATCGGGCGCTGGTCCATGCTCGATTTATTTGTGATTGCACTGACGATGTCGCTCGTCAACCGCGATCAATTACTCGCTTTCACTATGGGGCCTGCTGCCTTTTATTTTGGCGCAGCGGTGATTCTCACTATCCTTGCCGTTGAATGGCTGGATAGCCGACTGATGTGGGACAACACTGATGTGGAATAACAATGCAAGATAATACGCCTGAGACACCAATTGAAGCTACCGTGAAGAATAAGCGCCGACTGTCGCCATTTTGGCTACTGCCGCTGATTGCGTTGATGATTGCAGGCTGGCTGATTTACACCAATCAGCAAGAACGCGGTGCAACGGTCACTATTGATTTCGTCTCCGCTGACGGTATTGTCGCCGGGCGTACGCCAGTGCGCTACCAAGGGGTTGAAGTCGGCACAGTGCAAAATATTAAGCTCAGCGAAGACCTGCGCACCATACAGGTCGAAGCCAGTATAAAAAGCGATATGAAGGAAGCGTTACGCAGCGGCACGCAGTTCTGGCTGGTTACCCCTAAAGCCTCTCTCGCCGGCGTTTCAGGGTTGGACGCGCTAGTCGGCGGTAACTACATCGGTATGATGCCCGGTACGGGCGAGGCGCAAGAGCACTTCTCCGCGCTGGATACACAGCCGAAATATCGTGTGAATACGGGAGAATTGCTGATTCATCTCCATGCCGACGACCTCGGTTCACTGAATACCGGCTCGCTGGTTTACTACCGTAAAATTCCGGTGGGGAAAGTCTACGATTACATGGTTTCTCAGGATCGCCGCGGGGTGATGATTGACGTGCTGGTTGAGCGCCGCTTCACCCATCTGGTGAAGAAAAATAGCCGATTCTGGAATGTGTCCGGCTTTAATGCGGACATTAGCGTCAGTGGCGCAAAAATTGAGATGGAAAATCTGGCGGCACTAGTTAACGGTGCGATCGCATTCGACTCGCCGGAAGAAAGCGAGGACGCAGCGGCAGATCAATCCTATCGCCTGTATCCCGATCTGGCACAAAGCCAGCGTGGGGTGAAAATCACGCTGGATTTACCTTCCGGCGACAGCCTATCTGAAGGCCGTACTCCGCTGATGTATCAAGGATTAGAAGTCGGCACGCTGAATAAAATCACGTTGAATCCAGATGGTGGTAAGGTCAGTGGAGAGCTGATCATCGATCCTTCCGTCGTTTCACTGATGCGAGAAGGCACGCGCATCGAACTGTCCAAGCCGCAGCTTTCGCTCAGCGACCTAAATGTGTCACGCTTGCTAAGCGGCCCAACGCTGACGTTACTCCCCGGTGAAGGTGAACCGCGCCAGCACTTTAACGTGTTGGATAGCGGGCAACAGCAGCTCACTCAACCCGGCGCGCTTTCCATTCAGCTTACGGCGGCACAGAGTTACGGCATTGATAGCGGTCAACCCGTGCTGCTACACGGCGTACAAATCGGTCAGGTAGTGAAGCGCACGCTGGATGAACAAGGTGTCAGCTTTATTTTGGTGATCGAGCCACAATATCGTCAACTATTGCACCACGACAGCAAATTTATCGTTAACAGCCGTGTGAATGTGAAGATGGGGCTTGATGGGATTCAAGTGCTGGGCGCAAGCGCACAAGAATGGGTTAGCGGCGGCATTCAGGTTTTACCGGGTAGCAAAGGCGAGATTCAAGCGCGTTATCCGTTGTTCAGCGATATCGAAAAAGCTGAAGAGGGTATTCGCGGTTCCACCCCCTCACCTACCCTCACGCTAGTGACCGATAGCCTGCCGGATATTCAGGACGGTTCTATCGTGCTGTACCGTAAATTCCAGGTGGGTGAAATCATGCGAGTTCGCCCCAAAGCCGATATCTTTGAAGTTGAAGTGTATATCCGTCCTGAACATCGCAAACTGTTGACGGAAAACAGCGTGTTCTGGGCAGAAGGCGGAGCCCGAGTGCAATTGAATACGTCGGGCCTGACCGTACAGGCTTCACCGCTGAATCGTGCGCTTAAAGGTGCGATCAGTTTTGATAATCTGGAGGGCGCACCGGAAATTAAAGGTGGCAAACGCGTTCTGTACAACAACGAAACGGCGGCGCGTGCTGTGGGGAGCCGCATCATTCTACGCACTTACGATGCCAGCAAACTTGCACCAGGTATGCCGATCCGTTATCTGGGCATTGATATCGGTCAGTTGGATTCACTGAAGTTGTCCGAACAACGTAGCGAAGTGCTGGTTCAGGCCGTGCTTTATCCTGAATACGTGCGTAGTTTCGCCCGTTCCGGGACGCGATTCTCCGTTGTCACGCCAGAAATTTCTGCCGCCGGAGTGAATCATCTGGAGACACTATTCCAACCTTATATCAACGTCGAACCGGGTAACGGCAGAGTAACGCGCAATTTTGAGCTGCAACAGGCTACCATCTCTGATTCTCGCTATCAGGACGGTCTGAATATCAGCGTTGATGCGCCAGAAGCGGGTGCGTTGCAGGTGGGTACGCCGGTTCTGTTCCGCGGTATGGAAGTAGGTACAGTCACTGGGCTGTCGTTAGGCAACTTGTCGGATCGCATTGCCGTGTCCTTACGCATCAGCAAACGCTATCAGCATCTGGTACGCGATAATTCCGTCTTCTGGCAAGCTTCGGGTTACAACCTGGAATTCGGACTGGTTGGCGGCGTCATCAAGAGCGGAACCTTCCAGCAATTCATTCGCGGCGGTATCGCTTTTGCCACGCCACCCAGCACGCCACTCGCCCCCAAAGCACAGGAAGGAAAACATTTTCTGCTGAGGAACGAGGAACCAAAAGAGTGGCGGCAATGGGGGACGGCGATTCCAAATCCCCCGAATAATTAACATTCATCACCTGACAGGGCGGCTATTGCCGCCCTGTCGTTTTCACGCTATCAATGAAAGATCCGTGCTACACTGCGCCGCTTCTTCCCCTCGTTTAACTGAATAACCTGTACGGAACCACGCCGTGGCAAAATTTACCCCAGCCAGCCTGCCAGCTGAATTTCTCGACACTATGCGGGACATCATGCCTTCATCTCTTTCGATGGAGGATTTCATTGCCGCTTGCCAGCGCCCGCTGCGTCGGAGCATCCGCGTCAATACGTTAAAAATCAGCGTCGATACCTTTCTACAGTTGGTGCAGCCTTACGGCTGGCAGCTTGAGCCAATTCCCTGGTGTCCGGAAGGTTTCTGGCTGCTTAATGTGGAAGAAGAAAACACGCGGCTAGGCAATACATTAGAGCACCTGAGCGGGCTATTCTACATTCAGGAAGCCAGCTCGATGCTGCCCGTCAGCGCCCTGTTCCATCGTAACGCTGCGCTGGAAACGGTTTTGGACGTCGCGGCCGCACCAGGTTCTAAAACGACGCAGATCGCGGCACGACTGAATAATGAAGGTGCTATTGTCGCTAACGAGTATTCAGCCAGTCGGGTAAAAGTGCTGCATGCCAACATCAGCCGCTGTGGCGTCAGCAATACCGCGATTACGCACTTCGATGGCCGGGTTTTCGGGGCCGCACTGCCGGAATATTTTGATGCGATTTTGCTGGATGCCCCGTGCTCGGGCGAAGGCGTGGTGCGTAAAGATCCGGCGGCGATGAGCCACTGGTCGCAAGAGAGCATCATCGATATTGCCGCTACGCAGCGCGACCTGATTCTGAGCGCGTTCCATGCCCTCAAGCCCGGTGGCGTCATGATTTATTCCACCTGTACGCTGAATAGGCAGGAAAACCAGCAGGTCTGCCATTGGCTACAGGCGCAATTCCCTGATGCATGCGAATTTGAATCGTTAGACGATCTCTTCGTCGACGCCAAACGCGCCACAACGGAAGAAGGCTTCTTGCATGTCTTCCCACAGATTTATGACAGTGAAGGTTTCTTTGTTGCCCGGTTACGTAAAACGGCCAGCGTGCCGCCACTGCCGCGCCCTGGTTATAAAGTCGGTAAATTCCCGTTCTCTCCCGTCACGCCCAAAGATTGCACGTTGCTCATACAAGCAGCGCATAAACAGGGTGTTCACTGGGATGAAGCGTTGCTCCAACTGTGGCAGCGCGATAGCGAGATTTGGCTCTTCCCGGCGGCACTGGCCTCTGCTTTCGGTAATATCAAATTCTCACGTATTGGCATTAAACTCGCCGAACGCTTCCCCAAAGGTTTCCGCTGGCAGCATGAAGCAATTGTCGCGCTGGCCGATCCACTCGCCGACAATGCCTATGCACTGAACGATCGCATCGCCTGCGAATGGTTTCAGGGCAAAGACAGCTACCCGGAACCGCTTCCTGCTGCGAATGAGTTAATTTTAACCTACCAGCACACACCTGTTGGCCTGGCAAAACGCATCAATAGTCGGATAAAAAACAGCCTGCCACGTGATTTAGTCCGGGATGGCGCGTCCTCTGCGCGGCCTCTTTCTAAAGAATAAATGCGGTTTCTGCATCAGGTGGTGATAAAACCATCTGATGAACCGCTCATTCCCCTTCCCTCACTGATTTTCATCTACAATTATTCCGATAGGTAGAGAGAATTGCGGTAATAGTAATGTCTGGAGAACAGCATGGTTGCATTAGTGATATTTGTTTGTTACCTCGGGCATGGCTGTGACGATTTGGTCGTCGGTGCCTACAACAACGAAGCACAGTGTCTGCAAGCGATGGACGAACAACGCCTGCGTCGCGCTGGCTGCTTCCCTATCGAAGAGTATATTGATGGCTTCTGGGTTCCTGCGCAGGAGTACGCTGATTTTTAACCCCTTGCTCTATGTAAATTTACCGACATACGCCAAAACCACGCATGCCAAAGTGAAAATGATTGGCATGCGCAGCGTTGTATTCCGGCCCTAGCGAATTACCGAAAAAACGACAGCTTTCACTGAACGTGTTACGTAAATAACTGCCACGAGCCCCCGTTTCTGACCACTGATTTAGAACGCTAACCTGTCGACCGTCAGACAGGCGAAAAGCGGTGACATCCCACGCATCTGCCGTTGCATGCTCACTCAAACGCCCTTCTGGACGATGATAGACATTTCGACAGGCGTAACTGCCCATATGGTCAATACGCTTCAACGAAGAACCAAGAGACTCAGCTTGCGGCACCGCAACCTGCGCCACAAACATCGTGCTGCTCAGCGCAAGTGGACAACTGGCAAGAAAGCTGGAGCTGAGTGTGACCGGACCAAAACCCTGCACCCGGACAGGTGACGCCACCGGGCATTGTCCACTGATATCATTGGCCACGGCGAATCGTAGCCGACCATTTTCCTGCGCTTGCTTTAATAGCGCCAGACAGGCTTCGGGGTCGTTGGCAACAGACTTCATTTTCAGTCGGGTAATAAACGTAGGTGGGTCATCGACGGTCAGCGGAGAGAAAGGATCATAACCGGGTGGGAGATGACGCTGAATCCAGGGTGCCAGAGCCACTAGCGTCCCCAGTATCATCACAAATATCCCCCATCGCCGCATCAGTTTCGTCTCCCGGTTATTTTCTTCTCCTGAATAATATTATGCTATTAACGCAAACTCGGCTGGATTCATCCCTAAAGAGAGCCCCGCATCCACGATTTTTTGCCATTCCTGATCGGACAGATAAATACCGCCGGCGTTTCGTTCCATCAAAGAGATACGTTCTGGTTCACCAGCGATTAAAATAGGCAGTGCCGGATCCGGTGCCGTTGAAGATCGAACGTAGTCCAGCATCGCATCATATTCTTTTTGTAACCACGTCATGGAAACCATGCTGGCGGGATCGATGATAATCGTCGTCATGTTATTCACTATCGCCCCCTGACGCGCGTTCTCTGGCTGGATGGTTCCGCCACCGGAGAGTAATCCTGCCAGCATTTCAGCGGCTAAAATCAACCCGCCGCCTTTATGCTTAGCGATGGGTTTCAACGCGCCGTGTTTCTCTCCTTCCCACATCACTTTAGGATCGTTAGTAGAAATGCCGTTGCTATCCAACATCACGTCTTCATCAAATGTTTTACCAGCCAAATATGCAACGCGAGTTTTTCCCAATGCCACCACGCTGGTAGCGAAATCCAGAACAAAGGCCGCATTGCGATCCGTCGGCGGGAACGCAATACAGATGGGGTTCGTCCCGAAGCGTGCCTCAGTACCGCACCAGGGAGCCACTATCGGGTCGATATCGTTAACATTCACGAAGTGTATCGAAACGAACCCAGCATCCGCCGCCATTTCCCCATAGGTGCCGATACGTCCCAAATGGCAGGTAGACGATAACGTCATCAGACACACGCCCGTCGTTTTTACCCGCTCAATGGCTGCCTGCATCGCTTCTTTACCTGTACGCTGGCCAAAACCGCGATCGCCGGTAAATTGCAGCACGGCTCCACTATCACGCAGCAAACGCGCCGGGGTATTCGGATGCATAATCCCTTTCGTGATGAATTCAACGTAGTGCGGCAACATTCCGACGCCATGGCTGTCATGTCCTTTCAGGTTAGCGGCCACAAGGTGTTCGGTGACAATACGGGCTTCTCTTGCTTCACATCCTGCTTTTTGCAATACGGCTTGCATCGCCGCTGCCAAACGACTGACTGAAATCTGCATATCTCTTCCCTTCATCATTAATTCATTATTTACAATACTCATCCTACTGCGGAACAGATCTGAATGGCACAGCCAATAAAGAACAGTATTTTTGAAAAAGAATAACAAATCTCTCTGATATTCATGACTGCCTCATGGCGCTATCATTTTCCGCATCAAGGCAATCTGCCTAATTAACACAACAAAATGTGAAGGAATGATCCATGAAAATCATCAAAAATTTTATCGCAGTTATTACTCTTTCTAGTTTATCTTTCGGCGCTTTTGCTGCGCAGGAAATCGCAACGCTCTCCGTGAGTGGTGCAAAAACGTTAGACGCTTTCGAAGCGCAGGTCGCTCAAAAAGCCAAAAAAGCTGGCGCGTCGTCATATCGCATTGTTTCCGCTACCGGGCACGATCGGTTACACGGCACTGCGATTCTGTATAAATAAATCGAGCCAGACGTCAGGGAGCCTCAGGGCTCCTCTGTCGTATTTTTCCCTACAATTTTCCTGCGCGGCGCTCCTGCGCACAATGCCATCGTGAATAAAATATAAACAAATCAAACGATATTCCAATCAATGCAATTGTTTTAACCATCTGGTGAAAGATATACCTCAGCAGTACCATCCCGACATGATAAGAAGTACACATAAACAACAGGCACACATAGGGTTGCCTGTTTATCAGACATAAATAGCATTGGATTTTATTTAAATGAAAAAGACATCGCGTTTTCTTCTGGCGCTCGCCGGATTATTGATTTCCGTTACTGTTTATTCAGCAACATCTTCCACATCTCATGCTGAGGAAACCCGGATATCGGCTATCAAGCTGATCAATACACCAGACAATCACTCTGCCTTCGTAACAGGCAGTGTTCCCGCTCTGGAAAAAATCACCGCACAGCAATTCTGGCTCAGTAACTCCACTGAGGCATGGGAGATGAACGTTCACCCGGCACCACGCAAACAATATGTCATCACGCTGAAGGGAACATTAAAATTCCGGGTGAGTGACGGTTCCACTTTCCTACTTTCTCCGGGAACAGTCTTGATCGCTGCTGATACGCAGGGTGAAGGACACAGTTGGGAGATGGTTGAAGGCAGTGAGTGGGTCAGAATTTATATTCCAATTGTGGAAGATAATGATTATTTCACTCCCAACTCATCGGCTACTGCGGTAGCCAAAACACATTAATTTTTCACAGAACGTTGGCGACAGAGGCCTGTCGCCAATATGTTAATCCTTGTTGGCATCAAACGGATCTTCGACATCATCCTTGCTATCATCACGTTTGCGCGGTATTTCACCCTGATCCTTCGGTGCATCTTTTGCTGGATGGTCATCTTCATTCTTATGTTTGGTGCTCGTATTTTTCTCAGTCATCGCTTTCTCCTATTACTTCGTGTTCTATTAATTTAGTCGATAGTTCCTATCACCGAGATATAAATTCGTCAATCACGCTAAAATCCCATCAAAAAAAGCTATTTTTAGTTTTAATCATCAAATAAACACCATAATTTTATTGCAGGAAAAAGCCTCCTACTCACCATCGAGGATGGTAGTTACGCATCGTTTTGTCGATGGGCGTTTCGATGAAAGGTATTTTTATAATCGAGAAAGAATAAATACGTCCGTTCGCTATGTAGTAATAAATTAAGCTGCTCCCCAATGAATGATTAAGAACAAGGCAATTCGATTCAGAGGAATCTAAACATATACCTCAAATAATTCGAGTGGCAGGAAGGCGGAAAGAGAGGGAATTCCGATGAGTTTACTCAGGTAAGTGATTCAGGTGAGTGAACGCAGCCAGCGCACATGCAGCTTGAAGTATAACCGCTATAAAGGCTCGTTTGAGATATAAACAAAAACCCCCAGCTTTACGCTAGGGGTTTTTAGTGTTTTCTTGGCTGCTCCGGTTTAAACCATCATCGCTATCGCAAGAGAAACATTAATTCAACTTGGCTTGATTACAGTGCAACAACGTTGCCAGCTGATGGGCCTTTCTGACCATTTTCAATGGTGAACTCAACCTTTTGGCCTTCGTCCAGAGTTTTGAAATCGTTGCTCTGAATAGCAGAGAAATGTACGAATACATCTTTGCTGCCGTTATCAGGAGTAATGAAACCAAAACCTTTACCAGCGTCAAACCATTTTACTAAACCAGTCATTTTATTAGACATAGAAATTACCTTAATTTTATAGCGCCTTCCGGCAAATAGGGCCTGTGCACAGAATTTAATTAGCAACAATAAGGAGGCTCAAAAGAAGGGATATCTATGGATACACTTTGAAATGAGAACTGCTTTACTAAACTGCTTTTTAGGTCTGCGAATCAAACCGACGAGCTATTAACGCATGTATAACAATCTTTAGCAAGCATTTATTCTTAAAAACCTTTAGAAGACAGGAAGGAAGAAAAGAAACTCGTCTCACGCCAAGCGTTCATTAACAACGATTCACCAACCGATACATCAAAAAAAAGACTGAATACGATTCCTGTATTCAGTCTAGGGAAATGGCTCTTGGGAGAGCCGTGCGCTAAAAGTTGGCATTTATACAAGCTGTACTAGCCCTGTAGATTTAAGCTTAGCCAACTCCCCTAGTTTTTCCAGCTTCAACCTGCTCGCAATGAGCACAAATGGAACAGATTTCACACTTTACTCTAACCATAAAGAAGCAAATAGTTAACATTAATAAGTAAATCAATGACTTTACGGTTTAGCATCTGGCTGACACAGTTGCTCTGCACGATCGATAAATGGCTGAAGGCTTTTTTTCTGACCAGGATGTTTAGGATCGTCCAGCCAGATAACGTCTATCGGCTGTGCACTTACTCGCCCAGACTTCATCTGCTCAATGGCAACATCATTCAGCGGATATTGCATCAGTGTACCGGTATGTAAGGCGTATAGCGCATTGCCAGGGCGACAAATCAGTTGAACTTCCTCACGCGTGAAAGCCCAGCGATCGCCGTATTCAAGCCGACTGATATTTGCCAGTTTGGCGGCAGCAAAAGCATTCGCAGAAAGTGAGGCAAACACGATAGATAGCAAAAATTTATTCATCATGGTATTCCCGACATGCATATTCAGACAGTGATGTGTGTGAGTTTTTGCAGCCTTATCCGAATAACAGGAAGACAGCATCAAACCTTATAAAACATAAGGTTGTATATCACAACTCATGCGATCATAGCGACAGAGGAAGGTGAAGTCGAGCACCGGGCCAAGAATAAAACTTACCGCGAGATATAGGGTGAAAAGTCGGCCAAGAGAAGAAATGGCGGGATAAAGAGAACATTATCCCGCGTTATTAAAATGCGCCTTGGCGCCGACAGAGACGTCGATTGTCGTTAGGCTGACGGTGCCGCCGCAGACATTTTTTTCAAATCTTGATCGATAAAGAACAAGCCGCCTTCGCTGGCATTAACCAATGCAAGTTTGTCCAGAATAGAGCGGAACAGTTTCTCTTCTTCGTGCTGTTCGGCAACGTACCATTGCAAGAAGTTAAATGTAGAATAATCCTGCAACGCCATC
The DNA here is from genome assembly GCF_000749845.1 of Pectobacterium betavasculorum. Taxonomy (GTDB): domain Bacteria; phylum Pseudomonadota; class Gammaproteobacteria; order Enterobacterales; family Enterobacteriaceae; genus Pectobacterium; species Pectobacterium betavasculorum. The sequence goes on along the minus strand of NZ_JQHM01000001.1, from coordinate 817,498 downwards.
GCAGCGTGTGCCAATTCATTAATTTTTGCTGTAATCAACTGTTCGTGTTCATAAGTCAGCTTGAAGACATCAGCCAGTGAATCGAAATCAATTGGCGGAGCCGCAATTGCGCCTAATACAGGCAGGCTTCCCGTGTCATCCAGATAGTCAAACAGACGCTGCATGTGTTGCATTTCTTCCTGAGAGTGCGTCTTCAGGAAGCTGGATGCGCCTTCAAAACCTTTGTCACCGCACCATGCGCTCATTTGCAGATACAAATTGGCGGAATAAAACTCCAGATTAAGTTGCTCATTCAGCTTCTGAATCATTTCTTTTTTTAACATAGTAATGTCCTATTTTCCCGGCAGGTGAAATTATTCTGGGCATTATGCCTGAAAAATAAAATAAAAAACACTTTATTAACAATGATAAGGAATTAATAAAAAATACATAAAAAACAATTATTTATAACTCCTTGTTGTTGATATTTATTATCACTTAAGGATGAGGGTTTACTATATTATTGCGAATCGTTTTTATTATCAAAAATAACAAATCCGATATATTATTTATGACGCTCGGTATTAAAAATGATTCCCATTTCGTAATGAGAATAATAAACATCCACATGATAAGGCGAACACTTGCCATTTCTCTGCCGCTACTTTACCGTGGCACACATCAGTCGGTGGCCAATAGGCAGGAGAAAGTGGTATGGGACATAATCTGGCAGAACTATCCAAAGAGGATATGGATAAAGTTAACGTAGACTTGGCAGCGTCAGGTGTTGCCTTCAAAGAACGTTACAATATGCCCGTTATTCCGGAAGTCGTTGAGAGAGAACAACCCGAGCACTTGCGCAACTACTTTCGTGAACGTGTGATGTTTTATCGCCAGCGCTCACTACAATTCTCTCGCTTACCTTACGAACCTAAGTCTAAATAGCGATTCCCCTCATGCCAATCTAAGACTGTTTTACCGTGAAAAACCTCCCTTTCCACGAGTTACATTGCCACATAGCAAAAAACGATTTTCTGCTTGCATATCGACTCAGACAGGAGGTTAATGGAGTGGCAACCTAACCTTTTATCAAGCGAGGCAAGATATGAGTAAAGGACTGGATAGCAAAAAAAACAGTAAGAAGAAGCCCTTGAAAACGGCAGCCGAAAAACGAGCCGAGAAAAGGGCAAAGAAACCGCAGACTGATATTACCTGAGTACTGATATTGGCCCAGTAAAGTGCCATGCCGATAGGGTAAACCCGAAAACGGGTTTACCCATATAGTCCAGTTGTTATCTCTTATTCGTGACTTTCTTCAACTTTTTCAAGCACCATCAACAGGAAAGCATATTCCAGCGCAATATCATCATAGCGTTTGAAGCGACCAGACTTCCCGCCGTGCCCAGCTTCCATATCGGTATACAATAGCACCAGACGCTCGTCCGTTTTGACTTCCCTCAATTTCGCCACCCATTTTGCAGGCTCCCAATACTGAACCTGAGAATCGTGTAATCCGGTAGTCACCAGCAAATGTGGGTACCCCTGTGCGGTAATGCCGTCATAGGGGCTATATTGCTTGATGTAGTCATAGTAGGTTTGTTCATTCGGATCGCCCCACTCGTCATACTCTCCGGTCGTCAGCGGAATTGATTCATCCAGCATTGTCGTCAGCACATCAACGAATGGAACCTGAGCGACGACGCCTTTAAACAGATCGGGTGCCATATTCACTACCGCCCCCATCAGTAATCCTCCCGCGCTTCCCCCCATGGCGAACATATTTTTCCTGTCGCCATAGCCTTTTTCTATCAATGCCTGAGATACATCGATGAAATCCGTGAAGGAGTGCATCTTATTGAGCAGTCGACCATCATCATACCACTGCTGCCCAAGCTCACCGCCGCCACGAATATGTATTAAAGCAAAGACGAACCCGCGATCCAACAGGCTCAAACGGCTAACGCTAAAATCAGGATCCAGGCTGTGACTATAAGCACCGTATCCGTAGACCAATATCGGATTCTTACCTGGGTTGAAATGGTCTCGATGATAAACAAGCGAAACGGGCACATCGACGCCATCGCGAACCGTGATCCACAGGCGCTCGCTCTGATAGTTATTCGGGGAAAAATCTTTCACTTCAGCTTGCTTAAGTAACTGCTGTTCCCCCGTGTCCAGGTTCAGTTCATACAACGTGCTGGGCGTTGTCATTGATGAATAACCATATCGCATCAGTGTCGTATCTGGCGTAGGGTTGTACGACAACCACGTCACATAGCTCGGGTCATTGAAAGCGATTGTTTTTTCTTCCTGCGTATGCCAGTGGATCTGGCGTAAGCAAGTCAAGCCGCGCTCTCTTTCTTCCACCACCAGCCAATCGCGAAAAAGTTCAAAACTCTCCAGCACACGGTGTTCACGTGGAGCAATCAATGTTTCCAGTGCTTGCTCATCGGGCTTATCCGAGCGGTAAAGACCAAAGTTTTTGCCCTCTCGGTTGGAGCGCAGATAAAACCGATCCTGATAGTGATCGATACCATATTCATGATCTTTCCGGCGTGGAATGCATACCTGCGGCACCGCGTCTAGGATCGTCGCGTCAAGTAATAGCACCTCTGTCGTCGTGGTGCTGCTGAGATAAATGGTGATGTAGTGCTCTGATGTCGTTTTACTCAAGCTGACATAATAGGTGTCATCCTTCTCTTCATACACCAGCTCATCCTGCGCCGGATCGCTGCCCAAGCGATGACGGTAGACCTGATACGGTAACAGCGTTTTTTCATGTTTGCGCACGTAGTAAAGCATCGTCGAATCGGCCGACCATTCCGCACCTGCGGTCACATTTTCGATCACATCCGGTAGCCATTCGTCGCGGCTCAGGTCACGAAAGCGTATCGTGTACTGTCGGCGGGATAAAAAATCCTCCGAGAGCGCCAACAGCAAGTTGTTCGGGCTAACTTCAAGCGCACCGAGACTGTAAAATTCATGACCTTCCGCGCGTTGATTTCCGTCCAACAGCGTTTGCCACTCTTTAGTTACCTGCTCAGGCTGGCGCAGATAGATAGCGTACTCTTTGCCCTGCTCATAGCGACTTTGATAGCGATACCCCCTTCTGACATACGGCACTGACATATCCGTCGACGGAATACGGTTAACCATTTCGTCATACAGCGACCGTTTACGCGTCTCATGAGGTGCCATGATCGCTTCACTGTAGGCGTTTTCCTGTTCCAAATAGGCCAACACCTGCGGATCGACACGCTCGTCGTCACGCAGCCAGTAATAGTTGTCGATACGCGTATCGCCATGTGTACTTATCGCGTGGGGTCTTTTTTCAGCTTGCGGTGTCTTCATCGCGTCGGATCTCGTTGTCTTGACATAAAATTTTCACTCTGCAAGAAGAGTGGCACGATTGCCCTGCAATGCCAAGCCACGTCCTTGTCTCTTGATGCGCTTTTGCGTAACGCATTCCAATGCGTTTCCTCTCTAATGCGTACGCAAACGTTTTCGTTTATACTGCGGCCATTTTTCACAACCCGATCAGGTATAAGGTTATGTTAACAATTGGAACCGCCCTGCGTGCGAATGCCACACGAGTGATGCTGCTTGGCTCCGGTGAATTAGGCAAAGAAGTAGCAATTGAATGTCAGCGCCTGGGAATCGAAGTGATCGCGGTCGATCGCTACGCCGATGCTCCTGCAATGCAGGTTGCGCATCGTAGCTATGTCATCAATATGCTGGATAGTGATGCATTAAAAACGTTAGTTGAAGCAGAACGCCCTGATTACATCGTGCCGGAAATTGAGGCCATCGCTACTGATATGCTGGTGACGCTAGAAAAACAGGGTCACCATGTTGTTCCCTGTGCAGAAGCCACTCGTTTGACGATGAACCGTGAAGGCATCCGCCGTCTGGCCGCCGAAACGCTCGGCGTTCCGACATCTGTCTACCGCTTTGCCGACAGCAAAGAGAGTTTTCATCGGGCAGTAGAAGAGATTGGTTATCCCTGCATTGTGAAGCCAGTCATGAGTTCATCCGGCAAAGGGCAAAGCCTGATTCGCGCCGCTGAGCAATTAGAGCAGGCATGGCTCTATGCCCAACAGGGTGGCCGAGCGGGCGGTGGACGCGTCATCGTGGAAGGATTGGTTAATTTTGATTTTGAGATCACCCTGCTGACCATCCATGCCGTTGACGGCATTCATTTCTGTGCACCTATTGGGCATCGACAAGAAGACGGCGATTATCGCGAATCCTGGCAGCCGCAGCAGATGAGTGTGCTGGCGCAGGAACGCGCACAAAAGATGGCCAGCGATGTTGTAAAAGCGCTCGGCGGTTATGGTCTGTTCGGCGTTGAACTGTTTGTCTGCGGTGATGAAGTCATTTTCAGTGAGGTCTCCCCTCGCCCGCACGATACCGGCATGGTGACGATGATTTCTCAGGATCTGTCCGAGTTTGCTCTGCACGTTCGCGCTTTCCTGGGACTGCCAATTGGCGCGGTTCGCCAGTACGGCGCATCGGCTTCAGCCGTGATTTTACCGGAACTGGACAGTAACAATGTACGTTATCAGGGACTGGAAAATGCACTGCTCCCTCATACGCAAATTCGCCTGTTTGGCAAACCGGATATCAGCGGCAAACGTAGGATGGGCGTTGCGTTAGCCAGTGCGGAAACCACAGCAGATGCAATTGACATCGCCAAGCGCGTCGCGGCAGACGTAAAAGTTAGCGGTTGATGCATTTTATTGCTGACAAGATGAAATAAACGTTACTGACGGCGGACTGAATACTCGCCATAAAAACGCAGGAGCGGTTTTCAACGTTACGATGCAACGGCTCGGAGGGTGGCAGGCAGGGATAGCCTGCCGTGTAAAAAAGCCACCCGCTGCGAGTGGCCTTTGTCATTCAGTAACAAACAGATTTAAGCTTTTGCGCCTGCAACAGCTTCACGCGCCAGTTCAGTAATACGCGCGTAATCACCATTTTCCAATGCGTCGTTCGGTACCAACCAGGAACCACCCACGCACAGTACGCTTTTCAGCGCCAGATAGTCGCGGTAGTTATTTGGCGTAATACCCCCCGTCGGGCAGAAACGAATATGAGCAAACGGCCCCGCGATCGCTTGAAGCGCTTTCACACCGCCGTTAGCTTCCGCTGGGAAAAATTTGAATTCACGCAGGCCGTAATCCATACCCAGCATCAGTTCAGAGACGGTACTGATACCTGGAATCAACGGGATGTTGCCTTCCGTCGCGGCTTTCAACAATGGCTCAGTCAGGCCAGGGCTGATGGCAAACTGCGCACCAGCCTCAACAACCGCAGCCAACTGCTCTGGGTTTGTCACCGTACCTGCGCCCACAATGGCTTCTGGTACTTCTTTCGCAATCACGCGGATCGCTTCAATGGCACAATCGGTACGCAATGTCAGTTCCAGAACGCGAACGCCACCCGCGACTAACGCTTTTGCCATCGGTACCGCATGTTCCAGTTTGTTGACCACAATCACAGGAACAACAGGACCCGTTGTCAAAATTTGTTCCGCGCTCGTTTTCCAGTTTTTCATCAAAAGTTATCTCCAGTCATGCCCAAAGGCATCATTAATTATATAGCGCGCCCCTGCCACAGGGCTCTGCGTCGCCGCAGATGTCCGACCGCACCGTTAGCCATACATTAAAACTGTGGAATGCCGAACCACTTCAGCACTCCTGTTACTGATTCACTCGCAAAGACTTACTCAAACTCATTCCAGGAACGGCCATCGCGGGTGATCATCGCTACGGATGCCACCGGTCCCCAGCTTCCTGCCTGATACGGCTTCGGCGCATCGTTGTCCATCGCCCAGGCCTCCATGATGGAATCCACCCATTTCCAGGCTTCTTCAACTTCATCGCGACGAACGAACAGCGCCTGAATCCCACGCATGGTTTCCAGCAATAGGCGCTCATAAGCATCCGCCAAGTGTTGTTGATTAAAGGTTTCCGAGAAGCTCAGATCCAGCTTCACCGTTTGCAGGCGGTGCTTGTGTTCTAATCCCGGAATTTTATTCAGAATCTGGATTTCCACGCCTTCATCCGGCTGCAAGCGAATAATCAGTTTGTTCTGCGGCAACTGCTGGTAAGAATCATGGAACAGATTCAATGCTGGATTCTTAAAGTACACCACCACTTCTGAACATTTCGTTGGCAGACGTTTGCCGGTACGCAGGTAAAACGGCACGCCAGACCAGCGCCAGTCATCAATGTCGACACGAATCGCGACAAAGGTTTCCGTGCTGCTGCTTTTATTGGCACCCTCTTCTTCCAGATAGCCCGGTACTTTATGCCCTTGAACAAAGCCAGAAGAATATTGACCGCGCACCGTCGTATCATGCACGTTGGAGCGATCAATACGACGCAGTGAACGCAACACTTTTACCTTTTCATCACGGATGCGGTCGGTCGTCAAATCAGATGGCGGTGACATCGCAATCATCGTCAGAATCTGTAACAGGTGGTTCTGGATCATGTCACGCATCTGGCCAGCTTTATCAAAATAGCCCCAGCGGCCTTCAATCCCGACCTCTTCGGCTACCGTAATCTGCACATGATCGATAGTCCGGTTGTCCCAATTCGAGGAGAACAGCGAATTGGCAAAACGCAGCGCCAGCAGGTTAAGAACCGTTTCTTTACCCAGATAGTGGTCAATACGGTAAACCTGACACTCGTTAAAGAATTCCGCGACCTGATCGTTAATGACGCGAGAAGAAGTCAGATCGGTACCCAGCGGTTTTTCCATTACCACGCGCGCAGGCTCTTTATTCAACCCCGCAGTCCCCAACCCTTTGCAGATCGCACCGAATGTGCTGGGCGGCATCGCAAAATAGTTGATAGTGGTACGATTTTTCTGGTCAAGCATCTTGCCCAGCTTGTTAAAGGCTTTCGTGTCTTCTACATCAAGATTGCAGAAATCCAGCCGACTACTTAGCGTTTCCCACAACTTATCGTCGATGGCTTCTTTCATAAAGGTGTCAAGCGCTTCGCGCACGACGCGGGTATACTCCGCTTTATCCCAATCCGCACGACCCACCCCAATAATTTTGGTGTCCGCATGGATGTGACCTGCTTTTTCCAACTGGTACAGGGAAGGCAGCAATTTACGGCGCGCCAGATCGCCCTTGGCACCAAAAATAACCAGATCGCATGCTTGGGCTGTTGAAGTTACCGCCATGTTCATCTCCTCGTTGCAGGATGCTGTAATTTTATTACAGCGATAATGTACTCTTTTTGACTACAGCCAGTAAACCCATCATAAAAATGCCAAATAATGGTCGCCATTGCCTGAAAATCAGGCATAAATCGGCCTATGCAGTGGCTGAAGTCATTTATGCATCCGCCCTAAAACGAAATTTTTCGTCGTTTCTGACAGTCGATTACTTTTCTGAAAGTTAGACACATGTCATGTTCTGGCAAAAAAACGCCCCAACTTAACGTGTTGCCCTCTGCCAACCACTACAGGGTCGTAGTATATTTTCACGACGTGCATTTTTTCACGTAATGCATGCCAGTTGTACCTTTAGTTGAAATTGGAAAAAACTTACATGGCCTTTGTCGTATGAATATGCTGGAAAAAATCCAGAGTCACTTAGAACTCTTGAGCAAATCAGAAAGAAAAGTGGCTGAAGTGATCCTGAGCACTCCGCAGACGGCCATTCACTCCAGCATCGCGACCTTGGCCAAAATGGCTGATGTCAGTGAACCAACGGTTAATCGTTTCTGTCGTCGCCTTGAAACAAAAGGTTTTCCCGATTTTAAACTACATCTGGCGCAAAGTCTGGCGAACGGTACGCCGTATGTGAACCGCAACGTTGAAGAAGATGACAGCGTTGATGCCTATACCAGTAAAATCTTTGAATCCACGATGGCGGGATTAGAGCAGGTGAAATCGAGCCTGGATGTAACCGCCGTCAACCGCGCGGTGGATTTGCTGACACAGGCGAAGAAAATCTCTTTCTTTGGGCTAGGTGCTTCCGCCGCTGTCGCACATGATGCGATGAACAAATTCTTCCGCTTCAATATCCCCGTCGTTTATTTTGATGACATCGTGATGCAGCGCATGAGCTGCATGAACTCCAGCGACGGCGACGTCGTGGTATTGATTTCCCATACTGGCAGAACCAAAAGTCTGGTCGAAATGGCGCAACTAGCACGCGAGAACGATGCAACGGTGATCGCCATCACTTCGGACGGCACGCCGCTAGCGCGTGAAGCCTCGCTGGCCTTGCGGCTTGACGTGCCCGAAGATACCGATGTCTATATGCCGATGGTATCCCGCATCGCTCAGTTGACGCTGATCGACGTTCTGGCTACGGGGTTCACACTGCGTCGTGGGGAAAAATTTCGAGATAACCTGAAACGAGTCAAAGAGGCCTTGCGTGAATCACGCTTTGATAAAGACGAACGGTTGATTAACCCGTTCAGGTGATACCTGATTTTCTGATAATAGTTAAGTTTTATGTTGTGCTTTGTTTTTAGTTACATCTTGTACCCTAAATAATTCGAGTTTCAGGACAAAACGTTAACGTTTTGAACAACGCGAAGCGTTGGCCCGCGAGGGCGAGTATTTGAACGAAGCCAACGCACATGCAACGTAAAGTTGCACGGGTAATAAAAATGAGCGGTATTATCTACCCGCCTCATCTTGATATGGCCACAGACTATGGGCATGGAAAGATAGTAGGGATTACCTGTACAGTATGATAATCAGACTCAACACGATGTTCGGATAACGCAGGTGAAATAGTTTTGTTGTATGGTGACATTTTACACCGTTATTCGACGCTTAATCGCAACACTGCAGCTTCACAAGTGAACGGAGTTATACATGTCCAGACGGCTCAGAAGAACCAAGATTGTTACCACCCTGGGGCCCGCTACCGACCGCGATAATAATCTCGAAAAAATTATCAGTGCGGGCGCTAACGTAGTACGCATGAATTTTTCTCACGGCACAGCAGAAGATCACCAATTACGTGCCAACAAAGTTCGTGAAATTGCGGCTAAATTAGGCCGCCACGTTGCCATTCTTGGCGATCTACAGGGTCCAAAGATTCGTGTCTCTACCTTCAAAGAAGGTAAAATTTTCCTGAATGTCGGCGACAAATTCTTGCTGGATGCCAACTTAGCGAAAGGCGAAGGCGATAAAGAAAGGGTCGGGATCGATTACAAAGGCTTGCCAGGCGACGTAGTGCCTGGCGATATCCTGTTATTGGATGACGGCCGCGTACAACTGAAAGTCCTTCAGGTTGAAGGTCTAAAAGTTTACACCGAAGTCACCGTTGGTGGGCCGCTGTCTAACAATAAAGGCATCAACAAACTCGGTGGCGGCCTGTCTGCCGAAGCCCTGACGGAAAAGGATAAAGCCGACATCATTACTGCCGCAAAAATTGGCGTCGACTATCTGGCGGTCTCTTTCCCACGTACTGGTGAAGATCTCAATTACGCACGCCGCCTTGCACGCGATGCAGGTTGTAACGCCAAGATCGTATCAAAAGTTGAACGCGCTGAAGCCGTCTGTTCAGATGCCGCAATGGATGACATTATTCTGGCTTCCGACGTGGTAATGGTCGCCAGAGGCGATTTGGGCGTTGAAATCGGCGACCCTGAGCTGGTAGGGATTCAGAAGAAGTTGATCCGTCGTGCTCGTCAACTGAACCGTGCTGTCATTACCGCCACGCAGATGATGGAATCGATGATCACCAACCCGATGCCAACGCGCGCCGAGGTAATGGACGTCGCCAACGCCGTGTTAGATGGCACCGATGCCGTAATGCTGTCAGCAGAAACCGCCGCGGGTCAATATCCTGCTGAAACCGTCGCGGCGATGGCAAAAGTGTGTTTAGGTGCGGAGAAAATCCCAAGCATCAACGTATCCAAACACCGCCTTGATGTACAGTTTGATAATACTGAAGAATCCATCGCGATGTCTTCCATGTATGCAGCTAACCACCTGAAAGGGGTTACTGCGCTGATCGCCATGACGGAATCAGGCCGCACCGCCCTGATGATGTCCCGTATCAGTTCCGGCCTGCCGATTTTCGCAATGTCTCGTCATGAGCATACGCTGAACCTGACCGCGCTGTATCGTGGCGTAACCCCCGTGCATTTCGACAGCTATACAGACGGCGTTGCTGCCGCCAATGATGCAGTGATCCTACTGCGTGACAAAGGGTTCCTGATGTCTGGGGATCTAGTTATCGTCACACAGGGCGACATCATGGGCACCGTAGGCACCACCAACACAATCCGTATCCTGCGCGTGGAATAATCATTTTAGCCGTCCGCTACTAAGTTAACGGACGGTAATTGTGATAATAATAGCGTGATGGTAAATGTATGATAGTAAAAAGCCGGACGATTTCTCGTCCGGCTTTTTTATCGATGCGCGTCTATCCGTGACTCATCTCACTTCTTGTTGCGGTATAATTCATCGCGGCAATATGGCTCAATCTCACCCGGCTTGCGGGTCTTCAACAGCTTCAGAATCCAGGTGTACTGCTCTGGATTTGGCCTGACCAGAATTTCGACTTCTTCATTCATACGCCTCGCAATGTATGCATCATCCGCATCCGCTAAATCATCCATCGGCGGGCGAATAAACACATCCAGGCAACCATCTTTGGCGTTATATACTGGAAACAACGGCACAATATCAGCCCGACACACTTTCATTAGCCGTCCAACAGCAGGCAGCGTTGCTTTATAGGTTGCAAAGAAATCAACGAACTCGCTGTGTTCAGGGCCGTGATCTTGATCGGGTAAGTAATAACCCCAGCATCCTGAGCGTACAGAGCTGATAAACGGCTTAATACCGTCGTTGCGAGCATGGATGCGGCCACCAAAACGACGGCGTAGCCGATTCCACCAATAATCCACCAGCGCATTCTTCTGATTATGGAACATCGCCGCCATGCGCTGTCCGCGAGAAGTCAGCAACATCGCAGGGATATCGACGCCCCATCCGTGCGGAACCAGAAAAATCACGTTCTTCTCTTGCGCTTTAATACGTTCAAGAATGTCTCCGCCGTGCCAACGAACATATTTCTCGATTTTATTTGGATTACGAATCCCAACTTCGACCATCATGATCATCGACTGAGGTGCCGTCGCAAACATGTCATCGATGATAGCTTCACGCTGTGCTTCCGTTAACTCTGGCATGCAATACAGCAGATTAATGCGGGCACGACGGCGAGCACCTTTTGATATTCTCCCGACAAAACGCCCTAACCCACCCAGCACAGGGTTTCTTAACCGCGCAGGGATATAGGCTGTAAGTGCCATCACGCCAACACCTAACCAAACACCCCAATAGCGCGGATGAAAAAAGGCGCGTTGAAACTGGGGAACAAATTCAGCGTTCGATTTTTTTTCTTTTTCCATGCCTAAACTCTTCAATTCAATCAATAAATCTAATCATAATTGCCGCTTGGCGTTTAGCAACACTTACTGACAATTATGCAAAAACACGTCTACACGACAATAAAAAATCAGGAACCGATGTTCTATCAAATATTCTACAAATGAAAATGCCGGCAGCAAGCCACCGGCATAACATGCAGTCAATATCGTTAATCAAACTTAAGCTGCGGCACCACTTCCTTCACCTGCGCCAGATAATCACGACGTTCTTTACCCGCCAGCCCTTCAGAACGCGGCAGTTTAGCCGTCAGCGGGTTTACCGCCTGCTGGTTGATCCAGAATTCGTAGTGCAGATGCGGGCCTGTAGAACGCCCTGTATTACCGGATAATCCAATGCGATCGCCGCGTTTCACTTTCTGCCCTGGTTTCACCAGGATACGGTGCATATGCATGTAGCGCGTGGTGTACTGGCGACCATGACGGATGGCAACATAATTACCCGCAGCACCGCTGCGTTTTGCAATCACCACTTCACCATCCCCAACGGCCAGAACGGGTGAACCGACAGGCATGGCAAAATCGACACCTTTATGCGGTGCAACACGCCCAGTCACCGGGTTCAAACGACGCGGATTGAAGTTGGAGGAAATACGGAATTGTTTCATGGTCGGGAAACGCATAAACCCACGCGTCAAACCAGAACCTTCGCGATCATAGAATTTACCGTCTTCTGCACGAATAGCGTAGTAGTCTTTACCGCCGGTATTCAGGCGAACACCGATCAGTTCACTTTGTTCACTTTTGCCATCAAGCATTTCACGGGACATCAGGACAGAAAACGTGTCGTCTTTACGTAATTTGCGAAAATCCAACTGCCACTGCAGCGCTTTGATCACGTCTCGCACTTCTGTGCTCGTCAAACCAGCATTTTTCGCACTGCTGACAAAACTGCCACTGACCCTACCATTCAGAACGCTGTTACGCCACTCGCCTTTTAGCGTCTCGACACGCTCTTTAAAATCGTTGCCTACACGCTCATAAATTCGTGTTTCACGACGAGACATCTGCCAGGTCAAACTTTGCAGGTCGCCATTATCTCCCAGAGCCCACGAGATTTGCTGACCAATTTTCAGGTTACGCAAATCTTTATTCTGATCCGCAAGCTGGGTAACATCCGCAATATCAATACCGTACTGGGTCAAAATGCTGCTTAAGGTATCGCCTGTAGAGACGACGTACTCATGTACGCCGCTTTCATCGGCAACTTTATCATCCAGCTCATCTTGCGGAATGTCGTCATCAGGTGAAGGTTGGTCTATCGGTTCACTGGCTTCTGGCGTCAGGGTTCGTAGCTGACTGGTTTCCAGGTCGATATCTTTTACGATGACGGGCGCGTCATCAACGTGGGGATAAACAAAAGGCCGCCAAACAGCAACGGCCAATGTGACAACGGTAAGCGACCCCAGCATGACGCGATGGGGCCGAGGTAAGCTGTTATACGCCAGAGCGATAGTTCGGACTATCTGCTGCACTTATTCGTATCCTCATGATTTTTCCTCCAGACAGCTCACATACTGGTTCGATAGCTGCAATAGGAAATCAGCATAGCTATCTCTACCCAGTGCAATGTTGCTTCCCAATGGATCGAGCACACCCGAGCGTACGTCGGTTCCCTTGGCAACAGCATTAATAACGGCTGGCCTGAATTGCGGTTCAGCAAAAACGCATACGGCTTTATGCTCAACCAACTGTGTTCGTATTTGATGTAAACGCTGTGCGCCAGGTTGGATTTCGGGATTAACCGTGAAGTGTCCCAAGGGGCTTAACCCGTAATGCTTCTCAAAATAGCCATAGGCATCATGAAACACGAAATACCCTTTACCCTGCACAGGCGCTAGCATCTTAACAATTTTTTCATCTGCTTGCGCAATTTTATCCGTGAAATAAAGCAGATTCGCGTCTAGTTTGTCCTTATTCTGAGGCATAAGTTCCAATAATTTTGCATGAATGGCAATTGCCGCCTGTTTTGTCATCTCCGGCGAGAGCCAAATGTGCATATTGTACTCACTATGATGGTGACCATCGTCACCGTCATCATGGGCAGTATTACTGTGAACGTGGCCTTTTTCATGCTCATCCTGTGCATCGTCATGGTCATGTCCGGCCTCTTTTTCCAGCTCAGATTTAATGGCTGGCAGCGCGGAAAGCGCGATCTGCTTTGCAGGTAAAATTTTCGCTAACGGTTTCCCGAGAAACGCTTCCATTTCCGGCCCAACCCAAATCACCAGTTCGGCGGACTGTAAACGCTGGACATCAGACGGGCGCAAGGCATAATCGTGGGGCGATGCGCCATCAGGTAACAAAACCTCGGTTGGCCTCACGCCATCGGCAATAGCCGACGCAATGAATCCCAAAGGACGAATTGAAGTAATGACCGTAGCGGATGCTGCATTGATTGATATCCCGCTTGCGAGTAGCGCACTGGCAACAAACACACTTTTTAACCATTTTTTTTGTTGAATAGATAGCTGCATGAAGGTCGATCCCGTCGATTTTTATTGTGTTATTTGTTATAATATAACATTACATGGGTTATGCAAACCGAATTATATGTCCACATTGGTATCACTTAATAATATTTCAGTAACATTTGGCAGCCGGAAGATCCTGTCAAATATCTCGTTGACTCTACAGGCTGGTCGAATTCTGACGCTACTGGGGCCGAATGGCGCAGGGAAATCGACGCTGGTGCGCGTGGTATTGGGGCTACTTTCCCCTACCTCCGGTTCACTCGTTCGGGATCCCGCACTGCGAATTGGCTACGTTCCGCAGAAGCTACATCTGGATTCCACCCTGCCCTTGACCGTCAGCCGTTTTATGCAACTGCGACCGAGCGTGAAAAAGCAGGATATCTTACCTGCCCTTAAACGTGTTCAGGCTGCACATCTGCTTGAACAGCCGATGCAGAAACTCTCCGGTGGAGAAACCCAGCGCGTGCTGTTGGCTCGTGCACTACTCAACCAACCGCAACTTCTGGTTCTGGATGAGCCGACACAAGGGGTCGACGTCAATGGGCAGCTGGCGCTGTATGATCTGATTAACCAACTGCGGCAGGAATTCCACTGCGGCGTGCTGATGGTGTCACACGATCTGCATCTGGTGATGGCGAAAACCGATGAAGTTCTCTGCCTTAATCAACATGTTTGCTGCTCCGGCACGCCTGAGGTTGTTTCCCTTCATCCCGAATTTTTAGCGATGTTTGGCCATCGCGGTGCGGAGCAATTGGCGATCTACCGCCACCATCATAATCATCGTCATGACCTGCAAGGACGTATCATTCTAAAGAGACAAGGTGGAAACGACGCATGATAGAACTGTTGTTTCCCGGTTGGCTGGCAGGGGTTTTGTTGGCGATTGCGGCAGGTCCGCTCGGTTCGTTCGTCGTCTGGCGACGGATGTCTTATTTTGGCGATACGCTGGCGCACGCGTCCTTACTTGGCGTCGCATTCGGTCTGTTACTGAATATTAACCTCTTTTCTGCCGTCATTGCCGTGACGCTCATTCTGGCATTAGGCCTCGTTTGGCTCGAGCGCCGTCCCTATCTGGCCGTCGATACGTTACTCGGCATCATGGCACATAGCGCCCTGTCGCTTGGGTTAGTTGTCGTTAGCCTGATGAATAACGTGCGCGTGGATTTAATGGCCTACCTATTTGGCGATTTACTCTCCGTTACAACAGAGGATCTGTGGGTTATCGGTGCTGGTGTGATGGTCGTTATTGCCGTTATGCGTTGGCAATGGCGTGCGCTGCTTTCCATGACGATTAGCCCAGAACTGGCATACGTCGACGGCGTGAAATTACAGCGCACCAAGCTGCTTTTAATGCTGACTACCGCATTAACGATTGGTATCGCCATGAAATTTGTTGGTGCATTAATCATTACGTCGCTGTTGATTATTCCCGCCGCTAGCGCCAGACGTTTCGCACGGACACCGGAACAAATGGCGAGCATCGCCATTATTGTTGGAATCATTGCCGTGACAGGCGGTTTGGCGTTCTCGGCTGGCTACAATACGCCAGCCGGACCGTCGGTAGTACTGTGTGCATCGCTGCTGTTTATTGTCAGCCTGCTCAAGCCACAACCCGCCTAACCAACAACAAAAAACTAAAAAGAAAGTTCCGCTGAACTGCTAGCGCCGGGATTGATCAGCGCAATTTGCCGTCTTCCTTGTCGACTCTGCCCTGCTGCTAGCAAACCGCACGCTCAGGCGATACTATTCTTCGCGTGTTAAGCCAAAATGCCGATAGGCATGCTGTGTCGCCATTCGGCCACGCGGCGTACGCTGGATGAACCCTTGCTGAATCAGAAATGGCTCCAATACATCTTCGATAGTTTCGCGTTCTTCGCCAATCGCCGCGGCTAAATTGTCCAAGCCGACGGGGCCCCCCATAAATTTATCAATGATCGCTAACAGCAGCTTACGGTCCATGTAGTCAAAACCTTCGGTATCTACGGCCAGCATATCCAGCGCCTGTGTCGCCACGGCTCCGGTAATCGCACCTTCCGACTTAACCTCGGAAAAATCACGCACGCGGCGCAATAATCGGTTGGCGATACGCGGCGTGCCACGCGCACGACGTGCCACTTCAAGGGAACCCTCCGGCGTCAGATCGAGCCCCAAACACTGTGCGCTACGGCCAACGATATACTGCAAATCCGCCACATTATAAAATTCCAGACGCTGCACAATGCCAAAGCGATCGCGCAGCGGCGAGGTTAACGACCCCGCACGCGTCGTTGCACCGATCAGCGTGAAAGGAGGCAAATCGAGTTTGATCGAACGGGCGGCGGGTCCTTCACCGATCATGATATCCAACTGATAATCTTCCATAGCGGGATACAACACTTCTTCTACTACAGGAGACAGACGATGGATTTCATCAATGAACAACACATCATGTGGTTCGAGATTAGTCAATAGTGCGGCAAGATCGCCTGCTTTTTCTAATACCGGGCCTGATGTTGTGCGCATATTCACGCCCATCTCATTGGCAACAATATTCGCCAGCGTCGTTTTACCCAAGCCAGGAGGCCCAAAAATGAGTAAATGATCCAGCGCATCCCCACGTTTACGCGCAGCCTGGATAAAAATTTCCATCTGCTCACGCACCTGCGGCTGGCCTACATATTCGGTCAGCAGCTTAGGTCTCATCGCGCGGTCGAGAAATTCTTCTTCAGGAACGGCGTCAGCGGAAATCAAACGGTCGGCTTCTATCATCAATACCTCACAGCGCCGCGCGCAGTGCATCCCTGATCAGGGTTTCACAGTCTGCATCAGGGCGCGCGATTTTGGAAATCATGCGGCTAGCTTCCTGCGGTTTGTAGCCCAGCGCCACCAGTGCCGCTGCGGCCTCTGTTTCGGGTTCACCAACGCGGCTGTCTGTGGTTGCAGGCGACGCCAGCGGAATATCGCTGACCGGATTGAACAGATCACCGCTCAAACCTTTGAAGCGATCCTTCATTTCTACAACTAGCCTTTCCGCCGTTTTCTTACCTACGCCGGGAAGTTTAACCAATGCGCCAATCTCTTCGCGCTCAACTGCGCTGACAAACTGCGTTGCGGACATACCAGAGAGAATCGCCAGCGCCAGCTTCGGCCCAACGCCATTCACCTTGATCAGCTCGCGAAACAGCGCCCTTTCCTGCTTATCATTAAAACCGAACAGCAGTTGTGCATCTTCGCGGACCACGAAATGAGTAAAGATAATCGCTTCCTGATTAAGCTCAGGGAGTTCGTAAAAGCACGTCATCGGCATATGGACTTCGTAACCCACGCCGTTAGCTTCTATCAGCACCTGCGGCGGCTGTTTCTCCAGGATAATGCCTCTGAGGCGACCTATCACGTTGCGCTTCCTTTTACATAGGGAATGAATGGCTTGAAGTATGACGAGTATATAACATAAAAAAGGCTGGATGAATATCCAGCCTCCTGTTTCAGCGCAGTCTTCCTGCCAGTGGGTTTACTTTCGCCGCTGCCGTACGCAGCAGACTCTGGTTAAAGTGGCAGTGAGTAATCGCAATCGCCAGCGCATCGGCAGCATCCGCCTGCGGGTTGGCAGACAGTTTCAACAGCGATCGAACCATATGCTGCACCTGTTTTTTATCCGCCGCGCCAGTTCCGACCACCGTTTGCTTAACCAAACGCGCGGCGTATTCAAACACCGGTAAATCCTGATTCACACCGGCGACGATCGCCACACCACGCGCCTGCCCGAGTTTCAATGCTGAATCCGGGTTTTTCGCCATAAAAACCTGCTCAATCGCCATACAGTCTGGGCGAAATTGCGTAATGATTTCACTGACGCCAGCATAAATCAGCTTAAGCCGCGTGGGCATATCATCTACCACAGTGCGAATACAACCGCTGCCAAGATAGGTCAGATGTCGCCCCTGCTGACGGATAATGCCATAACCCGTCACGCGCGAACCGGGGTCGATACCTACTATGATTGTCATCGTGCCGCTCCGCCGATTCGCCCGTATAGGTCGCTGTTTCCACTTTGCATCACCGACCCGCTATTACAGCAGCTCAGCTACCTCATCGGAGATCTCACCGTTATGGTAAACCTCCTGCACATCGTCGCAGTCTTCCAGCATGTCGATCAGACGCATCAGCTTAGGTGCCGTTTCTGCATCCATATCCGCCTTGGTGGACGGAATCATAGACACTTCAGCAGACTCCGCTTTCAGACCAGCCGCATCCAGCGCGTCCTTCACGTCACCGAACGTTTCCCACGGCGTAAATACGTCAATCGCACCGTCGTCATAAGTCACGACATCATCGGCACCTGCTTCCAGCGCAGCATCCATCACCGCATCTTCATCCAGACCCGGCGCGTAAGAAATGACGCCTTTCTTGGTGAAGAGGTACGAAACGGAGCCATCGGTACCCAGATTGCCGCCGGTTTTGGTAAACGCATGGCGCACTTCGGAAACGGTACGGTTGCGGTTGTCACTCAGGCATTCCACCATGACGGCCGTGCCGCCCGGGCCGTAGCCTTCATAAATGATGGTTTCCATGTTGGCATCATCATCACCGCCGACGCCACGGGCAATCGCGCGGTTCAGCGTATCGCGCGTCATGTTATTGGACAGAGCTTTATCGATCGCGGCGCGCAGACGTGGGTTAGAACCCGGATCGCCACCGCCCAGACGGGCTGCGGTGACCAGTTCGCGGATAATCTTGGTAAAGATTTTACCGCGTTTGGCGTCCTGTGCTGCTTTACGATGCTTTGTGTTAGCCCACTTACTATGACCTGCCATAAAAATCTCCGAAAAAAGCCTGTTCAGGCCGGATAAATAACAAATTCCTCAATCGCCTGCCGGTTGCTCCAGGACTTGGTCAGTTGTGCCGCGTGGGGCACATCCAGCCACTGGTAAGCAAGATGCTCGGATAATTGCACCTCGCGCTCAGCGGGTAACGCCAGACAAAACCAGTGTTCGGTATTGTGCGTAACCCCCGGCGCATAGCGACGTCTCAAATGAGCAAATAGCTCAAACTCAATACAGCGCTGACAGTCAAAGAGTGATAACGCTTCCGCGGATATATCGATGTTAACTTCTTCTTTGACTTCACGCTGTGCGGCATACGACGTGCTTTCCCCTTCTTCTATGCTGCCCGTTACCGACTGCCAGAATTCAGGATCGTCACGCCGCTGCAACATCAGCACCCGTCCGGTATCACGGGCATAGATCACCACCAGAACCGAAACGGGTCGCTTATATACCATCTTATTCGTTCTCGGATTTTCCATCCTGAGCCACTTTCCCTTTCACAACAACCGCAATGGCAAGCTCTTGCAGCGAGGCTGGATTGGCGAAGCTTGGCGCTTCCGTCATCAGACACGCTGCTGCCGTCGTTTTCGGGAAAGCGATAACGTCACGAATGTTATCAGTGCCCGTCAACAGCATTACCAGACGGTCAAGACCAAACGCCAGACCCGCGTGCGGCGGTGTACCATATTTCAGCGCGTCCAGCAGGAAGCCAAATTTCTCACGCTGCTCTTGCTCGGTGATGCCTAAAATGCTGAATACGGTTTGTTGCATCTCACCGCTGTGAATACGCACAGAACCGCCACCTACTTCATAACCGTTAATGACCATGTCGTAAGCGTTGGCGATCGCCGAAACCGGATTAGCAGCCAGTTCAGAAGGCAGCATGTCACGCGGTGCGGTAAACGGGTGGTGCATTGCAGCCAACCCGCCTTCGCCATCTTCCTCAAACATAGGGAAATCGACAACCCATAGCGGTTCCCAGCTATTGTCTTTCGTCAGGCTCAGATCGCGCCCCAGCTTGAGACGAAGCGCACCCAACGCATCGGTTACCACTTTCGCGCTGTCCGCGCCAAAGAACAGGATGTCGCCATCTTGTGCGGTAGTGCGATCCAACACGGCAGACAGAACCTCTTCACTCAGGAATTTTGCTACCGGACTTTGAACGCCTTCCAGCCCTTTGGCACGCTCGTTGACCTTGATATAAGCCAGACCTTTTGCGCCATAGATTTCAATAAATTTGCCGTATTCATCAATCTGCTTACGACTCAGTTGTGCGCCACCCGGTACGCGGATCGCCGCAACGCGGCCTTTGGCATCATTTGCCGGACCAGAGAACACTTTAAATTCGATGTCTTTAACCAGATCGGCAACGTCAACCAGTTCCAGCGGGTTACGCAAATCGGGCTTGTCGGAACCGAAACGGCGCATCGCTTCCGCGAACGTCATGACTGGGAAATCGCCCAGATCGACACCTTTCACGTCCAGCCACAGTTCACGCACCAGTTGCTCCATCACTTCACGCACCTGAGGCGCGGTCATGAACGAGGTTTCTACATCGATTTGGGTAAACTCAGGCTGTCTGTCGGCACGCAAGTCTTCGTCACGGAAGCATTTGACGATCTGGTAGTAGCGGTCAAATCCAGACATCATCAGCAGCTGTTTGAACAGCTGTGGGGACTGCGGCAGCGCATAAAACTTGCCTTTATGTACGCGGCTTGGCACCAAATAGTCGCGCGCGCCTTCTGGCGTCGCTTTCGTCAACATCGGCGTTTCGATGTCCATGAAGCCATGGTCATCCATAAAGCGGCGTACAAAACTGGTGATACGTGCACGCGTTTTCAGGCGCTGCGCCATTTCAGGACGACGCAAATCCAGATAGCGGTATTTAAGACGCGCTTCTTCAGTATTGATTTGGTTGGAATCCAACGGCAACGCTTCAGAACGGTTAACTATCGTCAGAGCGTTGGCAAAAATCTCGACTTCACCCGTCGCCATATCTTTGTTGATTTGGCTTTCTGGTCGGGCGCGGACTACACCGGTAAGTTGGATGCAGAACTCGTTACGCAACTCGAATGCCAGTTTAAATGCATCCTGACGGTCAGGGTCAAAAAACACCTGAACCAGCCCTTCTCGGTCACGCATATCAATAAAAATCAAACCACCCAGATCGCGGCGGCGGTTAACCCAACCGCACAATGTCACTTCCTGGCCCACATGGGACGAATTCAACTGCCCGCAATAATTAGTACGCATCACGATGTCCTTTTACTCATCCGCCAGCTCACACGTTTCACGGTGGATTACTTTTCACGGTAGATCACAACGCAAAAACAGTGGCATTTTCGCTGCACGGCATGGTTTTTCTGGGTTACTGTCTGATGAAAAAAGGCGGCTATTATAAAGGATATTCGCCCGAACGATAAGCATGAAGGTAACGCTCTGCGACGTCGCCGCCTACTCTTTTTACGAAATTTCCTTCTCGGTTAACAGAATGTTCACTAATCGCGGCGGAGTTGTTGCAAAACTAAACGTCAGAGACAAACCGAGTCGCCTGAATATGATGAGCTGAAAAACCGTCAGAAAAACGGCATATCAGTAGGCAAATCCTCTGAAGATTCATCCGCCCGACAGCACGGGTATGCCAACACGTACAGCATGAGGATTTGTGGAAACTGACCTTCTTTTAATAAAACCTGCTAAAATTACTAAGTAACTGCTTATTTTTATAAAAATTTTAATAAAAAACGCTTTCCCTTTATTGGCTAATGCGTATGGTTTACATGGAGAACAAGTATGTATTCATTTGTTGCCCGTCAACCCATTTTAAATCAACATCGCCAAACCGTTGCCTACGAGTTACTTTTTCGCATGGACGTCACGAATAAATTCCCTGACGTCAGCCCTGAATTTGCCACCGCACAGCTTATTTCCGATCAGTTCTTAACCAACCCATTGACGAAATCCGTCGTTGAACAACCTTACTATATTAATTTTCCCTATCAGATGCTGATCAACGGCCAGGCTGAAGTGTTACCGCAGGAAAAAGTCGTTATAGAGATTCTTGAAAATTCTCCTCCCGACAATGAATTATTTGCCGCCGTAAAAAAATTAAAAAGAAAGGGCTTCAGAATTGCACTCGATGATTTTTCGATGAAGTCAGAATGGGATCGGTTTTTGCCTTTCATTGATATCATCAAATTCGATTTGTCTCTGTCGGGTTTTAGTGACATTGAAAATTTCATTAAGAGCAACACACAGCGTAAGTTAATTTATCTGGCCGAAAAAGTAGAAACACACGAGCAATACCTGCAAAGTAAAAAAATAGGTATCTCGCTGTTTCAGGGGTATTTTTTCAGTCGACCTGAAATGATTAAGTCGAAAAAGTTGGTCAATAATTCCAGCAATACCATCAGACTACTGAGAGAAGTCAATAAACCTGAGATCAACTACGCCACGATCGAAGAATTGGTCTGTGCCGATCTGTCGCTTTATTACAAATTGATGCGCCATATCACTAATATCAAATACAACACTCGCTTCGGAATTACCTCAGCCACGATGTCTTTCCGCGCTATGGCGATGTTGCTTGGACAACGCGAGCTTAAACGTTTTGTATCATTAATTTGTATCACCAACAGTAATGAGAATAAACCCAGCGAGCTTTACCGCACCAGTCTCATTCGCGCCAGATTTTTCGAATTACTATATGCCTCTTTTAATGTGAAGAAAGATACCACCGAAGCATTTCTCTGCGGATTATTGTCGCTGATAGACGCTGTATTAGACTCACCGATGCCGCTGTTACTCTCACAAATATCCCTATCGGAAAAAATTAACCAAGGCTTATTAGAACATACTGGCGAACTGGCGATTTATCTCAAGTTAATCGCTAAATATGAACAACAAGAATGGGAAGAGCTTGAAGACCTTTTAGCTCAGGTGGGTATCGGTGAAGAAAAATTTTTTACCATGATAATGGAAGCAACACAGTGGGCAGATGAGGTTTTATAAACGATTCCTCTCGGCTCACTCGCGCGGTCCTGACAATTACGCGATAATCGACACCACCCTAGTGAAGCTCAATCTCAATGAAGTTATGGTGCGATGATGTACATCGGATTACCACAATGGCAGCACCCCGCATGGAGTCGGTTGGGGTTAAACGATCTCGCCGACTACAGCCGCTACTTTACCTGTGTCGAAGGTAACACGACTTTTTATGCGTTGCCTTCACGCGAGGTTGTCGAGCGCTGGCGTGACATGACGCATGATGATTTTCGTTTTTGCTTCAAGTTTCCCTCAACGATCAGCCATAAAGCCGCCCTGCAAAACTGCGATAGCGATGTTGGCCTGTTTTATCAATGCCTTGAACCGATTGGACATCGAATCGGACAGCTATGGCTACAGCTTCCCGCGACCTTCGGGCCAGCACAATTATCCGTTCTGTGGCGCTTTCTTGACACCTTGCCTCGAGGATTTAGCTACGGAGTGGAAGTGCGTCACCCGCTATTTTTTGCTAAGGGCGATGAGGAACGAGCGCTGAATCAGGGATTACAGCAGCGCGGTATCAATCGCGTGATTCTCGATAGCCGTCCGGTTCATCACGCCGCGCCAGACAGTCCTGCCATGCGTGAAGCCCAACGGAAGAAACCTCGCGTTCCGGTACACGCTGTGCTAACGGCTACACAGCCGCTAATCCGCTTTATCGGCAGTGAAACTCTGGAAGAAAATTTGCGTTGGTTCGAGTCATGGCGTAACAAATTGCCACAATGGCCTCAGGCAAATCCTTTCTTCTTTATTCACACACCAGATATCGGTGATGCCCCACCGTTAGCTCAACAGCTTTGGCCATTACTCGCCGAGATCGACCCGACACTGCCGTCCCCGCCAGATTGGCCGCAGCAGGCGACACTTTTCTGATCCACAAGATATAAGGTGTGTTAGTTCATTTAGTTATAAACAGTTTTATAACGTAACCCATTTCCGCTAAAAAAATCAGCCTTTACAGGCGACAGTTGCGTTAGGTAAAGCTATCATTCTGCAAGCCGTTTTCGGTTAGGTCACGGAGTAAAAAATGGTAAGTGCGCTCTATATCGTGCTCGGCGCAATCTTGTTGATAAAGCTGTCTATTGATGTTGTGAAACTGAGAATGCAGTATCGCGTGGCCTACGGCGACGGCGGATTTTATGAATTGCAAACGGCGATCCGCGTACATGGCAATGCAGTGGAATATATTCCAATTGCGGCGATTCTACTGGTACTGATGGAAATGAATGGCGCCCTTATCATCATGATCCATTTTTGCGGCATTCTATTGATTACCGGGCGTTTAGCTCACTATTACGGCCTTCGGCATCGCGAATTCCGCTGGCGGCGATCAGGTATGTCGACAACTTATGCCTCACTCATCCTGATGATTGCAGCAAACCTCTATTATCTTCCCTGGGATCTGGTTTTTACGTTGTATTGATGGCGTGAGACAAAAACGATACCAGCCTCTCTCGGGCGCACAAACATTATGCGTCCGGGAACCAAAATCCGTGCCCAAACAATGTGAAAAGTGAAGGCTAGATACCCTAAATAGTTCGCGTTTCAGGACAAAACATCAGCGTTTTGAGCAACGCACATGCACTTGAAGTATGACGGGTATGGCGTATTCTGCTAGAATGTGCGCCTCTTTATTACTCTCAGTACACTTTCCGCCATGCCAAACCGCGATATGCTTTTTTCTGTGCCAATTGCCAATTTAGGCGACTGGACATTCGACGAACGCGTTGCCGACGTATTTCCCGATATGATCCAACGTTCCGTGCCCGGCTATTCCAACATTATCTCAATGATTGGCATGCTGGCAGAACGGTTCGTCCGTCCGGATAGCCACGTCTACGATCTGGGATGTTCGCTAGGTGCGGCCACGCTGTCTATGCGACGCAATATCCATGTGCCGGGCTGCAAAATTATCGCGGTAGACAATTCTCCGGCGATGGTAAAACGCTGCCGTAGCCACATTGATGCTTTTCGCTCCGAAACGCCTGTCGAAATTATAGAAGCGAATATTCTGAACATTGATATCAAGAATGCTTCCATGGTTGTGCTGAACTTTACTCTTCAGTTTCTGGAGCCTTCCCAACGTCAAGTGCTTATCGAGCGTATTTATCAAGGATTGAATCCCGGCGGCGTGCTGGTGCTCTCTGAGAAATTCAATTTTGCGGACAAAGACGTCGGCGAATTGCTGTTCAACATGCATCTCGATTTTAAACGGGCAAATGGCTACAGCGAGCTGGAAATCAGTCAGAAGCGTAGCATGCTGGAAAACGTCATGCTGACCGACTCGGTAGAAACCCATAAAGCTCGACTGGCAGATGCCGGTTTTGAGCACAGCGAGATCTGGTTTCAGTGTTTTAATTTTGGTTCGTTATTAGCCGTGAAAGCAGAGGAAAAAGCGTGATCGATTTCGGCAATTTTTATCAGCAAATCGCAAAGAGTCCGCTCAGCCACTGGCTTAACACGCTGCCTTCACAGCTCAGCAGTTGGCAACAAGAATCCCTGCACGGTAAATTCAAACTCTGGTTTAACTCGCTAGAACATCTCCCGTCGCTGACGCCAACCTCTCTGGATTTGAACGACAGCGTCACGGCGCGCATGGAGCCCGATATTTCCGTCGGTCAGCGCGAAGGGATTGAAAAGCTGCTACGTAATCTGATGCCCTGGCGCAAAGGCCCCTTTTCGCTTTACGGCGTGGATATCAACACGGAATGGCGTTCAGATTGGAAATGGCAGCGCGTTCTGCCGCACATCAGCCCACTGAAGAATCGCCTGATTTTGGATGTAGGGTGCGGCAGCGGCTATCACCTGTGGCGGATGGTAGGTGCAGGTGCCACGATGGCGGTTGGCATCGACCCCATGCAACTGTTCCTATGTCAGTTTGAAGCCGTGCGTAAGCTACTCGGCGACGACCAGCGTGCACACGTTCTGCCACTTGGCATTGAGCAACTCCCCGAACTGGCTGCGTTCGACACCGTATTTTCCATGGGTGTGCTATACCATCGTCGCTCCCCGCTCGATCACCTGTGGCAATTGAAAAATCAGTTGGTTGCAGGTGGTGAATTAGTGCTCGAAACACTGGTCATTGAAGGTGATGAAAATCAGGTGCTGGTCCCGGGAGAACGCTACGCGCAAATGCGCAATGTCTATTTCATTCCGTCTGCTGCGGCTTTAACGACATGGCTTGAGAAATGCGGATTCGTTGATGTCCGCGTCGTTGATATCTGCACAACTACAATGCAGGAACAGCGCAGGACAGATTGGATGATCACCGAGTCGCTGGCAGAATTCCTCGACCCTGATGATCCAACGAAAACGGTGGAAGGTTACCCCGCACCGGTACGAGCGGTGTTGGTTGCACGTAAACCTGGGGTCTACCAACCCTAAATTACTGCGCTGGACAAAAAAAGCCCCAGCAACACACTGGGGCTTGGTACTTGCCATGCAAACCTGATGGTATGCGGCGCGGCAAAATTTAATAATAACAATGTGGCATATCTAGCATATGCGATCTATCAACCGCTGCATCATGTAACACCTTACACTACGATACATACTGCATTTTACGATCCGGACTGACCGTTCGTTTCATGGCTTCCACTACATCACCATCCACGCAATACTGGCTAAATTCATCTAGTTCCGTCTCAGAACACATCGACACGCCGATTTTGCGATAACGCATAGGGGATGGCGTCCACTGGCCTGCGGAACTATGCAGTTCCCGGATACCGGCTTGCTGAAATTTGTGCACGTTAGTTAACCGCACACCGGAACCCGCCATAATAATTGGACCGCGACTGGCCTGTGTTAGTTCACGTAATAACCGTAATCCATTTTCCGCCGTTTGCTGTTGCCCTGAGGTTAATATGCGCGCTACGCCAAGGTCAGTGAGTTGCCCCAGCGCAATGTAAGGGTTCAGGCACATATCAAACGCGCGGTGAAAGGTCACTGCCATCCCTTGAGCCACCGCCATGATTTCGCGCATTTTGGGCAAGTCAATGTGCCCTTCCTCATTGAGTACGCCGACAACGACACCGGGGAATCCCATCTCACGAATCTGCTCAATGTCGTATTTGATAGCAGCAAACTCCGTCGGGCTGTAGCAAAAATCGCCCCCTCTTGGACGCACAATCGGATGAACAGGAATCGCGACCTTTTCGCGCGCACCGCGCAGCGCACCATAGGATGGCGTTAATCCGCCTTCTCGTTGCCCTGCACAGAGTTCAATTCTGTCAGCCCCAGACTGCGCTGCTGTTATCGCACAATCAACGCTATAACAGCATACTTCCAGTTTCGTCATCGCTGCTCCTCCATGTAAACTCCCAGACTACTTTTCTTAATTATCGAAAAATCGACGAATCATTACGCCGATTAAAGTAATAACTATGGCATTCACATTCATATCGTGAGGAGACGGGAGTCACAATGAACGCAATACAGTCCCGAAATAAACATGACATAAACCACAATTTTATTAATCTTTTCCAGCGCAAAGAAATTTAACACGAATAACGTGACGCACGATTTTACCCTTCAAACAATGTTATCTTTCTGATTACTCTGCGTGAAAATTATCCACTATATTCATTGCGACGACATTTCGCTCGCAACAACGTCGCGTATATCAAATGGATGAAACTTTATTGTCACTTTTCCATTGGTTACTGCCAGCGTCGGATTAGGAATGCGCTCTTTTTCTCCTTGCGGAGAACTGAATTTGAGCTTGATGCCTGGCGTTCGCAGTGCCTCATCAGACAAACAGGCCAGCGCACGCTGGTGCAGCGTTTCCGCATCACCAGACAGCACTAGTTCTACATGTTCCCATCCTTCGTGCAGATAATGCTTTTTCCCTGGCCACGGCAGCTCGATACAAGTCATCTGCCAGGGGCCGACGGATATTGCATTATCCAGTATAAATAGACAGATTGGACGACCATTGATTTGCTTTTCAGACAAAAGACTGCCAGCCTTTAGTAACGCCGCTTTCCATAATTCGGCCGTCGTATTCTGATGGCAACGCAGTGAGATATGATCAGCATGAAAGGTGCCCAAATCAAGCTGTAGCACACCAGCTAATGCCAGTAACTCTTGCTCAAAACGCGCTAAATCCGTTATTAAATCATTGGGTAACATATCGGGTAAAACTCCTTGCGGCATATCACTTTATTAATAACCATTGTCGCGGTGACAATATCACACTCATAACACATTCTAATTAAATTCTATTTTTCCCTATGTACATTTATTTACACCTTCGTTACGTGAAACGCATTAAATGTAAAGAAAGGCCAACAACACAGTTTGGTTAATAAACGTAAACCTTTTTACCCGACGTTAATCTGCGATACGTCTTGCAACTTATTCTGGGAGGAATCTTAAATCAGATTCGACCCATTGAACGCCGAAAAGAAAACGTATAAATTGAGGAAATAAATAATAACGCTGAGATATCATCATGGTTTTACTCATTATATCCATCGCGCTTATCGCTATTGCGGCGTACGCTATTTTTCGTCATTTTAAAACCAGAAACTCACATAGAATTGGTGCAAATAGTCGGTCAAAAAAACGTTAACATCGCGATTTGATTTATTTTTATTATACCTAAAATTGCCTTTTCCTTTTCGTGCTCTCCTAATCTATTTTTCATATCATCGCCCCTTTTTATCTCCTACCCTGCGGGTGTTTTTTCGCCTGAACATCTCTTTGCCTCCCCCTGTCTGCTGACGAGGAAAGGCAAATATGGTATAAGCAAGGCATAATTTTTTATTTAAGGTAAACCGGTGAATATTCAGGCTCTTCTCTCCGAAAAAGTCAGCCAGGCGTTAACCGCCGCGGGCGCGCCAGCAGACAGCGAAGCTCAGGTTCGTCAGTCAGCAAAAGCACAGTTTGGTGATTATCAGGCCAATGGCGTCATGGCCGTGGCAAAAAAACTGAGCATGCCGCCGCGACAATTGGCTGAAAAAGTCGTCCAGCTTTTAGCACTGGAAGGTATTGCGGAAAAAACAGAAATCGCAGGCCCGGGATTTATTAATATTTTTCTCGATAAGCAATGGGTTGCGAACCAGGTTGAGAATGCTCTGAATGCACCAAAACTGGGTTTAACGCCAGTTGCACCACAAACTATCGTGATTGACTACTCCGCTCCCAACGTCGCAAAGGAAATGCATGTCGGCCACCTGCGCTCAACCATTATTGGGGATGCCGCAGCCCGTACGCTGGAGTTTTTAGGTCACCATATTATTCGCGCTAACCACGTTGGCGATTGGGGTACGCAGTTCGGCATGCTGATTGCGTACCTTGAAAAAATGCAAAACGAAAGCGCCAACGAGATGGACCTGTCCGATCTTGAAGCGTTTTATCGTGAAGCAAAGAAACACTATGACGAAGATGCCGACTTCGCCGAGCGGGCCCGCGGTTATGTGGTGAAATTACAGGGTGGCGATGAATATTGCCGCCAGATGTGGCGCAAACTCGTCGATATCACCATGACGCAGAACCAGATCAACTATGAACGCCTTAATGTCACGCTGACCAAACAGGATGTCATGGGTGAAAGCCTGTATAACAACATGCTGCCGGGTATCGTTGCCGACCTGAAGGCAAAAGGTCTGGCGGTAGAAAGTGAAGGTGCAACGGTCGTTTTCCTTGATGAGTACAAAAATAAGGAAGGCGAACCGATGGGCGTCATCATCCAGAAAAAGGATGGCGGCTATCTCTACACCACAACAGATATCG
This sequence comes from Pectobacterium betavasculorum, assembly GCF_000749845.1. Classification (GTDB taxonomy): domain Bacteria; phylum Pseudomonadota; class Gammaproteobacteria; order Enterobacterales; family Enterobacteriaceae; genus Pectobacterium; species Pectobacterium betavasculorum. Next base: position 788,008 of record NZ_JQHM01000001.1, on the reverse strand, counting down.
CCTGTGCCAAATACCGTTATGAAACGCTGAACGCCGATCGCGTGCTTTACTACATCGACTCTCGTCAGCACCAACATTTGATGCAGGCCTGGACCATCGTGCGTAAAGCGGGTTACGTGCCTGATTCTGTCAGCCTGGAACACCATATGTTCGGCATGATGCTGGGCAAAGACGGTAAACCATTCAAAACACGTGCTGGCGGAACAATCAAACTGTCTGAACTGTTGGATGAAGCCTACGAGCGTGCACTGAAACTCATCGCCGAGAAAAATCCACAGATGGAAAGCGACGAGTTAGCTACGTTGGCGAAAGTGGTTTCTATCGGCGCGATTAAATACGCTGACCTGTCGAAGAGCCGTACCACGGACTACGTTTTTGATTGGGACAACATGCTGGCGTTTGAAGGCAACACCGCACCGTATATGCAATACGCCTACACCCGCGTTGCATCTATTTTCAAGCGTGCCGGAATACAGGAAGACAGCTTAACGCAGCCGATTATGCTAACTGATGAGCGCGAACTGGCGCTTGCTACGCGTCTGCTGCAATTTGAAGAAACCATCACCGCCGTCGCGCGCGAAGGCACACCGCATGTGATGTGCAGCTACCTGTACGATCTGGCAGGCCTGTTCTCTGGTTTTTACGAGCACTGCCCGATTCTCAATGCCGAAAGTGACGATGTGCGCCAGAGCCGCCTGAGACTGGCGCTGCTGACTGCGAAAACGTTGAAGCAAGGTCTGGATACGCTGGGCATCGAAACCGTCGAGAAGATGTAATTCTCCATCGACTGAAAACCTATTCGTCGATTGACAACAAAAACGCCATTGGTGCTGCCACCAATGGCGTTTTTTTATGACGGACATCCTTGTCCGTCACCCTGCGGGCCGTTGCTACGCAACGTTGAAAAACGTTCCAGACGTTTTTTTATTCAACAACGTTGTTACACGCTACGACGGGCGAAATCTCGGGGACGGAATCCTAACAGCGCCAGCGTGGCAAAATAGGCACCCGCGCCTGCGACGACCACCAGCAGCAAGCGCAGGATTCGCATCGTCATAGTGCCGTCATCCCATGCAGGCATCCACCACAATATACCCAGTAAAACCAGCGACATCACGACAACCGCAACCAGCAGGCGAACCAGAAAACCAATCCAACCCGGCTGTGGTTGGAAAATATCTTGTTTACGCAGTTGCCAATACAGCAGTCCTGCATTCAGGCAGGATGCCAGACCAATGGACAACGCCAGACCCGCATGTTGCAACGGTCCGATAAAGATCAGGTTCATAATTTGCGTCAGGATCAGCGTGACTATCGCTATTTTTACCGGCGTCTTGATATCCTGCCGGGAATAAAAGCCAGGAACTAACACTTTAACGACAATCAATCCCATCAACCCAACCGAGTAAGCAATCAGCGCTCGTTGGGTCATCAGCGCGTCAAAGGCGCTAAATTTACCGTACTGGAATAGCGACACCGTTAACGGTTGAGCCAAGATGCCTAATGCAACCGCACTCGGCAGCGCCAGCAGGAAACACAGGCGGAGCCCCCAATCCATCAGGCGGGAGTATTCGTCATTATTACCACTGGCAAAACTCTTCGCCAGCGACGGCAGTAGGATCGTCCCTAATGCCACGCCGAGAACACCGGAAGGAAACTCCATCAAACGGTCAGCGTAATACATCCATGACACCGCCCCTTCGCTGAGGAAGGACGCAAAAATAGTATTGATGATCAGCGAAATCTGGCTCACCGAGACACCTAAAACCGCGGGCCCCATCAGCTTCATGACCCGCCAGACGCTCGGATCACGCCATTTCAGGCGCGGCAACACCAGCATACCAATCTTTTTCAGATGCGGTAGCTGATAGCCAAGTTGCAGTACTCCCCCCACCAATACCGCCCACGCTAGCGCCATCACTGGAGGATTAAAATACGGTGCGGCAAACAGCGAGAAGCCAATCATGCTGACGTTAAGCAACGTCGGTGCAAAGGCTGGCACCGAAAAACGGTTCCAGGTGTTTAGCACCGACCCCACCATTGAGGTCAGTGAGATTAGTAGGATATAGGGAAACGTCACTCTCAATAGATTCGAGGTCAGCTCAAAACGCTCCGGCGTCGCGGCAAAACCGGGAGCAGTGACCATTATGACCCAAGGAGCCGCAACCATCCCCGCCACGGTGACCAATGCCAGAATCAGCGTCAGCATACCGGAAACATAAGCGAGGAATGTTCGCGTAGCCTCCTCGCCCTGCTGGCTTTTATATTCGGCCAAAATAGGCACAAAAGCCTGTGAAAATGCGCCTTCTGCGAAAATACGCCGGAGAAGATTGGGCAGTTTGAACGCGACAAAGAAAGCATCTGTCGCCATACCTGCACCAAAAATACGGGCGACGATAGCATCGCGCACAAATCCTAAAACGCGCGACAACATGGTCATGGAACTGACGGCAGCCAGTGATTTAAGTAAATTCATCTGATTATATTCTGAACGTTTCAGGCGCGATTATTAACCCGTTGGGGTCATCCTGATTGCGAGGTGCGACTAGTCTACGCATTGCACGTGTAATAGCTACCGGGCATTGTTATAACCGCTGAACTTTTCAGCTTTTTCCCAGCAATTTTCAATCATACACAGGGACAGTAACGCCTGGTTACCTGATGTTTCTGCTGGTTTCCGTTGTTCAATCGCTGCCATGAAATGATGCACAGCACCGACAAATCCGCGTCCCAACGTTCAGCCTGACTAAGAATGGGCAAATAGGCTTTCTGCGCGATAGATCCCAATCCAACGACACCGATACGAGGGCGTTGGATGGACACGGTAGGTTCTACAACGTTTTCCGCAGATGAAAACTGAGGTTTCATGGCTGATTTTCTCCCTGATACAGATTCTACTACGCTAACAGCGCAGCAAGCTGACGTTTGAGTTCAGCGACCTCTTTTTCTAACGCCTCAACTCGCTCAACCAGCGGATTTGAGTTTTCGTTTTCGCTTTCTCTTTCTTCTTCAGGAACCACAGCATCGCTAGCCTCACCGCTGAAAAGGTGCCGGTAGCGGCTTTCCCGTTTGCCCGCCTCCCGAGAGAGTCGCACAACAAATGGGCCATCGCCACGCTGTTGCAATTGTTCAAGAGTAGATTCAGCTTCTCCAACATCTGAAAATTGATACAAGCGAGCAGCACGGGTTCGTAATTCACCCGGCGTTTGTGGGCCACGTAGCAGAAGCGTCGTCACCAGCGCTACTTCCGCCGGAGAGAGCTTCAGGTCACCAAATTCAGAATTGCAAAAACGATGTTCGTACTTCACAACGCGGTTACCAAAGCCGCTGAGCGTGTGCAGGAAATGCTTCTTCACGAGCAAATCCAACGTTTGCTGTACCTCACTTTCGCTCAGTTCCATCACTGGTTCACGGTTGGTTTTCTGGTTGCAAGCCGTAGTGATGCCGTTTAACGACATAGGGTATTGATCCGGCGTAGTGATCTGTTTTTCCAGCATGCAGCCGATTACACGAGCTTCACGAGCATCCAATTGGTATTTCATCATTTTTCCTTAACGCGGAGACTTCCACTCGGCGTTGGTCAGCGCGGTTAATACATGATCCTGCCATTTGCCATCAATGAGCAGATAATCCTTTGCATAGCCTTCTCGTTCAAACCCCAAACGCGTCAATAAATTTCCACTGCGCTGGTTATGCGGCATATAGTTAGCCATGATGCGATGCATATGCTGCTGACGCTGCATATAGCGTAATGCTGGCTGCAAGGCTTCGTACATCAGCCCTTTCCCCTGCCATTTCTGACCGAGAGAGTAACCCAGATAGCAGGCATGGAACGATCCCCGCAGCACGTTGCTGAAATTCGCCACGCCACACACTTCGTTTTCATCCGGATCCAACAGGAGGAAGTAATAAGCACTGCCTTGCTTATGCATATCGTTAATCACGCTAAGTCGCGCCTGCCAGCCTGATGGATAGCAATGGCTCGCGTCTCTGACGGGTTCCCACGGTTTAAGGAAATCACGGTTTTCAGAATAGTATTCAGCCAGACGCCATGCATCGCGTTCGTGCGCCAGACGCACCACCAGCCTATCAGTTGTCAATTGCACTCTTGCTGGCGTTGAACGATAGCCAAACATTTTTCCCCCTACTCTCCATGTTATCGATAAGTAAAATTCATCGGCGCTGAAAAAGTGACTATTTCACACAAGCAGAAAATATCGGTATTCCCGATAATCCTTACTATAACCACATAAATTCAGAGACGTAAAATCCTCGTCGCCGAGTTATTGCGCAGTTGAATCATGAAAGCCATTTTTTCTCGCTGAAATGATACTCGGATAACGTTAAATCGATAAAAAAATATTATCCAACAATAGGCTATACCAAAGTCGAATTAGAGTACAAAATAGTCACGTCGGTTATTTTCTTCCTTTCTTCGTTGTGGTGAAACATGCCTCTGATGTCGCAAGCTCGGAGCTTGGGTAAATATTTTTTATTACTCGATAATATGCTGGTGGTTTTAGGGTTCTTCGTCGTTTTCCCCCTTATTTCCATTCGTTTTGTCGATCAACTCGGCTGGGCCGCCTTATTAGTCGGTATCGCATTGGGATTGCGTCAATTTATTCAGCAAGGTCTGGGTATTTTTGGCGGCGCTATTGCTGACCGTTTTGGCGCCAAGCCGATGATCATCACTGGGATGCTGCTGCGTGCCTCCGGTTTTGTTTTCATGGCGATTGCCGATGAACCCTGGCTGCTTTGGTTGTCCTGCGCATTGTCCGGGTTGGGTGGTACGCTATTTGATCCACCACGTACCGCGCTGGTGATCAAGCTGATCCGCCCACAAGAACGTGGACGTTTCTATTCCCTGCTGATGATGCAGGACAGCGCCGGTGCCGTTATTGGTGCCCTGCTCGGCAGTTGGCTGCTTCAGTACGATTTCGAGATTGTCTGCTGGGTTGGCGCGGTCATTTTCGTACTTGTAGCAGGGCTTAATGCCTGGCTGTTACCAGCCTACCGGATTTCGACGGTACGAACGCCAATTATGGAAGGGCTGACGCGCGTGATTCGCGACCGCCGTTTCCTGATGTACGTATTGACACTGACGGGCTACTACATGCTGGCCGTTCAGGTTTTGTTAATGCTACCCATTATGGTCAACGAAATCGCCGGAACGCCGTCTGCGGTGAAATGGATGTACGCCATTGAGGCGGCGCTATCGCTGACGCTGCTTTATCCTATCGCCCGCTGGAGCGAGAAACATTTCCGATTGGAACAGCGCCTGATGGCAGGGCTTTTTATCATGTCCGTCAGCATGTTTCCAATTGGGATGGCGACAGAGCTTCAGCCGCTGCTGATGCTTATCAGCCTGTTTTACATAGGTTCGATTATCGCTGAGCCTGCACGTGAAACGTTGAGCGCCTCGCTGGCAGATTCCAGAGCCAGAGGCAGCTATATGGGCTTCAGCCGACTTGGGCTGGCACTCGGTGGGGCGATTGGCTACAGCGGCGGCGGCTGGTTATTTGATACCGGACACGCATTGAATCAGCCGGAACTGCCGTGGTTCATGCTCGGTACCATCGGGTTCCTGACGTTAGCCGCGCTGTATTGGCAGTTCAATCAACGCCGCATCGAACCTGCGATGCTGGGTGGTCATTAGTCTAAATTTTACCGACGAGTTTGATCTCGTCGGTAAAGCCCTTCTATACTTTCCTAATACATTCAAACAATTGTTTCCTCGCGAGCCCTCTCGCACACTCGATTAACCTTTCGTGGCCGTACCGCGGCCTTTGTCTATACCTTGTAATTTAGGAGACGACGTATGAAGCTCTACATTTACGATCACTGTCCCTACTGCGTTAAAGCGCGCATGATCTTTGGTCTGAAAAATCTCCCTGTCGAACTGCAAATATTGGCGAACGATGACGCTGCAACGCCAGAGCGACTGATTGGCCAAAAGATGGTGCCCATTCTGCAAAAAGATGACGGCAGCTACATGCCAGAAAGCATGGACATCGTTCATTTCATCGATAATTACGACCGCAAGCCGCTGCTGACAGGGTCAACCAATCCAGCAATCGCTACCTGGCTACGTAAAGTTACCGAATACACGCCACGTCTGATTATCCCCCGCTTTGCTCAGGCGGCCTTTGAAGAGTTTGCCTCCGCTTCCGCACGGCAATATTTTGTGAATAAGAAGGAAGCTCAGCTAGGCAATTTTGCTGACCATCTAAGCCATTCTCAGGGGCTGATTAAGAAACTGAACAATGACTTACAGGCTCTTGATCCGCTGATTGTTCAGCCGAATGCCTGTAACGGTGTGCTATCAACAGATGACATCGAGCTCTTCCCGTTACTCCGTTCTTTGTCTATCGTTGCAGGCATTACGCCGCCTTCTCGTGTTGCAGACTATCGGGATAATATGGCGAAGCAAACTCAGGTAACGCTACTCAGCAGTCTGGCAATCTAACCGCTCAGTTGTACTCCGCCGCTTCGTTTTGAAGCGGCGTTATCGGCCATTTCGGTGCTATCCTATTGTTTACCCTGGGCATCAGGCGCACGCTGCCCAAGCGAAATCATGGTGATTTTTCGCATGAATAGACCGCCAGATAGATAAATTGTGCGCGTAACAACGAGTATTAAGAGGTCAAAATAATGAAAAAATCAGGATGGATGGCAGTAGCCGCAGTGCTACTGGCCTTTACACTCAGCGGCTGCAATAAACTTACGCAATACACGCTCAGTGAGCAGGAAGTGAATGAGTACCTGCAAAAGCACAATGATTATCAGAAACAGCTAGGCGTACCCGGCGTAGTCGATGCGAATATCGTGTTGACCGAACTCTCCAGTCAGATTGGCCGTGCAGAACCCGGTAAAATCACACTCGCAGGCAATGCGAAGGTCGATATTTCGTCCCTGTTGGGCAATCAGGCTGCTGATATGAAACTTACGCTGAAAGCACAGCCAGTCTTTGATAAAGCTCAGGGGGCGATTTATCTGAAAGATATGGAACTGGTTGATTACACCGTACAGCCGGAAAAAATGCAGACGGTAATGAAAACACTAAGCCCTTACCTCAATCAATCACTGAAAAGCTATTTTGACCAAAAACCCGCTTATGTGTTGAATGCCGATAAGAGCACAACAGAATCAATGGCGAAGAAAATGGCAAAAGGCATAGAAATCAAACCCGGCCAGATTGTTATCCTGTTTACTGACTAACGCTCACTCGCCGATAGCATACACAATGTTTGCTATCGGCTTTGTTCACTATCGGCATAGCAGGCCTGGCGTATTACTCTTCGGCTTCAGACTCGTCTTCGTCATCCTCTTCGCTCTCACCCAGTTCATCTCGCATGGCTTCCAGGGCTTCGCGACACACTATCGCCAGTGTGCGGTAAAATGCCGTAGTGGCGTGACTTTCTACTTTCCCGAGGAAACGATCGCTCCACGGTAATAGATATTCATCGAACAGGGTAATCTGCGCAGCCGTTTCGTCTTGTTGTGCCTGATCTTCCAGCCATGACGCCGCGAGCAGCAAACTACCAAAATGACCGACTGCACCGTCATTGAATGGCATGCCGCGCTGTTGCAGAAAGGTACGGATTTCTGCGTCATCAGCATCGTTTTCATAGGACGAACGCAGCGGCGAAACTGAGCCATTCTCACTATCAAAAAGCGCCTGATAATCCGCAGCCATCGCGGATAAATCCAGCCCCTTTTGCAAACGGGCTAGCAAAGCATCCTGATCCAACGGCCAGTGCTGCGCCAATTTCCCTTCTTTAATCAGCGTGAACAGCGGTGTCAGCAAAGGATCCTGCGGCTGGCGATAAAACAGCGTACCCAATAGACGGCACACAATAGAAAACTCGTTCATTCATTACCTATTTATTTTTAAGGGGTGATGTTTTCAAGTGACAATATCTTTAAGTGACGCGGTCACAAATCAGCAAGTTCAGCGATAGCAGGCATTCCACGCTGTTCGAGGAAATCCAACACGCGCCGAGGGCTTACGTTTAATACCCGATCTTGTGGGAAATTCACATCCCGCAAAATACGTTCACAGTGAGTAAAGTCTCCCAGAGAAAACGCAATATGGGAATCAGAACCTAAAGAAAGTAGCCCACCGGCGTCACGAACAGCTTCAGCAATCGCTCGACAGTTTGGTTCACTTCCTTTGCGTGAATGCATAAAAGAGGAGTTATTCAGCTCCAGTGCAACGTTGTATTCCGCCGCAGCTTCAGCAATCGCGCGGATATCGACGGGAAACTTGGGATTACCGGGGTGGCTAATGATATGTGCATCCCCACGCGCCATGGTCGCGATCATCGCCGCAGTATGTATTTCTTTATCCTGCGGTGGAAAAACCGGCTCGTGAAAGCCTGCAATAATCACATCGACCTGATCCAACATGGGGCCAGTGCAATCGATATCACCGTCGATGTTTTTGATATTCGCTTCGATACCGCGCAGGATACCGACGCCATCAACCAGACGCGGCCAAACCCTCATATTCATAAAATGCCAGTAATGCGGCGCATCCGCCATATCCGGGCCATGATCGGTAATAGCAAACAGGCGGATATTCTTCTGCTGTGCTTCAGCGATGTAATCATGCAAGGTACTGTAAGCGTGGGTACTGGCAACGGTGTGCATATGTAAATCGACGGGATACATAGGTTCTCCTGAGTCAATGTTTGCAAGTCAGCATACCATTTCCAGGGATATTCCGCAGCCAGCGAGCGAATCAACAACACATGGCTAACAAAAATGAAACATTACGCTTCAGCTCAATGCAGGGAATGAACCAAGGCGAGAGCAAAATGGTGAGCAAAGCAACAAATTGCGTTAACTTTAGCTAATTGAACGCGAGTGATGCAGAAGTTTGTTGACGCTGTTCGGCAATTTACCTACATTAGCGCCGTCCGCTGGCAAGACAGACAGCGAGGCCACGGTGAGGTGTCCGAGAGGCTGAAGGAGCACGCCTGGAAAGTGTGTATACGTGAAAACGTATCAAGGGTTCGAATCCCTTCCTCACCGCCATATAAAAGAAAACGCCCTTGACGCAAGTTAAGGGCGTTTTCTTTTAGGGTGATGGAACGGATGAGAAGCTTTGACAGGGTTCGACAAAACGACAGGACTGGCGTTTTGGAGCGCCAACGGCGGCCCGAAGGGCGAGCGGCAGGACGCCGCGAGTCAATCCCAGTATACTCATCCACCTGACGCAAGTCAGGGGCGTTTTCTTTTAGGGTGATGGAGCAGGTGAAAAATATCGGCAGAGTCCGATCAGACCCCAGAACTCTGCCTTTTTTCTCCAGCTATCTTGCATCTAGCGCCAGATAGCTGCCCGCCGACTCATCGACGCGGAACTGTTCAACGGTACGTGACAGTTCTTGAGCCTGTTCATTCAGCGAGTGTGCCGCAGCCAGTGCTTCTTCAACCAATGCCGCGTTCTGCTCGGTACTCTGATCCATCTGCGATATCGCGAGGTTAACCTGTTCAATGCCCGAGCGTTGTTCTGCACTCGCGATGCTGATCTCACCCATCATAGACGTTACGCGATGCACGCTTTCAACCACTTCATTCATCGTATCGCCAGCCTGCTTCACGAAATCCGTGCCTTCTCCAACCTTGGCAACAGAGTCATCAATCAAACCTTTGATTTCCTTGGCAGCGGATGCCGAACGCTGTGCCAACGTGCGCACCTCACTCGCGACCACGGCGAAGCCACGCCCTTGTTCACCAGCACGCGCAGCCTCCACCGCCGCATTCAGCGCCAGGATGTTCGTCTGGAAAGCAATGCTATCGATAACACCGATAATATCTACAATTTTGCGAGATGATGAACTGATGGAATCCATCGTCACGACGACCCGACTCACAACGTCACCGCCGCGCACCGCTACGTCCGATGCCGACACCGCGAGTTCATTTGCATAGCGGGCGTTATCCGCATTCTGTTTCACCGCTGCGGTTAGCTGTTCCATCGCCGATGCTGTCTGCTCTAATGCGCTGGCCTGCGATTCAGTACGGGCAGACAAATCGCCGTTACCCGATGCGATCTGCGTCGAAGCCGTAGCAATCGAGTTAGTACTGCTGCGGACCTGATTAACCAAATGCGACAGGTTATCGCGCATCGCACGGATAGCGTAAAGAATACTGGTTTGATCGCCCGGCGTCGTTTCAACCTCAACACGTAAATTGCCTTCCGCGATTTCGCGTACAACATCAACGGCGTATTGCGGTTCTCCGCCAAGCTGGCGCATCAGCGTGCGCAACATATTCCATGCAAACGCAGAAATAATTAACAGCAGAACCAGTCCTAAAGACAGTAAGATCAGCGCATTGCGCCAGAACGTCTGCTGAATATCGTCAATGTAATCACCATAGCCAATTGTCCAGTCCCAAGGCTCGAATTTAATAACGGCGTAAAGCTTCTCAACCTTATTTTGCTGCCCTGGACGCGTCCCTTCCGCAATCACGGTACCAATCGTATTGCCTTGAAGCGAAGCTCGGTAGCGTTCTCCAGCTTCTTTACCACCATTCGCATCGACGATACCAATACGCTTAGGATTAGGGTGCACATAGTTCACGTCATTCGTATAGCCACGCACGAAGAAATAGCGATCGCCCTGATGGAAACTCCCGATCGTGCGTCTGGCCTCTTTCTCTGCTTCGTCGCGCGACAGTTGGCCACTTTTCTCCAACTCGTACGCTTTCTGCGCCGCCGAATGAGCCAGTTCAACCAGCGTAGAAAGCTGGCCGGTGCGTTCACTCATCATCGCGTTATAGAGTGTGTTCAGTGCTACCGCAGATAAAATTAGCATCCCTAGCAAGGTCGTACCGCATAGCAGTGCAATTCTGGTTCGTAATTTCACTATATTCTTCTCTCTACTCTCTAACTCTTTCAGAAAATTCCGAATAAAAAAATTACACTACATTGCCAGCTTGAGCCATACCATTCAGGTAGTAATGATAGATTTTTTAACAATAAATAATGAACAATCATCCTATTCGCTCAATTTAAAGGCAACAATGCGCAATAACGACGAGGAAATGGCCATAAATGGTCGGAATCGAAATAAATACGTAAATGAGATTACAGAAATAACAAAGCCTCGAATCGCTATCCGAGGCACATGCATTTGTTAATCGTGTTTGTTGATCGTATCTGTCGTTGAGCTCTGTGTCGGTTGAACAGAGAAAAGTAGGATCAGGGCATTTGGCCCCTAAAAACATTCACCCTTGAAAACAAAAGCCTCCGCAAAAGCGGAGGCATTCCCTCTAATGACAAGGCGCGCTAAGCGGTAACAGCCCTGTCCTCCATGGCTTTTCGCCAGCCTCCCAACCAGTAAGACCGGGCATTAATTGATTGATAAGGACAAAATTCCTTTGGTCTACCGACAATACCAGCTTGATAACCACGTGAATGAGCCCGTTCAAGGCGATCGCGTTTCTGTCTCTTCATGCCTTATTTCCCTCATTATTTATCTGGTGGAAAGAAAACAATGATTACTTTACAAGCAATCACAGACTATCAATACCGATTCTGCCGCCAAAGGTCAAGGCGCAAAATTCACGCCAGTGTCATATTTGTGATCAAAAATAGGAATTTTCCCCACCACGGCATGAAAAAACCTAACCAATTGAAAACAATAAAAAACCTCTAAAAGTGCAATGCAGTCACTGCATTACATCTTTAGAGGTCAGATTTTTAGCAACGTGATCTTAAACGTCGGCATTTCTGCCAAACCACATCAGGTAATACTAAACATTGGTAACACTTAGTTAAGCGTACTGGCCTGCTGAGCAATCGACTGAGAAACCTGCTGCCAGCCTTGCGCCAATGTTCTTACCAACGTGTCATAGCCATCTTCCGTTTGCGGCAGCAACACGCTGAAAGGACGTTTAAGTACTTTTCCCTGATAGGTCAGCATCCATTCTCCACGTACCACAACATTGCCATCATAACGACCGTGAAAGCCTGTGACAGAAACGTTCAGCACCGCCTGCTCGCTTCCCTGTGGTTGCGTGGTCACGACCCAACCGGGCAGCTTATGCCCTAGATTAGCCACCAGCGCCTGCTGCAATTGCTGATCCAACGGGCTGGCCCACAGGTTATTACTGGCAATAACATACTGCACGTCGTTAGTCTGATAGACCAACCCTGTATTAACGAGATAATCCGCCACGCTGACATGCTCAACCCATAGCGGACGCCCCTGTGACACCGCAGTTTGCGTCGTGCTGGTATCCGCCATTACCGGTAGCTGATAGTACGTTTTCTGCGTATTACTACTGCTGCTACAGGCACTCAATACCAGCACCAGAGCTAGCGTCCATACTTTCATCATCATTTTGCCCTCTTCGGCTGAGGATCTTGACTACCAGAGGCCTCAAACACCAACGCATTACTTTTCTCATTCAGGGTTCGCAGCACTGGCTGTAGTTCCCGCAAGACCTGATCCAACCGCTGCATATCCGCCACCATCTTATTATATGCCGGTGAGCCGGGCTGGAAGCCTTTCATACTCCGATTCAGCTCAAGCAACGTTTTTTGCATATCTTCCGGTAGGTTCTGCATCGCTTTGCTGGAGGTCAGTTTATTCAACGTCGCCAGCGTTTTTTGCATTTCGCGCAGCGTCGCCTGGCTTTCCGTCAGCGTCTTCGTTGCTTCATTAACCATCGGGTTCAGCGGCAGGTTATTCACCTTATCCAACACCGCCATCAGCTTCTGCTGAATCTGTGACAGGCCACCGTCAATGGTAGGCAGAATCGGGTAGCCATCCAGAACCAGTAGCTTTTTATCCACTTTCTCTTTTGGATAAAAATCGAAATCAACATAGAGCGCGCCCGTCAGGAGGTTAGCCGACTTCATTGAGGCGCGTAGCCCCAGCGATTGGGCCTGCTTAAGATGCTGCTCAAAGTCGAACGAGCCACCAATTTTCTTCTCGAACCGATCGGGTTCAATACGAATCAGCACCGGAATGCGATAATCATCATCCAGTTCCTGCTTCATATTTTTCGGGAAAAATGGCGCTTCGGCAACCGTACCCAACCGAATACCGCGGAATTCAACCGGTGCCCCAGCCTGTAAACCACGGATCGATTCGCTAAAGAACAGCAGATACTCTTTATATTCGGTGTACAGCGAGTCCTGAATGCTGCGCGGGCTATCAAAGAGTCGATACTCCGCCATGGCTTTAGCCGCATCACCCAGTTCCCATCCAGCCGGGACATCAAAGCTGACGCCACCGCTGAATAGCGTGGTCAGCGAGCCCATTTCGACACGCATGCCTTGTGCCGACATATCGAACGCAACGCCGCTGTCTTTCCAAAAACGGACGTTATTGGTGACTAAGCCGTCATACGGAGCCGAGATAAACAGCTGATAGCGCATCTTGCGCGCTTTCGGATCGAACTCACTGGTTTCCACCGATCCCACACGATAGCCACGGAACAAAACTGGGTCACCCGCATTCAGCTGTCCGGACTGATCGCTGTCAAGTATCACCCTGATGCCTTTCGCATCCGGTGAAGCCAGCGGCGGCGCATCCAGAAGAGTAAACTCTCGCTTCTCATCCTTATTCGCGCCGGGTTGCAGTTCGATGTAGGCACCGGATAACAACGTACCCAGACCGGAAACCCCTTCCCGACCGATTTGTGGTTTCACCACCCAGAAAGCGGAATCCTGCTTTATCAGCTTATCCATTCCGTCATGCAGGCGGGCTTTGATTTCCACCTGATGAAGATCGTCGCTCAGCACAACGCTCTCGACCACACCAACATCAACGCTGCGGCTTTTGATCGCGGTTTTTCCCGCTTCAATCCCTTCGGCGTTGCTGGTAATCAGCGTAATTTGCGGCCCTTGGTGGCTGAAATGATAAAACAGTATCCAGGCACCGATCAGCACCGTGACAATCGGTACAATCCAGACCGGCGACCAGCGTTTAATTGTTTCTACATCCGCAACGGCATGATTATCTTTCGCCAACGGAAGACTCCTTATGAAGAACATCATCGCGACGATCCCATAACAAACGGGGATCAAACATCATCGCGGCAAACATGGTCAGAATCACCACGGCCGCGAACAGTACCGCCCCAATGGCGGGATAAATACTCATCAGACGACCAATGCGCACCATCGCAGACAACACGGCAATAACGAATACATCAATCATTGACCAACGCCCAACAAACTCAACCATCTCATAGATGACATGCATCCGCTCACTGTCTTCCGTTTTTTTTGTTTTGCCATTGGCCTGCCAGCACAGCCAGCCTAGCGCCAGCATTTTTAGCGTTGGCACCATCACGCTGGCAACAAAAATCACCATGGCGACAGGATAGGACCCCATTCCCCACAGCAGAATGACACCCGACATGATCGTCGATCCCATACGATCGCCAAAGGCTTCGGTCACCATAATCGGCATCAGATTCGAGGGGATATACAGCATCACAGAGGTGATCAGCAGCGCCAGCGTCCATTGCAGACTATGTTTCTTACGGGCGTGTCCACGTGAGTGACAGCGTGGGCATAGTAACTGGTTGGCTGGCAGAATCGCGGTGCAACATGAGCACGAACGCAACCCTTGCGATAGCCCGCTTTTCCCCAAAACCGGTGGGGCAGATAATACAGGCGGCACCACAATGTCGTTCCACAACCAGCGCCGATCGAGACTTTGAAAAGCGAGCAGTTGTAACAGACAGAATAGAACAAAAGGTATAAAGCTGGTGCCGATACCAATATCACCATAGGCCATGAGTTTGACAAAGCTGACCAACACACCTGCCAGAAAAATTTCTGCCATGCCCCAACTTTTAAGATGAAACAACATCTTGCCCATGCCTTTTTTCAGTGCCAACGGCAGTGATGCATGCAGGCAAAGCAGAATGAGCGTCGCCATACTGAACGCTGGAACTAATTGAACAAAAAGCATAAACAGTGTCGCGACGCTGGCGTAGTTTTCCGCCACCATCACCTTAGGAATCTGTATCAGGGTAATTTCGCTGGTGATACCCGCTACGCGCATAGAAACAAAGGGGAAAAGGTTTGCCAGCAATAGCATGAACAATGCGCTTACCGCGTAGCCAACTGGTCGTTTACGCGGCTCAGTCTGGCGGCTGGTTAGCGCCGTTTTGCAGCGAGGACAGGTTGCCTTCTGCCCGTGAGCTAATGCAGGTAGCTCTACCAGCAGGTCACACTGCGGGCAAAGCATATAGTCATCATGGTGATGATGTTCGTGTTCAAGACCATGCTCATATTGATGGTCATGCTCACATTGAAGATTACAGTCATGCCGATCGTGATGGGAACACACGCGCCCTCTCCTCCAAACTCGTCGGCTTCTGACCGAAAGTCTCGCCACCAATACCATTGAGGCTACTAGTAAAGTTCATCGTACGGTGATAATGGGTAGATCGTAAAGACGCGGTGAATACGTCCCTGTACGCTCGGATTGCGCGGATATGAATCTCATCCCTGAGATTCACCCTTTTAGGGCCGTCGCTAGCAACGTTCAAAAACGTTCCTGACGTTTTTGTCCATGGCGCAAACGCTTTACTCTTCTATCCCATTATCACCGTTCTCACTCAGCGGATAAGATTGTCAACAACCTGAACTAATTAGCCGTTTTTCTGTGCTTCCAGCTCTTCCCAACGGGCGAAACAGATTTCGAGTGCACTTTCTGTTTCCGCCAGCGCGGTCAATACCTGCTGCGTTTCGTCATGTGGGCGGCTAAAGAAATTGGCGTCATTCATTTGCACTTGCAACAACTCAATTTCCTGCTCCAGTTGCTCAATACGCAACGGTAGCTGCTCTAATTCGCGCTGAAGGTTATAACTTAATTTCGCGACATTTCGTTTAGCGGACGGTGCGGTGTTCGCTGTCGTCACCGGAGCGGTGACTGCCGGAGCAGCCGTCGTTCGCAGTGGCGTTGTCGTTGCACGCTGCTGTTGCGCATCGAAATATCCACCGACGAAGCGGGAAATCTTGCCATCGCCTTCAAAGATCCAGCATTCGGTGACCGAGTTATCGACGAACTGACGATCGTGGCTGACCAGCAGAACGGTTCCCTGATAGCTTTCGATCAACTCTTCCAGCAATTCGAGCGTTTCCACATCCAGATCGTTGGTCGGTTCGTCAAGAATCAACAGGTTGCTAGGCTTGAGGAACAAGCGTGCAAGCAGCAGACGGTTACGTTCTCCACCTGATAACGCTTTTACTGGTGTCATCGCACGTTTTGGATGGAACAGGAAGTCCTGTAAGTAGCCCAACACGTGACGTGAACGACCGTTGACCATCACTTCCTGCTTGCCTTCCGCCAGGTTGTCCATCACTGTACGTTCAGGATCAAGTTCAGCACGGTGCTGATCGAAATAGGCAACTTCCAGCTTCGTGCCACAGTGCACACGTCCGCTGACAGGTTCCAATCCACCCAACATCAATTTTAGCAGCGTGGTTTTACCGCAGCCATTCGGTCCTACCAGCGCAATCTTGTCGCCGCGCTGTACCTGAGCAGAGAAATTGCGTGTTAGCACTTTATTGTCAATCTGGTAGCTAACATCTTCCAACTCAAACACAATCTTGCCGGAGCGAGCTGCCTCTTCAACCTGCATTTTCGCCGAACCCATGACCTCACGACGCTGAGCACGATCCTGACGCATTGCCTTCAATGCCCGCACGCGGCCTTCATTACGGGTACGACGAGCCTTGATGCCCTGACGGATCCACACTTCTTCCTGCGCCAATTTGCGATCGAACTCCGCATTTTGCAGATCTTCAACCCGCAGCGCTTCTTCTTTCCCTTCCAGATATTTTTCGTAGTTACCCGGCCAGGAAACCAGTTTACCGCGGTCGAGGTCGACAATGCGGGTCGCCATATTGCGAATAAATGAACGGTCATGGGAGATAAAGACAATGCTGCCCTGGAACGTTTTCAAGAAGGTTTCCAGCCAGTCAATCGTCTCAATATCCAGATGGTTAGTCGGTTCATCCAGCAGCAGCACGCGCGGTGAGCTCACTAGCGCTCTGCCGAGTGCGGCTTTACGCAACCAGCCGCCGGAGAGCGATGCCAATGGCGCATCAGCAGACAGGCCAAGCTGTTCCAGCACTTCATGGATACGGCTTTCCAGTTGCCACAGCCCCTGATGCTCCAGAATGTCCTGCAACTTAGCCAACTGATTCAGGTTCTTTTCGCTTGGATCACTTTCTACCAGGCGCAGCATGGCGTGATAGTTTTTCAGATGATCCGCCTGCGCGGCGACCCCTTCAGCAACAAAATCAAAGACACTACCAGCAACGTCACGCGGTGGATCCTGTTGCAGACGCGCGACAATCAGATCCTGTTCATAGGTGATGCGACCATCATCCAACGGAATTTCTTTGGCCAGAATTTTCAGCAGGGTCGATTTGCCCGCACCGTTGCGGCCAACCAGACAAACACGTTCATTCTCTTCGATATGGAGTTCGGTGTTATCCAACAGCGGCGCATCGCTAAATGACAGCCATGCACCTGAAACACTAATTAAAGACATCGGTTACTTTTCCTCACCGGCATGCGTCAGCAGCCAGCAGTTATGAATCTGACGATTACGGGCAAAATCCTGTGATTGGGTCTGCGCGGTAATTTCTTTGGCATTCAGCCCCAGCGCGGTCAGGCCAGCAATATCCATCTGGAAGCCACGTTTATTGTTAGAGAACATGATGGTGCCGCCGCGGCGCAACAGGCGTTTGAGATCTTTCATCAGCGCCAAGTGATCGCGCTGAACATCAAACGACTCTTCCATGCGTTTTGAGTTAGAGAAGGTCGGCGGGTCAATGAAGATCACGTCAAATTGTTCATGCCCGTTATGTAACCATGACAGGCAGTCCGCTTGTATCAGACGATGCTGACGCCCGGTCAGGCCATTCACCCGCAGGTTTTTCTCTGCCCATTCCAGATAGGTGCGCGACATGTCGACGGTGGTCGTTGAACGTGCACCGCCCAGCCCAGCGTGAACACTCGCCGTTCCGGTATAGGCAAACAGGTTGAGAAAATCTTTACCACGGCTCATCTCACCCAGCATTTTGCGGGCGATACGGTGGTCGAGGAACAAGCCGGTATCGAGGTAGTCAGTCAGGTTGACCCACAGCTTAGCGCCAAATTCTTCCATCAGAAGGAAGTCACCTTTCTGCGCCAGTTTTTCGTACTGGTTTTTGCCTTTCTGACGTTCACGCGTTTTCAGCACCAGACGGTTCGACGGTAATTCCAGCACGCTCAGCGTGGCGTTAATCACATCAAACAACCGCTGGCGGGCTTTTTGCGCATCGATAGTTTTCGGCGGTGCATACTCTTGTACAACGACCCAACTACCGTAGCGATCGACAGCGACATTATATTCAGGCAGATCGGCATCATAGATGCGATAGCATTCAATCCCCTGCTGCTTCGCCCATTTTTCCAGCTTGCGCAAGTTCTTACGCAGGCGGTTGGCAAAATCTTCCGCGATTTGTCCCGCAGATTCACCCTGCGTGTCCGCCAGTTGATAATTTTTCTGCACGCAGTCCAGCGGGCCGTTTTTCGCCTTAAATTGACGTTCAGCACGCAGTTGCAGACAGCTCAGCAGCTCCGGCGACGCACTGAACAGCGATAGCTGCCAGCCGCCAAAATCGCTTTTCATCTTACGGCCCAGCATATTATGCAAGGCGATCAACGCGGGTTCACTTTCCAGACGCTCACCGTAAGGCGGGTTACTGACAACCGTACCTTTAGGGCCTTCCGGCAGTGGATTTTTTAGCTGTGCTGCATCCCTCACGTCGAAAGAAATCAGCTCGGCAACGCCTGCACGGCGCGCATTGGCTTTAGCGATCTCAATAACCCGACGGTCGTTATCCGATCCGAAGAAGCGCGACGTGGTCGCCTGCAAACCCTGACGAGCACGCTGCTGTGCTTCGCTGGTCAGTTCATGCCACAGTTCAGCATCGTGTTTTAACCAGGCGTTAAATCCCCAGTGTGTACGATGCAAACCGGGTGCACGGTCAGACGCCATCATTGCCGCTTCAATCAGCAACGTACCGGAACCACACATCGGATCGACCATTGGCGCACCGTTTTGCCAGCCGGAACGTAAAACAATCGCCGCCGCCAGATTCTCTTTGAGCGGAGCCAGTCCGGCCAGATCGCGATAACCACGCTGATGCAGGCCGTCACCGCTTAAATCCAAAGCGACGCTGGCCGTATCACGCTGCAAAAAGACGTTAACACGAATATCCGGTTGCTGTTTCGCCACATCCGGTCGCTGCCCGGTTTTGCGCGTGAAGCTATCCACAATCGCATCTTTTACTTTTAACGCGCCATACTGACTGTTGCGGATATCTTCATTGGTACCGGTAAAATGTACGGCAAAGGTTTTATCGATGCTAAAGATCGTTGACCAGTCAATCGCCTGCACACCCAGATACAAATCCAGATCGCTGTGTACCTTGAATTCATTCAGCGGCAGCAGAATGCGCGACGCCAGACGGCTCCACAGCAGGCTCTGGTACAGCAGGCGGTTGTCACCCTCGAAATGGACACCGCCCTGCACAACCGCACAGGACTGCGCACCCAATGATTCGAGTTCACTTTTTAATAACTCTTCTAGTCCCCGCGCCGTGCTGGCAAACAAAGCATTCATGTCGTCACTATCACCAAAAAGAAATACATTGAAGAAAGAAATTGAGGCGCATTATAGCTAATCCGAGACGCTTGTCATAAAGTTGCCGCTTTACTTCGGCAAGGAATAGGTCAGTGATCGGCGTAACGCAGCTTTATATACACCCAGTAAAATCGATGCGGGGGCTACAGCTGTCCCACGCGATGGCGTCTGTCAGCGGTTTGGCGAACGATCGTGCCTTCATGATTACCGAACCTGATGGCACATTTATTACCGCTCGCCAGTATCCACAAATGGTGTTATTTACTCCTGCGCTGCTACCGGATGGGCTGTTTATTGCCGCTCCGGATGGACAGACTGCCACGATACGCTTTGCCGATTTCACAGAAGCACCTCAGCCGACAGAAGTCTGGGGAACGCACTTTACGGCGTTCGTCGCGCCCGATGCCATCAATCGTTGGCTAAGCCACTATTTCCAACGTTCCGTCCAGCTTCGCTGGGTAGGCAGCGATCCGTCACGGCGAGTTAAGCATTATCCAGACGTCCCTCTGGCGTTTGCCGATGGTTATCCGTTTTTGTTAATCAATGACGCGTCATTTCAGGCGCTACGGCAACGCTGTACCGCCGGCATTAAAATTGAGCAATTTCGCCCCAACCTGGTGGTGACAGGCGCGGAAGCCTTTGTCGAAGACAGTTGGAAAACCATTCGAATTGGCGAGGTTATTTTTGACGTTGTCAAACCCTGTAGCCGCTGCATTTTGACCACCGTCAGCACCGAGCGCGGCCGTAAGCACCCTTCGGCAGAACCGCTGGCTACGCTGCAATCTTTCCGCACTGCCGAAAATGGCGACGTTGATTTTGGGCAAAACCTGGTAGCCAGAAATACGGGCATCATTCGCGTGGGCGACACGTTGGAAGTTTTAGCGACCAAGCCGCCGCGTCCTTATGGTTCCGGTCACGTCGTCGAAAGCCTCGTCGTTCCTGAAAAAAGCGAACAAGCCGTCACCATTCACTATCAGGGAAAATCGTTACAAGGGAATAATCAGCAGATTTTACTGGAGCAGTTAGAGCAGCAGGGTATTCGCGTCCCCTACTCTTGCCGGGCTGGACTGTGTGGTTGCTGTAAATTGACGTTAGTCAGCGGAGAGGTTTCAGCACTGAAGCAAAGCGCCATCAGAGCAAACGGTGAGATTCTTAGCTGTAGCTGTATTCCGCAGAGTGACATTCATTTGCAATAATTCGATGAGGCACGACGCACATGCAGCTTGAAGTATGACGAATCAATACCAGGGAAGATTAGACGACCTTGGCGTACTCAAATGCCGACGTGCCTTCACCCAGCGTAGTTTCCCACTCAGACCTATTCTGAATAACGGCCAGAATTAATCTGTCGTGCATGATTTTGATGGCATCACCCAGCACCATGGTTTTCCCACTTAATGACAGTTGTTCTTGCGCCAGCAGGCAGAGACAGGCTTTATCTCCTGCTTCCGCCACCAAAAAACACGCTGTTTCATGGGTTTCGGTGAGCTGCACCTGCACAACGTCACCCGCCTGCGGTGAATAAGTCACGGCATTCGGCTGTTGGATAAAATGCCAGCTTTTCGGCATTAACGGTTTCAGGAATCGGGTTGCCACTAGCGCATTCAAGACTAATTCGCCTTGAAGGTCGCGATGCAGTGCCGCTTTCTGGCATTTGTCATTATAGGTAAAAAATAACGCGGCATCGTCAACGCAAAATGCACATTCATTAAATGCATCCGGTGTTAGCATTTTAGATGGAAAACGAGAACGGAATAACATGCCGTTAGCCAAATCTAACATCAGGCGATCGTGTTCGGTATCAAAATACCAACGCCAGTTATCGTCAGGTTTTAACTTCATATTATTTACCCTTCGCCTTCACAGTAAAAATATCAGAAATGACTGATTGTGTTTTCTTACATCGCAATAATCATTCATCTTCATAAACATCGCGGTCAGAAGTTCAGACATCGATTGATAGATTATTTACGCAAACGGATAAAATATAGACTAGCTGGAGGGATAAATAAACCCCCAGCTAGAAATGAAAGGAATTTCGGATTAAATATGTGTAACGATATCTTTAATCAGACGAGGGCCGTGGAAAATAAAGCCTGAATATATCTGTACCAGCGACGCGCCAGCATCCATTTTTTCACGAGCAGCAACCAGAGAATCAATTCCTCCAACGCCAATAATGGGTAAACGTCCCGCTAATTCCTGTGACAAACGGCGTATAATTTCCGTACTGCTTGTCTGCAACGGTCGTCCACTTAACCCGCCCGTTTGACCACAGTGATTTAATCCTTGAATCAGTTTTCTATCGAGTGTTGTGTTAGTAGCAATCACACCGTCAATGTTATGCCGAACCAGACTATCGGCAATTTGGATCAATTCCTCTTCTGAAAGATCCGGCGCGATCTTTACCGCCACTGGGACGTATTTCTGGTACTTCTCATTTAACTCTGTCTGCTTATTTTTTATCGCCAGTAGAAGATCGTCTAGCGCTTCACCATATTGCAGACTGCGTAATCCTGGCGTATTGGGTGACGAAATGTTGATAGCGATATAACCCGCGTGAGGATAAACCTTATCCATACAGATCAAATAATCGTCTTTACCTTGCTCAACTGGCGTATCTTTATTCTTGCCAATGTTGATCCCTAATACACCGCCAAAACGCGTTTTCTTTACATTCTCGACGAGATAGTCCACACCTTTATTATTAAAGCCCATCCGGTTGATCAGCCCTTCCGCTTCCACTATACGGAATAGTCTCGGTTTATCATTACCGGATTGTGGACGCGGCGTTACCGTTCCCACTTCAATAAAACCAAATCCCATTGCGCCTAATGCATCGATACATTCGCCGTCTTTATCTAATCCCGCCGCTAAACCAAGAGGATTTTTAAAAGATAGCCCCATGCAGGTCACTGGTTTAGTCGGAACAGATTGACGGACGAGAAATTCAAAAGGTGTGTTGGTAATACGGCGTAATTGTTGGAAGGTCAGCTCATGTGCACGCTCTGGATCGAGCTGAAACAGGGCTTTTTTGATAACGGGGTAGAACATATTGTCTCCTGAGATCCCTATCGCAAAGGTATCTTGCCTACGCTGGAAGTAAGCAATAGTGGATTAGCGCTTGATAATAACGTACATCACGCTGTGGTAAGGGATAGATCGTAAAGACGCTGCGAGTACATCCCTGTAAGCTCGAGCCGCGCGGATATGAATCTCATCCCTGAGATTCACCCTTGCAGGGCCGTCCCAAGCGACGTTCAAAAGCGTTCCTGACGCTTTTGTCCCTGGCGCGGACGCTTTACTCTTCTATCCCCAACCACCGTTATCATTCCGCAAAAATAAGCGTCACAATCTAAGATTGTGAATTCACGGTCGGTGATGGTAATTCCATCTTTGCGGAAAGTAAAACGTTTGCGGGACGGGAAATCATGATGTAGAAATCATCACCACACGCGGCAGACTACCGCGTGTGACAGAAGGATTAGCGTGGCAGGATTAGTCTTGTAGTGCCTTACTGATCTTCTCGAACAGATCGCCAGACAGATTTTCCAACGTCTTCAGTTGCTCCAGCGCCTGACGCATTTGCGCCTGACGTTTAGCATCATAACGTTTCAGGCGGATCAACGGCTCGATCATGCGTGCCGCAACCTGCGGATTACGGGTGTTCAGATCGGTCAGAATCTCCGTCAGGAAGCGATAACCACTGCCGTCTTCGGCATGGAAAGCCGATGGGTTCGAGGCCGCAAACGCCCCCACCAGCGAACGCAGGCGGTTAGGGTTGTTCAGGCTAAATGAACGGTGTTGCAGCAATTCACGCACACGAGTCAACACATCGGCCGCCGGGCTGGTGGCTTGCAGCACAAACCATTTATCCATGACCAAACCGTCCTGATGCCAGCGGTTATCAAACTGCGTCAGCAGTTCATCGCGCACTGGCAACTGGGCCTCTACCGCCGCCGATAGCGCTGCCAGCGAATCCGTCATGTTATCCGCCTGACGGAACTGCTCCAGCACCAGTTTACTCGCCTGATCCACATCGCTGAATGCCAGATAATGCAGGCAGGTATTGCGTAGCGCACGTTTTCCCATATCCGCGTGCTCGATACGATATTGCGGCGCGTGATTCGCGTGGTATACCGCCAGCCACTCATCAGCCATTTCTTTCGCCATGGTGTGAGTCATACTTTCACGTACGGCAGCGATCGCCGTCGGATCGATGATGTCAAACAGCTCAGCAATTTCATTTTCGCTAGGCAGTGTCAGAATCTGAGAAGCCAGCATTGGATCCAGCTTTTCGTCCAGCAACACACCACGGAAGGCATCGATAACATGCATTGGCACGGAAAGCGGCTGCTTCTGCTGATAGCGAGAGACGTTCAGACGAATATAGTTGGCCAGCAGACTCTGTGCCGCATCCCAACGTGAAAACGCATTACTCGCGTGACGCATCAAGAATGTCAGTTGTTCATCGCTCCAGGCATAGTTCAGTTTTACTGGCGCGGAGAACTCACGTAATAAAGAAGGAATCGGACGGCAAGGTACCTGATCAAAAATGAAGGTCTGTTCAGATTCGGTCACATTAAGCACCGACGCCAGCAGTTGCCCCTCTTTCTGTAACGGGATCACCCGTCCTTGCGGATCGTACAGTTCAATATCTAACGGAATATGCAGCGGCAGCTTCTGCTGCTTGTCGGCGCCGACTGGCGTCATTTGGCTCACGCTCAGCAGGTACTGTTGCGTCTGCGGATCGTAATCATCACGTACTGTCAGCACCGGCGTGCCCGACTGGCTGTACCAACGGCGGAACTGCGTGAGGTCAACACCGGAAGCTTCTTCCATAGCCAGAACAAAGTCATCGCAGGTCGCCGCGCTGCCGTCGTGACGCTCAAAATACAGACGAATGCCAGCCTGGAAGCCTTCTTCACCCAATAATGTGTGCATCATACGGATCACTTCCGATCCTTTTTCATAGACCGTCAACGTGTAGAAGTTATTCATCTCGATCACCTGATCGGGACGAATCGGGTGCGACATCGGGCTGGCATCTTCAGCAAACTGCGCACTGCGCATCACACGCACGTTATCAATACGATTCACCGGGCGCGACCCCAGATCGGAACTGAATTCCTGATCGCGGAACACCGTCAGCCCTTCTTTCAGGCTAAGCTGGAACCAGTCGCGGCAGGTGACACGGTTGCCCGTCCAGTTGTGGAAATATTCATGGCCGATCACCGCTTCAATATTCAGATAGTCTTTATCTGTCGCGGTTTCTGCCTTGGCCAGCACGTATTTAGAGTTGAATACGTTCAGCCCTTTGTTTTCCATCGCCCCCATGTTGAAGAAATCAACGGCGACGATCATATAGATGTCGAGATCGTATTCCAGACCGAAACGCTCTTCATCCCACTTCATTGAATTTTTCAGCGAGGTCATCGCCCAGCCTGCGCGATCGAGGTTGCCCCGGTCAACAAACAGCTCTAATGTAACATCGCGGCCAGAACGTGTCGTGAAGCGATCCTGAAGGACATCAAAATCTCCGGCAACCAGTGCAAACAGATAAGCGGGTTTCGGGAACGGATCTTGCCATTCAATCCAGTGGCGTCCGCCTTCCAGCTCTCCTTGTGCGATACGATTGCCGTTAGAGAGTAAATAAGGGTAGCGAGCTTTATCCGCGGTGATTCGCGTCGTGAATTTCGCCAGCACATCCGGCCGGTCGAGATAGTAGGTAATGTGGCGGAAACCTTCGGCCTCACACTGCGTACAAAGCGCATCGCCAGAGAGGTATAGCCCTTCCAGCGCACTATTGGCAGCAGGATTGATGTCCGTTTCGATGCTGAGAGTAAAACGTGCGGGCAACTGCGTGACAATCAGCCCATCGTCCTGCTGCTGGTAATGTGTCCACGGCTGTCCATCAACACTCAGGCTAATCAGCGTTAGCCCTTCACCATCCAGCTTCAACGGTACGCCAGCTTCCCCTTGCAACACCACCTGACTAACGGCTTTTACGCGCGTTTTCTCGGCATGAAGCTCGAAATCCAGCGCAATGTCGGTAATGGTATAATCGGGCGCTCGGTAGTCATGGCGATATTTTATTTGCGGCTGTTGATTCATATAAAGTTTCCACCTCGTCATAAGCATCAAAGATCAAGTCTAAGCCTGTTATCTTAATGTTACCACGACAAAATAATGAGGATAATCATCGTACCGTGGTTCACTCCAGCACGTCTCGCTATGTTGTCGTAATGTAATAAACGGATAATCAAGGTATACTGACCGGACATTGCTGATTGTCCCGATGGTGGATAAGCATCTTACAAGGATGCTGTAACGCATTATGACTTTGCACACTTCCCCGATTCTGCACTCATTGCTGGATACCGATGCCTACAAGCTGCACATGCAACAGGCGGTGTATCATCACTACTATGATGTCGACGTTGCGGCTGAATTTCGCTGTCGCGGTGATGAGTTATTAGGCGTTTACGCCGACGAGATAGCCCATCAGGTTGATCTGATGCGTTTCTTGTCATTGAGTGACGATGAGTTCACCTATCTTTCTTCTCTGCCGTTCTTTCAGCAGGACTATCTCCACTGGCTGCGGGACTTCCATTTCAATCCGCAGCAGGTTTCGATCAAAAATAACGCTGGCAAGCTCGATATCCGCATCTCCGGGCCGTGGCGTGAAGTGATTCTGTGGGAGGTGCCTCTGCTGGCGGTGATCAGTGAAGTCGTACATCGACATCGTTCGCCTAACGTCACCGCAGAGCAAGCGCTGGTCCAGCTGTCAGCCTCACTGGAGAACTTTCGTCAGCACAGCGCGGATGTGGATCTCAACCAGTTCAAACTGATGGACTTCGGCACACGTCGCCGCTTCTCACATGATATCCAGCACACCATCGTTACGGCACTACAAGCCGATTTTCCTTACCTCATCGGCACCAGTAATTACGATCTGGCGCGACGCTTAGGTATCACACCTGTCGGTACGCAAGCACACGAATGGTTTCAGGCACATCAGCAGATTAGCCCGACACTGGCAAACAGCCAGCGTGCCGCACTGCAAATGTGGCTACGTGAATATCCCACATATTTAGGCATTGCATTGACCGATTGCATCACTATGGATGCCTTTCTGCGCGATTTCGATTTACCGTTCGCCGAAGCCTATCAGGGGCTACGCCACGATTCCGGCGATCCGGTTGACTGGGGAGAGAAAGCCATTGCTCATTATCAACGCTTGAACATCGATCCGATGAGCAAAACGCTGGTCTTCTCAGACAATCTGAATCTGGATAAAGCACTGGCACTGTATCGTCACTTCTGCCAGCGCGTGAATCTGGTATTTGGCATGGGTACACGCCTGACGTGTGACATTCCCAGCGTGAAACCGCTGAATATCGTGATCAAACTGGTGGAATGTAACGGCAAACCGGTGGCGAAACTCTCCGATAGCCCGGGTAAAACCATCTGTCAGGATCAGAACTTCGTGTGCGAGTTACGCAAAGCGTTTGACTTACCCAGCGTGAAAAAAGCCAGTTAAGGCTTTCTCCTATAAGAGGTTGACCAACTTTGCAGCAGACTCACCGGCATGAGCGAAAACTTCGCGCCATTCTGGTGATTTCTGCTTGTGTCCTGTTGCATCGCAAGTAACATAGCAAATGGCTCGGATTGGGCCACTCATCGTTTTAAACACGATATATTTCTTAAACACGATTAATTAAAGAGAGAATTTTATGAGCGTAGTGCCTGTAGTCGATGTACTGCAAGGCCGTGTTGCCGTTGACAGCGAAGTCACCGTGCGCGGCTGGGTACGTACCCGGAGAGATTCTAAAGCCGGTATCTCCTTTATCGCCGTTTATGACGGCTCCTGCTTTAATCCATTACAGGCCGTCGTTAATAATAATCTCTCGAATTATCAGGATGATGTACTGCATTTGACTACCGGCTGCTCCGTTGAAATCACTGGTAACGTCGTCGCCTCTCCGGGTGAAGGCCAGAGCTTCGAGCTGCAAGCAACCAACGTTAACGTCGTCGGCTGGGTTGACGATCCTGATACCTATCCGATGGCGGCAAAGCGCCACAGCATCGAATATTTGCGTGAAGTCGCGCACTTGCGTCCGCGCACCAATCTGATCGGTGCCGTTGCGCGTGTTCGCCATACGCTGGCACAGGCGATCCACCGCTTCTTCCACGAGAATGGTTACTTCTGGGTGTCTACCCCGCTGATTACCGCATCTGATACCGAAGGTGCAGGTGAAATGTTCCGTGTTTCTACGCTCGATCTGGAAAACCTGCCGCGTACCGAACAAGGTAAAGTAGATTTCAGCGAAGATTTCTTCGGTAAAGAAGCATTCCTGACCGTATCCGGTCAGTTGAATGGCGAAACTTACGCTTGTGCGTTGTCCAACGTGTATACCTTTGGTCCAACTTTCCGCGCAGAAAACTCCAACACCAGCCGCCATCTGGCTGAGTTTTGGATGATCGAACCGGAAGTTGCTTTTGCTTCTCTGGATGATGTCGCTGCTCTGGCAGAGAACCTGCTGAAGTATGTTTTCCAAGCCGTACTGAACGAGCGTGCCGATGATATGGCATTCTTTGCCGAACGCGTTGATAAAGAAGCAGTCACTAGACTGGAAAAATTCGTCAGCTCCGATTTCGCACAGGTAGATTACACCGATGCCGTTGAGATTCTGCTCAATTGCGGACACTCGTTCGAGAACCCGGTTTACTGGGGCGTTGACCTCTCATCTGAACATGAGCGTTATCTGGCTGAGCAACACTTCAAAGCACCGGTTGTGGTTAAAAACTACCCGAAAGACATTAAAGCTTTCTACATGCGTATGAATGACGACGGTAAAACCGTTGCCGCGATGGACGTTCTGGCACCCGGAATCGGCGAAATCATTGGGGGCTCCCAACGTGAAGAGCGTCTGGCACAGTTGGATAGCCGTCTGGAAGAGATGGGACTAAATAAAGAAGACTACTGGTGGTATCGTGATTTACGTCGTTACGGCACCATTCCCCATTCTGGTTTCGGTTTAGGTTTCGAACGATTAATTGCCTATGTTACCGGTGTACAAAATGTGCGCGATGTCATTCCTTTCCCACGCACGCCAAGGAACGCCAGTTTCTAAATAAAAATTTAATATAAGTAAAACAAATATGTAGAAAAGAAGAGTCGGGTTTCCCGGCTCTTTTTTTTTAATTTTTGTTATGTCTCACAAAGCTCCCCATAATTTACATTCAGAAACATATTATTTCTATTTGTTACTCGATTGCGAACTTTGTAGCATCTTAGGGGTGGATTAACGCGCGAGTGAATGGAAAACTGCGTTCAGACACAGGAAGACACCAAACTTTCAGGAATAGTTCCCTAAAGAATTATTTATGGCAGTGGCAGGTGTCCAAATAACACCAATGAGGGTAATAATGATGAAACGCAATATTCTTGCAGTAGTAATCCCAGCTCTGTTAGTCGCAGGCGCAGCAAACGCAGCCGAAGTTTATAACAAAGACGGCAACAAGCTGGATCTGACTGGTCGTGTACATGCAGGTTATGCTTTCCAAAACCAAACCGCCGAAAACGAAGACAACACTTATGCTCGACTGGGCTTTAAAGGTGAAACGCAGATCACTAACGATCTGACAGGTTACGGACGTTTTGAGTATCAATTCGACGGGAAAAGTACTGAAGATTCTTTAGATACTTCCGAGAATAAAACCCGTTATGCTTTTGCAGGTCTGAAATTTGCCGACTTTGGTTCTTTTGACTACGGTCGTAACCTGGGTGTTGCTTATGACGGTCTCGCTTATACCGACGTTCTGCCAGAAAACGGCGGCGACAGTTCCATCACAGATACCATCACTGGTCGTGTTGGTAACGCAGCGACCTTCCGTACTGCTAACCTGTTTGGTTTAGTTGAAAACCTGGGCTTTGGTGTACAATACGTAGCTAAAGATGAAACAGCGTCTTCAAACATCAGCCGTAGCCATGGCGATGCATGGGCAACGTCTTTGACCTACGACACTGATTTCGGCGTAGGTGTAGTGGCATCTTATGGTACTTATGACCGTACTAACAACCAGCAAACTGCAACCATTGGCGCTCGCGGCGAGCGTGCAGACGTATGGTCAACAGGTCTGAAATATGACGCGAACAATGTTTACCTGGCAGCCACTTATGGCGAAGCCAGCAACTTCTACAGAATCAACTCTGGCAACGGTATCGCTGATAAGAGCCAGATTTTTGAAGTTGTAGCTCAATACAACTTCGACTTCGGTCTGACTCCTACTCTGGCTTACGTTTCTCGTAAAGACAAAGTGGATACTTTAAGCGCTACCAACACTGGTCGCAATGATTTTGCAGTGAAATATGCGAGCGTTGGTGCAACCTATGCATTCAACAAAAATTTCTCTACTTACGTTGAATACGACATTAGCTTGCTGGACAAAAACAACGATTACGGTATCGAAAATAATGACCGTGTAGACGTCGGCGTTGTTTACCAGTTCTAATTTGGCATTGCATAACGTAACGAGTTAATCGTTCGCATTGCAGGAAAAGACAGAGCCTCGGCTCTGTCTTTTTTATGGTGTGTCAGATTGTGCGCTCTTAATGCTCGTTACCAGCGATATTGAAAAACACTCTCCGTATTTTTTGTTTCTGCTTTGCGCCAATTATTCTCACCTAACCAGTCTTTTATTTCGTCTCTCTCTTTCTCCCTGTTATTTCCCTTTCTTTTTAACATCAACGGTTGGCAAAGCCTTTTACTGGCGGTACTCTGAGAATTCTTATTTCATCTCAGTTATGGAACATTCTGGCAATGTTTGAAAATATCTCTGCTGCACCAGCCGATCCTATTCTCGGGCTGACCGATCTTTTCCGCGCCGATGACCGCGCGAATAAAATCAATCTGGGTATTGGTGTCTATAAAGATGAAACCGGTAAAACCCCGGTTCTGACCAGCGTAAAAAAAGCAGAGCAGTATCTGCTGGAAAATGAAACCACCAAAAACTATCTGGGCATTGACGGTTTACCCGCATTCGGTCAGTGCACACAAGAGTTATTGTTTGGCAAGCAGAACGCCATTATTGCCGACAAACGTGCCCGTACAGCGCAAACTCCAGGCGGAACCGGTGCGTTGCGCGTAGCGGCAGATTTCATTGCCAATCAGACGTCTGCAAAGCGCATTTGGATCAGCAACCCAACCTGGCCAAATCACAACAATGTGTTTTCTGCCGTCGGTTTGGAAGTGTGCCAGTATGACTACTACGATGCGGCGAACCACGCGCTGGATTTTGATGGCCTGCTGAACAGCCTGAACGCCGCGCAAGCGGGTGACGTGGTGCTGTTCCACGGCTGTTGCCACAACCCAACCGGTATCGATCCTACCACTGAGCAGTGGGCTACGCTGGCCGAGTTGTCGGTAGCGAAAGGCTGGTTACCGCTGTTTGACTTTGCCTATCAGGGCTTTGCCCGCGGCCTCGAAGAAGATGCAGAAGGCCTGCGTATTTTCGCCGCGAAGCACGAAGAACTGATCGTATGCAGCTCATATTCTAAAAACTTCGGTTTGTACAATGAGCGCGTCGGTGCCTGTACGCTGGTTGCTGCTGATGCTGCTACGGCAGACAAGGCATTCAGTCAGGTGAAAGCTGCTATTCGCGCAAACTACTCTAACCCACCGTCACACGGTGCGACCATTGTGGCTACCATCTTGGGCAATGATGCGCTGAAGGCCATTTGGGAGCAGGAATTGACAGCGATGCGGGAGCGTATTCAACGTATGCGTCAGCTGTTCGTGAATACCTTGCAGGAAAAAGGCGCACAGCAGGATTTCTCCTTTATCATCAACCAGAATGGGATGTTCTCATTCAGCGGCTTGACTAAGGAGCAGGTTCTACGTCTACGTGAAGAATTCGGCGTTTACGCCGTGAATTCTGGCCGTATCAATGTTGCGGGAATGACACCAGAGAATATGGCTCCGCTCTGCGAAGCGATTGTTGCCGTACTCTGATCGCCCTGCGATAAAAAAGCCGACATACTGTGTCGGCTTTTTTACTTCTACTTTTCACTTTATAAAACACTACCAAATCGCGGTATCTTCACGTAGGAAAGGATTGGTTTTACGCTCATGTCCTAAGGTCGACATCGGGCCATGCCCCGGAATAAACGTTACGTCGTCACCCAGCGGCAGCAGCTTATTTTTAATCGACGCGATCAACGCCCGATGATCCCCCTGAGGGAAATCGGTGCGCCCTACACCACCATTGAAAATAACATCACCGACCTGTGCCAGCCTTGACTCGGCATCAAAGAAAACAATATGACCAGGTGTATGACCCGGGCAGTGGAAAACCGTCAGCGTCGTCTCCCCTACACAAACCTCATCACCTTCCTGTAACCAACGCGATGGCGTCAGCGGCGCGCACTCTTCCAGGCCAAACATGCGGCTCTGTGCTGGTAACCCTTCCAGCCAGAAAGCGTCTTCAATCTGTGGGCCAATAATCGCAACCTGATAATGCTCGGCCAATTCCGCTGCTGCGCCGACGTGATCCAAATGGCCGTGCGTTAACAAAATCTGCTTAACCGAAATGCCTGTATCTGCAACGGCGCGTTTGATCTTTTCTGCATCACCGCCAGGATCGACAATGGCAGCTTCATTGGTTTTTTCACACCATAGCAACGTGCAGTTCTGGCTAAATGCCGTCACCGGAACAATTTGATATTTCATATCACTCCATGTTGAACAAGCTGAGCGGCTCGCGATGTGTCGCGAACCGTATCAAAAAAGTATAGCGCTGAGGCAGAAGGCTACCAGGTGCGGACTGGACCAGTATCGATATGAACGAAATCACTGCGAGGGTAATAGCCAACCCCACCTGCGCGCATCTTGGTGGCAGCTTTACGAATGTTGGCCAGTTGAACACCTTGAATATGGAAATCCATTGCCTGCCCTTTCGTGTGGTAGCTCTGCTTTGCCACACCTCGGCTATGCGCACGTAATTCATTATTCGTATCTATCGCGCGATAACCGGAAATCAGCTGTACGGGCTTATTAGTGCCCAACATAACCTGTAAACGGTAGAGTTGATCGAAAAGTTGAGGGTCGATCATTTTGACTTTATTGGCGCGATAATCGCGGAAAAAATGATTCAGGCGGGAAAGTTCTGATTTGTTATACCGTTTGCCATCAAAGAATTCCGTTTTTAGCCGCTCTCCGGTATTCAGGTTGTCCAGTGTCAAAATTCGTGGTCGTGGTGTAGATAACGTTGCAAATGCCTGACCGGGAAGCAGTGCGATGCCCAACGCAGCACCACCCAGTGCCAGCCACTTACGGCGATGGTTGTCAATGTGATCCATAGAACAAGTATCCTGGCTAAAAGAACGGTATACAAGGAGGCGCAAAACGCACCGCCTTGAACCTTAACTGCCAGACAAAAGTGAGTCAACCCGCTTTGTTTAAGGGTTTGCAGGAGATCGCATCGATCCCCCGCAAAATGATAAAATACGAAAACCGCTAATGCCCGTGTTTTCAATACTTACTGAAGCAACAGTCCTGCTCTGGACAATACTTTCGTCCCAGCTCGGGCGGTATCATCATAATTGTAAATATCTGTTCGGAACTGCGGCCTACCGTCTTCCGCCACCCATGCAGTCAGGTAATAGAGATTGACCGGGATCCGATGTTTCATTGAAACAAAGGTGGTGTTTCCCTGATCGAGCGTGGAAGAAATACGATTATTGTTCCATCCCGCATCCTGCAATAACATACCGGCCAATTCAGATGCCTTATTGACCCGCACGCAGCCAGAACTCAGCGCACGAATATCACGCTGGAATAGGTTGTGATTAGGCGTATCGTGCAGATAAATCGCTTCTGAGTTAGGCATATTGAATTTATAGCGCCCCAGCGAGTTGTTCGCACCAGGTGCCTGACGCAGGCGATACGGGAAACGCTCTGGTGACACCACCTGCCAATCGATCATCGAGGGGTCGATCACTTCGGCATCCTGACTCCAGCCGGACAACACAGTATAGCCGTGACGCTCCAGATAACCAGGATCGCGTACTACTTTAGGAATGATATCCTGCCGAATCAGCGTCGTAGGCACATTCCACGGCGGATTGACCACCACGTTATACAGCGAGCTGCTCATCAACGGTGTCTTACGTTTAGGTTGTCCAACAATGACACGCGACGATAAACGCTCAGCGCCATCCTGATAATAGATCAGCGAATAATTGGGGATATTCACCATGATGCCAGTATGAACATTATCCGGTAGCAGGCGCAGACGCTGGATATTCAGCGCCAGCAGCGTAGCACGCATTTGCGGAGAAACATTGAGCCAGTCACGGGTACGTTTACCAATAACACCATCACCCTCCAGTCCTTGCCAGTGCTGGAAGCGTTTAACCGCTTCGACCAGTTCGCCCGTGTAGCGCTCGTCTAGCGACGTGCCGCTGTCAATCAACGTAGCCTGCCCAACCGATACCGCCGTCGCTGTGGTATTTTCGTTGAACAGCGTAATACCTTCTGTTGACGACAGCATGCCAGTACGTTGCAGAATTTCACGCAATACTGCCAGCTCTCGACTCTGCTGTTCGGGGCGTAGAGATTCGGCCAGATTCAGACTTGGCCACGGACGATTGTCCGTCAGCATCGTCTTCAGTGCTTCATGCATTTTGGCGTATTGTGAATGCTGCGGTGCCAGCGACACGATATAGGCTGCACTGGTGCCGGATTTCACGGCCTGTTGCCATTGCGAAACAACATTGAGCGTGGGAGATTGCACACGATAAGGTACTCTGCTGTAGAGCCAATCATTGCCGTTGCGCTCTACCCCAGATACAAACTGCAAATAACCAAGCATCGCGTCGGATAGCACGACATCACGCGCAAACCCGGTCAACTGAGGATCGGTTAGCAAAGTCACCCAGGTGGTGAACTGCGGCTGTACGCCTGCGAGCGCTAATTCAGCAAGTTGTTGTTGAAACTGTTGAACCGCACGGTTATCACCCCACATAGGTTGCATCTGATGTTGGGCATAAAGTGATGACAAATCAGAGAGATAATGTACCGTCACGCCATGCGGCAGCGCCGCCAAAAGCCCAGCACGGCTATTCTCTACAGAAACCACACCCGAACTCTGTGATAAGTCGGATATCACCGTCGGAGATGCTGCCAGCACCGAAAACGAAGGAGACAGGCTTCCAACCCAAATACAACCCATGTGCAACAGCAGCCTGACCATTTTTCGTTTATGTAACAACGACATCCATTTATCCCCTGTACTCATTAATCACTATGCTTTTATGACAATCTACGTTGAATATGGAAATAACAAACCGAATTCGCTCGTATACGTTCACACTGGCGTAAACTCATTTTTTCGTTTTCCATTCATCGTAGAAAACGATAAAAAATGAAATAGGATCGTTTTTATATGACGTCCGTTATTACGGCACTCAGCTTTACAACATACAACCGTCAATCTCTCTACGGTTTGCCCCGTTTTATCATCAGTATATAAAGAGAAAAATATTTTTGCTTCTTCTTCTGGTTATTATCTTACGCGTTTGATGAATCTATTCACCGCCAACATTGCCTTTACACAACGCTTTACGAAAAAAATAAAGCCGCTTAAAAAGCGGCTTCAGACCATTGACAAACCTATTGACTGAATGAAAAACGAGAGTAACGGAATAAAAAAGTAAAGCGTTTGCGCCATGGACAAAAGCGTCAGGAACGCTTTTGAACGTCGCTTGCGACGGCCCGGCAGGGTGAATCTCAGCGATGAGATTCATATCTGCGCAATCCGAGCGTACAAGGATGTATTCACAGCGTCTTTACGATCTATCCGTTACTCTCGCTCTACGGACTTTGTCAGCAACCTCGCAAGTTTTATCGCTACGAAGCTTGCTCTTGTGTCTCCGGCGCTTCCGTTCCGAAACCACGTAACCCAACCACATGGACATGTTCGTTGTTCTGGTAGACTTTACGCACCAGCTTATACGTAGTTCCCTTCTCGGGACTGATATTTTCCGGTGCCGCGATAACCAACTGCATTTCCAACCGATCGCATAGCTCAAATAGCGTGGCGATAGATTTGGCATCCAGACGTGCGGCCTCATCGAGGAAAAGCAGGCGACATGGAATAATATCTTTGCCACGTAGACGCTTAGACTCTTCTTCCCAACTCTGTACCACCATGACCAGAATCGACATCCCGGTACCGATGGCTTCCCCGGTAGACAGCGCCCCACTTTCCGCTCGTAGCCACCCATCCGCGCCACGGTTAACCTCCACTTCCATTTCCAGGTAGTTTCGGTAATCAAGCAGCTCTTCGCCGATCGTTTGTGGCGTACGCTGTCCCATATCAATTTCAGGGTTCAGGCGCTGATACAGTTTTGCCAACGCTTCCGAGAAAGTCAGACGATTGCTGTTAAACAGATCCTGATGCATGTCCTGTTGTTCGGACAATACGTTGAGCAACGTAGTATGCGTTTCACGTACGTTGACGTTCAGGCGCACGCTCTTCACCTGGCCAAACGCGACCGCTTGCAGCCCCTGGTTCAGCATCCGAATACGGTTCTGCTCGCGCTGGATTGTTTTACGGATGATGTTTGCCACGCTGCGTGAACTGATTGCCAGCATCTGCTCACGCGCCGTCAACTCTTCAGTCAGACGATTAAGCTCGATCTCCATCTGTTCAATGGCTTCTACCGGATCATCGGTACGGATAATATCCTGACGGATACGCTCACGCAGGTGCTGGTAAACAGCAATGTAGAACTGGATCTTGCGTTCTGGTCGTTTAGGATCTTCGGAAAGCCGCAGCACATCGCGCAAATGTTCGTTATCCGCAACGGCCAGACGTAGCGCACCCAGTGCTTTATCCGACATGGAACGCAGTTCATCCCCTTCCATATAGGCCAGTTCACGGCGGTGCAGGCGACGTTCGACGCCATTATCTTTCACCAATCGCATGACCGCGCACCAGCCTGCTTTCGCCATCACAACCTGCTCACGCATCTGGTGATAATCGCGTTCCAGCTTGCGTAATCTCTTCTGCAAGCTGTCCATTTCCGCTTCACAGAACGTAATCTGTTTTTCCAACTGATTGCGCCGCGAACGGTTAGTGCTTAATGCAGCGTGGAGCTCATCACGGCGCTGACGGGCACGGGCTTCCGCGTCGGCATCCGCACGCACGCCGATATCCTGAAGCTCTTGCGTCAGTTCCTTAAGCATATCCTGTTTGGCATCATAAGAGCTTTTCAGCGATGCCTGAACCTGGCTGTACTGCGTCAGTTGTGCCTGATGCTGACGTAACTGTTCACGTGCTTTGGCTCTTTCTGCTTCGGCCTGTTCCAGACGGTGACGCAATTTGTCATTCAAACCCGCGTTCTCACCCAGCATCCCAGCGGAGTCGGCATAGCTGAAGTGCGCGCGACGTTGCACAACCTCAGTCAGTGCAAATGCCTGCTGTTTTGCCTGCCGCTGTGCGTTCTGCGCCTGGGTATAATCTTCCTGCAACTGCTCATGTTGTTGCGGGTCGCTTTGTAAGACAGCAACCAACGGTTCCAGCTTAGTTAGCGTCGCACCATGCTGCTGAATGAAACGAGCAGATTCTTCGGTTTCATCCAACTCTGCACGAATCTCTTCCACGCGATCCTGCAACGTCTCGTCGCAAAGCAGACTGATGCGCGGAATCAGTTTATTCAGTTGCGCGCTGGCTTCTTTCGCCTGCTCATATTGCTGACGCTGCTGCTGGTTTTCGCCATCAAAACTGGCCATTGCCCGATCTAGCTCACCGCGACGGGAACTGAGTTTACGGATTTCCGCTTCAGGATCTTCATCAAAAACGACCGCCAGATGGGTACCAATGAAACGGCTGAAAGACTGATGCAAGCGCTGCGTTTTCTGCACATCAAATGACAGCGTCGCGTACTGCTCTGCCAGCGCTTCTCGTTCATCCCGCAGACTTTCCAGACGCATTTCCCGCGCGGCACGACCAAACAGCGGCACTTCAGGGAAACGGGAGTAACGCCACTGGCGCTCCGCGACTTTCACGACGACGGCGCGTTCCAGTTCTTCAACGGCAAACACGCTGTCATCGAACGACTGCGGATCGCCTTCAATCAGATACAAATCTTCAGGGCAATCCTCCAGACCAGCAAGCTGATCGCGCACCAGAGAAAGATCGGGCACCACAATCGCATGGCGGGATGGACCATAAAGTGCCGAGAAGTACGGGGCATCATCCAGCGTCACATCGTCATAAATCTCAGATAGCAGCACGCCGCCAAAACGTTCCGCCAGCGCGTTCAGGCGCGGGTCTTCTGAGCCGCCGGGCTGGCTTAATCGCTCAACCTGCGCTTCGATTTGACGTTTGCGGGCGGCGATGTCATCACGTTCGACCGTCGTTTCGCGCTCGCGCTCCAGCAGTTGCTGCATGAATTCCGTCACCTGGCGGCTATCTTCAAACGTTT
The DNA here is from genome assembly GCF_000749845.1 of Pectobacterium betavasculorum. Lineage (GTDB taxonomy): Bacteria > Pseudomonadota > Gammaproteobacteria > Enterobacterales > Enterobacteriaceae > Pectobacterium > Pectobacterium betavasculorum. The sequence continues at coordinate 749,832 of NZ_JQHM01000001.1, read as the reverse complement.
CGCCGCTCTGCTCGCTCAGTTGTGTCAGCATTTCCTGTGCGGCCAGCCAGACTGGCGCACGAGCCGTCAGCTTCTGAATTCGCTGCTGGGTTTGCTCCAGCTCTTGCCGCAGTGCCATACGGCGTTCACCCGCCTCCGCCACCAAAGATGACAGCGTTTCGATACGGGCATCAAGTTCTTGCTGGAGCGACTCCAGCTCTTCTGGCTGATAGTCCTGACCGTTGCGCTTGCTGAAATCCTGCAATAAACGCTCAGCATCCTGCTGTTCACGCAGGCGCTGTTCCAGCTCAGACAACCGCATCCTTAGCGGCTGTACTCGCTCCGCCTGATAGCGCTGTGAAGAACTGTCGCGCAGCAAGTCACGCGCAACCTGCCAGGCTTCGTTACGATTAACTGCGCCAGCAATTTTGCTCACTAGTTGATAGGCTTGCTCAAATTGGCCGTGCGCCGCATCTGCTACGCTCAGCTTCTGTTCCAGCATCAGCAGGATTTCTGTCGCTTCCTGCTCCTTCGCCTGATAGCTGTCCAGCCAATCATCCGCGTTATCTGCCGTTAGATCCGGCAACTGGCACAGCGTGCGGGCGCGTTCTAATGCTTGTTGCGCCTGTTGATACTGAATGGCACGCGTTTGCTGCACGTCCAGCGCTTGCTGATAATCGGCAAGCTGACTTTTCAGCTCATCCACTTCCAATTCGGCGGCATCGGCACGTTCTTCGTTTTCGGCCTGCTGCTCACGCGCTTCTTCCACCACCTCGTTCTGTTCTTCGAGGCGGTAGCTCAACTCTTCCAAATCGGCGTTATAACGCTCGATTTTTTCCTGCTGGCGCATCGCTGTCTGCACCAGATTCAGATGGTCACTAGCTGCCTGGTAATCCGTTTCCAAATCGCCTTCAGCACCGCTCTGCTCCGCCAATTCCCTCGCCATTTCTACATGACGATATTGCTCGCTCGACAGTTGCTTGCGGCTGGAGAACAGGTCACGCCGCAATTCCAGCGCACCATCCAGATGAATACGACGCTCATTAGCATGCCGCATGTAGTCTGCGGCAACATAGGACGTCGCCTCGGAAATCAGATGCTTAAACAGATCGCGGTCAGACTGGGTGACGCGAATCGCTTCTAACGTCATGCGGTTTTCGCGCAGCGCCGCTTCCATATCCTGAAACGCTTTACGCACGCCGCTGTTTTCCGGCAGCAGGTAATCACGCAGTGAGCGCGTAATCGCGCTGGAAATACCACCGTATAACGAGGCCTCAATCAGGCGATAAAACTTGCTACGGTCGGAGGCTGAACGCAGGCGCCTAGGCACCACGCCCAAATCAAACATCAGCGAGTGATAATCGGTGATGGAGTTAAACTGCTTGAACTGAACGCCTTCCATTTCCTCGACACGATCTTTCAGTTCCTGCAACGAGAGTACGCGCGCCTGACGATCGCCGACCACCTGCGTCAGAATTTGCGTCGGCTGGATAGACGTCGGCAACCCCTGAATGGTAAAAGGCTTAATATCGACTTTACGGTCACGCCCCGCAACCTGCTGGAGACGAACTCCAACCAGCACGCGCTGATGACGCGAGTTAACAACATCCAGCGTGGAGTAACAGACGCCAGCACGCAATTTACCATGCAGGCCTTTATCGCGTGAACCGCTGGTGGCACCTGCTTCGGTGGTGTTTCTAAAATGCAGCAGTGTCAGGTCAGGGATCAGCGCCGTAATAAAGGCGGCCATCGTGGTGGATTTCCCGGCACCGTTACCACCGGATAGCGTGGTAACCAGTTCATCCAGATCGAAGGTGCGGGCAAAAAAACCGTTCCAGTTGACTAGCGTTAGTGAGCGAAATTTACCGCGTTCAATCATTCCTGTTCATCCTCAACACATAGAGCCTATCCCGGTAGAGATGGGATAAGCTCTTATTCATCCTCGCCCGTTTCTGGCGCGGTATCATCGGTGCGATCGTTTTCGTCGCTGTCATCTTTCAGCGACAAAGTACCTTCCACAGGCATCGCTTCACCATCGCGAATCATGCGTAGCTGTGCTTCGCGGGCATCATCGCCGCTGCGTACATCAGCGCCGAAGCGGAACACCGATTCGGTAATCCTGAATTTGCTGCTGTCGTTACCCATAAAGTAGATCATACCTAGCCGACGTAAGCGGTTGAGTGATGTTCTGACTTTTTCCTGCAACTTTTGGCGATCCAGATCGGAACCGGTGGAACGCTGGTTAACCAGCTTCAGCAGCTTACTTTCATCTGCCAGACTTAGCAGCTCTTCATAAAGCTCCTGCTGGCTAAAAATGCCTTCATGTGCCAAACGCTCCGGGCTCAGATAGAGATAGCAGAGAATTTTCCCTACCATCATATCCAGCTCAGACAGCACCGAACGAGGGATCAGCGTGGTGGAGCGCGGACGCAGATAGAAAAACCCTTCCGGCGCGCGGATCAATTCCACGTTGTAGCGGCTGTAAAACTCTTCCAGTACCTCCTGAAAATCCATCAAAAACACGTGGTTTTCCAGCTCTTCAATACCAATATGGCGCCCGGCGCGCAATTGGCTGTCCAGCGCGGGAAAGAGGTTATTCGACAGCGCGGTGGCCATTTTTACTGGCATAAATTGTTCAATATTTGTCGATGACATGGGCCTGCACCTTGGCTCCGTAATCATTGATTGCCTGCCACAATGCTGGCAATCCAGTGAAATCTGTTTCGGCTACGCCCAGACGTACTGCCTGGTCGACCACGATTCTGGCAACATCAAAATGCCGCGAACGAGGATGCTGCGCGAGGTATTCACGCATCACTTCACTCAAATCTAGCGGGATCTGTTGCGCTTTATATTTATGCAGCGCTTGCTCGACCAGCGCGATTAACTGCTCGCGCATTTCACTAAACTCTTCGTATTCCAGTTCCGGCGGCAGTTCACCGGTCACTTCTTCACTACGCAACGTCAGTTCTTCATCACGCATATCCAGCAGACGGTCCGCGTTGGCGAACGTCAACGCCCACGGATTATCGAAATAGCTCTGCACTGACTGACGCAACCGCTGGGCAAAGACGCGATTTTTATCCATATCAATCGCAGTACGAATAAACTTATGAACGTGGCGGTCATACCCAATCCACAAATCTATCGTCTGCTGCCCCCAACTTACAATGCGGTCAAGTTTGTTTTGCAGGTCGAATACCAGCTTATCGACAAACTCCAGATTATGCGGATTATTCATAATCGCATCCTGAATGCTCAACAAACTCGTCTGCAACTTGTCGCCTGCGGCTTCAAGCGTATCTTGCAATTCACGCAGCGTAGACGAGGTTTCCGTCAGCAGTTGTTCACAGTTGCTGATCGCCGCTCGCCAGTCCTGATTTAACAGCGCGGCGATATCGTCTTTAACGCCCTGCTGCTGTTCATCCATCACTCGCTGCGACAAATCTATACTGTCAAAAATTTCAGCAACGGAATATTTCAACGGTGCAAATACGTTGCGATGCCAGTGAAACTCATCGCCGTCTTCTTGTGCCGCATCGGCCGCACGGCTGAGCTCTTGCGCAACAATGGAGAGCTGCATGGACAACCGCAGCGTCGAAAACTCACGCTGCCGAATGTAATAATCGGTAATGCCGATCCCCAGCGGCGTCAAACGATAAATCGCATTACCTTCCGCCTGCTCACTGGTAAAGCGGTTAAGTAACCGCTGACGTACCAGATCGTTAATGGCGTTATTGGCGCGGACGGTAATGGTTTCGTTCGTCTGATCAAATCCCTGACTCACGTGACGGAAGGCATCAATTAGCTCACCTTCACTCATTTCACCATCCATACGTTCACCATTAAGCGTGGCAATCGCCATCAAAAACGCCAGGCGTTCGGTGGGGAGGGAAATGGAGAAATCGTTTTTTCGTGCCCAGGCGACCAGTTCGGGTACAGTCTGGGAAAAATCACTCATAATGCATCCTTCAAATGGGGTTTATGCGCCATGACATGGATATAACGGCCCAAACTCACAAAAGGCTCTTGCCGACAATACCGCTGTTCAAGCTCAAGAATGTCGGCAAATTTATCAATCTGCTGCTGCTTGTTCTGCAAATAGTCATGAAACACACGCACACCCGTTTTTCCGCTAATGATCAGCCCCATCTCATCGAGCCAGCCGTACACGTCTTGCGGATCTAACGGGTGATCTGGCGATAAAGAACGCCGTTTATTCTTTGGCATGCCAGCCTGAACATAATCAAAGTTGCCCAGCACCATATTACGCATCAATAGCCCGTGATGGTTATAAAACATCAAAGACAGCGCACCACCGGGCGATAGGCAATCATACAATATTTTCAGCGCCTGCTGCGGTTGCGCGACCCACTCCAGCACCGCGTGGAACAATATCAGATCGGCGGGGCTTTCCATATATTGCGCGATATCCTGTGCGGCACACTGCACAAAACGCATGTTATGGGTGACACCCTGCGCCGCTGCCGCGTTTTTGGCGCGCTGAATCATCTCATCGGAAACATCGCACAACAAGACCTGATGTCCTAAAGCCGCCAGACGACAAGACATCTGCCCTTCACCACCTCCCGCATCAAGGATGCGCAACGGTCGTGCAGGAAGCTGAGCCAAAAGATCGCTAAGATCCTGCCACAATACCGCCAGCCGAAGTCTCCCCTTCGTTGTGCCATAGATATTTTGAGCAAATTTTTCGGCGATATCGTTAAAATTGCGATCCTGCATCAGTCAATGTTCCGCATCATATAAACGGGGGAAGCTCGTGCAGCATATGTCTGCGCGATGCAATTTTTTCCAGCCTGCCATTTTGGCACAGGCTGGCTTAGAATAAATGGCCTTACCGCATGATATCTTCCCGGATGCGGTTTTTTCACTCAAAAGGAACGCGATTTTATGCTTTTCACACTCAAAAAGTTCGTCGGTGGCCTTCTACAACCCCTGCCATTGCTATTACTTTTGATGGGTGTTGGCCTGTTGTTGCTCTGGTGCACCCAGCGGCAGCGCTCGGGAAAAACGCTAATATTAGCCAGTTGGCTGATGCTTATTCTACTCAGTCTGCAACCTGTTGCCGACCGGCTGTTATTACCACTGGAATCACAGTATCCAACCTGGCAACAGACGCCGCAGGCGAGCAAAATCGACTATATCGTCGTGTTAGGCGGGGGATATACCTTTAACGCGGAATGGGCACCCAGCTCCAATCTCATCAGCAACAGCCTCCCGCGCGTCACAGAAGGCATTCGCCTTTATCATGCTAACCCCGGCTCAACATTGATTTTTACCGGCGGTGCGGCACAAGGTAACCCTGTCAGTAGTGCAAAAACAGCGGCGCTGGTAGCAGAAAGTTTAGGTATTCCCCGGCAGGACATCGTCATTCTGGATACACCAAGAGATACGGAAGAAGAAGCAGCAGAAACCGCTAAAATTGTTGGCGATCGCCCTTTCCTGCTCGTGACCTCGGCTAACCACCTGCCTCGCGCCATTCGCTTTTTTCAAGCTCAGGGGCTGACACCGATTCCTGCTCCGGCGAATCAGATGGCGATCACGTCTGCGCTCAACCCATGGGAGAAAGTGTTCCCTTCCGCTTACTATTTATCCCACAGCGAGCGAGCCTGGTATGAAACGCTCGGCCGCCTCTGGCAGTTACTAAAAGAGACCACGGGAGTAGCGCACGACGCACAACAGCCATCGACTCACTCCAGCCAGGGAGACAGCTCGCGGGAAGCCACATCAAATAGCTGACGGTCTAACTGTCCGGTATGGATATAACGGGATACGGCTTCCCAAATGACATAGAGCCAGCGTCGGTAGACGAAGGATTCAGATACCGGCGCTTGCTTGAGGTAGTGGTAAAGCAGTTGCTCCGGCATGCCAGATTCGCAAAGACGAAAGAGTTCATACTCTCTGGGTGCCCACAGCATCATTCCCGGATTAATCATCGCTAATAGCTGGTCGCTACGCGCATCCTTCAACATACTGCGCAAAGAAAGATTGCCGTGTACTAACACGCAGCCATCCTCAAAATCCTCAAACAGCCTTTCTAAACACTGGCGCGAGCGATAAAGCAGGGTACGATCCTGTTGTGTAAGCTGTGGCGCATTAACATTAAGCAACGTAGACCAGAGCACTTCCAGACGCTGTTGATACCAACTGAACCAATCATTGTCCTGTGTGCTGTCCACGGATCCCACGCAGCCATGGCTATCAATTCGATGCCAGGCCAATACGTTCTCAACAATTTGATCCATTAGCAGCGTCCAGCGCTGGCCATTTCTTGGTGGAGCCTCCACCGACACACCGCGCAGGCGTTCAATCAGCAGCAGTTCCCGATAAGGCTTCTGTTGTGTCACCACCAGCCCATAAACGGTTGGCAGACGGACATCGCCTTCACGCGCCAGCATCGAAAGTTTGTAGGCTTCCTGTTGCGCCACACCCTGGCAAACATAACTTTTGGCCAATAAAGGAATCGCATTACCTTCTTTATCATACAAGGCATACAGATCCGCATAGGGCTGTTCGCTTATACGCTCAAGTCGGCTGAGACTTTCCCCCAAAACCGTACTAAGTTCCGATTTCAACTGTTCCATAAACGGCTATACCTTAGTTGAGCCAAATAGCTCCACTCATTATGATGCGGCGAGCAGACGACAAATACTTCAACGCAGATCAAATATACTCGTCATACTTCAAGTTGCATGTACGTTGGCTGCGTTCACTCACCCGAATCACTTACCTATGTAAGCTCATCGGGACTCCTTCTCTTGCCGCCTGCCTGAAACTTGAATTATTTAGAGTATAAACGGAGATCAATGACGACAGGGAACACTCCCTGCCGAGGTGATTGCAACGATATCCCCTGTACGTCAGCAGGGGATATCGTGAGTGACGGGTAGTATACTAACACGCAATCATTATTGGCGTTCAAAAGCCCCCAGGTCTGGAGCCGAACCTTTGTAAGGCAGTTTAACATTCCCACCTTTGTTGATCAGCGCGCTACCCGAAGCAAGATGCAAGCTCTTCAGTACTGGCAAGCTGCCGTCTGCCTTACGCGGTGCGTCCCATCCGGTCACGGAGACACTCTCGAAGTCAGCATCTGATACCGTAATTTTCAGATCCCACGAGTTATAGCGCATATTGGCCCCGTCGGAGAACGACAGGTCTTTACCGCCGTGAGAAACGTTGTTGCGCAGCGTGCCCAGACCAATCGCTTTTCCGCTTGCATCAATACCGCGGATATTAAAGTTCGGGTTATTTTTATAGCCAGTGTTATTAAAGAAATCATTCGCTACCGGATGGTGGTTAGCATAAAAACCAGCTGCCTTATTTAAAAAGGCAACTGAGTTACGCACGGTATGTTTCACCGCATTCGCCACATAAACGCCACCGTAGCCACCAATTTTAAAACCATTCCCATTACCCGCCGCCAGCGACTGTGTCGTCCCTGGTAGATAACCGTGCGACCAGGCCCAGGAGTTTTCAATCAGCACCGGAGAATAAGCATTAATTAAATCGAAACCGTCATCCGAATTTGACCATGCGCGGCAACCACGGAAAATATTACCTGGCTGATTAGCAGGGATATGCGCACCGAAGCCATCTCCGCTTTGCCCCGCACCATTCGATGTCAGTGGATCGTAATTATGGTGAGAGTCGCTATTCAATACCAGGTTATTTCCCCCGCGCTGGATGAACAGGCCGGTACCCATAATATGGTGGATATTCAATTGCTCGAATATATTATTGCTACCCCTGTTCCACACGCCCCAGGATTCATGATTAAGGTTATTACGTTGCGGAACACCGGTTATTTCCAATCCTTTCACGGAAACCCAATCGGCAACCACGTTGAACCCTTTGACCCGGCAATCGTCCTGCATCTGGCTGAAATCAAAAACTGGTACTTCTCCGCTAGACGCCCAATACTCGATGCGCTTACCTTCTGTACCGCTCTTACTCAGCGTGACCGCATTCACTACATCAGTGCGAGTAGTACAGACGTTCAATCCCTTGGTAAATACGTATTTCCCGCCACGGATCCACAGGCGGTCACCAGCATTTAACGTTTTCTGTGCGCGATCGATCGTTTTCCAGGGCGAGTTTTTACTGCCGTTACTCGCGTCATCGCCGTTAGGTGCCATGTAATAAACCGCCGCACTGCCGCTTGCAGCAGCACTCATTAACATACCGCCGAGAAAAATTTTTGTTATATAACGTTTAGCATTCATATCATTACCATCCTTAGTTGAAATAAAAAAATGCCATGCGAAAACATGGCAAATTGATAGTAGCATTTAAATTTAAAAATAAAAGTTCCGCTCTCGGCGGTTTTATTCAGGACGGGAATGCATGATCTGCATAAATAAAGCGATACAGCGTAGTTTGAGAAAATTTAAGAATGTTTATCTCAATAATTGCTAAACAATTTAAAATGAAATAGTGATACTAAGAAAAATTTCATGGGGCTTTCATTCCGTCAAGAATAGACACCCCATGAAATACTCATAGCAGGTTGCTGTGGTACGTTTTACTCACCCGCCATGACTTGTCGCACACGGGCCAGATCATCTGGCGTATCAACGCCGACGCTAGGAACCGCTTTAGCGACCGCAACATGAATCTTCTCGCCGTACCACAGCACACGCAGTTGTTCCAGCAATTCGATTTGCTCCAGTTGGCTCGGGGCCCATGTGACATAACGACGAACAAAACCCGCACGGTAGGCATAAATGCCGATATGGCGCAGAAAATGATCGCCAATGGTTTCCTTAGACTGAGCAAAACGCTCTCTGTCCCAGGGAATCGTCGCTCGGGAAAAATACAGCGCGTATCCCTCAGCGTCGGTCACCACTTTTACGGCATTCGGGTTGAAGGCTTCTTCGCTGGTTTCAATCGGCACGGCCAGTGTCGCCATGCCTGCTTTACTGGCTGCGAGGTTTTCCGCAACCTGACGAATGATAACGGAAGGAATGAGTGGTTCATCACCTTGAACGTTAACAATGATGTCATCATCGGTAAAACCATAGCGCTCGATGACTTCAGCCAGCCGCTCGGTGCCAGAATTATGGTCGGCGCGAGTCAGACACACTTCACCACCGGCTTGCCGCACGGCGACCTCGACATCAGGATGATCGGTGGCAACAATGACGCGCTGTGCACCTGATTCCTGTGCCCGTTCCATCACATGAACGACCATCGGTTTGCCGTTGATATCCGCCAGCGGTTTACCCGGCAGTCGGCTTGACGAAAAGCGCGCGGGGATGATCACAGTAAAGGTCATTGTGTTATCTCGTCAGCCCCAAGTTTACGCGCCTCGTTTTCCAGCAGCACGGGAATACCATCACGAACTGGATAGGCCAACCCATCGACCTTGCATATCAGCTCCAGTTTCTCTTTATTAAAATACAGCCGACCATTACAAACAGGACAGGCAACAATCTCAAGTAAACGGTGATCCATGCTTCCTCCATCTTTGGCCGATCGATGACCGGCTGAGGGTGCTGACAAAGTCCGCTAGACGATGATGATGGGTAGATCGTAAAGACGCTGTAAATACATCCCTGTACGCTCGGATTGCGCCATCCATGGCGCAAACGCTTTGCTCTTCTATCCCATCATCACCGTTTTCATTCTGCGAAAGATTTGCCAACGTTATGGGCCGATCGATGACCGGCATGTTCTTTCTCGCTACAGCAGCGATCTAATAAGGTGATATCCACGAGGGATATCTGAAACCGTGGTAGCAGAGCAATTTATGCTCTGCTCCCCGTATTCCGATGAAGCACATTTTCCAGTTTATCGAGCAATTGCGTGCCGAACGGCTCAGCTAACACGGCATCGACGGGCAGATACCACCAGTTATCCTGAGCAAATGCCTTACATTTTACGGCATCTTTTTCCGTCATCAGCAGCGGCTGTATCGCATTCTGAGTCAGTGAGTTGAGCTGTTCTGGCTGATACGGTTGGTGATCGGCAAAGGCGACCTCGCGCGCAATGCTAACGCCAGCGTCGCGCAGCGTAGCAAAAAAACGCGGGGGATGTCCGATGCCAGCCATCGCAACGACATCATGCAACTGACTCAACGGTCGTGACTCACCGGAAAGTAAGTTAACCGCCATACCCGCTGTTAATGCCATACCTATCTCGTTGGCTCGCGCCGTGCCACCATTAACAATGACGGCATCCACCGACGCCAGGCGACTTTCTCTTTCCCGCATCGGCCCCGCGGGCAGCCACCATCCATTGCCAAAACGCCGCATTCCGTCAATCACAACCAGTTCGATATCTCTTGCCAACGCATAATGCTGTAATCCATCGTCGGTGATCACCACATCTAGCGTGTACCGTGCCAATAATGCGCTCACAGCTTCTGCGCGACGAGGGGCTACCGCAACAGGCGCTCTGGTACGTTGAAAAATCAGCACCGGCTCATCGCCAGCCTGCGCCGTCGTGACCGATTCATCAAGCAGCAGAGGATAACATTCAGCTTTCCCACCGTAACCACGTGATACCACGCCGACACGATACCCCCTACGCAGCAACTGTTCGACAAGCCAAATGACGACGGGTGTTTTCCCATTGCCGCCTGCCGTCAAATTGCCTACGACTACGATGGGAACAGGAGAGCGCCAGCTTTTCCGCCACCCGAGTCGATAAAACTGGCGGATCAGAAAAGTGATGAGTCCGTACAACCACGAAAGCGGTAGTAACAGCCAATAGAGCCGTGATTGCCCGGACCAGATACGCTCAATCATTCGCCAAACTGCATTTTATGTAGCTGAGCATAGGCACCATTAGCTGCAAGTAACGCAATATGATCGCCTCGTTCAATGATTCTGCCATCTTCAACCACCAGAATCTCATCCGCTTTTTCTATCGTGGAAAGACGGTGGGCAATCACCAGTGCAGTACGATCTTTTTGCAGTTCGTCTAAGGCCGCCTGAATCGCGCGTTCAGATTCCGTATCCAGCGCCGACGTAGCCTCATCCAATATCAGAATCGGGCTATCACGCAGTAACGCTCGGGCAATCGCAATACGCTGCCGCTGTCCGCCTGAAAGCATCACGCCGTTTTCACCAATGACCGTATCCAAGCCGTGATCCATCTTATTGATGAAGTCCATCGCATACGCCATTGTCGCCGCACGCTCAATTTCCTCACGGCTGTAGTGCTCATTACGTGCATAAGCAATATTGTTCGCTATCGTATCGTTGAACAGATGGACATTTTGAGAAACCAATGCCACCTGATTGCGTAAGGAAGACAGGCGATACTCGCGTAAATCATGACCATCAAGCAAAATTTCACCCGACTGAATATCGTAGAAACGCGTGATCAAACTGGCAATCGTTGATTTACCTGACCCAGAGCGGCCAACCAAGGCTACCGTCTTACCCACGGGAATATGCAGATTGATATTCTTCAGTGCCAGATTTTCTCTCGCCGGATAAGCGAAGTTCACCTGACGGAATTCAAGTTCACCTTTCGCCCGTTCGATTTCCAGTTTACCGGTGTCACGCTCCTGTTCCATGTCAAGAATGGCGAACAGCGTCTGGCACGCGGCCATACCGCGCTGGAACTGTGCATTAACGTTAGTCAGTGATTTTAACGGACGCATCAGCGCGATCATGGAAGAGAACACCACCGTGATCGTCCCGGCAGTCAACGTCTCCATCACGCTGGGGAAGCTCGCAGCATAAAGAACAAATGCTAGCGCCAGTGATGCAATCAACTGAATGATAGGATCGGAAATGGATGAGGCAGACACCATTTTCATGCCCTGATGGCGCATCCGGTTACTAACCTGATCAAAACGTTTAGTTTCAACGCTCTGGCCACCAAACATCAGTACTTCTTTATGGCCTTTAAGCATTTGCTCCGTGCTGGTAGTCACATGTCCCATCGTATCTTGCATGTTTTTACTGATACTGCGGAACCGTTTGGACACCACGCGCATGGCGATCGATACAATTGGCGCAATCACAATCAGAATGATGGACAATTGCCAACTGTAGTAGAACATCAGAATAAACAGGCCGATAATTGAGGCACCTTCTCTGACAACGGTAATCAACGCGCCAGATGACGAAGCTGCAACCTGCTCAGAATCATAGGTGATACGGGATAACAGCGTTCCTGTTGACTGTTGATCGAAGAATGCGACCGGCATCCCCATGATGTGGGAGAAGAGGCGACGACGCATATTCATCACTACTTTGCCAGAAACCCAGGCAACACAGTAGCTGGAGACAAATCCAGAGAGCCCTCTTACTAGCATCAACCCAATGACAACCAATGGCATCCAGAGCAATACAGAGCGTTCCGCTTTGCCGAATCCTTCATCCAGCAAGGGTTTTAACAGCGAGAGCATCAATGTATCGCCAGCTGCGTTAATAATAAGTGCGATTGCAGCAGCAATTAGTCCTGCCTTAAAAGGAGAGATCATCGGCCATAGGCGGCGAAAGGTCTGCCAGGTGGAGAGATCTTTATCATTCAGCATGTAGTGAACCTGAATTGGGAAGAAATAGCCGACCATTTTACTCATTATACCGCTTTACGCCAAACCACTGATGATACCAACGAGGCGATATGTGATCCCTGAACCGTAGAACATGCCATGAATCGCTGAAAAAGCGAGCACTTAGCTGTCCGAATGACGCAGTATCCTGCCATGAGTAACCATATTGCCGATATCGCTCAACAATCTTTATTGCAGGCAGCCGCCACGGGTTATAGCGTGCCGTAGAGGCCATTGCCAACTCAGCATTAACCGCACGAATAAAGGGAGGTGACGATGAAGTCTTACTGCCATGGTGAGGGATTTGTAACAAATTCGCATGCAGCGCACTGCGCTCTAACTTTATCAACGCTTTTTCTGCATCAGCCTCCAGATCGCCAGTCAATAAGACACGATATTTTCCATCATCAACGCGGATAACGCAGGAGTCGTTATTTTCCGCGCGTTCGACGAGCGCTAACGGCCATAGGACAGTAAAGGTAAGACCCTGCCAGCGCCAATGCTCTCCACGCAGGCAAGGCCGATGATTTATAGATTTTATTGCGCTATATATCGCTGCTTTAGGGTAAACCGTCTGTAGTGTCTCCAGCCCCCCGATATGATCCATATGGCTGTGGCTCAGGATAATGTTTTCTACGTCCACACCTCGCCATCGTAGATAAGGTAGGATTTCTCGCGTCGCCATGTCGCCACCTTCCCAACGGTTTCCTGTATCGTATAGCACTGCCTTACCACGCTGTTCGATTACAATTGCCAGACCGTGGCCAACATCCAGCATATCCACCCGCCAATCTGGCTCATCACGCTTTATGCGAAAAACCAATAAAACCAGAATCAGAATGCCAACACTCGCGGGATAAGTTCGCCACCAGCTAAAACGCCATACCACAACAGCGCCCCATCCCGCGATGCTCGCTAGCAGCAGAGAAGCATCAAGATAAATCCATCCCGTCTGTAGGTAAGTCAACGGTGCGAATACCCCACGTAGCGAAATATCTGCTAACCACCATAAAATCTCACTCAGCGGTGCGAACGCGATAGTGCTCAATGCGAGCAAAATGAGTGGCGTGGTAACGAAGGATACCAAAGGTACAGCCCAAAGATTTGCGGGCAGAGAGGTGGCGCTAAAACCATGGAAAATATGCAGTTGCAGAGGCACCAATAGCAGCGTAATTCCCGTTTGCAGGTGGATCCAACGCAGCCAGAACCAGCGTTTCTGTATCTGTAGCCGATGAGGAAGCGGCGCCCATTGAAACCAGAAAATCAGTGATGCCACCGCCAGACAAGATAGCCAAAAGCTGTCTGACAGCACGCTCAGCGGATCGCTGACCAGAATCAACGCGACGCACCATAGCCAAACCTGCCATGCTGAGCAGTTAACGCTCCGTACTTTTAGACAAACCCATACGCTAAGTGCCAGCGCAGATCGCACAGCAGGAGGATTCCCCCCTGCCAGCCAGACATATCCCCATGCAGCCACAGCGCTCATCAATAATGGGAAACGATAGCTAATCCACGTTACAGGAAAGCCATACTGTAAGCCCCGAGCCATTCCCCAACCAACCAGACCCGCGAGCACGATATGGAGACCAGAGATCGCCATCAGGTGCATCGTTCCGGTATTCTGGAGTAACGCTTTAAGTTCTGTACTAACCGTTTTCATCTCACCAAACGTCAGCGCCAGTAAAATAGAACGCCAAGGCAACCCTTGAACCTGCTGTTCTGCCTGCGTAATCGTGCGCTGGCGAAAATCACAGCGGCCATCAAGTACGTTTGCCGTTAGTACACGACCCGATAGCGGTTGTCGCTTGGCTACTGCCCAACGTTGACTATCAAACCCACCTTCATTTAGTCGACTATGGATGGGGCGAAAATTGGCAGTGATTGCCCAACGTTGGCCACCGCACCAGTTTTCCATAGCAGGTGATAAGATCAGTTGGGCATATAGCGGAGGGAATATCCGCTGCTGATTGACTTCTTCCAACCGAACGGTGAGCGACGCTTCACTGTGTTCACTGAATCGTATACTGCTGATCGTCACGACTGCGTGAACCGAATCCTGCGTGATGCGCTCAATTTGCAACAACAGAGTTTGCGCATTTAATAATGCCCAGCAAAAACTCACCGTAACAAGCGCCACAAAACGTATTCCCGCATGACGATATCCCACGGATATCACGCAGGTAGACAGTACAACTCCCCACCACAATAGCGTCGACACGGGGATCTGCGGTAAAAAAAGCAGAGGTAGGATGCCGAGCACGCCCGCCCACGCCAGACTATTTACCGACATCGTTTATTACCATGATGCACCTTCCCTCTCCCTGTGGTTCGCTATGGGATGTTGCAGTAACCCAAACTAATGCAACAGAACAGAAAACTCAGGTAGGAAAACGCTTCGCAATAAAATGGCTACATTGCATAAAGTGACATTCAGCGCGCGATCTGGACTCCAGTTTTTCAGGCGTTCAATGCAGCCACAGTTGAAAAATGGGTTGGGCAGAAAAAGCGGGATATGAGGCGATTAAAATCAAAAGAAAAAGGACCGCCGAAGCGATCCTTTCATGGTAGAAAACAGTGTGTTGGGTTACTTAACTTCACCCATCGTTTTCAGCTTTTTAGACAGCTCACGGCGTTCTTTCGACAGATCGGCGTTCTTGATGATGTAGTCATCGACGCGGTCTTCATAATCACCGCGCATGCTGGCGATGATATTTTGCACGTCCTCAATGGACATGCCAGGTTTAAGATATTCGCTCAGGTTATCCAGCAGCAGAACGCGCTTCTGGTTATCACGAATTTTCTTTTCGTTGTCGACAATTTCACGCTGAAGCTTGTTTTTACGACGAAACATGCGCACGAATTCCAGTACATCCTGGAAACACGGCTTAGTGTCCTTATCCATCTTTAGCCCTTACCTTAAGTCATACATAAATTCTTTATGCATTTACCATACAGGTTATACCCAACGTCTTTCAAGCGGTGCTTACGCCCTTTGCGCTAATACAACGCCAAGCGGATACTCTGTCACCAAAATACCCTAAATAATTCGAGTTGCACGTACGTTAGCTTGAAGTATGACAGGTGTTTAGCGGTAATATACTGCGATGCGCTGGTTATGAACCTCTTCAATAGCCACTTCCGTATCGAAAATATCTTCCAGCACATCGGACACCATGATGTCTTCCGGTTTTCCCGTATAGATAATTTGCCCTTTGCGCATCGCAATAATGTAGTCTGAATAGGCGGAAGCAAAGTTGATATCGTGAATAACCAGTACGATGGTTTTACCTAACTCATCGGCCGCACGGCGAATTTGCTTCATCATCGCTACGGCGTGTTTCATATCCAGATTATTCAACGGCTCGTCCAGCAACACATATTCTGTGTCCTGACACAAAACCATCGCGACATAGGCTCGCTGACGTTGACCACCGGAAAGCTCATCTAAAAACCGATCTTTCAACTCAGTCAGGTTGAGAAAAGCCAACGCAGCGCTGATGCGTTCACGATCGTCAGCGTTCAGACGCCCTTTGGTATAAGGATAGCGCCCAAAACCCACCAGTTCTGCCACCGTTAAGCGGCTGGTAAACTGATTCTCCTGCCGTAGCACAGACAAACACGTCGCCAGCTTATCGCTTGGCGTTGTCATCACATCCATGCCATTAACTTTTACCTGCCCGCGATCGGCTTCCAGCAGGCGACTGATAATGGACAACAATGTCGACTTCCCTGCACCATTTGGGCCGATAATCGACGTAACGCCACCACGAGGCACCGTCGCCGTGACATTGTTCAATACTGTCACGTTATTATACGTTTTAGTTACATTGCCGATCTCAATCACACGGAAACCTTTTTCAGTAGCAACACAATAAACAGCGACCCACCCACAAATTCGATAACGACCGACAGCGCTCCAGACATATCCAGCAGATGCTCAAGCACAAGTTGTCCACCAACCAGTGAAATAACACCCAGCAGGAAAGCCGCGGGCAGCAACAGGCGATGCTGGCTGGAACCGATGACCAAATAGGCCAGGTTTGCGACCATAAAGCCTAAGAAGGTAAGCGGACCGACTAATGCCGTTGAAATGGCAACCAGCACAGAAACCAGCAGCAGAATGACCGTGACGCTGCGTTTGTAGTC
Source organism: Pectobacterium betavasculorum (assembly GCF_000749845.1). Taxonomy (GTDB): domain Bacteria; phylum Pseudomonadota; class Gammaproteobacteria; order Enterobacterales; family Enterobacteriaceae; genus Pectobacterium; species Pectobacterium betavasculorum. The sequence goes on along the minus strand of NZ_JQHM01000001.1, from coordinate 733,172 downwards.
GATGCCAAGATTAATCGCGTTATTACGCCCCAGCGCCAGCACATCAAAGCGAAAGCGCATACGCCAGATCACCACGGCAACCACCAGCGTAATCACGACAGACAGTGCAACCAGTTCGGGGACAGTGCGGGTGAAAGTGGCAAACATCCTCCCCTGCAAGATTGCGAACTCGCCGGGGGTCAAAAGGCGCTGCATCAAGCCCGCCATGCTGCGAAACAACGTGCCGCAGATAATGCCGACCAGCAAGACCAGATGCAGATTATTGCGACTGCCGGTAAACAGCCAGCGATACAGCAGCGCGGAGAAAAGGATAAGCAGCAGTGTCTCAAGAACAAATTTGCCCTCAATACCCAGCCCCGGAATACCGCCGATGCCGAAAGTAAATACCAGTGACGTTTGAATCAGGATAAACAGGGCTTCAAACCCCATAATCGATGGCGTCAGCACCCGATTATTCGTCACCGTTTGGAATAGTACGGTCGATGCACTGGCCGCAAAAGCCACCAGTAACATCGTCGTCAGCATCAGCCCACGGTGCGTCAAAATGTAGCGTAAGTTGCTGCCTAGATTGATGGTCATAAATAGCACAATCACCACGACAGCCACACCCGTCAGCCACAACAATCGCTGGACTGGCGATAATCCCGCCCGTTTTTCGCTGACAGCATCGGTCAGCACCGTATTACGTTCATTGACTGACATGGCGTTTCTGGCTTAGCAATAAGAGAAGGAAAACGGCAGCGCCAATGACGCCGAGAATCACGCTCACCGGAATCTCGAAAGGATAACGAATCACGCGGCTGATAATGTCGCAGCACAGCACCAGACCGCCGCCGAGCAGGCATACCCACGGAATCGTTTTGCGCACATTATCCCCCAGCATCATGCTGATCAGGTTCGGCACAATCAGTCCGATAAAGGGTAGGCTACCGACCACCACCACTACAACACCACTGACGACAGCAATAATGCTTAGCCCCATCAACATCACCTGCCGATAGTTAAGACCGACATTGACGGAAAATTCGCGCCCCATGCCTGCAACGGTGAAACGGTCAGCAATCCAGCAGGCGACCAGCGTTAACACGCCAACCAGCCAGAGCAGCTCGTAGCGCCCCTGCAAGACACCGGAAAAATCACCTGATTCCCAACTGCCCAGCGCCTGTAACAGATCAAAATACATCGCGCCAAACGTGGTGATTGAACTGATAACCGCGCCCAGCATAATGCCGACCAGCGGCACTACTAGTGCAGATTTCAGCACAATCCGCTGTAGCAGCATCATGAACAGGAAGGTGCCCGCCAACGCAAACAGGCTCGCCACCACCATTTTGGTGATGATTGTCGCACCAGGCACGACAATCATCACCACCAGCAGGCCAAGGCTGGCCGACTGTGTGGTTCCCGCCAGAGACGGCTCGACAAAACGGTTTTGCGTCAGCAGTTGCATGATAAGACCGGCAACACTCATGGCGCTGCCAGCCAGCAGCAAAGCCAGAGTGCGAGGAACGCGGCTGATAAAGAAAATATCGCGCATGTCTGGGTCGTTCCAGACGGCCTGCATGTTTAAGTGCCCAGCCCCAACAAACAGGCTGACAACGATCATGCCGGCCAGAAACAAAAGGCCCAGTAAATAGTAAAAAGACTTCATTGATTCTGCCGTAATCTGCCGTTATTTCTTATCCAACGCGTCGCTGACAGTGCTCACGAGGTTTTTGTAGCTTTGCAGCCCCCCAGCGATATACAGCGATGCAGAATCCAGATAGACCACGTGATTATTTTTCCAGGCGTTGGTTTTATGAATCAGTGGGTTATCCAGCACCTGTTGGGCAGATTCTCCACCTGGGCGACCAATCGCGCTATCACGGTCAAGAATAAACAGCCACTCCGGGTTCACGCTCAGCAAAAATTCGGAGGTAACCACGTTGCCATGACGCCCGGATTCAGGGAATTCGGTCGCGGGTTTAAAGCCCAGTTCATCAAACATGAAACCAAAGCGCGATTTAGGACCGTAGGCAGACATTTTTCCACCGCTGATCATCAATACCAGCGCATTGCCGGCGTTTTCTGTTTTGGCGCGCGTTTGGACGATCTGTCGCTTAAAGTCATCTATCTGTTTTTTCGCTTCATCTTCTTTGCCGAAGATCGTACCCAGTTGCTCGATACGCTGGGTAAAGCTCGCCATAAACTGGTGTTCATCTACATCCATCGAGATCGTTGGTGCAATAGCGCTCAGCTTGTCGTAGGCATCACGCGTACGTCCACCAGCAATAATCAGGTCGGGTTTAGCACTGCTGAGCGCTTCATAGGCGGGTTCAAACAGCGTCCCTGCATTCAGGTAATTATCGCTGTTATATTTTGATAAAAATGCAGGCAGCGGCGTGCTGCTTTTTGGTACGCCAGCAATCCCTTCGGCTTTCAACGCGTCCAGGGTATCCAGCACAGCGGGATCAAATACAATCACTTTCTGCGGCGGCTGCGGAACCTGTGTGGTTCCCTGCGCATGCTCAATGCTTACCGTGTGACTTCCTTCTGAAGACGATGCCTGCTGATCGCAGCCAGCCAGGACAAACATAGATGCCAATAACGTCGCCTTCACTGCAAACGCTGCATTTAACCGCATAAGTGTGTTCTCCATTTCGCTGTTTGTTGCCGAATACGCCTCACAGAGTCATCTACGAGGCAATAAAGAATTTAATTATCATTCGCATTAAAGCGAAAATTGTAACCGAATGGACATACGCATGCCTAGTGATTATGTCTCCCTTCCTATTGATGTAAGTCAGGGAAGTGATGTAAATCAGGAAAGCACCGCAGAAAAGTCGATTCGATGGTATCCTTTCTGCTTTCCAGTCTGTTTTGCCTAACTTCAGGCTCAGCGCGTACACGTAGCTAACTGCATATATGGCCGATAAAACACAACCCACTTTTTTCATTCATGATTACGAGACATTCGGCAAGCACCCAGCGCGCGACCGCCCCGCGCAGTTTGCGGGTGTCCGTACCGATATGGATTTCAATATTATCGGTGAGCCGTTAGTTATTTATTGTCGCCCGACCGATGATTACCTGCCGGAACCAGAAGCGGTGATGATCACCGGAATCACTCCGCAGATCGCATTGGCGAAAGGCGTCAATGAAGCGGAGTTCGCCCGTCAGATCCACGACGCATTCAGCGTGCCTGGCACCTGCATCATGGGCTACAACAACATCCGCTTTGATGATGAAGTCAGCCGTAATATTTTCTATCGTAACTTCTACGATCCTTACGCCTATAGCTGGCAAAACGGTAATTCTCGCTGGGATTTGTTGGATGCGCTGCGTGCCTGCTATGCCCTGCGACCGGAAGGCATCGTTTGGCCAGAAAATGATGACGGCTTGCCCAGTTTTCGCCTTGAACACCTGACAAAGGCCAACGGCATCTCGCACGAGCAGGCGCACGATGCAATGTCCGACGTTTATGCCACCATTGCGATGGCGAAGCTGTTTAAGCAGGCGCAGCCCAAGCTGTTTGAGTATCTGTTCCCACTGCGTAATAAAAACAAGGTTTCCGCGTTAATTGATATCCCGCAAATGAAGCCGCTTGTTCACGTCTCCGGCATGTTTGGCGCGGCGCGGAGCAACACCAGTTGGGTTGTGCCGCTCGCCTGGCACCCGGATAACCGTAATGCGGTCATCATGTGCGATTTGGCTGGTGATATGACACCGCTGCTGGAGTTGGGTAGCGAAGCATTGCGTGAGCGGTTATATACCCGTCGGGATGCGCTGGAAGCCAACCAGAGCGCGGTTCCGCTCAAGTTGGTGCACATAAATAAGTGTCCGGTATTGGCGCCCGCCAACACGTTACGGCCAGAAGATGCGGCAAGGTTGGGCGTTGACCGTCAACGTTGTCTGGATAATCTGGCGCTGCTGCGCAACAACGCGGACGTCAGGGAAAAAGTGGTGGAGTTGTTTGCCGACGCTCCCGCTTTCGCCGCGTCTGATGATGTCGATTTACGGCTTTATGATGGTTTCTTTGGCGATGCCGACCGCATGGCGATGAAAATTATTCAGGAGACCGCACCGCAGAATCTCCCTGCGTTAGATCTCACGTTTGCCGATAATCGTCTGGAACCTCTGTTCTTCCGTTACCGCGCTCGCAATTTCCCCGGTACGCTGGATGACCGCGAGCAACAGCGCTGGCTGCAACATCGGCGTGCGATATTTACGCCGGAACGCTTGCAGTCCTACCTGTCAGAACTCAGCGACCTGTATCAGCGTCATGAAGACGATAAAGAGAAGATGACGCAGCTCAAAGCGCTTTACGCCTATGCGCAGGAACTGGTGGGATAAGACATAAAAAAAGCGGAGCTCGTTGGCTCCGCTTTTTTTCATACATAAGCCATCAATTGACTTACACAGGCTCTTCACTACATTGCGGTACAGGCTGACGGAAACTGCGCGTCACAAATGCCAGATATAACAATCCGATCGTTGCCCACACCAGACCCAGCGTCATCGAACTGGCTTCCAGATTGACCCACAGCGCACCTACTGTCAACGCGCCCATCACAGGCAGCACGAGGAAGTTAATGGTGTCTTTCACGGTACGGTTACGGCGTTCACGAATATAGAACTGTGAAATCACCGACAGGTTCACGAAGGTAAATGCCACCAGCGCACCGAAGTTAATCAGCGCAGTGGCCGTCACCAGATCGAACGAAACCGCAGACAGTGCAATCACGCCAACTAGCAGGACGTTCAAAGACGGCGTACGCCATTTCGGGTGGATGTAGCCGAAGAAACGCTCCGGGAACACGCCATCACGCCCCATCACATACATCAGGCGAGACACGCCCGCATGTGCAGCCATACCCGATGCCAGCACCGTGACACAGGAGAACACCAGAATGACGGACTGGAAGAATTTACCCGCGACATACAGCATAATTTCTGGCTGAGACGCGTCCGGCTCTTTAAAGCGCGAGATATCCGGGAAATACAGTTGCAGGAAATACGCCACGGCAACAAAGATCACGCCGCCGATCAGTGCCGTCAGGAAGATAGCTTTTGGAATCACCCGACCTGCATCCTGTGTTTCTTCCGACAGCGAGCTGATGCCGTCAAAACCCAGAAACGAGAAGCAGAGAATGGTTGCCCCAGTGATCATGGGCACAACGTGGGCGTTATCGGACCAGAACGGACGCGTACTGGTCAGCGTACCGGCACCTTCACCCAAATAAACACCGTGAATCACCAGCCCCAGGAACACCGCCATGATAGCAACCTGCACCACCACGATAATGGAGTTCAGGTTGGCAACCAGATTGATGCCACGCAGGTTAAACAGCGTCATCAGCCCGACCAGCGCCGCCACAAAAATCCATGACGGCACGCCGGGGAAAATCGCTTCCAGATAGATTTTCGCCAGCAGGATGTTGATCATCGGCATGAACAGATAGTCCAACAGTGACGACCAACCGACCATAAATCCAACGTGTGGACTGATCGCTTTTTGCGCGTAGGTATAAGCTGAACCGGCAGACGGGAAACGCTTTACCAATTTGCCATAGCTCAGCGCTGTGAACAGAATGGCGACCAGCGCAAACGCATAAGCAGTAGCCACATGGCCGTCGGTCAGGCCAGACACGATACCAAAGGTATCAAAAATGGTCATCGGCTGCATATACGCCAGCCCCATCATGACAACGGGCCACAGCGTGAGCGTTCTTTTGAGCTGAGTACGTTTTGCGCCGGCATGAGGCAGATGAGTATCAAGCGACATGACGCACACCTCCGTTCATCACGGCAGACGCGGCATTATTTTCTGCGAACGCACTACCGTCATACTCAGACGTACTGAAAATAAGAGAGTGGATACAGGACTCGCCTGAATCACGATGAGAAGAGGTGGCTGTAATAGCACCAGAGATAACTTGCGACTGCGTCGCGCCATAACCAATACCATTGCAGCACAAACCGGCGGGCACCGGTGCGAAACGTGTTAATTGCCCCATCTTTCCTTTCCTCACTGTGCTCACAGGCACACACAAAATTATCTATCCGGATCGTTGTCCGGCCTCTTTCGTTGAAGACCCTATACCCAGCAAACCTGAGCCACAGAGAGAAGGTAAGAACCACACCAATACCTCTGCAACCTGAAGTATGACGAGCATAAATGTAAAAAAATAACCGACGCTTTTAGACGTCGGTTATTTGCAAGGCGCGTATTCTGCACCAGACGATCTCATCTGACAAGGCTCTGAGAACGTTGGAAACAATTTATTTAGCCCCGTGATACTTCAAGCCGCCTGTACGCGGGCTTTCGCATTACTTGTAGGTAAATAAGTCGGGCGATACGTTAATACTCGTAATGAAAAACGTTGCTGTTATGTGTGAAGTCCAAACAAAGGGTTGCATTTAAAAATTACAACTCCTGAAACCGCTTTTTCTTTTCGTTTTGTAATCTTTCCAGCTCAAAAATAACCTGCTGTAGATCCCGTTCCTGTGTCGCATTCAGTGAAGGGAATTTGAAGCTCAAACGCTGCGTCAGTTTCAATTCGCCTTTGTTATCGACGATCTTCACCATTGCCTGGCCGACGAACTGTAAATCAACGCAGAAAAAGCCGTGATCAGCAAGATCCATTTCCACACTTTTAATGATGTCGCCTTCGGTCAACAGCCCGGTGGTATCGCGGTCGGTATACAGGCTCAACCCACCCAGAGAGAGATCTTTAATGGTGAACGTAAAAACACTGTCATCCGGCAGCTCGCCACGGCAGGTCAACGGTGGCCACAGTGGCGTATTAATGCGGAAATAGGTTCTGCGCTGGATAAGATAAAGGAGTTCAGGAATCTGCGCGCTAAAGGCAGGCAGCCCGTCGTAATTCACCGTTTTCGCAATTTCAGCATTGAATTCAACTTTCGCGCCAGCAGGCTCGGCAATGAAAGACAACGCGCCCGCATACAGCGCGCGGCTATTTTCACGCTCAATGCCGCCTAAATCGAAGACAAACAGGTTGTTATCGGGTACGACGTCAAGAATTTTACTAATGAACTGTCCGTGAGAATGATGGACCATCAGAGACGTATCATTCTTCTTTAATTCGCGTAGCGTTGCACAGATAGCCAGTTTATTGCGCTTAACAAACTGCTCTTTCAAATTTTCATTCACCGCTTTCATCCCCACCATTATTTACATGGATTATGTGTCAATGGCTTATATTGATGCATGCCTCTCCGTTATCTTTCAAGTCCCATGTGTGCCAACACGATGCCACTGCATTGGCTGCATATTGAAACGATAATTCGGAGTCCCTGAAACAGAATGATACCTACCCTAAATAATTCGAATTACAACAAGGTGGTAAGCGAAGAATAAATTCGTCGTGAGCGAATTTGACTAACCAGCACACACGTAACTCAAATTATTTAGAGTATAAGTTGGTGAAAACGATATCGGCAATTTTCTCAATAACTTTAGCGGAATAACCGGGAAAGTGTTAAAGCACAATCGAATAATGAAAATTATCTACGCGAGTCATCGCGATGACCAGCCAGCTATTCAACAGGATAGTGATACAGCAGCCAGGTTAAGGCCAGTAAATCGGCGCTGCCGCCCGGGCTAAGGTTTCTGGCAATCAGCGCGTCGTCCATCTCTCTCAGCGCCTGGCGATCCAGCGGCCCCGTCAACAATCTTCGTGCGTAATCTTGCACAAACGCTAATCCGTCCATTCCGCCGCGTGAAACGACGTTGGTGTCAGGATTGTAGGCCATCAATACCAGCAGCGTCTGCAATAACACCGTTTCGTCGTCCATGCCAGCAGCAATAGCCCGCTGTAAAGCGGGCAAGGCATGCTGGCATACGGTATTGAAACCGCTAGCGGCCTCTCCTCGCGCGCCCGTTAGGCCATGGCGCTGATAGAGATGCTCACCCGCCGTTGCGGCTCCAGAGCACGTCGCCAGCTCATTACGCACCAAATCGTGACACATGGCAGCAACGCTGTCGCACAGGCTACGCTGCGTCACTCGTTCTCCCCGCCCTGCCAACCAACCAGCCGCGGTACACAGCAGCCCAAACGCGAAAATTCCACCTTTGTGAGTATTCACGCCTTTCGTCGCTGACAACAGCTGCGCGAGCGGCGCGCTAGCATGCTGATAACCGGCATCCGTAAAATGTCGAAACCAGGAAGAAATGGCCTGAATACTGGTCTGAAATAGTGCAACATCCATATCGCGATGAGAGCCGTTATTAGCGCGATCCACCAATCCAGGCTTCGGCGTCAACATGACTTCCATCGTCAGCGCGTGCGCCACTCGCTGGTCGATATCGGGTAACGGGTCATGTTCACGATACTCACTGACGGCGGAACGAGAGGCCGCGAGCGACCGTACACCGTCAGGCTGGCGTAAAGTAGGCATTGACCTTGTCCTCAATGTGCTCGAGCAGCTCGGGCAGTGAATGACGACGTGAACGACTACAGGCGTGTGCCATCTGATCGCACAATAAACAGGTGCGTCCGCTGTGCGCCAGCATGGTTCGACCAATCGATCCTTCTTCTGGGCTGAAGATGTCGAAATCCCATAGCCGCCCCAGTTCGTGGTTATCTTCCAACACAATAGTCGCCACTTTCACCGACAGCGCATCCTTGGTGATTGCCCACAGCCCTTCCGCTCCTGTTGCCAGCCAAAATGTTTGCTGCTCCAGCACCGTCCAGCCGCGCGTTTGACACAACAAGGTGAATGCCTTGACGGCTTCCGCCATCACCTGCCGATAGCTTTCACTATCTTTTACCGTCCCCGGAGTGGCCAGCGTCAGCGACACCAGCGTCGCACCGTGCCGAACAAGCCATTCTTGCTGGCGAACTGCGCAGGGAATCGTTGAAGTTTCGGCCAATCAGCCGAATGGCAGCATATTTTCCCTATTTATACCACTATCACCCCAATACTTTGGGTTGCCGCATGTTGAGCAACGCATCGACAGCTTGATATATGATGGGGATAACGGGCGCAATATTTTATTTTATATTTCAGATAATAACAGGAATTCACACCATGCAGCACACTGAACATTTCGATGTCTTAATCGTTGAAGGTGAAAGTAAGCTGGCCAATATTCATGCTGAATTTATTGAAAAACATTTCAATCTGCGTGTCGTAGGGATTGCCGCTACACTTTTTGAAGCCAAAAAACTTCTTCAGTAGCACAAACCGCGACTCATTCTGCTGGATAACTATTTGCCTGACGGCGAAGGGGTGTCGTTGATTGAAAGCCAACTACTTAAAGGAATGGACTGTTCCGTTATCTTTATTACCGCCGCCAGCGATATGAATACCTGCGCTCAGGCGATTCGCTGCGGGGCCTTTGAGTACATCATCAAGCCGCTTTCCTATCCGCGGCTGCGCTCTTCGCTGGAGCGTTTTATTCAATTCGTGAAAACCCAACACACGTACAAAATTGTCGATCAGCAGAATGTCGATATTCTCTACCAGCTACAATCGTCCGGCACGGCTTCCTCATCATCCACAAAAGGAATTGAGGAGAACACACTAGGGCTGATCAAACAGATTTTTGCCAGCGATGGGGCGATACGCTCTATTCTGTCGATGATATCGTAGAAAAAACCGGGCTCAGTAAAACCACAGCGCGCCGCTATCTTGAGTTCTGCGTTGAAAATCAGTTCCTCGATATCGAAATGCGTTACGGAAAGATTGGTCATCCACGCTGGCTATACTACAAAAAATAGCCACTGAGTCAGTTCAACGGCATTGTCGAGGGATTAGGATACTGATAGTCAAACCCAAGCTCATGGCAGATGCGCTGTCCATCAACAATTCGGCCCTGAGAACTCTCGGTCACGGGTGCAAACTGCGGCGGAGACACGAGTAATCTGCGCGCCTGTTCAGGATAAAAATCCTGTCTGGCTGGATGGTCTGTCGCGCACAGATTATAGATATGCCCACCGTTGGGTAGTTTCAGCAGCAATAGGATCGCCGCCAGCACATCTTCCTGATGCACCAGATTCACGCCATGATTGCCACGCGGCAGATTGGTTTTACCCGCCAGGAAACGACCGGGATGGCGATCGCCACCAACTAGCCCAGCAAGACGCAGGATATCGACAGAGATATTGGGTAAATGCTGCAACCACTGTTCGAGGGATACCAGCGTCTTCCCTGCTACCGTCGTCGGCTGTAGCGGTGAGGTTTCTTTTACTGTACCGTCGCTATCGCCATAGACCGAGGTTGAACTGGTGAAGATAATGCGCGGAACATGAAACACGCGCGCCATATTCACCAACTGCTGTACCGCTTGCATATACCCTTCGCCCCCTTCCGCCGTTCGGCTCGCGGGTAACGTCACGATTAATACATCAACCTGTAGTAATGCGCTAAGCTCATCAGCATCACATTCCAGCTCAGGCGTCAGAGTCAGTTGATAGCACTCAATTCCGCTCATCCGCGCCGCCTCAACGCCATCCTGAGTGGTTTTGGTTCCCGTCACGTGGTAACCGTGTCCATTCAGCGCCAGAGCCAGCGGCATACCCAGCCAGCCTAATCCAACAATCGATACTTTTTTCATCTTCCGCTCTCCCCTGCAAGGAGTCTGTTATTAACACCTTCGTCAACAGAGTAAACGGCTTTTACCTCCATCGCTATAGAGCCTGTCCGATTTCAGCAGGCTTTTCTGCCTATTAAGAGCCGATATCCAGCGCGATTATGCTGGCCTATTGCCCGACTAAAACGAACTTCCTATATCTGCTAAAAAAATGTTGCACAATAGCCCGCACATGGTTTAGGTTATTCGACAGATAAATCGTTACTGATTTAATAAACACTGATATAACAAAGAGACATTTTATGACACGCGTTCTGTTTAACCACCATCATCACCATCATCCTGATTAGTCTTTCGGGCAGTTGGTGCTGGAAGACGTTAAGATCTTCCAGTGGCGCAGAACTCAATGAGAGCCCTCGGAAGATCACCTTCCGAGGGTTTTTTTATGCGCGCTATCCTTGTGCGCACCTTACAGGCCGTTGCTATGCAACGTTAAAAAACGTTCCCGACGTTTTTTTATGCTCGCTATATTGCTAGAAATTTAAATTTGACAGGTTAATGAGGTTTCCATGCTGGATAAAACACGTTTACGGATCGCAATGCAGAAGTCAGGCCGCCTGAGCGACGATTCACGCGAGCTGCTGGCGCGCTGCGGTATTAAAATCAACTTACAGCAACAGCGTCTTATCGCGTTCGCAGAAAATATGCCAATTGATATCCTGCGCGTTCGTGATGACGATATCCCCGGTCTGGTGATGGATGGCGTGGTCGATCTGGGTATCATCGGTGAAAATGTGCTGGAAGAAGAGCTGTTAAATCGCCGAGCACAAGGCGAAGATCCGCGTTACTTCACGCTGCGTCGACTGGACTTTGGCGGCTGCCGACTGTCGCTGGCCATGCCATTGGACGAAGCTTATACCGGCCCTGAATGCCTGCAAAACAAACGTATTGCCACCTCTTATCCTCACTTGCTCAAACAATATCTCGACAGACAATCCGTCAATTTCAAATCCTGTCTGCTCAACGGTTCCGTCGAAGTGGCACCGCGTGCGGGTCTGGCCGATGCCATCTGCGATCTGGTATCAACCGGTGCCACGCTGGAAGCTAACGGCCTGCGCGAAGTGGAAGTGATTTACCGCTCCAAAGCCTGCCTGATTCAGCGCGACGGCGAGATGCCCGCAGAGAAACAACAGCTAATCGATAAACTGCTGACCCGTATGCAAGGCGTGATTCAGGCACGTGAATCCAAATACATCATGCTGCACGCGCCGAGCGAACGTCTGGATGAAGTCATAGCCCTGCTGCCAGGTGCAGAGCGCCCGACCATTCTGCCGCTGGCAGGCGACCAAAGTCGAGTCGCTATGCACATGGTCAGCAGCGAAACGCTATTCTGGGAAACCATGGAAAAACTGAAATCGTTGGGTGCCAGTTCTATTCTGGTCCTGCCGATTGAAAAAATGATGGAGTGATGGCGATGGCTGACAACACCAATAGCATCGGCAGTTTCAGCACGCTTGTCGACTGGCAGCACTGTTCAGTAGAAGAACAGCGTCAGTTGCTGACTCGTCCAGCCATTTCTGCCTCAGATCGCATTACCACCGTTGTAAGCGAGATTCTGACAAACGTGAAAAGCCGCGGTGATAGCGCCTTACGCGACTACAGCGCACAGTTCGACAAGGTTCAGGTGAATACGCTTCGCGTCACCGAGACCGAGATTACCGCCGCCGCCGCCCGTTTGGGTGATGAGGTAAAACAGGCCATGGCAATCGCGGTGCGTAATATCGAGACATTCCACAACGCGCAAAAGCTGCCGACTGTCGATATCGAAACGCAACCCGGCGTACGTTGCCAGCAGCTTACTCGCCCTATCGCGACGGTTGGCCTGTATATTCCTGGGGGGTCTGCCCCGCTACCTTCAACCGTGCTGATGCTGGGAACACCGTCACGCATCGCAGGCTGCGGTCGTGTGGTGCTGTGTTCACCGCCGCCGATTGCCGATGAAATTCTGTATGCCGCACAGTTGTGCGGCATTAAAGAAGTCTTTCAGCTTGGTGGGGCACAAGCGATTGCCGCGATGGCATTTGGCACCGATAGCGTGCCGAAAGTCGATAAGATTTTTGGCCCAGGCAATGCCTACGTCACCGAAGCCAAACGTCAGGTCAGCCAGCAGCTTGATGGCGCAGCGATTGATATGCCCGCAGGACCATCAGAAGTTCTGGTGATCGCCGACAGCGGTGCGACGCCCGCGTTTGTCGCCTCCGATCTGCTGTCACAAGCAGAGCATGGGCCGGACTCGCAGGTCATCCTGCTCACACCCGATGCAGCCATGGCCAAAGCCGTAGCGGACGCTGTTGAAGAACAGCTAACCCAGCTATCTCGTGCCGACATCGCACGTCAGGCGCTTGCCAGCAGCCGCGTCATCGTGGCGCGTGATTTGGCGCAGTGCATTGAAATCAGCAATCAATATGGCCCTGAACACCTGATCATCCAGACACGCGATGCCGAGTCGCTGGTTGATAGCATCACCAGCGCCGGTTCCGTGTTCCTTGGCGACTGGTCACCGGAATCCGCTGGCGATTACGCCTCCGGTACTAACCATGTTTTGCCGACCTATGGCTATACCTCAACCTATTCAAGCCTGGGTCTGGCCGATTTCCAGAAGCGCATGACCGTACAGCAGCTCACGCCGCAGGGGTTACTGCAACTGGCACCAACAATAGAGATTTTGGCACAGGCTGAACAGCTGACCGCCCACAAAAACGCCGTTACCCTACGTGTTGCAGCACTGAAGGAGCAAGCATGAGCAGCATTGAAGAACTGGCACGCGCCAACGTCCGTGCATTGACACCGTATCAGTCTGCACGCCGTCTGGGTGGCAACGGCGATGTCTGGCTAAATGCCAATGAATATCCTCAAGCGCCAGAATTTCAGTTAACCTTGCAGACGTTGAACCGCTACCCGGAATGTCAGCCGGCTCTGGTTATCAACCGTTACGCCGAGTATGCAGGCGTAACGCCAGAACAGGTTTTGGTTAGCCGTGGTGCCGACGAAGGTATCGAATTGCTGATTCGTGCATTCTGCGAACCGGGGAAAGATGCCATTCTTTTCTGTCCTCCGACCTACGGTATGTACGCCGTCAGCGCCGAAACGTTTGGCGTCGAACGCCGCACGGCGGCAAGCAAATCAGACTGGCAGTTGGATCTTGATGCGATTGAAGCACAGCTCGACGGCACCAAAGTTGTTTACGTTTGTAGCCCAAACAACCCGACCGGTAACCTGATTGCTCGGGATGATTTACGCCAGTTGCTGACGCTGGCACAGGGAAAAGCGCTGGTCGTTATCGATGAAGCCTACATTGAATTCTGTCCGCAGGCGACCACTGCGGGCTGGCTGGCCGAGTTCCCTCATTTGGTGATTCTGCGTACCTTGTCCAAAGCCTTTTCACTTGCCGGATTGCGCTGTGGCTTCACGCTGGCGAACCCAGAGGTGATTGCGCTTTTGCTGAAGGTGATCGCCCCTTATCCGCTGTCCACTCCCGTGGCAGATATCGCCGCGCAGGCACTGAGCCACGAAGGGATCGCCAAGATGAAGGCGAATGTTGCAGAGGTGACGACCAACCGCCGCTGGCTGAGCGAGATTCTGAAAAATATTCCCTGCATTGAGGAAGTCTTTCACAGCGAGAGTAATTACTTGCTGGTACGCTTTACCGCCTCCCCTTCTGTATTTAAAACACTGTGGGATCAGGGCATTATTCTGCGTGATCAAAATAAGCAACCCAGCCTCGCAGGCTGTTTGCGCATTACTATCGGCAACCGCTACGAATGTGAACGCGTTGTTGCTGCGTTACAATCATTGCCGGGCATCAACGCTTAATTTTAAGGAGCTCACGTGGGCCAGAAATACCTCTTTATCGACCGTGACGGAACATTGATTGCTGAACCGCCTGAGGATTTTCAGGTTGACCGTCTGGATAAACTGGCACTGGAACCAGATGTCATTCCCTCGCTGCTGGCGCTGCAAAAGGCTGGTTATACGCTGGTGATGATCACGAATCAGGATGGGCTGGGAACCGATAGTTTTCCGCAGGAAACCTTCGATCCCCCGCACAACCTGATGATGCAGATTCTGACATCGCAGGGCGTCCAGTTTGAGCAAGTGTTGATTTGCCCACATTTGCCGGCGGATAACTGCACCTGCCGCAAACCCAAAACCGAACTGGTGACTGCCTATTTGAACAACGGCCTGATGGATACAGCAAATAGCTACGTCATCGGTGACCGTCAGACCGATATCCAACTGGCGCAGAATATGGGCATTACTGGCCTGCTCTACCAGCGAGGTGGGCTGAACTGGCAAGCGATCGCCAACCAGTTGACCAAACGTAACCGCCATGCACACGTCAACCGCGTCACGCGTGAAACCGCAATTGATGTAAACGTCTGGCTGGATCAGGAAGGCGGCAGCAAAATCAATACTGGCGTCGGCTTCTTCGATCACATGCTGGATCAGATCGCCACTCACGGCGGCTTCCGCATGAACATTGAAGTGAAAGGCGACCTGTACATTGACGATCATCACACGGTGGAAGATAGCGGTCTGGCACTGGGCGAAGCCCTGAATAAAGCGCTGGGCGACAAACGCGGTATTGGCCGTTTTGGTTTCGTCCTGCCGATGGATGAGTGCCTGGCACGCTGTGCGCTGGATATTTCAGGGCGTCCGCATCTGGAATATAAAGCCGAATTCAACTATCAGCGCGTTGGCGATCTGAGTACGGAAATGGTTGAACACTTCTTCCGCTCACTGTCTTATTCCATGGCCTGCACACTGCACCTGAAAACCAAAGGGCGTAACGATCATCACCGTGTGGAAAGCCTGTTTAAAGTCTTCGGACGCACTCTGCGTCAGGCAATTCGCGTCGAGGGTGACACGCTGCCGAGTTCGAAAGGAGTGCTCTGATGAAAGTCGTCATTCTTGATACCGACTGCGCTAACCTCTCTTCGGTGACCTACGCCGTGCAGCGGTTGGGGTATACGCCTGTTGTCAGCCGCGAGGCCGAGATTGTCCTGCAAGCAGACAAGCTATTTCTGCCGGGCGTAGGCACCGCGCAGGCAGCGATGAATCAACTGGAAGAACGCGATCTGATCGCGCTGATCAAAGCCTGTACTCAACCGGTTCTCGGCATTTGCCTCGGCATGCAGTTGCTGGGGACACACAGCGACGAAAATGGTGGCATCCCCACGCTGGGGATTGTCGATGCGCCAGTGAAAAAGATGGTTGATCACGGCTTGCCGCTGCCGCACATGGGCTGGAATCAGGTGATTCCGAAGGCCGGACATCGTTTGTTCCGCGATATCGATGACGGCGCTTATTTCTATTTCGTTCACAGCTATGCAATGCCAGTCTGCGAAAACACGATTGCACAAGCCAACTACGGCGAAGCCTTCACCGCGGCGCTGGAAAAAGATAATTTCTTTGGTGTGCAATTCCACCCTGAGCGTTCTGGTGCTGCGGGCGCGCAGTTGCTGAAAAACTTTCTGGAGATGTAGAGCGTCATGATTATTCCCGCATTAGATCTGATTGATGGACAGGTTGTCCGTCTGCATCAGGGTGATTATGGCCAGCAGCGCCAATACGGAAGCGATCCGCTTCCCCGCTTGCAGGATTACCAACAACAAGGTGCAGGCGTACTGCATCTGGTGGATTTGACCGGAGCAAAAGATCCATCAGCCCGACAGATCCCCCTATTAACCACGCTGTTGGCTGGCGTTAACGTACCGGTACAGATCGGCGGCGGCATTCGTACTGAGCAGGACGTAGAAGCGTTGCTAAAAGCCGGTGCCAGCCGTGTTGTCATCGGCTCTACCGCCGTTAAGCAGCCGGAACTCGTTCAGCAATGGTTCACCCGTTACGGCGCAGAAGCGCTGGTACTCGCGCTGGACGTACGTATCGACGCCAACGGTACGAAGTTCGTCGCCATCAGCGGCTGGCAGGAAAACTCAGACGCCACGCTTGAGCAGGTCGTCGAACAATATCTGCCGTTCGGTCTGAAGCATGTACTGTGCACTGATATTTCCCGTGACGGTACGCTAAGCGGCTCTAACGTCGAGCTCTATCGTGAAATTAGCCAGCGCTACCCGCAGATTGCCTTTCAGGCATCCGGCGGCATCGGTAATCTGACTGATATCGCCAATTTACGCGGCAGCGGCGTGCAAGGCGTTATCGTTGGTCGTGCGCTGCTGGAAGGTAAATTTAACGTCGCGGAGGCTATTTCATGCTGGCAAAACGGATAATCCCCTGTCTGGACGTGCGTAACGGTCAGGTCGTCAAAGGTGTGCAATTCCGTAATCACGAAATCATCGGTGACATCGTACCGTTGGCGCAGCGCTACGCACAGGAAGGCGCTGACGAACTGGTTTTTTATGATATCACCGCGTCTTCCGATGGCCGCGTCGTCGACAAAAGCTGGGTGTCACGCGTTGCGGAAGTTATCGATATTCCTTTCTGCGTGGCGGGCGGCATTAAAAGCGTGGAAGAGGCTGGTCAAATCCTCTCTTTCGGCGCGGATAAAATCTCCATCAACTCACCCGCGTTAGCCGATCCAGAGTTGATTACCCGATTGGCCGATCGCTATGGTGTGCAGTGCATCGTCATCGGAATTGATACCTGGCATGATGCCGCCACCGGCCGCTACCATGTGAACCAATACACCGGCGACGAAACGCGTACCAAGGTCACCACCTGGGAGACGCTGGATTGGGTGGAAGAAGTGCAAAAGCGCGGCGCGGGTGAGATTGTCCTGAACATGATGAATCAGGACGGCGTGCGCAACGGCTATGATTTACATCAGTTAAATCTGGTGCGTGATGTCTGCAATGTTCCGCTGATTGCTTCTGGCGGCGCTGGCACCATGGAACATTTTCTAGATGCGTTCCAAACCGCCCACGTTGATGGCGCGCTGGCTGCATCGGTGTTTCACAAGCAAATTATTAATATTGGCGAGCTGAAACAATATCTTAAGCAACAAGGTGTGGAGATTCGAGTGTGTTAAGTGAAGAGTTCTTTCTAAACGACGAGCAACGAAACCAACTCGATTGGGAAAAAACGGACGGCATGCTGCCAGTTGTCGTGCAACATGCGGTATCCGGTGAAGTGTTGATGCTGGGCTACATGAATCAGGATGCGTTGCAGGCTACCGAAGAGAGCGGCAAGGTGACGTTTTTCTCGCGTACCAAACAGCGGTTGTGGACGAAAGGCGAATCTTCCGGCCATTTCCTGAATGTCGTTTCAATCACGCCAGACTGCGATAACGACACACTGCTGATTCTGGTTAATCCTATCGGCCCAACCTGTCATCTGGGTACCAGCAGCTGTTTCTCGCCTGCTGCCAGCGACTGGACGTTCCTCTATCAGTTGGAGCAACTGCTGGCAGAGCGTAAGCATGCCGACCCAGACAGTTCTTATACTGCACGTCTGTATGCCAGCGGCACCAAGCGTATTGCGCAGAAAGTCGGCGAAGAAGGATTGGAAGCTGCGTTAGCGGCAACGGTACACGATCGCGAAGAGCTGACCAACGAGGCCGCAGATTTAATGTACCACCTGCTGGTGCTGCTACAGGATCAGGATTTAGATCTGGCGACCATCATCAATCGTCTGAAAGCGCGTCACAATAAGTAGGCTTGTTCCCCGCGTTATCAGCCATTGATAGCGCGGGATAACATATATGATGTTAGATAGACGTGCCATATCGACAGGAGTGCTGAGAGTACGGTGGCTATTAATGTAAAAAAGCACCCAACGTGGGTGCTTTTATAAGGCTGGTATTTAGGACTAAAAATTAGCCATAAATATTAGCGCGATCGCGGAGTTCCTTACCTGGCTTAAAGTGAGGGACGTACTTACCTTCCAGCTCAACTTTATCACCCGTTTTCGGATTACGACCTACACGCGGTGCACGGTAGTGAAGTGAAAAACTGCCAAACCCACGGATTTCAATACGATCGCCTTCGGCTAACGTAGAGGCCATTTGTTCAAGCATTTCTTTCACTGCATCCTCAACCACTTTGGCCGGGATATGAGATTGCTGTCCAGCAAGCCTTTCAATAAGTTCAGACTTGGTCATAGCGCCTCCAAATACGTGGCTATCAATAGCCAGGATAACTGACTACCGTTACAAGAATGAGCAACTTACGTTGCTCATTCTACCGTTGTGATTACTCGCCTTTAGCTGCTTTGAACGCTTCTGCCATCGCGCTGGAGAAATTGTTTTCTTCAGGCTTGTTGTTAACAGTTGCGATTGCATCTTTCTCGTCAGCTTCGTCTTTCGCACGGACAGACAGGCTAACCACGCGGTTTTTACGATCAACACCGGTGTATTTCGCTTCGACGCTGTCGCCAACGTTCAGTACCAGCGTTGCATCTTCAATGCGATCGCGAGAAGCTTCAGAAGCACGCAGATAGCCTTCTACGCCGTCTGCTAATTCAACTGTAGCACCTTTGGCGTCAACTGCTGTAACTTTACCAGTAACAATAGCACCTTTCTTGTTAACAGACAGGTAGTTATTGAACGGGTCTTCAGCCAGTTGTTTCACGCCCAGGGAGATACGCTCGCGCTC
Source organism: Pectobacterium betavasculorum (assembly GCF_000749845.1). Classification (GTDB taxonomy): domain Bacteria; phylum Pseudomonadota; class Gammaproteobacteria; order Enterobacterales; family Enterobacteriaceae; genus Pectobacterium; species Pectobacterium betavasculorum. Next base: position 714,023 of record NZ_JQHM01000001.1, on the reverse strand, counting down.
TGCGTCAACCTGCAGAACAACAGCGGCGATTTCATCACCTTTCTTGTATTCGCGAACGGCTTCTTCGCCAGCCACGTTCCAGGAGATGTCGGACAGGTGCACCAGACCATCGATGCCGCCGTCCAGACCGATGAAGATACCGAAGTCAGTGATTGACTTGATTTTACCTTCAACGCGGTCGCCCTTGTTGTGAGTTTCTGCGAACAGCTGCCATGGGTTAGATTTACACTGTTTCAGGCCCAGGGAGATACGACGACGTTCTTCATCGATATCCAGAACCATAACTTCCACTACATCACCAACGTTAACAACTTTGGATGGGTGGATGTTTTTGTTGGTCCAATCCATTTCGGAAACGTGTACCAGACCTTCAACGCCTTCTTCGATTTCAACGAAACAGCCGTAATCAGTCAGGTTGGTTACGCGGCCAGTCAGACGCGTGCTTTCTGGGTAACGCTTAGCGATAGCGACCCATGGATCTTCGCCCAGCTGTTTCAGACCCAGAGACACACGGGTGCGCTCGCGGTCGAATTTCAGCACTTTAACAGTGATTTCGTCGCCCACATTGACGATTTCGCTTGGGTGTTTAACACGTTTCCAAGCCATATCAGTGATATGCAGCAGGCCATCAACGCCACCCAGATCAACGAATGCACCGTAGTCAGTAAGGTTCTTAACGATACCTTTAACTTCCATGCCTTCCTGCAGGTTTTCCAGCAGTTGATCGCGTTCAGCGCTGTTTTCAGATTCGATAACTGCACGGCGGGAAACAACAACGTTGTTGCGTTTCTGATCCAGCTTGATAACTTTGAACTCAAGCTCTTTGCCTTCCAGATGCAGCGTGTCGCGAACCGGACGAACGTCTACCAGAGAACCTGGCAGGAACGCACGAATGCCGTTCAGCTCAACAGTGAAACCGCCTTTAACTTTACCGTTGATAATACCAGTAACCGTTGCAGCTTCTTCGTAGGCTTTTTCCAGCGTCAGCCATGCTTCATGACGTTTAGCTTTTTCGCGAGAAAGCAGGGTTTCACCGAAGCCATCTTCGATAGCGTCCAGAGCAACGTCTACTTCATCACCAACCTGAATTTCCAGTTCGCCCTGTGCGTTCTTGAATTGCTCTACCGGAATGGCAGATTCAGATTTCAGACCGGCGTCAACCAGTACGACATCTTTATCAATAGCAACAACAACACCACGTACGATGGAACCAGGACGGGTTTCGATTTCTTTCAGGGATTCTTCAAAGAGTTGAGCAAAAGATTCAGTCATGTTTGATAATCTTAAGGGTTTCAATTTAACGTCCATCTGGCATCCTGCTCGATGGGGTTGTTTAACATGCCCCGCTGTGCATCCTTACAGCGAGGTAAAAATTCAGTTTTCTGTGATTACGCTAAAATTTCGCGGGCATAAGCCAACGCACGCGCTATCACTTCATCGATGGTCATTTCCGTTGAATCCAGCACCAACGCATCGGCAGCAGGCACTAACGGCGCAACGGGGCGGCTACGATCGCGCTCATCCCGTTCTTTTATCTCAGACAAAAGACGTTCAAAGTTAACATTAAAGCCCTTCCCCTGCAACTGTAGCATGCGACGTTGTGCACGCTCTTCAGCACTGGCATCCAGGAAAATCTTCACCGGCGCGTCAGGAAAGACCACAGTTCCCATATCACGTCCATCGGCAATCAACCCCGGAGCCTCACGGAAAGCACGCTGCCGCCGTAATAATGCTTCACGAACGCGAGGAAAAGCCGCTGCCTGAGAAGCCGTGTTACCCACCGCTTCGGTACGAATTTCGTGGCTAACGTCTTCACCTTCCAGAATGACTTTCAACTGCCCATCTTCTGCAACAAAGCGCACATCAAGATGAGAGGCTAGCGGGACCAGCGCATCTTCGGAACTGATATCCACACGATGGTGTAACGCCGCCAACGCCAAAACACGATAGATAGCCCCCGAGTCCAGCAGGTTCCATTGTAAAGCTTCAGCCAATGCCTTACATAAAGTACCTTTACCTGCGCCGCTCGGTCCGTCAACCGTAACTACCGGTGCCATCACCGTCATTTCTCTCTCCTTAATACTGGGAAGTTCCGCTTATGCCGTTTATGGCATCACGGATGCCTCATTATACGCATCAATACAGAGAAAGGTTACCCCACAATACCGGAATGACGGGAAAAATAAGGCATTATCTGAACGCGCTACGCACTTTCGGAAGGAAAACAGAGCGGAATGTGGTGGAAATCGAACGAGAAAAAAGGCACGGGAGCCGTGCCTTAGAAAGGAATTAAGCCAGTTCGCTGAGACGCGCCAATTGCTCGAAGTAGTCAGGGAAGGTTTTAGCCGTACACTTCGGATCCAAAATCGTGACTGGGGTATCTGATAGCGCCACCAGCGAGAAACACATCGCCATGCGATGATCGTTATACGTGCCGATTTCTGCCGCTTTCAGCTTGGCTGGCGGCGTAATGCGAATGTAGTCATTCCCCTCTTCCACTTCCGCGCCTACTTTGCGCAGCTCAATCGCCATCGCAGCTAAACGATCGGTTTCTTTAACGCGCCAGTTATAGATATTACGCAGCGTGGTGGTACCGCCCTGAGCGAAAAGCGCCGCCGTAGCGATAGTCATTGCGGCATCAGGGATGTGATTCATATCCATATCGATCGCGTGCAGTTCACCACGTTCGCATTCAATATAGCCTTCACCCCAGCGTACAATTGCGCCCATCTTTTCCAGAACATCGGCAAAACGGATATCACCTTGTACGCTATTACGACCCACGCCGGTCACGCGTACAACACCGCCTTTAATGGCCGCTGCAGCCAGGAAATAAGAGGCCGACGACGCATCGCCTTCAACCAGATAATCACCCGGTGAACGATACTGCTGGCGACCCGCCACGAAGAAGCGCTGGTAATTTTCATGGCGTACATCAATACCAAACGCTTTCATCATATGTAGCGTGATATCGATATACGGTTTAGAAACGAGATCGCCCTGAATGCTGATTTGCGTATCCTGCACGGCCAGTGGCGCTGTCATCAGTAGGGCTGTCAGAAACTGGCTCGACACACTGCCATCCACGCTAATTTCGCCGCCCTGGAAACCACCGTGCAGGCGAAGCGGGGGATAGTTTTCCTGTTCCAGATAGTCAATCTTCGCACCACCCTGGCGTAGAGCATCGACCAGATGCCCGATCGGTCGCTCTTTCATACGCGGTTCGCCTGTCAGTACAATATCGCCATCCGACAGACACAGAGCCGCAGCCAGTGGACGCATCGCGGTACCCGCATTCCCTAAAAACAGTTCCAGCGGCTGCTCCGCCGTAAATGCACCACCCAGCCCAATAATCTCACACACGGTTCGATCAGATGACAGATGATATTCCACCCCCAACGCCGTTAAAGCAGTCAGCATATGACGAACGTCATCACTGTCTAACAGGTTCGTCAGTCGGGTCTTTCCTTTAGATAAGGCTGCCAGCAAAAGCGCACGGTTAGAGACGCTTTTTGATCCTGGAAGGTTAAGTGTACCGTTAATCAGCTTGATGGGTTGTAGGGTCAGGGATTCCTGCATGTGAAGCCTATTCTTTCAACGTGGACATAAAACCCCGGAAAGTCCGAGGTTGATCAAAATGTATAGCAAGGTTGGCGTGAATCAACCGTGGCGACGTGCGAAGTCGGCCATAAACTCAGTCAGCGCTTTCACGCCTTCCAATGGCATCGCATTGTAAATAGAAGCACGCATGCCGCCTACAACACGATGCCCTTTCAGCGCGTGCAGACCCGCAGCGACGGATTCTTCCAGGAAGACGTTATCCAACGCGGAGTCCGCCAGCAGGAACGGCACATTCATGCGAGAGCGGTTCGCTACTGCGACATCATTACGATAAAAATCGCTACCATCAATCGCGCTATATAGCAGGTCGGCTTTCTCTTGGTTCCGTTTTTCCATTTCAGCCAGACCGCCGTGCTCTTTCAGCCACTTGAAGACCATGCCGGACAGATACCAGGCAAAGGTCGGCGGCGTGTTAAACATGGAGTCATTGTCCGCCAAAACCTGGTAATCCAGAATTGATGGCAGCTCACGACGCGCTTTCCCCAGTAAATCTTCACGCACGATAACGAGCGTCAAGCCAGCAGGTCCGATATTTTTCTGCGCACCAGCATAGATCACACCATAGCGGCTAACGTCAATCCGGCGAGACAGGATGCTGGAAGAATAGTCGGCGACCACAATTTTATCGCCAAAATCCGGCTCTTCTTCGATCGCAATACCGTCAATCGTTTCGTTCGGGCAGTAATGCACAAACGCAGCGTCATCAGACAATTTCCATTCGCGCATCGGCTTAACGCCCCGCAGATCGCCAACGCGCGTTTTAACGTCAATCACGTTAGGCGTGCAGTATTTTTCTGCTTCATTGATTGCGCTGTGTGCCCAATATCCACCGTCGATGTAGTCCGCTGTTGAGCGCTCACCCAAGAGATTTAACGGCACTGCCGCAAATTGTGCACGTGCACCCCCGTGGCAAAAGAGCACTTTGTAGTTAGAGGGGATTTTCAGCAAATCACGCAGATCTTGTTCGGATTCAGCGGCAACCTGCATAAACTCCTTACTGCGGTGGCTGATTTCCATGACCGATGTACCCAAGCCATTCCAATTACATAATTCCTGTTCAGCACGACGCAATACTTCAACCGGCAGCATTGCTGGACCGGCGCTAAAATTAAAAATCTGAGCCATTTCCCCTCACCACATCTGAAAAATAGCGGCTGTTTTTATCACTGTAGTTACAAATCTGCTAGTTACAAATCTGCTAGTTATAAAAATACCGCTGTTACAAGATCGCCGTTATAACGGGATGTCCGTCATAACCACACTACTTTTACCCTGTTATCGGTTTTATCACTCGTCCACCGCGGCTGCAACGCTTATTGCGCTTTCATTATGCAAAACGGCACGTTACGCAGTCTGTTCTTTTTCGCTGTTGCCAATCTGTTATGAATAAATAGAGTCCAGGCAGAAAAATCCGTATCATGCCGCTTCCGCTAATCTCGATAAGAGTGAACACCATGACTCAAACGTTTATCCCAGGCAAAGACGCCGCCCTGGAAGTTTCCATCGCCCGTTTTCAACAGCAACTCCAGGACCTGGGGTTTAACATCGAAGAAGCGTCATGGCTGAACCCAGTGCCAAACGTCTGGTCTGTCCATATTCGGGACCGCGATTGCCCGCTCTGCTTCACTAACGGCAAAGGTGCCAGTAAAAAAGCGGCTCTGGCTTCCGCGTTAGGCGAATATTTCGAGCGTCTGTCCACCAACTATTTCTTTGCTGACTTCTATCTCGGTAAAGCTATCGCGAACGGTGATTTCGTTCACTATCCGAATGAAAAATGGTTCCCGATCCCGGAAGATAATGCGCTGCCGGAAGGCATTCTGGATGCACGTCTGCACCAGTTTTACGACCCAGAACAGGAATTGAGCGCCAGCGATCTGATCGATCTGCAATCCGGCAATGCCGACAGAGGTATTTGCGCCCTGCCGTTTACTCGTCAGTCCGATCAGCAAACCGTTTATATTCCGATGAATATCATCGGTAATCTGTACGTCTCTAACGGGATGTCAGCCGGTAACACCGCCAACGAAGCCCGCGTTCAGGGGCTGTCTGAGGTGTTTGAGCGCAGCATTAAAAACCGAATCATTGCTGAATCCATCAGCCTGCCGGAAATTCCGCAAGATGTGTTGAACCGCTATCCTGGCGTAGTCGAAGCGATTGCCACGCTGGAAAAAGAAGGCTTCCCGATTTTCTCTTACGATGCCTCACTGGGCGGGAAATATCCGGTCATTTGCGTGGTATTGTTTAATCCTGCTAACGGCACCTGTTTTGCCTCCTTCGGCGCGCACCCTGACTTCGGCGTGGCGCTGGAACGTACCGTCACTGAACTGTTACAGGGTCGTGGCCTGAAAGATCTGGACGTATTTACTCCACCGACGTTCGATGATGAAGAAGTTGCCGAACACGCCAATCTGGAAACCCACTTTATTGATTCCAGCGGTCTGATCTCTTGGGATATGTTCAAGAAGCAGGCAGATTATGAATTTGCCGACTGGAGCTTTAAAGGATCGACAGAAGAGGAGTTCGCGACGCTGATGGCGATCTTCCAGCAGGAAGATAAAGAAGTCTATATTGCTGACTATGAGCATCTGGCCGTTTATGCCTGCCGCATCATCGTGCCGGGGATGTCAGACATCTACCCCGCCGATGATCTACTATTAGCCAATAACAGCATGGGTGCTCACCTGCGTGAAACGCTGCTGGCCCTGCCAGACAGCAAATGGGAACAAGAAGACTATCTGGCACTGTTGCAACAGTTGGACGACGAAGGGTTGGATGACTTCACCCGCGTACGCGAGTTGCTTGGTATTGCCACAGGCAAAGATAATGGCTGGCTCACTTTACGTGTAGGCGAATTGAAAGCCATGCTGGCTCTGGCTGGCGGCGATCTGGATCAGGCTCTGACCTGGACAGAGTGGACGCAAGATTTCAACGACTCCGTCTTTACGGCACAGCGCAGCAATTACTACCGTTGCCTGCAAACCCTGCTGTTACTGGCACAGGAGTCTGAGCGCGATCCAGCAGAATATTACGACGCCTTTACCAAAATGTACGGCAGTGAGACAGTCGAGGCCGCCAGTGCCGCTGTTGCAGGCGAAGCGTGCTTCTATGGGCTGTTTGCCGTAGATGACACATTTGCCTCTTTGCCTGCGCACCAATCTCTGCTGGCAGCCTATGAAAAACTGCAACAGGCTAAACGTCGTTATTGGCAAGCCAAATAATTCCTGAGTGATGCAGTCAGCACGCGTCTTATATTGATGAGTGCAAACCATTACAAATGGCAAATGGCAATTTGCATCCAACCCAAATAGCCCTTTATTTTGAAGGGCTATCTTGTTATCCAAAGTACAATATCTATTATTCGTAAATGCATAATCAGAACATTGTTATTGAATAGTGAATTTTTAATTAAATTACCTCGACAAGGTGGTACTGAAATTCTACAACACATGATTTTCATTAACGCTAAATCGGTAGGTTTAACGTCTGTCATTCAACTCTTTTTGTAAAATTTAAAATATTTTTTCACAATAAAAATCAATTGGTTAACCATAAAATTCTACTAGACCACCCTACTTACCAGCCTATTAATTTCTTGCAATATGATCCACGTCAAATTTTACCGTATACTGCTTTGTTAGTATCTCAACGCTGATAAATTTTAAGAGAGAGTTAGTGTGAAAGCTGACAACCCCTTCACTCTATTACTACCGGCCGCGATGGCAAAAGTTGCTGAAGATGCCGGAGTCTATAAAGCTACCAAACAACCGTGTACGACGTTTTATTTAGCGATCACAGCAGGTGTATTTATTTCGATCGCTTTCGTCTTCTATATTACTTCCACCACCGGGACCGCAACGATTCCTTTCGGTATCGCAAAATTGATCGGTGGTATCTGTTTCTCCCTTGGCCTCATGTTGGTTGTCGTCTGCGGCGCAGACTTATTTACCTCAACCGTTCTCATCGTGATTGCCAAAGCCAGTGGACGTATTACCTGGAAACAACTAGCCTATAATTGGGCTAATGTTTATGTCGGCAACCTGATTGGCGCGCTTTTCTTCGTTGGACTTATTTGGTTCTCAGGAGAGCATATGGTCGCAAACGGTGCATGGGGTCTCAATGTCCTACAAACAGCTGAACACAAACTTGAACATACGTTCGTTGAAGCACTGTGCCTGGGTATCTTAGCTAACTTGATGGTTTGTCTGGCCGTGTGGATGAGCTACTCTGGCCGCACACTCACAGATAAAATGTTTGCCATGATTTTGCCCGTAGCCATGTTCGTTGCCAGCGGCTTTGAGCATAGTATCGCCAACATGTTCATGATCCCTATGGGCATTGTTATCAAAAACTTTGCGGCTCCAGAGTTCTGGAATGCCATTGGCATGGTGCCATCTCAGTTTGAACATTTAACCGTTAGCCACTTCATAACCGATAACCTGATTCCCGTAACCCTGGGGAACATCATCGGCGGCGGTGTAATGGTCGGTTTAACATATTGGGTAATTTATTTGCGCGGTGGAGACAAGCACCACTAAGGTGCAATCGGCCGCAACGTCGGGTTTTAAGAAATCCATATCAAAGGTAGGTGTAAAATGACCGAGCTGAATGAAAAATTGGCCAATGCATGGCAAGGCTTTAGCAAAGGTGAATGGCAGGATAACGTCAACGTTCGTGACTTTATCCAGAAAAACTACACGCCGTATGAAGGTGATGAGTCTTTCCTGGCTGGCGCAACCAAAGCGACCTCAGCGCTGTGGGACAGCGTCATGGAAGGCATCAAAGAGGAAAACCGCACTCACGCGCCTGTTGATTTTGATACCAATGTTGCTGCAACTATCACGTCTCACGACGCGGGATACATCAACAAAGGTCTGGAAAAAATCGTTGGTCTTCAGACCGATGCTCCGCTGAAACGTGCATTAATTCCGTTCGGCGGCATCAAAATGGTTGAAGGTTCATGTAAAGTTTACGGTCGTGAACTGGATCCTCAACTGAAGAAAATCTTCACTGAATACCGCAAAACCCACAATCAGGGCGTGTTCGATGTCTATACCCCAGACATCCTGCGTTGTCGTAAGTCTGGCGTTCTGACTGGTCTGCCAGATGCCTATGGCCGTGGTCGTATCATCGGTGACTACCGTCGCGTTGCGCTGTACGGTATCGACTACCTGATGAAAGACAAGTTTGCTCAGTTCACTTCTCTGCAATCCAAACTGGAAAACGGCGAAGATCTGGAAGCAACAATCCGTCTGCGTGAAGAAATTGCCGATCAGCATCATGCGCTGAGCCAAATTAAAGAAATGGCAGCTAAATATGGCTGTGACATTTCTGGCCCAGCAGCAACAGCTCAGGAAGCGGTTCAGTGGACTTACTTCGGCTATCTGGCTGCGGTGAAATCACAGAATGGTGCAGCAATGTCCTTTGGACGTGTCTCCACTTTCCTGGATATCTACCTTGAGCGCGATCTGAAAGCGGGCAAAATCACGGAAGAAGAAGCTCAGGAAATGATTGACCACCTGGTCATGAAACTGCGTATGGTGCGTTTCCTGCGTACACCTGAGTATGATGAGCTGTTCTCTGGTGACCCAATTTGGGCAACAGAATCTCTGGCTGGTATGGGTCTGGATGGTCGTACGCTGGTAAGCAAAACCAGTTTCCGCTTCCTGAACACGCTATACACCATGGGACCATCTCCAGAGCCAAACATGACCATTCTCTGGTCTGAAAAACTACCACAAAGCTTTAAAAACTATGCGGCTAAAGTCTCCATCGATACCTCTTCTCTGCAATACGAGAATGACGATCTGATGCGTCCTGACTTTAACAACGATGACTACGCGATTGCTTGTTGCGTAAGCCCAATGATCGTTGGTAAGCAAATGCAGTTCTTCGGTGCCCGTGCCAACCTGGCGAAAACCATGCTGTACGCTATCAATGGCGGCGTGGATGAAAAACTGAAAATGCAGGTTGGTCCGAAATCAGAACCCATCAAAGGCGACGTGCTGAACTTCGATGAAGTGATGGATCGTATGGATCACTTCATGGATTGGTTGGCTAAACAATACGTCACCGCGCTGAACATCATCCACTACATGCATGACAAATACAGCTACGAAGCGTCGCTGATGGCACTGCACGATCGTGACGTGTTCCGTACCATGGCATGTGGTATCGCTGGTCTGTCTGTTGCTGCTGACTCCTTGTCTGCCATCAAATATGCCAAAGTTAAACCAATCCGTGATGAAGATGGCCTGGCTATCGACTTTGATATCGAAGGCGAATATCCGCAATTCGGTAACAACGATGCTCGCGTAGATGAACTGGCTTGTGATCTGGTTGAACGTTTCATGAAGAAAATTCAGAAACTGAATACCTATCGTGGCGCGACTCCGACTCAGTCCGTTCTTACCATCACCTCTAACGTGGTATATGGTAAGAAAACAGGTAACACACCAGACGGCCGCCGTGCAGGTGCTCCGTTCGGACCAGGTGCTAACCCAATGCACGGTCGTGACCAGAAAGGTGCTGTTGCCTCTCTGACTTCTGTTGCCAAACTGCCGTTTGCTTACGCGAAAGATGGTATTTCTTATACCTTCTCCATCGTACCTAACGCGTTGGGTAAAGACGACAACGTGCGTAAAGCTAACCTTGCTGGCCTGATGGATGGCTACTTCCACCACGAAGCCAGCAGCATCGAAGGCGGTCAGCATCTGAACGTCAACGTCATGAACCGTGAAATGCTGCTTGATGCGATGGAAAACCCGGAAAAATATCCGCAGTTGACTATCCGTGTATCTGGCTACGCAGTGCGTTTCAACTCACTGACGAAAGAACAGCAGCAAGACGTCATTACCCGTACTTTCACGCAGTCAATCTAATTTCCATGGCTGTCTGAAAAGGCGTAAAATAGAGGCTCCACGTCAGTGGGGCCTTTTTCTTACCCTCGCTTGTCGTTCAGATTGTTAGCCTGTTTTGCCAGCCCGCTATGTTACCTTCGTCACGTGGATGGCTTGCAAAACAGATTCGACGCAGCATCTGTCACACGGTGTTTTTCTGCCAGAAATCCCTGTCAGATCGGTACCCGCTTTCTCATGACTGCGCTCATAAAGACCGCTATTGTCCGGTCAAATTTGGAGAAAACCTCGCAATGTCAGTAATTGGTCGCATCCACTCTTTTGAATCCTGTGGCACCGTCGATGGTCCAGGCATCCGCTTCATCATCTTCTTCCAGGGCTGTCTGATGCGCTGCCTGTATTGCCATAACCGTGATACCTGGGATACCCACAGCGGCAAAGAAGTGACGGTTGAAGAGCTCATGAAAGAAGTCGTGACCTATCGCCACTTTATGAATGCATCCGGCGGTGGTGTCACGGCATCAGGCGGCGAGGCAATTCTACAAGCCGAGTTTGTGCGCGACTGGTTCCGTGCCTGCAAGGCTGAAGGCATTAACACCTGTCTGGACACCAATGGATTCGTACGTCGTTACGATCCCGTCATTGACGAACTTTTGGACGTCAGTGATTTAGTGATGCTTGACCTAAAGCAAATGAACGATGATATACATCAGAATTTAGTTGGCGTATCGAATCACCGTACTCTGGATTTCGCCCGCTATCTGGCAAAACGTAACCAGCGTACCTGGATACGTTATGTGGTAGTACCCGGCTGGTCTGATGACGATGAATCCGCGCACAAGCTGGGCGAGTTCACCAAAGATATGACGAACATCGAGAAAATTGAGCTTCTTCCCTACCATGAACTTGGCAAACACAAGTGGATCGCGATGGGGGAAGAGTACAAATTAGACGGAGTTAAACCGCCGAAGGCCGATACAATGGATCGCGTTAAATCGATTCTTGAAAGCTACGGTCACAAGGTAATGTACTAATCTCTGACATTTCCTGAAAAAAATAGCGCGCTCATGGCGCGCTATTTTCGTTTTAGCAGAGGGATATCACTCATTATTGTGTTAGGCCAGACTCCCTGCGGCTTTGATTTTCACCTGTACCGCATTCCCTGGTAGATAGGCCAACGGTATTTCCTGATAATCGATGATTTCAACGCTGCCGGGCATGGCACCTGTCTCTTCCGCAAGAAAAATGGTTTGCTGCTGTAATTTGCTTTTTATCTTTTCACGATCGTTATCCGGCATTTTAACCACACGTTCAATCTGTGCGCCCACCTTCCCTAACGCCACGCCAACTGCATTTGCCGCATCAAAATTCAGCGGACGCATGACCTGGCTGACACCGGATAAAACGTCAGGCAGTAAAATACTGCCACCGCCGACAAGAACAGCGGGAATAGCCGCATTCGACGATTTAATCCGATCGATTGCACTCTCCACTTTCTCAACCATCTGGCGATAAGCCTGCTGGCAAAGCACTTTATCCAGTTCTGGCAGTGGATGCGAAAGCGTGGATGTCCATCGTTCACGCTGAAGTTGCAGCATGATATCGCTGAGCGTCAACGTTTCCCCACCAAAACTGATGCTCTGTTCAAGAAGGCGATAGCCAACGCTGTCAGGCCCGAGGGTGAGTTTTCCATCCTGAGACTGCCGAACACAGGTTCCACCACCAATGCCAATAGAAATAATGTCCGGCATTCTAAAATTCGTCCGCACATCCCCCACTTCAACCGCAATTGCTGATTCACGCGGGAAGCCATTCACTAATACGCCAATATCTGTCGTCGTGCCGCCGACATCGATAATCAGGGCATTATCCAATCCAGAAAGATGGCACGCACCGCGAATTGAGTTCGTTGGCCCACAGGCCATCGTCAGAATCGGATATTGCTTCACCATACTTTCGGACATCAAGGTGCCGTCATTTTGCCCGAAGAATGGCATAGCGTTGATACCGTGCCGAACGAGTGCTTGTGTAAAACCCTTAACAAAACGGTTTGCGGTGCTTTGCAATGATGCATTCAGAATCGTTGCATTTTCCCTTTCCAATAATCCCGTGCTGCCTATCCGGTGAGATAACGATACGGAAACATCCGGTAATACTACATTCACCCATTGAGCAACCCGCAGTTCCTGCGCATTGTTTACGGGAGAAAATACGCCGCAGATAGCCACGCTATCCACATGCCCACGTATCTTGTCACATACCGCCAGCACTTCATCTCGCAGTACAGGATGAATCTCTCGGCCATCAAACTCATAGCCGCCATGAAGCTGGTAAAAATGCTCGCCTAACGTATTTTTCCACGCATCATCCCAGCCAAACAACGGTGGGACGCTATCGCTGCTTGGCAGACTTAGACGTAATAACCCGACGCGATCCAGACCTTTTCGCTCAACAATCGCATTGGTACATTGTGTTGTGCCTAACATCGCATAGCGAATATGCTGAGGCGCAATACCAGATTGCGCCAATACCGCAGCAATCACTCGCTCAATGCCGCTATAAATATCCATACTGGTAGCAAATTTAGCCGTCGCAATACAGCGCAGATTTGCATCTAAAATTGCTGCATCCGTGTTGGTGCCTCCAACATCAATCCCGAGTCGGTAATGATTTTTATGTAACATCGGGAAAGGCTCAGCGATTTGCAAGCAGTTCTATCGGCACATACTGCACCGGATAACCGAAATACTTCGGCCCCGCAACGTCAATCCCTTTTGGCGTTCGCCATTTGTCATTGCACGGATAGGCAATGACATCGACTCGCTGCCCATAACGCAAATGTTCCGTAATAATCGGACGTCCGGTTTCACTATCTACTATGGAGATTAAATCTGGAACAACAGCCAGCAGATTATCCTGCGTAGGTTCTGCCGTCTGTGAAGAACGATAAGCCAATAAGAGTTCATTCTGAAAAAGCACCGTAAAGGACTCACCTTTGTCACTGCCCATGCCATCCAGCACCACTTTTCCACGAGCAAAACCGCCGGTTGTACGCCGTACTACATCAACAATTTTTCCTGATGCAACGACATGGCCATTCAGCACTGTGAGCAGAGACTGCACCGGGTGACTGCCTGATTGATGAGCCTCACGCAGCGTTTTCCCGATGTTTTGCGCCAGTGTCAGCGTTCCTTTAATAGCGCTTCGTTTGAGCTCGTGCCCGCGAAGCGGATAATCACACATCGCACAGGCCGCCCCCATTTGTTCTGTAATAGCTCGGGCTAACCGCTCAGACCACACACCATCAATAGGATTGATGATAACTGAGTTACCCTTCTCATCAGCTAGCGTATTTGGTGCCGAAGATAAACCGTCGAGAAAAAAGGTCACCATCTGCGCTTCCGGGAATGCTCTCCCCATCGCATCACAATCGATAACAGGCAATCCTTTTGCGGCCGCAACAATAAACGGTATTAAGGAGTTAATACCTCCGACTTCTATGGGAAATGTCGCCGTAATAGGTCGTTCAAGTGCTTTTTCCATCGCATCAAATGCTCGAACAAACTGACTCGCTGACATGATCTTTTCTACAACAACCGTCGTTGCGCCGATCATGCTAAAAGGTACAAACACATCATCATCTTTAATTTCATCTAAACCGAATATAGGAACTTCGGACGCATTTTTTAATGCGTGTTTGACCATTAAAGAACCTACATACGGATCGCCGCCGCCCCCAGTACCGAGAACAGCAGCTCCTAATCCTATATCATCAATTGCTTGTTCATTAATATAACGAGACATACCCTACCCAAGATCACGAGTTATTTGTGTAACACGGTCAATCTACCAATTGAGGAAAAATTTTATGTATGCCGATATAAGCAGCCATACTGACAATTACGCCATCCAGGGCAGAGATTGAGCTTATCGTAAATAAATCGAAAAAATCTGGGGAGGTTAACAGGCTCACAATACTACCGAGTAACCAAGAAATAGCCGCCGCCACATTCAAGAATGACGCCTCTGACACGTTTTTCTGCAAACGTGAAGACTTAATAAAATAATACTCGACGAGATAGACACCCGCGATAGGAGAAATCAACACACCTAGCAGGGACAAGAATCGAGTAAAATTATTAATCATACCGTTGTAAGCTAATATCAACCCTGCAATAGCCATGAGTACAACCAATACTGGTCGCGATAGTGCGCGAATAACAACGGATAGTCCAAGAGATGCAGAAACAAGGTTGGTACTATTTGTTGTCCACTGGGCAAAAATAAGCACCACAATAGCAGACATACCTAAACCGATACTGAAGAACACTTCCACTAAATCCTCTGTACCAACAAGATGAGTCAGAATGAGCGCAACTAATATCGTTGAGCTATTGCCCAAAAAGAAGCCTAATCCAGCGCCGAGAAGCGCATCTTTACGCATTTTCGCATAGCGAGCAATATCCGGTGACATTACCGCAGATACTATCCAAATAGAAACAACATAAGAGATAGCGCTTCCCATACTAATTGGCTCTTTAATTATAGGAATAGGTATTTCGGGATGATTATTTGCTGCAAAAACTAAACCTGTAATTATCAATATCAGCATTAGTGGCACGCTGAATATACTCAATTTTCCCAATGCCCTGACACCCCAAATAGCGGTAGAGGTCATCAGTACCATACCGAAAACCAAAATAAGAAAACGTCCTGGTTCTAATTGATAATGTAGTAGTGCTTTTTGCAGCATTACACCAAAAAAGTCGAGTTGAAAAGCAAACCAACCAATCAATGAAACTGCGGAGAAAATACCGATAATCTTTCCACCGAGGCGGCCAAAAACGGAGATGCTCAGTAGCGTTGTTGATAATCCACATCCATAACCAACGTTAGCACATAATGCTGCCAGCACGCCTAGAAAGGCAGATCCGATAAGTGTTGCGCTAACTGCCTGAGAAAAAGGCAACCCACCGCTTAAGAAAGCACCAAGAAATAGACCTGATATATCGATCCCCATTGCCAACCATATTAACGCGATGACATACCAGCTTTTTCTAGCTTCGGCAGGAACAGGTTCGTATTCGTAATCATAGATTTGCCGCCCCTGTTGTTCTTTTTCAGGTACAGCACTCCCTTGAGACATAACTCCTCCATTAAATAAGCAGCAAATAATTATTGTATCGTTGTGATATTTTATAGAGGTTGTCTGGCGACGTATAGAACAATGGTGTCGTCAGCAAGCTAACAACACCATTATGCTTTATGAGAGACCCTGATGTGACGCATAAACCACGATTTTTTGTGGCGACCACATCAATAATGTGGCGTAGCAACAAGATAAATCGGTTTCATATCGATTAATACAGATATATTTTGATGTTAACATTCAGATATGTAATGTATGCGAAGGAAATGCTATGCGCTTAGATAAACTGGAGATTCGGTGGTTAAAGCTTTTTTGTAAAATCGTTGAAAAACAAGGTATTACCAATGCACAAGCCGTAACTGGCTTAAGCCAACCTGTCTTGAGTCATTATCTATCACGCCTTGAGGATACGCTTGGGCTTGTTTTGTGTGAGCGCGGTCGTGGAGGGTTTGCTCTCACAACAGAAGGCGAAGTTGTATATCAGGAAGCAAAATCTGTCATTGCTACGCTAGATGACTTTGCAAATCGATTAGCCAGGATCAAGCACCAACTCATTGGTGAAGCTCGCATTGGTTGTTTGGATAATACCGTCACCCATCCTGCTAAAGTCATCTCCAACGCGATTGGAAAATTATACGTTCAAAGTCCCGACGTTGCTGTTGAATTGGAGATCGGTGATTATACACCGCTAATGGAACGTTTAAAAAACGGACATATCGATATTATCCTGAGCGTTTTACCGGATGATGTCCCACCAGACATCTATTTCCAACCCGTTTTTGTTGAGAAAAGTTATTTTTATTCCACCTCGGAAAATGCAGCAAGGATAGAAAAAGAGTGGCGAGATGGAACACTTAACCCAAACAGATTACTCATTGGTGGTCATGCGCTGCACGAAATTAGTAAACAGCTCGGCCCAGTAGCAAAGAAAGGTTTGCAAAATACCGCCTGGAACGTAGAAGGCAGTTTACTACTCTTGTTGGCTGGAACGCATGTTGGTTTTCTTCCTGACCACTATGCGAATAAATGGGTTGAAAATGGGCAACTTACTGCCATTTCGCCTGAAAAACTTAAACTCACCAGCATATTTTACCTGGTGCGAAATGCAAAGCAGCGCCTTAGCCCGGTAGCAGAGGCGCTGTGGAACAATATGGTCGAAGCAGGACAAGATTCCCTCGCCAGCCTTGATGCCGCTAGCTCAGGCAGCAGCTAATGGCGTTGGATGATGATCGGCTTTTCTGAGCAACATCATCAGGTAGATCATCGCAACAGCAGCAATTAGTACGAACAGTAATCGATCGGAGTAGCTCTGCATCAATACCGCAGCAACGCTTGGTCCGCAAAGACTGCCAAGCGTGTAGCTGAGGAGTAACGCCTGATTCATCGCCACCAGTTCGTCAGGTCGTACTTTTTCGCATGCCCATGACATGGCAACGGGGTATAAGGTAAATCCTGCGCATCCCAACAGGAACAGCGATGGTGCCATGGCGTAGTGGCTAATACTCAGCATGGCAATGCAGCCAATAATCACCACGAAGACTAACACCCGCAAAACCAATAGCCGGCCATAACGATCTGCCATCCGTCCAACAGGCCATTGACCGACAATGCCTGAGCTGATCAGCAGCGCCATCCAATACCCAACCTGCGCATCATTCATTCCCTGATGGGAGAGAAATAGCGGCATCAAACCATACAACGAACCTAAAATTGCGCCAGAAATAATACAACCATGTACGCCTAAACGCGCACTGCGATACGCCAGCATTTTCCACATATTGACATGCTTCTCGTGCTGTTCTGGCGGTGCAGGAAGACGAGTAAACAGCAGTGGTAATACGGCCAGAATAACTAACGCGACCATCCACGGCAGCACGTTCAACAATGACGTAGGCAACACGCCAAGTAAGAGCTGTCCAATCACGCTACCGAGATAGTAGGCAATCATATAAGCAGCCAACAATTGCCCTCTCTGCATCGGCGTTCCACTACATAACAAGGCACTTTCGACCACAACCCAGATCAATGCGCAGCCTACTCCAGCAAGGAAACGCCAGAATAACCAACTGCCGATATCCGCAGAAATACCGAGGCCAACGATCGCAATACCAAATAACAAAGCCGCGAAATAATAGCTGCGGTTAAACCCATAAAGTTTGATTAATTTACCCGCTAATAGCGTTCCAATCAGATTTCCGCCGAAATAGGATGAACCAACGAGGCCAACCTGCCAGACAGGAAGAGATTGATAACTCAGCCAAAGTGGAACCAAGGTATTTAATACCGCAATACAAACCGTCAGCAGCAGCAGTCCACAGAGCAATAACAGCACTGGGCGAGAATAAGCAGACATAGCGAAGTGGATAACCAAACAACCAGAGAAGAGTGAGCGCATCATGCCACTGCGTATTTAAAAGTCAATCCAGGCAAAAAGTGCTAAAACGCCTTTCTCGAATTATGGATTGAAAGAATTAATCAACATTCACAAGCGTGGCGCTACCACTAAAAGTAGAACATCAACAATGGCCTGATTTTAAATGATTTTTATCTTAACAATTACGTCACACACATGAAGCAAGGTAGACGAATTACTTTTACGATGAAAAAATATTACCGAACATCAGACATAAAAAAAGCGCCCTTAGGCGCTTAATTCAAATAACCACAATTAGCCAATAAATTCCAACCCGCCCATATACGGACGTAACACTTCAGGAATTTCGATGCGACCATCGGCTTGCTGATAGTTCTCCAGAACCGCTACCAGTGTACGACCAACCGCCAGACCAGAACCATTCAACGTGTGAACCAGTCGAGTCTTCTTATCGGATTTGCTGCGGCAGCGTGCCTGCATACGGCGCGCCTGGAAATCCCACATGTTTGAACAGGAAGAGATTTCACGGTACGTGTCCTGCGCTGGCAACCAAACTTCCAGATCGTAAGTTTTAGTGGAGCCAAATCCCATATCGCCAGTACATAACAATACTTTGCGATAAGGTAATTTCAGCAGTTGCAACACCGTTTCGGCGTGAGTCGTCAGCTCTTCTAGCGCCTGCATGGAATCCTCAGGACGGACGATTTGCACCAGTTCAACCTTGTCAAACTGGTGCATACGAATCAACCCACGCGTATCACGACCATACGAACCCGCTTCTGAACGGAAGCAAGGCGTGTGTGCGGTCATTTTCAACGGTAAGGATTCTTCATCCAGAATTTCGTCACGGACCAGATTGGTCAGCGGAACTTCAGCCGTTGGGATCAGCGCATATTGGCTGCTTTCTGCTTCTTCGCTTAATGGATTGGTGTGGAACAAATCCTCACCAAACTTAGGCAACTGCCCTGTACCGTATAGCGTTGCGTGGTTTACCAGATAAGGCACATACGCTTCCTGATAACCATGCTGCTGTGTGTGCAAATCCAGCATAAAGTGGGCAAGCGCACGGTGCAAGCGAGCAATCTGTCCTTTCATCACGACAAAGCGCGCACCTGTTAATTTCACCGCAGCGGCAAAATCCAGTCCGCCAGCCATCTCGCCGAGTTCAACATGATCGCGTACGGCGAAATCATACTTACGCGGCTCACCCCAACGAGCAACCTCTTTGTTCTGTGAATCGTCTTTCCCAAGCGGCACTGAATCATCCGGCAGGTTCGGGATCGTTAACGCCAGATCGCGAATTTCATTCTGCAACTGATCCAGCTCGGCTTTCGCGGCATCCAGTTTTTCGCCTAATGTATTAACTTCACGACGCAAAGGCTCGATATCTTCACCGCGTGCTTTCGCTGCACCAATCTCTTTCGATCGGGAGTTACGCTCTGCCTGCAGGCTTTCGGTTTCTACCTGCAATACTTTACGACGTTCTTCCTGCTTACGCAGGGTTTCAACATCCAGCTTAAAGCCTCTGCGAACCAGTAACTTTTCGGCGACTGCGTCTAGCTCATTACGCAGTAAATTGGGATCGAGCATGCTAATCCTGTGCTTATGATTATCAAATGAAATGATGGCGTACACGGCGCGCTACGCGGCCGGTTTCAGAAAATACGGCAATAACCTTACCGCAACGCTTAGTTCAACGGTAGCGTTTTGTCGGGCTATTTTGATCCTGAGCAGCAAGCCAGGCGAGCTTTTCACCAATTTTGCCTTCAAGGCCACGCGAGGTCGGCGTGTAATAGTGCGTATCCGCCATTTCCGACGGAAAGTAGATCTCGCCAGCCGCATAAGCATTGGGTTCGTTATGTGCGTACCGATACTCTGCCCCAAGCCCCATTTCTTTCATCAAGCGGGTAGGTGCATTGCGCAAATGTTCGGGAACATCATAGTCTGGCTTCTCGCGGGCATCCTGCATCGCCGCTTTGAAAGCGCTATACACCGCGTTACTTTTTGGGGCACAGGCTAGATAAACAATCGCCTGAGCGATGGCGCGCTCCCCTTCAGCGGGGCCAACGCGAGTAAAACAATCCCAGGCAGAAATCGCTACCTGCATTGCACGTGGATCGGCGTTACCGACATCTTCCGAAGCAATTGCCAACAGGCGTCGAGCAACATATAGCGGATCGCCACCGGCAGTGATGATACGTGCGTACCAATAGAGAGCCGCATCCGGCGCGGAGCCTCTCACCGATTTATGCAAGGCTGAAATCAGGTCGTAGTAGCGGTCGCCTTTATTATCAAAGCGCGCGCTGCGCTCACCAGCAATTTCGTTGAGAAGTGCTGGCGTCAGAACACGTATGCCCTGCGCGTCAATTTCCGCCATGTCCGCCATCATTTCCAGGCTATTCAGCGCACGTCTGGCATCGCCATTGACCAATTCGGCTAGCATCCGCCCAGTTTCGGCAGGCAGAACAATATTCTGTCCACCATAGCCACGCTCGCTGTCGCTCATCGCTTGCAGTAAAACCTGCTCGATATCTTCTGCTGTCAGCGCTTTTAACAAATAAACGCGGGCACGAGACAACAATGCTGAATTAAGCTCAAAAGAAGGATTTTCCGTTGTCGCACCAATGAAAGTGATCGTCCCATCTTCGATATGCGGCAAAAACGCATCCTGCTGACTTTTGTTGAAACGATGAACCTCATCGACAAACAAAATGGTGCGTCGCCCCGCATTACGATTTTGTCGGGCACGCTCAATCGCTTCGCGAATTTCTTTGATGCCGGACGTCACGGCAGAAATGCGTTCAACATCGGCCTGCCCATAATGCCCAATCAGTTCTGCCAGCGTGGTTTTTCCCGTTCCCGGTGGCCCCCAAAGGATCATTGAGTGCAACTGCCCTGCCTCGATGGCTCGTGGCAACGGCTTACCACCACCTAACAGGTGCTGTTGACCGATATACTGCGCCAATGTCGCTGGCCGCATACGCGCGGCCAGCGGTTGGAACTCGTTATGGGAAAAATCCAGTGACAGATTGCTCACTTTGGCCTCACTGACGCTGGTCGTCCAGCGTAACGCCTTTCGGCGGTGTGAAAGTGAATTGCGTAGCATCCACCACGCCGTTTTGCTGGTTCTTCAGCACATAAGCGCTCCGCTGCCCATCCTGTTCCGTTGCGGTAAACTGCTTAATAGTGCCGTTTGTTGTCACATTAATCGCAAACTGCTTCAGGTTGCCGCTCGCCGACTTCGGGGTAAGTTCAAAATCATCGCCTTTCTGCCGTACATCGTACTTATTCCAGTCGCTGGCATCGTTACGCGTAATCAGAATAAACGGCGTATTTCCCGTTGCATCTTTCAGCCAGGTTGCCGTGACTTGTTCAACAAACGGGTTGTAAAACCAAAGTGTTTTACCGTCAGAAATCAATGCACTTTCATCAGGCGCTGTGGTTTTCCAGTTAAATAAATTAGGGCGTTTCAGCCACAGTTCACCTTCTCCTTCCTGCACCGCTGCACCATCGGCACTGGTTACTTTCTGGCTGAAGTTTGCATGGAAACTGTTTACTTTATTGAGGCGACCCTGCAAATCTTTTGCCGCGTCCGCATAGACAGCGGTTGAGGTAACACCTGCAATCAGGCAACTGATAGCTAACCACTTTTTCATACGCATAATCCTTTGAATGTCTAAATATAACGCGCCTTCGCCTAGCTAAATCAGGCGTTTTACATCGCGTCCGCGTTATTCGTAGATCTATGTTATCTGAACCCACTTGAGCGGTGATAGGTGAATTATCTGCTTATTGCCGCTTTTACGCTTCTTTGCGTAAGGGCTGCTCGCGCAGCCCTTATTAGGCAGTGACTTCAATCAATACCGCGTACTATTCCATAGACGGCGGTGCCAAGACCTCGCGGTTGCCATTGTGCCCTGGAGAACTGACGATACCCTGCGCTTCCATTTGCTCAACGATTCGCGCCGCGCGGTTATAGCCAATTCGGAACTGGCGCTGTACGCCGGAGATGGAGGCACGACGCTTATCGACCACAAACGCCACGGCCTGATCAAACAAAGGATCGAGTTCTTCATCGCCATCAAGACCGAGGCTTCCACCTTCAGCATCATCGCCACCGCTGACAATATTATCGATATATTGAGGGCGACCGCGCGCTTTCCAGTCCTGAACGACAGCATGAACTTCCTCATCGCGTACAAAAGCACCGTGAACACGGATAGGTATTGAGGAGTTAGGTGCCATATACAGCATATCCCCCATTCCCAAGAGCGATTCCGCGCCGCCTTGATCGAGGATAGTTCGTGAGTCGATTTTGCTGGAAACGGTAAACGCAATTCGCGTTGGAATGTTCGCTTTGATCAGCCCAGTGATCACATCGACCGAAGGACGCTGCGTCGCCAGTACCAGGTGAATTCCCGCGGCACGCGCTTTTTGCGCCAGTCGGGCAATCAGTTCTTCAACCTTCTTACCCACTGCCATTATCAGATCAGCAAACTCATCGACCATAACGACAATATACGGCAGTTTTTCCAAGACTGGTGGCGTCATATCCATACTGTCGCCCGGCTTCCAGAACGGATCGGGAATCGGACGCCCCATGGCATTTGCTGTCATCACCCGTTCGTTGTATCCCGCCAGATTGCGCACGCCAAGCGCAGACATCAGCTTATAACGGCGCTCCATTTCACCCACACACCAGCGTAGTGCATTTGCTGCATCCTTCATGTCAGTCACGACTTCCGTCAACAAATGCGGAATGCCTTCATATACAGAGAGCTCCAGCATTTTCGGGTCGATCATAATAAAGCGCACGTCTTCTGGCGTGGCTTTATACAACATACTGATGATCATGGCGTTGACGCCGACCGACTTACCCGACCCCGTCGTACCAGCAACCAGCAGGTGTGGCATTTTCGCCAAATCTGCAACGACAGGCTCGCCAGAAATATCTTTCCCTAACACTATCGCCAGCGGTGAAGGGTTATGCCGGAATGCATCACAGTCCAACACTTCTCGCAGATAAACCGTCTGACGGTGTGCATTCGGCAATTCCAGCCCAACGTAAGGCCTGCCGGGAATAACCTCAACAATACGCACGGCAACGACTGACAGTGAACGCGCCAAATCACGCGACAAATTCGAGATACGCGCCGCTTTAACGCCCGGTGCCAGATCCAATTCAAACCGTGTGATTACCGGCCCAGGAGAGCGATCGACCACATCCGCTTTTACCCGGAAATCAGCCAACCGCGCTTCAATCAGTCGCGCCGTTTGCTCCAGAGCGAAATTATCAACAGGCGCTTCGCTTGCTGGTGGCGGAGTCAACAAATCCAACGTTGGCAGCGGCGTAGTCGGTTTCTGCAACGGTTGCTCATTACGCATCAGGAACGGATGAATCAGGCCATCCATTGCCGGATGGTGCGTTGGCGCTGCTGAATTTTCCTGCCGCGTAACGTCAACAGGCGCTGACGTCGATTGCACTGGCTGATCAGACACCTGCGGATTGCGCCCGTCGTCCACATCTTCATCTTCGCCAGCATGCATCGGCGGAAGATCGGGCTCAGTGTTATAGGCTGGCTGCGAATACGTGGGTTCGCTGAACGTACGTGGCTCAGGCTGGCGCTCACTCTCCGCGCTAAACGGTGAGAATGAAAAGGCGTTATGTGATGCCACAGGATTTGGCTGAATCGGCTCACTGGCCGCAGGCGATGCTATCGGAGCAGGAATGTCTTCATCGCGCTGCGACGTACTGGCGTCATAACGTGACTGCTGCTGTGCAGAGAAATCTCTGGCTAGCTGCGCTTGCAGAAGTGCGTCTTCATCGTCTTCCTGTAACGGGTACTCATCACCGTAACGCTGGCGCTGCTGATCCAGATACGCTTGCTGCAACGCAGCTTCTTGCTGAGCGATATCATCAGGCGTCTCTTCCTGATACACATCGTTCATCAATTCCGTTTCTGTGCTACCGTTCTGCACCTGTAGCCTTGCTTGTTCTTCGGCAAGACGCTGTGACGGCAGCTTGATTCCGTATGACGCCAGTTCACGGCGCGTAGGAATTCGAACCGGATTAGGACGTGGCAGTTCCGGCCCTACGCCGCGTTTGATCTGAGGATTATCATCCCCATCAGCACTGAATGCAGGCGTAAAGGTGTTGTTCGCATTGAAATCCGTATCTTGTGCCGGCTGTGGCGGTTCAGCAAATGGTTGAACCGCTGGAGACACGACAATCGGCGGTACGACACTATTTCCATAAGTATTCCCGTAAGGCGTATGCGCACTGCTAAGAGGAGCAGGCGTAGCGACATTCTCCGACATCGCGGCAGGGGCTTCAGGAACCTCAAACGAATATAGTGGCGGGTTCAGCGACGGTGCTGTGTCAATCGTTGATGGGGTAACGGGAGGAACAATGCCAGACGCTACCAGGTCAGGTAACGTTGACGCAACCGCTGGTGTGTCTGCCAAGATAGCCGGTTGTGTCGCTACTGGCGCGTTTTCGGCAGAAGGTGATGACTCTTCCTCTGCCCTATTATCCGTCGCCGTGTCGCTTACGACATCAGCAACGGAAGGCGCAGAAAACAGCACATCATCGTCATCACGCTGTTGTGTTATCGCTTCGCCTGATACTTTATCATGCTGCACGTTAAGCGCATCACGTTCATCGTCCTCACGCTCGTTTTCTTCACGATAGTCCTCATCGCGGCGCGAACGGTTTGACATAAATGTCAGACAGCCCAACACACCGGCGCCGATTTTCTCGGCAATGGTTAACCATGACCAGCCAGTAAACAGCGTCAAGCCAGCGCCCCAAACGCACAGCAGAATTAGCGTTGCCCCCATGCTATTGAAACGAGGGATCATTGAACTGCTCAACAGGCTTCCCAAGACACCACCGGAAGCGAAATAGTAGAGATCGTCAATATTCAACGCAGCCAAACCACACGAGGTCAGGATCAGCGCCAGCGTCCCAATCAGGCGAAGTGAAAAGGTAAAATATTCAATAGATTGGTGGTTATCACGCTGGCGGAAAGCAGCCCAGCACAGCGATAACATAATCGGCGGAATGGCGTAGGCCAAAACGCCAAAAATAAAGAACAGCGTATCGGCCAACCAGGCACCCGCCACACCACCAAAGTTATGGATAGGCTCATGCCACGCAGTCTGTGACCAACTGGGATCCGAGGGGCTAAAACTGAGTAGTGCGACACTGAGATAAACCGCAAAAAGTGCCACAACGATCAAAATCGCTTCAAGCAAGCGACGTGTTCCGCTGAGTTTTTTCAGGGTAACGTCTTTATCTTCTGTATATTCCTGGCTCAAGAGTCTCTCCAGGGGCCTGTAAGGTTTATGACAAAGCGCCGAGCAAACCCGGCGCTGGGACTGTATAAATTCACAGGAGTGTAGCTGAATTTATCGGGTTTTGCACCCACGTGTTTATCGCGTCTTAATGACCAGACGATTGCTTTGCTTCACTTCTTCCATCACCACGTAAGTACGGGTGTCGTTTACGCCCGGCAAACGCAGCAATGTTTCGCCCAGGAGCTTACGGTAAGCAGACATGTCCGGCACGCGCGTTTTCAACAGGTAGTCAAAATCACCGGAAACCAGATGGCATTCCTGAATTTCCTCTAGCTTCTGCACCGCAGAGTTAAACTGTTCAAATACATCAGGCGCGCCGCGGTTTAGCGTTATTTCAACAAAAACCAGCAGTGACGCATCCAGATAATGCGGGTTTAGCAGCGCTGTGTAGCCGTTAATGAAACCTTGTCTTTCCAGACGACGCACACGCTCCAGACAAGGCGTTGGCGATAGCCCAACCCGTTTGGAAAGCTCGACATTGGAAATACGCCCATCTTTTTGCAATTCGTTCAGGATGTTACGATCAATACGATCGAGATCTTTTCCTGGCCGTTTTTTAGTGTCTACCATTATTATTGTCTCTCTTCACTTTTCCCTGCACACGCTTTACCCCGATAGACCTCATGTATCAGAGTTACCCTTAAAGAAGACACGCTGCCTATTTTGTATATCAACAGTGATTAACTTCTCGCTCTCGCTCCAGGCATTACTCACCCGCGAAGAAGACCATCACGACATATCCGTAGCCCAAAGGCCTACCTGCGTAAAAACGAACAAAAAGCCGAGCTTTTAACTGTCCATATACAAAAAATTTCCTCTTACCCAGATGTTTTCGCAAATGCACAGCCGATTGTCAAAGCAAAACAACGAAAATCAGAAGAAACTGCCAGATTGGATAAGCCAAAGCCATTCGCCAAGGTGACTTCAATCATTTTGCTTATGAATGTGGCTGATTTTTCAGCGGTTTGTCATCATCATCGTCATTAACGATTAAACAAATAGCCAGCAACTTTTCTGCACACTTTTTTTACTCTTGTAATTTCCTTACAATCATTCTCATTGTCCGTGGTAGATATGTTCATCGTTATAGATTGTTCATAGTATGGAAGGTCCGTTGTCGTAGGAACAATCCGTATGGGCATTATCTGCCGTCATGAAATGAGGAAAGCATGGGTACCGTTAAACATCACAAGTTATTGATTCTGGGCTCAGGCCCTGCTGGCTACACTGCCGCAGTTTATGCTGCACGGGCGAATTTACAGCCAGTATTAATCACTGGTATGGAAAAAGGCGGTCAGCTGACGACCACGACCGAAGTAGAAAACTGGCCGGGCGACGCCGATGATTTAACTGGCCCGCTGTTAATGGAGCGTATGCACGCACATGCGACCAAGTTCAATACCGACGTGATCTTCGATCATATTGAGCGCGTTGATTTGCAGAACCGTCCATTCCGCTTATTCGGGGATAGCGCCGAGTACACCTGTGACGCGCTGATCATCGCTACTGGCGCATCAGCTCGTTATCTTGGTTTACCATCTGAAGACGCATTTAAAGGCAAAGGCGTTTCAGCTTGTGCAACCTGCGACGGATTCTTTTACCGTAATCAGAAAGTTGCCGTTGTTGGTGGCGGGAATACTGCCGTAGAAGAAGCGTTATATTTGTCTAACATCGCTGCGGAAGTGCATTTGATCCACCGTCGCGAGACATTCCGTTCGGAGAAAATCCTGATCGACCGTCTGATGGACAAAGTCAAAAACGGCAACATCATCCTGCATACCAACCGTACGCTGGACGAAGTGCTGGGCGATGACATGGGCGTGACCGGTGTGCGTATCCGCGATACACAAAGCGATACCGCAGAAGAACTGGAACTGGCTGGCGTATTTATCGCTATCGGCCACAGCCCGAATACGGCGGTGTTCGGCGGTCAGTTAGAACTGGAAAACGGCTATATAAAAGTGCAATCCGGTATTCACGGCAATGCGACACAGACCAGTATTCCTGGCGTCTTTGCCGCAGGTGACGTGATGGATCACATTTATCGTCAGGCTATTACCTCAGCCGGTACAGGCTGTATGGCCGCACTGGATGCAGAGCGTTACCTGGACGGACTGACCGTTAATAAGTAATACGATACTGAAACGGATCGGCAATTGCCTATCCGTTTCTTCCTTCCTGTTTGCCTCCCACAACACAAAAATTGATCGCCTCCCCCATTTCCCTTCTGCTTTTCATTTGCAGTGCGTCGCTGTCGCGGTAACATGGCGTCATTCTGCATGATAGAAGATAATTTTGTTACCTAACAGTTACATAAGAGTTATTTTCTGTTAAGTCCATTTCTGCAACATAACGAACTGGTGCCTGATGAAAAAAACCAGACAGCAAGAACTGACCGCCTGGCTGAAACAGCAAAGTAAGCTGGCGCAACGGTGGCTACGGCTTTCACTGCTGCTTGGATTCCTGAGCGGTGCGCTAATCGTGGCACAAGCCTGGCTGTTAGCTACCTTGCTTCATGCCTTGATCATCGACCATGCCCCACGTGAATCCCTGATCTCGCCATTCCTCCTTCTGATCGCCACCTTTATTCTGCGTGCACTAAATAGTGTGGTACGCGAGCGTGTTGGCTTTCTTTGCGGACAAGCCGTTCGGCAGCAAATTCGTAAGCTGGTACTGGATCGATTGCAGCAGCTTGGCCCAGCGTGGGTTCAGGGTAAACCCGCAGGCAGTTGGGCAACGATGATTCTTGAACAGGTTGATGATATGCAGGATTATTACGCCCGCTATCTGCCGCAAATGTATCTTGCCGCACTAATCCCGTTACTTATCTTGATTACGATCTTCCCGCTCAACTGGGCAGCGGGTCTGATTCTGTTTCTGACGGCACCGCTCATCCCTCTGTTTATGGCGCTGGTCGGTATGGGCGCAGCGGATGCCAACCGACGTAACTTTCTGGCGTTGGCTCGTCTGAGCGGACACTTCCTCGACCGCCTACGCGGGATGGAAACACTACGTCTGTTTCATCGCGGTCAGGCTGAAACCGAACAAATCCGTCATGCTTCCGAAGATTTCCGTAGCCGTACCATGGAAGTGCTGCGCATGGCATTTCTTTCCTCAGGCGTGCTTGAATTTTTTGCCTCCATTTCGATCGCCGTTGTCGCCGTCTATTTCGGTTTCTCGTATCTCGGGGAGCTGGATTTTGGCCATTATGGAATGGGCGTAACGCTCTTCGCTGGTTTTCTCGTGCTGATTCTGGCACCGGAATTCTTTCAGCCTCTACGCGATCTCGGCACGTTCTATCATGCCAAAGCTCAAGCTATTGGCGCAGCAGAATCGCTAGTAACCTTTTTGGCAGAGGAAGGCGAGACGGTCGGCTTCGGCACTCGCGAATTCAGCAACGATACCGCCATTGCCATTAGGGCAGAAGACTTGGTTGTCCTCGCACCGAATGGCACACCGTTGACTCAACCGTTGACGTTCGATATTCGCGCAGGCGAACGTATCGCGCTGGTTGGTATCAGCGGAGCAGGAAAAAGCTCACTGCTTAATGCGCTACTAGGGTTCTTGCCTTATCGCGGTTCATTAACCGTGAATGGGCAGGCGTTGAATACGCTTACGCCAGAATCATGGCGCAAACAGTTGAGTTGGGTTGGACAAAACCCCCATTTACCGGAACAGACGCTGCGCAGCAATATTCTGCTTGGCAACCCGCAAGCCAATATGATTGAGCTGCAACAGGCGATTGAACGTGCTTATGTACAAGAATTTCTACCACAGCTTCCACAGGGGCTAGAAACCACGATCGGTGATGGTGCGGCACGGTTATCCGTTGGGCAGGCACAGCGCGTCGCCGTTGCTCGAGCACTCATTCATCCTTGTAATTTACTGCTGTTGGACGAACCGTCTGCCAGCCTGGATGCCCATAGCGAGGAGCTCGTTATGACGGCGCTGAACAAGGCTGCACGTTCCCAAACCACGCTGCTAGTCACACATCAGCTCACCGATATCACCGAGTATGATGCGATTTGGGTGATGGAAGGCGGTCGATTAGTTCAACAGGGTGATTATCACACACTCCGAGCCGAAACAGGTCCCTTCGCGGCGCTGCTGGCACAACGACAGGAGGCGCTGTAATGGCTCAGATGAAAACGATGCGGGTATTAAAACCGTTTCTGGCACTTTATCGTCAACACTTCTGGTATTTGAGTCTTGGCGTAGTGCTGGCGATTGCAACTATGCTGGCCAGTATCGGTCTACTCGCCCTATCCGGCTGGTTTCTGGCGGGCTCCGCACTGGCAGGAATCGTCGGGCTGCTTACTTTTAACTACATGCTGCCCGCCGCTGGCGTGCGAGGTGCTGCCATCGCGCGTACGGCTGGACGCTATGGTGAAAGAGTCGTCAGCCACGATGCCACATTCCGCGTTTTGCTGCGTCTACGCGTTTTCACATTCTCCCGCATCCTGCCGCTCTCCCCCGGAGGGCTGGCACAATTTCGTCAGGCAGAACTGCTAAATCGGCTCGTAGCGGACGTTGATACGCTCGACCACCTCTATCTTCGCGTTATTTCCCCCATCATCAGCGCCTTCGCCGTCATTCTTATCGTTTGCTACGGTCTGAGCTTCATTGATGCCTCACTGGCTCTGACGCTGGGTGCCATCATGCTGGTATTACTGCTGTGCCTGCCAATTATCTTTTATCAGGCAGGGAACGGTATCGGGCAGGACTTGACCGCACTGCGTGCACAATATCGCCTTCAGCTAACGACCTGGCTGCAAGGTCAGGCGGAGTTAACCGTCTTCGGTGCGCTGGATCGCGTCCGCCAACAATTGGCACTGGTGGAAATTAACTGGCTGCGTCGCCAGCGTCAGCAGGCCAATCTTACCGGTCTGTCGCAGGCGGTGATGATTTTATGCAGCGGGCTAACTGTTACTTTGATTCTATGGCTGGCAGCGGATGGCGTTGGCGGTAACCCGCAGCCCGGCGCGTTGATCGCCCTGTTCGTGTTCGCTTCGCTTGCTGCCTTCGAGGCGCTGGCTCCCGTCACGGTGGCCTTCCAGCATATGGGGCAAGTGATTGCTTCCGCAGCTCGGGTCGATCAAATCATTCGTCAGCCCGTTGATGTCACGTTCCCAACACATGGCCCACAAGCCTCGCGCACGGCGTCACTTGAACTCTCACATGTCGGTTTCACTTATCCTGGTCAGCCCCAGCCCGCGCTGCAAAATATCTCCCTTTCCATTCAGCCAGGAGAGCATCTGGCGCTGTTGGGGCGTACTGGGTGCGGGAAATCAACGCTATTACAACTGCTGACGCGAGCATGGAATGCTGAATACGGGGAGATTACGCTTAACGGCCACGCCCTTACCGACTGGCGAGAGGAAGATCTCCGCGCCATGATGAGTGTGGTTCCGCAGCGCGTACATATTTTCAGCGCAACACTGCGTGATAACCTGCTGCTAGCCGCACCAGCCGCACGGGATGAAAAACTGGCTGAAGTATTACAGCAGGTTGGGTTAGAAAAACTGCTGGAAAACGAAGGGCTGAATGCCTGGCTGGGCGAAGGCGGTCGACAACTGTCCGGTGGCGAGCAGCGCCGTATCGCATTAGCACGCGCCTTATTGCACGACGCACCGCTCGTTCTATTGGATGAACCGACAGAAGGGTTGGATGCAGAAACTGAAAAGCGTATTCTGCAACTGCTCCGCCAGCACTGTGCCGATAAGACGCTGCTCGTCATCACTCACCGGCTATACGGCTTAGAATCGATGGATCGCATCTGTATTCTGGATGGTGGCAAAGTGATCGAACAGGGGAGCCATCAGGACTTAATGGCACAACAAGGTCGTTATTGGCAGTTCCGCCAACACGTTTAGGACAAACTCGGTTGAAACATAACGTTTGAAAAACATGCGTCTATACCAGCTTTCGCTTCAATCGCTTCAGTTCCCTGATCCGAATCATGCGCTAGATGACCCCAACGGCCTGCTGGCCGTTGGCGGCGATCTCTCTGTCGCACGGTTAAAAGCGGCTTACCGACAGGGCATTTTCCCCTGGTTCTCTCCCGGTGAGCCTATTTTGTGGTGGTCTCCGAATCCGCGTGCGGTTCTGTTTCCCGGTGAACTCCATCTTAGCCGTAGCATGAAAAAATTCCTGAAACGCCATCCTTTTCATGCCACGCTGAACCAGGCATTTGATGATGTTATTCACGCCTGTGCACATGAACATCATGATGGCACCTGGATTACGCCAGACATAATTTCAGCGTATCGCCAGCTTCATCAGGTTGGGAAAGCACATTCCGTCGAAGTGTGGCATAATGGCGCATTAGTTGGTGGGCTATATGGTATTGAACAAGGGCGATTATTTTGCGGTGAGTCAATGTTCAGCCGTACGGATAATGCGTCAAAATTTGCGCTGTTGGCGTTTCAACAGCATTTTATTCGCCACGGCGGTCATTTGATTGATTGTCAGGTGTTAAATTCCCATACCGCTTCTCTGGGCGTGTGTGAAATTCCCCGAGATCGCTTTCTGCAACAGCTTTCTCAGTGGCAGGATATCGCTGCCGATGACGGTTGTTGGCTACCACAAAAGCTCGCAGAACCGACTTTTTAGTAGAGAAAAGTGGGTAAATAACGCCCTAAACGCGAACGCTTCTTTACATAATGTCGGTTTTTCGGCATTATCTTGCGGTTAAAAAATAAAGGTAGTTAGACCTAGAGGATTCGATGGCCAAAGAAGACAATATTGAAATGCAAGGCACCGTGCTTGATACGCTGCCCAACACCATGTTCCGCGTTGAATTGGAAAACGGGCACGTGGTTACCGCTCATATCTCCGGTAAAATGCGTAAAAACTATATCCGCATCCTGACGGGTGACAAAGTCACTGTAGAGTTAACCCCGTACGACCTGAGTAAAGGCCGCATTGTCTTCCGCAGCCGTTAACCGGTTAGCTCATCGCTGATAACAGCGGTATATGAGGATGTGACTCCCTCTCCAGCCCTTTCCTTCATGGCAAGGGCTTTGTTTTTTGGAAGGGCTCGTGCACGAGATGTAAAAAAGGGATGCATCAGCATCCCTCTTAGGTAACACACAGTATCGATTAATTAACGCTTTCCGCTTTCCGCTTCTGCGCACTCTGGAAGCCGTACGTCAGCTGTTGCGTCTCTTTATCCAGTTCTACCGTCACAGAGCCACCATCCACCAGCGAACCAAACAGCAGCTCGTTGGCCAGCGGTTTCTTGAGGCTTTCCTGCATCACACGCGCCATCGGTCGGGCACCCATCGCCTTGTCGTAACCTTTCTCTGCCAGCCAGTCACGTGCTTCATCGCTCACTTCTAGCGACACGCCTTTCGCGTCCAACTGCGCCTGGAGTTCAACAATAAACTTATCAACAACCTGTTGAATAACATCGGTCGACAGATGATTGAACCAGATAATGCCATCCAGACGGTTGCGGAACTCCGGCGTAAACACCTTCTTAATCTCTTCCATCGCATCCGTACTGTTGTCCTGATGGATGATGCCGATGGATTTACGCTGTGTTTCCCGCACGCCCGCATTGGTGGTCATGACGACAATGACATTGCGGAAGTCCGCCTTGCGGCCATTGTTATCCGTCAACGTACCGTTATCCATCACCTGCAACAGCAGGTTAAAGACGTCCGGGTGCGCTTTTTCGATTTCATCCAGCAGCAGCACCGCATGAGGATGCTTGATCACCGCATCCGTCAGCAGGCCGCCCTGATCGTAGCCCACATAGCCTGGAGGCGCACCAATCAAGCGGCTGACGGTATGACGCTCCATGTATTCGGACATATCAAAGCGCAGCAGTTCAATATCTAACGCTTTTGCCAGTTGTAACGTCACTTCTGTCTTACCGACACCAGTAGGCCCAGCGAACAGGAAAGAACCTACCGGTTTGCGCTCTTGACCCAGTCCTGCACGGCTCATCTTGATCGATTCGGACAGCGCTTCGATAGCTTTATCCTGCCCAAACACCAGCATTTTCAGGCGATCGCTGAGATTTTTCAGCACATCACGATCGCTAGCGGAGACGGTTTTTTCTGGAATACGGGCAATACGAGCGACAACCGATTCGATGTCACTCACGTTGACCGTTTTCTTACGCTTGCTGACAGGCATCAGACGGCTGCGTGCACCGGCTTCATCGATCACATCGATGGCTTTATCTGGTAGATGACGGTCATTGATATATTTCACTGCCAGCTCTACCGCTGCACGAACCGCTTTTGACGTATAGCGAACATCATGGTGAGCCTCATACTTCGGCTTCAGGCCATTAATGATTTGTATCGTTTCTTCTACACTAGGTTCAGTGATATCGATTTTCTGGAAACGACGCGCCAGCGCCCGATCCTTTTCGAAAATATTGCTGAACTCCTGATACGTGGTGGAACCAATAACGCGGATCTTGCCGCTGGAAAGTAGCGGTTTAATCAGATTAGCCGCATCAACCTGACCACCGGACGCTGCACCAGCACCGATGATCGTGTGGATTTCATCAATGAACAGAATGCTATTTTTATCCTGCTCTAGCTGTTTCAACAGCGCCTTGAAGCGTTTTTCAAAGTCACCGCGGTATTTGGTACCAGCCAGCAGCGCACCGATGTCCAGCGAGTACAGGGTGCACTCTGCCATCACTTCTGGTACATCGCCCTGCACAATACGCCAGGCCAGACCTTCGGCAATCGCGGTTTTACCGACGCCGGACTCGCCAACCAGCAGCGGGTTATTTTTACGGCGGCGACACAATACCTGAATCGTGCGCTCCAGCTCTTTCTCCCGGCCAATGAGCGGATCAATACCGCCAACGCGAGCCAGTTGATTCAGATTGGTGGTGAAGTTTTCCATACGATCTTCCCCTCCTGCCTGTTCTTCATTGACGGGACTTTCAGCGTTAGGTGCCTGATCGGTTTCTTCTTTGCGCGTGCCGTGAGAAATAAAGTTCACGACATCCAGACGACTAACGTCATGCTTGCGCAGGAGATAGGCGGCCTGAGATTCCTGTTCGCTAAAAATCGCGACCAGAACGTTGGCCCCAGACACTTCACTACGGCCAGAGGACTGCACGTGGAAAACTGCGCGTTGTAGTACGCGCTGGAAGCTGAGTGTGGGTTGCGTTTCACGCTCATCGTCACTCTTCGGTAATGTTGGAGTGGTCTGTTCAATGAAGGCTTCCAGCTCTTGGCGTAGTGCGGCTAAATCTACCGTGCAGGCTTCCAGTGCTTCACGGGCGGCCGGATTACTGAGCAGAGCCAACAGCAGGTGCTCCACGGTCATAAACTCGTGTCGGTGCTCACGCGCTCTGGCGAAAGCCATGTTGAGACTGAGTTCCAGTTCTTGATTGAGCATAGGCACCTCTCCCAATAAATCGCCTGACTTCAGGCTTTTTCCAGCGTACAGAGCAGCGGATGCTCGTTTTCTCTGGCATAACGATTAACTTGTACGACCTTGGTCTCAGCCACTTCAGCGCTGAATACGCCACAAATTGCTTTACCTTGATAATGCACAGTTAACATAAGCTGTGTGGCACGTTCAATATCATAAGAAAAGAACTTTTGCAGAACGTCAATAACAAATTCCATCGGGGTGTAATCATCGTTATTCAACACCACGTTATACATGGACGGCGGCTGCAATTTTTCTTTCTGTTGATCGGCGGTCAAGCTTTCCGATTGTGACCACGTACTATTGTTTCCCATTCTCTATCCACATCATGTAACGAATATCGCGACTCGCGATATTGGTCTGTTTATTCCCAATAGATCCGAGAAGCAGGAAAGGCGTGCCTGCGACTTGAAAGATGACGGGTACCTCTTAATGCTGGCCACTTCAGTATGGGATTAGGGAGAAGCACGATGATGAGGCTTTCGCAGGGATGCCTCGCACCGTGGTAGCCCTTGAATCTCGATCCTTAAACGATCGGCATTACGAGTATTTCTACATTTACAGTAGCACGTCTACTTTTTATTTTACCACCTGGGGAATGAAATGGTTCCCAGAAAGCAAAATTCAAGGCCCGTATACGATATCTTGATTACGCAACACGATTGTTGGTTCATCAATAGCGTTATCTGCATCAAACTTTGGCAAACTCCCCTCTCCACCACGCTGTGGATCGCTTGACGCCGGGATCGATTTCACTAAAGTGTACGGAAGAATTGATGAGGTTTTAATCAATTCGTATTCGTAGTAACCAAATAACCACACCTTACTGAAAAGAATACTCTTGCGAAGGATGTCAATGCATGGAGACAGGTACTGTTAAATGGTTCAATAATGCCAAAGGGTTTGGTTTTATCTGTCCAGAAGGGGGCGGTGACGATATCTTCGCGCACTACTCAACTATTCAAATGGATGGCTACCGGACGCTGAAAGCCGGACAGGTTGTCAGGTTTGATGTTCATCAAGGGCCGAAAGGCAATCATGCCTGTCTGATCGTCCCGCAAATCGTCGAGGCCGTATCCTGACCCCTTCTACCACCCTACATTTCTACTCAGAACACACGACGCTAAACAGTAAAAATTAATACAATGCGACAAATGCCGTTCAGCACACTGAACGGCATTTTTTTATCATTGCATAACATTAATCCGCCCGCCCGCGAGCCAGCCACAGCACGCGAGAGAACATACCGCGAATAAGCGGTGGGATTGCCTCGCTGCCCATCGCTGCGGCTTCCATCGCGACTTCAATCGCCAGATCGGGCTTGGATGAACGATGGATAGCCTTGATGATGATTTTATGCATCGAGAGCGGCACTTTTTCCGGCAACTGCGCAATGCGGTGATAAACGTGGCTGAATCCCTCACGGTACATGTAGTGTTCCATGTCCGATGCGGGCAAGACGGTCAAATGATCGCGCTCGCTCTCGTCCTGTACGGTTAACATGCTTTTCGCCGTCGCGGCATATTTTTTCCCCGCATCGTCGCCATCGACCAGCACATGCCATTCAATCCCCATACGACGTGCGAACCTCAGCAATGGTCGGATCCCGGACTGGGCAAATTCAATCACCTTAACCCCTTCCGCCTCAAAATGATGTCCGCATTGGCGCGCCAGTTCATTTAGCATCCAAACTTCGGTTTCACCTTCCACCAGCAGCCAACAGCGGGCAAAGAGTGACGCGGGTCGATTCATACGAATGTGAAACGCAATACGTCGGCTATCTTCCGCACTCATACCCTGACGACCAATGCGGTATGTCGCCACCCGTGAGGATTCCCGCACCAGACGGCACACCTGCTCCATCGGCACCAGCGATAGCAGTTCTCCCGAGTTGGTTGTTGTGACTTTCTGAAGTGGCAATTGCGTCAGAAGTCCCCATGCAACTGATAGCATAATCGGATGCAGCCGGGTTTCCGGGTCTTCAATCAGCAAGAGCGGACGAGCGTGGGGATCCAGAGCCACAGACCCTTTCGCCTGTAATAACGTGGAGAACAGCTCTAACAGGATAATTCGGCGACTGCGACTATTTGGGTCAGCAATCAGACGGTTGATGTTGTCCAGCGACCGCCACGATTTACCGTTGTGCGTTCGCGCATGCCGGTGATGGCGTCGATCGTTACCCGTGGCGCTTTGCTCGGAAAAATAGTGCTCCAGCAGTTGCCGTATCGCAACTAAGCCCTGGCGTAGTTCTTTATCCGTCAGCTTCTGCGGATTTTGCACCAGCTCACGCATCAGTTGCTCAAACTGCTGAGCTAGCTTGTCATTACTATTATCTAACGTCGCCGCCAACGTCCCGGAGCGCAAACGCCGCATAAATCGCGCATCACGCAGTCGCAACACCGGATGCAGGCGGATGATTTCTCTAGCCAGTTCGTCAATATCATCCAGCGGTATCGGATGCCCGTCGGCATCCAGAAAGCTGCGCCAGGTGAAGACAGACTGGCTTTCGTCTACTTCTCCTTCTAGCCGATAAAAAACGCGATATAGCGATTCGTTTCCCTCCACCCAAACGGGGCTAAGCGAACGATAGCGAGGGGATAAATGGTGGCCGGGTGCTGTCTCGCAAAAAGTAAAAATAATCTGAAGGTGCTTTTCCCGGCTGTTTTCATCCCCCGGAGTAAAGTGAAAATCCTGTATGTCAAAATGATAGAGCGGCAATGTCGGTGCCAGCAGCAGCGAAAGTGCATCCAGCAGGCTCGATTTTCCCCAAGCGTTCTCCCCAATCAGCACATTATTCTCGTCCAGCATCAGAGACAGACGATTAATTCCCCGAAACCCCAGGATCTCAATACTTTCCAGATGCATTCTTCTCTCCTGTTGCAGCTGTCTGCGGGTTTATACTGGCAAGATCCCTACCGGGTAGAATATCCTGCCAGACAGCGCTTTACTCGCTCCGATAATTTGTTTAATTTTAATAGATTATCGTTTTTCTTCCCGCCAAGTTTAGCCGATGAATCCCACGATGCTGTCAATGCACGGTTGGTGTTTCCGCCGTGTCAACGCCTATCGGGGGTAGAATGAAGAAGAAAAGCCTCATTGTTTGACTACGGCGCCCCACGCCAATCCTAAAATACGGGTTAGCGCCGTTTTTCTCACGTAAGGACATCAATTCTGTGATGTATTCAGGATTATTAATTATTTTATTACCGCTCATCATTGGCTATCTGGTACCGCTGCGCGCCAAAAAAGCACTACATCTGATTAACCAACTACTGAGTTGGATGGTGTACGTTATTCTGTTTTTGATGGGAATTAGTCTGGCCTTTCTGGAAAATCTCAGCAGCAATTTGTTACTGATCCTTCGCTACACCGCTGTCTTCGCATTCTGTATTGTCGCGGCAAACGGTCTTGCGCTGTGGCTATGGGAAAAACGTAGCGCGTGGCACAGCAAATTCAGAGACGCCGCACCGCCTTCCCGGCTGCATATGATCCTTGAATCGTTCAAACTCTGTGGCGTGGTTTTCGCGGGATTTTTACTCGGTTTAACGCAATGGTCAGGATTCACCTACGCCAGCAAAGGCAGCGAATATGCCCTGATCTTTCTGCTACTTTTAGTAGGTGTTCAACTGCGTAACAGCGGGATGACGCTGCGTCAGATCGTATTAAACCGTCGCGGTCTGATTATTGCGATTATCGTGGGTATCAGCGCCCTCGGTGGCGGACTGCTTGCCGCGTGGATGCTGGATTTACCGCCAAAAACCGGTCTGGCGATGGCATCCGGCTATGGATGGTATTCTCTGTCAGGCATCCTGTTGACCGACGCCCTTGGTCCCGTCATCGGCAGCGCGGCATTTTTCAACGATCTGACCCGCGAGTTGCTGGCGATTATGCTGATTCCTGCGCTGGCACAGCGCAACCGCTCATGTGCATTAGGCCTTTGCGGCGCGACATCAATGGATTTCACACTGCCAGTTTTACAGCGTAGCGCGGGTGTTGATATCGTACCTGCTGCCATCGTACACGGTTTCTTGTTAAGCCTCGCGGCGCCGATATTGATGGCGTTCTTTACCTCATAAAAGCGCTTGTCTCATCGTTTTCCTCCTCGTTTATGGGCTGTGATTGAGAGTGATTTTCATTGCCCATCGCCAAAATTGCGCTAAATCAAATTTACCTAAAATTGCATTAAAAAAGCCTTTTTACCTTCCTCGGCTGACATTATGCTTTAAACAAGCATTTTAAATGCAACTTAAAAAAGGAAGTCATTATGTTTTGTGTGCAATGTGAACAAACGATTCGTACCCCTGTTGGAAACGGCTGCTCTTACGCGCAGGGCATGTGCGGCAAAACCGCAGAAACCTCAGATCTGCAAGACCTGCTGGTGGCTGTGCTACAAGGACTTTCTGCCTGGGCGCTGAAAGCACGCGAGCTGGATATTATCGATCACGATGTCGACAGCTTTGCGCCACGCGCCTTCTTCTCTACGTTAACCAACGTTAACTTCGATTCCCAACGGATTATTGGCTACGCGCAAGAGGCCATCACACTGCGTGAGTCATTGGCGGTTCGCTGCCGTCTGCACGATGCCACGGCGACCGTAGATCACCCAATGGCAGCCCTGCAACTGGCTGGTAACGATATTCCGACCTTACTACAACAGGCGGAGGATTTTGCGCTGGACAGCGATAAAGCCAGTATCGGTGATGACGTTCACGGCTTGCGCATGCTCAACCTTTACGGCCTGAAAGGTGCGGCAGCTTATATGGAGCACGCCCACGTTCTCGGTCAGTATGACAACGCGATCTATGCCGAATATCATGCCTTCATGGCATGGCTGGGCACACAGCCATCCGATGTTGACACCCTGCTGAACAACGCAATGGGCATCGGTAAAATGAACTTCAACGTTATGGCGATCCTTGACCATGGCGAGACCCATGCTTACGGCCACCCACAGCCGACCTCCGTTAACGTCCGCCCAATTGCGGGTAAAGCGATTCTGATTTCAGGTCATGACCTGAAAGATCTGCGCATGCTGCTGGAGCAAACCGACGGCACCGGCGTGAATATTTATACCCACGGCGAAATGCTGCCTGCACACGGTTACCCAGAACTGAAAAAATTCAAGCATCTGGCGGGTAACTACGGCAGCGGTTGGCAGAACCAGCAGACTG
The DNA here is from genome assembly GCF_000749845.1 of Pectobacterium betavasculorum. GTDB lineage: Bacteria > Pseudomonadota > Gammaproteobacteria > Enterobacterales > Enterobacteriaceae > Pectobacterium > Pectobacterium betavasculorum. The sequence goes on along the minus strand of NZ_JQHM01000001.1, from coordinate 674,084 downwards.
AGTTTGCTAAATTCCCCGGCGCAATCGTCATGACCTCCAATTGTATTATCGATCCAAACGTGGGCAACTACGGCGACCGCATCTGGACGCGTAGCATCGTTGGCTGGCCGGGCGTGAACCACCTGGAAGGCGACGATTTCAGCCCGGTTATCGAACAGGCACAGGGTCTGGCTGGCTTCCCGTACAGCGAAATCGAACACATGATCACCGTCGGTTTTGGTCGTGAAACGCTGCTGAGCGCCGCCGATACCGTCATCGATCTGGTTGCACAGAAAAAACTGCGCCACGTTTTCCTCGTTGGTGGGTGTGATGGCAGCCGTGAAGAACGTAGCTACTTCACCGACTTCACGCTGAACGTCCCGCAAGACTGCCTGATCATGACGCTGGCCTGCGGTAAATACCGTTTCAACAAACTGGACTTCGGTACGCTGGAAGGCCTGCCACGCCTGCTGGATGTCGGTCAATGTAATGACGCCTACGCGGCCATTATTCTAGCCATCAAACTGGCGGAAAAACTGGGCTGTGGCGTGAACGATCTGCCGCTTAGCATGGTGCTGTCGTGGTTTGAACAGAAAGCGATTGTCATCCTGCTGACCCTGCTGTCCCTCGGCGTGAAGAACATCTACACCGGGCCAACTGCACCAGGCTTCCTGACGGACAACCTGCTTGCCATTCTGAACGACAAGTTCGGTATGCGGGCGATTACCACCGTTGAACAGGATATGAACACCATTCTGGCCGCTTGATAAATCAGCGCGGACGGAGGAACGCACTCCTCATCACGCAGCGCGAGGTGTCGGTATTGACGCCTCACACTAGGCTCAATGTCTTATGGGCTGCCTTTTTACACGCCTCACCGCATCCGTTTGTTATGGAGATTAATTATGACCATGCCCGCACTACAGACGGGGCCGACGCCGCTTTGTTCTAACCGCATGCAGGTACACTCGATTACCCAGGAAACGTCGGATGTCTGGACGATTTCACTAATTAATCATGATTTTTATCCGTATCAGCCGGGTCAGTATGCGCTCGTCAGCATTGCCAACAGCGCGGAGACGCTACGGGCTTATACGATCTCCTCTTCGCCGGGTCTCAGCCGCTTTATTACCTTGACGGTAAGAAAGCTGGACGACGGCGTCGGTTCCCGTTGGCTGACTCAAACGCTGAAAGTTGGTGATTATCTGTGGCTGTCCGAGGCACAGGGCGAATTTACCTGTACCGGCGCGGTCAGCGATCGTTACCTGATGGCAGCAGCAGGCTGTGGCGTCACCCCCATTATGTCGATGTGCCGCTGGCTGCTGGCGAACAAACCGCAAACCGACATCCACGTCATTTTCAACGTGCGCAACCCACAGCAGGTGATCTTCGCCAACGAATGGCAAGATCTGGTGCAGCGTTATCCGCAGCAATTGCATCTGACGCTGATGGCGGAGTTTGACGCCGTGCCCGGTTTCCTCGCCGGACGCATCAGCGGTAATTTGCTGGTCGAACACGTGCCGGATATCGCCAGCCGCACCGTGATGACCTGCGGTCCTGCACCGTACATGAACCAGATTGAAACCCTGAGTCAGCAGCTCGGCGTGGCGTCAAATCGCATATTTAAAGAGCAGTTCCGTACGACGGATGAAGTCGTGGATGAAGACGCCGATCAGATCACGCTGACCATCAGTCGTCCGCTGAAGAATCTGCGTGTTCCGGTGGGTATCAGTCTGCTGGCCGCACTGGAAGCCAATAAGGTGCAAGTTCTCGCCGCCTGCCGCGCTGGGGTGTGTGGGAGTTGTAAAACCCGCGTGCTGTCCGGTAATTACACCACGACCAGCACCATGACGCTGACACCGGCTGAGATCGAGCAAGGCTATGTTCTGGCCTGTAGCTGCCAGCTACAAGGCGACACTGTTCTGGCCTGATATTTCACCATTTTACCCCTTTCTGCTCGGTAGCACGGCTATCGGGCAGGTAGGTCATCGTAAATTACGCCTTGTTATCGCACACTTTTTCTCACTTTCTTCTTTTTCCCCGTTATAGTAAGCCATGGTTATATTTTGCTGTGGAGCCGCTGGCGCATGACATCCCCCTTAGCCCCGATCCTGATTCTGGGCGCAACTGGCTACATTGGCCGCCATTTAACCGAACGCTTGAGCAAACAGGGCAAGCGGGTGATTGCAGCCGGTCGAAATACTGAATCCCTTGCGTCACGGAACTGGCCGGGCGTCGACTGTCAACAGGTTGACCTCACCAAGCCAGAAAGCTTGCCTGATGGCCTGTGGGGAGCGGAGACGCTCTATTATCTGGTGCACAGCATGGGCGACGGGGCGGATTTCGTCGCAAGAGAGCGTATGGCTGCCATGAATCTTTTGCTGGCGCTGGCCTCCAGCAGCGTAAAACAGATTATCTATCTGGGATCGCTTCAGGCGAAGGATGACACCTCACCACATATGCTGGCGCGCCAGATCACCGGTGATGTCTTACGCAGTAGTGGTATTCCCGTCACGGAGCTGCGTGCAGGTATTATTATCGGTACCGGATCGGCTGCATTCGAGATCATGCGTGATATGGTCTATAACCTGCCGATATTAACGCCGCCGCGCTGGGTGCGATCTAAATCGTCGCCGATTGCGCTGGAAAACCTGCTGGTTTATCTGATCAACATTGCGCATCACCCCTCGACAGAAAATCGCATCATGGATGCCGCAGGCCCCGAATACATCAGCTATCAGACGATGTTCGAGCGTTTCATTCAGATTAGTGGCAAGCGCAGATTGTTGATTCCGGTTCCCATGCCCACGCATCTGGTGTCTGTCTGGTTCTTGCATCTGGTGACCTCGGTTCCCCCGTCTATCGCCCGCGCCCTGATTCAGGGGTTAAAACATGATCTACAGGCCGATGGCCGTGAACTACAGGCATTAATCCCACAACAACTGATGAGCTTTGATGACGCCGTGCGTCTCACGTTGCAAAGCGAAATGGAGAGCGTACAGCAGGCTGACTGGGGCGACGACACCGAAGTACGTGCACGTTGGAAGCCGAATTACGGCTTTTACCCCAAACAGGCAGGTCATACGCTTGAGACATCAGCATCCAGTCAGGCACTTTGGCAGGTTATCCAGCAGGTTGGTGGCCAGGAAGGCTATTTTTATGCCAATACGCTCTGGAATATCCGCGCCCGGCTGGACGACCTCTGCGGCAACGGCGTGACTTACGGGCGCCCCGAACGCCCGACGCTGGAGGTCGGCGACAAGATCGACGGTTGGAAGGTGATTTCGATCAAGCCACAGCGCCAGTTGGTGCTGCTATTCGGCATGAAAGCGCCGGGGTTGGGTAAACTCAATTTTACTATTACAGACAAAGGCACTCACAGAACCCTGGATGTGCGCGCCCGCTGGCACCCTTCCGGGTTTAACGGATTGGTCTACTGGTTTTTGATGATGCCCGCCCATTTGTTTATTTTCCGTGGCATGGCGGCCCGTATTGCGAAGCTCGCAGAGAAGGAAACGGTTTAGCGGCTGCCGTATTTCTCCAATAGCGCATCAACGATCGCTTCACTCTGCGCATCTGGCTGGCCTTGATAATTCTCAGGACGAAAATGCATCTGGAAAGCGGCAATTACCTGCCGCTTCTCGCGTGACGTCATTGTTTCCGGCACCGAATAGCCATAACGTGCCAGCTTTTCTAGCAGAACCACTTCATCAACGGGCTGTAGCGGCAGTCGCCCATTCAAATAGAACGTAACCCGATCCGCATCCGGCCAGGCACCGACGCCCGCTTGTGCCAATGCCTGCCAGGGGAAAAGCGGCCCAGGATCTTGTTTCCGCTGCGGGGCAATATCGCTGTGTGCCACCACATTCTGCGGTGCTATCTTATAACGTGCGACAATATCATGAGCGATTGCGGTCACGAGCTGAATCTGCGAAGCGGTGAACGGTGACCACGTATAGCCCGTTAGCGTGCGCTGGTAGCCCGCATTTTCAATTTCAATACCAATCGAGGAATTATTCAGCCGGCTAAACCCGCGCCAACTGCTCGCCCCCGCATGCCAGGCGGCCTGAGACTCAGGCACCAATTGCCAGGCAAGCGGCTTGCCGTGCCGCAACGGCGGATATGCAGGAATAAGGTAATGGGCGCTAACGTGATCGTCCGTCAAAATATTCAGCGAGGTGGCAAAATCTTCTGCCGTGTAGTGAATGACCAAAAAGCGGATACGGGATTCCTGCGCACGCGACTGCAACGCGGTCTCCAGCACATAATTATTCTGTTCCTGCAACGAGTGAGACGTCTGGCAACCTGCCAACAGCCCTAACGCTATGCAGCTCAGCCATTTCAACATCGTTATTCCACTATATCCGTGCATTTTCACGACGTGTTTGCCCATTCTCGCTCAATTAGACCATTAGTAACTAACGGCGTACTTTTACCGCCGTGCCGCTGACGGTCACCATCAGCATGCTGCCATCCTTCCCAACGGTTTCATAGTCAAGATCGATGCCGACAACGGCGTTTGCCCCTAAATCTTCAGCTTGTTCCTGTAGTTCTTTAAACGCAATCTGACGCGCCTTGCGCAGCTCTTTCTCATAGGCACCGGAACGGCCGCCAACGACATCGCGGATGCTGGCGAAAAAGTCACGGAAGATGTTCGCCCCAAGAATGGCCTCGCCTGTCACGACGCCACAATATTCAGTAATGGTGAAGCCTTCCAGATTGGGGGTAGTGGATAATTGCATTTGTCTCTCCTAGAGCGTGCCTCGGGTCATAAGGCATTATTTTGTGCTATTATTTAACCAATAAATCGCTTATTGGCAAATTTTAACCCACGGTGATTGCATAACTATTCTGCCAACGTTAACATTCGCCGCATCAATGTCTATTCAATTCTTACGCATGAGTATTCAACTAAACGGCATCAACTGTTTCTACGGCACATACCAGGCGCTATTTGATATCACCCTCGATTGTCCTGCGGGTGAGACGCTGGTTCTTCTTGGACCCAGCGGGGCAGGAAAGAGTTCGCTGATACGCGTTCTTAACCTGCTGGAAATGCCGCGCTCAGGCACACTTTCCATCACGGGTAATCAGTTTGATTTTCAGCGCACGCCATCCGACAGTGCGATCCGTGAACTGCGTCAGAACGTCGGGATGGTGTTTCAGCAATATAATTTGTGGCCGCATCTGACCGTGGTGCAGAATTTGATTGAAGCGCCCTGCCGCGTGCTGGGACTCAGTAAAGAAGAAGCCAGAGCCCGTGCTGACAAGTTGCTGACTCGCCTGCGCCTCAATGATTTTGCCGATCGCTTTCCTCTCCATCTTTCTGGTGGGCAGCAGCAGCGCGTGGCGATTGCTCGTGCGCTAATGATGGAGCCTAAAGTCTTGCTGTTTGATGAGCCGACTGCCGCATTAGATCCAGAGATTACCGCTCAGGTCGTCAACATCATCCGTGAACTGGCGCAAACTGGCATTACGCAGGTGATCGTAACCCATGAAGTCGAATTTGCCCGTAAAACGGCCAGCCGAGTGGTTTATATGGAAAACGGCCGCATCGTTGAACAAGGAGATGCGACGCACTTTGCTCATCCGCAAACACCTGAATTCACTGGTTATTTATCACATTGATTACTATCAGGAAAATGATAATGAAAAAATTGATTGTTGCAGCCTTATTCGCAGTCGGTGCCGTTTCTGCTAACGCCGCGGATACGATCCGTTTCGCGACAGAAGCCTCCTACCCTCCGTTCGAATTTGTTGACGCTAATAACCAGATTCAGGGTTTTGATATCGATCTGGCTAACGCACTGTGCAAAGAAATGCAGGCCAACTGCACGTTCAGTAATCAGGCTTTCGACAGCCTGATCCCCGGTCTGAAATTCCGTCGTTTTGAAGCTGTCATCGCAGGGATGGATATTACTCCAGAGCGTCAGCAACAGGTGTCATTCACTCAGCCTTACTACGATAACGCCGCTCTGTTTATCGCTCAGAAAGGGAAAGTTGCCGACGTCGCTGCGCTGAAAGGCAAACGCGTTGGCGTGCAAAATGGCACAACCCACCAGAAATATCTGATGGAAAAACATAGCGATATCAAAACGGTGCCTTACGATAGTTATCAGAATGCGGTATTGGATCTGAAAAATGGCCGTCTGGATGCGGTATTCGGTGACACTGCCGTGGTTAACGAATGGCTAAAGCAGAATGATACACTGACATCCGTCGGTCAAAACGTAACGGATAAAGATTACTTCGGTGTCGGTCTGGGCATCGCTGTGCGCCAGAATAACGATGAGCTGTTGAAAAAATTCAACGACGCGCTCAGCAAAATCAAGCAGGATGGCACTTACGAGACCATCTATAAAAAATGGTTCCAGCAGTAATCTGATGCTCAATGATTGAATTTCAACCTCTTGCAAGCGCCGCAGGGATGACCGTCGGCCTTGCCGTTTGTGCACTGGTGCTAGGCCTGGCGCTAGCGATGCTGTTTGCCGTTTGGGAAACCGTTCGCTGGAAAGCCGTTAGCTGGACGGGTACAGCGGTAGTCACACTATTGCGCGGTCTGCCAGAAATTCTGGTGGTGCTGTTTATCTATTTCGGCTCTTCCCAACTGCTGATGATGCTGGCGGACGGTTTTACCCTGAATCTTCTCATTGTGCAGATTCCGGTAAAACTGGATATCGGTATGTTTGAAATCAGCCCCTTTCTGTGTGGCGTGATTGCGCTGGCGCTGCTGTATGCAGCCTATGCGTCCCAAACGCTGCGCGGTGCACTGAAAGCCGTGCCGCAAGGACAATGGGAATCAGGACAAGCACTGGGACTCAGTAAATCCGCGATCTTTTTCCGCTTGATTATGCCGCAGATGTGGCGTCACGCCCTGCCCGGATTAGGTAATCAATGGCTGGTATTACTGAAAGATACCGCGTTGGTTTCCCTGATTAGCGTTAACGATTTGATGCTGCAAACCAAAAGCATTGCGACACGGACGCAGGAGCCCTTTACCTGGTACGTCGTTGCGGCAGCAATCTATTTGGTTATCACGCTGTTAAGTCAGTATGTGCTGAAACGCATTGATCTGCACACCACGCGTTTTGAGCGGAGACCTTCCTGATGCTCGCTTATTTACCTGAGCTATTAAAAGGCCTGCATACCAGTCTGACATTAACCGCCGTCTCGATTGTCGTGGCGCTGCTTCTGTCACTGCTACTGACTGTCGTGCTGACGCTGAAAACGCCCGTCGTATCACTGTTGGCGAAAGGCTACATTACGCTGTTTACTGGTACGCCGCTGCTGGTGCAAATCTTTCTGATTTACTACGGCCCTGGGCAATTTACCTCTATTCAGCAAATCCCCTGGCTGTGGAGCCTGCTGTCACAGCCGTGGCTGTGTGCGATGGTGGCGCTGGCGCTCAATAGCGCGGCTTATACCACACAATTGTTCTATGGTGCAGTAAAAGCTATCCCCGCCGGACAGTGGCAATCCTGTGCGGCTCTGGGAATGAATCAGAAGCAGACATTACGCATTCTGCTGCCGTTCGCGTTTAAACGTGCGCTGTCTTCTTATTCAAATGAAGTGGTGCTGGTATTTAAGAGCACGTCGCTGGCTTATACCATCACGCTGATGGAAGTCATGGGTTACAGTCAACTGATGTACGGCCGGACATATGATGTGATGGTGTTTGGCGCAGCCGGGATTATCTATCTTTGCGTCAATGGGTTACTGACATTATTGATGCGCTGGGTTGAACGTCGTTCACTGGTATTCGAACGCCGCAACTGATCCTTACCGCACCTATCCGTTTAGAAAGCAGGCTTTAATAGTCTGCTTTTTTATGGCGTGCCATCCCTGACCGCCCGCTTAAGAGCCGTTGCTGACACCAGGTTAAAAATTTCTGCCGGAAATTTTTTATTGTCTGCTGATGTAAAAACATGCAACCAATCGACTTATTAATCATTTTAATTGCATATAAATTCAATCAATGGCATGGTAATCGCCATGACGCCGGAACCCTTCCGCACATATATTCATACCCTAAATAATTCGAGTTTCAGGACAAAACGTTAGCGTTTTGAACAATGCAAAGCGTTGGCCCCGAAGGGGTGAGGCCCACGACGGGCCGAGTATTTGAACGCAGCCAACGCACATGCAACTTGAAGTATGACGGGTATGCACTATAAGAAAAACAGACAGGAGTAGGTAATGAAAAAATTAGTGCTCGCCACGTTACTGGCAGGAATCACCTTCAGCGCCACCGCAGCAGACACCATCCGTTTTGCATCATCAGCCACCTACCCGCCATTTGAGTCACTGGATGCCAGCAATGAAATCGTCGGTTTCGATATGGATCTGGCAAAAGCGCTATGCAAACAAATGCAAGCCACTTGTACGTTCACCAATCAGGCGTTTGACAGCCTAATCCCTGCGCTGAAATTCCGTCGCTACGACGCGGTGATTTCTGGGATGGATATCACCCCTGAGCGCAGCAAGCAGGTCGCATTCACGCAGCCTTACTATGCCAACTCAGCCGTGGTTATCGCGCAGAAAGGGAAATTCAGTGACTTTGCCGCGATGAAAGGCAAACGTATTGGTATGGAAAATGGTACGACGCATCAGAAATACATGCACGATAAGCACCCGGAAGTGCAAACCGTCTCTTATGACAGCTACCAGAACGCAGTACTGGATCTGAAGAATGGCCGTATCGACGGCGTATTCGGTGATACCGCTGTCGTCAATGAGTGGATTAAGACGAACCCGGAACTGGCGACGGTTGGTGAGCGTGTGACTGACGCCGAATACTTTGGCACCGGGCTGGGCATCGCCGTTCGTCCCGATGACAAGGCACTACTGGAAAAACTGAACAAAGCGCTGGATGCGATCAAAGCTGATGGCACTTACAAAACCATCAATGACAAGTGGTTCCCGCAATAAAGTTCGATCTGCGCAGTGTGATATCGTATGAAATCATGCATATAACGCCGCTTTTTTGTCGTCCAGGCGTAAAAAATTGCGCTGAGGTGATCGTTACCGTCGAGTGAGCGGCAGGACGCCGCGAAAGACAGTGCCGCATCGGACAAAAACGTCAGAGACGTTTTTGAACAGCACTTGTGCTGGCCCGAAGGGCGAGTCCCATTCATGGGGCGAGTAAACGCGTTACTGGCGGCTCGAAAAGCGGGAACGATCACCGAAGGCACCGCGCAGCGGCGCAATTCACGCCAAAAGCCAGTGGTCAAGGAGCTGCGGCAATTGAGCGCTCCTTGTCGGGCGTGTGATGAAATCATAGAAAAGCACTAGAATTGACACGCCCGACACTTTCATACTGTCGAACATGGATACAACAACGTAGTAAATTGCTACCGAGATATTTTTTATTACATACAGTCATCGCTTATCAAGCGCGCTTCAATAACATCAGTACTTCGTAGTGCGCCGTGTGTGGGAACATGTCGAACAACTGTACGCGCAGCGGGCGGTAGTTCGCCAACTCTGCCATGTCTTTTGCCATACTTTCAGCGTTACAGCTGGAATAGAGAATATAATCCGGTGCCATCCGGCTCAGGTAGGCGCACAGTTCACTGCCGATACCGCGGCGTGGCGGGTTGACTAATACCAGATCCGGGATTTCCGCTTTAGCGGTCGCGAACTGCGTGGAATCCAGCGCCTGAAACTCTACCTGCTTCAACCCTAACTGTTCCGCCGAGCGACGCGCACAGGCTATCGCCTCGGCGCTGATTTCAATGCCCGTCAAACGCATCTCCGATGACGCACAGTGCAGGCCAAAACCCCCTACCCCGCAAAACAGATCCCACATACTGGTAATCTTCAGCTCAGCAACCCAGTCGCGCGCTGTCGCATACAGCGCAGCCGCTACCTGTGGGTTAGTCTGGAAGAAACTTTGCGGGCGGATATACAGCGGCACCTGATTAAACTGCTCGGCCAGCGTGGCAGCGTCACTCAGGATAATCTCGGTTTTACCTTCCATAATCGCCTGATGCACTGGCTGGATGTTAGCGGATATCACTTCAAGCTGAGGCAACTGCTGCTGTAACCAGGGCAATGCGGCTCGCAGCTGTGCCAGCTTGGTTTCCGAGCGTAGGACAAAGCGCAGCATGAATGTACCGTGCTGCGTACTTTCCGTCAGCAACAGGTATTTCAGCTCTCCGCGGCGTCGGGCCACGTTATAAGGCGTCAACCCCGCACGGGCGATAAAAGCTTTAAGCACATCGAAAACTGGCGCGAAGCTGGTCGGATAAAGCGGGCAATCACAGAGATCCACCGCAGTTCCATCACGGTGTAACATCCCCAATAACGGGCGTTCCACGCTGCCACTCACCACCATTTTGGCTTTATTACGAAATGCGGTCTGCGCAGAAGGTTGCACCGGTAGCCAGCGCTGCACGGCGTGCGGTTGCAGCAAGCCTTCAAGGTGCTGCTGCTTATCAGATAATTGCTGTGGGTAGGCTTTTTCCAGCCATTGGCAGGAACGACAGGTTCCCGTGCTGTAGCGGGCACAATGCATAAAAATCTAACTATTAAAATAATACAGAATGAGAGGATTATATCACCCTGACGGCGTCACCCCGCGAATTTTCCGCTTGTTCATGGGCGACGCCAGCAGCCGATTGGCTCAGAAGATAGAAATGTCTATTTCTGACGCAGAAAAAAACGCTTACTGCGCCGTGGCAAAAACAGTAAAACAATCACCAGAAGATCTGGGATTTTTTGTAGCAGGAGTTGATGCAGTACGGCGGCGTTGCTCTCTCCTGAAATATGGAATATCGCTGGCATAAATTCACTTAGCGACGCCAGCAGGAGATAACACACAACGATGCCCTGACAGGCTATATAGCCCCATCGTCCCCAGTTCACACCAGCCAAAACCGCAAAGCCACAGCGGATCTCAATGCCGACAATAACGAGCGATAGCATTAACACCAGCGTCGAATCCCAGGCTTCCGCGTTGCTACCAATCCAGCCGCTTAAATCGCTGAGCCCTAACTCCCACACGAGCAGCACAATCCCCAAAAATCGGGTAGCTATAATCGCAATCCCCGCCACCATCACAGGCACCGGAGCATAAGTTTTGCGTTGTGCTATTTCCTTCTTTGTGTACAGAATTTCAACGCTCTCCCTTCATGCGGCATTTATCCGCCAAAAATACAGCACCACTATAAATTCGATGCCAACATAAAACGTGATACTGATATAAAAACTTGATAGTCATATAAAACAACAACGCCCCCATCCTCTGGCGGCGTTGCTGGAAATCTTCGCTAGGCTAACAAATTACGATGAGAAATCGAATCAGCCGCGTCTCGCTTTTTGCATATCGCGATAGCGCTGCTTCTCTGCTCTCGCCATAAACCACCAGGCAATAAACCCAATAATACCAACGACTAACAATATCAGGGAAGCCAATGCGTTAATTTGTGGATTAACGCCCATTCTGACGCTGGAGAACACCAGCATTGGCAATGTTGTCGAACCCGGCCCCGCAACGAAGCTGGCGATAACCAGATCGTCCAGCGACAGCGTAAACGCCAGCAGCCAGCCAGAAAGCAATGCAGGGGCAATCATCGGCACCGTGATAATGAAGAAGACTTTGAGCGGGTTCGCACCCAGATCCATCGCTGCTTCTTCAATCGAACGATCCAGTTCACGCAGGCGAGCGCTGATCACCACGGTGACATACGCGGTACAGAACGTCACATGCGCCAGCCAGATAGTGAACATCCCCCTCTCTGCTGGCCATCCAATCGCATGCCCTAATGCGACAAAAAGTAACAGCAGTGACAGACCGGTAATCACATCTGGCATCACCAGCGGTGCGGTCAGCATAAACGCAAACCCATTTGCCCCGCGAAAACGGCCAAAACGCACCATTACTACGGCGGCAATCGTTCCGAGGATTACGGCCATCGTTGCCGAAGCGGCAGCAATCGTCAGGCTCAGAAGCACCGCACTGATCATCGCCGTATTGTGGAATAACTCGACATACCAGCGCGTCGACCACCCCGCCCATACGGTAACCAGCTTGGAACTGTTGAACGAATAGATCACCAGCATCAGCATCGGCGCATAGAGGAACGTAAAACACAGCACCAAAATCACAATACGCCACGGTGAGCGAACAACAGGTAAATTATTCACGCTTCCCCCTCCGCCGTTTTGCTCTGATGTTTGTGGAACCACATAATCGGCATAATCAACAGCAGCAGCATGACGATGGCAACAGCGGATGCCACTGGCCAATCGCGGTTATTGAAGAATTCCTGCCACAGAATACGACCAATCATGATGCTGTCCGGCCCACCAAGCAGTTCGGGAATCACGTATTCCCCCACCGCCGGGATGAACACCAGCATCGATCCCGCAATAATTCCGCCTTTCGTTAGCGGGACGATCACGCTGAAAAAGGTTCTTAGCGGTCGAGCCCCCAGATCCAACGAGGCTTCCACTAGCGAATAATCCAGCCGCGTCAGCGCGGTGTAGATAGGCAACACCATAAACGGCAGATAGGAATAGACGACGCCGATATAAACCGCCAGATTGGTGTGCAAAATGATCAGCGGTTCATCAATCACACCCAGCCATAGCAGGAAATTATTCAGGATGCCGTTATTTTTCAGAATCCCCATCCAGGCGTAAACGCGAATCAGGAATGACGTCCATGACGGCAGAATTACCAGCAATAGCAGAATATTGCGTGTTGACGGTTTACTGTGCGCGACTGCCCAGGCTAGTGGATAACCAATAAACAAGCAGCACAGCGTTGATACCGCAGCAACCTGAAGCGATTGCATATAAGCATCGAAATACAGTGGATCGTCCAACAAATGCAGGTAGTTCCCAAGGTTCAGGGAAATATCCAGTTTGTCGTCCATCCAGGAAACCAGATCGGTATAGGGCGGAATCGCCCGCGCCATCTCAGCAAAACTGATTTTAAATACGATCAGGAACGGTAGCATGAACAGCAGCAGCAGCCACAGATACGGCAGCGCGATAACCAGCTTGCGTCCGTGTTTTTGACGCCAGCGCGCCATCAACACTCGCAGCCAGAGCCTGGCCTTGCCCGGTGGTTCCGCCGTGTGATGTTCGGGAAATAAAGTCATGTCATTCTTCCTCACTACACCGTCAGAACCACACAGCTATCCGCATCCCAACACAACCGAACCTCATCTCCCCAGGTCGGTGTGCCTTTGCGATAACGGTAGGCATTTTGTAACTGCGCGCTGATAGTTTGCCCACTGTTGAGCCTGACGTGGTAAATCGACAAATCGCCCAGATAAGCGATGTGCACAACTTCCCCCACCGCGAAATTACAGCCATCAGCCGGAACCTCTTCGCACAGCATAATTTTTTCAGGACGCAACGCGATGTAAACCGGAACGCCATCCACCACCGAGACATCCGAATCTACTTTCAGCGAATGCACCAGCCCAGGGCTTTTGATGATCAGCGCATCGTCCTGACGTTCCTGCAATATCCCTTCAAACATATTGACCGAGCCGATAAATTCCGCGCTGAAACGCGTATTCGGGTGCTCATAAATCTCTTCTGGCTCGCCAATCTGTACGAACTTGCCGCGATTCATGATGGCAATACGACCAGCCATGGTCATAGCTTCTTCCTGATCGTGCGTCACCATCACGCAGGTCGCACCTACGCGCTCCAGGATATCGACGACTTCAAGCTGCATACGGTCGCGCAATTTCTTGTCCAGCGCCCCCATCGGCTCGTCTAGCAACAACAATTTTGGACGCTTCGCCAAACTTCGTGCCAGCGCCACACGCTGACGCTGACCACCGGAAAGCTGATGCGGTTTACGATTAGCGAACTCCTGCATATGCACCAGCGACAGCATCTCTTCCACGCGCTCTTTGATTTCTGCACGCGGGAGCTTGTCCTGTTTCAAACCAAACGCGATATTCTTTTCCACCGTCATGTGTGGGAACAGCGCATAAGACTGAAACATCATATTAATGGGACGCTGATAAGGCGGCACCAATGACAAATCCTGACCATCCAGAACAATCTGCCCCTGCGTGGGGAGCTCAAAACCTGCCAACATGCGCAGCAGCGTGGATTTCCCACAGCCGGAGGCACCCAGCAGAGCAAAAATTTCGCCTTTGTAAATCGTCAAGCTGACATCATCAACGGCGGCCTGACCATCAAAAGACTTCGTCAGGTTACGCACTTCCAGCAGCGGCGTGGCCGCTTTTTGAGGTTTTGATTGAGGGCGGGGGATCGCGTCATTCACTTCGCATTGCTCTCCGGCAAAAGCAGAACAAGTCACATCGCTGATGTTGCCAGTAGGCACTTTTATATCCAGCGGTGTGACACAATATAGAGCGCGAACAGGCGGTATCTCCGCCTGTTCTTTGCCACATTTTATACCCATCCATTCTCAGGTTGCCGAAACCAGCAACCATCAAGTGCGTGGGTAACTATTCAGATCCAAAAGGCTATTTGCCGCTTTTGACCTTGGTCCATGCACGTGTACGTGTACGGTCAATCTGAGGAGATTGTACCTTGAGCGTAAACATTTTAGCGCGGACATCGGCTGGCGGGTAAACGCCTGGGTTGTTACGAATATCTTCGTTCACCAAAGGCAAGGATGCCAGATTGCCGCTGGCGTAATACGTGTGGTTACTGATCTCAGCCATCACTTCCGGCTTCATCAGGTAATCCAGAAACGCGTAGGCTTCATCCAGATTTTTAGCATCCTTCGGAATGGCGAGGACATCAAAGAATGCCAACGCACCTTCTTTCGGAATGCTGTATTGGATATTTACCCCGTTCTTCGCTTCTTTTGCACGGTTCCCCGCCTGCATGATATCGCCAGCCCAGCCGACTGCAACGCAGATGTCGCCGTTAGCCAGATCGTTGATATATTGCGATGAGTGGAAGTAACGAATGCTTGGACGCAATTTCAGCAACAGATCGGTCGCTGACGTGCTGTAATCACCCGGTTTGGTGCTGTTCGGATCTTTACCCTGATAGTTCAGTACCGTGGCGAAGATCTCTTCCGGTGCATCCAGGAAGGATACGCCACAGCTTTTCAGCTTTTCCAGATTCTCTGGCTTCAGTACCAGATCCCAACTGTCAACTGGCGCATCGGCACCCAGCGCAGCTTTAACTTTATCAACGTTATAGCCGATGCCGGTGGTCGCCCACAGGTAAGGCAACGCATATTTGTTATCTGGATCGTGCTGAGCTATCAGCTTCATCAGCTCAGGATCCAGATTTTTGTAATTCGGCAACTTACTCTTGTCTAATGGCTGAAACACTCCCGCTGAGAGCTGGCGCTCAAGGAAGCTGGCAGAAGGTACCACCAGATCAAAACCCGTGCTGCCCGCCATGAGCTTGCCTTCCAACACTTCGTTGGAGTCAAACACATCATAGACGACCTTAATGCCGGTTTCTTTCTGGAAATTGGCTAACGTGTTCGGTGCGATATAGTCGGACCAGTTATAAACATGCAGCGTTTTCTCTTCCGCAGTTGCGGTGACGGACGCGGCCATCAGCAAGCCGGTAACAACACCCGATAACCATTTTTTACGTTGGGTGAACATCCGTTCCTTCCTCCATACAAGGGGGTGATTCGTGGGTATATGTATCGTTCCGATACAAAATATATCCTGCCGCGCTATCAAACCGGTGAATGAGTATGCACCAATTTTTATTCGCTCAGACACAGACATAGCCCTGACTCGGCAGTCTGTCCCTTACAGGAATAAAGCATAACCCCACAACATCGTACGCACCATACTTGAACGTAAAAAATGGCTTTTAACGATTATTTATTCATATTTTATCGATGTGATGAAGGCGTTTAGCGATAAACAAAGAGAAATATCTGGCAATAATGCGAAATAACCAGAATAAATGGCGGTGAAAGAAAAATAAGTAAAACCAATTGCTGCCGTTGGCAGCAACCGTATCAATGCAGATGTGAGGTCGTGACTCTGACAGCAGAGCCCTCTTCTTCCTCACCGATAAACAGCAGATTATTAGCGCCGGCTTCAAGGATCACCATCGAGATCTGTTCTTCGGATTGCTGCATAAAATGTCTGAATTGTTCCAACGTCATGCCTGCGGCAACACTGAATGACTGACAGACAATCAGTTTTGGCAGGTTATCGTCCTGAACATCGATAAAGGCCTTGACGGTCAACGAGCTAGCATTGATTTGACTTAGATCGCCGACCAGAGGAATAAGCGCGCTAGGTTTCACTTCGGCAAGAGCAGAAAACAGAATCACATTATCTACCAGATCAACTTTTGCGTCGAAAATACCATCAAAATTTTGCATATGAGGAAGATGCAGCGCCTGACAGGAGTCACATTCAAAATACAGAATGTTCAATTGATCCAGCCACCGCCGTAGCATAGCCAAATCCGGAACGATGAGTGAATCCATCATGTTTGCCTCATACTTGCCGCCGTACAGACAGCGTTATTGAAAAGAGAACACCGTTTATGCAGAAGCGATGTTAAAACAGAAACCGCCTTAAACAGAAACAATGCCAAAAACGGCACATAGCTTACGGAATATTGTTTGACGATGCCATGATAAAAGCACACAACTTTCCGCTTTCCGCATTCTACTGCGCAGCCACACAGCAGGTCGGCTTAGCCCAAGGCCCACACACTAAGGGGTAAAGCCCCATTTTACGGTACAGCCCTGTTTCAAAAAACTAACTTTTGACGATTGTTGCTGATGTTGCGATGAGCCTCGGAGTATTTTGCTCAATGAATTCAATCATCATGCCAGCAATGTCGAGTCCGGTTGTCGTTTCAATCCCTTCCAACCCCGGTGAAGCATTCACTTCCATCACCAGCGGCCCCCTCTCGGCACGCAAAATATCAACACCCGCCACATTTAGACCCAATGTTTTCGCCGCCTTGATGGCAATCGTACGTTCCTGCGCCGTAATTTTCACTTTATTCGCCGAACCACCGCGATGGAGGTTTGAACGGAACTCTCCCGCCTTTGCCTGTCGCTCAATAGCCGCAACAACCCGATTGCCGATCACAAAACAGCGAATATCCTTGCCCTGAGCTTCATGCACATATTCCTGCACCAGAATATGCGCATTCAGCCCGCGAAAGGCATCAATCACGCTTTCCGCAGCCTGGCGCGTCTCAGCTAATACAACACCGATTCCCTGCGTACCTTCTACCAGCTTGACCACCAACGGCGCACCGCCTACCATCGCAATCAGGTCGCCGGTATCGTCCGGCGAGTGAGCGAATCCGGTGATCGGCAGGTCAATCCCTTCGCGGGCAAGCAGTTGCAATGAATGCAGCTTGTCACGAGCGCGAATAACCGCAACAGAATTATTCAGCGGGTAGCTGCCCAGCATTTCAAACTGGCGCAATACCGCCGTGCCATAAAACGTGATCTGTGAGCCGATACGCGGAATAACTGCATCATATTTATCCAGCCGACGCCCACGATAATGCACCGACGGCGCCGCCGAATTGATATTCATATAGCAGGAGAGCGGATCAATAATCTCAACGCTGTGCTTGCGCGCTTCAGCCGCTTCACGCAGACGTTTGCAGGAATACAACGCCCCATCACGAGACAGAATGGCTATCTTCATAAATACCCTACAGATACTAGCGTATCGCCCATCCTTGCTGATGTAAGTAGTCCAACATGAACGGACGTAACTCTTTTTTCAGCGTCAGTTCAACGTGCTCACTCCAGCTTTCACGCCGACTACCGGTACGTTGCAGATAATATTCCACCATTTGTTCATCGTATTGCGCCAACACGTCTCGGTCGAGCGGCTGATAGACATTTTCATGCAGCATCATAGCGGTTGGCATGCGCGGTTTCAGCATCGGCTCGGCGTCCGGGTGCCCCAGACACAGACCAAACAGCGGCATCACCAGCGTTGGCAATTGCAGTAACTGCGTCACATCAGCAATGCGATTGCGAATGCCGCCAATAAACACCCCGCCTAGCCCCAGCGATTCGGCGGCAACCAGCGCATTTTGCGCCATGATAGCGGTATCGACACAGCCAATCAGTAATTGCTCCGCCAGCCCGGTTTCCGCCTGTGGGAAAACCTCCACATGCCGATAAAAATCAGCACAAAAGACCCAAAATTCGGCAGCCTGTGCCACATAACCTTGCTCGCCGGTATAGTGAACAAGCGTTTCACGCACGGCAGGATCGGTAATACGGATAATCGAACTGCATTGTAAAAAACTGGAGCTGGATGCGCTTTGTGCGGAGGCGATGATGGCGTGGCGTTGCTCATCTGTCACAGCCTGAGACGTAAACGCGCGAATGGAACGGTGGCGTTGTAGCAAATCAATAGTTGGTGTCACGCTGGCATCCTTGGGTCGGTAAAGTTATTTCATTCTTTATACCCTAAATAATTCGAGTTGCAGGACAATACGTTGGCGTTTTGAACAACGTGAAGCGTAAGAGAAGGACTAATTCGTTGGGAGCGAATTTGACCAACCAATGTACATGCAGCTTGAGATATGACGGTATAATAGCCTCAGTAAATCGTTGTAACAGGTAATGACTACTTTTTTTCAAAAATGAATGCAGGCATAGTAGCGCGATTCGCAGTAGTCTCATTAACCGTAACATTTTTAGCCGCGGCCTTGTCTGCAACAGGCGTCACGCTATGCGTTTCAAGAATGAGCACATTTTCTAATTTTACAAAGGAGTTTACATGTTCGCTGTAATTTTCGGGCGCCCAGCTTGCCCTTATTGTGTACGTGCGAAAGAATTGGCAGAAAAACTGTCCGAGCAACGTGATGACTTCAGCTTCCGCTATGTAGACATTCACGCAGAAGGTATTTCGAAAGAAGATTTGTCCAAGACGGTAGGAAAGCCGGTTGAAACCGTGCCGCAAATTTTCCTGGACGAAAAACACATCGGTGGCTGCACCGATTTTGAAGCCTATGCCAAAGAGCATCTGGCGCTGTTCCAGTCATAATCATCCGACTGGCAGGACAAAAGCGCGGCGGAAGTCCGCGCTTTTTTATGGGTTTTTATCGCAACCCCACTCAGCGCAGGTAGCGTCGATACAGGCCGCGTAAACACAGCATACCCAGCGCCCCCAGTACACACCAAAAGACCGCACTCATCACATAGGCCAACTCTTGCCAGAAAGAACGCATCGGCGTATTCCACAGGTGGAGAACCAGTAAACACACAGGCATCGCCGCCAGCGCGCCGAACAGCGGGTAAAGCAGGCGACCACGTGCGGAAAGAAAACAAGCCACCATGCCGGGAAACAGAAAGAGCAACATACCAGGACTACCGCGCAACCCGTCATTCACCGCGACACCCGATACTTCAATTTTTTGGCTCAGAAACACTACGGTGAACAATAGAAAACAACAGGTCGCACCGACCCAGCCTTTATTTATTGCCATAAATCGCCCCTTTCAATATGCTTCCCAATCTGCATCAACTAGATACCGAAGCACTCGGTATGGTAAAAATGATTGGTGTGCCCGTCATACTTCAAGTTGCATGTGCGTTGGCTGCGATACTCGGCACACTGGCGTGTACCTCAACCCGTTGGGGCCGCTGCAAGCAGCGTTCAAATCTGCCACTGGTAGATTTGTCACTCACCCGAATTACTTACCAGAGTAAGCTCATCGGGACTCATTCTCTTGCCACCTGCCTGAAACTCGAATTATTTAGGGTGTCTCTATTCCCCGACATGAAAAACATGAGGCTTCGCTATGATTTATTCGACGCCCAGACTGTCAGTAGAAAAAGACGATACCCCGCGTATTTCGTCAACAGCGACACCACGATCATTTAATTAAACAATAATTACACTGAACAATTTTTATCGGATAAATTATACTGAATGAGGCTGATTCCTTTCAGCTGACGTGTATTGATACCGTCATAAGAATTCATGCATTCCATGGCTAAATTTAGCCGCTATAATGAATAACATCAAGAGCTTATTGGTAAACAACAAGTTACATTCCATGAATATAAACGTCGCTAATTTGTTAAATGGGAATTACATTCTGCTTTTATTTGTGGTTCTTTCATTAGGACTCTGTCTAGGGAAGTTACGCCTCGGACCAGTACAACTCGGTAATTCTATTGGCGTTTTAGTTGTTTCTTTATTACTCGGTCAACAACATTTTTCGATTAATACCGAAGCATTGAGCCTAGGTTTTATGTTATTTATTTTTTGCGTTGGAGTAGAAGCGGGGCCGAACTTCTTTTCTATTTTCTTCCGCGACGGGAAAAATTATTTCATGCTCGCGCTGGTAATGGTCGGCAGCGCTATGTTACTGGCGTTAGGTCTGGGCAAACTCTTTGGCTGGGGAATAGGCCTGACTGCGGGCATGCTGGCAGGATCCATGACATCAACGCCGGTGCTGGTCGGCGCGGGCGACACGCTGCGCAATACCGCCAGTTTGGGTAGCCAGCTTAATATTGAACAAGATCACCTGAGTCTGGGCTATGCACTGACGTATCTGGTCGGGCTGGTCAGCCTCATTTTTGGTGCACGCTATCTGCCCAAACTCCAGCATCAGGATCTCCCCACCAGCGCACAGCAGATCGCACGCGAGCGTGGGTTAGATGCAGACAGCCAGCGAAAAGTGTATCTGCCGGTAATTCGCGCCTATCGCGTTGGGCCTGAGCTAGTCGACTGGGCGGCGGGCAAGAATTTGCGTGAGCTGGGGATCTATCGCCAAACGGGTTGCTACATCGAGCGCATTCGACGTAACGGTATTTTGGCCAGCCCTGACGGCGATGCTGTCTTGCAAATCGGCGACGAGATCTCGCTGGTAGGCTATCCAGATGCACACTCTCGCCTGAATTCCAACTTCCGCGATGGCAAGGAAGTTTTCGACCGCGATTTGCTGGATATGCGCATCGTGACGGAAGAGATCGTCGTCAAGAATCACAATGCCGTCGGCAAGCGCCTTAGCCAATTAAAGCTAACCGATCACGGCTGTTTCCTTAACCGTATCGTGCGTAGCCAGATCGAAATGCCGATTGACGATAACGTCGTGCTGAATAAAGGCGATGTCTTGCAGGTCAGCGGTGACACCCGCCGGGTAAAAAGCATTGCTGAGCGAATCGGGTTCATTTCTATTCATAGCCAGGTCACCGATCTGCTAGCCTTCTGCGCCTTTTTCGTTATCGGCGTGTTGATCGGGCTGATCACGATTCAGTTCAGCAATTTCACCTTTGGTATCGGTAACGCGGCCGGATTGCTTTTCGCCGGTATTATGCTGGGCTTTCTGCGCGCCAACCACCCGACCTTCGGCTACATTCCGCAAGGTGCGCTTAACATGGTCAAAGAATTTGGCCTGATGGTCTTTATGGCGGGCGTAGGCCTGAGTGCAGGTAGTACAATCAACAGTAGTCTGGGTGAGGTTGGTATCCAGATGCTGGCTTCAGGGCTGATTGTCAGCCTTGTCCCGGTGGTGATTTGTTTTCTGTTCGGCGCGTATGTACTGAAAATGAACCGAGCGCTGCTGTTTGGTGCCATGATGGGTGCACGAACCTGCGCACCGGCGATGGAGATCATCAGCGATACGGCACGCAGTAACATTCCTGCGCTCGGCTATGCGGGTACCTACGCCATTGCTAACGTGCTGCTCACACTAGCAGGTTCACTTATCGTGGTTATCTGGCCTGAATTACCCGGCTGAAAAATGTAAAAAATCGTCAATATTATTTTCTAAAAACCAGAACTTTTTCTTTGCTCTAAAGTCTGAATAAGTGCCACTGCTTTTCTTTGATTCCCCTTATTGAGGAGCCCATCGTTCCCGCCTTTCAGGTTCAAGAGCGATGGGCGTTTTCTTTTCTAGTGTGCGCAATTCAAAACAACCTCCACTTCCCATGCATCGGTTACCGCATGTACGCCATTATTTGTTATAAAAATAACAAAAATTAATTTTTTTGTTATTCCTGTGACACTAAAGTCATTGAGTGCCATAATCACGCTAGCTGATTTTTTATTGACATAACCAAGGATTCACCATGACTGACTACGCACGCTATATCGACCACACTCTGCTGGCAGCAAATGCCACCGAACAACAAATCGCCACGCTGTGCGAAGAAGCGATAGCGCACCATTTTTATGCCGTCTGTGTTAATTCCGGCTACGTTCCCTTAGTCGCTGACAAACTGAAAGGTTCAGCGGTACAGGTGTGCTCGGTTATTGGTTTTCCTCTCGGTGCAGGACTGACGTCCAGCAAAGCGTTTGAAGCAAAAGCCGCGATTGATGCTGGTGCCCAGGAAATCGACATGGTGATTAACGTCGGCTGGCTAAAAAGCGGGAAGATTGAGGCCGTCAAAGCAGATATTCAGGCCGTGCGTGAGGTTTGCGCCGCCATACCGTTGAAGGTAATATTGGAAACCTGTCTGCTTGATGACGAACAGATTGTGCTGGTGTGTGAAATGTGTCGTCAGTTGGATGTCGCGTTTGTCAAAACGTCCACCGGTTTCAGCACTGGCGGCGCACGCGAAGAACACGTCCGACTGATGCGTAATACCGTCGGCAGTGAGATGGGTGTAAAAGCCTCCGGCGCGGTTCGCGATCGCGAAACGGCACAACGTATGATTGAAGCTGGCGCCACGCGTATTGGCACCAGTTCAGGCGTTGCTATCGTTTCAGGTGACGCTGCTGCCGCAGGAAACTACTAACAACAAAAATAGCTTACTCGCAGGGAATTTTATGGAAACGCGGCGCGACGAACGAATCGGCAGACTGACTCAGGCATTAAAGAAAACCGATAAACTCCATCTTAAGGACGCCGCACAACTACTCGGCGTGTCCGAGATGACCGTGCGCCGCGATCTAAATGCAGATTCCACCAACGTTATGCTGCTCGGCGGCTATGTCGTTAGCGACCTGAAGAATAACGGTGTCACAAACTATTTTGTCTCCGACCAGCAGACCAAGCACGTAAGCGAGAAGCAGACTATCGGTACTACGGCTGCCTATCTGGTGGAAGCAAACGATACCGTTTTTTTCGACTGTGGCACGACCATTCCCTTCATCATCGATGCCATTCCTGATGAGTTGCCCTTTACCGCGATTTGCTATTCCCTGAACACCTTTTTGGCGTTACAGGAAAAAAAGGCGTGCAGAGTGATTTTATGCGGCGGGGAATACCATCCCGATAACGCGATCTTTACCCCGCTCAATCAACGCTGTGAACTAGACAATATTTGTCCGAATAAAGCCTTTATCTCTGCGGCGGGTATCGAACTTAACGCAGGTGCGACCTGCTTTAACTTTGCAGAACTGAGCATGAAGCAACGCGCGATGGCGACCGCACAGCGCATCATTATTGTGGCAGACAACAGTAAATTCGGTCAGATCAAACGCGCCTGCATCGGCCCGATGACGCTGTTTGATACGGTAATTTCAGACAGCGCCCCGGGAGAACAATACCTGCGTTACTTCTCCAACAACGGCATTCAGTTAATTCATCCGGAAAATTAGCCGAATAGCCCACCGAACCACTGCTGCACTTTCATCACCACCGAATCCCAGAGGCGACTAAAGAAACCCGCCTCGGGGATATCATCCATCGCCACCAGTTGGCGCTGTCCGATGCTCTTACCCTCCAGTTGGAAGTCGATAGTGCCGACAACCTGATTCTTGGTCAGTGGTGCGGAAAGCTGCGGCTGATTTAGCGTAAAGCTGGCTTTCAGGTTCTTCATTTGCCCTTTTGGAATGGTCAGCGCAGCATCCTGTGCAACACCAAGGCGCGCCTCTTTCTCGGTGCCAAACCACACTCGCTGCGTAGTAAAAGGCGCATCCGTCTTGATAGGTGTTACCGTTTCGAAAAAGCGGAAGCCCCAGGTGAGCAATTTTTCACTTTCACGGAAGCGAATGGCATCCGTTTTCGCCCCCAGCACCACAGAAATCAGGCGCATATTGCCTTCGGTGGCCGAGGCCACCAGATTGTGTCCCGCTCCGTTGGTATGACCGGTTTTCACGCCGTCCACATTCAGATTCGTGCTCCATAGCAGACGGTTGCGGTTAGGCTGACGAATATTATTGAAGGTGAACTCTTTTTCTTTGTGCAATGCATACTCTTCCGGTACGTCGCGAATCAGCGCCTGCCCTAACAGCGCCATATCGCGCGCGGTGCTGTACTGCCCCGGCGCATCAAGGCCGTGTACAGTAAGAAAATGCGTATTCGTCAGATTCAGTGCCTTCGCATAATTGTTCATCAGGCTGACGAATGCATCCTGACTGCCCGCGACGTAATCCGCCAGTGCAATGCTGGCATCATTGCCCGACTGAATCACAATCCCTTTATTTAACTCAGAAACCGGGATGCGATCGCCAGGCTTAAGGAACATCAGCGACGATCCGCGCAGCGCCGGATTACCCGTTGCCCACGCGTCTTTTCCCACCGTGACTTCATCCGTCGGACGAATTTTACCGGATTTTATCGCCTGCCCAATCACATAGCTCGCCATGATTTTTGTCAGGCTGGCAGGATCAAGACGCTCATCTGCGTTGCTCTCCGCCAGCACTTTACCGCTGTTGTGATCGATCAGGATAAAAGCTTTGGCATCAATCTGCGGCACGGCTGGCAACTGTTCCGCATAGGTGAGAGGCACCAAACCAACAAGCAATACCGTACCTACAGAGAAAGACGTGAGTCTGGTCAGGAAAGGAGTTGTTTTCATGAGTTCGCCGCAATGTCCATCAGTCGTTAAAATTCTTAATTTTCAATATGTTTTGAAAACTTTAGTAACATATAAAGGTAACGCGTCATCCTTGGGATGAAAACCGTTGCCTCTGTAAAGATAGTCAAAGAAATGAAAGGTTCTAAAAAAACGTTTATAAAAAAGTAACTTAGAGAAAATAAGGAATGTCTGAAAATGCAAATGACAGGGAAATCAGAAAAATAACAGAGGCACGAGGGAACATGGCACATCGGCCTGCCCTCGTGCCAGGACGTGGCGTCTAACGACGCTCGCGCTTATCCGCGCGTTTCGACAACCAGTCACCCAGCGTCTGCACTACCTGCACCAGAATAACCAGTGCAATCACGGTAATCACCATCACCTCGGTTTCATAACGGTAATAGCCGAAGCGGATTGCCAAATCGCCCACGCCACCGCCGCCAACAATGCCCGCCATCGCCGAATAGCCGATGAGGCTTACCAGCGTAATCGTCAGGCCACGTAATAGCCCAGCTTTTGCCTCTGGCAACAGTACCGTGCCGATAATGCGCATCGGGCTGGCGCCAAAAGCTTCGGCCGCTTCCACGATGCCGGGATCAATCTCACGTAGTGCGCTATCCACCAGCCGGGCATAAAACGCGATCGCCGCGACAGACATCGGCACCGCCGCCGCCACAGGTCCAATGGTATTGCCCAACAGAATCTGCGTAAGCGGCAGTAGCAACACCAGCAGAATAACGAAGGGAATAGAACGGATGATATTCACCAACACCGTGCCAAACAGATAGACGGCGCGGTTTTGCCAGAACAGATTCCTGTCCGTAACGTAAATCAGCAGCCCCAGCGGTAAACCACCGATCACAGCAAACAGCGTGGAAATACCCACCATCTGGAAGGTTTCACCAAACGCGGCAAGCAGATCGATCCATAAATCAGCCATGTAGCACCTCCACGTTCGCCGTTCTTACCTGAATATGTTCCACTGCTTCCACCACTTTTTCGGGGTCGGATGGATGAGTCAATAGCGCCACGAGTATGCCCAACGCACGATTACCGATGTATTCAATCTTACCGTGCAGGATGTTGACGGATACACCAAAGCGCGTCGCCACGTCCGACAGTACCGGTTGCTCCGCCGATTCACCGACGAACAGAATCTTCAATAACGTGCCCTGTAAATCCTCCAGCAAGCGAGGCGGCAAGGCGAGATCCAGCGTATGGGATACCAATTGGCGGGTAAACGCGTGCTGCGGTGTAGCGAAGATATCGAAAACATCACCCTCTTCCACAACCCGACCGCCCGTCATCACCGCGACCCGATCGCAGACCGCCTTAATTACGCTCATCTCATGGGAGATCAGCACGATAGTAATACCCAGTTTATCGTTAATCTCTTTCAGTAGTGCCAGAATAGCGGCTGACGTTTCCAAATCGAGCGCCGAGGTCGGCTCATCGCACAGCAACACTTCGGGATCGTTGGCAATCGCTCTGGCGATGCCCACTCGCTGTTTCTGACCGCCGCTGAGCTGTGCTGGATAAGACGACGCTTTATCCGACAACCCGACCAGAGTCAGGATTTCCGGCACGCGCAGAGTGATTTCTGCATTGGATTTCCCCGCTGCCTTCAGGCTGAACGCGACGTTTTCCGTCACGGTGCGCGTCTGCATCAGGTTGAAATGCTGAAATATCATGCCGATTTTTTGCCGTTGTTCCCGCAATGGCTGTCCGGCTAATTCACTGATAAGCACGCCATTAACCAGCACACGGCCGGAGGTTGGTCGCTGCAAAAGGTTGATGGTTCTCAGCAGCGTGCTTTTCCCCGCGCCGCTGGTACCAACAATCCCGTAAACCTCTCCGCGCTGGATATGCAGAGACACATTGTCTACCGCACGATTTTCTGGTTGCTTCCCTTGTGAGAAGTCAACGCAAACCCCTTCTAACTTGATCATTATCCGCAAACTCCTGGCCTGAGCGGAAAAGAAGAAAGCCGGTCATAGACCGGCCAAATCGTATTCTGTGCAGCTTAATGCTTACTGTGCGGGCGCTGGCGTTTTCGCCTGCATCCACTCAGGTTTCTGGAATTGGCTATACATCAACGCCGGATCGTTGATCACAGCGGCATACGCCGGTGATTCCACAATCGTTTTTGTATCTTTCACGAATGGCTTATTGAGATCGTCGGTACGCACAGCAATAACATTCTTCAGATTTTCATCCAGCGTTTCCAGCTTGATGGCCGATGACAGCTTCATGCCAGATGCCAGCGCAAAATTACCGTTCACCAGCGATGCCGTCACGCTGTCCAGCGTACGAGGCAACTGTGCCGCTTCCATCGGTTTGAAGACCAGTCCGCGTGGATTTTCAAGAATATCCTTCTCAGACGCCTTGGTCGGATCGATATCGGCCTTGATCGTAATCAGCCCTATCGATTGCAGGAAACGCAGACCACGTGCCAGATTGGTGGCGTCGTTAGAGAGCGTGACGACGTCCCCTTTCTTCAGTTCATCCAGCGAGGTAATCTTCTTCGAATAGAAGCCCATGCTGGCCGTCGGTACCACGATCAGTGGAGAGATTTTTAACCCTTTATCGGCGGCAAATTTCTCCAGATATAGCGTATGCTGAAACAGGTTGGCGTCGATGCTGCCGTTGGCCAGCGCCAGATTGGGTTGAACGTAATCACTGAATTCACGTACGACGACTTTATAGCCTTTTTTCACCAGTTCAGGTTTAATCGCCAAATTCACCATGTCGCCATACGGCCCCGGAGCCACGCCAAACGTGATCGTCTGCGGATCGCTGCTGGCCACAGCAAGTTGCAAACCAGCGGCAAACAACGTGATGCCCAGCGCGGCGCGAACAGAATGCGTCAATTTCATTGTGTAACTTTCCTGTCTAAATGTAACTTGTTGTCATTATTAAGAATGACAAGTTAAATCATAAAGACTAAAAAGGCATATCATTATTTCTCATCGACTGTCACAAACGTCTGAACATCCTTTATGTAGAAAGAGGTAGCTATGATAACGATTTGGGGTCGTGACAATTCGACCAACGTAAAGAAAGTCCTGTGGTGCGCGGAAGAACTTGCCCTGCCTTATCAACACATTGTGGCTGGCGGACAATTCGGCCGGAATCATGATGCTGATTATTTGGCAATGAACCCGAATGGCCTCATCCCCTGTTTACAGGACGACGATCTGGTGCTGTGGGAATCCAATACTATCGTGCGTTATCTGGCAGCACAGTACGGTCAGGATTCGCTGTATCTCGCTGATGCGGGTGAACGTGCCGGCGCAGAAAAGTGGATGGACTGGACCAGCTCGCTTGCGGCTTCTTTCGGCCCGGTATTCATTAATATGGTGCGCATCGCGCCAGAGAAACGCGATATGGCATTGGTACAGAAAGGCATAGCCGAATGTGAGCGTCTGTTCGGTATTGTCGATGCGGTTCTGGCTCGTCAGTCATGGCTATCCGGCGATCGGTTTGGCATTGGCGATATTCCGCTAGGCTGCGTAGTCTACGGCTGGCTGAATATGTCGATTGAACGTCAGACACATCCTCATCTGGAGCGCTGGTATCAGCAGCTAACCGAGCGTCCGGCTTATCAGAAGCACGTCATGATCCCGCTGTCTTAAGTGAACACAGGCACCGTTAGGCGACTGATTTTGCTGACAAAGCATGCAGAGCGGTGATAATGGGTAGATCGTAAAGACGCTGCAAGTACATCCCTGTAAGCTCGGATTGCGCAGATATGAATCTCATCCCTGAGATTCACCCTTTCAGGGCCGTCGCTAGCGACGTTCAAAAACGTTCCTGACGTTTTTGTCCATGGCGCAAACGCTTTACTCTTCTATCCCATTACCCCGCTCTCGTTTCATAGGTTTGTCAACGGGGCACCTTCCGGTGCCTGATTTTTTACTCCAGCCCAACTTTCAGCAATTTGCCATTGTCGTGATCGGTCAACAAATAGAGGTAGCCATCAGGCCCCAGCCTTACGTCGCGGATACGTTCCCCGCGGTCGTTCAGTAAACGCTCTTGTGACGCGATCTTGTCACCCTCAAGCGTCAGACGAATCAGGTTCTTCTCTGCCAGAGCGCCGATGAAGACCGAGTTTTTCCACTGCGGGAAACGATCGCTGTTATAGAACGCCATTCCACTGATTCCCGGTGATTTCTCCCAGTAAAAATCAGGATTCGCCATTCCTGCGATCTCTTTTCCTTTCGCTTCTGGAATTTTTAGCCCGGAATAGTTGATGCCATGTGTTGCAATCGGCCAACCATAATTTTCTCTCGCTTTGGGGATGTTAATCTCATCGCCACCTTTCGGGCCATGTTCATTTTCCCACAGCACGCCAGACCAGGGATTAATCGCCAATCCCTGTGGATTACGGTGCCCATAAGACCAGATTTCCGGCCGCGCGTTAGGCGTGTTGACAAACGGGTTATCGGGCGGCACCTTGCCATCTGCCGTCAGGCGAACAATTTTACCCTGTAATTTATCCAGATCCTGTGCAGTCGGGCGCTCATTATTCTCACCCAGCGCAATAAACAGATGCCCCTGTCGATCAAAGGCTAGCTTTCCGCCAAAATGATTACCCGTCGACAGCTTCGGTTCCTGACGGAAGAAGACCGTGAAATTCTCTACCCGCTGATTATCCTCAGAAAGTTTGCCATATCCGACGGCGGTTCCCGCTTTACCATCGCTCCCTTCTTCAGCAAAGCTCAGATAGATGCGCCGGTTCTGCGCAAAATCTGGCGATAACGCGACTTCCAGTAGCCCACCTTGTGATTTGGCAAAGACTTTCGGCACGCCAGCGATTGGCGCAGACAGTGCGCTACCCGCTTTCCATAAGCGGAGATTCCCCGCACGTTCCGTAATCAGGATTCCCTGTTCTTCCGGCAAAAACGCTAATGACCACGGGTGATCCAGCTTATCCTGTAATTCCGTCACCTTCGGTTCAGCCGCCAATAACTGGCTGGAAAACAGCAACGTTGCGCTAAGCAATAACCAGTGTGGCGCAGCAGAAAATCGTCGTAACACAGTGTGTGAAGCGGAATTGCGAGGCATCAGGCAAGCGGACATAGCGTTGTCTCCATCCAACAAAAGTCCTGTAAATTTAGGCGGCGGGCGGTGTTTGTGCAAAAAAACGGGGTAAGGTTTACATTTATTGAAGAAAGTAACGGCGCTACGATATAAATGACCGCCAGCGCCGACGCTAACCAGATAACTCAGGAAGCCGCAGTATTTACATAATGAAGTCCTTCACGAATTTGTAAGACAGTGTTTTATGGAGAGCGAGCTTTTTAGCTAAAACAAACATCAATCCTGATAGCGCATCATTTAGCGCTTCATGACGTGTTTTTACGCCCATAATATCTTTTGTTATTCGAAATTGAATAAACGCCAGTGTGTCGTCTTTATAAGGATAGGGTGCCCCTAACCTGTCAGCGATAACCATACCGGACACGACAGCTCCCTCATGCCCGGCTAAACTGGTATCTACCCCGCAAAACCACAGGTTATCTTTTCCCTGTAACTCGCGTAATCGCATTTTATGCATGAAATCCGCAGGTCGCTGTTTAGCTACACGCCAATGACACGTTTTCACGATTTTTTCAGCGTGAATAGGATGCGTAGGATCAAGCGTCACCAATAAAGGCTTCGTAATATTCTGATACGCCATTAATGCATTACTCACTCGAGTCACACTGCCGAATAAATGCGTATGATGCGCCTGAGTGCCCGTAAACTGACGAAAGTTGAAATAATGTGATGAGGTATCGGTATTAAGGTAGTCAGCATCATGGTGCGCGACGCTGGTGATATCGTGGTATTCAAACTGGGATAATATTTCCTGTTGTTTGTGCGTGGGCTCAGCTAGTAAAGATAAGGTGACGTCCGCCGGGGTGGCAAAAATCACCGCATCGAACGAGGCGTCCCGATCGCCATAACAAACCTGAACCTTCCCTCGACACGGCTTCACCGACTTCACCGCCGTATTGAGCTTTATGTGTTCTCCCAGCGTCCCGGCCAGCACCTGCAAATAGCGCTGCATCCCACCACGAACTTTTCGCCAGTATCCTGGAGAAAAAAACGAAACCAGATTGGCATTAAATGAGATTGCAAAAAACATCAGTGGGTATACGCGTAGATCGACATTGCATCCCGTAGAAATACTGATCATGGGATACAGAGCCTGATGAATAAACGTCTCAGAATACCCTTTCTCACTTAAATACTCCGCAATTGTCATCGCTTTATAACGAGGGTCACCAGAGCTCATCACCTCAGACATGCCAAGTTGGAAACGACTGCATTCCTCCTGAATGGCCTGACGTAACGGGCCCTCCAATGTGACATTGCTCCAATACTGTTTCTCACTGGGAAAAGATGCATGGAAAGAGGAAGGCGCAACATAGCTCCCAATACCTAATCTCTGTAA
The DNA here is from genome assembly GCF_000749845.1 of Pectobacterium betavasculorum. GTDB lineage: Bacteria > Pseudomonadota > Gammaproteobacteria > Enterobacterales > Enterobacteriaceae > Pectobacterium > Pectobacterium betavasculorum. Next base: position 642,984 of record NZ_JQHM01000001.1, on the reverse strand, counting down.
TATATTGAATAAATTAGGCGAAATACGCTCGTTAAAATATTCAACCCCCATATCAATAGGCACGCTTATCCCTTTTCCTATATCAACTCGCTGCGTATAAACATGGCCCCCAATATAATTATTGGCTTCAAAGAGAGTGATGTTGTGCGTATTGCGTAATAGCCATGCGGCAACCATTCCCGCTGCGCCACCACCAATAATAGCCAGATTTTTCTTCTTCATAGTCCTCTCTCCGGCCGGGTCGAGCAGTGCCAGCGCATACATCGTTTCATTCCCAAACGATTCTGCATAAATTTGATTTCTATTAGCTTTAAAGACCACATTGGCCTGGCAATGACACGACTAAGCGGATATCGCTGATAATAGCGCGCACGGGCGATGCCCTCCTGTTCCGTCGACAATAGCGATGCAACAGCCTGATATTGCAACCCTTTAAGCTGCATCAGTGAAATGTCAGACCCCGTAATCGTCCCTGAAACTTCGGGTGCCTTAAGCATAAGACTGGCATGGCGTGTGGTAATATCACTCATGACATACATTGTCATTTCATCTTGCTGGAAATGATAAAAACAACTGGCAGACCACACTTGCCCTTCTGCCGCAGCGCTCAGCGTTAACAGGCGCTCCTGGCTCATGAAGTGACATATTTCATGTAGTTGTTCTTCGTTATTCATTTTTGCTCCCTTAGCACAAGCATGGTGCAGAGTGGCACTCGCTTCGCCCTGCCCCGAACGTGACCTTACTGCTCGGCATACAGTATTTTTTCCGCGATCGCTTTAGGGCTTTCTAAAGCAGCAATCAGCGAAACAGGCACTTTCTTCTCCAGTCTGGCGCCGATCATCCCTGCGGAAATCACCGCCAGCGCAGAGTTTCCACCCAGATCGAAAAAATTTGCTGTTTCATGAAAATCGGCTTGGCCCAGGGTGGTCGAAAACACGTCACAAATAATAGCCACCACCGCGTTAAAATGTGCGTTGCGATGGACAGACAGCCCGTCATGCGTTTCATGGTGCAAAGTGTTATCCCACGTTGGTTCGGGCAGTGATTTTCTGTCGAATTTGCCATTGGGGTGCAAAGGGAAAGTGGCGAGTACAACAAATAAATCAGGCACCATATAGGCAGGAAGCACCTTGTGAAGCGCCTGTTCCAGTTCCACCTTTGACAGTGAGTCCTGGCTGATCACATAGGCTGTCAGCATATCGTCGCCGTGTCCGGCAAAGGGTTTAGCGGCGACGACAGCGCCCGCGATACCGGGAAGATTTTCTAAGGCATGTTCGATTTCTTTTACACCAATACGATTTCCCCTGATTTTGATCTCTCCATCCCCTCTGCCCAACCATTCCAATTTTCCCTGCGGGTGCATACGCACTCGATCGCCTGAGCGATAGATTTTTATACCGCTTTGCGGATGGGGGAAGAAAGCACTTGCCGTTCCCTCTGGGTTGCCGTAATAGCCCAGCGCCAGACCAACCCCGGATAGATATAACTGGCCTTCTGTGGCAGGTTGAAGATCCTCATCCAGAACATGTAGCTGCGTATTTTCTAAAGATTCACCGATAGAAATAAAGGTCGCGTCTTTCTCGACGCATTCACAGGATGTCCAGATCGTCGCTTCCGTCGGTCCATAAAGATTCCATAAGCGCCGGCATGTCTGATTCAACTTCCTTGCCACTGGCAAAGGTAGAGCCTCTCCACCAGACAAAATCGTCACAGAGGTATTAGGGCGCCATCCTGTCGCCAGCAGAATCTTCCACAAGCTCGGCGTCGCCTGCACAAAATGGCTTCTGGCTATCAGCGGAAGCAGACGGTCAATCTCGTTCACGTCGCTATTGCTCGCTAGCAGAACCGTCCCGCCAAGCGTTAAGGGATAAAGCAGTTCAAGAATCGAAATATCAAAGGCCACCGTCGTGTGCGCCAGAAAAACTTCCGAAGCCTGCATTTGCAAGCGCTTGCCGATCGCCGAGAGAAAATTGCCCAACGCCTCATGCCCGATACTGACACCTTTGGGCTGTCCCGTTGAGCCACTGGTGAACAAAATATATGCAATATCATCCTGTTGCATATCCAGACACACCCAGTTCCCCGCGACTCCTCGTTCGGGATAGATAACGCTATCGTGAAGTTCACGTGCCAATGCGCCATTATCTGGGTGGCTGAGCAGCAACGTCGGTCTGGCGACTTCAACGTACTGCTGCAATCGGGATAAGGGATAGGCAGGGTCTAGTGGAACAAAGGTTACGCCCATCGCCAGAGCCGCCACCATACTCGGGACTAACCATTGATCGCGGCATAAAAGTAGCCCAATAACATCCCCTCTCTTAACGCCAGACGTCATCAACGACTGTTGAACCGAGACAACAAGCCGTTCAAACTCCGTGTAATTGACTGCGAATTGTGCGTTAATTAGCGCCGTTTTATCTGCGTGATGTGCAAAAGCCTCAAGAATCTGCTCTACCGCATTCGCGGTTTCTGTATTTCGCCTACAAACATTCCCTGCCGTCATATGCGTATTATCACCTGACATGGTTCCTCCTGTTTTTGCGATCAAATGGCCAACGGCGCCGGATAAATTTCAGTCACCCATTTCTCATCCCGAAAAGACGCTGGCATACCAAAATCCATGTTCAGGCTGCGAAGGAAAGGACCAATACACACGGTCTCAACTGCGCCCAAGCGCTGTATCTGTTGAATCATGGCAGGCACAGACAACCGCTCCGTTTCGCCACGCACACTCATGACCTTTACGCCGTCGGGATCGTTCACGACATCAAGTCCATCCAGACACGTCACTATCGGGTAACGTGGCGAAAACAAATTTTTCGTCTCAAGATAAGCTTGTACCTGCTGGGCAATTCGCTGCCGATATGGCGTGTGGTAGGCAGACTGACATAGCGAGGGCGGAAGTACCTCTAGCATCCCCGGCCCTTCCTGCCCTTTCCCTTCCAGCATCCGCCGCAGCCCTGACACCATTAGCAGCGAGCCGACCCCTTGCTGGATTAAGCCATAGTCCACCGAAATCCGCATTTCAGGCGGCTGATGGTAAAAATCACGATCGCCCTCTCGCATGGCCAGGACAAACCCTACGGTCTCATCCTCCGTTTCTGGCCGATCTACCCGTAAGTGGATGAGCGCAACCGCATCATCGATCGTCAATGCGCCGGAAGCACAAAGTGCCGCGACTTCACCCAAGCTAATACCGCCTGCACAGCATGGTTCACCGCGCTGTGCAACGACGCTATCAGCAATACCCAACATGCCGGCAAACAAACCGAGTGACACGACCTGCATGCATGAAAAACCGTCAGGAATCGGTGCCTGACGCAGAATTACCGCCACGCTCACGTCCGCCACGCTGGCAATATGTTCAAACCGGGCGCGAACCTGTGGATGATGCGCATAGAGTTGCTGCATATCCGCCATCATGTGTGAAACGTCTGCGGGCCCAAAGATTAATGCATAAGGTGTTGTCACTGTTTTTCCCCTGTAGTCGTTACGTCATCCCAGAGTGAACTCACGCGCACTCCGCGGCAGCACATCAGAAATGTGCAGAGATAGTCATCATGCGGAACCAGTGATGACATCCAGGTTGTAGGAATCGCGCCGATATAAACATTACTGATACTGGATTCATCCAGTACCGACCTGAGCAGTTTCCGTTGGCGGGAGAAAACGGTAACGGCTAGTGACCCCGCCAACATGGATAGGCTTTTCGTCTCGTGGTAAGGCGCGACGAAGACACAGGGAAATGGAAGTTCTTGCTGAAGCCGGGGATCGTCGGATTCGCTAAGTTCGATAACGACCGGCTGAAGAAGATAACCAAACGGTGTTAGCGGAGCGTCGAACGGATGATTAATGCTATCGCCCGATACACGTGATAATTGCTCGACAGTTTTAGCCGATCCGAGAGGCAAGCGATGCGCGGGGATATGCTTCAGCGCCAAGCGCAGCCGCTGACAAAAATCCGTGACGTCACCTTCAACCAGTACTGCGCTCGTGGATACACATGCAGCACCGCCGAGATCGGTCATGGATTTTGCTACCAGGGCAACCGCGTCATCACGATCGGCATCCGCACCAACGACGATCTTGGAACGCCCTGGCCCCTGTATTCGCACCGTAGGATGGTGTCGGTATTTTTCTACCATCTCCGAACCGCCATAGGCCAATGTAAAATCCGTTGAGGTAACCAACGTATCGGCGCCTCGATAATCGGTGGGAATGAACGCGACATAATTTTCCAGACCGGACATGGCTAGTGCGGAAACCACACGCTGTGCAGTGAACGGTTCCCGCGATGATGGCCTGACCAGAACACGGTAGCCCAGCGCCACAGCTTGTGGCCACAGTGCATGAATGCCAGGTCCATTACCCGCTGCAAGAACCGCAAATGTGTCTCCTTTACGGCTGAAAAGACTGCATCCTGCCAATGCATCAGGATCGCGCCAAGACCACTTCGACCCTTTCGGCATCCCAACATCGAGTGTTTCAGGCATCATTCGCAACGCGTTGGCAATTGACGTCAGCGCTTCCTGAATTACGTTAGACGGTAAGCCAGTGGTACGGTGCACCCGTTGGCAATATTCATCGGGGGATAAGCCCTCAAGTATGCCGAACTGGAACAACTCCGCCGCCTCAGTCATCGCTGTATGAATATCTGCCAACGGCAAAACCGGCGCAGACTTCATCGCATCGATCGTATTGTGGATATAGATAGGGGGGGCGACGCCCATGTCTGTAACAGGCGCATCCAGCAGATCGTTAACCCAGATACGCCGTTGTGTAACATAGCGGCGCCCTAATGCAGAAGCATCGATACCATAATCGGTTATGGCCTTCTCAGGCGTCACCACATGTGAAGAAGGAGAGACGTCGTTCATTAATATACCCCCTCTATCACCACATTCCCGGCAACCGTCGACAGCGGCGCAACCTGACTGACTGCGACGCCGGGGAAGTCATCTTCCCGTGGCATGCGAATCGCTGTATCGCGTTCAAGAATATTGGGAAAAAAGGCATAACGGCTGAGATGATGCATAACCACCTGACCGCGCGAGCCAAACGCAACAGGGGTACGTGTCTGCACGTCCTGAACATCAAAGAGCACATAGGGAGCAAAACTATCGAAAATCGCTGGCGTGGCAATATCTGGCACGATTCGTGATTTAGCCTCACCTAAAATCATCGTACTGCCGTAGCTGGCTCTAATGGGAACAGAAGGAAAGACTTCCGTTTGCAAAAACAACTGGGTATCGGGGTCCATTTGCGTCCCACCCCAGGTGATTTCTTTCAACGTTTGATTCATTCGGCTAATTAATGCGGGACGCCTTGCCATACATTCAAGAATTGGCGGTGTGGCAATAAGATATTGAATAGACTGCGTGAAAAGAATATCTTCCGCCTGTTCGATAATATGTTCAGCATAAGCTTGCTTACTCCCGACATCATTTTTCTGGATACACTTCTTAACCCAGCGGGGATCGAGATCGACGGTAAAAAACAGTCCGCCTTTGGCTGACGCCCGACAACGATTGATCGCCCCGACGACATGTGGTCCAGTGGGGACAAGCGCCAGCGTATTGCCCATCGATTGTTGGCCATCGGGATCGGGTTGATCCAGCCGCCACGCCACCAATTCATCGAGCCAGGACTGGAATACCACAAGCCGTTTAGCCTTACCGGTAGTGCCTCCACTTTCAAATACGCCCGCTATTTTCTCATCATGCAAACCGCGTGGGATAAGCTGCTCGACAGGCACGTCACGTAGCAAATCAGCGACATCAGGAAAACGTGCCAGATCGTCGAAAGTGTTGATGTCTGTTAACGGATCAAAATCCAATGTTTCCCGCCTTTCCAACCAGAAAGGCGTTCCTGTGTGCGTAGAAAAATGCCATTGCATCATGTGCTTCAGATGAGCATCAAAATTCGATAAATTTTTCATGGTTTCCCTCTGCTACGGCTGCAACCAGGTACTACGCCATTCGTCTTGCCCACGTTCAACACGCAGGCGTCTGTGCAGCCGATCTGAACTTGACGCCCAAAACTCAATGGATTGAGGGATAAGCTGATAAACAGAAAAGCGCTCTGGGCAGGGAAGCGGCCCTTTATTCTCAAGCTCCTCTGCCGCGGCCCGGAGTTTATGGCTATCCAGCAATGGTTGGCTTTGGTGTGACACCGTTGACATCGCGTGCAATGGAACAGGTCGTTGATCCCACACTTCAATGGCAACCTCATGTGGCATAGCGATCACGTGACCGCTGACTGATAATTGTCTGCCGAGTTCTTTCCAGTAAAAATGGCCGCACGCGTGGGAATTACCTTGAATATCCTGAATTTTTCGGCTACAGCTGTGTGTTGCGAATAAAATGCCCTGCGCCGCGAAATCGAGAATAGCCATCACTCTTGAGCTCATCTCACCTTGCTCATTCGCGGTGGTTAATACCATCGCTCTGGGCTCTCGGACCTTTTCGTCCATGGCCTCTTTTACCCACGCCCGTGCACGTGCTATAGGGTCGTGTAATGCGGCATGAAAGTGCAGAAAGTCGGTATTAGCCTTTCCACTCATGCTTTCAAAATCACTGCTGCCCATCATGATTCCCCTTTAAATGAAATAGGTTCCCTGCGCGACTTGTATCGCATGTCCACCAGCGTATAGCCGATATTTCTCTCCATCAGCCTGTGCAAGGCCGTACATTTTCGATGGGTGTCCCATCTCCACACCCTGTAAAATTTCCAGTGTTGTGCCGAAACGCGTGACGCCATGTCTGGCAAGATGCAGAGCCAAAGGCCCCGCGGCAGAGCCCGTCGCGGCATCTTCCACCACGCCATAAGCAGGAGAAAACATACGCATACGCCACGTATTGCCGGTACGGCAAAAGCAAAGTGCGGCTATATTTTCATGCCGGGCGAGCGCACGCTGATCGGGCACCAGTGCAGAAAGCATTTCCAGTGTTTCAACGCCGACAAAGACATGCCGCGGACCGACGTCATACATTTCAACTGGCAACGTGCTGCACGGGACACCCAATGCATGTAGTAGTGCGTCAGTCTGGGTATACCTCTGAATCACCGGTTCAGGCTGAACCATATCAATATGCGCAACGACCGCGTCACCTAGCCGTTCGGGGTATTCCAGAGTAAATGGAAAAATGCCCTTCGCGGTTTCAATATTCAGCGTGCTTTTCCCTAGACGCAGGGACAAGGCGAGCGCTGTTCCCAACAGCGGATGCCCTGCAAAACCCAGTTCATTGACGGGGGTAAAAATGCGGACATGGACATCACCGCCATGTTTCGGCTGGGATACAAATGTTGATTCTGAAAGTCTCATCTCAGCCGCAATACGCTGCATGACGTTGGTTTCCAGCTCATCGCAGTCAAAAAAAACAGCGACCGGATTCCCTGCCAGCGGCCTATCGCTGAACGCATTTACGATGGCATAGTGGTGCATAAACCCTCCTCAAAGAGAGAAGCAAGCGGAGCCAGGTGGGATTCATTCAGACAACAGGCGGCGACGGTAAAACTCATGCGCTTATCCGGCGCTCGCCCGATCATTTCAGCCGAACGATTCGGCGGTAAATCTGCCAGGGCGGGTTTCTTTTCACGCCACAGCATGATCGCCCCCCAGCGCGCGGGTGAATGATTCATCACCCAGTATTTCTCCTGAAGTGCTTCCACCGAACTCCAGGCAACCACATCCCGTTGTGTAAGTTGCTCCCGTAGGTCCTTGATATCAGGATCGTCTTCCGTGAGTTCCCACCACACCCATTCCATCATCATGGCATCACCATCTGTTGTATTGATTCATAAAGAATTCTTGGCCCATCAAGGGTCAAGACCGACTCTGGGTGGAACTGCATAGAGGAAAAACGCGGCCCGCGGAGGCCAAAAATATGCCCTGTGCTTTCATCACGAGAGACACGAATTTCCCCCTGAAGACCTAACGGAACGTTGTTGTCATCAATGGCGGTGAAGGTGTTGTAGAACCCGACTTTCTCTATCCGGCCAAAAAAAGAAATCTCTTTTTGAATCCCCTGGTTAGGGGAGTCCAGCGCAGCAATGGGGTATCCCAAGGAAGCACACAGAATCTGGTGGCCAAAACAAACGGCAATGAACGGATGGCCTTGTCTCATCGCATTCAGCATTAATTTTCGACTTCTAATCACTCGCGCATCGCTCAGGTCTCTTGGATCGCCGGGGCCGGGGCCAATGATCAGAAGTTCGTTTGACGCAATCCGAAAAGGGGAGGAATAATGCACAAGGCGAACACTCAACCCCATAGCACGAAGCTGATATTCCATCATGGAGGTAAAAGCGTCTTCGTTATCGACCAGCAGGGCATGTCTCGTCTCCGCCGTTTTTGCACGTGCCGCGAAGTGGCTGTCGAGCCAAAACGCGGCAAGGCGTTGGTTATGCTTCTGCAACGCAGCCATCACCTGTTCATCCTGAAAAACAGATTGGGAACCGTTAGTTAGTCCCATAGCACACTGAAATGCCGCAGCTTTAGCTCGCGTCTCCGCCGCTTCCGAAGCAGGATCCGAGGTTCTCACCAGCGTCGCTCCCAGCCCCATTGTCATCGCGCCAGTCCGGTCAATTTCAGTCGTCCTGATCAAAATTGCCGAGTCAATCGTGGGCTTTCCAGACGTTTGTCCCACTAATGCGGCAAAACCGCTGTAGTAGCCTCTACCGGATGATTCATACTTCTCAATAACTCGCGTCGCATTTTCGAGGGGACTACCGGTCACCGTCGGTGCAAATAAAGACCGTTGAAGAATCGTGGGGACAGAGAGCGAAGAATGTCCTTCAAGTCGGTAACCTGTATGCACCAAACGTGACATTGGCGTTAAAAACGGGCCAAAGGTTTTTACGTCCGAGTCGCAAATCCTGGTCATCATTTTCAGTTCTTCATCAAGAACCATTGACAGTTCATCTTCCTCTTTCTCATTCGATAAGAAGTCAATGAGCCCTTCGCGAGTCGGGCCAGTCGGCGGATAACGGTAAGTGCCGCTGATGGGAGTCATGGAAACACGCTGTTCATCCAACGTGATATGCCGCTCAGGAGAGGCACCGATTAATGTCACATCACGGCACTGAATAAAGAACGTCCAATACGCGCCATTCTCTTGCAGCAATAGATTTTTAAAGATGGTTAATCCCATCTCCGCGCTGTAGTCGGTTAGCGTCGCGTTATAAGCGCGACGAATCACGAAATTTGCCCCCTGCCCGGTTCCAATTTCTTTCTGGATAACCTCAGCGACCGTGCGGGCGTACTCCTCATCAGACGGTGTGAAATGCGCATTTCTGACATTCACGGCAACACTGGGCAAACACGTTAACGCCTTGTGTAGCGGTACAGTGTTGTAATCCGTAATGGCAATCGCAATCAGGGGCTTATGGTCATCAATCGCGCAATAGCCCCGCTCTGTAATCTGGCGATAGGGGGCAACGAGTAATATATCTTGCGTTTCCTCCTGCTCTTTTTTCACCAGAAGGTCGTCTAAATCGTGCAAATACGCCAGTTCGTGCTCATCACCCTCTATTATTTCGATTTCGGGATAGGCTTTTTTCTCTGGCCGGAATAACAATGCAAATGAATGATTTCCTCTGCCTATACCGTGCTTAAGCAATTCAGTGATGCTGGCTTCCGTCGTCATTTCAGCACCTCTTTTACAGGCAGAATAGAAGCGCAACATGAAGCCGCATAAGTCAACATGTTCTGATGCGCCGCACACGAAAAATCAGCAATGCCATCCTGAACGAGGAAAACCTCAATATCGCGAGAATATGCATCGAGAGCCGTAGTCAAAATCCCTATTTGCGCATAGACACCACATATAATTATTTGGTCTTTTTGGTTACGATTAAAAATCTCATCCAACTGTGAGGAGAAAAAAGCGCTATATCGCCACTTTTTCAATACATAATCTTCAGACTGTGGTGATAATTCCGACGCAATCTTAGTATGAGCAGGTTCGGCACTCATGCCCGCCCCCCAGAAATCATAAAGCAGGCCACGTTCTTTCGGCGTCATATTTCCTTTCTGTCCGGTATAGACAATAGGAATAGAGTGCTTTCTTGCCCAATCAATTAAACTCTCACAATTTTTTATTAGCGTATTACGTAGCATTGTTGGCAGCGGCGCGAGGAAAAAGTCCTGCATGTCATGAACTAAAAGTAAAGATCGTGAAGGCTCAATATTCCATGAAACATTATTTTTAACCGACAGCACTGGAGAACCAAGATCGTACTCTTCTATCTGGGGTATAGCCATGTCATATCCTCTTCAATATTTGAGGCGTAAAAGACCATCGCATCATCATGCGATTGACATAGAAGTAATAAAAATTAAATTAAGTGGGAATACCTTCACGTATTATCTTTGGAACGGGTATTCCAAGCGCACGAAATTGCTCACAAGGATTCATAAACTCCTTCTGGATAATTATCTTTCCATTTTTAAACTGAAAATAATGAATAAAATGGTTTTCATAATATCCTTTTGGATATCCTTTAAAATTAATTTCGCCTTTTCCATCACATTCCACCCAGAAAATATCCGGATCCTGGGTATCAAATATCTGGACGTTATACCATTGCCAATCAGGAAAACAGGCTAATGACCACACCGCATGTTCAGCTAACCGTTTTTTAGTTTTAGTGACAACGGGCTCTCCTGTATCTGTGGTCCATAATCCACCGTATCCTTCATCATCAAAGAGCTCATGTCGTGATAGCCTGGCCTGCCCTAAAGTTTCCATGTACTGCTTAACGGTCTTCCGATTATTTTCACGTGTGGCGCTATGCTTCATGATATTTCCTTATTCCTTATGAAGTAGGGTATTTATAATCAATACATTATATAAACTCAGCCAGACGATGCTGCCCATTTTTTAAAATCAGCGTTTTTAACCCCTCCCCTAATAAAATTCGCAACGGTGGTTTAGCCGCGTCAACTAATTCCATCATTGGCTGCGCTACACTTTCCGGCGCAGCAGGCATTAATCGGGGCCAACGCTGCTGCATCTCCTCCAAGGGAGGATAAATATCGCTATGAGGCGGTCGGGTAGCCGAGCAGCCAATCCAGTCTGTTAAATGTGGACCAGGCTCAACTAACGTGACATGAATACCAAATTCGTCGACTTCACCAGCCAATGTTTCAAGTAATCCCTCCACCGCCCATTTAGTCGCGTTATACATCGCCATACCGGGGAAAGTCATTAAACCCGCAATGCTGGATATTTGAATAATGTGCCCTTTTCTCTGCTCTCTTAATAATGGTAATACCGCTTGTATTACCCATAGAGAACCAAGAAAATTCGTTTCAATAATTTTCCTGGCATCAGACTCTGGAACCTCCTCCAACGGACAGAAAAGCGCATATCCGGCATTATTGATCACCACATCAATCCTGCCAAACTGGTGTACACCCTTTTCTACCGCCCGCATGGCGGCTGCCCGATCGCACACATCCAACGTAACCGGTAACAGTCTGTCATCGAATAACTCACATAAATCTGCTAATTTTTCTGGCTCACGCGCAGCGGCAATAACGCAATCTCCACGCCGCAATGCCGCTTCCGTCCATATACGGCCAAAACCACGGGAGGCTCCCGTAATAAACCATACTTTTCCCACATTATTCTCCTCAGTATTTGGGATGAATATTCATTTTATAGAGTGACAGGCAGAGTCATACCGCACCAATAAGTGATTTTTATAATTTACTTAAGATAAATAAACTGACTTTATTCCAAATAATTTAATATAAAAAGAATAAAGCCAGTCGATGAATTACAGTTTTTCAATATCACTAGTGTCTGTCGCGCAAAGACGAATTCGATGTCCGTCCGGATCAAGTGCAACAAATGTGTAACCAAATTCCAGTCTGGTCGGCGTCAATGCCATAGGCACATTACGGGATGCAAAGTCATTATAAATAGCATCGACTTCCTCAATTGAGATATCACTTAGGCACAGTTCAAACCCACCAAAGGCAGGTTCAGGTTTAGGCTCAATATCATGCTTTGTTTGTAACCCCAAGATAAATCCATCTTTCAAAGAAAATACGGAGAAGCCAGGAAAAGCTTCAATAGGCCCCTCCCCAAAAATAGACGCATAAAACGTTGTGCTGGCATCGACATCATTAACATAGAGAATGACACTATTTGGTTTAAACATATCGCTATTCCTTATTCATATAAAAAGAACATTTAAATACTCGCACGGGTAACACGGAGAAAATCTTTAAACTCCATGATATTAATACTAAAAGCCTATTTGTGATTTTAACGCACTGATTTTTAATGGAACAGAGTCTGTGTGTACAAGCACCATAGAATGATGATGCCAAAAATTAGGCATGCTGATAAATGTTAGACCAACAAAGGCCGTCCTTCTGACATTGAACTGACTCGTATATAGATAATCTGTTATTTCTCAGTTCATTAGAGACCTTTTATAGTTATAGGCAGAAAGCCGGAAATTTTGTAAAATCACTTAAACATCAAGAAAATAAATTCAATAACATTATTAGGAATACGGGAAAAAATAAAATATATAAGATTCAACTTAATTAACAAGCGAATAATTAGCGAAGAACCATTGTCAATCCTACTGATACCGATAAAAACAATTCTTTATACCTGTAATAAGTATGCATTAGCTTTTTTATCATTCCTAGCTAAAATTCATAAGCCAAATAGAAAATTGATTTAAGTCACACTTATCGTTCTCTTTTTAATCACGGCGATTTTCTCCTTGCTAAACCTTAAGCAAAAGCCTATTAATACTCGGATATTGCCATCAAAGGATAATGTAGGGGCAAGAATGAAATCGACATCTCCGATATTTACTGGTTTTACCAAAGAAAGCCTTACGTTCCTCAGTAAGGTAAAAGAAGAAAACAGCAAAGACTGGTATGATGAAAATAAGGCCTCTTATAATAAGATCTTGTTAGAACCTTTCCAAAACTTAGTCGTCTCATTATCACCAACGATACAGGAAATCGATCCTATTATTGAAATAAGACCCGATATAGGAAAGACGATTTCTCGCCTATATCGAGATACTCGATTTTCTAAAGATAAATCGCGCTATCGCGATAGAATGTGGCTCGTGTTCAAACGTCCGCAAAAGGAATGGATCGACTCACCGGTTTACTTTTTCGAAATCAGACCTCACTCTTTTTATTACGGTTTGGGTTATTACGCCGCAAGCCGTGACACAATGGATCGGGTGAGGGAACATATCCTGAACAAAGAACAAACTTTTTTACAAGCAACCAGACCCTTATTATCCCAATTCGAACTGTCTGGTGAAAGTTATAAGCGCTCATTAAAGCCCGATCTGCCCGATGAAATCGCTACCTGGTATAACAGGAAGTCTTTCTCCGTAATGGTAGAGAACCCTAATATACCCGACCTATTCAATAAACAGCTTGCAACTACACTGAGGGACGCTTTTATCTTACTCGCCCCGTTATACGCTTTCCTTGTCAACGTTGAAGAAGAAAAAAGAGCGGCAGCCTCCCCCCTTCATCATTTGATACGCTAACCGACAAACGCAACCAATGCGCAAACGAGTTGGCGTAGATTGGGCACCGATACATTGCAATAGTACCCCTCATCTTCTTGTAGGAATTTGATGCTGGCATCGGTACAATCGCTGCCCTAATGAACCCCAATCTGACTATTTCTTTATCATTATGAGCAATGTTTCTACCCCGCAACCACGTATCGGCTTTGTTTCCCTCGGCTGCCCGAAAAACCTCGTCGACTCCGAGAGGATTCTGACCGAACTGCGTACTGAAGGTTATCAGGTCGTGCCACGTTATGACGACGCTGAACTGGTGATCGTCAATACCTGTGGTTTTATTGACAGCGCCGTGCAAGAGTCGCTGGAAGCGATTGGCGAAGCGCTCAATGAGAACGGCAAAGTCATAGTGACAGGCTGTTTGGGTGCCAAAGAAAATCAAATACGCGAAGTGCACCCCAAGGTTCTGGAAATTACCGGGCCACACAGCTATGAACAAGTGCTGTCACACGTGCATCAATATGTTCCTAAACCGACGCACAATCCGTTTACCAGTCTGGTTCCCGAACAGGGTGTGAAACTCACGCCGCGTCATTACGCCTATCTGAAAATTTCAGAAGGCTGTAACCACCGCTGTACATTCTGCATCATCCCTTCCATGCGTGGCGATCTCGATAGCCGTCCGATCGGCTCGGTGCTGGATGAAGCGAAACGTCTGGTTGATGCCGGCGTAAAAGAACTGCTGGTGATTTCTCAGGACACCTCAGCATACGGCGCTGATGTGAAGCAGCGCATCGGCTTTTGGAACGGCCAACCGGTCAAGACCAGTATGGTCAGCCTGTGTGAGCAACTGGCGTCGCTTGGCGTGTGGGTGCGCCTACACTACGTCTACCCTTACCCGCACGTAGACGACGTGATTCCATTAATGGCAGCAGGCAAAATCCTGCCTTATCTGGATATTCCTCTTCAACACGCCAGCCCGAAAATCCTCAAGCTGATGAAGCGTCCGGGGGCGGTAGAAAGAACGCTGGAGCGCATTAAGCGCTGGCGCGAAATTTGCCCTGATTTAACGTTGCGATCTACCTTTATTGTCGGCTTCCCCGGCGAAACGGAAGAAGACTTCCAGATGCTGCTCGACTTCCTGAAAGAAGCCAAACTTGACCGTGTAGGCTGTTTCAAATTCAGCCCAGTCGAAGGCGCAGCGGCTAATGAATTGCCAGGTCAGGTGCCGGAAGAAGTGAAAGAAGAACGTTTCCATCGCTTCATGCAACTTCAACAAGCAATCTCCACCCAGCGTTTGCAGGATAAAATTGGCCGTGAAGTGCTGGTGCTGATCGATGAAATCGACGAAGAAGGTGCGATTGGTCGCAGCATGGCCGATGCGCCAGAGATTGATGGTGCAGTTTACCTAAATGGCGAAACTGGCGTGAAAGTCGGTGACATCGTCAAAGTGAAAGTCGAACACGCAGACGAATACGATCTGTGGGGCAGCCGCGTTTAACGCTCCCATAACGCCAGCTTTTCTGCCCGAAAGGCTGGCGTTTTATTTTCACGCCATATCTCCCCGAACGCTGAAAATTCAATCAATAAACTGCCCGTTCTTCGCCTTCGTCTTGCGTCCCCCTGTCAGGTAAAGTAGCCTTGAGGCATGATTAGTCTACTAGCCTTACCCGAGGCATAAGCATGTGGAAACGCCTGACATTCGCTTTGTTAGCCCTCATTGGCGTGCTGCTGCTCTCTGCTTTTGCCCTCGACCGCTGGATCAGTTGGAAAACCGCGCCATTTATTTACGATGAGCTTCAGACCTTGCCGCAACGCCAGGTCGGCGTCGTCCTGGGAACAGCAAAATACTATCGTACTGGCGTAATCAATCAGTATTACCTATTCCGTATGCAAGGGACGATTAACGCCTATAACAGCGGTAAAGTCAGCTATCTGCTATTAAGCGGGGATAACGCGCTGCAAAGTTACAATGAACCGATGACAATGCGTCGCGATTTGATCGCTGCGGGCGTGCCACCTTCCGATATCGTGCTGGACTATGCAGGGTTCCGCACGCTGGATTCCATCGTCAGAACGCGCAAGGTTTTTGACACCAACGATTTCACCATCATCACACAGCGTTTCCACTGTGAGCGTGCGTTATTCATCGCGCTGCACCTTGGCATTCAGGCGCAGTGTTACGCCGTGCCCTCCCCAAAAAACATGATGACCGTGCGAGTTCGTGAGTTTGGCGCTCGTCTTGGTGCACTGTTCGATCTGTATATTCTCAAACGCGAACCACGCTTTTTAGGACCACAGGTGCCGATTCCAGCAGAGCATAAGATCCCAGAAGATGCGCCAGACTACCCTGCCGTTCTGCCGGAACAGGTGCTGACTTCGCCAGTAAATCAGACTAAACCTTATCAACCGACGAAAACAGTATCGGAGCCCACACAGCAAAACGAGAAAACCGCACCGTAGCGTATTTTTTACGCCGTTTTACCTATCGCATTGGTCAGTTTACGCCATAGCCATTCAAGCGGCCCCTGACGGAAATAACGTAGCCAATAGTGGGAAAAGGCCAGATTGACTCCCCAGATAATGGGAACCAGCGCCAGCAGTTGCAGACGGCTGAAGGCCATAAACAGGCCAAGCTGGTTAAATAACGTTACGCAAATCAGCGTTTGCAGCAAATAGTTGGTTAGCGCCATACGCCCGATATCCGTAACCCAATATGTGATCCGCCATTGACATAGCGTGGCCCAAAAACCGTAACACAGTGCAAGATACCCTATCGCCTGTATTGGTGAACTCAGTTCACGCGGAATCTGCAACAATAGCCCGCTCCAGCGATACTCCCACCCCACCAGCCACTGCCCTGCCACGCCAATACTGTTAATTGCCACGCCCAGCGGAATCAGCCACAGGGCAACCTTACGATAGTGTGTGGTACTGAACTCACCTTTCAACCAGCCACTGCGCATCAACCCTGCGCCTAACAGCATCGATCCCGCCAGTAGCCAGCCGTACTGCACGCCCAGCGATAACAGGCTTTCCGTTAGCAAATCAACACGATTCCCCCACGCAACTGGCCCGCCTAACGTTCGCCAGTAAGCCTCATAGGTAATCTCTGCTATATCGGGCAGCCAGAATCTCCCCGGTTGTAAATTCAGAATCTGACTCAGCACAAACAGTACGCCAATTCCAACCAGATACAGAACCGCCCCGGTACGCATTAACAGTTGGCTGCTCTCCGCGTGGCGAATCATGCCGTAACACACCAGCCCAATCAGCGCATAGTCGAGCAAAATATCGCCATCCCACAGAAAAGTGGCATGAATCAGCCCGATGATCATTAACCAGAACAGGCGTGCATGTACCCAACGTTTTCCCCGCGAGAGCAGAAGCTGTAATCCCGCACCGAAAAGAAGAGAAAATAGCGTCAGGAATTTCGCCTGCGCGATCAGATCCATCGCCGCCCATGTTAAGGCATCAGATAATGTGGATTCCCCCTGCCAGGCCGGATTCAGGTATGCCGCATGCGGTAAACCAAACGCCGTAATATTCAGCAGTAGAATGCCCAAAATAGCGATGCCACGCGCGAAATCTAGCGCAACGATCCGCGAGGGTGGCAAATGAGGTGACGGTACAGTGTGAGAAGGCATACAAATTACATTTTCAAAGCATCAAAGTAGCGATTGTATGCACAGACGGGGAAAAAGCGAAGATGCTTACTGATTTAGCGATAATCAGTTTGGCGATGACAACGGGTACTTTCCTCATCATCGCCAATAAAAGAGGCTTAATTATGGTGGCGTACCGCGCGCAAGAATTCCTGGCGTGTGTTCTGGCTGGACTTAAACAGCCCGCCTAGCGATGTCGTGGTCGTGGCACTGGTTGCATCTCGAATACCGCGCGCCTTCACGCAGTAGTGCACTGCATCAATGGAGACTGCAACATTATTTGTTCCCAACAGCGTTTGTAATGCGATCAAAATCTGCTGAGTTAAGCGCTCCTGCACCTGAGGACGCTGGGAGAAAAACTGAACGATTCGGTTGAGCTTCGACAAACCGATGACGCCATCTTTCGGAATATACGCCACGGTGGCTTTCCCATCGATCGTCACGAAATGGTGTTCGCAGGTACTCGTCAATGTGATATCGCGCACGGTGACCATTTCATCGACCTTCATTTTATTTTCAATGATGGTGATTTTGGGGAAGTTTGCGTAGTCCAGGCCGGAGAATATTTCATCAACGTACATTTTGGCGATACGCGTCGGTGTTTCAGCCAGACTGTCATCGCCCAGATCGAGGCTCAGCAAATTCATAATTTCCGTCATATGCTCGGCAATACGTTGCTTACGCGTATCCCGCTCCAATAACGCTCCGCGCAGCGGCGTTTCCAGACCGCGTGCCAATAGCGCTTCGTGCACCATAACGGCTTCTTTACTTAGTGATGACATTATTATTCTCCTGCAGGTGTAACTATGCCTATCGCACTATCACGGCCTCGGTCAGACCCTAGCGCCGTCAACACTCTAGTTGAGAGAGTAACGATTATCCAGCGATTGTATGTCATGATTGTTGAAATAGATTCAAGTTATCAAGCAGGCGCGTGTGCCAGTGCGCCTTAGCAAGCGTCGAAGAGTACACACAGGAATGCGGCTATTCGGCGATAAACAAAAAAGCACTGAGAACATAATCCCAGTGCTTTTAACGATAAATCACCTGATTTTTGCGGCCACCGCTGTTCCGACACCGTTTGTCATGAAATTATCAGAAGGTTTCCCAGTTGTCGTTGGTATGACCTTTCTTACCGCCAGCGGCTGCTAATAACATCGGCTTCTGCGCCATTGGCGCTTTCTCTGCCAGACGCTGCTGAGGACGACGATGCCCCTCTGTGGCCGACAATTGGAACACCGATACTGCCTCGGTCAACTGACGGGCCTGATCTTCCAAAGATGCAGCGGCGGCGGCAGATTCCTGAACCAGCGCGGCGTTCTGTTGCGTAACGCCATCCATCTCGGTAACAGCCTGACCAACCTGAGTAATACCACGACTCTGCTCATCCGATGCCGATGCGATTTCTCCCATCAAATCGTTCACACGGGTAATGGCAGAAATGATGGAATCCATCGCTTCGCCAGTTTGTGTGACCTGATTTGACCCCATGTTGACGCGTTGAACGGATTCCGCAATCAGGCTTTCAATTTCTTTCGCCGCCTGAGCACTACGCTGCGCCAGATTACGGACTTCGCCCGCAACGACTGCAAAGCCGCGACCTTGCTCACCGGCTCTGGCTGCTTCTACCGCCGCATTCAGCGCCAGAATATTGGTCTGGAAGGCAATCCCGTTGATCACACTGGTGATATCGGCAATTTTCTTCGAGCTTGTCGTGATGCTCGCCATCGTCGCCATCACATCTGCTGTAACATCGCCGCCCTTCTTCGCAGCCACAGAAGCCTCCTGTGCCAGCTTCGTCGCTTGATGGACGTTATCGGCATTCTGTTTCACTGTCGCACTCAACTCTTCCATGCTAGCCGCCGTCTGCTCCAGTGCGGCGGCCTGCTGCTCGGTACGCGCGGACAGATCGTTGTTACCGCTTTTGATCTCGCTTGAGCCCTGATGAATCGACGCTGAACTGTCACGGATGATAGAAACCGTATTAACCAGACTTCCCTGCATCTCTTTCAGGTAAGGGATCAGTTGCCCAGCACAGTTACGACCAAACTCGTCAAGTGGGTGACCAAGCTGCCCGGCCGCCAGAACCTGGAAATAACCTTTAAGCATATTTAACGGTTTGACCAGATAGTTAACCAGATAGCGGTCTGTCAGCAGCAGGATAAACAACCCAATGATTGCTGCACCCAGCAGGATATAATTACTCCAGCTAGCCAGACCATAGACCTCATTCATTGACGTCTCTGAAGACGAAATCATCGCGGTCTGATATTTTTCCATATTGCTGCCAAACGCCACGCTCAGCGGCGGGTATGCTTTACGGAAAAGCTGACGAAACTCTTCTTGGCGATTCTCACGAGCGGCGTTCAACATCGGCGTCAACCCGTTATCCAACAGTTGGGTCCACGACGCGATCATATTATCTGCCGTGTCTTTATCGACGCCAGCATGTGTAGCAGCTTTAAACGCAGCAAGTTGATCCGAGGTGTTTTTCAATGCGGTGGTTGCAGACGTAAATACTTTTTCTGCTTCCGCCGTTTCGCCCGTTTCCTGAAAATCCATCGAACGCAACAAGCGAGTAACCGTACGGAAATACTGGTCGTTGCCTTTTACCAGCATCTCTACATTTTTACGCTGAGTGTCGCCGGACTCCAATAGTTTAGTCATGCTGCTTAATGACGTAGAGGTAAAGAAAGCGGCTCCACCCCATACAATCAAAAACAGCCCTAATATTGTTAAAAGCATTGCCCTGATGGTGATATTTTTTAAAAAATTCACAGAAGACTCCTATAAATTATCTGGCGGTTTTCCTCTGCGCTTTCTACAAGATAGTTGCACATCGTTAATTGGAAATACGCCGGGTGTTACGTCATTTAATGAAGAGCTAATGCCCTCATTAGTTAGAGTTATTTTCCTTTAATGACAAAAAGATGCACTTCCTTACAGTAACGATAAAATGCTCCTGCCATACATTGACATTATCGGCACTTTGGCTGGGCACTTTACGCTCTTACATCAACAAATGCGATAGAAATGAAGAAATGCGATAGTTTTTGACTATTGTTTGGTTACAACTATTTACTTATACATTTAACTGTTTATTTTAATTATCTATTTATTTTCTCTCTTCCCCCATTGTGTCGGGGAAAATACGAATTTATTTTTCTGTGATTATTCTTATTTTTATCCTGACCTCTTTTTCTGGAAAATATCACCTATTTATGTAATAGGTGATTGTGGTGCTATTAATTCAGACCGTGATCATTTCATCGATTTGTTCCCTTTCTAAATCCAGATATTAATCCAGATGATAATTACACCTCTAATTTTCATCAGCCAGCAGGCTTCATGCCACCAGATTGAGGTTGTGTTCGCTACCCATGCGATCCAAGCCAGTTGCGAAATGCACAGCTTGCCGCTACACTTCACAAAAAATGAATAATCAAACAATAGTTCATTACAAAAAGAGAAAGATATGGATTTGACCCAACTCCGCATGTTCTGTCTTGTCGCCGAAACGGGCTCCGTCGCGCGTGCCGCAGAGCAGCTTCATCGGGTGCCCTCAAATCTGACCACGCGATTACGTCAGTTAGAGCAGGAGCTGGGCACCGATCTGTTTATCCGTGAGAAACAGCGCCTGCGTCTATCGCCGATAGGTCACAATTTTTTATGCTATGCACAGCGTATTCTGGCGCTCAGCGAGGAAGCGATCAGCATGACGCGCACGGGCGAACCCGCAGGTAACTTCGCGTTAGGATCGATGGAAAGCACCGCGGCAACTCGCTTGCCGACGCTATTAGCAGCTTATCATCAGCGCTACCCGAATGTCTCACTGTCTCTGAATACCGGCACGTCAGGAGAAATTATCGAGCGTGTGCGGGCAGGAACGCTGGCAGCCGCGTTAGTCGATGGCCCCGTGGTGTACGACGAACTGAATGGTTGCTCGTGTTTTGCGGAGCGATTAGTACTGATCTCCGACCCTGCACACTCGCCGATAACGCATGCTCGAGATGCCAGCCACGATACGCTGTTTGCCTTTCGCCCCAGCTGTTCCTACAGAAAACGCCTGGAGAACTGGTTCCGCCAGGATGGTGTCATCCCTGCCACTATCATGGAAATCCACTCATACCACGCCATGCTTGCCTGTGTAGCCAGCGGCGCGGGGCTGGCCATGTTGCCCTATGCCGTCCTCGAATCGCTGCCGGCAGGCGCACGCGTTCAGGTACATGAGTTACCACCCGATATCGCAACTGCCTCAACCTGGCTAGTCTGGCGGCGCGACGCTTTCGGCCCCAATGTCGAAGCGCTTAAAAAACTCATTATTGAGCAGTCCACCCAGCCGGAATGAACATTTATTTTCAGTAAACGACTATTTTCAATAGAGGCGATGTCGTGCTGAACACCGCGCCCTATCATTAAACTTACCACCCATAACGGTATGCCATTAGGAGTCTCCACCATGCAAATGATTAAAACCCGTGCCGCCATCGCCTGGGGTCCAAACCAGCCACTGTCGGTTGAAGAAGTGGATCTTATGCCCCCGCAGAAAGGTGAAGTGTTAGTGCGCATCGTCGCCACTGGCGTATGCCACACAGATGCCTACACGCTGTCCGGCAAAGATCCTGAAGGTGTGTTCCCGGCAATTCTTGGCCACGAAGGTGGCGGGATTGTCGAAGCCATTGGGGAAGGCGTAACCAGCGTTGCCGTTGGCGATCACGTTATTCCACTTTACACCCCGGAATGTGGCGAATGTAAATTCTGTCGCTCCGGCAAAACAAACCTGTGCCAGGCTATTCGCTCCACACAGGGTAAAGGCCTGATGCCAGACGGCACCACCCGCTTCTCCAAAAACGGCCAACCGATTTTCCATTACATGGGAACATCCACCTTCGCCGAGCACACCGTTGTACCTGAAATTTCGCTGGCGAAAGTGAATAAAGAAGCGCCACTGGAAGCAGTCTGCCTGCTGGGCTGTGGCGTTACCACCGGCATGGGTGCCGTGCTGAATACAGCAAAAGTTAAAGCAGGCGATACAGTGGCTATTTTTGGCCTCGGCGGTATTGGTTTGTCGGCGATTATCGGCGCGCAAATGGCCGGTGCCGGACGCATCATTGGTGTCGATCTTAACACCAGCAAATTCGATCTGGCACGTAAACTGGGTGCCACCGACCTGATCAATCCAAAAGACTACGATAAGCCGATTCAGGACGTGATTGTTGAACTGACTGATGGGGGCGTGGACTTCTCCTTCGAATGTATCGGTAACGTTAACGTTATGCGTTCCGCGCTAGAGTGCTGCCATAAAGGCTGGGGTGAATCCATCATCATCGGCGTGGCAGGCGCAGGAGAAGAAATTGCAACACGTCCGTTCCAACTGGTAACCGGTCGCGTATGGCGCGGTTCTGCTTTCGGCGGTGTGAAAGGTCGTAGTGAACTGCCAGGTATTGTTGATCGTTACCTGAAAGGTGAATTCCCGCTGAATGACTTCATCACCCACACCATGGGACTAGACGACATCAACACGGCATTCGATTTAATGCACGAAGGAAAATCGATTCGCTCAGTGATTCATTTCGGTTAATTGCGCACTGTCAGGAATAAAAAGGAGGCTGTACAGCGATGAACTCATCACTGGAACTGCTGGAAGAACACCGTATGTTTGGCGGCTGGCAACAGCGCTATCGCCATGTGTCAGAAACGCTGAGCACTGCCATGACGTTCAGTATTTATCTGCCACCGACACAGGATGACACCCCGCCGCCCGTGCTTTACTGGCTGTCAGGGTTAACCTGCAACGACGAAAACTTTACGACGAAAGCAGGCGCACAGCGCGTTGCCTCCGAGCTGGGTCTGGTGTTGGTCATGCCGGACACCAGCCCGCGCGGCGATGGCGTAGCAGATGACGCAGGGTACGATCTCGGTCAGGGCGCGGGATTCTATGTGAATGCTACGCAGGCTCCCTGGGCAACACACTACCGGATGTATGACTACATCAGTAGCGAATTACCGGCGCTGATTCAGCAACATTTTAATGTGAACAGCCGCCAGTCCATCAGTGGACATTCGATGGGTGGCCACGGTGCGCTGATGCTGGCGCTACGCAATCCGGAGCAATTTCTGTCTGCATCGGCGTTCGCGCCAATTGTTAACCCAAGCCAGGTTCCCTGGGGGCGTAAGGCGCTTACCGCTTACCTCGGCGAGGATGAAACCCAGTGGTTGCAGTATGACAGTTGTCATTTGCTGGCAAATAGCCAGAAGAAGCTGCCCATGTTGGTCGATCAGGGCGATTGCGATCAGTTCCTCCCCGATCAGTTGCAGCCGGCAAAACTGGAAGAGCTGGCAAGTCAGTACGCGTGGCCGCTGACGCTGCGAACCCAGTCCGGCTATGATCACAGCTATTTCTTCATCGCCAGTTTCATCGAAGATCACCTGCGCTTCCACGCCCAGTACCTGTTTGAAGAAGAACCGCTCGCACGATAGTTGTTCGAATAATGGTGCTATGCTTATCCCGTTGAGAACAGCGCTCCGGTACACCCTGAGCGCTGTTTCTCTTTCCTGTTACAACGCAGTCGCATTAAAATATTCGATTACACACCTGTCCCGCCTCATTACCGGAACCAAGACAAACAAAAAGGAAATCTTGATGATACGCGTTCATCACCTCGAAAAATCGCGTTCGACCCGCGCGACCTGGCTGTTGGAAGAACTGGGCGTTGACTATGAAATTATTCGCTACGCGCGCGACCCAAAAACGTTCAGTGCTCCGGCGTCGCTCAAGCAGATTCACCCGCTAGGGAAATCGCCGGTGATTACCGATGGCGAATTGACCATTGCCGAATCCGGGGCCATTGTGGAATACCTGATTGAGACTTACGGCAATGGCAGACTGCGTCCACAGAGCGGGCAAGCGTTGCTGGACTATCGCTTCTGGCTGCATTTTGCCGAAGGTTCGCTCATGCCGCTTCTGGTGATGCGTCTGGTATTAGCGAAAACAGAGTCCGCGCCAATGCCGTTTTTCATCCGCCCGATAGCACGAAAAATTGTGCAAAGTATCGAGCAAGCCTTTATTGTGCCGCGACTGACCACTCAGCTTCAGTTCATCGAACAACATTTGAGTAAACAGGACTGGTTTACCGGGGAGTCGCTCAGCGGTGCCGATATACAGATGGCTGTGCCGTTGGTTTTGGCGAAAACGCGACTGGATTTAAGCCACTACCCGCATATTCAGCAGTACATTGAACGGATAGAAAGCCAACCTGCTTTTCAACGAGCGATCGCTCAGGATTAACGGCATAATCAGGATATCCCTCATCGGCGACAAATAACAAACTGGTCGATGGGAGACAGAGCAGAAATTCTGTGAGCATTTACTGATTATTCATGATCTAATAAAGATATGATTTTGTTTAACCGCGATATATTTCGAGCTATATACTCTAGATAATTCGAGTTTCAGGCAGGCGGCAACTATAAGAGCAGCCAACGCACAAGCAGCTTGAAGTGTGACGGGTGTATACACGATATGGTTTTCGAAAGGTAGCATACCGTCAGGATGCGGCATCGATAGGTTGGGAGTGATTAATTTTGCAGAGAAAACGCGTTGCATCAACCGAGTTATTTTCAGTCGGTTACGATGCAGAAAAAAGTCAGTTGGAAGTCGAACTGCTGAATGGGAGTATCTATCTCTACAGCGGCGTAGCACGCATGATTTATGAAGAGCTGATGGCAAGCAAGACGAAGTATCGTTACTACGCCAGCTATATCAAAAATTCATTCCCCTACGAGAAAACACAGTAGTTTTTAAAGATAAAGAATAGTCTTTGAGGGCGGAGACTTCCCTCCGCCTCTTCCCTACG
The DNA here is from genome assembly GCF_000749845.1 of Pectobacterium betavasculorum. Taxonomy (GTDB): domain Bacteria; phylum Pseudomonadota; class Gammaproteobacteria; order Enterobacterales; family Enterobacteriaceae; genus Pectobacterium; species Pectobacterium betavasculorum. The sequence goes on along the minus strand of NZ_JQHM01000001.1, from coordinate 617,939 downwards.
ATCTATTCCCTGCCCGACTCAACGGTGTTAAACGCTGCCAGCAAGACATCTTCATTTAGCACCAGTGGCAGATAATGAATGGATTCCCCCGTTTGCAAAGTACGAGTAATCACGGCCTGAAGCGCAGCGCGATCGTGAATATCCACATCCAACTCAGCCAGCGATGTGGGTAAACCAAACACCTTGAACGCCGCTTTCAACTGGAGCAACGTTTCCTTGTCGCCCAGCAAGGCGCTTTGCACCAGAATGCCATAAGCCACTTTGGTACCGTGCAGAAAGCGTTCGGTTTGTGGCAACACCGTCAAGCCATTATGAACCGCATGCGCTGCCGCTACGCGAGTGTACCGCTCTCCCAATCCACCAACCATGCCGCCCCCAGCAATGATCGCATCCACCACATCTAGAAAATCCTGCGTCAGCTCACCGCGCTTGACGGCTTCTAACGCGGACGCACTTTGTTGCAGCAATACATTGCGGATATCCAGCGCAGTCTGTAAGCCAAGACGAACAGACAGAGGCAGCGTTTCAGGCTGTGGGCTGAGAACCACGGCTTCATACCACTTCGCCAACGTATCCCCCACTCCTGCCAGCAGATATTCAACCGGCGCTGCCAGCATGATCCGCGGCTCGACCAATACCAAATGATTGGCATCGGTGAAAATTTCAAAACGTAAAGCCTGGCCGGCATCATTATACCAGACGGACAGAGGCGTCCAGGCCGCACAGGTTGCCGCAATGGTCGGGATGGCCACCAGCGGTACACCGATATGACGCGCAGCGACCTTAGCGGTATCCAGCACGGCTCCACCGCCAACGCCAATGACAACCTGACATTCACCGCCTGCCTGTGCCACCAATTTTGCGACTTCCCCCTCGCTGCAATGCGCACCAAATTGAACCCGTCGGGCTGAAGATGACTCAAACTCGGCCGGTAAATAAGGACGAGCGGCGGCGATCGCACGTTCACCGTAGATCCACAGCGCGTTTTTCAGCACCTCTGACGGGTAAAACTCCAGCAGCTTATCGATGGCGCCAGGAAAAGAGAAATAGTTGGCAGGACCAACCTGTACGCGAACGGTCGTGGTGTGCATGTTTGAGCATTCCTCTCCGTACCCTATCTTGAGCACGGCTCTTATCTTATGTTTGTCTGGTAGATGGCGTTCTACCCTGTTGATAATTCCATCTTATTCACTTGCCAGCGGCAGATTAAGAACTTTTTTATTTAATTTATGCCTTTTCGTTCATAGCCCACGACACTCAAACACGTGAAGCTGTATTAAATTCTCTGGGATATATGCTACCTTTCTTTTCCGTTATTTCATGACCTTGACCGCCAAGAGCGTTACCGACCATGATCTCTACCCTCCAAAGTCGACTGGAAATGCACAACATTTCTATCTCCTTTTCTGGTTTCCACGCCCTCAAGCAGGTTAATTTCACACTGGAAGGTGGTTCGATTCATGCCCTGACTGGCGCGAATGGTGCGGGTAAATCCACGCTGATGACGATCCTGTCAGGCGCTTACGATCACTATCAGGGTGATATTCTGATTAATGGTAAACAGGTCGATGTTCATTCGCCCCGTGATGCCAAGCGGTACGGCATTCATTTGGTGCAGCAGGAAGTCGATGTCGCGCTGGTTCCCACGCTATCCGTGGCGGAAAACATTATGCTGGATACGCTGGCGCAGGACGGGCATCTACTGAGTTGGTCGCAGATATACCGTCAGGCACAGACGCTGCTTGACCAGCTTGGTGTTCACCTTAATGTTCGCCAACGTCTGGGTAGCTGCTCGCTGGCTGAGAAACAGCAAATCCTACTGGCCCGTGCGTTATCTCACGAGTGTCGCTTCCTGATTTTAGATGAACCTACCGCTCCGCTGGATCAGGCTGAAAGCGCACGTCTCTTTCAAGTAGTTCGCCGTTTACAGGCCGATGGCATCGGAATCGTGTTTATTTCCCACCGTATTCATGAACTGAGTGAAATCTGCGATACGTTGACCGTTCTGCGTGACGGCGAATTTGTCAGCAGCGGCGCGATGCGGGGGCTGAGCGGTGAAGAGATCGTAGAGAAAATGCTGGGACACAGGCTCGACGATATCTTCCCACCGCGCCGAACCGTAACTTCCGAAGAGACGCTGCTTCAGGTCACCGGTTTGCACGACGAAACGCTGCTGCACAATATCTCGCTCACACTGCGCAAAGGGGAAATTCTGGGCATTGCCGGGTTGGCCGGTGCGGGTAAAACCGAATTGTGCAAAGCACTGTTCGGCGCGGAACCGTGCCAGATAACACAGGGAGAATATCGTGGCAAACCCTGGCAGCCTCATTCACCTCACCAATCCGTCGAGCAAGGTCTGGCGCTGGTTCCTGAAGAGCGGCGCAAAGAAGGGATTTTTATTGATGAATCCGTCACCATGAATCTTAGTATCACTGCCACCGACAGTTTTTCCCGCTGGGGGATATTCAGCCGCGGCAAGGCATTGCGCTGGGCGAAACAGATTGTTGAGCGGTTCGCGGTTCGCACCACCGGCCCGGCGCAAAAGCTCGCACGCCTGTCGGGTGGGAATCAACAAAAGGTGGCCATTGGCAAGTGGCTACGCGGTGAAACACAAGTTCTGATTTTTGATGAGCCCACTAAAGGCGTCGATATCAAGGCCAAACAGGACCTGTTTACATTGATTGACGGCCTCGCCCGACAGGGCAAAGGCATTATTTATGCATCGGGCGAGTTTTCCGAACTTGTCGGGCTCTGCGATCGCATCTGCGTGCTATGGGATGGCCGCATTGTCGCAGAGCTGAATGCCGCAGAGATTGACGAAGAAACCCTACTTTTATATTCAACTGGAGGAACTCCCGCGTGAGTCACCCACTTTCATCTAACGGGGCGCTCCCCTTCCGTCACCACGTTTTCGAGTTTCTCTATAAGTGGGGCATGTTAATTACCGTTGTCGCGTTGATTGCCCTGTTCGGGCTAGCGTCGGATAACTTTCTCGATCCCTATAACATCATCAATATTTTGCGTTCTATCGCCATTGTCACAGTGATTGCGATTGGCGTCTCCATTTCGCTGTCCGTGGGCGGATTTGACCTTTCCGTGGGATCAACGGCGTCGTTGGCCAACGCACTGGTTATCTCCCTCTTTGTCTGGCATGGATTCGGCACCACCGACGCGATTGTCCTGACGCTCCTGCTGTGTACGCTAGTCGGGCTATTCAACGCTTTTCTCATCGTCGTGCTGAAGATTCCCGATATGTTGGCAACGCTCGCCAGTCTGTTCGTCATTCAGGGCGTGGCGATGACGTACAGCTATGGCGGTTCCATCACGCAAAACATGGTGTTGCCCAGCGGCGAAATGGCGGAAGGCGTTATTCCTGAGTTCTTTGCCACGCTGGGCCAGGTGCCAGTGATTGTTGTCATCATGCTGGCCGTGACGGTGCTAGTGCAGTTGTATCTGTCCCTTACCAAGCACGGTCGCCGGATGTATGCCATCGGCGGCAACCCGGAAGCCGCTCGGCTGGCTGGGATCCGCACCGCACGTTATCGGGTGCAGGCGTATGTGTTCTCTTCATTACTCGCCGCGCTAGGTGGGATCTTACTCGCATCACGCATCGGCTCTTCGCAGGTTAATGCCGGGGGCGGCTACCTCATGGATGCCGTTGCCGCAGCCTATATCGGTTTCTCACTGGCGGGATCCGGCAAGCCGAATGCTTTGGGTACGTTGCTCGGTGCGGTTATTCTTGGCGTCTTGCAGAATGGTCTGGTGATGCTTTCTGTACCTTATTACGCTATGGATATCATCAAAGGGTTGGTTCTGGCGCTCGCGCTGGCGATGACGTATATCCAGAAACGCTAATGCCTATTTACCTCCGCCCCATTCATCTGACTGGGGCGAATTCACAATGCACCCCATCAATCCGTTCCCTCATTACTTTTATATAAGCGTTAACCGCAGGAAAAAGTCACCACCATACAGCACTATTTACTTGCGTTATTATTTGTGGGTGAATACTTTCTATAAAAACAAAATAAACATAAGAATAATCACAAAAAATACGTAATTACTTAATACTAATGTGTCGCTATTTTCATCTTCACGGGATATAAAAAGTTAAGCAGACAATAGATTACGAAAGATTCAACCGGCTTGAACGTTCAATTTTGATAATGAATTAAAATTGACGAATATCATATTTTCGCTGCCGGGCAATATTCCCTCACACCCGGCGAAATCAAACTCTATCTTATTTGTGTCCATTCTGCTGTGCGAACTCATCAATATTCTCAATCGTCTTTTCCATCAACAATTGCAGCGATGAGGCCGATGTCCAGGCAATGTGCGGAGTAATCAGAAGATTAGGCAGGGTTTTCGCCGCGGCCATCAACGGATTGTCTTTTTCTGGAGGCTCCTGTTTCAGGCAGTCTAGCGCTACACCAGCAATTCCACGCTGGTGCAATGCCGATGCCAGCGCGTTCTCATCAATCAGCCCACCTCTGGCGGTGTTAATAATAAACGCGGTTGGCTTACACAACGCGAGCGTCTCTGAATTAATCAGATGCTGCGTACTCGTATTTAGCGGGCAGTTGAGTGAAATCACATCTGCCAGCCGCAAAACTTCCTCAAATGGCAGATACCCAGCACGACACTGTGATACCCCTCTGTGCTCGGCAAAAATCACCTTCATTCCCAGCGCCTGAGCCAAACGCGCGACTTCTCGTCCAATCGTCCCGGCACCGATGATACCCAGCGTAGACCCCGCAATGTCCTTGACCGGATGATCGAAGTAAGAAAATTGCGACTGGCTGGCCCAGCGATCGCTTAGTTGATCGCGATACCATGCCATAAGGCTGTGCTTCAACGCGAACATCATGGCAATAACGTGTTCTGACACGGCTTGTGTCGAATAGCCCGGCACGTTTTTGACCATGATCCCCAGCTCTTTCGCTGCCGCAAGATCGATATTGTCAGTCCCTGTTGCCGTCACCGCAATCAGCTTCAACCTAGGCAGCGCGGCCAAAGTATCTCGCGTTAATAGGGTTTTATTTGTGATGATAACGTGGGTGTCTTTTGCTCGGGCGATGACTTGATCGGGTGAGGTATGGTTATATTCAATCCATTCATGGCGGCATTGTGGACGCCTAAAACTCGTCTTTTTCAGGAAAATGGTTTCAGGCAGTGAGCCTTTATCCAAAAAGGTAATTTTTAACATCATCGCGCCCTGGTTGCTATTCATACACTGATTTCCGATTGTAGATACCAAAGGTTCCACAGTCGGTAATCACGGCAGGTATTCCCATACAAAAATAATGAATTAAATTCTCCGTATGATACAAGACAACGAACGTATTAATAACGTTACACTTCCTGCTTCATTGAAAATCCATCACTCCCTAACGTGAAGCGTAGTCAGCATTAAAGCAATTAACAATACCTAATATAATGAATTTCATTCATCGACATTGCTATCGTCGATATTCAGAAATATCACAGAAAATAAGTGTTGATGATATTCACTCATTGTTCTCATTATGTTGGCAAAGGGTGGCAATAATAAGAGTGATAGCAAAGCTCGGTCGTTAATCAGCAAGAATAAATGTGCGAGAAAAAATGCAGAAGTGGTGCAATGTCTTTGGAGGGGAAAGAAGCGGAGTGAGAGTCATTACCCCCCGGAACGAGCCTGACTCATTCCGGGGAGCGGTTTCATCAGAAGTTGATGTTTACTGATACCCAGTAATTACGACCAGGCAAGACGGAACCCGTAGTTACCTGACTTGACGTAAAGTAATCACCGGCCGTTGTCGTACCCGTTCCGACCGGGAAAACATAAGTTTTAGTGAAATCTTTGTCCAGCAGGTTATTAACCGATCCGTTCAATGTTACATCTTTGGAGATCTTATACGATCCGCCGAGGTTCACGACGGTGAATGATTTGAAATCCGCTCCAAGATTGTCATGAACGACCTTGTTTGCCGGGCTAAGTTGATCGTAATTCTCGGTGAAACGAGCCGTTTTACCCCGATATTCCGCTTTAAGCCAGGTGCTCAACTGCTCGTTCACATTCCAGTTTAAACGCGCATTGGCCATGTGTTTCGGGGTATTGGTCAAGCGAGCACCGGGATTTTCTCCGCCTTTTTGTTCGCTGTCGGTAAAGGTGTAATTCACGTTCAGCGTCCAGCTATCTGACCACAGAGGGATAGCCGATCCCAGCTCCAGACCTTGTGTGTTCGCTTTACCAATATTACGGTAGCTAGACGTTACCGTATCTATTTCGTAACTATCGATCTTATTACGGAAGCGGTTATGGAAAAGCGTAGCGTTAGTAGAGAAACCACTAAAATGCTCATAGTACGCCCCCAGTTCCGTATTTACGCTTTCTTCCGGTTTTAGGTCAGGGTTACCAATCGTATTGATCGTACCCTGCCCCGTTACGCCACTTATGCCGTTATGTAACCGAGCCAACGATGGCGCCTTGTAGCCTGTGCTCACCCCACCTTTAATCGTTAATTCATCCAACGCATTCCACACGAGATAAGCACGCGGGCTCACATGACCACCAAACGCTTCATGATGCTCATAACGAGCGCCTGTGGTTAACGCTAGCGAATCAACAATGCGCCATTCATCTTCAACAAAGAGCGACCACGAATTCTGTTCGAATTTTTCACCCGTATTCGCCAGAACGATCCCGTCTTTCATGACGGCATTCCAATATTGTCCACCTAACGTCACTAAATGACTCTCTCCCAGCGGGCTCACCAATTTCGTATCAAGAATGTAGTTGGTGTTTTTTAGCTCGCGCTTTTGCCCTGACATTGCTGAACCAGCAGGTACCGTAGAGCGAGGAATCAAACGTCCTTTATTTTCAGTCTGGTTGAAGGAAAAGCTTGAATTCCATGTACCGAAATCGAGCTGATTATCGCTGCCTAGCGTAATTTTTCGACGCTCATAGCGCAGTGTATCTTCATAACCGCCGCCCCGAGCCGCAGTACCCGCTCCCAACGCACCAAGCTGTTCTTCCTTGTTATCATATTTCTGGTTGGAGACTTCACCATCCAGCCACAGGGTATTACGACTATCCAGCAGCCATGATAACTTACCCCCCAAAAGGTAATTGTCTGACTTAACCGGGTTCGGGCCACGCATACTCAGTTCTTGTCCGGTCGAGGATGAACTCACCTCTGATGCATCGCGGCGTAAAATGTTGCCGCGCAGGGCAAGCCCCAGCTTATCTTCAATCAGCGCACCGCTGGAATAAATCGAGAATTTGGAAGCGTCGCCATAGTCTGTGTCTTCCTGGAAGGTATGATCCAGAGTGATATTTCCAACCCACTCTTTCGACACTTTTTTAGTGATAATATTCACCACGCCGCCCATCGCATCGGAACCATACAGCGTTGACATCGGCCCGCGGATAACTTCAATGCGTTCTATCGCCGCCAGCGGGGGAATGAAGCTGGTATTCATCGTACCAAACCCATTCGGCGTAACATCTGATGAACCGTTCTGGCGAATACCATCAACCAGAATCAGCGTATAGTCGCTTGGCATGCCGCGAATGCTGATGTCCAGACCGCCCGTTTTACCTGTTGAACTACGTACATCCACGCCTTCCACGTCGCTGAGCGCTTCACCAAGATCGTTATACTTACGCTTAGTCAGCTCATCCTGACTGACAACCGAAATACTCGCTGCCGCTTCGGTTATTTTTTGTTCATAGCCAGAAGCTGTTACAACCAGTGTATCGTCCTGTGCGGCGATAACAGGGGTAGATACCGTTGTAGCAAGCGCTAATGCCACCGATTTTTTTATATTTATTGCCATGTGTCTATGCCCTCAAAATGAATGATTTACATTGAGTTTTTTTGTTTGACACATTGTAACGATCGGGGGTTAATTGTAAATGAAAATTAAAATCATTTACATACTCAATAAGATTGGTGTGATTTTAAATATAAAACACATAATAAACAATATATTAAGCTAACCCATCTATCATTAAATCAAATTAACAAAAAATACCCCTTAATAATCAAGGTGAATAAATTTGATTTAAATCAATATCTATAGATGACAGAAAGTGAGAGCAGCGATATCAGAAAGGAAAAAAATCAATAAAAAGGCGACCCCCGCAGGGAATCGCCCAATAACCGTATTCTTACGATTTAGTCTTTATAATCTGGGAACGTCATGTCCTGATACTTAATGAAGCCAGTTCCACGATACAGCTTGTAGCCCAACCAAATCAGCAGGAACAGCGGAATGCCAATGTACGTTGCCGTGACGCCATACCAGTCGATTTTATCTTCCAAAAATGCCTGATAATTCTGCCCCAACGTGATAGTCAGACAGAGCACAAACGCAAAGATCGGACCAAGCGGGAAGAAACTCGATAAATAAGGCAAGCGGCTCAGATCATGACCTTGCATGACATAGCCACGACGGAAACGGTAATGGCTGATCGCGATCCCTAGCCAGGCAATAAAGCCCGTCATACCGGAGGTATTCAGCAGCCACAGATAAACCGTTTGGTTACCATACAGAGAAGACAGGAAGCACAGTGCCGCCACCACGGTTGTTGCATACAGCGCATTACGCGGCACGCCGCCTTTTGACAGCTTAGCGAAAATACGCGGCGCTTTACCTTCCGATGCCAGCGTAAACAGCATACGTGTAGAGGCATACATGCCGGAGTTACCTGCCGACAGTACTGCCGTCAGAATAACCGCATTCATAACCGCAGCGGCAGACAGCAGGCCCGCATTCTCAAACACCAGCGTAAACGGGCTCACCGTAATGTCTTTCACATCATTACGCAGCAGGTTCGGGTCGGTATACGGAATGATTAAACTGATAATCAGAATCGCTAAGATGTAAAACAGCAGGATGCGCCAGAAAACCTGACGAATCGCGCGAGGTATATTTTTACCCGGATCCTGAGACTCCCCAGCAGCCACACCGATCAGCTCGGTTCCCTGAAAAGAGAAACCGACGATCATCGCGACCCCAATCATCGCGGAAAAGCCCCCAGCGAACGGCGCATCACCGATCTGCCAGTTGTGGAACCCGGCATTTTCCGCACCGCTCATGATGCCCGTAATCATCATCACGCCAACAGCAATGAAAATAATAACTGTCGTCACTTTAATCAGTGAGAACCAGTATTCGGCTTCGCCAAATCCTTTCACGGAAATGTAGTTAAGCAGGAACATCAGCGCCAGAAACAGGGCGCTCCAGATCCAGCCGGAAACCTCAGGGAACCAATATCCCATCACCAGCTGCGCAGCTACCAGATCGACCGCGATGGTCACCGCCCAGTTGTACCAATAGTTCCAGCCTAACGCGAAGCCGAAACCTTCTTCAACATAGCGGGAACCGTAGGTAGAAAATGAACCGGAAACCGGCATGAACGCAGCCAGTTCGCCCAGGCTGGTCATCAGGAAGTAAACCATCAACCCAATCAGGGCATAAGACAGGAGTGCGCCACCGGGACCCGCTTGTGAAACCGTCGCACCAGAAGCGACAAATAACCCGGTTCCTATCGATCCGCCAATGGCGATCATCGTTAAATGCCGCGCTTTCAGTTCACGGCGCAGGGTCGGTGCGCCCTGTGTAGTTTGTTGAATATCGTGCTGAGCCATTGTTATCCTGCGTGCTCGTGCTAAAAATCGAGGCAGGATTGTAACAAATAGCGTTGTGCTGGATAGTTAAGATCGTCGAGTTATAAGAGAGGTTAATAACTCACGCCCGATCATTAGCAGCAGAAAATATATTCGCTATGGCGTTTCACAGCAATAACTCAGGAAACGTTGCAACACATTTGAAAGGTGTTTCTGTCGGTGATGTACCAGATACAGCGTCCGCGTGAGTTTAGGCAATAGCACTTTCAATTCCACCAGTGAACCTGACGCCAGTTGCTCAGCAATAACATGCCGCGACAGGCAACTGATACCAATCCCGTGGCGAACCGCATGTTTAATCGCTTCCGAATTCCCTAACTCCATCACCAAATGAAAATGCGACAGGTGCGTTAACAGCAGATGATCCAGCACTTCACGCGTGCCTGAACCACGTTCACGCAGGATCCACTGCGCATCCGCCAGCGCCGCTAATGATACCGTCCCCCGGCTGAGCGGATGTTCGGGAGAACAAAATACTACCAGCTCATCTTCCAGCCAGGGCTGTGTAATCAGATCAGGATGATGGCAAGGCCCTTCGATCAAACCCAAATCGACACTGAATTCGGACACGCGGGTGATCACATCTTTTGTATTACCGACATGCAGTTCCAACGGAATTTCAGGGTAGTCATGGCGATAGCGGGCAATCATTGCAGGCAATAGATAGTTGCCGATGGTACTGCTGGCATAAATACGCAGTGCGCCATTATCACGCCGGAAGAGCTGCTCAATCTCTATCGACTGTTCAAGCAATGCCAGCGCCTTGGGGTACAGCAGGCGGCCATGCTCATTAACAACCAGACGTTTACCCACGCGATCGAAAAGCTGAACCCCCAACTGCCCTTCTAAATCCGCCAGAGCGGCGCTGACTGCCGATTGAGAAAGTGAAAGCACAACGGAGGCCTGTGTCGTTGAACCACTTTTCAGGACTTCGGCAAAGACTTCCAGTTGACGTAACGTGATGTGCATAGTGCGCTCTTTATCTGAAATACTTATAGGTTATAAATATATAATCAATTTCTCTTTTAATCTCGTGAATTATAAGCTGGCTTCTCAATTCGGTATAGTCAGAATAGGCACCAACCCATGGCCCTTCATGCGACATTACAAACGATAACACCACCCGATGGAGCAAAAGCGCGATTACCCGGTCTGCTGCTAATAAGTTTAATAACTTTTTCACTTCTCTGGCTGGCAAATATTCCGAAAATCGCCCACTGGGGGCCCGGCTCACTGACATTAGCGATCCTGATTGGGATCGTGCTGGGAAATAGCGTTTATCCGCGAATTCATTCTCTGTGCGATCCCGGCGTACAGTGGGCCAAGCAGTATTTACTCCGCTGGGGCATTATACTTTATGGTTTTCGGCTCAGCTTTCAGCAGGTTGCTGCGGTCGGCTTTACGGGTATCGCCGTCGATCTTACCGTCGTCACGCTGACATTTCTGCTTGCCTGTTGGATTGGCAAGCGCTGGCTGAAGCTCGACAATGAGACGGTGATTCTCATCGGTGCTGGCAGCAGCATCTGCGGTGCGGCGGCGATAATGGCAACAGCACCTGTTGTCAAAGCCTCTGGCAATACCATTGCTGTCGCGGTTTCCACCGTGGTGATATTCGGTACGACAGCCATGTTTTTGTATCCGTGGCTCTATCAGCTCAATCTCGAACATCAGTGGATTGAGGCTACACCGCAGATCGTCGGCTTGTATTTTGGCTCAACGATACATGAAGTCGCTCAGGCCGTTGCCGCCGGGCATGCCGTTGACGGCACGACGGAAAACATCGCCGTCATCAGCAAAATGCTGCGCGTGATGATGCTGGCACCTTTCCTTCTCATGCTCGGATTTTTTCTGAAAAAAACCACGCAAAAAAGTGATGCGGAAAACGCTGTTCCACTGATGTTCCCGTGGTTTGCGCTAGGGTTTATCGCCGTCGCCGCCTTCAATTCTTTCTCGCTACTTTCTCCGACACTCGTCATCCAGTTAGTTCAACTTGATAATGTACTACTGACGATGGCGATGGTGGCACTCGGCCTGACTACCCGATTCAGTGCCATCCGTCAGGCAGGAGCAAAACCGCTGCTACTGGCACTTATTCTATTTCTCTGGCTGGTGATCGGTGGCGCGGGAATCAATCTGTTCTTCGAACACTTATTCAGCTAACGATAAATTATTTACCTGTTAACATCTGGTTAACCCATACCCTAAATAATTCGGGTTGCAGGCCGGCGGCAAGAGAAGGACAAATTCGTCGGGAACGAATTTGACCAGCCAACGGCTGGCCTTCGGTGAGAGACAGGATGTCTCTCATTTCATCCCGATGAGCTTACTTGAGTAAGTGATTCGGGTGAGTGACAAATCTGCCGAAGGTAGATTTGAACGCTGCTTGCAGCGGCCCCAACGGAGCGAGGCACACGGCCAGTGTGCTGAGTCGCACAGCCAACGCACATGCAACTTGAAGTATGACGGGTATACACGACGATGCCATAATGTCCCCGTTATCAGAGGAGACCAACATGAAATTCATCGGTGCGCACGTTAGCGCAGCAGGCGGTGTCGATCAGGCCGTGATCCGGGCACATGAGATAAAAGCGACCGCTTTCGCTTTATTTACCAAGAATCAGCGCCAATGGCAGGCTGCTGCACTCAGCGCGGAGGTCATTGACCGTTTTAAAACCGCGTGTGAAAAGTACGCCTATACGTCGGCACAGATTCTGCCCCACGACAGTTATCTGATTAATCTGGGTCACCCAGACAGCGAAGCGCTGGAGAAATCACGTATCGCGTTTATTGATGAAATGTCCCGCTGCCAGCAGCTTGGGCTGAGTTTGTTGAACTTTCACCCTGGTAGCCATCTGAAACAGATCGAGGAAGCGGAGTGTCTGGCGCGTATTGCCGAGTCCATCAACATCGCGCTGGCGGAAACGGACGGTGTCACTGCCGTAATTGAAAATACCGCCGGACAAGGCAGTAATCTGGGCTTCCGTTTTGAACATCTGGCGGCCATCATCGATGGAGTGAAAGATAAAAGCCGTGTCGGCGTCTGTATCGATACCTGCCACGCCTTCGCTGGCGGTTACGATCTACGAACAGAAGCGGATTGTGAAACGACCTTTGCTGAGTTCGATCGCATTGTTGGATTCCGCTATCTACGCGGAATGCATTTGAATGATGCGAAAAGCGGGTTCGGCAGCCGCGTTGACCGACACCACAGTCTCGGAGAAGGCAACATCGGCAAAACCGCTTTCAGCTATATCATGAAAGATGCCCGCTTTGACGGTATTCCGATGATTCTGGAAACGATCAATCCCGACATCTGGGCCGACGAAATCGCCTGGCTCAAATCTGAAGCCCAATGCTAATTAGTTTTTATCCCAAGCGCAGGTGTGTTTTTAACGTTGCTAGTCGAGTGTGCTGGACGGGGGTAATGGGTAGATCGTAAAGACGCTGTGAATACAGCCTTGTACGCTCGGATTGCGCAGATATGAATCTCATCCCTGAGATTCTCCCTTGCAGAGCCGTCGCAAGCGACGTTCAAAAGCGTTCCTGACGCTTTTTCCCATGGCGCAAACGCTTTACTCTTCTATCCCATCCCTCGTTTCCGTTCCTCGGATCGCTTTTCTTGCATCTGGGGTAGAGCCCATAAAAAAAGCGCCAGATGGTGAATACCAACTGGCGCTATCTCATCCACATCCTTGTGTTATGGCATTACTTTTTATTCACGATGATGATCAAACTTACGCAACTTTCGCCAGTTGTTCATCAGAGCGTTTCAGCAGTGCGTACAGCACGCCAGCTACTACTGTTCCCGCAATAATCGCTAACAGATAGCCGATAGCTGGGGTAATGGCGCCTGGAATCAGCAGAACGAACAGGCCACCGTGTGGTGCCATTAACTTAGCACCCACTGCCATTGACAGTGCACCGGTCAGTGCACCACCGACGATGCAGCAAGGCAGAACGCGCATTGGATCACGCGCAGCATAAGGAATCGCACCTTCGGAGATAAAGCATAGACCCAGAACAAACGCCGCTTTGCCCCCTTCACGCTCGGTCGGGTTAAATTTCTTGCTTGCCAGTACGGTTGCCAGCCCCATCGCCAGCGGTGGTACCATACCCGCAGCCATAACAGCGGCCATCGGTGCGTAAATCTGGCTACTGAGCAAAGTAGTACCAAAGACATACGCCACTTTGTTAACCGGGCCACCCATATCCGTACACATCATCGCGCCCAGAATCGCACCCAGGATCACCGCATTCGCCGTGCCCATGGATTGCAGCCAGCCTGTCAGACCAGTCAGGATTTTCGCCACCGGCGTACCGACGACATAAATCATGATAAGACCGGTGATCAACGTAGCGACCAGCGGAATGATCAAGATCGGTTTTAGCGCAGTCAAACTTTGCGGCAGAATCAGTTTATTGTTGATCGCTCTGGCAATATAACCCGCCAGGAAACCGGCAATAATCCCGCCGAGGAAGCCCGCTCCCGTACTTACCGCCAACATCCCGCCGACCAAACCCGGCGTTAAACCAGGACGATCCGCAATGGAGAAAGCGATATAACCTGCCAACACAGGTACCATCAGCGCAAAGGCAGAACCACCGCCGATCTTCATCAGCGCCGCTGCCAGCGTACCTTCCTGTTTAAAGGCCTCAATACCAAAGACAAACGACAGTGCGATACATAAACCGCCTGCCACGACCATCGGCAGCATGTAAGACACGCCGGTCAACAGGTGGCGGTACGGGCCTGCTCCGCCCTTCTGACCAGACTCGCTCGCGCTTGACGCACTGGCTTGCCCGGATGGCTGATACACTTTAGCTTCAGCCTGCGCCTTATCTAACTCCTGTGCCGTCTTTTTCAATGCCAACCCAGTCGACGTGCGATACATCTTCTTACCGGCAAATTTAGCCAGATCGACTTCAATATCTGCGGCAACGATCACCAGATCGGCCTGCTCAACTTCTTCTGGAGTAATCACATTACCGGCGCCAACAGAGCCGCGCGTTTCCACTTTAACCCACCAGCCGCGTTTTTTTGCTTCGCTTTCAATCGCTTCTGCTGCCATGAACGTGTGTGCGACACCAGTCGGACACGCCGTTATCGCGACAATACGCTTGGCAGCAGCAGGTTGCTGAACGGAAGCTGACGCGACAGCCTGATATACCGTTGCTTCAGCCTGCGCTTTTGCTAAAAAAGCCTCCGGCTGTGAAACAGCCTGCTCGATATCACCGACATAAACCTGCTTGCCATTCAGTGCGCTGTCCGACGCTGCGGATGCACCCAGAACGATCGCCAGTTCAGCGTCGTTAGCTTGTTCTGTAAACGTCACCCCTGCTTTCGCAGCGGCAGCGCCGAGTAGGTTCTTCACCAGTTGGCTTCTCGCCAGGCCCAGTGATTTATCCAAAATCAGCAGCGTTTTCATTGTTTGTCTCCTGCTGTATCAGTTAAAAGGTTTCAGGTCGACACGCGCCATCATTGCGGCCAACTGAGGACGATCGGTAATACCTACATTACTTTGGCTGACGGCCAGAGCCGAAACCGCTGTAGCCAAACGCAGAGTGTGTTCACTGGACTCACGCATTAATAAGCCATAAATCAACCCCCCAACCATGGAGTCGCCCGCCCCTACCGTACTAACCACATCACAGGCAGGTGGCAATGCCCGCCACGCGCCGGATGCATTCACCCACAGAGCGCCTTCCGCGCCCAGTGAGATAACAACATGCGCAATACCCTGTTCACGCAGCGCGTGAGCGGCATCCACCACATCAGCCAGCGTAGGTAATTTACGCCCAGCCCATATTTCCAGCTCCCGCCGGTTTGGTTTCACCAACCAGGGAGAGGCCTTCAGCCCCGCCACCAGCGCTTCACGGCTGCTGTCGAAGATAATGCAAGGGCACTGGGTGCGCAGACGAGACATCCAGTCGGTAAACGCATCAGGATCGACGCCAGCCGGTAAACTACCGCTTACCGCGACCATGTCGAACTGGCCCAGCCAGCTCAGCGAGTCATTGACGAAACGCTGCCAGTCTTGCTGTGTCACTTCAAAACCGGAAAAGTTGAAGTCGGTTACGTCGCCATCTTTTTCGGTTAATTTGACATTAATACGCGTACGTCCTGGCACAACCTGAAAACGGTTGGCAATGCCCAGTTCACTGAACAGTTGCTGAAAACCATCCTGATTGTCTTTCCCCAGAAAGCCACCTACCGTGACATCAATCCCGAGATCTTTCAGCACCTTGGCAACGTTAATACCTTTACCTGCGGCGTGCAGACCCGCTGTCTGAACCAGATTGACTTCGCCTTTCTCAACTTCCGGGCAATAGCCAACCAGATCGTAAGCTGGATTCAGGGTGATTGTGGCTACTCTCCTGCTCATGCTGCCCCCTCGCCCAAACCGGACGTAATCGCTTCGCCAATAGCGGCCAGTGCTTGTTCCGCATCGCTACCGCTGGCAGTGAAACGCAGTTTGTGACCTTTTTTCACGCCCAGCGCGACGACTTTCATCAGGCTACGACCATTTGCCGGCTTGCCGGTACCGTCCAGATTGGTCACCGTAATCTCACTCGTGAACTGCTTGATCACGTTCACCAGCATGGTACCCGGACGGGCATGCAGGCCGTGTTCGTTGCGAATGGTAAATTCTGCTGTCAGCACTTCGCTCTCTTCCGGTACGTCGCTGGTCAAGAGTGCCAGCAGCGTCGGAGCATCAGCCGTCAGCAAACGTTCTGCTTTTTGCGCAATCAGCAGGTTGCTCAGGTAATCGATAGGCGCAAAAGCCTGATCGTCAGCCGCCGCAACCGTTACCAGCAAAGCTACGTTTTCACCCTCAACGCTAAAAGGCGTTGCCGGGCGCGCTACCGCAGCCGCGCTGCTGAGGTTACCAATAGCGCTATCGCTGAACCACACACCTTGTCCCAGATTCAGCGGTTTATTGCTGATGGTGGTGCTGACAAAACTGGCGTCTGCTGCACCAACCTGCTGAAGACGACCGGCGTTTAGCGCCTGAAGCGTCAATAGATTATCGGTCGCCACGTCCAGCGCAATCAGCGAGGTGTCAAAACGGAATTCTGCCAGTTGCTGTTCGCCCATTAGCAGGCTGCGGAGCTCTTCTGCTGAGGTTGTACTCGCCAGACGTGCCGCTACGCGATCGTCGCTCAGGACATGAGTCAACTGACGCAGCAATGCAAGGTGCTCATCAGAACGCGCTGCGATCCCCAACACCACATAGGCGGTTTGATCTTCACCCCAGGCGATACCCTGAGGAAACTGAAATACTTGAACCCCGGTCTTCAATACCAGATCGCGGGTATCGGTTGTGCCGTGAGGGATAGCAATGCCGCTTCCCAAATAGGTAGATGTTTGCTGTTCTCGCTGTAGCATGCCGTCGACATACCCTGCGTTAACGCACCCGGCCTCGGTCAGTGCTGAAGCAACAAGCTGGATAGCTTCCTGCTTATTACTGGCCGCTGCACCCAAATGAATATCTTGCTGTGACAACTGGAACATGGCTCTCCTCTCTTGCTGAAAGTTGAATCGTTTCAGCTTTTATGAGAAAAAAATGTGTCGATTGTTAGGGCGTTTCAAAAAAAATTCCGCTGAAACGTTTCAAAAGTCTCATTCTATTACGCCATTTATGCAAGCTTTCTGCACTGCTGACGTGCCAGAATTTTGACATCACGCACATTTTAACGTGGATGACGCGCAGCCCACCAACAAAAACCATCCCCTGGCTGAAGCCGTGCTGACGAAAAATAATGAAACAAGATTTCTGTTTCATTATAAACCCGAGTACTATGTCGCGCTCGACAGCCTCTGCCTATTTTCCAAGCGCTATCAATTTATTTATGTTCACTCCTGCAAACACAACGCGACGTCCGCCTGACCTGACATCGTCAGCATTTTTGGTTATTGCCTTTCTGACTGGAACGGCCGGTGCCCTACAACTCCCTACGCTCAGCCTTTTTCTTTCCAGTGAAGTGCAGGCTCGCCCTTTTCTGGTCGGCATGTTTTATACCGGCAGCGCGGTTATCGGCATCATCGTCAGTCAAATGCTGGCCACTCGCTCGGATCGTCAGGGCGATCGCAAATCGCTGATCTTCGTCTGCTGCCTGCTGGGCGCACTGGCCTGTATGCTGTTTGCGTGGAACCGTAACTACTTTATTCTGCTTTTTATCGGCGTCTTGCTGAGCAGCTTTGGCTCAACCGCAAACCCGCAACTTTTTGCGTTGGCACGTGAGCACGCAGACAAAACGGGTCGTGAAGCGGCAATGTTCAGCTCAATCCTGCGTGCGCAAATTTCTCTCGCCTGGGTTGTCGGTCCACCTATCGCCTTTGCGCTAGCACTAGGATTCGGCTTCACGACGATGTATTTGACGGCCGCCGTCGTCTTTATCTTGTGTGGCATTCTGGTCAAATTCTTTCTGCCTTCAATGCCTAAAGTCGTAGAGAAAACCACCTCCACGCTGGAATCACCGCGTCGCAACCGTCGGGACACGCTCTTGCTGTTTATAGCATGTACCTTGATGTGGACCTGCAACGGGATTTACCTCATTAATATGCCGCTATATCTGGTGCATGAGTTACACCTGCCAGAAAAGTTGGCGGGTATCATGATGGGTGTTGCTGCCGGGTTGGAAATTCCGGTGATGTTGATCGCGGGTTATGTTGCCACACGCTTCGGTAAGCGCTTCCTGATGCGGCTTGCTGTTGCATCCGGCCTGCTGTTCTTTGGTGGGTTGTTGTTGTTCAACGGAGAAACCGCGCTGCTGGCGCTACAGGTGCTGAATGCCATTTTCATCGGGATTCTGGCCGGAATCGGTATGCTTTATTTTCAGGACTTAATGCCCGGACAAGCAGGGGCTGCAACGACGCTGTTTACGAATACCACACGCGTTGGCTGGATCATCTCCGGTTCGCTGGCCGGGATTGTTGCTGAAATCTGGGACTACCACGCCGTTTTCTTTTTCGCACTGCTGATGATCGTCGGTTCTATCTATTGTATGTGGCGCATCAAAGACGTCTGACCGCCGCCATTTAAGGCGTGGTGTCGGCTTCCAGTTTGAGCAGGTAAATCATCGCCTCATCGCGATGGCTGAAACACATATCCGCGCGCGGCTTGAGCCCCGCACAAACCGCAGGCCGCAGAGGGGAATGGAATAACCCACAGCGCATCGCCTCATCAAGATGAATACAGGGCGTGTTTGCTGGCTTGCCGTGCGGCAGGCCCGGCATAGGCGTTGAAATCGATGCGGCGATGCAGCAAGCACCGCAGTGGGGGCGGCAGTCCATCAGCAAACTCTCCGGTGGGCTGACAACAGATAGAGATCGCCACCATAACAGCCCCGTAGCAAAAAACCAATATCAGCGCATCCATCTTATACTCTACGTAATTCGAGTTTCAGAACAAAATATATTCGTTTTGAACAGCGCCAAGCGTTAGCCCTTAGGGTGACGCTCAGGGATAAGCCGATTAGCGCGACTAATGCACATGAAATTTGAAGTATGGCGAGTATATGCTTGCCTGAATTCACCGGCGCGAGTAACGTGTCGCCACAAAAATCACACTCCTTATAGCAGGTAATTTTTATGGCAAGAGCGAACGAGATTAAACGCGGAATGGTCGTTAACTATAACGACAAATTGTTGCTGGTAAAGGATATCGACGTCCAGAGTCCAAGTGCCCGAGGTGCCAGTACATTGTATAAAATGCGTTTTTCTGATGTCCGCACGGGTTTGAAAGTGGAAGAGCGTTTTAAAGGCGACGATATTATCGATACCATCACGCTGACGCGCCGTACGGTCACCTTCTCTTATATTGACGGCGACGAATACGTCTTTATGGATGATGAGGATTACACCCCGTACCTCTTCAAAAAAGATCAAATAGAAGAAGAGCTGCTGTTTATCCCTGAGGGTGGCATGCCTGGGATTCAGGTATTAAGCTGGGATGGTCAAATCATCGCGCTGGAACTGCCGCAGACGGTAGACCTGGAAATTATTGAGACAGCGCCGGGTATTAAAGGTGCATCCGCCAGTTCACGCAACAAGCCAGCAACCATGAGTACTGGTCTGGTCATCCCAGTTCCTGAGTACCTGAGCGCAGGTGAAAAAATTCGTATCCATATCCCAGAACGTCGCTACATGGGCCGCGCAGACTAACAACGTACCTCACACCATCAGCACGATACATATTGCCGGATGACATATCCGGCACATCTCAGCCTTCCATTCACATAGGAGCCTGCCATGCTAACGAAAGTCAATTTGATTACGGGGTTTCTGGGTAGTGGAAAAACCACCACTATTCGCCATCTTCTGTCGCAAAAACCTGAAAACGAAGTCTGGGCGGTACTGGTTAATGAGTTTGGTGAAGTGGGCATTGACGGTGCCTTACTGGCGGACACTGGTGCCGTTTTGAAAGAAATTCCCGGCGGCTGCATGTGCTGCGTGAACGGCTTGCCGATGCAGATTGGCTTAAATATGCTGCTGCAACAGAAAAAACCCCATCGGTTACTCATCGAACCCACTGGGCTCGGCCACCCGAAACAAATTCTCTCATTGCTGACGAGCGATATCTACGAACCCTGGCTGACTTTGCATGCCACGCTGTGTCTGCTGGATGCACGTCAGTTAAGCGACCCACGTTACACGGGAAATGAAAATTTCCGCGATCAGCTTGCCGCCGCTGACATTATTATCGCCAACAAGCGCGATACCTATACCACTGACGATCTTACAGCCTTACAGCAGTGGCAACAGACAAGCGGCGATGGTCGGCAAATTATCGAAGCCAGCCAGGGAAATATTGACTGGCAGCATCTCGCCCCCCTCCGCGACCCTTTATCGCAAAACCGTGTGCGCGAACTTCCCGATGGCGCGCAGCACCATTCACATAAACCAACAAATGGTTTAGCCGCACTGAAGCTACCGGGTGGAGAATCCTGGCGACGTTCTCTTAATCAAGGACAAGGCTACCATGCCTGCGGCTGGATATTTGAGCCTGAAACCGCTTTTGACACCGCCGCTCTGCTGGACTGGGTCCGCCTTTCCCCTGTGAGTCGGGTTAAAGGAGTGATGCGTATAAAAGAAGGGACGCTCGTCGTCAACCGCCAAGGGTACGACCTTAATATAGAAACGCGCTCAACGACACCGATTGATAGCCGTATCGAAGTCATTAATGAAACACCGGCGGAATGGAATACGTTACAAACCGCCTTGTTAAAGGCACGTTTAACTCACGCAGATTAAGCTAACGTTCTTCGTCTTTGGATGGTTAGCCTTAATGTCACTTACTCGCCTTTCTTCTATTTTAATGCTCAATGTATTGGGCATTGGTCTATTTTTATCCTGGTATCTGCCGAAAAATCATGGTTTTTGGCTCACACTAGACAGCAACATTTTTTTCTATTTCAATCGTCTTTTAGTTGATAGTCCGACATTTTTACATCTGGTCGCCATTACCAATAATCGCGCCTTTGACGGCTGTGCACTCATTGCGATGGGTTCGCTGTACCTGTCGTTTTATCTGAAAGCCACGCCCATAGAGCGTCGTCGCTTGTTAATCATAGGCTTTATCATGTTATTAACTGCCGTGGTACTAAATCAGGCCGGACATTTACTACCCGTGCAACACGCCAGCCCGACACTCTATTTTAGTGACGTCAATCGCGTTTCAGATTTAACAGGCATTCCTACCAAAGATGCATCATCGGACAGTTTCCCCGGCGACCACGGCATGATGCTGATGATCTATGCTGCTTTTATGTTGCGCTATTTTACCCGCACCGCTTTCGCTATCAGCTTAGCCATCACGGTAATCTTCTCATTGCCTCGTATCATGATTGGTGCACATTGGTTTACCGATATTGCAGTCGGCTCGCTCTCGGTTGTTTTAGTCGGCCTGAGCTGGTGGTTATTAACGCCAGCAAGCGATGCCGTTATTGCTCTGTTAAATCGGCCATTACCGAAGAAATGGACAGTATAAATCCTTATGATTTCAGATTTTTGCATCGCCGTTTTTTAGCTGAATACATCATTAAATCTTATAAATAAAATAGTTGAAACTTCTCGCAATCCTGCTGCTGTTACGGTAGTCTCGTTCAAGTTTGCTTTTTAGCGCATCATGAACTAACAGCGGCGGGAGAAATAATGTGCATTCAGGCACACTTTCGCTGATGAGTATTTGGCTAATAAGAAACTCTGATTTAGTCTGAGTCTCGTTTTCGTTGGCATTTATACCCAGTCAAATGGGGATACTACATAGCGATATTTATCGTTAAGGACAGCAAGGGAACATAACAACAATGGTCAAGTCTCAACCGATTCTGAGATATATCTGGCGGGCAGTGCCTGCCGTAGCGGTAGCAATGATGCTTTCCGCATGTGGAAGTAATAGTGCATATAACCATAAAGCTCAAACTGATATGCATGCAGTTAATGATAAAGATGGTCTTTTACTGCAAGCCTCTCAGGATGAATTTGAAGCACTGGTTCGCAACGTGGACATTAAGTCCAAATTGCTTAACCAATATGCCAGTTGGAAAGGCGTTCGTTACCGTTTAGGCGGTGATAGTCGTCGTGGCATTGACTGCTCAGCTTTCGTTCAGCGCACCTTCCGCGAACAATTTGGCATGGATTTACCGCGTTCTACCTATGAACAGCAAGAGATGGGACAGCAAATTCAGCGCAATAAACTGCGTGTTGGCGACCTTGTTCTGTTCCGTGCAGGTTCAACCGGACGCCACGTTGGCATTTACCTCGGTAACGATCAGTTCGTCCACGCATCAACCAGCAGTGGCGTCATCATCTCCAAAATGACGGAAAACTACTGGAACAAGCGTTATCAAGAAGGACGCCGTGTTCTGAGTAAAGGAAAAACCAGTTAAACAATATCCGTCCCTTGCTGTGGTATTGTTTAACTAGCCAATGATACGAAACGACCTAACGCCGCTTATCACCTAAGCGGCGTTTTTTTATTTCACTATGACCCCGATCCAAAATTCTCTCGACTCTATCTGGACTTGCCACAGCAGGGTTATCAAAATCTTAGGGCGATACTGACCACGCTGTCGGGCAGATCGCGTTATGCAATGCGCTCTGCTTCTTCCAGGATCCAGTCCACAAACGCCTTGACCTCTTGCCGCTGCATGGCACCCGGTTTCGTCACCACATAATAGGCGAACCGTGCGGGCCACGGCTTGTCGAGCACTTGCACCAAGCGCCCCGCAGCAATTTCATCTTCCGCATACTCTAACGGCACTAGCGCAAGTCCCTGGCCCGCTTCCGCCGCACGGATCAACAAAAAATCATCCTCAAACGCAGTTCCTCTTTCGGCGCGAGGGTCTTCGGCAACCCCATGCGCTGCAAGCCAAAGCAGCCAGTCTGCACGATCGCTATCGTGCAACAGTGGGTAAGTCAGGCAATCTTCGGGCTCTTTAAGTCTAGCATCGGTAGCAACCAATCCAGGACAAGCCACCGGAACCAGTACAGGGGCCATCAGACGAATGACGTCCAGACTGGGGTAGACGCCCAACCCATGCCGCAGCGCTACATCTACACGATCTCGGCGCATGTCTACCACGGCCGAGGTCGCCTCGACCCGTACCTCGATGTGCGGGTAGCGATGGTTAAATCGGCCCAGACGCGGTACCAGCCATGATGCAGCAAAGGTGGCAACCGTGCTGACTGTCAGGGTCTGGCGAGCCTTAATCTGATCTAAAGTCTGCACTGCTTTTTCAATTTGTTCGAAGGCCTGAAGCAGCAAGGGATGAACATCAGCCCCCGCCTCGGTAAGCCGCAGACCCTGCCGCTCTCGTGTGAAAAGCACCACCCCAACCCGCTCTTCCAAAGCCCGAATTTGTTGGCTAACTGCGCCAGATGTCACGTTCAGAGCTTCAGCCGCAGCTTTGATGCTACCCCGCTGCCCAACCTCAACAAAGGTGCGCAGCGCCAACAGAGGGAGCGATGTTGTCATCAAGTTTAGTTTTCCTAAATCAAAAGAGAAGAAATGATCGTTTCCGATAACGGAGGTTAGCCCCCATCATACGGCCTGTTTAGAATTAATAGATCGGTTTAGATAAAATATATTAACTTAGGAGCTCCTATGAACAATCCGCGCTGGCGGCTTTGCCTGATTCTACTTTGCACGACCCAGTTCGTCGCCTTACTCGACTTCTCCATCACCATGATTCCCTTGCCACAGATTCAGGAAAGTCTGGGCTTCACACCGGGCGCACTACAGTGGGTCATCAATGCCTATGGTGTAGCCATTGCAGGGTTTCTATTGCTGGGTGGACGTGCCGCCGATATGTTTGGCCGTCGGCGCGTGTTCCTGACTGGGCTGGCAATCTTTACCGTCGGTTCCTTGCTCGGCGGTTTCTCACAAAGCCCTATGGTGTTGATCGCCACCCGCGCCTTGCAAGGGTTTGGTGCTGCATTGTTTTCACCTTCTGCATTTTCATTACTGCTAGCCGTGTTTCCCGAACAGAAACAGCGTAACCGTGCGCTTGGGGCTTGGACAGCCGTGGCTGCCAGTGGGTTTGTCGCGGGTCTGATCCTAGGTGGCATCATTACCGACCTGATGGGCTGGCGCTGGGTGCTGTGGATCAACGTACCTGTCGGTCTGCTGGTCATCGCTTTGGCCGGTGCCTTGCCGCATGGTAAGCCCGAGACCAAAACAGTCGCCCGACAATTGGACATTTGGGGTTCACTTTTAGTCGCCGCAGGGGCCGCAACACTGGTCTACGCCTTTGCCAATAGCGAACATGTTGGTCTGTCTTCTCCAGTCACATTCGGGCTGGTCGGTCTGGCACTGGGATTGCTGGCACTGTTCATCTGGGTGGAAAGTAAGGTCGAGGCTCCGTTGATGCCTCTCTCTATTTTCTGGCGACGTATGACGGGAGGTGCCAATCTGGTGTCACTGCTGGCGAATACCGCTCTAGGCCCGACCTTCGTGGTCATTGCGCTCTACATGCAGGAGATACAGGGTTTCACCGCCACACAGACAGGGCTGGGGCTGCTCCCGATGGCAACGGCCTTTACGTTGGCAAGCGCCTGGGCTGGCCCAGTACTGCTCGCCAGAATGGACACCAAGCCCGTCATTCTGGGTGGCCTGACGCTGTTCATCGGTGGACTCGCTTTGCTGGGCGCATCACTGACGTCTGATGCCTCATGGAGCACATCTATCCTACCCGGCACCTTGTTGGCAGGCATCGGTTACGGCATCGCGTTCCCCGCTTGGACGGTGGCCGGTATCGAAGGGGTCGATGCCGTCGATCATGGCATAGCTGGCGGTATGCTCACAACAACACAGGAGGTCGGTTCCGCCATCGGCTTAACAGTCGGCGTCGCCGTCAGCATCGCAGTGCTGGCGAATGGAGGCAGCGCCGCGCAGGGCTTTAGCTACGCCGTCTTGGTATCTGCTAGCTTGGTAGCGATCGGTTTAGCATGCGCGGCGCTCATCCTGCCAGGCAAGACGGCCGTTGTGGAGGCCGCACGATGATTCAGCTTTACACCGACAGTTCGCCCAACGGCTTCAAGATCACCATTGCTCTGGAAGAACTAGGTTTACCGTACACCTTGCATCACATCCACATCGACAATGGGGAACACCGGCAACCCGAGTTCCTGCGCCTAAATCCGCACGGGCGTATTCCTGTGATTAAAGACGATGAGACGGGCATCACGTTGTTCGAGTCCGCAGCCATCCTGCTGTACCTGGCCGAAAAAACCGAGCAACTACTTCCGGCAGAGCCCAGGAAACGCTGGGAGGCCATCCAATGGTTGGTGTTTCACGCTGCAAGCGTTGGGCCGATCATAGGTCAGAGGGTGCATTTCGAGCTGTTCGCCCAAGATAAGCAGCCTGCCAACATCGCGCGCTATCGTCGCCTGACGCATGACGCGTTTGCCACATTGGATGCACGACTGGCCGAACATCCTTATCTGGCTGGCGATGACTATTCCATCGCAGATATCGCCCACTTCGGTTGGACGCACATTGCGCGAATCATCGATTTCGACTTCAGTGCATGCCGACACCTGACTGACTGGCATGAACGTGTGGCGGCAAGACCTGCCGTGCGCAAGGGCATCACGCTACCTGCCCCCGCAACGGGCGCATGAATCAAAGACGACACAAGGACATACTAGCCATGACTGATATCCAGGTTTCAGGCGGTGCTTCTTTTACCGCGTTCGCCACACATCCAGGTTATCGGCGGATGTTCGCCCCTGACCAACTGACCATCGGAATCTTCTTGCCGCTGCGATTCTACGAAGGCGACATGCGTGTGTTGGCTGGGCAAACGGATCTGGTAACGGATATCGACCGTCGCGGCTTCTCCGCCGTATGGGTGCGCGATGTGCCGCTGTTTGACCCATCGTTCGGCGATGCCGGGCAGGTATTCGATCCTTTCACCTATTTGGCTTTCCTTGCAGCAAAAACGAAGACGATTGCGCTGGCCACAGGCAGCGCAGTCTTTTCCTTGCGCCATCCGATCGACCTGGCCAAGGCATCCACGACCATCGACCAGCTATCGAGTGGCCGATTGGTAATGGGCATCGCTTCCGGTGACCGAGCCAGCGAATTCCCCGCGTATGGGCTGGAACATAGCGGGCGTGGGGAGCGGTTCTCACAGACAGTGGCATACTTCCGCCAGTTGGTACGAGCGGACAACCTGTCCATTGATTCACCTCTGGGCCGAATCAACGGCGCAGAGTTCCTGCCCAAGCCCGCCACTGGCGCAATTCCGCTAATCGTCACCAGTTCGTCCGGCCAGTCCCTAGCGTGGATAGCCGAACATGCAGATGGCTGGCTAACCTATCCCGAAGCCACACACAATCGTCAGGGACCGCAACGCCTGGCAGAAAAGATCCGAGCCTGGCGCAACCTGATTCCCGATGGTGGATTCCGTCCGCACACGACCAACGAATGGCTAGACTTGGTGGACGACCCCGATCACCCGCGCACCCCATTGCGTGGCGGCTATGTTTTACGCACGGGACGTAAAGGTCTTATCGCCTTGCTGGAAGAATGGCGGCAAGCAGGCGTCAACCATGCCGCACTGGGTATTCAATTCTCGGAGCGGCCAGCCGCAGAAGTGATTCAAGAGTTGGCTGAGCACGTACTACCACATTTCCCATCGCATGACGCGTCACCTGCGCTCACGACTCCGTGGTGATAGCCTGAAGGGGGCCTTTGCGCCCCCCTTAAACTGACATGTGTAGACGAATCCTTTCGATTTAAAGCCCCCCGAATACCATTGCGTTCCTCCCCTTCTGCGGCATATTGCGCAAAATATGACTAACTCAACAACCTGAAACATTAACAGGCCGTGATTAAGGTAGGTTTATCACCTGATTTCATGATAAAAAGAAAACACGCAACTTCCCGATGGGAATGTTAATTATTTCAAGAACTTTATGCCGAACAAATCGGTATCGTCGACGTTACGATATGGCATGTCTATCCCAGTCGCCCAATCAGATAACGTCCGCTAGCAGGAGATTGCCGTCAGATGTTAAAACGCGTTATCGCTGCCGTATTGCTTTGCACGACCCATTTTGGGCTGTACGCCGAAACGATTGAGAACAGCACTCGCTTTGCGCTTTTGGGTGAACCCAAATATGCCGAGAATTTCAGCCATTTTGACTATGTCAATCCTGAAGCCCCCAAAGGCGGCAACATTACTCTCAGCGCATTAGGCACTTTTGACAATTTCAACCGTTTCGCGCTGCGTGGTGTGGCGGCAGCACGTACGGAACGACTCTACGATTCGCTCTTTACGTCTTCTGATGACGAACCCGGCAGCTATTATCCGTTAGTCGCGCTGACAACACGCCATCCGGCGGATTTCCGCTGGATTGAAATAGAGATGAATCCCAAAGCCCGCTTTCATGACGGCTCACCGATCACCGCCGCTGACGTGGCGTTCACCTACAACATGTTTATGACGCAGGGCGTGCCGCAGTTCCGCATCTATTTTAAAGATGTGACCGCCAAAGCCATTGCGCCGCTGACCGTACGCTTCGATTTTCCCGTGTCCGACAAGAACCGCATGTTCAGCCTGCTGACTCTGCCCATCATGCCGGAGAAATTCTGGAGAAATCATAAATTCAGCGAGCCGCTATCGTATCCGCCTCCGGCCAGTGGCCCTTATCGCATTACCGCCTATCGAACGGGGCAATATGTCACCTATTCCCGCGTGAAAGACTACTGGGGTGCCGATCTGCCGGTAAATAAAGGCCAGTACAATTTCGACAAAATTCGCTACGACTATTATCTGGACGACAGCGTTGCGCTGGAAGCCTTTAAAGCCGGAGCCTTCGACCTGCGTGAAGAAGGATCGCCAAAACATTGGGCGACCCAATATCAGGGCGGCAATTTTGCGCGTGGCTATATCATTAAACAGGAGCAGATCAATCAATCCGCCCAGGATACGCGTTGGCTCGCGTTCAATATCCAGCGGCCGTTGTTTAAGGATCGCCGCGTTCGTCAGGCATTAGCCCTGGCGTTTGACTTCAACTGGATGAACAAAGCGCTGTATTACAACGCCTACCAACGTACCGATAGCTATTTCCAAAATACTGAGTATGCCGCTAAAGGGGAACCCAGCGCAGAGGAACTGGCCTGGCTGACGCCACTGAAGGACAACGTTCCCCCCGAAGTCTTTGGCTCCAGCTATCAACCGCCCTCCTCCGATGCCAGCGGATATGATCGACAAAACTGGCTCAAGGCAATCAAACTGCTGGAAGAGGCTGGATGGGAACTGAAAGATCAAAAACTGGTTAATCGCAAAACCGGGCAGCCATTTGCGTTTGAACTGCTATTGCCAAGCGCCGGTAATTCGCAGTATGTCTTGCCTTTCCAGCAGAGCCTGAAAAAACTGGGCATCACCATGAACGTGCGTAACATCGACAGCACACAGTTCAATAATCGTATCCGTAAACGGGATTTCGATATGACGGCCACAGTTTATAGGGCGTTTCTCTACCCCAGTGATGACTTACCCATTTATTGGAGTACCCAGTATATCGACTCGACCTACAACAGGCCGGGAGTCAGCGATCCCGCTATTGACTCGCTTATCGAGGAAATCGTTAAGCATCAGGGGCAAAAAGCGCCGCTACAGTCACTCGGTCGCGCTCTCGACAGGGTATTGACCTGGAATCAGTTCATGATTCCGATGTGGTATTCCAATCATGACCGCTTTGCCTATTGGAACAAGTTTGCCATGCCCGCCGTGCGTCCAGCCTATTCGCTTGGTTTTGATGGTTGGTGGTTCGATACCAAACAGGCGGCCACGCTGCCCGCAGAGCGACGTTAAGGAATCAAAATGGGAACGTATCTGTTACGCCGCCTCTTGCTGGTCATTCCAACCCTGTGGGCGATTATTACGATTAACTTCTTCATTGTACAAATTGCTCCCGGCGGCCCAGTCGATCAAGCTATCGCAGCAATCGAAATGGGACACGGCAGCGGCTATACCGCCAATAGCGGAATGGATGCAGGCATGGCGCGCACGGGCTCCAGCGGCGCGCCCAATATAGAGAACGCTTACCGTGGTTCACGTGGGCTCGACCCGGAAGTCATCGAGGAAATCACTAAACGCTATGGTTTCGATAAACCGATCCATGAGCGCTATTTTAAACTGCTGTGGGATTACGTTCGTTTTGACTTCGGCGACAGCCTGTTCCGTGGCTCTTCGGTGATGCAACTCATTAAAGAAAGCATGCCTGTTTCGATTACGCTGGGACTGTGGAGTACGCTAATCGTCTACCTGATATCGATTCCCCTTGGCATCAAGAAAGCAGTAAAGAACGGCACACCGTTCGATACCTGGAGCAGCACGCTAATCATTATCGGGTATGCCATTCCAGCGTTTTTGTTTGCGATTATTTTGATTGTGCTGTTCGCGGGAGGCAGTTATCTGGACTGGTTCCCGCTTCGAGGCCTGGTTTCCAGTAATTTTGACACCCTACCGTGGTACAGCAAAATTACCGACTATTTGTGGCATATCGCGCTACCGATTCTGGCTTCCGTGATTGGCGGTTTTGCTACCCTCACGATGCTCACCAAGAACTCCTTTATGGATGAGATTCGCAAGCAATACGTCGTTACGGCGCGCGCAAAAGGGCTCGATGAAAAGAGCATTCTCTACCGCCACGTGTTCCGAAATGCCATGCTGCTGGTGATTGCAGGCTTCCCCGCCACCTTTATCAGTATGTTTTTCACCGGGTCACTGTTGATCGAAGTGATGTTCTCTCTTAACGGGCTGGGTCTGTTAGGTTATGACGCCACGCTGCAACGTGATTATCCCGTCATGTTCGGCACGCTGTATATCTTCACGCTGATCGGCTTATTGCTGAATATCGTCAGCGACATAACTTATACGCTAGTAGATCCGCGTATCGATTTTGAGGGTCGCCAATGAGCCGCTTAAGCCCGATTAATCAAGCGCGCTGGGCGCGTTTTAAAAGTAATCGTCGCGGTTACTGGTCGCTGTGGATTTTCATGGTGCTGTTTATCCTCAGCCTGTTTTCCGAACTGATCGCCAATGACAAACCGCTGCTGGTGAAATATGACGGTCAGCTCTATACGCCGGTACTGATTGATCATAGCGAGAGAACGTTCGGTGGACAGTTAGATACCACGGCTGACTTCCGCGATCCTTATATCGCCGAACGTATCAGCAGCCACGGCTGGGCCATCTGGCCACTGATTCACTACAGCTACGACACCATAAACTATGCAACTACGGCGTCCTTTCCATCGGCCCCCTCTTGGCAGAACTGGCTGGGGACGGACAGTCAGGGGAAAGACGTGGTCGCACAGGTGCTTTATGGCTTCCGTATCTCTCTGCTGTTCGGTCTGGCGCTCACCATCCTATCCAGCGTGATTGGTATTATCGTAGGGGCGACACAGGGCTATTACGGCGGACGTCTCGACCTATGGGGCCAACGCTTTATCGAAGTGTGGTCTGGCATGCCGACGCTGTTTCTCATCATCCTGCTGTCCAGTGTGATTCAGCCGGACTTCTGGTGGCTATTGGCGATTACCGTACTTTTCGGCTGGATGAGTCTGGTTGGCGTGGTGCGGGCAGAGTTTTTGCGTACGCGAAACTTTGACTATATTCGCGCGGCGCAGGCGATGGGGGTCAGCGATCGCGCCATTATGTTCCGCTGCATGTTGCCAAACGCGATGGTCGCGACGCTAACCTATCTGCCCTTTATTCTCTGCGGCTCGATTACCACACTGACCTCGCTGGATTTTCTCGGTTTTGGTCTGCCGATGGGCTCGCCATCATTAGGCACTTTATTGCTGGAAGGGAAAAATAACCTTCAGGCACCGTGGCTGGGTATTACCGTGTTTATGGTACTTTCCATCGTGCTTTCCTTACTCATTTTTATCGGCGAAGCGGTGCGCGACGCCTTTGACCCCAGCAAGGCACATTAATATGTCCAGTTCACCTTTATTGCAGATAGATAATCTCAGCATTGCCTTCCGCAAAGGCGATCAGGAACAGCGTGTTGTCGACCAGCTTTCACTGGCGGTGAACACCGGCGAGACGCTTGCATTGGTCGGTGAGTCAGGCTCGGGGAAAAGCGTCACCGCACTGTCAGTTTTGCGTTTGCTCCCTTCCCCACCCGTGGTTTATCCGCAAGGGGATATTCGTTTTGATGGGCAATCGCTGCTGCATGCCGATGAAAAAACACTGCGTCAGATACGCGGTAACCGAATTGCGATGATCTTTCAGGAACCGATGGTGTCGCTCAACCCTCTGCAACGCATTGAAAAACAGCTGATTGAGGTACTTTCTCTACATCGGGGTATGCGCACCGAGGCAGCACGAAGCGAAGTCATTTCCTGTCTGGATCGCGTGGGTATTCGGCAGGCGAAAAGCCGATTGAATGATTTCCCACACCAGCTTTCCGGTGGAGAACGCCAGCGCGTCATGATTGCCATGGCGCTACTCACCCAGCCCGATTTACTCATTGCCGATGAGCCCACAACGGCGCTGGACGTTACCGTTCAGGCGCAAATACTGAAATTGCTGAATGAGCTGAAGCAGGAATTAAGGATGAGCTTACTGTTCATCACCCACGATCTGAGCATCGTCCGTCAGTTGGCGGATAACGTGTCGGTTATGAAGGCAGGTCAGGCTGTGGAGCACAACAGCTGTCAGCAGCTTTTCAGCGCGCCGCAACATCCTTACACGCGCCAATTGCTGGACGCAGAGCCATCAGGCGAGCCGCTTCCAGTAGAGGACGACGGTGAACCGCTCTTGCGGGTGGAACAACTGCACGTTTCATTTCCTGTCAAACGCGGCCTTTTGCGCCGTACCGTTGATGAAAAGAAGGTGGTTAACAATATTAGTTTCACCTTACGGCGCGGTGAAAGCCTGGGTTTGGTGGGGGAATCTGGTTCAGGAAAAAGCACAACAGGATTAGCGTTACTGCGCCTGATTCAATCACGCGGCGATATCTGGTTTGATGGGCATGCTTTGCAAGGGCTGACCCGTAAGCAAATGCTGCCCTTCCGTCACCGGATTCAGGTTGTCTTTCAGGATCCTAACTCGGCGCTGAACCCAAGACTAAACGTGGAACAAATCATTGCTGAGGGATTGACCGTTCATCACGCATTAAGCAAGGAAGCACGTGAGCAGCGCGTGGTGGCGGTGATGCAGGAGGTCGGCCTTGATCCCACCACCCGCTACCGCTATCCATCCGAGTTTTCCGGCGGTCAGCGCCAGCGTATCGCTATCGCTCGGGCGCTGATCCTGCAACCAGAACTGCTGATCCTCGATGAACCCACATCGTCGCTGGACAGAACCGTTCAGGCGCAAATTCTGGCACTGCTGAGATCATTACAGGAAAAACACAAAATCGCCTACCTGTTTATCAGCCATGATTTGCAGGTTATTCGTTCGCTGTGCCATCAGGTTATTGTATTACGGCAGGGAGAAGTGGTCGAACAGGGGAAATGTGAACAGGTATTCACGCACCCTGCCGAACATTATACGCGGGAGTTGCTACAGTTCTCATCCTGCACGACAGGAGCATCGTCGCCACAATGAGAGAATACGTAGCGTCAGGCTGCTGACGCTACGGTTTAAAAAGGGTACTGTGCCGATACAGATTCAGCGATAGCAACACCGACATTCTTCAGACGACACATTGACGTGCTTTCATCATTACGATGCAAAAACAGACACGGCTCGCCTTCCCATTCCAGAACGGCGCATTCAACCTGTATTTCAGACAGGGATTGATTCAGCTGGCGCATGATTTCCCATGCGATATCACCATCATGGCTCAACAGTTTGAGGCCAATCAGGTTATTGTCTTCTTCTCTGCCGCTCAGCGGAATCGGTTCAACATTGATGCCTGTAAAACCCGATAACCAGCGATAACTTTGCGGCAAACGATGAACTACCGAAAGTTGAAAACCGTCCACTACTGTTTCCTCAGGTAATAATTCACAAAATGGTAACATATTTATCATGGTAACGTGTTCGCACTATTTTTTGCCACTTTTTGTGAACAAAAAAACAACAAACACATATTTTGCATATCGTGACAGTGGCTAACGAACCTGATTGCAAGCGCTATTAATGCCAAATTGATCACGAATCGCTCTTCTTTTCCGGCTATATGTAACCTTTTCCATTTAATATCTCAACCCTTTTCAGCCCCTTCGTTCACTTTTAGGTCAAATATTTTACATTAGCAAAACAAAAAGGAATGGCAGGCTACCATTGTCAGAAGGAAAATGAGAAAGAGAAGAAAGCAGATTCAGATGTAGGCACACTTACCTGCATCTGAAAGATAGGGAAAATCAGGCCGCGGGAGAGCGATGCGCGTACAGGTACAGCAGAAATGCACCGATAGAACAGAGCGCCATAGATAACACCATCGGCCAGGCGCTGTTGAAGGAAGCCAGTGACAGGGCAACACCCACAATTGCACCAAGACCAAAGCGTAGCGTGCCAGCCAACGATGAGGCCGTCCCTGCCATATGCGGGAAATCATCAAGAATAACCGCCATCGCATTCGACGCCACCATCGCGATACAGCCGACAAACAGCGCAACACCAAACACCAGCGGTAAGAAACCGAGATCGAACAGACAGACAACCACCAGCCATATCCCCATCACAAACTGAATGACCAGCCCTGTGCGGAACATCGCCAGCGCCCCCAACCGCCGTACATTGCGACTGTTAAACAGCGTCACCACAAACAGAAAGACGACATTCAGGGCAAAATAGTAGCCAAAATTCTGAGGAGAAACGCCGTACAGATTGATATACACAAACGGTCCGGCACTCAGAAAAGAGAACATGCCGCAAAACGAAAGCCCGCTCGCCGCCATATAGCTAAACACCCGCTTGTGGCGAAACAGAATGGCGAAATTCCCGATAGTGGTACGCAGATGAAATTTCTGCCGTTTCGCAGGCGGTAAGGTTTCTTTGATAAAAAAGAAGATCAGCGCTGACGCCAGAAAAGCCGCAGCAGAGATCGTCCAGAAAATGGAATGCCAGCTAAACCACAACAGCAGCCAACCACCGGCAATCGGTGCAATTAAGGGGGCAACCGTCATCACTAGCACGACAAACGACATCATGCGAGAAAAATCATCCCGCGAGAACATATCGCGCATCAGTGCATTAATGACGACCGCAGCGGCGGCGGCAGAAACACCGTGCAGGAAACGCATATAGATCAGCTGTTCTACCGTTTGCGCCAGCGCACAGGCCACGCCTGCAAACGCAAAAACCAACGTGCCGCCGAGAATGACAGGTTTACGCCCCAGGCTGTCCGCCATCGGTCCGTAGAACATCTGGCCAATAGCAAAACCCAGCACGTAAGCACTGAGCGTCATTTGGACGTGCCCATCCCCCACGCCAAACTCGTTAGCGATGGTCGGCAGCGCGGGTAAATACATATCGATAGCTAACGGCATTAGCATCGAAATCAGGCCAAGAATAAAAATCAGCCCGAGGTGAGGAGAACGGCGTAATTGCACTAACTAGCTCCAGATTAGAAATAAGGCTATTCTGAACAATATTATTTTACGCTGGAAATCTCTTCAGCACTCAACTCCCGGAATTCCCCCGGTTCCAGTTCGCTATCCAAACAGATGCCACCGATCCGCTCGCGATGTAGATCCACAACGCGATTACCCACCGCAGCGAACATCCTTTTCACCTGATGATAACGGCCTTCGCTAATCGTCAAACGAACAACATGGTCCGTTATCTTCTCAAGCGTAGCGGGTTTAGTGAGATTCTTCTCGCTATGCAGTTGTACACCCACCGTAAATTGCGCAGCGGTATCCTCGGCCAGAGGCAGCTCCAGCGTCACCAGATAGGTTTTTTCACATTCATGTTTAGGTGAGGTAATACGATGCGACCATTTTCCATCGTCAGTTAACAGCACCAGCCCCGTGGTATCGATATCCAAACGCCCTGCGGCATGCAGTTTGTACGCCACCGGGACATCCATAAAATAAAGAATGGTAGGATGATCGGGATCGTCCGTTGAACAAACGTAACCCTGAGGCTTATTCAACATGAAATAACGCGGGCCGTTCTGCTGTTTCAACGGGTTACCATCAAATTCAACGTTATGCTCGGGGGATAACTTGAATGCACCGCTTTTTACCACTTCACCATCGACGGTAACACGCTGTGCGTGGAGCTCGCGCGCCACCAGTGAACGACTAATTTCCAACTGCTGGGATAAAAATTTGTCCAATCGCATTAAAACTGACTACCTATTTCAAATAACTGCCGGTCCCAAATCGTGAGACAGTAGTATAACGGGGCTTTGCCCGCCCGTCCTGCAATTCACCGCCTGCAAGTTGCTCTTTTTAGCCTACCTTCACGCTGCGTACCCCTCGCACTGGGTATTATCAACAGGCATAATAAAGGCAATTTTTTATATTTTAAGGACAACCATGTCATCTATTCACGGTCATGAAGTTTTGCAAATGATGATCGCGTCCGGTGAGTCATTTACTACCGAACAGCTGATTACCGCCATAGAAACCCGCTTCGGCAGCGCAGCGCGTTTTCATACCTGCTCCGCCGAAAACATGACGGCTTCAATGCTGGTGCAATTTCTGTCTGAACGCGGAAAATTCATTCCGCACGATACAGGCTTCACCACCAGCGCCAGTAAAATCTGCCAGCACTAGCGATGTCATTCACACTGCGGCCTTACCAGCGTGAGGCTGTTTCTGCCACGCTCGACTATTTTCGGCGTCACACTCAACCCGCCGTCATCGTCTTGCCTACTGGTGCAGGGAAAAGTCTGGTGATCGCCGAACTGGCACGACTTGCTCGTGGTCGTGTACTAGTGCTCGCGCACGTCAAGGAACTGGTCGCACAAAATCACGCCAAATACTGCGCCTGGGATTTGGAAGCAGATATCTTCGCCGCAGGACTGCAACAGCGAGAGAGTCAGGGAAAGGTCGTCTTTGGCAGCGTGCAGTCTGTCGCACGTAATCTCGACCAGTTCGATAACGCCTTCTCCTTACTGCTCATTGATGAATGTCACCGCATCAGCGATGACGATAACAGTCAATATCAGCAAATCATCCAGCATCTGCAAACGACTAACCCCCAACTGCGGCTGCTTGGCCTGACTGCGACGCCCTATCGCCTTGGCAAAGGCTGGATATATCAGTATCACTATCACGGCATGATGCGCGGCGACGAGCGTTGTTTGTTCCGCGACTGCATCTATGAGTTACCGCTGCGCTATATGATCAAGCATGGCTTTCTGGTGCCACCGAATCGGCTGGATATGCCAGTGGTGCAATATGATTTCAGTAAACTTGTCGCACGCAGCAACGGGCTATTCAGTGAAGCAGACCTGAATCTCGAACTCAAACGCCAGCAGCGTATTACGCCGCACATCATCAGCCAGGTTGTTGATTATGCGCAAACGCGGCGCGGTGTGATGATTTTTGCGTCTACCGTCGAGCATGCCAAAGAAATTGCAACGCTATTGCCCGCCGTTCAGACTGCGCTGGTCAGCGCCGATACGCCTCCCGCCGAGCGAGATGCGCTGATAGACGCCTTTAAACAGCAGTCGTTGAAATACCTGGTAAACGTAGCGGTTTTAACAACCGGTTTCGACGCCCCGCATGTCGACCTTATTGCCATCCTTCGCCCAACGGAGTCCGTGAGTCTCTATCAGCAAATTGTCGGACGCGGTTTACGTTTGTATCCAGGGAAAACGGACTGTCTGATACTGGATTACGCAGGTAACCCACACGATCTCTACACGCCAGAAGTCGGCAATAGTAAACCTCATGCTGGCAGCCAGCCGGTGCAGGTTTTCTGCCCTGAGTGTGGTTTTGCTAACCTGTTCTGGGGGAAAACCACCCCGGACGACGATATTATCGAACACTATGGCCGCCGCTGTCAGGGCTGGGAAATGACGGAAAGCGGCCAACGCCAACAGTGTGATTTCCGGTTTCGGTTTAAAGTCTGCCCACACTGTGGAGCAGAAAACGATATTGCTGCACGGCGTTGCCACCAGTGTGACGAGATATTGGTCGACCCCGATGACATGCTGAAAGCCGCGCTGAAACTGAAAGATGCGCTGGTTTTGCGCTGTAGTGGTATGAGCTTCGAACAGGGACAGGATGCAAAAGGTGAGTGGTTAAAAATTACCTACCACGATGAAGACGGTGCCGAAGTGAGTGAACGTTTTCGCCTGCACACTACCTCTCAGCGCCACGTTTTCCTGCAACAGTTCTTACGTGTTCACCAACGCGCACCGGGAACCTCGTTTAACTGGCAAAATGCCGCTGACGTCATCGCACAGCAGCTATTATTACGCGCACCTGATTTTGTCGTCGCCCGTAAACACGGAAAATTCTGGCAAATACGCGAAAAGCTCTTTG
Organism: Pectobacterium betavasculorum; assembly: GCF_000749845.1. Classification (GTDB taxonomy): domain Bacteria; phylum Pseudomonadota; class Gammaproteobacteria; order Enterobacterales; family Enterobacteriaceae; genus Pectobacterium; species Pectobacterium betavasculorum. The sequence continues at coordinate 580,339 of NZ_JQHM01000001.1, read as the reverse complement.
ATTATCAGGGCCGCTTTCGCCGCGCCAACGAGCTCCGCGGCTAAAGTATACTCTAAATAATTCGAGTTTCAGGCAGGCGGCAAGTGAGGGTCAAATTCGTCGGGAACGAATTTGACCAGCCAACGGCTGGCCTCCGGTGAGAGACAGGATGTCTCTCATTTAATCCCGATGAGCTTACTCAGGTAAGTGATTCGGGTGACTGACAAATCTGCTAAAAGCAGATTTGAACGCTGCTTGCAGCGGCCCCAACGGGACGAGGCTCACGCCAGTGTGCCGAGTATCGCTGCCAACACACATGAAACTTGAAGTATGACGAGTAATTTTGGGATTCATTTGCCCGCGGAGCCATATTCCGCTAGAATTTAGCCCGCTTTTGTTCGCAAAAGCTGAATAACCCAACCTGCTGCTGGGTCGCCTGTAGCAGGATTACTTTATATAAGTAGAGAAGAAAATGATTACTATCAAAGCAGAAGCACGTCAAGGTCAGGGTAAGGGTGCGAGCCGCCGCCTGCGTTCAGCTGGTAAATTCCCAGCCATCGTTTACGGTGGTTCAGAAGCACCAGTCTCTATCGAACTGGACCACGATTCAGTAAAAAACCAAGAAGTGAAAGAAGGCTTCTACGGTGAAACACTGATCCTGTCTATCGATGGCAAAGAAGTTCAAGTTAAAGTTCAGGCTGTACAACGTCACGTTTACAAACCTAAACTGACTCATATCGACTTCGTTCGCGTTTAGTTTGCGCTGAAGTCGTTTTCCGGGACGCCGGGAAAGAGGAACGCCGCTTATGCGGCGTTTTTTTTATAAAAAATTTATTCACAAAGGAATGTGAATATGTTTCGAGATATCTCTCAACGGCTTACCGCTATTGATGCCTTGCGCGGTCTGGTGATGGTACTTATGCTACTAGACCATGTGCGGGGTTTTGCCCGCCTGAAGGCCCGTCGCAGGGACATACGCTGGCTCAACTATTTCGTTGTCATTTTCAGACATTATCAGCTGCTGCCCTTTTCCTGACGATAAGAAAAAGGGCAGCAGTGCCTTCTTGCTCGATTTCTACTACTTGCTACCACTCGTTCGACGCTGTAACTGATCGCGCAGATTCGGCGGCGTACCTTTGATCGTCAACGTATCCGTCGCCGGATCCCAGAAAATCCGTTCGCCAAGTAATAACGCATCAAAGTTCAGACTAATGCCGCCACCGCTGCCCGCAAATTTGGTCAACTGACGCAGTGTCCCGCGATCGGCGGGGAAGCTCTCTTCCAACTCATAACCCTGATCGGTTGAAAACTGCTGAAAGGTTTTCTCACCCAGCGGTGGTAGTTCCTGAGACAATGATGCCAGCTCGATTTCTTCGCCGGACTGCAACTGCTCATTGCAGTAGCTATACACCTGCTGGCGATAATTCTGACGCTCGTTTTTATCCAACTGTGCCTCATCACAATATTCATCGACGGCTTTCAGCAGGCCACGGTTTTGTGCTTTGGTGTCCAATCCTTCTGATGCTGCCAGAAAATCCATAAAAAAATCAGACACTTTGCGCCCAACGCGCCCTTTCAGAAACGTCAGGTAGCGCGTGGATTCAGGATTAGTTTCCCATTCAGTCAGATCGATACGTGCGACGATATCGGCATGATTAATATCCAGATAGTGCGTGGTGCTGATATCCAGCTGTTCATTAACCCGCATGCTGTTGCAGCTATTAAGTACCGATATCAATAAATATTCGACCGCCAGATAACGATACTGGCAGAACAACACAATGCCGCCTTCTGCAAACGGATACTTCGCCAGTTCGTCACGCAGGCGTCCAGTCGCGGCGCGTGAGAAACTCAGAAAGTCCTCATCCCCTTTGCGACAAGCCCGCAGCGCATCCGCCAACTCGCTTTGCTCATTAAACAGCCCGTAAGCCTTACTCTTGGCGCTGTAAACGCGATGCAGTTCAGCCATCATATCTTCTACTGCCGCATTGGTCGGCAATAGGGAATCACGCAACACCATTTCCAGCGTTTGTTCGTCACGTTTAATTAGCTGATGCAGGGTAATCTGGGCAATATCCAGACTCATGATAAACTCTCCTTTTGGCAAGGCGCGTATTCAAACACTGATACGGACCACTCGCAATACATAAAGCTGCCCCTTCGCACCGGTATGCGCACTGAGCGTCTACACTAGTTATTGATAAAAGCACGTCAGTGATAAAAGTACATTAATGATAAAAGTGCGGAAAAGCATAAGCCTATACGGTAAGATAAGCGACTTTACCAGCTTGAGATACGCCATTTTATGCCACAATCATCCCGTTATAGTGACGAACACGTTGAACAACTGCTTTCTGAGATGGTCAATGTTCTGGAAAAGCACCACGCCCCGACCGATCTTGCTTTGATGGTGCTCGGTAACATGGTGACGAACCTGATTAACACCAGCGTCGCACCGACTCAACGTCAGATTCTGGCGCGTTCTTTCGCTGAAGCCCTACAGGCTTCGATTAAAAAAGCCGATAAAGCTCACTAAGTCTTGACCAACGTATGGTAACCAACCGTCAGCGCTACCGCGAAAAAGTCTCCCAGATGATCAGTTGGGGACACTGGTTCGCCTTATTCAACATTTTGCTCACTCTGGGGCTGGGTAGCCGCTATCTGTTTGTTGCCGATTGGCCAACGTCCCTGTTCGGTCGAATTTACGCGCTGGTTAGCTGGCTTGGCCATTTCAGTTTTATTGTTTTTGCTGCCTACCTGCTGATTATCTTCCCGCTCACATTCATTGTGATGTCGCAACGTCTGCTGCGGTTCTTGTCTGCGGCGCTGGCAACCACTGGGCTGACAATACTGTTAGTCGACGTTGAAGTCTTTACACGTTTTCACTTGCACCTTAACAGCACCGTTTGGGAGCTCGTTGTCAACCCAGGACAAGGGGAGATTGCCCGCGACTGGCAGTGGATGTTTATTGGCATTCCATTGATTTTTATGGCGGAGATGCTCTTCGGCACCTGGTGCTGGCAAAAACTCCGCAGCCTGAATCGCCGCCATTTTGGCAAACCGCTGGCGGGCGTTTTCATCTCGGCGTTCTTCGCATCGCACCTGATGTACATTTGGGCCGATGCGAATTTCTATCGCCCGATTACCATGCAGCGTGCCAACCTGCCGCTGTCTTATCCGATGACGGCCCGTCGTTTTCTGGAAAAACATGGCCTGTTGGATGCACAGGAATATCAGCGCCGATTGACGCAGCAGGGTAATCCTGAAGCTATGACGGTAGAGTATCCACTCAATAACCTCACCTTCCGCGATAACGGTAGCGGCTATAACCTGCTGATGGTGATGATCGATGATACACAGCCAGATGACATACAAAATCGAATGCCTAACCTGTCGCGCTTCGCCTCAGAAAACGTGCGCTTCAGCGATCACTACGATTCGGGCTCTCAACCAGATGCCGCCTTATTTAATCTGTTTTACGGCCTCTCGACGACCTATATGGATGGTATCCTGAGTGCGCGTAAACCCTCAGCGCTGATCGCCGCGCTAAGCCAACAGAGTTATCAGTTCGGACTATTTTCAGCGAGTGGCTTCAACAGCCCGCTCTATCGTCAGGCATTGCTTTCTGATTTCTCCTTACCCGCGCCGCAGCAGCAAAGCGGCGATACTATCATCACGCAATGGCAAGAGTGGCTCAATCGCGACAATAATCCAGCGCCCTGGTTCTCTTATGTTGAACTGAGCAGTGCGCCGAAAAATGCTTCCAGCAAAGATGCTGAGTCAAGCAGCCGAATGAATATTCAGGACGTTGATCGCCAGATTGGTCAAATTATTCGTACTTTGCAGGAAAAGAACATTCTGGATAACACTGTCGTCATCGTGACAACTGCACAAAACCAGAATGCCAGTACTGGTAGCGCGACACGTTTCGCCCGAACACAGTGGCAAACACCGCTTATTGTTCACTGGCCGAATACGCCAGCACAGACCATTACGAAGATGACGGATAACAAAGACGTCATGACCACGCTGATGCAGCGCCTGTTGCATGTTAAAAACAGCACAGATGATTATTCACAAGGTGAAGATCTGTTCTCTGCCCAACGGCGCTATCCGTGGTTGATTAACGGTAATGACGGCACGCTGCTGATCACAACGCAGGAACAGATCATCGTATTGGAAAGCAACGGCAACTACCGAGCTTACGATATGGCGGGAAATCGGCTGAATGATGAAAAACCGCAGCTTGCCCTGCTTTTGCAGGTACTAACAAACGAAAGGCGCTTTATTGCGAACTAACTGTCTAAATCTAAAGCAGTCGTTCTAGCGAGCTATTGCAATAAGGTCAGGAAAAGGTAGTATGAATGCCATAGCATCGGCACGTAGCGCAGCCTGGTAGCGCACCGTCATGGGGTGTCGGGGGTCGGAGGTTCAAATCCTCTCGTGCCGACCAAATACAACTTCGGTTAGTATCGTTTACTACCGGAAACCCCACAGAAACCCGCATTCTCACTGAGTTTGCGGTTTTTTTGTTGCCTGTTATCTCTCGGGATACCCCGTTTACAGCCGGAAAGTTTGGGACTACATTTGGGACTAAATCAACGTAGTCCCATAAAACCGTAGTCCCAAAGGTAACGATCATGGCAATTCAGGCAAAGCCCCTCACAAACACGGAAGTCAAAGCCGCTAAAGCAGTAGACAAAGAATTGTCGCTACATGATGGTGGCGGGCTGCTATTGTTCGTCAAACCTTCCGGCACAAAGACATGGCGTTTTCGCTATTACCACCCACAAACTAAAAAGCGCACTACACTGACGTTTGGTAGCTATCCGGCAATTTCTTTGGCTGATGCCAGGCAAATGCGGGAAGCTGCAAAAGCGCTCTTAGAAAAAAATATCGATCCACAATTCCACCAGCAACAGCAGCGCGAACAAGAGCAAGCCATCAACCTAAACACGTTCGCTAAAGTCTCCGCTGATTGGTACGAAGTGAAAAAGTCTCAACCGCTGGCCGAGAACACCATTAAAGATATCTGGCGCTCGTTGGAAAAATACGTGTTCCCGTTCATCGGAACCCTACCGATCACTCAGCTTACCGCTCGTCACTTCATCACCGCGCTGGAGCCGATACAGGCCAGCGGCAAACTGGAAACCGTCAAACGGGTAAGCCAGCGAATCAACGAGGTAATGGATTATTCGGTTAACTCTGGGCTGATTCCTGCTAACCCCGCAGCCAAGATCCGCAAAGCGTTTCAGACGCCGGTGAAAACCCATATGCCGACCATTCGGCCAGAGACATTGCCTGGCTTGATGAAAACGCTATCGGTCGCCAGCATTGAGTTACAGACCCGCTTATTGATTGAATGGCAGCTACTCACCGTTACCCGCCCTGCCGAAGCCGCTGAAACCCGCTGGAGTGAAATAAACCTGACGGAGAACACCTGGACGATCCCGGTAAGTGTCAAGATAGTTGGCACCCTTAGCTAATTTACGCCGCCTGTTTTTCCCGTTCCGGATTCAGCGTAACCGGACCTTCCGGTTGCCAGTTTCTTGTCTTTCCTGACCAGCGTTCCGGGTGAGCTTTCTGGGCCTGACGATACAACTCATCCCGCTGTTTCAGCAGTGCTCTGTCTTCACCCCGGTGCCGTTCTGCTGGCGTGACATAGCGTATTCCGCTGTGACGATGCTCTTCATTATACCAGCGGGTAAATTTGTTCACCCAGTTACGGGCATCTGCCAGCGTACTGAACCCCGATGACGGCCACTGTGGGACATATTTCAACGTCCGGAACAGCGACTCCGCATACGCGTTATCATTACTCACCCGTGGCCTGCTGTGGGACGGCGTGATATTCAGCTCATGCAGTTTCATCTGTAAGGTCTGAGATTTCATCGCTGCCCCGTTGTCTGCGTGCAGAACCAGCGGCTGACGCCAGCAGCCTTCCCGCATCACGCTCCGCTGCAACAACGCCGCAGCCTGCTCACCGCTCTCTGTCTCATGAACTTCATAACCGGTGATTTTACGGCTGTACAGGTCGAGTATCATATACAGATAAAACCATCGCCCCCGGACTACCGAGGGGAGCCACGTGATGTCCCAACACCAGGTCTCACAAGGCCCGGTTGCGGTAAACGTCGTCGGGGCGGCCACCTTCTGCTGCCGTACCTGACGTCCCCGACGGTGGACTTCACCTGACCGGCGTAGTATCCGATAAAACGTTGACTCACTGGCAAGGTAAATACCTTTATCAGCCAGTCGCGGCACGATTTGTGACGGTGGCAGGCTGGCATATTCCGGTTCATGACAGACATCCCTGATCCGGCTTTCTTCCTCAGCACTTAGTTGGTTAGCCAATACTGGCCTTATCGCGTCAGGTCGCCGGTCACGGGAAGAATGCTGCCAGCGGTGCCAGGTGCGAAGACTCAGGTTCACTTCACGACAGGCGACTGCAAGCCGTGCACCGGATGTGACCGCTTCATTGATCCAGATGATGAACTGCTTTCGTTCATCTTCCGGGGTCAGTCGTCCCCGTCTGTTTCCCCGTAGTAGTCCGTGAGCTTTTTTCGCAGCACCAGTATGGCTGCCGCCTCCGCGAGCGCTTTTTCTTTACGGAGTAGTTCTTTCTTCAGCTGTTTGTTCTCTTTCTGGCTTTGCGTCAGGGCCGCTTTATCATTGAGATTTTCAGTCTGCATAAAACCCTGTTTCCACTGAATAAGCTGCTCTGGGTAAAGTCCTTTTTTACGGCAGTATTCCGCGATTTCTGCTTCACTGAGTGTGGCGGTTTCGACTATCACGGCAAAGCGTGCTTCTGCTGACCACTGGTCTGTTGTTTTCTCTGCACCGGGCACCGGTTTTCCCTCTGATTTAGCCTGATTACGCCAGTTATAGAGGGTAGCTTCGGATATTCCTTCCATCTGTGCAACAGCAGCAACGGTCATATTGTAGGGCGGTAGCAGTTTTGCCAGTATTCCGGTTTTTCGTTCAGGGGAAACACGTTTCATTTGTCACTCCATGCCCTCAAATTGATTTTTCAGAGGGAGTGACAACTATGCTGACACTGAGGGACGGCAAGCAGCCACGCTTTGTAGTGCTCATGACGCTCGACGACGAGGAAGAGTAAATCACGCGTAAGGTAAAATAAGGTCGGTTCGGTAGGTTCAGTCGGTTCATTATTTTAATACATTGATTTATGGTTTTTTTTATTTGAATAGTGAACCGACCCTGAACCGACTTTAGCCATTTTGAACCGACCTAACCAAACGCCCCTTTTCTGGCTGGCTTGGTGAACCGACTTACACACCGCGTGAACCTACCCATAGGTCGGTTCAATTCTGAAAATAATTTCCCTATCTATCAATCAGTTGACTACGTGAACCGACCCACTTTTGCTTATCTATAAGAATTTGCGCACACAAAAATAATGATGGGTAAAACCATTGCCAGCAAGAAAGTGCGCAAAACGACACTGAACAAGTACGGAAAAATGCTCAATATGGTACGCAGTTGTGCGCATTGCTGTGCGAACTGCGTACCTCGCTGTAACCCGCACCACGCCTCATTTTATTCAATTTGAAATCAATTTTTTGGTCGGTACGCATGTATAGAAATGCTAAGGTTTTTTGCGTAGTCGGCGCAGCGGGATATGGTATGGAGAGTATGCTTGAGATGGTAGATTAGGGTGTATTTTCTATATATGCCCAATTATCAGCATCTGCTCTGCATTTCAGTATGCCAGTCATAACTTGTTTTGACGACCACTCATATGCCAGCGTAGACGTTGCTAAAAATCAGGTAATTCATTAACGCTAGGTTCACACATTTAATTACTCTCTATACTCGTCATACTTCAAGTTGTACGTATGCTGACTGCGTTCTGTCCCCGGATACTTACCAGAGAATGCTCATCAGGATTCCCTCACTTACCACCGTCCTAAAAATAAAACTATTTAGAGCATACAATTATGAATTGTTTTTAAGCGCGGCATTTGTTGGTATTTCATCCAAAAATTTAGGTAGTGCTCTGTTAAAATCAGTTTTTTCTAATCCGAAAATAGAAAAGTAATAAATTGCTCTAAGTAGGGTTTCAGAGCATAATTCTATAATACAAAAAGTAAATCTTTCATCAAGCGATGACCCATGAACAATTTTTGAACGAGCATCATAAAGCTGCCTGGCTTTTTCCTTTATATCATCATTAAGCCCAGCATGAGTAATATTTAGATGAGTAACTCTACGCTTAAAGGTTTCCGTAATATCACCGGCATCATCATCACGAAAATTTATTAATGCCTCCATCGAACTAACTAGTTTTTGTATTTGCTGATAAAAAATATACTCGGTAACAGCGTCCCCATACCATAATAGAGCACGTTCCAATCTATCTACAACTCTTTCACTAGAAAAGTTGGGAATTAACAATAACTCTACAATATGTAATGAAATACTTATAAGACTGCCATTTATACTATGATTTTTATGAAACTCTTCCCAAAAAAATTTAGAGTCGAATTGAAAAACTGGAAAGTTTCGGGTTATTGCATTATTTATATCCTCTCTATTTTTTCCATATCGATAAAAATGGAATGGATGGGTAACTCTATCGGTGGAAGTGAGCAGAGGGATTGCTCTTGGCGATAAACGTGTAGCTAAAAGTTTTAGAACATTGTAAGTAGCATCCCTTGCCTTTTCAGCTTGTTGTAATGAAAGTTTCTCACTACATTTTGTTTTCACATAAACTTCAATATAATAGTTGCAATCAAATGTTCTTGTTTCGTTAAACAGAGTTAACTCTTGCTCTGTTATGTCCATCGGATCTATTGGTACCAATAGAATACTATCACTTAGTTTTAGTTCACCATCTAAATTAAAAATGCTAATTGGGAATTGATATACGTAAGATGAAAATCCTTTTTTTAAATCTGATACTCTATAGGATACTATATTTTTTAGAATTTCAATCTGAATATTGTAATTGTTTCCGTTTTGCATGGCACTATCAAAGAAAATTCCCAGATTATTATTGACGTATTCGTATGTTATCGCTTCTATTATTGGATGTAACTCATAGGGCAAACAGTTCAAGTTACAACATCTTCGAATAATTACTGCCAACTCTCTAATTAAAGATAATGACTGTTCTGTATTATGTAACTGGTAAACACAAGGTTCATGATTTTTCAGTTTATTCAACATTTCCTCGCGTAAATTACAAGGGGGATCGATAATTGTAAATATTAGATTGGCCTTGCTCATCTCCTGAAAGAAGGCATTATGATCATCTATCCATAATTTGTATGCGCGTGCTAGCTCCATAAACAGCTTTTCAAACTTTTTCTCTCCATCTATTGATAGATTAATCAATTTAATTTTCTCTCAGTTAGTTGTTGACTGAAGTCCCTAGAGGGAATAGGAAAAGCATGAATCTACAAAAATCGAACACTATAAATTGATGTCAGCATTACTCATATTTCATATCTTACAAAAAAGGGTTAAGTTTAGTCAAAATGCATCTACAAATAGTTAGCATTAACTTAATCGTCTCGCACTTAGCATGTGTCCATGCTATGAATGACCATCTCATCATAGGGAACGGCAAGTGGCTACCATTGAGTAGCCACTTGCCTCCTTCCCTCTTGACAACTACAATGTATACAAAACACACAATGTAGTGAGGTGGCATTATGGGCGTCATGTCCGTTCGCTTAAATGATGAAACAACCGCGCAGCTTGATGCGTTGGCTAAAGCTACGGGACGTACCCGCTCTTTTCTGGCCGGACAAGCCATTGAAGACTATCTTGCGCGGGAAGCCTGGCAGATAGCAGAGATCGAACAAGCCATTAAAGAAGCCGATGCGGGCGATTTTGTCTCATCAGATGAGATGAACAATCTGTTTAAAAAGTTAGGCACAGTAAGACATGGAAATTAAATGGCTGCATAAAGCTGCGGCCAATTTGGAAGCCGAGTATCTCTATATCGCGCAGGACGATCCACAAGCCGCTAGCCAATTCGTAGATGAAGTCCAAAGGTTGACGGAATTACTACCGCAACAGCCAGCAATGGGAAGACCTGGCCGTGTACCTGGAACACGTGAACTGGTGTTAACGCACTATCCCTACATCATCCCCTACCGCGTGAAAGATAATATGATCCAGATTCTGCGCGTTTTTCATACGCACAGGCGTTTACCATCAAAATGGTGAACAACTCGTTTTCCTGAATTTTAACGAACATCCACCGACTAACCGCCACACAGCCATGAAAGACAACAAAAAACATAACCAACAATCAAGATCGTCCGGCTGGGGTGGGAAACGTACCGGCGCTGGCGCTCCAATTGGTAACACCAATGCGGTGAAACATGGAGAACGCAGCCGTCAGGCATTCTTTCCTTTGGCTGGTGATAATGGGCGATTTACGCCGTTGCAATTGCTACGTGTAAGAAACCTGCTCCTTGCTGAACGTGTTGGCGAGTTGATGCACAGATCTCTTTCTGTGGGCACAGCCGAGTGGCGTGAGTTTATGTTGCTCGATGGGATTTTATGGCAACACACCCGAAAAATGATGGTGTTGGAGCGTCGTAAAGCAAAATTAAATTTACAGCACAGCCAGCGCTAAAACCAGCGTATACAACGGGCGAGACATAGCCATTTTTAAACTGACTTTTCTCTATGGGACTACGATTGGGACTATGATGTAAAAAATAAAAACATAAATTATTTAAAAATCATAACATTAAAAAAAAATTCAATTTCTCTCATGGCATAAGCCTGCTGTTTTTCTTTTGTCTACTGAATTCCATATTGATACATTGAAATCCACACTTTTTAGGCATAGATATAGGCATACGACGCAACATGTAGCCTAAACCCTATGCCTAAACAGCTTTGCGGATTTGATTGGAGAGCGATATGGCACGTCAGACAAAGCCCCTGAACAATACTGAGGTCAAAAGCGCAAAGGCCACTGACCGTGCCGTCACCCTCTACGATGGAGACGGTTTAGAATTACAGGTCACTCCGAGCGGTTCAAAACTCTGGCGTTTTCGCTACTACAAACCCTTCACTCGCAAACGTGCAATGATGAGCCTTGGCTCTTACCCTTCGGTATCTCTTGCCGAAGCGCGTAAGCTCCGCGAAGATGCACGACTTCTTCTTAGCAAAGACATTGATCCGCAGGAGCATAAGCAAGCAGAGCAATCACGGCAAAAAAATGCGACAGAAAACACATTTGAAAAAGTGGCTGCCGAATGGTTTAAAACTAAAGAATCAGCAGGTTTGGCAACACATACGTTGAACGATATCTGGCGCTCCATGAGCAAGTATGTGTTCCCACACATTGGTTCTATGCCTATTGCTAACATCACGGCTCAACGATTTATTGGAGCGTTAGAACCCACTCATGCCGCTGGCAGACTTGAGACTGTAAAAAGGCTGAGTCAACGTATTAATGAAGTCATGGATTATGCCCTCAACTCTGGTCTGGTATCTGTAAATCCAGCCGCACGAATTGGACGAACATTCCATAAGCCGAAGGTGAAGCATCGCCCTGCCCTCTTGCCAGAGCAATTACTACTTCTGATGAAAACACTGTCATTTGCCAGCATTGGGCGACAAACCCGCTGCCTTATCGAATGGCAATTACTCACCATGACTCGACCAGCCGAAGCTGCCGAATCACGCTGGGATGAAATCGATTTTGACGCAAAAGAATGGCGTATTCCTGCTGGCCGTATGAAGATGAAGCGTGAGCACGTTATCCCACTCTCAGAGCAAGCGCTGGGGATTCTGGAAGTCATGAAGCCCATCAGTAAGCACAGGGATTATGTCTTCCCTCTCGGCGCATAGCCCCAGTTCAGACGCTCAAGAATGCCATCAATCGACAACGAACAGTTTAGCGCCCGTTTCAGTGTAGGAACGGTGGGATTCCGCATTATCCGCAACCTGATAGCTCATTCCCGGCTTGAGAACAAAAACACGACCATCGTCTAATTCCGTGTGGAGTTCACCCTCAAGGCATAGCAGGATATGCCCTTTTGAGCACCAGTGATCGGCTAGATATCCGGGCGTGTATTCGACAATCCGGACACGAAGATTATCAAAACGCTGTGTCCGCCAATACGCAATCCCCGACTCCCCCTTATGTTCAGTGGGTTCTATTTGTGACCAATCAGTCGTACCAAACGGAATGTTCTTCATGTCCATGTTACTGCCCCTATTCTTTAACGTTGTTGGTTAACACTCCGTTTGCTATCCCGGCAAATCAGCGTTTGGCACCACCGTTCCACGGCATTTTCATTAACAATCTTGCCATACCGCAAAAACCCGTAACGCCAGCAAACAGCAATCCTGCCCCCACAAAACCAGAGAGCAGGAAGAACGTGGTGTTTACGCTGTAACCCAGTAATACACCACTCAGAATAAGCGCGCCAGCGGCGATTTGAACCTGTCGCATTAATTCAATAGGTTGTTTATTATTGATTTCTGTTGGAAAACCCGCCTTTTTCCAGGCAGTCATCCCACCATGAAGTAAAAAAGTCGTTGCTGGAAACACAGACTGCGCCAGAACCTCAGCATTCTGCTCTGAACGCATGCCAGACAAACAGTGAAAAATCACCATCTTCCCCTCCCAGCCCTCTTCAGGAAGGAAATATCCATTTGAGGAATTCAACGGGTGTAACCTCGCCTGTGCGATGTGTTCACGGGCGAACTCTTCCGGCTTGCGAATATCGATGAGAATCGCGCCTTCATCTAACAATTTGCGAGCCTGAGCGGGTGAAATGGCAAGTGGTATTGACACGATCGTGATCCTCTTTTGAGCCGCGACTTCCTTTCATAATGCATGGGTCAATACGGCATTCAGTCGGCAAGGAAGGTGATATCGCAGATTGTATGTGCACCATCATTAATTTAGATAAATCTAATCAAGAAAACCCTAAATTAAATACTGACCGTGTGCAACAACTTTCCATGCAAGGAAAGCATTCCAAGCTGGACATCGATTTGGCGGCTGATACTCTGTAAATAGAAACGCTATTTTAAAAATAGCCATTCTGCACCGTTCGTACAAAATGGATCAGTAACGGTATGGATAAATCACTGTATGAATGAGTACCGTACAGAAATAATGCTTTGCGAGCCACCATGTGGTTCTGTTTACCTTGCCGACTGGGAAACTTGAGATCTATCCAAGACCGTTTCATGAAAAAATTAAAAGATACCGACTGGTATAAAAAGCGTTACTCCAACCGCGTTCTCTTCTGGAGAGAAATCTCGCCGCTAGCCTTCCCTATCTTTATTGAAGGCCTCTGCGTCGTGCTAATGGGGGTTTTCAGCACCTTTCTTGTCAGTTGGCTAGGGAAGGAAGCCATGGCAGCCGTCGGTCTGGCTGATAGCTTCAATATGGTTATTATCGCCTTCTTTACCGCTGTCTCCTTGGGGACCGCTGTTGTTGTCGCTTTCAGTCTGGGACAGCGTAATAGAAAGCAGGCACGTTCTGCCGCTCGCCAATCGATGTCATTACTCGTTCTGTCATCATTTTTGTTAGTTGTTCTGGTTGAATTCTCCGGTTCTGCGATTATCGATCTGATCGCAGGACAAGCCGATGAACAGGTTAAAGCGCTAGCCCTCACGTTTCTTCGCTGGACAGTCTGGGGATATCCAGCTGTCGCCATCGCACTCGTCGGCTGCGGCGCACTACGGGGCGCGGGTAACACCAAATTGCCCATGGTCATCAATATTGGGATGAATATCCTCAATATTGCTATAAGCAGCCTGCTAATTTACGGTGCCTTCTCATGGAACGGACTTGGTTTTATCGGTGCGGGCATTGGTATTACCATTTCACGGTATATCGGTGCACTACTCGTAATTCTGACGCTGATGCACGGTTTTAACGGCGCGTTGCGTATTCCTTTCAAGTCTTACTTTGCGCCTTTCACCCTGTCGATTCTCTATGAAGTGCTCAGTATCGGTATTCCCGCCAGTATTGAGTCCGTGATGTTTAACATCGGAAAACTGATCACCCAGCGTTTTGTGGCAGGTATGGGAACCGAAGTGATTGCCGGAAACTTTATTGCGTTCTCCATCTCAACGCTGATCAACCTTCCCGGTAATTCACTCGGCGCAGCCGCTACGATTATCGTTGGCACACGGCTGGGGAAAGGTCAGATTATGCAGTCAACCCGACAGTTGAAGCACATCTTCTGGCTGTCCAATATTGGGCTCTGTGTTCTTGCTGTCCTATCAGTTCCCAGCGCCAGCTTTTTAGCATCGTTTTACACCAATGAGCCTGAAGTGATCGACGTGGCAAAGCACCTTCTGTGGCTCAATGCGCTATTTATGCCAATCTGGGCCGCATCCTGGGTGCTACCCGCCGGATTAAAAGGCGCGAAAGACGCCAGTTACACCATGTGGGTGGCGATGGCGGGTATGTGGGGATGCCGTGTTATCGCGGGGTACATCCTCGGCGTGATGCTCGGCTTTGGCGTGATCGGCGTATGGATGGGGATGTTCTTTGACTGGATTGTACGCGGGTTCTTCTATTACCGTCGCCTGATGAGCGGGCGCTGGCTATGGCGCTATCGCCCACCGACTGATTCACGATAGCGAGCGGAAATCCGCTCGCTTACAACAAAAACATATCACTTAGCGACTCAAACTCTTCAACGGAGCAAAACGAGTCGCCATGATAATCAATACGATGACACCAACGGTCATAATCATCCAGGCTTGTTCCAAACCCGCCGTATGCTGGCGAATAAACCCGGCGAGTAACGGCATCAGGCTGGCGAGGATGTAGCCACCACCCTGCACAAAGCCCATTAACGAACCGGTTTTATGTGGTTCAGTCACCTGATCCAGCGCCACGATTAGCGATAATGGGAACAGCGCACCAATACCCATTCCCAGCATGATAATGATGGGATACGTAAATGTCAGCGGAGCCACAATCAGCCCGACCATTCCCACCAGCATCACAAACAGGATAGGAAGCAGCAGTTTGCGTCGATCGGGAAAACGGTTGATGAACGTTGACACCAACAGGCCGGAAATCACTTCCGTCAGCGTTAATCCGCCCAACATCAGGCCGCTTTGCGTCGCATCTAATCCCAGTTGCATGTAATACGGCGGCAACCATGCCAGCACCAGAGTATACGCCCCCGTCCCAATGCCGAAAAATACCATTAGCAGCCAGTCCATTCCCGTGCGGTGCGTGGCTAAGACGGCCTTTGCGTTCTGTTTCAGCGTATACGCCTTAGGGATACATCGCCAGGCTACCGCTGCAACCAACGCCACAATCCCCCAGCAGGCCAGCGCACTTTGCCAGCCCCACACGTTGGCCAGCGGAGAAACCGATGAAGCCGCAAACGCCGCACCGGTCATAATCGCCGTGGTATAAAAGCCCATCAGGAGGCTGCTATGACGACCAAAATAAAGTTTGATAAACGACGGTATCAGTGCCTGAATCAAGGCAATTCCTATCCCGGCGAGCGCGGCGCTAACTAACAGAGCTATGCCGCTATTGAGCCACCAGCGGGCACTACATGCCAGCGCTATCACCACGATGCCCAGCGCAATTCCACGATATTCGCCAAGGCGCGTCTGCAACTGGCCGCCATATAACGCACACCACCCCATAGCGAACACAGGAAGCGTGGTTAACATCCCCGCCATGCTGTCATCCAGACCTGTAGCGGCCTGAATCTGATTCAGCAATGGACCAATGCCCGCTAAAACAGGGCGTAAATTCAATCCCAATAGAATAATTGTGAAGAACAGAAAAGCCCGCGTACGGGCCGTTGATGTCACTACCATTTGTAACCTCAATAGCTTGAGCAAGTTACTACTGTCTGATTAGCATTATCTTCACATAAAGAATCTTAACGTCAAGATAAAATCTTATAACAAAGTAGATACAGCATGCATGTGATCCATGACGGCAAGAAAGGCCGGATATCGTTCGGTTGGAAAATTACTGGATAAACTCGGTATTGGCTCAGGGAAACAGCCATAAAAAAATCCGCCCTAAAAAGAGCGGATCCTTTCGACACAGCTAACACCAACGCCGAGGGCGAAAACCCTACAGAGTGAGATTAGAAGCGGTAACCTACGCCAACAGCCCAGGCACCAACGTCAACACTGCGGATACGGCTTTGTTCGTAACCAACATCCAGAGCAACGTCCTGGATTGGGTTGAACTGAACACCAGCACCGTAAGTGAAGCCGTAATCGTCATTGCTGCCATTGCTCTGACCGTTGGTAGCATTGCTTGTTACTTTACCGTGACTGAAACCAACAACACCGTACAGGCTTGCCCAGTCGTTTAGACGGTAAGCAGGACCCGCAGTAAAGCCCATGTACTGGCCTTTATTGTAGTCACTACCATCACTACCCGTTTTTTCCAAATAGGTGAATGAGCTAATAACGCCCAGTGGGTTATTATCTTGCTCATAACGATATTTCAGGTTAAAGCCTTTAACTTTATTTTGTACACCCTGAGCATCACCTTGAGCATAGCCTGCAGTTACAGTACTTTGACCAGCAAATGCAGAACCTGCGCCAACGGCTAATACACAAGCCAGAGCTGAAAGACACGCGATTTTTTTCATATTTACAGCCTCAAATTCATTTTATGAAAGACTAACTAACGTAGTGAATATAACAAAGAAGTTCAGAACTTGCCGCCCTATAAATATTTATCAATTAGGCTTTAGATGTAACAATTATTGTCAAAATCGACCTATCACTATAATTATATTGAGTTTTTTATTGTGACAGTTAGATTAAAAATAAATTCACCGCAAGGCATTAAAACAGACAATTCTGAATTACCCGCTCAGTTTGTATGCTAACAGTATTGAACAGAAACACATTAGTTAAATGATCCGTAAATAAAGGTCAATAAAAGTTAATCCATACCAGACAAATTGTTTACAATTGGATATAATAGCAACGGAATGTTATACCTGTTTAAGGCCAAGAGAATGACCTTATTTTCCCACCGTTCGTCATCATTCGTCCCTGTATTGCTCATCATTATCTCGATGCTTTCTATCCAAAGTGGAGCCGCTCTGGCCAAAAGCCTGTTTCCGCTCATCGGTGCCACTGGCATCACGGCATTACGTCTGGGAATTGGTACGATCATTCTGTGCATCATCTTCAAGCCATGGCGTATGCGCTTTGGCAGCAACCGCCTGCCGCTTCTGGTTTATGGCATCACGCTGGGTGGCATGAACTTTCTATTCTACCTTTCATTGCAAACGGTGCCGCTCGGCATTGCTGTTGCACTGGAATTCACCGGCCCACTTGCCGTAGCTATGTTAGCCTCACGCCGACCTCTTGATTTTCTATGGGTTTTTCTGGCTGTTGCAGGGCTGTGGTTCTTATTGCCGCTGGGTCACAATATCGGCAATGTTGATTTGACAGGCGCAGCTTACGCTGTGGGCGCGGGTGCCTGCTGGGCGTTCTATATTCTATTTGGACAAAAAGCGGGGGCAAATCATGGGCCGGGTACCGTCGCCATTGGGTCCTGCATTGCGGCACTGATCTTCTGCCCTATCGGTGCGTATTACGCAGAGAGCACGCTATTTTCTCTCTCAATTCTCCCGCTCGGTATTGCCGTCGCCATTCTGTCGACCGCGCTACCTTATTCTCTGGAGATGGTAGCCTTAACCCGTCTGCCTGCCAGAACGTTCAGCACGCTGATGAGCATGGAGCCCGCTATTGCCGCCCTATCTGGGATCCTTTTCCTCAGCGAACATTTATCGTTCACGCAATGGATAGCGCTTATGTTTATTATAACTGCATCAATAGGCGCAACGTTGACAATAAAACCAGCGGGTAAGGTCAAAGTAGCGACTCACACAGAATGAGAGCGTATTTCATTAGGAAGGTGTTGCAGAAAGGTTTTACATTCCCGCGGAGAACGCAGCGTAATGAAGCGGATATGGCAATAGCGTGGATCAGCTAAATCAGCCAAATACCGTTTCCGATTTCTTGAATAGGTTTTTATTGTCCAGAGGATAATCGAATCCCGACTGAAGAAACTGCGGACAAACGACTCTTTATTACCAGTACCGACCCACAACTCCTCTTTGTGCCATGCTCGAAGATAGGCGCGTCTCACCGCCTGAAAAAGCGTACGGGTAAAGCCGTAATCGACCCAAATCACGACATCAACATTGCGCCATTTAATGTCGCGCGTTCGATTATAGTTGCCATCCAGAACCCAACTTTCTGATTTCAATTCGTTTTCAAGCCGTTGAAAGAAATCGGTATCCGTTCTTCCTTGCCAGTCGCTTAGCCAGAACAGCGCATCCATTTCAACGTAGGGCATATTCAACATTCCAGACAGACGGCGAGCGAGCGTAGATTTGCCACTTCCGCTGGTACCAATAATATTGATTCTCATTATTCATAACGCCCTTTAACTAACGCATAATATGTTTAAAAGAAACCAGAGAATAATAACTATTTTCACCTAAGCAGTAATGCTATTTATCATTATGTGATATTGTGTTGCAGAAGCAGTTGAAATATTTCTCTTGCATCACCATTCCCACATTATTGCTATCAGATAAACCCTGACCATAAATAACCACAACATCGTTATGCTATAGCTATTCATTTGATAGGCAATTCTTTTCAATATTACTTTCCATCACTGCTATAATTAGTCACGTTGAACAGTCAGACTATGAAATTAAAGAGAGGATAACTATTATGTCTACCGCCAAACTCGTGAAATCAGCACCGTCCGAACTGCTTTATACTCGCAATGATTTGGATGATAGCGTTAAGACCTCAACGATCGCCCTGTTAAACCAACTGGTTGTTGATTTCATCGATCTGTCGTTGATTACCAAACAAGCACACTGGAACATGCGTGGCGCAAACTTTATCGCCGTTCATGAAATGCTGGACGGCTTCCGTACCTCGATTATTGACCATCAGGATACCATCGCCGAGCGTGTCGTTCAGATAGGCGGTGTCGCACTGGGTACGGTGCAAATTGTGGGTAAACAGACCTCGCTGAAAAGCTACCCAACCACTATCCATAGCGTTCAGGATCATCTGAAAGCGTTGGCAGAGCGTTATGCGATTGTCGCTAACAACGTGCGCCAAGCCATTGGTAAAACGGAAGATGAGGCCTCTGCGGATATTCTGACCGCCGCATCACGCGATCTGGATCAGTTCCTGTGGTTTATTGAATCCAACATTGAATAATCGACGTTATCGTCCCGCGAACGTTTCAAGGCTGCTTAGGCAGCCTTTTTACTCACTGAGAAATCCACTCCGCCCCCTCTTTTCTCGTTCAATATGCACAAACCACGCATTTTATCTATTAAGACGCTCAAAAAATTAGCTTTTGCCGCCATTAATTGCCCATAACGCTAATCAACGGTTGTTTCCCTCGTGTAAATCAGTTAATCATAACAGCGCCTTGCCTAAGCGAATTGGAGATGAAAATTTCACCTCCAGCAAGGTAATAAAATAAAAACAACAGGTTAAGCACAACGCATGATAACTGACCTAATGTTCTAATGGGTTCCACTTTCGTACTATGCTTAAAACGCCTGTAAAACAAAAAGCTCCCACAACTGCTAAATAGGAAGGATTTGATGAAATCACTACTTAAGGCCTCTTTGGCTGCATTAACGCTGATGATGAGCGTATCCAGCTATGCCGCCGAGAAAGAACTGATTGTCGCAACAGACACCGCTTTCGTCCCTTTTGAATTCAAACAAGGCGACAAGTACGTCGGTTTTGACATCGACCTCTGGGATGCTATCGCTAAACAGCTCAACCTGAAGTACACCCTGAAACCAATGGACTTCGGCGGTATTATTCCTGCTCTGCAAACGCGTAACATCGATCTGGCGCTCGCAGGTATTACCATTACCGACGAGCGTAAAAAAGCAATCGATTTCTCTGACGGTTACTACGACAGCGGCCTGCTAGTGATGGTTAAAGCAAACAACAACGATATCAAAGGCGAGCAGGATTTGGCCGGTAAAGTCGTTGCGGTGAAGAGCGGCACAGGTTCCGTTGATTACGCGAAAGCCAATATCAAAACTAAAGATCTGCGCCAGTTCCCGAATATCGACAACGCCTATATGGAACTGGGCACCAATCGTGCTGACGCAGTGCTGCACGACACGCCAAATATTCTCTATTTCATCAAAACCGCAGGCAACGGCCAGTTTAAAGCGGTAGGTGATTCCATTAAAGCTCAGCAATACGGCATCGCGTTCCCGAAAGGCAACAACGAGCTGCGTGAAAAAGTGAATGGCGCCCTGAAAACACTGCGTGAAAACGGCACTTATGCTGAAATCTACAAGAAGTGGTTTGGCGTAGAGCCTAAGTAATTGCCGATTTAATCTGGAGATATTCCATGCAGTTTGACTGGAGTGCCATTTGGCCTTCTCTGCCCCTCCTAATGGAAGGGGCAAAAATGACGTTGTTGATTTCTGTTCTGGGTCTGCTTGGTGGCCTAGTGATTGGCGTGGTCGCGGGTTTTGCCCGCGCCTACGGCGGCTGGTTTTCCAGCCGCATTTCGCTCGTTTTTATTGAAATTATTCGCGGTACACCCATTGTTGTGCAAGTGATGTTTATTTACTTCGCCTTGCCGATGATTTTCACGTCCGTGCGAATTGATCCTTTTGCCGCCGCCGTAGTGACCATCATGATTAACTCCGGTGCTTATATCGCGGAAATTACCCGTGGTTCGGTATTATCAATTCATAACGGCTTTCGTGAAGCAGGCTTGGCCCTTGGGCTATCTCGAGGCGCGACGTTACGTCATGTCATTGCCCCACTCGCCCTGCGCCGCATGTTGCCACCGCTGGGTAATCAGTGGATTATCAGCATCAAAGATACGTCACTGTTTATTGTTATCGGCGTAGCTGAATTGACTCGCTCAGGGCAGGAAATCATCGCGGGCAACTTCCGTGCGCTGGAAATCTGGACTGCGGTTGCCGTTATTTACCTGTGCATCACGCTGGTCCTCAGCTTTATTCTGCGTCGTCTGGAAAGAAGACTTAAGATTATATGATTGAATTTAAAAACGTATCCAAACACTTTGGCAAAACACAGGTCTTACACGATATCGATCTCACCATCGGTCAAGGTGAAGTTGTCGTCATCATCGGGCCTTCAGGCTCGGGTAAATCCACGCTGCTGCGCTGCATCAATAAACTGGAAGAGATTACCAGCGGTGAATTAATTGTTGACGGCCTCAAAGTGAACGATCCCCGCGTTGATGAGCGCTTGATCCGTCAGGAAGCAGGGATGGTGTTCCAGCAGTTTTATCTGTTCCCGCACCTTACAGCGTTGGAAAACGTCGCGTTCGGCCCGATCCGAGTGCGCGGAGCGAGTAAAGCTGAGGCCGAGAAACTGGCGCTGGAATTGCTGGCGAAAGTCGGTCTGTCAGAACGCGCGCATCACTACCCTTCCGAGCTTTCCGGTGGCCAACAACAGCGTGTGGCAATCGCCCGCGCGCTGGCAGTCAAACCGAAGCTGATGCTGTTTGATGAGCCGACATCTGCACTCGATCCAGAACTGCGTCATGAAGTGCTGACCGTCATGAAAGATCTGGCCGAAGAAGGCATGACGATGGTCATCGTCACTCACGAAGTGGGCTTTGCCCATAAAGTGGCTTCGCGTCTGATCTTTATTGATAAAGGCCGCATCGCAGAAGATGGCGACCCGGAAACGCTGATTACGAATCCACCCAGCGACCGTCTGCGTGAATTCCTGCAACACGTATCTTGATCAACAAGGGGGCTTTCGCCCCCTTTCTCTTACTCGCGATGTCAGCGAACGTTATGCCTGCGAACGCGGATATTCTCGTTCAATAAACGCCGCAAAATCCTGGCACATCTTCTCGTCGCTCTGTTCATTATCCGCCAGCACGCGACTACCATCGACCACGCGAATACGCGCAGACAGATCGAAATCCGCAGCAGGCTGAGGACGACCCGCCGCCTTCGCCATCATCCCTTCCGCCTGTTGCCAGGCTTCATCAACCGTCAGATTACAGGCCTGCGCCAGATAAGCGGGGTTGAAGCCTTCACCGGTTAGGCTACGCAGCGTATCGTCATGACTTACGCTATTGCCCGGATGCCAATAGTGTTGTGCCAAATCAGGGCCGATAGCCGGGTTATCCGTCAGGTAACCGTCACGTTGCAGGAAATAGCTGCGCGTCTGCTCCACCGCCATCAATGCCAGCAGGTATCCCTGATAAGAACACGCCGACTCCATAGACAGCAGATGAGGGATCGCCAGCGTCGGGCGCGGGCTGCCACTAATGCCCAAAATACGCTGTTCGGTGTCGCGTGCCAGTTTTGTCATCGCTTCTGGCGTACGCGCTTCGTCGTCCCACGAATAGAGTTGCCACTCAAAATAAGGCACCAGCAGAATGTGTCGATCGTTGAAGGCTCGCATCGGTTGCTGAGTGCTGATATCCGCACGGATCAATTCGTCAGGAATCGTCTCTCCCTGTGCATTCTTTGCATAACGTTTTAACCAGTCAGCATCGCCCAACAGGCTGTCGCAGAACATAGATTGTGTTTCGGCATAGGCCATCGAGGTTGGCGGAAACTCCTGTGAAAAACAGGGAGCATTCTGCTTAATATTGGCAAAATGCGCGGCGTGCCCACCTTCATGGAACAGCGTATTAATGCCGCTGGCACCGCTACCGATTTGGTCCGGTTTTGCCAAACTGGTGAAATTAATCCGTGCCGGAACCCATTTCCCTTCTTGCACAAACGGCGGTACCGGACCGTGCATGAAACCATTCTCGAATTTGCCTTTGCGCACCAACAAATCGAGCTGCATTTCTGCACCGTTAAACCCGATACGCAAGCGCTTAAAACTATTGATCCAACGTTCCAGCGACGCAGAGAAAGGGAAGTAGGGATCGAGCTGGCGCGTCACATACCCCGCACTGGCGTAGCGAATATTCCACGGTTGTAGCGCGTCTTCGCCCTTTTCATCCGCCAGATTTTTCAGGCTGCGGGCATTCGCTTCACGGGTTTGTGCTTCGAAAGCATCGAGGATGGCAAAGAGCTGCTCTGGCGTCATCCGCTCCGTTTTATTGACCTTATAGTCAAAATAGTTCCGGTAGCCCATCTGACGGGCAAAGCGGTTACGCAGTGAAATCAGCTCAGGAAAACCGTTATGCAACAGCCACTGTTCCAGAGAGCGCAGCGCCTGCTGAGAACTCTGACGATAGGCTTCGGTATCATTAGTCGCCTGATTGGTCAGCAGTTCCCCGAGTGAGGCGGAAACACGCTCCCCCTTGGCATCCAAATGTGTCATTTCATAGGATTTACACTTGGCGTATAGCGCACTTTCGGTCGCAATAATCTCATCCATCAACGCCTGAGCTTGCGGCTCTTCAATCACGTTACAGTCGAAAAACCGATACCAACCTTGCAAGCCATGTAGCAGCGCCTGCTGTTGTTCATCACAAGGGCTGTTTTCCAGTGTCGCAATATGGGTTCGCAGTTCAGTCAAACGCTGCGGTTGCGCAATAAAGCGTTTATACTCACTTTCTGCGGCGGAGAAACGCTCAGACACCTCATCATTTCCCGTTCCCATATACAGTTGCCAAAACAGTTCTTCTTTCGCCTGATGGACCGCAAGATAGTCGCGATTCAATATATTAAAATAGTCCGCTACCTGTTGCATGCCATTCCTTATTTCTTCAAATGACAGCCTTTTGGCTGTGTGAAGTGGCACGGTAACCCGCACCCGAGTCCGTCTCGGTAAGCCAATCAGCCCAGACGCTTCTTAATTGTTGCGACAGCCTGTTCCATTGTCGCGGCTTCACCAGCAGCAACCAGACAGCACGCCAGTTGTAGACGAATCGCCTGAGGGATCGCGATTTCACCTGTCATACATCTCACCGTCCAGCGCGCCGTGGTGGTAGCATCCTTCGCGATAGGCAAAGCATCCGGTGCGACGCTGATATCCTGTCGCAGTTGCAGCACGTTGGTATGTTGCTGATGGATAAAATGGATTTCCGGGCAGCGCTGCGGGTTGGCGTAAACCTCTCCTTCCGTGCCATGCATCAGAAGCGCACGTCCGGTGATATCGTTAAAAAACGTTCCCACACGTGAAACATATTCAGGGTGGGACACGCTGGCAACGCGCAGCGCCTCACTTTCACCAAACGGCGTCGCTACCTTGGCCAGCGTGTGGCTACTGTTACGCACTCCCATACGCCAGCGTAGCTGTAGCTGACGCTCGATGGCTGGACACAACACAGACACAGGAATAAATACCGGGCTACTGTTATCAAGCTCCTGCTGAGCCTGCTCGGCATTCTCCGCAATCGTCACGCCGAGGTTACGTAAAATATCCGCGCTGGTAACACGAGTAGGATCGTCGCTTACGCCATGCACTACCACCGGAAAACCCAGTTTTGCCAACAGCAGCGCCAACAGCGGCGTCAGGTTAGCCTGCCTCCGCGCCCCGTTGTAACTGGGAATCACGATAGGCATAGGAAAGCCCACTGGTGGATTCAGGCGCAACACATGCTCGTTCATCGCCTGATAAAAGCCCAGCATTTCGGCTTCGGATTCGCCTTTGATACGAAACGCAATCAGCAGCCCGCCAAGTTCCAGATCTGGCACATCACCGCGCAGCATTGCGCTATATAATTCATAAGCCGTTACTTGATCGATATCACGCGCATGGTTTTTCCCGCGCCCGACTTCTTTGATAATTTTGGTGTAATCCATGCTGGCCTCTTATTTTCGGCGACGCAATAAAAACTTATCAACGAAAATAACATGTTACGCGTTACTGATCCCAGTATTTTTCTGGTCGGGCAATACCAACCACACCGTCAACCGTATATTCCACCATCTCCACACCCAGACGGGTGAGATTCGCCAGCCAGACACCATCGACCTCTTTGGTCAACACCGCCATCTTACGATCGGCCAGATAATCCAGCGCCTGGCGCAGTTCCTGTTCAGAAGTATCGGCATACAGCCGCTGCATCACGGCCAATAAAAACATTTCATTCGCGGTATAAGGACGTGTTTTGTTTAATGCGATGAGCAAATGCCAACGCATCGATTCCTGTTGAATACACGGCGTATTAGCCATGACTCCCTCCCGAATACCGCTGCTGTACCAACTCCAATTTGTTGTAAAGCGCATCCAGTTTGGCTTCGATTACCGTCTGTCCACGGATGTAATCCTCACGACGCACATAAATCAGTGGTAAATCAGCACGAAATTCCAGAAATTCACGTTCCAGACGCGTCCATCCCTGTTCGCTCTTCTGGCGTGCATTTTCCAGCGCAGCAAAACGCTCGTTCAGCCGCTTTTCAATCTGGGTAAGCAAAATCCGCCCGGCGGCAAACAGGAAGCTCATAAACGATAGCAGCAGGCCGACCAGCGACCAAAATTCCACTTCAATTTTCACGTGTCACCTCCCCTGCCTGTTGCAATGCTTCGATGTAATCCAGCAACGCATTAATCTGCGCACTCAGCGCCTGATAGCGCTCTCCGTTGTCGCTGATGTTGGCGAGGATATCGCGCTGGGAGACACCTGAAGGCTGTAATTCGGCGTCAGCGGTTGTGCCGAAACCGGACGCTGCGCCAGTGCGGCGGGCAGCGGCGGTAATGTCTGCCGCGCCGTCTTCGGACAAACCGAAAGCGGCGTTGTAGAACTGCACGAAGCCACGAGTAAACACACACTGCACAGGCTGAACCTTGCCTTTTTCGTCAATGTATTGCTGAGTAACATGGTCGATTTTCCTTTGCAGAGCAGCGTTATCCGCCGCCAGTTTTTGACGCGCGGCCATATAGCGCTGTTCGAGTTGATTCCCACGCTCAACCTGCTGCTGGTATTGTTCCGCCGCTGCGCGTAATAGCTGATTTTGGGTTTCGGCCCGCTGCTGCTGGAGCAAATTAAATGCCGCCAGTTGCTTCGCCAACGCGGCGTCCCCCAGCGCTTGCGCCAGTTGATAACCTTGATTGCGGCCGGTTAGATAGACGGCGAGGAGTAGCGCAATAGTAAGCAGGGCAGCGACCACGCGCGGCGAAAGAAAGAATTTCAGGTGAGTAATAAACAGACTATTCCACACAGCTCGCCCTCCCCCAGCTCAGGTAGCGTGGCGCCAACTGATGCAAGATACGGTCGGGATAATGGCGGTTTTCATGCCAGTTGGCGGCGCTACGCCCCGCATTGACGGTTTCCACATGATCGAACCAGCGAAGAATGTCCTTCCCGGCGATCTTCGCACGTTGCTTATCACGTTGTAACCAGCCGAGTCCGCCATTGTAGGACGATAAGGTCATTGCCATACGCTCACAGTCGTTACTGGCACTGATTCGCGTCCACAGCCAGCGATCGTAGCCCGTCAGCGCACGTATAGCCCAGACGGGGTTAAGAGGTTGATTTGTCCGAAGCTCAGGAACAATACCGCTGAACCAATCGGCTGTTGTCGGCATAAACTGTGCCAACCCCAGCGCTCCGACGGGCGATACCGCCCCTGGATTCCAACCGCTTTCCTGGTGCAACTGTGCCGCAAAATCAGCAATTGGGGCATTCATGCCCCAGTCCAGCCGTGCGCTGCGGATCACATCACTGCGGTACGCCTGCGCGGCACGAGGGATCGTGTCAGCGCAGACTGTAGTGCTAAAAAGCATGGGGCTAATAAGCAGTGTGATAAGAAGATGTCGCATATCACAGCCCCATCGCTACACCGATGCAGACGGCTGACACAATCAGCGCGCGTCGTAACATCGCAGCGGCAAATACCGTGTGGTGCCCCTCCCGAACCGGAAAACGTCCACTCGGCACAGGTTCATTACCTTGTTCAAGGAATAAACCGGGGCGAGCTTTAGGAAACAGCGAACGATCCAACCAATAGCCTAATACCGCCGCAAGTGAGATAAGCGAGAGCTTATAGATGGTGACGGGAAGCTGTTGTGGTGAAATCAGCCCAATGACAGCAAAGAGAAAAGCCGATGCCATAATCCAGCCGGTAAGACGCGGTTTTTTGATTTTTTTCATGATAAAGCCTCCTGATAAGAATGGAGGCCATTATGCAAAACGAGGAGATTTGATGATTTTAAAGGAGTTTAAGTATGACTGAGGCACAATATCCTACAGAATTGAACCATTTAAAATGAGGGCTTGCCAGCAGGCTGAAACCAGGCCGCCAGTTCCAGAATATCTTTCTCATTCAGTGTACCAGCCGTATAGCGCAATAATAACCATGCCTGAAGCCAGCTGTATTTCGCTTCTGCCAGCTCTCGCCGGGCGTTGTACCAATCTTGCTCAGCGAGCAAAATATCCAGATTAATACGTTCACCGCCTGCTACGCTCAACCGTGTTGCCTTGACGGCTTCTTGCGCCGACGATGCCGTCATCTGCCAGGCTTTGATTTTTGCCAATCCGTTATTGTACAAGTTGTAGTTCTTTTTCAACTCCGCCAGCGTTTGTTTGGTTTGATCGTCCAGCTCTGCCTGACTTTGCTGGTATTCCGCTGCCGCCTGCCGCATGGATGCCGAGACAGAACCACCAGAATAAAGTGGGACATTCAGCTGCAAGCCGACGCTTTGCGTGTCGTATTTCTGGTTATAGTTATATTCGCTCTCGGAACGGCTATTACGTGACGAGGCTACCAGTGATAGCGTGGGTAAATGCCCAGCGCGACTACGTTCGATTTCATAGCGGCTGACCGCCAATCCCTCACGCTGTGTCGCCAATTTAGCATTGTGCTGCACAGCCAGATCGCGCCACTGCGCCAGCGTCTGTTTAGCTGATTCTGTAGACGGAAGTTGTGTAAGCACCAGAGGATGCAGCCCGGTAATATCCAGCGCTGCCCCGGTCATATTTTCCAGATCGGTAATTGCAGCATCCAGATTATCCTGCTGCTCAATGCGCTGCGCTTCAATCAGCGTAAACCGCGCTTCCGTTTCCCGCACATCCGTTAGCGTCCCTTCACCAGCCAGCAAGAGACGTTTATTCAGCGTCAGTTGTTCCTGATAGGCTCGCTGCTGCGCATTGAGCAATTGCAATTTTTCCTGCGCCAGCAGTGCACTGCTCCAGGCTTTATATAGCCGCACCATGAGATCCTGACTGCGATCGCGAAAACGCTGATCGGCCATCAGCGTACGAGCTCTCCCCTGCTGATAACGAGCCCATGCCGCATAATCCAGTAGCGGCTGGCGCAGTGATAGCGTCGACGTGTAGCTGTTGTAATCACGTTTTAGCGTGTTATCAGTAAAACTATCCGTTTGGGTGACTTTAGAATGGCTGCGATTAGCGTTATAGCCATACTGGAGATTAGGGAGCAAATTGGCTCGTCCGATCGTCTCCTCTTCCTGACCTGCCGCCCGTTCAAAACCCGCTGCACGAAATTGCGCATCGTTACGCAGTGCCAGCTCCCAGGCATCAAGCAGTCCTAATGCGTTAGCGCTCGAAGAAGTCAGCCCAAACAGCACGACTATCGCGATCCTTTGCATGATTACTCTTCCGTTAGTGCCAGATGCAGGCGATCCATTAAAGGCTTAAATAAATAATTGACGAACGACCGCTCTCCAGTACGGACAAATCCTTGTACCGGCATACCGGGTTTAATTTCCAACCCTTCCAGCGCACGTTTCCCTTCATCATCCACCTGAACGCGTAGACTGTAATAAGGCGAACCATCTCTGTCATCCAATAGACGGTCAGCCGACAGCAGCTCAACAGTTCCGGCCACACGCGGCGTTGTGCTTTGGTTAAACGCGACAAACTGAAGCTCTACGGGTAAACCCGGCCAGACTTTATCGACCAATTCAACGGGAAGGTGCGCATCTACACGCAAAGGCTGATCGTCCGGCACGATCTCCAGAAGGGTCTGCCCTGGCGCAATCACGCCGCCTTCCGTAAACACTTTCAACCCAACCACCGTGCCAGAAACGGGCGCACGCATCTGAATATTCGCCAGAGTGAAATCGGCTTTTTCCTTTTTGCTGCCCACATCGCTCAATAGCGCCCGAACTTCCGCCAGCTCACTGTTCACCTCTTTGTCGTATTCCTGCTGGCGTTGTGCGATCAGCAGCCTTTGTTGCTCAATATCACGGCCGGTGCGATTAATGTCCCCTGCCAGTTGTGCGATATCGCCGCTGAGCTGCGCCAGCAGACGTTCGTTCTCCAGCATTTTGTTGCGCGGGACATAGTTTTCCGCCGCCAATGAACGCAATCCTTGCAGTTGTTGTTCCAACGTCTCTCGCTGTTTCTGCTTACTGGACATAACCTGCCGCTGGGCGCTAAGCGATGCCTCCATGCCGGCAATGCTTGCACGCATCCCTTCCGCTTCAAGCTTAAGCGACTGTTGACGACTGCGCAGTAAATCACGCTGCAATGCCGTAATCACACTCATCTCAGGCTGTTCCGCGAGCGGTTGCAGGCGAGCCGTCATGACCATGTCATTCAGGCGCTGCTGCTCAGCAAGCAACCTGCCTTCTCGCGCCACCAGTTGCAAATATTGGCCATCCAGCCCTTCGCTTACTGAACGCGCATCAACCTCATTCAGCGTTAGTAGGATTTGACCAGCCTTGACTCTGTCGCCGTCTTTCACCTGAATTTTATCAACGATCCCGCCCTGAGCGTGCTGCACAACCTTGCGATTACCGGAAATCACAACGCTGCCATTCACCATGACGCCTTTATCCAACGGCGCAAACAGTGCCCACAGAACAAAGCCGCCGAATCCGGCAAGCACCAGCAACCACCCCAGACGCACGGCACGTTGCTCATCGCGCCGCGCCGTCTGGTTCATATTCTCTTCGCTCAATTCAGATGCAGACATGTCTTTCCCTGTTTTCTCTCATTCCCTGTTACTGCTGGACGGCGGCAGAAGGTGTCATGTGTGCCTGATTTGCGGCACGGCGCGGCTGCAATTCGCTCAGAATGTCGCGTGCAGGCCCAAAGCGCTGTTGCTTACCCTGATTGAGAACCAGAATTTTATGCGCCAGTGTGGTTAATGCTGGACGATGCGTAATCAGTACCACCGTCGCTCCCCGTTTCTGAAGGTGTGAGATCGCCTGCCCCAGCGCAATTTCACCTTCGTTGTCGAGGCTGGAGTTTGGCTCATCGAGAACCAACAGGCAGGGATCGCCATACACCGCGCGCGCCAGCGCGATGCGCTGCCGCTGCCCACCCGAGAGCCCATAACCATCAGCGCCGAGAGGGGTGTCATACCCCTGTGGCTGGCTAAGAATCATCTCGTGGACGCCAGCCAGTTTCGCTGCCGCCACGATCTTTTGCGCATCATGCTCGCCAAAGCGGGAAATATTCTCCGCCAGCGTGCCTTTAAACAGCTGCACATCCTGTGGCAGGTAGCCCATTGCCGGACCAAACGCCGTTTTATCTACCTGACTGAGATCGGCCCCGTCCAGTCGCACCTTGCCACGCGTCGGTGTTTGCGTCGCAACCAGCAGGCGTGCCAGTGTGGATTTTCCTGAGCCCGATGCCCCAAGAATCGCCAGCGTTTCCCCCGCCTGAAGCGAGAAATGGATGTCCTGCAATCGTGGCGCCCCTTGGGGAGTCTGTAATAACACATTCTCGACGCTAAGCTGACCCACTGGCGCGGGCAGCGTCATCGTCTCGGCTCTGGGTGGGTAAGCCGTCATAATTCGATTCAGCCGATGCCAGGCTTGTCGCGCACTGCTCAACGGTTTCCAAATACCAATAAGCTGATCGATAGGACTCAGCACGCGCCCGACAAGAATTGACCCCGCAATCATCATTCCCGGCGTAATTTCGCCCTTAATCGCAAGCATGGCACCTACCCCAAGCATTAGCGATTGCAAAAAAATACGCGCATGCTTTGAGGCCGCCCCGACAACCGCAGCCCGTTCACTGGCCAGATTTTGCAGCGTAATAAAGCGATAATGTTGCCCCTGCCAGCGACGCCGTAAATTTGGCAACATCCCCATTGATTCAATGACTTCCGCATTGCGCAGTTGCGTATCCGCAAGGTGGGTCGCCTGTAGCGCTTCATGATTTGCCGCTTCTAAAGGCGATGTGGTGAGATACTGATTCAGCCAGGCCAACAGCACCAACACCACAGTGCCCCCCAGCGCCAACAGACCGAGAACGGGATGGATCAGGAACAGCACCAATAAAAAGAAGGGAAACCAGGGGATATCGAAGAAGGCAAACAGTGAATTGCCCGTAATAAACTGCCGTAATAGCGTGAGATCGTTTAACGCCTGACCCGCTTTTGCCTCACCGACTTCCAGATTGCGCTCAAACGCGGCGTTGAAGACCCGTTGATTCAGCTGTAGATCGATCCGTGTACCGAGTCTGACAACCACCAGACTCCGTACCCACTCGAGCGCCGCCATGAATATCCCCAACCCGGCAATCAGCAAGGTGAGCATCAGCAACGTGGTGCCATTTCCTGACGCCAGCACACGATCGTACACCTGAAGCATATAAATCGAAGGCGACAGCATCAGCAGATTAACGATGGCACTGAAAATCCCAATACTCCAGAAGCTGCGCCGGAAAGGACGCAGTATACTCAACAACGAACGTTCCTTATTTGATAGTTGACTCACTGCGTTTGCCTCTCTTGTCAGGGCTGCTTATGCAACGTCCGTGTACTGCCATCAGGCAATATCAGCGTGTAGCCCTTTATTTCCTTGCTAAAGAACGCCACAGAAT
Source organism: Pectobacterium betavasculorum (assembly GCF_000749845.1). GTDB lineage: Bacteria > Pseudomonadota > Gammaproteobacteria > Enterobacterales > Enterobacteriaceae > Pectobacterium > Pectobacterium betavasculorum. The sequence continues at coordinate 548,673 of NZ_JQHM01000001.1, read as the reverse complement.
CGCCCTGTTCTCTCGTTAGCGTGATGCCATCCGGCGTCGGCCGCCAGCCAGCAGGAACATCGGACAGTAGCGCTTTTAAACACTGCGCATCACCGTCAAGACGCCAGGTGTTATCCACTAACGGTGTACTGTGCAGCACAACCTCACACTCCTGCTCACCGTCTCGTAATTGCCAGACGCCGCTTAGTTCACTTGCTGAAGGCAACTTCAGACTACTCGCCATACATCCTCCGCTTATTACACTTAACAGCGCCGCGATGATTAATTTTTTCATAGTGGCCCCAAGTCGATAACAGAAAAGGACGGGTTACCCCGTCCTTGCTACATCACACAATAAAATCGGTGGCCACAGAGGGCTGACCAACAATATGTACGAAAAAGTCTGGTGTAGTCTGACCGGAGAAATTCAGCCACAGATTGCTGGTGTTGCTACCCGCATCCCAATCAATGAGTGCTTCATTGCCATTGCCAGTGAAAGCATTAACAAACTGCAAGTCACCTTTTGAATTCAACGCCGACAGATCGATTTTATCGATGCCGCGTTGGAAATCCGTAATGGTGTCATAACCTGACGTAAAGGAAGACTCGCTCGCGTGGGTATAGGCAAAAGTATCTCGGGCTGCCCCGCCGGTCAGCGTGTCGACCCCGCGACCACCGTAAATAACATCATTACCCGCACCGCCCTGCAAAATATTACTTGCATCGTTGCCGATGATAGTATCGTTGCCTGAACCGCCAATCGCATTCTCAATCGCCACACCATGAGCAATCGAAACGTTACCTTTCAGGACGCCGACATCAGAAAAACGCCCTTCATTAAGATCGATATTCTGATTGTTTCTGTAACCCGAGAAATCAAACGTATCGTTACCACCCGCATCCCAAACGGAAAAGAGCAGTGTGTCACTATTGCTCGTTGCTGAATAGAAATCACGACCCGTGTTGGAATTGAAGCCATATACTGTATCACCAGTACGGGTGGTCATATTCGCGCCGTAAAGCAGTTGCATTGCCGAGATATCGTCAATCAGTGGACCCGCAGCATAGTGCCCCTGGAAATCGCCGCCAGTATTCTGCTCGCTCCAGTAGCTCATCAGGCTATATTGGCGCGTATCTTCAGCGTAGGTCGCATCACGGTAGCTCGGGTTGCCCTCGCCCGCGTTGTAATCACCTGGGTGATTCAGACCCAGCGCATGGCCGATTTCATGCGTCAGCGTCTGGCGACCATATTCCATGGTATCCGGGCTACGAATGTTATCAACGTTGTAGTTGTACCAGGTGCTACCTGCCGCGGAGTAATCACCAGGCATATAACCATAGGCCTGAGTATCGTTATCAATCTGGCCGCTTGAATCACGGGTATAATTACCGAAAGTGATCGTCGCTTTCTCGCTGACCGGATTAACTTCAGTAAACGTCAGGTCAGCCACATCAGCCCACGATTGCAGAGACAGTTTAGCCTGCTGAATCTGAGCGTCGTTGAATTTCACAAACCCCTGATCGCCAGAAGGGATTGTTCTCACGTTTTGCAAGAACGAATAGGTCAAATTAGCGGGTTTACCAAATTCATTCGCATTCCAGGTCAGGCCATCGCGCGTAATTTCACGGGCAGCGTGATCGCTGGTGAAAGAAGGTATCTCCTTCAACACCAGGTCGCCACCGCGAATATGGTTATAGAACAACGGCGCCACATCGCTAAATCCCGTACCAGCCGCATCCAATGCAGATGTTGCGGTGTCTTCATCTTGTAAATCTCGTAAAGCCATTTTTTCTTCTCCATAAGTCTGATCGGGATGATCAGAATCCTAAATCCCTTTATGCAATGGCTATATTGCACGGCGTAATAATGGCGGCAGGATGATCGACTCTTGGCTAAATAAAGTTTAGCCAAGTTATTATATGCCCGTCATGCATCAAGTTGTTTGTGCGTTGGCTGCGCTACTCGGGATTCCTTCTCTTGCCGCCTGCCTGAAACTCGAATTATTTAGAATGTATCCAAAAACTCATATAAATAAAAATTATCTCTATTAGGAAATAATAAAGAAAGAACACCAATTATTTTCGCTATTATCAAATGATAAATAATAAAGTTCGATGGCTAATTTTTACTATTTGTATCGATATGCACAGCTACGGAAATGGATGCGAAATGGCATTCGTTTTTGAAAAGGAAGGAGTTTTTATTAGCTGCGTTAATTCTCATCATGGCACCAATCCTTGGTTGATAAAAACTGCACTGCGTAATGACACGATTCGTAACACGTATCAACGGCATCCTTGCTGTTGCGAAACAAATCTAACAAATAAGAATAAAAAAATATAGCGCTAAATAGTGGCGATTTATCCTTTTATTCGACAAACGGTATAGAAGAATTTGTTATGGCATATCCCGTTGTTCAATCGGAAAGACGGGTAGTGCTGCCAGCAATTGTGCGCCATAGCCTTTGGTCAGCAGGCGGCGATCGTAAATAACGATCTCACCAAAACAGTCATGGCTACGAATTAGGCGTCCTACCTGTTGGATGAGGTTAAACGAGGCGCTGGGCAAGCTTTGTACGATAAACGGGTGTCGTTTGAGGCTTTTGAGCCATTCGCCTTCCGTCAGAATCACCGGGCTGTCGATAGGCGGAAACGCTATTTTATGGATATGTACCTGAGAAAGCAGCTCCCCTTTCAGATCCAAGCCTTCCGCAAATGACTGCAAGCCAATCAGTACGCTGGTCTGGCCTTCTTGTACCCGCTGACGATGTAATTCAACCAGCCTATAGCGCGGCTTATCTCCCTGAACCAGCAGTATCAGGCGTAAATCGGTCACCTGCGTCAGAAAGAGTTGCATGGCACGCTGGCTGGCAAACAGCATCAACATACCTTTATGCTTATCCTGCTTTAACTCTGCCCGGAAAAATTGCGCCATCTCAGCAATATGCTGCGCTTCAGATTCCATCAGCGGTTCATGATGCATTCTAGGAATCACCAGACGCCCTTGTTCACGATGATTGAACGGTGAATCCAGTGCGATAAACGTGTCCCCTTCCTGCTCACCCAGACCGGAAAGCTCCTGTATGCGTGCAAAACTATTCAGCGAGCGCAATGTGGCCGAGGTCACCACAACGTGTGACACCTTACTCCATAGCAGCCTTTCAAGCTGATCGCAGACGCGAATTCCTGCGCAGTGCAGGTGAAGATGCGGCTGGTTATCACGTACTTCCCGCGTGATCCATTTGGAAACTGGCGCGTTCGACGATTTTTCCATCGCTGCCAGCCTCCATAGCTTGCTCATGGATTCCAGATAGCTCTGCTGACGGCTCATTTTCAGCAATGCATGATAAACACGCACCACGTCATGCTTACCCGTCTTCTCGCTGAGATCGTTAAGCATATACTCCGCCAGCGCCCGCAGCGTGTCGGTCAGCTTGAACAACCGCACACAGAGTTCACGCATTTCATCCGGCATTTTCCCCATCGCAAAACGGTACTCGGTGTCCTGCCCGTCATGCGGAAGAAACAGCTCGCACATTTGCGAGAAAGACAGCACGCACTCGCGGATCTCCTCACAATGGCTGGTTAACCGTTCACTGTTCGCGAGTCGCGGCGGTGATTTAGGCGCGAATTGCGCCATACACTGCCCGATGAGCTGCACCAGTTGTTCCAGTTGCGCCATCATATAAGCCGGATGAATATCTCCAGACATCTCCAACGTATCGCGAGCGACATCAGGAATATGGTGGCCTTCATCGAGCACTAACAGTAAATTCTTAGGGGGAGGAAGCACCGACTCGCTTTCCATCGCCGCCATCACCAACGCATGATTAGTGACGACAACATCGGCCTGCTCGATCTCACGCCGTGCGATGAAGAACGGACACTCACGGTAATAATGGCAGTTGTGTGCGAGGCAGTTTGCTTTGTCCGTACTCAGTTTTTGCCACAGACTATCGGCTATCGAATCCTGATAATGGTCGCGCAGCCCATCCCAGGCATGACCTTGCAGTGCTTTTTCAAGCTTTACACAGACACGTTCTTCTTCCTTACTGGCGGACACCCGTTCATCATCCAGAAAGAGTGGTAAATCCCCCTGTGCATCAGGATCGGTTGCCAGCATCGCCAAATTACGTGGACAAATATAACGACGACGACCAAATGCCGCGGTAAATTTCAGTTCGGGAATAAATTTCTGCAACAGAGGGAGATCTTTACTGTAAATCTGATCCTGCAACGCCACATTCGCCGTGCTCACCACTAACGTTTTATCCTCCGCACGCCCCACCGCAATACCAGGAATAAGATAAGAAAGCGTTTTCCCGACGCCGGTTGGTGCTTCGATAGCCAGATGGCGCGGGTAATCACCCGCCAACGTTTTTGCCACTTCGGCAATCATCTGTCGCTGGGGAACGCGGGAAATAAAATCCGGGATTTGCTCTTGCAGGGCCTTATACCATTGACCAATCTGCAACTTTATTGCGGGGGACAGCGTCATGCATACTCTGTATCTGTGTAATCTGGCGGTCATTGTCCCACAGACGTCCGGCGACGTCAGCCGATATCACGTGCGCGATGATTCCGCTCTCGACAATCTTCCACCCAGCGATTAGGGTAAAGCCTTGTTTTTATCGCGAGCGGTAAGCGCTATCTTCGGGAAATTATGTCTTCGGTTCATGCCATTAACCAATCGTACTGGTTTTCGCCACGATTACCGCATGTTGAAAGTCGCACCACACGCAACAGTAGCCACGCCTATAAAACGCACAGCCATGCGCAATTCTCAATTGGGGCGATCGAACACGGCGAAACGCTATGTCATTATCGCAACGAAACGCATCACTTACAGGCTGGCGATCTGATCTTTATCGATCCCCAACAGCCGCACCGCTGTAACCCGCTTCCTGAGAAAACGCGCAGTTATCACATGCTTTATCTGGATACCGCGTGGTGTCTCGATCAGATCGCTATCCACTGTAATTATCAGACGGATAGCGTGCGTTGCAACCGTGTCGTCTTACGCGATCCCACTCTGTTTATGCGTTATCAGCATCTTATTGCCCTGCTGCATCGGGGAGAAATCACATCGGCAGACAACCTTCTCAACGCGATGCTGGTTCCCATTTGGCAGCAATATTGTCTGCCTAAGCCAGCATTGCCTCATCAGACGTTACAAACCACGACACGACACGTACGCGAGCGTTTGCTGAATAATCTGCAAGAATCGCCCTCGCTGGAAACGCTAGCGGACGAGTTGAACCTACGCCGCGAAACTATCGTGCGGCAGTTTCGTCACGATACCGGTATTACGCCGATGGCATTTCTTAATAATGCCCGTATCGAGTATGCCAAGTCGCTACTGAAGCAAGGTACGCCGCTGGTTGATGTCGGCTACCAAAGCGGCTTCTGTGACCAAAGCCATTTCCACAAAACGTTTGTGCAATACACCGCCGCGACACCGGGTCAGTACGCGCGATCAATATTTGACAATAAATAGCCGAACACCTTGTCTAGACTGGCTTCGATTACTCATCGAGGTCAGAAATATCATGTTTATCAACACGCTGTTTACCCACTCTCTCTTTTCCGCCGACGCTCTTTTCCCTGCCCATTTTCCTGCTTTGGCACTGGCGCATTTTGTGGCGCTACTGAGCCCTGGCCCCGATTTCTTTCTGCTGACAGCTTACGCCATTCGCTACCGACTCCGCGGCAGCGTGGGAATCTGTCTGGGCATCGCGTTGGGCAACGGCATATATATCCTGCTGGCGGCGATCGGCTGGGCAGGTATTCAGCACTCACCCACACTTTTTACCACCATCGAATTGGGCGGTGCGGCTTATCTGATCTGGGTTGGTTATCAGTTACTAAAAAGCCGTTCTGCACCATCGCTACAGGCAGAACAGCAGTCCAGCATCTGCCCGACGCTATGTAAACAAATCTTGCTAGGGCTCGGCTCGTCGCTGTTGAATCCTAAAAACATGCTGTTCTATATCAGCCTGATGACCAGTATTCTCGGGCCACAGGTAACGACTACACAGCAATTCGTCAGCGGTAGCTGGATGTTTTCTGTCGTATTGGTATGGGATCTACTCATCGCTTCGCTAATCGCTCGCCCATTGATTCAGCAGCGTTTAACACGTTGGCTTAACCCAATTGAGCGCTGTGCTGGCGTCATTTTGCTCTTTTTCGGTCTGCTACTTTTATTTCGATAATGGGGTGTATTTAAAAAGTGAGAGGCGTTTCGGCCTTGTTTCATGGGCGGAAGGCTTTATAATTCGGGGTAATTAACAAAAGGATAACCTGATGACGCTTCAAAAAATCGGTATTATCGGTCTCTTTGCCCTGCTCGCCTTAGGTGGTATGTCCGGCATGGTGCTGGTGGGTTACATTATTATCGAGCACGCAGGCTGACACTTTCGACCTACTGCGCTCACCCTATTCCTACGGGACGAATGCACGAACGGTGCCGCACTAAAACGCGGCAATTAATGCTATCTCAGACTAACGCGATTGCGTTGACAGAAATGCTTGCCAGTACTCTGGAATACGGGCGAAAGTCAGTTGGAACCAGGCAGTAAATTGCTCGGGCGTCGTCACTATCCGCTGTGCGATCTCGCCTATCGACTGGTATTCATAGCTCGACACTTCATCGGGATTGAGTTGCGGTACATCATCCGTCACGCCAAAATACACATGCCCCAGTTCATGCTCAATCAACCCGTTATTCAGCGGCAAGCGGTAAGTGAGCGTAAACATCGGCGTCAGTTCACAGCGTAACCCCATCTCTTCATACAAACGGCGGTGTGCCGCCTGTAGCGTCTCTTCACCGGGTGCAGGGTGACTACAACAGGTGTTGCTCCATAAACCGCCGCTGTGATATTTCTCTTCTGCCCGCTGCTGTAATAACAACTGCTGGCGAGAGTTGAAAATATAGACGGTAATCGCACGGTGTAACTCTCCTTTTACGTGCGCTTCCTGCTTTTCCATTACGCCCGTTGGCTTGTCATTTTCATCAACCAACACGACTTCAGTCAACGGCATACCTTCCTCCAGCAATCCCCTACTCTCCGGTCATCACACTTTATTTCGACAATCACACTGCATTTCGATCGTCACCATGCGTGTATTCGCCGCCGGAAGCACCGGCGGCGAGGCAAACACCATTATAGCAGGGTAAAGCTATCGCGCTTCACGCGCTGAGAATCCAGACCGATCATGACATCAAACTGACCGGGTTCTACTACCTGCTGCATGCGGGCATTGTAGAACTTGAGTGCATCCTGATCGAGCGTGAAGGTGACCGTGCGGGATTCTCCCGGTTGAAGCATCACTTTCTCAAAACCACGCAACTCTTTCAGCGGACGGCTGATGGAAGCCACTACATCGTGCAGATACAGTTGAACTACCGTTTCCCCAGCACGACTACCGGTGTTTTTCACCGTTACGCTGGCGTTGATCGTCCCGTTACGCTTCATCGTCTGGCTCGACAAACGCACGTCTGACACGCTGAACGTGGTATAGCTCAGACCGTAACCGAACGGATAGAGCGGCCCGTTGGCTTCATCATAATAGTGGGATGTATATTTGCCTGGGTTTTCTGGCGTGTAAGGACGACCTGACGGCAGGTGGTTGTAATATATCGGAATCTGACCGACAGAACGCGGGAAGGACATCGGTAGCTTGCCGGACGGGTTATAGTCGCCAAACAACACATCGGCAATCGCATTGCCACCTTCCGTACCGCTGAACCAGGTTTCCAGTAACGCATCAGCCTGCTGATCTTCACGAACCAGCGCCAGAGGGCGACCATTCATCAGTACCAGCACCAGCGGTTTACCCGTCGCCTTCAGCGCCGCGATCAGATCGCGCTGGCCTTGCGGTAGATCGATATTCGAGCGACTGGAAGCCTCGTGCGCCATCCCGGCGGCTTCACCGACAACGGCGACCACCACATCTGCCTTCTTCGCGGCTTCTACAGCTTCATCAATCATCACCTGCGGTGGACGTTTATCCACCTGAACGGCATCTTCATACTGATTCAGGAAGTCGATAATGCCTTTGTGATTACTCACGTTGGCACCTTTGGCATAGAGAATAGTGGCTTTATCACCGACGGCATTTTTCAGGCCCTGATAAACGGTAATCGTCTGTTTCGTTACACCGGCCGCCGACCAACTGCCCATGGTATCGCGCTGGCTGTCAGCCAGTGGCCCGACGACGGCAATCGTGCCCTGCTTTTTCAGCGGCAGCGTTTGCAGGCGGTTTTTCAACAACACCAGACTCTTACGCGCCACATCGCGCGCATCCAGGCGGTGTAAGCGGCTTTCCGCATTGGTATCCACCGGATCGGAACTCGCGACGCCCAGATGACGATAGGGATCTTCAAACAGCCCCATATCATATTTCACGTTTAGCACCTGACGACAAGCATCGTCGATTTCCTGCACGCTCACCGCACCGCTTTTCACCAGCTCTGGCAGATAGCGCACGAAATACTCGTCGCTCATGCTCATTCCGATACCGGATTTAACCGCCAGACGTGACGCATCACGCGGGTCGCTGGCAACGCCGTGCTTAATCAATTCTTTAATCGCACCGTGATCGGTAATAGTGATGCCTTTGAAATGCCATTGATCGCGTAGCACATCCTTCAGCAACCAGCTGTTAGACGTGGCTGGCGTACCGTTGATTGAGTTCAGCGCCACCATTACGCCACTGCTACCCGCATCAATCGCCGCTTTGTAAGGCGGCATATAGTCCTGAAACATGCGCTGAGGGCTCATGTCCACCGTGTTATAGTCACGGCCACCTTCAACCGCACCGTAGAGCGCGTAGTGTTTGACGCTGGTCATTAGCGAATGGCGTCCGGTTACGTCATCACCCTGAAAGGATTTTACGACCACTCCGGCAATTTTGCTGGTCAGCCAGGTGTCTTCACCGAAGCCTTCCGAAACGCGTCCCCAGCGAGGATCGCGGGTGATATCCACCATTGGTGCCCAGGTCATGTTCAGGCCGTCTTCTGTCGCTTCATAAGCCGCCACGCGCGCGCTTTTCGCAATCGCCTCCATATCCCAACTGGAGGCTAGCCCCAGCGCAATAGGGAAAATAGTGCGTTGGCCGTGCACCACATCGTAGGCAAAAAATAGAGGGATCTTCAGGCGGCTGAGCTGCATCACCTGATCCTGCATCGCCCGGATATCCGGGCGGGTCACCGTATTAAAAATCGCGCCGACCTGGCCGTTTTTAATCATTTCCCGAATGGCTTCTTTCGGGTTATCTGTCCCGACGCTAATTAATCTGAGCTGGCCGATCTTCTCTTCCAGCGTCATTTTCTTCAGCAGATCCGTGACAAATGCATCACGCTGCTGATGTGAAGGCGATATTGATGCCGGCACAGACGTCAACTCCTGCGCAAACGCCGGATTACAGGCAAGTCCAATTGCTATAGTCAGTGAAGTAAGCCATTTCATTCGTTATAAAGACCCAGTCAATCCAGGCGTCAGAGCAGAACGAGGCACTGAAGCTCAAGACAGGTTGAAGATTTCGACGGTCACATCCCTTCTCTGACATGGAGAAAAACACCTTCTCCGGCCTTAAGCGAATAAGGCTTCCCGATAGTGGTTGCCACACCGACGCACTCAAATGCACAGCGCGTAATATAGTGCATTTATTGAGATTTCATTTAATAAAAACTGCAAGAATAATGCTAAGCGATACGCATAATTCATATTCAACCTAGGTGGGTGGGCGATGACGAAGAAAAAACGTACAGCATCGAGCCACATGCGGCGGACAGTCACCGACGCATGCGTATTTGAGGAAAATTAACGCCGATGTGACTGCAAACGTAATGTCCGATCGAGTGCCCCGACCAGCCAGTCAATATCATGCTCCTGAAATGCCAACGGCGGGCGCAACTTCAACACGTTGCCATGCGGACCGGCAACCGATGTGAGGACACGTTCAGCGCGAAGTTGTTCAACCACGTCCAGCGCCAGTGCTTTATCCGGTGTCTTTGTTTCTCGATCGCTAACCAGCTCAAAACCAATAAACAACCCCGCCCCGCGCACATCGCCGATACACGCATGACGATCTGCAAGCCGCGCCAGCTCCCGCTGCAATTTTTCCCCGACAATGCGGCTATGTTCCTGTAAACCCTCCTCGCGGATAACGTTTAAGACCGCCTGCGCTGCCGCCATCGACACTGGGTTGCCACCAAACGTATTAAAGTAGGGTATGTCATCGCTGAATGCCGCCAGCACATCAGCTTTTGCCAATAGCGCCGACACCGGTATGCCGTTGCCCATCGGTTTACCCAATGTCACGACGTCAGGCACAATGCCATGCCGACCAAATCCCCAAAAATGCTCGCCCGTGCGGGCAAAACCGGGCTGGACCTCATCGGCAATGAAAATACCCCCATTGGCATGCACCACCTCTATTGCCGATTTCAGGTAGCCAGCCGGCCCCGGCAATACGCCATCCGAAGAAAAAATGGAATCAGCCAGAAAACCAGCGAATTTGATGCCGTTCGCGGCCATATCATCAATTTGCAATTGAATTTGTTGTGCGAACCAGGCGCCCAGATCCGCGGCCTTCACGCGATAACGATCGGGAGCAGGCACAAGACGGGTTGTCGCCGCCAAAGGCTGCCCGCTTCCAAGCGCAGGTGACACACCGGACGTCAACTCGCTGGTCCCGTGATAGGCTTCTCGACTCACAATAATGCCTGTTCCGCCGCTGTAGGCTCGAGCCACGCGGATCGCCAGATCGTTAGCCTCCGATCCGGTACACATATACATCGCCTTATTGATGGCGGCTGGCACCGTGCTAAGAATATCCGCAGAGTAATCCAGAATACGTTCGTGTAAATAGCGGGTGTGAGTATTGAGCTGACGCATTTGCTCATGAACGGCGTCGATAACCGCAGGGTGACAGTGTCCGATACTGGCGACATTGTTGTAGACATCCAGGTATTTATGCCCGGCGGCATCCCACAGATATTGTCCCTCGCCGCGTACCAGATGCACCGGGTTACGGTAGAACAAGCGATAAGAATCCCCTAATACCTGGGTGCGCTTATTCGTCAGTCTACGCGTATCCTCATCCAGCGTATCTGCATGCTCAGTACGAAAGCTATTGGTATCCATGATGGTTGAGCGTGTCGCCATAATGACTCCTGTATCAAAGTTGTGGCCCGACTGCGTATCACGTAGATAAAACGCATCGCGCATGTTCAGATAACACTCACCCTACACCAAAAGCAATAAAATACACAAATACAAAAAAATGCACTTTTATGATGCACGAAAATGCCAAAAAAGTGCAATAAACTCGTCACAATAAAGCGTATCCCTCGCCATTCATTCGTTGTTTAAGTCACTGGGCGCGTATAATAAATCAATAACGCATTAATATAACTGACTATTTTTACAATAATTCTCATCAGATAAGAAAATGGCATGATTAGTGCTAAAAATCTCAGACCACTCGCAATAAACACAAAAATGCACAAAACGGGTTATACCCCGTTCGAGACGAGGGGAACATTGATACCAACATTTTCTACAACCGTAGGGGAACATTTATGAACCGATCTTTATTTCGCCGCGTTAGTCTGCTCACTGCGTTCACCTGTGCCACGCTGGTTAACGCTGCCGCACATGCTGGCACCATCACGGTCTATACCTCGCTGGAAGAAGATGAGATCAAAGATTACGTCGCACAGGCCAAAAAAGACTTGCCCGACCTGACCATTAACGTACTGCGCTTGTCTACCGGCGACCTTGGCCCACGGATTCTGGCCGAATCCAAAAATCCGCAACATGACGTCATTTGGGGCTGGGCCGTAACCAGCGTGATGGATCCACGGTTATCTGCATTATTGGAACCTTACGATGCCAAAGGCAGTGACAGTCTGGCAACCACCTATCGCGCACCGGATCACAAGTGGTTTGCAGCAACCGGTTATATGGCGGCCTTTTGCGTCAACACCGAAGCGCTAAAAGCCAAGAACCTTCCGATACCCGCATCCTGGCAGGATCTGACGAATCCGATTTATAAGGGGGAGATTGTGATGCCCAATCCCGTTTCGTCCGGTACAGGCTACCTGCAAATCGCCGCATTACTGCAAGCGAAAGGAGAACAAAACGGCTGGGCATTTCTGAAGTCACTGGATGGCAACATCGCCCAATATACCAAGTCAGGCTCACGTCCGTGTAAAGCAGCACGCACGGGGGAATATGCCATCGGCGTGTCACTGGCTTTCGCCGCAATGCAGTCAATTGAAGAAGGTTACCCCGTCAAAATGGTGATCCCAAACGATGGCGCTGGCTATGAGTTAGAAGCCTCCGCCCTGATGAGCGCAGCCAAGAACAAACCCGACGCGAAACGGTTCCTTGACTGGACGCTTTCCAGCCATGCCGCCACGCTGTACACCAAATATAAAGAGATCGTGACCATTCCTGGCGTAGAACAGTCAAAAGCCGCGCAAATGGCGGGACTGCCAGCCGACCTTACACACGTACTCTACCCCGTGGACTTTACCCAAAGCGCCAACGATCGTGACGCCACACTGGCAACCTGGCAAAAATCCATCGGCCGATAACGGCCTGCATTCGCAGTAAAGACTGCCGCGAAGAATCTATCTACCTTTGCGGCAGTCGTAATTAAGAGGTCGCATCATGGCACTGGTTATTCAAAATCTTTATAAAAGCTTTGAGGGTTATGTCGCTCTCGATCGCATCAATTTGTCGATCGAAAATGCCGAATTTGTCTGCCTTCTTGGGCCTAGCGGCTGTGGCAAAACGACATTGCTGCGCATCATTGCCGGGCTACTAAGCTGTGATGGGGGAAAAATCACGCTGGACGATCGCGATCTGGTCAACGTACCGGCAAGGGAAAGAGGCTTTGGCATCGTATTCCAATCCTACTCACTTTTCCCCCACATGACGATTGCACAAAATATTGGCTATGGTCTCAAAATTCGCCAGACGCCTGCCGAGGAAATTGCCGCTCGCGTCAGCGACCTGCTGGACACCGTGCGCCTGAGCGGGTTCGGCGATCGTTATCCTGCCCAGCTCTCAGGAGGGCAGCAGCAGCGTGTCGCTATTGCACGCGCGCTGGCGGTCAACCCTTCCTTACTATTACTGGATGAACCCCTTTCTGCATTGGATGCGCGCGTACGCGCCGGATTGCGTCAGGAACTACGCGATGTGCAACAGCGGCTCGGCATTCCCACCCTGATGGTCACGCACGATCAGGAAGAAGCCATGAGCATGGCGGATAAAATCATTTGTATGCACGGTGGACGCATTGTGCAGGAAGGGACACCGCACGAACTCTATACCAGCCCACGCACACGTTTCGTTGCCGAATTCATGGGGCACAGTAATTTGCTGTCACGTGATGTCGTCAATACATGGATGCCGGAACTCCTCCCCTCTGCGCAAGAGTCTGCGCTCCCGGAAGATGCCGAATTATTTATCCGCCCGGAAAGGATTGCCCTACATAAAGCGGAAGGCGCTGAGGGACGGATTATCAACACCAGTTTCCTCGGCAGTATCCAACGCGTACAGGTGATATGGAAGTCACAGCCGCTGTTGGTCGAAACCAGCAGCGCCGTGAACTGGCACCCTGGCGATCCCGTTCATCTTTCGATTCGCGCAGAAGACTGCGCCTGGGTGCAAGCATGAATCAGACACTCCTTCCCCCGCAAACGGCCAGTGACCGCTGGCTTTCTCGTCTGTGTCTGTGGATCCCATTGCTGGCACTGCTCATGTTCTTCGGCATACCGATGCTGGGTATCGTCTGGCACAGTCTGCTGAACGATCAAAATGGTACCGTTGGATTATCAAACTATTTGGCGCTAATGGATTCGCCAGGCATCTGGCGGGCGACGATCAATAGCCTGTTACTTGGCATCGTCACCACACTGGTGACGCTCTTGCTGGGGTTTATTGTCGCCTATGGGCTGGAATGTACGGCAATGCCAGCAAAGCGTTTTATCGCATTTGCGACCTCGCTACCGATACTTGCGCCCTCGCTGGTGTTGGGATTGGGACTAATTTTTCTGCTGGGAAGAAACGGCATTATCGGTAATCTTCTTGGCGTGCGATTGGATATTTATGGTTTCTGGGGATTATTGATCGCCAACGTCCTGTACGCACTACCGCAAGCAATTCTAATCATTCGTACCACGCTGCGTCATAGCGATACTCGCCAGTATGAAGCTGCTAACGTTCTTGGTGCCTCTGACTGGCGACAGTTTCTGGATATCACCCTCCCCGGCCTACGATACGGCCTGCTGAGTGCGGCTTTTGTCATCTTCACCATCACGATCACAGATTTCGGCAACGCCATTGTCATCGGCGGCAACTTCTCGGTACTGGCGACAGAAATCTACAGCCAGGTCAGTGGTCAAATGAAATTCGGCATGGGTGCCGTCGTTGGGATCCTGCTCCTGTTACCTGCCGCTGCATCGATCTGGATAGAACGCGCAACGGCCAGACGGCAAAAAGCGATCGGCTCACATGCGGCGATCCCACACATTCCACAACCGCTACGCACGCGCGATATGTCGTTCTATCTGGCAACGATGACTATCGCATTCACGATTGTCGCTGTTATTGGCACCGTCATTATTGCCAGCATGATACGCCTATGGCCGTACCGGCTGGATCTGACACTAAAACATTACGATATCGATCTCGCGGGAGGCTATACGCCACTGTGGACGTCAGTCTGGATCTCCGCACTGGCGGCGGTGGTTGGTACCGTACTGTTATTCCTGCTGACCTTCGGCGTTCATCGGCAACCCGGCAAAGTTGCCAATACTGCGGTGCTGCTAAGCGCATTGCCTGTTGCCGTTCCCGGGCTGGTGTTGGGGCTCTCTTACGTGTTCACGTTCAATACGGCCGACCTCCCTTGGGGAATGCTGTATGGATCGGCACTGCTGGTGGCACTATGCAATTATTACCACTATCACACGCAAGGCTACACCACGATGATGATGGGAATACGCAACGTGCCGCATGCGATGGAAGACGCCACTACTGTTTTAGGCGGCGGCGTGGTACGTATTTTGCGTGATGTGTATCTGCCCGCCATGCGCGTCACGTTGATTTCAGTCGCCATGTTTTTATTCATGCGATCAATGGTTACACTATCAGCCGTGATTTTTTTGGTCACGCCGTCGCTGCCGTTAGGTGCCGTCACCGTTATGCGATTGGATGAAGCAGGCTTTACGTCACAGGCTGCCGCTTTTTCGACCTGTATTATGGGCATCGTGGCGATGACCGCACTGCTTCTGCATCTTGTGACAGAAAAGCGACAATCATGGTAACCGGTGTCACAACATTAACGAATGGACAGCTATGTTAGAAGAAACGCGGTTACATCGCATACAAGCTCTGCTCTCAACATTAAACCGGGTGAGCACCGAGAAAATTATTCAACATCTCGGTGTTTCGCGCGAAACCGTACGACGCGATATTCTCAAGCTGGAAGCGGTAGGGGCGTTGCGCCGTGTTCATGGCGGGATCGTAGCCACAACGGAGGAACCTGAACCACCGTTGTCCATTCGCAATACCGTGCGTGAAAAAGAAAAGCAGGCTATTGCCCGTGCGGCAGTACAACAGCTAAAGGCCGGGCAGACGCTGTTTATCGACTCGGGCAGTACAACCTCTCTGTTAGCCGACGAACTGCTTTCCATGCCGGGGATGACGGTCATTACCAATAGTCTAACCGTCGCACAGAAACTCACCTCAGCAGAATCAGTCGCACAGCATAGCGTGATACTACTCGGTGGATACATGGGGGCTTCAGCACAGGCAACCAGTGGTGATATCACCATCAATGAACTGGAACGCTACCGTGCCGACGTGGCGCTTCTTTCTCCGGTCGGTGTCGATGCGGTCTCTGGTGCCACCAGCTTTGCTCACCACGAGGCAGCAATTGCCCGATCCATGGTGCAGCATGCCAGAACGCGCATTATCCTCGCGGATCACAGCAAGATTGGCGTCACCAGCCGCGTGGTCTATGCCACCATGCAGGAAATCGACATGGTGGTGACTGATACGTCTAGCGCGGACAAACCCGAACTCTCGCTACTACAGAGGCATTGCCAGCAGGTTATCTTCGCCTGATATCCCTCTTTCCCATGGTGGTTGCGGGCTTTATTGCGATCCTCACACAGCATACAGGCAAATAGATGCAGGATGATTTCTACCGTCTTTCGTGCTAATGCTAAGGCTTCGTTAACAGAAGGAGCCCCAGACATGTATCAGTTGTATATCGCCAATAAAAACTATTCGTCCTGGTCGCTGCGCCCGTGGGTGCTGTTGAAAACACTGTCGGTTCCTTTCGAAGAAAAGCAGGTTGCTTTTGCACCGGGCATTGCACAGCCGGCATTTAAGGCTTTTTCGCCGACGGCAAAGGTACCCTGCCTGATCGACGGTGAAACCACCGTCTGGGATTCACTGGCGATTACCGAATATCTGGCTGAACAGCATCCCGGCATCTGGCCTGTCGATGCCAAAACTCGCGCCTGGGCACGCAGTGCCGCCGCCGAAATGCACTCTGGTTTTACCGCACTACGCAATACCTGCGCCATGAGCTGCGGCGTGCGCGTCAAGTTGAACGAGATGTCACCGGCTCTCAGCAGCGACCTTGCCCGTATCAGTGAGCTGTGGCAGGAAGGATTAACACGATTTGGCGGGCCGTTTTTAGCAGGGAAACAGTTTTCAGCAGTAGACGCATTTTTTGCCCCCGTCGTCTTCCGTATCAAAACCTATCAGCTTTCTGTCTCTCCAGAGGCCGCAGCCTACTGCGAACATTTGCTGACATTGCCCGCGATGCAACAATGGCTAGAAGATGCACTAGCGGAAACCTGGCGCGAAGCGGCGCACGAGGAAGATGTGACAAATGCAGGTGAAGTGATAGCAGATTTTCGCGCTCACGCGTAACTGCATCGTAGACAGTAACTCATCCTCCAGCGCCAAAATCCCCCTTTCAAATCATCAGTATCAGAAAGGGGGAAACGGTTACTCGGTTTCGATACTCGCGATGCTCTGCGGTTGACGAGAAGCCAGTGATTTTTGTTTCTTATAGCTCAACGCTGCGGCAGGCACCTCGCTAACCTTACCGGTTTCAATCCACTTACGCAGGCGGTTAGCGTCCGCAAAGTGCGTGTATTTACCAAATGCATCCAATACTACCAGCGCGACTGGGCGCTGGTTAATGACCGTACGCATCACCAGACAGTGTCCCGCCTGATTTGTAAAGCCCGTTTTGGTGAGCTGAATGCTCCAGTCCGCTTTATAGACCAGATGATTAGTGTTTCTAAACGGCAGGCTGTACGCCGGGTGGGAGAACGTCGCTGTTTTTTCCTGCGTGGTACTCAGTTGGCTCAGCAGCGGATATTGTTTGCTGGCAATCAGGAGTTTGGTGAGGTCGCGGGCGGTCGAGACGTTATTGATGGACAGGCCGGTCGGCTCCACATAGCGCGTGTGTGTCATACCTAGCGCACGAGCTTTGGCATTCATCGCATGAATAAACGCCTGATAGCCGCCCGGATAGTGGTGCGCCAGACTGGCAGCCGCACGGTTTTCGGATGACATCAGCGCCAGTAACAGCATGTCGCGACGGCTGATTTCACTGTCCAGACGCACGCGTGAGTACACCCCTTTCATTTCTTTTGTCTGGCTGATATCTACCGAAATGATTTCATCCAGCGGCTGGTTGGCATCCAGCACGACCAGCGCTGTCATCAGCTTCGTCACCGAAGCAATCGGCACAACGACGTCAGGATTACTGGAATAGAGGATATGGTTATCGCGTAAATCCACCACCATGGCGCTACCAGAAGCAATTTCCTGATGCGCACTGCCGGCGGAATACGTCGGCGCTTTCGCCACAGCCTGAGGCAACATCACAGCATGGGTTGACAGTATCAATAGGCCAAAAAGAGAAAGCTTGAAATTTTTAGTCATTATTCAATAACTTAAACAGTATTCTGTTAAATGAAAGGGATAGGCACCGACATTATAATTTACTGCCCTCCCCCACGCACTCATGCAGCAGAAAAAGCTTTGTGACAAATTTTGACAAACGATTTTAGCAACATACTGTTTTTACTAGCATTACGGCAGAGATGGTCTTATTTTGCGCATTTGGTTGAGCAAACGCAGGCTAACGCCGCTGAATATCCCCGCTGTAATTCCGCCCACCGCGCCGGATAACAGGCAGAACACAGGGTCATGCGCCAATATAGGAAACCGAGCCAACTGGACGGAAAGGTAGAAGCGAGAACAAAACGTCAGCAGCATCAGCACCAGCGGCCACCACGAGCCGGTGCGTTGAAAACCGCGAGATTCTGGCAGATAGGTTCCTGACCTCTTCCCACATGCCCAACCGACCCATCCCCCAATCATCAACATCAGTAGAAATCCGCCAGCCGCCGCAAGCGGGAGCATCAGCGTGTGAAAAATCGAGCTAATGCCCCACACCATGAAAATAGCTGGCACGACTAACATCCGCGCCAGCGATTGTCGCCTCGGATGACTGGCTTTTACACCAGCATAAATCAGATAACCCAAAACGGCCCACACCCAATAAGGCGTGTGACGCAGAATAATCAGCAGGTTTTCCACGGCAGAGAGATTCCTTCATCAACGGCGTATTCATCAACAGGGCCTCATCAATAGAGATAGTCACGCTCCTGTTCAATCACATTCCAGTTCAATCACGGGGTAACTTTTGCCTGTTCTAGCGCCTGTTTCACCGCGTTAATCACGCCCTGACTCGATAACGTGGCGCCCGTTACCGCATCCACCTTGTTAATATCCTGCTTCTCAATAAGCTCAGGTACAATTTGATCCGTCGCGCTCAGCATCATCGCTTCGGTATCTCCATGCTTCAGCACTTCAGCGTTAACGATCTGTCCTTCTTTAATGCTGACGGTTACTTCGACTTCTGCTGCCTTACCCTGCGCTTTACCGATGTAAGTGCCATCTTTATATTGCGCCACATTACTGCCATGAACGGACAGAGAAAAAGCCATCACTAATGTGGCTAGCACCAACGGAATAGATTTTTTCATCATTTTCCCATATACAAAAAAGCAACAATTCAATAACCAAAAAGCAACAATCAGTTAAAACCTAATAATTGATAATAAGATTTCGTTTCAATATTATCCAATGATAATTGAAGTCGTAACGCACACTCCATACACCGATCTCTGAGTGCTTTTAACTGGGTTTCATCATCGGTCATCACCGATATTTCTACGAAATAGCCAAGCGATTCAATATAATCGAGCGTGATATGGAAGGAATTTAAAAAGTAGATGCTACGGATTTTATGAATTTCAAAAAGGGGCTTATATCCCAGCGTCTGTAACATACTGTCGGTTTTTTCAAAGGCTTCTACATTAACCGCTTCGCAGCGATCGGCACCCGGCCCTTTAACAATCCAGAGTTTTATCCCCGATGGTTCCATACGGCGCACCAACATTTTGATATTTTGCTGTTGCAATCGCCTCTCTGCATCATCGTAATAAACATCATGCTCTTTATTTTCAAAGACAAAAGCCTCTGGGTGGAGACTAAAGAGCGTATTTCTGAAAACGGCTATATCGTCGATGCGAAATTTAAGCTCTACTTCATATTTCCCTGTGAAATGTTCAACCATGTTCTTTCCCCTCACTGGATTCCCTGAAATAAAATTGACTCTCCGCCATATTATTAGCGTTGTTATTACGCTGACATACGGAAATTCAAGAAAATAATGATTCAGTCGTCCGTAAAATAGATCATACAGGTAACATAATATGGCCGAATGGCCGTCCTTTAATCCTCCTTGATAACACCCTACTTCCTGTCACATCCTGGCAGCGCGATAGTATTAACTCGACAATCATGCCGCGTTGTTACCTTACAACGTCAGATATCTCGTACGCAATTTTCTGACAACAATTATCTGCGAACAAATGACATCATCGATTTATCACCAAAAAAATGCGGTCAGAGCCTCACTGGACGCTGACCGCCGTTAAGCCGTTAATAGTAGCTGAGAAGGGAAAAACCGCTAGTTCTTCACGCAGCAACAACCGGTAATAGCAAAGATCAGTGCAGAATCGAAGCCGTGATGGTGCATAAACTCACGCAAAATAAGCAATCGGGCGGAGAAAGCATTCTCCAGCGGAATTCCCTCCCAAGCGGCAGGACTCCCCATCATGACGCGTTCCAGACGTTTAAAGGTTCGCTCCATGTCATCTTGCGGCAATCGCCACCCCGCGTCCTCTTCTTCTGCTCCCGAAATCTGTGCAATTGTCACCAATGCTGGGTCAAAAGAGAACAGAATGGAATCCGCAGGGATGTCGTGGCGAACACGTGTCACTTCATCTTCTACCGCCATGATCGCCAGTTCCATCTCGTCCGGCGTCGGGGGGAGATGCTTGAAAAAAGCCGCCGCTGTTTTGTCAAAACCGATGGTCAGTTGCAGGATTGCCGACGGTTGTGATGCTGTCCCGCAGACGACAGTCGTCTGCTGCTCACCAATGTACAGCACCGTTATCGGCACACCTGCCTCAACGCGCTGTCTGGCAAGCGTATACATATGTTGTAGGTTCACATCATTTTCCATCACTGCATCCCCTACTGAGTACTAATTCTCGTGTTGGCAGCAGCGTGCAATATCGGCAATATCAGCTGGCGTAGTTCGGCAACAGCCGCCAATAAGACGCGCCCCAGCGGCCTGCCACTCAGGCAGATACGCTGTCAACTGGCATGCAGCATCGTGCGTGTTGCTCCAGGTTTTGGTTACGGCATCATACTGCTCGCCGGAATTGGGATAAACCACCAAAGGCAAATCTGTTAGTGAAGACAACTGCATCAGCGCTGGCGTTACCTTTTCCAACGCAATGCAGTTAATACCAACGGCAACCACCTGTGAGCAGGCGTTAACCCGCGACAGCACCGTGCGCAATGGCGTACCATCGCTGAGGTGTTCGCTGTCACGCAACGTGAAAGAGAACCAGGCCTGCGCCTGAGGGAATTCAGCCAGTAATGCAATCAGCGCCTCTATTTCCGCAAAAGACGGCAGCGTCTCGCAGGCCAGAAGATCCGCACCGGCATCATGTAGCGCCGCCATACGCGGCCGATGAAATGCCATCATTTCAGCCTGTGGCAGATGGTAATCACCGCGATACTCCGAACCGTCCGCCAAATAGGCACCGTACGGCCCCACCGACCCCGCGACCAGCAGCGTCCCAGCCTGTGGATTATCACGGCGATAATCATCCCGAGCCTGCGCAGCCAGCTGTACGCTTTTGGCAATCAGCGCCAGCGACTCCACTTCGCTATATCCGCGAGCCTCAAACCCTTGTGGCGTCGCCTGATAGCTGGCGGTAATCGCACACTGCGCTCCAGCCTTGAAATAGTCGAGGTGCACCTGATAAATCAGCGCCGGATTCTCAACCAGCACTTTTGCCGACCATAGCGGATCCGTTAAATCACAGCCGCGCGCTTCCAGTTCAGTCGCCAGCGCACCATCCAGAACAATCGTTGATGCCGTCGTCAGCATGTCGTTAACCGTATTTTTATGCAATGTCTTTCACTCCCGTCGTTAACCCACGCTTCTTCATTGACTGCGTAAAATAATAAGCAGCGTAACACAGCACGACAAATGGAATTCCACACCACAGCGCAATCCGCTGGCTGGGGTCAAACGCCAGTCCGACGCAGGCCAACAGGCACAGCAGGAAACCAAGAATCGGCGTGATCGGAAACCAGGGTGCGCGATATTGCAGTTCAGACAGTGGTTTTCCGCTGCGTAGGTGATGACGGCGGAACATATAGTGCGAGGCGCAGATACTCAACCACACCGCCACCACAGCAAAACCGGAAATCGCGGACAGCGCCACGTAGACAGTATCCGGTGCAACCACGCTGGAAAACAGTGCCAGCAGCCCACCTAGCATGCTGATGGAAATGGCAAACAGCGGAATGCCGCGGTGCGTCAGACGAGAAAAACGGCGCGGCAACGTACCTTCGTTGGACAGCGACCACAGCATACGCCCCGAGGCATACAGCCCGGAGTTCGCGGCGGACAGGATCGCCGTCAAAATCACGAAATTAAAAATGTCGGCGGCGTAAGGAATGCCAATCTTCTCAAATACCAGGACAAACGGGCTTTTCGCAATGCCCGCCTCTTCCATTGGGATGATGGCGGCCAACACCAGCACCGTACCAAGGAAAAAGATTACCAGCCGCGCGACGGTCGTGCGAATCGCCATCGGCACCACCTTGTGCGGATTTTCAGTCTCTCCAGCGGCGATACCGATCAGCTCGGTACCAGAGAAGGCGAAGTTTACCGCCACCATCGTCATCAATATCGGTAGGCCACCATATGGGAACCAGCCGGACGCGGTAATGTTCTGGAAGAACGGCGCGGGTGAACCGTCCTGCATCGGTATAAAACCAAACATCGCACCTGCGCCAAGTACGATAAAGGCGAGAATCGTGACCACTTTAACAATCGAGAACCAGAATTCCCCTTCGGCAAAGAAGCGAGAAGAAACGATATTCAGCAAATAAATCAGTACACAAAACAGCAGGCACCAGGTCCAGACTGGCACCTGTGGAAACCAATACTGCATGCAAAAACCAGCAGCAGTCAGGCTAGAACCCAGTGCGACCGTCCACGTCAGCCAGTACAGCCACGCCACGGTATAGCCCGTTGCTGGGCTGAGATAGCGGGAAGCATACACGTGGAACGCCCCAGTTTCCGGCATAGCCACAGACAGCTCCCCTAGGCTAAGCATTACCAGATAAACCACCAGAGCACCGATCAGATAGGCCAATAGCGTCCCAGCCGCGCCTGTCGTGGAAATAATGTAGCCCGTATTGAAAAACAGGCCGGTACCGATGACGCCACCGAGCGAAAGCATTACCAAATGGCGAGCTTTCATGGTGCGCTTAAACTGTCCTTCCGAGCCAGATGCGTGTTGTTCCATGATGACCTTTCGTTATAGCCGTCTAAACTTCCAGATAGATAGGGTGTTATACCGCCAACCGATTCGTAAAGTAAAGAACAGGCAGGAGGAAGAGTGCTGAGGTGGGTTAAAATTGAACAGAAGCAAAAGAATCCGGTGAGCGCCTATGGCTCACCAATCACCCGTGCGATGTCCGCCGACGTTTTCAGGGTGCGGATCTCGCTGAACAACTCGGTGGCGTCGTCATATTCTTTACGCAAATAGCCGAGCCACTGTTTGATGCGTGCGACATGATACATCCCCGTATCGCCCTGCTTTTCCAGTCGCACGTATTTTTGTAGTAATTGCATGACCGCAGACCACGGCATACGCGGTTCGTTATATTTAATCACGCGGCTCAGATTCGGCACATTCAGCGCACCCCGCCCCAGCATGACCGCGTCACAGCCCGTTGTCGCCATACAATCCTGTGCACTCTGCCAGTCCCAGATTTCGCCGTTGGCAATCACCGGAATCCGCAAATGCTGGCGGATTTCTGCGATCGCCTGCCAGTTAATACACTCGGCTTTGTAACCGTCTTCTTTCGTGCGGCCATGCACAGCCAGTTCGCTTGCCCCCGCCTGCTGTACTGCGTCGGCAATTTCGAACTGACGAGCGCCGGAATCCCAACCCAGACGTATTTTCACCGTAACCGGCAAATGCGCTGGCACCGCCTCGCGCATGGCTTTTGCGCCCTGATAAATCAGCTCGGGATCTTTTAACAACGTCGCACCGCCCCCGCTGCCGTTCACTAGCTTCGACGGGCAGCCGCAGTTGAGATCGACGCCATACGACCCCAACTCCACCGCCCGCGCGGCATTCTCCGCCAGCCACTGAGGGTATTGCCCCAGTAACTGCACACGCACCAGGGTGCCGGACGGCGTACGGCTGGCATGCTGTAGCTCCGGGCAAAGGCGATAAAAAGATTTAACCGGCAGGCACTGATCCACAACACGTAAAAACTCGGTGATGCACAGATCATAATCATTTACTTCGGTCAGCAGTTCTCGCACTAATGAATCGAGAACCCCTTCCATCGGGGCAAGCAGAACACGCATAACGCTACTCGGTAACCATTTTATCGTTAATCACAGCCATTCATTGCACAGCCCAAAAAGCAGGCAATCCCAGGATAATACAGGTCACTTAAGCCCGTTGTTAAGGGAAACACCGGGGAGGTTCCCACCAGGCCCCCCTTCCCCTATGATTGCCCCGTATATGTCGATGCCTAAACGATCGGCATTCGCAATGTTAGGAGTATTGTACGGACAACGCAGCGAGAAAGATAACGTCAGATACGCCCAGAGGTTGCCTGTTGTGGGCATATCATCAATAATTCGTTACTAATTTGTGATACTACCGTCCTTACGGACCACAACGAAGTGGCTATTTATTTATGTCGAATGTCAAAACCGCAGAATTTAAGCGCCCGCAGCTTTCGCTGCCAAACCGCGCAGACAAACTGCTACTGCACTCCTGCTGTGCACCCTGCTCTGGTGAAGTCATGGAAGCCATCACCGCTTCTGGCATCGACTACACCATTTTCTTTTATAACCCCAATATCCACCCGCAGCGTGAATATCTGATCCGTAAAGAGGAAAACATCCGTTTCGCCGAACAGCATAATGTGCCTTTCATCGATGCGGATTACGATTCGGATAACTGGTTCGAACGAGCCAAAGGCATGGAGTGGGAACCCGAACGCGGCATCCGCTGCACCATGTGTTTCGATATGCGCTTTGAGCGTACAGCGCTGTACGCTGCGGAAAACGGTTTTAGCGTCATTTCCAGCTCACTGGGGATTTCCCGCTGGAAAAACATGCAGCAGATTAACGAATGTGGCCAGAACGCGGCGCAGAAATATCCTGGCGTCACTTACTGGGATTACAACTGGCGCAAAGGCGGCGGTTCAGCCCGCATGATTGAAATCAGCAAGCGTGAACGTTTCTATCAGCAAGAATATTGCGGCTGCATCTACTCCCTGCGTGATTCCAATAAGCATCGCAAATCACAGGGACGCGATATTATTCGCATCGGTAAACTGTATTACGGTGACGAAACCGAATGATCGATTAGGCACGTCATACTGGTGCGCCGTTCGCGTTAACAACGCCTCGCGGATCGGTCGGCGGGAGTGAATTCAAAATCGTTCCCAAAAAGAACAAGGCGGACGATCGTCCGCCCCGACAAAACTTCATCAACTTTTTATACTTCTACATTTGCGCCGATCGCAGCGCCGATGGCGTCAAACCGTATTCTTTTTTGAATTGCTGACTCAGGTGGCTACCGGAGCTGAATCCGCAGACCAGCGCGATCTCCGTCATCGACAATGCACTTTTCCGTACCAACATTTCGGCTCGGGCCAGCCGCTGCTTCAGGACATACTGATGCGGCGCCATTCCCACACTCTGGCGAAACATGCGCGCGAAGTGAAACTCGCTTAACCCTGCTTCTGCCGCCAGCGCCTGTAGCGTTAGCGGTTGATCGAGATGCTCTTCAATGTACATCTTGCTACGACGCAGCACCACGGGTGCCAGTCCACCACGCACCCGCGGCAGTTCCCATTGTAATTGGGTATAGCCCCTCAGCACCTGAATCATCAACAACGTTGCGGCACTGCCCAGAACAAGCTGATTTGCCGGTTCGTCCCAGCGGTTGCTAAGCAGAAACTGTCGATACAGCGACGTAATCAACGGATCGTTACCAAATATCCGCTCTTCTGTACAGATCGACGCTGGGCTGCGATCCCAGGTTTGCTCGGCCAACTGCCTCAAGTGAGCATCGTCAAAATACAAGTGTACAAAACTGAGGTCGCCACGGATATCCCAGGTCGACGTGCTCTGTTTCGGCATCAGACAGAAACGATCTGGTCCGCCACCGTTCTGCCAGCCATCCACCGTTTTATGATAGCTCTCATAGCCATCCGCGATATAAAGGCTAAGCGTATGGTGCTCGGTGTTTTCCATCGTGACGCGATCGTGGCAGTTAAACCATGAAGCCAGCCGTACGCCGGATGTCAGCTCAACAGTGTCACGCAACTTGGTTTTGTGATGCAGCATGGTATTAAACGCTTTGTAACGATGCATGGCTGCCTCCGTTTTTAACTTAACCGCAAGATTCTGTTATTCACCGCAATGTGCTGAAAGCCTGCGGCAAGCGCCCACGCCATACTGCTGGCATGAACTCATGTGGAATCGCTCAATGAATAGCCTACTCTACTTTTCTGTCGTCCTGATCTGGGGCACGACCTGGATAGCCATCAGCCTGCAACAGGGCGAAGTCGTCGCTGAAGTGTCCGTTTTCTGGCGTTTTGCACTGGCATCGGTCATCTTACTGACGTTTCTGGCGCTGACGCGCCGCCTGCGTCCACTTTCACCACGCGCTCACCTATTGTGTATGGTACAAGGGCTATGCGTATTCGGCGTCAACTTTCTCTGTTTTTACCACGCCATCACCTGGATTTCGAGCGGATTAGAATCCATCATTTTCTCAATGGCAGTGCTGTTTAATGCCTTTAACAGCCGCCTTTTCTTCGGAGAACCATTAACGCGCAACGTGGCGTTTGCCGCACCATTAGGGCTGCTCGGTATCATTGCGCTGTTCTGGCATGACCTGACACAAATCAACGCACAACCCTATCTGCTGTGGGGCGTGGGATTAAGCCTTCTGGGTACATACTGCTTCTCGCTCGGTAATATGATCAGCGCACAGCACCAGCGGCAAGGGCGAGACGTTCTGACCACCAACGGCTGGGGTATGGGATATGGCGCACTATGGATGGGCCTATTAAGCCTGATTCAGGGCTATGACTTCGCACTGGAACACAGCAGCAGCTATTTGGGTTCACTGCTCTATCTCGCTGTCTTTGGTTCAGTCATCGGCTTCGGCGCTTACTTTAGCCTGGTCGGCCGTATCGGCGCCAGTCAGGCAGCTTACACCACTCTGCTCTTTCCACTGGTTGCGCTGTCAATTTCAACGCTATTTGAAAACTACCATTGGCGACCCAACGCACTTATCGGTCTGCTGCTGATTCTGGCGGGCAACGCGGTGATGTTTTATCGCCCACGCCGTCCAGTTGCACGACCCGCGACGATAAAATAACGCGATAAAAAAGGGAGCACGTGGCTCCCTTTCGATTTTACTTGTCCGCTGGCTTGCTGCGGTTTTGTGGACGCGGTGCGCGGCGCTGACCTTCGCCACTGCTCTTACCGCCATTCCCCTTGCCGCCAGTACCCCACGGGCTGTCGCTATTACCGCCCGCTTTGCGCGGCTGACGATTGCCATCGGCTGAACGACGTTCGCCCTGACCTTGACTACGCTCGCTGCGTTCGGACTGACCGCGTGGCGCGCCAGACTGCGAACGAGGTGCCGAGTTACGCGCACCGCCGCCACCGCCACGGTTGCCCTGACGGCCATTCACAATCGGCTCTGCCTTGATGGACGGATCCGGCTCGTAACCTTCAATAGCAATACGCGGAATCTCACGCTTCAGCAGACGTTCGATGTCACGCAACAGCTTGTGTTCATCCACACACACCAGTGACAGCGCTTCACCCGTTGCTTCCGCACGACCGGTACGACCGATACGGTGCACGTAATCTTCTGGCACGTTCGGCAGCTCATAGTTCACTACGTGCGGCAACTGGTCGATATCCAGACCACGCGCAGCGATATCCGTGGCGACCAGCACGCGAATGCTGCCGTCTTTGAAGTTCGCCAGCGCACGCGTACGCGCCCCCTGACTTTTATTACCGTGGATAGCGGCAGCGGTAATCCCGTCTTTTTCCAGCAACTCAGCCAGATGGTTAGCACCGTGCTTGGTACGGGTAAAGACCAGCACCTGTTTCCAATTGTTCTCACCAATCAGTTGCGACAGCAGTTCACGCTTGCGACGCTTATCAACGAAATGTACATGCTGCGTGACCAGTTCAGACGGCGTATTACGACGCACGACTTCAACCGAGGCCGGATTAGTTAGCAGTTTGTTCGCCAGCGCTTTGATCTCATCAGAGAACGTGGCGGAGAACAGCAGGTTTTGGCGTTTAGCAGGCAGCTTCGCCAGTACACGGCGAATATCGTGAATGAAGCCCATATCCAGCATACGGTCCGCTTCATCCAGCACCAGAATTTCGATCTGAGACAGATCAACGGCGCGCTGATGTTCCAGATCGAGCAGACGCCCCGGCGTTGCCACCAAAATGTCCACGCCGCCGCGCAGCTTCATCATCTGCGGGTTAATGCTTACACCACCGAATACGACCAGTGAACGCAGGCTCAGATACTTGCTATACGCTTTCACGTTTTCATCAATCTGCGCAGCCAGCTCACGGGTTGGCGTCAAGATCAGCGCCCTTACCGGGCGGCGGCCTTTCGCTTTATGTTGCGCTTCACGGCTGGTCAGCAGTTGCAACAACGGCAACGTAAAACCTGCGGTTTTACCCGTACCCGTTTGGGCGCTGGCCATTAAATCGCGCCCTTCCAACACGACAGGAATCGCCTGACGTTGAACAGGAGTAGGATCGCGATAACCCTGCTCTTCAATCGCACGCAGAATATCGGCACTCAGGCCGAGAGAATCAAATGACATAAAAAGAACAACTCCAGATCCGCTCTGACCGGACAGCAGCCGGTGTAGTTTTCAGAGGGTCAATAAGACGGGTTTGGCGGGCCACTATTAACGTAACAACTAATGTAACACTTCACGTAACAACGACATACGCAACAACCACGATGAACGAGCACAACTACGGTGCATGACTGTCAACGATTGTAGCAGAGATTCTATCCCCGTCATACTTCAAGCTGCATGTGCGTTGGCTTCTCTTAAGGACTCGGCCCGTCGAAAGCCTCATCTTAGAGAATCGCTGCAAGCAGCGTTCAAATTAGCTCCCGGCAGATTTGTCAACCCAGTCACTTACTCATCGTTTTTCTAGCGGGACGCAATAACGGGCAGTTATTGCAATATTCCTGCGGCTGCGACGCTTTGTAATAAAAACAGCAGGTACGGCGAAAGCGTACGCTGCGAAAGTTAACCGAACTCCCCACGACAGGAACTCGCGTTTTCGCACGAAAGAATGGCCTTAGCGGATTATCATCACAGCCAAAGCGCTCGCCGGGTGCAGCCAGCAAAGCATCGAAATCCTGCTGCACCTGCTGTGCCAGCGTCATATCCTGTGAACACGCCGCAGCCGGATCGTCCCACTTAATGCGCTGCTCGTATAACGAAAACACCCGTACGGCAACGTTCTCCCATAGAATACGCTGCGGCACACCCGATACCGTAGACAGTGTCTGTAGGATCGGCGACAAATGTTGAGCAAACAGCGTGTCGAACAGGCTATCGCGCCACGCATCCCGCCGCCCTGTTTCTGGCTGAGACACCGTTAGATCGTAAAGCGGCATCGTTGAGGTCCACAGACGGCTGTGTCCGAATTCCAGCACGCTGTTATCCAGCGCCATGTTCAGCCCTTTGTTATACACCGACATGGCGTACAGGCTGGCGGCCGTGGTTAAGAACCCTATCCGCTTCGCCAGCAGAGAAGCAGTAATCTTGATCGACGGCGAAAGCAACGGTGGCGTCAGGGTTTCCAGTAGCCAACGACAATAGTCTGGATCCAACACTCTTCCACTTGGACAACTGTCATGGCCTATCCGCTGCGAGGCATCCGACAATTGCAACCTGCCGGAGAGCATCGTCCACTGCGTTGCCGTCAGGCGATTAGCCGACATTAGCTACCGTTTCCGCGACTTCACGTCCAAACGGAATACACAGCGGCGTGCCGAAAAACGGGTCGTCAATGATGCGGCAATTCAGATTAAATACCGTTTTTACCGTGGCTTCAGTAAGAATATCGCGTGGATTGCCTTGTGCAAATACCGTCCGGTTATGTACCGCCACCATGTGATGTGCGTAACGGCAGGCCAGATTCAAATCGTGCAACACCATGACGATGGTTTTCTGCTGCTGGAGATTCAACTCCCGTAGCAAATCCAGCACCTCCATCTGATGCGCCAGATCGAGGTAGGTCGTCGGCTCATCCAGCAGGACGATATCGGTATCCTGCGCCAACGTCATCGCGATCCATACGCGCTGGCGCTGGCCGCCGGACAGCGAATCTACTGCGCGATCCTTTAATGCCAGCACGCCAGTACTGCGCAACGCCTGAAGCACTTTTTCCTCATCCGTTGTCGACCACTGCTTTAGCCACGACTGGTGCGGGTAACGCCCCATTTTCACCAGTTGATAGACCGTCAGGCCTTCCGGCGCGGTCGGCGTTTGCGGCAAAATCGCCAGGGATTTCGCCACCTCAACGGTGGATTGCCGATGGATATCCGCCCCGTTGACAATAATCGTTCCGCTCGTGGGTTTCAGCAGGCGGGCAAACGACTTCAATAACGTGCTCTTGCCGCAGCCGTTACTGCCTACCAGCACCGAAATTTTCCGGGCTGGCAGCGAGATATCCAGCGCGTCAATGACGATCTGCTTATCATAACTTAGCGTCAGCGACCGGCTGGCAATCGCCTCGCGGGAATCGCTACTTGTTGGAGGCACATTTTTTGACAGCATAACCTTGCGATCTCAATAGCGTTGCCGAAGCAATAAATAGATAAAAAAGGGCGTTCCGAGCACAGAGATAAAAATGCCAGCAGGTAAATCCAGCGGCAGGAACGCCGTACGACCCATTAAATCGGCTACCATCACCAGTAAACCGCCCGTCAACGCCGACACCAGCGCCAGTCCGGGAAATGAACGACTCGCCAGCTTTTTCGCAATATGCGGTGCAAGCAGGCCGACAAACGCCATCGCACCGGCGTAGGCAATTGCCGCGCCTGCCAGTGCGACGCTCAGCGTCAACAGTGCAAGTCGGATACGTCCAACAGATTGACCGACACCACAGGCCAGCGCGTCATCCAGCTCATGTACGTTGACATGCCGCGCCAGCCCCACCAAAAACGGTGCACCGAGCAACAACCAACCCGCTAGCGCCGACACGTGCTGCCACTGCGCGCCGTAAATGCTGCCCGTCAGCCACACATAGGCCGTCAATGTCGTGCCGATCGGGCTAAACACCAGCATCATCGTAACCGCCGCGCCCATAATGGCAGACAGACCCACGCCGACCAGCACCAAGCGCAGCGGCGATGCGCCTTGTTTCCAGGCCAACAGATAAATGGCGACCGCCGTAACCCACGCCCCACCCATTGCCGCCAATGGCAGCCAACGCTGGCTTATCGTGGTCGCCAGAAACGAGAGAAAGAATACCGCCGCCGCCGATGCACCGCTGGTAATCCCCAGAATATCCGGCGAGGCCAGCGGATTGCGTACAATGCTTTGCAGAATCAGGCCGGATATCGCCAGCGCGCCGCCAACCAACAGCGCCAGCAGCGCGCGCGGTAAACGCAGGTCGTTGACGATAAAGTGCACGCCGCTGTCTGCCTTTCCCAGCAGCGCCGACATCACCTGCGCGGGCGACAGCACAACCTGCCCCAGCGACAGCGAAAGGAATACGACAGCCGATAGCGCCAGCAGGAGCAAGAGCGCCACCACAGACGTACGTAAATCAATCTGGCGCGAAACGCTCCCTACGCGCACGGTACACACCTTACCCATGTCGCAGTCCCCTTCTCGCCAGATAAATGAAGAATGGCGCTCCTAATAGCGCGGTCATTGCCCCGACCGGCACTTCCTGCGGCACAATCAGCAAACGGGCGGTAACATCGGCCAGCAGCAGCAGCGTGGCGCCGAAAATTGCACAGCCGGGCAACAGCCAGCGGTGATCGGCAGACAACACGCGTCGCACAATATGCGGCACAATCAGCCCGACGAAACCGATATTTCCAGCTATCGCCACCGCTCCCCCCGCCAGCCCGATCACGCACAGCCCGGACAGCGCACGCACCAGTGCGGTTCGCTGCCCCAGCCCTTTGGCGATCTCGTCACCCGCCACCAGAATATTCAAGTGACGCGCCAGCAGCAGTGCGAGGAAGAGCGCAATAACAAAGTACGGCAGCAGCGGTAACAGCATCGACAGGTTGCGCCCGGATACCGAACCGGCCAGCCAGAACAGCATGCTGTCCAGCCCATCCTGATTGATCACCAGCAGCGCCTGCGTAAACGAAATAAACAGCGCGCTGATCGCGGCACCGGCCAGCACGATACGTAAGTGGCTGGAACGAGCGTTGCCCAGCGTTCCCAGCACGTACACCATGACGCCCGAAACGGCGGCACCCAGATAGGCCGTCCACGCCAACGCAACCTGCGAGGAAAAGGTCAACAGCGAAGACAGCAGCACGACGGCAAACATGGCTCCGGCATTAATCCCAAATATTCCCGGCGAGGCTAGTGGGTTACGCGTCAACGCCTGCATTAGCGCCCCGGCAACGGCGAGGCTGGCACCAACAACGAGGGCAATCACCGTCCGCGACAGGCGGGTCGTCAACACCAGAATGTGATCGATCTGCTGCGGATCGTAATAGAATAGCGCCCTGAACACGGCACCAAATGAAATCGTGGTTTGCCCCAGCATCAGACTGGCGACGATACTCAACAGCAGCAGTGTGATACCCGCTGCCATCACGATGCACTGTCTCATCGCGTCTGACTCTCCTCTAGGACATCGCCTTTTTTGCTCGCAGGCTCAGCCTTGCCAGCGAACTGCCGTTCGATATCGTCCAGCATGTTATTCGCGCCCAAAATACCGCCAGACAGGCTCCAGGCCACGTTATCCACCGGATAAACCTGTTTCTGCTGGGGCGCGTGCAGCCGCTGCCAGAGCGGGTGAGCTTGCCAATCTCGATAATTCTGCGCCACCGCAGGTTTGTCTGAACGCAGCAGCACAAAGAACAGATCGGCATCCACCACGGGAATACTCTCTTTGCTCGTAAGCTTTTGCATTACACCTGCCGTGTCGCTTTCCGGCCGCGACCAGACAAAGCCGATTTCCGACAGCACCGACCCGGCAAAGCTGGCGGGCAGATAAGTACGCATGTGATCCTCACGGAATTCGAGAATGGAAACGCTGAGCGGCCAGCGATCGCCAAATTGCGCCTTTAGCCTGTCACGCAGCGAATTCACGCGTCGATCCCAGTGGGATAAAATCTCGTGCGCCTTATCTTCCTTGTTCAGCGCTACGCCCATCATCTGTACCGTTTCCTTGAATTCAGACACCCTGTCCAATGCGATGGTTGGCGCGATCTGCGACAGCAGACCGTAGATTTTCTCATGCCGAAAAGTGGAGGCCACGATGAGATCGGGCTTGAGTAGCGCAATAGTTTCCAGGCTGGGCTGCGTTTCCAGCCCGACCAGCGTCACGCCCTGCAAGGCGGGGCGAAGATAGCGGTAAATCGGCTTCTCCGTCCACGACTCCACCACGCCAATCGGTTTGATTCCCAGCGCCACGGCAGAGTCGGTCGCGCCCTGAAACAGCGTTACGACACGTAGCGGCGTCCCTGTCACGGTGGTCACACCCAACGCATGCCGAACCTGACGCGACGGTTCTGCCGCCTGCGCCAACGTTACCAGCAGAAAAGACAACAACACGGCAAGCGAAAAACGCGGCCGTGTTGCTGATTTTTGGACATCGCTAAACGTAGACATGGTTAAACAAAGTAAACTTAGAAATCAATCGAATAACCCAGCGTCACCGTGCGGCCACGCCCGGAGAAATAGCGCGTGTCGTTAACAAGGGCAGCCTGCGAATAGTAGGTGATGTACTGCTTATTCAGCAGGTTAGCCACCGCGACATTGAGGCGACCATATGGCAGCTTGTAACCCACAGCGGCATCCATCAGCAGGTAGCCGTCAAATGCCATACCTGCATCGTCAAAGCTGCGGCTGAAAGCGTAATTCGCCTGTACAAATGAGCTCCATTGGTCGTTCCAGTTTGCCGACCAACTGGTGATGAGACGATCTGGTGCGATAGTCAGGCCGTTGAATTTTTTATCCACCTTACCGTCGCCGTCGCTGTCATATTTACCTTCACTGTGGGCGTAAGAGGCACTGATTTTATGCTGGTCATTAATCTGGTAGCCTGTAGTCACCTCTACCCCTCGGATCTGGGTACGTTGACGATCGGACAAAAATACGCCACCGCTCTCTCTAACACGCTCACCCAGCTTTGACCTGGACTCATAGTAGCTGGCTTCAAAGTCAAACTTATCACGTTTAAATCTGAATCCCGTCTCTACGTTATCCGTCACAATCGGCTTAAAGCCGTCGAAATTTTTCAGGCTAACACCCGAACGTTTGATGGAACGTAGCGCACGCCCCACATCCGGCATACCAAACCCTTCCGAGTAGTTAGCAAACAGGCTCAGGGAATCCGTCGCCGCATAAACAATACCGGCGTTATACAGCGTCTCATTAAATTTTGGGCTACCGCCTTGTACCGTATAACCCCCATTGGATGCCAGCGTTTGATAGTCACCGACCTGGAGCTTAGCGATTTCATGGCGTACACCCGCGTGCAGCGTAACGTTATCCAGCAGTTGATACTCAAGCTGCATAAACGGCGAATAGTTGGTGTATTCCATCTCCGGCACATAGGTACGCTTGGTCAGGTAGAGATCCTGTTTCCCCTTATCGTATAAGGTATCGAAACCCACCGTAACTTTCAGCGTATCATCCAGCAAATCATCTTTGGTCAGCGCCAGCTTGGTGCCGTACTTATTGGCGACGGATCGGGACTGATCGTAGAGCGTATCAATCGGAGCAATCGCCGGATCCTGGAAAGTGCTTGAAATCGTTGCGCCAAACAGCGCCTCATAGCGTTGATTAAACACCAGCGCAGACAGCTTCATCCCCGCCAGATCGTGGTGTTCGTAGGTTAAGCCCGTCGTCCATATGCTGTTATTCGGCGCTTCGCCCGGCGGCGTACCGCGTACTGAGGTAGTCGGGATACCCTGATCGCGAATACCGTCCACGCTCAGGTAGTTATTTTCGTTTTTAATGTGGTAGCGATTTACGCTCAGTTGGATTCGCTGATAATCGTCCAGCCAGTAGCCGACTTTCGCCATGATGTCATAGGCGCGGGAGTCCATCGTATCGCCCTGCGTGTTATCCACGCCGACGGGACGATTGTTGCCATCCAGATACAATCCCTGATTCTCATAGCCAATCGCGAACAGATAATCGAGATAGTCTTCACGTCCGTCCACCCGATAGGTGGTTTTATAGCTGGCGGTTTCACCGCGAATCTTTTCAGTCGGGATCGTGGTCTGCACACTGACATGCTGATTAAACGAACCATTTTCCGGGCGACGGGTAATGATGTTAATCACCCCACCTGTCGCGCCCATGCCATTGGTGGCGTTGGCACCGTGAATCACTTCAATACGCTCGACCATCGAGTAGTCGACCGTATGCATCTCACGTCCGGTGGGGCGCAGTGGGTTGGATTGAGGAATGCCGTCGATCATCACCAGCGCTGCGCGACCACGGAAGGTTTCACCACTGCCGCTCATTTTCTGGCGGCTGGGGGAGAATGAAGGAAGCAGATTGCTCAGAATTTGCGATGAGTCGGAGGTGACCTGCATCTGCTGCTCGATTTGCTCTTTGGTAATTACCGTGACCACCTGCGGCGCTTTCTGCTACTGGATATTCGAGCGAGAGGCGGTAATCACCATCTCATCACCGCTCGAATCACCCTTTTTGGTCGTGTCATCCTGTGCATACGCCGGAGCAATTAGCACGCATGGCATCAATGCGAATACAGTGCGCATCTGGTTCACTGTCCTTCCCCTTTGGTTATGTATTCAATTGTAAATAAAATCATCACACGTTGTGTGGGTCTTATCGGAAACAGACGCGACAACACGGACAAAAAAATGCCAAAATGCTTCGCCTCACGCGAAACACCTTGGCGGTTGTCACCAGTCAGGTATTGAACGACGGGGTTTCCCTTAATGAACGACGTCAATGCTGCCGGATCGCAATGTCAGTACCAATTAAAATGTAATTAGTAATAACAATTATTATCATTCAATGAAATTAATTACAATAGCAATGATTTATTTTCGCTTCCTTAACAAACTTAAGGCGTTATAGCGGATACAGGGAGGTAAAGCGGGGGAACATCGGCTGGAGACATGTGTTTTTGTGAAGTCGATCAACTATAAATCACCATGAACACCAGCCTTGTCCTTAACGACGATTACCGAAAATACGCAGCAGCATCAGGAACAGGTTGATAAAGTCGAGGTACAGCGTCAACGCGCCAACGATGGAGTATTTGCGGAAGCTATCTTTGTCATCAACAGACAACTGCTCGCCGATGTTTTTCAGCTTCTGGGTGTCATACGCGGTGAGACCGACAAACACCACCACACCGATATAGGTTACGGCCCACATCAGCGCTTCGCTTTTCAGCCACAGGTTCACCAGCGAAGCCAGAACAATTCCGATCAACGCCATAAACAACATGCTGCCAAAGCCGCTTAAATCACGCTTCGTGGTGTAGCCATATAGGCTCATCGCGCCAAACATCCCCGCCGTAATGACAAAGGTGCTAGCGATGGACTCACCGGAATACATGATGAAAATGCTGGAGAGCGTCAGCCCCGTCAGCGCCGAATAGAGCATAAACAGCGACGTAGCGACCGCTCCGCTCAGGCGCTGAACCATGCCGGAAATGACAAATACCAGCCCCAGTTGGGCAATGATCAGTCCGAAGAAAGTGATCTGGCTGGAGAAAACAAAATTCAGTACGGCAGGCGTATTCGCCGCGTACCAGGAGACGAATGCCGTCAGAAGCAGGCCGCAGGTCATCCAGCCATAAACTTGTGCCATATAGGCCTGGAGACCAGACTGCGAGCGCTCAACGATTGAACCCGAGCGTGGATATCTGTCCATGATCTTACCTTTGGATAAAGTTATCTGATTAACGCGGCGCGAACCGCCTGATTGGGGGATCGAGACTGAATATTCTCTCCCCGCCATCCTTTTATCCTAACACAGAAATCTACTACCAGCGCTGCGCAGCCTGTTTATCGCTGTCGCGTGACTCCACCCAATGCTCACCTTCCGGCGTAGCTTCCCGCTTCCAGAATGGCGCGCGGGTTTTCAGGTAATCCATGATGAATTGGGCTGCATCAAACGCGGCGCTGCGATGAGCGGCACTGACGCCGACAAACACAATTTCATCGCCCGGATAGAGCGCGCCTACCCGATGAATCACGCTCACACGCGGCAGTTCCCAGCGTTCACGTGCCAGTTCGACAATCTCTGCCAGTGCTTTTTCCGTCATGCCGGGATAATGTTCCAACGTGAGTGCGCTGACGTCTTTCGCCAAATTGTTATTACGTACCTTTCCTGTGAACGTCACGACTGCGCCATCTTCATCACACTGCGCCAGCCACTGATACTCATCACCTACGTTGAAGTTCTCTTCGCCGACCTGAATACGCGTTTCTGCCACGATCAACCTCCTGTTACCGGTGGGAAAAAGGCGACTTCATCGCCGTCCTGTAACGGATGCGACAGCTCAACCAGCGACTGATTTACCGCCGCCAACAGCTTGCCGGGCTCCAACGCTAATTCCCAGCGTGCGCCGCGCAGGCACAGCGCCTGTCGAACATCCTCCACGGTCGCATAATCAGCAGGCAACGACAGGCTGTCTGTTTCGATCAGTTCACGCACCTGTGCAAAAAACAGAATCTTAATCATGACTTCTCCGCCGTAAAATCACCTGATTTTCCGCCACTCTTCGCCAACAGGCGTACCGGCCCAATCACCATATCTTTCTGCACGGCCTTGCACATGTCATAGATGGTCAGCGCGGCAACAGAGGCAGCGGTCAGCGCTTCCATCTCGACGCCGGTTTTCCCCGTCAGGCGACACACGGACTCGATACGAACCCGATTGTGCTCCGGCTGTGCTTCCAGCTCGACAGCGACTTTGCTTAGCAGCAGCGGATGGCAGAGCGGGATCAGATCCCAAGTGCGCTTTGCAGCTTGGATCCCTGCGATACGCGCGGTGGCGAACACATCGCCTTTGTGGTGGCTACCGGCAATAATCATCGCCAGTGTCTGCGGTGCCATTTCAACGAAGGCTTCCGCACGAGCTTCACGCACGGTTTCCACTTTGGCGGAAACATCCACCATTGCGGCTTCGCCAGCGGCGTTTATATGGGTCAATTGTGGCTTAGATGATGGCATAGTGTGTAAGGCTTATCGTTAAGAGGATTTTTTTAAGTGCGGGTAAAAATTGCACGGTTTCTGACGCGCATCCAGTTGTTCCTGAATGATACGTTCCCACGCCGTTCGACAGGCGCGAGTCGACCCCGGCATGGCGAAAATCACCGTCTGATTAGCCAGGCCGGCAAGCGCGCGGGATTGCAGCGTCGCGGTGCCAATATCTTCATACGACACCATGCGAAACAGCTCACCGAAACCTTCAATTTCTCGATCGAACAAAACGCCAATAGCTTCCGGCACCACATCTCCTGCCGTAAAGCCCGTGCCACCGTTAATCAAAATACCCTGTACTTCATCGCTGGCAATCCACGCCGAGATCTGTGCGCGAATCTGATACAAATTTTCTTTCACGATAGCGCTGTCGACAATACGGTGCCCTGCGGACTGCGCCGCTTCGCGCAGATAGTCGCCGGAGGTATCGTCTTCCGGCGTTCGGCGTTCGGAAACGGTCAGTACTGCCAGATTGAGAGAAACGAATTCGCTGCTGACTTTGCTCATGTCAGGCTCCTTTAAGAATCAGTGATATCGCGGATTAACCGCCGATAAATGACAGATTTTGCGTTATGCCGCTGTTGCCTTCATGCAGGAAGTGGGTTTGCTTCTTCGTCGACAATCCACCCGAGATACGCATTTTCAAATCATTGAGATGACGATCGTCGGCCAGCAAATCACGTAGCGGAATGCCCTGCTCGCCAAAGAGACACAGATGCAGGTTACCAATAGCAGACACACGAAGGCGGTTACAGCTCAGGCAAAAATCTTTCTCATACGGCATGATCAGCCCGATTTCGCCCTTATAGTCTGGATGGGAGAACACCTGAGCGGGACCGTCGCTGCGTGCACGTTGCTGCTGTTGCCACCCTTGCTGCAATAACTGCTGGCGAATTACCTCGCCGGAAACATGGTGACGGCGGAACAGATCGCCCCCCTCTCCCGTTTCCATCAGTTCAATAAAGCGCAGTTGAATCGGGCGGTGTTGAATCCAGTCGAGAAAGGTTTGCAGGCTGCCCGCATTCACATCACGCATCAGCACAGTGTTGACCTTAACCTTGGCAAAACCACAGTCAAATGCCGCATCGATGCCATCCATCACCTGGCGGAATTTATCCTGCCCGGTAATCGCATGAAACTGGCGGGCATCAAGGCTGTCGACGCTAACATTGAGTGCCGTTAGTCCGGCATCACGCCATTGAGCCACGTCACGAACCAGACGGTAACCGTTGGTGGTAACCGCTAGCGTACGAATGGCTGGGTTTTCTCGAATGGCAGCTATGATATCGACGAAGTCGCGGCGCAGAGACGGTTCGCCACCGGTGAGGCGGACTTTTTCCGTTCCCAACTCAGCAAAGGCGCGGCTGACGCGACGAATCTCATCGAGTGATAAAAAGCGATGTGGATTGGTGCCATTGGCTTGATAACCATCCGGCAAACAATAGGTACA
Organism: Pectobacterium betavasculorum; assembly: GCF_000749845.1. Taxonomy (GTDB): domain Bacteria; phylum Pseudomonadota; class Gammaproteobacteria; order Enterobacterales; family Enterobacteriaceae; genus Pectobacterium; species Pectobacterium betavasculorum. The sequence goes on along the minus strand of NZ_JQHM01000001.1, from coordinate 509,026 downwards.
GCGAAAATTGCAGACGTCTGTGATAGACAGACGCAAATAGTAGAACTTGCGCGCAAACGCATCAGTCAGTTGACTCACCATAAACACCTTTCCAAATACGGGAGATGCAGGCATTTCTACCTCGCACCCTGGTGACCGCGAAGGCCACGGCCAGGGCACCGTATCACGCGCACTACGCGCATCACTTAGGCACCAAGGCTAGGAGTTTGATTCCCATCGGTTATCCGGCAGACAGCGGCAGGTAGCCAATAAAGAACCGTGATTTCATGGAGCAGTTTACTGCGAAAAAGCCCGGCTAACCACTCTCAAAATCGATATATAAGATAATATATAGCGTATTTTCAATATCTTACTGTTGCACAGCATACGGGAAAATGCGCGCCAGAAATTGTCTCAGGTCATGCCAGTGTGAGGATTTTTCGCCTTTTAAGGTGAAATCAGCTACCTTAGCGGCGATTGTTATACCCTAAATAATTCGAGTTTCAGGCAGGCGGCAAGGGAAAGAACCCCGATGAAATTACTCAAGCAATTGATTCGGATGAGAAATTTTCCGGGAGCAGATTTGAACGCTGCTTGCAGCGGCTCTTCAGGGCGAGTCTCACGACGGGCCGAGTATTTGAACGCAGCCAACGTGAAGTATGACGGGTATACACGCTATTCCTATTCTCTGGCTCATTCATAAGGTTCTCTATGCGTAATCGCACGTTGGCCGACCTCGACAGGGTTGTCGCGTTAGGAGGCGGGCACGGTTTAGGTCGTGTCATGTCTTCGCTCTCTTCCCTGGGGTCACGGCTAACCGGCATTGTCACGACCACGGATAACGGCGGGTCTACTGGCCGCATCCGTCGTTCTGAAGGCGGTATTGCCTGGGGCGATACCCGCAACTGTCTGAACCAACTGATCACGACACCCAGCGTGGCGTCCGCGATGTTTGAGTACCGTTTTAACGGTAACGGCGAACTTGCTGGGCACAATTTAGGTAACCTGATGCTAAAAGCGCTCGATCACCTGAGCGTACGTCCGCTGGAAGCCATCAACCTGATTCGTAATCTGCTCAAGGTGGACGCCTTTTTAATTCCGATGTCCGAGCATCCCGTCGATTTGATGGCAATTGATGAGCAGGGTAATCCCGTTTATGGTGAAGTCGAGATCGATCAATTAGCGGCCTTGCCACAAGATTTGATGCTGTATCCAAGCGTACCGGCAACGCGTGAGGCCATCGATGCCATCGCTCAAGCCGATCTAATTTTGATTGGTCCCGGCAGTTTTCTGACCAGCCTGATGCCGCTGCTACTGCTGGATGATCTGACACAGGCGCTCCGCCGCACCCCAGCACCTATGGTTTATATCGGCAATTTGGGTAATGAACAAAGCAATCCCGCCGCCCGTCTGACGCTGGCGGAGAAACTGGCCTGGATTGAGCGCAAAGTGGGGAAAGCGGTTATTGATGCGGCGATCGTCGGTCCGAAAGTCGATGTCAGCCAGATCGATAACCGCCTGATAGTTCAGCAGGCACTGGCAGCGGAGGATGTGACCCATCATCACGACCGTGAGTTACTGTGCCAGGCCATCGAACAAGCGCTACAGTTGCTCGGCTCTCAATCCCGTAGCCACGGCGTATAAGTCACTCCAATAAGAATACCTTCGGGGCTCAGGAAACGCGTTACCTGCTGCCCCCAAGGCTCAAGACGGTTTTCTACCAGCAGTGCATAACCTTGCTCTTTTAGCGTTATGGTCGCTTCCGTCATATCAGTTACTTCGAACTCCAGCCAGCTTTGCGGCTCAGGAAGATCCGCCGGCCAACTCCCCTGTCCGAAACAGGATTCGCTAGCCTGTGACAGCGGCCACAGGGCGAAATGCTTCACGCCATCCATCACATCGGTCACCAGATAGTCATTCCCTTCCGCAACAGGTTTCAGCGGCAGCTTCAGCGTATCGACATACAGCGCATGGCTGGGAGAACGTGATTTCACGATCGGTCCAAAACCCGCCACAAACAGCACTTCTACACCAGGTAAAGTATGATCCATCATTAATCCTCAGTGAGCGCGTGCATCGCTAGGATGCAGCAATAAATTGTGCGCGCAATGCCTGAACTTCATCGCGCAGGGCAGCAGCCTCTTCAAATTCAAGATTCTGCGCATGCGTCAACATCTTGCTTTCCAACTCGCGAATTTTCAGTTCCAGCGCTTTAGGCGTCATCAGTTCATAACGTGCTACCGGTTCGGCTGCTTTACGGCTGCCTCGCCCTTTGCCTTTATTCGTAGACTGCCCCAGTTGCAGAATATCGGAAATCTTCTTATTGATCCCCTGCGGCACAATGCCGTGCTCGGTGTTGTAGGCTTCCTGCTTCTCACGGCGACGCTCCGTTTCGCCAATCGCTTTCGCCATCGACGCCGTAATTCTGTCGCCGTAAAGAATGGCTTTACCACGCAGGTTACGGGCAGCGCGACCAATCGTCTGGATTAGGGAACGTTCGGAGCGCAAGAAGCCCTCTTTATCGGCATCCAGAATCGCCACCAGCGACACTTCTGGCATATCAAGCCCTTCACGTAACAGGTTGATGCCCACCAGCACGTCGAATTCACCAAGGCGCAAATCACGAATGATTTCCACACGCTCGACGGTATCAATGTCCGAGTGTAGATAACGTACCCGCTCGCCGTGCTCTTCCAGATATTCCGTTAGATCCTCCGCCATCCGCTTGGTCAGCGTCGTCACCAGAACTCGTTCGTTAATTGCCGCACGCAGGCGAATCTCGGAGAGCAGGTCGTCCACCTGTGTAGCAACGGGCCGTACTTCAATGATTGGATCGAGCAAACCGGTGGGGCGAACCACCTGATCGATAACGTCACCACCCGATTTTTCCAGTTCATAGTTACCCGGCGTCGCAGACACATAGATCGTCTGAGGAGCCAGCGCTTCAAATTCTTCAAACTTCATCGGCCGGTTATCCAGCGCTGAAGGCAGCCGGAAACCGTATTCGACCAGCGTTTCTTTGCGCGCACGGTCACCGCGATACATACCGCCAATCTGGGGCACAGTGACGTGAGATTCATCAATAACCAACAGCCCGTCGGCCGGTAGGTAGTCAAACAGCGTTGGGGGCGGCTCACCGGGGCCACGACCAGAAAGATAGCGTGAGTAGTTTTCGATGCCGGAGCAGTAACCCAGTTCGTTCATCATCTCCAAATCAAACTGCGTGCGCTGGCTTAGGCGCTGTTCTTCCACCAATTTATCGTTCGCCAGTAGAACTTTCTTGCGATCGGCCAGTTCAACCTTGATATCTTCCATTGCCTGCAAAATACGCTCACGCGGCGTGACGTAGTGCGTTTTCGGGTAGATGGTATAGCGCGGCACCGTTTGGAGAACATGACCCGTGAGCGGGTCAAACAGCGACAGCCGCTCCACTTCTTCATCGAACAATTCAACACGCAGCGCGATTTCGTCAGATTCCGCAGGGAAGATATCGATCACCTCACCGCGTACGCGGAATGTGCCGCGCTGAAATGCCTGATCGTTACGAGCATATTGCAATTCAGCCAGACGCCGCAAAATGGCGCGCTGGTCGATCAGCATCCCCTGCGTCAGATGCAGCATCATTTTCAGATAGAGGTCGGGATCGCCCAGACCGTAGATCGCGGAGACCGAAGCCACGACGATCACATCACGTCGCTCCAGCAGCGCTTTTGTCGCGGAAAGTCGCATTTGTTCGATATGTTCGTTAACCGACGCATCTTTCTCGATAAAGGTGTCCGAGCTCGGGACGTAGGCCTCCGGCTGATAATAGTCGTAGTACGAGACGAAGTATTCGACGGCATTATCGGGGAAGAATTCTTTCATTTCGCCGTACAACTGGGCTGCCAACGTTTTATTCGGCGCCAGCATCATCGTCGGCCGATTGAGATCGGCAATCACGTTAGCTATCGTGAACGTCTTACCTGAGCCTGTTACCCCGAGCAGCGTTTGGTGCGCCAACCCGTCTTCCAGACCTTCCTTCAGGCGACGAATGGCCTCAGGCTGGTCGCCTGCCGGTTTAAAGTCGGAATTCAGTGTAAATACTTTACTCATCGTTAAGCACGCTACTTATCGTTATTGCTCATCGCTAAATACGATGTTCGTGGGTGGACGCACAGAGGCAGGTACAAAGACATAGACTGGCGATATCAGGCACGGCTGATGTCGTCAGAAGCACAACAGCAACACTAGCTGCGTGTGATACACGATGCTTTATTCTGGGTGCCAATAGCGAAATTTGCCACCATCATAATACTGGATATAAAAACAGCATCAAGAAAATTATCGCTGGATTGGATGATTAATCGACAAATGAATTTGCTAGCACATTCATATTCAATCTACCAGATAAAATCATCATGAATTATCCCCAACTTTGATAAAAATATAACATACAAGGATGGCCAGTGACGTTAATTTATGCAACGACGCAGCATTGATCTTCAAGGCGCTTGATTTTACTTAAGCATATGATAACAAATAGATTAGAAAAACCGTGGAGAATAGCGCCAACCCAGCGACAACCCGCGCCAGCTCTCGGTTAGAACACGTTGTCTATCCATAATACACATAGTTATCCACAGAAATGGTGGATAACTCCCACAACCCCGCATCAGCACTGAGTTAGAGAAATACCCACTTCATTCGTGATTCCCCCTGATATGGATTTTCTTCACACTCTTTCTGTGATTTATCGCATAAGTATTAGACGGAAAAAAACTAAAAACATCAGAGAACCAAAATGCCATAATGCAGCCACGACGGGGATTCAGAGGAAAATTCAAGAAGGTTTTATCTATTAATTTTGATAAAAATGTAAGCTTTATTCTCATGAAAGAGATGCAGGTAAAAAACAACAAAATCGTGCGATGAATAAACGCAAGCGATGGCTTACCAAAAAGCCTCATCGCCAATAATGCTGACAGCCGTACTCTTGTAGACCAATTACCATTTTATGAGGGTCAATAGACAGTACGACTATCTTGGTTTTTAGTTACTTAGCCACTAACTTGAAAAGCCTTAATGACGTCAATTACTCCGCTAATAACCCAATATCAATATACTGCCCCAGATTATGCTGCTGAAGATCCGATAAATAAGGAATTTCACCCAGCATCGGCGCGAGCAAGCGCTGTTGCAGCGTTTGTAGATACGGCTGATGCCATTTTCCGGGCGGAATGACATCATTAGCGATCCAGCCGCCAAGACGCAGGCCAGCGTGCTGGATCGCATGAGCGGTGAGCATCGCGTGGTTGATGCACCCAAGCTTGACGCCAACCACCAAAATCACGGGGAGCTGTTCCTGTACCACCCAGTCGGCAAACGTATCCTGCTCCGACAGCGGCGTAAACCACCCGCCTGCGCCTTCGACCAGCAGCCAATCTGCCTGGGTTTCTACTGCACGCAGCCCTGCGGACAGGGTAGAAAGATAGATAGGCCGCTGCTCCACCGCGCTGATAATATGCGGTGAGGTCGGTTCCATAAATGCCACTGGGTTGACCATCTGATAATCCAGATGGACGCTGCTATTAGCCTGAAGCGCCAGGGCATCGCTGTTGCGAATCCCATCTGTCGTCATCTCACAGCCGGACGCTACGGGCTTATAACCTGCGGTGCGGTGTCCCACCTGATTCGCAGCCTGAAGTAGCGCCGTACTCGCAACCGTTTTCCCAACGTCGGTATCCGTGCCCGTCACAAACCAGCGTTCAATCACGATAAATCACTCCATAAACCAGTTGGTAGCTGAGCGGGTAGCCGCCCTGCTCTTGCGGATAACAGTCAGACAGTGCCACCAGACGCGCCCGACTCAATAGCCCCGGCGTACGCCCTTCATGTAGCCACGTCGCGCCAATCCCCTTCAACGATTTCATCAGCGTCAATACATCGGGAAAAAGGCAGACTTCACGTTCCTGTACCAGATGATGACGATAAGGCTGGCAGGCAGCGTCGATAGTAGAAAGCGGAAGAAAGCGATTCGTCCGCTGCGTACCGTCCAGTCGTTGCCACGCTTGCGACAGTTCGCTTAAGGACCCATCTGCCAGCGTCGCAAACGCAATAACGCCCCCCGGCCGGGTGACCCGATACAGTTCTGCCAGCGCGCGTGGCAGTGAATCACACCACTGCACCGCCAGATTGCTGTAGCTGATGTCAACACTGCGATCAGTCAGCGGCAGATTTTCAATATCCCCTTCCAGATAACGAGCTGCGACGTGCTGCTCACGGGCATATGCCAGCATTTCTGCCGACAAATCCAGCGCCGTTACGTTTTTTCCGGTCTGACGCCAGTAACGACTAAAGTGTCCGGTTCCACAGCCCGCATCCAACACCTGTAAACCACTATGCGCAGGCATCAGCGTCAACAGACGTTCTCCGCTAGTACGTTGCAATTCAGCAAAGCGATCGTAGCACCCTGCTGCACGCCCAAACGCCAGCGCAATCGCCTGCTTGTTATAGTTTTCTGTCAGCATGGTGCAATACCGTGAGCAAGCGATTGATATCTTCCGGTTGGTGTTCCGCCGTCAGCGTGATCCGTAGACGCGCGCTGCCAGGCGGCACCGTCGGTGGCCGCATCGCACTAACCCATACGCCCTGCTCACGCAGATGGTTCATCAACGCCAGCGCTCGCACGTTCTCACCAACAATCAACGGCTGAATCGCGCTCTGCGAACTCATCAGTTGATAAGTCGAATTCGCAATGCCCGCGCGAAACAGCGCGATGTTACGTCGTAGCGCATCACGCCGCGCGTCGCCCTGCCGAACACAGTTAACTGCGGTGCTCAACGCACAGGCCTGTGCCGCAGGCATTGAGGTGCTGTAAATTAAATGACGGGCGAATTGCAGGAAGTATTCGGCCAGCGGTTCGGCGCATAGCACTGCCGCGCCACTGACGCCAAACGCCTTGCCGAACGTGACAATCAGCAATTCCGGCTTGATGCCCTGCTGCCAGCAACTCCCACGCCCTTTATCGCCCAGCACGCCAATCCCATGCGCATCGTCCACCATCAACCAGGCATCGTGCGCCCTGCACTGTGCCTGCAACGCAGACAACGGTGCAGTATCTCCATCCATGCTGAAAATGCCTTCGGTCACCACTAGCGTCTGGCCATCCGTCGGTTTCTCCAGCAGTGCTTGCAGACTATCCGCCTGATTGTGTTTAAAGCGCCGCAGCGCCGCCGGTGACTGTGCGGCAGCTTCCAGTAGCGAAGCATGGCTGAGTTTATCGGCAAAGATCCGATCTTCCGCCTGTGCCAGCGCAGCCACTGCGGCCTGATTTGCGGCATAGCCGGAAATAAACAGCAACGCACGCGGGTAACCCAGCCAATCGGCAAGCTGGCTTTCCAGCGAGGCATGAGCATGGGTATATCCCGTCACATGCCCAGACCCCCCGCTGCCTATACCGTATTGCTCTGCGCCATGCTGCCAGGCACGCACAATCTCTGGGTGATGGCTCAGCCCCAAATAATCGTTGCTGGAAAAATTCAAGTAGCAACGATCGCCCTGCATCAGCCAGCGTCCGCTCCCCCCCTGGTTAGCCAGCCTCACACGGTAAGCATCATCACGCTGACGCTGTACCAACGCGGCCTCAATACGTTGCTGCCAGCTCATGATTGCGCACGCCTCATCCAGCGGTTTGCGTACAGGGTGCTATACCGCAGCATTATAAAATTGCTCGCTATCAGCATTAATCAGTTGTTCTGCCAACCGCTGCTGCTGTTGGTTGTCCCCAAATTCGGTCCCTGTTTGCTGTGGATTCAGGCCCAACTTGAGGAACAACGCCAGATCTTTATCTTCTTTCGGGTTTGGCGTCGTTAAGAGTTTGCAACCGTAGAAAATGGAGTTCGCACCAGCCATAAAGCACATCGCCTGCGTTTGCTCACTCATCTGCTCGCGTCCGGCGGACAGGCGTACATAAGAGGCAGGCATCATGATTCGCGCCACGGCAATAGTACGAATAAAGTCAAACGGATCGACGTCCTCATTATCTGCCAATGGTGTCCCTTTCACTTTTACCAGCATGTTGATCGGTACGCTTTCCGGCGGCGTTGGCAAGTTAGCCAGTTGCACCAGCAGCCCCGCGCGGTCACGCACGGTTTCCCCCAATCCAACGATGCCGCCAGAACAGACTTTAATGCCCGCGCCGCGTACTTTATCCAGCGTATCCAAACGCTCCTGATAGGTGCGGGTGGTAATGATGCTGCCGTAAAACTCCGGTGAGGTGTCGAGGTTGTGGTTATAGAAATCCAGCCCGGCTGAGGCCAGACGCTCAGCCTGATCGTGGTGCAGCGTTCCAAGCGTCATACAGGTTTCCATCCCCATCGCTTTGACGCCTTGCACCATCTGTTCCAGATACGGCATGTCACGCTCGTGCGGGTTTTTCCACGCTGCGCCCATACAAAAGCGCGTCGACCCAGCGGCTTTCGCCTGACGAGCCGATTCCAGCACTTGTTCGACCTGCATCAAGCGTTCGGTATCAATTCCGGTGCGGTAGCGGGAGCTCTGCGGACAATATTTACAGTCTTCAGGACAGGCGCCGGTTTTTATCGACAGTAACGTGCTCACCTGCACCTGACGGGGATCAAAATGCTGACGGTGGATCTGCTGCGCTTCAAACATCAGTTCCAGAAAAGGTTTATTAAATAAGTCTTGCGCTTGCTCAAGCGTCCAGTACATGCGGTCAGCCATCTCGGCATCTCCAAACTAAAAACGTTTCGCCAGTGTAAATTAACCCGATATACTGTCAACCAAATAGAACCCACTTTGGTTTACGACAGATCATCATGAGCCCGGAAGACCTTACTTTTGACCAGCGCCATATTTGGCACCCCTACACGTCGATGACTACACCGCTGCCCTGCTATCCAGTCATAGCAGCTAGCGGCGTCGAGCTGCATCTGGATGACGGACGTCGTCTGATTGATGGGATGTCGTCGTGGTGGGCGGCGATTCACGGTTACAACCATCCGGTGATAAATCAGGCGGTACAGACCCAGCTCAGCCAGATGTCGCATGTAATGTTCGGCGGGATCACCCATCCAGCGGCGGTTGCGCTGTGTCGCCAACTGGTGGACATGACGCCGGATAGTCTGGAATGTGTTTTTCTGGCGGACTCCGGCTCGGTGGCAGTCGAAGTGGCGATGAAAATGGCGCTGCAATATTGGCAGGCGCGCGGTGAAACTCGTCAGCGCTTTCTCACCCTGCGTCACGGCTATCACGGTGACACCTTTGGGGCAATGTCCGTATGCGATCCGCAGAATTCGATGCACAGCCTGTATCAGGGCTATCTGCCCACTCACCTGTTTGTCGATGCGCCACCCTGTGCGGCTATCAACGAAAGCGGTTTTGCCGACGAGTGGCAAGAAGACGATATCGCGCCATTACAGGCGATGCTATCGGCGCACGCTCACGAGGTCGCAGCCGTGATTCTGGAACCTATCGTACAGGGTGCGGGCGGGATGCGTTTTTATCATCCGTCCTACCTACGCCGAGTTCGGGAACTGTGCGACCAATGCGGAGTTTTGCTGATTGCCGATGAGATAGCTACCGGATTTGGCCGCACAGGCAAGCTGTTTGCGTGCGAGCATGCGGGAATTTCGCCGGATATTCTGTGTCTGGGAAAAGCGCTTACCGGCGGCTATATGACTCTTTCAGCTACGCTAACCACCCGAACGGTGGCTGAAACCATCAGCAACGGTGCAGCAGGCTGTTTTATGCACGGCCCTACGTTTATGGGCAACCCGCTGGCCTGCGCAGCAGCCAATGCCAGCCTGTCCTTACTGGCGGATAATCGCTGGCAAAGTCAGATACAACATATTGAGCGGCAGTTGCGAGCAGCGCTGCAACCCTGTGCGGATTCCCCACTGGTGGCGAACGTTCGTGTGCTGGGCGCTATCGGCGTAGTGGAAACACTGCGTCCGGTCAATATGGCGCGGCTACAGCGTTTCTTTGTCGAGCGCGGCGTCTGGATTCGACCGTTTGGTCGGCTCATTTATCTGATGCCGCCGTTTATCATTGAGCCAGACGAACTGTATAAGCTAACCGATGCCGTCAACGCGGCTATCCATAACACACGGCTATTTGAATAGCTGCTCTATTTACGGGCTTTGTTGAATAAATCGAATTTTTAGGTGATTGGCGGATCTGATCGTTACAATCGTTTCAGCATCGGTTCCCATGGCAAAGCAAAAGTTTAAAATCACCAACTGGTCAGCCTACAACAAAGCTCTCAGGCAGCGCGGTTCTGGCTTGATGAATCTGCCATGGCTGCATGGACTGACAGTCGCCGCCTGAGGGGCGTGGCCGGCCAAATACCATGAGCGTAACCACGCAGTGGCGAATCAGCATCTGAGTGGGAGCAATGACGTCTGGAAAAAGAAAGTGGGCTACCACCGGCGTTCGGTAGCGGAAACAGCGATGCTCCACATCAAAACCTTGCTGGGAGACCATCTGAGCCTGCGGGATTGTGACGCGCAGGTGGGTGAAGCGATGGCGATGGTCAAAGCGCTAAACCGGATGACGTTGTTGGGTATGCCGGACAGCGTCAGGATCGCATAACAGATGTAGCAGAGGGAGCCATCCTGTCGGCTAACTCTGATTTATTCAACAAAGCCCATACTAATCAGCAAAAAACGCATAGGCGAAAATCTGTTAAATTTTCTTGGATTTTTACTGCTTGTTATGATTTAAAAAAATCATGTTACTTTTCAGGGTTAACGGTTTTTTTAAGGCCGACTAAACTTGATATAATTATCAGCAATGCCATCGCTATAAAAGAAGAAAACAAACCTAATGCAGCAAAGCAACCTGCAATAAGCCCAGAGCTTGCCTCCGCAGTATTCGCCAAAGTTGAAAAAGTACCAAAACTCTTACCTATATTATCTTGAGCGGAATTGGATTGAATAGTTGAAACCAATGTTATATCAACAAGTGCCCCCACAAACCCAAGCATTAATGCAAGTGGTATGACCAATAAAATATTGATTAAAGAGACAGCAGGGAGAGACAACATTACTACGCCGTAACTAAACCAGAATAACATTAATTTATAAGTGGTAGGATGGTAAACAATTTTCGTATAACAAATACCTCCTAAAATCGTACCACAAGCGCTAGCAGAGAAAATGTAACTAGTAATCAGTTCATTACCTCCGTTTTCAAGAGTATATGCTGGAATTATGAACCTCAAAATAGAACCTGTAAAAAGTATGCAAACCGCTGAACCGAAAATTGCAATGAACAAATCTGATTTAGAGCGATAGAGTTCTTTTAGGTATTGGATATTATCTCTGTAAACCTTTGGAAAATAAAACTTATCATTAGCCGTTGAGTTATCATATGATAATTGTTTTAATAAAATTATCGAAATGAAATAGGTTATAGTATTAAAAAGCATAACATAACTTTTATCTGATACATATATGATCAATGTGCAAATCAAAGGACCAATTACCGATGCTGATTCCTCTACCACTTGCATTATTCCATTTACACGAGTCAATTCTTTTTTATAGAATAGACGTGGAATTGCCGTCTGGAAACTCGGCTGAAATATGCTCCTGCCGATTGTGGTTAGTATGGAGGCTAATATTAATAATCCAACAGTCAAGTTATCGTAGTAATAAAAGATGAAGATCATTGAAGCTGATAGCAACCTTACGGTTTCACTATAAATAACATTCGCTTTTATTTCTCTATTATCAGCAAGCCAACCACCTAGCGGCCCAAAGAAAAGGAAGGGGATAAATCTGAAAAAATAGACTACCCCAATCAGCCAGAAATTGTTATGAGTAATTTCTAAAAGAATAAAAACAAATGCAACTTCATAGGCATAATCGCCAGTTTTAGATATAAATAACGATGATGCCAACACATTAAAATTTTTATTTTTCAACAGTGACATTCTTTCCTGCCTCAATTATAAATGCTTCAGCACCTAAAGCTGAAAAGCCTTCAGATAGTTGAGATATTGATAAGTTAAAATTTTTGCTTCTGTCAACTATTAACTGTACAATTTTAGAAGATACAGACATAGCAACCCCCATCCCAATACATAAATGCACTCCAGCCCCAAAGGACAATGGTTTTTTATTCCTTCCAGGAATAAAAGCAAATGGAGACTCAAAAACATTAGGATCAAAATTTGCGAGTCCAGTCATAAACAACGCTTTATCGCCCTTTTTGAAAGATACCCCTTGGTATTCATAGTCCTCATTAAAGACCCGCCCTACAGATAACACAGGCGGATGAAGACGGGAGACCTCTGTTAAAACCGTATTAATTGAACAGGTAAATGGAAGCAAATCAAATTTTTTTATATCGAATAAAGCTGCCACAATTAATTGCATTGTAGTTTGATGAGCGGCAACAAAAGCTATTGATAAATCAATAGCATCGATATCATAATATTCAACGCTAAAATTAGCGTTAATATCATGACGAATCTCATTGTAAATAACTAGAAAAGATTTCATTATATCCACAAAGTGGTCACGCCCTTCAACTTTACCATCAAAAAGTTTTCCCACATTGCCAGCATGATAAGAGATATCCTCTGAGAAACTAATCCCAGTTAGCAATTCTGCCAACTTATTATTCAATGCTCCTAAATGCTTCTCAGTAATAACATCATCTTGAAGAAAATACGTCAACTCGTTAAAGTTAATATTCTTATAGTTTTCGTGTATTGTATTAATAACTTTACTTTTACTATGGTCTCTAAAAATTAAAGACTTAGTAAGTAAAAACTGTGCTTCTTCAACAATATTTTTCTGATTTTCATCAAATAATTCCAAGGGTACCTGCATTCTATTTTTAGTCAGGACTCTGCTATTCAATAACTCTACACAACATGTGTAATCATAGAAAATCCAACTATGTTTCTCATCATTAAATATAAATCCATTAGAAAGAGTATCTTTTGAAGAAAGTTCAAGATATCTTTTCTTGAACTCCTCGATTAAGTTTATAGAAATATTAGACATACACGAGCTCTTTTTTAGCAATAAATTTACCAGGTGTATTCAATTGTTCAGTGATAAAACGCTTCATTGCCACTTGATCGGCTTCTGGCATAAGCCAATACATAATATTTGTATACCAATACCATCCTAACTTGGTGAGCTGAAAACATTCACCACAGTCAACGATTAATTTATTTTTGATGAGCACCTCGATTTTTTCTTGTAGCGCAAACGGTATCTGATTAATTTTAACTTTATCTTTGCTAATAACCCCATGATACGGAAGGCGTAAAATTATTGGTTTCATCTCATCCAAAACGGATGGGTGCTTACTTATAGTCGCGAGAATCTCCCCCCTTTCAAGTGAAGCTAAATATTTATTCCTGCTAGAGGTATTGGTTATAACATGCTCTCTGATTGAACTAACGGCATTAACACCAAAGCCATGCAGGTCATGATCAGAATATCCATATACGTGTTCATGATAAATGAAGCTATATTCATCAGTTACAACTTCATTTGTGACATTTTTACATCTAAAATAGCCATGCCCATTATGTGGCATAAATCCCTTACTTCTCATATATGCATCCACCAACATATTCATGGTGAATTTTCTAGTGGCCGTAGTTAACGGAAAATCCCTATTTTTAATGGCTTTATGCAACTTTGCTTGAGTCATCACATTGTCGATTGGATATATATCAATGTTAGTTGTTCCTAACGCAACAGCCTTTTCAAGGTCTCTAATTATATCTTCTTCATCCTGACCATTCATACCATACAAAATATCAAAAAGGACATTTTTGAAGTTTTTATTTAAAATCTCAGAGGCGAATTCGATCTGCTCAAGTGTTGATGTGAGATTGAATAATTTCCGCCATTCTGGATTAAATGTCTGAAGACCAAAACGTGGATGAGTAACCCCCATTTCTTTCAATGCAGATACTTTTTCTTCTGTTAGACTTTTTATTTCTATTTCAAAAGAAAATTCGCAATCTTCTGATAGGATAAAATGTTTTTTTATAGCTTCACCCAGACGGTAAATGTTATCTGGAGATAGTAGTGACGGGGTGCCTCCCCCGAAAAATATTGACCTGACAGGAATGGCTTTGTAATCGTTGAAGTTTGACTTTATTTCCAATTCTTTGATCAGCATTTCGGTATATTTATCCACCAACTCAGCATCTTTATAAGCTCCTCTAGTGAATGGACAAAATGTACATATGGTTTCGCAAAACGGTATGTGGAAATATAGAGCTCTAGACTTTATGTTCTTGTTACTATTAGTGAGAACATCTTTTATACTTAAGTTAGTTATACTTTTCCCTTGGTTTGGGAAGAAGAAATTATAGACAGGGAATTGATAATCAAACTTAAATAGGCCATTATCTTTGATGTTCATAAGAACTCCTTAGTTAAAAGTTTCTATATTTACACCTTTTTCTATACTATATTTTGAAACGCAGCTACCTCTTTCAACATAGCGAACTAGCAGTCGAGTGGTTTTACCTAATTCTTTCTCTATTTCCTTGACTGCTAACAAACAGTCTCTACCGCATGTGTACAGATCAATACTTATATAGCTATTTTCAGGGTAAGTGTGGAAGGAAAGATGCGATTCGCTTAAGAGATAAACACCGGTGACACCTTCTCCTCCAGAATCAAACTTGTGAAATATAGACCCGAGAATTGTAAATTCTGTTCTATTCAAAATACTTGTGAAAATTGATCGTAAGGAACTTTCACTTTTAAGTATTTCTGAGTTTTTAAGGACTATATCAAGTAGGTAGTGATGACCTGTATCATCCATACAATCACCTTTTTTATATTCCAAGAGGCAAGGGCAGAGATCTGCCCTTGCCTGTTTTTACCAAGCTACGCTGTTAAAGTCATAGCTTTCAGTTGAAGATTCAGTTACGAACAGTTCGATTGCACTTTCCATAATAAACCTCTCATATTGGGTAAAATTTAAGTGTTATGCAGCAATCAATATCATTAACAACTGCACAAGTAATTATATAAATCATGATAAACATTAAGTGATCATATGATTTTCTGATGCATGACAAATATTACATAAAACTAAAGCATTAAGTAGCTTGAAAACAATTTTATAACTTATAATTCCATATTAAATAAAATAGGCTAAAATATAAAAAACTGAAATTAATATCCAATTAACTTTACCTTTTGCTTTCATCTTTTGTCAGAACGTTTTTTTCTTTGGTGATGATCGAACAATTTTATACTTAAGCTTGATGAACCTTTGGAGTTGGTGATTTTTTCGATTTATCATCAAACACATATACCCCAAATAATTCGAGTTGCAGGAAGGCGGCAAGAGAAGGACAAATTCGTCGGGAACGAATTTGACCAGCCAAAGGCTGGCCTTCGGTGAGAGACAAATCTGCCGTAGGTAGATTTGAAGGCTGTTGCAGCGGCCCCAACGGGGCGAGGCACACGGCCAGTGTGCTGAGTCGCGTAGCCAACGCACATGCAGCTTGGAGTATGACGGATATATCACTATTTATTACCGTTCTTATTATTAACATAAATAAGATTTTCATTTTACTCATAATTAATGTATTAAACTACTCTGCCATCGGATGAAATAACCACAAAATGCTAAGCGCACGGCAATTTATATTCAACCAATCGTAGACAACTGATGAATACGTGTTAGATTTTAACGTATCCCCAAGCATATATTTAAAAGGAGATTTATTATGCTTATAGCGAATAATAAGCCACAGCGTATTTTCCGTACATTACTCCCCGTATTGTTTTCTGCTTTGTTACTCTCTCCCTTAACCGTTTCTGCGGTCAGTTCATCCAAAGATGCAGACAAACTGTATTTTGAGAATAATAAATATTATGTATTCAATAACGTCTGGGGAAAAGATGAAGTAAAAGGATGGCAGCAAACTGTTTTCTATAATAGCCCAACCAGTATGGGGTGGAGCTGGCACTGGCCAAGCAGCAGTTCCAGCGTTAAAGCCTATCCATCACTGGTGAGCGGCTGGCATTGGACTGCGGGTTATACTGAAAATAGTGGATTGCCGATAAAATTATCCAGTAATAAAAGCATTACCAGTAAGGTCACTTATTCCATCAAATCTACCGGCACGTATAATGCAGCTTATGACATATGGTTCCACACCACCGGTAAAGCCAATTGGGACTCCACGCCTACCGACGAATTAATGATCTGGCTAAATAATACCAATGCAGGCCCTGCCGGTGATTATATTGAAACAGTTTTCCTTGGCGGCAGTAGCTGGAATGTATTCAAAGGTTGGATCAATGCAGGTAATGGCAAAGGGTGGAACGTATTTTCCTTTGTCCGTACCTCCAATGCTAACAGCGCATCACTCAATATTCGCCATTTCACCAACTATCTGGTGGGAACCAAGAAATGGATGAGTAATACAAAATATATCAGCAGCGTTGAGTTTGGTACTGAGATCTTTGGCGGTGATGGACAGATTGACATCACCAAGTGGAGCGTAGACGTAAAATAACGCGTCGACACTCTTCCGGTTCAACCCCAATCCACTCTGCGGGGTTGAACCGAATTTATCTCACCCGCTTCTCGTTTCATTTTCAGCCTGGATGGGTATCGCTCATCCTTCAGGCCGACTCACCTTCCCTAACAAAATTCGTGATCTGTGGCACGTAAATTCCATTAGCGTTATGATAATCGCCTCTGCTAATCAGGAATTTCCCATGCGTAATACGTTCATCGTTTGCTGGCAGTATTTACGCGCTTTCGCATTGATTTACCTCTGTCTACTGGCAGGCAATGCGGTATCCGCAATACTTCCATTCACCATACCCGGCAGTATCATCGGCATGCTGGTCTTGTTCACCCTCCTCGCCTCGCAAATCCTGCCCGCGAAGTGGGTAAAACCGGGCTGCCACCTCCTTATTCGTCACATGGCACTTCTGTTCGTCCCCATCGGCGTCGGCGTGATGAATTATTACGATCTGGTCAGCCAGCAGTTTGGCCCTATCGTCGTTTCCTGTCTGATCAGTACCTTTGTTGTGATGTTGATTGTAGGTTTTAGTACCCAGATAATGCAGCGTGAACGAGCCATGGCTGGCGATCGCACGCCGCCGAAGGATAATGAATAATGTTCAGCTATTTGTGGTGGTCGCTGCCTCTTACTTTGATAGTTTTTTTCGCTGCACGTAAGCTGGCCATATTGACCAAGCTCTCCCTGTTAAATCCACTACTGGTGTCGATGGCGATTATTATCCCGCTGTTGCTGGTGCTGAAAATTCCTTACGAACACTATTTTCAAGGCAGTAAAGTGCTTAATGACCTGCTGCAACCGGCAGTGGTCGCTCTGGCGTTCCCGCTTTATGAACAACTGCACCAAATTCGCGCACGCTGGAAGTCGATCATCAGCGTGTGCTTCATCGGTAGCCTGACGGCGATTATCTCCGGCACGCTGGTGGCGCTATGGATGGGCGCATCGCCAGAAATCGCCGCCTCGGTACTGCCAAAATCCGTCACCACCCCGATTGCAATGGCCGTCGCTGGCGCTATCGGTGGCATTCCGGCGATCAGCGCGGTCTGCGTGATTTTTGTCGGTATTCTCGGTGCCGTATTAGGCCACAGCCTGTTCAATCGCGTAGGTATCAAAACCAAAGCCGCACGCGGGCTATCCATGGGCACTGCTTCGCATGCGCTCGGCACGGCGCGCAGCGCAGAGGTGGATTATCAGGAAGGCGCGTTCAGTTCACTGGCGCTGGTTATATGCGGGATCATCACGTCGCTGATTGCTCCATTAGTGTTCCCCGTACTCTTGCACTTTGCTGGCTGAAGCCTGATGGGAACGGTGTAACCACATCGTTCCTGCTATAAAATTGAGATACATCTCGCATTTAGCGGTTAATTTGCAGTCATTTCATTCAATAAAGAGACTTAAATCACAATTTATTGCTACTCTGCTTTCTAATATGACGTCATTGACGGGTAAAGAGAGTAAGCCGACATGCATCCACGATTTGAAAACACCTTTCAGCAATTATCTGCCAGTTTGCAAGACGCGCTCGGCCCATTGATCGATAAACCGGATTTCGCCGCCATGTTAACCGCTGACGATGTGAATGCGGTCTGCAAAGCCAGCCAGCTAGACGCCGATGCGTTGGCCTTTGCGCTATTGCCTCTGGCTGCCGCCTGCGCACAAGCCTCTATCTCGAATTTTCAGGTTGGTGCCATTGCGCAAGGGCTCAGCGGCAATTTCTACTTTGGTGCCAATATGGAGTTTACCGCCGTTCAGCTTCAGCAAACGGTGCATGCGGAACAAAGCGCCATCAGCCATGCCTGGCTACGCAATGAGCGTGGACTGCGGGCGGTAACCGTGAACTACACACCATGCGGTCACTGTCGTCAGTTTATGAATGAATTGCGCAATGCGGCGTCGCTACGTATTCAGTTGCCCGGTCGCCAGCCAGCCGTACTCAGCCACTATCTGCCGGATGCCTTTGGCCCCGTCGATTTGCAAATCGATACGTTGTTGATGGATGACATCGACCACAACACCACATTGCACAATGTGGGGGTGCTTGCACGTCTGGCTCTGGATGCCGCCAACCGTAGCCATGCACCCTACAGCAAAGCGATCAGCGGCATTGCGCTGGAGACATCAAGTGGCAACATCTATACCGGACGCTACGCAGAGAATGCCGCGTTCAACCCCAGCCTGCCGCCTTTGCAGACCGCGTTAAATCTGATGAATCTTGCTGGCGAAGACCTGTTCACGATTAAACGCGGTGCTGTCGTTGAACGTCGCAATGCAGTTGTCAGCCAATGGGCCATTTCGCAAATTATGTTGGCCGAGCTGGGTTGCACCGACGTTGAACACCACTTTATTGAGGAATAACAGCAAAGATAGGTGCAAAATTTAAGCGGCGTGAGGGTAAAAAAAGAGAGGTGAATCGATAAAGCCTGTATTTCGGCCAAGATGCAAGCCATCTGTAACTATTTAAATTAACATTTTCTGTACATATTCTCTGGGTAATTTAAGATCCTCAGCAGTTTTTCATCGACAACACCTGAGTGTCTTTTCTGTTACCCGAAGAGTAAAAAGTCATGGAATTAGAATACGAAAGCAAACGTCCTCTCTACATCCCTTATGCTGGTCCGATCTTGCTCGAATTTCCCCTGCTGAATAAAGGCAGCGCATTTACTGAAGAAGAACGCGCTGATTTTAACCTTGCAGGCCTGCTGCCAGAAGCCGTTGAAACTATCGAAGAACAGGCTGAACGCGCCTGGCGCCAGTATCAGGAATTCAAACACGATATTGAAAAACACGTATACCTGCGCAACATACAGGATACCAACGAGACGCTGTTCTACCGTCTGCTGGATGGTCACCTTAGTGAGATGATGCCAATCATTTACACTCCGACCGTTGGCGAAGCCTGTGAACACTTCTCCGATATTTATCGTCGCGCCCGTGGCCTGTTTATCTCCTACCCTAACCGCGCAAATATCGACGATATGCTGCAAAACGCCACCAAGCAAAACGTGAAAGTCATCGTGGTGACCGACGGTGAGCGTATCTTGGGTCTGGGTGACCAGGGTATCGGCGGTATGGGGATTCCGATTGGTAAACTGGCGCTATACACCGCCTGTGGCGGCATCAGCCCAGCCTACACCCTGCCAGTCGTTCTGGATGTGGGTACCAACAACCCGCAGCGTCTGAACGATCCGTTGTATATGGGCTGGCGCCACCCGCGTATCACCGACGACGAATACTATGCATTCGTTGACGAGTTCATTCAGGCCGTGAAGCGCCGCTGGCCAAACGTGCTGTTGCAGTTTGAAGACTTCGCGCAGAAAAACGCCACACCGCTGCTGAATCGCTATCGTGATGAAATCTGCAGCTTTAACGATGATATTCAGGGCACCGCCGCTGTTGCTATCGGTAGCCTGATTGCCGCCAGCCGCGCAGCAGGTACACAGTTACGCGATCAGACCGTTGCCTTCCTGGGCGCTGGTTCCGCAGGCTGTGGTATCGCTGAGCAAATCATCGCGCAGATGAAGTCAGAAGGACTGAGCGATGAAGAAGCACGCGCACGCGTCTTCATGGTTGACCGTTTCGGTCTGCTAACAGACAAACTGCCGAACCTGCTCGATTTCCAGAGTAAGCTGGTTCAGAAAAGTGAACTACTGGTCGATTGGGATTGTAACAGCGACGCGATTTCACTGCTGGAAGTGGTACGCAATGCCAAGCCGACCATCATGATCGGTGTATCCGGCCAGCCAGGTCTGTTCACGGAGGAAATCATCCGTGAAATGCACAAACACTGTGCTCGTCCTATCGTGATGCCACTGTCTAACCCGACATCTCGTGTGGAAGCGCGTCCAGAAGATATCATCCGCTGGACAGAAGGCTCAGCGCTGGTCGCGACCGGTAGCCCGTTCTCTCCGGTTCACTATCAGGATAAAGTCTTCCCTATCGCGCAGTGCAACAACTCCTACATTTTCCCAGGTATCGGGTTAGGTGTACTGGCGTCAGGTGCCAAGCGTATCACTGACGGTATGTTGATGGCTGCCAGCCGCGCGCTGGCTGACTGCTCGCCGTTGGCGAACAATGGCGAAGGCGCTCTGCTGCCGGATCTGTCCGATATCCAGCAGGTGTCCAAGCGTATCGCACTGGAAGTGGGTAAAGCCGCACAGCTGCAAGGTGTGGCCGTCGTCACCTCTGCCGATGCATTGCAGAAAGCGATTGACCATAACTTCTGGCAACCACAGTACCGCAGCTATAAACGTACCTCGTTCTAATTGCTGACGGTTTACTGCTGAAAAGCGCGGCATTCGTTGTCGCGCTTTTTTTATTCAGCTTTTCAATTTCGGATCGAGCGCATCACGCAGGCCGTCCCCCAATAAATTAAACGCCAATACCGTCAGAAAGATCGCCAGACTAGGGAAGATCGCAACATGCGGTGCAATCACCATGTCCGATCGCGCTTCATTTAGCATTGCTCCCCACTCCGGCATTGGTGGCTGTGCGCCCAGCCCTAAAAATGACAGGCTGGCTGCGGTGATAATCGACATTCCGATCCGCATCGAGAAAAACACCACGATGGAAGACACCGAGCCAGGCAGAATATGTCGAAAGAGAATCGTCCAGTCGTTGGCACCGATGCTGCGGGCAGATTCTATGTAAGTAAGCTGCTTCAGCACCAGCGTATTTCCCCGTACAAGACGGGCAAACGCAGGGATGCTAAAAATCGCGACGGCGACAATCACATTTGCCATACCGCTGCCCATAATCGCTACAACGGCAATCGCTAGCAAAATACCGGGGAAGGCAAACAGCACATCGCATATACGCATGATGATTCGGTCTGCCCACCCTTCGTAGTAGCCCGCCAACAAACCCAATGTCGTGCCTATCATCATCCCGACCAGTACCGAGAAAATGCCCGCCGCCAGCGAAATACGCGTCCCCATCAGGATCCGGCTGAAAATATCACGCCCCAATGAATCCACGCCCAGCCAGTGTGTCGAAGAGGGGCCTTCATTAAGTCGATCATAATCAAAATAATTTTCGGCATCATAGGGCATCAGATACGGAGCCCAAAAAGCAATGGCAATCAACAGCAGCACAAATATGCCAGCAGCCACCGCGACGTGCTGCCGAAGAAAGCGCCGCCAGAATTCACGCCACGGCGTACGAACGGATTTATCCCTAATGACAGGGAGCGTCGCCAGCATAGCTTTACGTCGCCAGTGTCTCATTCCCTTTCCTTATTTATAACGAATGGCTGGATTAATCGCGGCGTACAGCATGTCGACCAGCAAATTAATCAGAATAAACTCCAGCGAAAACAGCAACACTTCCGCCTGAATCACCGGATAGTCACGCATCTCTACCGCATCAACCAGTAACCGCCCCAACCCCGGCCAGTTGAAAACCTTCTCAACGACAATGGAACCACCGAGTAAAAAGCCAAATTGCAAACCCATCATGGTGACCACCGGAATCAGCGCATTACGCAGCCCGTGCTTCAGCACAACCAGCGATTCGCGCACGCCTTTTGCCCGCGCCGTACGCATATAATCTTCCTGCAAGACATCAACAAACGACGCACGGGTGAAACGCGCCATCACCGCGGCTACCGCGGCCCCCAGCGTTAGCGAAGGCAAAATATAGTGCAGCCAGGTATCCGCGCCTACCGTCGGCAGCCAGCCTAACTCGACGGAAAAAATCTGCATTAACAGCATGCCGAGTGCAAACGCAGGGAAAGAGAGGCCGGATACCGCCAGCGTCATCCCGATTCTGTCCGGCCAGCCGTTACGCCACACGGCTGACACGATGCCGATCGCCATGCCAAAAATCACCGCCCACGCCATGCTGCAAACTGTCAGCCAAAACGTTGGCATAAAGCGCATCGCGATCTCTTGCGTGACGGGTCGCTTCGACACCATCGACGTTCCCAAATCCCCTTGCAGAATATTGGTCAAGAAATGCCAGAACTGGTGCGGCAGCGGTTTATCCAAGCCCAAATCCTGCCGTACCATTTCGATCACCGCAGCATCCGCTTCCCGTCCGGCCGCCAGACGCGCCGGGTCGCCGGGTAGCAGATGAACGAACAGGAACACCAGCACCATAACAATCAGGAGCGTGGGTATCAGCCCCAGTAACCGTTTAATAAAATAATTCAGCATGAACGGTTTTCCACATACATGTGTCAGGCTCTCCTATAAGCAGACGCGTGTTAACCACAGCGGGTAGCCTAACGGCCACCCGACTTCCTGATCATTCTTTTGCAGTGAGTTATTCCGTCAGATCGGCATCCTCAAAACTGAACAAGGTATCTGGCATGACGTAGAACCCGGTCAGTTTCTTACTGTTAGCCGAGACCAACCGCTCTGTCGCCAGGAAAATCCACGGCGCATCGGCCCAAATTTTATCCTGCGCATCCTTGTACAGTTTCTGCTTTTCCGCTCGATCCGTCGTTTTCAGCGCATTAGCCAAGTCCGCATCAACCTGCGGGTTGCTGTAAAACGCCGTGTTGAACTGTGCCGGTGGCCAGGAGGCCGTGGCAAACAGCGGCGACAGCGCCCAATCTGCCTCACCCGTCGATGCCGACCAGCCGGTGTAGAACAGGCGGACACCCGTTTCTTTAACGCCTTTACCTTCCACTTCAGCAGCGCGTTGCCCCGCATCCATCGCCGTCACCTGCACTTTCACCCCAACCTGTGCCAGCTGTTGCTGCGTGAACTGCAAGACTTTTTGCGCCGTGCTGTGGTTATGTGACGACCAGAGCGTAGTGGTAAAACCGTCCGGATAGCCCGCTTCTTTCAGCAACTCGCGCGCTTTGGCCGGATCGTAAGGCCATGGATGATATTTTACCGAATAATCGATACTGCCCGGCAGTGGCCCTGCGGCTGGCGTCGCATAGCCGGAGAACGCCACTTTGATCAGCGCGTCTTTGTTAATCGCGTAGTTCAGCGCCTGTCGAACTTTCGGGTTATCAAACGGTTTCTGAGTGACATTCATACTGATGTAGCGATGCAAAATCGACGGTGACGCCACCAGCGCCAGCTTGTCATTCTTCTCTAACACCTTGGCCTGCTCGAACGGTATCGGATAAGCAAACTGCGCCTCCCCCGTTTGCAGCAGTGCCGCACGCGTATTGTTATCCACCACCGGACGCCAGGTAATGCTGTCCAGTTTAGGCAGCCCCGTCTTCCAGTAGCCGCTGAATTTCTCAACTTTGACAAAATCGGTCTGATTCCAGGCCACAAAGCGATACGGGCCGGTGCCTACCGGATGGAAACCGATCTCTTTGCCGTACTGCGTCAATGCAGCCGGAGAGATCATCACCGCTGCCGGATGCGCCAGATTGTTAATAAAAGCCGAGAACGGCGTCTTTAGCGTAATTTTCACCGTCAGATCGTCCACCGCCTCGGTTTTGTCGATCATCTTGAACAGGTTATACCGCTTCAGACGATTGTCTGGATTACTGGCGCGATCCAGATTCACTTTGACGGCAGCAGCGTTAAACGCCGATCCATCGTGAAATTTAACGCTGGGATGCAATTTGACGGTGTACGCCAGGCCATCGGGGCTGACGTCATAGCTGTCCGCCAAGACGTTCACCAGCTTCATGTCTTTATCGAAGCCAAATAGCCCCTGATAGAATGATTTCGCCACCGTTTGCGATAGCGAGTCGTTGGCATCATAGGGATCCAGGCTGGTAAACGTGGAACCCACGGCAATAACCGCATCTTTAGCAGCCCAAACGGGTGATGCCACCATTGCTGCGGTTACCCCTGCGGCCACTAACCAGCGCCGCTGTATCGTCATTACGCTCATGCTACGTTCTCCTTATGAATCCCTGTCAATAAGCACCTGCAATCGGGTGGTGCGCCACAAAGTGTCGCTCGCCAACCTGAATCAGAGGCGCCGTGGTCGGCTCATCGCCAATCGCCCGGATCGGGCTAGGTATTTCATCAACCAGCAATACCTGCTCACGCTGGCGGCGTGAGGGGTCAGCAACCGGCACGGCCGATATTAGCTTGCGGGTATAGGGGTGCCGGGGTCGCTCGAATACGTCTTGACGCGGGCCGATCTCGACAATCTGCCCCATATACATCACTGCCACGCGATGACTGATGCGTTCGACCACCGCCATATCATGTGAAATAAACAAAAATGCGATGCCGAACTCACGTTGTAGTTCTAGCATCAGATTGATGATTTGCGCCTGAATCGACACGTCCAGCGCGGATACCGCTTCATCCGCAATCACGACCTTGGGGTTCAGCGCCAGCGCTCTGGCGATGCAAACGCGCTGTCGCTGTCCGCCGGAGAACTCATGCGGATAGCGTCGGGCATGTTCAGGCTCCAACCCTACGCGTGACAACAGCCATTCCACACGTTTCTCCGCTTCCTGTCGGCGACAAATATTGTGAACCAACAGTGGTTCCATAATTGAAAATCCAACCGTCAAACGGGGATCCAATGATGCATACGGATCCTGGAAGATTAGCTGAATATCACGCCGCAGATGCTGTAACGCCGCACCTTTCAACTGATGGATACGCTGACCATTAAAGGTAATTTCACCCTGCTGACTTTCAACCAGTTGGAGCAACGCACGACCCGTAGTTGACTTACCACACCCAGATTCCCCCACCAGCGAGAGCGTTTCGCCCGGCCAGAGGTCGAAGCTGACTTTTTCTACCGCATGCACCTGCCGGGTCACGCGGTTCAGTAATCCACTGCGAATCGGAAAGCGCGTCACCAGATTATTCACTTGTAAGATCGGCGTGGCATCCACGGGAACGGTATCCTGCGGCACGTTGTCCGCAATGCATGCCGTGTTTTGATCCAGCAGCGGAAATTTTGCCGGAAACGGTTGTCCACGCATCGATCCTAATGCCGGTACCGCCGCCAAAAGCGCTTGGGTATACGAGTGCTGCGGCGCAGTAAAGATCTGCCCCACACTTGCCGCTTCGACACTTTCCCCACCGCGCATCACCAATACATGCTCAGCCACTTCTGCCACTACGCCCATATCATGAGTGATGAAAATCACGGCCATGTTCATTTCACGCTGTAACACACGGATAAGTTGCAGAATTTGCGCTTGAATGGTGACATCCAACGCGGTTGTCGGTTCATCGGCAATCAGCAGTGACGGCTTGCAGGAAAGCGCCATCGCAATCATAACCCGCTGGCGCATTCCGCCAGAAAGCTGGTGGGGATAACGATCCAGCACGTTGCGCGCCTCCGGTATTCTGACCAGATCCAACATACGCAACGTCTCCAAACGCGCAGTGCGTCTATCCATCCCCTGATGTAAACGAATCGACTCTGCTATCTGTTCACCGACGGGGAAAACTGGGTTCAGCGACGTCATCGGCTCCTGGAAGATCATCGCCAGATCCGCCCCTCGTAACGTTCGCATCACGCGCTGGCGTGTCCCACGGAGATCCAGCACCTGCCCATCACGGCGACGGAATAGCATGTCACCCTGATGAATCACCCCGCCTGCATGCTCGACCAGACGCATCAGCGCCAGCGACGTGACCGACTTGCCCGATCCCGACTCCCCGACGATAGCCAGCGTCTCGCCCCGATCGACAGAGAACGTCAGATTACGTACCGCATCCGTTCGTTGTCCCTGCTGCTCGAAATAGACACTCAGGTTGCGCACCTCTACCACCCGTTTTTCAGGCAAAATCAGCCCCGGAACAGGGGAAGACAATGAGGCATAATGATCCTGTGTGGGCAACATGAACGGCGAATCTCCATATAAATGCGGCTGGAATCAGCACAGCGCGATTGGGGACAAATTATCAGCGATTTCCGACTATATTTAGCGCAAGGTATGATGTAAAGCAGAAACTGAAATCAATGCAGTAAAAAATTCTTTTCATAACATATAGTTAACCACAAGACAGCCGCACCATGAGGCGTGGACTCTCACGTCGATGCACACACTTTTATACGAAATAGTTCACGTTGTGGGCAAAGGCGACTGTTTTTAACCATTCGCCTATTGCTTAACACCTAACCGAGGGCCACACGTCAAAAGCCGCATTCCTTGACCTGCATACATTCACCCACGTTACGAACTCTGACATAATTAATACTGGCATAGGAAACCGATTTTCGCCCGTAAACAACACGTCGGCGAAACACGATTCTTATTGATGTAATCAGTCGTATTGATAAAAAACTGTATTGATGAAAAACGGTGGAGTGAAGATGGAAAGCGTTAACTCAGGTTTACTGACTCTGGAACAAGCTCTGGAAAATATGTTTTCTCAGGTTCCTTCCCTTACCGAGACAGAGCGCGTATCCCTGTTCGACGCCGCAGGACGGATCGCCGCCCATGCTATCGCCTCTCCGATTCACGTCCCGCCTTTTGCCAATTCCGCGATGGATGGCTATGCCGTACGCTACGCTGATTTATCCGCGGCCGCACCGCTACCGCTGGCGGGTAAAGCCTTCGCTGGCGCGCCCTTCACGGGCGAATGGCCTGCCGGAACCTGCATTCGTATCATGACCGGTGCACCGATTCCCGCAGGCGCCGATGCGGTGATCATGCAGGAACAGGCTGACGTCAGCGAGGACGGCATCCGTTTCCCACATGAAGTAAAACCCGGCCAGAATATTCGTCTGGCGGGAGAAGATATTCAGGCAGGTGCCAGCGTGCTGCCCGCGGGTTGCAAACTGGGCGTGGCGGAACTGCCGCTGCTGGCTTCGCTGGGGATTGCGCAGATTGACGTGATACGCCGTCTGAAAGTCGCGGTGTTTTCAACTGGTGATGAGCTGCAACCCGTCGGTAAACCGCTGGAAGTGGGCCAGATTTATGACACCAACCGTTTCGCCGTGCGTTTGATGCTGGAACAGTTGGGTTGCGAGGTGCACGATCTGGGCATCATCCGCGACGATCCCGCCGCGCTACGTGCGGCATTCCATGAAGCTGACCAGCTTGCCGATCTGGTGATCAGTAGCGGTGGCGTTTCCGTTGGCGAAGCCGATTACACCAAGCAAATGCTGGATGAACTGGGTGACATCCATTTCTGGAAACTGGCGATCAAACCCGGTAAACCCTTCGCTTTCGGCAAATTACACCACGCCTGGTTCTGCGGTCTGCCGGGGAATCCGGTTTCCGCTGCACTGACGTTCTATCAACTGGTTCAGCCGCTGCTGGCTCGCCTGTCTGGCTATACACAATGGCACCAGCCGCCGCGTGTTCGCGTCAAAACCACCAGCGCACTGAAAAAGACGCCGGGGCGCACCGATTTTCAGCGCGGCATTTTCAGCCGCAACGCGCAGGGTGAACTGGAGGTGAGAACCACTGGGCATCAGGGCTCACACGTTTTCAGCTCGTTCAGCCTCGGTAACTGTTTTATCGTGCTTGAACAGGATCGCGGACACGTCGCCGCCGGTGAATGGGTAGAAATCGAGCCTTTCAACGCCCTGCTGGGACACTAAGTATGTTACCGGAACTGAGCGATGAAGAAATGCTGCGCTACAATCGACAGATTGTACTGCGCGGCTTTGATTTTGACGGGCAGGAAAAGCTCAAAGCATCACGCCTGCTGATTGTCGGGCTCGGCGGACTCGGCTGTGCTGCCGCGCAATATCTGGCCGCAGCGGGCGTAGGACACTTGACGCTGCTGGATTTTGATACCGTTTCTCTATCTAACCTGCAACGTCAGGTTCTGCACCGCGATGCCCGCATCGGGATGGCAAAAGTCGAGTCGGCGCGTCTGACGCTGGCCGACATGAACCCGCATCTTTCGCTTGATACCGTTAATGGCGATCTCGATGACGATGCGTTGAGCGAGCTGGTCAGCCAGCACGATGCAGTATTGGATTGTACCGACAACGTCACCATCCGTAATCGCCTGAACCGTATTGGCTTCCAGTTCAAAAAGCCGCTGATCTCCGGTGCGGCAATTCGGATGGAAGGTCAAATCAGCGTCTTTACCTATCAGCCCGATGAACCTTGCTACCATTGCCTCAGCCGCCTGTTCGGAGCCAATGTACTGACCTGCGTAGAAGCGGGCGTGATGTCGCCGCTGGTGGGAACGATCGGGAGTTTACAGGCAATGGAAGCCATTAAGCTGCTAACGGGCTATGGCAAACTCGCTACGGGTCGGTTGCTGATGTTCGATGCAATGACGCTGCAATTTCGCGAAATCACGCTGCCGAAAAACCCACGATGCGACGTCTGCGGCGGGTAAAACAAAAAGCAGGAAGATTGGCATCCGGCACGATAAGCCATTGAATACGGCAAAAATCGGTGACACAGTATCAAGGTAAGTCATCATGTAAACTGAGGAACACACCATGAGTAATGCTTTTTTGCAGTCAATCAAGGCCCGTCGTTCAATCTATGCCATCGGTAATAAACTACCGATATCAGAAGATCAGGTTACCGCGCTCATTACCGAAGCCGTTAATGAAAGCCCCTCCTCTTTTAATTCACAAAGTTCCCGCGTTGTCATTCTGTTCGGCGAGCAGCACCACAAGCTGTGGGATATTGTTAAACAGCAACTGAAGAAAATTGTGCCTGCGGACGCCTTTGCCTCGACAGAAGGCAAGCTCGCTTCTTTTGCCGCCGGTGCCGGAACCGTCCTGTTCTTTGAAGACACCAGCGTAATTGAAGCGCTACAGGAAAAATTCGCGCTTTATGCCGATAACTTCCCAGTTTGGTCAGAACACTCAACCGGTATCGCGCAGTTCGCCGTGTGGTCGACGCTGGCGCAGGAAAAAATTGGTGCCTCACTCCAGCACTACAACCCGCTTATCGATAATGATGTCAAAGCACAGTGGAGTCTGCCTGCCAGTTGGAAACTGCGTGCTCAAATGCCATTCGGTTCCGTTGAGCAACCCGCCGGTGAGAAAACCTATATTCCCTTTGAAGAACGTTTCCGCGTATTTAAATAATCCGCTGACTCATCCTTTTTAAACAAACAGGGACGCCGCATGGTGTCCCTGTTTGTTTACGGTCTATCCATGTTAACCGGACACCGGAGGGGCAA
Source organism: Pectobacterium betavasculorum (assembly GCF_000749845.1). Classification (GTDB taxonomy): domain Bacteria; phylum Pseudomonadota; class Gammaproteobacteria; order Enterobacterales; family Enterobacteriaceae; genus Pectobacterium; species Pectobacterium betavasculorum. The sequence goes on along the minus strand of NZ_JQHM01000001.1, from coordinate 479,515 downwards.
AAACCTGAATCGCTTTTTCTCTGATTCCGAATACCGCAGGCGTTTTGCCAATCAGCTCGCCATCCGCATTAATATCGTGCGGCCTTGAGGTACTCAACGTCAGCTGTCTGGCAGAAAAGGCGCGAACTTTGCGCCAGCGTCCGTGCGTCCCCCGCCGAATAAAAGGGATAAGTGCCACCATTTCCCACCAGTGGGAAACCTCCAGGCTATATACATCCAGTCGACCATCATCGGGCGCCGCACTCTGTGCTACCGCCATACCACCACCGTAGAAACGCCCGTTCCCCACCGACACTTGCACGGTTCTAACCCGCTCTTTGATGCCATCATGCTCAATCTCAACGCGGAAAGGACGACTTTGTTTCAGCAGTTTAAAGGCCGCCAGTGCATAACCCAGCGTTCCCCAGCGCTTTTTGGACTTGGCTGACAGCCCACGTGCCAGTGCCGCAGAAAACCCAATGCTGGAGACGTTAAAGAACAAGTGCCCGTTAACCTCCCCCAAATCGACGGCACGCCGTTGGCCGTTGGCAATAATCTGGATGGCCTGACGAATCTCCCGAGGGATGCCCACCGTACGCGCAAAGTCATTTGCCGTTCCTAATGGCAGCACGCCCAACGGCAATCCGGTATCGACCAGGCCGGGAGCCGCTGAATTTAACGTGCCGTCGCCACCGCCGATAATGACGAAATCAACCCGCCCCGCATAGGCACGTATAATATCGCTGTATGAGCCCGCGTCTTTTTCATCTGGCTCGACGAGGGTAATCTGGTTTTGCTGTAATAGCTGTTTCACATCGCGAGCAGAGGAATCACCATTCCGCGCATGCTTATTAATCAATAAAAGCGCTGTTGGGCCTGATTCTTTCGCTGCTGAATAATGGCTCATCGTCATCCACCCAACATTATTGTTTGATTGAATCTAACCATAGGGATAATCAAACCGACAAGAGAGCTTTAACAAGCCCACAATACAATACAAAACATTACGTTCCGACAAGCTGCTCTAATACTTCCACAGTGTAACTACTATACTGAATCCTACGAATCTGCGATTCATTCACCCAACAGCGCTACACAGTCAGTCCAGTAAAATGTTGCACCACCATTTTTAGGTGAAAACAGAGGCTTATTCACCTATCTCATCAATGATTCTTTGGGGAGATTATTTTGCAAACTGGATTCATAAGCACCTCACACTGGCTGGGCAAGACACGTGCAATTGTGATATTTGGTTCCATGCTGCTCGCTGCATTTCTGGTGATTAGCTGGACCAGCTATGAAGTGGCGAAAGAATCATTGGAAGAGGAAATCGAAGAAAATACCCTGCCACTAACCAGTGACAACGTCTACTCTGAAATCCAGCAGGATTTGTTAAAGCCAATTTTTATTTCGTCGCTAATGGCACACGATACGTTTTTACGCGATTGGGTACTGAAAGGCGAAAGCGATCCGCAGGCCATGTTCCGCTACCTGAGGGAAATCGATCGCCGCTTCGATACCGTATTTTCGTTTTTCATTTCAGATAAAACCAAACACTACTACGATCCTCTGCGCATTCTGAAAACCGTCTCTGAAGACTCCCCAGACGACCAGTGGTACTTTCAACATCGAACGCTGTCCGATGAGATGCCCTATGCTATCGACATCCTGTTCGATCCTGAGAACCACACACGCCTTGATATTTTCATCAATCACAAAGTGGTGGATTACGAAGGTAATTTCATCGGCATCACTGGCGTAGGCATTCCGGTTGAACGCGTTAAGCATCTCATTGAGAAATATGAGCAGCGTTATAACAGAACAATCTATTTCATTGATAAAGAAGGCAATATCACCTTACACAGTGAAAACTATAAGCGACCGCTCAAGATCCAGCAGCAGCAAGGGTTGGACAACATTGCCACCGCGATCCTGACCGTTCCCGGCGGGGCTTATGAATATCAATCAGACAGTAAAAAAGTGTTCCTCAATACGCGTCTGATTCCAGAGTTCGGCTGGTACTTAATGGTAGAGCAGAGCAACCATCCCGCCGAGAAGCGTCTATTTACCACTCTGATGAAGAATTTAGGCGTCAGTATTGTCGTCAGCGTGCTGGTTTTATTCCTGTTATGGATAACCATTGGAGGCTACCAGCGTCGTCTTGAACAAATGGCCACCACGGATAAACTCACAGGGTTGATGAACCGTCAGGCGTTTGATTATTTGTTCCGTAAATGGAATACGAAAAGCGCCACACAGTCCAAATTTGTTTCCATCCTGCTGATTGATATCGACCACTTTAAACAAATTAACGATCGCTATGGACACAGCGTGGGCGATCTCGTGTTACAGGAAATCTCCTCCGTATTATCCACCAACACGCGCGACAGCGATCAGTCGTGCCGCTGGGGAGGCGAAGAGTTTGTGATTTTGCTAGATGACTGTGATATCAACGCCGCACAACAGCGTGCGGAAGCGTTACGCCATAGCGTTGAAACAACAAGAATTCCTTATCGGGAAGAGATGATCCAGGTCACAATAAGCTGTGGTATAGCCGAACGGCAGCCAAACGAAACATTGAGTACACTGATAAACCGCGCCGATATCGCGCTTTATCAAGCCAAACAGCAAGGACGCAATCGAGTGGTGAGAGCGCAATAGCAACAGGCGCACCGCCCATGATGGCCGCCATCTGTTTTGGGATTTTTAGCAACCTGATGTGGGGAAATACCGAATACGGTGGAGACCCCAGCCTAATCTACTTTGCTCAAGGTTACTTGAACGGCACCGCTTCTATAAAATCAATTTCTGCATCGTCACGTTTAACGTCGCCCTGATTTTTATCATCGGATTAGTATGGTGGAAACTGATTGGCTACTATTAATCGCCTGTCATGCATGTCCGCAAAATACAACGGGAAGGCATCATGCCTCCCCGTAATTCGTCATTCAGCTTTTTCAGCCATTAAATTCCATCGTCTTTTGTCTGCACCCAAAACGCATGCACCAAGCCGGGAAAATAGCCTAACAGCGTCAGAATAATATTCAGAATGAACGCCCCGCCAATCCCTTTCCCCAATAACACGCCCAACGGTGGCAGAAGAATAGTCAGTACAATGCGCCAAAATCCCATATCAACCTCCGTATGTGATAATTACTTATGAAAATAGTTCAGCACTCGGGATTTGTCAGCATTCGTTGAAATAATTGAGATTAATCTTCGCAGATAAAATGAAAGTACCTATCCCACAGAGCATGTACTACGTTGTGAATAAAAGGAAGTGTACTGCCCGCTTTAAGCCGATGCCAAGTGTGGAAAGCGTCACAGACTAAGTGGATGGTAAGTGTTTGAATAGTGGCGGAGAGAGGGGGATTTGAACCCCCGGTAGAGTTGCCCTACTCCAGTTTTCGAAACTGGTCCGTTCAGCCGCTCCGGCATCTCTCCGTTTAGCAGTTGCCATGATGCCCACTTTTACGGCATTTTAACAGCACCCGTCCTCGCCTTTAAATTCAAGTGACGACTTAACGAGCAATAACAATGATTAAATGGCCGTGGAAAAACACTCAACCTCAGGTGCAGACGCTTGAACACTGGCAAGCTGCAATTTCGATCCCGCTTCTTGCTCCTTTAAGCGATGAAGAACAACAGCGGTTGGCCGCCCTTGCCGATCAATTTCTGAAACAAAAGTGCCTGGTTCCGCTTCAGGGGCTGTTGTTAACGGACATCATGCAGCAGCGCATCGCCCTGCTATTTTCCTTACCGGTACTGTCGTTGGGTATCGATGCACTGGATGGCTTTCATGAAGTTCTGGTTTATCCCGGTCCGTTTATTGTTGAGGATGAATGGCAGGACGACATCGGACTCGTTCACACGGGCAAAATGGTGCAATCAGGGCAAAGCTGGGATCAGGGGCCAATTGTCCTCAATTGGCAGGAAGTTCAGGATTCGTTCGATCTCTCCGGTTTTAACCTCATCATCCATGAAGTCGCACACAAGCTGGATATCCGCAGTAGCGGTGAAGCAACAGGCGTCCCCCTGATCCCACTCCGCGATATTGCTGCCTGGGAACAACACCTGCACGGTGCAATGGATGCCTTACAGGAAGAGATCGATCTGGTGGGAGAATATACCGCCAGTATGGATCCCTACGCCGTTCACGATCCGGCAGAGTGTTTTGCGGTGTTATCGGAATACTTCTTCAGCGCACCCGAACTGCTCGAAGAGCGCTTCCCAGACTTGTACCGCTGCTTCCAAAAATTCTATCGGCAAGATCCACTCGCCCGACTAAAAAATTGGCAAACCAGCATCAACTACCGTGCGCCATCCATTGATTAACTCATAAAAAAACAGCAAATTGTACATAGCCTAAACAGTCAGACGAGAAAGCTGATTTTGCCGTTGACAGTACTGCGGGTGCCGGATATCATGCGCCCCGTTCACACGATTCCTCTGTAGTTCAGTCGGTAGAACGGCGGACTGTTAATCCGTATGTCACTGGTTCGAGTCCAGTCAGAGGAGCCAAATTCTTGTTTTCATGCCGCTCTGTGAATCCTTATATGATTTCGATTCAATGAGTTAGCGTGAAAAGTCTTCCCGATGCATTTTCAGTTTTCCCTCTGCATCGGGAGAATTTGGTGGTCAGATTTGGGGTCAAGTTGGTTCGATGACGGAGTGACCCCCAAATGTCTCTTAACGACTCAAAAATCCGAAACTTAAAACCATCCGAAAAACCCTTCAAAGTCTCCGACTCCCACGGTCTATACCTTTTGGTCAATCCGGGCGGTTCACGTCTCTGGTATCTCAAATATCGTATCAATAGAAAAGAATCTCGCCTCGGATTGGGTGCCTATCCTGGTGTATCTTTGGCCGATGCTCGTCAGCAACGTGACGGTATCCGTAAATTGCTGGCGAAGAATATCAATCCAGCACAACAGCGCTCTGCTGAAAGAACCACTTCCTCACCAGAAAAAACCTTCAAGCATGTGGCATTGGAGTGGCATAAAAGCAACCGATCATGGTCAGAGAACCATGCCGCCCGTCTGCTTGCCAGCATGAACAACCATATCTTCCCGATAATTGGACACCTGCCTGTTACAGAACTGAAAACCCGTCACTTCATTGACCTGCTGAAAGGTATCGAGAAAAAAGGTTTGCTGGAAGTGGCGGCACGAACCCGACAGCATATGTGCAACATCATGCGCCATGCCGTACATCAGGAATTGATAGAGCACAACCCGGCGGCCAATCTGGACGGTATCATCGCCCCTCCCGTTAAACGTCACTACCCTGCTCTTCCGCTGGAGCGACTGCCGGAGTTGTTGGCTAGCATTGAGGACTACAAGCAAGGACGTGAATTAACCCGCTTGGCAGTCTCACTCACCCTGCACCTGTTCATCCGTTCCAGCGAGTTGCGCTTTGCCCGTTGGTCTGAGGTCGATTTCAGAAACAAAATCTGGACGATTCCGGCTACCCGTGAAGCCATACCCGATGTCCGCTATTCAGGACGTGGCGCGAAAATGCGCACTCCACATATCGTACCCCTCTCCAGTCAGTCCATCGCTATTCTGAAACAGATACGGGATATATCCGGGCATCAGGGACTGATATTCCCCGGTGACCATAATCCGTATAAACCCATGTGCGAAAACACGGTCAACAAAGCGCTGCGCTTGATGGGTTATGACACGAAAGATGAAATCTGCGGCCACGGATTCCGCGCAATGGCCTGTAGTGCCCTGATGGAATCGGGTCTATGGTCACAGGATGCCGTTGAGCGTCAAATGAGCCATCAGGAACGCAACAGCGTTCGAGCAGCTTACATCCACAAAGCAGAATATCTCGATGCACGTAAAGCGATGATGCAATGGTGGTCGGATTATCTGGATACGTGCAGGGAAGCCTATGTGCCACCGTATATCTGGGGATCAAGGGGATAACATTAAGACGGCATAATCTTGGATATGAGGCCGTATCATTCCATCCGGCCTCATTGAGGATTGTGTACTTTTACCTGTTCAGCTAACAACGCCAATAGATGGCGAAACCGCTCCTGAAGGCGTAGGAAGGTTAGTTGCGGGAAAGTTAAAACGCTGTCGCGCACTCATAATTGGCAGAACTAAACCAGTGACTGGTCCTTACGTACTATTCAGAAAATGGCTGGCGGAATTGGATAACAACGTCGCGGGAAATGCTCTGCGGCTGGTGAGTCTGGGGCAAAAAACTAGCTGTTCTACGGCTCCGATCTCGGAGGTGAGAGAAGATCGATGTTGTACAGACTGATAGGTAGTTGTCGACTGGGCGGGTATAGATTCGGAGCAATACCTGCGCCACATGCTGAATGACATCGCCGACTGGCTGGTGATCTGTGTCAACGAACAGTGGCCATGGCAGGTAAAGCTGTCTACGGAATAACCTTTTCAACGCTGCTGTACACTTAAAGTAACCAAGTTAAGCCTAGAAAAAATTCAATTTCAGGGTAATTGCTAATTTTCAGGCTGGGATGCCTGATCGTATCACCAAGTATCATGCTAGCAGGCTCTATCGCCGTCAGTCCATCGCTTGATATCACTTATATTTGGCGACCTGATGCCGGTACTCAAGATATTCTTAGTTGTGTATAGACTAATTTTAGCTTTGTCACCACCGTGGTTTTCTATCTCAATTAGCGTGTTGTTGATAAACAACCCCTCTGAAAGAAGCTTTTGATTTATCTCACCTATTTTTCGCTCACTGTCGAACTCGCTTAATACGACGACCGGATTTCCTGAATATGACTGATATTCCAGACATTGCCTTGCCATGTGCCTTAGGGTTCGATAAGTATCGGAAGATCCCGTCTTGCTAATGAAACTGCCGTCTAAAGATGATTTGCTGTTTTTTAAATCACTTACGGTTATGGCGCATCCGCTGAGTGATATAGAAAATAATATTGTAGCTAGGGCCAAATATTTCAATTTATGCTCCATTATTCTGGTAAATGTCCTTCTCAGGTTAGGATCAAAATTGCGTTTTCTTTCAGACGGATTTTTGATTTGGGAAGTCAACAGTAACCATGAGCCCACCTTCTGCAGACGTACTTAGGAAAACACTGCTGTTGTGTTGCTGCGCAACCGCTTTGACTATTGCAAGCCCCAATCCGCTCCCGCTTTGTATCTGACTGGGATCACGAAAAAATCTGTCGAACACCCTCTTCCTCAATTCAACCCTGATTCCAGGCCCTGCATCTGAGATACGCAATTGAGTGGATTTATCTAATGATCGTACCTCTACCTCAACCCGCCCGCCGTCAGGACTGTACTTCACAGCATTTTCAATTAAGTTGTCGATCAGCGACATCAGGCGTTCCCTGACACCTGTAATCCAGACTTCATCATGAGAGTAGAACTCAAGCTCAATTCTGCTCTCAGCAGCTAGCGGTGCCAACTCAGCCATTCGCTCTTGTATGAGCGTCGTCAGCGGCACAGGCTCCATAACAGTGTCAATGCGCGCTTCACTGTGCATCAGCAGCAGCAACTGATTGACGAGACGAGCCGCACGGCTATTGCTACGGATAATCCCTGCAAGCAATTCCTGTTGACTATAGTTGCTTACATCTGACTGCAAAGCCTCAACATTGACTCGCATTGCAGCCAACGGAGTACGCAACTCGTGAGCGGCATCTGCAATGAAAGTCCGTTCCCTTTCAGTGCTTTCTCGCACCCTAGCAAGGAATATATTAATCGCATCCACTATTTGGCGAAGCTCCTTATGCTTTGGCACTGCTTTTAAGGGAGAAATATCTTCTGGTGTTCGTAAGGAAACTTCATTTGCCACCTTGTTCCAAGGACGCATTGCTATGCGGATTGACAGCCACGCAGGAAACAAAAGAAAGGGAATGCATACCAGCAGCGGTAATATGTAATATCCGCGCGAGTTCAGGTATATGAAGAAGTTCCAGCCTCCAGCAGGAGTGAGCAGTGTCACCTCTGTGTCGGAGCTCCTAGACTTCAGAGTACGGCTAGTCCAAGTGCGACCGTTACTCTTAATATTTTGAATCATCCCATAACCGGTGTTTGCCACTCCTACCGGAGCGCCATCAGATGAATAAATTATCTCTTTATTCTTCCGAACGATTAGGCTGATTGACATTTTTGGGTCTTCGCCTCCGCCATAGCCTTCCCGCAATGCCTTGCTGAATTTTTCCAGCACATCGGTTAGATCGTGCGGGCGATCCCCCATACGATCCACCACTGTCAGAATGGTTTCATAGGTTTTGCTTCCTGATAGCATTGGAGGGCTACGTAAGTTATCCCATAAAATGTAGGTCAGAAAAATACACCAAATCAGCGTGAGTAATAGCATCTGGGCGATCATAATTCGCCGTACTAGCGTTGGGATTCTCAGATAGTGCCAAAAATTACGCATCAACCTCCCCCCCTCTGAATGGGTACGGTATCAATGACAAACCCAACACCTCTCACCGTTCGCACATAGCCGTCACCGATTTTGCGACGCAAATTTCCCATATGTACATCGAGCGCATTACTCATATTTTCTTTTGCACCGAAGATTCTTTCTTCCAGAAAACTACGTGTCATAACACGGTCAGCACGCAACATTAACGTTTCAAGCAGCGCGTATTCACTTGCCGTCAAATCAACATGCCTTTCGCTCACGGTCACGCGACGAGTCGGCACATGGAGAGATAGCCCTCGAATCTCTATCACCTCATTCTGAAACCCATAACTGCGCCGCACAAGTGCTCTCACCCTAGCCAATAACTCGGCGAGAACAAAAGGTTTGACGAGATAGTCGTCTGCACCAGCATCCAGCCCAGTCAAGCGATCTTGCAGCGTGCCTCGAGCAGTCAGGATGATGACGGGGATCCCCTTGAACTGCTGACGCAGACGCGCCATCAGGCTCATGCCATCACCATCGGGCAGGCCGAGGTCGAGCAATACAAGTTCTGGCACGCATACATCGAGTTGATGCAGAGCATCCACTTTACGGCGAACCCATATGACATCTAATCCCTGGTCTGTGAGGGCAATACGTACACCATTGCCGAGATCGATGTCGTCTTCGATTAGGAGAATTTTCACAATAGTTACTTTATCAACAGTGAATGAAGAACGTCTGAAGAAAAAAGCGGTATCAGTAAATCTATCAGGTTTGCAGAACTGGAACTTACTTCAGTCTTTCTTCATTTTGGGCTCATGAGAACTTCAGGGTAAGCATTCAAACTGAGCGTTCTGGCGTTTAAAACCGCTTGTATCGTAGTCAGTTGAACCCACAAGGATTTCCTTAATGAGAACGATCGAACTGAGTCATAAGTTCCTCCATTCACTCTCGGGGCGTACCCTGGGAAAATTGTTGTCAGGATTTGTCCTAGCATTACTGGCAACCCCAATACTGGCAGCAGAACAGAAACAGGGCAACGAGTTGACCCTAGGAGGAGGAGTGGAGGTTGCGCCACGTTATTCTGGTTCGGATGAAAACCGAGTCACGACGGCCCTAGTGATTGATTACTCGATGGTAAATGGTTTCTTCATCAGCTCCACGCGTGGTATCGGTTATGGTAACAACATCGGCAAATTTGATTACAGCGCTGCGCTAAGTTATCGCGCAGGCCGAAAGGATCGTGACGTGGACAGCGACTCACTCAGCTACGGTAGCGACTACCTGCGCGGTATGGGTGACGTTAAGGGCTCAGCTATCGGTATGCTTGGCCTAGGATACGAGGTGACCGACTGGCTTAATTTTCAATTGCAGGCTGAGGTACCGGTTTCTCAGCGAAGCAATGGTGAGGCTCTGCATTTCAGCATTGTCAGCCCGCTTTATATGTCATCGAAAAACTCTGTGACGCTGGCGCTGACCAGTAGTTGGGGAACCAGTAAGTACATGCAGACTTACTACGGAGTAAGTGCATCACAGTCGGCCGCATCGGGGTTTACTCGATATGATGCCAAGTCTGGTATTTATGCCTACTCACTGAATATGGACTGGACGCACAAGCTTAATCAAGACTGGAGCGTAGTTGCCGCAGCAGGTTTTACGCAGTTGGCTGGTGATGCACGAAATAGTCCAATTGTTCAACGAAAAACATCGCCAACGGGCAGCCTGAAGGTGACATATAGCTTCTGATCGGTGTCCGACGGCTTTGTTGAATAAATAAGATTCCGTGCGAACGTCCCTGTAGCGGGTCGGATTATCAGGCAACACGCACGCTTTCTGGCATACCTGCCTTCGTCATTTTGTTCAGTGCACGTACCATGGCCAGAGCCTCTGCAACCTGACCATCGTAGTCACGTAGTGTCAGTGAACCTCCGAACAGCTGTTTTAACCGATACATGGCCGTTTCCGCTATAGTGCGACGGTGATATTCCGTTGTCCATTTCCACCGTGCATTGCTTCCGCTCAGCCGCTCAGCCGCTGATTAGCAACGGCACGGTTGCGGTCCGCATACTCATCTGGCCAGTAACCGCTCCCTTTCGGGGTGGAATGAGGGCGCTGATTTTCTTACGGCGCAGTTCATCGTGACATAACCGGGTGTCGTAAGCGCCATCGGCGGCGACTGACCTGATTTTCCGGTGGGTCTGCCGGATTAACCTGGGGAAGGCCTCTGAGTCTGTAACGTTGTTAAGCGACAGGTCAGCACAGATGATTTCATGTGTTTTGCTGTCAACGGCCAGATGCAGCTTTCGCCAGATACGGCGGCGTTCTTTGCCGTGTTTTTTGACTTTCCATTCGCCTTCACCGAAGACCTTCAGCCCGGTGGAATCAATCACCAGATGCGCGATTTTACCCCGGGTGACCGTTTTAAAACTGACATTGACCGACTTTGCCCGCTTGCTGACACAGGTGTAATCCGGACAGCGCAGCGGAACGCCCATCAGGGTAAAAATGGAATCAATGAAGCCCTGTGCAGCCCGCAGGGTCAGCCGGAATACGCGTTTAATAACCAGAACGGTAGTGATGGCAATGTCAGAATAGCGCTGAGGTCTTCCGCGTGCTGAAGGCGGGGCGGTGTCATACCACGCCTTAATTGTTTCGTCGTCCAGCCAGAAAGTCATGGAGCCACGGTTGATAAGCGCTTTGTTATAGGTGTGCCAGTTGGTGATTCTGAACTTCTGCTTTGCCACGGGACTGCCTGCGTTGTCAGGGAATGCGTGATCTGATCCTTCAACTCAGCAAACGTTCGATTTATTCAACAAAGCCTATCAGAAGCTGAAATCAAAGCTGCGATGCTGTCAATGCTCGAACTTCACCGTCATGTTGTCGAGCCTTCAGGAGTACCAGCCGTTGCAGGAGCCATTCGCTACGCGAAGGAGATTGGGGGACGTAAAACCGTCTGCGTTGTCACCGGTAGGAACATTTCGAGCTCACGTTATCTCACGCTACTCAATGAGGCTGCACCCAGTGTGGATAAGTAGGATGTTCAAGTGCCCTCTTCACGGTCAAAATGCGTTGGGCATTACAGCATAAATTCGTAATGAGAGCCGTCAGGCAGCTCGACGTCAAGACGTAGCTTACTGCCGGTCGCCTCAACATAGCGTTTGAGTGTGGAAAGTTTCAGATCGCGACCAGGCCTCTCCATTACCGCCACGGTCGGCTGCTTTAATCCAAGCATCTGCGCCATTTCTACTTGCGTTTTTTGCACTCTCTCACGCAGTTCAGCGAGATGAATGTTTAACAACATGTCTGCTGCTATAACGTGAGCATCAATGACAACCTCTGGTTTTTCATCCGCAAGAAGCTGTTCCAGCGTTCTGCCCATGGCATTACTCCTTTTCTCTATTTTTTCAGATAATTGGTGAATTCTCGATCGGCAAACGGGATCATCTCATCGTAAAAGCGCTTTTCATTGCCAGACTTATTACCCGCACAGAGCAGGATCCCTCTACGATGTGGGTCGAAGGCAAAAAATGCCCGTATCGGCATCCCCCGGCTCTGAATACGCAGCTCTTTCATGTTGCTATAGCGGGAACCTTTGACCGTATCAGCATAAGGTCGAGGTAACATGGGCCCCTTTTCTCGTAGCACGATAAGTGCTGCAAGCACACAAGCTCGATCCATGTCGTTTAATGCGCTTAACCAGCGATCAAACGCGTCCGTCGTTTCAATTCTCCACACAAATCCCCCTTACAAATATAGATCAAAATCTATATAGCAGTAAAGCTATAACTTGGATGATGAAGTGACAGCAGACGATATGCACAGGCCAGTGAACGAAACCGGAAACGGTATTCCAATACTTCTGTGGAGATAAAATGAAATGACGATCATCGTGCGAGCAAGGTCGCACTGGTTGATGAAGTTGAAAACCCGGCACACTCTTGCCAGCGCTTTACCGTCGGTTATTAAGCCCTGACGACGATCCGCACATTAACCACTTTCCTTCAGTAATGTGCGGCTCTCGCGCTATATCAATATGAGGTAGAGATAGAACAGAATGGTATAAGCGAGCTGTATGAGTTTGTTATGGTGTTGGCTTAGCTCGCTCTTTTTTCATGCATAAGGAGTTTTTGAATGGCTACGTCTCCAACCTATGTGCCACCAAAAGTCTGGCAGCCCGTACCTTCCGGCGGCGCTTTCGCCAATATTAACCGCCCGATAGCCGGTCCGACGCACGAAAAAGCCCTGCCCGTTGGCAAGCATCCGCTTCAGCTTTACTCGCTGGCGACGCCAAATGGCGTGAAAGTAACCATCATGCTAGAAGAGTTGCTGGCGCTGGGCCATTCGGGTGCCGAGTACGATGCCTGGCTGATTAAGATAGGCGATGGGGATCAGTTCTCCAGCGGGTTTGTCGACATCAACCCGAACTCCAAGATCCCCGCGTTGCTTGACCAAAGCGGCGACAAGCCGATTCGCGTATTCGAGTCCGGCTCCATTCTAGTGTATCTGGCCGAGAAATTTGGTGCACTACTGCCAAGCGACCTCGCCACGCGCACTGAAACCCTAAACTGGCTCTTCTGGCAGATGGGTTCCGCCCCTTACGTTGGTGGTGGATTCGGGCACTTCTACGCCTACGCGCCGGAAAAATTTGAATATCCAATCAACCGCTTTGCTATGGAAACCAAGCGCCAGTTGGATGTGCTCAACCATCGACTGGCAGAGAGCCGTTATCTGGCTGGTGATAGCTACACGGTTGCTGATATTGCCGTCTGGCCGTGGTACGGCGGGCTGGTACAGAATGCGATCTACTCCGCTGGGGAGTTCCTGTCCGTACACGAGTACACGCATGTGATTCGTTGGGCCGACGAGATTGCCACTCGTCCAGCTGTGATTCGCGGTAGGAAAGTCAATCGCACCTGGGGCGAAGAGTCTGAACAAGTCGCCGAACGCCATCAGGCGTCCGATCTGGATTAATCCTCTGCCGCCAGATCAATACTGACCGCATTCAGAGACGAAAAAATCGGCCTCTGCCCTCTCCCGTAAAGGAGGAGGCAAAGGCCGAATGTTCTGACTGCCAGAATAATTAACGACGCGCTTTATTCAGTACGGTTTGAATCGCCGTCGACAGTTCGTTGATCTCGAATTTCGCGACGTAAGCATCTGCACCAACATTACGGACGTGATCTTCGTTGGCGCTACCAGACAGTGAAGAGTGAATCACCACGGGGATATTCTTCAGGAATTCTTCACGCTTGATATTTCTGGTCAGCGTAAAGCCATCCATTTCCGGCATTTCCAAATCGGTTAGGACAAGTGAGATTTTATCCGAGATGGGTCGCCCTTCCGACTGCGCTTCTTGCGCAATTTTCCGAATCTTGTTCCAGGCATCCTGTCCAGTGATATGCATACTAAACGGAATACCCATCTGAGTTAGCCCCTGCTCAAGCAGCGAACGGGCAACTTTGGAATCTTCCGCCACAATCGCAATCGCGCCAGGCGTGTAGGGATAGGTCTTATCTTCTGCGTTCTTGAGCCTGGTTTCACGATCGCCAGGAATAATATCAAACAGAATCTGTTCAACATCCAGCACCAGCGCCAGACGATTGCTGTCTTTGTCGGTATCAAGGCGCGCGATACTGGTGATATAGGAGCTACTCACGCCCGCTTCCGCAGTCAGAACCTGGCTCCATTCCAGACGAACGATATCGTCTACCGATTCCACTGCGAATGCCTGCGTACTACGCGCATACTCAGTGATCAGGAGAATGTTTAGACCCGTATCCGGTGCACTGCCAACCACGGCAGGAAGATCGATAACGGGAATGATTTGCCCACGAATGTTGACCATGCCCAGCATCGGCGATTTCATGCCAGCCGCTTTAGTCAACGTAGGCATTGGCACAATTTCGCGCAGTTTAAATACGTTAATGCCAAACAGCTCAGATTTGCCACCTTCAGGTGATTTGCCCAGTTGGAATAATAAGAGTTCGAATTTATTAGCAGAGGTGAGGTTTGTTCTCTCATCAATCTCTTTTTGAAAATTATCCATGCTTTCCTCAGTGCGAGTCATTATTTATAGGTATAGCGTAATCAGGCAACATTCGAGATGTGAGTAACATGAACTAACATCTGACCGCTCCACTGTACGTGATAGTCGTGTTCTTCAATCTTATCCAGCGTCAAACGTAAAATATTTATTCGTTGTGTCAACTTCATCATCCAACGACGGCAATCATCGGACCAGTAGACGGATATCAACCCTCTCAGTGTAACGGTCGGCTCACATCCTTTAAGGTATCGATAACATTCCCTGAATCATTACTATCGGCAGGATTTGCCAACTCCTTATCCTAAATCGTGACAGAAATGTTGCCTGCGAAGAAAACCGCCACCTCTGCTGACATCGCAACCAGAACGTTAAAAACATAACGCTCGGTTCAGTTTAACTAAAGGTACTCATGCCAAGGTTTACGCATAGCGATAGTCACGGTGTTATGGCACATAAACGGTTGGCGGTAGAATATGCGGGCATCAATCTCTGCCGTCAGCAGCGTCAGAAACTGCAATGCTCACCTCCGTGAATCCCCCAACTTAAGCGTCAACTGCACTATCGCCGCCGCCTCTTTACACCAAGCTGCCTCACAGGCTGTAAAAACGGGAAAAATACAGCAATGAAGCCAAAAGGCGATGGGAGTTGATGAGGGAAAACGGATTATTTACTATCCAGCTCCGAATGACGTGGAATTCTAGCCGTTCGTTGCGGGAAAGGCCGCATATAAGCAATGTGAAGTGACGGTAAAACTGCTTTTAGGGCGCATGGTTTAGCACCACACACCCTAAATTCAGTCGACAGAACAGGAACAAAATTATGGATAATTCCCTGGGTTGGCAAATCAATTTGTAACAATTTTTTTAAAATTTACTTTCTTAAATTTTTTTGTAAATTGCCCTGTTCATGAAAAAATTATAAGTGATATCATGAGGTAACAGTACTTAGACTTAGGTATAGGTCAGTACTATACTTTTATGACGTGATCTATATCATAAGTACATTCTCGCTTTTTATTGAGGCCGTTACATGTCTGTATTTTGCTCTGATAATGAAATTATCAATAACACGATAAAAAGCTATCTCGGCCGAAAGTTAAAACAATATGGCGACCTGAAATACGCCTATATGATCATGAATAAGAAGAACCCGTCTCAGGTTGTGATCATCTCAAATTACCCGCAGGAATGGGTTAATACCTATAAAGAAAATAACTATCAGCATATTGACCCCGTTATTTTAACGGCAATAAATAAAGTTTCGCCTTTCTCCTGGGAAGACAACATCGTTATTAACTCTAAGCTGAAGTTCTCCAAGATTTTTAATCTGTCAAAAGAGTACGATATTGTTAATGGCTACACCTTTGTCTTGCATGACAACAATAATAACCTGGCGGCGCTATCGATTATGTTTGAAGAATATGCTCCAACGGATATGGAAAGTATTGTTGAGGAAAACAAAGACAAACTACAAATGCTGCTCATTGCCACTCATGAGAAAATCACCACGCTTTACAAAGAGATGACACAAAGCCCGCAGAGCAGGAAGCAAGGCGACAAAGAAATTTTCTCCCAGCGCGAAAACGAAATTCTTTACTGGGCCAGCATGGGAAAAACCTACCCGGAAATTGCGCTGATTCTGGATATCAAAATCAGCACCGTGAAATTCCATATTGGTAATGTGGTAAAAAAACTCGGCGTGCTGAATGCCAAACATGCCATTAGGCTGGGCGTGGAATTACAACTCATCAAGCCTGAGCCCCTATAATTGTCATCACGTCTATTTTGCCTATGTACGTTGGCAACAGTGAGAGTTATCAGGATAAACACGCTATCTTCGTACCGCGCTACAGTGCTGGCATCAGCCTGAACGGCTTGATTGATACCTCGTTCGGCGCGTTACTGCCTCATCTGGCTTTCAACGTGATGAGGCCGCACGACTTCGACAATGCAATACTAACGAGCATCGGCAAGTTCTGTGGTTCTTTTTACTGCCGCTAATACGCTACGCTGCAACCCCGCGGCAAAATCACTGTTGTTGAGTTCATAGAGTCCATGCATCCCGACCCCGGCTGGAGAATTATTGATATCCAGCAATTGACGTGGATGTTTCTGGCTAAGGCGCAACATTTCCGCCGCACCAACCAGATTTTCCAATACAACCTGCGTTGCCTGAGCACGCGGTAATCCAGCCAATACCCCAGCATCGGTCAGTGACTCAACAAAATAGTAGATATAGTTTGGCCCCGCCACGGCAAATCCGGTGAAAATGTCAATCAGGCGCTCTTCCAGATACAGCGTTTTACCAAAACCCGACAGAAACGTCTCGATATGTTCCGGTTGCGCCAATGTATTCAACGTAACACCGCTGTAGCCATAGCCGGTATCCGTCAAGGTATTGGGGATCACCCGCGCAATCGCCTGCTTTTCACCCAACAGCGCGGTCAGTTGCGCCAACGTAACTCCCGCCACAATCGACACCACCGTGCTTTGTCTTGATGCAAAGGTGTGGATTCGTCTGGCGACCCCCTCAATATCATCTTGGGGCCGTACGCCAATTACGATCAGATCCGCCTGTGCCAGTGCATCGTCTGCATGATAAGACGCCAGATGAAACGCCTCGGTTAGCGTCTTCACACGGCTGCCATCAATATCTTCCACGCTGATTTGTGCCGCGTTAAACGTATTTCTCGCCAGAGAAGCACGAATAATCGCCTCGGCCATCTGCCCTGCGCCAATAAAATGAACCTTTGCCATAGATCCTCGCTTCAATTTTACTCACTCTATTCATTCTTTCTGCGACTAGTTATCTATCGCGACAAATTGATATTCACCGTCTCCAACAAACAGGCTCTTATTGATTAATTCCGGACTGTTTGTTTCCAGCCGCACCGCAGTTAATGCGTTTTCTTCGCCCCGCTGAAAAATAAAACGTCTATCGCCTACACGTAATTCATTTGCAGATAAATCGGCCAGAGAAAAATGAAAAACTTTTTGCCAATGTGCAGCGACTTCCTCAGGTTGCCGTACCTTGAAAATCAATGATTGGAGGGTAACATCACCTGCGGGATGCGGCCGATCGACACCACGCTCCCGTAACAGGTGCAGCCGTTCATTATCAGGTTCCCCCCATTGGATAATGAAAGGGTAAGCGACCCCTTGAAAATCCCCATCGATGGTAAACATCCGCCATTCAATCAGGTTTCCCTGTTTATCATGACGTTGACCCGCGATCAGCGGTGATAGCGTCAGCCCTTGCGACTGGAGATCGGCATAGTGGGCTTCAATATCATCACTACGCAACGCAACACGATGTAATACCTGTCGTTCAGGAAGAAACGTTTGAATCTCTCTGGAAAGCAGAAAGCTGTCCCGCGCCGCCTCCAGTTCATCCGCGTCGCGAATACTTAAAAACTCGACATAGGTCAGCCCAAAGTAACTCAACGCATTATGGGTTCCCCAGCCGGGATGTGATCCACCGGGAAAGGCGTGCAGGCGATGAGTAGTCAGTACCTTAACCGCGTCTTGTAGGTTATTCACATAGTGAACAACGTGATCCAATAATAGTGTGGCCATAACATTCTCAAATAATCTCTACCGCTGTCGGGTTAGCCTGCTCTCAGTTACTGACAGGCAGGACGACTTGATGCACCGCTAAACGGCCATGCGTGAAGAAAAACGAAGAACTATTAGAAACCAATCACCCCCATTTGCTAATAACTTATTTGGATTTAGTTTTCCGAAAAATGAATATATAAAATTTGAGTTTCATATATATCAATAATGCAAGGCAATAGCATAAATCGTCATTTCACTAATAATCATGATTGATTTTATGCTCTTATTTCTTTGGTTTTTCTCTTTTTATCCAGCGTTATTTCGCGCCATTACCGCCAGCAAATTGATGGCGCAAAGGATAGCGTCTTATACAGGGACTATTTATGAATATCTCACGCAGACGGCTTTTGCTCTCTTCTGCCGCAATGACCGCGGTATGGCCTTTCACCAGCTTTTTATCAGCCGCACACGCCAGTCAGGGCAGCGTGTTATCCGGTACCCCCGTCAAAGGCGGCACGCTCGGCGTACATATTGCTGCCGAGCAGCGCATTCTTAATCCGGCGCTTCGCGCGTCTACGGGCGTGTATATTGTTACCAGTAAAATCATCGAATCGTTGGTCGATCTTGATGCCAGCGGCAGTATCGTTCCACAGTTGGCAACTGCATGGCAAAGCTCTCCAGACGGAAAAACCATTACGTTTACGCTGCGCGAACAGGTGAAATGGCATGATGGCAAACCCTTCACCTCCAAAGACGTACAGTACAACGCGCTCGAACTCTGGAAGAAACAGCTCAACTACGGCACGGCACTTCATCAGCATTTAGAAAGCGTCGACACACCGGATGACCATACCGCCATATTTCATTACTCACGTCCTATGCCGCTCGAACTGCTGCTGCGCGCGCTGGCCGATCTCGGCTACGTCGTGCCTCGTCATGTTTACGAAAACAGTAACGTACTGGAAAATACGGCCAATAATGCCCCTATCGGCACCGGCCCCTTTAAGTTTGTTCAATACGAACGCGGTCAGTACATCATCGCAACTCGTAACCCAGACTATTGGCGGCAGGATCAACCCTATATCGAGCGTATCGTGTGGCGTATCATTACCGATAAATCCGCCGCGACGGCCGCACTGGAAACCGGGCAAATTCAACTCAGCGCCTATTCGCAGCTTTCGCTTGCCGATCTGGATCGCCTGAAAACGCATCCGGACTTTGAGGTCACGGCACGCGGATCTGAAGCTAACGTATTCAACAACACGCTTGAATTCAACTTCCGCCGTAAAGAAATTGCCGATGTACGCGTCAGACGTGCCATTGCCCACGCCATTGACGTACCGTTCTTTATCGAGAACTTTTTATACGGCCAGGGCAAACCCGCCACAGGGATTATTCCGTCGACATCAACCGCGTTCTACCCAGCAAACAGCCAGCCGCCCTACCCGTTCGATCGCCAGAAGGCCAACGCGCTGCTGGATGAGGCAGGCTATCCTCGCAAGGGCAAGGGAGAACGGTTTTCACTGAAATTGGTACCGATCGCTAACGGCGAAGATGTCACGCTTTTTGCTACTTTTATCCAACAATCGCTCGCGGAAATCGGCATACGCGTGGACATCACTAACTTTGACTATGCTGGTTCCTTGTCCGCCGTTTACAAAGAGCATAATTTCGATATCGCCACTGGCTGGCATCAGTATCGCGGCGATCCGGCCGTATCCACCACGGTATGGCTGCGATCCGGCAGTCCGGCCGGTTCACCCTGGACGAATCAGTACGGCTGGCAGTCAGATGTAGTGGATAAACTCATAGACGATGCCGCATCCGAGATCGACACGTCGAAACGGCGCGCGCTCTATGCTGAGCTGGTTAAAGAGGCCAATGAGCAGTTCCCTGTGTGGTTTGTTACCGAGCGTCAGTTCTATACCGTCGTCAATAAAAAGCTAAAAAATGCCCTTAACAACGCACGCTGGCCGTCCAGCAGTTGGCATGACGCCTGGCTGGAGGCGTAAAGCGGGATGAAATTCTTATTGCTTACTTGCCGCCGTCTGGCGGCGGCCATTCCTGCTCTGCTAATCATTCTGGCAGGTCTTTTTCTGCTATTGCAGTTTGCCCCCGGCGACACAGTGGATGCGTTGGTCGCACATATAGGCGGCGGCGATCCTACTATGATCGAAGAACTGCGTCGCTACTACGCGTTGGATCAGTCTACCGCCGTGCGGCTCGGTGACTATATGTGGCGACTGGTACACCTCGATTTGGGACAGTCGGCGATCTACGGTAAGCCGGTTGTTGACGTCATTATTGAACGTCTGCCCGTCACGCTGCTGCTGATGGCAAATTCTCTGGCTCTGGCCGTCACGGCAGGCATGGTACTGGGGATTATCGCGGCACGTCGGGTGAATCGCTGGCCAGATACGCTCATTTCTCTGCTGGGACTGGTGTTTTACTCCACACCGTCATTTTGGTTTGGATTGATGGGGATCTTTCTGTTCTCTATTTATCTCGACTGGCTCCCCTCCGGCGGATTTGAAACCATCGCCAGCGGCCTGACTGGCATCGATCGCCTGCTCGATATCGCCCGACATTTGGTGCTTCCAACTCTGACGCTGGCACTCATTTTTCTCGCCATTTACCTGCGTATTATGCGCGCCGCCATGTTAGAGGTCGCCACGCTGGACTTTGTGCGCACCGCCCGCGCCAAAGGGGTAAGAGAGAATCGCATCATTATTCGGCATATCCTTCGTAATGCTCTCTTGCCGCTGATTACGTTGGTCGGCTTGCAGGCAGGTACCATGCTGGGAGGCTCAGTGGTCGTGGAAAGCGTATTTTCGCTGCCGGGTTTAGGCCGTCTGGCGTATGAGTCCGTTATGCAGCGCGACCTCAACACACTTCTTGGCGTCGTCTTTGTCTCGGCGCTACTGGTTATTGCGTTGAATTTTCTCGTCGATCTGCTTTATGCCAGACTCGACCCGCGCATTATCCGTGAATAAGTTCGCCAAAACGATCCCGAAAAAAATCGGATAAATAATATGTGAGACTGGCAGGAAAACACGATGCTTCTTTTTTGTAAACGTTACGCACACAACCCCACTGCGCTGCTCGGGCTGGTGATATTATTAATGGTGGTAGCCATGGCGCTTACCGCCGATCTCTTTTTTCCTGACAACCCTTTGCGGCTAGCGGGACGACCGCTGCAATGGCCGTTACAAAATCCCCGTTTTCTACTGGGAACCGACCAAACAGGACGAGACATCGCGGCCCAAATTTTCCATGGCACGCGCATTTCTCTAACCATTGGCCTGATCGCTACCTTCATCGCCATTGCTATTGGCATCGCCGTTGGCGCATTATCGGGCTTCTACGGCGGCATCGTCGATGACGTGTTGATGCGTTTCACCGAAGCGTTTCAGGTTCTACCCAACTTCCTCCTGCTGCTGGTGTTAATTGCCGTATTTGGCTCCTCGCTGGATACCGTCATCTGGGCTATTGGCGTTGTGTCCTGGCCACCCGCTGCTCGCCTGACGCGTGCAGAATTTCTGTCTCTGCGTAACCGGGAGTTTGTGCAGGCAGCTCGCTCGCTTGGCATGCGCGATATCCCCATCATGTTCCGCGAAATATTGCCCAACGCGCTGCCGCCTATCATCGTCTACGCCAGCGTCATTATGGCCGTCGCCATCCTGCTGGAAAGTGCCTTAGCTTTCCTGAATCTCTCCGATCCCAATGTGCCCTCATGGGGCAATTTAATCGGTGCGGGTCGCAGTGTCCTGCGTCAGGAATGGTATGTGTCCGCGATCCCCGGCGTGGCCATCTTATTAACCGTGCTCTCCGTGTCGTTGGTGGGACAAGGGCTGAACGATGCACTCAATCCGAGATTAAAAAAATCATGAGCCCATTGTTATCCATAGAAAATCTCAGCGTCGCTCTGCCCAAAGACGGAGACCGCCAATGGGCGCTCCGCGACGTTTCACTTGAACTTTATGCTAACGAAATTCTGTGCGTCGTTGGCGAAAGTGGTTCCGGTAAATCCATGACGGCCAGTGCCATTATGGGGTTACTCCCCGATCAGGTCAGCGTCACACAAGGGCGTATTCTTTTTGAGGAACGTGATTTGCTGACGCTATCTGAGCAGGATATGCGTCAGTTACGCGGTGCACGTATCGGAATGATATTTCAGGATCCGATGACCGCGCTAAACCCGCTGCAAAAGATTGGTGACCAGATTGCAGAGATGTTTATTACCCATCAGCCCACGTTGCCGCGTCGTGAACGAGAACGACGTGTGCAGGCGCTACTGGCAGACGTGCATATTCCCGACCCGGCGACGGCGGCACAGGCGTATCCACATCAGTTATCCGGTGGGCAACGTCAGCGCGTAGTCATTGCCATGGCGCTAGCGCTGGAACCCAAGGTGCTCATCGCCGATGAGCCAACCACCGCGCTAGATGTCACTACTCAGGCACAAATACTGCAACTGATCCGTGAACTTCAGCAACGTCAGGGCACTTCCGTGCTTTTTATCACCCACGATTTCGGCGTGGTTGCCGACATCGCTGACCGTATTGTCGTGATGCGGCAGGGTGAACCGGTAGAACAAGGTGACATCCAGCAGATTCTTTACGCTCCTCAACACCCTTATACGCGTTCTCTGATTGCCGCCATCCCCGCACAACACCCGGCACAGCCTCGCCCAGTGGCAGATAATGCGCCGATCCTGACGCTCAATAATGTGGTGAAAACGTTTCGTCAACCGGGTTGGTTTTTACGCCACAGACGCGAAGAAAAGGCGCTACAGGGCGTCAGCCTGACACTGCCGCAAGGGAGCACGCTGGGCATTGTGGGCGAAAGCGGGTCTGGAAAATCGACGCTAGCACGCTGTATTGTTCGGCTGTATCAGCCAGATTCCGGGGAGATTGAGTTTGACGGGCGCAACCTCACACAGTTGGGACGACGTGAGCTACGCGGATACCGCCGCCATATCCAAATGGTATTTCAGGATCCTTACTCATCGCTCAATCCTCGCCAACAGGTGGGAGAAATTGTGGCAAAAGGATTGCTGATTCAGGGAATACCTCGCGCAGAGGCGCTAGAGAAGGTGAAAACGCTGTTCACGCTGGTGGGGCTGGATAAACAGTCGATACAACGCTATCCGCATGAATTCTCAGGTGGGCAGCGCCAGCGCATCGGATTGGCGCGCGCGCTGGCGCTGGAACCTCGCATTTTGGTGGCTGACGAACCCGTTTCCGCACTGGATGTTTCGGTGCAGGCACAGATATTGACGCTTCTTGCCGATTTACGCGAACGACTAGGGCTGTCCATGATTTTCATCACCCACGATCTACGTGTCGCCGCGCAGGTATGTGACCGCCTGATTGTCATGCAAGCCGGCAAGATCGTAGAACAAGGTTGCACACAACAACTGTTTCAACACCCACAGCACGCCTACACACGGCAGTTGATCAACGCCATTCCTGGTCGCGACTGGCAGGCGAAAATAGCCTGATCGGGATGCCACAGACTCACAGCCTGTGGCATCTCACTGCATTCATTTCCCCTATATTCCTATCGTCATTGCCCTGTCATTTTTGTATGGTGCGCTATCCGTCATAGACACCGCACACGGCGCTGAAAATAAGCGCGGTATGTTGTCGATGCCGCACCGCAGCGTTAACGGTAATTTGCTTGCGGCATTTTATCTTGATCTTCAATCCAGGTGGAGACCCTCAACATGTCGAAAAAACGTGTCATCGGTGTAGTGCTATCGCTCGCAGCGGTCATTGCACTTGGCTGGTGGATGTTCGGCAGGGGAAACAGTAACGCGCTATGGGAAATCACCAGCGAACAGTGCGTACCCAACCAGCAGCGCAATAGTAATCCGGCCCCCTGTCTGGAGGTCAATCTGGCAGAGGGCTACGTACTCTTTGATGACAGAAAAGGCCCTTATCACGACCTGCTACTCCCAACGGCTAAAATCAGCGGCATTGAGAGTCCTGAACTCTTGCAGCAAAACACGCCTAATTTCTTCATGCAGGCGTGGGATCGGCGCAGCCATCTGTCGCGTGAAGCAGGTAAACCGATCAAAGATGATTATATTTCGCTGGCGATTAACTCACGCTATGGTCGTACGCAAAACCAACTGCATATCCACATTGCCTGTCTGCGTCCCGAAATTTATCAAACGTTGAATCAGCAGTTCCCGACGCTCTCTGGCGACTGGAGAGCGCTGCCCGTGAAAATTAACGGGCACATCTATCTGGCAAAAACGCTCACGGCGAACGAACTGACGCAAAGCGATCCGTTCAAAACCTTAGATCGCTACGCACAGCAGCGAAATGAATCTATCGGCAAATACGGCCTTGCAATGGTTTCTACGCCAACAGGAGAAAAGGTGCTGCTCGCCAGCAGCCTTGATGTATTCAATATGAGCCTCGGCTCCGTGGAAGAAATTCAGGACTTTTCTTGTGCGCTGGCGAAATAGCCGCTGACCGCGCCAGACGGTCACTTCCGCTTGCTGGAGGTTGATAGCAATCAATTCGCTATAACTTATAACGTTTTGTTCATTGCGTTGCTATCCAACCTCCGCCTAAAAAGTGGGGAAAATCGATACGGTAGGTAGCCGCAACATGCATCTGGATTTACGGCAATTACGCAATTTTCTTGCACTGGCCGAACACGGGAGTTTTGTACAGGCCGCAGACGCTGTCTGTCTGTCGCAGTCGGCATTCAGCCGCAGTATTCAGGCGCTGGAACAAGCGATGGGACATCCGCTTATCGATCGTCAAAGCCGACGCTTTGCGCTGACGTGGCAGGGTAATACGCTGCTGCCATTTGCGCGGCGTATGCAGGAGCTGTCCTGGGAGTTGATGACCGACATGCGGCAGATCAGTGAGGCGCAGGAAGGCGAACTCACATTCGGCTGTGGCCCTGCGCCGTCTACCGCGCTGATCCCCAAAGCGGTCGCGCATTTCCATGCCCTTCGCCCGCGGGCCAGAGTGACCTACAGCGTGGATAACTGGCAGTCCCTGCGTGAGCGGTTATTGGCCGACGAGTGGCCTTTCATTGTTGCCGATACCTGGCAGGCTGAAATGGAAACCAACCTCCATGTACAGCCATTAAGTCAACAGCGCTGCTTCTTTATTTGCCACTCTTCACACCCGCTGGCACAACAGACAAACGTGACGCCGGACGATCTGCTGCGCTTTCCCCTCGCCTCCCCCTTTATGCCTGTCGGCATGCGCAAGGTTCTGGCTGCCCTCACGCGCCAGCCCGACCATCGGCCGCAAATTCAGTGTGACCATATCTATTCCGTCTTCAGCATCCTGCGGCATACGCAGGCTATCAGCTTCGCCAGCGAGGATGGCTTCGCGCTAGGACGGTTAAGCCATCAACTAGTAGAAATTCCGCTGACGGGAACACCACCGGAATGGGGAAACATGCAAACCCGCTTCGGCATTGTCACCTGTTTGCAGAGCACGCTGCCGCCGCTGGCTGAACTGATGATTGAAACCATACTGGCGCAGGACAGGCTGCGCTTACCGGCTCCGGCACTACCGACCCTGTAAGCGCCTTGATGATTATTTCGTCGGATTACCGCTGGCATCATACACCGGCCAATTTGACTCCAGCGCTTTTGCTTTTAGCGCCCGATCGGCAAACTGGCCAGCAAACCAGTCGCTGGCCAAGAACGTGTTGCGAATCAGCCCAGCCGCTTTCGCCCGTTCGATACTGTCCTGCAAACTACTGAGCAGGAATGGATCGAGACGCGGCGAGCTTTGGAAAGGGAGATCTTCCGCTTTCAGCTCTTCCTGAAAAATCGCCTGCGGAATCTGACTCTGCTTAGCCATCAACGCGGTGTATTCCGGCAGGTGTTGCGCATCGCCGATCCACTGCGCATTGTCCACCAGCACATTCACCAGTTGCTGCGTCGTGCCTGGATAGCGATCGATAAAATCCTGCGTCGCCAGCACCGCAGCCTGCGTGGTGTTCGACCAACCCAGCGCCCGGCTGGTGGTGACAATATTGATGCCCTGCTTACGCAACGCCAGCAGAGAAACACCGCCCCACACTGCATCAACGCGTCTGGCCGCCAGCGCCGCTTTGCCCGCCGTCCAGTCCAAATTAATCACACGCACGTCCCGCTCGTTCAGCCCGACGCTTTTAAGCGCCCGTTCAAACGACAGCTGATCGGCCGTTCCTTTGTAGACCGCAATCCGCTTGCCGCGTAGGTCTTCAATGCGCTGAATGTCCGATTCCGGTGTCGCCGCCAGATAAGAATTAGAACCACGCGACCCCACCAGCACCCGCGTCGGTAGGCCTCCCGCACGGCCAATAATGGCGGCCAGATCGCCCAGATACACCACATCCAACTGTTTGTTTGCCAGTGCCTCATTCACCGCCGGTCCT
The DNA here is from genome assembly GCF_000749845.1 of Pectobacterium betavasculorum. GTDB lineage: Bacteria > Pseudomonadota > Gammaproteobacteria > Enterobacterales > Enterobacteriaceae > Pectobacterium > Pectobacterium betavasculorum. Next base: position 453,154 of record NZ_JQHM01000001.1, on the reverse strand, counting down.
GCTCCTTTAAAGAACGACCACTGAATTTTGATGCCCTGCGGCTCAAATTCTTTTTCCAGTTGCTTTTGAATATGCGCCAGCCCCAGAGGCCCGCGGATAAAGGGCTTGCTACCTGCGCTTTGATCCGGCAAACCGATACGAATCGCCGTCGGCTTCTGTGCATCCGACGTTACGCTATCGTCCGCCTGTACTGCGGAAACAAGCGCGGCACTCATCAGTAACGTCAGGCCAAGAATCTTATTCATTCCCATCCGCCAGCGAGAATAAGGGGTTATCAAATTTAAAGGGGTTGCGTGCTGCATCGATGTTCCTCAGTAATCTGTTTCATCTGCCATGAAAACTAACGAACCGTCGGCGTCAGGCTTAAATAACATTTATAGGTTTGTTCAGCGGAAAAAAGCATAAATCAGCGCTGGTGGGCTCGAGGTTCGCATATGCATTTATTGCACGACGTCCATCGCTTTATTGCATTGGCCTTCAGTATGTAAACCTGTTTTTTATTACTTATTCATCCAGCTGTGATGCTTTCGTGGAATAAAATGAATAAGTCGATAGGGCTGAAAAAAACCGTGATTGTCTGGCCTTCGCTGCCGATAGCGCTGGCCTATCCGCTTGTCGTGCCACTGGTGGTGCTGGTGCTGTGGTACATCAGCACCCACTACAGCTGGATGCCTGCCCAGATTCTTCCTGCACCCAATGTCGTCGCCAACACCGCTGTTGAACTTTGGCATAACGATCTTCTGCCACAGCTCTTTATCAGCCTACAACGGTTAGTCAGCGGTCTGCTGGCTGGTTTACTGGCAGGAACATTGCTCGGTGCACTCATGGGAGCATCACGCCGCGCCGAACACCTGCTGCATCCCACGGTGTACGCGCTGGCGCAGATCCCGACGCTAGGCTGGATCCCGCTATTTATGGTGCTGTTTGGCATTGATGACGCATTGAAGCTCGCGGTCATCATCAAGGCCGTCATTATTCCGGTGGCGTTGCATACGCAAACGGGCGTACGCAATGTGCCGCATGCGCTACAGGAAGTTGCCCGTACCCTGCGCCTGCCGTGGCACCAGCGCCTCATCAAATTAACGCTGCCTGCCGCCTTCCCGACCTGGCTAACTGGCTTACGGCTCGCGCTTTCGCAGGCGTGGGTGTCGCTGATTGTGGTGGAACTGCTGGCATCGTCTCAGGGCATCGGCTATCTGCTGGTATGGGGACGTCAACTGTTTCAGCTAGACATCGTGTTTGTCTGCATCGCCGTCATCGGGCTGGCTGGGCTGACGATGGAGTGGCTGATCAATCAACTGGAACGCCGTCTGGTCTTCTGGCCGCATCCGCCACTCAGCCAATTAACCACAACGCCGTCTCGCAAACTATCGGCACTGGTTTTACCGTTTCTGCTTCTGCTGTTATGGCAGCAGGCCAGCCGCTTCGGCTGGATCGATCCTCTCTTGCTTCCCCCACCCGCAGACGTGTGGCACATGCTGCTACAAGGCATCCGCGATGGTTCACTCACTGAAGCGATGCAGGCCAGTCTGACGCGCGCGCTCGCCGGCGCGGTATGCGGCATTGTCGCGGGTCTCGTAGGCGGCGTGCTGCTGGGACTAAACACCACCAGCGACGCCCTCTTCACGCCCACGGTCGCGACGCTACGCCAGATTGCGCTGTTTGCCTGGCTGCCGCTGCTGACCGCCTGGGTCGGTAACGATGAGGCTGGAAAAATCACGTTTGTCGCACTCGCGTCCTTCTTTCCCATGCTGGTGGCCAGCCATCGCGGCATTCGCCAGCGTTCGCAGGCCCTACAAGAAGTCGCACAGGTACTGCAACTGCGTTTATCGACCCGCCTACGGGTTCTGATTTTACCGGGTGCTGCACCTGCCATCTTCGCGGGTTTACGCCTGTCGCTGATTTACGCCTGGCTTGGCACCATCGGCGCAGAATATTTCATGTCATCCGGCACCGGAATCGGCAGCCTGATGATCAACGCTCAGCAGTTGCTGGATATGCCTCTGATTATCAGCGGCATGTTATTGATTGGCTTAACGGGCGCGGCGCTCGACCGCGTCGGATTAGGTCTGGAACAGCGGATGACGCGCTGGCGTTCCGCAGGAGAAATCGTATGACATCCATAACCCCTGATGTGCCACCGCCAGTGGTGCAGTTCGACCATTTGCGCAAGCAGTTTCGCGTACAGGGCGAGGCGCTGACGGTGATTGAGGATTTTTCTCTGTCGATTCACAGCGGTGAGCTGGTGGCAATTGTCGGCAGCAGCGGCTGTGGCAAATCCACACTACTGCGCATGTTGGTCGGGTTAGACAACGACTATCAGGGGCGCGTGCTGGTCGAAGGAAAAACCGTGCGCGGCATCGGACGTGAGCGCGGCATGGTGTTTCAGGAACCACGCCTGTTTCCGTGGCTGACGGTGCGGCAAAACATCGCTCTCGGGCTGGCGAATGAGTCAATCAGCGAAAAAGAGCGCAAACGCCTGATCGACCACTTCATTCAGCTAGTGCATTTGCAGGATTTTGCCGACGCCCTGCCCGCACAGCTTTCCGGCGGTATGGCGCAGCGCGTGGCTATCGCGCGCGGGCTTGTCGGCAATCCACGCATCCTGATGCTGGATGAACCTTTTGGCGCATTAGACGCCTTGACCCGGCAGCAGATGCAACAGGAGCTGCGTCGTATTCATCAGGAAGAAGGCACCACCACGCTGCTGGTGACACACGACGTCGAAGAAGCGGTCTATCTTGCCGACCGCGTTGTCGTGCTGGCACCGCGACCGGGCCGTATCCGCCAGATTGCAACCATTTCGCTGCCGCATCCACGCCAGCGTGACAGCCAGGCTTTTCACCAGCAGTGCAGCGCTCTGCTTGCGCTACTGACACAGCCTGCCGACACGGCTACCGCCCTCTCTTCTCTGAACACGTAAATACTGGAGCACCATCATGGGACACCCTTCCGTCTACCCAACCGGCACGACAATTTACAACCCGGAAAAAGCCTGGGGCGGCTACACCGTCTTTCAGGCGCTGGAGCGCGGCGCAGTGCTGGTGGATATGAACGGCACCGAACTGCGCCTGTGGGAAGGCCTGCACGGTTTCCCCAACAAAATTCTGCCCGGCGGTTACATCCTCGGACACAGCGGCGAACGTGATTCGCGCTACGGCATGCAGGACATGGTCGATCTGATTCAGGTGGACTGGGATGGCAACGTCGTCTGGAAATTCAACGGTTATGAACACATTACCGATCCAGACCTTCCGCCCGAATGGATGGCGCGCGTCCATCATGATTACCAGCGCAGCGGCAATCCGGTCGGCTATTACGCACCGGGGCAAGAACCGCAGTCGATTGGCGGCAATACGCTATTACTGGCGCATACCAACCTGCACAATGAACGCATCAGCGATAAGTTGCTGCTTGATGACACCATCATTGAGGTGGACTGGCAGGGTAATATTTTATGGGAGTGGCGATGCAGCGACCATTTCGACGAACTGGGTTTTGACGACGATGCCAAAACCGCGCTGTACAATAATCCCAATCTGCGCAAGAGCGGTGGCGGGATGGGCGACTGGATGCATATCAACTCGATGTCGGCACTCGGCCCCAATCCGTGGTTCGATCAGGGCGATACCCGTTTCCACCCCGATAACATCATCTGGGACGCCCGCGAATCCAACATTATCGCCATCATCGACAAGCAGAGCGGTAACATCGTCTGGCAGCTTGGCCCCCATTACAATACGCCCGAACTCAAACATATCGGCTGGATTATCGGCCAGCACCACGCGCATATGATCCCTGCGGGGTTGCCGGGCGCTGGCAATATTCTGGTGTTTGATAACGGCGGCTGGGCAGGCTACGGCGCGCCCAATCCGGCATCACCCGATGGGGTAAAAAACGCCTGGCGTGACTATTCCCGCGTGTTAGAGATCAATCCGGTAACGCTGGATATTGTGTGGCGCTATTCACCTTATGAAGCGGGCATTCCACACCCAACCGACGCCTTCCGTTTTTACAGCCCGTACATCAGCAATATCCAGCGCCTGCCGAACGGCAATACGTTGATCAATGAAGGAGCTAACGGTCGGCTATTTGAAGTCACCGTCGATCACGAAATTGTCTGGGAGTTTATTTCCCCCTACTGGGGCAAGACGGTGAATACCAACATGCTGTATCGCGCCTACCGCGTTCCCTATGAGTGGGTGCCACAGTTGCCTCGCCCACAGGAAACACCGGTGATCGCTCCGGATAACACTCAGCTACGCCAGCCCGGAGCCACCGCCCCCGGCTTCGCTAGCGTGATTCGTATTGACGGCACCCGCCCCTATAAAAAGAGCGGCGATGCCCTGTGTGTCGCGACCGACAGCGAAGATCTCAAGCGCAGCCCAAAACTCTTTGCCGTCAACCGAGAGCGCTTTGCTCCGCTTACCGTCGACGACTGGACAGAACGGGCAGCACAAACTGAACCACAGCTGTTGCTGGTCGGTGCCGAGCGCTGCGTCCACTGTAAGAGCCTCTATCGCCAGTTGGAAACGATTCTGGATAACGAGGAATACCGCCAGTTGTCGAGCCATTATCTGGACGCCGATCATCACATTACACTGGCGGAGAAACTGGCGGTAAGAACACTACCGACTTTGCTATGGATTGAAAACGGTGAAGAACAGGCTCGCCTAAGTGGTGCACAACAGCCCGAACGACTGCGCCAATGGCTGGCAGAGCAGCAAGCCTAAACCCCACGACACCTAAAGCGATCTCGCTTCCAGTGAGATCGCTTCTATCCATCCACATGGATTTCTACGCACATGCCACAACTTATGATGGTTTCTCAATCATCCGGCTTAAAAAATTATGCAGCGGTGGGCATGACCGCCGAGTGAGCGACAGGACGTCGCGAAAGCCAGTGCCGCGTCAGGAGCGCGTCACTGGCGGCTCGACTAGCGGTCATGAACACCGATGGTACCGCGAAGCGGCATAATTTAGCCGGAAGCCTGGGTTCTCAGGGCGGCGGCAATTGAGCGCCCTGAGTCGGGCGTATGTACGGTACTGTATATGAATGGTGGTGTTAATACGCACGAAACCACTCCTGAATATTCATAGACATACGACAAAGAGACAACAGTACACCGAGATATGCTAGAACTGGCGCAGGATATCGGGCTATTATTTGAACGCTGGCAGGTGCCGCTACCGCAAAAAAGAGCAATTCTGTTTTACATCGCACGAAGCGGTAACACGTCAAGGCCAGCAGACTTTATTGAGGCCGTCGCGCAATCTCTGTCAACGGATCGGGAGGCAATCATGACCATCGCACAACAGCTTGAGAAAATTGGGTTTGAAAAAGGCATCAAACATGGCATGCAGCAAGGAATGCAACGGGGTATGGAGCAAGGTATAAAAACCAGTGCTCGCCACATTGCTCGCCAACTCCTGTTAAGCGGCATGGAACCGGATCAGGTTTGTCAGATTACTCAGTTGAGCGCAGCAGAACTGGCACAACTCAGTAATGAACCTAACGAGTAACCACTCAAGATACGCCGCGTTTCCCGACGATTTACTCCCCCCCTTTCTCATCATCGACGCAAGCGGTTAAGGCTGCGTCGATAGAGTGATTTATTCGCTCTGTGTCACATTTCCTTTGCATCATTTCGCCTTAATTTGTTATGTTATTACATATCGACTTACACTGACCCTATACGTTAGCCATGATTAACTGGAACAGACATACAGACGCCATTCTTCAGGTAGAAAACCTGAGCCTGTCTATTGGTGGTGAAACCAAAGTCAGCGATATCAGCTTTACGTTATTCGCAGGTGAACGTGTCTGTTTACTCGGCGCATCCGGTTCGGGTAAATCTCTTACTGCCAAAGCGGTAATCGGCACCCCACCTGCTGGGTGCCAGATTAGCGGCAATATTCGGGTCAATGGTGAAGAGGTAGGTCAGTTGAAAGCACTGGCACGCCCTCATACCAGCCGCGTCTCTGCCGTTTTTCAGGATTCTGCAACAGCCCTTAATCCCCTCATGCCGTTAGGAAAACAGCTCTCTCTGGCGTTGAAAGCTCCCTCTTCCGCTGAGCTTTCTGTGCTCCTGGCTGCCATGAAGCTGGATGATATTCCCAATCTGCTGCAACGCTATCCTGCCGAACTATCCGGTGGTCAGCGCCAGCGTATTTGTATTACCCTCGCGCTGCTTGGCAAAACTCGCTTGCTGGTCGCGGACGAACCCACAACCGCACTTGATGTCATCACCCAGCAGCAGGTATTGCAGGTGTTACAGGAACGTAGCGCGCAGCCGGATGCGCCTGCCCTGTTATTTATTACGCATGATATTGCCGTCGCCGCCCAACTCTGCCAGCGCGGTCTGGTGATGGAAAACGGTCAGATCGTTGAATCCGGCAGTATGCGGCAACTCCTGAATGCACCACAGCATCCCTATACACGTAGTCTGGTCGCTGCCGCGCGTCGCGTTGACAATTTTTTATCAACCAGTGCCTTATCCAGCAATGTTCTATCCAGCCATGTGTTCCCCACCGCCGTTGCCGGAGCACTTGCCGGATGAATCACCATCTGCATGCGGTGTCTTCACCGTTTTTACGTCTTGAGCACGTCAGCCGCTATCGCCAGACGCCACGTTTGCCGTGGAAAAAGGCCGATCCTGCCAGCGCCATTTTTCACAACCTGTCGCTGGATTTGCAACAGCACGAACGCGTCGGTCTGGTCGGCGCTTCAGGCTGTGGCAAATCTACGCTGCTAAAAACCCTGCTTGCGCTTGAAGCGCCTGAGAGTGGCGCGGTGTACTGTGACGGCAACCTGATTAAGCTCGGTTCGGTGCGTTCACTCCTGTGGTATCGACGCCGCGTTCAATATATTCCGCAGGATCCGGCAGGCTCGCTCGCCCCACGCCAGCGCGTCGCCGATCTCCTCGCTGAGCCACTGAAGCGGCTCCGTCCCGATGAGAGCCATCGCGCTAGTGAAAAGAATTTGCATGACGTTATGGATCAAGTTGGGCTAAGCGTTTCGCTTCTGGACAAGGTCGCCGGGCAGCTTTCCGGTGGGCAAGCACAGCGTGTTGCGCTGGCGCGAGCACTCATTGTTCGCCCTGCGTTTTTATTGGCAGACGAGCCCGTCAGCGGTCTGGATTTGCCGCTGCGTGAGCAGATTAAAGCCCTGCTTCAACAAGTCACGGAACAAAACAAGATGGGATTACTGATGGTATCGCACGATATTTCCATGCTCGCAGGGCTGTGCGACAGGATGCTGGTCATGGATAGCGGGCGCATCATTGAAGATCGTCCCACCGCCGAGGTGCTGGCCTCGCCAGAACAGGCGCATACCGCCCGTTTATTGCAGGCCGTGCCTGGGCTGTCTGCCTCCGGCTATTAGCTCGCCGAAAACGCGTTTCTTACAATAGCTGACTGTTTTAATAGTTTATTAAGCCATAACGTAATTTTTCTATACTCTAAATAATTCGAGTTTCAGGACAAAAACGGCAAGGCGTTTTTGAACAGCGCTTGCGCTGACCCCAAAGGGGTGAGGCCATAAGGCCGAATAACGCGGCAAGGGAAGGAATCCCGATGAGCTTACTCAGGTAAGTGATTCGGGTGAGTGAACGCAGCCAACGCACATGCAACTTGAAGTATGACGAGTATATCGCGACTTTTTTATAACGGATGATTCAATGTCAGACCTTACCGCCAACCGCGCCCCACGGCCCTATCCCCCGTTGCTTCTGGGTAGCCAGCTTGTTTTCAACATTGGCTTTTATGCCGTCGTGCCGTTCCTGGCTATTTTCCTGCGCGACGACATGCTGCTTTCCGGCTGGGCTATCGGGCTGGTCATTGGCTTACGTACCTTCTCTCAACAGGGCATGTTTTTAGTCGGCGGCGCGCTGGCCGATCGCTTCGGCCCACGCGTGATTATCCTGTGCGGTTGTGTCGTGCGTATCAGCGGCTATCTCCTGCTGGCACTGGGCGACTCGCTATGGCCGATAATCCTCGGTGCCTGCCTGACCGGTGTCGGCGGTGCCCTGTTCTCTCCTGCTATTGAAGCGCTGATGGCACAGGCCGGTACGCAAAGTGAAAAAGAGGGAAAACGTAGCCGCTCCGAGTGGTTCGCCCTATTTGCGATTTGCGGCGAGTTGGGTGCGGTGCTGGGGCCATTGCTCGGTTCGGTGCTAGCCGGATACGGATTCCAGCGCGTGGCATTAGCGGGTGCTGGCGTATTTGTCATCGCGCTCATCGTCCTGTTTTTCAGCCTGCCGCCAACACAGCGAAATCAAGGCGAATTGCACATCGCTCCGTGGTGGGAGACCTTCCGCCAGCGGCGCTTTGTCGCCTTCATCATCGCCTACAGCGCTTACCTGTTTAGCTATAACCAGCTCTATCTGGCGCTACCGGTAGAACTGCATCGCTCCGGCAGCAGCGAGAAAGATCTCGGCCCGCTGTTTGTGCTGGCCTCTCTGCTGGTGATCGGATTACAGCTCCCGCTGGCGCGTTTTGCTCGTCGGGTTGGTGCGGCACGCATGCTGCCATTGGGTTTCGCGCTGCTGTCTGCATCCTTCTTTAGCGTCGCGCTGTTTGCCTCCACCACACCGCCGGAAGGCTGGCTGCGCCTGCTCCCCGCGATCTCATTGATTACTCTGCTGACACTGGGACAGATGCTAATCGTCCCTGTCGGGATGGACCTCATCCCTCGCTTTGCCAACAACAAAAATCTGGGTGCGCACTATGGCGCGCTAGCGTCAATGGGCGGTATCGCCGTGCTGGTCGGTAACTTTATACTCGGCAGCCAGCTCGATCGTGCGCTGACGCCATCGCCACAGGCCGCGATTCCGTGGGTGTTGCTCGCCGCCGTACCGCTGTGTAGCTCACTGGCAATGATAATCATCTGCCGCCCGTTTAAATCCGCTTCAACCGTGAATGAATAAGGACAGACTGATGAATATGCGTAATACCCTGTGGCCTATTTCCGGTCTGCTCTCAGCCACGCTGCTGCTTTCAGGCTGCTTTAATGAGCCTGAAGAAAACCACACCTCGCATCATGACGGTCGAATCAAGCTGGCGATGCTCCAGCCACCGCGTTCCGGTCTGACGCCGCTGAGCGATGACGCCTTTAAACTGTCGCGCTGGAGTACGGCAGAAACGCTGGTGGTGCTTGATAAACTCGGTGAAGCCCAGCCCGCGCTGGCAACGAAATGGCAGCAGATCGATGATAAATCATGGCGTTTTGAACTGCGCCCAAATGTCCATTTTCACGATAACACCACGTTAAACGCCGCCACGGTGGTCAATGCGCTTACGGTGGCCTCTACCGCCTCACCTAAACCTCGAATTCTGGATGGCGTGCAGTTAACGGTCAAAGCCGATGGCGATAACGCCGTCATTGTCTCCACCGCCAACGTAGATCCGCTGCTACCGCAGCGTTTATCCAGCCCGCAGTTAGCGATTCTTTCCACCACGGCATACGGTAAGAATGGCGTCGTTAACCCGATCAATACTGGGAGCGGTCCATTCGTTCTGCGCACCGTCACGGGCACCAGCAGCGCAGTATTGGACAGATTCGACGGGTATTGGGGCGAGAAAGCACAGGCCAGCGGTATCGACGTCAGCTTTGTGTCCGACGGCGCGGCACGTGCCGCTGCACTGCGCACTGGTACGGCAGACATTGTCGAAGCCATTCCTGTTTCCCAGGCACCGCTGCTGGATCAATCGCTGGTCCATGAAGTGCCAATGCCGCGCACCAACACGCTGTATCTGAATACGCGTCATGGCGTAATGCAAGACCCCGCCATGCGTGCTGCCGTACGTGATGCCATCAATCGTCAGCAGTTGGTGGATAACGTGTATGAGAAGCGTGCCGATGTCGCCCAAGGTCTGTTGGGACCAGCACTATCGTGGGCGGCGACGCTGCGCCAGCCTGTGGCAAATCCGGTTAAGGCCGGTACACCCGCTGGCGCGACCATCACGCTGGCAACCTTTAGCGATCGCGCTGAACTGCCTGAAGTCGCGGTCTATCTGGCACAGCAACTCACCGCCGCCGGGTTTACGGTGAAGCAAGTGGTACGTGAATATGCGCAGATCGAATCCGACGCGCTGGCTGGCAAGTTTGACGCCTTTATTTTGTCCCGCGCCACCGTGCTGGATTCCGGCGATCCGGTGGCTTATTTGTACAGCGATTTTGCCTGTGAAGGGTCGTTCAATATCGCCCAACTGTGCCGACCGGAAATCGATCGGGCGCTGCAAAAGGCGTCCGCCATTCCCGCAGGGGAGGCACGTCGTCAGGCCATTATGCAAGCAGAGAACCTGATCCTGGCTAGCGATGCGGCAATCCCGATGCTGCATGAGCGCGTCATCCAAGGTGAAAGCGCACAGGTGAAAGACGCACTGCGTGATCCGCGTGAACGCACGTTGATTAACGCCGCCACGCATATTGCTGCCGGTACGAAATAACAGGTAACGCACCTGCAACCAGAAAGATGACGAGTTTATGAGCGAATCGCTATATTGCCGCACCTGCGCGACCATCAGCCAGACACAACGTCCGCGATACGGCGTGCTGATCCCATTATTTTCGCGGCTGCTGACGCTGGCGGGGATTGTGGTACTGATTGGTATGCTGCCGTGGTTATCCGGTCAGGATCCGGCACTGGCGCTGCTACGTGCTCGTTCCGGCGAGCAGGAAGCGACAGCTGAAACGCTAAATGCGATTCGCCATTCTCTCGGGCTGGATCAAGGCCCCTTGCAGTTGCTGTTGAACTGGTTGACGGGCCTGTTGCACGGCGATGCGGGCAATTCCTGGGTTTCAGGCCGACCCGTGCTCCCAGGTATGTTGCAGGCGGCGGGGGTATCGCTCACGCTGATGGCCTCCTCGGCGCTGGTGGCCTTCACGCTGGCTGCCGTGCTGTGTGCTTCAACCTTTCGGCAGGGATTGCGAGGTCAGGTTCACCGTTCAGGCGGCCTGTTCGCTGCCTTATTTACCGCATTGCCCGAATTTCTACTGGCGTCCTTTCTACTGATTGTCGGTGCTGTCTGGCTACAGTGGTTCCCACCCTATGGCTGGCTGGGCTTGCACTATGCGGTGCTGCCGTCGCTGGCTCTGGGTATCCCGGCAGGTGGTTATCTTGGCAGGATTGTTGCCGATGCGCTCGCTGCCACCTTTAGCGAGAATTGGTTAACGACCTGGAGCGTTGCAGGAGTGAACCGTCGTCATATCGCGCTGGCAGTGCTGAAACGCACGTTACCCAGCGTGATGCCGCTCGTCGGGCTAGTGTTGGTATCGTTAACCGGCGGTGCGATTGCCGTCGAAAAAGTGTTCGCCATTCCCGGTCTGGGACGCGCAACGTTGGGCGCGGCAGCCGCGCAGGATCTGCCCGCCTTGCAGGTCGGCGTGTTGATTCTCTTACTCATCGCCTCACTAGCGGGTATGGCAGCAAGCGGCGTACGGCTGCTGATTCTCGGACGCGCACTGCACAGCGGCGCGATGCCAGTGCCGGAAGAGCGTGATAATTCCGTCTCTCGTCATGCCATCTGGCTACCAATTATCTGCGTACTGCTGCTAGTGCTTTTATTGCTGGCTGGCTTGCCGCGCGATCCCTACACCTCCGCCTTTCTACGCCTGCAATCGCCGTCATTCGCCCTACCTTTTGGCGCTGATGCAATGGGGCGTGATTTGCTGGCGCGTGTCGCGCACGGTACGTTAAATACCTGTCTGTTGGCGCTGGCGGTGTCGCTAGCCTGTCTGGCGATTGGCCTGTTAGTTGGATTGTTCCCGCGTCTGCTCACCGGCCCTATCGAAGTGACTAACGCCCTGCCGCCAGTGATTGCCGGACTGTTAGTTGCCGCCGTCAACGGCCCAACGGCAACGGGGGCGGCGATTGCCGTGATTGCCGTCAGTTGGGCACCACTTGCTGCCCACACGGCAGCGCTGGTCGCCGAAATCAACTCGCGCCCTTATATTCGGATGTTGCCGATACTCGGCGTAGGGCCGATACGCCGCAGCCTGTTCTATGTTTTACCCGCGCTGATTGGCCCGCTCTTTCGTCACGCCATGCTGCGACTGCCCGGCATCGCGCTGGCGCTGGCATCGCTCGGCTTTTTAGGTCTGGGCGCATCACCGCCGACGCCAGAATGGGGACGCGTACTGGCTGAAGGTATGCCGTACATCGAACGCGCGTTCTGGGGCGTGTTGGCACCGGCTGCCGCGCTCGGCGTGCTATCGATACTGGCTGTAAGTGCGGCAAACCTCTCTGGTCGCCACAAGCACTAGTACTCTTCTCTTCACGATCGCAGCCCCGCCAGATTTCACGATGGCGGGGCTGCACATCTTCAGTTACGCTGTGAGCTAACCTCTGCCGAAATACAGAATGTGATTAAAAGGAGAGAACATGCATAACAGCGGATCCCACGTCAGTCTTACCGTCACTCAGACTCTGGATAAACTGGAAGCGTTGTATGATGATGCCGTCTCGGCACTGCGCGACGCCATCGGGGACTTCATCAATGATGGCACGCTGCCCGATGCCAATGCGCGTGCGGCGGGATTATTTTCCTACCCGACCCTGCGCGTTAGCTGGAGCGGCAATTCGACCGCTCATCCTCGCCATCGCGCCTATGGCCGTTTTACCCATCCCGGTAGTTATTCCACCACCGTCACCCGCCCCGCATTCCTGCGAGCTTATCTGGCGGAACAGCTGGCGCTGCTGGAAGGAGATTATGACGTCAGTATTGAAGTCAGCCCGTCTCAGCAGGAAATTCCGTTTCCCTACGTCCTCGACGGTTCCGACCTGATTCTTGACCGCTCGATGAGCGCGGGCATCGCTAAACACTTTCCAACGACGGAGCTGTCGCAGATCGGGGATGAGACGGCAGATGGCCTGTTTCACGCCACTACTATGTCGCCGCTGTCGCACTTCGACGCGCTGCGCACCGATTTTTCGCTGGCGCGGCTTCGCCACTATACCGGTACGCCAGTAGAACATATTCAGCCGTTCATTCTCTTCACCAACTACACCCGCTATGTCGATGAGTTTGTGCGCTGGGCTTGTGCGCAGATAGCCGACCCCGATAGCCCCTATGAGGCGCTGTCCTGCGCTGGCGGCATCTATATCACCGCCGACACGCCTAACCCCGAGCAGGCGGTTTCCGATCTGGCGTGGAAGAACCACCAGATGCCTGCCTATCATCTGATTCCTCGTCAGGGTAAAGGGATTACGATGGTCAATATCGGTGTCGGGCCATCCAACGCCAAAACCATCTGCGATCATCTCGCCGTCATGCGCCCGCATGCCTGGCTGATGATCGGCCACTGCGGCGGCCTGCGCGAAAGTCAGTCCATTGGCGATTACGTGCTGGCACACGCTTACCTGCGTGACGACCACGTTCTGGATGCTGTTTTGCCGCCGGATATCCCGATTCCCAGCATCGCAGAAGTACAACGTGCGCTGTATGACGCCACCAAGATGGTTAGCGGGATGCCGGGAGAAGAAGTTAAGCAGCGCCTGCGTACCGGCACCGTTGTCACCACCGATGACCGTAACTGGGAATTGCGCTATGCGGCTTCCGCTCTGCGGTTTAACCTCAGCCGCGCTGTCGCAGTCGATATGGAAAGCGCGACGATTGCCGCACAGGGTTATCGCTTTCGCGTGCCTTACGGTACGCTGCTGTGCGTCTCGGATAAGCCATTGCACGGTGAGATTAAGCTGCCAGGACAGGCGAACCGTTTCTATGAAGGGGCGATTTCAGAGCATTTACAGATTGGCATCTGCGCTATCGATCTGCTGCGGGCGGAAAGCGACAAGCTGCATTCGCGCAAGCTACGCACCTTTAACGAGCCCCCGTTCCGCTAATTGAATGACAGTTTGGACAGGCGACCCCATTCGTGTAGTCGCCTGATCTGGCAGAATGCTACACAGCAAAAGCGCCACTTCCGTGGCGCTTTCCTAAGACAGTAAGACGAGACTAGTTAATTTCAGGATGCTGTTCAGACAGACGTTTTCTTTTCTTCTCCAGTTCGGCAATTTGCTCATCAATGTCTTCTATTTTCTGCTCAATATTGTCGTACTGTTCCTGCAATAGCTCTTTGGCTTCTGACCGATCCGACGCCGCAGGCGTGGCACCTTTCAGCGGCTGGTTTGCAGTTTCTCGCATCGACATTCCGGTAATCAGGCCGATCAGTCCAATCACCATCAGGTAATACGCTGGCATAAACAGGTTACCGGTCGACTCCACCAGCCACGCCGCAGCCGTTGGCGTAAAACCGGCCACCAGCACGGAAACGTTAAATGACGTCGCCAGCGCGCTATAACGAATATGTGTAGGGAACAGTGCGGGAAGTGTTGACGCCATCACTCCGGTGAACGAATTCAGCAGTACAGCCAACATCAATAATCCGCAGAAAATCAGCCCAATCACACCGCTGTTAATCAAGATAAAGCTGGGCACTGACAGCAGCAGCAGTCCGATACTGCCACAAATAATAAACGGTTTACGTCCGTAACGGTCGCTCATCAGCCCCATCACTGGCTGTACAAACAACATCCCGAGCATAACGGCGATGATAATCATCACGCCATGATCTTCAGAATAATTCAGGTTGTGTGAGAGGTAACTCGGCATGTAGGTCAGCAGCATATAGTAGGTAACATTGGTGGTAATCACCATCCCAATACAGACCAACAGACCTTTCCATTGCTTGGTCACAATCTCACGCAGAGAAATCTTCGGCGGAGATTGAATACTGTATTTCGATTCTTTATCAATATTGTCCACGTGCTGCTGGAACGTCGGCGTTTCTTCCAACGCATGACGTAAATAAATCCCAATTAGCCCGAGTGGCGCGGCAATAAAGAACGGGATACGCCATCCCCAATCCAGAAAGTTTTCTTCTCCCACGATGGAAGAAATGAGCACCACAACGCCCGCACCCGTCACGAACCCGGCGATAGAGCCGAAATCCAGCCAGCTACCTAAAAAGCCTCGTCGCCTGTCAGGGGAATATTCGGCAACGAAAATAGCGGCACCGGTATATTCTCCCCCGACGGAGAAACCCTGCGCCAGTTTCGCCAACAGCAACAATACTGGCGCCCAAATACCGATAGATTCATAGGACGGAATCAAACCGATACAGAATGTGCTCACCGACATGATAATAATGGTGACCGACAACACTTTCTGGCGACCAAATTTATCCCCCATCGCACCAAAAAATATCCCGCCGAGCGGCCGAACCAAAAAGGGAACCGAGAACGTTGCCAGCGCCGCAATCATTTGCACTCCCGGATCGGCTCCGGGGAAAAAGACCTGTCCAAGTGCATACGCCACAAAACCATATACGCCAAAATCAAACCATTCCATGGCGTTACCCAATGCGGCAGCGGTAATGGCTTTTTTGAGTCTGGCATTATCGATGATAGTAATGTCCTGAATTTTCATCGGTTCAATTTTTTTCTTTCTTAATCTCATCCCTTTTTCCTTTGCTTAAAAATCGACCATTTATTAAAAAACACAACCGCCTATTTCATGTACAGGGAACCACCCGACCGCACATTGAAGAATAAACAGCTTATTGGCCGCAATATTCATTACACGTTAATGTTGCTGAATGGAGTATAGAATAATTTACATAAAGACTGTATTTCCTGACCCAGAATAACGCCAGTCGTCTAAATAATGCACGGAAATATAACAAAAGGAAAATAATGGTAAATAGATATGACAAAAACGTCACACTGGCATCAGTGAGGTATCCTTACTGGCGTGACGCAATCATTTTCGGGTTACGGTTAAAATAGCGCGTAAATGCCAAACTGAAATTAGCCGGGTGTTGATAGCCAACTTGCCAGGCAGTCTGCGCCACCTGAAACCCTTGTTCCAATAGCTGGTGTGCCCGTTCCATCCGCATCCGCAATAGCATTTGACCGGGTGTGGTCGCAAAGCAGCGACGAAATCCAAGTTTGAGTCTGGATTCACTCATCCCTGATTGCGCTGCAATACAGGCTAGCGTCAGCGGTTCAGCCAGATGCTCACGCATCCAATGGCATACCCGCTCCAACTGCTGCCGTTCCTGTAGATGAATACCGCTCCGTTCGCCCTTCGGTTGCAGAAGATGTCGGTGCAGCGATAACAGGCTTAAGACGTGGATATGGCGATTCAGTGGATCGGCGTCGCCGCACAGCGCATTCACATGAATCTGGCTGGCCGCAGAAACAGACGTAAATGCTCGCTGCTGTAGCCCATCATCGCTAAACAGCGCTCCCGTACACTCCACGCCCAAATATCGGGTAGCCGCTGCCTTCCCCACCAGCAGCCGTAGCTGATCGACCTGCTTCTGAGCCTGATAATGACGTTCGCCCACGCTGGCACCAAACGTCGTGATAGTGACATGCTGTTGACGAAACCAGATCTGTGAACCACCGCTATCGTAATAAATCGACTCTCCTGCCAGTGCAAACGTCATGACCAGCATCGGCTGTGAATGTGGGCTGTGCGTTTCCTCCACCAACGTTCTACGCGGACGATACTGAGAACGAGCTAACGACAAATCGGCATCAATACGGCTGAAATCAGACCAGCATTCACCGATGCCATCTGGCAAAGTACGGCGTGAGCCTGAAATATTAGCGTCATTCGCACAACACCGATCGCCTGCTGGTTTCTCACTTCGCCTCTGCCGCTGTTTTTGCATCATCTTCCTTCGCCGTTTCGCATATGAAAAACGCCGTCTCGCATAACAATGAACATAATAACTATTCTCATTTATAGATAGCATATTCCCTATCGACTGACCATCAACGAGAAAGGCCGCTAATGAGCCCACTAGAAACATTATGGCAGCTTGCCGCCAGCAGTGTGAAAGCAGACGCGTTATATCTGGCGCTGGAACAGCAGATTTTCGATCGATTGGAGAATGTCACTACAACGGAACAACTGGCGGAAGCGCTAGGCTGGCAGCCGGAGAAAACCCGGTTTCTACTTGAGATCCTATGGAGTATGCAGCTTTTGACGCGCCATAAGGACGGTTATCGTACAGCATCCACCAGCGCTGCCGTGCTTTGTCGCAATAGCTCACGTTTTCTCGGTGACGCCTGGCGTTTTCGCCTCGCCAGCCTGCGCCAGTTTGGTCTGGGACTCAGCGACGGAATGCACCAGCCGTTGCTTGCCCAGTTAAGCGAATTACCTCGTGATGCCGCGTGGGCCAGTGCGGCAGAACAGCAAATCGCACAGGAGCAGCGATCGATAACCGCAGACCTTGCCGATCAACTGCTCTCCGGTCTGCCAGATTTCCCGCAAATCAGGCACATTCTCGATCTGGGAGGTGGCCCCGGCTGGGTAGCGATTACGCTGGCGCTGCGACATGCTGAGCTCTCCGGCACCGTCTATGACCTGCCGAAAACCGCTGCCGTAGCACAGCGCAATATCGATGCCGCCGGGTTATCCGCCAGATTGTCCGCACAAAGTGGCGCGTTTCCCAGCGAAAAATACGATCTGATCTGGAGTTCCTCATTCCTGCATTTTGTCGAGGATATTCCTACCATGTTAGCCACGCTTCACAACGCGCTAACGCAGACAGGTACGGTGGTTCTGGCGCAAGCAGAGATTGCCGCAGAGGCTGGCGATGCCGCGCCGGTTCTGCCGTTCTATCTGCCAATGCAAATGAGTGGGCGCCACGTCACACAGGAAGGACAACTAGCACAGTGGCTATTGGAAGCAGGTTTTACCTCTGTCGAAACCCGACGTCATCAGGCATTTCCCATGGCACCGCTAAATGTGCTGATTGCCTGTAAAGGCCATTAAGTCGTGTCGAAAACCGGATAAAAAAAAGCCAGCCAGTGAATGCTGACTGGCTTTCGTGGTGAAGCTAATCGGGTGCTGCGTGTTTCGGTCTCGTTTTTCACTCTACCGCATATTCCTTCATTTTATTTTCGTCAGGCATTGTGCCATTGAGCTTTTTTAGCACATCCTTCGCTTCCTTCAATACTCGGGCACATTGCTCGTGCGTGATAGTAAGCGGTGGCTCAATCCTGACCGATTTGGCATTGTTCAGGGTGCCCGCGACCAGAACGTTACGCTGGAACAGTTCTTTCGCGAAGGCATACCCGATCTCGTTTTTCCTGAACTCGATAGCCTGTAATAGCCCCATTCCCCGAGCTTCGATAATTAGTTGAGGATACTCGGCCGCCAGTTGCTGTAAGCCCTGTAACAGAAATGCCCCTTGGGTTGCTGCCTGCTCTGGCAGATTTTTTGTCAGCAGTTCATTGACGGTCGCCAGCGCTGCCGCGCAGGCCAGCGGATTGCCACCAAACGTGGTGGTGTGCAGGAACGGATTCTCAAATAGCACAGAGAATACGGCTTCCGTTGCCACCGTTGCGCCAATCGGCATCACACCGCCGCCCAACGCCTTCGCCAGACACAGAATGTCAGGCTGCACGCCATAATGCTCACAGGCGAACATCTTGCCCGTGCGCCCCATTCCCGTTTGTACCTCATCCAGAATCAGCAATGCGCCAATCTCATCGCACAATGCTCTGACGGCAGGCAAGTAATTTTCTGGTGGCACAATCACACCACCTTCTCCCTGAATGGGTTCAAGGATGATGGCAGCAACGTCATCGCCGGTCTTCTGGCATTGCTGAACCTGCTTGCGCATGGCACTGATATCGCCAAAAGCAACATGATGGAAGCCGGGTAACAGCGGCATAAAAGGACGACGAAACGCGGGCTTGGCGGTGGCGGAAAGCGCGCCTAGCGATTTCCCATGGAACGCCCCTGTCGCGGCGATAAAGGTATATTTACCACGCGGCGATTGGTAGGCCTTCGCCAATTTCAGGGCAGCTTCAACCGATTCCGTTCCGCTATTGCAGAAGAAACTGTATTTCAGATTACCCGGCGTCAGTGCCGCCAGCGTTTTTGCCAACAGCCCCCGTAGTGGATCGAGCAACTCCTGGCTATGTAGCGGTTGTCTGGCAAGCTGGCTTTCAACGGCAGCAATCACGTTAGGGTTACGGTGCCCAACGTTAAAAATGCCGTAACCACCCAGACAGTCCAGATATTCATTTCCTTGGGTATCAATCAGCGTATTGGGGCCGCTGGCGCGCCATTCGACTGCGCCGTAATCGCCGCCGGTAGTGACAGATTTTCTGTACTCCAGAAAACCGGGGTTGACGTATTCACGAAAACAACTCAAGACTTCCTGATTCAGTGCCGCCATGTCATCTGGGGATAGCGTGTCACTATGAATCCAATGCAGTGCCTGCTGAGTACACTCTAGCGGGTTAAGGTGGGCAGGTGATCTGGACAAAATGCGCTCCTTGAAAACGGACATCACGCGATGCCAATTTTAATTAATGCACATAACACGCCAGCCGCCCGCCAAAAATCAGAATAAAATATAAAAACGTGATATAAACCAAAAAACCAGCAGATAATTTGAACTAAATAATAATATTTGAAATTAATCACCAAACGACTGTGTGAACGCCAGCGCGAAGGTGGTCAACCCCTTTCGCACTGCCCCGCTTTTGCTCAGCACGCCCTCTTTTGGAGCGCGCCAAGGTTGGACAAACTCGCTATCTCATTACCCGATTTATCTTTCAGGACTAGCGAGATTCCTGTACCAGAGTGAATAGCCTCAGTGTCGGATCATGATATGTCGCACGATGGTGTAATCCTCCAGCCCATACATCGACATATCCTTGCCGTAGCCGGACAGCTTCTGTCCGCCGTGCGGCATTTCGCTGACTAACATGAAGTGGGTGTTCACCCAGGTACAGCCGTACTGAAGGCATGCTGCCAGGCGGTGCGCCCGCCCGATATCGCGCGTCCAGACCGACGACGCCAGCCCGTAATTCGAGGCATTCGCCCAGCCAATCACCTGCGCTTCATCGTCGAACGGTGTGATGGAGATTACCGGGCCAAACACCTCTTTCTGGACGATTTCATCCTCCTGCTTCGCCCCCGCCAGTACCGTAGGCTGGAAGTAGAATCCCTGCCCTTTCACGCGTTCGCCCCCGGTCACTACCGTGATGTGCGGCAGCGCTTTGGCGCGTTCGACAAACCCCATCACGCGTTCAAGCTGCGGCTCGGTAATCAGCGGCCCTAGCTCGGTCGTTTCATCATGTGGATCGCCAATTTTCAGCGTCGCCACCGCTTTTCCTAATGCCTCCACAACGTTATCGTAGACAGCACGCTGCACATACAGCCGACAGGCAGCGGTACAATCTTGCCCCGCGTTGTAGAAACCGAAGCTACGAATCCCATCAACCACCTGATCGATATCGGCATCGTCGAACACAATCACTGGCGCTTTGCCACCCAGCTCCATATGCGTCCGTTTTACGCTCGCAGCGGTATGCGCAAGGATATTCGCACCGGTCGCAATCGAACCAGTCAGCGACACCATGTTCACTTTCTCATGCCCTGTCAGCGCATCACCGATGTCTGCACCGCGCCCGAACACGATATTTACTACACCAGCAGGGAGTATCTCAGCCAGCAAGTGTGCCAGATAGAATGTCGTTAGCGGGGTTTGCTCCGCCGGTTTCAGTACTACGCAGTTTCCTGCCGCCAGCGCGGGTGCCAGCTTCCATGACGCCATCATCAGCGGATAATTCCACGGAGCGATGGACGCCACGACGCCAACCGGATCGCGCCGTATCATGGAGGTGTGCCCTTCCAGATATTCTCCCGCAGCCGAACCACTCAGGCAGCGTGCCGCGCCGGCAAAAAAGCGAAAGACATCCGCCACCGCAGGCACTTCATCATTCAGCGCCGCATGATAGGGCTTGCCACAGTTCAGTGATTCCAGTTCGGCGAACGTCTCGGCATTTTCCTCGATGGCATCGGCAATGCTTAGCAGCAGCGTCGCGCGCGTTTTCGGTGTGGTCTGCCCCCAATGTGCAAAAGCGGACTCCGCAGCCAGAACGGCTGCATCAACCTGGTGCAAATCAGCCTGAGCAATGGCAGCAATCTGCTCTCCCGTTGCGGGATTGAATATTGCCAGTGTCTCGCCGTTTCCCGCGACCAGCTTGCCTTCTATCAGTAATTTGTCATGCATACATTTTCCTTACAGAGAGAAAAAGCTCGTGTTTTTCATCACTATCTGCAAAATGTCTGTGCAAAAAACCTGCCACTTTATGTTTGATAATCAACCCGTACTGCAAATCACATCAGGGCGTGTTACCTGACTCCTTCTTCGCCTGCGTAGCAGCCAGCCTGGCTTCCTCGGCGAGTGCTTCAATCTCTTCTTCCGTCAATTGTTCTGAGGCTTCATGCACCTTTGCCAGCCCTTCGCTGACCGTCACCTCTTTGGGATCGTCCTTCGTCGTCATCATCATTCCTCTCAATCAAATAATACGCCAACAAAGATAAGTGTAGTCGACGGTAAAAATCCGCCAATATCTGAAGAAGATTTAACGCTGCTTTCCCACTCACCATATGTGATAATAATTATCAATTACATCACGTTTATACCCTAAATTTGCCGCAGAGACGGCAGGAAGGTCACCTGACCGGACGTTGGCATGTCAGAGTCTGAACTCAGAATGCTGTTCAACCACTATGCAGAGCGGTTAGAACGCTATCTCAATCATAAACTGCGCGACCCAAAAGAGCGTTCAGGGTGGAGAGCGCGTGAATCTTGATGTGCTGAGGGCCGCTGCAAGCAGCGTTCAAATCTGCTCCTGGCAGATTTGTCACCCGAATCACTTACTTGAGTAAGCTCATCGGGACTCCTTCTCTTGCCGCCTGCCTGAAACTCGAATTATTTAGAGTATATGTAGCAAAGAAAATAAATCCTATTCATATATTCTAAAAAAATCATAAAAATCTTTATATTAATAACAAATCACACTATAAAAGGTATTTTTCTTCACATCAGATGTAAAACTGGCAGTAAACAATCCAGCTGTATTCCTGACGTGAATATTGCCAATCTGATGCCATTTTTATTTTTCGATAATCCCTCAGAGACCTGACGTTGACTTCATTACCAAAAAGGGATTCATTTTATCGTTTTTAAAACTAATCATTTAAAAACAATAGAGTATGTAAAACTACCTCATTAGAGGTAGTTGCAATGACATTAAGGCATGATTTTTTTCGGTAATCGTTAACGAAAATAAAAAATAAAACAGCATCAATCACAACAAAATAAGAACAATGATTTAATCTCTTTTAAAAAAATCCCGCCCCTCGTTAACAACTTCGCTAACCAAGATGTGAACCGATTATTAATAAATTTAAATTATACTTAAAAAACTAAATAAATCAAAAAATCGTAATTATTGCGAGCGAGATCTTTTATTTTCAGGAAATAAGACAAAGATAAAAATTAATAGATTTAGATCAAGAAAACAAATAACAACCCGTCCATATAGTACCCGCAGTAAAAATTCACTTATTTTAATTCTAACTAATCAATTCATCTTATAAAGCAATGCAATGGGGCTACTATGGATTTCATCATTCAATTAGTCATTGTCCTTATCTGCCTTTTTTACGGGGCAAGAAAAGGCGGGATCGCGCTGGGTTTATTAGGCGGGGTCGGACTCGTTATTCTGGTCTTTATCTTTAAACTGCAACCGGGTAAACCACCCGTTGACGTCATGCTGGTTATCATTGCCGTGGTAGCCGCATCGGCAACGCTTCAGGCATCGGGCGGGCTGGATGTCATGCTACAACTCGCAGAGCGTATGCTGCGACGTAACCCGAAATACGTTTCAATTATCGCACCGTTTGTCACCTGTATTCTGACTATCCTGTGCGGTACAGGCCATGTGGTCTATACCATCCTGCCGATTATTTATGATGTCGCCATCAAGAATAATATTCGTCCTGAAAGGCCGATGGCTGCCAGTTCAATCGGCGCACAGATGGGGATTATTGCCAGCCCGGTTTCTGTTGCGGTTGTCTCGCTGGTTGCCATGCTCGCGAACTTCACCTTCCAGGGTAAGCATCTGGGGTTCCTCGATCTGTTATCTATCACCATCCCCTCGACCCTGTTGGGTATTCTGGCGATAGGGATTTTCAGTTGGTTCCGCGGTAAGGATCTGGACAAGGATGCCGATTTCCAGAAATTCATCGCCGATCCAGAAAACAAGCAGTATGTATATGGCGATACCGCCACGCTGCTGGACAGAAAATTGCCACGCAGCAACTGGGTCGCCATGTGGATATTCCTGGCAACCATCGGTGCGGTAGCGATTCTGGGAGCGGTTGAAGAATGGCGCCCTGTTTTCGCCGGCAAGCCGCTGTCGATGGTGCTGGTGATTCAAATGTTTATGCTGCTCTCCGGCGCCATCATCATTATCGCGACCAAAACTAATCCTTCATCAATCTCGAAGAATGAAGTGTTCCGTTCAGGGATGATTGCCATCGTCGCGGTATACGGTATCGCCTGGATGGCGGAAACCATGTTCGGTGCGCATCTGGACGAGATCAAAGCCACGCTCGGGTCGTTGGTGAAAGTCTATCCGTGGGCATACGCCATTATCCTGTTGCTCGTGTCCAAGTTCGTTAACTCACAGGCGGCAGCGCTGGCGGCGATTGTCCCTGTTGCACTGGCTATCGGCGTGGATCCCGCGTATATCGTGGCATCGGCACCCGCCTGCTATGGTTACTACATTCTGCCAACCTACCCAAGCGATCTGGCTGCTATCCAGTTCGACCGCTCCGGCACCACCAAAATCGGCCGTTTCGTTATCAACCACAGCTTCATTCTTCCTGGCTTGATCGGTGTGAGCACCTCCTGCGTCTTTGGTTGGGTGTTCGCCGCAATGTACGGCTTCCTGTAATTCTGTTCTTTGTACCTAAAAGCCGCCCAGCAATGGGCGGCTGAGGTTGCTGAAAAAGCCCGTAGAGCGAGAGTAACGGGTAGATCGTAAAGACGCTGTGAATACATCCTTGTACGCTCGGCTTGCGCCATCCCTGGCGCAAACGCTTTACTCTTTTATTCCGTTACTCCCGTTTTCATTCAGTAAATAGGTTTGTCAATGGTCTGAGCCGCCCAGCAATGGGCGGCTTTTTATCTCTGTTGCCAGATGCGAACACAGGCCTGTGCCAATGCTCGTGTTGGATCGATGCTAATATCCTGCCAGCGTGGCGCCACCGCCTCCAGCGCAGGGGGGACTTCCGTACAGGCCAGCACCAGACGCTCAGCACCTCGATCCACGAGTTGTGCCGCGAGCTGTTCAAGCAAGCGACCACCGTGCTGAAGTTCACCGCGTTTTACCGCATAGCACCCCGGCACGAAGAGCGTTGTCATTTCCTGCTCGTCCGGCACCACCGTTTCAACACCTAACTGTGCGGCAAAACGCTGCTGATACCATCCGGCTTTTAGCGTCCCATGAGTCGCGATCAGCCCGATTTTTTGCAGTGTTTTCTTTGCCTCCGCAGGCTGCATGATAGCGTGCAGCGTGGCATCGGCAATATGCACCAGCGGCGCATGACTTGCTTCAGACAAGGCGTCAAACCAGTGGTGCGCCGTATTACACGGCACCACAATATGACTAACCGACAAGTGATTAAGCTGCCGGACAGCATACAATAGCGTCGGCAACGGTGATTCTCCGGTGCCTGCCAGCGCCTGCTGACGGTCGGGAATCTGCGGCACATTCCACGTAATCACCGGCACATGATCCTGATCGCGGCTGGCAGGCGTTTCCTCAACGATTTTATGCAACAGATCGACCGTTGCCAGCGGCCCCATGCCCCCCAGCACGCCAATCAGCGGTGTGCTCATTGTGCTGCCGTTTGTTCGAACAGTTGGCGGTAGCCAAACAGCCCCGCTGAGCCACCGGTATGAATAAATACAACGTTTTCATCAGCGCGAAAATGTCCCTGACGGATCAGATCGATCAGTCCCGCCATCCCTTTTCCTGAATAGACCGGATCGAGCAAAATCCCTTCCAACTGCGCCAACAGCCTGAGCGCCTCCAGCGTTCCTTCCGTTGGAATGCCGTATCCTTTACCGACATAGTCGCTGTTCACCTGCACGGCGCTGCGCGGCAGTTCGCCCGGAATCCCAAGCAGTTGCCAGGTGCGCTGCGCTAACGCATAAACATTCTCTTCCTGCTTCGCTTTAGGCGCTCTGACGCTGATGCCTAACAGCGGAATCTGGCTGTGTGTTGCCGCCAGCCCGGTGACTAATCCCGCCTGCGTGCCCGTGCTGCCCGTTGCATGCACAATATGATCGATGCGCAGGCGCTGCTGGCTTGACTGAAACAAGAGCTCTTCCGCACAGGCGACGTAACCCAACGCGCCTACCGGACTGGAGCCACCGCCAGGGATAACATAGGGCTTAAACCCTTCTTTGCGCAGCGATGCCGCCAGCGTTTCCATTGCCTGCTGCATATCCGTACCCGCAGGAAGGTGATCGATAATGTCACCGCCGAGCAGATTATCCAGCAGCACATTGCCTGAACGCTGATAATCTTCACCGTAATCCTCCACGCGCTTTTCCAGCAGCACTTTGGTTTTCAGCCCCAGTTTTGCCGCTGCCGCAATGGTTTGTCGCACATGGTTAGACTGTGTCGCCCCCTGCGTGATGATGACGTCCGCACCCTGCTGCTGCGCATCGGCTAACAGAAACTCCAGCTTGCGGGTTTTATTCCCGCCGGTCGCCAGCCCTGTGGCATCGTCGCGTTTGATATAAATCGTTGGTCCGCCCAGATAGGCAGACAGATTCGGCAACACCTCAAGCGGCGTAGGAAAATGACCCAGTGTCAAACGGGGGAATCGAGCAAGATGCATAATATTCTCCTGAAATTCGGATTACAGATTAAGTGTCGCCGAGCTGGAACCAAAGTTGGCGATATCTATCGCATTACTGGCGAAATAATTCAGCGCATCAGCACCAGAAGCAAACTGCACCCACTGCTTTTTGCAGAGAACCGTCGGCTTTGGCTAAGACTAATACCTGTGAACCACCGCTGTAGGCCACACGAACTTCATCAGGATGCTTTTCAGGAGCGTTGCTTTCCGCCGCCAGTACGGATGTTGTCATTAATAACAAGCCACCGACACCGACCGCACTCAATATATTTTTCATTGCTTTTTCCTATGATGTTAAATCAGTAAAAATTTAAATAAGTTAATAAATTAATTCATCAGGCTACGTTGTTATTTAAATAAGACAATTGCCCCCAACTCACATCATCGACAAAAATTCCGTTATCTAACCGCTGGCGATAGGTTTGTTTTTCTTTATCGCCCGGCAATAATAATCCGTTATCATCGCGGGATTGACGCACCCATTCTAATAAGGCTGGAATTTCCTGCTGATAGGTTGTTGCACCGCCTAATTTCTGCGGATCGATTAAAATCGACAGCATGCTGTTAATGATCTGCTTACCCTCACCTTTCGCCGTGCGTTCGGTTTTACCGCCAGTTAACGCGGCACCAAGCAGAGAGCAAACCAGCGACAACCCCGAGCCTTTATGTTCGCCGAACGGTAGCAGTGCTCCTAAAGGCTGTTCCATCAACCAACGCGGATCCACTGTCGGGTTACCTTCGTTATCAACAATGCAACCCGGCGCAACCGATTTCCCCTCATTCCACGCGATACGGGCTTTATTACCGGCAATCACGCTGGTAGCAAAATCCAGAATCACCGGTTCGTCGTGTTCAACCGGAATACCGGCACAAAACGGGTTGGTCCCGAAACGCGCCTGTTGGCCCTGCCACGGCAGCACCACCGGTTTGGTATACACGTTAGCAAAGTGCAGCGACACCAGCCCAACCTCTGCGGCCTGTTCCGCCCATGCACCAATACGCCCAAGATGGTGAGCATTGGCTAAACTCACTACCGCCAGACCATGCGTTTGCGCGCGCACAATGCCTTCAGACAGCGCCTGCCTGGCCACCACTTGCCCGAATCCTTGCTGACCGTCAAACGAAACTAACGGGCCGAAATCCAGCGTTTTTTCTGCCTGCGCATGAGGCGACAGCCCACCTTCTCGAATCGCATCGATGTAGCGCGGCAGCATACTCACGCCGTGCGAGTCATGCCCTTTCAGGCTGGATTCGACAAGATTATCCGCCACGATTCCTGCAATTTCCGCGCCCACGTCATTTTCTGTCAATCGGTCGCGTAAATAATCACGCAAATAATGATGAGTAAAAACAGGCATATTTTTC
Organism: Pectobacterium betavasculorum; assembly: GCF_000749845.1. Taxonomy (GTDB): domain Bacteria; phylum Pseudomonadota; class Gammaproteobacteria; order Enterobacterales; family Enterobacteriaceae; genus Pectobacterium; species Pectobacterium betavasculorum. The sequence goes on along the minus strand of NZ_JQHM01000001.1, from coordinate 426,025 downwards.
TCGGTATACCATGATAATAATGAATATTATCCCCACTATAACGCGCAGATTTTTATCCATAACTGACAAATAAGACTATCTATAGCGAATATTTAGCTAAAGCGGTTATTTACTTGTTTTTCCTTCTGCATCTACGAATAAATCAACCTTTATTCTAACTTATTCCAAAAAACAATTTATCAGCAACACATCAAGAAAATAGGATGCATGCTGCTATACGGTATTTTCACGCGTTATTTATTGAAATAAAAAATCATGGCTATGTTCTTTATTTATTTCCGTTCCTATTAATCATGAGACAACGATAATGAATCGCCCACGCCCCGCGAAAAAATCGACGCGTTTTACATGCCTTGCCGCCATGATCGGTCTGACGTTAACGGCATTCGGTGCTAATGCGGAAGGCAGCATTAGCATTGCGCAGCAATTTGGCATTGGTTATCTGATTCTGGATGTCGTGCGTGACCAGAGCCTGATAGAAAAGCACGGTAAGCAGCAAGGGCTGGATATCAAGGTCGACTGGCGCACGCTTTCTGGCGCGACGGCGATTAACGAAGCGCTGCTATCCGGCGCACTGGATGTGGCTTCCGCAGGTGTCCCCCCCATGCTGACGGTATGGGATCGCACGCAGGGTCGCCAGAACGTAAAAGCCATCGCCTCACTCGGTTCCATGCCCAACTATTTACTCAGCAATAACCCAGCGGTGAAATCCATCCGCGACCTGAGCGATAAAGATCGTATCGCCGTACCTGCCGCAGGCGTCGGATTCCAGTCACGCACGCTGCAAATCGAAACGGCGAAACTGTACGGCGCAGAGGATTTCAAACGCTTCGATAAGATTTCTGTCAGTCTGCCGCATCCCGATGCCAGCGCGGCACTTATCGCGGGCGGTTCCGAAATTAACGCCCATTTCTCCAGCCCACCTTTCCAATATCAGGCGTTGGAACATGCCAATGTGCACAAAATTCTGAGCTCTTATGATGTGCTGGGCGGCCAGGCGACGTTCAACGTGCTGTACACCACACAGAAATTCCATGATGAGAATCCGAAAACCTACCGTGCCTTCTATGAAGCCCTAAAAGAAGCCTCGCAGATCATCAAAGCAGATAAAGCCGCAGCGGCCACCACCTATATTCGGGTAGAGAAATCGAAGCTGGATCCTGAACTGGTGAAACGCATCGTTGCCGATCCCGAGATCGATTTTACCATCACCCCAGAGCGCACCTATGTTTATGCCGAAAAGCTGCAACAGCTCGGCGTGTTGAAAAACAAAGCCGCCTCCTGGAAGGACTATTTCTTTGCTGAAATCCACGACCAGCCGGGTAGCTAAACGGCCAGAGTCAGGCTCATTTGCCGATCATCGTTGTCGCCACGCAGGAGAACAAGCATGACACAAGACTCTCATGACACTGTCGGCCAGCCGCTGTTGCAGGTGGACGGCGTCGGGCTGGAATACCGCACGCGGCGCAGTCTGGTACGCGCCACCCATGATGTCAGTTTTGACGTCTTTCCCGCCGAACGGTTTGTGCTATTAGGGCCTTCCGGCTGCGGCAAGTCTAGCTTGCTCAAATCCATCGGCGGCTTTTTGTCTCCGGTAGACGGTGAAATTCGCCTGGACGGCCAGCGCGTCACACGGCCAGGCCCCGATCGCATCATGGTCTTTCAGGAGTTTGACCAGTTGCCGCCGTGGAAAACCGTGCTGGAAAATACGCTGTTTCCGCTGGTTGCCAGCCGTCAGGCAACGCGAGCCGAAGCAGAAGAACGCGCCCGTTATTTTCTCGATAAGGTCGGGCTAGCGAAGTTTGCCGATGCCTATCCGCATACCTTATCCGGCGGGATGAAACAGCGTGTTGCCATCGCGCGGGCGCTGACCATGCAGCCGAAAGTGCTGCTTATGGATGAGCCATTCGCCGCACTGGATGCGCTGACCCGCCGCAAAATGCAGGAAGAATTGCTGACGCTGTGGGAAGAGGTGCGCTTCACGCTGCTGTTTGTCACCCACTCGATTGAGGAAGCGCTGATCGTCGGCAGTCGAGTTTTGCTGCTCTCACCGCATCCGGGTCGCGTGAGGGCGGAAATCAACTGCCATCAGTTCGCGCTAAACGATCAGGGCAGCGAAGCCTTTCAGAGCACGGCACAGCGCATCCACCATCTTCTTTTTCCAACCGATGTCGACGTGCCGTCACCCGTCACATCCACGCAAGGTAAAACTTATGAGCATCCAGCCCCCCGTGCGGCCCGAGTATCAGCGTGAACTGGCACCGCTGAAAGATTTTACCCTCGCCCAACCTCTGCCACTGGCAACCCGTCTGTGGAATCAGACCTGGATTCGCAAGCTGGTGCTACTGGCCGGGCTGCTATTGCTGTGGGAAATAGGCGCTCGCTGGCAAAATAACGACCTGATGCTGCCCAGCTTCCTGCAAACGTTTCAGGCCTTTCGCGACGATGTCGCCAGCGGTGAGCTACCACACAAGATGGTGGTTTCACTCGGTACGCTGCTAAAAGGCTATATTATCGGCAGCCTGCTCGCGCTGGCGCTCAGTGCGTTGGCGGTGTCCACCCGTTTCGGGCGCGATCTCTTAGGCACCTTGACCTCCATGTTCAACCCGCTGCCCGCGATTGCGTTACTGCCGTTAGCGCTGCTGTGGTTTGGGCTGGGAGAAAAGAGTCTGGTATTCGTGCTCGTCCACTCTGTGATGTGGCCGATGGCGCTGAACACCTACTCTGGCTTTCTCGGCGTTTCAGAAACGCTACGTATGGCGGGTCGCAACTACGGCCTGACCGGCTTTCGCTACATTAGTGCGATCCTGATCCCTGCGGCGCTGCCATCGATTATCTCCGGCCTGAAGATCGGCTGGGCATTTGCCTGGCGCACCCTGATCGCCGCTGAGCTGGTGTTCGGCGCATCAAGCGGCAATGGCGGTTTGGGTTGGTACATCTTCCAGAACCGTAACGAGCTTTACACCGATCGTGTTTTTGCCGGGCTGGCTTCCGTCATCATCATCGGGCTGCTGGTTGAAGGGCTGGTGTTTTCTACCATCGAAAAGCTCACGGTGAAACGCTGGGGAATGCAGCGCTAAACGTCATTCTGGTTATGCGAAATTTACCCATTCATAACCAGAATTGTTCTTTTGCGGCGTTCGATATCACTGTTACAACTGATTGGTCTTTTCCCACAGAGATGAGAGATCGCGAACATGATTGCAATACAAGCGCCACAAACCTATCTGAATCGTGATGGCGTCATTCGTTCTGTCGGCGAATACGCGGCTCCTTACGCCAGCACAATACTGATTATTACCAGCCCTCAGGCATGGAAAACGACGGCGGATGCCGTCGAACGCAGCCTCAATGAACACGGCTTACGCTATCAGGTCGAATTCTTACCGGGCGATTGCACCAAACCTGCAATTGAGACGCTAACTGCACAGGCGCGCGCATTCAGCGCAGAACTGATTTTAGGCATTGGTGGCGGGCGCGTACTCGATGTCGCCAAAGCCGTCGGTGACATTCTGGGGCAGCTTCCCGTCATCGCCGTTCCTACCGTTGCCGCTACCTGCGCCGCCTGGTCACCGATCAGCGTGATTTACAGCGATAGCGGCGCGCACAACGGCCCCTTTCCACTAACACGTTTACCGGTGTGGGTACTGGTAGACAGTGAAATCATCGCCCATAGCCCTTCACGTTATCTCAAAGCCGGTATCGTGGATGCGCTGGCAAAGTGGTACGAATTTCAACCGTATTTGCGCCACGGCGATGATGGGCTGGCGTTAGCGCTCAAAGCACAGGCGGCAAAGCTGGCCGTAGAAACGTTTAATACTTATGGCGCACAGGCCATTGCGGATAATGAGCAAGGTTTGGTCACACCAGCACTGCGCCGTGTGATCGATGCCGTTATCGCACTGGCTGGCGTCGCGAACAGCATGAAAGATGACGTGCCACGCATTGGCGTCGCGCATGCGATTCACAATAGCATGACGCGCCTGCCTGAACTGCATGACTGGCTGCACGGAGAGAAAGTGGGTTTTGGTCTGGCTGCACAGGCTTTTCTGGAACACGATAACGACGCTGACCGCGAAGAACTGTTCGCCCAGTTGCGCCGCTACGGTAGCCCGATCACGCTAAGCGCCCTTGGTCTGAGCGAACGCCCATTGTTGGTCGAAAGCATCGCGCAGAACGTGAAAATCGCTCCAAAAATTGCTGCCCGCCTGCCGTTCGCAACGGATGCCGAACGGATTCAACAAGCGCTGTGGCGTACGCAAACGCTGGATGGGCATGTGATAAACAGCCACGCAGCATAGTTGATAATCACCCTGTAAAATAGAAACGGGCGCATCGATTATTCGATGCGCCCGTTACACATGACATTGGAAATGTGATGAGATTATCCCTGTTGAGCAGGGTGTGTACTGATGCCTCTTATTTCACGCTCGTAGGCCTGTGCTTTCTTCTCATCGAACTGGTGTTCCCACTTCGCAATCACTAGCACCGCCAGCGCATTTCCCACCACGTTAAGCGCAGTACGCGCCATATCGAGGATACGGTCTACCCCCGCAATAAACGCCAGACCTTCCAACGGAATACCAACGCTGCCCAGCGTGGCAAGCAGTACAACAAACGACACGCCAGGGACACCTGCAATACCTTTGGAGGTCAGCATCAGCGTCAGCACCAGCACGATTTCCTGCCCAATCGACAGTTCAATACCGTAAAGCTGCGCAATGAATATCGCCGCGATACTCTGATATAGCGTAGAGCCATCGAGGTTAAAGGAATAACCAGTCGGCACCACGAAGCTGGTAATCGACTTCGGTGCACCATAGGCTTCCATTTTTTCGATGATGCGCGGCAGCACAGTTTCTGAACTGGCGGTGGAGTACGCCAGAATCAGCTCATCTTTTAGAATTCGGATCAGCATCGTGATTCGCAGTTTACACAGCCGTGCGACCGCGCCCAGCACCACCAACGCAAAGAAGAAGATTGCGGCGTACACCAGCATCACCAGCTTGGCCAGCGGCCACAGCGACGCAAAACCGAAGTTGGCCACCGTGACGGAAATCAACGCAAACACCCCAACCGGCGCATAGCGCATGATCATGTGCGTCACTTTGAACATGGTTTCTGATACGCCGCGAAAGACGCTCAGCAGCGGGTCACGGTGTTCTTTGGGCAACGAAGATAAACCAAGACCAAACAGCACCGAGAAGAAGATGATCGGCAGCATTTCACCGTGTGCCATCGCCGCGAAGATATTCGGCGGAATCAGCGACAACACCGTCCCCACCAGACTATGCGAGCCGCTCTGCACCTGCTCGGTAGTCTTTTGATATTGAGAAATATCAACAGCAGTCAGCGTCGACATATCGATGCCGTGACCCGGCTGGAAGATATTGGCCAGCGTGATGCCAAGGATAATCGCCACCGTCGTGATGATTTCAAAATAGAGGATAGTTTTGAAGCCAATACGCCCAAGCTTTTTGGCATCTCCCACACCCGCAATCCCAACAACCAGCGTGGCGATAACGATAGGGACAACAATCATTTTAATCAGGCGGATAAAGATATCGCCCGCTGGGCTAAGAATATTGCTGATGAGCCACTGACGGCTTTCCTGCTGTTCATGCAGCACGGCTCCGAGTGCAATACCAAGAACCAGCGCGATAAGAATTTGCCAGGCCAGGCTGATTTTTTGTTTTTTCATCGTCATTTTCCGTTTTAACTCCCCGCCACCACAAACATGGCGCTAGCGCGACTCCGGCGCAATACGAACCGAAAAAATCAACGTGGAGGTGTTTGACTAGTAAGAATATCTGATTGGTTGCTATCGTTATTTTTCTACTACGACACAAAATTCGTTAACATAATTATTCAATAAAAACGCCCAACCATTTGTATCGCTTAACAAAAACAAACACATAACTCATTGTTATGGCAGGAATGTTACTATTCCACCACGATCAGATCAAGCAGATTATCGGTGCGATAAACCATATTTATGCTGAATTGAGTACAAAAAATGGCGGGCATCGCGATACAAGAAATCGCAACAAACTAGAAAAGAAAATGCCTGCCCAGTCAGAAAAAACGCTGGCTGGGCATCAGGTTAGGAAAGCGTGCAATCACTCAGATTTGGTAATCAATCACTGCTTCATCGTTATCAGAGAATACCTTGTCCTTAATATCATCCAGCGACAGTTCTGTATTGCACAACTGAATAAACTTCCAGGCATAGTTACGTTGTAACTGACCCTTTTTGAGCCCCAGCCAGACCGTGTTCGCTTCAAACAAGTGCTCGGCATTCAACCGCACCAGACCTTTGTCACGCACGGGGTCGTATGACATATCGGCGACAATCCCGACGCCGAGCCCCAGTTCAACATAGGTTTTAATCACATCCGAATCCTGCGCGCTGAGCGTAATATCCGGCGACATGCCCACCGCCTGAAACGCACGATCCAGGCGCGAACGCCCCGTGATCCCCTGTCGATAGGTAATCAGTGGTTCTGCATTGAGCATTTCCAGCGTAATAACCGGCTCCTGTGTCAGCGCATGGTGCTCTGGCACAATGACCGAATGGTGCCAGCGATAATAGGAGAATGCCGCCAACGAAGGATCGTTAATCAATTGCTCACTGGCAATACCGATATCGGCTTCGCCTGAATGAAGCATCGCGACGATTTCATCCGGCGTCCCCTGGTTAAGCACTAAACGCACCTGTGGATACAGTGAGCGGAAAGCCTTGATCACGGGTGGCAGGCTGTAACGCGCCTGCGTATGCGTGGTTGCAATGACCAGTTGCCCGGTGTCATTATTGGTGAAAACATTCGCTAAACGACGAATGTTACTGGCGTCATTCAAAATACGCTCTGCCACTACCAGCAGCTCTTTTCCTGGCTCGGTCATCCCTAACAGGCGCTTACCGCGACGGATAAAAATTTCTATCCCCAGCTCTTCTTCCAGCTCGCGGATGTGGCGACTCACGCCGGATTGAGAGGTAAACAGCGTATTCGCTACCTCGGTCAGGTTGTAGTTGCACCGTGCTGATTCACGAATAATCTTCAGTTGCTGAAAGTTCACCTTTCACTCCCTCGTTCTTTATTACAGATAACAACATTGATCCAAGTAATGAGAGGCAGAACAAATAAGCAAATGGAGTTGATTATATTTTTTTATGCTAACGGTATGTCTGCCGCGATAGATTACCTAACAAGCAATAAATATAAATAGTAAAATCAAAAAGTTAGATAAAATCATTTTTATGTCTCAAGCAACGCCAATCAACCATTTTGCTATGATTTATGCCTTTCTGGTCTATCTGCATCGCCGTTTTTGACGACAGTCGGTATATTCCCCCGTGAAAGAGCGCGTTCGATTTTAGGCTGTAGCGCTATCGCTGCTAAGATAGGGGCGGGATCAAAGACGGTACGCTTTGCCCTGATGCAATTGCATAATGTGAAAAACAAGGTTTATCATGCTGATAGGTGTTTTCTTTGCGCTTGCCGCCGGGTTGATGTGGGGGCTGATTTTCGTTGGGCCGCTGCTCGTACCGGACTATTCTGCCGCGTTGCAGTCCACTGGACGCTATCTGGCTTTTGGGCTGATTGCCCTGCCGCTGGCCTGGCTCGATCGCCGCCGCCTGCGCAAGCTCAACCGCAGCGACTGGCTGGAAGCCATGAAGCTCACCGTTATCGGCAACCTGCTGTACTACTTTCTGCTCGCCAGCGCGATTCAACGCACCGGGGCGCCGATATCAACGATGATTATCGGCACGCTGCCCGTCGTGATTTCCGTGACCGCGAATGTGTTGTACAGCAAGCATGACGGCCGTGTGGCCTGGCGTCGACTTCTCCCTTCGCTGCTGTTGATTGCCGCCGGACTGATCTGCGTCAATATTGCCGAGCTGAAAGGCAATACGGACACATTCGATGTATGGCGTTACACCAGCGGTATTGCGATGGCGTTTTGCGCGGTCATTTGCTGGACCTGGTATCCGATGCGCAATGCCCGCTGGCTACGCGACCACAAAAGTAATACGCCGATGACCTGGGCCACCGCACAAGGCCTGGTCACGCTACCGCTGGCACTGGTGGGTTACATTCTGGTGTGTGGTCATCTGGCGCTGACGGATGAAACGTTTACGCAGCCGTTCGGCCCACGACCTGAGGTTTTCATCCCGTTGATGATTGCAATTGGGCTTTTTTGCTCGTGGATCGGCACGCTATTCTGGAACGAGGCAAGCCAGCGCCTGCCGACAGTGTTGGTAGGGCCATTGATTGTGTTTGAAACGCTGGCGGGACTCACCTATGCCTTTATTATTCGGCAATCCTGGCCGCCGCTGTTGACGCTTTGCGGCATCACCTGCCTGATTGGCGGCGTGATCTACGCTATGCGGGTGAAACCGGAACCTGTAGTGGTGGAAGTGCAGGTGCCGGTTTCACGGGCAGAATAAACGTGCACCGCGAAAGATGTGATAAAAATAAGATGTGGAACAAGCCGGTCGTTATGTCCGGCTTGCCAGTTTCTGAAACAGTTCAGTCAGTTGCGCTTCGTCCCTTACGCCCTGATGCTGATCTGTCACCTTGCCGTTAGCATCAATGATAAATGAGGTCGGTGTACCGCTAACCTGATAGCGCTCTTTGGTAATACCTAACTGATCTCGTACCACCGGATAAGTCACGCTGTGATGCGCCAACATTGAGGTGATATCTACGCCATCCGGATCGGTGTTGACCGCCACGACGACCACTTTATCGCCATATTCCTTGCTTAGCTTCTCCAGCGCGCCCATTTCAACCATGCAGCCGCCACAGCCAGAAGACCAGAAATTCAGGTACACGCTCTTCCCCTGCCAGCGTGACAACTCCACCTGCTGCCCCGCTAAATCGTAGGCTGCCAGCGCAGGTGCCTGCGCCCCGACGCTTACCTGCTCTTCCTTACAGCCACTCAGCGCCACTACGCCTAGCAGGCAAAGCACTGTAATACCGTTATGCCATTTCATGATGATTCACCTCTTCACCGAAATACTTACCGTGTTGCAGGCGGATAATGCGGTCAGCAAATCGCCCCAGCTCAGGATTATGCGTCACCATGACAATGGTTCGCCCCTGCCGATGCAGATCTTTCAGCAGATCCAGCACTCGCTGTTCGTTCTCTTCATCCAGATTTCCCGTCGGTTCATCGGCGAAAATCACGGGAGGCTCATTCACCAATGCACGAGCGATACAGACGCGCTGCTGTTCACCGCCAGAAAGCTGACTGGGTAAGTGATCCACACGATGCACCAGCCCAACCTGCTCAAGTACCCGCTGCGCTGCGGCTTCATCCACCACGCTGTGGTAATGTTGCGCCAGCATCACGTTTTCCAGCGCAGTCAAAAACGGAATCAGGTGAAACTGCTGGAATACCAGCCCGATTTTATCGGCACGGAACTGACGTCGCCCTTCCTCATCCAGCGCCGCAGCATCGACACCGTCCAGCAACACCTGCCCTTCGCTTACCGTGTCCAGACAGGTGAGAATGTTCATTAGCGTAGTTTTACCGGAACCGGACGCGCCCATGATGGCGACAAACTCACCGCGTGCGATGCGGATATTGATATCTTCCAACGCGGTAACCTGACCAAAGCGTTTATAGAGCTGGCGAGTTTCAATCACCGCCTCCGTTGCCTGCGCCTTTTCCTGCACGTTTACCTCTACAGACATCGCACTACTCTCCTTTCAAGACTTTGGCTGGTTCGACGTAAATCGCCCGCCGGGTAGGAACCACTGCCGCAACCGCCGCAACCAGTAAAGACAGCCCCAGCGTGAGCGGGAACACCGGCAAGCGCAGCGAAATGGTCGCGTTGAATACCGCCATCCCCAACACCTGTGCCAGCAAGTAACCCAGCAGCGAACCACACACCACGGCCGCCAGTGCGATAATGCCGGTTTCTGCCAGCATCTGCCGGATGATATCTCGTCCACTCGCACCCAGCGCTTTCTGTAGCGCAAACTCGCGCGCGCGTTCGCCGACAATCGCCATCAGCGTGGTGTTCACACACAGTGAGGACAAGACGAGGATCACCGCCGAGACCAACCCCATCAGCCCTTTTATTTTATTCAGCACCTGACCTTCCGACGCCGACACTTTCAGAATCGGGCGGATTTCCAGTTGCGGATACTGCTGCTGGAGTTGGGCAGCGAAACGATCGACCTGCCCCAGATCGTTGCTAACACTGAGCAAGGCATTACTGATCGCGCCTTCTTTATCCAGCCACTTTTGCGCCAAATCCAGATTCACAATCAGCATGTTGTCTGTCGCATCGCCAGATTCCACGATGCCTTTAATCTGTAACCGCTGCTTCTCGCCGCCGTCTACTAACGTAATGCTGTCGCCGACTTTAACGTTCAACCGTTCCGCCAGCTTCACTCCGATCATGGCATTACGATCGTCGAAACTGACGCCGATCCAGTTGCCCGTGACCTGCCAGTACGGTGCTAACTGGCGCAGTGATTCGAACCAGACGCCCATCAGCACCACTTTCTCTAACTCCGTACGCGCCATGCCATACAGATAAGGGCTGGCTGCATTGATTAACCCTGTTGGTGCGTTGTCGATAATCGGCTGAAACGTACTTTGTGGAACCGTGTTGCCACGCGCAGGGCCAATGTAAAAATTTGCGCCAAAGGTGCGCAGTTCCTGACTCATCTTGGCGTTGATATCAAAATAGACGGCAGACATTGCCGTCACAATCGCCGCCCCTACCGTCAGTGCAGCAAACACCACGCTGACGCGCTGCATACGGAGCCGCAGCGCGCGGAACACCAAACGCCAGAACATACTGTTCATCCAGCTATTAGCGCCCATACAGCACCTCCACCGGATACAGTTTGGCAATTTTCCGCGCTGGGAACCACGTTCCGATGATGGCGATCAACATCGAGATCACCAGCACACAGGGGATAACGATCCACGCGAAGCTCAGCGGTACACCGAACAGCATCAGGCCAATCGCTTTCGCCAGCCCCCAGCCAGCAATACAGCCCGCGATACCGCCCACCAACCCGCCCAGGGCCGCTTCGAGATAAAACAGCAGCATGATTTGCCACTGGCGAGCACCCAGCGCTTTCATCAGCCCGATTTCTTTGGCGCGTTCCATGATGGTGCTGGTCATCAGCGAAGCAATCCCCATCGCAGAAGCCACCAGCGCCGCAAAAGTCACCACCGCCAATAGCAGTTGAATCTTGTCGATCACCACACCTTCCGATGCAGCCACCTGCCAAATCGGGCGCACGACCGAACCGGAAATCGCTTCTTCCAACTGGTGTGCAATCGAAGACACGTATGCGGTGCAGTACCAGAGATCATATTCTTCGGCATTAAGCGCTTCCAGATTTTCACGCGCCCGCCGCGACAGTTCATTTTCCGGCACAGTCAGTGCCGACACGCGAATGGCCTGAATTTTACCCGCCAGCCCTAGCAGCGACTGCACCGTTGCCAGCGGCATTACCAGCCGGCTTTCTTCATCACCACCGCTGTTCAGAATGCCGCTAATTTCTACCGTCGCATCCCCTTTCGAACCGTGCAACGCGAGTTTATCCCCCACTTTCCAGCCCGTTTGGGTCGCCAGCTGTTTCCCCACCAGCGCCTGCGCCACATTTTCCGTCGTCACCGGCTCCTGCGGCCACTGTCCTGCCACCTGCCAGTAAGGGCTAACCGTCATTTGCCCGGTGCGATAATCTTCCTCATCCGGCACGGCGACAGGCTGAGAAAAGAACGTGCCCAATACGGCAACGGACTGACCCTTGATCTCGACATCGCCGCTTAGCAGCGGTGCGAAACCGACAATATTATTGCGCCAGAAGATATCTTTGATATTAGGCAGCTCGGCTTCATCAAGAAAATCCTGCCCTTCCAGCGGATTACTGCGCTCGCCAAACAGCGCGGGCAACGCCGCCTGACCAGCAGGTTCAATCAAAATATTCGCACCGTAGGACTTCAGCTCACGCGCCATTTTGTCGCCGATATCGATGGACACCGCCAGCAGCGCGGAGATCAACCCCGCGGCCAAAAATACGGTCAACACCGCCAGCGATTTGCGCCGAATATTTCTACGCCAGGACTGGCGTAATAGTCGCCACAGCATGATTATTCCTCCTCCGCCGGGTCGCCAGCCGCCGCTTTGGCCGTGGCAAATTTCGCGGGACTTTCGCGGAAGCGGTTATAGTTCGCTTCCGACGAGAAGAAGTAGGTTTTACCGCCGTAGCGATATTTATGCTCTGCGTTCACGTTGGTCAGCCTGGAACCATCAACCGGATCGATCACTTCCATCGATACCACCGTCGAGAAGTAGTTAGTGCCCGCCGCCAGCGAAGCACGTCCAATCACCAGTTCATTATCGTCGTTGCTCCATCCTTCAATCGGCACCGGATTGCAGCCGCCCGCTTTTCCGATAGAAGGAATGAAAATATGCACACCGCAGGCGACACAAATTACCTGATTGCCTTCCATCACGTAGCCCTGATCGCCACACAGCAGACAGGCATCAAATACCACGCCCAGACGCAGGCGATCGGGATAGCGGTTAATGATGAAAAAGCGCACCGCCTTGCCATCATCGGCAATCCAGACGAAGCGATGCAGCTTGCCATCACGTACCTGCTCAATCGGAATATGCACTTTGCCATCAGCCGCCAGCGTCACTGGCTGGGCTTCCGACAGGCGAGGCGGTTGTGACGCCACCTTGTCCCAATAGAGCTGAGCGAAGACAACCACCAACAGCCCCACTATCGTCGCCAGCAGTGTACGGCGCACATTTCGATAGCCTGCCGTCGCTTTGCGTTTTTCAATCGCCTCGTGCGTGGCCAACATCTCACGCCGAGCATGCAATAGCGGCCAAACCAGACTGGCGGCTAAAATCGTCATAGCTAACGCACTGAGATAATTCAATAAATAGGCGCTATTGGTGACGTGAGCTACATAGCTAAGGCGCGGTTTGGTTAACCCTAGCGCCTGTAATTTCATCAATAACAGCAGCAGATTGCCGCTTATCGGCAACAGCAAAAGTGCGACCAGCAAGGCCAAAAGTGGCCAACGCAGTAAACGAATGCGACGCACAATCATGCCGCACAGCGCGGCGCAAAATACCAGCCAGCCAAATGCCAGCACCACAGCGCTGAAATTCAGCAGCAGATCGGTATTCACAACATGCGTGCTTGTCAACGCGGTCAGATTGGGATCGCTGCCCCACTGCACCGCCGCGCCTGCCACTAACAGCGCCTGCCACAGATAGCCTAGGCGCGGATGGGAAAAACACTGACAGGCAAGAAACAGGAACAAGGCAAGCGCTTGAAGTGCCGTAAATCCAAGCAGAAACACTTGTCCATTAGGAAAGTGAACGCCAATAAACGTACCGGCACACAGCGCCAGTAGCGTGACCCAGCCGAGCGGCCCGATCGTTGGCGTAGAACGATGGCTCCAGTTCAGCCCCAGCAATAGTGCAATCGGCAGGAAGGATTGGAGTGTCGTGATAAAGAAATAATTCATATATACCCGTCACCTTTCAAGTTACAGGTGCATTGATTAATCATGATGTCTGGTGGCATCAGTACACTAACCAGAAAATCGACGCCTCTGTGAGCAACAACGATCTCAGCACAGAGGCGTGAATATTGCCGCGACAGCGCATCGCGGACAGAAGACCTTATTCTAAGCCGACGTATTTGAAGTCAAAGCTGACATCAAACGGTTTCCACCAGCGGCCTACGCCCGTTTCACCATCGGTGTGACGGTGCATACCGGCTTTTGATGGCGGATCGATGTGGTAAGTCACTTTATAGTTGCCCACGCCCATCATCTTGATGTTCGCGCCATAGTGTGGGCCATCGCTGGCAACCATCGGCATGAAGGTACCTTCCTGCTTCGCACCCGTATCGGTGTTGGTCAGGGTGTAAGCAATCGTCAGGAACGGCATCCACTCACCGGCGCCAAAACCGTTCTTGTTGCCTTCAGCAGCATGAATATCCGCTTCCAGATGGATATCCGCTTTAGCAGCAGGCAGCCCCATCCCGCGCGGTTCCATGTCGATAGGTTGCAGATAAACGGCAGCAATTTCCATTTCGTTCAGGGAAACAGGTTCACCCGCTGGGTATTCTTTAAACGCCAGTGCAGCAGGCGCGGTGAAAATACCAGCAATAACGGCACCCGCAATCAGACTTTTTTGCATATTCATCAAACCTATCCTCATCTCAGTCGTCCCTACTCACTTAATTCTCTAAGCGATTGGGGTTGTTATGGTTATTTTCTGCTCTTATTGCTTTCAGTATTAAATTAATGTCGAATTCATGCTTTATCAGACGGCTGACGCTCTGCGCCGCATCACCCACAGGGCGAGTAAAGCCGCGGCAACCAGCACAACTTGTGGGATCAGTGTTTCCACATACGGATAAATACCCAGCCAGCTGATTTCCGGTACGCTAGTCAACAACGTCGGTTCAAACAGTTTGCCTTCAATCAGTTCCAACACGCCTTTACCCGCAAACACGAACGCCATCAGGTACATAAAGCAGCCGGTAAACATGAAGAACGGCTTAAGCGGTAATTTGACGATGGTGTAGCGCATCACAAAGTAAGCGATCAGTAAGATCACACAGCCGATGGCAAACCCAGCCAGAATGGAGAGGTGCCCCGCCATATTGTTGGCATCACCCACCAGCGCGTAGTAGAACAATACGGTCTCCGCACCTTCGCGGTACACAGCCAGAAAGCTGGTTAGCCACAGACCAATCATGGAACCGCTGTTCAGCGAATGGGACAGCTTACCTTCCAGATAAGCCTTCCAGTGCCGCGCCTCCACTTTGGACAATAGCCAGTAGCTCATGAAGAACAGCATCACTACGGCGATCAGCATCGTAATGCCTTCCAGCAGCTCACGACTGGCGCCGGAATTGGTGAATACGAGTTGGAAAATGACCGCGGTAATCACGCTGCACAGCAGCGCGACGTAAACGGACTGGCGAATCAGCGGCAGTTTGTCCTGCTGATTGTTTTTCACCAGATAGGCCACGATCGCCGCCACAATCAGCAAAGCTTCCAACCCTTCACGCACAATAATCATCAGGCTGTATATCAACAGGCTCCAGTGCGTTTCGCCGCCGTCGCCCAGCATGGTGACCGCTTTCGCCAGTTCCTGCTGCAACGCGTCGGCCTGCCCTTGCAGTTGATCCACAGGCTGTTTGGCATTCATCATGCTCACCAGACGGGTGAAATACCCTTCCAGCGTCGATTTGAACGCCGCATCACGAGAACCGACTTTGTTCTCCATGCCCGTCGCTTCAAACAGATCAAAGTAGGTGTCCTGCACCGCCATGATGGCGGGTTTGATCTGACCCTCGCGGTATTGTGCGATAGCGGCGGCAATAGCCTGATTGATATCGTCGGAGACTTTCGCCCAGTTCGCATCCGGCACAGCACTAGTATCGGCGTTTGCATCAGGTGTTGCCGTCGCCTGCTGGCTATCTCGCGTTGTCGGTAATCCCGGCAAGGCATCCTCGATATCCTGCAACAGCGTGGTGACCCGATAAGCAACGTCCGTCAGTTGATCGGGCTGGCTGGCTAACGTAATCAGCGCGGAGAATTGTTGATTAATGGAAGCGGCCTGCTGCGCCGAGCGATTCTGTCTGACCGACATTTCCATTTCAGAGTTCTTAAAACCCTGATAGTGCGCCTGCTGCACGCTCTGGCTGGACTTTTTGTAATCACCGGCCTGATATTCAGTCACGGCCAGCGCGAGCTGATCATCGATGATTTTAAAACTCTGCTGCCAGTACGGCGCAATCTCAGCATTGTCATAAGCACCGTGCTGCTCTTGCGCAACCAGCTTGTGCCCTTCCGACAGCACCGGCAAAACGGCATCCAGCTCGCCCTTCAGCCATGAGATTTTTGCCTGCACGTCGGCCTGCGGTTTTCCTTCGCCAATCATGCGGCGAATTTCACCGAAAGTCGCTTCTAGCTGATAGCTTTTTTGCGCGGAGATATTGATGCGGATGGGGCCTTCGAGGTTTTCAAATACCTCAAAATAGGCCATCTGAACTTCAGTACGGGCGTCATCCGGCTTTTGCTGCTCATAGAGCTGAGCCGTTTTATCCAGCCTGGTTTCGATATCTTGAATGAATGAGGCGTAATCGGTCGCGGCAACTGCCACTGAACAGCTAAACAACCAACACAACAACAGGAGCGTTTTTTGCCAGATAGACATAAGCGTGTGGTGAAGCACAAATGATATTTATTCTTATTATCACTTTGAAGTCGTAATCTGTCTTGATTTACGTCACGAAAACATAAGCAATAAAGACTTTAGTATGTAACAAATAGTTTCAGTCATCTATTTAACATCAAAAACCCCATTCTCTCTTTATACCTTTGGAAAAATACGGCTTTTTGATCGCAAAAACGGCAAAATTCATTTCCCAAAACCCAGCAATAATCATGCCTAAATTTAAAATAAATAGCCTTAACTCTAGAGACCCAAGTCTCAATACGGTATTTCTTTACACTACCACAGTCAGATTTACAGAATAAAATGCTATTTTCCTTCTGTAATCCAAGGTATTAGACATGTTGCCGTTAACGATTTTTGTCGAGATTTTTAGTCAATAGCCCACCCCCTCACTCAATACCCCGATACCAAGGGAAATAGGCAGACTCCTTTCCGCCCTATTTGTTATCAGCCTCGTTGGCTATCTCGAACCTAACCTCTGCCGCACGTTGAACGTGCGGGATCAGAATTTCTCCCACCCCTCACCCTGGCGGCCATGCACCGACAACAGCGGCGTAGTGCTCTGGCCAACAGACCGGTGAACATCGGAAGTGACCATACGACGGGAGAAAGAGTTTGCCGGATCGCATTCCGAATCCAGATCGAAAACGTCAACCACGGCAGACAACTCGCTGGTTTGTTCATCCAGACGGGCAGCCGCTTCAGCCGATTGCATCACCAATGATGCATTCTGCTGCGTGACGCTGTCCATTTCATGCACCGCCTGGCTAATCTGGGTGATACCGCGCGTTTGCTCATCCGTGGCCGCCGCAATTTCACCAATCAGATCGTTGACATGTGAAATAGAGGCGATAATTGCCGTCATTGCCTCGCCGGACTGCTTAACCTGCCCTGCACCGGTTTCAACCCGTGAAACGGATTCCGCAATCAGCGCCTCGATCTCTTTCGCTGCCTGCGCACTTCGCTGCGCCAACGTTCGAACTTCCCCAGCCACGACGGCAAAACCTCGCCCTTGCTCCCCCGCACGCGCCGCCTCAACAGCCGCATTCAGCGCCAGAATATTGGTCTGGAACGCAATGCTGTTAATCACCGAGGTGATATCGGAAATTTGTCGCGAACTGGCACTGATGCCATCCATCGTCGTCATCACGTTGGTGCTGATATTTCCGCCTTTTTGCGCCATTTCAGCCGCATCCTTCGCCAGTTGGCGTACCTGATGCACGTGATCGGTAGTCTGTCGCACCGTGGAGCTAATCTCTTCCATACTGGCGGCGGTTTCCTGTAATGCCGCCGCCTGCTGCTCTGTGCGGCTAGAGAGATTATCGTTGCCATCCTTAATGTTGGACGTCCCATTGTTGATTTCCGTCGTGCTTTGCCGGATGACGCTCACCGTATCGCGCAAACTTTTCTGCAACTTCTTGATATCGGGAATCAATCGCCCTGCACAGTTTTTGCCGAACTCCGCCAGTTCACAGCCTAAACGACCAGCTGTCAGTTGCGACAGGTGCGATTTAAGTACGGCAATCGGTATCACCAGATAATTTCTTAGATAATACTCGGTAAAAATCAGCACGATGATCCCAATCAACATAACCACAATGAGTGCATTGCGGTTTTTGTCATTGTGTTCATTCACACTTGGAATCAACGATGAGGCGGTAATGCCATCTGAATAACGTTTGATATCATCCCCGAATGTCAGACTGACGGGAGGGTAAACGGATCGGAAAATTTGCCGGAATGCTTCAGGGTCGTTGCGTTGCAATGCTGAATTCATCGGATCGATAGAAGAGGATATCAGGGTGTTCCAGGTGTTTTTTACTGCATCAACCGTTGCCTGATTGACACCGACGTGCTCCGCCGTCTGGAATTTTTCCAGCGAGTCCTTGGTGTTTTGGATTGCACGCTGTGCCATTTCCAACGTCTGTCTGGCGTTTTCTGGCTCGTTACGCTGCAAATAGTCCATGGTTCTTTCCATGCGCGTTACGGCCCGAAAATATTGATCGGTGCCATAAACCAAGTGGGAATACGTTTTGCGCTGAGTCTCGCTTTTATCAAGCAAATGGGTGACCTGATAAAGCGAGTAAAGACTTAACCCGGATGCCGCTCCCCACGCCACTAGCAGGGTAGCCACAATGGCCAGCACCATCATTTTTATGCTGACATTTCTTAGAAATTCCATAATGCACTCCGCGACGTTAAAAAATATTTCCCGCCCGCCCGCGCTGTCGGGAAAGTATTTACTTTTTTGCTCATGACGGTGCCGTCCGTCGGATCACGCCCTTATCCCGCGCAATCTGACTGACGTTCTGGAATTCCCTGATTCAGTGCCCATTACATGGGAAGTTATGCTCGAAAAATTAACGAACAGAATGCGTTATCTTCCTTGAAAGGCCAGTTTCCGTTGTTTTAAACAGCCGATGGGCATGAATACATCAGCCTAGTCGGTGGCACATAGAGTTAGTATCGTCAAAAACAGTATAGGCATTAACAGATAAAGAGGAGGAGTACGCCAGCACGTTATTTTCCAGACAAATGTCCTATGGAAAAAGGTCGTGACGCTCAAGGCGTTAGGACAATTTGTCACGCGCTGAGCATGACCACGATCAGTAAATTAATTTTCTTTATCGGCGATTATCGAAGGTTAAATAACTGCATCAACAGCCTGCCGCAAGAATGCAGTTCTTACGATCCAAGACTCGGCGTTGGAGAACAATCATGCAGAAAGTGCTTACCGTCTGCCCGTATTGCGGGTCAGGCTGCAAAATTAACCTGCTGGTAGAGAACGGCAAAGTGGTTGGTGCAGAAGGGGCAAACGGCGTCACCAACGAAGGTGAGCTTTGCCTGAAAGGCTACTACGGCTGGGATTTTCTCAACGACACCAAGCTTCTCACCCCACGGTTGAAACAGCCGCTGATCCGCCGTCAAAAAGGCGCCCCCTTTGAGGCGGTCTCCTGGGATGAAGCCATCGGCTTCGCCAGCTCTCGACTAGAAGCCATCAAAGAGAAGTACGGCGCCGAATCGATCATGCATACAGGATCGTCTCGCGGCCCCGGTAATGAAACCAACTACGTGATGCAGAAATTTGCCCGAGCGGTAACCGGCAATAACAACGTCGACTGTTGTGCCCGCCTCTGCCACGGCCCTTCGGTTGCCGGGCTACAGGTCACGCTGGGCAACGGTGCAATGAGTAACTCCATCTGTGAAATCGAAAAGACCGACTGCATTCTGATTTTTGGCTACAACGCCGCAGACTCGCACCCTATCGTGGCGCGCCGGATCCTGAAGGCCAAAGCGCGCGGGGCAAAAATCATCGTGTGCGATCCACGCCGTATCGAAACCGTGCGTATCGCCGATCTGTGGCTGCCGTTGAAAAATGGCTCCAACATGGCGCTGGTTAACGCGTTTGCTAACGTGCTGATTAACGAAGGCCACTACGATAAAGCTTACGTCTCCCGTCATACCGAAGGCTTCGAGGAATTCAGCCAGACCGTCGCGAAATACACGCCGGAGTATGTCGCCGATATTACCGGTTTATCACCGAAATTAATTCGAGACGCGATGCGGATATATGCCGCCGCGCCCTCCGCCACCATCCTGTGGGGAATGGGTGTAACACAGTGGGGCCAAGGCGTTGATGTGGTCAAAGGGCTGTCCGGCCTGGCACTGCTGACCGGTAATCTGGGACGTCCGAACGTTGGCGTCGGGCCGGTGCGTGGACAAAACAATGTGCAAGGTGCCTGCGATATGGGTGCGCTGCCCAATATGTTCCCCGGTTATCAACACGTCACGGATAAGGCGGTACTGGCGAAATTTGCCGATGCCTGGGGCGTGCCTGAACTCTCTGACAAAATTGGCTACTCGCTGACTGATCTCCCACACAAAATAAAAGAAGGGAAAATCAGAGCCAATTACGTGATGGGCGAAGATCCACTGCAAACCGAGCCGGATCTGTCGATGCTGCGTGATGCATTCAACGAACTGGAGTTACTGATCGTACAAGACATCTTCATGACCAAAACCGCCGCGATTGCCGATGTCATTTTACCAGCAACATCCTGGGGTGAGCACGAAGGGGTCTATACCGCTGCTGACCGGGGATTCCAACGTTTTTATAAAGCCGTGGAACCGCAGGGCGATGTCAAACCCGATTGGGAAATCATCAGCCTGATGGCGACCGCTCTCGGTTATCCGATGCACTACAACAATACACAGGAAATCTGGGACGAACTGCGACAGCTCTGCCCACTGTATTACGGCGCAACTTACGAGAAGATGGCCGGACTGGGCTATGTGCCATGGCCGTGCCCGACAGAAGACAGCCCCGGCACCCCGTGGCTATACGCAGGCAACCACTTCGATCGCCCCAGCGGGAAAGGCCTGCTATTAACAGCAGAATGGCGGCCGCCGATGGAGCTGGTCGATGAGGATTACCCGCTGGTATTGTGCACCGTGCGCGAAGTCGGCCATTACTCCTGCCGCTCCATGACAGGCAACTGCGCCGCATTACAAACGCTGGCGGATGAACCCGGCTACGTACAGGTTAGCCCGCATGACGCTGAACGTTTAGGCATAGACGATCAGCAACTGGTTTGGATCTCATCGCGGCGCGGCAAGGTTATTTCTCGCGTTGCCGTCAGCGAGCGTATCAATAAAGGTGCCGTCTATATGACTTACCAGTGGTGGATCGGTGCCTGCAATGAGCTGACGCTGGATCATCTCGACCCTGTATCCAAAACGCCGGAATACAAACACTGCGCCGTAAAGCTGGAAGCCATTGACGATCAACAGGCAGCGGAGAATTACGTTCAGCAGGAATACAGCCAGTTGAAAGATCGCCTGCGTACCACCGCAGAAAACGTCAGCTAATCTCCCTTACCTAAGCCGTCGCGAACCTCAGCCGTCAGGTAAAAGCCGTGGCGGCTGAGGAAATACATACTCTAAATAATTCGAGTTTCAGGACAAAACGTTAACGTTTTGAACAACGCGAAGCGTTAGCCCTTTAGGGCGATGCTCAGCCATGAGCATCGTAACGCGGCAAGCGAAGGAATCCCGATGAGCTTACTCAGGTAAGTGATTCGGGTGAGTGAACGTAGCCAACGCACATGCAACTTGAAGTATGACGAGTATAGATGGTTTAGACACCGTTTAACCTTCCTCACCGATAATGTCTTTATTCACCTCCTCATCTTGTAAATATTTATTAATGAAAACGGATGAATTTTCATTAATCGCTAATAAATTTCTACGCAGAAATTAAACTTTCACATCTCTGTTTATCTTTTAAAATTATGTTGGTTATCGCTGACCTTCCCATCGTTCAATTGTTTTTTATTCCAATTTAGCGCAATTTGCGTTTCATTTTACAATACTTTAATTTGTTTTTAACAAAAAGAGCCCCTGTTAGCCGTGATTATTAAATCATCTGCATTACACTTAAAGTCATGACTAAACAATCGGTTACATGGCTGTTAACGGGGATAGAAGGAATGTTATTATTGCTCGCATAGAGGTCATTTATGTTACCGATTACCGTTACCTTATCGTGCCCTCATTATCTGTCATTTATTATTCGTATTGACCCCGGAAGTTAACCTTCTCCTTTCATTCGTATTCTCACTAACGTCTCTGACGTTGGGAAATAGCCAGACCTGATACCTTTCGATATGCGGTTATAAAAACTGCATGGCTTTTTGCACCGTCAATTCGCCATAGAGAAAGGCGGTAAATTATTTGGAAAATAATAAAAAACAGGAGAGGTATTGTGCTCACTATTCTCGGTTTCTCTATGGTCATCTGCTTTATGTACCTGATCATGACCAAACGAATGTCTGCGCTTATCGCGCTGATTCTTGTCCCTACGCTGTTTGCACTGGCAGCGGGTTTCTATCAGGGGCTGGGCGCGATGATGCTAGACGGTATCAAAACGCTGGCACCCACTGGCGTTATGCTGACGTTTTCTATTCTCTACTTCGGCATTATGATCGATGCAGGGCTGTTCAATCCGCTAGTGCGCTTCATTCTCCGTTTGGTTAAGGGCGATCCGCTAAAAGTCTTGGTCGGCACCGCCGTATTAACGTTGATGGTCGCGCTGGACGGTGACAGTACCACCACCTACATGATCGCGATTGCCGCCTTTCTGCCACTCTATCAGCGGCTGGGCATGAGCGTGCTGGGATTAACCTGTCTGGTTAACATTGCCAGCGGGGTAATGAACCTCTCACCTTGGGGCGGACCGACGGCACGTGCCGCCGCCGCATTGCGCGTTGATGCGCTGGACGTATTCCTTCCTATGCTGCCCGCGATTATTTTAGCCAGCCTGACGCTGGTCGGCGTCGCCGTTTTTCTGGGTCTACAAGAGCGTAAACGCTTGGGGATCATTGATATCAGCAACTTCCAGAATATTTCGATCAATCTGGGCAACGGCAGTGACGAAGAAAGCGACGCTAATCGCCGCCCTAAAATGTTCTGGCCCAACTTTATTCTGACCACCCTGCTCCTGGTGTTTCTGGTGATCGGTCTTCTGCCGATTCAGGTGTTGTTTATGACCGGCTTCGCCATCGCCGTTATGCTCAACTATCCCAAGCTGGAAGAACAAAAAGCGCGAATCGGTTCACACGCGGCTAACGTGTTAGCGGTGACATCGCTTATTTTCGCCGCTGGGATTTTCACCGGGATTTTATCCGGTACGGGAATGGTCGATGCGATGGCGAAGAGCCTGTTACAAGTGATACCTGAGAGTTTCGGTCCGTATCTTGCGGTATTCACAGCGCTGATTAGCCTGCCGTTTACTTTTTTGATGTCCAACGACGCATTCTATTTCGGAATCTTACCGGTTATCGCCCAGACGGCAGCCAGCTATGGTATTACCCCAGAGGAGATCGCCCGAGCCTCGATTGTCGGCCAGCCGTTTCATTTGCTTAGCCCGCTGGTGCCGTCACTCTACCTGTTGGTCAGTCTGGCAAAAGTGGACATCGGCGATCACCAACGCTTTGCGATCAAATGGGCGATTTTTGTCAGCCTGTCGCTGCTGGTCGGTGGTATTGTCTTCGGCGCATTTCCGTTCTATCACCAGTAAGTCAGGATTGCTCCGGCACAGCCGGAGCACACTCTTCTGGCAAGCGCTCCTTGCTGGCAAGAGCACAGCGGTATCTCCGTAACACCCTAAACGACATAGCAGGATAGCGATGGCTTTAACTCCCCTACAGACAAGGATTGTCAGGCAGATTGTCGCCTATATTCGCCGTGAGCAACTGCCACTCGGCGCTCACCTGATCGAATCATCGCTGGCGCAGGTGCTGAACGCCTCTCGCACACCGGTCAAGGCTGCACTGCTGTATCTGACAGAAAAAGGCATGCTGCATTACCACCGCAACCGAGGATTTTATCTCGACCGCCATGCCCATGAACTAGGTCGACTGGTCGCAGAATTAGCCGCCAGCAGTGAAGACCCGCTCTACCAGAAGATTGTCGATATGCGTCTCGCTCGGCGGTTACCCGAGCAATTTTCAGAAGTGGATCTCATGCGAGAGTGTCAAGTATCCCGCTCCGTACTACGTAACGTTCTGACTCGTATTCAACAGGAAGGCTGGCTGGAGTTTCGCTCCGGTCAAGGCTGGCGAACCACGCCGATTATTGATTCCGTCGCAGCTTATGAAGAAAGTTTCACCTTCCGCCTGCTGGTTGAGCCAGTCAGCCTGCTGTCACCGCAGTTTCATATCGATCCGCACACGCTCAACGCCTGCCGTAAGCAGCAGGAAGACATCCTCAATGGCGGGTATCTGACGCTTACGCCCCATGAAATGTTCGATGCTAATACGCACTTTCATGAAACGCTGATCGCCTGTAGCGGCAACCGTTTCGCCCACCATAGTCTACAGCGAATCAATCAATTACGGCGTCTGGTGGAATATCGGCAAGGCAGTCCCGCCTTCAACCCCAAGAGATTGGAACAGATTGCTGAACATCTGGTCATTCTTGATTGCCTGCAACGTGGAGAGGCCGAAACGGCGGCAGATAGGATGAAAAAACATCTGGAAAAGGCGTGCCACGATAAAGTGAGTATCGATCTTTTCCGGTGAAATAACCAACAGCGAGGTCTCCAATCATCAGTAACATATGTTTAAAAAATAAAAAACACCATTTTAAACACCTTAAACGCCCAAGCGGTTACAAACAGAAACAAATAGAACAATAATTAAACTTCACATCAACAGAAAAAAATAAAACACATGACACAAAAAACAAAGTCACGATTTAAATAATTAAAAAATTATTTTATTCATAAAATGACATGTATATAAAGTTTTCGTTAATTGTTCTTTTATTTTTACTTAATCTTTAAGTAATTCACCATCTGTTTTATTGATGTATAGCCACATATCATTAGCAACACTACTTCAACACCTTAGCCCATCTTCCTTCACCGCAAAAAAAACAAACTAAGATGTTGTTTAATAATGAATTAATAAGGAACTCACGCTTTACGCGATCTGCGCACTACATCCCTATTTATCATTATAAGCGCTGCGGATATGCATTTTTCGCATGACAAAGATCACAATTACATAACAATCCGCAGAAAAAAAATGTAAAAAACAAGAATCGTTGTAATATCGGCGGGCAGACACAACACCCCAATAACAGGTTCGGGTGAGGGCTTGGTGTATTCAGGGAAAGCACCAAGCATCACGCGGCAATAATATTGTGTTGTCTGAATCAATTCATCAACATGAGGTTTATATGCAAAGGCAGAAGTTACTTGTACAGATAGTCTTGGCTATCGTCCTGGGGATATTAATCGGATGGGCCTGCCATCAGTATCTTGATGGCAGTCGAGCAAAAGAAGTTGCATCTTATTTCAACATGGTTACCGATATTTTCCTGCGTCTGATTAAAATGATCATCGCACCACTGGTCTTCGCTACGCTGGTTTCTGGACTGGCAAGCATGGGAGGAAACTCCTCTGCCGTTGGCCGTATCGGTATGAAAGCCATGATCTGGTTTGTCAGCGCATCATTTATTTCTCTGCTTATCGGCATGCTCTTTGCGAACCTGTTCCAGCCTGGTTCAGGCATGAATCTCGAAATCCCGGTACAACAGGTTGCGACTGGCCTGAATACAGACGGATTTACGCTTAAGAGCTTCATCAGCCATATCTTCCCGAAAAGTATCGTAGAAGCGATGGCGAACAATGAAATCCTGCAAATTCTGGTTTTCTCTCTGTTCTTCGGCTCCGCGCTTGCCTATGTAAAAGGCAAAAACAAACACGCGACCACGATCATTTCCATGATCGAAGAGCTGACCAAAGTGATGTTCCGCGTGACCGACTACGTGATGGCGCTGGCACCGATTGCTGTGTTTGCCGCAATCGCTTCCGCGATTACCACACAAGGTCTGGGGCTGCTTTACGACTTCGGTAAACTGATCGGTGAGTTCTATCTCGGTCTGACCGTTCTGTGGGGCGTTCTGTTCCTGGTTGGCTACCTGTTCCTGGGCAAAGCCATTATGACTCTGGCGAAACTGATTCGTGAACCGACCATGCTGGCCTTTGCTACCGCGAGTAGTGAGTCCGCTTACCCGAAAACCATGGAAGCACTGACCAAATTCGGCGTACCGAAAAAAGTCACCAGTTTTGTGCTGCCACTGGGTTACTCGTTCAACCTTGATGGCTCCATGATGTACCAGTCCTTTGCGATTCTGTTTATCGCACAGGCTTACAACATCGACCTAAGCCTCACCCAGCAAATCCTGATCCTGCTGACGCTGATGATCACCAGTAAAGGGATGGCAGGCGTAGCGCGCGCCTCTATCGTCGTGGTCGCCGCAACGCTGCCAATGTTCAGCCTGCCGGAAGCCGGTATTCTGCTGATCATCGGTATCGACCAGTTCCTGGATATGGGCCGTACTGCAACTAACGTCATTGGTAACAGTATCTCTACCGCCGTTGTGGCCAGTCTGGAAAAAGACGTCCATGATGATGAGGAAGAAGCTATCGACGAAGTCGTCGCCTATCAGGAACCTCAGCAGGCCACGCAAAATAGCTAATACTGAATGAGTGTTTCATCATAGCGGCCTTCGGGCCGCTATTTTTATCTCTTGTAGCACAGTCGCGACGTTTATAGCTCAGACGCCGATGATAGCCCTTTCATATAGCGCCAGAATTTCTCGGAAGCCACATTCAGCCGCGCATCAAGGCGGTACAGATAAACGCCCATGCGGATCACGGCATTCTCCATGCTCAGGATTGTCAGCTCTTTGTTTTTCAGCTCTTCCTGAATGGAATAGTCCGGCAGCCAGGCAATGCCATACCCTTTCTTGGTCATACGCTTGAGCAAATCGCTCATGGAAGAAACAAAATTGACGGTGAACTTATCGCTGTCGACACTGGATAAGTAACGGCTGACCTGACGCCCCATATAGCTCGTCTCGGTATAGTTGAGCAACGGCACCGATGAGGCGCTTACATCAAACAGCGGCTTTCCTGTACTGTCGCACGCGCAGACCGGATAAAGTCGGGATTCCAGTATCTTCTCGTGCATAAAGGGCTCACCCATCAGATCTTCATTGTAAAACGAGAAAATGAAGTCGCTACGCCCTTCTTTAAGATTCAGCACCGCTTCATCCACATCGATCGATTCGACATAGAAGATTTTTTCCTGCGGGTCCGGCACGTCTTTTAACAACTCCGGCATGATAAATACCGACAGCGAATGCGCTGCGGCAATGGTGATCTTATTCTTGTAATTATCCCCACCGTGCAGCTTATTGAGCTGATACTCCAAGTCATCCAACGTATTGCGGATATAGGCGTGGAACACGCGACCCTGTTCGGTTAATTGCAGCGGCTGCGCGCTACGGTCGAAAATATCAAACCCGACCGCCGCTTCCAGCGCCTGAATGCGTCGACTAAATGAGGATTGAGAGATATTCCGCTTCTCGGCAGCCAGCGTAAAACTACGGTGCTCTTCCAACATGATAAAGTCATAGAGCCACTTGGTTTCGATATTGTTTAGCATTAACCCTCACTCAAAACGCTCAGCGTCATGTTTTTTCCTATACCCGTGTTTTACATCGCCAACAAAGATGCTTCCCACCGCGCGCCGTTAAACCCAGTAAAAGCATAGAGATTACAATAGTTATGCAAATCATACATAGCAGATGGGAATTTAGCAATTCACATTGCCCAGCAGTATGCGATTATCCTTTTAATTTCATAATGCTACAGGGTTAACAGCATGAACAGTCTCGTGGGAATTCTGGGTGGTATGGGGCCGGGCGCCACCGTCGATGCGATGCAAAAACTGATCAGAAACACGCCAGCGTATCGGGATCAAGACCACATTCCAATGATTGCGGTTTCTATTCCTGATATCCCTGACAGAACACAGTGCATTCTTCAGCACAGCGCGTCACCGCTGGGTAAGATGCTGCAATATATGAAAATTCTCGAAAACGCAGGCGCTGAGTGCATCATTATCCCGTGTAATACCGCACATTATTGGTTCAATGAATTAAAACAACAGTGCCGTGCGGAAATGATCAGCATTATTGATGTAACCTGTCAGGCTATTAAGAACGCCAATACAACACGCGTCGGCTTATTAGCAACGACAGCGACAGTGAAAGCGAGAATTTATCAGGACAACCTGACAAACGATAATATTGAGTGCTACACGCCAGATGATGCTGACCAACACCAGGTAATGGAAAGTATCTATGCCTATAAATCGGGGGATATTGCCGGGGCCTACAGCATGCTGTCGCCGGTAAAAGATCGCCTATTGCAGGCTGGCGTCGAGAAAATCATTTTGGGTTGCACCGAGCTTCCACTGATTCTGGAACAGGAAGCCAGGATCTCGCCACAGCACTATGTCGATGCCACAGAAGAGTTAATCAAGAAAACGGTTGAGTGGTATTTTACCCACAACCAGAAAAATAATATTGCTGCTTAATTACTCTTAACCTTTACATTAATCCATTCAAATAAATATGCCACTCGACATTAACATTTTCGCCGAGTGGCATATTGCGACATACTCAATATTTAAAGAGTTTCAATTCCTAATAAAATACTAAGCAGACAAGATCGTAATAAAAACGGTTAATGATTATGACGGAAATTTCAGCGCACTGCTTTGCGCCCCAGAATTAGAAATAACCCAGGATTTAGCCGCCGCGGTTGTCATCAAACTGTATGAATAGTTAGATGATGCCGTCCATTTAGCCGCCGGTGATTTGCTCGCCACAGCTGCCGGTGAACTGCCATTATCCGTAAAGGTTGAACCATTGCCTTTATCATCAACCATGCCTTTCTTTTCAGCGCCAGTGCCAAATACGTTGCGTTCAGAAAGCACATTGGCATTCTGCGCAACCGTAAAGGCCAGGTTGAATTTATTGACGTAGTTGTTGAATACGTGGAAATAACCATAACGCATCAGGCCTGGCGCACGAACCTGAATATTCTCATAATAGTTGTGGCAGATGGTCAAACGCGGGTAGCCATTGTATGCACTATTGTTGTCATCTGCCGGATGACCGAAAATACAGCCATATTTATGGTTTGAGAACAAGCTATTACTGATCGTGATGTAATCCGCTTTCTCACCGATATAAATCAGTTTATCGAGACTGCCGTCGCTATCACTCCACGTATGCCCCGGCCATGAACAGTGGTCCACCCAATATCCCTTACCGTAGTTCAGATACAGTTGGATATCGTCATTATCCTTGATTGAGACATCATGTTTAAAGACCAGATTCTGAAAAATAACGTTAGCTGAATTGCTCTCAGCACGGAGGTGAATATTAGTCAGTACATTAGCCCCGCCGAAAGAACCGACAATGGTTTTATTGCTGCCAAATACGACCTTGGTCAAGGCAGATGCTTTTAGTGATGCTCCCAGCACCACGATGGTTTTTGTGGAACCGCTCACGGCAGACTTAAAATCGGCCAGAGAATTTACAGTAACAACTTTACCGCCCGACCCTCCGGTAACATTCGCTGCTTTTGCAAAACCAATAATCCCAGTAAGATTTGTTGTTGGGTAAGCCATAAATATCCCTCTTTACAATTAGTGAATAGTAGTGTCTTTCGATGCATTATTTAATCGATAATAAATAACACACCGCTGACAATTAAAGAGTGTATATAAGGGATTTCATTAAGCTTATTAATCGAGTTTAATAAAAAAGACAATCTTGAGAATAATTCAAATATTAATTAATACGCTGCCATCTTTTTAGTGAAAATGGCAGCACCAAAATGTGTATTACCACCCTTTCACTGCACCACCGTTAAAAATACGGTCAGCAGCCTGCTCAACCTCATCAGACTGGTAGGCTTTAATAAACTTGCTGATGTTCTCCGCCGTTTTATTATCTTCACGCGTTACGATGATATTCACATAAGGTGATTCTTTACCTTCAATGAAAATACCGTCTTTGGTTGGTGTTAAGCCCGTTTGCTGAATATATGTCGTACTGATTATCGCCACCGTCACTTGCGGATCGTCTAACAAACGTGGCAACTGCGCACCTTCCACCTCCATAATACGCAGGTTGTGCGGATTAGTCGTGATATCCAGCACCGTCGGTAATAACCCCGTATCCGGCTTCAGGGTAATTAATCCGGTTTTCTCCAGTAATAGTAGCGCTCGCCCCAGATTGGTGGGATCGAAAGGAATCGCGATGGTGTCGCCGTCTTTCAGATCGTTGATGCTTTTAATCTTCTTAGAATAGCCTGCCATCGGGAAAACGAAGGTATTCCCTACCGCCACCAGTTTATAACCGTGTTCGCGGTTTTGCTGTTCCAGGAAAGGACGATGTTGAAAGACGTTTGCGTCCAGATCGCTTTTGTCTGTTGCTTCATTCGGCAATAGCGAACCGCTAAACCCAACCAGCTCGACATCCAGATTATATTTTTCTTTTGCTACTTTCTTCGCGACGTCGGCGACATCCTGTTCTGCGCCGTTAATCACACCGACTTTAATATGATTGGCAGAGTTACCTGCGTTATCACATGCGGTCAACGCTATTGCCGCAGTGACCATTCCCGCCACCAGCGTTATACGCCATTTATTCATCATTCTGTTTCCCTGATATCTTAAATACATCGATTTCTAACTACACGGATTTAAAGAGAAAAACAGTATGTCCCTCGATTCAATGAGTCAAATAACTCCGCGTTCTATCAATATGCCTTTCATCATTCGCTCAAATCAGTGTGGTGATATCTGTTAAGCCGATTCCATTTTACTTATCTGCTATTGCTCACCTTTTGATTCCCCCGCATTATGACGTTTTGATGATCTTGAATTCACACGGCGAAACCATGATTAATGTGGCTTTGGTTGACGATCACATCGTTGTACGGTCTGGCTTTGCACAGCTTCTGACATTAGAGAATGACATTCAGGTCGTTGGCCAATATGCCTCGGCGGCGCAGGCGTGGCCCCATTTGCTCAAACAGCCGATTGACGTTGCCGTGATTGACATCGCCATGCCGGATGAAAGCGGCCTGTCGTTATTAACCCGCCTACGTCAACAGCGTCCCAATTTTCGCGCCATTATTCTAAGCATCTATGACACCACTGCGTTTGTACAAAGTGCGTTGGATGCGGGCGCGGGCGGCTACTTAACGAAGCGCTGTGGCCCGGAAGAGTTAGTGCAGGCCGTTCGTGTGGTCAGCAGCGGCGGCCTTTACCTCTGCGCCGATGCGCTGCACGCCATTCGCCATCAGCAGCAGCCACCGAAGGAATTGCTGACGCTAACCCCGCGCGAGCGGGAAATATTCAGCCTGTTGATCAACGGAATTAGTGTAAAAAGCATCGCTGAACAGCTCGAACTCAGCCATAAGACCGTTCACGTTCACCGTGCCAATATTCTCAGTAAATTACAGTGTGAATCCACGGTAGAACTGGTGCACTTTGCACTGCAACACCAACTGCTGGCTGGGAAGTAAATCATGCGTCGCCTGCACGTCATCGGCATGACGCTGTTTCTGGCCTTTTTCTATAGCCTGATTTGGCTGGCGCTGTGGACCATCAGTTTCTATTTGAGCAACAACGGCCATCAGGCAGCACTGCTGTTACCGCAAGGACTGCGGCTGGCGCTGATGATCTTGCTGCCGCGCAAATACTGGCCGACCCTGCTACTTTCGGAAATCGCTATCCAGAGCTGGCTTATCAGCGAGCAGCTAATGACGCGCTCGTTATTACTGCTTTCCCCCTTTCTGAGCCTGATTCCGGCGGTCATCACGCATAAAATCTGGCATCGCTATACGCTTTATTGGCAACGGCTCCTGCTGTTGCTGGCGGCACTGACGCTTAACACTATTCTTCACGGCATCGCCATCGGCCCATGGTTACATTCGCCGCTGACACAAACGCTGCTGGCCACGTTTACCGGCGGCGTCCTGCTGATTCCGTTCATCTATTTATTGTACGAATACATCAAGCAGCAGCACTTGCAGACGTTGCTGGCACAGGAGATCCCCGATCCGCCGCTGCGTACTTCGCTGCTGATTTGGTGCTCGCTGTTTTTTTCTATCGGCGTTTGCCTGCAAATGGCGTTCACACCCGAGATGGAACGCCTGCTGCTGATCTTCGTTTTTCTGCCCAATGTGGTGATGGCGTATAAATTCGGCTGGCAAGGCGGCGTGCTCTCCGCCGTACTCGGCAGCCTGATGATTGCCGTCACGCGTCAAGTGAGCGGAGCCTTTGATGACCTGCGCGAGCTGGAGCTGTTTCTCTCTACGCAGGCGCTGCTCGGCATTGGGTTGGGGATCGCCATCAGCCGTCAGCAACAGCTGGCACAGCGGCTCCAGCGCTATCGTCAGCAGTTGGAACAGGAGCTAAAAACCCGGCGGCGGCTGATGGAACGCATCATCCATACCGAAGAGGCCGTGCGCAAAGATATCGCGCGCGAGCTACACGATGATATCGGCCAAAACATCACTGCGATTCAAATTCAGGCCATGCTGGTGAAACACAGTGCGCCTGCGGATGCGGCCCAACATGCCGCCGGACAAATCAGCGAGCTGTCGCGGCGAATCCACCACACCACACGTCAGCTGTTGCGTCAGCTGCGCCCGCCAGTGCTGGATGAAATGGTGCTGGATAAAGCGCTGCATCATCTGGCAGATGAGTTCGCCTTTACGGCTCGTGGCATCCAGTTTCAGCTGGATTATCAGCTCCCCACGCCCCCTCATGATGATGTGGTGATTTTCACGCTTTATCGGCTGGTGCAGGAACTGCTCAACAACATCAACAAACACGCCAGCGCCACACAGATTACCGTCCGTCTCAGACAGCAGGATGACCTGATTACGCTAGACGTCATCGATAACGGTGTAGGCATCGCACAAAAAGGCAGTACACACTCGGCAGGCGGCGGCTTCGGCCTGCGGGGCATTGAAGAACGCGTGCAGGCACTGGGCGGAAATTGGTTGGTGAAAGCCGCCGTCAGCGGTGAACCCGCTACGCCGCGTGGCACGCACATAATTGTTAACCTGCCCACAAAATTTAAACAAAAAGACGACTAGCTAGGAATTATTCCTAGCCATCTAAAACCTTGTCTCATCCTTTTTAATTCGCATCCCCCTACTCTTCTCTCAACGCGACGGAGAACCCCATGCAAGCACCCATGTTTCCAAAGGGACAGCTTTCACCAACACAAATCAGTCAGCGCTATCGCTACTGGCGACCGCGGTTGTTGATTTCCATGGTCATCGGGTACGCCACGTTTTACCTGACGCGTAAAAGCATCAACTTCGTCATGCCGGTGATGCAGTTGGAATTAGGGTTAAGCAAAGGCGATATCGGGTTGCTGGGGACGCTGTTTTACCTCTGTTATGGCGCATCCAAGTTTATTTCCGGCATCGTCTGCGATCGCACTCAGGTGCGCTGGTTTATGGGTGTCGGGCTAATGATTACCGGCGTGCTGAACATTCTGTTCATGTACAGCCAGTCGCTCACCGGTCTGCTGATTGTCTGGGCGCTGAACGGGTTCTTTCAGGGCTGGGGTTGGCCCCCTTGCGCCAGACTGCTGAGCAGTTGGTATTCGCGCAATGAGCGCGGCCTCTGGTGGGGATGTTGGAATACGTCGATCAACATTGGCGGTGCGGCGGTTCCCTTACTCGCGGGCTATCTGGCCTCCGAATGGGGATGGCAAGCGGCGCTGCTGGTACCGGGCATTATCGGGATTGTGATCGGGCTGTGGCTGTGCTGGCAGTTGTGCGACAAACCACAGCAGCAAGGGCTGCCAAGTGTCGGTCAGTGGCGACGCGATGCGCTAGAGCTTCGTCAGGAGCAGCAGAGCCCGCCGATGCCGATGCGTCAGATTCTACGCGATGCGATTCTGCGTAACCGTACCATCTGGCTGCTCGGGTTTTCCTACATTCTGGTGTACCTGATTCGTATCGCACTGAATGACTGGGGAAACATCTGGCTATCGGAGAGCCACGGTTTCAACCTGCTCAGCGCAAATGCCACGCTGTCGCTGTTTGAACTGGGTGGATTGCTGGGTGCGCTATTTGCCGGTTGGGGCTCGGATCTGCTGTTTCGTGGTCAACGCGCACCGATGATTTTGCTGTTTGCACTCGGACTATTTTTAACCATGACCGCGCTGTGGCTGGCACCGATTCACCACTATTCACTGCTCGCAGCCTGTTTCTTCAGTATCGGTTTTTTTGTTTTTGGACCACAGATGTTGATCGGTCTGGCTGCGACGGAATACAGCCATAAGGATGCCGCAGGCACGGTGACAGGTTTTCTGGCGTTATTTGCCTATCTGGGGGCGGCGCTGGCGGGCTGGCCGCTGGCACAGGTGCTGCAACACTACGGATGGTCGGGATTTTTTACTCTGCTGGCGTTGGCCTCAGCCTGCATCGGACTGTTATTGATGCCGCTGCTGATGGCAGGTGTGAGCCGCCGGGAACGTTTAATGACATCAAAATATCAATAACTATACCCTAAATAATTCGAGTTTCAGGACAAAACGTTAGCGTTTTGAACAACGCCAAGCGTTGGCCAGCTAGGGCGAGGCCCACGACGGGCCGAGTATTTAAACGCAGCCAACGCACATGCAACTTGAAGTATGACGGGTATATACAAAGGAAAACATCATGAAACTGAGTACCTTAACTACCCTCATCGCCGCTGGACTGACTGTTGCTGCCGTTACCACCACTACCGCTCGAGCTGAAGGTCGCCTGGTCATTTATTGTAGCGCCACCAACGCCTTCTGCGAGGAGGAAGCCAAGGCCTTCGGTGAAAAACACAACGTTAAAACCTCCTTTATCCGCAACGGCTCCGGCAGCACGCTGGCGAAAGTCGATGCTGAGAAGAAAAACCCACAGGCTGACGTCTGGTACGGCGGCACGCTGGATCCGCAATCTCAAGCAGGCGAAATGGATCTGCTGGAACCCTATCAGTCTAAAAATCTTGACCAGATCATGCCGCAGTTCCGCGATCCAGCTAAACGTAAAGGCAACTACTCATCAGCCGTTTACGTCGGCATCCTCGGCTTCGGCGTTAACACCGATCGCCTGAAAGAGAAGAACCTGCCAGTGCCACAGTGCTGGAAAGATCTGACTAACCCAGTCTACAAAGGTGAGATCCAGATTGCTGATCCACAGAGTTCCGGTACAGCGTATACCGCGCTGGCAACGTTTTCCCAGCTTTGGGGTCAGGATCAGGCCTTTGATTATCTGAAGAAATTGAACACCAATGTATCGCAATACACCAAGTCAGGTATTGCCCCGGCACGCAACGCCGCACGTGGCGAAACCGCTATTGGCATCGGCTTCCTGCATGACTACTCGCTGGAAAAAGAGAAAGGCGCTCCGCTGACGCTGATCTCCCCATGTGAAGGGACTGGCTATGAAATTGGCGGCGTCAGCATCCTGAAAGGCGCGCGTAATATGGATAACGCCAAGCTGTTCGTTGACTGGGCGCTGTCAAAAGACGCACAGGAACTCTCCTGGAAAAAAGGCCAGTCCTACCAGATTCTGACTAACACCACCGCAGAAGCCTCCCCGCTGTCGCTGAAGTTGCAGGACCTGAAACTGATCAACTACGACATGGACAAATACGGCGCATCCGACGTGCGTAAAGAGCTGATTTCCAAGTGGGTTAACGAAGTCAAAATGGGCAAATAATCTCGATTAATTGCCCTTGATTCATTGACCTTTATTGATTGCAAAAATAATGGGAACACGGCGGCAAAGCTTGCTCGCATTTCGCTTAACGCAGTGTTCTCAGCATCGCTAATTAACCATTACTCAATATTATTAACCAACCAATACCTGTGACGATTCAATCTTATAAAACAACGCTATAAAGCACCAGGGAACCTTATGTCACACACACTAACTCTCTCACCGACGCCTAAACGGGATCCTGTTTTCCTGTGGCTGGCGCTGATTGCAGCGACATTTTTGCTGCTGCCAGCGTGGAGCCTGGATTATGGCCTGCTCGATGCCTCACGCGATGAACTGCTGGCGGCCTACAGCTGGTCTAACCTGAATATCAGCCTGCTTTGGTTCTTGCTCCCGTTAGGATTACTGGCACGTCCATTGCATACGCCCAGCCGGGAACAGCGTGGTCGCCATCGTTTTGATGCGGCTTATGCGTTGTTCTGTGCCCTCTTCGTGGTCATCAGTGCGACCATTGAAGGCCGTGGAATGGGCTATGGCACCATTGCGCTGTTTGTTGCTCTGAGTGCAATTATTACGCTGGCGCTTTCGCGGCTTGACTGGCTGGGTGGCGATCGCTTCGTCATCGGCTCACTCATCAGTATCATTGCGCTGATAAGCGTCTTTATTCTTTACCCAAGTATCGCCATCTTCATCCCGATGTTCACCAACGACAGCGGTGAGTTTGCGCCGCTGGCATTCATGCAGATTCTAAGTCAGGCACACATTTTGCGGGTGATCTGGAATTCATTTCTGCTGTCGGTTGCTGTCGGTATCGGCTGTACCTTCTTCGGTATGGTGCTGGCGATTTACACCTCACGTATTGCCCGCCGCTCCGCGATTATCGGCCGTATTTTCTCCATTCTGCCTATCGTTACACCGCCGTTTGTCGTTGGGTTAGGCGTAACGCTGATGATGGGCCGCTCCGGTTATATCACCGAGTTGATGGCGACGTGGTTCGGCCTGACGAACACCAACTGGCTGTATGGCTTTACCGGCATCTGGCTGGCGCAGGTGCTCGCCTTCACGCCGATGTCGTTTATGATTCTCGAAGGCGCGATGAAGACGATTCATCCGTCGCTGGAAGAAGCGTCTTACACGCTACGTGCTAACCGCTATCAAACCTTTCAACGGGTTTTCTTGCCCCTGCTGAAACCGGCGCTGGCTAACTCGTTCCTGATTGTAATTGTCCAGTCGCTGGCCGATTTCAGTAACCCACTGGTACTGGGCGGTAATTTCGACGTACTCGCTACCCAGATTTACTTCTATATCACTGGCGCACAGTTGGATTATCAGTCTGCCAGTACGCTCGGCGTTGTCCTGCTGCTGTTCTCACTGGCCGTATTCTGCGTGCAATATTTGTGGATCGGTAAACGCTCCTACGTGACGATTTCCGGCAAATCCTCTCGGGGTGATGTGCAGCCGCTACCCGTTTCGCTGGTGTGGATCGTCAGCATCCTGCTTTATGTCTGGATTGCCTTTAACGTCCTGCTGTACGGCAGCATTTTCTACGGCAGTTTTACCGTTAACTGGGGCGTGGATTACACCTTGACGCTGGCAAACTTCAGCAAGCTGTTCGGGCAAGGCTTTAGCGACGGCGCCTGGCCTTCTCTGCTGGATACACTACTGTTCGCGGGTATCGCCGCACCGATTACGGCACTGTTTGGGCTACTTATCGCCTACATCGTGGTGCGCCAGCAGTTCTACGGCAAGAAGGCTATCGAGTTCACCACCATGCTGTGCTTTGCGGTGCCGGGCACCGTTGCCGGTGTGTCTTACATTCTGGCCTTTAACAGCGCGCCAGTTTACTTAACGGGAACCGCGGTGATCGTCATTATGTCGATGGTCATGCGTAACGTACCGGTCGGTATTCGCGCCGGTATCGCCGGGCTGGGGCAGTTGGATAAATCACTGGACGAAGCGTCGCTCAGCCTGAGAGCAGGTTCGATGCGCACGGTGTTTTATATTCTGCTACCGCTGCTGCGTCCGGCCATTCTGTCCGCACTGATTTACAGCTTCGTACGTGCGATTACCACCGTCAGCGCCATTATCTTCCTGGTTACACCGGATACTCGCGTCGCCACGTCTTACATTCTTAACCGCGTGGAAGACGGTGAATACGGTATGGCGATTGCCTACGGTTCCATCCTGATTGTGGTCATGCTGGCCATTATTTTCCTGTTCGATTATCTGGTCGGTGAAGCGCGGGTTTCCCGCACGAAAGCCAAGAATAATGCCTAAGCGGAGTGATTACCTTGAATACTGAAAAAAGCTTTGTCGAACTGAAGCACATCACTAAACGTTTCGGCAACAACACCGTCATTGATGATTTGAATCTGGCGATCCCACAGGGAAAAATGGTCACGCTGCTAGGCCCATCAGGCTGCGGTAAAACCACGGTACTCAGAGCGGTTGCTGGATTGGAAAAACCGACAGAAGGTCAGATTTTCATCGACGGCGAAGACGTCACCGAGCGTTCGATTCAACAGCGTGATATCTGTATGGTGTTCCAGTCTTACGCCCTCTTCCCGCATATGTCGCTGGGCGAAAACATCGGCTACGGGCTGAAAATGCTCGGCCGACCGAAGGCTGAAATCAATCAACGCGTGAAAGAAGCGCTGGCGCTGGTCGATCTGGAAGGGTTTGAAGATCGCTACGTCGACCAAATTTCCGGTGGGCAGCAACAGCGTGTCGCTCTGGCGCGTGCGCTGATCCTCAAACCGAAAGTCCTGCTATTCGATGAGCCACTGAGTAACCTTGACGCCAACCTGCGCCGCAGTATGCGTGAGAAAATCCGTGAGCTTCAGCAGCAGTTCAACATCACCTCGCTGTATGTTACGCACGATCAGAGCGAAGCCTTTGCGGTGTCCGACATGGTTCTGGTGATGAACAAAGGCAAAATCATGCAGTTGGGTGCACCGCAGGAACTCTATCGCCAACCGGCTTCGCGCTTCATGGCCAGCTTTATGGGTGATGCCAATATCTTCCCTGCTACCTTCACGGCAGACAGCGTAAATATCTATGGCTACCTCATTCCGCGTCCGCAGGGGTTTGCAGCCGGATTAAGTGAATCGACCGTCGGTATTCGCCCTGAAGCCATTACGCTCAGCCATCAAGGCGAGGAAAGCCAGCGCTGCACGATTACGCAGGTCGCTTATATGGGGCCGCAGTATGAAGTGCAGGTGGACTGGCATGGGCAGTCGATGCTGTTGCAGGTTAACGCCACTCAGCTTCAGCCGAATCCGGGCGACAGTTACTATCTGCAAATTCACCCTTACGGCATGTTTGTCCTGTCCGACCGGTAAATATCGATTAACCATCCCCCAAACCGGGAGCACTTGCTCCCGGTTTTACAACGACCACCATTCCGGTCATGCTATTCATTCGATATTAGCACCCTCACGTTACTGACCTGATTTTCAGGTGAACACGGTTTATCTTTTACGGCAATATCCCGATTCACTCAGTCAGGATCAGGGCGGCTATAGGTGTTGTGCGACAAATAAAAATCGTCAGCGCATCCACGCTAGCGATGAAGGAACACGATAAACTGTCAGTATTTGCCAAAAATATCGGCATATTGCACATTCTCTCACCGAACAGTGCAATTTTGTGGTTTACGCCTTTGACATGGTCAGCGCCCGCCGTTATCATGCGCCCCGTTCACACGATTCCTCTGTAGTTCAGTCGGTAGAACGGCGGACTGTTAATCCGTATGTCACTGGTTCGAGTCCAGTCAGAGGAGCCAAATTCTTGTTTTCATGCCTCTTTGCGAATCCTTATCTGATTCAGATTCAATAAGTTAGCGTGAAAAGTCTTCCCGATGCATTTTCAGTTTTCCCTCCGCATCGGGAGAATTTGGTGGTCAGATTTGGGGTCAAGTTGGTTCGATGACGGAGTGACCCCCAAATGTCTCTTAACGACTCAAAAATCCGCAACTTAAAACCATCAGCAAACGCTTCAAAGTTTCCGATTCTCACGATCTGTACCTTTTAGTTAATCCAGCCGGTTCACGTCTCTGGTATCTCAAATATCGCATCAATAGAAAAGAATCACGCCTCGGCTTAGGTGCTTATCCTGATGTATCTCTGGCCGACGCTCGTCAGCAGCGTGACGGTATGACCGCATCCTCGCGGCAGGTATAATGTGCTTCGTGCTTGGCGGCGTAGGATTCCTGGCTGTAGTGGCAATGGGGCTACATGGCTCGGCCGCCGTGGTGTTGCCGATGTGCCTGGTCAGTCTCGCCAATGGCTCGTCGCTGTCGCTGGCAGTATCCGGAGCAATTGCCAGCGAACACGGACAAGCTGCCACCGCATCGGGACTGGTCGGGTTCTGTCAGATCGGCAGTGCCGCGCTGGTGGCAATGGGTGTCAGTGCGGCCTTCGGCACCGGCCTGGGTGTGCTTTGTGGCTCGGTGCTGGTCCTCAGCCTAATCGCGCTATCCACCTGCCTGCCATGGACTAGACGCCGGACAGGCGTGACCTGAGTGCTATCTTATTCTTTCAGAAAAATAACTATTATCCTGAATCGAATGGCTCACCTAACTCGCAGTGACTGATTAACCAGATCTGTTCAGCCAATACATAAACAATGAGTGGCAGTCGTTCCTGAAATTGCAAGCTATGGAAGGTAACATTCGTCGTCAAGGTAGCAGACAGGACAAT
Source organism: Pectobacterium betavasculorum (assembly GCF_000749845.1). Lineage (GTDB taxonomy): Bacteria > Pseudomonadota > Gammaproteobacteria > Enterobacterales > Enterobacteriaceae > Pectobacterium > Pectobacterium betavasculorum. The sequence goes on along the minus strand of NZ_JQHM01000001.1, from coordinate 385,911 downwards.
GTGGTTGCTGAAAATTCATTAGCTTCTAAAGCGCGAATGGATCAGCAAAAAGATCTAAGGAGCACTGGGGAGAGATCTGTAATGGTATTTTGATTACATTGAAATGTTTAATGGCAATAAGCGTAGGAATAGCTTGAATGTGAATATATTACCGATAGAACATTAATACCATATAAATCAAAGTGTTGACATTGTAAATCCAGAAAGAATACGATTAAATAATACATGACACTAAATAAATCGGAGGCTAAATAAGATGAGTCGTGCGCAACGCGAACAGCTTAATAAGAAACTGGGAAAACCAGCCCTTTCTGACTCTAAGGAAAAAACTATAAATCAAATCCGGGCTGATTTTGCGGCTTTCATGAAGACGATGAATATTCCTTCAGGCACTCGAATCACTACCAGCACACTGGGTGGACAGAGAACCCTGGTTATTGAAGCTGAAGAGAATGTGCGATCAGGGGCAATTATGTATTTTCATGGTGGCTCATATCTTATGGGGTCACCAGAAACGGGGATGTCACTGACAGCCAGTTTGGTAAAAAAAACGGGGATAAAAGCATTTTCCCTCGATTACAGGCTTGCGCCTGAATTTCCATATCCGACTGCGATAGAAGACTGCACTAACGCATATCGGGATCTTCTCGAACAGGGAATGCAACCCAATTCTATAGTCTTTGCCGGTGATTCAGCTGGCGGGGGTTTATGTATATCAGCGTGCATCAAAGCTCGTGGAGAAGGGCTGCCATTACCGGGCGGAATTGTGACCTTTTCAGCAAGTCTTGACGCGACGCGGTCAGGCACAAGTATGGACTCCAAGAGTGGAGTTGACCCTTATTTTACCCGTGAGAGTTTTCTTTCTTCAGGACGTCTTTATCTGGGGGACGCCGATCCCCATCAGGAACTGCTGTCACCTGCTATATGTTCTGATTTCACTGGGTTTCCACCGATTCTATTACAGGTAGGAACGAATGAACTTTTACTGGATGACTCAACGCGGCTGGCAGAGCGTGCACGCAATGCAGAAGTCGATGTTATCCTTGATGTCACAGCCAATTTGCCTCATGTATTTCAGATCTTTAATGGAGCTCTGGAAGAAGCAGATAATGCTCTTGACCGTGCTGCGTTATTTATAAAACAGCATGTTAAATAAATAAGATATTTAACTGCCTTAACGAACATTTAGGGAGAAGTGCCATGGTTAAATCACCTTGCATACGTCTCCCATTTTTTTGAAAAAATTATCAGGATGTCAATTCATGACTGTCGGCAAGCAGCTCGTGTATTTCCTTCACTGATAGCGGTCCGGAAAGGATCACACTGACCCAGTGCTCTTTGTTCATATGATAAGCAGGCAAAATACCCTCTTTCTGACGTAAAGAGCCGATGTGCTCCGGCCGGACCTTAACATCGAGTATGTCGACTTCATCTTCCGTTTTCAGCCCCAGCTTTGTACCGGGTACTCTCATCACGATACCAAACCATTTATCATTATTATGATGACGAAGCACTGCATAATCCGGCAGGTTACTCCAGAGATATTCCGGCTCCGATTTATAATGCTCCCGCGCGTGCCTGAATAATGTCTCTCTTTTCATCATCACTCCCGTATAGTCACTTATATCTGTTCTGACCCGACCCTGAACTTTACATTCGCCATTCTGCTCATAACCCGACATTCGGGAAAGACAGGCGGGACAGAATTTTAACCTTTTATCGTTTGCACCTTCTCAGAGCATATCGCCATATCAGACGACAGTAGCTCTCTCAGGGAACTTTTTGTCCATTGGACGGATAAATGACCAGGTGGAGTGGATAACTTTCCAGTTATCGTCTTCCTTCTGAAAGACCTCGATGACGTTGTATTCCATATCAATTAAGTTCGTTTGCGAGTACAGCTGATAAGTCAGCACGGCCATATCGTTTACCGCCTGTATCCGCGGATGGCGGAAATCATAGCTGTCAGCAAACAGCTTGCCGTCAATGGATTTCAGAAACGCTTTAATCGTTTCATAGTCATCGACCCTTTCGGTCACGACAGCATCAAAGTAAGTAAAGCTGCGTTCTGACCAGAGCGATTCATAACCGGATGTGTCGCCCTTGAACCACTTATCCAGTGCTGACTTTTCCAGACCGATAAGATGGTCTGCAAGCGTACGTTCTTCATCACTGTAGCTTTGCTCGTAAACGGGTAGCGCGTTTGACATACATTTCTCCTTTTGTATTCGATACAACTGATGGCAAGGAAAGCAAACATCGCTCCCCGCCGGATATTGAACTCAATACCAGCTCGCAACAGGTTCCTGCCGGGGCATTGCGCATATATTGTGCTATCACGCGGGCCGACCCTCATAGGGTCAGGGAGTCGTCGCGCGTTTGCGGAAGTCCTTCGGCGTAAAACTGGTTTCCCGCTTGAAGAACTTGCAGAATCTATCTATCTCACCGAACCCAAGGCGTCCGGACAGCGCTCCGATGGGCAAATCGGTGTGTATGAGTAACCGTTTAGCCTCCAGCACGATCCGTTTTGAGAGGTATGCTTTGGCACTGATCCCCTGAGCCGCCAGTGTTGCGCGCGTCAGGCTCTTCTCAGTACAGCCAAGGTAGTTTGCATAGTCGCCAACCTGGCTCCATTGCGAAAAACGCTCGTCCACCAGTTCCTGGAACTGCCGGAACCTTAGCAGCATCCCCGATTGCTGCGATGCAGGTTCCTGACGTTGCCCATGCAGGACCGTCAGCCAGGTCAGCAGCGCGTAGAAACGGTAACGCAACAACGCATGCACCTCGATGCTCAGGCAACTTGCCGAAACATCGGCCAGCTCAGCGCCAGATTGCTCCTCAGACCTCTTTGGCAACCCCAAACGGGCATCGTCGCGGATGCACTGAATATCCTGCATGGCTCGTTTAAGTTCTGCCGGATCAAGGCAGATGCTTTCAGGCAAGCGCTCCAGAACAGGGGCTATTTGAGCTTCTGCCGACAGCAGAAATTCCGGACGAAGCAGCACCATCCATCCATCCCAGTCCTCCTCGCTGCCGAAATTATGGGCCTGGCCAGGCCGCAACGTGAGCAATGTTCCCGCGCTGCACTCCACCGGCTCGAAATCGACAAAGTGCGTACATTGCCCTTCGGTCACACAAATCAACATATAGAACTCGTAACAGTACGTCCTGCGCATGGCCTGTACCGTCGAGCGACGCTTGAGATCCGACAAACGGAACACTTCAAGATCAAAGGGATAGGGGTTGGCCGGGCTATACGTCAGCCGCTCAACGGTAGGCCGCGACATCGCACTCATCGAATACCTCTTTTACCATCGCAATTCACCCACAGAATGTCCGTTATTTACAATTTAAAAACCATATAACGGTACAAATCATGCCATTTATGACCCATAATGGCAATCACCAATATCGTTACTGAGGCCTCTATCCACGGATATATGGGCACGAAAGAGCGGCATCGCCCAGCAAGCGGGGACAGGATGATACTGAGCTGGCCGTTCTTCATTAACAGCGTCCCCGAAGCGGCAAAAGCGGCTCAGAATAGCGATGCGTATATCCATTCCCGCATCCGCTGAGTAACACAGACAGTGTCAGGAACCCCCATGAACAAACAGAACCTCGTTCACGTCGCCGATGACTATGCACAATCGCTCACGGGCGTCGCGCCCGACCACTCAATGGGGATCGGCTGGGCGACCTACAAGCTGCACGGCAAAGTGTTTATGCTGATCGGCGAGGTGGATGGTAAGTCCACCGTTATCGTGAAAGCCGATCCCATTCGGGCCGCGATCCTGCGTGGGCAATTTGAGGAAATCTCACCGGCTCATCGCATGAACAAGCGCCACTGGCTGTCTATCGTTGCAGGCAAGTCCATCACGGAAGCGTTGCTGCATCGGGAAATCAAGGAGTCTTACCTGCTGGTCCAGGCGAGTCTGCCGCAAAAGCGCATCCGCAATGTCGGACAGCCGGCACATAAAGGCATCTCCAGACGCCAGTTGCAGCCGCTTGCACGCCGCCTGGTGACTGAACTGCCTGGCGTCACTCACGGCCGCCCGTTTGTCGAAAAACTTGACGTCTACAAGGTCGTCAACAAAGTCTTCCTCATCATCACCGATGATCCTGATGAGCCAATCATCACGGTTAAGACAGAGCCGGACCAGATCGACACCCTGTGTGAGCAGTATGAAAACGTGACGCCCGGGAGATATCTCGATAAACACCACTGGGTGTCAGTTGAAGGTGGCAAAGGCGTGACCCGGGAACTGGTAGAAGACCTGATCAAACAGTCCTACCGGCTGGCGCTCAAAGCCGTGCCTCAACGTTTAAAGCCCCCGATGTAAAGCCGTCCGGCAAGCCGGATACGTCCCCCTGTGGCCGGGACCTGCTTAGTGCCGTCGAAGGCCATTTTCACTTTAACAGGAGTAACACATGACCACACTTACCGGACAAGGCAAAGCGCTGGCCGAGCACTACGCCGGGGAACTCTCAGGCTGGGCTCCCATCACAACACGGCCCCTGTTTGGCGCTGTCGCACTCTATCGTGACGGGCTCGTATTCGCGATGGTCTGGAAAGGATCGCTGTATTTCAAGGTGGATAATGCAAGCCGGTCCGACTATGAGGCGGCAGGCTCACACGCGCTGGGCTATGTCTCCGAGGGCAACGACCATGCGCTAAAATCGTACTGGGAAGTGCCTGTGGATGTGCTTGAAGACAATGAAATACTGACGATATGGGCACAGCAGGCATGGAGCGCCGCTCTCAAAACGGCTAAGGGCTGATTATCTCGTGACAACGAACTCCCAATCAAACGAATTTCTGTCGGGCGGACAGTTCACAGCAGCCACCCGGGACTGGTTTGTCTCCACGTTCGGTACGCCCACGGCTGTGCAGAATGCTGCGTGGACGGCAATCGGTGGAGGGCATCATTCACTGGTCATCGCCCCCACCGGTTCGGGCAAGACGCTGGCCGCGTTTATGCATGCCATCGATCGGCTGTTCAGTGAGCAGGCCAAGGCGTTCACTCCAGATACGAAGAACGCGCGGCCACGTGCAACGAAAACCCGAGTCCTCTACATCTCGCCTGTTAAGGCTCTGGGGGCGGATGTGCAGCGTAACCTGTCTTTACCGCTTCAGGGGATCATGCAGGAGCGTCAGCGACGGGGCGATACCAACGTGGGGCTAACGGTAGGCCTGCGTACCGGGGACACGACGACAGCTGAGCGTGCCCGTCTCGTGCGCAAGCCTCCCGACATTCTCATCACGACGCCGGAGTCTCTCTTCCTGATGTTGACCTCACGGGCAAGGGAAGCGCTGCGCGACGTCAGTACTATCATTATCGACGAAATTCACGCCGTAGCGGGAACCAAACGCGGATCGCATCTGGCGCTGAGCCTCGAGCGACTGGACGCACTGCTGGAAACACCTGCGCAGCGCATCGGGTTATCCGCCACCGTGCGCCCCGTCGAACGGGTAGCTGAGTTCCTGGGAGGCGAGCGCCCTGTCACCGTCGTGGCGCCGCCATCAATGCGCCACCTTGACGTGCGCATCGTGCTCCCGGTTGAAGACATGTCGAACATCCCGGAACAAGAACCCGGCGAAAATGCGGGCAATGGCCGACCCGGCTCTATCTGGCCGCACGTGGAGGCCAGTATTCTGGACCAGGTACTTTCACGCCGCTCCACTATCGTTTTCGCCAATTCCCGTGGCGTGGCAGAGCGGCTGACCGCGCGCCTCAATGAGACCTATGCAGCAAGACTGGCAGGCACCGGGCAGACTGCATCCACCGGGGAGGATCGCCCACCCACACAGTACGAATCGTCGGCAGGCAGCACCCAGGCGCGCGCCGATGGCGTTGCCGCTGTAATCGCCCGATCACACCACGGCTCGGTGTCCAAGGAGCATCGTGCTGAGATCGAACAGGCACTCAAATCCGGTGAGTTACGCTGTGTGGTCGCCACCTCAAGCCTGGAACTGGGCATTGACATGGGCCTGGTCGACCTGGTAATTCAGGTATCTGCACCCCCGTCTGTCGCCAGCGCTCTGCAACGTGTTGGGCGCGCCGGACACCAGGTTGGGGGCATTTCAACCGGACTCGTCTATCCTCGTACGCGACGCGAGGTGATCGACTCTGCCGTTATCGTCGACGCGATGCTGAGCGGCCGTATCGAGGCCATCGCCCCACCGCGCAATCCACTGGATGTGTTAGCACAGCAGACGGTCGCCGCCGTTGCGATGGAGCCGCTTGATGTCGACGCCTGGTATGCTACCGTGCGCCGCGCCGCGCCCTATCTCACATTACCCCGTACGGCGTTCGATGCCACGCTGGATATGCTGGCGGGACGCTATCCCTCCGATGATTTTTCCGGGTTTCGGCCACGGCTGGTCTGGGACCGGGAAACCAGTCAGCTGTCGGCACGTCCGGGCGCACAACAGTTGGCGGTCACCAGCGGTGGTACCATCCCCGACCGCGGCATGTTCAGCGTCGTTCTCCCCGAAGGTGAAGAACGTGCTGGCTCACGCCGCGTAGGTGAGCTCGACGAAGAAATGGTCTACGAGTCGCGCGTCAACGATGTGATCACGCTGGGGGCGACCTCCTGGCGCATCCAGGAAATCACCCGTGACCAGGTGGTCGTCATCCCGGCTCCGGGTCGTTCCGCCCGCCTGCCATTCTGGCGTGGAGACGGCATCGGCCGTCCTGCCGAGTTGGGAGAGGCCATCGGTGCTTTCCTCCGCCAGCTCGAACTGGACACCTCCGGAGCCGATGGCACTCCCCTTCCCGAGCCGGGCACGCAAACCCAACTGGAGACCATCGGCCTGGATGGGAACGCCATCGGCAACATGCTGGCACTCGTGTCCGAGCAGCGTGCCGCCACGGGCGTGCTGCCCACCGATCGCACGCTAATCATCGAGCGATGCCATGACGAACTCGGTGACTGGCGCCTGATCCTGCATTCGCCTTACGGGCGTCGGGTTCATGAACCCTGGGCGCTGGCCATTGCCCAGCGCATCCGCGAGCGCTGGAAAATTGATCCGGCCGTCGTGTCCAGTGACGATGGCATCGTGGCGCGCCTCCCGGATACGGGCCGGGTGCCCGGTGCGGAGCTGTTCCTCTTCGATCCAGACAAGCTGCGACGCACTGTCAACGTTGCGGTCGGGGGCTCAGCACTGTTTGCCGCCCGCTTTCGTGAGTGTGCCGCGCGTGCGCTGCTGCTTTCACGCAGAACACCCGGCAGGCGCTCTCCGCTATGGCAGCAGCGGCTTCGTGCCGGTCAGTTACTGGAGATCGCCCAGGGTTATCCTGAATTCCCGATACTGATCGAAACCGCGCGCGAGTGCCTGCAAGACGTATACGACCTTGATGCACTTGATAAAGTCATGGGGCGACTGAATGCTGGTACGGTAAAGCTGGTTGAAGTCACCACAGAGGTACCCTCTCCTTTCGCCACTGACCTGTTGTTTGGCTATGTCGCACAGTTCATGTACGAGACGGACGTACCGATGGCCGAACGACGTGCATCGATGCTTGCCCTTGACAGTGCCTTGCTGGGAGAACTTCTGGGGCAGGTCGAACTGAGTGAGTTGCTCGATCCCTTGGTGATGGATCAGCTTGATCAGGAGTTACAGCGGCTTGCGGCTGGCTACAGAGCGAAAGACAAGGAGGGCGTAGCCGATCTGCTGCGCGAACTCGGGCCGCTTTGCACGCAGGAGGTTGCCGCGCGCCTGGACAATGAGGCCGACGACGCAGCAACTTTCCTCAGCAGCCTTGAGGCAGAACGACGTGTCATCCGTATCAGGATTGGTGAACGGGAGCACTGGGCCAGTATCGAGGATGCCGGACGGTTGCATGATGCGCTGGGCGTGGCCCTTCCTGACGGGCTACCGGCGGCATTTCTGGAGACAACGGTCGAGCCCCTGCGCGGCCTGCTCGCACGATTCGCCCGCACTCGCGGGCCCTTTACCACGGGTGACGCGGCCTCGGCCTTCGGCCTGGGAACATCGGTGGCCGAGGCTGCGCTGCAGCAGATTGTCGAACAGGGTAAACTGCTGTCCGGCCACTTCGGAATAAACCACAGCGCGAAATCCCCCTCTCTGGTCAGCAGGGATGCCAGACCGCTCGCGCAGCATGAATGGGTGAGCGACGAGGTATTCCGGCGTTTGCGTATCCGGTCATTACAGGCCGCACGCGAGGCCACCCGGCCGGTACCCCGCCAAGCCTACACCCGCCTTCTTCTCGAACGGCAAGGGTTAGTGACTGATGCATCACAAAGTGCAGTGGTGAAGGGCTGGAACCCGGCACGTGGTGCGCTGGAAGGCCAGGAAGGCGTGCTGCAAATCATCGAGCAACTGGCGGGGCTGCCGTTGCCTGCGTCGGTCTGGGAACGGCAGATCCTGCCCGCACGCGTACGCGACTACACACCTGACATGCTCGACAGACTCCTCTCCAGCGGTACGGTAGTATGGTCAGGCCACGGCAGTCTCGGCAACGACGACGGTTTGGTGGCTTTACACCTTCAGGAGTTTGCCCCTGAAACCCTGTCCATGGCGGCACACGCCTCTGACGCACCAGATATGTCGCCTCTACAGCATGCGATCCTCGAATTGCTCGCCGACGGGGGCGCATACTTTGTACGCCAGTTGGTTGCGCAGGTACAGATCAAGTTGGCCCGGGAGTATCCCGATCGGCACGACTTCCCCGACATGTTGTCCGATAATTTACACGCTGCACTGTGGGATCTCGTCTGGGCGGGTTGTATCACGAATGACACATGGACGCCGTTACGCGCACTTGCCCAGGTAGCCCAGCCCTCCCGGTCCCGGGCATTATCTTCGCGCAGAAGGCGGAGTCTGCGCGGGTTCCCGTCGGTTGGGGTTTCTAGCGAGTTTCATTCGGGGCTCACGGCACTCAATGCGGCGACTCTGGCGGGCCGGTGGTCGCTGATACGCACAGACCCCCTTCCCGATACAGTGCAGGCTCTCGCATGGACCGAAGGTCTCCTTGAGCGTTATGCCGTGGTGACGCGCAATGTCACCGTGTATGAAAACGTCCCTGGCGGGTTTTCGGCATTGCAGCCCGTATTCAGAGGCATGGAGGACACCGGGCGAGTGATTCGCGGTCGTTTTGTTCTCGGACTTGGGGCAGCCCAGTTCGCCGAGCGCACAACCGTAGACCGCCTGCGCGAACTGGCCGAACAAACGCCTTCGGTACCCACTCCTGTCGCTCTCAGTGCTGTGGATCCAGGTAATCCTTTCGGAACTATTCTTCCCTGGCCTTCTCATGCCTCTCTGATGCGACCGGCCCGAAGAGCAGGTGCCTTAGTCGTTATCGATGGCGGCCATCTCGTGCTCTACCTGCCGCAAGGTGGCCGCCAGTTGTTCACCTATATCGACCCGGATGACGCAGCACAAACGGAGGTCATTGCCGCAGCACTGACAGCGCTGTCCACTGCACTTTCGCGCGACAAACGTAATCGGTTCACACTCGAGCTGGTCAACGGTGTGCCGGTCCGCATGAGCAAACTGGCTCCGGCTTTGAAGGTCATTGGCTTCTCAAACGCACCTAAAGGTTTGTACTGGGGGAACTGAATATTGGCTCGCAATATTGTTAAGTAGCAATCTCAGCCCCCCTGGCACGGGGCCTGAGATGTTCAAGACAAGCAATGGATCATTGAGCAGAGGCCTGGACCTGTCGCCAGTTTTAGTTGACGATTTCAGCTCTAATTCGAGAGTAAAGAGACAGGCCCCCTTTCAAGATGGGGAGTCAAGACAATATAACTGCGCGTTCCAGTAAAACCGTCAATTGAATGAATTACCTCCAGCAGGGCTTCAAGCGACTGAGTATTCTGGGTTCTGACTTTTAGCAGCATGGCGCTATCACCTGCTACGGTGTGAATTTCCTCTACATCGGGAAGCGACTTTAAAGAGAGTATTGAGCGTGTAACAGCCCAACTCGACGTATCGACATGGATGAAAGCCAGCAACGGGCGTCCGATTTTGTTGCTGTCCAGCCTGGCCACTGCCCCCGTAATTACCCCTTCATTCTTAAGCCGTTTGACCCGTTCTGTACCGCCGGTGCAGAAAGGTGCAGTTGACGTCCAAGCTCCGTATAGCTTAGTGAGGCGTCTTCAGCCACCCCAGGGTTAGTAACGCCCGCTTCTGCTTGTTAACCTCAGCCAGCTCAAAAACAGCCTAAAGATGGACGTTTCCATGACCTCCCTTTGTCACTTAAATTTGAGTTTCGTACGATCGAGTATCGGATGCCAGATACCCGCGTACGACAAATTTTCCCAACTGAGATATTTCTTTGAAATGCCCTTGGCATCACTCTTCAGGTCACAATGTGTTCGTCTTCGTGATAGCCGACCCGCCGGTGATGAACTAAAGTTTCTTTACAGTACACCCTATCAACCTACCGTAGCTTCCTCATCGTAGGTCACCGGTTTTGAGCCTTTAGTTAGCTCAGACATATTTTAACGAAACAGTCATTTATAATAAGTGTCGGGTGAAGTTAATGAAGAAAATAGCCATCATTGGCTCAGGACCAACAGGGGTCTACACCTTTTTCTCCCTTCTGAAAAACAGGACGCTGGCAGCCATAACCGTCTTTGAACAGGGAAGTGAAGCCGGCGTCGGCATGCCTTATTGCAGTGACAACAACTCAACAATGATGCTCGCAAACATTGCAAGTATCGAAATCCCACCGTTGTTCGACACCTATATTGACTGGCTCCGCCGTCAGAGCAAAACCCACCTTTCGCGCTATGGCGTGGACATCGATTCACTGCATATCCGGCAATTTCTGCCCCGCATTCTGCTGGGAGAGTATTTCCGCGATCAGTTTCTGCAACTGGTGACCGAAGCGCGCAGATGCGGTTTTAAGGTGGAGGTACATGAATCCTGTAAGGTCACCGATATCAACCCCATGCCGGAAGGGGTTCTGCTGCAAATCGGCGGAAGACTACTCCCGGAATACTTCGACCTGGCGGTTATCGCTACCGGACACGTGTGGCCGGATGAAAATGCTGCTACACGCACTTATTTTCCCAGTCCATGGACTGGCCTGATGGAGGCAAAAATACCGCCGTGTCGCCTCGGCGTCCTCGGTACTTCCCTGAGCGGTATCGATGCCACTATGGCCGTCGTGGCGCAACATGGCGAATTTATTGAAAAGGAAAACCAGCCTCTTCAGTTCCGGCTATTCCCCAACAGCGAAACACTTCACGTCACACTGATGTCCCGATCCGGAATATTGCCAGAGGCAGATTTTTTCTGCCCGATACCTTATGAACCCTTGCGTGTGGCGACGGATGTTGCGATCGAATACGAAATTAATGCTGGTTCTGACGGACTACTTGATCGTGTTTTTAGTCTGATTTCGAAAGAAATTACCCTTGCAGATCCAGTATGGAGCGCGCAGATAAGTCTACGTACTATGAATGTGGAAGATTTCAGCAAGGCATGGTTTGCCGGTCGGCACGCTAACGATCCATTCCGTTGGGCAGAAGCTAATCTTCAGGAAGTCGAACGTAACAAGCGCGATCGCCGCACGATACCCTGGCGCTATACCATTTTACGTCTGCACGAGCCAGTACAGGAAATCGTTCAGCACCTTACCGAGCAGGATCGAGTCAGGTTCGGTGACACTCTTGTCAAAGTTTTTGTAGACAACTATGCGGCAATTCCGTCGCAGTCTATACGCCGCCTGCTGGCTTTGCGTGAAGCTGGTCTGGTCAGTATCATGGCTCTGGGCTCCGATTACAGAACAGAGATGAAAGGCAACCTCACATCAGTCATCGTCGACAATGAAGTCAATAATTTCGACGTTTTCATCGATGCCCGTGGGCAGACGGCGCTTAAAACGAAAGATCTCCCGTTTCCGACACTCCGGAAACTACTTGAAGCTGCTGGTGATGATATTCCAGACGTGGGGGATGACTACACTTTACGAGATCCTGCTGAGGCGCGCGGACGGATCGCTTTTGGTGCACTGCCCTATCTGATGCATGACCAACCCTTTATTCAGGGGTTGACCGCCTGCGCCGAAATTGGTGCAGCCATGGCGAAAGCATTTATACGCCCGGCGATCCGGACGCGCAGACGCCTGCCTTTTGTGGAGGGGTGAATTATCATTGCATGACAGAAAATACGAATAGGCATCATAAACGACCGCTTCTCACACGAAGCGTGTCAGCCTGGAAGGCTTTAAGGTCTGCTATGATCAGGAGTAGCATTAGTTAGGGCATAAACCACTGGGCTTTTTTAATGGCCCACATTGATCAAAGCCATAAACCTTATAACCTTTACTTTTCATGCAGGCGATAATCCTGTCATTTCTGTCAGCACTTTCTTTAAATGTTTCATTTCCTCGATGTACATTTAACCCCCAGTGTTTATCGTCAAGGTTATCTCTCCTATCAACACCACAACTGTAGAGAGCCTCCTTTCGTTCACGGATGTTCGTCTGCCCCGTCGAATCAATTTTTTGAAAGACCTGTATCCAGGGAACATAGCGATAATTAGACGAATCCATATCCGCCACCACACAACCGGTTAAATTAAGAATCCCTGCCAATAAAACAACCGTTCGAAAGCGCATAGTCATCCTTACCCACAAGCCATGATGTAAAAGTTATGTTGATTTTATTACACTAATTTTAATTCAGAGGCAGGTCAATACGGTTTGAAACTCTCAATCACTACGGGGTTTTTCGTCTGGATACCAACCGAGAAGGATATGTTGCGCTATACATTTACAGGCTACTAATTTCAAAAAATAAATTACTTTTTCAAATCCCCTCGCTAGAAACAGCAATAAAAAGCACAATTGATTTCCAATTGGAAATCAATTCATACAAGTGATATAGTCAAATCATGTTGAAAAATATCAAAAATTATCATGACAGAATCTTCGAATAAATTACTGGACCTCGCCCCCGCTTTATCATCCTCATGTCAAAAATATAAAGAGAGATTAACGCCAAGGCTAATTATCATATTGGGTATGTTGAGCGCAATCGCAGCGCTTTCTACCGATATGTATCTCCCCTTATTTCCCGTAATGACCAACGCATTGCAAACCACACAAACGGGTGTGCAGCTAAGTCTAACCGCGTTCATGGCAGGGATATCTATAGGGCAGTTACTTATCGGACCCTGGTCGGACAATATTGGCAGACGATCGTTATTAATCGGTGGTATGGCTTTGTTAACCTTGGCATCCATCGTTTGTGCGTTATCTCCCAGCATTGAGATTTTCATTAGTGCGCGATTTTTTCAAGGCGCTGGCGCCGCACCACTCTCTAGCGCGGGCGATGCTTTTTCACTGTTGCCAATGGCCACGATAATCGCCGGGTACAACGTTGCCAGCCTGTTATCCCTCATCGCCATGAATACTAAAAGGAGGTTGTAATGTCGACAAAAAATACGGACATGATGGAAATAATCGGTGCCCGACAAAATAATCTCAAAAATATCAGTCTGTCTATTCCGAAAAACGCAATAACCGTCTTTACAGGAGTGTCTGGATCAGGAAAAAGCTCGTTGGTTTTCGGCACTATCGCTGCCGAATCACAACGACAGTTAAACGATACGTTTCCAGCATTTATTCGCCATCGCCTGCCACATTATGGCCAGCCGGATGTCGATGAAATATACAACCTCTCTCCTGCTATTATCATCAATCAAAAACCCATCGGCGGTAATGCCCGCTCAACGGTCGGTACGGCTTCCGATATTTATACATTGCTACGTTTGTTGTTTTCTCGCGCCGGTACGCCCTTTGTCGGGTATTCAAATATATTTTCGTTTAATCATCCATCGGGCATGTGTCCACGGTGTGAAGGCATTGGGCTCGCAAACCACATCGACATTAATAAATTAATTGATGAGTCGCGCTCGCTAAATGAAGGCGCCATTCGTTATTCAACCTTTATGCCAGGAACATGGCGTTGGAAACGCTACGTCTGCTCCGGTCTGTTCGATAATGATAAAAAAATTGCCGACTTCAGTGCAGAAGAAAAAACATTACTTCTGTATGGCGAAAACATTACGCCGGAAAAACCCTTTTCCGGATGGCCAAAGACAGCAAAATTTGAAGGCGTGATTCCGCGTTTTACCCGAAGTTATCTGAATAAAGAGCGCAATGGCGAACGGGAGGACGAGTTGAAGGGGATAGTTACTTTACAGCAATGTCCTGCTTGCCAGGGTATAAGGCTCAATAAGACCATACTGTCATGTAAAATCGCCAATTACTCCATTGGTGATTGTGTTTCCATACCCATTTCCGATTTAAATATTTTTATCGAACAGCTAACCATTCCAACCGTAGCGCCAGTGCTTGATAAAATAAAGCAACGGCTCGCAGCCATGTGCTCAATCGGATTGGGGTATTTGGATTTGAATCGCACCACAACAACACTGTCAGGCGGAGAGTCTCAGCGTTTAAAAATGGTTAGACATCTTGGCAGCAGTTTAAACGGTATGACCTATATCATTGATGAACCCAGTACTGGCTTACATCCAGCAGATGTATCACGTTTAAATACGCTGATCGTCCAACTGTGTAATAAAGGAAATACTATTCTGCTGGTAGAACACGATTCAGACATGATTGAAATCGCCGATCATATTGTCGAACTTGGCCCGGAAGCGAGTGAACAAGGCGGCCAAATCATTTATCAAGGCGATCTACAAGGATTACGTTTATCCACCACGCCAACCGGAAAATATCTGGAACAAACACAAGCATCCAAAAATAATCCACGCTGCCCTTCTGACTATATCCGTATTCATGATGCCTCCTTGCATAACTTACAGCATATTTCAGTCGATATTCCTTTGGGCGTCATGGCGGTAGTGACTGGTGTTGCTGGTTCGGGTAAAAGTTCGCTCATCATGGGTGTCATGGCGCCGCGTTGCCCCAATGCGGTGATCATTGACCAGAAACCCATACATACGTCTTCACGTTCACATATAGCCTCGTGGTCGGGTGCTTTCGATATTATTCGTGAGCGATTTGCGCAAAAAAACGGGGTAAGTACGTCCTGGTTCAGTGCGAACGCCAAGGGTGCATGTCCTGAATGCAAAGGGCTAGGTGAAATTAAAACCGATCTGGCCTTCATGGATACCCTCAGCCTACCCTGCGAGGCCTATCAGGGGTTACGCTATAACCCCCACGCTCTGCGCTATTTACTTCATGGCAAGAACATTGCCGAGACGCTTGCCATGTCTGTGGATGAAGCATTGCATTCATTTCATCACGATACACAACTGGCACCTATCTTTAAGCGCCTTCACGATGTCGGGCTGGGCTATTTGCGACTAGGCGAACCCTTAACTCACTTATCCGGTGGAGAACAACAGAGGCTTAAACTGGGGACGTATTTGGGACAACGAGGTGACGTGTATATTTTTGATGAGCCAACGACAGGTTTACACCCCTCCGATGTTATGGTGCTGACAGCTTTCTTTGAACGACTTGTAGACGAAGGTAATTCCGTTATTATCATCGAACATAATATCGCGTTAATAAGCCAGGCCGATTGGGTTATTGACATTGGTCCCGGCGCAGGCAAAGAAGGAGGAAACGTGCTCTTTTCTGGGCCGCTGCCTTCCCTGTTATCTTCCCGTGAATCCCTAACCGCAACGTGCTTGCGCCATTATATTGGGAAAAATGATGGTCGGAGCAGCCAGTGACCTACTGGCAATGACCGCATGCATATCCAGCCATTATACTGTGTATTGCTCCGGTAGAGGTTGTCTGGCGAGCCGGCTAAATATTTCGACTCGCCGAGTCGTCATTCCTTATGGCTATTGCACGTGCACAACATCGGGTATTTCCCGCTTGAGGCCTTCCATGCAATGATGAAACAGCCACTCGTAAATCGGAAATGCATTTTGCGTCAGAAATGATTCATTATGAAACTGAATCGATGACACGCCCTCGCCATACAGTGCGATCACTCCATTCGTGTTCAAACGTTCAAGCTCAATGTGTCTTTGGTAATGCTCCGTATACCACTCAGAACTCTCATGTATTGCTGAAAAGCTGTTGTAGAAACCCACTTTATGGTTCTGGTCGTCGAATGTGATCGTATACTGACTCCCCTGCCTCCAAAACGGCATAGGATGGCTTACCTTGCTGCCTTATACTGTCGCAAGATCAATATGAGAGAAATGATAATGACGACGAAGCCAGAAAATGGCCGGGACAGCGGTGAAATGAAGGAAAACCGAGCTGAAGACACTTCTCTTGTCTCCCCTCTCGAAATGGCGCTAAGCAAGTTACAGTGCGTGCTGGTTGCACGCCGTGCCGTTATGAATCCCGATGGGATAACCTGGCCGCAGTACGACACACTCGATCTTCTGCGCCAGCAGAAGAATCTGACACCCAGCATACTTGGCGAAAAACTGGGTTTCGCACGCCCCAAAATGTCAAAAATATTGCGTTCTCTGAAAGATGCAGGACTTATTGAGCAAGTCTCAGGCCTAAGCGATAAGCGTGAAATGATCACCCGATTGAGTACAAAGGGGGAAAAATTTTTAACCTATGCTGAAGCCAGCCGGCATAATATGGCTATGCTGGTAGAGTCTTGCTTGTCAAAAGGTGAAGCCGCAATATTCACGGAGCTAAGCAATAAAATAGCCGATATGCTTTACCACTCCATGCCGAAACAAAGTGAATAACGCCTTATAACGATGGAAGGACATACAGTAGCAGCACTTGAGGCAACCGTTGTTCATCGATGAAATAGGTAACTCTGCACGACAAAATGAGAGCAGGAAAAAATTTAACCTGCTAAAGGCTGGCCAGTGTAGGAATACGGGATGTTTCCCATTTAATCCAGACCAGCCTACACAGGCCAGTAATTAAGATAAGCAACCTATATTTCAGTCTGCTTTTTTGAGAATCGCCAGTGATCCGAATCTCCGGCTAAAGATATTAATAACCGTATTTAAAATTAAATCCTAAGGCATCACCCGTCGTATCGTATTCGCGGAAGTTGTATATCAAAGGCTTCCATTTTGACGAATCGATAACATCATTTTATCCTAATAGTTCGCTGTCCACCCAGACATTGGCAATATCTAGTTCGACAAGAATAAAGCGACCTTTGTCTGTGACGCTAACAGTCTTACATTCTGCCGGGATGGGACATTCAATAATCCGAGGCGGCGTAATATCTGTAGAGGCTTCAGTATGAAGACCCACTTTGGAGAGTTTATCGTGGCATACCTGAACGCCCCATTTTACCTGCCCTTCAGATAACGTATCGCTTCCGGTCAATTTACCGAGTTCCTCAACCTTCTCCCAAAGTTTGTAATCAGGAATATTGATGATGATATAGATGCAACATTAATACCCCCCGTTACTACTATCCGTCGTGGTAACAAGAAAAACAGGGAATCCATAATAAAAAGAACTGAGTTTTACATTCTTTTTTATTTGAGTTAAGGCCTCATAATAGATTAGCGTTATATATTCCCATTTTTACTCTTTTTATTTCCACTTAACAATAACCACAATTGAGTACCGGTGACGTTACTTTTCCAACTACGCTCCCCAATAAGTAGACCCTTAATAAATAACTTAATGTAATTATTCCTTAATGTTAGTTTTTTCATCAACTCACATGATGAAAGCATCAATCGAAATAAGGAACATTGCTCCTCAGTAATACAACCTTTTCACGAAGAATTTCGGTATTGTAAAAATTAACTGGCAAAAAATAATTCACAAGCACAGAAAGAGGTATATGATATGCATCATATGGTTTTTCCCTTTCCGACCCGTAATGTGGTTGGGTAAAACATGAGGTTTAAACATGGAACGAATTGTCATACCAGCGAATTATGTTCACACTCGTACCACACCGTTTTGGACAAAGGAGACTGCACCAGCGTCTATCTGGCGACGCCATTTGGACGCAGGAACGCGACAAGGTGTTTATCCGCGTTTGTGCGTGATGCAAGGAACGATTCGTTATTATGGCTATACCGATGAGGCAAGTCCTGAGCCCGTCGAAACACTGACCATTGAAGCCGGACAGTTTGGCGTATTCCCGCCAGAGAAATGGCACAGAATTGAAGCGCTATCCGATGATACATTATTCAACGTAGATTTTTATGTCGATCCAAAAATTCTGATAGAAGGTTGAGGTAAAAAATGACCACTGAAAATAAAGGATATTCATTAACCCTGTTGAACTGCGACAATAATGAAAAAGCAGAGAAAGTTTATCTTAAACCGATGGCTTTTTATGTACCCGATTTCGCTGCTGGCGCGGTTGATGAATTAGTCAACAATCTGTCTTTAGCCTGCGATAATAACAGCGGTTTTTTGCTTACGGTAACCAATAATAACAATGGCGTATCCGTTGATAAGAATTTCTCCGCGCTTATAGAATTAAAAGACAAGTCGATTTCCGCTGAATCGGTGAAAGAACTGGTTAATATCGTACGTGGATACGATGCGGATGAAGAAACTAACGTCTGCGGCTGGTAAACGACACAGAGTCATCATGACCTGATAGATATAATAAACAAGAATATCGATGTCAACGCCGTCGATTATCTTCGTTTTGTCACCTATCTGCGTTATTTCTCCGAGCGAGTGATTGCGCGAAAAATCACGCCGGGGCATACAGACGATTTCTATCAGGAATTGCTGAAACACTATCCTGAGGCGATGGCCATTTCCAGGGCCATCCGAGATTACGTTCAGGAAAAATACCAAATGGCCTTACCGAAAGACGAGCTCACCTGGCTGACGATTCATATCAGCAGGCTGGCCGCGAGCCAGACCCCGTAGTCATCGCTTTACTCAAGACAGCAAATCATCACTGTTTTTATCAATATGCCCACAAGTAAAACACTGATTTCTCCTGATGCACGTGTAGGTTGACCCTCATCACGATAGTGAACAAACTGCATTAATGAGATTGCAAACAAGAGTGATTATCATATATTGTTTTAGTCACCTGCCGAAAATGTCTCCTTTTTTATTAATTTACGCATCATATTCACTCTGGAGAAGATAATAACATGTCAAAAACGCTGTCTGTTCTGCGCAAAAAAGCGCGCCTGCTCACGCTGGCATCATCGCTGATGGTGGCCTATGCATTGCCAGCAGTCGCCGCAGATGATTCTCTGACTCTTTACACCACGCGCGAGCCAGGGCTAATTCAGCCGCTGCTTGATGCATTCACCAAAGAGACGTCTGTCAAAGTGAACACCGTGTTCATCAAGGATGGCATGCTGGAGCGAGTGAAGGCAGAAGGCCAAAACTCACCGGCCGATCTGTTGATGACCGTTGATGCCGGTAACCTGATCGATCTCGTAGAAGCGGGTGTCACCCAGCCCGTTCAGTCCAGCACGTTAACCGATGTCATCCCAGCCGCGCTGCGCGATAAAGACAATCAGTGGTTTGGCCTGTCGATGCGTTCCCGCGTGCTCTATGCGGAAAAATCACTGCCGCTGACCGGTATTACTTACGAAAATCTGGCTGATCCGAAATGGAAAGGCAAAGTATGTATCCGTGCGGGTCAACACCCTTACAATACCGCGCTGGTTGCCGCGATGATCGCACACCACGGCGAAGCTAAAACCGAAACCTGGCTGCGTGGAGTGAAAGATAATCTGGCACGTAAAGCCACTGGCGGTGACCGTGACGTCGCACGCGATATCCTCGGCGGTATCTGTGATGTGGGTCTGGCGAACTCTTATTACGTCGGCCACATGAAGAACGCCAAAGAAGGTACCGATGCCCGTAAATGGGGCGATGCCATCAAGGTGGTTCAGCCTACCTTTGAAAACGGCGGCACGCACGTCAATATCACCGGTGCAGCCGTTGCACGCCATGCTCCACATAAAGATCAAGCCGTGAAGCTGATGGAATATCTGGTTTCTGCCCCCGCTCAGCAGCTCTACGCACAGGCGAACTATGAATATCCAGTTCGCAAAGGCGTTACGCTGGATTCCACCATTGGCAATGCGATTGGTGAAGTGAATGTGGATAGCATTCCGCTGACTGACATCGTTAAATTCCGTAAACAAGCTAGTCAGTTGGTAGATAAAGTTGGATTCGATCAATAAGACCGGTTCGTCAACCCTGCGCGGCGCCTTCGGGCGGCCGCGCCTCTTTTTTTCTCCTCTTCGCATCGCCGCCGTCATCATTGCGCTTGGCGTACTGGCTCCGCTGATTTCCCTGCTTTGGCTAGCGGCTGGCGCGGGCGTCGGCCATTGGGATCACCTGATGCGCTACGTGCTGCCCGATGCTGCGCTAAACACGCTGATTCTGCTGGTCGGCGTCGGCACATTAGTCATGGTGATTGGTGCGGGCTGCGCTTGGCTAGTGACCGCATTTGATTTCCCCGGCAGACAGC
This sequence comes from Pectobacterium betavasculorum, assembly GCF_000749845.1. GTDB lineage: Bacteria > Pseudomonadota > Gammaproteobacteria > Enterobacterales > Enterobacteriaceae > Pectobacterium > Pectobacterium betavasculorum. Next base: position 365,529 of record NZ_JQHM01000001.1, on the reverse strand, counting down.
TCGTTAGCTGGGCGCTGCTGCTACCGCTGGCGATGCCAACTTATATTGTCGCGTTTGCCTGGCTCGATCTGCTGCACCCTATCGGCCCGATTCAGGAAGCGATCCGCAGTATTCTTGGCTACGACAGCCCGCGTCAGTTCCGCCTGCCGGATCTGCGCTCCATGACAGGTGCCATTCTGCTGCTCGGGCTGGTGCTCTATCCGTACGTTTATCTGACCATGCGAGCCATGTTTATCAGCCAACCCGCACACCTGCTGGAAGCCGCTCGCACGTTGGGTTTGAGTGCGACAGGCACCTTTCTGCACGTTGCCCTGCCGATGGCGCGCCCTGCGCTAGCCGTCGGCACCAGTCTGGCCTTGCTGGAAACGCTGAATGATATTGGCGCGTCCGAATTTCTAGGGGTGAATACGCTGACCGTGACGGTCTACACCACCTGGGTCACTCGTTCGGATTTACCCGCTGCGGCACAGATTGCCTGCACGATGCTAACGGTAGTCATCCTGCTGTTAACGCTGGAATATTATGGCCGGAAAAACCAGCGCTACGGCACTAGCCGACAAATGCGTGGCATCATGCCCACGCCGTTAAAAGGCGTGCGCGCCTGCCTGGCGACCTGCATAACCACGCTACCGATACTGCTCGGCTTCATCGCCCCTGCCCTCTTTCTCGCATGGGAAAGCGCCAAACGGCTGGGTGATAGCGTGACGATCTCCGCAGGCCTGATACAGTCGTTACAAAACTCGCTGCTGCTGGCCGTTGGTGTCACGCTGGTGGTTACCGTCGTCAGCCTGATTATTGCGTGGTATGCCCGTCATTCAGCCATTACCGACCGAACGCCAGAGCGACGCCGCGCCATACTAAGAATCGCCTCATTAGGTTACGCCGTTCCTGGTACGGTACTCGCCATCGGCCTGCTGACGCCCGGTATGGCAACGGATAATTTTCTCGCCGAGCTAATCGGCTATAAGGGATTACCGCTGCTTTCCGCCGGTATCCTGCTGGTAGTCTGCTGTGCTGTTCGCTTTATGGCGATTGCGATAGGCGCGCTTGATGCCGGGCTGACGCGTATTCCGCCCGTGATGGAACAGGCGTCGCGTCTACTGGGTGAAAGCGAGCTGGTCACGTTTTTCCGCGTGCATCTTCCCCTGCTGCGCCCGGCGCTGGTAACCAGTGCGCTGCTGGTGTTTGCCGACGCGATGAAGGAACTTCCTGCGACACTGCTGCTGCGCCCCGTTAATTTTGAGACGCTGGCGACCGTCCTCTATGCCGAAGCGGCCAGAGGCACCTATGAAGAAGGCGCAATTGCCGCACTACTGATTGTGATAGCTGGCACGCTTCCCGTTGTGCTGCTGGCACGCAGCCAGTTAAAAACATCGGTTGAGAAAGAATGAAAATCATGAGGAAGAGTCAAGGTGTCTGAGGCTACACTCGTTCTGAATAATATCCACGTCGCCTACGGGCACAAGCATAATTTTCATCATGTGCTGAACGGTTTTTCCATGCAGGTTGTCGCGGGTGAGTTGGCCTGTTTGCTCGGTGCATCCGGATGCGGCAAAACCACAGCGTTGCGCGCCATTGCCGGTTTCGAGCACGTGACTCAGGGAACCATTCACGTCGGCGGGCGCTGCGTGGCGGGCCCAGACAAGCATCTGCCGCCAGAAGAGCGCAACGTCGGGATGGTGTTTCAGGACTACGCACTGTTTCCCCATCTGACTGCCGCGCAGAACATTGCCTTTGGACTGCGAAAACAGCCGAAAGATCTTCAGCAATCGCGCGTCCGAGCCATGCTTGAATTGGTCGATCTCACCGCATTAGGGCAGCGCTATCCACATGAGATGTCCGGCGGTCAACAGCAGCGTATTGCGCTCGCACGCGCATTAGCGCCTCAACCCGCCGTGCTACTACTCGATGAACCGCTATCCAGCCTCGACCCCGACAGCCGTAAACGACTCGGGCAGGAAGTCCGCGACATCTTACGCGACGCCGGACAAACCGCGCTTTTAGTCACGCACAGCGAACAAGAAGCAGAACTGATGGCCAGCCACATTGGCTATTTGAAAGAAGGCGCGTTGCAATGGCGGGAACGACGCTAACAGCAGAGTAATCTATAAAGAAAATGGTAATGCGGTTCAATGAATTGAAATCGGCTTCTGATGTGAAGCCGATTTATTACTTACTTTTGAATCTGGAAGCGAATACCGGTTTATTCCGTCGACGCCTTGTTTCACTATCCCTGTGCATTCCTGAATTTTCCACCAAAACAATATGTTCAACTAAGGCAATCTCATCAGTTTTAGCTGCAACGACAAGTTTTTTTCTCAGCGGATCGATGGAGAGACTCGTTTTCTTTGCATTAGCGGAAAGTAATGCAGGGAGCATATCATTCATAGAACGCTCGAAAGCAACCATGTCAGCATCTGCGGCATCAGGGGAAATGTCTTCACCATAGAGATCGGCAAGAGAAAACGCATTTCTCTCCCGTATGGTTTCGGATTTTGATGACATAATCGCTCCTTAAATATGGATATTTATTATACAGCGATGACATTAAGGTGAGCAAGTTTTGTATAAGGGCAACGATGTGAGTTCAAAAACTCGGTTTCTGTTTTAATGTTTCTGATACGAGTAACATTAAATTGATTTGATTGCGTAAAGTCTTTTTCACGGTAATACACCGTCACCTGAACCTTTCCGCTAAATCGTTTATCTTTCAATATTTTCTTGATCGTTGAGCGACAGTTCATGAAGTTACTCTTTAGCACACTCAACGGAACCTTACGCCTTCTCTGCTTAGCATATGCCCAAGCAAGCGGAGGATCCAAATAAACATAATCGATAGCCGTTAAATAACCACGACCTAAAGCCAGAGAGAGATTAAACTCGGCATTTTTAAAGCTTGCAAAATTTGAGTCCATGATGATGTCTAAGCCATCAGCGATTGCTTTCGTGTAGATATATTCAACAAGGCTCGATGCCGCCCGCTGAAAGAGCGGCGCATTGGTTTCTTCGTAATAAGGCAGCAACCGACGAAACTCATCAGCATCTATCACCAAAATATTAGAAAAAACGCGGAGCCTTTGGTTAATCAACTCAGACTTGCCAGCACCGGGAGAGCCTGCCGTAAAAAATACTGCAGGGGTCACCGATTTCATCAGGCCAGCAGTTATCGCGTTATAAACAATATCCTTTATCGCCTCAGCAACAGCCTCCGCCAATGCAGAAATTTTTATGTCATCCATGAATCCCTTACCCGTCATTCCTTATGATGCTTGCGAGGCAATATAACGAGTAGCCCAATAGAAACAGTAGGCTTAAATGAGAAAATGCACAGACCAAACGTAAAACTGGCATACTCCCCGCAAAACAGAGAGGCGCTATGCCAGATACTTTCACTATTACCTTGCGGCAATACAATTATTTCTATTCCTTCCTATGCTTATCCGCATACTCGGGACTGTTGACCCACTGGTGATCCGCTTCCCACGTGAAGCGCCACTGGCGCGTCGGGCCAGCCATCACATTCAGATAATAGCTGTCATAACCCGCAATCGTGGCGACTGGATGGTAGCCGCGTGGCACCTGCACCACATCCCTGTCGTATACCGCCATGCATTCATCTAATGAACGGTCATCGGTATAGACACGTTGCAGGCAGAACCCCCGCTCTGGATTCAACCGATGATAGTAGGTTTCTTCCAGATAGGTTTCCTGCGGCGGATTATCGACGTCATGCTTATGGCTGGGATAGGAGCTGGTACAACCTTCATCGGTGTACACTTCAACCACCAATAGGCTATCCGCCGCTTTATCCTCCGGCAAAATGTTATGCACGTAGCGCTTATTATTGCCGACGCCACGCTGCTCCGCGTCAATATCCTGCGGAGCGATCAGCCGAGTCGGATGCGTGCCGACCCCCGGTGCGGTGCAAACCGCCAGCTCCAGCGCGGTGTGTGCCGTTACCGTAATCGTTTCGCCAACGGTGACATAAACCGCATAGGGCTTTCTGCGCTCGAACGGGCTCATTCTGTCGCCAATCTTCTCGAAGGATTCGCTCAGTGTGGTGACCGTCGCTTTGCCACTGACCAGCACCAGACAGCGTTCATTATCACTGGCAGGCAGCGATAGCACCTGCTCCGGTGCCAGTTGGTAAACATCGAACCCCACATATCGCCAGCCCGCCGTCTCCGGCGTGATGTGTTGCGTACACCCGTGTTCATCAGGCGCACGATGACGTGATAAGAGTCGGGACATCTTGTTACCTCCATATCACCACAAATCAGATCAGTTCCGCCTGCATGGCGAAGCGTTGCAAGTTATTGTAGCCTAGCGTCGCATAGGTTAGCGGATGCGCGACGGCCGGATCCTGTTCCGCTTCGACAACCAGCCATCCGCTGTAGTTATTGGCTTTCAGGGTGTTAAACACCGCCGGATAATCAACGCAGCCATCGCCCGGCACGGTAAAGACGCCGCTTAGCACCGCGTCCAGAAAGCTGGTTTTACGGTTTTTAACGTCTTTCAGCACGTCTGGGCGGATATCTTTGCAGTGAACGTGGTTGATGCGATTAATCCAGCGTTTCGCCACCGCTACCGGATCGGCCCCCGCGAACGTCAGGTGACCCGTATCCAGCAGCAGCCCCACTTCCGGCCCGGTGTGTTCCATCAAATTATCCACGTCCTGCGCGCTTTCAATCACCGTACCCATATGGTGGTGGTAAGCAATCTGCACGCCTTGACTTTGCGTGTAACGCGCAAATTCGGTCAGTTTTTTGCCATATTCCGGCCAGCGCTCTTCGGGGAAACGCGGACGCAGATGAACCGGTTTCTGCTGATCGCCGTGAATCGCGCCCGTCACTTCCGCAAACACCAGCACTGCCGCGCCGAGATCGCGCAACAGCGCCAGATGCCCCTGCACCGCGTCGATTTCTTCTTCAACCGAGCGGGTCAATAACTCGCCGGAATACCAGCCGGAGACTAAACGCAGATCGTGTGCTTGTAGGATCGGCCCCAGCACGCTGGCCTGACGTGGGAACTTGTTGCCTAATTCAAAACCGACGAATCCCGCCTGCCGCCCTTCGCTCAAACAGGTTTCCAGCGGCGTGTCCGCACCCAGAGAAGGCAGATCGTCATTTGTCCAGGTGAGTGGATTTATACCAAGTTGAACCGTCATGTTATTTTCCCTTTATTCGATCACATAGAAACGGGTTAACCGCGCTGACGCCATACGGCAATCAGTTGCAGGTAGTTATGTTTAACTTGCTCAATCAATTCGGCGTCATCGATCTCATTACGCAGCCACTTTTGCGCTGGCTGGGCAAACAGGGTGCGCCCGACGGCAAACCCTTTCACGATCGGGAAATTGACGGCAGCGCTAAAGCCTTGTTGCAGCGTTTCCAGCGGCGCATCCAGCCCAAGGATGACCACGCCGCGACAGTAAGGATCGCGCTCGGCCAGCAGCGGCGTGAGTTGTTCCCAGCCTTCGGCGGACAGCGGTGGCAGTTTCCACCAATCTGGCCGCACGCCAAGGTTGTAGAAGCGCTGAATAGCGCGCAGATAAAGCGCATCGCTGTGCGTCATCCCCGCGGGCAGAATGACTTCGAGCAACAGCTCATGGCCGGATTGACGGCAGGCCTGATAGACCTCCATCACCTTCATTTCCTGCTCGCGCCGCAGCATGTGGGCATCTTCCGGGTGGAAGAACACCAGACATTTCACCACGTGCTCTAGCGGCCAGCTCACCAACTGTGAACCGATGTTGCCGCGCTCCATGATTAACGGGCGCGACCCCGGTAGCTCAATCGGTCGGCCAATCCACCAGCCTTTTCCGGTAATATCATTCAGCGCATCCTGTCCGAACGTGCCGTCACACAGCAGACCCGCTTTGCCCTCCAGCCCTGCCTGCTGCGCCGCATCATAGCTGGCACGCAGAATCAGCTTCTTCAGCGCCGGAATACGGCTGATTTCCGTGCCGCAGTTCAGCGCCATGTCTTCCAGTTGGCTGCGGTGATCGAACGCAATCACGCACAGTTCATGCCACTGTTTACGGCGTGTCGTAACGCGATGTAGATGGTTAAGCTCTTCGTCCAGATCGGGACGTGGCACGCTCGCCGCTCGCGCTAAATAGTTATCCAGTTCAATCTTGCTTGGCATCGCTGGCGCACAGCCGTGACGTGATACCACCAGCGCACCACAGGCATTGGCGTAAGCACAGGCTTTCTCCCAGCCTTCACCGTTAAGATAGCCTCGTAGCAGGCCGGACATGAACGCATCGCCCGCGCCCAGCACGTTGAGAACATCCACGCGCACGCCTTTGATCGTAATGCCTTTATCCAAATGGTCGGGAATGGCATCGCTAAACACCGAACAGCCCAGCGCTCCACGTTTGCACACCAGCTCTGCCTGCGTGTGCTGCCGTACCGTGCGCAGCGCTTGCAAGGTATCCGTGCTGCCGCCAGCAATGTGGAATTCCTCCTCGGTGCCGACAATCACGTCGAACAGCGACAGCACCTGCTGCAACTGCGCCGTGACCGCCTGCGCTTCAACAAAACGGGTTTCGCCATCGCCCAGCGACGTCAGCCCCCACAGTACCGGACGGTAGTCAATATCCAGCGCCGTTTTCACCCCGTTGCGTCGTGCATATTGCAGCGCCGTCAGCACCGCTGCACGCGTGTTGGGGTGAGAGAGATGCGTGCCGGTAATCGCCAGACAGCGTGACGATGCAATGTAATCTTCGGTGAAATCCTCCGACGAAATCGCCATATCGGCGCAGTTTTCGCGGTAGAAAATCAGCGGAAAGGTATCGCGATCTTTAATGCCCAACAGCACCAGCGCCGTCAGGCGTTCCTTATCGGTAATCAAATGGCTGGTGTCACAGCCGACCTGATTCAGCTCTTCACGCAGGAAACGCCCCATATGCTCATCGCCCACCCGCGCCAGCATGGAAGAACGCAGCCCCTGTCGCGCCGTACCGTAAGCCACGTTGCCGGACGACCCACCCAGATACTTGGCAAAACTGCCCATATCTTCCAGACGCGCGCCGATTTGCTGCCCGTACAAATCGACAGCAACGCGCCCCATGCAAATCACATCAAACGTCTTTTCCTTACTCATAGCGGCAAACCCTGTAAAAAAGTCGCGTAAAAAAGCCTTAATCAGCCCACCTCGTCCACGTTCACCCAGCGCGCCGTTTCGTGTGACTGCACTATCGCATCCAGAACTCGCGATACTTTCCAGCCCTCTTCGAAATCCGGCCATAGGGGTACGTCAGCCGCAATGCCGTCGATCAGATCGCGCACTTCCACTGTTTTCTGATCGTTAAATCCAATACCGTGTCCGGCGCTGGCACAGAAGGCCGCATAATCAGGGTGTTGTGGCCCGGTCAGCAGCGTTTTAAATCCCTGCCGATTTTCCGGTTCGTCATGCCGATACAGTTTCAGCTCAGCCATGCGTTCCTGCGTGAAACTCAGCGTGCCTTTGGTGCCTGTCACCACGTAGGTCAGACCCATTTTTCGGCCGCAGGCGATACGCGAGGTTTCAATCACACCCCGTGCGCCGCTGGCAAACCGCACCAGGGCATGCGCCTGATCTTCATTCTCCACCTGTACCCATTCGCTACTGCCCGATGCAGCCGGACGCTGCGCAATTACCGTTTGCAGATCGCCGCAGACGCTGGCGATATCGCCAACCAAATACTGCGCCATGTTGACGATGTGCGCCGCCAGATCGCCTAATGCCCCCAGCCCTGCCGTTTCTTTAAAGCAGTGCCAGTCTGCGGGTTTGTTCGGATCGGCCAGATAATCCTCATTGTGCGTACCGTAAAAATGCACCACCTCGCCAATTTCTCCGCTGGCGATGATCTCTTTGGCCAACTGTGAGGTCGGGTTCTTCATGTAGTTGAAGCCCACCAGCGTTTTCACACCTGCTCGCTGCGCAGCATCAACCATTTCTCTGGCATCACGCGCGTTCAGCGCCAACGGTTTTTCTGAGTAAACATGCTTGCCGTGCTGGATGGCTGCCATCGCCATCGTCTTATGCAGAAAGTTCGGCGCACAGATATCCACCACATCAATGTCGGGATCCGCCACCAGTTCACGCCAATCCCCGGTTGAGCGCTGAAAACCGAACTCCTGCGCCCGTTTGGCCGCCAGTTCCGGCGACACTTCCGCCAGCATGGCTTTCACCAGATTCCCTTTCAGCGGGAAGACCGTCGGTGCCTGCGCGTAGGCGATGGCATGCGCACGCCCGATATAGCCCGTGCCGATTAACCCAATACGTACATCCTTCATATCCACCTCAGTGCAAAAAAGATTCGGTACAGGCGCGGATCAGATAGCGCCGCGACGGCTCTTGGCATAGGTGTCGAACGCCACAGCCAGCACGATAATCAACCCGGTGATAATCTGCTGGTAGTAGGCCGATACGTTCATCAACACCAGTCCGTTAATCAGAATGCCCATGATGATCGAGCCGATAATCGTGCCGCTGATCCGGCCATAGCCGCCCATCAGCGAGGTGCCGCCAATCACCACCGAGGCGATGACGCGAAGTTCGAAGGTGATCCCCGCGACCGCTTCTGCGCTGCCGAGACGGGCGCTGAGAATAAAGCCCGCCAGCCCGGCCAGGCAGCCAATCACCACATAGACACTGACCAGTACACGTTGCACATTCACACCAGCCAGTCGCGCCGCTTCGGTGTTGCCGCCAATGGCGTACACAAAGCGTCCCCAGCGGGTTTTATGCAGCGCCAGATAGCCGAGTAAGGCGACTAGCGCGAAGATCCAGATCGGCACCGAAATACCGAGGATCTCTCCCCGTCCCCACCAGCGATAGCCTGGATCAAAGCCCGCAATCGGCGCACCGTCGTTCATCACCAGCGTTAATCCGCGCCAGATGGTCATCCCACCCAGCGTGACGATGAACGGCGGCAGACGCAGTTTGGTCACCCCTAAACCATGCAAGAAACCAATAAAGGTGCCCATTGCCAGACAGACGCCCAACGCGACCAACCAGCTCAGGCCGAACCAGGCATCGGGATCGACGGTGGTGAAGTTGTCGCCTTTAATCACCGATGCGGCGGTGATCGCACATACCGCCAGAATTGAGCCGACGGACAGGTCGATCCCGGCAGTCAAAATGACGAACGTCATCCCTACGGCCATGATGCCGTAGATGGACACTTCGGTAAGGATGTTGGTGATGTTGCGTTCGGACAGAAAGTTGCTGTTCTGCGACTGAAAGAAAATCAGCAGCAAAATCATGAAAATAAACACGCCAAAGCGTTCAAAAAAGCCAATGGGGTCAAAACGTCCACGCGTGTTGGGCGGCGTAATCGTCTTAGAAAGCGGCTGCTGGGACATGCGTCACCTCCGTTATGCTGCGTGTAATGCGTCGTGGCAAATAGCCATCATCGTCATCAGTTTTTCTTCTGTGGCATCATCGCCATGAATTTCCCCGCTGATTCGCCCTTCGCTGAGCGTGATGATGCGGTCAGAAATCGCCATGATTTCCGGTAAATCGGAGGAAATCACAATCACGGCGACGCCCCGTTTAGCCATATCGAACAGCACCTGATGCACTTCAGATTTGGTTCCTACATCAATGCCGCGCGTGGGCTCATCCACGATCAATACCTTGGGATTCAGCGCCATACAGCGGGCAAGAATCACTTTTTGCTGGTTACCGCCCGACAGCTTGCGCACTTCCTGTTCGCTGTTCACCATCTTGATATGCAGCGCCTGCTGGTAGGCGTCGATCAGATCGTCTTCCTTACGGGTGTTCACAAACCAGCGCCAGCGCATGAGTGATGAGAGGTTGGAAAGTGAGATGTTTTCCCTGATCGATAACCCCAGCACCGCGCCCTCTTTCTTTCGGTCTTCCGGCACCAGCGCGATGCCCTGCGACAGCGCATGCAGTGGCGTGGACGGATGATAAGGCGCGTCATCCAGCACAAACTCACCGGTAGAGAACCCATCGGCACCAAACAGGCAGCGTGCGATTTCCGTGCGCCCTGCGCCGACCAGCCCGGCAATACCGAGCACTTCGCCCGCATGCACCTGAAAGCTAATGTCTTTTAGCGCGATACCGTGCGCATCCAGCGGCGGTTTTTCCCGGCTTAAGCCCTTAACCGCCAGACGTACCGGCTTATCCTGATGGTGCGTTTCTGAAGGTGGACGCCGATTAAACACCACGTCACGCCCCACCATCAGACGAATAATTTCCTGCACGTTGGTGCTGGCGACATCCCCAGAACCGGTGTAGCGCCCATCCTGAAATACGGTAAATCGGTCACATAGCTGGAAGACTTCATGCAGCCGATGCGTCACATACACCACGCTCACACCGCGCCCTTTTAGCTCGCGTACTACGCGGTGCAAGCTGTCGACTTCGCTATCGCTCAGCGCCGCCGATGGCTCATCCATCACAATCAGTTTGGCGTTCAGCGTCAGTGCTCTGGCGATTTCAACCATCTGCTGCTGCGCCACGCTCAAACGCGCCACCTGCGTCGTCGGCGCAATGTTCAGTTTCAGGTAATCCAGTACCGCTTTCGCCTCGCGGTTGACCGCCAGTGCGTCTACAAATAATCCACTGCGCTGTGGCTCACGCCCCAGGAACATATTTTCCGCGACGCTCATGTTCGGCAGAAGATTAAACTCTTGATAAATAGTGATAATTCCCTGCTTCTGTCGTTCAACTGGCGATTCAAGCGGTAACAGTTGCTGGCCGCCAAACCAGATATCGCCGCTAGTCTGCGGCTGCGCCCCTGCCAGCGCCTTTAACAGCGTCGATTTACCCGCGCCGTTTTCTCCCAATAGCGCATGAATTTCTCCCCGCTGTACGGTCAGCTGTACATTGCTCAACGCCCAGACGCCAGAGAAGCTCTTTGCCAGATTGGTGATGTTCAGTAGGGGTTCCGTCATGCGTACCTTCCTCCCGCGAGGCCGCGCGGTCGCGGCCTGCTGAATACCCTTTATGATTTAATAATGGCGTGGAAAACGATTTATTTTCCCGCTTCGCCAATGCGCTCGGCATCGTTCAGATTATCTTTGGTAATCATGGTCGGTTGGTAGTCTGCCCCGGTGATAGGCGCTTTACTGCGGATGTTATTGGTTAACTGCGTTAACGCCGTGGTCACGGCATAGCCTGGACGCTGATCGGCGGTCACCGCCAGCCAGCCGTCGCGTACGCGAGCCAGCGCCTCCGGCACGGCATCAAATCCCGTCACCAGCACGTCGCCGGGCTTCAGCCCCTGCCCTTGTAACGCTTCAATCGCGCCCAAAGCCATGTCGTCATTCGCAGAGAGGATCACCTGCGGACGTTTAGGCAGCGAAGGAAAAACACTTTCAACAATGCGCATCCCTTCTGAACGCATCCAGTTCCCCGTCTGGTCAGCCACAATACGGTACTTGCTGCCGCCCGCTTTCAGGCTGTCGCGAATCCCCTGCGTCCGTTCAATGTTGGAAGAAGAACCCGGCTGACCGGTCAGCAAAATGATCTCTGCCCCATCCGGGAACTTGGTTTTGACATAGTCGGCAATAGCCTGGCCGCCTTTGTAGTTATTGGCGCCAAAATGCGGCACCGCTTTTTCCGTTTTCACCGAACGATCCAGTGTGACTACCGGCAGCTTGGCATCCTGAATTTCGGTTACAGCACTGGAAACCGCGTTAACGTCATTCGGTGACACCACAAAGCCCTGTGCACCACGCGTGATGGCATTCTCCAAGTCGGCGGCCTGCTTCGGCGAGCTACCCTGTCCATCCAGCACCTGTAAATTCACGCCCAGCTCTTTGGCGGCTTTAACGGCGGTACGCTGCATGTGAACTTCAAATGGCATAGCGAGATTCGGCGTACTGAAAACGATTTGTTCATTTTGAGCCTGAGCAAGACCAGACAGACCCAGTGCGATGGCGATTGCGGTAACGCTGATGATCTTTTTCATATGTCTTTTCTCTTCATCTGCTTCTGTTATGGGTATGGGTGTAGGGTTGAAAGCAGGTAAAACGCGCAGTGCCAATACGGTTACACGGCGACCTCCTTACCTTGAGCCAGGGATTCAAACGCTTTATCCGCCAGATTCAACGCACGTTCACCGTCCAGTCCGGAGCACTCAGGCTGAGTAAGACCATTCAGCACATCGACAAAGTGCTGCCACTCTGCCGCGTAGGCCGCGTGATAGCGTTGCAGGAAGAAATATTCAGGTTTCGCAGACAGACAACCGTCATCCGTCCACTGCTCGACTACGTTTTCACGGATATTGCCAGCAGTGAGCACGCCTTTCGCCCCGTGCAATTCAAGGCGCTGATCGTAGCCGTAGCCGGAACGGCGACTGTTAACGATGGTCGCCATCGCGCCAGAGGCAAATTTCAGCACGATAAATGCGGTATCAATATCGCCCGCCTCACCAATCGCCGGATCGACCAGATTGCTGCCTTGTGCAAAGACCGATACGGGTTCTTCGCCCATAATGAAACGCGCCATATCGAAATCATGGATCGTCATATCGCGGAACATTCCGCCGGAAACGCGAACATACTCAGCAGGCGGTGGGGACGGATCGCGGGAGATAATCAGGAGAGATTCTGGCTTGCCGATATTGCCTTCACCCGCTAGCGTTTTGACGCGGCGAAATTGCGGGTCGTAGCGGCGGTTGAAGCCGACAAACAGCGGCACGTTCTGCTGTTTGACGACGGTCAGGCAGTCGCGAACGCGGGCAATATCCAGATGTACCGGTTTTTCACAGAAGATGGCTTTGCCATGCTTAGCGGCCAGCTCAATCAAGTCAGCGTGCGTGTCGGTCGCGGAGGCAATCAGGACAGCATGCACGGCAGGGTCGTTCATGACCTCGTCAACCGTTTGTACTTTGCTATGGTAACGTTCTGCCAGCGCCGTGGCATTGGCGGGGTTGGGATCGACCACCGCGTACAGGTTGGTTTCTTTGTGTGCCGCGATGTTCACTGCATGGACCTGACCGATACGGCCCGCGCCCAGTAAAGCGATGTTAAACATAGATGCTCCCTTGCTACCTGAGTGGTATTTAACGCCAGACTGATAAAGTGACGGGATAACGGCTAGTCGCATACTCTCCAGCCCCATCACTCATTTTTTACCGCAAATCCCGATAGCTAAAATAAAACATTTATTTCAGTTTTGTATAAATTGAAAATTATATTTTTGCGCGTCAGTTAACATTTTCATGACATCTTCGCTGTTTTCTGCAACCACAATCACACATCGAATGAGAACGTTTATGGCGATATACATGACTATCAGGGGATCGGTCAGGTGCTGGCTTACGGCAGGAGGGAAAATGAAACCGTGGTTTAAAAATGAAATGTATATTTCAGTTTGATTTCTTATTCATCGAAGGATGGGAAGCACCTGACAGAATTAAAGATCGTAAATGTTATTTGCAGAGGCTGTTTCGTCGTCAAATTTTTATGCAGATGTGGAAAGGGTTTCGTGCGCCACAATATCGCCATTTTCATGCTACCTCTTAGCACGCGCCCGACACAGGGCGGCTCAGTCGCCGTCGCCCTGTGAACCCTGGCTTCCGGCTAAATTATGTCGCTGCGCGATACCTTCGTCGGTATCAGGCTTAACGGACCGCTTGCGACACGTTTACTCGCCCCATAAATGGGACTCGCCCTTCGGGCCAGCACAAGTGCTGTTCAAAAACGTCTCTGACGTTTTTGTCAGACGTGGCGCAAGCTTTCGCGGCATCCATGCCGCTCATCCTAAGCCTGCTATCTCCTCAGCATAATTTCTTACGCCGGGTAACTACTAATCCCACTTGCGACCCGACGTTATTTGTTACTCAGAAACAGCCACTAAGGGAAATTCACCTAGTACTGACGCGCGCGGGAGAGCGCGGCTTTCACGCTATTGGCCGCAGACTCAATCTCCGGGTTGTCAGCAACCTGCGCCGTGCCGGTGCGCCACCAGGACTCATAGCCGTGCGTCATGGTCTTCGGCAGCACCTTGATATCAAGCAGCACTGGCCTCGTATGCTGGCGTGATTCCGTCAGTGCCTGCCTGAGCGAGGCCTCATCATGTACCCGCCACGCTTTGCAGCCATAGCTTTCCGCATTCTTGGCAAAATCTACCGGAATAAGCGCACCGCGCAGTTGCCCTGACTCTGCATCGCGATAGCGATTTTCTGTACAGAAACTGCCCATCCCCTGACTCATTTGTAGGTTGTTGATACAGCCAAAACCCGCATTGTCGAACAGCAACACAGTAATTTTGATGCCTTCTTGTACCGCCGTTTGCAGTTCGGTATGGAGCATCAAATAGGAACCATCGCCAACCATCGCGTAGACAGGCTGTTTCGGTGCCGCAAGGCGTGCACCAATGGCCGCCGCAATCTCGTATCCCATGCACGAGTAGCCATATTCCAGATGATAGCTGTCTGGCGTTTTCACCTGCCACACACGCTGTAGATCGCCCGGCAACGAGCCCGCAGCGCCCACCACAACCGCGTTGTCTTCCAGCTCCTCATTCAGTATGCCCAGCACACGCGTTTGCGTCAGATGGGTATTCAACGTGTGACGGTATTCGTCCAGCTTGTCTTCCAACCCATCCACCACTTCCGGCACCAGTTCCCCTTTATCTTGCACGGCAAACAGACGTTGTAGCTCACGCTCCCATTCCGCACGAGCCTGATCAACAGCCTGCTGCCAACCGCTACGATACGACGCCGCCGCCAGCCGTTTGCTCAGCGCTTCCAGCCCGACACGGGCATCGGCGATCAAGGGTAAGGCGTCTAGTTTTAGCGCATCAAATTCGGCAACGTTGAGCAGTAAAAACTCAACATCTGGGTTTTGAAACAGAGACTTGGAAGCAGTAGTAAAATCGGTTAAACGCGTTCCGACGCCGATAATCAGATCCGCCTCTTGCGCCAGTCGATTCGCCGCCAGCCCGCCCGTCACGCCAATACCACCGCAGTTCAGCGGGTGTGATGAAACGATCGCGCCTTTGCCCGCCTGCGTTTCGCCAAACGGTATCGCAAACTGCTCGGCAAACTGCACCAGCGCGTCATGTGCGCCGGAATAGCGTACGCCGCCACCGCAAATCAGCATTGGACGGCGTTTTCTCGCAATCAGCGCTGCTGCTTCATCCAGTCGAGCCGCATCCGGCGGGCGGCGTTCGAGGTGATGGACACGCTTGCGGAAAAATGATGTCGGATAATCCCAGACTTCTGCCTGTACATCCTGCGGTAAACATAGCGTTACCGCACCGGTGTCTGCCGGATCGGTTAGTACACGCATGGCGTTAATCAACGCGCTCATCAGCTGTTCAGGGCGATTAATACGATCCCAGTAACGGGAAACCGGTTTGAAGCAGTCATTGGTACTAATCGACAGATCGTGGTATTGCTCTACCTGCTGCAATACCGGATCCGGCTGGCGACAGGCAAACAGATCGCCGGGCAGCAGCAGTACCGGGATGCGGTTGGCGGTAGCGGTCGCCGCAGCGGTCACCATATTCGCCGCTCCCGGCCCCACCGATGAAGTCACCGCATAGATTTTCCGCCGCTTGTGCTGTTTAGCAAACCCGACGGCGATGTGTGCCATTCCCTGCTCGTTGCACCCCTGATGCACGGTGAGACGGTTTGCCTCCTGCTCCAGCGCCTGGCCGATGCCCAGTACATTACCGTGACCAAAAATGGTCATGACGCCCTGCACAAAGGGGGATTCTTCACCATCAACGCTGATGTATTGCTGGTTGAGAAACCTGACCAGCGCCTGCGCCATGGTGATGCGACACGTATCCATTGATCTACTCCTTAAATAAGGATCTGATTTCTATAATGAACTATGTATATTCAGCGAGCATTTCGTGCGCGAAAATTTAGCCATTCTTATGCTACGTTGTAGCACGCGCCCGACTCAGGGCGCTCAATCGCCGCCGCCCTGAGAACCCAGGCTTATGGCGATAAATTATGCCGCTACGCGGGCCCTTCGGTATGTGTCACCGTCATCCGAACCGCCAGTGACGCGGCCCCTCCGCGGCACTGGCTTTCGCGACATCCTTGTCGCTCTTTCGGCGGCGCACCTACCTCAGCATAATTTTTGACGCCAGCAGAACAAAACCGGTGCACTATTTTCACCACCCGTTATAGGTCAAATCCTCACTCCAGCGTGGGCATGACGAAACTGCTGGTGTGGTGTTCCAGACGGACGCTGGCGGGCCAGCGACTGGTGACAGTTTTCATGCGGGTGTAGAAGCGCACGCCGTCATTGCCGTGGACATTCAGCGGCCCAAAAATGGAGCGCTTCCAGCCGCCAAAGCTGTGGAACGCCATCGGTACTGGGATAGGTACGTTCACGCCAACCATGCCGGCCAGCACCTCTTCACAGAACTGACGCGCCGTTTCACCATCGCGGGTAAAAATAGCCGTACCGTTGCCGTATTCATGGTTGTTAATCAGCGTCACCGCCGTCTGGTAATCCGGCACGCGTACCACGGATAGAACGGGACCAAAAATTTCTTCCTGATAGATCTTCATCTCCGGCGTGACGTTATCGAACAGCGTCGGCCCGATGAAATAGCCTTGCGGATGCCCTTGTACGGACAGCGTGCGGCCATCGATACGTAGCGTCGCGCCTTGATCGACGCCACTTTGAATATAGTCGGCAATTTTTGCTCGATGTGGCGCGCTGATTACCGGCCCCATTTCATTTTCCTGCCCGTCGACCAGACCTGGCCCGACGCGCATTGCTTTGATCTGTGCGCTCAGACGCTGATGCAGTGCTTCCGCCGTGTCATCACCAACAGCGACCACCACCGACAACGCCATGCAACGCTCGCCCGCCGCACCAAACGCCGCGCCCATAATCGCGCTGGCAGCCATATCCATGTCGGCATCCGGCATTAGGATACAGTGGTTTTTCGCCCCACCCAGCGCCTGACAGCGTTTGCCGTGCGCCGATGCCGTCTGATAAATGTATTCCGCCACCGGCGTCGATCCCACAAAGCTTACCGCCTGCACGCGCGGATCGGTCAGCAGGACGTCCACCGCTTCTTTGTCGCCCTGAACGACATTAAACACGCCATCCGGCAGGCCTGCTTCCTTCAGCAGTTGTGCCAGCAGCAGCGAGAGCGACGGATCCTTTTCCGAGGGCTTAAGCACAAAGGTATTACCTGTCGCCAGTGCAATCGGGAACATCCACATGGGCACCATCGCCGGGAAGTTAAACGGCGTAATCCCAACGCACACGCCGAGCGGCTGCATCAGAGAATGGCTATCCACACCAGTGCCAACATTCGCTGAGTGTTCACCTTTTTGGAGATGCGGAATACCACAGGCAAACTCAACGACTTCCAGCCCGCGTGTCACCTCACCCACAGCATCGGAATAGACCTTGCCATGCTCCTGTGAAATCAGCCGAGCTAGCGTATCCATTCGTTCTTCCAGCAGTGCCTTGAAGCGAAACAGGACGCGCGCACGGCGTAGTGGAGAGTGCTTCGACCACGTCGGGAATGCCGCCGCCGCGCTGGCAATGGCCTGCTCTACTTCTGTCTTATCAGACATCACAACCTGGCGGATCTGCTCGCCCGTCGCCGGGTTATACACCGCGGCGTAGCGCTGGCTGTTGCTGGAGGCAATTGCCCCCTGAATGAAGTTAGATACGGTTTCCATGTTTACACCTTTGTGGGTTTTGAGGAGACAAACGGCTGACACCGGATTACAGTATATGAAATGAATATTCCATTTAATGAAAAAATAAAATAAATATTGATTATTGTGATCCGCTGCGAATTTTTATGTAAACTTGAAGTCGGCTGTCTACAAAGACAGGCGAACAGACTCTGAAAATAGCTTTATCGATAAAAGGTTTATCGCCGGAAATGTCGTACAGATAAAACAGCCGTATCCAGAAATGAATTTTCCGTTCCGTTTCAGACACCCATCACAGGCGTGACGGGAACCGGGCAGAATTGTGATATGTGAGTCTTACACGTCTTTGGGAGATGACCCGATATGCCCATGGCAACCAGCCTGAGAGAGTTACAGGAACAGATCCGCGAGCGTTATGATTCACTCAGCAAGCGGTTACAGCAGGTCGCACACTATGTGCTGGATAATACCAACAGCATCGCGTTTGATACTGTCGCGGTGATCGCCGAACGCGCGGATGTTCCCCCTTCAACCCTGATCCGCTTCGCCAACGCCTTTGATTTCAGCGGTTTCAACGAAATGAAACAGCTATTCCGTATGAATCTGGTGGAGGAAACGGCCAGCTATACCGATCGGGCGCGGCTGTTTCGGGCGATGGAAGCTGATGCCGTGCCAGAAACGCCGTTGGATATTCTGCATGAGTTTGCCCGCTCAAACGCGCAGGCGATGCAACAGCTAGCGGCACGTACCCCGCAAGAGGATCTGCAAAAAGCCGTCGATCTTCTGGCTCAGGCGGACACGATCTATATCGTGGGGCTGCGGCGCTCATTTAGCGTCGCCACCTACCTCACCTATGCGCTCAGCCATCTGGAAAGCAGTGCAATTCTGGTCAACGGACTGGGAGGCATGTTTCGCGAACAGCTCAGCCGCGTTAACTCACGCGATGTGGTGGTCTCCATCAGCTTCTCACCCTATTCACAGGAAACCGTGATGGTCAGCGAGATGGCGGCGAAAGCGGGTGCGCGACAAATTGTGATTACCGACAGCCAAATCAGTCCGCTGGCAACGCTCAGCGACGTTTGTTTTGTGGTGAAAGAAGCGCAGGTTGATGCATTCCGTTCACAGTCTGCCACGCTGTGTTTGGTGCAATCGCTGATGGTATCGCTGGCCTACCGACAGGGAAACGGCGCAGATCAGAGTGAAAAACAGCAGCGCGGCTAACCGGAACCGTTTAATCAGCAGGACTCACAGAGAGGAAGAGCTATTTTATGCTTCAAGTCATCGCACAGGATTTTATCAAACCTGAGAGCATTGAGATCGTCATGCCGCTGTACCGCGAGTTAGTAGAGAAAACGCGACAGGAACCGTTGTGCATCTCGTATGCGCTTTTTATCAATCAGAAAGATCCAGGGCATTTCACCTTTATCTAAACCTGGCCGGATAGAGCGGCACTGGACATTCACTGCCAGACCGAACACTTCCAGCGTCTGGTTCCCATGATAAATAGCCACCATGCCTGCTCCATTTGCACTGCGGTACCCGTTAAGAAGACGGTACGGCTGGCAGGATGTTCACGCTCGATAGATAGCCGATAATGCCGAGAAAATGCGCGAACGTGCTCCATATCAGCATCATCCGCGCCAAATTTCCTGGCATAACTGGCACGCGACAGCGGCTTGTTAGCGTTGATGCCGCCAAATTGCGGATCGATGCTATCGTGCAGTTCGGTATAATACTCATCCTCTGGCATAGTAAAACGCAGTACCAGCATTACCCTAACGCTTTCATTAACATTACAGCGCTCGCGGTACGCTGCGTCAGCGATATTTCCGCGTTCACTCCCTTTCAATAATTGGTAAGTCATCGTCTTCTCTCCCACTCAGCTATTTGCCGTCTGGTTCAATGTGGCTCAATGCCGCATAAATCTGGCGTTTGTCGTTCTGTGACAGATGCTCAACATTAATAGAAGAAAGAAATGTAGCCTCTTGCTGAGGTGCAAAATGCCCGCCATTCGCGAGATAACGTTTAATACTAATCAGAAGTTGGTCGTCAATCGTGAGTAGCATGGGCCTGATGGTGTCGTTCAACGAAAGGGGTGTCCAGTCGCTCTCAGGCGTAGCAAGCCAGTCCGCCATGTAGCGATACTGAATGGCTTTGCTCGCATTCATTAATGAAGTAAAAAACAGCTGTGTACTCTGAGGGGATAAACCAACGGCAGCAGATTGCTCCCGCGCCTTACTCAAAATACGGTCCTCTTGCTTTAAATCCTGAACCGGCAGGTGTTGGCGAGCCTTATAACCCGCAATATCTTTCATCAGCACCATCCTCTCTTGAATCAGTTGATAGATACCAAGAGGATTATCCTGCATGGCCGCATGCAGAGGGAGACACCAGACAGAACTCATCACTAACGAGATAACAGCGGAAATAGGCAAATTCATCGAGTTGCACTCTCCTGTCAGCATTAATGGCTATGTTCTTATTTCGCCATTGAGGCTGGAGATAATAGATTTCGCTGCATGAACCTTCCATGACGAAACTATTTCAATCATTACTCACAGGACACACTTCTTCTTGAGAATCTTCCGATCTGTCACGATAACCGCGATTAACGAGTTAAATTACCAATAACTTAGGAATAACAGCTCATCATTCTCTTACCTGGAAACAACATGATCAAGATACAAATAATAACCAAATGAAATAGTTCAAATCGGTTATTAAATGAACTTGTTTAGCAAAGCAAAGGCGCACAAAAAAGCCCACCATGGTACTTAGACCATGGTGGGCTTGATAAACCCTAAACGACCGAGAATCGATTAGTGATCGGTGAGGCCATACAGCGAACTACGGCGCTGAAGCATTTGACCACCGTCACGCGTTAGCGGTACCCAACCGACAGATCCACGTTTCACCGTCGGTTCAGTGAACAGCAGATCAAACGGTATCGAGACATAGAAGCCTTTGGTAAAGCTTCCTTCACCATATTCAGCGGAGCTAACATCGGTTTTGGTCGCAAAGGCCCCTGCAACAATCCCGCTGTCAAAGCGGCGAGAGAGATCGAGGGTCACCCCTTTATCACCAGCCAGATAGCGCCCCACGCTCACTTTCGCGACAGCACCTTCTATAAACGGCATCTCCCAGTATGCAGTAAGATGACCTGTCACCACATCGTAATCGGCCATCCTCATGATGTCGTTCCAGTCACGCTGTTTGACATAGTTCACATCCATCCCCAGCGCCCAGCTTTTACCGAACGGACGATACAGCACTTCAGAACCGACACCGGCATACATCAATTCCAGATAGCCGCCGTAGACCTGTGTATACCAGTCCTGCGCGGGATTATCCCTGCGGGTCAGTTGCAAGTTGGTCAATAATAAATCTGAAGAAGTGGCATATTCACGCACCCAGGTTCTGACACGCGGCAGCGCCGCGCCGTCCGCTGGTGGCGTTTTATAGTTGAACTTGTCATAGTTATTCACCAGATTCAGCGTCGCGGTTCCCCCCACGCTCCAGTGATCGCTTAGACGGTAATCCACATTGCCTTTCAGAGCGACCTGGTACATATAGAAGGATTCAGGGCCGCCGAAAGACTGCACTAACGTCGGATCTAATGAATACGTCAGACGATCGGGTTCAGCGAGCAACACTTGCTGACCACGCACGTCGGATACCGGCTCTTTGCGATGTGTTTCAGGTTCCGGTTGACCAAGCGGAACGGCAGCCAGTTGAACCTGATGGAAAGCTTTGGCATCGACTTCCGTACTGGCAATAGGTAAACGCTGATTACGCTGAACAATATGATATTCATCAATACTGCCCGGCACGTGGTTCGCCAATACCGTAGCCGCACGTTGTGTCGCCTGCTCACTATCACGATATTTTGTCTGATCGGCAACAATGGTGACCTGCTTTTGGTCCGCATAGATATCGGCGTCCTTAAAGCCAGCCTTGTCATTCAGCTCTTTCGAGACTAGCTGCCAGTTTGTCCCTTTACCATCGTGCACCGGCGCATAGACCGGGGGCGCATCGTCTAAATAGTTCGGCTTCAGGTCGTTGAAATTAGTGCGTAGGGTAAAGCCCCACATCAGGGTATTTCCGCGCTGCCATGACAGCGTGGTATCCAGTATATCGCCAACCCGATAAACCGCGCCGATGTTGAAAGGCGAATCATGCTTAAGCTGCTGTGGTCGGCCATCAGGTGAAGTTCGTTCTGCACTGTAATCGTTGCCGTCATACTCTAGCTTTAAGCGCAACGGATCCCACGGCGTTTGATACTCGATCCCACCAAACAGTGCTGCCGGGCCATGGAAAAAGTTCCCCACCTCAAACTGGCCAGTGTCTGTATTGTTGGTACGATTACAGAAGCTGTCTTTCAGTGAACAGGCTGGGTTTTTGATATTGCCGCTCTCAGCCATATTGCCCCACCCCATACCCAGCGTGAAATCAAACGGCCCCATACGCTTGCTTGCTACCAAATATTCGCTATCAAACAGCCCTGTACCCGCAATATCACGCAATCCCAGCGATACATCCGGCATCCAATAGCTCTCTTGCCACAGGCGAGCCTTAAGATCGAATGCTTTGTCCTTATAGGATTGATTACCACTAAAATCAGCGTTGTTACTGTAAGGACGAGTACGGATATCGGTATAACGCACCGTCGTTTCTAGCCAGTCAAAGACCTGAAGGGACACGGAGTAGCGCCGGTACTCTTCGTTATCACGATAGTTAAGGCTAAACTCACCCGTTTCCGCCATACGTGCAGTCGGCATCTGCAATAGGCCCGTACCACCGAAATCAGCCTGTGATACTCCCGCAGGCTGAAAACGCAGGTTCGGGTTCGTTTCGGTGCGGCCACTTTCTGTTTCAGCCGCCATCGCCTGTGCACTCAAGATGCTGCCAATCGCCAACGACAGACAGCCTAGTTTAACATTTCTGCTCTTGGTCATTCGAGTGGGATCCGGTTAGACAGGTAGTCAGCAAGCTGATCGTTAAGTGATGACATATCCTGAGGTAAAACAGAAGGATTGAAGCCGATGAAGATCGTTTCACCCGCCGCAGGCTCAATATGCTGACGGTTCCATAGCGCTAGCGGTACTTTGCGCCACTGGCCATTCCCCCCAATCAGATAGCCGTAACTGTTATCTGCTCCCGCTAAAAGTCTCCGCCCGGCAAGATAATTCTCGATCGACCATCCGGCACGCAGTGCCAGTTTTCCCGACGTCTCCAGTTCACCCACGTCGGCAGCGGTATTAACCAAACCAATCATAGAGAGTCTGTCATCATGGGGAGCCACATACAGTGCATATTCCCCCACCAGAGGGCGATTATTTTCACTATGCACACGAATGCGGTCAGGATCCAAATCGGTACGGATACGACCAGCAACATTAATCGGGTTAATCGCTTTTCTCAGCAGCCAGGCGGAGATCGCCAGATCGCCATCACCTGAATTACGCCAAAGAGTTTCCAGTTCCGCCAACTTTCGCTCCAAGACATCACCCTGTACTTGTACCTTCTGCGTTGTTGCAAAATCAGAAATAAACGCCGTTTGCCAGTTGATATTCTGTGGCCAGGGAACCTGTTCATAAAATTTTTCAAGACGCGTACCGTCGTCCAATTTAACGACTGCGAGCGTTTCTTGAGGCGATTTCACAGTGAGCTGTGCGGACGTTGCGACGCCGGAAACCAGCAACAACAAGGTAGCGATACGGTTAAGTGCCAACATTTCAGCCCCTTATTGTACGTAGGGTTTTAATACGGTGAATGTGACCAATGCCATACCCGGCCCCATATGCTGCTGGCTTTGAATCACACTTCCGTTAGTCGGATCGAGCCAGTAGCTATTCGTGTAAGATTCATTTAAGGCGGGGACGGTAACCTGCTCATCAAAGCGCAGCAGCTCACGTGAGGTATCCAGAATTTTTATCATTTCTTTACCACGGGCCTGAAAAGCGGAGTGCGTATCGTAACCACCACGGAAGACCTGAGCCCACTCAACTCGGCTTTGCCATGTCATTGGCGTCGATGTCTTCAAAAGACCTAATGTCAGGGGATCCTGTTGCAGATTATCCACATAGGTAATGTCTTCGCCGAAGCCCTGTGTTTTCACTAAACGGCCATGTTGGGTCGCGACCATATTTTTATCGGCCCCGATCCATTTCAACTGATTCTGTTCGGCAAAAGCGAGCACAACAAACGCCTGCGGCGCTTTCCCCACCTTCAGATAAGCCGACGCATAAGGTGTATTGGCAACCTGTTTCGCCGTCACATGGGTATCATCCTGACCAAAAAACGCCAGTTTAAATGTTTTCCCCACCTGCTCCACATTTTGGGAACAGCCAGTCAACACAATCGATAAAAGAGGTATGGCAATCAGCGAACGTACCTTTGCCATTCGTTTTATTTTTGTCATGAAATGCAGTTCTCGTTGAACAACGCAGCCTGGAAAAAGAAAGGCCACCGAAGTGGCCTTAGAATAAAACACGAAATTAACGTGTACCAGTTACCGTCGTAGTAGAGGTACCAGTGCTACCGCCGTCATCATTTTCAGCAACAGCAACAGCAACACCGACAGCTACAGCGGCAGCAACACCAACAGCAACCAACCCCGTTGAGCCAGATGCGAAGGTCGTTGCTGAAGCGCCAGCAGCCCCTGCATTTGAGTTGGTGCTAGAGACGCCATCAACAGCAAACGCGTTTGACGACATAGCCAGTACAGCGGCCAGTGCGATTAACGTTTTCTTCATTACGATTTCCTTTTAAACATGAAGTACTTCAGGGTGGAGTACCGTCGAAAAGACCATACCCCGTCCTTCATTCCAGTCAGCAACAACGCCAAATCGATTTAATTTTGCGTCGTTACGGACCGTTACCGGGATCCTCCCAGTAATGAGTTACAGTTCAATGGCGATCAAACCACCTCTGTTAAGCAACACCAGAAAGCAAAACTACAACTCAATTTTTGCAACATTAGTAAAAATAGCAAGATCCCGATGTAATAAACAGCAATGATCTCGGTAGCAAATCAGATTTCTTTAATGAAACTTACAATGCTTCAGAAAAAAAACCATAAATATCCTGACGATATCAATACACTGGTTAGTCAATACAAAAAAACGCCAGATATTTCCTACTCTGGCGTTTTATTAAAAACAGCATTACCTAAGCATAAGAAACGATTATTCCAGCCACTCGGTATGGAATACGCCTTCTTTATCCGTACGCTTATAGGTATGTGCACCGAAATAGTCACGCTGAGCCTGAATTAGGTTAGCAGGCAACACGGCTGAGCGGTAGCTATCGTAATAAGCGATTGCCGCGGAAAATGTTGGTGTCGGAATACCTTGCTGTACAGCGTAGGATACCACGTCTCGCAGCGCTTGCTGATATTCGTCAGCCACTTTCTTGAAATAAGGAGCTAACAGCAGGTTAGCGATATCCGCTTTCTGCTCATACGCATCGGTAATTTTTTGCAGGAACTGTGCACGAATAATGCAGCCTGCGCGGAAAATCTTGGCGATTTCACCGTAATTCAGATCCCAGTTATTTTCATCTGATGCCGCTTTCAACTGTGAGAAGCCCTGAGCGTAAGAAACGATTTTGCCCAGATACAGCGCACGGCGTACTTTTTCAACGAATTCGACTTTATCACCATCGAATGACTGAGCGGTCGGGCCAGTCAGTACTTTAGACGCCGCTACACGCTGATCTTTCAGTGAAGAGAGGTAACGTGCAAAAACGGATTCCGTGATCAGTGACAGCGGTTCACCCAGATCCAGAGAACTTTGGCTAGTCCATTTACCGGTACCTTTGTTAGCCGCTTCATCCAGAATCACATCAACCAGATATTTACCGTCTTCATCTTTTTTCTTGAAGATATCAGCCGTAATTTCAATCAGGTAGCTGCTTAATTCGCCTTTGTTCCACTCGGAGAACGTCGCTGCAAGCTCATCGTTGCCCAGGTTCAGTGCCTGCTTGAGCAATGCATAGGCTTCAGCAATGAGCTGCATATCACCATATTCAATGCCGTTATGCACCATCTTGACATAGTGGCCCGCACCATCCGCGCCAATGTAGGTCACACAAGCTTCACCATCAGCACGCGCAGCAATCTGTTCCAGAATCGGAGCAACCAATTCATAAGCTTCTTTCTGGCCGCCCGGCATAATGGAAGGCCCTTTCAACGCGCCTTCTTCCCCACCGGATACACCTGTACCGATGAAGTTAAACCCTTCAGCGGACAATTCGCGATTGCGGCGAATCGTATCTTTGTAGAAAGTGTTACCGCCATCGATCAGAATATCACCCTTCTCCAGATAAGGTTTCAGCGATTCAATCGTTTTATCGGTTGCTTCACCAGCCTTCACCATCAGCAGAATACGGCGGGGTTTTTCCAGGGATTCGACAAACTCTTCAACGGTGTAAGAAGGCACCAGTTTTTTACCTGGGTTTTCCGCGATAACTTCATCGGTTTTATCGGAAGAACGGTTAAAGATGGAAACGCTATAGCCACGGCTCTCAATGTTCAGCGCCAGATTGCGCCCCATCACCGCCATACCAACAACGCCAATTTGCTGTTTGGACATTAAAGCAACTCCTGTCTGAAGGATAACCTGCCTGCAACAGCGACAACGCCTCGCGTTGTGACCTCGCAAGCAATTTAAAAACAGGTCAACATGGTAACTCAGCTTTGCGTGAGTGGGTAGTGATTGGTTTAATAGAGAAAGCTCACCCAATCGGAACGTATGGCGGGGAAAAGAAAAAACCGCAGAACGATTCAACGAACTGCGGTTTTACAGCATGCTACCACTTATTATTACTTCTTCAGCAGTGCCCTAATACTTTCTTTAAATTCGGCACCGAACTCAGGATTGCGTAACCCATAAGACACAAATGCCTGCGCGTAACCCAGTTTGCGTCCGCAGTTAAAGTTCTTACCCGACATCTGCACTGCATCAACCTGTTTGGTCGCGATCATATCGGCAATCACATCTGTTAACTGAATACGCCCCCATGCACCAGGGAGTGCTTTCTCCAGCAGTGGCCAGGCATCAGCAGTTAAAACATAGCGCCCTACCGCAGAAAGATCGGAGCCTGTGTCAGAGGGTGCCTCAGGTTTCTCAACCATTGACGTAATCGCAGCCGCATCCCCTGGATTCACCAATGGTTTTTCACAATCGACAACAGAGTACTCTGGCAATACCTCATAAGGGCGATGTTTCACCAGTACCTGACTACGTCCAGTTTCTTCGAAACGGGAAATCAACAGCGCCAGATTTTCCTTTGTCTGATCGGCTGTGCTCTCATCCAGTACCACATCAGGCAACACTACCACGAACGGGTTATCGCCAACGATTGGGCGAGCGCAGGAAACCGCGTGCCCCAACCCCAGCGTTTCTCCCTGACGAACGTTCATAATTGTCACGCCTTTCGGACAGATAGCCTGAACTTCGGCTAACAATTGACGCTTAGCGCGTTCCTCCAGCAAAGACTCAAGCTCAAACGAGGTATCAAAATGGTTTTCAATCGCGTTTTTCGACGCATGTGTAACCAGAACGATTTCTCTAATCCCTGCCCGCACACACTCGTTGACGATTTTTTCAATCACCGGACGGTCAACCAGTGGCAACATTTCCTTAGGAATGGCCTTGGTCACCGGTAACAAATTCATCCCTAAACCTGCGACAGGGATAATCGCTTTCAATGATGTCATGGATTGACTCTCTTCAATCTGATGGTTTTTATTTGGTTGATTACTTCCGTAGCGTAATGCCATAGCGCCACTTATGACACTAAGATTACACCTAATCCGAACCGAAGAGGTCACGTGTGTAGACTTTTTCTACGACATCAGATAATTCTGGCGCCATACGGTTTGAAATAATGACATCGGCAGCTTTCTTGAACTCGTCAAGATCGTCAATAATTCGAGATCTGAAAAAATTCTCTTCTCTAAGAACGGGTTCATAAACCACGACTTCGATACCTTTAGCCTTGATTCGCTTCATCACCCCTTGAATAGCAGATGCGCGGAAATTGTCAGACCCGGCTTTCATGACCAAGCGGTAGATCCCCACAACCTTAGGATTGCGCGCAATGATAGAATCAGCGATAAAATCCTTCCTTGTGCGGTTCGCCTCTACTATTGCGCCAATTAAGTTATTCGGCACAGAATCATAGTTAGCGAGTAGCTGCTTTGTATCCTTAGGCAAACAATACCCACCGTAACCAAACGATGGATTATTGTAATGTGTGCCAATACGCGGATCTAAACCAACACCGTCAATAATTTGCTTGCTATTAAGCCCTAAGGTTTGCGCGTAAGTATCCAGTTCATTAAAGTAAGCCACGCGCATAGCTAAATATGTGTTCGCAAAAAGTTTGATGGCTTCTGCTTCTGTCGAATCCGTGTACAGCACAGGGACATCTTTTTTAATTGCGCCTTGTAACAACAAACCAGCGAATGTCTTAGCGCGTTCTGAATTCTCACCAACCACGACCCTTGATGGATGTAAATTGTCATAAAGCGCCTTTCCCTCTCGCAAAAATTCAGGAGAAAAAATAATATTTTCTGTATTGAACCGAGTTTTTGCCTGCTGAGTAAAACCGACAGGAATCGTCGATTTAATAACCATCACTGCACGCGGATTAATTGCCAAAACATCCCGAATGACCGATTCTACAGAGCTAGTATTAAAATAATTTTTTTTTGCATCATAATCAGTCGGTGTAGCAATAATAACAAAGTCAGCATCTTTATAAGCAAGATTTTTATCTATTGTCGCAAGAAAATTGAGATCTTTATTTTCTAAGAAATTTTCTATTTCATTATCAGCAATAGGCGACTTTTTTTTATTAAGTAAATTAATTTTTTCCTCGATGATATCAACTGCTACGACTTCATTGTGTTGCGCCAACAAAATGGCATTAGACAGGCCAACATAACCTGTACCGGCAATTGCTATTTTCATAATTTAATTCACCTAGAATAAAGACAACTTATCAGTCAACAATCATAAAACTGAAAACCATTTAAAATGGTAGTCATTTATTTTAATTCCACCACATTTTATAAAAAACGCAACCATTAGTAATAGTGATATAAATAAAAACAATTTTATAATACGTATGAGCGTTGATTATTTAACAAGAATGTAATTTCAATTTACTCACATGTTTGTTGTAATAAAATAGCTGAGTTAACAAACCCGCAATCTCTGCTAAAATCTCCCCCAAAAGTCCGCCCCATACACCATAATAATAGCCCAGAATACAGATAGCTGACACACCGACTATCGCTGAAGCTATATTTGCAATTGATATTTTTTTCGAAACCCCCATAGCAACTAAAGCTAAGCCATATCCTCTCGATGTGCAAATTGTAGCAACGACAACGCCGGCAAGGAGAGAATACTCCAGGCTAACATTAATTGTATTTGAGTATATGTATGGGCTAATAAAATAACACGAGATAGTAAACCCTACCATGCTAAATAGGCCAACACAAAAATTAATAATAATCGAAATTTTTATTCTCTTAGCGCGTTCATCTGCTGGTGCCGTTCCGATCCAACTTTGTAATCTACTAGGAAATCCACTTAAAATAGACAGCGCCATTCTGAAAAGTCGCTCAATACCGGTAAAAGTAGCCACAGCAGCAGGATTAACAAATCCAATTAACGTAATAGGTAGAGCCGTATAAAAAGTACTAATAACACGACCAAAAACCAACTGATAGTGATCTTTAAACAATAATGTTAACTCATTAAAGTCTTTCTTACCTGGTATCAATGGCACTTTTAAAAAATATGACAAAAGCATCATTGAAATAAAAAAAGAAAATAACATTGCCAAACTATAAAAAATCAAACCGCCGTAGAATTTAATAAGGAAAATACTAATACCACACAATATAAGTTTCGGTATAACAATATAATAGAGAATATATTCAGGTTTATTTAAACCGATCAAATACCAATTGGGTAAAAGAGCCCCACATGTAATAGCAATAGCCATTACAATCGCAGAAAGCAAAAAATCGTCAACCAAAAGAAAGCAAACTAATGCGGCAATGAGAACACAAAAAACACTCGAAATTAGCCGGGATGATAAAGATTTTCCATACCACAATTTTCGCTCATTATCGTTTAATCCCGCAACTAATTGAGGGCCTATGACTCCCCAGCCCAGTTCACCTATTACAGCTCCAGCACCACCAATGGATTGAGCAATACCAATCGCAATAATAACCTTATTTCCATACAAGTCTGTTATTGTCGGATAAACGATAAAGGGTATGAGAGCTGACAATAACGGGAGGACAAAATATAAAAACATTTTCCATATATTTTGTTTAGTAAATAACATTCTCTTATCTCAGTTATGGATATGTTTAGAAATAGCCTCAATCACGTCACTCATTGGTCTTCCATAAGATTGTACTAAACTCTCATCATACTCATAACACCCATTTTTATGTAGATCCTGGATCGCGCAAAGCAGTTTATCTGCCAATTTATCAGGAGATGCAGCAGCTACATACATTCGAGGATGTAGACCTACTCTCGTGCCATTAAGATCATTTGTGACGGCATATGCACCGCTTGTGATCGCATCAAGCGGGGGATGAGATGGATGCGGACTATACTGAAGGGAAAAGACAATATCTGTTTCACTAAGTCTGTTGAAATATCCATCCCATGATAACTTGCCTAGTGAGCGTAATGTAACTTTTTCAGACAGAACGATATCACTGTGTTTTTCACCTGCACTTAAAATTTCTAATTCATAATCAGTGTTATCAGTTCTTTTGGCCAGAAGAGTCAGTGCCCCAATACCAATATCAAATAAATTCCTAGATTTACTTGGTCTTCCATAAAATAACACGCGAATTTTTTTTGATAGCTTCCTATTAGCCGATGCTTTCTCCAACATATGTAAGTCAATTTCAGGGAAAAACACCAATTCTTTGGAGCAAGGTATATTCGCTTTTTTTAATGCATTAAAAAGTGGATACGAATTTACCACATGACAAAAACCCGTTAAATATGTTTCTTCAGTCAGAGCAAACGCTGTTGACCACGGATGAAATCCAGATTCATAATCCTGAATCAGATAAATGACATTTTGTGGTTTAATGATCCCCAAATGAGCTGCCACAGTTAAAGAATGTGCTGTTGTCCAATAAGTAGCCACCCAAATATCATCAACATTTACACTAAGGTTTACAATATCAATATCACTCACAAACTCAATGCGGCTATCAGGGAATATATTCTTCTGTATCCATGAACGAGTCGAGTTATCTGGTGATTCACCAAAAGTAATAACCCTAATATTTAAGGATAAACTTGATGATAAACGAGAAGAGAATTCTAGCGCTGTCTTAATCCCTGCAAAAATCCCATTTGCTGGTAATCCTGGCAGGATTAAGTTTATTTTTTTTTCTACAGTCGAATCTACATTAACACATGATGAGGCTAAGCTATAAGTAGTTAATCGAGAATAAGCTGCCGCGTTATCATATTTAGCACTATTGCTGATATATAAAGCCTTCAGTTTTTTTTCTTTTATTTTACGAAGAATTTTAGATTTAATTTCCCTTAACACATTAACCTCATTTATTTATAATAACACATCAAGTAAATTTCAAAAAATCAATACTTCTTTAAGCACCGTGGGTGGCAACCTAAGAGATAGGCCTTTGCTATATTGTATACATTGCTCCAATTCATTTTCATGGATTCAGCAACAAATTTACGAATAAGTAAATAGTGCAAATGAAACGTTGGATAGCGTCTGGCAGTAATAGCCACGTCTAAGGCACGCTCTATATTTCGAAGGTTATTTTTTCTTGAGCTTTCATCCAACCTAGAAAGAGAATGCACCAAAAAAGAAGATGATCGAATTTTTACACTTTCGCCTTTAGTACAAATTTTGTAAATACGACGAAAAAGGCTAAAATCAACACCGTATAAGGCATAGTGCTCATCAAAAAGTTTTAAACCATGCCGCTTAAATTTTTCTATCAGAGTGTTGTTTATTATTAAACCAGAACCAATAGATAACGCAGACTTTGGATCTAAGTCTCTATCTGTGGTAACAATCTCATTCTCACATATAGGATAATAAACGCACCTGTCACCGGATGAGATTATCTTAGGAACCTCCAAATCTACTTTACTATTTTTTACTGCCTTTACAAAGGATTCCGATATTTCAGTATCATCATCTAAGAGAATGAATCTGTCAGAACCTTTATATTTTAAAAAAATATCATTATATATAACACTAAGGGGAACATTATCAATGGAATTAATTAGTTCAACTTGATTATCAAAACATTGATTCAACCGCACAAAAAGTTCGCAATCATAACTTACCTCACTGGGGCCATTATTTTGAATCACGACTTTAGTATTATAAAATTTATATTCTGATAATGTCTTCAGGGTCATGGACTCTTGAAGAGTCTTATTATAAATAATTACTAATATGATATTAGCCCACATATCTTCCTCGTATAAAACACCATGAATAAATATTCAAAACAAGAAATCAAACCATCAGTAATTTACTTATTTACAGAAATAAAAATTTAACTAACAGTTCATAACTAAGAACATACCGCTCTTATCCTTCAATGAAATCCTGTTATATTTCAAGCTAGTCAGGAAAAACATGCCCTTTAGAAGGAATTACCAGACAGTAATTATCATCTTCAATAAAATTAATTTTCCCGCTATCTATACCTGGAGCTAATTTAATATTAACATT
This sequence comes from Pectobacterium betavasculorum, assembly GCF_000749845.1. Classification (GTDB taxonomy): domain Bacteria; phylum Pseudomonadota; class Gammaproteobacteria; order Enterobacterales; family Enterobacteriaceae; genus Pectobacterium; species Pectobacterium betavasculorum. Next base: position 333,131 of record NZ_JQHM01000001.1, on the reverse strand, counting down.
TTCTGTTTTTCTTATTTCAATTACCATTTTTCTCGTATCATTTATTATAAAATTTGTTTTTTTTATACCGTCTAGGTAGAACGACACTACGGCATCTTGCTCAATCATATATTTATTACTTTTTCTTAAATTTTCGTCATTCCCTTCAATTTTGAACAAGCCTTTATCTAGTGACGTAGATCCTTTTTCAGTATTGTATATAACAATTACTCTTTTAATTATTTTCTTATAAGAGACCTTTAGATTAATTTCTTTACAAATTTCATTTTTATCTGATATAACTAGTATCGCATACTGGCAAGTATCAGCATCCACATATCCTGAAATATTTCTACATCCTGAACTAATTCGTAACCCCGAACCTTTTATTGCTTCAATTGTATTTATATCTAAAATAACTGATTCTATATTTTTATGCAAAATGCAACCGTGCATATAAGGTGATCTTGAGTTAACCTTTACTCGCCCATCTTTACAATTTGGTTCAATTTCACAACCACAATATGCACTATTTTCAGATCTAATATCTAATATAAAACTTTCAGAGTTAGATATTTTTAATCCTGATCCTAATTGTAAATCATTACCCTTTACAGGATAGACTTGACCTGAGTTATTAAATTGCCCTGATATATATATATCCCTGCAACCAGATACAAAACATGGGAATACGGCATCTTCACAAACGATATTTTCAATATAGATGCCTTTGACATTTTGAATAAATAATCCGTGTGAACTCGTTACTGCTCTTGTATAAAAATTTGAACTTATACGATTATTATTTTTATCAACAAGATACGTGCTTTTTTCTTTTCCACTAATATTTAATCTACCTACAATTTTAAAGTTATTTCCTGCTACCTTAAGCGTCGCTAAATTATCATCAGTTTTAACAGAGTTTGCAGGCCTACGAGTTAATGACGCATTGTTACCAATGATAGTTATATTATCCTTCTTAACAATCCATTCAGAGCCTCTATCTTTTAGAGCATTATAATAAATTGCATTTTTTTTAAAAAAAACCACACTACCAACATCTAGAAAAAGAAGCATTTTATTAAACGAATCGGCATCATCGGATAATCCATCACCTATGCAACCAAACCACTCAGGCTTTATAATTGAACTATCATCAGTTATTCTTTTCCAGATTAACTTATTATTTTGCCGAATATTTATACCGCCATCATCTTTTGATTTGATATCTTCTACCGCAACGAAAACCCCACCACCAGTATTTTTATTTTCATAATAAGAAGACAACTTTACTTTCTCACCTGCATATTGAGCAGTGTATTTTCTTAATTCAGACATTGACCGAAGAACATTTATCTTTTCCTTTGGATAGGCAAAAACTAAATTTTTACTACATAATATAAAATATGTAATAGAATGAATAAAACCTCGACGATTCATATGCGATCTCGTTATTATAAGGTTTGAATAAATTAGTTTTAATTACCTAAAGTGATCAAGGCAGACTCTCCAAAAAACATGTTCTTTATACCTACTAATACATAAAGACTGCAAATTATCATTATTATCTTTGATGATGAAAAAACTCTTGACAGCAGAATAATATAAAAAAACATTGTTATTTCGAAAAGTCTAAAAGATAGAACGGGCACCTGGATAAACATATAAAAAAACAAAACACCAAGAATAGAAAACAAGTATTCAAAGCTTTTAATATTATCTTTTAGCTTAGGTGATATATATATATATAATAAACCAAGTATCTGAAGTATTGGTTGAGACGCGAATATATTTGCCGTGGCATATTGTTCTTTATATTTCGCTAATTCAATATAAGTTTCCAATCTGGCATTCTTTATAATCCCAGAAAAAAATAGCATTGGTAAAAACAAAGAAGAAATAATTACTATGGCAAACCATCTAGCACCGAACCTTGTATAGAAGAGATAAGGGAGAATAACGATAATAGATGTAACATGCATCAAAATTGCGATAAAAAAAGAAGTTGAAATTATTACCTTTGACTTACCAGAATAAATGCCAAAAGCAACAAAAGCCATGCTTAATGCAATCCTTATCTGCACATAATCATGTAGGCATAACAAATAAGATGAATATAAGGCTAATAAAACAATAAAATTATTCGTGCTCTTTTTTAATCCTGCAAATTTAAAAACAAGTGTGATAAATGCACATACGATTAAAAAATAAGTATATCCATCTTCAAATGAAGAGAATATCTTCATAAACATGATAAATAATGGATCGACACCATTTTTAATTATTTCTATATAGCTGTTATATTGTGCCAAAAAAAAATAATTTTGATAAGTTTGATTGTCAATCCAATAATTTAAATTTTTGTAGCCAACTAGATAAGTAAAAAAAGGAATTATTGCCATATACAGCAAAAAAAAATCCCCTAAGCTCTTTTTCCTAACAATCAAAATGTTTTTTTTCATATAATGAAATATCGCCAATAATATTGAGATAGTTTAATATCGAGTTTTATAATTAACTTATGAAAAATAACTTTTAGTAAGGAATTTTCCCTTTCTTATTTAGAATGAAATGTTTAACGCCATAAAAATATGCCTTTAATTTATTTATTTTATCACTTTCAAATAGAATCACTCTCAAAAAATCAAGAGCGAATGCAGAAAAATCATAAAAAACAAATCCTGGATATTTTAAAAAATACAGTTTATAGACAAAAAGCCTATTCCTTGTAATATAATATTTCCTATAAAATGGATAGTTAGTAGGCGAAAATTTCACTATCGATTTTTTTACTGTTCTATTCCCTAATGCATGATTTATACATATTTTAGGCTCCACACACACACGGTATCCATTTTTTTGAAGCCTGAGGCAAAACTCGTTATCAATATAATCTATAAAAAAATCCTCATCAAAAAAACCGATCTTATCGAATATTTTGACAGGATACAATGTACCTGATGTAATAATGCTTAATACATCTTGAATTTTGCTTTCACCTGATAACGTCTTCCTAACCACAAAAGGCCCTAAACTAACCGGGAAACGGCACTCCCGATTTACATTTATATCCTTATAAATAGGCCCGATAGCTCCTATATTTTTTTCACTTAAATAAGATGATATTAAAGATTTAACATACGAACTGGGAACTTCTGTATCTTGATCAAACGTAAAAAGTAAATCATACCCACCTTCTTTAGATTTAATGACTGCATAATTTAGTGCTTTTCCAATACCATTATTTACCCCCTCCGAGTAATATATTGCATTATCTATTTTCAGGATATTCTTTTTATTTTCCGTGATGACACTTTCATCGATGGAGTTATCATAAACAATTAATTCGTCTACCTGAGAAGCTATTAATAAGCATCGATTAAAATAATCGCCTTCTGGGTTATAAAAAACCACAACGGCTAGAGTTTTCATTTTATCTCCAATAAAAATTGAAGTTGTTTAGACCATGTAAGGTTTTTTTTAGCAAAATCGATTTCTTTTTTAGAAAAATCACTAGGGAGAGATTCTCTCCATATTATTAACTCATTTATATCAATGTATTTATCGTCTGCCGAAACTTGTAATATAAACTCTTCGTTGCCAAAAGAGTAATCAACGTGGCTCTTAATAAAAGGTAAACCTCTTGCCGTGTACTCTTTTGATTTTATAGAGCTATTTGTATTATTCCCACTACGGTGCCTAGCTACAGCATCAACACAAATATCAGCATTCTCTAATAAAACATCTAGATCTTTACCAAATTTTTTACCATGGAATATCACTTTTCCTTCTAAAGAATACTCAGCAACCATACTTTTAAGTCTAGCATACTCATGCGGTGAATAGCCAATAATGTTAAATAAGACTTGTACATTTCCTCTATAATGATATAACCCTTCAATGAGGCGATCATAGCCATGCCAAGCTTCTAATTTTGCCACACCAACAATATTTAACGGTTCTTCTTTTCTCCTTTGTTTCTCCTTTATTGGTTTTATGGATTTCATATCTATTCCATTAGCTATCCTCCTTGATTTCACCCCCCATATTTCATTTGTAAAATCCCCCATATAAGCAATTTCATCAACATATCTTTTAAAAAAAAATAATGAAAAATCAAAAATAACGTTAAGGATTTTTTCTTTATACGATTTTAATTCTTTTTTATAAGGATATGTAGGGATTTCAATGATAATTTTAGCACCTTTTTTTTTCATTAACGCAAGCAAGCTTGATAAAAAAATCACAAACAAACCACCATGAGGTTTTCGTACATAAGCCAAATGGAATTGTTTATTTTCCCTTTTGATATAATTTTTTATATCATAATAGAAAAAATATTTACACTTATATCTACTCTCTATTTTTTTTAGAGTCAAACCATCATCATGAACTATGATAGAATTTTTCATGTAAAAAAAATCAACACTAGCCCCCATATTTCTGAGGGCTGAAACCTGAGAGATTATTTTTTTCCAAACCCCATCACTCTCATCTTCATTATTATGCGTTACAAACAATATTTTCCGAGTCATTTAGTATTTTCTTCACTCTTTATCCATTGCTCGAATAAAAACCACAGGAGATAGAAACACTTTCTGGCAAAACCAATCTAATCAAGTTTAGATAAAACCAGAGATACTGCTTTTAACCAGTCTGAAGGAATAATTCCTATCTGAATAATTTTATCGTTATTCAGTGTTGAATACGAAGGACGCTTTGCCGGAGTGGGGTACTGAACAGTACAAATTGCGTTAACAACAGGAATGTTAGCAAGCATACTCTGTTTTTTCGCCGAAGAAAAAATAGCTTCAGCGAAATCACTCCATGCAACCTCACTGTCGCCACAATAATGATAAACACCCCCATCAGCATTCTGCTTCAATAAATCAATAATTGCCTGCGCGATATCTCCGGCATAAGTCGGGCAGCCGCGTTGGTCAGCAACAATGCCTAACTCATCACGTTCTTTTGCTAACCTCAGCATCGTCTTAACGAAGTTATTACCATATTCACTGAATACCCATGCCGTACGGATAATAATCGCTTCAGGTAGCACACTGGAAACGGCAATCTCGCCGTCCAGCTTGGTCTTGCCATACACACCCAGCGGGTTGGTTTTGTCGGTTTCTATATAAGGAACCGTGGCGTTGCCGTCAAAAACATAATCCGTCGATACATGAACCAGACGCGCGCCAACCTCTTTAGCAGCCCGCGCCAGATTTTCCGGGCCGGTTTTATTCACCAATGCCGCCAGTTCCGGTTCGCTTTCCGCTTTATCCACCGCGGTGTAAGCAGCCGCATTGACAATAGCATCCGGCTGAAACTCTGTTACTGCCGCCAATACCTTCTCATAATCGGTGATATCAAGCTCGGCGGTGTCCGTCGCCCATACCTGCCATCCAGCGGGCAGTCTATCCTGGAAACAGCGGCCAAGCTGGCCGTTTGCACCCGTCAGTAAAATTTTCATACCGCCAGCTCCTTAAATCGTTTACCTAACTTGTCTTTCTCAGAAAGCAGAGGCTCGGTTACAGGCCATTCGATACCGACGTCCGAATCGTTCCACAGCAGGCAGCCTTCATTTGCCGGGTTGTAATAATCGGTGCATTTATATTCAAAATCAGCCACGTCAGACAGCACAACAAAACCGTGTGCCAGGCCAGGCGGGATCCAGAATTGGGTTTTATTCTCTTCTGAAAGGATCACCCCTTCCCAAGCGCCATAAGTTGGCGAGCCAGGACGAATATCAACAGCGACATCAAAGACTTCACCACGAACGACCCGCACCAGTTTTCCTTGCGGATTTGATTTCTGGAAATGCAGCCCGCGTAATACGCCTTTGGAGGATCGGGAGTGGTTATCCTGTACAAAATCCAGATCGATATTCAACATCTCCTGATAACGTCGTTTTTCAAACGTTTCCAGAAAAAATCCTCTTGCATCGCCAAAAACCTTCGGCTGAACGATTTTCACGCCCTCAATACGAGTATCCTTAACCTGCATCTTATTTCTCCCCAATCAAACGGGCCAAATATTGCCCATAATTCGTTTTACTTAAGGCTTTTGCCTCTTCAGCCACTTGTTCTTTGCTCAACCACCCCTTGCGGAAAGCGATCTCTTCCAGACAAGCAACTTTAAACCCTTGGCGTTTTTCGATAGTGTGAACGAATTGCGATGCTTCTATCAGGCTGTCATGCGTGCCGGTATCCAGCCAGGCAAAACCTCGTCCTAACTGTTCGACATTCAGCAAACCTTTTTCCAGATACATTTCGTTCAAAGTTGTAATTTCAAGCTCGCCACGTGCTGAAGGCTTGACTTGCTTAGCCATATCTACGATCTGATCGTCATAGAAATAGAGGCCAGTTACTGCCCAGTTGGATTTAGGTTTCAGTGGTTTTTCTTCGAGAGAGATCGCTCGATTATTTTCATCAAATTCAACCACACCAAAACGTTCGGCATCAACTACCTGATAACCAAATACTGTCGCACCTTCCGTTCGTGCTGATGCTGCTTCTAATTTTTTACCGAAACTTTGACCAAAATAGATATTATCCCCTAACACCAACGCACAACGATCGCCATTAATAAACTCCTCACCGAGGATAAATGCCTGAGCCAATCCATCAGGGCTAGGCTGAACGGTATAGCTGAATTGAACGCCAAAACGACTACCGTCGCCTAAAAGGCGTTTAAATGAAGGCATATCTTCTGGCGTAGAAATAATCAAAATATCTTTGATGCCCGCCAACATGAGCACTGAAATGGGGTAATACACCATCGGTTTATCATAAATCGGCAATAACTGTTTAGATACACCGCGAGTAATGGGATGCAAACGCGTTCCTGAACCACCAGCCAATACAATACCTTTCATATTCTTTATATCTCCAAAATTAACGCGTTATACCCAAGCGCTCACCAGCATAGGAGCCATCTTTGACCCGGCACCACCATTGCTCATTTTCTAAATACCACTGCACTGTTTTTCGAATGCCACTCTCAAAGCTTTCCTGCGGTTTCCAGCCTAAATCGTTATAAATCTTACTTGCATCAATGGCATAACGTAAATCGTGTCCAGGACGATCGGTAACATACGTAATCAATGATTCATACTTATCAATGCCAGCAGGCTTGTTTGGCAACATTTCATCCAACAAGCGACAAATAGTTTGCACCACTTGAATATTTTTTCGCTCGTTGTGTCCGCCAATGTTGTAGGTCTCCCCAACTTTCCCTTCAGTTACCACTTTGTACAATGCACGGGCGTGATCTTCCACATACAGCCAATCACGAATCTGAGCACCATCGCCATATACCGGCAGCGGTTTACCTTCCAACGCATTGAGAATAATTAATGGAATCAATTTTTCTGGGAAATGATAAGGCCCATAGTTGTTAGAGCAATTCGTCACAATGGTCGGCAAGCCATAGGTACGCAACCAGGAACGAACCAGATGATCGCTGGATGCCTTAGAAGCTGAATATGGGCTGCTGGGGGCATACGGGGTAGTTTCGGTAAAGAGATCATCCGTACCATGAAGGTCACCATAGACTTCATCGGTGGAGATATGATGGAAGCGAAATGCTTTTTTGGCATTATCATCCAATATATTCCAATATTTCCGTGTGGCCTCCAGCAACGTATAGGTACCAACGATATTAGTTTCAATAAATGCCGCAGGGCCGTCGATAGAGCGGTCAACGTGACTTTCCGCGGCCAAATGCATAACGACGTTTGGTTGATATTCATCAAATATCTGTTCTAAACTCTCACGATCACAGATATTGATACGTTCAAACCTGAAACGTATATTATCTGCTACCGATTTTAATGAATCAAGATTACCCGCATAAGTTAGGCTATCTACGACTAATACTTCATCATTGGTGTTGTTAATAATATGACGAACAACAGCTGAGCCAATGAAACCAGCTCCACCCGTTACAATAATTCTCATCTCAACCTCTAATAATATTCAAATCTGGGCGTTCAGACTTGTAAGTAGCATTAATTCCAATAGCGCTTATGCATACTAAAAGCTTTAACCAAAGAACGAGGAATATGTTTATAATGTTGACCTAACTTATACCCTGTTAGTTTCATAAAATTATTTATAAAAGCCAAAGGAATATATAGGAGATTTTTCTTCAAAAGAAAACGTAGTTCTGAAAGAATATATCTCTTCCCTTCTCCACCAGCACCACCAAACTTTTCTCTAATCCAAGGTTCATCTGCGTGGAAAACACCAATATCAAAATAGCGCTTAAATTCATCTAACGGGCTGTAATTATGAGAATGTCTAACTACAGCATCTGAAACATAAGCCACTTTATGCCCAGCCAAAACGGATTTCGCCGTAAAGTACATGTCTTCACACAAAATAGTATTTGAGGGAAACCCGCCCAGCGCTTTGAATACATCAATACGATAAGCAGAGAAAGAGTTGGACATAAAAACTGTTTTCAACCCCATTTTTTCAGCATCATGAAAACTGTACACGCCACTTTTTTCTGGGTAATTGAAATATCTGGCATGCTGAGCCACTGGGTTAGCGCTGTGGTGGGGTAACTGTCGACCATAAGCGCAGACAACATCTGGATCGCTGAAAGCAGAGAGAATATGTTCAATATAACCTGGCTCGGGGATTGCGTCCTGAGTTAGGAATATAACTACATCTGCGTCACCATTAGCACCAACTAATTGGTTACGCGTACCTCCATGATTAAAATCGCTCGCATCAATATTAATAATATTAAAGCCTAAGCTATTTGCCACCTGAATAGTTGTATCTCTACTACCAGAATCTATCACCTGAACATTTATGCCATCAGGGCCATAGCGCTTTAGGCTTTCAGCTGCATCTTTCCAGACATCACCACCATTATAAGTTGGAATGGCTATAAAATATTTCATATTCTTCACTAATTAATAGATACAAGCTTGTGACGGACAGATTATAAAACATAATCCAATCAGTATGCTCCATCTCTCTTCAATACAACACTGACAGTTTTAAAGAGGATGGCGATATCATTCCATAATGACCAGTTTTTAACATACCATGAGTCAAAGTAAACTCTGGTATCATAATCTACATCGTTTCTACCGCTAACTTGCCATAGCCCCGTCATACCCGGTTTAGCCATCAAATAATAATCGACATCTCCGGCATATTTATCCAGTTCGTCTTCGATAATCGGTCTTGGGCCAACCAGGCTCATTTCTCCTTTGAGAACATTAAAAAGCTGAGGTAGTTCATCCAAGCTAGTCTTCCTTATAAACTGACCAACTTTTGTTATTCTAGGGTCATCTTTGAGTTTAAAATCCTTTTCCCATTCAGCTCTAGCCTCTGGACTATTTTCCAACAACGCATTGAGCACCTCTTGGGAATTTATCACCATAGATCGGAACTTAAGGCATTTGAATTTCTTCCCATTTCTCCCCACTCGTTCATGTCCGTAAATTGCATTCCCCCCATCTTTTGAGACTAAATAAAGGAGAGATACCAAAATAGGGGAAAGTATGATAACAATAGCTAACGCGCCAAAAATATCAAAAGTCCGCTTAATAAATCGTGAGGTTCTCTTTGCTAAACTATTACTGACACGTAGGATCATGACCTCATGGCTAAATATAAAGGACATGTCAGTTCCATATAATGGAACGCCTCGTAATGTAGGAATAACAGAGATCGACCGACAATTATGCTTAGCGAGATTTTTCAACCAATAATCTCTTAAGGCATGCTCTTCAAACTCTAAAGCTACAATAAACTGTGTGTCATTAGGACAACTTTGTTGCCAAAGTTCTTCCTCATTATTAATCACAGGCACACCAAAAATATCGCGGACACCATCGACATCGTGACTAGAGTAGAAGCCACCGATAGAAAAACCTAATACCTCTTCACTCTGGAGAGCGGCATATGCATCTCTGGCATTTTTTCCTGTACCAATAATAACAGTATGTTTTTTCCAAAGGTTAAGTTTGTCTAAAATTCTTTTTACTATCACACGTCCAACTGGTACCAGAATGATCGCCAGCAGCCAAGTAATACACCAGACATAACGAGAAAATTGCCATTTTGAAAATGCAACTAGAGCTAAGTCAAAAACGGCAAAAATGATGAGTGTTCTTATAATTTCTTTTAATTCAAACCAGAATGGTTTTCTGTACGTGTAGTGTCGCAATCTTATCCAAAACCAACCAACGCATAACAACGATAGCGTTATATGTGATAAAAACCTTGCGGGTAATTCAGACATTGGAATAAACGAGTAAACGTCATATCCAAGCAAATAGATCATGCATAGTGTAAATAGCAATGAGAAATTAAAAAAGAAAAAATCAGACAACGCTAAAAACAATTTAACAAAATTGTTTTTTCTAAAAACAACTCGTAAATTCATGAAATAAACACCCCGATAGACATGTAAAAACCAGATAAAACAATATGGCTTTATGATTATATTAAAAACAGAAGGATGGCATAGGGAAATTAGTCAGCTACATTTAGAAGCGATTTAAAATATGCCAAAAAAGTTATCGAGAATAGATAATATGATGAGTATATGTTTTTCATTCAGTATAAATTTACAGTAATACAGATACCGGTTTGCCATTCACCATAGCAAACCGGTATGTCATGCAAGGAAATTATTTCGACTTATATTCGTAGGTATAATAATCGTAATTACCATACCCATAATAACTTGCTGCTCTCTTCATTACCGCATTCAGAATAACGCCTTTAATTTCTGTACCATTCTGCTCAAAACGACGAATAGCGACTTCAATCTCTTTCAGCGTATTCATTTCAAAACGCGCAACTAACAGAGAAGTACCTGCGTGACGGCTGATAATTGCGGCGTCAGTCACTGCCAGAATCGGCGGCGTATCCAACAACACCAGATCGTAGTGTTCTCCCGCCCATTTTACAAACTCGGCAAAACGATTATGCATTAGCAATTCAGAAGGATTCGGCGGTACCTGCCCACGGGGAATAAAATCCATATTTTCCACCCCGGTTTTACGTATGCTTTTTTCTGTACTGCACTGTACTGATAAAATATCTGAAAGACCGTCTGTTCCATGAGTGCCCATCAGTTCATGGGCGTAGCCTTTACGCATATCACAGTCAACGATGAGTACTCGCTGCCCTGACTGGGCGATAACAGCACCAAGGTTAGCACTGACAAACGTTTTACCAATAGCAGGGCTAGCACCAGATATCATCAGCACATTGTTTTTCGCTTCCATCATGGCGAAATGGAGACTGGTACGCAGGCTTCTGATAGCTTCAATCGCTAGATCGGTCGGGTTACCTACCGCCAATAAATCCGTTGCTCGCGTATTGCCTTTCTTACTTTTCGAACTCAATAAAGCTCTGTCTTTTTTCTGTTGCCACTCGGAAAGAGGTACACTGGCATACACGTTAATGCCTAACTCTTCCAATTGCTCTGGGCTCTCTATACCTTTATGTAACAGCGTTTTCAGTATGACAAAAGCCGTTGAAATCAAGCCACCCAAGATCGTTGCGATTAGCACAATCAGCGTTTTTCTCGGCTTCACTGGTTTAGGCTGAATCACCGCATTGTCGACTATGCGCACGTTACCGACTGTACTCGCTTTATTAATGCTCAGTTCCTGCTGTTTATTCAGCAACTGCATGTAGACTTCCTGCCCTGCCTGCACATCCCGCGTTAAACGTAAAATCTCCTGCTGGGTTTTGGGCATCGCCCCTACACGCTTGTTAAGCTTATCCCTTTCCTGTTCCAGCGTTTTGCGTTTTTCCATCAGGGCGCGGTAAGCGGGATGTTCGCGAGTATACAGTTTCGAAATTTCCGCTTCTTTAAACGTCAGTTCATTTAACTGCGCTTCAACCGCTACGGTGGTATCCAGTACTGCTTTCGCTTCTAAGGAAAGATCGACCGACTCATTCTGTTGGCGGAATTGATTAAGCTTGTTTTCAGCTTCATTAAGTGATGTACGTATATTTGGCAATTGTTCTTTTAGAAATTCTAGGCTTTTCCCAGCTTCCTCAGATTTCCGTTCTACATTTTGCTGAAGATAGTTCTGGCTGATGCTACTCAGTGTTTTATTTGTCAATACGGAATCTTCCCCCTCAAGACTTAACTCAAGAACTCCCGTATCTTTTCCTTTGTCCGCAACAACTAAATTATCTAATACGCTGTTCACAGCGGTCAGTTGATTAAGTTTCTTAATGTTAAAAACGGTGCCAGGCTTAGCCGCAATATCGCTTATCAGCAATGTAATACTATTATGCGTCTCAAGTCGTCCGACTGTGCCTGTAAAAGTCAACACATCTCCAGCTTCAACAGAATATTGAGTACCGTCAATAATCTTTAGAGTGAATATTTGATCCTGCCAACTTTCCGGCACATCAAGACGTGAAACCACTATTTTTGCGGTTTCTTCGTTTGTTAGTCTAGCCAAACCTTTGCCTACAACCGGAAAATACTTTTGTTGGACATCAATATCCAATGCCAGATCATTGACAGTTTTTCCAATTACCATACGCGATTTAATGAGCTCTATCTCAGCATCGGATTTCGGTTTAGAATCCGGCAACATGCTGGAAATATCATTTAATAACGAATTGCCAGAGCTTTGCTCCACCTGAATCAACGCATCGGCTTTATAAACCGGTGTGGCTAACATGGCATACATAATGCCTAAAACGGTAAATACCGCCGTCACACCAATAATCAACCAGCGATTATCCAGCAATGTTCCTAATAAACGCCCTAAATCGATCTCATCTGAATGGGTTTCAGATACTTTTACTGAAGTTTTCTCTGTCATCGGATTCTCTGACGATTAACGATTCAACGCCTGCGCCCATTTTTGCGCAGACTGCTCAAGTTGTGAGTAAACGAATTCAAATGCTTCGCGGCTTTTACGATAAGGGTCAGCAATTTCCTGCTGATTTAGCCAGTGACCAAACAGCATGGTTTTACCTCGCACTTCTGGCGCGATGCGGCTCACTCCGTCAATATGACCTTTCTCCATCACCAGAATCAGATCGTACTGGCGGCACAAAGCAGAAGTTAATTGTTGTGCCTCATGCTTCTCAAGAGAAAGATGATGCTGATTCGCCACCTCGGTTGCCATTGCATCGGCGGGCTTGCCTACCAATGCACCTAACCCCGCAGACGCGATTTTTTTCGTTGGCAAAGCCTGTTTCAACAGCCTTTCCCCAGTTGGGGAACGGCAAATATTCCCCACACACACCACTAATATGGAATTAAACATATTTGCTTCTATGGCCAGTTACGAATACGTAACGTCGCCTCTGTTAATTCATTAAATCCGGAAATTGTCGGTACAATCTGACTGATTACACGATTCCAACGAACCATTGGCGCTGTAGTTACATAAACAATATCGTAAGGTTGAAGCTGGAATTCTGTCCCCATCACCATTGCCGTCGCATCCGACATGTTCAACTGGTAAATATTTGCTAGCTTAGGTCCTTCGGCACCACGCAAAGAGCGGATGACAAACACTCCTGTTGCATCGGAAGCGGCCTGATCAACACCTTCAGCATTGCCCAATGCTTCCGTCAGCGTCATACCGCTGCGATCCATTTTGAGGGTGCTTTGCTTTTTGACTTCACCCATAACAAACACTTTCAGATCGTCATTACGAGGAATATAGAGGATATCACCGGGGTAAAGCAGATAGTTTTGGGAAAGATCGCCGTTTTGCATTAACGCCTGAAGAGAGAGACGTTGCTCTTTGCCATTGTGGGTCAGAACAATATTACGCCAGTCTGCATTTTCCGTCAGCCCGCCCGCTTTGTTAATCGCATCCAACACTGTCAGGGGTACATTGGTGATTGGTTGTTGCCCCGATGTCGCCACTTCCCCCGTCACATAGGCTTTCTGTGAACGGAAAGCGGCAATACTGACATCAACCTGGGGCGATTCAATGTACTGTGCTAAACGACCCATAATCTGATCGCGCACTTCTGTAACCGTCTTGCCTGCAACGCTTACTTTACCGATGTAAGGATAAAAAATCGTACCATCGGAATGCACCCAGTTACCGGTATCCGCAGCAGTGCGATACGTCCCCGCTGGGGTCGTCAATTCAGGATGATCCCATACAGTCACCATGATGACATCACCAATACCGATACGGTATTCATAACCCTGCAATTCCTTTTCCAAAGCAGGGTTAGTCTGTGCTATTAGCGGCTTAGGACGCATTTTTTCGACTAAATAAGGGGTTAATGGATAAACATTGACCAGTTTATCAATATTGAAATCCGCATCTTGCTGCTCAACGACATTTTTGCCGCTAGTAGAAAGGTGGGAACCAGGCACCAAAGTACAGCCGCTAAGTAGCGCTACCGACACCATCAAGGGCATCAATTTTCGTTTGTGCTTTATCATCCTGTCTATGCCATCGCTCTTGATTGAATATTGCGCAAATCCCTACAAAATAGCCCATCATTATAGAGAATAAATTATTAGATTACCCTGAAGTCTACGGTATAAAACGCTAGCAATTCACCGTTTTAACGGCGTGGTAGCATTTTTATCGGTGCTCGTTACACCGGAATGCGAGCCTCGGGTTGCTCTACGAAACCATGTCAACACTCGCCATATCCGGTTGATCATCCAGAAATAGCCGCAGAAAGCCATCAGAAAGACACTGAACATAATAGACTCAGCGATACCAATACGCTCGCCTAAAATACCAATAGCGGCAAATAGCATCGCGACAAGAAGAATCACAATCAAGGCCTGATGCGGGGTCAAACCCACACGCATTAAGATATGATGCAAATGCTCACGATCGGCCTTGAAAGGGTTTCTCCCTCTGGCGACACGCCGTATCATTACGGCTGCCATATCCATAAGTGGGACAGCAATCAGCCATACTGCAGTTACGGGTTGCATTACTCGCTTTTCACCTTGAGTCGCAAGAATCAGTAACCAGATAACGGAGAACCCGATCAGTGTACTTCCCGCATCTCCCATAAAGACTTTGAATTTTTTCCCAAACAACATACCCGAATTTAGCAAAATATAGGGCAGCATTGCCGCCAGAAAACACATGCTCCAACGTGCAAGCTCATTGTTTCCCCCAAGATAAAAAACGATAACTAAAGCACTAAGCGTGACGAAAGAAAGTCCACCGAGTAAGCCGTCCATACCATCAACCATATTGAAAGCATTGATAGCCCCCCAGACCGCAAAAAGTGTGACGACATAGCCCAATGAGCCTAAAAAAATCTCATTATTAAAGAAAATATGTCCTAAAGAGGAAATAGACACCCCCATAGACATCATCGCGATGGCCACGCACGTCTGTAACCCGATTCGCGGTAACACAGGCAGGTCAAAGCGGTCATCAATAATGCCAACGATCAACAGTGCCGTTGAGCACCCCATATAGAGGAAAAAATGCGGAAGTAAATCAGCACGCAGTACATAAAGCACACAAAGCGCAAGATAAATGGACACACCACCAACAAGTGGGACATGACCATGATGCTTTTTACGGACATTAGGTTTATCCACCAATCCGATTCTAAACGCAGCCTTTCTTATCAAAAAAAGCGAGGCAAAAGCACTTATGAATATTAGCGTGGACTCTTGCATATTTGTACCACCGTAGTCCATGTTGCGTTTTTGCTATAGGCACGCTACCGCCCTTGGCTTGTAGCTACCAATGCACTGTAAAAGTACGCCCCTATCCTGTAGCTTAAGCTTTAAAGTGTTAAGCTACGGATTTATCATGATTTTTTATTATACGGGTACAATATACCGCCAAATGAGCACTTTTATCTCAAAGCCCAACTAGAGCAGTCACTCAGCCAAAAACGCTAACATAGTATTGACCACACAAGTGGGAGCACAAGGACAAGATGTTTAGGGAGGGTTTTTTAGGAATAAGACTATGAACATCCACTGTGGCAAAACCTCCATAAGTATAAAAAACCGACTAAAAGAATAAAGTCAGCCTGTTTCAATCATAAAAACGGCTGCACGGGATATAAAACCATATAATTATGTGTAGATTAGCAATGGCGCGGTATTCTATGCTCGGACACATGACATGATCAAATGTTACGACCTGTATCCCTGTTATACAGCATAAAATTTTGCTTAAGGTAGATAATGGGATTTTTTAACACTAATTAATATTAATACGAGCTGATTCACATAAAAAAACGTACAAAAATACACCATGGTTTTTACTTACAACACAGTACGCCAAGATTATCCCTGCAAATTCTGGTTCATCCGTGCACGCCCTGATACGCTATCGGGGTTATGTTCATTAAAAGGTGAAAAAATAGATATGGAGTGGATCGCTGATCCAACGATATGGGCCGGGTTGGCCACGCTGGTTGTCCTGGAACTGGTTCTGGGCATTGATAATCTTATCTTCATCGCCATTCTGGCTGAGAAATTACCCAAAGAACAACGTGACAAAGCCAGAGTCGTTGGTCTGTTGCTTGCCCTGATTATGCGCTTGGGCTTACTGACGTCCATTTCCTGGCTAGTGTCTTTGACGACCCCCCTATTCACGTTCCTTGGTCATACATTCAGCGCACGAGACGTTATCATGCTGATTGGTGGGCTATTTCTACTCTTTAAAGCCACCATGGAACTCAACGAACGTCTCGAAGGGAAAGATGAGGAACAGCAAGCCCAACGTAAAGGGGCACGTTTCTGGCCGGTAGTCGCTCAGATAGTGGTGCTGGATGCGATATTCTCGCTGGATTCCGTGATCACCGCTGTCGGCATGACCGATCATCTGCTGGTAATGATGTCCGCTGTCACTATTGCCATCTTCCTGATGCTGCTAGCCAGCAAGCCACTGACCCGTTTTGTCGCTGAACACCCGACTATCGTTATCCTGTGCCTCAGCTTCCTGTTGATGATTGGTTTCAGTCTGGTAGCAGATGCGTTTGGTTACCATATCCCCAAAGGCTATCTCTACGCTGCGATAGGCTTCTCGGTGCTGATCGAGATGTTAAATCAGGTTTCCCTGTTTAACCGTCGACGCTTTCTTTCTTCTACGGTTCCGCTACGCCAGCGTACCGCAGAGGTTGTTTTGCGTATTTTGCGCGGCAATCATGAAGAAGCAGAGCTGGACAATCAAACCTCGTCGATGATCGCAGACAATACCCGAGCAGGTCAGGAAGTTTTCAATATTCAGGAACGCCGGATGATAAAGCGGGTATTAGGGCTGGCACAGCGAACCATCAGCAGTATTATGACCTCGCGACACGATATCGAGTCGGTTGAGTTGGATATCACACAGGATGCGCTAGCTAAGCTGTTAAAGACCAACCAGCACTCCCGGCTCGTGGTCACCGACAATAATACCTCCGATGAACCGCTAGGTATCGTGCATGTTGCTGATTTGCTACAACAACAGCTAAACCGCGAACCGTTTAACCCACGTATTCTGATTCGTCAGCCGCTAGTCTTTCCTGAACAGCTTTCTCTTTTGCAGGCGTTAGAACAGTTTAGAGAAGGAAGAACACATTTTGCGTTTGTCGTTGATGAGTTTGGTTCGATGGAAGGGATTGTCACATTAAGTGACGTGATGGAAACCATCGCGGGCAACCTACCGCGCGAAGGAGAAGAACGCGATGCACGCCATAGCATTCAGCAGAATGGCGACGGCAGTTGGACCGTGAACGGCTATATTCCGCTGGAAGACCTGACGATGTATGTTCCGCTGACTCTGGATGAGAAACGCGAATACTACACGCTGGCAGGGCTGCTGATGGAGCACGCTCAGCGAGTTCCGCAAGTGGGCGATACATTATCAATCGATAACTATCAGTTCACTATTCTAGCGGTGGAAAGTCACCGTATCGTGGAGGTCCGCATCACACCGAACGACGAGCCACAAACTGATTTTGAAGTGTGATGAAGTAGGTCAATAAAGCGTGAAATAGACAGAGGTGACAGAGGTGGAAGGGATAACGTCTCTCTTTCCTTTGGCTGGCAATAAATTGATGTTCGGGCAATCCTGTCAGACAATAAGACAATCGTAGGAACGGGGGCTATTACATGTTCGATAAGATCGTTTTAACATTAAAAAAACAGATACCCGACATCAAGATTATTTATCTCTTTGGTTCCCAGGCAACGGGCAATGCCAGAGAAGACAGCGATGTTGATATCGCAATCATGACTACGAGAAAACTGGATCCCGTTGAACGTTGGGAGCTATCTCACCAGTTAGCAAAAATAGTGGGCCGTGATGTCGATCTTATCGATTTATTGCAGGCCTCAACGGTATTAAAAATGGAGATCGTTCGTAACGGCAAGCTACTTTATGATGCAAAAGCAGCGGCGGGAGAATTTGAAATGACAACACTTTCAATGTACCAGCATCTGCAAAAAGAGCGTGCGGATATCATTCGTAGCTTTAATCAGGATCTAAAAGCATGACAGATATCTTACTCAACAAAAGCAGCACCATACAAAGATGCCTACGTCGTATCCGTGAGGAATTCGATACTGAGGAAGGGCTTCGTCAAAACTTCACGAAGCAAGATTCCGTCATACTTAACATACAGCGTGCCTGCGAGGCCGCTATTGATATTGCTAATTATCTTATCCGCGCCAAGCAGTTAGGCATACCACAAAGCAGCCGAGATAGCTTCGCACTTCTCTCCGCAAACCAGATAATTACAATTGATCTGTCTGATAATTTGCAAAAAATGGTGGGATTAAGAAATATTGCCGTGCATGACTATCAGACGCTCAATCTGGATATTGTCATCCACGTCATTTCTCATCGTTTAAGCGACTTTGAACGTTTCATCAAAGAAGTAGCCCGATACGATGACAGTCAGCACCTCTAGACTACATAAACTAAAGGTGCAGCTGTTTAACTAATTTCGGTTATCAGGCAGGTATCATAATCTCGGTGGCAATCACCACCACAATCAGCCCAACCAGTACGGGAACCGATGTGCGCTTCACCACCTCGAATGGCGATATTTTCGCCATCCCAGCGACAGCAACGACCACACCGGATACCGGAGAAATAGTACGGCCCAAATTGGAAGCCTGAAGCATCGGAATGGCCAGATAAGCAGGGTTGATGCCCATTTGTGACGCCAGCTTTGGAATCAGCTCTACAAACGCATAGAACGGCGCATTACCTGAGCCCGTCGTCATAGCCGCCAGCATCGTTATGACCACCAGTACCAGCATAATCACCAACCCACCGCTGCCAAATGACTGCGCAAGGCCAATCAATCCGCTGATAAAGCCAATGGTGCCAAGCCCCTGAGCAAAGACACCAGCTGCAACCAGCAGGATTACAACGTTAGAGAAGGCATCTGCCATGCCCCGATAAGCAACATCTAGCCCATCAAATACTTTCTGCCCGTTGAATGATCGGAAAAATTCCAGCACCGCGGCAAGCACCATACAGATAACCAGTACGGTGATAATATGAAGCTCAGGCCCCCATTTGCCATCAAAGACCAGTACGCCCATGATCGGCGTAAACGGCAGAATGGCGTAAAAACGCGGAGCATTCGTCATGATCTCGCTGACATCCAGAATCTCATGGCTGACATTCGCCTTGTTGTCCAGGTAGCGCTGCCAGAAAAAATGCGCGACGGCCATACACACGATGGCAATGATGGAAATAGGCAGCGTGGCCTTAAAGGCGAAATCGACTAATTTCATCTGCGATGCCTGCGCAGCAAGCACCACATCGCCCGACGTTGGCGATAGGATCAATGCCACCGGAGATGCGCAGATTGCCGCAGCGGCACCGCGGCTAATACCGACATTCACCATGACGGGAAACAGCGTTGCCATCAACAACACGCCCAGCCCAGTAGCCGATGATACAGCCAGAGACATCAGACAGGCGACAAAATAGGCGGCAATCATCAGCAAATAAGGCGAGTTGATCATTTTAAGTGGGCGAGAAACAAGTTTAACGACGACATCATTAGCACCGATGTGTGTCATATAAGCCGCAAACCCACACAGCACCATAATCATCATGCCGAGATCGCCACCGCGGCTCATCAGCAAAATTTTTACGTATTCAACAATATCCGTCGCACTCCAGCCCGTTGCCTTTGCACTGGCTGGCAATACGTTTTTCCCCAGCATGGCACTGATTGCCAAAAGTAACAGGCCTCCCACCAGCAACACGCCGGTCGCTGAGTACCCTTTTATAATGTAACGACCAACCAGAATCGTTACAGCAACACCAATCAAAAGTTCGAGCATAGTGGGTTTCGATACCTGAGTAATAAATTATCTGACAGAAATTCCCCGGCAGCGGAATCGCACCGCACCGAAAACAGGGAGCGGAGTTTACTGCTTTAGAAAATAAAAAAAGAGAAAAATATTTATATGCAGAGTTAAAAAAGAGACATCAAGCACAAAGTCTGACTGGGAGAAGAGTAACAGATTAAGGGAAAGTATTAAGGAGAAGCCGCCGATTTGCTAACAGGAATCAGCAAATCGACCAAGAACACAGCACTTCTAAAAAATTAAAGACGATCGAGCAACTGCTTAAGGTCTTTACCCTTCTGGCTTTGCTGATTTTGGCTAGCCCAATCATTCAGGCGCTTCTTCAACTCGTCCTGTAGACGTTTACGCAATAACTGATCCACCTGCAACTGGTAATTCAATTTATCCCATTCGCCGTAGACGCGTAGCGGAATCGCTGTATTTTTCAACACGCTGACGAGTCGCTCATCGCCCTGCCACCCCTGCGTGATAGAGACATTTAGGTTGACGTCACACGTTTGAGCGGGCAAATCGAATTGGCCTACACCGCTTAGCGACAGCAGTTCTGAGCGACCATTGAGATCGGTAAGTCGCAACTTACCTGCATTCAACTGTGCCTTTCCTGTCAGTTGTTGCAGTTCGGTATAACGCTCATAACGCTCTTGTCCTCGCACATTTCCGTTGCTACGCGCTACAGCCATCTGCACCATCTGCTGAATATTCAAGCCCTGTAGACGGACATTATTGGCTTCCAGCGTCGCCGATCCTTGCCATTGCTGGAGCAATGCAGGTAGTGCAATACTGTTTCCGCTAAATTGTCCGATCATCGACAATTTTCCGCTGACCGTCTTGGCAGGCAACGCAAATGCAGACACCAGTTGAGACAGTTCAATATTCTTGAGATCTGGCAGTAGCGTGATGTTGGTTGATGATTTTGTCACGACTTTAGCGGGTAATGAGAAATGCCCCTCCCCCAGTTCGCCACTTAACGTAGTGATATCTAACAACCCTGGCTGATTGTCTGCCCGTAGCGCAAATTGTCGGACATCAAGCCCACGGTAGCTCAGCGATGCGGCCTGCAACGACAGACGAGCGGTGAATTGCTGTAGGCTATCTTCTGGCTTTGCCGCGCCACTTTCATTTGAAATAACGGGAGCGGCTGGTTTAACGGCCACCGTAGTGACGTTATTCTCTTTTACCGACGCGATCCCCAGCAGAGAGTCCAAATCCAGTTTTTCAGATAACAGATCCAATTCATAATGCGGGATATCACCCAGCGTCACGCTACCCGCCCCAGACAACTGGCTGTTATTGGTATTGAGTGAAAGCTGGCTAAACGTGATTTTTTCAGGCTGCTGTTGATAACTTGCCTGAACACTTCCCGTTCCGCTGATACCGTTTGCCGGTATACCCGCTCCCTGAAGCTGATAATCCAGTTTGGTAATATTGGCATTTACCTGCTGCGGGAAGTGCAGCAAATCGACAGCAGCGGCGAGAGAGAAAGCAATATCGCGCTGATCGCGATTGATGCGGCTAGATAATTCGATATTGATCTGGCGATCGCTGCTCTGCTCCATCGCAAGATTAATATCGCGAACATTAATCTGTTCATTATCGCTACGTTGCAGAATCAACAGGCTATCGGCAACTTTTATCTTATCGATATCTAATCGCCAGCGCCGTTCTTCAGATGGGGCTTGCGAACCCGCTGGGGCAATTGGCGCATTGTTCGACTGTTTGGCTTCACTTTCCGGCGTCAGGCGAATGATGGTGCCTTTCAGCATCACCTGTTTGACGGCCAGCTTATGCGACAGCAGCGGCCATAGTTGCACATCAAGGCGCATGTTTTCAGCACTGACAATGGGTGCACTAGAACCCGGTGCACTTAATGACATACCGCCAGATAAAATACTCAGTTGCGGCCATACGTGCCAGCGCAGATCGCCATCCAGTTGCAGGCGATAGCCGCTACGTTCCTCAACCTGCTTCGCCATGTAAGCGCGGAAGTCATTGGGATTAACCAGTACGACCAAGGCTGTCATTCCTGCCACCAGCACTACGAGCAGGATTGCAAGCGTCGTCAGAAATCTTCTCATGCCATCCTCATTGCGAAACGTACGGCTACCTGCTTTTGCATGCCTGTCGCCAAACGCTTAGTCTTTATCGATCCGGCTCGCTACCGCACCCTGTTGATCTTTATATTTGGCATCCTGACGGCGGTTATATGGACGAGCTGCCGGCCCGGAAAGCGGTTCAAAACTCAGTGCACCAATCATCATGCCGGGACGTAACGCCAGCGGCAACTTACCTGAATTATAGAACTCCAGCACAATTCTTCCTTGCCAACCTGGATCGATGCGGTGTGCGGTGACGTGAACCATCAATCCCAAACGAGCGAGAGAAGAACGACCGTCCAGCCAGCCCACCAAATTATCCGGCAGCGTGACAGACTCAAACGTCACGGCCAGAGCTAATTCCCCTGGGTGCAGGAAGAATGCCTCACCTTCTGGCAAATTAATTTCATCACTCATAACGCGATCCAGCGCCGCACTGACTTCATCCTTCGGGCCGCTTAAGTCAATGAAAGCCGCCGTGTGTCCGCGGAAGACGCGAAACTGATTTCCCAAACGAACATCAACGGTCGCACCACTGATCCTCTCAGTTGGCGGACGGGGTGTAATCACCAGTCGGCCATCATCCAGCCAGGCTTCAATGTCACGGTCACACAGTCTCATCTTATTCTCCATTCGACACCGGTATCTATCAGATAAACCTCTTCTATACCCGTCATACATACGCTGCGTCTTGTTCCAAATGCTAACGTTCGGTTACGCAACCTGAATGATTCAGGGCATACTATTCAAAGAACTGGCTTATCTTCGCTTTCAAAATATCAATCGCAATACGGTTTTTACCGCCGCGCGGCACGATAATATCGGCATACTGTTTAGATGGCTCAATGAATTGCAGGAACATCGGGCGCACGGTCTTCTGATATTGTTCCATCACGGAATCCATTGAACGTCCACGTTCATTAACGTCGCGACGCATACGGCGCAGCAGGCAAATATCCAGTGGCGTATCAACAAAGATAGAGAAATTCATCTCATTACGCAGCCGTGCATCCGTTAGCAACAGGATACCTTCCAGGATAATGACCTTTTTCAGCTCAATATGCACTGTTTCCTGTTTACGGGTGTGCTCGACATAGCTGTACTGCGGCACTTCGATTGCCTGACCCGCTTTCAGCATCTGCAAGTGCTTGATTAGCAGGCTATGATCCATTGAGCTTGGGTGGTCATAGTTGGTTTTTACCCGCTCTTCCATAGTCAGGTGGCTTTGATCTTTATAATAACTGTCCTCAGATATCACCCCGATATGCTGATCACCAACCTGATCGCGCAATTCACGATACAAGGTGCTGGAAATAAGACTTTTACCCGAAGCGGACGCTCCTGAGATCCCGATGATGACACATTGGTGAGACTGATCAGTCATGGTATTAACGACCTGATTAACATAAATAAAAGAGAGGGGAGTGCGCCAACAGGCGCTTTGACGCGCAATTATAGGGAGTTAGCCCCCTTCACGCCACCCTTTCTGCGCATTGTGTCAGGGGAAACAAGGCACTGGCGCATCCAACAAGCCGGGACAATCCCGGCATTGATAGATACGTTATAGCGCTCGGAAAGAAATCTCACTGGGGATAACATTGCCTTGCCAGTAGAGCTGGGCGGCAACCTGCCCTGCCAGTTCACGGTATAGAGACGTGAATTCACTCTCCGGCTGGCTGACCACCGTCGGTTCACCACGGTCAAGATCTTCACGCAGGGAAATATGCAGTGGAAGCTGACCCAGCAAAGAACAGTGATATTTTTCCGCCAGTTTCTGCGCACCACCTGTGCCGAAGATCGGTTCCAAATGACCACAGTTGCTACAAATATGGACGCTCATGTTCTCAACGATACCCAGCACTGGCACGCTGACTTTTTCAAACATCGCGATGCCTTTCATGGCATCCATCAACGCGATATCCTGTGGTGTCGTCACGACAACAGCACCAGTGACGGGAATACTCTGCGCCAACGTCAGTTGAATATCCCCCGTACCTGGCGGCATATCGAGTACCAGATAGTCCAGATCTGGCCAAAGCGTATCCTGCAACAGTTGCAATAACGCTTTACTGGCCATCGGCCCACGCCACACCATCGCATTATCGTCCGTCACCAGATAGCCAATCGAGTTGGTTGCCAGACCGTGCGCGATAATCGGCGCCATGTGTTGACCGTCCGGCGAGGTTGGACGCTCACTGGCCGAACCCAACATGGTCGGAATGGAAGGACCGTAAATATCGGCATCCAGAATGCCCACATTGGCGCCTTCAGCCGCCAATGCCAGCGCCATGTTGACCGCCGTACTGGATTTGCCAACGCCTCCTTTACCGGAACTGACGGCAATGATGTTTTTCACGCCCTTAACGCCCGCCTGATCGTTAACCCGACGCAGCGTAGCGACATCATGTGTTAAGCGCCATTCGACGGCATTTGCGCCTGATAAACGTAATAACTCATCGCTAACCGTTTCTTTTAATACAGCCAAACCACTCAGCCAGACAAAAGGCATCGTTAGTTCGATGTGCAACACATTATCCAGCAGTGCACAATGGCGCAGCGCATTCAGTGTCGTCAGGTTATTTTTCAGTGTCGGGTGCTGAAAAGTAGATAAAACCCCGGTGACCATCGCACGCAATGCTTCAGGACGTTGTTCGGGGACTGTAGCGTTCATTCCGGCTCCTTAAAATTCTCATATTTGACCGTTGAGACCGTACATAGCATATCAGAGCCATAGCCACCTGACGCCCTTCGGCATCAAAAACGTGGAAACGTCACGCAAAATAGAATTTGTCATGTTGTTTCCTGTCGTTTTTACTCACGCCAGCGGTTTACGCAGCAAGGCGCTATCGGTTAACATCGATCTCCCTCTATTCACAAAAGAAAGCAAGTTCCTCATGACTCAAGTCGCAAAGAAAATCCTGGTAACGTGCGCGCTGCCTTACGCTAATGGTTCGATCCACCTCGGTCATATGCTTGAACACGTTCAGGCCGATATTTGGGTTCGTTACCAGCGAATGCGCGGCAACCAGGTTCACTTTATCTGTGCGGATGACGCCCACGGCACGCCAATCATGCTGAAAGCACAGCAGATGGGGATTGCGCCAGAACAGATGATTGCGGCAATGAGTCAGGAGCATCAACAAGACTTTGCTGGCTTCAATATCAGTTATGACAACTACCACTCTACGCATAGCGAAGAGAACCGTGAGCTGTCAGGGCTGATTTATAGTCGTCTGAAAGATAACGGTTTTATTAAAAATCGCACAATTTCTCAGTTGTACGATCCAGAGAAAGGCATGTTCCTGCCGGATCGTTTCGTTAAAGGCACCTGCCCGAAATGTAAGGCTGCCGATCAATATGGCGATAACTGTGAAGTATGTGGCGCGACCTACAGCCCAACGGAGCTGATCGAACCGAAGTCCGCAGTTTCTGGTGCGACACCGGAGATGCGAGAGTCAGAACACTTCTTCTTCGATCTACCCGCTTTCAGCGACATGTTGCAATCCTGGACGCGTTCCGGCGCATTGCAGGAACAGGTCGCTAACAAGATGCAGGAGTGGTTCGATTCTGGTCTGCAACAGTGGGACATTACCCGCGATGCACCCTATTTCGGCTTTGAAATCCCTGATGCACCGGGCAAGTATTTTTACGTCTGGCTGGATGCGCCAATCGGCTACATGGGCTCCTTCAAGAACCTGTGCGACAAGCGCAGCGATCTGAATTTTGATGATTTCTGGAAGAAAGATTCAGACGCGGATTTGTATCACTTCATCGGTAAAGACATCGTTTATTTCCACAGCCTGTTCTGGCCAGCCATGTTGGAAGGCAGCGGTTTCCGTAAGCCTACCAATTTGTTTGTGCATGGCTATGTCACCGTCAACGGCGCCAAGATGTCTAAGTCACGCGGCACCTTCATTAAAGCGGGCACCTACCTGCAACATTTGGATGCCGATTGTCTGCGCTATTACTACGCAGCGAAACTGTCTTCTCGCATTGATGACATCGACCTCAATCTGGAAGATTTCGTCCAGCGCGTGAATGCTGACATCGTTAACAAGGTTGTGAATCTGGCATCGCGTAATGCGGGTTTCATCAGCAAACGCTTTGACGGCAAACTGGCAGACAAACTGGCGGACGCCGAACTGTACAAAACCTTCACCGACGCCGCCACCAGCATTGCGGAAGCCTACAACAGCCGTGAATCCGGGCGTGCTATTCGTGAGATCATGGCACTGGCAGATATTGCCAATCGCTATGTTGACGAACAAGCCCCGTGGGTGGTGGCGAAAGCAGAAGGTAGGGATGCCGATCTGCAAGCCATTTGTTCAATGGGTATTAACCTCTTCCGCGTATTAATGACATACCTGAAACCGGTTCTGCCTGCGCTGACGCAACGTACAGAAGCCTTTTTGAACACGGAACTGAGTTGGGATGCAATCACCACTCCTCTGCTGAGCCATCAGGTTAATCCGTTCAAAGCGCTGTTCAACCGCATCGATCTAGATAGGGTCAACGCAATGGTTGACGCGTCTAAAGAAGATATGGTCACGGCACAGAAAGTCGTATCCGGTCCATTAGCAGACAACCCAGTGCAGGACACCATTAACTTTGACGATTTTGACAAAGTCGATATGCGCATCGCGCTGATTAAGCAGGCTGAACTTGTCGACGGTTCTGACAAGCTATTGCGTCTGACGCTGGATCTGGGTGGAGAAACCCGTCAGGTATTCTCCGGTATTCGTGAGGCTTATCCCGATCCGGCGAAGCTGGAAGGCCGTTTGACTGTGATGGTTGCTAATCTGGCACCGCGTAAAATGCGCTTTGGCATCTCAGAAGGTATGGTGATGGCGGCGGGGTCCGGCGGGAAAGATATCTTCCTGCTGAGTCCGGACAGCGGCGCTCAGCCTGGTATGCAGGTCAAATAACTATCCTATCGAGCCGGATTCTTATCCGGCTTTTTTCTGCAACAATTTCTACACAAATGCCCGCTTCTCCTTCTCCGATTGATCCGTAATTTCGCATAGTTTGTAACCATGAAATAACAAAATCGTTATGCATTACAATATATAACGAATAAAAAATATACCTCTTTATAGGTGTAATGCGGGTTTAAATACTTAAATTTTGATTTTGCGCAAAGCCCACAATTTATGTGTTGTTAAATTGCTCGCAACAAAAATGACACATAATTACACAGGGAAACTAATGCAACTAAATAGAAGAGGTTTCTTTAAAGTTTGCGCGGGGGGGATGGCCGGAACCACTCTCGCGGTATTGGGCTTTACACCCACGGAAGCAATGGCATCAGTACGTCAATACAAACTGTTACGCGCAAAAGAGACGCGTAACAACTGCACATACTGTTCTGTCGGTTGTGGTGTGATCATGTATAGCCTGGGCGATGGCGCCAAGAATGCAAAACCCTCTATTTTTCATATCGAAGGCGATGCAGATCATCCAGTTAGCCGCGGCTCCCTTTGCCCGAAAGGTGCGGGCCTGGTCGACTACATCCACAGCGAAAACCGTCTGCTCTACCCTGAATACCGGGCACCAGGCTCAGACAAATGGCAACGAATCAGCTGGGACGACGCGATTGAACGCATCGCGCGCCTGATGAAAGCTGACCGCGACGCCAATTTCCAACGCACCAACGCTAAAGGCGAAACCGTCAACCGCTGGCTGACTACGGGCATGCTGTGCTCTTCTGCCGCCAGTAATGAAACCGGTATTCTCGACCAGAAATTTGCTCGTTCACTCGGTATGGTTGCCATCGACTGCCAAGCTCGTTTGTGCCACGGACCCACCGTTGCCGCGTTGGCACCGACATTCGGTCGCGGCGCGATGACCAACAACTGGGTTGATATCAAAAACGCCAACGTCATTATCGTGATGGGCGGTAACCCGGCAGAAGCGCACCCGGTTGGTTTCAAATGGGCTGTTGAGGCAAAAACACATAACAATGCAAAATTGATTGTTGTCGACCCCCGCTTTAACCGTTCTGCTGCCGTTGCCGATCTGTATGCACCGATTCGCGCGGGCTCCGATGCCGCTTTCCTGCTCGGCATCGTTAACTACCTCATCACACACGATAAAATTCACCGCGAATACGTGGTGTCCTACACCAGCGCCAGCCTGATTGTACGTGAAGACTTCAGCTTCGACGAAGGCTTGTTCAGCGGTTACGATGAACAAACTCGCCAATATGATAAATCCAGCTGGCAGTACGAGTTAGATGAGTCTGGTTTTGCCAAACGTGATAACACGCTGTCTCACCCACGCTGCGTCTGGAACCTGCTGAAAAAGCACGTTTCCCGCTATACGCCGGAAATGGTGACATCCCTATGCGGTACGTCAGCCAAAGATTATGAAACCATTTGCAGCACGCTGGCCGAAACTTGTGTGCCTAATAAAACCGCGACATTCATGTATGCTCTGGGCTGGACGCACCATACTAACGGTGCGCAGATTATCCGCTCAGCAGCAATGATCCAGCTTCTGCTCGGTAATATCGGCATGGCAGGTGGCGGCATCAATGCTCTACGCGGCCACTCCAATATTCAAGGCTATACCGACCTCGGTTTGCTAACGACAAATCTGCCGGGCTATATGCCCCTGCCGTCAGAAAAACAGCCGGATCTGAAAACCTATCTCACACAGATTACGCCAACAGCGCTGTTGCCCGATCAGGTTAACTATTGGAAAAACACGCCAAAATTCTTTATCAGCATGATGAAGAGCTTCTATGGCGATCATGCTCAAGCCGCGAATAACTGGGGTTATGACTGGTTGCCGAAGTGGGATCGTAGCTACGACGTCATGGTGCAAACCGAGTTGATGGTAGAAGGCAAAATGAACGGCTACATCGTTCAGGGCTTTAATCCGGTTGCCGCGTTTTCCAACAAGAACAAAGCGACCGAAGCACTCTCCAAACTCAAGTATATGGTCATCATCGATCCGTTGATCACTGAAACGTCCACGTTCTGGCAGAACTATGGCGAATTCAATGATGTGGATACGAAATCCATTCAAACTGAAGTCTTCCGTCTACCCTCCTCCTGTTTTGCCGAAGAGAATGGCTCTATCGCCAACTCCGGTCGCTGGTTGCAATGGCACTGGGCGGCGGCAGAGCCACCAGGAGAGGCCCATCACGACGGCAAAATCCTCGGCAAACTGCTGATGCGCCTGCGTGAACTGTATACCGAAGAAGGCGGTGCTTATTCTGACCCGTTGATGAACATCAACTGGAACTATAAAGACCCGGAAGATCCAACACCGGAAGAGATCGCCCGCGAAGCCAACGGTATGGCGCTGGCCGATATCTACGACGACAGCGGCAAACTGCTCCTGAAAAAAGGCCAGCAGGTTGCTGATTTCTCACAACTGCGTGATGACGGTACGACTTCGAGCTTCTGCTGGATCTACGCCGGCAGCTGGACGGAAGCCGGTAACCAGATGGATAAACGCGACAATGCCGATGCTGGTCTGGGCTGCACGCCGAACTGGTCATGGTGCTGGCCGCAAAACCGCCGCATTCTCTACAACCGCGCCTCCGCAGACCTGCAAGGTAAACCGTGGGACAGCAAGCGCAAGTTGCTGGAATGGAATGGCCAGAGATGGCAAGGCATTGATGTACCGGATTTCGCCGCCACCGTACCGCCGGGCAAAGACACTGGGCCGTTCATCATGCTGCCTGAAGGTTTGGCACGTCTGTTCTCTGTGGACAAACTGGTAGACGGTCCGTTCCCTGAGCACTACGAACCAATCGAATCACCTATCGGTACTAACCCGCTACATCCATCGGTGATTTCCAGCCCGGTAGCACGTTTATTTGCACGTGATGCGAAAACAATGGGTACGGCGAAGGACTTCCCTTACGTGGCGACCACATACTCGATTACTGAATTGTTCCGCCACTGGACAAAACACGCGCGTTTGAACGCGATAGTGCAGCCGGAGCAGTTTGTTGAGATCGGTGAAAATCTGGCGAAGAGCAAAGGCATTAAAGCGGGCGATGAAGTCAAAGTCTCCAGCCAGCGTGGCTACATCAAAGCCAAAGCCGTGGTCACCAAACGTATCAAAACGCTGGAAATTGCCGGACGCAACGTGGAAACCATTGGTATTCCCTGCCACTGGGGCTTTGAAGGAACCACTCGTAAAGGGTTCCTGGCTAATACACTCACCCCGAGCGTCGGCGACGCTAATTCACAAACGCCTGAGTACAAAGCGTTTTTGGTTAATGTAGAGAAAGTGTAAGGGTAGCCAACTATGTCAATGCAATCACAAGATATTATTAAACGTTCGGCCACCAACGGCTTTACACCGCCTCCGCATGTGCGTAATGACAAAAGCGAAGTGGCAAAACTGATCGACGTCACCACCTGTATCGGCTGTAAGGGCTGTCAGGTGGCCTGTTCAGAGTGGAACGATATTCGTGACGAAGTCGGTCATAACTTCGGAGTTTATGATAACCCGGCAGACCTAAGCGCCAAATCCTGGACGCTGATGCGCTTTTCCGAAGTGGAAGAGAACGATCGTCTGGAATGGCTGATCCGTAAAGATGGCTGTATGCACTGTAGCGATCCAGGCTGTCTGAAAGCCTGTCCTTCCGCGGGTGCAGTCATCCAGTACGCCAATGGTATCGTCGATTTTCAGTCAGAAAACTGTATCGGCTGCGGCTATTGCATCGCCGGTTGTCCGTTCAATATTCCTCGCCTGAACAAAGAAGATAACCGCGTCTATAAATGTACGCTGTGCGTCGACAGGGTCAGCGTTGGGCAAGAACCTGCCTGCGTGAAAACCTGTCCTACCGGTGCCATTCGTTTCGGTACGAAAGAAGAGATGAAACATCTGGCGGAAGAACGCATCGCCGATCTGAAAAGCCGTGGTTATGCGAACGCAGGCCTTTACGATCCACAAGGCGTGGGCGGTACGCATGTGATGTATGTCCTGCACCACGCAGACAGGCCATCACTCTATAACAATCTGCCGGATGACCCACAGATTTCCACACCGGTCAACCTGTGGAAGGGCATTCTGAAGCCGCTGTCTGCATTAGGGTTTGTCGCCACGTTCGCTGGGTTGATGTTCCACTACATCGGTGTGGGCCCGAACACAGAAGAAGTGGAGCATGAACACGAGGGTGAAGACAAAGAAGGGAGAGACAAACATGAGTAAACCAAAAATGATTTTGCGCACCAAGTTTATCGATCGCATCTGTCACTGGATTGTGGTGATTAGCTTTTTCCTGGTCGCGCTCTCAGGGATTGCTCTGTTTTTCCCAACCCTGCAATGGTTGACGCAGACGTTTGGTACGCCGCAAATGGGGCGTATCTTACACCCATTCTTTGGCGTGCTGATCGTCATCTGCCTGATTCCGATGTTCTTCCGTTTTGTTAGTCATAACATTCCGAAGAAACGCGATCTGCCGTGGTTCCTCAACATCATAGAAGTGTTGAAAGGCAATGAGCATGAAGTGGCTGAAGTGGGTAAATACAACCCAGGCCAGAAGCTGATGTTCTGGAGCATCATGGGACTGACGCTGGTACTGCTGATCACCGGGGTTATCATGTGGCGTCCTTATTTTGCCCACCTGTTCCCGATTGATATCGTGCGTTACGCCATTTTGATTCATGCGGTTGCCGCTATCGTCCTGATCCATGCCATCCTTATCCACATGTACATGGCGTTCTGGGTCAAAGGGTCGATTAAAGGCATGATTGAAGGCAAGGTCTCCAAACGCTGGGCGCGTAAACACCACCCGCGCTGGGCACGTGAAATGGAAGAAAAAGAGACGAAGAAATAATTCACGCTTTCTTCGTCTAATAGCTCCCTTCAAATGTCCGCCTCGCGGGCATTTTCTTTTTATCCGCAGTCAGTACGAATCGTTATAACTTAAGCCCAAAAATCATAATCTTCCCCTCTTTCTCGGCTATCGCTCAACCGCTATGATGCGGTACTATTTTTAAATAGACATCCAGACATAAAGACAGCTATAAAGTAGTAACGCAACCTACATAACAATATTGTCATCGACACGACATCAATTTATAAAACGCCACGGAGCTGATAATGAAGAAATTTACGCCTGCCCTGCTTGCACTGAGCTTACTGACAGCATTACCGGCACTGGCTAATCAAAATGCCACTATTGCTCCGGTTCCGGCCGCTATTGCCAATCATAATGGTCCGGTTCGGATCGCCGTTATCCGCAATCTGGGATCGGACGACAACACTACGCAGTTTGTTTCCGGCGTGCTTGAAGAAGGTAAAAAGCTGGGCTTCAAGGTCAGCACGTTCTTGAGCAACGGCGATGATGCCCGTTTTCAGGATTTCGTGAATCAGGCCATTAGCCAGAAATATGATGGCATTATCCTGTCACAGGGCCGCGATCCCTACTCTACCGATTTGATTAAGCGCATCGTCGACAGCGGCATTGCCGTTTCCGTGTTTGATACCGCCGTGAACGGCGAGATTCCGGGCGTGACCGTCACCCAGCAGGATGATGCTTCACTCACTAACGAATCATTCGGCCAACTGGTGAAGGACTTCAACGGCAAAGCCAATATCATCAAGCTGTGGGTCGCAGGCTTCCCGCCAATGGAACGCCGCCAGCTCGCTTATCAACAGATTCTGAAAGCCAACCCAGGCATCAAGGAGCTGGAATCGATTGGTGCCGTGTCCTCTGACGTACAGGGTGATACCGCCAACAAAGTCGGTGCTGTACTGGCGAAGTACCCAAAAGGCAAAATCGATGCGATCTGGGGATCGTGGGATGCTTTCAGCCAGGGCGCTTATAAAGCATTGAAAGAAAATGGCCGGACTGAAATCAAGCTATATAGCATCGACATCTCTAATCAGGATTTACAACTGATGCGCGAAGCGAGCAGCCCGTGGAAAGTCAGCGTGGCCGTCGATCCTAAGCTGATCGGTAAAGTGAACCTGCGTCTGGTTGCCAACAAGATTGCCGGTGAACCGACGCCAGCAACCTACGAGTTCCGTGCCGCCGCAATTCCACAAGCACTGTTAGCCAGCCAGCCGGGTGCGGTCAACGTTGGTGGACTGGCGAAAATCATCCCAGGCTGGGGCCATACGGATGATTTTATCGCACCGTGGTTTGCTACACTGGAAGCCAAACAGGCGAAATAATACGGAGATACTCATGGCATCGACTCCTCTGCCAACACCCGATTACAGCCGCAATATGCGGCTGATTGGGCACAGCGATCAGGGCGGCAGACCCGATGGCGTGCAGGTGATGGTTCATCGCGGCTACGCTTACATCGGGCATATGGTTTCACAAGGCGTGTCGATTGTGGATGTGCGCGATGCCAAGAATCCCAAGCCGGCGGGGTTTATTGCAGCCCCGCCCGGCACCTGGAACATCCATTTGCAAACGCATGATGACCTGTTACTCGTCGTCAATGCGCGGGATTTGTTTGCCGACGCCAGCTTCGCCGAGGAAAAGGTCTATTACACCCGCTCCGTCGCCGATACAGTTAGTACCAAACAGCAAGGCA
The DNA here is from genome assembly GCF_000749845.1 of Pectobacterium betavasculorum. Classification (GTDB taxonomy): domain Bacteria; phylum Pseudomonadota; class Gammaproteobacteria; order Enterobacterales; family Enterobacteriaceae; genus Pectobacterium; species Pectobacterium betavasculorum. The sequence continues at coordinate 299,251 of NZ_JQHM01000001.1, read as the reverse complement.
AAAGCTGGAGCGCCGGATTACGAATTTTCGATATCTCAACGCCGGATAAACCGCGCGAAATCAGCTTCCTGCCGTTGGACGGCATCGGCATTCACCGCATCTGGTATGTGGGCGGGCGTTGGGCCTATGTCTCTGCGTTGCTCGACGGCTATAGCGACTACATCTTTCTGACTATCGATCTGGCCGATCCGCAGCGCCCTGAAGTTGCCGGGCGTTACTGGTTACCCGGCATGCACACCGCAGGCGGAGAAACCGCAAGTTGGCCGGAAGGCAAGCGTTACGCGCTTCACCATGCCATCATCAGCGGCGACACCGCCTACGGAAGCTGGCGCGATGGCGGGTTGACGCTGCTGGACGTGAGCGATCGCACCAATCCACAGCTCATTAGCCACCGTAACTGGAGCCCGCCGTTTGGCGGTGGCACCCACACAGCGCTACCGCTGCCAGATCGCGATCTGTTGATAGTATTGGATGAAGCGGTATTGGATAATCAGGAAGATGGCGAGAAATTGATTTGGGTTTTCGACATTCGTGAACCGAGTAATCCGGTGAGCATCGCGACCTTTCCACAGCCGAAAGAGACGGATTATGTGAAAAAAGGCGCACACTTTGGCCCACATAACCTGCATGAAAATCGACCCGGCAGTTTCATCAGTTCATCGCTGATTTTCGCTACGTATCAAAACGCAGGAGTACGGGCTTACGACATCAGTAATCCGTATCAGCCGAAAGAAACTGGCGCACTCGTGCCTGCGGCGCCAGCCACAATGGTCGATAAACGTCCCGGTAGACCGCAAATTATTCAGTCTTGCGATGTGTTTGTTGATGCCGATGGCATCATCTACAGCACGGATTACAACGCAGGTTTATCGATCATCGAATACCGGGGTTAATCGAAAAAAAAGCCCTGCGGATAAATACAGGGCTTATTGCTGAGCGTAAACTTAATCCAGCGCCAGCACCGCCACCCACATTGGCCCCTGACCGACGGCGTAACGCGCCAGCGGTTGCAGATCGCCCGTGTGCTGATCGATGTGATACACCTCAATGTGCTGAGACTTCTGCCCCGCAGAAATCAGGAATTCACCGGTGTTGTCGATATTGAAACCGCGCGGCTGCGTTTCGGTTGGCTGATGCCCGGTCAGCGTTAACGTGCTGCCGTCTTCTGACACCTGGAAAACACTCAGCAGGCTGGCAGTACGATCGCTGATGTACAGGAAGCGGCCATTTGGCGTAATGTGAATATCTGCTGCCCAGCGCGTATCACTGAAACCTGCTGGCATAGCATCCAGCGTTTGTACTTTCTGCACGTCGCCGTTGGCCGCATCCAACTGATACACATCGACTGAACTGTCCAGTTCATTCACGCAGTAGGCAAAGCGCTGATTCGGGTGGAAAGCCATATGGCGCGGACCGGCCCCCGATACCGTCGTCATTTCAGCCTGACGATGTACGCTCAATTCTCCCGCCGCACCTAGATCATACAGGCGGATACGGTCTTCTTTCAGGCAAGGCGCCCACACAATGGTATTGGTTGGATCGATATTGGTAGAGTGGCACCCTTCCAGTCCGTCCAGTTGCTGAATCGGCTCGCCGACGGCGCCATCAGCACCAATCGGGCTAACGCTAACACAAGCACCACTGTAAGACGCACTAAACAGGAAACGCCCGTCGTTATCGGTCGACAGGTGTGTCGGGCTACCGGGTAAGGATGCAACACCTGCTTCCGTCAATTTACCCTGTTCATCAATACGATAGCTAAGAACCCTGAAGTCAGGACGCACACCGACATACAGGTGGCGTTTATTTGGCGCAATCGTCATCGGCTGAACCTGTCCTGGGACTTCAACGGTTTGCAATAATGTCAGATTTCCCTGAGCGCCGAGCTGCCAGACATGAATCTGCTGGCTTTCCGGGCTGGCGACATAAACCACTTGCTGCATCGTATTCTCCTTATTTCACGCGAATGTGGCGGCACAGGAAAGCTCAGAAGAGATTCATTGCAAGGCTAGAACTGGCTCACCCTGACGCACGGTATACCATAAATGACCAACCACTCTATTCTACAGAGACAGCGCAAGGCTACTATTGATTTAAGCAATGGCTGATTTAAGTTATACGGTGGTGCCCGAACTTATCGGTTATTGCATGATTTACATTCTACGGACTTCATATTATGAGCATGTTTGATTCGCTGTTTTCTCGACTATCGCGTTCCCCTTTCCGCCAGCGTTTTCAGTTGGGTGTCAAAGAGCGTGACTATTGCTACAGCAAAGGTAAGGAAAGGGTTGCATCCCACGCGGCCGATTTTGTCGCTCGTAGGCTAGCACCAGCGGATCCGATCAATGACGGGAAACAGACACCGATGCGTGGTCATCCGGTGTTTATTGCACAGCACGCTACCGCTACATGCTGCCGGGGATGCCTGGAAAAATGGCATCACATCGCCCAACACCGACCGCTGAACGACGAAGAACAGCGCTATGTAGTTGAGGTCATTCTGTATTGGTTGGAAAACGATTTGATTAGCCGACGCTAAAAATGCCACGATGATGAGCAAAGCAGAAACGACAGGAGATAAATCGCCAGATATAAATGACAAGAGAAGAAATTGGATAAGAAAGGGAAATATTGAAAGTGGCGGAGGAGTAGAGATTCGAACTCTAGAACACTTTCGCGTCGCCGGTTTTCAAGACCGGTGCCTTCAACCACTCGGCCACTCCTCCGCAATGACGCGCACTATAAACAGTACGCCACGTATTGTAAAGCTATGTTGTGATTGATTGCTTAAAAAATAGATGATAACCCGTTGAAAGCATAGAAAATAGACAATAACATCCTGCATGACTCCACTTCATCCCATCATAACGAATACTTCGCAACCAAGCCAACCCAGACACTTTTATCTCGCTGTTATCTGTCTATTTTTCGCCGTGTCCTTTATCGTAGAGGTAATTTGCTACCCACATTTTTATTTGCGAGACAGCTATGACCTACCAAGTAATTGCACTGGATCTTGATGGTACCCTACTGAATCAACAGAAAAAAATCCTCCCAGAATCTCTTAGCGCACTCGCGCTGGCCCGTCAGCAAGGCATAAAAGTGATGATCGTCACGGGACGCCACCACTCAGCAATCCACCCTTTTTATCAGGGATTGCAGTTGGATACGCCAGCAATCTGCTGCAACGGCACCTACGTCTATGATTACCAGCAGGGCCGAGCGTCGCACACCAATCCGCTCTCTGTCGATCAGGCAAAAAATGTCATCACACTACTAGAGGAATTCGATATTCACGGGCTGATGTATGCCGATGACGATATGTATTATCAGTATCCTACCGGACACGTAGTTCGCACGCTGGCATGGGCTTCTAGCCTGCCGGAGCAGCAGCGACCGCGCTTCGCACAGGTGGAAAATCTGGTGCGTCAAACGGAGGAGTCTCGTGACATCTGGAAATTCGCGACCACCCACGCCGATGTCCCTACGCTGAATAATTTCGCGGCGGAAGTGGAAAAACAGCTCGGATTAGCCTGCGAGTGGTCATGGCAGGATCAGGTTGATATCGCCCAAACCGGCAACAGCAAAGGTAAACTGCTTCAGCAATGGCTCGACGAACAGGGTATTAGCATGAAGGACGTCGTGGCATTTGGCGATAACTTTAATGATATCAGCATGCTGGAAGGCGTAGGGTTAGGTATCGCAATGGGCAACAGCGCCGACGAGATCAAGGCACGGGCCGATCTGGTGATTGGCAGTAATGAAGAACCGAGTATCGCAGAGGTCATCCGCACCCGCATTCTGGCCTAGTTTATCATGTTAGCCATCAACACACTGGTGGCTAACACGGTTTATGCCGTAATCGATACGCTCTTAATCTGCGCGTAGAGCATTTGCCCAGGATGAAGCGCGAGATCGTCCCGCGCCCATGGAGTGATACGTGACCACAGCGTCTGCTGACCGACCGCCAGCTTCACTTCAACCTGTTCGTCAACCTCAATGCATTCCACTACTCTGGCTCGCAGTACATTACGGATGCTGCTTTTTTCCGGTGGCTGTAGCACCAGAGAGACATCGGCGGCATTCACGCGAATACGCGATGCGGCGTCCAGCGGTAGCTCGACTTTTCCAACCCACACCTGCTGATCGTCTACTGCCAATGCCGTCATCGCGTAATGCTCATGCTGTGCCAACACGCGCACACTCAGAATGCTGCTCTGCTCATCTTTAGGTAACCAAGGGCGTAACGCGCTACTGGCCCACACTTCTTCCAGCAGCCCCTGCGCTTTCACCTTACCTTTATCGAGCACCACAACATGATCGGCTAACCGAACAATTTCTTCCAGACTATGACTGACATATAGAATAGGAATATTGACCTCTTTTGCCAACCGTTCCAAATAGGGCAACAGCTCACGCTTTCTGGGCAGATCCAGCGATGCCAGCGGTTCATCCATGAGCAGCAATTCCGGCGCAGTCAGCAACGCCCGGCCAATCGCAACGCGCTGCTTTTCGCCACCAGACAGCGTCAGCGGGTAGCGATTCAGTAAATGCTCGATACCCAGTAAATTGACGATATCATCAAACTGCGATGCCATTGTTTCAGCCATACCGTAGCGCAAATTGCCACGTACACGGTAATGCGGAAATAGCCGAGCATCCTGAAACACATAGCCAATATGCCGCTTTTCCGGCGGGAGGAAAACACGCTGCTGCGTATCCACCAGAACATGGTCATTGAGCACAATCCTGCCGCCATCAGGTCGAGTCAGACCAACAACGGCGTTAATCAATGACGTTTTTCCTGCCCCAGATACGCCGAAAATAGCGGTAATACCGTTGGCGGGCAATTCAGACTGAACGTGGAGTTCGAGGCTCCCCAGTTGTTGATGAAAATCGAGTTGCAGCATTATCCCCCCAATCGCTTGCGGCTCAAGTTTGTTAGCCATTCCGATGCCATCAGCGCAGCCAGCGACAACACGATAGCAATGATGCACAACCTTGCCGCATCAGCTTCCGCACCGGGCGTTTCAATCAGGGTGTACATCGCCAGTGGAATGGTTCGGGTTTCGCCGGGAATATTGGAGACAAACGTAATTGTCGCGCCAAATTCGCCAAGCGAGCGGGCAAACGCCAATACGGTTCCAACCACGATCCCAGGAAAAGAGAGAGGTAATGTGATGGTGAAAAAGACGCGCCAGGGCGAGGCACCGAGTGTTCGGGCGGCTTGTTCCAGATGCGTATCAACGGCATCAAGCGACAGCCGGATCGCCCGAACCATCAGCGGAAACGCGACAATCGCCGACGCTAACGCCGCACCGCGCCAGCTAAAACTAAAGCTGAAGCCGAACCAGTCATAGAGCCAGGAACCAATTACGCCGCGTCTTCCCATCGCCACCAGCAGCAGGTAACCAATGACCACGGGTGGCAACACCAATGGTAAATGGATAATGCTGTCCAGCAGTGATTTGCCGGGAAACCGACAGCGCACCAAAACCCACGCCATCAGTATCCCAAACGGCAAGCTGCACGCCACAGCCACAACGGAAACTTTGAGGCTCAGCTCAACCGCCTGCCATTCGTAATCGCTCAGCATCATTAGCGCGGCGCGAAGCCATAGCGTTTAAATACGGCTGCCGCTTCAGGCGTTTTCAGATAATCATAAAAACCGGTAACCGCGGCGTTTTTATGCTCTTTCACTATCGCCATTGGATATTCGACAGGCTTGTGGCTCGCAGCAGGGAACGTGCCGATAACTTTAACTTTATCGCTAGCAACTGCGTCAGAACCATAAACAATACCCAGAGGGGCTTCTTCACGTTCAACCAGTGCCATGGCTGCACGCACGTTGTTGGCTCGCGCCATCAGCGGGGAAAGTTCATCCCAGGCTTTCAGATTCTGTAATGCTTCCTTGGCATAGATCCCAGCAGGCACATGATCCGGGTCGCCAACGGCCAGACGTCCGCCTTTCAGCAGGCTTTTCCAGTCCGTTTTAACGTCAATGTTAATCTCTTTCTGCGTACTCGCCTTCGGCGCAATCACGACCAGCTCATTACCCAGCAGCGTGTGACGCGTAGCGGTATCCATCAGGTTTTTATCTTGCGCGTAGTCCATCCACTGTTGGTCAGCGGAAATGAACATATCGGCTGGCGCACCTTGTTCAATCTGGCGTGCTAGCGTTGAGGATGAGGCATAAGATGCCACAACGGCGACATTTTTCTCTTTCTGATATTGCGTAGCGATCTCCTGCAACGCATTCGTCAATGATGCCGCGGCGAACACCGTGACTTTATCTTCTGCCACCGCGGGCAACGCCATTCCTGCACTGAGTGTCAATGCGGCAAACCATTTTAACCATTGCTGCTTCATTCTTGTCTCCTGACAATTATCGTTGTGTAAATAATAATATAACGAATAATGAAGCAGTGTCATGTGCTTTAAAGAGGTAGATACAGAGAGGTAGAAAAGAAATGTCCGGCAAGAAGCCGGACATCAAATAGAAAAGGAACGTGAATCAGTGCTGATTCTTTGCGCGCTGGCCGTCGGAATGGCCGATGCGGGACAACACGTTAAATACTTCGCCCAGGCAATAAATCGCCCCCATGATAACCACCATCATCACAGGAACCATGGCAACTGCAAACAGCAGGCTTTTCAACAACTCCAACATGCTTACCTCACTTTCACTTATTGCAACGGTAACGCTACTTTAGCCCTTTTGGTACGCTATTTCACTGTAAACCGAGATCGTCGTAATTGTGATGTAGTCTACCGCAGTAATAGAAAATAGTGCGCCTATTTGTGCGATTTGCCCCTGATGAAAAAAATAGCGACAATACAGGGAATTGAACTCATCGACGGTGCTCTCACTATGCAGGCTGAAATTCTCCTCACCCTGAAACTCCAACAGCGTTTATTCGCCGACCCGCGGCGTATTGAATTGCTCAAGCAAATTCGCCATACCGGTTCAATCAGTCAGGGAGCCAAACTGGCGGGAATTAGCTATAAAAGCGCATGGGATGCCATCAATGAGATGAACCAACTGGCCGAGCAAACTATCGTCGAGCGCATGACGGGCGGCAAAGGCGGCGGCGGTGCACAACTTACCCGCTATGGCGCACGCCTTCTTCAACTGTACGATTTACTCGCACAAATTCAGCAAAAAGCCTTTGATGTCTTGCAGGAAGAAGGACTGCCGTTGGATAGCCTGCTGGCAGCCATCGCGCGTTTCTCGCTGCAAACCAGCGCACGTAATCAATTTTTTGGAACGGTGCTCGCACGCGGTGAAGAACAGGTGCAACAACATCTGGATATTTTACTCGCCGATGGTAAAACAACGATCAGCGCGCTGATTACGCAGCAAAGCGCCGAGCGTCTGCAATTACAGAAAGGAAAAGAGGTGCTGGCGCTGATTAAAGCACCGTGGATCGATGTGTATGCCACCACCTCCGCCGCGCCCGCAGTAGATAACGTCTTGCCAGGACAAATTCAGGCCATTCAGCACGGTGCGGAAAACAGCGAAATTCTGATTACGCTAACTGGGGGAGAAACCCTGTGTGCCATGGTGTCGAATACCTTGCTTGAACAGCAAAAGCTGCAACTGGGAATGGATGTGAAGGCCTGTTTTCATGCCGACCGGGTCATCATCGCCACGCTTTGTTAATACCACTTTAGCGCTACAGGCCATTGACGAAGGATAGAAGATGTCATTGTTGAAAATTACGCAAGGGTTGTTTCGTCTCAGCGATACCCGCATGCTGCGTTTGGACGAACTGACGCTTGAACAAAACCAGTGCTGGGCCTTTGTCGGAGCCAACGGAAGTGGTAAATCGGCACTGGCGCGATCGCTCTCTGGCGAACTACCGTTATTGAGTGGTGAGCGGATAACCGGATTTCAACATCCTATTCGTCTGTCGTTTGAGCAATTGCAAAAGCTGGTTTCTGACGAGTGGCAACGCAATAACACCGATCTCCTGAGCGAAGGCGAAGACGACACTGGCCGCACCACAGCAGAAGTGATTCAGGATAGCCTCAACGATCCTGCACGTTGTGAACAGCTGGCACGCCAGTTTGATATTGCGCATTTGCTGGAGCGTCGCTTCAAATACCTCTCGACGGGGGAAACCCGCAAGGCAATGCTTTGTCAGGCGCTGATGCCTCAGCCCGATCTGCTGATCCTTGATGATCCTTTTGATGGGCTGGATATTGCCTCTCGCCAGCAGCTTGTTGACGAACTGCGGAAACTGGCAAGCGCTGGCTATACGCTGGTGCTTATTTTAAATCGCTTTGACGACATTCCTGAGTTTATCAACCATGTTGGTGTGTTGGCCGACTGCACGCTGACTCGCGTTGGCAAGCGTGAAGCGATTCTCTCTGAAGCACTGGTGGCTCAACTCGCGTTTAGCGAAAAACTGTCGGGAAGTTCGCTGCCAGAACCCGAAGATCCACAGCGGTATATGACGCTCCCCGCCGATGAAGCGCGTATTCTGCTACGTAACGGCATAGTGCAGTACAACGATCGCCCTATTCTGCACAAGCTGACCTGGGAAGTATTGCCAGGGCAGCATTGGCAGATTGTCGGACCAAATGGCGCAGGAAAATCGACGCTGCTCAGCCTGATTACTGGCGATCACCCGCAAGGCTACAGCAATGATCTCACCCTGTTTGGCCGTAAACGCGGCAGCGGTGAAACCATCTGGGATATCAAACGCCACATCGGTTACGTCAGTAGCAGCTTGCATCTGGATTACCGTGTCAGCACCAGCGTGCGTAACGTCATCCTGTCTGGTTTCTTTGACTCTATCGGTATTTATCAAGCAGTTTCCGATCGTCAACGTCACCTGACTGAACAGTGGCTCACCCTGCTTGGGCTCAGTGGCGCTATCGCCGATACGCCGTTTCAATCACTCTCCTGGGGTCAGCAGCGTCTGACGCTGATTGCCCGCGCGTTAGTCAAACACCCTGCCCTGCTCATTCTTGACGAACCGCTACAGGGGCTTGATCCGCTCAATCGCCAGCTAGTACGCCGCTGGCTGGATATTCTGATTGGCGAGGGCGAAACGCAGTTGCTCTTTGTCTCCCACCATGCGGAGGACGCACCTGAGTGCATCACGCATCGGCTCACTTTCGTCCCACAAAATAATATCTATGGCTATCAAATTGATGAGCTATAGGGATAACGCTTAAAACAGAAATGATAACGCTACCACAAAATAAAATGTAGGGTAGAAAGACGAGCTCATTTACACTGTCGTATACGCTTCACTAAATTTATTTGTAAAAAAATCATTGATAACAGAGGCAGATTCTCGCTGTGGATCACCTTTTTCAGTATCCATCCATGTTATTTTACAACATTGCGATATATAGAGGTCATTATGAACGTTCTGGTTACAGGTGGTAGCGGTTACATAGGGAGTCATACATGCGTTCAATTGCTGGCTGCCGGGCACACTCCCGTCATTCTTGATAACTTGTGCAACAGCAAGGCTAGCGTCGTTAAAACCATTACACGTTTAACCGATAAAAAGCCCTTTTTTTATCAGGGAGATATCCGCGACAGCGCGCTGCTGGACGATATCTTCGCTAAACATGCTATTGATTCCGTCATCCACTTTGCTGGCTTAAAAGCCGTGGGGGAGTCGGTGCGTGAACCGCTGAGTTACTATGACAATAACGTCAACGGTACGCTCGTGCTGGTTGAAGCGATGAAGAAAGCCGGTGTGAAAAACCTGATTTTCAGCTCCTCCGCCACCGTTTATGGCGATCAACCACACACGCCTTATCAGGAAAGCTTCCCAACCGGACACCCAGCCAGCCCTTATGGCCGCAGCAAGCTGATGGTTGAGCAAATCCTACAAGATTTGCAACATGCGGAACCAGAATGGAGTATTACGCTGTTGCGTTATTTCAACCCAGTCGGTGCCCACCCATCCGGTGAGATGGGTGAAGACCCACAGGGTATTCCTAATAACCTGATGCCCTACATCGCTCAGGTTGCTGTAGGCCGTCGCGATTCGCTGGCGATCTTCGGTAATGACTATCCTACCGTTGACGGCACTGGCGTACGCGATTACATCCATGTCGTCGATCTGGCTGACGGTCATATCGCCGCCATGAACACCCTGCAAAATCGTGCTGGCGTACACATTTATAACTTGGGCGCAGGCATAGGCTACAGTGTATTGCAGGTCGTCGAAGCCTTTAGTCAGGCCTGTGGTAAGCCGCTGGCTCACCATTTTGCACCGCGCCGTCAGGGCGATCTGCCTGCTTACTGGGCGGATGCCGAGCGTGCAGCGAAAGATCTTAACTGGCGAGTCACGCGTTCATTACAAGAAATGGCGCAGGATACCTGGCGCTGGCAATCCAACCACCCTAATGGGTACGAAGAGGCTTGACGACGTTTTTTCACGCCGAGTGACAGATAAGGGAAGATAAGCAGAACTGATTCATACCGTTGACAACCCCATTTAGGGAACAAGAACGGTGATAATGGGATAGAAGAGTAAAGTCCGCGCCAGGGACAAAAACGTCAGGAACGTTTTTGAACGTCGCTTGCGACGGCCCTGAAAGGGTGAATCTCAGGAATGAGATTCCTATCTGCGCGGTTCGAGCTTACAACGGACGTACTTGCAGCGTCTTTACGATCTACCCATTAACACCGCTCGGCGTACTTTGTCAGCAAACTCCTTTCTGCTTAATTTCCCAACATTGCAACCATCGGCCAATCCTCTCTATCTTCTCAGGCCTCTACAGGAGCAAGTCATGTTGAATGAAAGTCTTAGCACGCTGGCACCAGATGGCCAGCCGTTTCAATTAACGACGTTGCAGAATCAGGCAGGCATGCGGGTGTGTCTGATGGACTGGGGTGCAACCTGGCTTTCCTGTGAGCTCCCGCTACCGGAAGGTGAGGTGCGAGAAGTCTTATTGGGCTGTGCATCGCCCCAACAGTACCCGCAACAAAGCGCTTATCTCGGTGCATCGATTGGCCGCTATGCCAACCGCATAGCCAAAGCCACATTCAGCCGAGAGACCGAAATCTTCAATTTGGTTGCAAATCAGAACGAGCACCAGTTGCATGGTGGCCCGGAAGGCTTTCATGCTCGCCGCTGGCGAATAGCCAGTCAGGATGCAACACAGGTAACGTATCAGTTGCACTCACCGGATGGCGACCAAGGGTATCCCGGTCATCTAAATGTGCAGGTGACATACGCACTGACCGAACATAATTCGTTAGAAATTTCGTATCAGGCCACCGTGGAGAAAGCTTGCCCTGTCTGCCTGACCAACCATGCGTATTTCAACCTTGATGGCGATTTGACTGATGTACGTAAGCATCAGTTGCAGCTATTTGCCGACTATTATTTACCCGTCAATAGCGCAGGCATTCCCAACGCCGATCTGACGTCGGTTAACGCTACCGGAATGGATTTCCGTCAGCCGAAAACGCTGGAGGAAGATTTCCTGCGCGATAGCGATCAAATGGCCGTCGGCGGCTACGATCACGCCTATTTATTGCATCGCACCTGTGGATCCAGCGAAAGTCCGGCAGCCAATTTGTGGTCATCCGATGGCCGCGTGCTGATGAGCGTTTTCACCAGCGCCCCCGCCTTACAGCTCTATAGCGGCAACTTTCTGGCCGGAACACCGTCGCGAGACGGTGGTCAGTATGAAAATTATGCCGGCGTCGCACTGGAAAGCGAATTCCTGCCGGACAGCCCGAATCATCCAGACTGGCCGCAGCCCGACTGCTGGCTAAAACCGGGAAAAGTCTATCGCTCGGATACCACGTACCAGTTTCTCATCCAGTAACTGCACGGTTAAATATAATTAACTCATTGATAACATTGGCAGATGGATATCTGCCAATTTACAAAACGACTTTACAAAACTATGCCATTCCCCGCTTGCCCCCTTCCCGCTCAGACGCTTACACTTCTTAGACGTCCAAAAAGGAAATGCCATGTCCGCATCATCACGGTCTCCATTACTCATTCATCATCTGCGCCATAAAGGCAGATGGGGATGGCTATTGGCACTGTGTTGGCTTTTCCTGAATGCACAACTGGCTATTGCAGGTCATCAATGCGATATGACGCTCAGCCAGGCATCCCCCGCTATCCAGCATCAGGCACATCTGCAACAGGCTGACGTTCAGCCGTCATCATCTCACGCTCAGCATGCAGCGGAAGCGTCTTACGCAGCCGACCAACAAACGCCGTTGTGTGAAAAACACTGCGTACCGGATAGCGTGAAGCAGGATAACGGCTCATTAGCATTATTAGCTCTACCAGTCAGCGGTGAACTGGTTTTAGCTGACAACTCTGTAATGATAAATCAGGCATGCGATGCCTGGCTCTCTCCTCCTGCGGCTGGCCCTCCAGCTGAGATCCGCTTCTGCCGATTCAGAGAATAACCCAAGCTATTGATAACTCCTGCGCCATCTGGCGCAACATATTGTTTATCAATTACTTTTATTGGGATTATTTTTATGCGTATCACTTACTCGGCCATTATCAGCAGCCTGATTTTTTTCGTCTCTTCCTTCACTTTCCCCGTGTGGGCAAACGACCACCAGCATCACACGATGATGCATACCAATCCTCCGGCGGTCACCGCCGTTTATCACACTACCGGAATGGTTAAGCAGTGGAACGCCGATAGCGTAACGCTCTCTCACGCCCCGGTTGCCAATCTAAAATGGCCCGCTATGACGATGGCATTCACGCTGCCATCCAGTGGAGAAATAACGCCGCTCCCTGTCAATACGCCAGTCACATTCAGCTTTGTCCAGAATGACAGCGGCTACACCCTGACCGCGATTACGCCACAGCAACCCTAACCGGAGCACATCATGAACTTATCCACACACGACGCCACGCGCGCGTGTCTGGCGATGTTGCTGTGGCTGCCTGCCGCCGTTTTTGCGGCAGATTTGAGTCTTGAACAGGCCTTACAGGCAGCGGAACGTTACTCCGCCGATCTGTCAGCCAATCAACACCAGATTAATGCGCTACAGAACATGGCCGACTCCGCCACACAGCTTCCCGACCCTAAACTGAAATTTGGCGTCGAAAACCTGCCATTGGGCGGCAATAACGGTAGCCGACTCACACGGGAAGGCATGACGATGCAACGTATCGGCGTCATGCAAACCTACGTTAGCAGCAGTAAGCGTGATAGCAAGGCACAGGCCATTCGAGTAGAAGCCGATGCACTGCAAAGTAATAGCGAAAGTATTCGTGCTCGCCTGCAACGGGAAACCGCTCAGGCATGGCTGGATCTGGCGCTCTCACGCAAAGCGTTGAGCGAGGTCACGGCGCTGGTCACCGAAAGCCAGCGGCAGATCGCCTCACAAAAAGCGAGTGTGGCGGCGGGTAGTGAAGCGAGTAGCGTACTGGATGCCCGCCTGACGTTGGCAACCATGCAGGACAGACAGGCCGATGCCGAGCGAGATACCCGCATCGCACATGCCCGGCTGGTACAGCTTACCGGTATTGCAGATATCGATATAAACGGCGCGCTTCCCCGTTTTGAACGGCTACCTGCTTCACCGGATGTGTTGAGCAACACCATTCATCAGCACCCCGAAATGCAACAGGCACAGCGTGAAGCCGAGTTGGCTCAGGCTCGTTCCGCACAGTCAGCCGTTGCCGCTATTCCTAATGTCGATATTGAAGTCTATTACGCGAAGCGTGGAGATGACTACGACGACATGGCGGGCATGATGGTGACGGTCGATCTACCGTTATTCAAATCTAAACGTCAGGATAAGGACTATGCCGCAGACGTCTCGCGCAACATGGAGGCGCGCGACAGAGTATTGCTCACCGAACGAGAACATCAGGCACAACTCGATACGCTGATTGCTCAATATCAAGCCGCACAGTCGCGCTGGCAGCGCCAGAACAGCGAAATCCTCCCCCTCCAACAGCAGCGCATCAAGCTAATTCAGGCTCAATATCAATCCGGCAGCAGTAATCTTTCCGCCGTACTGGATGCCCGTCGGGCGCTGCTTGAAAGCCGGATTGCCGTTCAGGATACCGCACGGGAAATGGCTCAATATTGGGCCGCTATCCGCTATCTAACGCCACAGGGAAGCCCTACGCGATGACTAAAATCGTAACGAAAAAATCACTGATGCTGAGCCTGATGACGCTGGCTATTCTCTGCGCGGGTGGCGTGGGTTATCTGATTAGCAAACAGCAAACACCGCACTCGTCTTCTACCGCCGAGCCAGAACGATCCGTTCTCTATTGGTACGATCCGATGGTGCCGGATAAGCGTTTCGACAAACCGGGGAAGTCGCCCTTTATGGATATGGAATTGGTTCCCCGCTATGCCGATGACGTTCAGGAAGATGGCGGAGTCACCGTCAGCGCGCGTCAGCAGCAAAACCTCGGCGTTCGCACAGCCCGCGCGGAAATGCGCGAACTTGCCGACAGCGCCACAGGCTATGGCACCGTCGTGCTCAACGAACGCGGATTGCACACGCTGGTCGCGCCTAGCGGCGGCATTGTCGAGAAACTCACGGTCAATGCACTGCAACAGCAAGTGAAGAAAGGCGAGACGCTCGCCACGTTGTGGAACCCGACCTGGGCAGCGGCGCAGCGTGAATATCTGGCGGTACGGCACCTAGGCGACGAAGCACTGACCCAATCGGCTCGCCAACGGCTGTCACTGTTATTCATGCCGGAAGCCATTATTCGGCAGGTCGAGCATAGCGGCAAACCGCAGGATAGGCTCGCGATTATTGCACCTGAAAATGGCTATGTTAATAAACTGGAAGTGCGGCAGGGCATGCAGTTGAACCCTGCCCAGCCGTTATTCGAACTTGCCAGCCTGAACCCGGTTTGGGTAGATGTCGATTATCCCGAGGCACAGGCGGCGCAGCTAACTATCGGTAGCAATATCAGCGCCACCAGCAACGCCTGGCCGGGTAAAACTTTCCACGGCAACATCAGCGAACTGCTGCCCGTGTTGGATAGCACCACGCGCACGTTAAAAGCGCGTGTCGTTCTGGACAACCCGCAACAGCAGCTCAAACCCGGTATGTACCTGACTATCCAACTTTCTCACACTCAGGCACAGCCACGTCTGGCAATCCCACAGGAAGCCTTGTTGGTCAGCGGTAGCCAAAATCGTGTCTTACTAAGCGACGGCAGCGGCCATTTCACTCCGCGCCACGTTACCGCTGGCGCATCGTTGGGCGATTGGGTGGAAATCATTGATGGACTGAAAGAAGGCGACAGCGTGGTCACCTCCGGTCAATTCCTGATTGACTCCGAAGCCAGTCTGCGCAGCGCCCTGCCACAATTTACTGCTGATGCATCGATATCCCCAACAACATCGGCAACGCCCGCCGCTCCCGTTGGTTATCAAACCCAGGGAGTGATCAAAGCGATAAACGGCAATCAGGTCACCATTGAGCATGAAGCCGTCCCGGCACTCAACTGGTCGCCAATGACGATGGATTTCGCGCTGCCATCGTCAGGGCTGCCACAGGGTGTGGGGATCGGCAGCACCGTCAATTTCCAGTTCAACATGGATGATAGCGGGATTCACGTTCTGCATTTTTTACCCGCTGACGATCCGCATGCCGGACATGGAGGCCACCCATGATTGCCTACGTGATTCGCTGGTCGCTCAAAAACCGCCTGCTGGTTTTACTGGCGGCGCTGTTCATGGCAGCGTGGGGCCTGCTTTCTCTGCAAAAAACGCCGCTGGATGCTCTGCCCGACTTGTCTGACGTACAGGTCATCATTCGCGTCAGCTATCCGGGGAAAGCACCGCAGGTGGTGGAAAATCAGGTGACCTACCCGCTGACGACCACCATGCTTTCCGTTCCCGGTGCCAAAACGGTACGGGGCTTCTCCATGTTCGGCGACGCCTACGTCTATGTGCTGTTTGAAGATGGTACCGATCCCTACTGGGCGCGATCCCGCGTGCTGGAGTATCTCAGTCAGGTGCAATCTAGTTTGCCTGCTGATGCGAAAACCTCGCTCGGCCCGGACGCCACCGGCGTCGGCTGGATCTACGAATACGCGCTGGTGGATCGCAGCGGAAAATACAGTCTGGCCGACCTGCGCGGCTTTCAAGACTGGCTGCTGAAATATGAGTTGAAAACGGTGCCTGATGTGGCAGAAGTCGCCAGCGTGGGGGGGATGGTCAAACAATATCAGATCGTCGTCGATCCAGAACGTATGCGGACACAGGGCATCACCCACCAGCAGATCGTCAGTGCCGTTCAGGCGGCTAATCAGGAAAATGGCGGCTCGGTGCTGGAGTTGGGTGAAGCAGAGTATATGGTACGCACCACCGGCTACCTGAAAACGGCACAAGACTTTAATAACGTGGTGATTACTACCCGTAACGGTATTCCTGTGCTATTGCAGGATGTGGCCACGCTCAGAGAAGGCCCGGAGATGCGGCGCGGCATCGCCGAACTGAATGGCGAAGGCGAAGTGGCGGGCGGCATCATCGTTATGCGCTATGGAAAAAACGCGCTGAATACACTGCATGCCGTCAAAGCACGGTTACAGGAAATACAAAAAAGCCTGCCCGCAGGCGTAGAGATCGTGCCAACCTACGATCGCTCACAGCTGATTGAACACGCCATCGACACGCTTAGCTTCAAACTACTGGAGGAGTTTGTCGTCGTCGCGATCATTTGCGCCCTGTTTTTGTTTCACTTCCGTTCAGCGCTGGTGGCCATTATCAGCCTGCCGCTGGGGATTCTGGGGGCGTTTATCATCATGCGTTATCAGGGGGTGAACGCGAACATCATGTCGCTAGGCGGTATCGCGATTGCCATCGGTGCCATGGTGGATGCTGCCATCGTGATGATAGAGAACATGCATAAAGTCATTGAACAGTGGCGGCATGAAAACCCAGGGAAACAGCCGCAGAATAACGAGTGGTGGCAGTTGGCAGAACGGGCGGCAGTAGAAGTGGGCCCCGCGCTGTTTTGCAGTCTGCTAATCATTACGCTGTCGTTTGTGCCAGTGTTCTCACTGGAAGCGCAGGAAGGCCGCATGTTTTCACCGCTGGCCTTTACCAAAACGTATGCCATGGCCGTCGCCGCAGGATTAGGGATTACTTTGGTGCCGGTATTAATGGGATATTTCGTTCGCGGCAAGATACCGGACGAGCAGGCAAACCCGATTAACCGCTGGCTGATCGCGCTCTATCATCCCGTACTGCAAAAAGTACTGAGCTACCCGAAGACCACGCTGCTGGTTTCCGGCCTGCTATTGCTACTGACACTATTTCCACTCAGCCGTTTGGGAAGCGAATTTATGCCACCGCTGGATGAGGGCGACTTGCTGTATATGCCCTCTACCCTGCCCGGTATTTCCGCACGGGAAGCGGGCCGACTGCTGCAACAAACTGACCGATTGATTAAAACAGTACCCGAAGTCGAGTCGGTTTTCGGCAAAGCGGGCCGTGCCGACACGGCGACTGATCCTGCGCCGCTGACCATGCTGGAAAGCACGATTAGGCTGAAACCACGCGATCAATGGCGTGATGGCATAACCATGGACAAGCTGGTTGCCGAATTGGATCGTACCGTCAACCTGCCGGGTATCGCCAACGTGTGGGTGCCTCCTATCCGCAACCGTCTGGATATGCTGGCAACCGGTATCAAAAGTCCGGTGGGCATTAAGGTTAACGGCAACAATCTGGAAGATATAGAACGTACCGCCGCGCAAATCGAACAGGTGGTAAAACAAGTTCCGGGCGTGACGTCTGCGCTGGCGGAACGGCTGGCGGGCGGGCGCTATATCGATATTGATATCGACCGCCAGCGTGCCGCACGCTACGGCGTGTCCGTCGAGGAACTTCAGTCGGTGGTCGCTACGCTGATCGGCGGGCAAAACATCGGCGAAACCATTGAAGGCCGTCAGCGTTATCCCATTAACATCCGCTACCCGCGTGAATTACGCGATTCGCTGCAAAAATTGCGCGACCTGCCCATCGTGACAGCCAATGGCAGCAGAGTCACACTGGCAGAACTGGCCGATGTTCGCGTCAGCGAAGGGCCGCCCATGCTGAAAAGCGAAAATAGTCGACTATCGGACTGGATTTATGTCGACCTGCGCGGCCGTGATTTGAAATCCGCTGTTGAAGACATGCAGCAGGCCGTCGCCCAGCAGGTCACGCTACCGGAAGGCGTGTCGTTAAGCTGGTCCGGTCAGTTTGAATATCTGGAGCGCGCTACGGAGAAAATGAAAATTGTCGTGCCCTTTACGCTGCTGATCATTTTTGTGTTGCTATATATCACCTTCAACCGCATCAAGGATGCACTGCTGATTATGGCAACCTTACCCTTCGCGCTCATTGGCGGCGTCTGGCTGCTTTATATCCTCGGCTATAATCTTTCTGTAGCTGGTGCGGTAGGCTTTATTGCATTGGCAGGTGTGTCGGCGGAATTTGGCGTCATCATGCTGCTGTACCTCAACCATGCGGTAGAAAAGCACCGTGTGCCGGGTCAGGCGCTTTCGCGTCAACAGCTAATGGATGCGATCCACGAAGGGGCGGTTCTGCGCGTACGGCCGAAAATGATGACCGTGGCAACGATTATGGCGGGGCTGCTTCCCATCATGTGGGGAGGCGGTAGCGGCTCCGAAATCATGCAGCGGATCGCCGCGCCGATGATAGGCGGCATGGTTAGTGCCCCGCTACTGTCGATGCTGGTGATTCCAGCGGTTTATCTGTTATTGCACAAGGGAGATTCCGGTTTGCTGAAACGATAAAGCCGGAGCGTGATTTTACGCAAATAACCTGCGGATAAATCACGCCTGCCATCGACTATCGATTGCCGATAACCGCTCTCCACCCCTATAATGAAATCAGTTATCACAGAAATCTTAGGATAGGAAGGAGTTTAGCTATGGCTGTAACTAAGCTAGTACTGGTAAGACACGGTGAGAGCCAGTGGAACAACGAAAACCGCTTCACAGGCTGGTACGATGTTGATCTGTCCGACAAGGGTCGTTCAGAAGCCAAAGCCGCAGGTCAGTTGCTGAAAGACGAAGGTTTTGCCTTTGATTTCGCGTATACCTCCGTGCTGAAACGTGCCATTCACACACTGTGGAACGTGCTGGACGAGCTGGATCAAGCCTGGTTGCCAGTTGAGAAATCCTGGAAACTGAATGAACGCCACTACGGTGCGTTACAGGGTCTGAACAAAGCCGAAACGGCTGAGAAATACGGTGACGAGCAGGTTAAACAATGGCGTCGTGGTTTCGCAATCACACCTCCAGAGTTAACGCGTGATGACGAACGTTTCCCAGGCCACGATCCACGTTACGCTGCTCTGAGCGACAAAGAGCTGCCGCTGACTGAAAGCCTGGCACTGACCATCGAACGTGTTGTGCCTTACTGGACCGAAACCATCCTGCCACGTATCAAGAGCGGTGAGCGCGTCATCGTCGCAGCTCACGGTAACTCACTGCGTGCACTGGTGAAATACCTGGACAACATGGGCGAAGACGAAATTCTGGAACTGAATATCCCAACTGGCGTGCCGTTGGTATATGAGTTCGACGAGAACTTCAAGCCAATCAAACGTTACTACCTAGGCAACGCGGACGAAATCGCCGCAAAAGCTGCCGCAGTAGCGAATCAGGGTAAAGCGAAGTAATTTACCTTTGAACTGAAAAACCCGGCCTGCGCCGG
Organism: Pectobacterium betavasculorum; assembly: GCF_000749845.1. Classification (GTDB taxonomy): domain Bacteria; phylum Pseudomonadota; class Gammaproteobacteria; order Enterobacterales; family Enterobacteriaceae; genus Pectobacterium; species Pectobacterium betavasculorum. Next base: position 279,571 of record NZ_JQHM01000001.1, on the reverse strand, counting down.
GTTTTTTATTGTCCGCTATCTGTCACACCCTATTGCAGGCAGAAAACATAGAGAGCATTTTTTATGGCGTGAAAATGCAACGCCATTCGATGTTACTTGCTGCGGCGCTCGCGTACAGCAGACGCCAACTGGCGCAACAGCGATTCTGTGTCTTCCCAGCCAATGCAGGCATCGGTAACGCTACGGCCATAAACCAGCGGCTCACCACTTTCCAGATTCTGGTTGCCTTCAACCAGATGGCTTTCCACCATCACACCCATGATCGCTTTTTCGCCCTGTGCGATCTGCCCACAGACATCAGTACAGACATCCATCTGCTTTTTGAACTGTTTGCTGCTGTTCGCATGGCTGAAATCGATCATAACCTGTGGTGCCAGACCCGCTTTTTCCAAGCCAACCTTCACGTCTTTAACGTGTTCAGCGCTGTAATTCGGCGTTTTACCACCGCGCAGAATGATGTGGCAATCGTTGTTACCGCTGGTGTTCACGATAGCTGAATGTCCCCATTTGGTGACAGACAGGAAGCAGTGCGGCGCACTGGCGGCGTTGATCGCATCAATCGCTACCTTGATCGTGCCGTCGGTGCCATTTTTAAAGCCAACAGGACATGACAAGCCAGACGCTAATTCACGGTGTACCTGAGATTCTGTAGTACGTGCGCCAATAGCGCCCCAGCTCATCAGATCCGCCAGGTATTGCGGGGTAATCATATCCAGGAATTCACCCGCAGCCGGTAAACCGGTATCGTTAATTTCCAACAGCAGCTGGCGCGCAATGCGCAGGCCATCGTTGATCTGGAAACTATTATCCATCTGCGGATCGTTGATGAGTCCTTTCCAGCCAATCGTCGTGCGCGGTTTTTCAAAATAAACCCGCATGACCACTTCCAGATCGCCACTCAGCTCATTACGCAGCGTCAGCAGACGCGCGGCATACTCTTTCGCCGCTTTCGTGTCGTGGATCGAGCAAGGACCAATCACCACCAACAGGCGGTCGTCATTGCCGTTAAGAATTTTATGGATAGCTGTACGCGCGAACGATACCGTTTCCGCGGCCTTCTCCGTGGCTGGAAACTTTTCTAGCAAAGCAACCGGCGGCAAAAGTTCATTAATCTCTTTAATTCTTAAATCATCATTTTGGTAATTCATAAATAAATCCATCGGTTCCGAAACGGTATGTTAGCCCCATCCAATACGCGCCATCCTGCCTGTGCGGGTAGCTTGAGAAACGGGATGTTTCATATTGAAGATTGATTATTATATGTCAAGCTGGTGTTATCAGGACGCTGAAATCAGTGGGATTTACGCGATCAAATGCTCTCAGATGCCGCATCCGTCCTATTTTCACCAGAAAAAAGCCCACCGACAGCTGGGTGACACAGGATAGGTTTTCTCTGTGGGTTTCAGTAAAGTGGAATAAAAACACAACTCAGGGTGATTTATGGCACATAACCACAGCCACACGGAAACAGGCAACAGTAAACGTCTGCTTGCCGCATTCATCATTACCGCGACGTTTATGGTGGCAGAAGTCATTGGCGGCCTGCTGTCCGGCTCCCTGGCGCTGCTCGCGGATGCGGGTCATATGCTGACCGACGCCGCGGCGCTGTTCGTCGCACTTGTCGCCGTGCGTTTCGCGCAGCGTAAACCGAATGCGCGCCATACCTTTGGTTATCTGCGACTCACCACCCTTGCCGCCTTTGTGAACGCGCTGACGCTGATACTGATTACTGCCTTTATCTTCTGGGAGGCGATTCAACGCTTCTATGCGCCTCAGCCCGTAGCTGGCATCCCCATGCTGATTGTCGCCATTGCTGGGTTACTCGCAAACATGGTGGCATTTTGGCTGTTACACCATGGTAGCGAAGAGAAAAACATTAACGTCCGCGCGGCAGCCCTGCATGTGCTGGGCGATCTGTTAGGATCCGTTGGCGCAATTGTCGCCGCCGTCATCATCCTTTATACCAACTGGACGCCTATCGACCCGATTCTCTCTATTTTGGTGTCGTGTCTGGTGCTGCGTAGCGCGTGGGCACTATTGAAAGAGAGTATTCACGAACTATTAGAAGGCACACCGAGCCAGCTCAGCGTTGAGGCACTACAGAAAGATCTGACGCTGAACATTCCCGAAGTCAGGAACATCCATCATGTTCATTTATGGCAGGTTGGCGAGAAACCAATGATGACGCTGCATGCACAGGTGGTGCCGCCTCACGATCACGATGCGCTGCTAAGACGTATTCAGGCATACTTACTAAAGCACTACCAGATTGAACACGCGACAATTCAGATGGAATATCAACGCTGTGATGATGACCACTGCTCTTTTCATCAGGAAAACCATTATTCGGCTATTCATGATGGTGAAAAGCGGGATGCAGAAGGCCATCACCACAAGCATTGAGTTTGGATTACACGCCGTTTGAAACCGCGCTGACGCGATTTTCCTTCGCGCTCTTAATCCACAGCCAAGAGCCGTTCAGGGCAATCAGCGTCAGGATCGCGTATTCTACCGCCATCGCATACACGCCCTGATAAGCAAAAATCACCACGCTTATCACATCAATCACCACCCAAAGCAGCCAGTTCTCGACGTATTTGCGCGTCATCAGGATCATCGCCACAATCGACAACACCATCATGGTGGAATCCCAGAATGGGAATGCATCCGGCTGAAGGTTCGGCATTTGTACCGCCAACCCTAGCCCTTGCATGCCGGAAACGGCAATACGCGTTAGCACAGCAAATACCGCATCGATGTAGAACGTCATTAAGCCAATCGCGACTACACAGGCTACCGACCAGCCAATGAGCTTCTGCACCGGTAGCCAACGGATACGTAATTCCACTTCTTGCGCATCCGTCTTGCGCGTCCAGGCGTACCAGCCATAAATATTGGCGGCAAAGAAGAAAATTTGCAGCAACAGGCTAGCGTAAAGCTGAATCTGGAAAAAGATCACGGCAAACAGCGTGACGTTAATCAAACCAAACAGATAGTTGATGGTTTTTTCCTGGCTCGCTAACCAGATACACAGCAACCCAAATAGCGTGCCAATCGCCTCAATCCAGGAAAGATCGTATCCCCCTTCACCCAAAGGGATATGAATTAAAATATTACTGGTACTAAAAAAATCCATCTCACCACCCTGTCTCAGTTATTAGAAATCGCTATTAAAATGCCCTGAATCCCTCGTCATGCATTCCCTTTCACACGCAATTTTAGCGAAGCAGCAAAATCCAGCATACGGTTTAGCGGGATTAGCGCACCTTCCCGCAAAGCAGCATCAACATGTATCTCATGCGCATCGCCACCTTGTTCCAGACCGTTAGCAATCGCCTCCAGCCCATTCATCGCCATCCACGGGCAGTGGGCGCAACTCCGGCAGGTTGCCCCTTCACCCGCTGTCGGCGCTTCCAGCAATATTTTCTCTGGGCAGGCCTGCTGCATCTTGTAGAAAATACCGCGATCGGTTGCCACAATCAGTTCACGCTGTGGCAGCGTTTTTGCTGCTTGAATCAGTTGGCTGGTTGACCCAACCGCGTCAGCCATCTCTACCACGCTCTGTGGCGACTCTGGATGAACCAAAATTGCCGCATCGGGGTGCAAAATCTTCATGCGCTGAAGCGCCTGCGTTTTAAACTCGTCATGCACAATGCAAGCGCCTTGCCAGCACAGTACATCCGCCTGCGTCTGTTTTTGTACATAGCTTCCCAAGTGGCGATCTGGAGCCCAGATAATCTTTTCTCCCAGGCTATCCAGATGTTCGATCAGCTCCACCGCAATGCTGGATGTAACCACCCAATCCGCACGCGCCTTTACCGCCGCAGAGGTATTGGCATACACCACCACCGTTCGGTCTGGATGCGCATCGCAAAAACGGCTGAATTCATCGACGGGGCAGCCGAGATCGAGCGAGCATTCTGCTTCCAGCGTAGGCATCAGAATCGTCTTCTCCGGGTTAAGTATTTTGGCCGTTTCCCCCATAAAGCGAACACCCGCCACCAACAGCGTCGATGCCGAATGGGTGCTACCGAAGCGGGCCATTTCCAGCGAGTCTGCCACACAACCACCGGTTTCTTCAGCCAGCGCCTGAATTTCAGGATCGGTATAGTAGTGCGCGACCATAACAGCGTTTCTTTCCCGCAGCAGCGCCTTTATCCTGCTACGATAGTGCTGTTTTGCATCAACCGATAAGGGTCTCGGCTTCGGCGGAAAGGGATAAATGGTCTCATTGCTATCAAAAAGAATGCTCATTATGGTTTTCCACGATGAAAACTCGGGTTGGAACACCTGATACTGATTCACTACCAGTATTGGAGTTTTTTATCCTAAACAAAATACCGAAAACCTTGCCCAAAGTCGCGGTGTTTTTTCCATAAAATCGACCATTTTGTTTACTATGCTTAAAATAATAATGTGAGATGCGTGGATGGTATTATCAGCAGAAGAGAGACAAGGAGAGAAATGGCATGGCCAGTCTCTATATCAGAATATATCGCGATACTTTGACCGTCAGAAACGTGGACTCTAAAAAAGAGATGACCGAGCAACCAGAAGTGCCTTTTACCACCACGCGCTTACTGCTCGGGCAGATGATTCCTGCGATGAAACTATTGGATCGACTTGTGCGCAAGGTAGCGGCTAAACGACTGGTTGATTTGTTTTACTCACACAACGTCATCATCCATCCCATGGAGATGAATGAAGGCGGCCATAGTCAGGTAGAATTTGCCAGCTATATTGAGCTAGCCAAGAGCATCAGCCCGCAAGGAAAGCATATTTATGTGTGCAGCAAAAATATGCCGCTTACCGATCAGGAAGTTATACAAATTTTTAGCGGCGACATGCCTTCGAACGTCAGACGCTGCGCTTTAGGCGAGGAACCGATGCCAGTACAGAGAGATAGGAATAACCAGAACCAAAGCAGGCAGGAAGTTAACTACCGCAAATGATTTGATCTGCGCAATCCTCAGCCCTACTGCAATCATGATAATCCCGCCACAGGCAGAAAAATCGCCCATCGTGACCTCGGTCATAAAGGGCATAATCAATTTGGCGGAGAAAAACAACAGCGCCTGGACAATCATCTGCGGTATTGCTATCGACATCACTGCAAGACCAAGCGTGATGGAAAAAATCAGCGCGGTGAAAATATCCAAAGCAGATTTAATAATAAGCAGTTGGTAATCACCCGTTAACCCTTCCGTCAACGCCCCAACCACGCCTGTACCGCTGGCACAAAACAGAACAATTAGCGCGGTAAAATTCTGCGTATAAACATCCTGCGGTAAGCGGTGCTCCTGTGCAGGCAGAACGCGGTTTAATCCTTTCTGAATCATCGTACCCGCCCACTGGACACCGGATTCCATGCGTAGCAGTTCGCCTAACGCAACACCAATCACGATAGCCAGCGCCACCGCTGGCAGTTGCTGAACTTTAACAACCAGCGTGATACCCATTGCAATCGATACCATCGCAAACGCGGGAGGCAGACCATCCTGCAAACGTTGAGGGATAAAACGACGTAAAGCAATGCCCAGACCACTACCAATCAAGATAGCGGCACCATTAATCAACGGACCAATCATATATCTTCCTAAACAGGGCTATACACGCTTCCCTGTGGCAATGACTCCACCCCTGCTCGATAGGATTAGAAAACAGCTCCTGACGGGTTATATAGTCCATAGAGAGGGCAAAGACCTAATATACTCCAAAGACTTAACGAGCAGGGAATGATAATGGTTTTATCTCATCAGCACGACACGTGCGATAGTCATCTTAAAGTGAATTTATTCGAGGAAGGGATACCACTGCTGAAATGGTGGGTCGTGCAGGATGACTCGGCCTTCGGCCTCACCCCTTCGGGGTCAACGCTAACGCGTTGCTGTCTCGCTTCGCTCGGCTCGAACCTGAGCGCAGGTTATTCGTCTTATTCTAAGACTCACCCTTACAGGGCCAACGCAAGCGTTGTTCAAAACCATTTTCAATAGTTTTGTCTCACCTACACGACACGTGCGATATATTACTTAAAATGAATTTATTCGAGGAAGGGATACCACTGCTGAAATGGTGGGTCGTGCAGGATTCGAACCTGCGACCAATTGATTAAAAGTCAACTGCTCTACCGACTGAGCTAACGACCCGCAATGCGGAACTGCTTTGATACTTATCAAGACTACAACTGCGTTCGAAATTGGTGGGTCGTGCAGGATTACTCGCCCTTCGGGCCAACGCCTTGGCGTTGTTCAAAATCGATACTGCCGATTTTGTCGAACCTTTCGGTTCTCATCCATCACGATTCAACATCAACTATCAAACTTGAAATTGGTGGGTCGTGCAGGATTCGAACCTGCGACCAATTGATTAAAAGTCAACTGCTCTACCGACTGAGCTAACGACCCAATATCATGCTGCTTTAGCGTTTTGCTGTTTGCCTTGGCAACGGCGGCACATATTACTGATTTAAATTTTCAGCGCAACCTATTTTCTTAAAAAACTGTTTGATTGCTTACTCTTAAGACGTTTAGGCACAAAAACCGCCCATGATGCGCAATTTTTGTGCCAATTAATACGGTATTACGATCCCGCTAAACGCTTTTGCGCCTGCTTTGCACTTTCCGTATTGGGATACATTTTTACAACTTGCTGGTAAACGGCTTTAGCTTTATCAGCCTGACCTTTTTCCTGCATGATCACCCCAACCTTCAGCAAGGCTTCGGAACTTTTTGGTGACTTGGGATAATTTTTGACAACATTGGCGAAATAGTACGCCGCATCGTCCTTTTTCCCTTTGTTGTAATTCAACTGACCAAGCCAATAGTTAGCATTAGGTTGATAGGTTGAATCGGGGTATTTCTTGACGAATGCCTGAAATGCGCTGATAGCCTGATCGTACTGTTTTTTCTCCAGTACGAGTGCGGCTGCGGCATTGTAATCACTATTGGCATCACCCGTACTGGCCGGTGCCGCCGTATTGGCAGCACCGGTGTCAGTACCCGCAGCAGCGGCAGATGTGCCACCTGCCGTCGATGTAGAAGATGATTGCGAACTTAATCCATCAATCTGCTGATAGATCTGTTTCTGCCGTTCAACAACCTGATTCAACTGATACTGACTTTCCTGAATCTGCCCACGGAGGCTGTCAATGTCACGTTGATTATCAGAGAGCTGCTGTTGAAGTTGGGTTAAAAGCTGACTGTGAGCGTTAGAAATACGCTCCAATTGAGTGACACGGTCTTCGACCGAGCCTGAGCCGACATTACTGATTGGCGCTTGGGCAGTAGCGGCCCAAGGGACCGCTACGCCAACCAGTAACGACAGACCCAACAGGTGACGTCTGAAGTTACTGCTCATGCGATTCTCTTAATATACCAGAACGGCACGACGGTTTTTGGCATAAGCCGCTTCGTCATGACCGAGAACAGCGGGTTTCTCTTTACCGTAAGAAACGATAGAGATCTGATCGGAAGAAACGCCTTTACCTTGCAGGTACATTTGTACCGCGTTGGCACGACGCTCACCCAGAGCGATGTTGTATTCTGGCGTACCGCGTTCGTCCGCGTGACCTTCGATAGTCACTTTGTAAGACGGGTTGCTACGCAGGAATGCAGCGTGTGCGTCCAGCATCTGAGCGAATTCAGAGCTCACATCGTACTTGTCCAGACCGAAGTAAACGATGTTGTTGCGCTGTAATTCTTGCATCTGCAAACGAGCTTGCTCAGAAGAAGACGTGTTACCGCCGTCCATCATGCCGTTGTTGCCAGCAGCACCCATGGAAGATTGGTCATTGTCCGCATTCTTGTTGGAACTACAAGCGGCCACTGCCAGTACCGGCAGAGCCAACATCAGGCCTTTCAGCACTTTATTGAATTGCATTTCTTATGTCCTTTGACGAGTTTATTGTACATATCTGTACTTATAGATACGGCGACCAGGCAGGGAATTTAACCTGTCCATCAGTAGCCGGAAGACGCGCTTTGAAACGTCCATCTGTCGAAACCAGCTGTAGCACTGAACCCAGCCCTTGTTTGGAGCTGTAGATCACCATCGTGCCATTAGGTGCGATACTTGGCGTTTCGTCCAGGAACGTGTCCGTTAACACTTGTACGGCACCCGTTACCAGATCCAGTTTGGAAATATGCTGAGCCCCACCATTAGAACTCACCGTTACCAAAAATTTCCCGTCGGCGCTCACATCAGAGTCCTGATTCTGAGAACCTTCCCAGGTCACACGCTGTGGAGCACCGCCGTTAGCATTAACTTTGTAAACCTGAGGACGACCAGCCTGGTCTGAAGTATAGGCCAAGGTCTGGCTGTCAGGGAACCAGGTTGGTTCCGTGTTATTGCTGCGGCCATCAGTCACCTGACTGATTTGCCCCGATCCCAGATTCATCACATACAGGTTCAGGCTACCACTCTTAGACAGAGCAAACGCCAGTTTGCTGCCATCAGGAGAGAAAGAAGGCGCACCGTTGTGACGAGGGAAAGACGCAACCTGACGGATCGCGCCATTTGCCAGCGTTTGGATAACCAATGCTGAACGGCCGCTTTCAAATGTCACATAAGCGAGTTTGCTGCCGTCTGCGGACCAGGCTGGAGACATCAGCGGCTGTGGTGAGCGGTGAACCACAAACTGGTTATAACCGTCGTAGTCGGCAACGCGCAGTTCATAAGGGAACTGACCACCGTTGGTCTGCACGACGTAAGCGATACGGGTACGGAAAGCACCTTTAATACCACTCAGTTTTTCAAACACTTCATCACTGGCCGTGTGCGCAGCATAGCGCAACCACTGTTTAGTCACTTTGAACTGGTTCTGAGCCAGTACGTTCCCAGGATTACCCGACGTATCGACAAGCTGGTAAGAAACCAAATAGCTACCATCAGCACTCGGTTGAACCTGACCAACAACAACGGCATCAATGCCCAACGCCGTCCATGCCGCAGGCGTCACTTCAGATGCCGTTGCAGGTTGCTGTGGCATACGGTTTGCATCGATCGGGTTGAATTTACCACTGTTACGCAAATCAGCACCTACGATGCCGCCTACGTCTTCAGGCGCAGCACCCGGCCCGGCCCATTTGAACGGAACCACGCCGATAGGACGTGCAGAGTCTACCCCTTGGGTAATCTCTATACGTACTTCCGCGTGCAGCGCCGCTGCCCACAGGATTAAAAAGCTTACTGCAACTTTCAGTACTTGCTTCATCTCATCTCCCTTATCCAGACGCGAAGTCTACGATAAATTAGCAGAATTTTAACAAAAACAAACCAATGTCAACAAAACTACATAACCTGGTTTATTTACCATCGTAATAATCTTAAATCTATTGGGTAAACAGCCCGGTTACTGCGGTTTAAAATCTATCGGCGCATTTTTGAAAGCCTCATAAACATCCGTACTTGGTGGCTTCGGTATTTTAGCCTGTTTGGCAGCCGCGATAGCTGCCTGGCACAACGCCGGATCGCCACCTTCTGCCGTGACATCAATCAGCAAACCATCTGGCGCCAGCTTAATCCGTAATGTACAGGTGCGCCCTTTGTAAAGCTGCCAATCATAAAACTTGCTCTGAATGGCTGAGCGAACCTGACCACCATAACTGTCGAGCGCCGCACCTGATGCACCGCTCTTTTTATTGTTACCGGTTCCCGCAGGTGCTCCTCCGCCAGATTTCGGCGCATTTTTCGATGAAGCCAGCCCGCCCAGTAAATCATCAACGGCGCTTTCCTGCTTAGCGGCTTCTGCTGCCGCTTTCTTTTTCTCATCAGCCGCTTTCTTGGCCGCTGCGGCCGCTTCTGCTTTTTTCGCTGCTTCAGCATCAGCTTTTTGCTTAGCCGCCTCGGCTGCTGCTTTTTGTTTAGCCTGTTCAGCCTCTGCGGCTGCCTTTGCTGCTTCAGCTTTGGCGGTTTCAGCAGCCTTCTGTTTAGCAGCTTCGGCGGCTTTTTCCTTGGCCTCTTCTTCCGCCTGTTTCTTAGCCGCAGCGGCCGCAGCCGCTTGTTTCTTCGCTTCGTCTTCCGCTTTCTTCTTAGCGTCTGCCGCAGCTTTTGCCTGTTGTTCAGCTTCGGCCTTCGCTTTCGCAGCAGCGGCTTCGGCTTGCTTCTGTTGTTCTTTTGCCTGCTGAGCCGACGCTTCAGACTGCTTACGCTGCTCAGCCTGCTCCTGAGCCTGCTTTTTCGCCTCTTCCTGCGCTTGCAGACGCTCTTTTTCCAGCTCTTTCAGGCGTTGTTGCTCAGCAGCTTGTTTCTGTTGGAGCTCTTCAGCCTGCTGCGCAGCCTGCTTTTGACGCAGCTGTTCAGAACGTTTCGCATCCGTCTGCTGCTGCTGCTGCCGATTATACTGCTCTACCACCGCGCTCGGATCGACCATCACTGCATCAATTGACGAGCCTCCGCCGCCCCCGCTGGCATCCATCGTTTGCGTCGACGAACTCCAGAGCAGCAAAGCAATCAGTATGATGTGCAAAACAGCCGAGATAATAACGGCGCGTTTCAGCTTATCGTTTTGTTCGTTTGCCTTTAGCACAAGCGATTCCCAAAAACAGTGTTGCCAGAAATAGGCTTAACGATCATTACCGTGATGCGCTCATTTAAATCGGTTGCGTCATCAAACCAACGGATTTTACGCCAGCCTGATGCAACAAATTCAACGCTTTAATGATCTCATCATAAGGAACATCCTTCGCACCACCAATCAAAAAGACCGTCTTGGGGTTGGTTGCCAGTCGTGATTGTGCTTCTGCAACCACCTGCTCTGCCGGAAGCTGTTCCATACGGTTTTGTTCAACAACCAGGCTATATTGTCCTATGCCTGAAACCTCTACGATCACGGGTGGATTGTCGTTACTGGAGACCGTTTTTGAGTCGGTCGCATCAGGCAGATCCACCTCGACGCTCTGCGTAATAATCGGCGCTGTCGCCATAAAAATCAGCAACAGCACCAACAGCACGTCCAGTAACGGGACAATGTTGATCTCGGATTTCAGCTCACGACGACCTCTGCGTACTCGTGCCATGATCCCCCCTGATTACTTGCTGTTGTCGCTGGAGAACGCCTGACGGTGCAGGATCGCGATGAACTCTTCGGTAAAGTTGTCGTAATTCTGCTCAAGTTTGCCTACCCGCTGGCTCAGGCGGTTGTACGCCATGACCGCAGGAATCGCAGCAAACAGGCCGATTGCCGTTGCAATCAAAGCTTCGGCAATACCAGGCGCAACCATTTGCAAGGTTGCCTGCTTCACGGCGCCCAGCGCGATGAAAGCGTGCATAATTCCCCAAACGGTACCGAACAGGCCGATATACGGGCTGATAGAACCCACGGTTCCCAAAAAGGGAATATGCGTTTCCAGCGTTTCCAATTCACGATTCATTGAAATACGCATTGCACGGGACGCCCCTTCCACTACGGCTTCCGGCGCATGGCTGTTAGCACGATGCAGCCGCGCAAATTCTTTGAAACCTGAATGGAAGATTTGTTCAGTGCCCGTCAGGCTATCGCGACGACTCTGGCTTTCCTGATAAAGACGCGACAATTCGATGCCCGACCAAAATTTGTCCTCGAACGCTTCAGCCTCACGCGTCGCCGCATTCAAAATTCGAGTACGCTGAATAATGATCGCCCAGGAAGCGATAGAAAAACAGATTAAAATCAGCATGATTAGTTTGACCAGAAGGCTTGCCTTCAGGAACAAATCAAAAACGTTCATGTCAGTCACTGCTTGAACTCCGCGACAAAAGACTTAGGAAGCGCAATCGGCTTCATTTGATGTGGATCGATGCATGCGATCAAAACTTCAGCATGGCTTAGCAGGGTACCGTGAGCATTGAGAATACGCTGTGCGAAAGTCATAGAAGCACCACGCAGCGAGATAATCTCGCTTTGCACTTCCAGCATGTCGTCAAGGCGAGCAGGAGCAAGATACTCCACCGTCATCCGACGAACAGCAAACGCGACATGCTCGCTTAACAAAGCTTGCTGGTGAAAATTGCTCTCACGTAACGCCTCAGTCCTTGCCCTTTCATAAAAGGCAACATAGCGCGCATGGTAGACAACGCCACCTGCATCAGTGTCTTCAAAGTAGACTCGAACTGGCCAGCGAAACAATGAATGACTCACTCTACATCCCAGTAATGCATTAAACCTCGCTACTATACGCAAGAGAAATGAGGTTTGGAATGGATTGTGACAGCGGAAAGAAAATAATTATGGGCTGCAAGCAACCCATAACGAAATGGAATAGGAAGCTATTTTAACCGAAGAAATAGTACAATCCTGCGCACAGGATCACAAAGGCGGGAAGTGGTGCGAAAAACGCTCGCCAGAGCAGACGATGTGGACGGAAACCGACGCCATGAACAACGCCAGCGCAAACCGCCCAAATCAATAGCAGCCCCTGCCAAACCGCGAGTTCACTGGTACGCGCCGCAAAGCGCGTCGGATCCCAGAATACACAGCCAGCCAGTAGTAACGCCATGATAAGGGAAAGAGCCCTTATCGGGCTCTTATCCATCAGGCGATAGAGTTTATCGACCAGATCACTCATTGCTTATCTTCTTCAGCCGCTTTGCTTGCCTCACTCTGCTCAATAGCCAGGGCCGTAATGATCCCCAGTGAGCAAGCAAGAAGCGTTCCGAGTATCCAGGCAAAATACCACATAAATTTAGCTCCTTACTTAGTACATAGAGTGAGTGTTTTGCTCAATCTGCTCTTTGGTAATGCGACCGAACATCTTGTAGTAACACCATGCGGTATAAGAAAGCACGATAGGAACGAATATAATCGCAACCACTGTCATCACTTTCAGCGTCAGCAGGCTCGATGTCGCATCCCATACCGTCAAGCTGACGTTAGGCATCGTTACTGACGGCATGATGAACGGGAACATAGCGATCCCAGCAGTCAGAATCACACAAGCGATAGTCAGAGAAGAGAACAAGAATGCCCATGCCCCTTTCTCTGCGCGCGCCATGAGGGTCGTCAACACAGGTAACACCACGCCCAGCACGGGGATAGCCCACAATACCGGATGGTTGTTGAAGTTAACCAACCAGGCACCCGCCTGCTGAACAACTTCTTTACGCAGTGGATTAGACTCAGCCGCCGTGTTAATCGCAGAGGTCACCACATAACCATCAATACCGTAAATCACCCATACGCCAGCCAGAGCAAACGCCACCATCATGACCAATGCAGAAATCTGCGCGGCAGATTTGGAACGCACGTGCAGGTCGCCAGTGGTCCGCATCATCAGGTAAGTTGCCCCCTGAGCAAGAATCATTGTCAGACTCACTACACCAGCCAGCAAGCCAAACGGGTTCAACAGTTGGAAGAAGTTTCCGGTGTAGTACAGACGCAGATACTCATCGACGTGGAACGGCACCCCCTGCAACAGGTTGCCAAACGCTACACCAATGACAACCGGCGGGACAAAGCTACCAATGAAGATGCCCCAGTCCCACATTCCACGCCAGCGCGGATCTTCGATTTTTGAACGGTAATCGAAGCCGACAGGACGGAAGAACAACGAGGCCAGCACCAGAATCATGGCAATGTAGAAACCGGAGAACGCGGCAGCGTAAACCATCGGCCAGGCAGCAAACAGCGCACCACCTGCGGTGATCAACCATACCTGGTTACCGTCCCAGTGCGGAGCAATACTGTTAATCATGACACGACGCTCAGTATCCCCACGTCCCATCAGACGAACCAGAATGCCCACACCCATGTCAAAACCATCAGTGATGGCGAAGCCAATCAGCAAAATACCGATCAACAGCCACCAGATAAAACGTAAGACTTCATATTCAAACATAGTGGACTCCTGTTTACCGTGCTTCCTGCGCAGCTGCTATAGGTTGTTCAAAATGGTAGCGCCCCGTTCTCAGGCTGCTCGGCCCCAAACGTGCGTATTTGAACATCAGATACATTTCTGCAACCAGGAAGAGCGTATACAGACCACAGATCAGCGCCATTGAGAACAGGATATCCCCTGCGGTCAGTGATGACGTCGCGACGGCCGTTGGCAGTATTTCACCGATGGCCCAAGGTTGGCGGCCATATTCAGCGACAAACCAGCCAGCTTCGATAGCAATCCACGGCAGCGGAATACCATACAGCGCGATCCGGTGCAGCCAGCGTTTCTGACCAATTTTGCCACGCAGGACGGTCCAGAAAGACAGGCCGATGATCAACAGCATCAGAATGCCGCAACCCACCATGATACGGAATGAGAAATACAGCGGTGCAACGCGTGGAATAGAATCTTTAACCGCCTGCTTAATCTGCGTTTCTGTCGCATCAGAGACTTTCGGCGTATAGCGTTTCAGCAACAGGCCATAGCCCAGATCTTGCTTAGACTGATCGAATGCTGCTTTAACCGCTGGGTCGGTGTTGCCTGCACGTAATTCTTCCAACAAATGGTAAGCCTGCATACCATTACGAATACGCACTTCATGCATCGCCATCAGCTCTTTCAGACCGGTGACTTCTTTGTCAGTCGAACGAGTGGCAATTATCCCCAGAGCGTAAGGAATCTTGATGGCATAGTTATTTTCCATCGTGTCCTGGTTCGGGATGCCGATCAGCGTAAAGGATGCCGGAGCGGGCTGAGTTTCCCATTCGGCTTCAATCGCTGCCAGTTTGGTTTTCTGCACGTCACCCATTTCATAACCGGATTCATCACCCAGTACGATAACGGACAGCACAGAAGCCAGACCGAAGCTTGCTGCAATGGCGAATGAACGCTTAGCAAAGGCAATGTCGCGGCCTTTCAGCAGATAGTAGGAACTGATGCCCAGAATGAACATCGCGCCAGTACAGTAACCTGCTGCCACTGTGTGAACGAATTTCACCTGCGCAACCGGATTCAGTACCAGATCGGCGAAACTCACCATTTCCATACGCATGGTTTCGAAGTTGAAATCCGATGCGATAGGATTTTGCATCCAGCCATTGGCGACCAGAATCCACAGTGCAGAGAAGTTAGAGCCCAGAGCAACCAACCAGGTTACGGCCATATGCTGCACTTTTCCTAGACGGTCCCAACCGAAGAAGAATAAGCCAACAAAGGTCGATTCCAGGAAGAATGCCATCAGGCCTTCAATCGCCAGCGGTGCGCCGAAAATATCCCCGACGTAGTGAGAGAAATATGACCAGTTGGTCCCGAATTGAAACTCCATGGTCAATCCGGTAGCGACCCCCAGAGCGAAGTTAATTGCGAATAACTTGCCCCAGAATTTGGTCATATCTTTATAGATTTGTTTGCCGGACAGCACATATACCGTTTCCATAATCGCCAGCAAAAACGCCATCCCCAGCGTTAATGGTACGAATAGAAAATGGTACATTGCGGTTAAGGCAAACTGTAAACGTGACAGTTCGACTACATCAAACATTTTGACTCCTTGCTCCTCGCAGGAAGGGATTAGCTTGCAAACGCTGACAAGCTGCCAAACATCCGGCCATGACACCCAAAAAGAACACAACAAGAATTGCTTTAACACAGGCTGTAAAAAACGCTAAAAATACCGTTCACCAAGGCAGTCACACTGTGACGCCCTGACAGCAAGCTCAAGATAAATCACAAGTATTACAAATAGCGTACCCCGTAAGGAGGTAGCCGTATATTACGCCTGTAATCCCCTACAATAAATAGGTTTTTACGTGACCCAGACTAGGTTTTTGGCTTCAAATCAACTTTTCCACTAAATAACGCGGAAGACGATAATTGACCTCGCGCAATTTAAGCCTATTTCAGAAATTATATCCAGAGGCGTTTTTTGATCTAAAACAATTTAACGCTTTTCTCGTGATTGGTGCGTTGCATTAATTTCTTTATTGCGCTCATTGTTAATGCAATGTGACTTTTAGGTTTAATTAAAATTAATTCAGCAATATAATCTTCACTTTCCGTTATCGATTATCCACATACAATAAAGCGCATTTTCTTTATTCTGTTTTCTGTATGATTTTTCTTATTTTATTACTTATCCTTTCGTTTATTTATTGTTTCCGAATTGTTGCGAATATTAACGCTACTTTCTCTTATTTTATCCTCTTGAATGCCATCTTATTTTTCATAAAAAAGCCACCCGAAGGTGGCTAGCGTGTTTAATCGAATAACCGATTAACGTGTTAATATTGATTTTACTGCATCGCCGATATCCGCCAGGCTGCGAACGGTTTTAACACCCGCCGCTTCTAACGCTGCAAATTTATCGTCAGCGGTGCCTTTACCACCGGCGATGATGGCGCCAGCGTGGCCCATACGCTTACCTTTCGGTGCCGTCACACCCGCAATGTAGCCGACAACCGGTTTCGTCACGTGCTCTTTAATGTAGGCAGCCGCTTCTTCTTCCGCCGTACCGCCGATTTCACCGATCATCACGATGGCTTCCGTCTGCGGATCCTGCTCAAACAGCTTCAGAATATCGATGAAGTTAGAACCTGGGATCGGGTCGCCGCCGATACCCACACAGCTGGACTGACCCAGACCCGCATCGGTCGTTTGCTTCACGGCTTCATACGTCAGGGTACCAGAACGAGAAACGATGCCCACTTTACCCGGCAGGTGAATATGGCCCGGCATAATACCGATCTTACATTCGCCCGGTGTGATCACACCTGGGCAGTTCGGGCCGATCATCCGCACGCCGCTCTGGTCGAGTTTCACTTTCACCGTCAGCATATCCAGCGTCGGGATACCTTCGGTGATACAGATGATCAGCTCGATACCTGCGTCAATAGCTTCCAGAATGGAGTCTTTACAGAACGGTGCCGGAACGTAGATAACGGATGCCGTTGCGCCCGTCGCTTCTACCGCCTCACGCACCGTATTAAATACGGGCAGACCCAGATGTTCCGTGCCGCCTTTACCTGGCGTCACACCACCGACCATTTGCGTACCGTAAGCAAGTGCTTGCTCAGAGTGGAATGTCCCCTGACTACCAGTAAAACCCTGACAGATAACCTTGGTATTTTTATTAATCAGAATGGACATTATTTATCTCCCGCTGCTGCAACAACCTGCTGAGCTGCACCCGTCAGGCTGGTCGCAGCAATAATATTCAGGCCGCTATCCGCCAGTTTCTTGGCACCCAGTTCCGCATTATTTCCTTCAAGACGTACCACAACCGGCACGCTAACGCCCACTTCGGCTACCGCGCCGATGATGCCGTCAGCGATCAAATCGCAACGTACGATGCCACCAAAGATGTTAACAAAGACGGCTTTTACCTTGTCGTCAGACAGGATAATTTTGAATGCTTCAGTCACACGTTCTTTCGTCGCGCCACCGCCAACATCGAGGAAGTTAGCAGGCGAACCGCCGTGCAGTTTCACGATGTCCATGGTACCCATCGCCAGACCCGCACCGTTCACCATACAGCCAATGTTGCCGTCCAGCGCAACATAGTTCAGTTCCCACTGTGCCGCATGTGCTTCACGGGAATCCTCCTGGCTTGGGTCACGCATTTCACGCAGCTCAGGCTGACGGAATAGTGCATTGCCGTCCGCGCCCAGTTTGCCATCCAGACAGATCAGATCGCCCTGCTTAGTGATAACCAATGGGTTGATTTCTACCAGCGCCAGGTCACGCTCAAGGAACAGCGTTGCCAGACCCATGAAAATTTTGGTGAACTGAGCAACTTGCTTGCCGCTCAGACCCAATTTGAAAGCCAGCTCACGGCCCTGATAAGGCTGTGGGCCTACCAGTGGATCGATGGCCGCTTTATGGATCAGTTCCGGCGTCTCTTCCGCAACTTTTTCAATTTCTACGCCACCTTCAGTGGACGCCATGAACACGACACGACGCGTACCACGGTCAACAACAGCGCCCAGATAAAGCTCTTTGTCGATATCCGTTGCCGCTTCAACCAGAATCTGATGAACCGGTTGGCCCTGCGCGTCAGTTTGATAAGTAACGAGTTTTTTACCCAGCCAGTTTTCAGCAAAAGCGCGAATGTCTTCTTTGTTGCTGACCACTTTAACGCCGCCTGCTTTACCGCGACCACCAGCGTGAACCTGACATTTTACGACCCACGGACCCGAGCCAATCTTAGATGCGGCTTCTTCTGCTTCACGCGGTGTAGTACAGGCATAGCCGGTCGGTGCCGGTAAACCATATCGAGCAAAGAGTTGTTTTGCCTGATACTCGTGTAAATTCATGATGTTCTATCCATTTAGGTTTGGAGATAAGTCGGCAGACGATTTTTCATCACCGAATCTTTCGGTAGAGAAAAACGCCATAAACTCTCTGATATATTTGGATAACGCCGTTGAGAAAAAACGGCCTGCATAGCACTTAATCTGTATTTCGGGCGGAAACCGTCAGGATTATCCGCCCAAAAGGCTACCTGTCGGACTACACGTCCAACAGCAGACGCGCTGGATCTTCCAGCATCTCTTTCACCGTCACGAGGAAGCCAACGGATTCACGACCATCGACCAAGCGGTGATCGTAAGACAGCGCCAGATACATCATCGGCAGAATAACTACCTGGCCATCAACCGCCATTGGACGATCTTTAATGGCGTGCATACCCAGAATCGCACTCTGCGGCGGGTTGATGATCGGGGTGGACATCAGAGAACCGAAAACACCGCCGTTGGTAATCGTGAAGTTACCACCCAGCAATTCTTCAACCGTCAGTTTGCCGTCACGGCCTTTCACGGCCAGCTCTTTGATACGCTTCTCGATGTCGGCCATGCCCAACGCATCCACATCACGCAGTACTGGCGTAACCAGACCACGCGGGGTAGAAACCGCAATGCTGACATCGAAATAGTTGTGGTAAACCACATCTTCGCCATCAATAGAAGCATTCACTTCAGGGTAACGCTTCAGCGCTTCAACGACGGCTTTGATGTAGAAGGACATGAAGCCCAAACGTACACCGTGACGCTTCTCAAAGGCTTCGCCGTATTGCTTGCGCAGGTCCATGATCGGCTGCATGTTGATTTCATTAAACGTAGTCAACATTGCCGTGCTGTTTTTCGCTTCCAGCAGACGTTCTGCAACGCGCTTACGCAGGCGTGTCATCGGTACGCGTTTTTCGCTGCGCGCACCCAGAGCTGGTGCAGGAGAAGCCGCCGGAGCTTCAGGCTTCGTTGCTTTACCAGAATCTTTCTTCTGGGCAGCTAAATGCTTATCCACGTCTTCACGGGTAATTCGACCACCGACACCGCTGCCTTTGATAGCCGACGCATCGAGATCGTGCTCGGCAATCAGACGGCGAATTGCCGGGCTGAGCGCGTCGCTGTTCTCTTCTTCCAGACCAGCCGTATGACGCTGTGCCGGTGTCGATTCTTTACTCTGCGATTTCTCGCCAGTTTCTTTACCGGAGCTATCGCCACGGCGAATACGGCCCAGCAGTTGGCGAGACATGACGGTCGCGCCTTCGTCTTCCAGCACGGCATCCAGAATACCGGCTTCAGAGGCTGGAACTTCCAGCACCACTTTGTCAGTTTCAATTTCAACCAATACTTCATCACGCTGAACGCTATCGCCGGGCTTTTTACGCCAGGTAGCAACGGTGGCGTCAGCTACAGATTCAGGCAGGTCGGGTACAAGAATATCTACGCTACTCATTATCTATCCTTTTATTTAATCAACGTTCAGCGCGTCATCGACCAGATCTTTCTGTTGTTTCTGGTGTACGGACATATAGCCAACGGCGGGTGATGCAGACGCCGGGCGTCCTGCGTAACGTAAAGAAGATCCAAACGGAATTACTTCACGGAGATGGTGCTGACTACAATACCAGGCTCCCTGATTCAGCGGCTCTTCCTGACACCATACGAAATCATGAACCTGGGAAAAAGGTTCCAGTGCCGCTTGAACAGCTTGATGCGGGAACGGATAAAGCTGTTCGATACGGACGATTGCGACATCTTTTTGCTCGTTCTTGCGGCGCTGTTCCAGCAAATCATAGTAGACCTTACCGGAACAAAGCACGACACGCTTCACGGCTGCCGGATCTAATTCTTCTACTTCACCAATCGCTGGCTGGAAGGAACCATTTGCCAGTTCATCCAGTGAAGAGATCGCCAGCGGATGGCGCAACAGGGATTTCGGCGACATGACCACCAGCGGACGGCGCATACCGCGCAGCGCCTGACGGCGGAGCATGTGATAAACCTGCGCCGGTGTTGACGGAATACAGACCTGCATATTTTGCTCAGCGCACAGTTGCAAATAGCGTTCAAGTCTGGCGGACGAGTGCTCTGGCCCCTGCCCTTCATAACCATGTGGCAACAGCATGACCAGACCACACATCCGGCCCCACTTCTGCTCACCGGAGCTGATGAACTGATCGATCACTACCTGCGCACCGTTGGCAAAATCACCAAACTGCGCTTCCCAGATAGTCAGCGTGCGCGGTTCTGCGGTCGCATAGCCGTATTCAAACGCAAGTATCGCTTCTTCGGATAGTACGGAATCCCACACATTGAACTCGCCCTGCCCGTTATGTACATGGTTCAACGGTGTGTAGCTGGAGCCATTTTTCTGGTTATGAACGACGGCATGACGATGGAAGAACGTACCGCGACCGCTGTCCTCACCAGATAAACGAATCGGAATACCTTCATCGACCAACGTGGCGTAAGCCAGTGTTTCTGCGCCGCCCCAGTCGAACGGTTTATTGCCAGCGGCCATTTCGGCACGGTCAGAATAAACTTTAGCCACACGAGGATGAATCTCAATTCCTTCCGGTACTTCACTGATACGTTTGGCAAGCTCCTGCAAACGTTTCATTTCCGTACTGTGCGGATAAGGCTCATCCCATTCATGATTGAGATACGGCGTCCAGGTGAAGGACTGCATATCCATCTCACGCCATTCATCGACAACACACTCCCCGGCATCCAATGCATCACGGTACAAATTGACCATTTCAGTAGCATCTTCCGGCGAGATCGTCTTTTCCTGTTCCAGACGATCGGCATACACCTTACGTGGCGTCGGGTGCTTTTTGATCTTCTGGTACATCATTGGCTGCGTTGCACTGGGTTCGTCGGCTTCGTTATGGCCGTGGCGGCGGTAACAAATCAGATCGATGAACACATCGCGTTTGAAAGCGTTGCGGAAATCCAGCGCCAAACGTGTAACAAACGCCACCGCTTCCGGGTCGTCTGCATTAACGTGGAAAATGGGAGCCTGCACCATTTTGCCGATATCGGTACAGTATTCAGTGGAACGGATGTCCAGCGGGTTGGAGGTCGTGAAGCCGATACGGTTGTTGATCACAATACGCAGCGTGCCACCGACTTCATAGCCACGCACCGTCGACATATTCAACAGTTCCTGAACCACACCCTGGCCGCTGATTGCCGCGTCACCGTGAATGGTGATCGGTAACACACGCGGGCCACTTTCACTATTCAGACGATCGAGACGCGCACGTACCGATCCCGTCACTACCGGGCTGACAATCTCCAGATGCGAGGGGTTGAACGCCAGCGCCAAATGCACCAGGCCACCAGCAGTATCAAATTCTGAAGAGAAGCCTTGGTGATACTTCACGTCACCGGTACCCAGATGTTCTTTATGCTTACCGGCGAACTCGTCGAACAGATCCTGAGATTTTTTGCCCAATACGTTGATCAGCACGTTGAGGCGACCACGGTGTGCCATCCCCAATACAACTTCGCGAGTATCGTTTGCACCCGCATGGCGAATCAATTCTTTCAGCATTGGAACCAGTGCGTCACCGCCTTCCAATGAGAAACGCTTGGCGCCAGGATATTTGGCCCCAAGATAACGCTCCAACCCTTCAGCTGCGGTTAATTCTTTCAGGAAACGGCGCTTCTCTTCTACCGTAAACGACGGCTGACCGGTTACCGATTCAATACGTTGCTGGATCCAACGTTTCTCTTCCGTGCTGGTGATATGCATATATTCCGCACCGATAGAACCGCAATAGGTGCGTTTCAGCGCGTCATACAGATCTTCCAGTTTCATCGTGTCTTTGCCGATGGCAAAAGACCCTACATTGAAGGATTCCTGTAGGTCATCCTGAGTCAGGTTATGATAATCCAGATCCAGTTCTGCCACAGGTTCCTGAGGACGCAGGAAAATCGGGTCCAGATTGGCCTGCTGATGCCCACGGAAGCGGAACGCATTGATCAACTGCAATACTTTGACCTGCTTGACATCAATATCGGGATCGGTGACAGATGAGGTAAAGCGCGAAGAGTCTTTCGCCAGACGGCGGAAATAGTCGCGCGTTTTGGAATGGAGCTGATCCGGTTTGACCCCGCTCGTAGGCAATTGCTGGAAGATCGAGCGCCAGCTATGTTCGATCGAGTCAGGATCGGTTAAAAAATCTTCATAGAGTTGCTCTATGTAGGACTGATTCGCACCCGCCAAATAGGAGGAATCCAGCCAGGCCTTCATCGCGCCGTTCTGCATTATGATCCCTTAAGCTAATAAGCTTCAGTTTTCGCCGTGGTTAACATGTAATTAGTGTCCGTATATCGTTTGCCATACAAACGGTTCACTTGTCGTACAATCGGTACGCGCTTAGGGTATCCGTCCCCCCTAAGGAACCTTTGAAAACCGGTTCTGGCGCACAAGCCGGTTTTTAAAGGTTTCCTGCGCTCCCTCTGAAGAATAGCAACTTCAGAGGGAGATACATGTTTTACTACTTAATCTTTATGCAATAACGCGTTACGTATTAACTATCGGTTATGCGCTGCGGTGGAGCAACATCGATTTAATATGACCAATAGCCTTGGTCGGGTTCAACCCTTTCGGACAAACGCTGACGCAGTTCATGATGCCGTGACAGCGGAAAACGCTGAATGCATCGTCCAGATCGTCCAGCCGTGGCTTAGTTTCTGTGTCACGACTGTCAATCAGGAAGCGGTACGCTGCCAACAGACCCGCTGGCCCGACAAACTTGTCCGGGTTCCACCAGAACGACGGGCAAGACGTTGAACAGCAGGCGCACATGATGCATTCGTACAACCCATCCAGCTTCGCACGTTGTTCAGGCGATTGCAGATGCTCACGCGCCGGCGGATTTTTCCCATTATTCAACAGGTAAGGCTTTATTTTCTCATATTGAGCATAGAACTGTCCCATGTCCACTACCAAATCACGTACAACCGGTAATCCAGGTAAAGGACGAATAACGATTTTGCTGTTTCCACGCCGTAACGCGGAAACTGGCGTAATACAGGCCAGCCCATTCTTGCCATTCATGTTAACGCCATCGGAGCCACAGACGCCTTCGCGGCAGGAACGACGAAATGAGAGCGTCGGATCCTGCTCTTTCAGCAGCATCAGCGCATCCAGCAGCATCATGTCGCGGCCTTCTTCCGCCTCCAGTTGGTAATCCTGCATCCGCGGAGCATCGTCAACATCCGGGTTGTAACGATAAATAGAAAATTCGAGTTTCATCGTTTAATCTCCGCAATTAATAAGTACGTATTTTCGGCGGGAAGGCCGGACGCAGTTTAGGCTGCATGTTCACCTCACGGCGTGTCATGCTGTCGGTTTGCGGCAGATACAACGAATGGCACAGCCAATTATCATCGTCACGCTCTGGGAAATCGAAACGGCTATGGGCACCACGGCTTTCAGTACGGAAGTTAGCCGAAACCGCCGTTGCATACGCGGTTTCCATCAGGTTATCCAGTTCCAGACACTCAATGCGTTGGGTGTTGAACTCGGTTGATGTGTCATCCAAACGCGCCTCTTTCAGGCGCTCACGGATCACTTTCAGCTCTTCCAGCCCTTTCGCCATCGCATCGCCTTCGCGGAATACTGAGAAATTATTCTGCATACAGGATTGCAGCGCTTTACGGATTTCCACCGGATCTTCACCGGAGCGGGTATTGTTCCAGCGATTGAGGCGGTCGAGAGATACTTCGATATCAGATTCGCTGGCATCACGGCTTTCGCCCTGCTCTTCCAGAGACTCTTGCAGATGGATACCCGCCGAACGGCCAAAAACCACCAGGTCAAGCAGCGAGTTACCGCCCAGACGGTTAGCACCATGGACCGATACGCAGGCAATCTCCCCCACGGCAAACAGCCCAGGAATCACCACATCCTCGCCTTTCTCATTCACCGTCAGCGCCTGTCCGCTGACTTTGGTCGGAATACCGCCCATCATATAGTGGCAGGTTGGGATAACAGGAATCGGCTCTTTAACCGGATCGACGTGAGCAAACGTACGCGACAGTTCCAAAATACCCGGCAGGCGAGATTCCAGAACATCTTTACCCAAATGGTCCAGTTTCAGCTTGGCGTGTGGTCCCCACGGGCCTTCACAACCGCGGCCTTCACGAATTTCGATCATAATAGATCGGGCAACAACGTCACGACCCGCCAGATCTTTCGCATTTGGCGCATAGCGCTCCATGAAGCGCTCACCGTGCTTATTCAGCAAATAGCCGCCTTCACCACGACAGCCTTCGGTTACTAACACACCTGCACCAGCAATACCGGTTGGGTGGAACTGCCACATTTCCATATCCTGCAATGGAACACCGGCACGCAACGCCATACCCACGCCGTCGCCAGTATTAATGTGCGCATTGGTGGTGGACTGGTAGATACGGCCGGCGCCACCTGTTGCCAGCACAGTGGCCTTCGCTTTGAAATAAACGACTTCGCCCGTTTCGATACAAATTGCCGTACAGCCGACAACCGCACCATCCTGATTCTTCACCAGATCGAGTGCATACCATTCGGAGAAAATAGTGGTGTGATTTTTCAGGTTCTGCTGGTACAACGTATGCAGCAGCGCATGGCCAGTACGGTCAGCGGCGGCGGCGGTACGTGCCGCCTGCTCGCCGCCAAAATTCTTGGATTGACCACCGAACGGACGCTGATAAATGCTGCCATCATCCAATCGTGAGAACGGTAATCCCATGTGTTCCAGTTCCAGAATCGCTTCCGGCCCGGTTTTACACATATATTCAATTGCGTCCTGATCGCCAATGTAATCCGACCCTTTTACGGTGTCGTACATGTGCCATTCCCAGTTATCTTCATGGGTGTTACCCAGCGCAACGGTAATACCGCCCTGCGCGGACACAGTATGGGAACGGGTTGGGAACACTTTAGATAACAGGGCACAGGACAGGCCCATTTGGGAGATTTGCAGTGCGGCGCGCATACCTGCGCCACCCGCACCCACAACCACTGCATCAAACTCTCTAACTGGCAAATTCATCACGCACCCCACACCACAATAGTTCCATAAATGACGTACACCAACAGCGCTACCACAATTGCCAACTGTAAAGTCAGACGTAAGGCCAGCGGTTTAATGTAGTCGGTCAGCACTTGCCACATCCCTATCCAGGCATGAACCAGAATGGAAAATAAGGTTAGCAGTGTGAATACTTTGGTGAGAGCCATCGCGAAGAAACCACGCCAGATTTCATAAGTGATGTCGCCAGCTGTGGCAATAAAGCCAATGAGATAAATTACATACAGAACAATGACGATGGCGGAAGCGCGAATCAGTAACCAATCGTGTACGCCATTGCGTCCTAACGCAGAAGCATTGCTTACCATACGAGGACTCCAGCCAGAATTGAAAGCACGACAGTAATAATAAAGGAGATATTTGCAGAACGCTTACCTGCGGCAAGGTCTTCTTCTATATAGCCAAAATCCATCAATAGGTGACGAATACCACCAACAATGTGATAAGCCAACGCGACGAGGATGCCCCAAACGATAAATTTGACGATGAAGCTATCCATAATTTCCGCAGCGCGCAGGAACCCTTCCTCTGAAGAGAGAGAAGTGCCTAACAGCCACAGTAAAATACCGACAGCGACAAAGGTGATAACGCCGGAGACGCGGTGAAGAATAGATGCTATCGCAGTAACGGGAAACTGGATCGTCTGCAATTCCAGATTGACAGGTCTTTGTTTTTTCACAGATTTGCCCACACAGCTTTTATTATTGTTTCTTCCTCCGGGCCTGATGTGAGGTCAGACAGTATGAAAGTTACAGCCCTGAGAGTGGGTTTACGATACGCGCTCAAACATCGACATTCCGGTGTCTAAACAGCGCATGATCCTTTCATACTGGGTGCTCCTACTGCAGGGTGATTCCGGAGACCTGGCGGGAGTATAGGTCCTTCACATTCCCATTACAATTCCCATACAAAGTGTTTGGTGACATTTGCCCCGAACAGTGATTTAGATCACGAATTTCACAATTTATATAAAATTAATTATCCGATTTGACAAAAGTTCAACATTTAAATTACAACTAGGGGATTGAATTCCTTATGATGTGTTAAAGCACAACGGCGGCACTTCCACACTGACGTAACTTATGTAACAGTGGGGAGAGTCCACGTAAAAGTGATAGGTAATGACTACAATCTATTCAGAGCATTGTTAATTGCCTGAAGATCGCTGATTACCTGGAGAACGAATTTTTCATCCTGAATGCGGCTATCCGCCTTACTCTGTATCCTATTTGACGACTGTGTCACAACAGAGTTTCACCGGCCATTTTTTGTCCGGTGCGCAGGCATGACGGTATTTCTTCAGTGAAAATTTTTAAAATTAAAAGCGCTAAGGAGACTGTAAATGGCTGATAAAAAAGCAACACTTACTCTAGAGGGTAAAGATCCAATTGAGCTAAATGTCCTATCTGGCACATTGGGGTATGATGAGATTGACATCCGTCCCCTCGGTTCTAAAGGTTACTTCACATTTGACCCTGGCTTTACCTCTACCGCATCTTGCGAATCCAAGATTACCTATATCGACGGTGACGAAGGCATCCTGCTGCACCGTGGCTTCCCAATTGCTCAACTAGCTGAAAAATCTAATTATCTTGAAGTTTGTTACATCCTGTTGTTCGGCGAGGTTCCGACGGTAGAGCAGTATGAAACCTTCAAGACGACCGTGACTCGTCATACAATGATCCATGAACAGATTACTCGTCTGTTCCACGGTTTCCGTCGTGATTCACACCCAATGGCCGTCTTGTGCGGCGTCACTGGTGCACTAGCAGCGTTCTACCACGATTCACTGGACATCAATATTGAGCGTCACCGCGAAATTGCGGCCTACCGCCTGCTGTCCAAAATGCCGACCGTTGCGGCGATGTGCTACAAATATTCACTGGGTCAGCCGTTTGTTTATCCAAAAAACAACCTGTCCTACGCGGGTAATTTCCTGCACATGATGTTCTCCACCCCTTGTGAAGAATATGTTGTGAATCCAGTGCTGGAACGTGCGATGGATCGTATTCTGATTCTGCATGCCGATCACGAACAAAACGCCTCGACGTCTACCGTACGTACCGCGGGTTCGTCTGGTGCAAACCCGTTTGCCTGTATCGCCGCCGGGATCGCCTCGTTATGGGGACCGGCGCACGGCGGTGCGAACGAGGCCTGTCTGCGTATGTTGGAAGAAATCAGCAGCGTAGAACACATCCCGGCGTTTATCGAACGTGCAAAAGACAAGAACGACTCTTTCCGCCTGATGGGCTTCGGTCACCGTGTGTACAAAAACCACGATCCACGCGCCACAGTCATGCGTGAAACCTGCCATGAAGTGCTGAAAGAGCTGGGCAGAAAAGATGACTTGCTGGAAGTGGCGATGGAGCTGGAACATATCGCACTGAACGACCCGTACTTCATTGAGAAGAAACTGTACCCGAACGTGGACTTCTATTCTGGTATCATCCTGAAAGCAATGGGGATTCCGTCTTCCATGTTTACCGTTATCTTCGCGATGGCACGTACCGTGGGCTGGATTGCGCATTGGAGCGAAATGCACGATGACGGCATCAAGATTGCCCGCCCGCGTCAGCTGTACACCGGCTACGACAAACGTGACTTCGCCTCCAATCTGAAACACGATTAATTCATTCCGCACGCATAACAAAGGCCGGGTTTTCCGGCCTTTGTTGTTTGTACCCAACGCTGATTTTCAATGAAGATTGAAGTACGTTAATCAGCGCAGCTAGTAATGAAATACTTTAGTAAGGTAAACCTGTTTAGCGTCTTTATTAACCCAGATATAAAAGGTTGCATCTTCAATTTCGGCTCTTTTTTTCCACACTTCTTCCACCCCTTCTTTCTGTTTCTGCTGCTCATATCCTAATGTTGTAAGGTACGTTTTTAGCGGAGTAGCATCAGAAGTGTTATTAAAAATAATGGCGTTTGATGGTGCATAGCCATCACCAGGCACGTATTCAAAAGCATAATTGCCCGATATTCTTGGGGCGCTACGGATATCTTCATCGGTGAACGCATAGTAGGTAAAATACTCACTTTCAGTATACGTTCTTATCTCCGTAGACCCCGATACCACAATAAATACAAATAACATCCCAACCATTGCCGCTGGAATCAAAAGCAGTAATAGATATTTGATTACTTTCATGCCCTAACTCTTCCTTCCACCTTTGGGCTTGTTAAATTCAAGAGTTATACCATCATCCGTTAGAATGTTAACTATGCCAGAAGTAAAGTCATTCCATGGGCGAACCCAAGTCATAAAGTGAGGTAAATTCGCTATATAAGGTGTATGTCTTACACAAGCATCTTGCGGATCGGGAAAAATAATAGGGCGAAAACCTTTATTCTTATGGGAGCCAATAGCACCATAAAAATCCCAACGTCTCATCGCTGCATCACGGCTTACTGGGCGGACACGATAAGAGTATTGGCCTGAAATTAATGTGCGATAAAATCCCAAAAGGTCTGAAACCAAATCCTCACCACTGAATCCACTGTCGGTATACCATGAGAATAGATCATATTGCTGTTTTTCAAATCGAGGGGCGATATTCATAAGCATAGCAAGCATGATGCTATTGATATCTTCTCTGCTTCTCCCACTCTTGATTTCCCATCGAGTGAATTTTCCTATACCAAGATTATTACCAAATTTTTTGTAGCGCATATCCTGACGATACATAACGTGATAACTGTTTTCTCCAGAGCTTTCGCCAGCCAAAAATTGCTATTTTAACTCTGCAATATCGTCTCCCCTTGCATGACCCATATCAACCCAGCCCAACACTTCAGTATAAACAATACCTGATTTGAGCATATCAAAGAGAGAACCGTCCCTAATGTCATTTCTATTACTCATACGAAATCCTTTTCAATTAATCTAAAAGCTGCACAGCACCCTTTAACTCTGGCAGTGCGGGCACCAATAGAACGGGCGTGATGACAGCATCATTCTTTCAATAGTTCTACCACAGCGCTCACAGCGTTCCCCTTCACGATGGAAAACCTTGAACGAAAAAATCGCCCCGTGATGCCGATCCTCATCCACGGTGCCGCGCGTGTTGTAGGACAACCGAGGGATATCCAGCAGCGCTCGACTTAACGTTTGCAACTGTTCCTCATTCAACTGCGAGGCCGTATGCTGCGGTGCCAGCTGTGCCTGCCACAGAATCTCGACGCGCAGATAATTCCCCAGCCCCGCGAGAAAAGCCTGATCCAACAACAGCCCGCTGAACTGACGACGACGAAAACGCGGTAATAACAAACGCTCACACACTTGTTCTGGCGTCAGAGAAAGATCCAATACATCCGGCCCAATACGTTGCAGGAAAGGATGCGTCGTGAGTGCCTCCCGCGTCAGCATTTCAATATCCGATGCGCTGTAAAGCAGAATGGCACGCTCCTGCGTCTCCAGCCGGACACGTAAATCCCGCTTCGTTTCCGGCGACTCTCCGGCATTCACCACGCGCCACACCCCATACAGTTGGTTATGGCTATACAGCACCCGATCGTGGCTAAAATAGGTCAGCAGCGCCTTCCCGCGCGTTTCAATCTGCCTGACCTGCTGCCCAACCAATTCTGTTTCGTACTGCTTCAATTCTGGAAACGCAAACCAAACGCGCGTCAGCGTTTTTCCCACGACGGCCTCAACCAGCTTATCGGCCGCCCGGCGAATTTCCGGCCCTTCCGGCATACTCTAACTACTCCCTGAAAATCAGACGCTCTGCAACTGAGCGATTCGCTAAATTAATGTAATGCCCCGCCAGTGACCGCCACATCAACCTGCTGCACCAGCGACTGCTTGATCATCACTTCCAGCGCCGCTGTGACCAACGGCGTTGGCATGCTCGGTTCGCCGGGGTGTCGTGCAGCCTGTTCTGGTGAATACGGAATATGAACAAATCCGCCGCGAACCACATCACCCTGCTGGTGCAACTGGTGTAACAGCCCGTACATTACGTGATTGCAGACAAACGTACCTGCGGTTTGCGACACCGAAGCTGGAATTCCCGCCACGCGTAATGCCTGAACCAGCGCCTTTACCGGCAGCGTCGAGAAATACGCCGCTGGCCCTTTTTCCACTACGGGCGTATCAATTGGCTGGTTACCTCGGTTATCCGCAATTCGGGCATCATTAATATTAATCGCCACGCGTTCGACAGAAATATCAGCGCGCCCGCCTGCCTGCCCCACCGCGATCACCACTTCCGGCTGCCATTCGGCTATCGCACGATAAAGTTGATCCAGTGACAGATCAAAGACGCAAGATAAACGGCAAGCCACCACTCGCGCACCGCCAACTTCCCGCTGATGAAGATCTTTTACCGCTTCCCATGAGGGATTAATCGCTTCGCCCTCAAAAGGTTCAAACGCCGTGATCAAAACGGTTTTCATCTATTATCCCCGTCATACAAAACCATGATTATGCCGCAGCAACCGCTATCTGGTGCTGGCTAAAGCAGTTACGCAACTTGCGGGCAAACAGCAGCGCATGTTGTCCATCGCCGTGAATACACACGGTATCTGCTTGTACATTAACCCAGGAGCCATCGATTGCCCTCACCCGCTGACGTTGAATCATTTCCAACGTCTGTGCCAACGCCAGTTCATCGCTATTGATCAGTGCGCCAGCCTGAGTGCGGGGCACCAACGAGCCGTCAGGCTGATAGCAACGATCGGCGAACACTTCCTGACGCGTCTCTAGCCCCAACCGTTTCCCGGCGCGGATCAACTCGCTGCCCGCCAGCCCAATCAGACGTAACGTCGGATTAACGACCTTCACCGCCTTGGCTATCGCATCAGCCAGTGCTGCTTCGCTCGCAGCCTGGTTGTAAAGCATACCGTGGGGCTTAACGTGGGACAGCGTGCCCCCTTCAGCAGCGACAATCGCGCTAAGTGCACCAAGTTGATACACCATTTGCGCAAACACAATTTCCGCAGGCACATTCATCGCCTTACGACCAAAATTTTCACGGTCGGGAAAGCTGGGGTGTGCACCAAGCGCAACGCCATAGCCAATTCCCCAGCGTACTGACTGACGCATGGTTTGCGCATCACCCGCGTGAAACCCGCAGGCGATATTGGCCGATGTCACCAGCTTCAGCAGCGCTTCGTCATGCTCTCCCCCCTCGCCCAGATCGGCATTGAGATCAATAATCATGCAGCCTCCACGCCAGTTGTTCGAGATAACGCCGTTGTTCGTCTGCGGCTTTTTGCGCCTGAGCCTGCGTACAGTAAATAAAATGTATCGGTTCACCGAGTCGGATTTGTGCCAGATTGAACAAATCTGCCTCGATCACGCTCGCAATACGCGGGTAACCGCCGGTTGTCTGGGCATCCGCCAGCAGAACAATAGGGTGGCCGTTATGTGGAACCTGCACCACGCCCGGTAGTAGACCATGTGATGGCAGCTCACGGGGTTTATTGCCTGACGATGTGGTGCGCAGCAGCTCTGCTCCCAGCAAACGGTAACCCATACGATTACTCTGAGGGCTCAACTGCCAGGCGGTTCGCCAGAACAACTCCTGCATCTCTTCACTGAACTCCTGATACTCCGGCCCCGGCAATGCCCGCACGCGGTTACTAAATAATAACTGCTTAATACCAATTTCTCGTGTCGGTTCACGAGTCGGCGTCCCCAATGGAAGCTCATCGCCATCCATGAGTAAACGGCCGTCAAAACCACCAAATCCGGCTTTCAAATCGGTACTACGCGAACCCAGTACTTCTGGCACATTCACACCGCCAGACAGCGCCAGATAGCTACGCATTCCGTTACGCGGCATACGCATTATCAACGTTTGACCTGGCTTCACAGCGAAACACCAGCCAGTCCAGAGCGGCTTTCCATCCAGCTCGGCATGACAGTCCGCACCAGTTAACGCCACCCAGCAAGCCACCGTGAACGTTGCGGTGAACTTGCCCAGTGTAATTTCCAATGCAGCGGCATTCTCCTCGTTGCCCACTAGCAGGTTAGCCATTTTCAGGGCAGGCAGATCGAGCGCACCTGACTGGCTGATTCCCAAACGACGAAAACCGACGCGACCACCATCCTGCACCGAAGTATGCAATCCGGCATGGATAACTTTCAGCATACGCCCTCCTTCTGTGGCAGAAACCGAACGTTATCTCCGGGGCGCAACAGCGTTGGCGGCATCGTTTGTGGATTAAATAGCCTCAATGAGGTGCGGCCAATCAACTGCCAGCCGCCCGGCGTTGCCAGCGGATAAATCCCCGTCTGTGCACCACCAATCCCGACCGATCCCGCAGGCACACGCAGGCGGGGTTCAGCGCGACGCGGCATATGTAATTTCTCATTTAATCCACCGAGGTAGGCAAATCCCGGTTGGAAACCCAAAAAGTAGACCTTGTACTGTGCTGCCGCATGCGCTTCCACAACCTGGCTCACCGTCAAGCCACTGTGAGCGGCTACCTCTGCCAGATCCGGCCCTGCCTCTCCACCATAAATGACAGGAATGTCGATATCTCGTGGGTCAAACACGAGCGATTCGCTTTCTTCCCACCAGCTCTGCAAGCGCTCAATCGCATCCAACGCCACCTGTTGCGGATGCGCCAACAGCACCGTCAGATTGTTCATGCCCGGAATCACTTCCAGCACCTCTTCATGGTGATTCAAGCGCTCGGTAAGCCCCCATATCCGCTGCTGGCTCTCCAGCGACATTGGCGGTTCCAGCTCCAGTACGACAGCCCTCTCGCCCAGAAGATAACACCGTGCTCGTTGCAATCTTTCCTCCTGAATCACGTTTTATCCGTCATGGTGAACATGGCTAAATGATTAGCGTTGCTTACTGATATGTTTTCTTCTCAAAAGCCAAGCAATAACGATGCCAATATGTAAAAAACGCCATCATTCATGTGCTATACCGATACTTTCAGCCCATCAAGCCGGGTTAGGAATATCAATAAACGTCACATCAAAACCATGTTGCGCCACCAGCCATTCCCCCAACGCGCGGATACCACCACGCTCGGTGGCATGGTGTCCGGCAGCGAAGAAGTGCAGCCCCATCTCGCGAGCGATATGGATAGTTTGCTCAGACACTTCACCAGTAATAAAGGCATCGACCCCGAATCGGGCTGCTTGCTCAATAAACCCCTGACCGCCGCCAGTGCACCAGGCCACACGCTGTATCTGTTGCGGTGCATTATCCCCACAATGCAGCACCGCACGCCCGAGTCGCTTTTCTACACGGCGGCAAAACGCATCTGCCGTCATGGGTTGCGCCAGTTCGCCATACGGCACGAGAGGTTCGATCATGCCCAGCACCTGAATTTCCAGCAGCGCCGCCAGCTGTGCGTTGTTCCCTAATTCCGGGTGTGCATCTAACGGCAGGTGATAGCCGTACAGGTTGATATCGTTAAGCAGCAGCGTTTTCAGTCTGTTACGCTTCATGCCACAAACAATCTGCGGTTCGTTTTTCCAAAAATAGCCGTGATGAACCAGAATCGCATCGGCCTGCTTCTCTACCGCAGCATCCAGCAGCGCCTGTGAGGCGGTGACGCCCGTCACAATGCGTTTTACTTCTGCACGCCCCTCGACCTGTAAACCGTTAGGCGCGTAGTCCTGAAACATTCCCGTATTCAGTTTCTCGTTAATGACGCTTTCCAGTTCCGTATTACGCATACTTACCTTTCTCTTCTCGATCGTTATTCGCCATACCAATATGCTTTGCCGCTTCAAACGCCGCCAGCGTATCCTGACGAGCAATTTTGTGGTCAACGATGGGTAGCGGATAGTTCAGCTCAACGTGTTGTTTATCAGCCCAACGATGGGGCTGATGAATATCGTTATCCGGCACCGCGGCCAATTCGGGTAGCCAGTGACGAATAAACTGGCCGTCGGGATCGAAACGCTCCCCCTGAGTGGTCGGATTAAAAATACGAAAATAAGGTGCCGCATCGGTACCCGTCGAGGCTGCCCACTGCCAGCCGCCGTTATTCGCCGCCAAATCGCCATCCAGTAACTGCGACATAAAGTAACGCTCGCCTTCACGCCAATCGATCAGCAAATCTTTGACGAGAAAACTGGCGCAGATCATACGCAGTCGATTATGCATCCACCCCGTTTCATTCAGTTGACGCATCGCCGCATCCACAATTGGGTAGCCAGTTTTGCCCTGTTGCCAGGCGGTTAAATACTCCGGTGCTTCCCGCCACTTCACCCACTGCGTCCACGCGGTAAACGGACGGTGTTTACACAACTGTGGCCAGGAGACGATCAGGTGACGGTAGAATTCACGCCAGACCAGCTCGTTAAACCAGGTAAATGCCCCGCCCTCACGCCGTTCCAGCATCTCTGGACATTCAGCATGCAGGCGGTTAAAACATTGGCGCGGCGATATGATTCCAAGAGCCAGATACGGAGACAGTTTACTGGTGCCGGGTTGCGCCGGGAAATCTCGCTGTTGATCGTAATCCTGCACCTGCTCGCGGCAAAAACGGCGTAACTGCTGCAATGCAGCACGCTCACCGCAGGGGAAATCCTCGCTATCTACCTCGTACTGCGGATAGCTGAACGGCACTAATTCCGCCGTGTTATTGATCGGTTCACCACGGGCGTCCGGTGCGGGTACACACGTCGTCTCCGACTCCAACAGGCGCTTGATAAAAGCCTGGCGAAAGGGTGTGAATACTTTATACATCTCGCCGTTGCCCGTCAGCACACTACCCGGCGGCAGTAACAGACTGTCATGATAGCCGTGGCAAACCACGCTATCGGCCAGCCGATCTCTCACCTGCTTATCACGTAGGCGCTCATTAATTTCATACTGATGGTTGTAGAAAAGATCGGTGGCCTGCTGCTGCGCACAAAACTGCACCAGCCAGTCAACTGATGACGCAAAGTCCGCGCATTCATGGTAATGCAACTGAATACCTTTCTCAGCCAGCGCGAACTGTACCAACGTCAAATTCTCTAGCAGAAAGGCTGCCTGACGCGGTGCCATGTCGTGCTTTTCCCACTGTGCAGGCGTCGCAATAAATACAGTTAACACAGTTGCATTAGGATCCTGACAGGCCGAGTACAGCGCCAGATTATCGGTAATGCGCAGGTCATTACGCAGCCAGACTACATGTGTAACTACATGATGTGTAACTACATGCGTGGTCATGTGTTCCTCGGGCAATTAAACTAGTGTCCGTAACGCAGGCGTAATGCTTCCGGG
This sequence comes from Pectobacterium betavasculorum, assembly GCF_000749845.1. Classification (GTDB taxonomy): domain Bacteria; phylum Pseudomonadota; class Gammaproteobacteria; order Enterobacterales; family Enterobacteriaceae; genus Pectobacterium; species Pectobacterium betavasculorum. The sequence continues at coordinate 244,157 of NZ_JQHM01000001.1, read as the reverse complement.
TACGGCTCAAAGTAACGCTGCTGAGCCAGGTATGCATCGGGATATTCCGCCATATAATGTTTTAGCAACGTAATAGGTGCCAATAGCGGCTGCAAACCTTGCCGATAGCGATCGATAAGCTGCGCCAGTTCCTGCCGCTGTTGAGAATTAAGCTGACGTCGGAAGTAGCCCTGCACATGCATCAGCACATTGGTGTGATTGCGCCGCGTCGCAGGCGTCGACAACAATTTCATCAACCGTGTCCGATATTCAACAACATACTCTTCCAGCGATTCCCACTTATCGATCCCCGCAACAAACGGCCCCAACTCACGATATTCCGGTTGGGAATGCGCCAACAGCAGTAATTTATAGCGGCTATGAAAGGCGATGAGCGCACCGCGGCTCAGCCCGTTTTGCCATAGCTGATTCAGTTCATGCAGCGCATAAACGCGTTCGATGAAATTTTCCCGTAAGCCGGGATCGTGCAGACGCCCGTCTTCTTCAACCGGTAGCCAGGGCATTTGCCGCATCAGCTCCTGCGTATACAGGCCGATTCCACTTTTACGCGCATTTTTTTGCGCTTCATCGTAAATCTTCACTCGCTCCATACCGCAGCTTGGCGATTTGGCGCAAACGATATACCCACATAAATGCTCAAGCTCGCTGACTTTGTCAGCGGAAAATATCGTCATCTGCTGGGTGACATCCAGCGGAGAACCATTGCTGGCGCGCAGTGTGATGCGGTTTTCCCCTTCTCGCACCAGCCTGAGTGCCGGGCGTGGCACTGGTAAACCAATCGCCATTTCCGGGCAGACCGGTTCAAAACGAAAATAGGGGGCCAGTTGTTCAACAGCAAACGTCAAACGCTTGTGTCCGCCATCAAACCGCACGGGATTACCGAGCAGACAGGCGCTGATACCAACAGGGATGAGTTCGAGCGTCATGATTTATCCTTATACCCACCATATTTCAAGCTGCATGTGCTTTGATGACATTTTGCAACCCCTCTCATCAGCATAGCGGATTTCCCCACGATTCTGTGCAGTGGCAGCGAAGAATAAAGTAATAAATCATGAGATTGGAGAAAGATAACGGTAGAACAGGCGGGAAAGGAAAAGGGTAAACCGCGTCAAAACCTACTTAAACCGATACTTCATCGGTTCCTTTTTCGTGTTTATCTGCCAAGAATGGCAGATAAACACGAAAGACCTTACGCGCGAGCCTTAATAGAAATCGCAGGCAGCGGCTTCAGACTGCGCCATCCATACCGGTTTATCGCTGGTTTTCAGCCAGACGCGGTGTAAATAGCTGTAAAAACGCGCTCGATCGCCGCGGAACAGCATCACTGGTAACGCCAGCACGCCGATAGCAATCACGGCAGCGCGACGCAGGAGAATACGGTGCAAGGGATAAGTAGTATAAAGCGACATAACGATCCTCCTCTGGGATAAGCACTCTTTGTTCAGGAGCGCTTTTTATAACGATAAAATAAGAACTGTGATATTGGTTAAAATTTTACCGCCTTTCCTGAAAGTTTACTACTCATCGGACCAGAAAAAGATGAAATAATCGCCAATTCTTTCGCCATTACGTCATTAAGTTACAACAACGTTAAAAATAAACTTATCGTTAGTTAATTTATGGTTTTTAGATTGGATCATTATACTCCCGCGTTCTCGCCACATGTGATGCTGTCCACACCGTAGCCTCATTACCACCTCTCACACCTGCTTTTCACACCATTTTTGTACTTTTTTTACGCCCACGGACGGGAAATTTGCACCTTCTTTCCTGCGTTGTCTGACTTTCCAATATAAAAAAGGCGCTGCAAGCAGCACCTTTTTAACTCATTTGGCGCTTGCGAGTACCGCACTAACAATCTCTACCGCTTCTTTCTCGATTCGCTCGCGGTGTTCCACCCCAAGGAAACTTTCACAGTAGATCTTGTAAGCTTCTTCCGTACCGGAAGGTCGCGCAGCAAACCAGCCGTTCTCCGTCATCACTTTCAGGCCACCAATCGATGCCCCGTTGCCCGGCGCAGCGGTCAGGCGAGCCGTGATCGGGTCACCTGCCAGCGTGCTTGCCGATACCTGCTCAGGCGACAGTTTAGACAACGCAGCTTTTTGCGCATGCGTTGCTGACGCTTGAATACGGTTGTAGCTCGGCGCACCAAAGCGTTGTGCCAGCTCATCATAGTGCTGCTGAGGGTTTTTACCCGTCACGGCCGTAATTTCCGCCGCCAGCAGGCACAGGATAATCCCGTCTTTATCCGTCGACCACGGCGTGCCGTCAAAACGCAGGAAAGAAGCCCCAGCGCTTTCTTCACCGCCGAAGCCAAAGCTGCCGTCATACAGACCGTCAACGAACCATTTAAAGCCAACCGGTACTTCCACCAGCTTGCGACCCAAATCTGCCACCACGCGGTCGATCATCCCACTGGATACCAGTGTTTTGCCGACGGCAACAGATTGTCCCCACTGTGGACGATGTTGGAACAGATAATTGATCGCCACCGCCAGATAGTGGTTCGGATTCATCAGCCCCGCAGGAGTAACAATACCGTGGCGGTCATAGTCCGGATCGTTGGCAAACGCCAGATCGAATTTATCACGCAGCGCCAGCAGCCCAGCCATCGCGAATTCTGATGAGCAATCCATACGGATCACACCGTCATGATCTAGCGACATAAAGCGGAATGTCTGATCGACTGCGTCATTAACCAGCGTCAGATCCAACTTGTAATGCTCTGCGATGCGCTGCCAGTAGGCAATACCGGAACCACCCAGCGGGTCGACACCCAGTTTCAGGCCGGCACGCTGAATCGCCGCCATATCCACCACGCTAGCCAAACCTTCGACATACGCCTGAACCAGATCCTGCTCGTGGACATGCCCGCTTTGCAGCGCTTGATCCAGCGTAATGCGTTTGACGTCACGCAGTTCATCTGCCAACAGAGCATTCGCACGCGTCTCAATCACGCTGGTGAGGTTGGTATCCGCAGGGCCGCCGTTCGGTGGATTATATTTGATACCGCCATCTTCCGGCGGATTGTGGGACGGCGTAATCACAATGCCGTCCGCCAGCGCACCACCCTGACGATTGTGAACCAGAATCGCGTTAGACACCGCAGGCGTTGGGGTAAAGCCATTATCCAACTGAACGATGACATCTACACCATTGGCAGACAACACTTCCAGTACGGAAATAAAAGCAGGCTCGGAGAGCGCGTGAGTATCTTTACCGACATAGCACGGGCCGCTGATGCCCTGCTTTTTACGTTCTTCAGCAATCGCCTGCGCAATCGCCAGAATATGCGATTCATTAAAGCTATGGCGCCCCGCACTTCCGCGATGGCCAGACGTACCGAATTTCACTGCATGCGCTGTGTTACCGACTTCTGGGCGCAGCACATAATATTGCGACGTTAACTGTGCCACATTAATCAAATCGCTCTGTCGGGCTGGCTGTCCGGCCCTTGGGTGATTAGCCATTGGCGCTTCTCCCTAACGCTGTAGTTAGATAAGTGGTTAATATATCCGTCATACTTCAAGCTGCTTGTGCGTTGGCTGCCCTTACTCACCCCAGTCACTTACTTATGTAAGCTCCTGGAGACTCGTGCGGTTGCCGCCTTCACGCAACTCGAATTATTTAGGCTATAGATAAATAATTAGATAGTGCCGCACACTTTTTCTGTCTGTTCCACAGGGAACTGCATCGTCAGCATAATGTGCTCAACCATACTACGTTTACGACCGGTATTCGTGTTGGTAATCACCCAGTATGGCGTGCCTGGAATATGTTTCGGCTTGGTGTGCGTGCCATGCTGGAGCAATGTCTGTTGGTCGCCCGCGAAATAGACCCGAGTGCGGCCATGAAGAGATTCTGTCGCGGCAGCAAATTCCTGCGGCGATAAGGTATACAGCGTGGACAGAACCAGCATAAAGCGATTGATGGCCTTATTCTGTTCAGCATATTCATCCGACAGCAGCAGTTCACGCAGGGTTCTTACCCGATCGCGCGGGCTCGGTGCAGCGGCGGGCTGAGACGTCGCCGTTGTTGTGACAGCCCCTACCGCTGGCGTGGTGACAGACTGCCCAGCGGTAAATTTCAGCATGCGCCGTAAAATATCCGATGCGCTCTCACCAATATGCTGTGTGTGGCTGGCAATATAACGATAGAGCTCTTCGTCGACTTCAATAGTTTTCATCTTTATCCAGTGCTATGTTTACCCAAATCGCGCAAATTACAGAGACGCTTCCCTTCTGTAACCCGACACCTATGGGTAGATGACTCAAATCAAAAGGATTATACAGGCGTTCAAACATTATCGAACAGCGGCATAATGGGACAATATCAAAAGTCAGACTATGCCCCAATGCCTTTCATACCCCTTCAGCGACAACATTGCTTCTAAAGTCATGATAACCTAAGCCCATGTCTCTCTGAATGAACTTCACCATGAAATTGAATCATCGCTGGCAAAATGCGCACCAGCCCACAGATAAACTTCCTGTTGTCCTGATTCATGGCCTGTTTGGCACATTAGATAACCTTGGCGTATTGGGTCGGGATTTGCAAAACACACATGACATTCTGCAAATCGATTTACGCAATCACGGTTTGTCGCCGCGCTCACCGCAGATGAACTACCCCGCGATGGCGCAAGATGTGCTGGCGTTGTTGGATGAACTGAATATTGAACGCGCTATCGTTATTGGCCATTCAATGGGCGGAAAAGTCGCCATGGCGCTCAGTGCGCTCATTCCTGAACGACTGGACAAACTGGTCGCGATTGATATCGCACCGGTGGATTATCAGGTGCGCCGCCACGACACCATTTTCGCTGCGCTACATGCGGTAACGCAAGCGGGTCTGACGTCACGCACCGAAGCGACAGCACTTATGCGTCAGCATATAAAGGAAGAAGGTGTGATTCAGTTTTTGCTAAAATCCTTCCAGCAGGGAGAGTGGCGTTTTAACGTGCTGGTACTGTGGGATCAGTACGAAAATATCGTTGGCTGGCAAGAGGTTTCTGCATGGCAAGGGCCAATACTGTTCATCCGTGGCGGCGACTCCCCCTATCTGGACGATCGCTACCGTGACTCACTGCTGCGCCAATTCCCAGCCGCGCGTGCGCATGTAGTCAGCGGCGCTGGGCACTGGGTTCACTCAGAAAAACCCGATGCGGTTTTGCGCGCTATCCACCGTTTTCTGGACGCGAATTAACCAGACAGCCTTCACTCTGGTGGATTCATGGCGACGACGGCAGTTAACCGTTGTCGTCGCCAGTGCGGCTAGGGTATGATGGCGCTAGCAGTAGAGGGACGGCTGATTCAGCCACAAGCATTGTAACCACTTCATCAAAATGCACGCATACTTCCCAGAATGTTCCACGCATAGGCAAACCGCAACCTGACACTCCTGTTGCAGGATGAGAATTGGCATCGGTTTTATTTGTAGAACAAGATGGATCGCACCGTGTTTTTTGATCCGAATACCTTGCAGTATCATTACTTATGGCAAAAGAACAAACGGATCGCACCACACTGGATCTGTTCGCAGATGAGCGTCGTCCGGGCCGCCCCAAGACCAACCCGCTCACACGTGACGAACAACTAAGAATTAACAAGCGTAATCAACTACGTCGCGATAAAGTTCGTGGCTTGCGACGTGTTGAATTAAAGATTAACAGTGATGCCGTCGATATCCTGAACAGCCTTGCTGAAGAGCGGAACATTAGCCGCAGTGAACTGATCGAAGAGATGCTGTTGGCGCAGTTGGCCGAGCAGCAGTCCTGATTGACATAACGCGCTATTCACACAATGTAGTATTCACATCTTGTGCGGCGCCATTTCTGACGCCGCCTGAACGCTCACCCAAGATTAAAAACACCATCCCGGATTAAAGCAACAGTTAGAATTTTTCCCAGTTATCACTACTGGCCGGTAGCGCTTTACCTGTACGCGGAGCAATCACCGGCGCTTTTTGCACCGGTTTTGCTGCCACTTTCAGCGCTGATTGCGAATCGGACAGTTGGAACAGCGACACCGTCTGGTTCAACAACGCTGCCTGTTCTTCCAGCGACAAGGCTGCCGAAGAAGCCTGTTCAACCAGCGCGGCGTTTTGCTGCGTTACGCTGTCCATTTCCGCCACGGCCTGACCAACCTGTGCAATACCTTTGCTTTGCTCTTCCGAGGCAGAGGCTATTTCCCCCATGATATCTGTCACGTTGGTGACCGCACGGACGATATCCTGCATGGTGTCACCGGCATCGCTAACCAGACTGGATCCTGTATCCACACAGCGAACCGATTCAGAAATCAGCCCTTCAATTTCTTTTGCTGCCTGCGCACTACGCTGCGCCAGACTACGAACTTCTCCTGCTACCACGGCAAACCCACGCCCTTGTTCACCCGCGCGCGCCGCTTCTACCGCCGCGTTCAGTGCCAGAATGTTGGTCTGGAAAGCAATGCCGTTAATCACGGTAGTGATTTCTGCGATTTTTCTTGAGCTACCGGAGATTTCCGCCATGGTTTTCACCACGTTCTCAACAATCTCACCGCCTTTCTTCGCCGTTGTTGAGGCTTGCAATGCCAGTTGGCTGGCGTGGTTGGCATTTTCGGCGTTCTGTTTCACGGTCGCCGTCAGTTGCTCCATACTGGCTGCGGTTTCTTCCAGCGCGGAAGCCTGCTCTTCAGTACGAGATGACAGATCGTTGTTACCCGCAGCAATCTCTGAAGCGCCCTGATAGATGGAGTCTGTGCTGTTTCTGATGGTGCTAACCGTGCTAGCCAGACTTCCCTGCATTTCACGCAGCAATGGGAACAGGCGACCAACGCAGTTTTTACCAAAATCCAGAATCGGCTTACCCAAGTGACCAGAAGCAATCACGCTAAAGTGATCGCGTAGGTCATTCAACGGACGAACCAGACACACCACCAGATAACGGTCGGTCAGGAACAGCATGATAAGGCCGACAAATAACCCACTCAGCAAAATATTCTGCCCAATCGTGGTGATTCGTTCAAAACGAACCCCCGCTGCATCAAATTTCTCTGCGCTAGCGTTACTGAACGCGGATAGAGATGCGCCAAACTGGCGACTCAATGGCGGCACAACATTCTTGGCTTGCTCTTGATAGTCATCCAGTGCGTTGGCAGCAGCCTTTTGATAAAGCGGCTCAACGCCTTGAACAACCAGATTATTCCAGTCAAGGCTGACAGCCTGTACCAGCGCGTCGTCCAGACTCGCATGATCGATAGCATTAAACGCCACCAGATCAGACTTCAGTTTATCCAATGCAACTAACGCCGATGCCTGCTCTTTATCTGCGGTTGCATTATCACCACTACGGCGAGCGTCAACCGCACGCGCCAGACGGGTTACCATGCGAAAGTATTGATCGTTGCCCTGGTTGATAAAATTCATGTTCTGAACCAGCAAGGTGCTAGTCTTCGAGGTCGCCGTCATCTCTTTAAAAGAGAACATGGTATATATCGATACGCCGCCCCAAAGAACACAAAAAATGCCCAGCACCCATAGCATGGCGGTTCTGATAGCAATATTTTTTATAAGTCTCATCGTTCACTCCACATCAGGAAAATGGTTAAAAAGATTTTTATCGCTAATCAACCGATATGAATCAGAAAATTCACACCATGAAACAGGTCACTTCTCTCTGGCGTTCAAATTTCACCGAGTTGAAAACTCAAAAACCACGCTAACTCATCGGCTAAATACAGAGAATATTTAGCGTTCTCGCTGTATTTATTAATATAATTTTTCATACTGAGAATGAACTCACCTTTTTTATAGATATAAGGTTTTCAATCAGGGGGGCAGGTGAAGGAATCGTCCGCTCAAGCTGCATGTACCTGGTATGGGCAAGCTATCATTGAGTCGTACCATTAGAGATGATTCTTCATTTTATTGTTTAAAATCAAAAGAATAAGACCATCGGTTATCTCAGCGCATCGTTTCAGCTACAAATGGTTATAATTCCTATTCTCTCTTATTAGGAATATCCCCGCGAAGCGTTACAGGTTTTCAATTCGGAAAAACATTATCTTTTGTCTGCATTTTAATTAGCATGAATAGTAATGCGCCATCCCGTGACTTTTATTTTCACAAACAGAAACCTACTTTTAATCTCAATAGGAACAAGCCTAAAAAAATAAAAAGAAAATTCATAAAAAATGAAACGCAATATCAAATTAATATTTCCAATAAAACTGAGATAGGTGCGTATAACCTCAGACGGCAGCGAAAACCCTATTTATTATAGGGATTTTGACGTTCTCAGAGATGCTTTTCATTTCTCCTCCTTAACCTCCGACTTTGATGCGCTCTCGATTTACGCATGCTTACCGATACGAGTTTCTCCAAATGTGAGTGTCTGTTATTATTGACAGATAAGTGGATGAAACATTACACCATACCATTAGGAATCAAGAGGTTATTCAATTCATGGCACTCATCGGAATATTTTTTGGCAGCGATACTGGCAACACTGAAAACATTGCCAAAACGATCCAACAGCAGTTAGGCACCAACGTTGCGGATGTCTATGACATCGCCAAAAGCAGCAAAGAAGACCTCGAAGGTTTCGATATTCTGCTATTAGGTATTCCAACCTGGTATTACGGTGAAGCCCAATGTGATTGGGATGACTTTTTCCCGTCACTGGAAGAAGTTGATTTCACAGGAAAACTGGTTGCTCTGTTTGGTTGCGGCGATCAGGAAGATTATGCGGAATACTTCTGTGATGCCATGGGCACCATTCGTGACATTATTGAGCCTCGCGGCGCAACGATTGTGGGTCACTGGCCAACAGAAGGTTATTACTTTGAAGCTTCTAAAGGGCTCGCCGACGACAATCACTTCATTGGTTTAGCTATCGATGAAGACCGTCAACCTGAACTCACCAGTGAACGCGTGACGACGTGGGTGAAACAAATCAGCAATGAGCTGAACCTGAAAGAACTGGTTGGCTAATCCATTTTTTGGCTCTGATACCTCCCTATCAGAGCCAAAAACAGTATTGATAGATAAAACCTTTCATAATAATTGATACATTTTTTTAACTTCCATCAGTAAACCTGTACAATAATCCCATCGGTTTTATACGTGCATCACCATTTCCTCATTCATCAACAACGGATTGCGTTGTATACCAGTAGTGTGAATGGGGACAATATTGTTAACATTCCCTTGTTTTCATTTTGTATGCGCGGTTCTATAATTGGGACGCTATTACATTTTTTGAGCCGACCGATGTCATAGGCTAGGCAGCCTCCATTGATAAGTAAGCAACAGGACTAAACCCGCATGACTGACAACAATACCGCATTAAAGAAGGCCGGCCTGAAAGTCACTCTTCCAAGACTGAAAATACTGGAAGTGTTACAGGATCCTGTCTGCCATCACGTCAGTGCGGAAGATTTATATAAGAGACTGATTGATATGGGCGAAGAGATTGGTCTTGCTACCGTCTATCGCGTACTCAACCAGTTTGATGATGCAGGTATCGTAACCCGTCATAATTTCGAAGGTGGCAAATCCGTCTTTGAATTGACGCAGCAGCATCATCACGATCACTTAATTTGCCTCGACTGTGGCAAAGTCATTGAATTCCGCGATGAATATATCGAAGCACGTCAGCGCGAGATCGCAGAAAGACACGGCATTAAACTGTCCAACCACAGTTTGTATCTCTATGGGCATTGCAGTGAAGGGGATTGCCGAGAGGATGAAACCCTGCACGATTCCACACGATAAATCGACCGCATAAAAAATAAAACCGCCGAGGCGGTTTTATTTTTGTCTTCTTACCTGTGGGTCTTAGCCTACCCAGGTATCGCGCAGTCCAACCGTACGGTTAAATACCAGGTGTTCCGCACTGGAGTAAACGCGGTCAGCACAGAAATAGCCTTCGCGCTCAAACTGATACGCTTTCTCTACTTCCGCCTGTGCCAGGCTTGCTTCCACAAAACCTTGCGTAATTTTCAGTGAGTCGGGGTTAATCGTCGACAGAAAGTCTTCCGCCGCGCCTGGGTTTGCCACACTGAACAGGCGATCGTACAAACGGAATTCCGCTGGCACCGCATGCGACGCAGAAACCCAGTGGATAACGCCTTTCACTTTACGGCCATCTGCCGGATCTTTGCTCAGCGTTTCCGCATCATAACTACAGTAAATCGTGGTGATGGTGCCTTGCTCATCTTTTTCAATGCGATCGGCTTTGATCACATAGGCATTACGCAGGCGAACTTCTTTACCCAAAACCAGACGCTTGTACTGCTTGTTAGCTTCCTCACGGAAGTCAGCACGATCGATATAAACTTCACGGCTGAATGCCACCGGGCGTGAGCCCATTTCTGGCTTATTCGGATGATTTGGCATCGCAACAAACTCTTCATGCCCGGCTGGCAGATTCTCGATCACAACTTTGACCGGATCCAGTACCGCCATCGCACGCGGAGCATTTTCATTCAGGTCGTCGCGGATACAGGATTCAAGCGCAGCCATTTCCACGTTATTATCCTGCTTCGTTACACCGATGCGTACACAGAATTCACGGATAGAAGACGAACTATAACCACGGCGGCGCAGGCCTGAAATGGTCGGCATACGTGGATCGTCCCACCCTTCAACGATGTTTTCCACGACCAGTTGATTCAGCTTACGCTTAGACATAATCGCGTATTCGAGATTAAGGCGGGAGAACTCATACTGACGTGGATGGCAGGGAATGGAGATGTTATCCAACACCCAGTCATACAGACGACGGTTATCCTGGAATTCCAGCGTACACAGCGAATGGGTGATCCCTTCCAGCGCATCAGAAATGCAATGGGTGAAGTCATACATCGGGTATATGCACCACTTATTCCCCGTCTGATGGTGATCGGAAAATTTAATGCGATATAGCACAGGATCACGCATCACGATAAAGGACGATGCCATATCGATTTTGGCACGCAAACAGGCCGTACCTTCCGCAAATCCACCGTTGCGCATCTTTTCAAACAACGACAGGTTTTCCTGTACGGTACGATCGCGGTAAGGGCTATTTTTACCTGGTGCCGTCAACGTGCCACGGTATTCACGAATCTGTTCGGGGGTCAGTTCATCAACATAAGCTAGCCCTTTACCGATCAGCTCAACCGCGTAAGCATGCAGTTGATCGAAATAATCAGAAGAATAGCGAACGTCGCCGCTCCATGAAAAACCCAGCCACTCGACGTCACGTTTGATCGACTCAACGTATTCAATATCTTCTTTTACCGGATTGGTGTCATCAAAACGCAGGTTACACTGCCCCTGATAGTCACGTGCGATACCAAAATTCAGGCAAATAGACTTGGCATGCCCAATATGCAGATAGCCGTTCGGCTCCGGCGGGAAACGCGTCTGAATATGGTCATGCTTACCGGACGCCAGATCTTCATCGATAATCTGACGGATAAAGTTGGTTGGGCGGGCTTCAGCCTCACTCATTCTTCATTCCTCAATGCTAAAACGACGTATAACCGACAATGATCCAACAAGCTACGCTGGGAAACAACCGTTAGTTTCATTTAATTATTCATAACAAAAAAAAGGGCGAGATTGCTATCTCGCCCATCACTTTCATCGACATAACACCGCGTTAAACAAGTAACGATGACATCTTACGCTTTGTTATATTCCGCTTTCAGCGCGGTTGCGATCGATTCAGCCTGCGTACCCACCACAATCTGTACGCTCTGCTTATTCAAACGAATAACGCCTGCCGCCCCAAGACGCTTCGCCTGCGCATCATCGACCAGAGAGGAGTCAGCCACATTCAAACGCAAACGCGTGATACAGGCATCGATGCCGATCACGTTGGCTTTGCCACCAAGCACTTGCAAATAGCCACGTGCCAGCGTCGCCGTATCGCTTGGTTTCTCACCCACAGATGCAGTACTCACGTCATAGCCATCGGCTTCGCTACCGCTCACGGCAAGTTCGCGTCCCGGTGTTAACAGATTGAAACGAGTAATCGTGAAGCGGAACACTACATAATAAATGACGAAGAATACTAACCCTTGTGCAATCAGCATGTACCACTGGGTGGCTAACGGGTTTCGCGAGGACAGCACCATATCGACCAGACCTGCGCTGAAACCAAACCCGGCAATCCAATGCATACTGGCAGCGATAAAGACGGAAAAACCTGTCAGTAACGCATGAAGGAAGTACAGCACTGGTGCCACGAACATGAATGAGAATTCCAGCGGTTCGGTGATCCCAGTGAAGAATGAAGCAAACGCTGCTGCCAGCATAATCCCGGCAACTTTATTTTTATTCTCAGGGCGCGCGCAGTGGTAAATTGCCAGCGCGGCACCCGGCAGGCCGAACATCATAATCGGGAAGAAGCCCGCCTGATAACGCCCGGTGATCCCCACCACGGCTTTGCCTGAATCGATAGACTGCTGACCAGCGAGAAAGTTAGGGATGTCATTGATACCCGCAACATCAAACCAGAACACCGAATTCAGCGCGTGGTGTAAACCAACAGGAATCAGCAAGCGGTTAAAGAAGGCATAAACCCCAGCCCCAGCCGACCCTAACTGTTGAATGTATTCACCAAACGATACCAGCGCATTGTAAATCACTGGCCAGACGTACATTAAAATGAACGCCACCAGAATCATCAGGAAAGAAACCAGAATCGGCACCAAACGCCGCCCGCTAAAGAACGACAGCGCTTTAGGCAATTCAACCTGACTGAAGCGGTTATACAGCTCGGCGGACATCACACCAACCAGAATCCCGATGAACTGGTTTTCAATCTTGCCAAATGCAGCCGGCACCTGTTCAACAGGGATCCGTTGGATCATGGCGACAACAGCCGGTGAACACAGCGTGGTCAGTACCAGATAACCAACAAAACCGGTCAATGCCGCTGCGCCATCCTTATCTTTCGACATACCGTAAGCGACACCGACCGCAAACAGCACCGCCATATGCCCGATAATCGCCTCACCCGATTTGATGAGAAGTGCCGCCAACGCGTTCTCACTTCCCCAGCCAACCGGATCAATCCAGTAACCTATCCCCATCAGGATAGCGGCAGCAGGCAGTGTCGCGACAGGCACCATCAATGCCCGACCGACTTTTTGTAAATAGCTAAGAGTACTCACTTTTCCCTCTCTTACCTTTGCGAGGTAAATGAAATGTTGTGGGGCATACAAACCTGCCAATAAATTTCACTGCCGAAAAACTTCACAATCAAAAAGCTTCATTGTCGAAAAAACAGGCCCAGCGATGATTCTTAGGGGAGTGTAATAAGAATAATTCGCTACACAAATTAAACCCCGTAATTATGTGATAAAAATCACCAAAAAACTGCATATAAAAATTTTATACCTGAATAAAACCCCAACTTATTTCAAGATTAAAAAAAACGGAGTAGACTAATTTTAATGCATAGACAAAACGCGCGACTGGCGCGATTTACGCAATACGTATTTAATTCCACTAAAAATCAGGAGAGCGCTGATGAGACTCATTCCCTTAACTACCGCCGCCGACGTCGGAAAATGGGCCGCCCGCCACATCGTTGAGAAAATTAATGCCTTCAATCCCAGCGCTGAGCGTCCTTTCATTCTTGGGTTACCGACAGGCAGTTCCCCCCTGGAAGCCTATAAATCGCTGGTCACCATGCACAAAGCAGGTCTGGTGAGCTTCAAACACGTTGTGACCTTCAACATGGATGAATATGTCGGTCTGCCGACCGATCACCCAGAAAGCTATCATACCTTCATGCACCAGAATTTCTTCAATCACATTGATATTCCGCGTGAAAACATTAACCTGTTGAACGGCAACGCAGAAGACACCACAGCAGAATGTCGCCGTTATGAAGAGAAAATAAAGTCCTACGGAAAAATTCATCTTTTCATGGGTGGCGTGGGCAATGACGGACATATCGCCTTCAATGAGCCCGCTTCCTCTTTGGCTTCCCGCACCCGCATCAAAACGTTGACGGAAGAAACCCGTATCGCAAATTCCCGTTTCTTCGGCGGGGACGTTAGTCTGGTGCCTAAATTTGCCCTGACCGTGGGTGTTGGTACATTGCTGGATGCCGAAGAAGTGATGATTCTGGTGACCGGTCGCAACAAGGCACTGGCGCTACAGGCTGCGGTCGAAGGCAACGTCAACCACATGTGGACCATCAGTTGTCTGCAACTTCATGCCAAAGCCATCATGGTTTGTGACGAGCCTTCAACGATGGAACTGAAAGTAAAAACCGTTAAATATTTCCGTGAGTTAGAAACGGAAAGTATGAAAAACCTTTAACCGATTGCGGGAGTCGATGATGTACGCGTTAACTCATAGCCGGATTTTCACCGGCCATCAGATTCTGGATAATCACGCCGTCGTGATTGCCAATGGGTTGATCGAGCGAGTCTGCCCGCTTGCAGAGCTCCCTGTCGGCATTAAACAACACGACCTGAGCGGTGCGTTTCTCGCGCCAGGATTTATTGATCTTCAACTGAACGGCTGCGGCGGTGTGCAATTTAACGATTCGCTGGATACGATCTCCGTCAAAACACTGGAGATCATGCAGCAGGCGAACCAGCATTCAGGCTGTACCAGTTTTCTACCCACGCTGATTACCTCCAGCGATGCGTTCATGAAGCACAGCATCAAAATAATGAGAGACTGGCTGGCGCAGAACAAACATCAAGCGCTCGGATTGCATCTCGAAGGTCCGTGGCTGAACGTAATAAAAAAAGGCACACACGATCCTGCTTTTATCCGCAAGCCAACGCAAGATCTCGTCGATTTTCTGTGTGCCAACGCAGATGTGATTACGAAAATCACGCTGGCACCGGAAGAAGTCGAACCGGCAGTCATCCGCCAGTTAACTGCGGCGGGTATTCTCGTCTCCGCCGGACACTCGAACGCAACCTGGGAACAGGCTAAGCTGGGTTTTTCCGCTGGTATTCGCTTTGCCACTCACCTGTTCAACGCCATGCCCTATCTGACTGGCCGTGAACCCGGGCTAGTCGGCGCGATTTACGACGCTCCAGAAGTCTATTGCGGCATTATCGCGGATGGACGGCACGTAGACTGGGCCAATATTCGCAACAGTAAGCGTATTAAGGGCGATAAGCTGGTGTTGGTAACCGACGCCACCGCACCGGCAGGTGCAGATATTGACCAGTTCATTTTTGCTGGTAAAACCATATACTATCGTGATGGCATTTGTGTCGATGAACACGGCACCCTAAGCGGTTCGGCACTGACAATGATCGACGCCGTGCGTAATAGCGTCGAACACGCGGGTATCGCACTGGATGAAGCTATTCGGATGGCAACGCTCTATCCGGCTCGTGCCATCGGCGTCGATAAACAGTTGGGCAGCATTGAAAGCGGTAAAGTAGCCAATCTGACCGCATTTAACCATGATTATCACATTCTCAAGACGTTTGTTAATGGCAATCCTGTTTGGGGATAAAGCGAAAAGCGTCTTGAGGTAAAGCGGAAATACGTTGGGGTAAACCGAAATAAGGTTTACCCCATGTTGACGAAACAACGCGTTGTACCTAAAGAAGCGAGTAACCTTTTAATGACCACAGGCGGACAGGCGCAGATCGGGAATGTCGATCTGGTTAAGCAATTAAACAGCGCGGTGGTTTACCGCCTGATTGATCAGCAAGGCCCCATCTCACGGATTCAGATAGCAGAGCAAAGCCAGCTTGCACCTGCCAGCGTCACGAAAATAACCCGCCAGCTTCTGGAGCGCGGGCTCATCAAAGAAGTCGATCAGCAGGCTTCCACCGGTGGCAGACGCGCCATTTCGATTATCACCGAAAACCGCCCTTTCCATACCATCGCCGTGCGTCTCGGTCGTTATGATGCCACCGTTGCGCTGTACGATTTGCAGGGAAAAGCGCTGGAAGAAATGCACTACGAGCTGCAAGAAAAAACACAGGAGTCACTGGAGGCCACACTCTTTCAGTCTATCAGCGACTTTATTGCCAGCCACCAGCGCCGTATCCGCGAGCTTATTGCGATCTCTGTGGTGCTACCGGGGTTGGTTGATCCGGTTGCGGGCATCGTCCGCTATATGCCGCATATCAGCGTGAATAACTGGAAATTGGTCGAAAATCTACAACGTCACTTCAACGTCACCAGCTTTGTCGGTCACGACATACGCAGTCTGGCGCTGGCGGAACACTATTTCGGCGCTACTCACGATTCACTGGATTCTATTCTGGTACGGGTGCATCGCGGCACGGGCGCGGGTATCCTCGTCAACGGGCAAATTTTTCTCGGCAGTAACGGCAACGTAGGCGAGATTGGTCATATTCAGATCGATCCACTCGGCGATCGCTGCCACTGCGGTAACTTCGGCTGTCTGGAAACTGTCGTCGCCAACGGCGCAATTGAACAACGCGTACAACATCTGCTACGTCAGGGCTATCCCAGCAAGCTTTCTGCGAATAACAGTACGATTTCGGCAATTTGCAAAGCAGCGAACCGCGGCGATGCTCTTGCCCGTGAGGTGATTGAGCACGCGGGGCTCAATCTCGGTAAAGCACTTTCTATCGCGATCAATTTGTTCAACCCACAGAAGGTCGTGATTGCCGGTGAAATTACCGAAGCAGAAAAAACATTGCTTCCTGCCATTCAACGCTGCATCAACGCGCAGGTACTGAAAGAGTTTCGCCATAACTTGCCGGTTGAGATCTCCAACCTCAATCATCTTTCGGCTATCAGCGCCTTCGCATTGGTTAAACGTGCGATGTTGAATGGCGTACTACTACAGCAATTGCTCGAAAACGCCTGATCCCCTTTCTGGCCGGATTATGTAATCTCTAAAAACCCGGCCTTTCCCCTCCACGAATTTGACGAATCAACACAAAAAAACCAAATAAATTGACGAAACACCACAACAACAGCTTTTTTCATTAAATAATATTGAATTCTTATGGCACTTTGATGCTAAATCAATGGCACTAAGGTCGAATCAGTAATTATTGGGAGTCATGTATGTGTTCTATTTTTGGTGTGCTTGATCTGAAAAGCGATCCTGTTGAACTGCGTAAGAAAGCACTGGAATCATCTCGTTTAATGCGTCACCGTGGGCCAGACTGGTCCGGCGTTTATGCCAGCGACAAAGCGATTCTGGCTCACGAACGTCTGTCTATCGTTGACGTCAACACGGGTGCACAGCCGCTTTACAACGCCGAGCGCACCCACATTCTGGCCGTTAACGGTGAAATTTATAACCATCAGGCATTGCGTCAGCAATACGGTGACCGTTACGCGTTTCAGACTGGCTCCGACTGTGAAGTCATCCTTGCGCTGTATCAGGAGAAAGGTGCGGAATTCCTGGACGAACTGCGCGGTATGTTCGCTTTTGCGCTGTATGACAGCGAAAAAGACGCCTACCTGATTGGTCGTGACCACCTCGGTATTATCCCGCTGTATATGGGCTACGATGAGCACGGTAACCTCTACGTCGCTTCTGAAATGAAAGCGCTGGTGCCAGTTTGCCGTACCATCAAAGAATTCCCGGCAGGCAGCTACCTGTGGAGTAAAGACGGTGAAATCCGTGAATATTACCAGCGTGACTGGTTTGACTACGATGCGGTAAAAGACAACGAAACGGATAAAGATGCGTTGCACGATGCGCTAGAAGAAGCGGTGAAAAGCCACCTGATGTCTGACGTGCCTTACGGCGTGTTGCTCTCTGGCGGTCTGGATTCTTCCGTTATCTCCGCAATCACTAAAAAATATGCCGCTCGTCGCGTAGAGGATGATGAACGCAGCGAAGCCTGGTGGCCTCAGTTGCACTCCTTTGCTGTGGGTTTGGAAGGCGCACCTGATTTGAAAGCTGCGCAGGAAGTTGCTAACCACTTAGGCACCGTGCACCACGAAATTCATTTCACCGTGCAGGAAGGGCTGGATGCGATTCGCGACGTGATTTATCACATCGAAACCTATGACGTCACTACGATTCGCGCCTCAACGCCAATGTACCTGATGTCGCGTAAAATCAAAGCGATGGGCATCAAGATGGTGCTGTCAGGCGAAGGCTCTGACGAAGTGTTCGGCGGTTACCTTTATTTCCACAAAGCGCCAAACGCCAAAGAATTGCATGAAGAAACCGTGCGTAAACTGCTGGCACTGCACCAGTATGACTGCGCTCGCGCTAACAAAGCGATGTCGGCCTGGGGCGTGGAAGCTCGCGTACCGTTCCTGGATAAGAACTTCCTTGATGTCGCCATGCGCATCAACCCTCGCGACAAAATGTGCGGCAACGGCAAGATGGAAAAACACATCCTGCGTGAGTGTTTCGAATCTTACCTGCCGCACAGCGTTGCCTGGCGTCAGAAAGAACAGTTCTCCGATGGCGTAGGCTACAGTTGGATCGACACGCTGAAAGAAGTGGCTGCCAACCAGGTTACCGATCAACAACTGGAAACGGCACGCTTCCGCTTCCCGTACAACACGCCAGGCTCCAAAGAAGCGTACCTGTACCGTGAAATCTTCGAAGAGCTGTTCCCGGTTCCAAGTGCAGCAGAATGTGTCCCAGGTGGCCCGTCAGTCGCCTGCTCGTCTGCTAAAGCGATTGAGTGGGATGAATCCTTCAAGAAACTGGATGATCCATCAGGCCGCGCAGTTGGTGTACACCAGTCAGCCTACAAATAATTCGATTTAATTTCATCGTTCAACGGGCCTACCATGGCCCGTTTTGTATGCTTAATTGACTGCGAATACGTGCTTTTTGACGTTTTTCTCACCATACTGTTCACAACCCAAACAAACGATGCATTGAGGGCCCTTTTCGGGAAAAAACTAGTTGACGCAATTAGACCAACTACGCATAATGCGCCCCGCAACGCCGATGAAGGTGACGCAGAAAAGATGGCTACGTAGCTCAGCTGGTTAGAGCACAGCACTCATAATGCTGGGGTCACAGGTTCGATTCCCGTCGTAGCCACCATCTTTTGCGGGAGTGGCGAAATTGGTAGACGCACCAGATTTAGGTTCTGGCGCCGCAAGGTGTGCGAGTTCAAGTCTCGCCTCCCGCACCATATCATCTTCTCGGTCTGACATCGCTTTTCGAAGCTTGTTAGTGTTTTGTAGTGATTGGGGTATCGCCAAGCGGTAAGGCACCGGTTTTTGATACCGGCATTCCCTGGTTCGAATCCAGGTACCCCAGCCATTTCAAAACATATGCTGAAAAATTCGTTGTCCTGTTGGGGTATCGCCAAGCGGTAAGGCACTGGTTTTTGATACCAGCATTCCCTGGTTCGAATCCAGGTACCCCAGCCATCTACTTGATAGTAGAAGATTTTGTTGAAGTGAAGTAATAATAGCAGTACATTTGGCTACGTAGCTCAGCTGGTTAGAGCACAGCACTCATAATGCTGGGGTCACAGGTTCGATTCCCGTCGTAGCCACCATATTATTGGGGTATCGCCAAGCGGTAAGGCACCGGATTCTGATTCCGGCATTCCGAGGTTCGAATCCTCGTACCCCAGCCAAATTAAGCTGGTAAAACAGCTAGATACGGGGCGACAATCGAAAGATGTCGCCCCGTTTTCTTATGTCTGGTATTAACATAGTCTGGTGCTAACCTATTCAAATCAATCATTCGATCTTCGAAAAAGGGCGGGCATGAAGGTTTTATCTACATCCTCTGTTATGCATGATTTCAGCCACGTTGTGGTGCCACTGCAGAATGACGCCAGCCGGACGTGGCGATCTGCCATACGTGTGCAACTAGGCAAACTGCTACTCAGCGTGGTTTTGCTCTTTTGCTTTCTCACACCGACTTATGCTGCCGATGCCGCGTCTTTCAAAATATCAGCGCAAACGTTCGCTGACCGGATGAATGCCAATCTGATGAAACTCAATATCCCTCTCAAATTGATCATTAATGTGGAAAAGGGAACGTCCGTCGATGACTTTCAGCACATTTTTAACGAACACGTCGGGTTAATTGGGTCAATAGAGAGTAAAAACCAACAGCTTAATGAAATCGTGCTACTCAGCGCCGCGTCAGAATCCCTCGAAGCAACGACGCAGAATCTACAAATTGTTACAGCTGCATTTTCTGCGCTACTAGGCGCGAACACACTCTCGGGTGAAGATAATGTCGAAAGTCGTGAGATGACTGAGATGATGTTCGGCCTGCTTCAAGATAGCCGGACCTCAGGTAAGGGCGTTCAGCAGAGAGGAAATATTCGCTTTACGGCAACAACTAACGAGGACACCGATATCATCTTCACCGCCGAGCCAACGCTGTAGCGGGCGGTGTCCTCATTATCAATCAGATACCAATGGCATATTTCAATGCTCGCTGTTTTAACACGCCAGCGCGCTGTGCAACCATCAGCGCCATATTGCGAGCAAAACTCAGCGGCGGTAATGCGTTACTGAATGCGTTATAGAATAAATCCATCCCGCTTTGCATCATCAAGTTATCCGGCATACGGCGGCCCTGATAGCGCCGTAATACACGTTCAGAAGACCACTCTTCTCCCGCATTGCGTGCGTTGATCAACACATCCAGCAGCGCCTCAACGTCGCGATATCCCAGATTAACCCCCTGCCCCGCCAACGGATTAATGGTATGAGCAGCATCACCCAGCAGCACTAAACCGGGCTTGATATAAGTCTGCGCATGGCGTCTGACCAGCGGGAATGACCCAGCAGAGAGCGCCTTGACCGCGCCCAACCGCTCAGGGAATGCGACCGCAATTTCTTTATCCAACTGTGCAAGCGGCATCGCCTGAAGCTGACGAATACGCTGTGGGCTGTCATACCACACTAGCGATCCCCATTGGTCAAATAACGGTAAAAATGCACGTGGGCCGCTCGGAGTGAATTGCTGCCAGGTAACATCCTGCTGGGGTTGTGAAGTTTCAATGCCGATCAACATACAAGATTGACGATACTGCCAGCCGCTGATGCCAATCCCTGCCCACTGGCGAACCTGAGAGTTCGCGCCATCGGCACCAATCACCAGCGAAGCCGTTAACTTCTGCCCGTCAGCAAGCTGTAAACGCCAGCCAGCATCCGTGCGTTGCAGGCCTTGTGGCGTAGCTGGGCAATAACATTGGCAGCGATCCTCTTCCTGCAAACGTTCCCAGAGAGCCAGTTGCAGCACACGGTTTTCAACCATAAATCCCAGTTCAGGCAGGTGGATATCGGCAGCATCGAAAACCACTCTGGCATTCGCCCATTCCCAGGTTTCCAAGCGGCGATAAGGCGCGCTGCGCATCTGCTGCACTCGCTGCCATGCGCCCAGTTCTTTCAATAGCGCAACCGACGCATAGCCAATCGCCGAGATCCGTAAATCTGGCGGACTGGCGGCGTCAAACGGTGTCGGCATTTCCTGCTCAACCACCGCAACCTGAAATCCTTGTTGTACCAACCCAAGCGCCGCAGCCGCGCCGACCATTCCACCGCCAACCACAATCGCATCGTAATGCATATTGGCTTTATCCTCTCTGGTTCTGGTTTATTCACACCAGTAAAAATGCCTGAAAATAGTGTACTGGATTTGCGGGTGATTTTTCAGAAAAGCCGCATTTTTATAGAAAGTAAGAGGTTAACAAATCAGTACGGCTTCCGACGCTGGTCACAACGTCAGCTAACGATTACAATACCCACCCCAAATGAGGGGAATCTTTCTTATTCCGCACTGAGTAATGGCAAGTCGATGACAAAAAAACTGCATATTAAAACCTGGGGCTGTCAGATGAATGAGTACGATTCATCAAAGATGGCTGATTTACTAGGAAGTACGCACGGCTATGAGCTTACTGAAATCGCTGAAGAAGCCGATGTTCTGCTGCTCAACACCTGCTCGATCCGTGAAAAGGCGCAGGAAAAGGTCTTCCATCAACTTGGTCGCTGGAAAGCGTTGAAAGATCTTAATCCGAATCTGATTATTGGCGTCGGTGGCTGCGTTGCATCGCAGGAAGGCGCGCATATTCGGGAACGTGCGCATTACGTTGACGTTATTTTTGGCCCGCAAACCCTGCACCGCTTACCGGAAATGATTAATCACGTTCAGGGCACCCGTAGCCCCATCGTTGATATCAGTTTCCCTGAAATTGAAAAATTTGACCGTCTGCCAGAACCGCGCGCTGAAGGGCCTACGGCATTTGTCTCCATCATGGAAGGCTGCAATAAATATTGCACATTCTGCGTTGTGCCTTATACCCGTGGTGAAGAAGTTAGCCGCCCGTGTGATGATGTCTTGTTTGAAATAGCTCAACTGGCTGCGCAAGGCGTGCGTGAAGTTAACCTTCTGGGCCAGAACGTCAACGCCTATCGCGGTGAAACCTATGACGGTGAAATCTGCTCTTTTGCCGACTTGCTGCGTCTGGTCGCCGCTATTGACGGGATCGACCGTGTTCGCTTCACCACCAGCCATCCAATTGAATTCACAGACGACATTATCAGCGTCTATGAAGACACGCCAGAGCTGGTCAGTTTCCTGCATTTACCCGTGCAAAGCGGTTCTGACCGTGTACTGACGATGATGAAACGTCGTCACACCGCGCTGGAATACAAAGCTATCATCCGTAAGCTGCACAACGCGCGTCCGGGCATCCTGATCAGTTCTGACTTTATCGTCGGCTTCCCTGGCGAAACGCAGGCTGACTTTGAACAGACCATGAAGCTGATTGCCGATGTGAATTTCGATATGAGCTACAGCTTTGTCTACTCCGCCCGTCCGGGAACACCGGCTGCGGATATGGTCGATGACGTACCGGAAGAAGAGAAAAAACAGCGTCTGTACCTTCTGCAAGAACGCATTACCCAGCAGGCTATGCGGTTTAGCCGCCTCATGCTGGGCACCGTCCAGCGTATTTTGGTGGAAGGTACCTCGCGTAAGAGCGTGATGGAGCTGTCTGGCCGTACAGAAAACAACCGCGTCGTCAATTTCGAAGGCACGCCGGATATGATCGGTAAATTCGTCGATGTTGAAATCGTTGACGTTTACACCAATTCACTGCGCGGCATCGTGGTGCGGACTGAAGATCAAATGGATCTGCGCGTACATGAATCACCGTCTTCCGTGATTGCTCGTACCCGCAAAGAGAATGAAATCGGCGTTGGGTTCTACCAGCCGTAATCAACGTTCATTCACGACTCAGCGCAATGATGGGTGGCTTTGCCACCCATTTTTTATGCTCTCTCGGCGGCGCGGTTTTACGGCAAAACCGCTTCATCCTCTGTTTCAATTTCATGCCGCTTACATTTGCTTTTGCGAAGCAGCATCCCAATATCATTATTGTGACTTGCACCATCGGGCATTCACGATGAATAATTCATTCATATGGCGGACACATCAGGCCGTCTGACAACTGTTCATTTTGTGCCGGCAGAATACGCCAGCGCAGTAACGCTCAAGAGGAATAATTTGAACGTAACGACAAAAGAGATTGCCCTTGAACCCGCAGATAACCAACGCCTGCTCAGCCTTTGCGGTCCGTTTGATGACAATCTTAAGCAGTTAGAGCGCCGCTTAGGCATCGAGATCAATC
Organism: Pectobacterium betavasculorum; assembly: GCF_000749845.1. Taxonomy (GTDB): domain Bacteria; phylum Pseudomonadota; class Gammaproteobacteria; order Enterobacterales; family Enterobacteriaceae; genus Pectobacterium; species Pectobacterium betavasculorum. The sequence continues at coordinate 220,620 of NZ_JQHM01000001.1, read as the reverse complement.
GCCGCGATAATCAGTTTAAATTAGTCGGTAAAAACCTGCTGACGCAAGCTGCCGCCGACATCCTGCAACGTCTGTATGTCGATACAGCCCCAGTACGGGGCGTCATCGGCGATATCGATCCTGAGCAAATTCACCTCGCAATTAAAGAATCTCGCGTGCTGGAGCAGTCTGCGGAACACATTCCTGACTATGGCAAAGTAGTCAATATCCGCACCAAACGCGGCGTAATCAAACCGCGTACGCCAAATCAGGCACAGTATGTCGCCAATATCCTCAATCACGACATCACATTCGGTGTTGGCCCGGCGGGAACGGGGAAAACCTACTTAGCCGTCGCTGCCGCCGTAGATGCACTGGAGCGTCAGGATATTCGCCGTATTCTGTTAACGCGCCCAGCCGTCGAAGCTGGCGAGAAATTGGGCTTCCTGCCTGGCGATCTGAGCCAGAAAGTCGATCCTTACCTGCGACCACTTTATGATGCCCTGTTTGAAATGCTGGGCTTTGAGCGTGTCGAGAAGCTCATCGAACGCAACGTCATTGAAGTCGCGCCACTGGCTTATATGCGCGGCCGAACGCTGAACGATGCTTTTATCATTCTGGATGAAAGCCAGAACACCACCATCGAACAGATGAAAATGTTCCTGACGCGTATCGGGTTCAACTCAAAAGCCGTCATCACGGGTGACGTCACACAGATCGACCTGCCAAAGAATCTGAAATCCGGCTTACGCCACGCGATAGAAGTGCTGGCCGATGTGGAAGAGATCAGCTTTAACTTTTTCCACAGCGAAGACGTGGTGCGACACCCAGTGGTCGCGCGGATTGTGAATGCCTATGAAGCGTGGGAAAATGCCGAACAGAAACGTAAAGACGCCTTAGCAGAACAGCGTAAGCGTGAAGCACAGGCTGCGGCATCAGATCAGGAGCAAAAATGAGTCAGGTGATTCTCGATTTACAAATCGCCAGCGAGCAAGCACAAGGGCTACCGAAAGAAAAAGACTTTCAGCGCTGGCTGGAAGGCGTTCTGCCACAGTTTCAGGAGGTCTCTGAAGTCACGATCCGCATCGTGGATGAGGCAGAGAGCCGCGACCTGAATAACACCTATCGCGGTAAGGACAAGCCGACCAACGTGCTGTCGTTTCCTTTTGAGGCACCACCTGAGGTTGAGCTTCCTTTGCTTGGCGATTTAATCATCTGCCGTCAGGTTGTGGAACGCGAAGCCTCAGAGCAAGAAAAAACCGTAGAAGAGCACTGGGCGCACATGGTTGTCCATGGTAGCCTGCATCTGCTAGGGTATGACCACATCGAAGACAGCGAAGCCGAAGAAATGGAAGCGCTGGAAATCGAGATTATGCAAAGTATGGGTTATGCCGATCCTTACCTTGCAGAAAAAGATGGCCTCACCGAATAAATAGAAATACATTTTGTATAGACCCTAAATAATTCGAGTGCAGGACAAAACGTTATCGTTTTGAACAACGCAAAGCGTTGGCCCGCTAGGGCGAGTACCATTTATGGGACTCGTAACGCGGCGACACAACGAATCCCAGAAGCTTACACCAGTAAGTGACTGGGTGAGTGAGGACAAATCGGCTTAGCCGATTTGAACGCCGCTAGCGGTGGCCCTTCAGGGCGAGTCTCAGAGATGAGCCGAGTATTGCCAACGCACATGCAGCTTGAAGTATGACGGGTATAGCCCGAGATCGGGAAGATATCGGGTACTAATCTGTTCCACATCAGCCACTGTGCCTCTTCCAGTTGCTGGCAATAATCCTTTAACAAGAGTGATGTTAATTAAAACGCATGAGCGACGACCATTCTCAAAACAGCGATGCACCCAGTCCCAAAAAGGGCTTCTTTTCTCTTATTCTTAATCAGCTTTTTCACGGCGAGCCAAAAGATCGTAACGGTTTGCTCACTCTGATTCGTGATTCCGAACAGAATGAACTGATCGATCCTGAAACACGAGACATGCTCGAAGGCGTCATGGATATCGCCGACCAGCGCGTACGAGACATCATGATCCCTCGCTCGCAGATGATTACGCTTAAGCGCGATCAAACGCTGGAAGAGTGTCTGGACGTGATTATCGAATCCGCCCACTCCCGTTTCCCCGTCATTAGCGAAGATAAAGACCATATTGAAGGCATCCTGATGGCCAAGGATTTGCTGCCGTTTATGCGCAGCGACTCCGAACCGTTCAGTATGGATAAAGTTCTGCGTTCCGCTGTTGTTGTGCCGGAAAGTAAACGCGTTGATAGAATGCTGAATGAGTTCCGCTCGCTGCGCTATCACATGGCGATTGTCATCGATGAATTTGGTGGCGTATCCGGCTTGGTCACGATTGAAGATATTCTTGAGCTGATTGTCGGCGAAATTGAAGATGAATACGACGATGAAGAAGACAGAGATATTCGTCAGCTTAACCGCCAGACCTACACCGTTCGTGCTTTAACCGATATCGAAGATTTTAACGAGGCTTTCGGCACACGATTCAGCGATGACGAGGTCGATACCATTGGCGGCTTGGTTATGCAGTCTTTCGGTCATCTTCCTGCCCGTGGCGAAACCATCAACATAGAAGGTTACCTGTTTAAGGTTGCGATGGCAGATAGCCGCCGTATTATTCAGGTTCATGTCAGAATCCCTGACAATGCCCCTCAACCAAAATTGGAAGAATAATTTGGCAATGGTTGTCGCTTCTTTTCTACAACGCCAGCAGGTTAAAGCCCTGCTGGCGCTCTTATTTGGTGCCTGTGGCACGCTGGCATTTTCTCCCTTTGACTTCTGGCCTGCGGCGATTATCTCGCTCATGGGCCTACAGTCGCTGACGCTAAACCGTACCGTTCGTCAGTCAGCCTGGATAGGGTTTTGTTGGGGATTAGGTCTATTCGGCAGCGGCGTAAACTGGGTTTACGTCAGTATCGCGCAATTTGGTGGCATGCCGGGACCTGTCAATGTTGCGATAGTCATTTTGCTCGCCGCCTACTTGTCGCTCTATCCCCTGCTTTTTTCCGCCCTGCTCTCACGCTTGTGGCCGAAAACAACACTATTGCGTCTGGTGCTTGCCGCCCCCGTACTCTGGCAGCTAACCGAATTTCTGCGCGGCTGGGTGCTAACCGGCTTTCCGTGGCTGCAATTCGGCTACAGTCAAATTGACGGCCCGTTAAAAGGTATCGCACCCATTCTGGGTATCGACACCATTACCTTCCTATTGATGTGCCTCAGCGGACTATTCGTTTATGCCATCAATCAACGAAAAATCGCTCCAGCGGCCATTGCTCTCGGTGTTTTCGTCTTATCATGGCCGTTGCGCAACGTGCAGTGGTATACCCTGCAACCTGAACGTGCCGTCAATGTCGCGCTGGTACAGGGCAATATCCCGCAGGCGATGAAGTGGGAACAAGATGAGCTGTTGAATACACTGAGGATCTATCTGGATAACAGCCTGCCCTATATGGACAAGGCACCTATCGTTATCTGGCCGGAAACCGCAATTCCCGATATTGAAAGCCGTCAGGGCGCCTATCTGAAACAGATTGACGATATCCTGCGTAGCCGTGATAGCAGCCTGATTACAGGTATCGTCGATATACGGCGTGATGATAATAAGACCGATTTCTATAACTCAATTATCGTACTCGGCGATAAAGAGCCGTACAACTACCCTACGACGAACCGTTATAACAAAAATCATCTGGTGCCTTTCGGCGAGTTTGTCCCGCTGGAAACGCTGTTACGCCCGCTGGCTCCGTTCTTCGATCTGCCGATGTCGTCGTTTAGCCGAGGTGATTATGTTCAGCCACAGCTTTCTGTCCATGGTTTCAAACTTAACGCCGCCATTTGTTATGAAATCATCTTAGGCCAACAGGTGCGTGATAATTTTCGCCCAGACACCGATATGCTGCTGACCATCTCGAACGACGCCTGGTTCGGCCGCTCAATCGGCCCATGGCAACACTTTCAGATGGCACGCATGCGCGCGTTGGAATTAGGGCGCCCTCTGGTTCGTAGTACCAACAACGGTGTCACCGCAGTGATTGCGCCAGACGGCAAGGTCAGCGCCAGTCTGCCGCAGTTTACGCGTGCTGTATTGGACACACTGGTCGTTCCAGCAATCGGGATAACGCCTTATGCCCGCTTCGGTTCCTGGCCGCTCTGGTTCGTTACGCTGCTGGGTGGTATCACTGCGCTTTTCTTCGGTTTACGCCGCCGATAATCCCCCGATCCTCACTTCCCTAAGGGCATGCTTTTGCATGCCTTTTTTATTTATGGCACGGTATTTGCCTCTTATTACTCTGTAAAGGGTTGTTTCTGTATTTTTTTGGATATTACGTCAGCTTAAAGCCCTCTCACAGGGCAAGCAACGCACCAAATTGGTGCCAAACTCTGACATTGCTGCTATTTGGTGCGGCAGATATCGCAAAAAGAAAACATTTCCATTTCAATCTATTTACAATCAGCTACTTTTTAACTGTGTACGCAGTAACTTCGCGCTTTAACGGTGCAACGTTATCACTGAGAAGTAACAACGTGTCATAAGTGACTCAGCGATGCGATGTTAGCTTGAAGACAGTGTTAACTTGAAGATAACGAACACATTAACCCTATGGTTATTGATAACAGCGCTATAACTATTGCAGCAACGACAGCAAAGGAGTTAGAACATGCAAATGCGTAAACTGGCATTATCACTGATTCTGCTTGGCACTGCCGCCAGTGCAGCCCAGGCTGAAGATCTGGCCGGTACATTGAAAAAGGTCAAAGATAATGGCGTGATCGTCATTGGCCACCGTGAATCATCCGTCCCTTTTTCTTACTACGATAATACGCAGAAAGTCGTCGGCTATTCTCAAGCCTACTCTGACAAAATTGTCGAAGCGATTAAGAAAAAACTGGATGCACCTAACCTGCAGGTTAAACTACTTCCTATCACCTCTCAGAACCGTATCCCTCTGTTACAGAACGGTACATTCGATTTGGAATGTGGCTCAACGACCAATAATCTGGAACGTCAGAAACAAGCTGCGTTCTCTAACACCATTTTCGTCGTCGGTACACGTCTGTTAACCAAAAAAGATTCTGGCGTAAAAGACTTCCCGGATCTGGCAGGTAAAACTGTCGTAGTGACCTCTGGCACCACCTCTGAAGTTCTGCTGAATAAGCTGAATGAAGAAAAACAGATGAAGATGCGCATCATCAGTGCGAAAGACCATGGCGACTCTTTCCGCACGCTGGAAAGCGGCCGTGCCGTAGCCTTTATGATGGATGATGCACTGCTGGCTGGCGAACGTGCGAAAGCGAAAAGCGCCGATCAGTGGGATATCGTCGGTAAAGCGCAGTCTGAAGAAGCCTACGGCTGTATGTTGCGTAAAGACGATCCGCAATTCAAGAAACTGGTTGATGATACCATCGCTGAAGTACAGGCCTCAGGCGAAGCTGAAAAATGGTTCGATCGCTGGTTCCAACAACCAATTCCGCCCAAAAATCTTAACCTGAACTTTGCACTGTCAGACGAAATGAAAGCGCTGTTCAAAACGCCAAATGACAAAGCATTAAACTAATTAATAATGAGAATAAGGGCAGGAGCATTCTGCCCTCTGATTGCTGATTCGTGGCAGGACAGACAGGCATGTGATGGTCGTTCCTCATCACATGTTACCCCGAGAAATTTCGATAAACAGGAAATAAATACTACGCCTGTAGTTTGAAACTGAACGGGAATATGGCCGCTCATCAATCTTCAGGGTAGCTTCGCTACCCTTTTTTTACCGGAGTTTGTTATGTCAATAGATTGGAACTGGGGCATATTTCTACAAGCCGCCCCCTTCGGCAACACAACCTACCTCGGGTGGATTTTGTCCGGTCTGCAAGTCACCGTCACATTATCTATCTGTGCCTGGATTATCGCCTTTCTCATTGGTTCTTTATTTGGAATCTTACGTACCGTCCCGAACCGCTTTCTTGCGAGCATTGGTACCTGCTACGTTGAGCTATTTCGCAACGTCCCACTGATTGTCCAGTTCTTTACCTGGTATCTGGTGGTTCCTGAGCTTCTTCCCGTTAACATCGGCATGTGGTTTAAAGCGGAGTTAGACCCCAATATTCAGTTCTTCCTGTCATCAATGATTTGTCTGGGGCTCTTTACCGCAGCACGCGTTTGTGAACAGGTGCGAGCAGGAATTCAGTCGTTACCACGTGGACAGAAAGCCGCTGGGCTAGCGATGGGCCTGACGTTGCCACAAACCTACCGCTATGTGTTACTGCCTAATGCGTATCGTGTGATCGTTCCACCATTGACGTCAGAGATGCTGAATCTGGTAAAAAACTCGGCTATCGCTTCCACAATTGGTCTGGTTGATATGGCAGCACAGGCTGGGAAACTACTGGACTATTCAGCCCACGCCTATGAATCCTTTACCGCCATCACGCTGGCATACGTTGGCATCAACGCCATCATTATGTTGATCATGCAGGTCGTTGAGCGAAAAACCCGTTTGCCGGGCAATATGGGGAGCAAATAAATCATGTATGAATTTGACTGGAGCTCAATTGGGCCAAGCATGCCGTACCTGATTCAGGGGATGGTAGTCACACTCAAAATTACACTGACAGCGGTAGTATTCGGGATTATATGGGGCACGATTCTGGCAGTGATGCGTCTGTCACCGATAAAAGCGATTAGCTGGTTCGCCAAACTTTATGTGAACTTATTCCGTTCCGTTCCGCTCGTTATGGTTCTGCTGTGGTTCTATCTGGTGGTTCCTAGCTTATTACAAAATGTGCTTGGGCTATCGCCGAAAACCGATATTCGACTGATTTCAGCTATGGTAGCCTTCTCGCTGTTCGAGGCAGCCTATTACTCAGAAATCATTCGTGCGGGTATCCTCAGCGTATCGCGCGGTCAATCCTCCGCAGCGTTAGCATTAGGGATGACACACTGGCAATCCATGAAGCTGGTCATTCTGCCGCAGGCATTCCGCGCCATGGTGCCACTGTTGCTGACGCAAGGGATTGTTCTGTTTCAGGATACCTCACTGGTTTACGTACTTAGCCTCGCTGATTTCTTCCGTACCGCCTCAACCATCGGTGAGCGTGACGGAACACAAGTTGAAATGATCCTGTTTGCTGGATTCATTTATTTTCTCTTCAGCATTACTGCCTCAATGCTGGTCAGTTACCTGAAAAAAAGGACGGTTTGATGATTTCCCTGAAAAATGTTTCTAAATGGTACGGCCAATTTCAGGTGCTAGCCGACTGCTCCACAGAAGTAAAAAAAGGTGAAGTCGTAGTCGTCTGCGGGCCTTCTGGTTCTGGTAAATCAACCCTGATAAAAACCGTAAATGGCTTGGAACCGATTCAAAAAGGTGAAATTACCGTTAATGGCATTGCCGTTAATGATAAAAAGACCAATCTGGCTCAGTTGCGTTCCAAAGTGGGAATGGTGTTCCAGCACTTTGAACTGTTCCCGCATCTGTCGATTATCGAAAACCTGACTCTGGCGCAGGTAAAAGTACTAAAACGTAAACGTGAGGAAGCGAAAACCAAAGCGCAGAAACTGTTGGAACGCGTTGGGCTAGCGGCGCACGCCAACAAGTATCCAGGACAACTCTCCGGCGGTCAGCAACAGCGTGTCGCCATTGCTCGTGCGTTGTGTATGGATCCTATCGCGATGTTATTTGACGAACCGACATCTGCGCTCGACCCAGAGATGATCAACGAAGTGTTGGACGTTATGGTTGAATTGGCGCAGGAAGGCATGACCATGATGGTCGTCACCCATGAAATGGGCTTTGCCCGTAAAGTGGCACACCGCGTGATCTTTATGGATGAGGGAAAAATCGTTGAGGACACCCGCAAGGATGATTTCTTCAATAATCCACAGTCCGAGCGCGCCAAAGACTTTCTGGCGAAAATCCTGCACTAATCATCAGATACAGCGTGCCGCAAGGCACGCTTATTTACCGCGCCAACAGCCCTACGGCTGAAACGGCTGGCGGTGGAACAGGTCATGTGAGCATTTTGGGCAAAGTGGCAAAACTTCCGGCGTGTAGAACGCGATATGGTGATGGCAGTTTTCGCAGACCAGATTACCTAGTCCCACGACTTCACCACTGTGGTACACCCCGTGATGATTCACATCTTTGAAGATCTCACGCCACTCCAACTGCGTTTTATCCGTAATATCCGCCAACTCCTGCCACAAACTTTCCTTGATCACTCGCATAAAAACGCTGTCGGTAAATTCATCCTGGCTTTCACTATAGCTACGACCAAATTCCTCCAGATCGCGCTGAACAGCTTGAATTACCTGTTCTATTTCTTTCTGCGTCAGCTCCGAACTGTCCTGCAACGTTTTACGGGCGCTCAGCACCAGACTGTCGAGATCGCGTTCCCCGTTGTTCAGCCGAGCCGTTACTGAAGCCATTAACTCGCGGTAATAGCGGGCTAGTTTATTCATGCTTCCTCCTGAATAAGCGGGTTGAAAGGTGATAAAGAACGAATATTCAACGTCTGGTATATCTGGCCAAAAACCGATACGTTGCCTATCTCTCTCTATTTTAGATTATTTTTTCTACCTGTCTGAGGAATTGTCGCCAATTTGCGCAATCCCTCGCAGTATATTGTTTACAGATCAGAAATATTCCTCAGTCGGGCGCTGGGTGTTGTTGCCCGCGCCGCTTACGGCTATGCTATGCGGATCTTTTGTTATGAATCAGAAGAGGCTACTCACGTAGCGATTCTTCACTAAACAGGACCCCTGGCAGCCATGCAAGAGCAATACCGCCCAGAAGAGATAGAAGCGGACGTCCAGCTTCACTGGCAAGAGAAGCAGACATTTAAAGTCACCGAACAGCCCGGCAAGGAAAAATACTATTGCCTTTCCATGCTGCCCTACCCTTCTGGCCGACTACATATGGGTCACGTCCGTAACTACACCATCGGCGACGTGATTTCCCGCTATCAGCGCATGCTGGGGAAAAACGTTCTACAACCGATCGGTTGGGATGCGTTTGGCCTGCCCGCTGAAAGCGCAGCGGTCAAAAACAACACCGCGCCAGCCCCTTGGACATACGCCAACATCGATTACATGAAAAATCAGCTCAAACTGCTGGGCTTTGGCTATGACTGGGATCGTGAAGTCGCGACCTGTAAACCCGACTACTACCGTTGGGAACAGTGGTTCTTCACCAAGCTGTACGAAAAAGGTCTGGTTTATAAAAAAACCTCCGCCGTTAACTGGTGTCCGAACGACCAGACCGTGCTGGCGAACGAACAGGTTATCGACGGCTGCTGCTGGCGCTGCGATACCAAGGTTGAGCGCAAAGAGATTCCGCAGTGGTTTATTAAAATCACCGCTTACGCAGACCAATTGCTGAATGATTTGGATACGCTGGAAAGCTGGCCTGAGCAGGTCAAAACCATGCAGCGTAACTGGATCGGCCGTTCCGAAGGTGTGGAAATCACCTTTGACGTGGCAGACAGTGAAGAGAAACTGAGTGTTTACACCACACGCCCAGATACGTTCATGGGCGTGACCTACGTAGCTGTTGCCGCAGGCCATCCTCTTGCAGCGCAGGCTGCCGCAACGAATTCAGCGCTGGCTGATTTCATTGCAGAGTGCCGTAATACCAAAGTCGCTGAAGCCGATATGGCAACGATGGAGAAAAAAGGCATGGCGACCGGCCTATACGCCATTCACCCATTGAACGGTGAAAAAGTCGCTATCTGGGTTGCCAACTTTGTTCTGATGGAATACGGCACGGGCGCCGTCATGGCCGTTCCGGGCCATGACCAGCGCGACTGGGAATTCGCCACCAAATATGATCTGTCCATCAAGCCAGTTATTTTGAATGCCGATGGCAGCGAGCCCGACCTGTCCGCTCAGGCGATGACAGAAAAAGGCAGCCTGTTCAACTCCGGTGAATTTGATGGACTGGATTTCGAGGCTGGATTCAATGCCATTGCCGATAAGCTGGTAGAAAAAGGCATTGGCGAGCGTAAAGTCAACTATCGCCTGCGCGACTGGGGTGTATCCCGCCAGCGCTACTGGGGCGCGCCAATTCCAATGGTGACGCTGGAAGACGGTACCGTCATCCCAACGCCTGAAGATCAGTTGCCAGTAATTCTGCCGGAAGATGTCGTGATGGATGGCATCACCAGCCCGCTGAAATCTAACCCAGAATGGGCGAAGACAACCGTTAACGGTCAGCCAGCGCTGCGTGAAACCGACACGTTCGACACCTTTATGGAATCTTCCTGGTACTACGCGCGTTACACCTGCCCGCAGTACGATCAGGGAATGCTGGATCCGGCTGCCGCCAACTACTGGCTGCCCGTTGACCAATACGTTGGCGGTATCGAACACGCCATCATGCACCTGATGTATTTCCGCTTCTTCCACAAACTGATGCGCGATGCCGGTCTGGTGACCTCTGATGAACCCGCCAAACGCCTGCTGTGTCAGGGCATGGTGCTGGCTGATGCCTTCTACTATCTGGGTAATAACGGCGAGCGCATCTGGGTGTCTCCGACCGATGTGACTGTTGAGCGTGATGAGAAAGGACGCATCGTCAAAGCCGTCGATAACGAAGGCCGTGACGTGGTCTACGCGGGCATGAGTAAAATGTCGAAGTCTAAAAACAACGGCATCGACCCGCAGGTCATGGTAGAGAAATACGGTGCGGATACCGTCCGTTTGTTCATGATGTTTGCTTCTCCGGCAGAAATGACGCTGGAATGGCAGGAATCCGGCGTAGAAGGCGCAAACCGCTTCCTGAAACGCGTCTGGAGACAAGCCTTCGAACATACCGAGAAAGGTGCGGTAACGGCTCTGGATATCGCTACACTGACGGAAGATCAGAAATCACTGCGCCGCGATCTGCACAAAACGATTGCTAAAGTGACCGATGATATCGGCCGTCGCCAGACCTTCAACACCGCGATTGCCGCCATCATGGAGCTGATGAACAAGCTGGCAAAAGCGCCGCAGGACAGCGATCAGGATCGCGCACTGACGCAGGAAACCATGCTGGCCGTCGTTCGTATGCTTTATCCGTTCACGCCGCACGTTTGCTTCACGCTGTGGCAGGCGCTGCAAGGTGAAGGTGACGTTGATACTGCGCCGTGGCCGATTGCAGATGAGAACGCGATGGTGGAAGATTCCAAGCTGGTCGTTGTTCAGGTTAACGGTAAAGTACGTGGTAAAATCACCGTTGCCGCTGACGCCAGCGAAGAACAGGTTCGCGAACGCGCTGCACAGGAACCGCTGGTCGCGAAATATCTGGACGGCGTCACGGTTCGTAAAGTGATTTATGTCCCTGGCAAACTGCTTAACCTGGTTGTGGGTTAAGGCAAGGAGGAACTGTGCGACATCGTCTATTCACGTTGTTGCTGGGGCTGGCGGTGTTAATCACCGCTGGCTGCGGTTTTCATCTGCGCGGCACGACACAAGTGCCTGCGCAGTTACAAACACTGGTGCTCGACAGCAGCGATCCTTATGGCCCGCTAACGCGCGCAGTACGTGAGCAGCTCCGTCTCAGCGATGTGAAAATCGTTGACGATGCGACGCGTCAGGATATCCCGTCTCTGCGGGTACTGGGCTCAAGCGAAACGCGCGATACCGTCTCTATTTTTCAGGACGGTAAAACAGCAGAGTACCAGATGGTGCTGACGTTGCAGGCGCAGGTGCTGATGCCGGGTGAAGATATTTATCCGCTCAGCGTGACGGTGTTCCGCACGTTCTTTGATAACCCGCTGGCTGCACTGGCGAAAGATGCCGAACAGGACATCGTCCGTCAGGAAATGCGTGAACAAGCTGCACAGCAGTTGGTACGTAAATTACTGACCGTCAACGGTAGTCAGGAAGTCAAAAATCGGTTGCAGCCCACCGATTCAACCACGGCCACCAAGCGTTCATGATTCGGCTTTATCCCGAACAACTCACCGCGCAGCTCCATGAGGGGCTGCGCGGTTGTTATTTGGTCTTTGGTTCAGATCCGCTCTTGCTACAGGAAAGCCTCGACAACATTAAGCGGGTCGCTCAACAGCACGAATTCAGCGAACATTTTAGTTTCATTCTGGATCTCCATACTGACTGGGATGCGGTTTTCGGCACCTGTCAGGCGCTCAGCCTATTCGCTTCACGCCAATCGCTCCTGCTGGTCTTGCCGGAAAATGGCCCGAATGCGGCGATGAGCGAAAATCTGGTCAAGCTCGCCGGATTATTGCACCCCGATATTTTACTGATTCTGCGTGGTCACAAGCTGACCAAAGCGCAGGAAAACAGTGCCTGGTTTAAAGCGCTGGCACAAGATAGCGTCTACATCAATTGCCTGACGCCGGAACAGGCACAGCTCCCCCGCTGGGTTGCTCAGCGCGCCAAAGCCATGAAGTTGACGCTGGATGAACAGGCGACACAGCTTATTTGCTACTGTTATGAAGGCAACCTTCTGGCGTTGTCTCAGGCGTTAGAGCGGTTGGCACTGCTTTATCCCGATGGCAAGCTGACCCTGCCACGCGTAGAAAATGCGGTAAATGATGCCGCTCACTTCACCCCGTTTCATTGGCTGGATGCATTGCTGGCAGGCAAAAGTAAACGCGCCTGGCACATTTTGCAGCAGCTAAAGCAGGAAGATTGCGAACCTGTCATTTTGCTGCGCACGCTACAACGTGAACTGCTGCAACTGTTGACACTGAAACGACGCATGTCAAACACGCCGCTGCGCACGCTATTCGATCAGCAAAAAGTATGGCAAAACCGGCGTGATCTGCTCACTCAGGCATTACAGCGTCTCTCTCTTCAACAGCTACAGCAGGCCATAAGTCTGCTAACGCAGGTGGAGATAACCTTAAAGCAAGATTATGGTCAGTCTGTTTGGTCTGAACTTGAATCACTTGCTCTGCTGCTGTGCGGCAAAGCCTTGCCGGAGGCATTCATCTGAATAGGTCATCCGCTGCGCCTTCGTTGACCGCCTTTTTTGGCGGCACGTTCGATCCCATTCATTACGGTCACCTTCAACCGGTAACCGCGCTGGCAAAACTCGTGGGCCTGACTCAGGTTGTCCTGATGCCCAATAACGTTCCACCACACCGACAGCAGCCCGAAGCCAGCTCCCGACAGCGCTTCCAGATGGCTGAGCTGGCAGTCGAAGGCGATACGCTCTTTACCGTGGACGATCGTGAATTGCAACGGCAAACGCCCTCCTACACCATTGAGACACTGGAGGCGCTACGGGCCGAAAAAGGTCATGATGCGCCGCTGGGCTTTATCATCGGACAGGACTCGCTATTGACGCTACACCACTGGCACCGCTGGCAAGATTTGCTCGGCGTTTGTCATTTACTCGTGTGTGCTCGCCCCGGCTATCGCTCAACGCTGGAAACACAGGAATTACAACAGTGGCTGAACGATCATCTGACCAACAAGACAGACGATCTTCATCAGCAGCCACATGGACGGATCTTCTTGGCAGACACGCCACTGGTCACTATTTCCGCAACGGAAATTCGTCAGCGGCGCCAGCAAGGTCTGGACTGCCACGATTTATTACCTCCTGCGGTACTGCATTACATCAACGAACACGGCCTGTACCGATAGCACAGGTTTTCCCGCCCATGAGCCTCGGGCTTTATACCACTCGGCAAAAGTGCGTGATATACTCCGCGGCTGGTTTCAATCACCGGGAAAAGCGGAAATTCTCGGCAATTACTCGGTGATTTACGTTTTTCCTAAACAATTCAGCGCCACACGCGTTCATCAGTTACTGACAGAACGCCATTGAGGGGGAACCTTTGCAAGGTCAAGCACTCCAAGACTTCGTTATTGACAAGGTTGATGACTTAAAAGCCCAGGATATCGTTGCACTCAACGTCCAGGGTAAATCCAGCATCACCGATTACATGGTTATCTGTACCGGCACCTCTACGCGTCATGTCGCGTCTATTGCCGATCACGTCGTACAATCTTCACGCGCTGCGGGCCTTATTCCACTCGGTGTCGAAGGTGAAAGCGCTGCGGATTGGGTTGTTGTCGATTTAGGTGACGTGATGGTTCATGTCATGCAAGAAGAAAGCCGCCAGTTATATGAATTGGAAAAGCTGTGGGGCTAGCATGAAACTGCAACTGGTCGCCGTTGGCACCAAAATGCCCGACTGGGTGCAGACTGGTTTCACCGATTATCTGCGCCGTTTCCCGAAGGACATGCCTTTCGAATTACTCGAAATTCCAGCAGGGAAGCGAGGTAAAAACGCCGATATCAAACGCATTCTGGAGCGAGAAGGCGAACAGATGCTGGCCGCGGTAGGCAAAGGCAACCGTATTGTTACGCTGGATATTCCAGGGACTCGCTGGGAGACGCCGCACTTGGCGCAACAGTTGGAACGCTGGAAACAGGATGGGCGCGATGTCAGCCTGCTGATTGGCGGGCCTGAAGGACTTTCGCCGGAATGCAAAGCCGCAGCAGAGCAAAGCTGGTCTCTCTCGCCATTAACGCTGCCGCATCCGTTGGTTCGTGTACTGGTAGCAGAGAGCCTGTATCGTGCATGGAGCATTACGACTAATCACCCTTACCACCGGGAGTAAGGCGATACGATGAAACATGTGAAATAACACTGGATGAAAGTAGAACGTAAACCCTTTCGTGATTATACGGCTGAGTCTGCCTTGTTCGTGCGCCGTGCTTTGGTGGCATTTCTGGGCATTTTGCTGCTTTCCGGTGTATTAGTCGCTAATCTTTATCATCTGCAAATTTTGCGTGTTGATGACTATCGCACGCGTTCCAATGAGAACCGCATTAAGCTGGTGCCTATCGCGCCCAGCCGCGGCATCATCTACGACCGCAACGGCACGCCGCTGGCGTTGAACCGCACCATCTATCAATTAGAACTGGTGCCCGACAAAGTCGACAACCTTAAAGATACGCTGGAAGCGCTGCGCCCCATCGTTAATTTGACTGATGACGATCTGGAAAACTTCGAAAAAGAGCGCAAGCGTTCACGCCGCTTTACCTCCATTCCGGTAAAAACCGGACTCGATGAGATCCAGGTTGCTCGTTTTGCCGTCAACCAATACCGCTTTCCCGGCGTTGAGGTTAAAGGCTATCAACGCCGCTATTATCCTTACGGTTCTGCGCTGACGCACGTCACGGGCTATGTCTCAAAAATCAACGATAAAGACGTAGAACGGCTTACCAAAGAAGAAAAAATCGCCGATTACGCCGCCACGCGTGACATCGGTAAGCTGGGTATTGAACGCCATTACGAAGATCTTCTTCACGGCAAACCCGGCTATGAGGAAGTTGAAGTTAACAACCGCGGCCGCGTGATCCGCCAACTTCATGAACAGCCACCGCAGGCTGGGCGCGATATTTATCTGACGCTGGATCTGAGCCTGCAAATCTACATTGAGAAACTGTTGGAAGGTAGCCGTGCCGCCGTGATCGTCACCGATCCACGCGATGGCGGTATTCTGGCGATGGTTTCCACTCCCAGTTACGACCCCAACCTGTTTGTCGACGGAATTTCCACCAAAAATTATGCAAAATTACAAAGCGATCCCGATCGTCCATTGATCAACCGGGCAACACAAGGGATTTATCCTCCTGCTTCCACTGTTAAACCTTATATCGCGGTTTCCGCCCTGACGGCAGGCGTTATCACCACTAACACCAGCCTGTTCGATCCCGGCTGGTGGCAATTACCGGGCTCCGAAAAGCGCTTCCGTGACTGGAAAAAATGGGGACACGGTCGCCTTAACCTCACCAAATCTCTGGAAGAGTCCGCGGATACTTTCTTCTATCAGGTCGCTTATGACATGGGCATCGATCGTCTCTCCGAATGGATGAACAAGTTTGGTTATGGCGAGAGAACCGGTATCGATATTTCAGAAGAAAGCAAAGGCAATATGCCAACGCGCGAGTGGAAATTAGGACGATTTAAAAAGCCCTGGTATCAGGGGGATACCATTCCGGTCGGGATTGGCCAAGGTTATTGGACTGCAACACCTATCCAGATGAATAAAGCCCTGGTCACGTTGATCAATGACGGCAAGGTCAAAACACCGCATCTGCTTTATAGTTCGCGGGAAAATGGCACGATTGTGCCTTTCCAGCAGACCGAGAATCTGCAAATTGGTAACATCCACTCAGGCTATTGGGAAGTGGCTAAAGACGGTATGTATGGTGTCGCCAACCGACCTAACGGCACTGCCCGCAAAAGTTTCGAGGATGCACCGTATAAAATTGCGGCAAAATCCGGTACGGCACAGGTCTTTGGCCTGAAAGAAAACGAAACCTATAATGCGCACAAGATCGCAGAACATCTGCGTGACCATAAATTAATGGTCGCGTTTGCCCCGTATAAGGATCCTAAAGTAGCGATGTCGATTATTCTGGAAAACGGTGGAGCAGGCCCGACCGTAGGCACCATCACCCGCCAGATACTCGATCATATCCTGCTAGGTGATAACAATACCGATTTACCCAGTGCGCCACCTGCGCCGCCGGGTAGCGAGAGTGAGTAACAGACAGTCATGACCGATAGCCAACAAAAGGGATCGTTCTGGGCAAAAATCCACATCGATCTGCCGTTTCTTCTCTGCATCCTGGCACTGCTGGGCTATAGCCTATTTGTCTTATGGAGTGCCAGCGGGCAAGACGTCGGCATGATGGAGCGAAAAGTCGTTCAAATCGTGTTGGGGTTTACGGTGATGATCGTGATGGCGCAAATTCCCCCTCGCGTGTACGAAGGCTGGGCTCCCTACCTCTATATAGTCTGCGTGATTTTGCTGCTCATCGTGGATATTTTTGGACAAATCAGTAAAGGCGCACAGCGCTGGCTGGATTTGGGCTTCATCCGTTTTCAGCCATCGGAAATTGCCAAGATTGCCGTACCGCTGATGGTTGCCCGTTTTATCAACCGTGATATGTGCCCACCGTCGCTAAAAAATACGGCTATCGCACTGATTCTGATTTTCGTTCCTACGCTGCTGGTTGCCGCACAGCCGGATTTAGGCACCTCAATTCTGATCGCGTTATCAGGACTGTTTGTACTTTTCCTGGCTGGCATGAGCTGGCGTTTGATTGGCATCGCCGTTCTATTATTAGCTGCTTTTATTCCTATACTCTGGTTTTTCCTAATGCATGATTATCAGCGCGCCAGAGTTATGATGCTGCTCGACCCAGAAAGCGACCCGCTCGGGGCCGGATACCATATTATTCAGTCGAAAATTGCGATAGGCTCAGGTGGCCTGTCTGGAAAAGGCTGGCTGCATGGCACACAGTCTCAGTTAGAGTTTCTGCCGGAGCGACACACTGACTTTATCTTCGCCGTGCTGGCAGAAGAACTTGGGTTAATCGGCGTCTTGATTCTGCTCGCAATGTATCTGTTCATGATCATGCGCGGTCTGGTAATTGCCGCTAATGCGCAAACCTCGTTCGGCCGGGTTATGGTCGGCGGGCTGATGCTAATTCTGTTTTTCTATGTTTTCGTCAATATCGGGATGGTCAGCGGTATACTTCCCGTCGTTGGCGTGCCGCTACCGCTAATCAGCTATGGCGGGTCGGCGCTGGTCGTCTTAATGGCGGGGTTCGGTATCGTCATGTCGATACATACTCACCGCAAACTGCTATCTAAGAATTTATAACACGAGGTGAGCAATGCGTAAGGATTGGCTTTGGGTCGGCGTAGCAACTCTGGCGCTTGCGGCCTGTACCACAACGGAACAGCGGCAACCTGCGCCGCCTGTCACTCAGGCTTACAACGGCCCGACGGAAGAGATCGGCGGAGTAGAACCTCGTTATGAACCCTACAATCAGGGTACGCTGCAAGATTACAACATCAAGGGCAAGACTTATAAGATTGTCCAAAATCCGCAAAATTTTAGCGAGACCGGCTTAGCGACATGGTACGGCGAAGAAGCCAGCGGCAACCGCACGTCAATCGGCGAAATATTTGACCCTAATGCGATAACCGCCGCTCACCCGACGCTGCCACTTCCGAGCTATGTGCGCGTAACCAACCTAAGTAACGGTCGCCGTCTGGTTGTGCGTGTGAACGACCGCGGGCCGTACACACCGGGCAGAATCATCGACCTGTCGAAAGCCGCAGGCGATCGACTGAATATCTCGAACAATACCAAAGTAAAAGTAGATTTCATTAACGTCGCGCCAGACGGTACGCTCTCCGGTCCGGGAACTATAGGCACCACCGTTGCCAAACAAAGCTTCTCTCTGCCAGAGCGTCCGAACTTCGGTGCCAGCGGGTTGGGTACGCCCATGATGGAAACGACCTCACCCACCCCCGACAACGCCGTTCGACCGATCAGTAATAGCAGCCTGAGCACGCCAACAGAAAATGCTCAGCCACAGAGCAGCGCTTCTTCGCCCAGCGGTGGCTTTTTAGGTGCGCCTTCAGCGCTGCGCGCTGGCGTGGTTGAGTCCAACGTGGCACCAACTGCAACACCATCAGCAGCGCCAATGCGCGTCACGCCAGTTGCCGCTCCCGCAGCAGAACCGTCCTCTACGGGTCGCTATGTCGTGCAAGTCGGTGCGTTGAGCGATCAGCAGCGCGCGCAAACCTGGCAACGCAGCCTGAGTGAACGCTTCCGCGTGGCGGGTAAAGTCACAGCAAATGGCGGGCTGTACCGTATCCAGCTAGGGCCATTCCAGAATCGTCAGCAAGCCGCTGAACTTC
Organism: Pectobacterium betavasculorum; assembly: GCF_000749845.1. Classification (GTDB taxonomy): domain Bacteria; phylum Pseudomonadota; class Gammaproteobacteria; order Enterobacterales; family Enterobacteriaceae; genus Pectobacterium; species Pectobacterium betavasculorum. The sequence goes on along the minus strand of NZ_JQHM01000001.1, from coordinate 201,927 downwards.
AACAGCGTTTGTCAGTCGAAGCTCAGCAGCAGTCGTTTATTACCGCCGCACCCAGCACCCTCTAGTAACGGATAATCGGCAGGCTCACCAAGCGAAAGCGGCGGCTATGACATTGAACATACCGCTCTTTTGCAAAATCACGTAACGTAATGCCTGATGCCTGCCCTTTCCCCATCTGCTATAGTGTGGCTCGTTTTTAACTCACCCCACGGATGTTGTTGTTCCAATCATGAATACTGTAAACACGTCTCGTTTTACTAAGCGTACTGCGCTTGGCGCACTGCTACTCATTAGTGCCTCTTCCTTTGCCTATGCTGAAGATATCAATCTTAAAACGATGATCCCCGGCGTCCCGCAAATCGATGCTGAATCCTACATCCTGATTGATTACAACTCTGGGAAAGTGTTGGCGGAAATGAATGCCGACACGCGCCGCGATCCGGCCAGCTTAACGAAAATGATGACCAGCTACGTGATTGGTCAGGCGATTAAATCAGGAAAAATCGGCCCGAACGACATCGTTACCGTCGGTAAAGATGCCTGGGCAACCGGCAACCCGACCTTCCAGGGCTCTTCCCTGATGTTCCTCAAGCCAGGTGACCGCGTTCCTGTTTCCCAATTAAATCGCGGTATTATCCTGCAATCCGGTAACGATGCCTGTGTGGCGATGGCCGACTACGTCGCAGGCAGTCAGGATGCTTTCGTGAACCTGATGAACGGTTACGTGAAAGCGCTGGGACTGCAAAATACCCATTTTGAAACCGTGCACGGTTTGGATGCTCCTGGCCAGTTCAGTTCAGCGCGCGATATGGCTTTAATTGGTCAGGCGTTAATCCGCGACGTCCCAGAAGAGTACGCGACCTATAAAGAGAAAGAGTTCACATTCAACAATATCCGCCAGCCTAACCGTAACGGCTTGCTGTGGGATTCCAGCTTGAATGTTGACGGCATCAAAACGGGTCATACGTCATCAGCGGGCTTTAATCTGGTCGCCTCGGCAACAGAAGGTCAGATGCGCCTGATCTCAGCGGTACTGGGCGGGCGTAATGCCAAAGGACGTGAATCAGAAAGTAAAAAACTGCTGACCTGGGGCTTCCGCTTCTTTGAAACCGTCGCGCCGTTGAAAGCAGGCAAAGAATTCGCGTCTGAGCCAGTCTGGTTTGGCGACAATGATCGCGTTGCGTTGGGCGTAGAGAAAGATGCTTATCTGACCATTCCACGCGGCCGTATGAAAGATCTGAAAGCCAGCTATGTTCTGGACAACACTGAACTGCATGCGCCGTTAGCCAAAAATCAGGTTGTGGGTTCTATCAACTTCCAGTTGGATGGCAAAACAATCGATCAGCGCCCGTTGGTGGTGATGAACGAAGTGAAAGAAGGCGGAATCTTTGGCCGAATGATCGATTACATCAAACTGATGTTCCACCACTGGTTCGGCTAATCCCCTTGTCTGGGGCCAAAACGTCCCCATATAAGTCGTATCCTTAACTCCCGCAAAAACGCGGGAGTTATATTTTCTAGTATGATGTACATATGTCAGTGTTAATATCGACGGTATTACCCTATCTGGAGCGCAAATGAAAACCAAATTAAACGAACTGCTTGAATTCCCGTGCGTTTTTACTTACAAGGTCATGGGTGAGGCAAAACCGGAGTTAGTCGATCTGGTCGTTGAAGTGGTACAGCGTCATGCTCCTGGCGACTACACTCCGCAGATCAAACCCAGCAGCAAAGGGAACTACCACTCAGTTTCCATCACCATCACTGCGACTCACATTGAGCAGGTTGAAACGCTGTACGAAGAACTGGGCAATATCGACATCGTGCGAATGGTGTTGTAAGAAGAAGCTGCGGGAAAATTGGCAAGTGCGGCATGATTGCGTAGCGATGGTTTTGTGACCATCGCTTTGTGTTGCGTAATTTTGCATAGTGCTGTTCGCTGAGGCTTCCCGCCGCTATAATCCCCCCACCTTTCCTTAACCTGAAGATGACACACTTGCTACAGGATAAGATCATCGTACGTCAATTCGGCGTACAACCTTATGTACCCGTCTCTCTGGCGATGCATAACTTCACCGACCGACGTGATGATAAAACCCCAGATGAAATCTGGCTGGTTCAGCATCTTCGTGTATTCACACAAGGTCAGGCGGGCAAAGCCGAACATGTACTTATGCCCGGCGATATTCCCGTGATTCAGAGCGACAGAGGTGGCCAGGTGACCTACCACGGCCCCGGTCAACAGGTTATGTACGTGCTGATTGACCTGAAGCGTCGCAAGCTCGGCGTTCGCCAGCTCGTTACCGCGATGGAAAATACCGTGATTGGCACATTGTCACACTTTCAGATTGAAGCCCATGCCCGCCCTGATGCCCCCGGCGTCTACGTAGGTGAGCGCAAAATCTGTTCGCTAGGGCTGCGTATTCGTAAAGGCTGCTCTTTCCACGGGCTGGCGCTCAATATCGCTATGGATCTCTCTCCTTTCGTGCGTATCAACCCCTGTGGTTACGCCGGTATGGAAATGACGCAGGTAAGCGATCTGGTGCCGGACGTAACGCTGGATGACACCTCGCCAGTGCTGGTGAAGACCTTTTTGCAGTTAGCCGGCTATTCCGCACCCGAATTTATTCCGTGGGATCTGGACGTTCAGGGTGAGCCGCTTTCTGGTTAACATGTTTCATTCTGCCAATAAAAATCAGCCAGTTAGACGATCGATTTTTGATAAATTACATTTTATTCACATAATTTCTTCATTTTGATTCGTGCAAGGGCTGATTGTGATTAGGCAAGATGATATAATTTTTATAGTTTTTAAAAAAAGTTTAATAAAAAACATAATCCTTTGAATTTGAATAACAAATTTAAAGAAACGATTCAGAACTGGAACTTACGCAAACATGAGTAAACCGATTCAGATCGAACGCGGTGTGAAATACCGCGATGCCGATAAGATGGCCCTAATTCCGGTACGCACTGTCGTCACCGAACGCCAAGAGCTTCTGCGCAAACCTGAATGGATGAAGATTAAACTTCCGGCGGATTCAAGCCGTATTCAGGGAATCAAAGCGGCAATGCGCAAAAACGGGTTGCACTCAGTTTGCGAAGAAGCGTCCTGTCCGAATCTGGCCGAGTGTTTCAATCACGGCACTGCCACTTTCATGATTCTAGGTGCCATTTGTACGCGTCGCTGTCCGTTTTGTGACGTTGCACACGGCCGTCCGCTTACGCCGGATGCCAATGAGCCTGAGAAACTGGCCCAAACAATCCATGACATGGGCTTACGCTATGTCGTCATCACCTCCGTTGACCGCGATGACCTGCGCGACGGTGGAGCACAACACTTTGCGGACTGTATTAGTGCTATTCGCCGCAAAAATCCGCATATTCGTATCGAAACGCTGGTACCAGATTTCCGTGGTCGTATGGATCGCGCGCTGGAAATCTTGACCGCTACGCCGCCAGATGTGTTCAACCACAATCTGGAAAACGTGCCGCGCGTTTACCGTCAGGTTCGCCCTGGTGCAAACTATGAATGGTCGCTGAAGCTGCTGGAAAACTTCAAGAATGCGCACCCAGATATCCCGACCAAATCTGGCCTGATGGTTGGATTGGGAGAAACCAATGCTGAAATCGTGGAAGTCATGCGCGATCTTCGCCGCCACGGTGTGACAATGCTGACGCTGGGGCAATATTTACAGCCGAGCCGTCATCACCTGCCAGTACAGCGCTACGTCAGCCCAGATGAGTTCGATGAGATGAAAGCCGAAGCGATGGCGATGGGCTTTACCCATGCTGCCTGCGGCCCGTTTGTTCGCTCGTCCTACCATGCCGACTTACAGGCGAAGGGCATTGAAGTAAAATAAGCGCTCATAGTTTTTTACACATTTTTTGTGTGGAATAAAAACGGACGCCGATTGCCGTCCGTTTTTATCTGGAGTGCGATCAGGATTCTTTGCGAGACGAATCATTCAGCGCTGCCGTGTCATCCGTCTTTGACGGTTGATCGTCATTCATCGCCTTCTTAAAGCCTTTAATCGCTGCGCCCAAATCGCCACCTAAGCTACGAAGTTTATTCGTGCCGAACAACAGAATGATTAATGCGCCAATCACCAACAGTTTGGCAATACTGATACCTTCCATACAAACCTACCTGATTTACAGAGGCTGGAGACGCCAGCGAACGAGAACATATACTTGTCGAACTATTGTTGTCGAAAAAATGGTTGTCGAAAAAACTCTTTGTATCCTATGTCCTCTATGTAAAACCTTATAGAGCACGACACAATTGCCATCTGTAACAAAGTAAGACGCCGATTTCGCGCACATTCAGATTGCTTTACAACTTTCCTCTCTGCGCCACTACAAAAATCCCGTCTGGCGGCGTAAACTTTCCCGACTAAAGCGGAGATGGCAATCCTCCCTACCCATACACTGCCAAAACGCTGGCGGCCTGAAAAACAGGGTACAACCGCCATTCGGCTAATGATGTCTACGTCCACCTCAATACTCTTCGAGATCGCAAAAAGCAATCAATGCAAACGTAATCCAAAAAAGGTTTCTATGTTTAGTACATTACTCGCGGTATTTATCGGTGGCGGAGTCGGCAGCGTGGTGCGCTGGCAGTTGGGAGTTAAGTTCAACAATCTGTATCCAACCTTACCGTTGGGCACCCTACTTGCCAACTTGGTTGGAGCCTTTGTTATAGGCGGCGCACTCGCCTTCTTCCTGCGTCATCCTCATTTCGATCAGGACTGGAAAATATTGATCACCACCGGGCTATGCGGCGGCTTAACGACATTTTCGACCTTTTCCGCAGAAGTCGTCATGTTTCTGCAAAGCGGACAACTGGCCGCAGCAGGGTTACATGTGCTGTTGAATTTGGCGGGTTCATTGCTTATGACCGCATTGGCGTTTGCATTGGTCACATGGATAACAACACACTAATATCACGTGGAAAATGAAGCAAAAAAAAACCCGCCAGAGGCGGGTTTTTCACGAAATCGGTATAATTAAATAGCGTTAACGTTAGCAGCAGAAGGACCTTTGGCACCGTCAGTGATTTCGAACTCTACACGCTGACCTTCAGCCAGAGTTTTGAAACCATTGCTCTGGATGGCAGAGAAGTGTACGAACACGTCTTTGCTACCATCTTCTGGAGTAATGAAACCGAAGCCTTTGGACTCATTAAACCACTTAACACTACCTTTAATCTTAGACATCAAACTTACCTTTACATGAATGAAAGACACAAAATCCGTGTCAGGTACAGTACAACAATAGATTGACCTTTTGTCCAGTTGAAGTTGGATAAAAAGTGATAAAAGTCGCTAAAAATGTATACCGGGCGACTTTGCTGCCCTATTTTAACCCAATGCAGAATGCAGAGAGTTCGGTTCTGGTCGATTCATCACTTTTTACGATATTAAAAGAGGGCGCCATGGTAAGCAAAACGCTAGGTCTGATCGGGGGTATGAGTTGGGAATCCACGATCCCGTATTATCGCATTATCAACGAATATGTAAAAAACCAACTTGGCGGCCTGCACTCCGCCAAAATTATCCTTCACAGTGTCGATTTTCACGAGATCGAACAATTGCAGTCACAAGGTGATTGGGTGCAGGCAGCAGCCGTGCTGGGGAATATCGCCACAGGATTACGTCACGCGGGGGCGGACGCTATCGTCATCTGTACCAACACCATGCATAAAGTCGCTGATGACGTTGAGCGTGCCTGCCAGCTTCCCCTCCTGCATATTGCCGATGCCACCGGCACCAGTCTGAAACAGCACGGATTGAAGAAAGTCGGTTTGCTCGGCACCCGCTACACGATGGAGCAGGATTTCTACCGCCAGCGCATTCAGGAGCGGTTTGGTGTGAATGTGATTGTTCCTGATCATGAGGGGAAAGAATTAGTTAATCGCATCATTTACGACGAATTGTGTCTGGGGAGCATCAACGACACATCGCGGCAGGTCTATCGGGAAATTATCCAGCAGCTTGAACAGCAAGGGGCGGAAGGCATCATTCTGGGTTGCACGGAAATTCCGCTGTTAATCGGCGCAGGAGATGCGACAGTTCCTCTTTTTGACACCAGTTACCTTCACGCCATCGCCGCAGCTAAATTTTCGCTAAATCAGCCATCTCAATGAATTAAATAGAGAAAAACAAGATTCACGGATTAACGAATAATACCCTCTTTTATTTACTCAGGTTTCCTCTTTTTACATAGAAATAAAGCAGTATTGAGAGACTCAATACTGCTTTATTCGTATGATTTTATTCCTGGTATGTAATGACTATCGGTGCTTATTGTTATTATTTGCGTAACATTGCTTCAATAAAATCTTTCCAAGTACTCACTTCTGCTTCTACCATGCGAACCTCTTGGTGATTAACGGCGACATATTATACGCACACTTTTTAATCAGGTAAAAGTGTTATGGAAGTATAAAAAGTGTACTACCACCTATTTGCTGCAATTCAGTTCACAGTAGATCTCCCCGCCTTTTTTCGGCATGCTGGGCTATCGCACGATTGTGTCTAACCAGGCCGTGCGCCCTTGGGCAACAATCGTTACGCAACTCAATAAACAGAAAGGATTTCCCGCTATGGCGCTGACCATGTACGGCATTAAAAACTGTGACACGATAAAGAAAGCACGCCGCTGGCTAGAGGATCAACAGGTGGCGTATCACTTTCATGATTACCGTGCCGACGGTCTGGATGAACAGCAGCTACAGCGTTTTATCGACCAACTGGGGTTTCAGGCCTTGCTCAACACGCGCGGAACAACCTGGCGTAAGCTCAGTGAAGAACTGCGTGAACGGATCAACAGCAATACCAGCGACAGCGCAGAGGCTGCTAAAAATATTATGCTGGAGCAGCCCGCGGTGATTAAACGGCCTTTACTGATTGCCGATGACGGCAATGCGCTGCTTGGATTCAGTATCGATAGCTACCAGAAATTTATTGCGGAGAACAAATAACGTGTCTTGCCCGGTCATAGAGCTTGCTCAACAGTTAATTAAACGCCCTTCCCTCAGTCCGAATGACGAGGGCTGTCAGGCACTCATGATTGAACGTCTGACGGCGATTGGCTTTACCGTCGAAGCGATGGATTTTGGCGATACCCAAAATTTCTGGGCATGGCGCGGCACAGGGAAAACATTGGCCTTTGCGGGGCATACTGACGTGGTTCCCAGCGGCGATGAAAGCCACTGGCAGCATCCACCGTTTGAACCCATCATTCGTGACGGTATGCTGTATGGTCGCGGCGCAGCAGATATGAAAGGTTCACTGGCAGCCATGGTGATTGCCGCCGAGCGTTTCGTCGCAGCCCATCCTAATCATCAGGGGCGCCTGGCGTTTCTGATTACGTCAGACGAAGAAGCCAGCGCCGTTAATGGCACCGTCAAAGTGGTCGACGCGCTGATGGCACGTAACGAGCGGTTGGATTACTGTTTGGTCGGCGAGCCGTCCAGTACGCATGTCGTAGGCGACGTGGTAAAGAACGGCCGTCGTGGTTCTATCACTGCGAATTTACGCATACACGGCGTGCAAGGGCATGTAGCCTATCCCCATCTGGCAGACAACCCGGTTCACCGTGCAGCCCCGGCGCTCAACGAGCTAATCGCCACCGAGTGGGATCGGGGCAACGATTTCTTCCCGCCAACCACCATGCAAATCGCCAATATTCAGGCAGGAACGGGGAGCAATAACGTCATCCCCGGCGAACTGTTTGTGCAATTCAATTTCCGCTTCAGCACCGAATTAACGGATGTGTTAATCCAACAGCGTGTCGCGGAATTACTGGATCGCCATCAGCTTAATTACACTATTGACTGGAAACTCTCCGGCCAACCCTTCCTGACCGCACGCGGCGAACTGGTCGATGCCGTGGTCAATGCCGTCAAGCATTATAACGAAGTCACCCCAGAACTGCTGACGAATGGTGGCACCTCAGATGGCCGTTTCATTGCCCGCATGGGGGCGCAGGTCGTTGAACTGGGTCCCGTCAACGCCACGATCCACAAAGTGGATGAGTGCGTTAACGCGGCAGACCTGCAACTGCTGAGCCGGATGTACCAACGCATTATGGAGCAACTCATCGTATGATGACGCAAGCTATGTTAACCGGTAAAAGTGACCAGCACCTGGTCGCTTTACACAGTCACCATCGTCTTCAGCCGGAAGCGGTAACCGCGTTTCTGGCGCTACAACACGCGGCCAAAACAGCGGGATTTAACCTACAGCCCGCCAGCACGTTTCGCGATTTCGAGCGTCAGCGCCAAATCTGGAATAGCAAGTTTCGCGGCGAGCGTCTCGTCATGGATGCCAACAGCCAACCGCTGGACATATCGTCTCTGGACGACGGTGAACGCTGTGAAGCCATTCTGCGCTGGTCTGCGATGCCTGGTTCCAGCCGCCACCATTGGGGCAGCGATCTTGATATTTACGATCCTGATTTATTACCCGCAGGCGGCTCGCTCCAGTTGGAGCCGTGGGAATATGAAGAAGGTGGCTATTTTGCCGCGCTGAATGCGTGGCTGAGCACGCACATGCATGAATACGGTTTCTATCGGCCTTATGCGCACGATCTCGGTGGGGTCGCAGTCGAACCCTGGCATATCAGCTATTATCCATTAGCACAGTATGCGGAAGAACAGCTTACACCCGACCTCATCCTTGCTGCCTGGCAAGATGAAGACATTGCAGGCTACCACTGGCTTTGCCAGCACTTGTCGCAGCTGTTTACCCGTTACATTCATAACGTTGATGAGGCATGATCATGGCATGGCTGGCTGATTACTGGTGGATAATTTTGATTATCCTGATAGGCATGCTGATTAACGGCATCAAAGAATTACGCAACGTTGACCATACGCGTTTTCTACTCAATAAACCGAAATTGCCCCCGCATCGTGACAACAACGATAAATGGGACGATGAAGACGACGACTGGCCGAAGAAAAAACCCTGACAGCAACCATCGCCAAACCACCTGCACGCGAGCTAAGTTATGCGATGCGGGCGGTTTGGATTCTCACGTAGCGGGAACAAAACGTTCTACCCGCTCCAGAAGAAAAGCATAAAACGCTTTTGCACACACCGAAAGCTGGCACTCTTTATCCGTCACCAGATAGATGCCGCGCTGCAACGATAAATCCCGGAATGGAATAATCGCGATATCTTTGTGCTGGAACTGGAACAGCGTCAGCCCCGTCACAATACTCACGCCATAATTTGCCATCATAGTGGTTAACTGACGCACCTCCAGCACGTAGTTAAAGCCTTCTGGTTCGATAAGCTGATCGGTGTACTGCCACATGCTGGTACCTTTGCAGAACCCGACAAACGGATATTGCGCCACGCCGACCACATCAACACGGCTTTGCTGCGCCAGCGGATTATTGCCGTAATCGTTGATATGCTGGTTGACCGTAGTTTCGTGCAGGCATAGAGCTTGCGTAATCATGGCCGAGGTCCAGCCTTCGGAGGCAAGGAGGACAGCCTTAATGCGATCACAGACACGCTTATCACGACAGGTGTCATGAAGGTGTTCAAGTTCAGCTTTCTGTTCGTCGGTAATAAATATATTCATAACGGAGCGCATGATCTCCATACGGGTAAAATCAAGCACCTTCAATGATCAAGGGTATATGCGTTTATTTTAGATAAGCCAGCGCCCGCTTCAGCATGTGCTCATCAATACCGTGCCCAACGCCGGATGCGATATCCAACGTAAACGACGTCCCGACATCCTGAAAGCGATGAGCGGCAGCATGAGCATGCCCAACCACAATGACGCCATCAGCTTCACCGTGAATCAGATGCACCGCGACATCAGCAAAGGATTTTTCTGGCAAAACGGCAAAGCGGCCGCTAAACGCAATAATGTGCCCGGCCAGCGAGTGCTCAGACTTCAACGCCTCCAGCGACATGATGCTCCCCTGTGAGAAACCCACCAGCACGGTTTGTTCCGCGCTAATACCACTTTGTTCCTGCCAGTGGCGCACGGTATCAACAAAATGTGGCAAGTTTGCTTCAATACGGGATAACCGATTCTCTTCCGTAACGCCCTGAACTGAGAACCATTGCCGCCCGTCGCCATAGCCAGTACTGAACGGCCCGGCAATGCTGATCACGATCGCCTGCGGTAAGGCGGCAGCAAAATAGCGCCCAATCTGCGCCATGCCTGCGGCGGTGTCGCCGACTCCATGAAACAGCAGGATTAACCGATTTGCTTCTGAGGGTTGCTGAACAACAACATAATCTTGATTCACGTTTCTCTCCTGAAGGCATGCGTCAAACGCAACACCTGGCGACAGTCGTCATAAAGTACGGTTAATTCTCACTATACGCCGCGCACTGGCAGGAGAAATCGGGAATTACTGAATGAGATGTTCCATTTTTTGCAATGACAGAGGGGGAAATTCCACAACCTCGCCCTGTCAGTGCGGTTTGATAATCCGAATCGTTGAGGCCGGATCGTTCACCAGACAGTGTGCCGGACGCACTGGGCGTTTGACCAATCCACCACCGCAGTTCGGGCAGGCATGGTGAAAGACGGCATCCGCACAGTCAGGACAGAATGTGCACTCATAGGAGCAGATGTACGTTTCGGCATCCGGCGGCAAATCACAATCGCAGTGTTCACAATTAGGGCGTAACTCCAGCATCGGCTTATCCTGAACGGGACAGAAAGGTTCCTACAACCTACCAGATTTCACTAAACTCGGGAAACCCATCCATGACACCGTTGCGCATCGAGATCGATTAGCGCATTGGCGACTTCTTCTCGCCAGCGTTTCAGGAGCGCTTTCTTGCCGGTTAGCCCCAACGTAGCAGCTATACGTTCGCCTTCACCCGGTGTTTCCACCAGCAAGCGTAGCGCAGGCAGCGGCAATGCTGTGTGAATAAGCAGACGACAGATCGCAGCGAAGCTGGCTTCCATCGGCCGATGCGCAAAGGCGAACCCCGCCAGCTCACGCCAGTCGTCGTCATTCAGCGCAATATTTTCGGTATCCCGTTCGATATTTCTTGGCTGCGGCAGCGCGAGGGGCAGTGGAATCATGCGCTGTAGCCAATGCCAGTCACGCGCCAATTGCTGGCTTCCCTGCTGCGCCAGTTTATGCCCCGCCTCACTCAGCGGCAGTACCGCCATCGCGCTGTAGCAACCGCTGCTGGCCTCAAGATGGCTGCCGATACGCACCAGGTGAAAACCACACGACTGCCAGAACGCCCACAGGTCTGGCTGATAGCCGAAGCTAACCGACAGATAATCCAGCGCCTGCTTTTGTGCCTCACGAGTCTGCGCTGCGATTAATGCTCGCCCTATCCCCTGTCGGCGAGATGACGAGGCAACCGCAATCCGGCTTACCCGACACGCACGCAGCGTCGGCACCTTCCACAAGCCAGCATGCGCCGCCAGCGATTGCGCCACCAGATTACCGCGCGGTCGTCTCCTGCCAGCCCAAACGTCATGAGCCAGTGAATCAGACAGCCCGCCTTCCTCCACCAGCCACAACACGCCACGAATATCACCCGCCACCTGTGCGCTGGTAATATGCATGCCCGGTGCATCCATCAGACGGCGTAAATCCAGCGGCGAGGTACGATAATGTGCGCTGCACAATAGCGCATAGCACCACGTCAGGCGTTCGGGATGTGTCAGCCAGTCGTCGGCACGTTCGGTTCGAATATCCAGTTCGACAGGGGGTAGAGTCAATGCGCCATCAGTGGGACTCAGCGGAGAATGAAGCGAGGCAGGTTCGTTAAACAACAACGCCCTATTCAACACGCGTTCCAACGGATCGTTAGCGGCCCAGCGCAGGGGATCGTCCAGCGAGAATATGCGGCACTGCGGCAATGCCGCACAAAATTTAAGCAGAAACCCCCGCCCTGTGCCTTCATACCCCAGCACCGTCGTGGTCATCAAAATTCGGGGGAAATAGGGCAACAGCGCCGTAAGAACAGCAGACGGAATCGCCGCTGCTTCATCAATCAGCAACCAACCGATATCGGGTGCGCCATGAAGGCGGCAATGTGCTAACAACGCATCCGGTGCCCAAAATTGCGCATCGCCACGCGCGTGCTGTTGCAGGATGTCCGCCGCCGAACGGGAAGGTGCGGTGATCCAACAGGTTCCGTGGCTACGCTGCGTCAGCATTCCCGCCAGCGTCGATTTTCCCCGCCCGCGAGGTGCGGTAATCACAAATACGCCAAACTCGGTGGCACTCAGTTCATGCAGGATCTGCTGCTGTCGCGCAGTCGGTTCGCCCTGCGCAGGCTGCCAGTCGGATCTTACAGCCAGTGGCTGAATCACCAACGGCTGACCTTGTTGCCAGAGAACTACATCTTCATCGGCCAGCAACTGCCGCTGAAAATGCTGAATAAAGTGCGGAGTAGCAATCGGCTGTGCTTGCTCACTCCAGCGCAGGCTGTCTTGATCCGGCAGCGTCGGCCATTCCTGCCATGACGGAACCAGCATAATCAGCCAGCTCCCGGCCTGTAACGTGCCAGACAGCATCGCCAGCGCTTCGACATCCACGCCGCTGCGCGCATCAAACACCGCGTGAAGAAACTCTCGCCCCAACAATGTCCGAACACGACTGGCTGGCAGCGAGGTGACGGAGTCAAGTGCCTGTTCGCTAACCCACAGCCAGTCGCCCGTTGACTGGCGGCTCAGCGCCATCGCCTGTTCTTCACACCAGCTCGACTCACCGCTCAGCACCAGCAGTCGCCGGATACCATAGCGTTGCTGCTGGTGTTGGCTGTGGAGAAAATCACGCAACATCATCACACACGCCGGATCAATCAGGTCTTGCCGATCAGCAGAGAAAGTAGCCCTGCGGCGATCAACGGCCCGACGGGCACACCGCGAAACAGCGCCACCCCCATCACCGTGCCCACCAGCAGCCCCGCTACCACGGAGGGCTGGTTGCTCATCAGCGACACGCCGCGTCCGCCAAGCCAGGACACGGCAACGCCAATGAGAATCGCCAGCAAAGATTTCCAGTGCAGGAAGGAATGCATGACTTCACTGGCGGTAATTTTTCCGCTGGCAATCGGTGCCATCACACCAATCGTCAGAATGACGATACCGATGCTCAGGCCATATTTTTCCACCCACGGGAAATAGCTGTTCAAAGGGGTGATGCGTATCGCCAGCAGAACCAGAATCGCCAGCGTGACGGTCATGTTGTGGCTGATGATACCCAGCCCCGCCAGGACGAGCAGAATTAACAATGTTGGATCGATGTAAGCCATGGATGCGAGTTTGTCGAAAGTAGTCAGGTTGCGCGTTAAGCAAACCGCGATGATAGCATTAATCGCAGTGAAGGCAGACCAGCAAATCATTCGGGCAAAGACGAGAAGAGAAAGACGGCTTTTCGAGAAGAGAATAGTTAAAACATTCAGGCCGCCAGCCTATTGCCGATTGGCAACCTGAACGTAAACGATTGCGCAGTTAGTCTAATTTTACGCCGATACGGTGCGCAACTTCTTCATACGCTTCAATCAAGCCACCGAGGCTCTGACGGAAACGATCTTTATCCATTTTGTTCAGCGTTTCTTTGTCCCACAGGCGGCTACCGTCTGGTGAGAACTCATCGCCCAGCACGACTTCACCGTTGAACAGACCAAACTCCAGCTTGAAGTCGACCAGAATCAGTCCGGCGTCGCCAAACAGTTTGCTCAGCACATCGTTCGCTTTGTAGCTCAGTTCCTTCATACGAGCCAGATTCTCTTCGTTCACCCAGCCGAACGTCTTGCAGTAAGATTCGTTCACCATCGGGTCATGCATCTCGTCGTTTTTCAGGAACAGATCGAACAATGGCGGATTCAGCTCGATGCCCTCTTCGATACCCAGACGTTTTACCAGCGATCCCGCCGCGCGATTGCGCACGACACACTCGACTGGCACCATCTCCAGCTTTTTCACCAGCACTTCATTGTCAGACAGCAGGCTCACCATTTGGGTTGGGATTCCGGCTTCTTCCAGTTTGCTCATGATGAAATGGTTGAACTTGTTATTCACCATTCCTTTACGGTCAAACTGCTCAATGCGCGCACCGTCTCCTGCTGATGTATCATTGCGAAATTCCAGCACCAGTAGATCGGGATCTTCGGTGGTGTAGACGGTTTTCGCCTTTCCACGATACAGCTCAGCTCGCTTTTGCATCTTTAATTACTCCACACAGTGAGGGTCAAAAAAAACGACCCGATATTTAACGCTTCCCCGAACGGTTGCCGATAGCGCCCGTTAATTCGGGTAGAGATTATTGAATGAAGAAGGGCCGGATAATCCGACCCTTGGTTTATGCGTTATTTACTGAACGCCGCCTGCAATACGGCCACCAGCGCATCGTTCTGCGACTGGGTTAGCGTATGCCCTTTGGAATCGATAAATTGCAGACTGCTGCGGTTATCTAAATCACCGACCTGCAATTTGTAATCACCGTTAGGCAGTTCAGGATTTTTCGCGCCCAGATCATCCCAGGTCCCGTCGCTCGGTGCGCGATACGTCACGGAGACAGAACCCTGTGGACGGCTGCGATCGTTAACCTTCATACCGATCTTGTCCAACGCGACAGGCAGACGATCCCACACGACGGTATATGGACCGCGTACAATCAGCAGCGGCAGACCCGTGTCATCCGCACCGCTCTGCACATCCAGCGAACCAATAGTGCGGTTTGCCAGTGCGTTTTCACGTGCGGTTGCCTGAGAATCGAGACCATTGCTGAGCGCATTCAGCATCAGGCCAGTGTAGCGTTGAGCCTGATCGCCTGTCGTCACCGGCTGTCCGTTTAACTGTAATCCCAGCAGTTTCACGATCAGAGCAACCTGATAACCCTGCTGCTGTACAGAAATCTGATAACGTCCTTGATACGGTACGTCTTCATCTTCACGCGGCCACGAGATCCAGTCGGTCGTCAGCGTTTGGCTGGCATCCTGACGGCTGGCAATAGTGAACGCTTTGTCTTGCAGCACGCGGATAACCTGAGACCAAAGCTGGCTGTTTTGCGCGCTGTTTTCTAACAACAGCGTTGCCGTGTCTCCTGAGATCTGGGTACGGGAACCATTCAACAAAGCCAATGGCTGTACTGGAGGACGAATATCCAACTCTTTGCCGACCGCGCCATTCTGGGTAACTGGCGGTATATCATAACCCCCGTTCTGCACCGGTAAAATCATCCCGGCAGGCGTATTCAGCGCGTGCTGCGCTGGCGCCTTCAGATAGGATTCATCGCCACTGACCTGACGCTTATAGCGCTGATCGCTGGAACAAGCCGCAAGCAACATCACGAGTGATAAGCCAACGACTTTCGCCACCATCGACTTTTGTAATGAATAACGCATTAAATCTCCCTAACGATTACAGCAAACCCGCTTGCTTAAGTGCTTGCCCCATCACCGTACGACCGGAATCAGTCAGCGGTGTCATCGGCAGGCGCAGCGTATCGGTCGCCATGAGTCCCAATTCCTTACAAGCCCATTTCACTGGGATAGGATTGGGTTCAACAAATAATTTCTGATGCAGTGGCATCAGGCGCTGATTTAAACGGCGCGCTTCGACAAAATTGCCCTGCTCCGCCAGCCTGCAAAGTTCAGCCATTTCACGCGCAGCGATATTCGCTGTCACGGAAATCACACCTTTACCGCCGAGTTGCATAAAGTCCAGACCGCTGGCGTCATCGCCGCTCAGCAAAATGAAGTCTTCACTAACCAGCTCTTGGATCTGGCTTACCCGACTTAAGTTCCCCGTCGCTTCTTTAATTGCGACAATATTTTTCACTTTGGACAAACGGGCAACGGTTTCTGGCAGCATGTCGCAGCCAGTGCGGGAAGGTACGTTATACAGGATTTGCGGCAGATCGGTATGTTCGGCGATTGCTTTGAAGTGCTGGTATAAGCCTTCCTGCGTCGGTCTATTGTAGTACGGTGTGACCGTCAGGCAGCCAACAACACCCGTGCCATGAAAGCGTTTGGTTAGTGAAACGCCTTCGGCGGTTGCATTAGCACCGGTTCCCGCGATAACAGGAATACGGCCATCGCTCAGTTCCAGCGTCATCATCACGACATCACCATGTTCGTCATGGCTCAGCGTGGCAGATTCACCCGTGGTGCCAACAGAGACAATCGCCGCTGTACCGCTAGCGACATGATAATCAATCAGTTTTTTCAAGCTCGCCCGATCGACAGCGCCTTTGGCGTCCATCGGCGTAACCAGCGCAACAATACTTCCCGTAAACATTGGCCATCCCCTCCACAAACAAGTGCTTCATGGTACTTTTGACCTCTATGCAAAAGCAAGCGGACAAGGGCGTTGTCGGCGTCTGACGCAGGTTTTTTTATGACGCAGCAAACGAAATTAAAAATGCTTCTGATGTTTTGGGGAAATAGGCTGGCAAGGATAGCCAAAATTGCTCCCGTTTTTTACGGTGGGCTATCCCTGCCCACCGCCCTTCGGGCCGCCGCAAGCGGCGTTAAAAATTGCTCCAGTTTTTTACGGCGGGCTATCCCTGCCCGCCGCCCTTCGGGCCGCCGCAAGCGGCGTTAAAAATTGCTCCAGTTTTTTACGGCGGGCTATCCCTGCCCGCCGCCCTTCGGGCCGCCGCAAGCGGCGTTAAAAATTGCTCCAGGCAATTTTTTATGTTTACCATGTATTCATGGGAAAAAAGACAGGAAGCATGATGTTGCCAAGCTCACAAGAACACTATCTGGTTATTACCGCGCTGGGGGTTGATCGCGCCGGTATTGTCAATGCGATTACCCGCCACGTCAGTAGCTGTGGCTGCAATATAGAAGATAGCCGTCTTGCCATGCTGGGCAAAGAATTCACGTTTATTATGCTGCTGTCCGGCAGTTGGAACGCGATAACGCTGATTGAATCTACCCTGCCGCTGAAAGGCGCAGAGATGGATTTGCTGATCGTGATGAAGCGGACGGAGTCACAGGCCAGTCAGCCAACGCCTTCCACCGTTTGGGTGAAAGTTGACGTTGCCGACTCCCCTCACATCATTGAGCGCTTTACCGATTTGTTCGATTCTCACCAGTTAAACATTGCCGAGCTGGTTTCCAAAACGCAGCCCGCCGAGGGTGGCAAACCGCCGCAGTTGTATATTCAGATTGCCGCACACAGTTCTGCTACGCTTGATAGCTCAATTATTGAGCCAGCCTTTCATCAGCTATGTACAGAACTGCACGCACAAGGCAGTATTAGCGTCGTTAACTATGCCCAATAGTCTATTTATGGGTATACCCACAGCATGAAGAGAAACAAGACGGAGAGTCGTGATGAACACACTGAAAGCCGGTGATATCGCACCGAAATTTAGCTTGCCCGACCAGGATGGCGAACAAGTAAATTTAACCGACTTCCAGGGACAGAAAGTGTTGGTGTATTTCTACCCTAAAGCGATGACGCCAGGATGCACCGTTCAGGCTTGCGGCCTGCGCGATAACATGGATGATTTGAAAAAACATGGTGTTGAAGTTCTCGGTATTAGCACGGACAAATCAGAAAAGCTGTCCCGTTTTGTCGAGAAAGAGGTTTTAAATTTCACGCTGCTTTCTGATGAGGATCATCAGGTTTCAGAAGAATTTGGCGTTTGGGGAGAGAAAACGTTCATGGGGAAAACCTATGACGGTATTCATCGCATCAGTTTCCTGATCGATGAAGACGGCAAGGTAGAGAAAGTTTTTGACGACTTCAAAACCAGCAACCACCACGACATCGTTCTCGATTATCTGAAAAGCGCCTGATTCGCGATTTTTAGATCGTTCACTGGCACCGTCATACGTGCCGGTTTTTCCTGCCTTTTTCTCTCTTCACCACGTTTTTCCCGTTCGGGCATTTCTTTGTCTGCCATCGCTGGCTAAGATAGTCGGCAGAATGCTTTCACATTAGCTGTTGATAAGGTTATCTTCCGTTATGTCTATTCGGTTAAGAAAAACGGTTATGTCCGTCCTGTTTGGTGCGCTACTGACTGGCAGCCTGCTTCCTGCTCAGGCCGACACGCAGGATCGGCTGCCGGATATCGGCACCACCGCAGGCGGTACGCTCAGTATCAATCAAGAGCTGGCGATGGGCGACTTTTACGTCCGTCAGTTACGAGCTGGTGCACCGCTTATCAACGATCCGCTGCTGTCCAATTACATTAATCAGCTCGGCAACAGATTGGTCAAACAGGCCGATTCAGTGCGTACACCGTTCCATTTTTATCTGATCCGTAATGACGACATTAACGCCTTCGCCTTCTTCGGCGGCAATGTGGTACTGCATTCCGCCCTGTTCCGCTATGCCGATAGCGAGAGCGAACTGGCCTCGGTACTGGCGCATGAAATCTCTCACGTAACCCAGCGCCATTTGGCGCGCAGCATGGAATCACAGCAGCGCAGCGCCCCGCTCACCTGGGTCGGCGCACTCGGTTCCATCCTGCTGGCGATGGCTAACCCACAGTTGGGAATGGCAGCACTCAGCGGTACGCTGGCTGGCGCGCAGCAAGGGATGATTACCTTCACGCAGTCGAATGAACAAGAGGCCGATCGCATCGGGATTCAAGTGTTGCAGCGCGCGGGTTTTGATCCGCAAGCCATGCCGAATTTCCTGCAAAAGCTGGCTGATCAATCGCGTTATGCTTCCAGACCACCGGAAATGCTGCTGACTCACCCATTGCCGGAAAGTCGCCTGTCTGATGCCCGTAACCGTGCCAACCAGATGCGCTCAACGCCGGTGCAGTCTTCTCAGGATTTCTTGTTCGCCAAAATACGCACCTTTGGTATGTATGGCTCACCGGATCGCCCACTAAACGACGATGTGCTGGTGCAATGGGAGAAGGGGAACGTGCGGGAACAGTTGGCCGCGAAGTATGGCCGTGCGATTCAGTTTTATCAGGCGAAGAAGTACGATGAAGCGCGTAATGTGCTGCAACCACTACTAAGCAGCGCACCTGACAATCCATGGTTTCTGGATATGATGACCGATATCGATCTGGGACTAAATCGTGCTGCGCAGGCCATCGTCCGTTTACAAAACGTACCCGGAATACAGGCTAATCCGGTTCTTCAGCTTAACCTTGCCAATGCCTATGTGGAAGGTAAACAGCCTGCTGCTGCCGGCAAAATATTGTATCGCTACACCTATGCGCACCCTGACGATCCGAACGGTTGGGATCTACTGGCGCAAACCGCCGCAGCCCAAGGACAGCGCGCAGAAGAGTTGGCCGCACGCGCAGAGAGTCTGGCGCTTAACGGTCAGCTCGATCAATCTATTAGGTTACTGAGCAACGCGAGTTCACTGGTCAAATTGGGGAGTCTGGAGCAGGCGCGTTACGACGCCCGCATCGACCAGATCCGCCAGTTGCAGCAGCGTTTCCGCCAGTACCAAAAATCCTGATAAGGAGCATAACGATGACACAGCCTTCATCCGTGACGCTTTACCACAACCCGCGCTGTTCCAAGAGCCGTGAAACGCTGGCGCTGCTGCAAGAGCACAATATTACTCCTGACGTCGTGCTCTATCTCGACACGCCGCCCAATGCCGCGACGCTGGCTCAGCTTATCCAGCAGTTAGGCTTTAGTAGCGCGCGCGAGTTGATGAGAGCCAAAGAAGAGATTTATCAGCAGTTGGGATTGTCTGACGCCACGCTGACAGAAGCGCAGCTTATTCAGGCGATGGTCGATAACCCGAAGCTTATCGAACGCCCTATCGTCGTGGCACAGGGGGAGGCACGCATTGGCCGCCCACCGGAGAAGGTGCTGGAAATTCTGTAGTTGTGAATGAGTGTTGTGGATGATGGTTGTGAAAGATAGTTGCGAGCGGTAGTCGTCAGCGATCGTGATCTACGATCTTCAACTATATCGCTCTCCAGCTATAGCCCGAGGATCTCTTTCACAAAGGGAATGGTCAGCTTGCGCTGTGCAGTGATGGAAGCATGGTCAAGCTGATCGAGCGTCATAAATAACGTGCGCATTTCCCGATCCAAACGCTTAAGCAGAAAACGGCTCACGTCTTCCGGCAACTCGAATCCGCGCAGTCTGGCTCGCAGTTGTAGCGCCTCCCCCTTCTCATCATCCGACAACGGTTGCAGCTTGTAGATTTGTCCCCAGTCGAGACGAGAAGCCAGATCGGGCAGACGTAAATTCAACTGACGCGGCGGACGATCGCCGGTAATTAACAGCCGGGCTCGCCCTGTTTCCTGAACGCGGTTGTACAGATTAAATACCGCCATTTCCCACTCTTCATCGCCCGCAATCGATTCGATGTTATCGATACAGACCAGCGCCAACTGTTCCATGCCTTCCAGCACGTCCGGCACAAAGTAGGCACGTTTATCTAACGGTACATAGCCCACCGCACGTTCCTGACGCGACAGTTCGGCGCAGGCAGCATGCAATAGATGGCTACGCCCTCCCCCTTCGCGTGACCAGAAATAGATATAGCTACCATGTTCCTGATACAAAGCATTATTGACGGCGGCAAGAAGAGACGCATTTTCCCCCGGATAGAAACTGGCAAAGGTTTCGTCATCGGGTAAGTAGAGTGGCAATGAAAGCTGTGCCGGCGTGTTCAGAATCACCTCAAGCAAAACGGGCAAGAAATCGGATCAAGTTTATCACAGAAACCAGGTTCTGTTGAGGCGCTATACGCACGGCCTCAACAGGGAGAATGCTGTGATTAGGAACGCGCGTCGTTCTCTTCCGGTGCATCAAGGATCTCTTCGTCTTTACGGAACAGACTGATGACCTTAAACACCAGACTCATACCGATACCGACAACCGTCGCTAGCGCCATGCCTTTCAACTCGGTCGAGCCGAGATGCACTTTCGCGCCGCTGACGCCGATGATCAGAATCACGGAGGTCAGGATCAGGTTTTGTGCTTTGTTGTAATCCACTTTGGATTCAATCAGCACGCGAATACCGGAAGCACCGATCACGCCGTACAGCAGCAGCGACACGCCGCCCATTACAGGAACCGGTACAGCCTGAATCGCCGCGGCCAGTTTGCCTATGCAAGAGAGTAGTATCGCGAGGATCGCGGCACCGCCGATAACCCAGGTGCTGTACACTTTGGTAATCGCCAGCACCCCGATGTTTTCACCATAGGTCGTATTCGGTGTGGAACCGAAGAAGCCGGACAGCACGGTAGAAATTCCGTTGGCGAACATGGAACGGTGCAGCCCCGGATCGCGCATCAGATCTTTCTTCACGATATTCGCCGTCACAACCAGGTGACCAACGTGTTCCGCAATCACCACCAGCGCAGCAGGCAGAATCGCCAGAATAGCAAACCACTCAAAACGCGGCGTATAGAATGTCGGCATCGCGAACCAGTGCGCTTCACGAATTGGGGTCAAATCAACGACGCCCAGCGCGAACGACAACGCATAACCAGCCAGTACCCCGATCAGAATCGGGATGATGGCCAGAAAGCCGCGAAACAGCACCGATCCCAGAATGGTGATCGCCAGCGTCGCCAGTGAAATCGTCACTGCGGTGGAGTCAACAGATGCTCCATCGGCAGGCAACAGCCCAGCCATTCCTGCCGCCACACCCGCCAGCTCAAGACCGATAACGGCGACAATCGCCCCCATCGCCGCAGGCGGAAACAGCACATTCAGCCAGCCAGTACCCGCTTTCTTAACAATCAACGCCACCAAACAGAACAACACGCCACACATGATGAAACCACCCAGCGCAACTTCATACCCCAGCGGCAACAGCAGTAAAACAGGGGAAATGAACGCGAAGCTTGAGCCCAAATACGCCGGGATTTTTCCCTTACAAATGAATAAATAAAGCAGCGTCCCCACACCGTTGAATAACAGCACGGTTGCCGGATTGATCTTGAACAGAATGGGTACCAGAACGGTAGCACCAAACATCGCGAACAGATGCTGGAAACTCAACGGGATGGTTTGTAACAAGGGGGGTCGTTCACTCACCCCGATGGCGCGACGAGTCATCTTCAATATCCTCTGTAGTGTTGTGCAGGTAGAGCCGCACTTCTTATCACAGCCAGACTCACCCCGCCCCACCGTAGTGAAGCAGGATGATGTTGACTGCTGATGTAATAAAAGAACGCGTGTGACGTAATACTGGTTATGGCGAACCATAGGAAATGCTTAGGTTTGCGCCAAAAAAAAGCCGACTATAAAGTCGGCTTACCTGTTATTTCGTACCAAATATTTTATCGCCCGCATCACCCAGACCCGGCATGATGTAACCCTGCTCGTTGAGGCCTTTATCGATCGATGCCGTGTACAGCTCAACATCCGGGTGGGCTTTCTCCAGTGCGGCAATCCCTTCCGGCGCCGCAACCAACACCAGTACCTTAATACTGTTACAACCTGCTTTTTTCAGCAAATCGATCGTGGCGATCATTGAACCACCGGTTGCCAGCATCGGGTCAACAACCAGCGCCATGCGCTCTTCGATATTGGAAACCAGTTTCTGGAAATAAGGAACAGGCTCCAGCGTCTCTTCATCACGGTAGATGCCGACAACGCTGATACGCGCACTAGGGACATTTTCCAGCACGCCTTCCATCATGCCCAATCCTGCACGCAGAATCGGTACGACGGTAATTTTCTTGCCTTTGATCTGATCGACCTCTACCGGACCGCACCAGCCATCAATGGTGACTTTTTCAGTTGCCAGGTCAGCCGTCGCTTCGTAAGTCAGCAAACTTCCCACTTCGGAAGCCAGCTCACGAAAACGCTTCGTGCTAATATCGTTCTCACGCATCAGACCCAGTTTATGTTTGACGAGTGGGTGTTTCACCTCGACGATCTTCATCATTATCTCCCCATCGGCTAGTGGACGGACAAAAAACGCTAAACGCGTTTTAAACACCGCTTGCGGCGGCCCGCAGGGCGGCGGGCATGAGAGCCCGTCGTAAAAAAAATCGCGGGATTATACCGCCTTTTTTACTTAGCGCCATACGATTAAGCCTGATCCAGATCAACCGAGAAGAGAAATTGTCGCCATTAACGAAAAATAGCCAGTCGATGACTCATCACTCGCAAACGATTGCCTACACTGTTAGAATTGGCGCGCATTATTTTTATCACAGTATGTTTTCCAAATACCGTGTTTTCTGAATGCCATGTTTTTTTAATACAAGTCTGTTTTTGAATACAACCCGTAACCTTCGTGGGGACTCAGCAGTGACCGACAAAACCTCTCTCAGCTATAAAGACGCAGGCGTGGATATCGATGCGGGTAATGCATTGGTAGACCGTATCAAAGGTGTAGTGAAACAGACTCGTCGCCCGGAAGTTATGGGTGGATTGGGTGGTTTCGGTGCCTTGTGCGCCTTACCGCAAAAATACCGCGAACCGATTCTGGTTTCCGGCACTGACGGAGTCGGCACTAAACTGCGCCTGGCGATGGATCTGAAGCGCCACGATACGATTGGTATCGATCTGGTTGCGATGTGCGTGAACGACCTGGTCGTCCAGGGTGCCGAACCGCTGTTCTTCCTCGACTATTACGCAACGGGCAAGCTGGATGTCGACACCGCTGCCAGCGTAATTACGGGTATCGCGGAAGGCTGTAAACAATCAGGCTGCGCGCTGGTCGGTGGTGAAACTGCCGAAATGCCGGGTATGTATCACGGTGAAGACTATGATGTTGCCGGCTTCTGCGTCGGTGTCGTAGAAAAATCAGAAATCATCGATGGCAGCAAAGTTCAGCACGGTGATGTTCTGGTTGCCCTCGCGGCCAGCGGCCCACACTCCAATGGTTATTCACTGGTACGCAAAGTGCTTGAAGTTAGCAAGACCGATCCAGAACAGTTCGAGCTGGAGGGCAAATCGCTGGCCGATCACCTGTTGGCACCGACCAAAATCTACGTGAAATCTATCCTGTCTCTGATTGAGAAAGTGGACGTCCACGCCATTTCTCACCTGACTGGCGGCGGTTTCTGGGAAAATATCCCACGCGTGTTGCCAGAAGGCATGCAGGCAACTATCGACGAATCCAGCTGGCAATGGCCTGCGGTTTTCAACTGGCTGCAACAGGCCGGTAATGTTAGCCGCCACGAAATGTATCGTACTTTCAACTGCGGTGTTGGTATGATCATCGCACTGCCAGCCGAACAGGCAGACGAGGCCGTTGCATTACTCAACAGCAGCGGCGAAAACGCATGGAAAATCGGCGTCATTACCCAAACCGATGCCGGAGACGCAGTGGTTATTAACTGATGAAAAACATCGTTGTCTTGGTTTCAGGTCATGGAAGCAACTTACAGGCGTTGATTGACGCCTGTAAGAATGGGCGCCTTAAAGGAAATATCGTCGCCGTATTCAGTAATAATGCGGAGGCTTATGGATTAGTACGCGCACAGAATGCCGCGATCCCTACCTGCGCCCTGAATCCTGAAGACTTTGCCGACCGCGCCGCATTTGATGCGGCACTGGCAAACGCAATTGAGCAATATGAGCCGGCGCTCGTGGTCTTAGCGGGCTACATGCGAATCCTCAGCCCGGAATTTGTTGCTCAGTTTGCAGGTAAAATGCTGAATATTCACCCGTCCCTGCTGCCGAAATATCCTGGACTGCATACGCACCGTAAGGCGCTGGAAAATGGCGATCGGGAACACGGTACGTCCGTTCATTTTGTCACTGATGAACTGGATGGCGGTCCGTTGATTCTGCAAGCGAAGGTGCCTGTATTTAATGACGATACGGAAGAAAGCCTGAGCGAACGCGTTAAAACGCACGAGCACACGATTTATCCGATGGTCATTAACTGGTTCCTGAACGGTCGGCTGGTGATGCGTAATAATGAAGCCTGGCTGGACAGCGTGCGCATCCCACCACAGGGCTATGCCGCCGAGTAATATTGTCGGTTTATCATAGTGGTAAGGCTCTCCTACAACGCCTTACCACTTTCGTCTTACCCTGACCCAAAAAATTCCCGTAGCTAAATCAGCTCCCGCAGCTCGATAACAGCAGCCGCAAGTCATGAACGCAGAAATGCTGTCACCGTTAAAACCCGATCGGGCCTTCTGCCGCCGCTGGCAAAAAATGCGACCCATGTAGAACAAGCGATACTAGCTTACCACCAATGAATCATAGCCTTTCCAGCGATAAATCAGCATTGATATGCACCAGAAGACAACGAATATACCAATCACGATAAAGCCGACATTGCCAAGGCTATCATTGAGGCCGCTGACCACAGCCCATGCCCCACCTTGCAAATCAAACTTATCCACCAGCAGCCCCAAAGCCTCAAGACCGCCAATAAATAGAGCCACTACCACCGAAGCGCCGGTGATAGTCATGTTGTAATACAGTTTGCGCTGTGGTTTGTTAAATGCCCATCCATATGCGCCTACCATCAGGATATTGTCCAGGGTATCGATCAGCGCCATACCGCTGGCGAATAAGGCTGGAAAAATCAGAATTGACCAGATGGATACACCGAGAGAGGCGCTGGCCGCGGAGATACCCAGTACACCAATCTCCGTCGCGGTATCGAAGCCCAACCCAAACAAAAAACCGACCAGATACATATGCCAGCTTTTATCGACCATCCGAAAGGTGGAGCGGAAGAGCCAACTCATCATCCCGCCAGAAGCGCCCATCTCATCACGGTTTTGCAGCGGTTCACCACGTTTTAAGGCTCGAAAATTTCGCCAGACGCCGCGCAAAATAACCAGATTCACCAGCGCCATCGCCAACAGGAAAAAGGCAGAAACCGATGTTCCGATAATGCCGCCGACATCGTGAAACCACGCGATATCTTTCTGAAACGCCGCCGCTGTCGCCGCAATCGCTACTGTAGCCAAGATCACAATCGTGGAGTGCCCGAGTGAAAACCAGGCTCCTACCCCTAACGGACGCTGTCCCTGCTGCATCATTTTACGGGTAACGATATCAATCGCGGCAATATGGTCGGCATCCACCGCGTGCCGCAAACCGTAAGACCAGGCCAGCAAGCAAGCCGCTATCAGTGCACCATTATTCTGGAATACAACCAGTGCCCAGCACCATGAAACAAGATTTGCCGATAACAGCACTATTAACAGCATCGCGCTACGGGGATGGTTGCGCAGAACGGGAAGTAACATCAAGTTTATCCTTTATAGTCGATTGTAACTGTGCGGCGGCTATCACCGCCTGCCCCAAAGAAATTGAACCATCGCCAGCAGGCAGTCGCGTAGGTAACAGCACGTTAAGGCCATCAAGGCGAGACACCAGCCGCTGACATAACAGCCTGTTGTGGAACACACCGCCCGCGCAGGCGACGGTACCGATATTCAGTCGTTGTGCATGATGCCGGACCAGAGAAGCCAGCCCAGTTGCCAGCACGTCATGGAAAGCCCATGCTCTGGCTTCTGGCTCCGCACGCCAGTTCAACCACTGCTGCCAGAAGGTCACCATATCCAGTTGACCCGCAACGCAGGGCAGCGTTATCGGATGATCAACCCCGCCACACCGCGTAGCCATTGCCTCCAGCCGCCCAGCCGCCTCTCCTTCATAGTGTTGAACCTCAGCCGAACACCCCAGCGCTGCTGCCGCAGCATCAAAAAGCCGCCCAGCGGACGATGCGGTAGGAGAATTGATCCCCCGTGCGATCGCTTTGGCCAGAGGCTCCCAAGGATGACGGCGAACGCTATCCGTTTCCGGTAGAGTCTCCCAGTCAGGAACGAAAGCCAGGCAGTGCGCCAGCAAATTGCGCCACGGCTGCCGTGCAGCCAGATCGCCCCCCGGCAGAGCGACCGACGGTAACCCGCCCAATCTCTCGCAGACGCGGTAATCCACCTTCAGGCACTCTCCGCCCCAAAGCTGTCCTTCAGCCCCCATTCCCACGCCATCCAGCGCCAGACCAATAACGGCTCCGCCGTCCAACGGCCAACCGTGTTCGGCCAGACAGGCAGCAATGTGGGCGTGGTGATGCAAAACGTAGTGGCACGGCAACGCCATCTGCTGCCCCAATCGGAGAGAGTGATAACCGGGGTGGGCATCCACCACGACCTGCTGAGGAGTGAAGTCATAAACCCGGCACATCAGATCAAGCGCACGGTGCCACTGAGATTCAACGCCATCGTCGCTTAAATCGCCCAGATGCTGGCTCAATACCGCACTCTCGCCACGCACCAGACAGAACGTGTTTTTCAGGTCCGCACCCAAACACACGATAGGCGGGATATTCTTGAAGCCAGAAGGCAAGGCGATCGCATCCGGTACAAACCCTCTGGCTCGTCGTATCATCATGCCGCGCGTATCCAGCAGCGAATCGTCCATGCGCTGCGTAATATCCCGATTGTGCATTAGCCAACCGTCGGCAATACCAGCCAGTTCACTCAACGCCTGTTCATTGGTTAGCGCTGGAGGACGCCCACTGAGGTTTCCAGACGTCATCACCAGCGGACGTCCGATACCCTGCATCAGCAGATGCTGTAATGGGTTAGATGGCAACATAACCCCCACGTCATTCAGGCCGGGGGCGATGTCTTTGCTAAGGAAGCCCATTATCCGCTTGTCTACCAGAACAATTGGCGCTGCCGGGCTACTTAACCGCGCTGCCGTCAACGTGGGCAGGCCGCTGGCATTTTCCACCATCACTGCCAGCGGTTTCGCTGGACGGTGTTTACGTAAACGCAACAACCGGACAGCCTCATTATTTTGGGCATCGCAGGCCAAATGAAAACCACCAATCCCCTTGATCGCAACAATTCCCCCGGCCTGCAACATTGCTACCGCAGCCTGAAGAGCCGCTTCCCCCTCACAACGTCGATCAACCGTCTGCCAAAAGACATGAGGGCCGCAATCCGGGCAGGCCACTGGCTGGGCGTGAAAACGTCGATCCCGGGGATTACGGTATTCCGACTCACAGGCTGGACAAAGCGGAAACGCCGCCATCACCGTCAACGCGCGGTCATAGGGCATAGCATGAATAATGGTAAAACGCGGCCCGCAGTGAGTGCAGTTAATGAAGGGATAGCGATAGCGCCGCTGCGCCGGATCGTTCATTTCAGCGAGACAAGATGGGCAGGTAGCGGCATCCGGTGCTATCTGGGTATTCATGGTGCCGCCATGACTGGGGCGAATGGTAAAATCCGTCGGTAACGCTTTCCAGCACATGACAGACTGCTCCAGCGCATCAATACGCGCCAGCGGCGGACACTGTGTATGAAGCGCATCGATAAACGCCTGCGGTGCCGCTATCAGGCGAATCTGCACGCCAGCGCCATCATTACAGACATCGCCATACAGATGCATCTGCTTCGCCAGTTGCCAGACCCAGGGGCGAAAGCCAACCCCCTGAACCTTGCCCCGAATACTCAGCACCGCGCCAGTGTTATCCATTGCGCCCCGCATGTCCCCTTGCTTCAATGCGCCACGGCGGCGCGCAGGCGGGCTTTCATATCGTTATAGGACGTACTGGCAAAGTCTTCCGCCCAGCGCTGATCCTCAATCACATCCACCTTCGCCGCGCAGTACTTGGTTTCCGGTGTTTTGGATATCGGATCCAGATTCTCCTGAGTCAATTCATTACAGGCACCGATCCACCACTGGTAGGTCATGTAGATAGTGCCTTTATTGATGCGCTCGCTGATATCAGCACGACTAATCACTTTACCGCGGCGTGAACTGACCCAGACCAGATTGTTATCCTTAATCCCCAGTCGATTCGCATCTTGCGGGTTCATCTGCACACGCCCCGGTTCATCTGCCAGCGCCTGTAGCGCAGCACAATTGCCCGTCATAGAACGACAGGAATAATGTCCAACTTCACGAACGGTGCACAACACCAGCGGGTACGCGTCATCCGGCACTTCCGCTGGCGCACGCCACTGCGTGGCAAACAGCTTGCCTTTGCCGGTCGGTGTATCAAAGCGGCTGTCCTGATACAGATAGGGCGTCCCTGGGTGATCCAACGTCGCACACGGCCACTGAATATGGCCCATATCGCCCATTTTTTCGTAGGTGACGCCATAGAACAACGGGCAAAGGCTGCGCATTTCGTCCCAAATCTGCTGGTTATCAGCATAATGCATCGGGTAGCCCATTTCGCTGGCGATCAGGCTGATAATCTCCCAGTCGCGTTTTACATTGCCTTTCGGCTCAATCGCTTTTTCAAAACGTTGGAAACCACGATCCGCACAGGTAAATACGCCGCCGTGTTCACCCCAAGAGGTAGCTGGCAGCAGTACGTCAGCCACTTCAGCGGTTTTGGTCATGAAGATGTCCTGAACCACCAGAAAATCCAGCGCTTCGACCCCTCTACGAACCAGGCTAAGATCGGCCTCGGTCTGTAACGGGTCTTCTCCCATGATGTAGTAGGCTTTGATTTTCCCTTCCAGCGCCATATGTGGCACTTCGGTGATGCGGGTTCCGATGTTTTCATCCATCACCGCCGGTGAAATTCCCCAGGCATCAGCAAACTTCGCGCGGACATCGGGATCCGTTACAGACTGGTAGCCGGGGAACATGTTAGGCAGTACCCCCATATCGCAGGCCCCCTGCACATTGTTCTGGCCTCTAATCGGGCCGACGCCCACATTTTCGCGACCTAAATTACCGGTCAACAGCGCCAGCCCCGCCAGCCCACGAACAACGTCAACAGCCTGACCGAACTGGGTGACACCCATTCCCCACATAATGGTCGCTGACGGCGCAGCCGCGAAGGTTCTCATTGCCTGACGCACGTCAGCCGCCGACACACCGGTGAGATGTTCGACCGCTTCCGGCGCATAGTCCTTGACGATTTCGCGGTAGGTGTCTAGCCCCTCGGTAAAGCGGTCAACATAGTGCTGGTTGTAGAGTTTTTCTTCCAACAGGACATAGCCGAACGCATTCACCAATGCCATGTTGCTACCGTTGTTCAACTGGAGGTGCTGATCGGCAATACGCGCTGCCTCGATACGGCGCGGGTCGCAAACAATGATTTTGGCCCCATTCTGATGAGCCTTCACCACGCGACGAGCCACAATCGGATGCGAGTCCGCGCTGTTGTAACCAAAGATCAGCAGACATTTAGAATTTTCGATATCGCTGATGGAGTTACTCATCGCGCCATTACCCAGTACTTCCTGAAGCCCGGCCACGGAAGGGCCGTGACAAACGCGTGCGCAGCAGTCCACGTTATTGGTGTTGAGCACCGCACGGGCAAATTTCTGCATCACGTAGTTTGTTTCATTACCCGTACCGCGTGATGACCCCGTGGTCATAATGGAGCGCGGGCCATATTTCGCTTTAATCTCGCTAAAACGCTGTGCGGTATAGCGGATAGCTTCGTCCCAGGAAACGGGAGTCAGTCGCCCCCCTTTCTCATAGCGGATCATGGGTTGCGTCAGGCGGGGAGTCAGCAGTTGGGTGTCATTGAGAAAATCCCACCCGTAGTACCCTTTCAGGCACAGTTCATTCTGGTTCGTGACGCCGTCAGCCGCTTCGGCTCGGATAATTTTGTTGTCTTCAACAACAAGTTTGAGTTTGCAGCCCGCACCGCAGTACGGACATACACTAGTGATCTTTTTCATTAATAACAGGCCTGTTAAAAGTGAAAGAATTCGGGCCTGACCGAAGTCAGGTATCGTCAGAAATTCAGGATTTCAATCGAATTGAGCGCGGCACGGCGACGTTTTTCGACGTTCATGTATTCCAGCTTATCTCTGTCAATACAGACAATGGCATTCGTCGGACAGACGTTGATACATGCAGGGCCTTCCACATGACCCTCACAAAGATCACATTTGTTGGCTTCCACCTTGTATGACAGGAACGATTCATCGGTGATCCTTTTCTTCGTCACCGGGCGGGAAACCACTTCCATGACACCGTAGGGGCAGGCAACAACACAGGTTTTACAGCCGATGCAACGCGCCTGCTGGACATGTATGAAATTTTTTTCACGAGTAATCGCCCCATTCGGACAGACATTGGCGCAGGGGGCATCTTCGCACTGCCGGCACATGACGGCCGTTGAAACATTCGCCCCTTTGATGACGTGAATGCGGGGTAAAAAGCTTTCCGGCGTCAGGGAGGCGCAATCCTGCGCTTCCTGATGCGACACGACACAGGCCACTTCGCAAGTGCGACAGCCTATACATTTGCTCGAATCAACAATGACAAAACGGTTCATCATATTCTCCGACTACGAGGTTATTTTTTTAATCGTACTTAGTCAGGTATGCATAAAACGCGCCAATTAATAACAATATGTTTTTAATCTGTTTTTTTTAAATAACATTGTCAAAATTAGCGATTTCGACACTTATGACGATGCGAGACACAAGAATACAAGCAAAGAATAGGATCCTGATTCATCCTGACCAATGCCCATATTCTTTATGTGATTACTCATAGTCCAGGTGTGAAAACGTTGATGCTTGTCAGGCTGATTTTATTTATCTTCACATTTTTGCAGAGTTTTTCTGTACTTCCCGACTAAGAGAAACCACGCCACGGTTTTGCCACTCCATCAGCAATCGCCCCCTACTTTTCACTGTCACACACATAGACAAAAGTGACGATATTCAAGATATGACGTTCGACACTCTCGGCATTTTTCGCTCAAATAAAACATAACCAATTGAATAAAAAAGAAATAAAATAATGGTACGGATTGTGCTTATGGTGCAGGTAATGATTTACTTTCCGTCGTCTGAACCTGAGGACTGAACATGAACCGCTTTGTTATTGCGGACCCTGAGATCTGTATTGGGTGTAATACCTGCATGGCCGGATGTACGTCAGTACATAAAGCACAGGGGTTACAGGGACTCCCCCGACTAACCGTGGTGAAAACTGGGGATAAAACTGCCCCGTTAATGTGCCGCCAGTGCGAAGATGCCCCCTGCGCCCGCGTCTGTCCGGTAAATGCTATTACGCATGAAAACGCAGCCATTGTGCTGAATGAAAGTCTGTGTATCGGCTGTAAACTCTGCGGGCTGGTTTGCCCTTTCGGCGCAATTACTCCGTCCGGCAGCACGTCGGTTAATACCCCTGCTCTGCTACAAAACGTGATTCCCGAAGCGTTGCTACGTGACGTTCCCGGTAGCGCGCCCGGTACTAACCCTTTTATCGCCTGGAACGCCGGTATTCGCACCATCGCGGTGAAATGCGATCTATGTGATTTCCAAGATACGGGTCCTGAATGTATCCGGGTCTGTCCGACCAAATCCATCTCTCTGGTGGATAGCCAATCCATCAGCACCAACAGCCAATCCAGACGTTTGAAAACCCTGCTGTCATCCTTTCATGAACGGGGTTTCATGTCCGTGCAGCAGGAAGGGGGCGAATAATCATGGATTCACTTCAGTTGCTTCAGTGGTCTGCGATCTGTTACCTCACTGGCGCAGCGTTATCCCTGCTCATGGCGCGCAAAGAAAATGCGTCAATCATCATCGCCGCCATTACCGCTATCTGCGGGGGCGTACTGGGGTTATGCAGCGCAATACCCGTATTGTTGAGCGGGCAGATTCAGCTATACGCTACGCAGGGCCTATTTCACTTTGCTGCCTTTACTGTGCGTCTCGATATGTTGGCCGCCTTTATGGTGACGGTCATCTCGCTGCTCGTCACAGTCTGCTCGCTCTACTCCATCGCCTATGTCCGTGAATATGTAGGACGAGGTGCCGGCAGTATGGGGGGCTTTATGAATCTGTTCATCGCGTCCATGGTGGGTCTGGTCGTGATGGATAATGCGTTCTACTTCATCATCCTGTTTGAAGCCATGTCGCTAGCCTCCTGGTTTCTGGTTATTTCTGAACAGGATCGTGAATCCGTAAGCGCTGGCCTGCTCTACTTCTTTATTGCCCATGTCGGATCGGTGCTGATCATGATCGCGTTCTTCCTCATGTGGAGAGAAAGCGGCAGCTTGGATTTTGCGGCATTCCGCCGGTTATCGCTCTCCCCAGTGCTGTCCTCAGTCGTCTTTCTGCTGGCCTTTTTCGGTTTCGGTGCCAAAGCGGGCATGCTGCCATTGCACAGCTGGCTGCCGCGCGCCCACCCAGCAGCACCGTCTCACGCCTCCGCGTTGATGTCCGGCGTCATGGTGAAAATAGGCATCTTCGGCATCATCAAAGTGGGTATCGATCTGCTGGTGGTTCCACAACTGTGGTGGGGGATTGTGGTACTGACATTCGGATCTGTTTCCGCCGTACTGGGTGTGCTGTATGCGCTGGCAGAGCACGACATTAAGCGCCTGCTAGCCTGGCATACCGTCGAAAACGTCGGGATCATTTTGATGGGTGTAGGCGTAGGGATAGTCGGCATCGCCACTCAGAACCAGGTATTAGCTACGCTCGGCTTGCTGGGCGCACTCTATCATCTGCTGAATCACGCCGTGTTTAAAGGGCTGCTGTTTTTAGGCGCTGGTGCCGTCATCTACCGCCTGCATACCCATGATATGGAAAAAATGGGTGGCCTCGGCAAACTCATGCCTAAAACCGCATTGGCCTTTCTGATTGGCTGTATGTCCATCTCCGCCCTGCCGCCGCTCAATGGCTTTATCAGTGAATGGTACACCTACCAGTCACTGTTCAGCATGAGCCACGACGGCAATGTTCTAATGCGCCTAAGTGCACCCGTGGCCATTGTGATGCTGGCCATTACGGGGGCATTAGCCGCGATGTGCTTCGTCAAGGTCTATGGCATCAGTTTTTGCGGCGCACCACGCAGCGGGGTAGCCAGTCAGGCCCGTGAAGTACCGTGGCAAATGACGTTATCCATGTTGCTGCTGGCACTGTGCTGCGTAGCGCTCGGCCTTGGTGCAAGCAAGGTAGCACCCATTATTGCTCAGGTTGCGATGTCGCTGAACGGTGCTCAGGACGTGGCAGTCGCTCAGGGAAACCTGCTGATTCCGGCTCAGGCCGAGCAGGCGATGTTCTCCCCAGCACTCGTCTTTATCCTGCTCATCGCGTTGCCAGTGCTGCCACTCTTGATCTGGTTATTCCTGAAAGGTAATCGTCCCGCGTTTCGCCGCCATGGTGACCCATGGGCGAGTGGTTACGCCTGGGAACCGCAGATGGCCGTCTCGGCCAGCGGCTTTACGCAACCGCTGCGCGCGATGTTCAGCGGGCTCTATCGCATGCGTCAGCGGCTTAATCCAGCCCCTCAGCTATCCAGAGCACTGCAAGGTATCACTCAAGGAGCCACCATCATCGAGCCATTTTGGGATGAAAAAATCATTTACCCGCTGGTGCGTCTGGTACGACGTATTGGCGCACAGCTACGGCGATTACAGGGCGGCGACTTCCGCCTCTATTGTCTGTACGTGGTTGCAGCACTGACCGTACTGCTGTTGATTGTCGCGGTGTGAGGGAAAGATCATGACGATGCAAGAAACTCCGTCGCTAATGATGGGCATCTTTGCACTGATACAGGCAGGGATTCTTTTGTTACTGACACCTTTATTTACCGGTATCTCCCGCCAGATCCGCGCCCGCATGCACTCACGCCGTGGGCCGGGTATCTGGCAAGACTACCGCGATATAGTCAAACTGCTCGGACGTCAGGACGTCGCTCCGGCGCAATCCGGCATAATCTTTCGCGCGATGCCCTGGGTGTTACTGGGTAGCATGTTACTGATCGCAATGACGCTACCGGTATTGACCCGCACTTCGCCCTTTGGCGATGCGGGTGACATCATCACGCTACTGTATCTGTTTGCTCTGTTCCGTTTCTTCTTCTCTCTATCCGGTCTCGATACTGGCAGCACCTTCGCGGGCATCGGTGCCAGTCGTGAACTGACGCTGGGCGTATTGGTTGAACCAACACTCATTCTTGGTCTGTTGGTTGTCGCCCTGATAGTGGGTTCCACAAACATCGGGACTATCAGCGCCGCGCTGACGGACGCCTGGATCTCACCGACGGCAACGCTGCTGGCGCTACTGGCCTGCGGCTTTGCCAGTTTTATCGAGATGGGAAAAATTCCGTTTGACGTCGCAGAGGCGGAGCAGGAGTTGCAGGAAGGGCCGCTGACCGAATACTCCGGCTGTGCTCTGGCGCTGGTGAAGTGGGGCATTGGCCTAAAGCAGGTGGTAGTTGCCGCACTGTTTCTGGCGGTGTTCATGCCATTCGGTAAAGCGGCGGACATCACCGCAGTCTCCCTGCTGATAGCGCTTGTCCTGATGCTGATCAAACTGCTGGTGATTTTTGTACTGGCGTCACTATTTGAAAACAGTCTGGCTCGCGGACGCTTCCTGCTGACTCACCGGATCACCTGGGTAGGATTTGGCGTTGCCACGCTGTCATTTGTGTTTTATCTGATCGGTCTGTAAGGAGTCTGAAAAATCATGATGGAAAGTTCATCCTTTATGACCAATACGGCCCTCGCAACGTTGTTACTGCCATTTATTGGCGCGTTGCTGACGGCATGTTCGCCGAAACGCAACGCGAAATGGCTTTGCACAGGTTTCGCCTTGCTGGCAACGCTTGGCACTCTGGTGCTGGGCTGGGGCTTCCTGGCACACGGGAAAGTAGCCGTCACGCTTCCCCTTCTGAGCTATGGCAACGTGGCGCTGTTTGGTTTTACGGTCGATCGCATCAGTACGCTGATCGTTTTTGCCGTCGTCTTCCTCGGTCTACTGGTTAGCCTGTATTCAATTGGCTATATGAATACAGACAACCGCGAACATCCGCATGAGGGGACCAACCGCTATTATGCTCTCCTGCTGATCTTGATTGGTGCCATGGTCGGGCTGGTCATGTCTTCCACGCTCCTCGGTCAGTTATTATTTTTTGAGATAACAGGTGGCTGCTCGTGGGCGCTGATTGGCTACTATCAAACAGCAAAGTCACAGCGCTCGGCGTTGAAAGCGTTGCTGATAACTCACATTGCCTCTCTGGGTCTGTTTATTGCCGCCGCCACGCTGTTTATCTCAACGGGTACGTTTGCGTTGAGTGCTTTGTCCCAGCTTAGCGGTACTCCGGCGCTGCTGGTGTTCGGCGGTATTCTGTTTGCGGCTTGGGGCCAATCGGCTCAGTTGCCTTTACAGGCGTGGCTACCGGATGCCATGGAAGCACCGACGCCGGCCAGTGCCTACATGGATACCGCCTCAATGGTGAAAGTCGGAGTATATATCTACGCCCGCGCCATTGTTGAATCTGGGC
This sequence comes from Pectobacterium betavasculorum, assembly GCF_000749845.1. GTDB lineage: Bacteria > Pseudomonadota > Gammaproteobacteria > Enterobacterales > Enterobacteriaceae > Pectobacterium > Pectobacterium betavasculorum. The sequence continues at coordinate 165,849 of NZ_JQHM01000001.1, read as the reverse complement.
ATATCCCGCTAGTGATCGGCTGGATAGGCATCGGCATGGCCACCTTGACTATCGTCTACGGTTTCCTGATGTACCTGCCGCAGAAAGATATGAAACGCCTGTTAGCATGGTCCACCATCACCCAGTTGGGCTACATCTTCCTTGCTTTGTCCATCGCCATCTTTGGCTCCCGTGAAGCCTTTGACGGTGGAATTGCCTACATTTTCAACCACGCCTTTGCGAAAAGTCTGTTCTTCCTGGTGGTCGGTTCCCTCAGCTACTGTTGTGGCACCCGCCTGTTACCCCGTTTACGTGGCGTGATCAACAAATTGCCCGTCGTGGGTATCGGTTTCTGTATCGCGGCACTGGCTATCGCAGGCGTTCCGCCGCTTAACGGCTTTTTCAGCAAATTCCCCATCTTTGCAGCAGGGTTCGCTATGTCTCGCGAATTCTGGGTAATGACGCCGCTGATGGTGTTAGTGCTGATCGAGTCTGTCGCCAGCTTCTCCTGGCTTATCTACTGGTTCGGCCAGGTTGTACCCGGAGAACCTAGTGAAGAACTGGTTCAAGCCTCACCGCTGCCCATAACGATGCAACTGGTGCTGTTGGTACTGATCGTGATGTCGTTTTGTTCCAGCATCATTGCCGTAATCTGGCTTGGATAAGGGAGATTGATCATGACCGGTTCACTTATCATCAATAATCTGGCGGGGCTGATGATGTTCACCTCGCCGATGGTCATCGGCGTAAAACGTCCTGCGGCGTCCTGCTGGTTGTATTCACTTCAGACGCTGATACTGGTACTGCTGTTGTTGACGCTGGTGATGGGAGAGCTGGTGCGCATGATCTCGTCCATCATTTTTGGTTCTGCGCCACAGCAGGTCAGCCGGGGCGAACGTGGGCTTCTCACCACCTTGCCCATGGACGTCCTATTAGTGCTCATGCTGATCATGGGAACCAGCATTCCACACCCCGTAATACAAATACTCGAAAACGCGGCCAGCGTCGTACTGCAACGCAACAGCCGTGCCGTACAACCGCATTACACCTGGCCCTGGGCAAGTGGCTCCGATAATACCGTGAGTATCGCTGGCCGCCGTGCTGTTAATACCTCATCAGGAGAGAAAAGTGACTTACGATAATCACGTCAGGGCCATTCAGAGCGACCAAAAACTGGGGGGGAACTACCTGGCACAAATTCGCCATAAATTCCCTGCGGTGGTACTCGATGAGGAGTGGCAAACTCACGATCAACTGACTATTACGATAAAAACCGAGTCGCTGCCAGACGTCGTAGAATTTATTTATTACCAGTTAGGCGGCTGGCTACCGGTGCTGTTTGGCAACGACGAACGGACGTTAACCGGTAATTACGCCGTCTATTATGCGCTCTCCATGGAACAGGGGGAGAAGTGTTGGATCGTGGTTAAGGCGTATGTCGATCCCCTGACGCTGGAATTCCCTTCCGTCACCCCGCGAGTTCCCGCCGCCGTATGGGGGGAGCGCGAAATTCGAGACATGTACGGCCTGCACCCGGTCGGGCTACCGGATGAGCGTCGTCTGGTGCTGCCGGATGACTGGCCCGACGATCTCTATCCGCTGCGTAAAGACACCATGGACTATCGGCAACGCCCGGAGCCAACGACCCAAACTGAAACCTATCAGTTTAAAAACGAAGGCGGCAGCGAGGCACGCATCGTCCCCGTTGGCCCTCTGCACATAACCTCCGATGAACCCGGCCACTTCCGTCTTTTTGTTGACGGAGAACGTATTGTCGATGCGGACTACCGCCTATTCTATGTCCACCGCGGTATGGAAAAACTGGCGGAAACCCGCATGGGCTATAACGAAGTGACGTTCCTGTCTGATCGAGTATGTGGGATTTGTGGTTTCGCGCACAGCGTAGCTTATACCTCCTCGGTGGAGAACGCGCTGGGCATCTACGTGCCACCGCGCGCTCACGCTATCCGCAGTATATTGCTGGAAGTGGAGCGCCTGCACAGCCACCTGCTTAATATCGGACTGTCCAGCCACTTTACCGGCTTCGATACCGGGTTTATGCAGTTCTTCCGAGTCAGAGAGAAATCCATGGCACTGGCGGAGCTGTTAACCGGCGCGCGGAAAACCTACGGACTCAATCTGATCGGCGGTATCCGCCGTGACATCCTGAAAGAACAGCGTCAGAAAGGGATCAAACTGGTCCAGGAAATGCGTGCCGAAGTGACCCAACTGGTCGATATGCTGCTCAACACACCCAATATGGAGCAACGTACCCAAGGCATCGGCCTGCTGGATCGTAACATCGCGCGTGACTACAGCCCGGTTGGCCCGATGATCCGCGGCAGTGGTTTTGCCCGCGATATGCGTTTCGACCATGATTACGCAGGCTACAGCTCGCTGCCGAAAACGCTGTTCACACTGGACGGCTGTGATGTGTTCTCCCGTGTAATGGTGCGAGTGAAAGAGACGCTGGAATCTTTATCTATGGTGGAATTCGGTCTGGCTCACCTGCCAGAAGGCCCTCTGCTGACCGAAGGCTTTACCTACCAACCGTATAAGTTCGCGCTGGGCTATACCGAAGCCCCGCGCGGAGAAGACGTTCACTGGAGCATGCTAGGTGACAACCAGAAACTGTTCCGCTGGCGCTGCCGTGCCGCAACTTACGCAAACTGGCCGGTGCTGCGCTATATGCTGCGCGGTAACACCGTATCCGATGCGCCGCTTATTATCGGTAGCCTCGATCCCTGCTATTCATGCACCGACCGCGTTACGCTGGTGGACATTAAAAAACGCAAATCCACTACGGTGCCTTACAAAGAGATCGAGCGTTACAGCATTGAGCGTAAGAATTCGCCGCTGAAATGAGGGATGAATGATGCTGAAATTATTTAAAACCATCTGGCAGGCTGGCAATGTCACCATCAAATATCCGTTTGCGCCTCTGGAGGTTTGCACCGGATTTCGCGGTAAACCGGAATACGATGCCCAGCAATGCATCGCCTGCGGTGCCTGTACCATCGCCTGCCCCGCCAATGCGCTGACCATGGAAACCGACATTGAGTCTGGTGCCCGCACCTGGCAACTGTTTCTTGGGCGCTGCATCTTTTGCGGCCGCTGTGAAGAAGTGTGCCCGACCCGCGCCATTCAGCTATCAGCAGATTTTGAACTGGCCGTAACCCACAAACCGGACTTATATACCCGCGCCACCTTTACTCTGCTGAAGTGCCGAGTGTGCAGTCAGCCCTTCGCCGCAGATAAATCGGTGGAATATGCCATGGCGCTGCTGGCACATTCCGGTATTGATGCTGAAAGCATAGAAGACATGCGACCCCAGTTTGAAACCTGTCCAGCCTGCAAACGTGAGCAAAGTCTGAATCATCACGGTCGCACCAATCTGGATTACCATATTGGAGAGGCAAAATGAGCCAGCCAGAAATGAAAATAAACCATCATGTCAGCCAGCCCATTACCCTTGATGAGCAGGCCACCCAGTTGAAAAGGCATCTGCTGAAAGATATTCAGCGTTCAGCTTACGTCTATCGTGTTGACTGTGGTGGCTGTAACGGTTGCGAAATCGAAATCTTCGCCGCAATTACGCCCCTATTTGATGCCGAACGTTTCGGTATCAAAGTGGTGGCCTCGCCACGTCACGCCGATGTCTTACTGTTTACCGGTGCAGTCACCCGCGCAATGCGGGTTCCCGCCCAGCGCGCCTATGAATCTGCGCCGGATCCTAAAATTTGTATCTCCTATGGGGCGTGCGGCTGCGGCGGTGGAATTTTCCACGACCTGTATTGCGTATGGGGCGGTAGTGAAAGCATTGTCCCTATTGATGTCTGGATCCCTGGCTGCCCACCGACACCCGCCGCAACGATCCACGGCTTTGCCGTAGCACTCGGCCTGCTGGAGCAAAAACTGAAAGGGCAAGACCACATTCAGTTGCCGGGAGAGCGGGCGGAAACCCTGCTACCCACCATACCGCTGGCAACACGCGTTATGGTTGAGCGGGAGGCACGTCGACTTGCCGGATATCGGCAAGGCCGTGAAATCAGCGATCGGTTACTGACTCTGCTGGCTGACTCCGACCTCTCCACTGCCGCCAAAAAAGTGGATGTCTGGCTCAGCGAGGGAAACGACCCGCGCCTGCGTGAAATCGTACAGTGCCTGATGCAGCTATTGCGGGAGGCACCGAATGTCTGAGGATCAGGTTATCTTTTGGTCGCTGCGCCAGAAATTTCTCGACAGCGAATCAGTGCCCGAACAACCCCAGCAGGTGATGTATTACTCACTGGCGATTGGCCATCATGTCGGCGTGATCGATTGCCTGAAAGCCGAGCTGGCCTGCGATCTCGATCGCTATCCGCAGTGGACAGCCATGCTCGGCACCGGAGACGCACAGCGCAAAATGAATGGTCTGCTAACCTTCGGAGAAATTTATATCGATAGCACGCACGTCGACATGCTGGCTCATGCGCTGGCGCCATTGGCGCAAACTGCTCAGTTAGAGCCGTTTCAAACCTGGAGTGCCACACTACTGCGTCTGCTGGCAGAAATTCAGCAAGAGCCCGCTATTTATCTCATCGTAAAAAAACAGATTGCCAATAAAGTAGGATGAACCGATGACACATACCACACCTGATATCCTTCTGACCGTCGGTAACAAAATGATGGGTGACGACGGTGCCGGCCCGCTTCTGGCGGAAATGATGGCGTCCGGCCCGATTACGGGCTGGATTCCAATTGATGGCGGTGCCACGCCGGAAGATATGACGCATCACATTCAGGCGTTACGCCCCGATCGGGTACTCATTGTGGACGCTGCCGATATGGGGTTAATGCCGGGTGACATACGTCTTATCGACCCAGACGACATTGCCGAAATGTTTATGATGAGCACGCACAACATGCCGCTTAACTTCTTAATCGAGCGATTAAAAGAGACGGTTCCAGACGTCATTTTTCTGGGGATTCAGCCAGATATTGTCGGGTTCTGTTACCCGATGACGGAAAAAATCAAACAGGCAGTAGAAACCGTGTATCGGAAACTGCCTGAATGGGAGGGTAACGGCCCGTTTGCTCAGCTAACGGCTGAAGAAGTCTAGCCAGACACCATCATGCCGGAGCCAGGCTCCGGCAATTTACCCGTCAGACCGTTATAAATCGTATACCGAAATCCCCAATCGCTGCATACGAGAAAGCAGCGTGGTGCGTTTCAGCCCTAACCGCAGGGCAGCACCACGTGGCCCTGCCACCACACAGTTGGTTTCTCTCAGCACCTGAATGATGCGCTGACGTTCATTCTCATCGTTTTCCGGCGGCGACGTCAGAGCAATTTTATTCCCTTTCATCGATACAGACGGTACAGGCACATTTAGCTCGTGCATCTGCAAATTCAGCGTTGAACCTCGGGTCAGGATCACCGCCCTTTCGATGACATTTTCCAGCTCTCGCACATTTCCCGGCCAGGGGTACTGGCAGAGCTGGCGCAGCGCCTGCGCCGGAATATTATCTATACTACGTTTCATTCTATGCGCAATTTTCTGGACAAAGAATTTCGCCAGCGGAGGAATATCTTCAGGCCGTTCGCGTAGAGGCGGGATAGAGATTGGGAAAACATTCAGCCGGTAATACAAATCGCTTCTGAATTCGCGATCCATCGACATCTGCTTCAGGTCGCGATTGGTTGCGGCAATCAGGCGTACATCTACCGGGATAACCTTATTACTACCCAGCCGCTCGATTTCTCTCTCCTGTAGCACCCGCAACAGCTTGGGCTGAAGCTCAAGCGGCATATCGCCAATTTCATCCAAAAACAGCGAGCCACCTTCCGCCATTTCAAAACGCCCGATATGAACCGTGGACGCGCCAGTAAATGCCCCTTTTTCATGCCCAAACAGATCGCTTTCCAACAGACCGGAAGGCACGGCGGCACAGTTCATTTTGACCATTGCCCCCTTATGGCGATAGCTCATCTTATGGATAGCCCGTGCAATCAGCTCTTTACCCGTACCGGTTTCCCCGAGGATCAGTACGGTACTATCGCTCGTCGCCACCATACGCATTTGCTCCAATACTGACCGCATCTGAGCGCTTTGATATATGATATCGCCCTCGGCATCCGTGTTCTGAATACGCGCATTAAGCCAGATATTTTCATTCTTTAGGGTATCTTTCAGACGCGAAATCTGACCGTAAGCATCGGCGTTATCCACAGCGATGCCGATACGAGCCGCTATTTGCTGCAACAGATTCAGATGATTGTCATGAAAAAAATCCGCTTGCTCATAGGCCAGAACCAGCACCCCTAACGGTTTACTATTGAAAGAGAGCGGCAACAGACACACCGTAGACAACTGGTGGGAACGCAATTCATCAAAAAAAATATCGCGAGCCTGCTGGCAGCGTTCGTCGTCAAGGTTGAGCACGACAACCTCGTGCCTTTGTAGAACGTGCTCAGTTAACGATTTCGCACGAGGAAATGTACTCTGGTGGCGGGATACCGGGGAATCAGGGGCATAATAGGCCGACCACAGGCGGAAATCAGCGGGTTTTTCACTGTTGCTGAGCGCCATCGCAATATACTGAACGCCAAAAAAACGGTGGATCTCCCGCGAGACTTCCTGCACCAACGCATCCATCTCCAGATGAGATAGCACCGAATTCGTAATATCGACCAGAATGCGGAAATGATCGCGCTGATGTCGCATCTGGTGGGACTCATCAAGCAAGGTTTTGTTGTGGCAAATATGGGAAAGCACCCCGCCAGCAATGCACGCCACCTGACGCAGAAAACCAAGCTCTTCTGGCGTAAAGTGTCCACCACGGGAACGAATAAAACTCAATTCCCCCTGTAATCGGCTCGTACCATTTAGCGGCACGGTACAGCGTCCGCCATCCGTGCAAAACTCGTCCTGCTCCGGTGTTTCCTGTGTGACATCCCGCTGCCAGAAACCATCGTTAGGCAACAACAATGTAGCCGACTGGAAGAAAACGAACTCCGAGGATAGAGCGGTCAGGACCGATAAAACGGAAAGCGGATCCTGCTGGAGGAGCAATGCCTCCGCGATATCGGCCAGTTTCTCGCGCCGGATATTCCAGTTGCCAGCGACTCGGGAAGTATTGAGTGAAATCATCGGGGATTTAGCTACCACTTCCGAATTAAGATGCACTAATTATAAGGAGGTGGAAAAATAATAAAACCGACAGTACCCGGTACTTTGATCTGACACAATATTTTTATTTCCTCACATTTAGCACCTGCATTTTTGTGTGGTAAAAAACATAGCACTATAAATAATTATCAATAAAACATTCACTAATAAATATTATTCTACTTTCGGGATAGGGTAATGATATTTGCTATATATCACAGCGTCATTCCTATAATCTGTCGACAAACTAATTTATTCCAATAATAGAAAACAATGCAATAATACGACGATAATATTGAACCCATAGACCTTAAGCATGAGACATATAGCAAACCATCATAAAAAACCATTTATTATGAAACCATCGGTACATGTTGCTGGAAATATAATTAAACCCTCACATACCACACATCCTTATATTGATGAGCAATAATAGAATTCCGTCAAAAAAACGGCACGCGTATTGCTTCCCGAATACCTCTACTCTTATTACCCTTACTTTTCATCCTACCGAGGGAAATATTTGGCCGAAATCTCATCACAATACCCGACAGCATCAAAAAAAAGGCTTTCAGTAGCTGAGAAAATAAAACCTCTTAAGGCAGAAAAAGCCGCCGGACAAGTATGGCATCCCGCTTACGGCGGTATGGTTTTGCTTCGGAGACATTATGCATGAACTCACGCTTTGTCAGCGCGCCATCGAAATCATTGAACAACAAGCCCAGCAACACGGCGCCAAAAAGGTCACCGCCGTCTGGCTAGAAGTTGGCGCTTTTTCTTGCGTTGAAACCAGCGCCCTCGATTTTTGTTTTGGCATGGTATGTCGCAGCACGCTGGCGGAAGGATGCCAGCTCCATCTGCACCAGCAGGAAGCTGAGTGCTGGTGTTATGACTGCCAACAGTCAGTCACGCTGTTAACCATCCAGGTACGTCGCTGCCCGCAATGTCAGGGCGATAACCTGCGAATTGTGGCTGACGATGGCATCCAGCTCAAACGCATGGAAATAGAACAGGAGATTTAGTATGTGTACAACCTGTGGTTGCGGCGAAGGTAACCGCTATATCGAAGGGGATGAACATAATCCTCATTCCGCTTTTCGCAGTGCTCCTTTTGCACCCGCCGTGCATCCAGCCATAAAGATTACCGGACTGAAAACACCTTCTTTTATACCTAAGGAAACCCGTTCGGGTGATTTGCACTACGGACATGGAGCAGCGGGAACCCACGCACCGGGAATGACGCAGCGCCGGATGCTGCAAATAGAAATCGATGTTCTTGATAAAAACAACCAGATCGCAACCCACAATCGCAAGCAGTTTTCTGCCAGACGGCAGTTGGCGCTCAATCTGGTATCCAGCCCCGGTTCCGGCAAAACCACACTATTGACGGAAACGCTGCGACGCCTGCACGGTCGCGCCGAATGTGCCGTTATTGAAGGCGACCAACAAACCAGCAACGATGCAGCCCGTATACGCGAAACCGGTACGCCTGCCATTCAGGTCAACACGGGAAAAGGCTGCCATCTGGATGCACAAATGATCCATGACGCCACGCAGCGTCTGCAACTGGTGAATAGTGGGATACTGTTTATCGAAAACGTTGGCAATCTGGTGTGCCCTGCAAGTTTCGATCTGGGCGAACGTCACAAGGTGGTGGTACTTTCCGTCACGGAAGGAGAAGACAAGCCGCTAAAATATCCACATATGTTTGCGGCGGCCTCCCTGATGCTACTGAACAAAGTGGATTTGCTGCCGTATCTCGATTTTGACGTTGAAAAATGTCTGGCCTACGCCCGGGAGGTGAACCCGGGTATTGAAATCCTGCTGGTTTCCGCCACCAAAGGCGACGGTATGGAACAGTGGTTAACGTGGCTGGAGGCCCAACAACAATGTGCATAGGCGTTCCCGGTCAGGTAAAAGAGCTTATCGGCGACAGTGCTGCCTGGGTGGATGTTTGCGGCATTCGTCGCGAAGTGAACATGTTATTAGTTGGTGCGTATGACGACGATGGTCAATCACGAATTGATCAGTGGGTATTGGTGCATGTCGGCTTCGCCATGAGCGTGATTGACGAACAGGAAGCCCGCAACACGCTGGAGATATTACAAAAGATGTTTGGCGTCGAACCGGATGTCGGCGTGTTGCTGTACGGTGAGGATCGACGCTAATGCATCTTGTCGATGAATACCGCGATCCCGAGAAAGTGATGGCGCTTATTGCCCACCTTAACCAGCGGGCTCCAATGCTTTCTTATACCAAACAGCGTCCATTGCGCATTATGGAGGTCTGCGGAGGTCATACGCACGCGATATACCGCTTTGGTATTGATCAACTGTTGCCGGAAAATATTGAATTTATTCACGGTCCAGGCTGCCCAGTGTGCGTCCTGCCGATGGGGCGTATCGACAACTGCCTTGAGATAGCCAGCCATCCAGAAACGCTTTTTTGTACCTTCGGTGACGCCTTGCGTGTTCCGGGGAAAAATGGCTCTTTACTGAATGCCCGCGCCCGCGGAGCAGACATCCGCGTGGTTTACTCCCCTCTGGATGCACTAAAACTGGCTCGCGATAATCCACAGCGCAAAGTGGTATTTTTCGCCTTGGGGTTTGAAACCACCATGCCAGCAACCGCTCTCACCTTGCAACAAGCCAAGGCTGATGGCATCAACAATTTTTACCTTTTTTGTCAGCACATTACCATCATCCCCACCCTACGCAGCCTGCTGATACAGCCGGATAACAGCATTGACGCTTTTATCGCGCCGGGACATGTCAGCATGGTAATCGGGGTCGATGCTTACCAGTTTATCGCCACTGAATTCCAGCGCCCGTTGGTAATCGCGGGATTTGAACCGGTTGATCTGCTGCAAAGTGTTCTCATGTTGATCGAGCAAAAAATCGCCGGCCAACCTGATATTGAAAACCAGTACCGCCGTGTGGTGCCAGATGCAGGCAACACGCTAGCGCAAAAAGCGATAGCGGACGTTTTCATGCTGAAAGGTGACGCCGAATGGCGTGGTTTGGGCATTATTGGTGAATCCGGCGTGACATTAACCCCAGATTACCAGCAGTTCGATGCGGAACGTTATTTTCGCCTACAGCCGCAAGATACCAGTGACGATCCACGGGCATGTTGTGGAGACGTATTAACCGGGCGCTGTAAACCCCACCAATGCTCGCTCTTCGGCACAATCTGCACGCCACAAAGTGCCTTCGGCGCGCTGATGGTTTCTTCCGAGGGCGCGTGCGCCGCCTGGTATCAATATCGCGCACAGGAGACGGCATGATGAAAACCATTACCCTCGCCCATGGCAGCGGCGGCCGAGCAATGCAACAGTTGATTTCCAGCCTGTTTATAGAGGCCTTCTCTAATCCATGGCTTGCAGAACAAGAAGATGCGGCACGCTTATCGCTGGCAGAGCTGACTGCCAGCGGCGACCGGCTGGCTTTCTCTACCGACAGCTATGTCATTGATCCGTTATTCTTTCCCGGTGGGAATATTGGAAAACTGGCAATTTGTGGCACAGCCAATGACATTGTCGTCAGCGGTGCGCGACCACGCTGGCTCTCCTGCGGCTTTATCCTCGAAGAGGGGTTAAGTCTGGAGATGCTGGAAACTATTGTACGCAGCATGGCGCAAACTGCTCAGGAAGCTGGTCTGGATATCGTCACTGGTGACACCAAAGTGGTTCCGCGCGGCGCGGCGGATAAAATTTTCATTAACACCGCTGGCATCGGTGCCATTCCCCGTCAGGTGTGCTGGGGAACCCATCAGATCGACAAAGGCGATGTCATTATCGTCAGCGGAACGCTGGGCGACCACGGGGCGACGATTCTCAATCTGCGCGAACAGCTTGGTCTGGAAGGTGAGCTAGCCAGCGACTGTGCGGTGTTAACGCCCCTGATTCAAATGCTGCTACCGATACCCGGCGTCAAAGCGCTACGCGATGCCACGCGCGGTGGCGTGAATGCCGTGCTACATGAATTTGCGGCCAGCAGCGGATATGGGATGGACATTATCGAGGCACGGCTACCAGTAAAACCCGTTGTCCGCGGCGTGTGCGAACTGCTGGGACTGGATCCGCTAAATTTCGCCAATGAGGGTAAAGTGGTCATTATTACCCGCCGAGAATCCGCGCCCGCCGTGATGGAAGCCCTACATCAGCACCCGTTGGGATGTGATGCGGCGTTGATTGGCGAAGTCACCGAACGGAAAGGTGTACGCATAACCGGGCTTTACAGCGTGAAGCGCACGCTGGATCTTCCTCATGCGGAACCTTTACCGCGTATTTGTTAGCACGCACATCGTGAAAACGCTGGCGGATGACGCCAGCGTTTTCACTGATTTCTGCACACCTACGAGAGATGAAAAAACGCCCTACGCCCAGGCACAACACAATGAAAGGTGCCAAGGACATCACGACCCCACTCACTACCCGCCCGCCAAGGGCTGAGGCCCACGAATGGGCCGAGTAACAAAACCAACACATATGCAGCTTGAAGCATGGCGGTATGCAATGCGTTATCCAGCAAACTGCCGGAACAGTGCTTTACCACGTAACAGCCGCAATCCCAGCCAGCCGCCGCAGAGTGACAAAAGGAACGCCGCGATTAACGGAAGCGTTATCCACATCGTGACATTCGGTTCCCAGGCAAAGTTAAAGACTTTACGCTGCAACAACCACAGAGCTGATTCCGCACCAATCGCCGCTGCCGTTCCCGCTACCAACCCAAGTACCGCAAACTCACACCATAGCGTAGTGCGCAACAAGCGTAATCCCGCGCCCAGTGTTCGGTACACCATCAGTTCCTGACGCCGTTGGCGCATCCCGACCTGAATTTGTGCCAGCAGCAGCAATACACCGCAGAACAGCACCAGAATGACCATAATCTCCAGCGCACGACTTACCTGCTGCAAGACCTGACCCACCTGACGCAGAATACTGCCGATATCCATCACGCTCACCGTCGGGAACTGACGATTCAGTTGAGTAATCATCTTCTCATCGCCATCGTAACGGAAGCTGGTCAGCCAGGACTGTGGCTGGTTGTCCAACGCCCCCACGGGGAAAATAAAGAAGAAGTTCGGACGTAGACTTTCCCAGTCTACCTGACGGAAACTGGTCACCGTGGCGCTAAACGGCTGCGTATCACCGGTAAAGGTCAGCGTATCACCAATCTTGATCCCCATCTCTTTGGCTTCTTTCGCTTCCATCGAGACTTCGCCCGCCTTCGGCGCTTCCCCTTCCACCAGCACGTTATGTTGTGGAATCCCGTTCATCCAGGTCAGGTTCAGTTCACGGTTTACCGTGTTGCCACCCGGATCGTCCTCATGGATCACTTCCGTCGCGATCTGTTGATTAATCTCCGTCAGCCGCGCACGAATAATCGGGAAGAACTGCTCCGGCATCACATTATGCTGAGAAAGGAATTCCCTCACCTGCGGCACCTGTTCCGCCGTGATATTCAGCAGGAAATAGTTCGGGCTGCCCGGTGGCAACTGCTGCTGCCAGCGCTCGAGCAAATCACCACGCATCACCAGCAGCAACGCCAATAGCATGAAGGACAGCGAAAACGCGGCCAGTTGGCTGAGCGTCGACCACGGCTGACGCAACAGGCGATTAATAGCCAGACGCAACGCCAGTCGTTTAACCGTCAAACGCCGTAACAGCAACAACCCGCCCCAGCCGATAACGCCCAGCAGTAGCGACAGCACAGCAACACCGCCGAGCAGCGACCACAGCAGCACGCCACCACCGGACAACACGGCCAGCAGGCCAACGACAATAAGCACAACAACTGGCAGGTAGTAGCGCAACGGCCACACATTCGCTACCACATCCTGACGCAGCACGCGCAGCGGCTGTGTCGCCAATAACAGTCGATACGGTCGTAGCCCAACCAACAGCGAAATCAACACCAGCGATCCCAACGCCCATACCCACGGCCATAGCCCAGAGGCTGGCAATGCAGCAGGTAGCACCGGAGCCAGCATTTTCATCAACAGCGCTTCAAACCCTAGCCCAAGCACGCTACCGCAAACCGCCGCCAATCCAAGCACAGAGAGCCATTGGCCGATGATTAATCGCCTCAGTGCTTGTTTACCAGCCCCCAATGTTTTCAGAATAGCGACCAAATCATAGCGGCTGCGGCAGTAATGCCCCATGGCCACCGCAACAGCGGCGATGGACAACAGCAGCGTGAGCAGCGCCGACAACAACAGGAACTGCTGTGACCGTTTTAACGACTGGCTCAGCGCACCTTCAGAATCTTCCATGCCATACCAACGCTGATCGGGCTTGAGCTGTGGCTTGATGAAGTTGCTGAACTCACTAATCTGTTTTTCATTGCCGGAAAACATGTAGCGCCAGGTAATGCGGCCACCCGGCTGAATTGCTCCCGTCTTCTCGACATCGTCCAGATTCATCAGAATGCGCGGCGCGGTTTCAAACGGATTAAAGCCAGAATCGGGTTCCTGAATCAGCTCGCCGCTGATGCGCAGCGAGGTATCGCCGACGTCCAGCATGTCACCGACTTTCAGCTCGAGTAGCGCCAACAGGCGCGGGGCCACCAGCACCGTTCCTGCTTGCGCATGAAGCCCCTCAGGACGCGTCTGCAAATTGCCATACAGCGGATAGCGCTGGTCGGTAGCCTTGACCTGCGCCAACTGCGGCGTATCGCCCGCAAACGTCATGGTCATAAAGGAGATCTGCCGACTAAGCGTCAGCCCGCGCTGCTGCGCGTCCAGAAGCCAGGTTTCCGCGACAGGCCGCGATGCACGCAGCACGCGGTCACCCGCCAGAAAATCACGGCTCTGCTGACTGAGCCCTTTCTCCATGCGGTCGCTGATCGTACCCAGGGCAAGCACGCAGGCCACCGCCAGCGTTAACGCCAGCCAGACAATCAGTAAGGAAGGAGAGCGCCATTCGCGCCAGAACCACCGCCAGATCATGCGTCCTCCCGCAGCTTGCCGTCGACTAACCGCAGACGTCGCTCGCAGCGTGCTGCCAATTGCTCATCGTGCGTCACCAGAATCAACGTGGTGGCATAGTCGCGATTGAGTGAAAACAGCAAATCAACGATGCGTTCACCGGTTTTACGATCCAGATTCCCGGTTGGCTCATCGGCAAACAACACGTTAGGACGACCGCTGAACGCACGCGCCAGCGCCACACGCTGCTGTTCACCACCGGAAAGCTGGGCGGGAAGATGATGTAAGCGCTCCCCCAGGCCGAGCTGTTGCAGAAGTTGCTCAGCCTGCCCACGGCTGTGGTTGTCACTTTCACCGCGCAGCAACGCCGGTAATTGCACGTTCTCCAACGCGTTCAGCGTCGGCACCAGCATGAAAGACTGGAAGACAAAACCGACGTGTTGAGCACGCAGTGCCGCACGACCTTCTTCGTCCAGTGCGTTCAGCGACTTGCCCATCAGGCTAACGTCACCTTCGGTGCCATCATCCAAACCAGCCAGAATCCCCAGCAAGGTTGACTTACCGGAACCAGATTCGCCAATCAGGGCAATTGTCTGCGCAGGTTTGACAATGAGCTCAACTCCGGTAAGGATGGAAAGCCGATTCTCTCCTTGACCAACGTGCTTACTAAGATGATGAACTTCAAGAATGTTTTCTACGTGCGCAGTTTTGCTTGGCGTAGCACTCGCTGGGCTGGTCTTCGCAAACATGTTTTCGTCCTTTTGCTTCTGGGATTATGCAGCGTACGCGCTTTCGCCGCTGACACATTATTAATTCTGGGTGATAGCCTCAGTGCGGGCTACCAGATGCCAGCCGCTAACGCCTGGCCAACGCTGCTGAACACACAGTGGCAGACGCAGAAAAAAGGCATCGCTGTGGTTAACGCCAGCATTAGCGGCGACACCACCGCACAGGGGCTGGCGCGGCTTCCTGCTCTACTGAAACAACATCAGCCACGTTGGGTGTTGATTGAACTGGGCGGCAATGATGGGCTTCGGGGATTTCCTGCACCTAATATCGAACAGGATCTGGCGAAAATCATTACGCTAGTCAAACAGGCTGACGCTAAGCCGCTGCTCATGCAGGTTCGTTTGCCGACCAACTATGGCCGCCGCTACACCGAGTCGTTCAGCAATATGTACCCCAAACTTGCGGAACAGTTTGCGCTTCCTCTGCTGCCTTTCTTTATGGAGCAGGTGTATCTTAAACCGGAGTGGATGATGGAAGATGGCATCCATCCAACCCGTGATGCTCAACCGTTTATCGCAGAATGGATGGCGAAGCAGCTGGAACCCTTAGTTAACCATGAGTCTTAATAAATAGGCTTTTGAATTAGGTAAAGTTATGCAAAAAACGGTCTTTATTACCGGTTGCTCCAGTGGCATTGGCCTGATTGCCGCTCAGGATTTGCAAAAACGCGGCTATCGCGTGATTGCGGCCTGCCGCCGCGCAGAGGATGTCGCGCGTCTGGCTGCGTTGGGTCTGGAAGCGATTACGCTCGATCTGGATGACAGCGCCAGCGTTGAACAGGCCGCTGCGGACGTGATCAGACTGACCGATAACCGTCTGTATGGCTTGTTTAACAACGCCGGATACGGCCTATATGGGCCACTCAATACGATTTCACGCCAGCAGCTCGAACAGCAGTTTTCCAGCAATCTGTTCGGCACGCATCAGCTCACGCAGTTGCTATTGCCCGCGATGCTGCCACACGGCGAAGGCCGCATCATCCAGACCAGTTCGGTCATGGGGCTAGTGTCCACGCCGGGACGCGGCGCGTATGCCGCCAGCAAATATGCACTGGAAGCCTGGTCGGATGCGTTGCGCATGGAGCTGCACGGCAGCGGGCTGCGCGTCAGCCTGATCGAACCCGGCCCGCTTAGCACACGCTTTACTGATAACGTGGCGCAAACGCAGACGGACAAGCCGGTCACCAATCCCGGTATCGCCAAACGCTTCACGCTGCCGCCGGAAGCGATACTGCCGAAACTCCATCATGCGCTGGAAAGTTCACGGCCTAAATTACGCTATCCCGTGACGCTGGTGGCTCACGCCTTAACCTGGCTGCGTCGTCTGCTACCGGGGTGTCTGTTGGATAAAGTATTACGAGGATAAGGCAGCAGAAGGTGACGTATTGCGCGCCGCCCTCTGCACGAGGCTTGTAAGTCACACCAACAGGCCCCATCTAAAGATCAAACGAATTCAAGAAGTAAGAGAGAATACTCATGTTAGAACAACAAGCGACTATCGTTGACGTTAACGAATCCAACCTAAATCAGGTTTTGGAACACTCCGCGACACTGCCCGTCCTGTTTTACTTCTGGTCGGCGCGTAGCCAGCACTGTCTGGAACTGGAGCCTGTGCTGGACAAGCTGGCGCAGGAATACGCAGGACAGTTTGTTCTGGCGAAGGTGGACTGTGATGCCGAGCAGCGCGTAGCCGCGCAGTTTGGCCTGCGCTCAATCCCAACCGTTTATCTGTTTAAAGACGGGCAGCCGCTAGATGGTTTTCAAGGCCCACAGCCGGAAGAAGCGGTTCGTGAATTGCTGAAACGTGCATTGCCGAAAGAAGAAGAGCTGAAAGTCGCTCAGGCACAGCAACTGATCCAGGAAGATAAACTGCCAGAAGCAATGCAACTGCTGAAAGACGCCTGGCAACTCAGCCAGCAGCGCAGCGACATCGGCCTGATGCTGGCGGAAGTACAGATTCAAATTAAACGCAGCGAAGACGCCGAAGCCGTGCTGGCTACTATTCCTTTACAAGATCAAGACACGCGCTATCACAGCCTCGTGGCTCAGATTGAGTTGCTGAAACAGGCAGCAGACACACCAGAAATTCAGCATTTGCAGCAGCAGTTGGATGCCGACCCGCAAAATGCCGATCTGGCCGTTCAACTGTCTTTGCAACTGCATCAAGTTGGTCGTAATGAAGAGGCGCTTGAACTGCTGATGGGATTCCTGAAGAAAGATCTGACCGCTGCTAACGGTAGCGCACGTAAAACGCTGATGGACATCATGGCCGCCCTCGGCACCAGCGACGCCCTCGCCGCCCGCTACCGCCGCCAGCTCTACTCGTTACTGTATTGATTCTCTTGTGAAGAAGGCCAGAACGTTGATTCTGGCCTTCTTATTTTCAAACATTAGTCATCGTCTATATTGAATTGATACGATGATTTCGGGCAGATTTACCCGGCGTAAAAAATTATGCTGAGGAGATAGCAGGCTTAGGATGAGCCGCAGGACGCGGCGAAAGCTTGCGCCACGTCGGGAACGTGTCGCAAGCGGTCCGTTGAGCCTGATACCGACGAAGGCACCGCACAGCGGCGTAATTCACGCCAAAAAGCCTGGGGTCACGGGGCGAGCGGCGCTTGAGCCGCCCCGTGTCGGGCGTGTGATGAAAGCACAGAGAACACCGTAATCAACACGCACGAAACTTTTGTATCGACCAAATATAAAAATCCGCTGACTACAGCGTCTTCAACACCGAGATCCAGCCGTGCCCACCATACACTGGCCAGCCATTTAGCCAGCGGCGCAACATATTCATCGCCAGCATCGCCACGACTTCCTGATGGGTTTTCAGGCTGTAACGCTGTACGTTGAACTGTATTGTTTGGGCGAAAGATCCTTCGGGCGTGTGCAGCGCTAAGGAAAGTTCAGCATCGTCCCGACTACCGACCACCAGCGCTAACGATGCGCCTTGGCGCTCTGCCAGATGGCGTGCGTAGTCAACTAGCCCAGATAGGCTGGTGTCTTGAGCGTTTGCCAACAATTCTCCGCCCGCCAGCGGAACGCTTGCAGACTGAAGCTGCCAGTTGAGCAATCCCGCCGTGAAGTGTTCACTCACCGCTAACGTCATATCACGTTCGGCAAGACGTCGAGCCAACTGTGCGGGGAGCCCTTCCGTTCCTTCAAAGATGGCATTTTCCCCTGCGACGGTGCGCACGGTTTCCCACAACTGCTCCATTTTTTCCTTCTGTGCCGCTGGGCCAGTCAACTTCAGCTCAATAATCGGCATAGAAGAACGGTAGCCCAGCACCACGCCCGACGGTAATGCCATTCCATCCAACTGGCTTGCCAGATCGCTCTCAGAGCGACCAAAAGTGGTCAAGCGCAGGCACAGCGGGGCATCTGCAACAGCAAAACGCTCGCGCAGACGCGGCATAATTTGCTGATCGACCATGACCTTGAATTCGGACGGCACACCCGGCGTAAAAAACATCAGGCATTTGTTCAATTGCAGCGCAAAACCACAGGCGGTACCCACCGGATTATCCACCATTTCAGCACTCGCGGGGATTTGCGCCTGTTTGCGATTGCTAGGCGCCATCACTCTGCCGCGCTCGGCAAAAAAAGCCTCCATACGTGCCAGCCACTCGGCATGCTCAACCAGCCCTTCACCTGCTGCGGTGGCCGCGGCTAATGCGCTAAGATCGTCGCTGGTCGGCCCTAATCCGCCGTTCACAATCAGGATATCGGCTATCTGACTACGCTGCGTTATCGCCGTCACCAGCGCATCGAGATCGTCACCCACCGTCATCCGGCTGGTCATCGGTAGTCCCTGCGCAAACAGATAATCCGCCAGCCAGGCTGCATTGGTGTCAATAATCTGACCATGCAGCACTTCATCGCCGGTACATAACATCTCAACCCTAAGCATTTTTCACTCCTGATGATGATTCTGAAACCACTTTAGAAAGTCAGATGAACAAACACAATCTTTCTTTCAGCCAGCCCGATAATTCGCCACGCCGATGCATCTAACTCCAGTGTAAATATAAAATTACACTCCTCGTAACGGCGTTTTGACAGGATTCGCTGAATACTCTACCCTGCTGCCAAAAATATCTGGATAACCACGCTATATATAGAGGAATAGGTGAAAAATCGTACTCTTGGCAGTATTTTTATCGTCGCTGGTACCACAATTGGAGCAGGAATGTTGGCGATGCCGTTGGCAACGGCTGGCGTCGGATTTGGTACTACATTGATGATATTGATCGGCCTGTGGGCACTGATGTGTTACAGCGCCTTGTTGCTGGTTGAAGTGTATCAGCATCAGCCGTCACACACCGGGTTGGGCACGTTGGCAAAAATCTACCTCGGCCGTTGGGGACAGTGGATTACCGGTTTTAGTATGCTATTTCTGATGTATGCGCTAACGGCGGCCTATATCAGCGGCGCAGGCGAACTGATCGCCAGCAGCATCAACCAGTGGAGTGGCTACTCACTTCCGCTGTCCGTAGGGATTCTGCTCTTCACGCTGGTCGCTGGCGGCGTCGTCTGCATCGGGACATCTTCAGTCGACTTGTTCAACCGCATTCTGTTTAGCGGCAAAGTACTGATGCTCGTCATCATGCTGGCCGTTATGGTTCCACACATTCAGCGCGTCAATCTCTTAACGCTGCCGCTGCAACAGGGTCTGACGCTCTCGGCATTACCGGTTATTCTGACCTCATTTGGCTTTCACGGCAGTATTCCCAGTATCGTGCACTACATGGGCGGTGACAGCCGCAAGCTACGCCGGATATTCCTTATCGGTAGCGTGATACCGCTTATTGCCTATATTTTCTGGCAGCTCGCGATGTTGGGCAGTCTGAGTTCTTCGACATTCAATGCTATTTTGACCGATCAGGCAGGATTGAATGGATTGATGCAGGCGATTCGTACTCTGGTTGCCTCACCGCACGTTGAATTGGCCGTCCACCTGTTTGCCGATCTGGCACTAGCGACCTCTTTCCTCGGCGTGGCGCTCGGGTTATTCGATTATTTAGCCGATCTGTTTAAACGTAAGAATAGCGTCACTGGGCGCGCACAGACGGGTTTACTAACCTTTACTCCACCGCTGGTGTTTGCACTCTTTTATCCGCAAGGGTTTGTGATGGCGCTGGGCTATGCGGCGATTGCACTGGCCGTACTGGCGTTACTCATTCCCGTTCTGCTTAGCTGGCAGGTACGTAAACAGCATCCTGAAATACGCGCGACTCGCGGTGGTGCACCGGTATTAGCGCTGGTGTTCGCCAGCGGCATAAGCATCATCCTGATCCAACTGGCGATGGTGGCAGGCTGGCTGTCGTCAATCAGTTAATCTTTTT
The DNA here is from genome assembly GCF_000749845.1 of Pectobacterium betavasculorum. Taxonomy (GTDB): domain Bacteria; phylum Pseudomonadota; class Gammaproteobacteria; order Enterobacterales; family Enterobacteriaceae; genus Pectobacterium; species Pectobacterium betavasculorum. The sequence goes on along the minus strand of NZ_JQHM01000001.1, from coordinate 145,656 downwards.
CGACTCTTTTTCTTTCAAACCACGATACCCTAAATAATTCGAGTTGCAGGCAGGCGGCGACGCAGTGAATCCCCAGGAGCTTACACAAGTAAGTGACTGGGGTGAGCGAGGAAAGCCAACACACCTGCGGCTTGAAGTATGACGGGTATATTAGAAGCTCAGACCAACGCCGACATAGGCAGAATCAGCCAACTTGTTATCTGGGCCGTTCTCACGCGCCATATTGATGTAACGGTAGCCGACATCAACGCTCAGCGGCGCAAACACCTGCCAGCGTACGCCCGCTTTCCCTTCGACATAGTGATCGACATGGCTAGAGAAAGCATCCGGTGCATAATAACCTTCGCCGTACAGCGAGAACTGACGGCTCAGCGGCCACTGCACGCCACCGCCCAGTGCAACGCCATAGCCATCATTGCCGTGATCCTGATTCAGGTACAGCGCTTTGCCGCCCACAGTGACCTTCAGTGGGCCGACAGGAATGGTGTATCCCAGGCCAAAACCGTATACATCATTGCTGTTGTCGCCGTGAGCATAGCTCACATTACCCGCAAGCCCCGGAATGCCCAGACCGAAGCCCGCACTGGCACCGACGTAATCACGACCTGCTTCCCCAGAAAGGCTAATGGCATGTACAGAAGCACTTGCAAGCAACAGGCTTCCCGCACAGGCAATCACAAACTTTTTCATTTTCAATATCCTTAAAACCGTCGCTAAACGCGTGTGTAAAGATGTTATCGTTGCCGATTCTACCCGAAACATCCCCCCACTCCAGCACGAAATTGCCGTGAGCAGGGATTTATTCTGTTAGTAATCATAAAAATGCTTATTGAAAATTGCTGACAATAGCAGCAATAAGCACCACCTATTTGCGCCTAAAACACAAAGTGGACGATAGTACTCACCATGGATGATGGGTATACAGGCAGAAGGAAGCGAGCGTGAGAGAAGGAAAATTAGCCGTAGGCAAAAGTGCCACAGAGAGAGTCGATCATCACACGGTGAATGCTGAGAGGCGCAGCCCGGTACAGTTTCAGGACATATGGTTTTTGGAAAAACTGGCGCAGTTTGATCGCGAAACCAACGCCAATCATCAGAGGATCAAGATAGGTTCAAGCTTTCATGTTCCAGATAAATAATATGACGCCAAGCGCCCCTAATCAGTCACTTAAGCATGGATTTAGGGGAAACACGGTGATGAGGTTCCCGCAGGGATGCCTGACTCCGTGGTAGCCCCGGTATCTCGATCCTTAAACGATCGGCATTAGCCAAGCACCCCTACCTTTTAGGCTGAGGATACATTGCACTGACCCAGTTTTTTACCTGTTTACGAGAAAGCTTTATCCCACCATTTTTCAGTTCAACTGGCAGCACATAATACGCGACTGGCCGCTGAAATCCGGCAAGCTGCGGCTGTAACCAATCACGAACTGCATCAAGCGTTGTGGTTTGTGCCACCTCCAACACAGCAACGGGGCGGTGTCCGAACTCCACATCTTCAACGGGCACAATGCACGCCTGTTGAACATCAGGATGCGTCAACAACACGGCCTCGATATTCTCCGGCTGAACCCCTTCACCACCGCTGAAAAATTGATTATCCAAACGTCCCAGAATATGCCACTCATCTTCGGCAAATAGTCCGCGATCGCGCGTGTGGAACCAGCCATCATCATCGACCAGTGGAATCAGTTTTCCATCGCGCCAATAGCCAGCGGCCAACGAGCTGCCGCGCAGCAGAATCTCATCGTCCATCAGTCGGACCTCTCGCCCTTGCAGCGGCATTCCGACGCCCGAACGCCCATCGGCGCGTTTAGCGCAAACCGTAGACGCCAGTTCCGTCAGACCATAGCCACACCAGCAGCTGACGCCTCGAGCTTCTGCCTGTTGCGTCAGCGTCTGCGGGATCGTCGCGCCGCCGAGCAATACCGCTTTCAATGCTTCAGGAAAGGCCGTCTCCGCCAGCAGTCGCCATAGCTGAGTCGGCACCAGAGAAGCATGAGTGCAATCGCGCAGAGCAATCTCCAAAGGCTGATGCGCGCGAACAACGAGCGTTGCCCCAGTAGCAAGCCAGCGCCAAACGATGCCCTGCCCAGAAACGTGAAAGAGCGGAAGTGACAGCAGCCAACGGTCGCTGGCAGAAAACGCCATCATTTGAACCACACCTTCCGCGCTGGAGAGATGGGCAGCGAACGAATGCGCTACCGCCTTTGGCATTCCGCTAGAACCGGATGTCAGCGTCAGTGTCGCCAGTCGCTCGGCCTGCCAGCGTAATCTATTGGTGCCGATGGTTTCTTCGGTATCACCCGATAGCAAGCAAGCTGATGGTAAAGAAAGGGGACGTACAGAATCAGGCCAAGATTTATCATTCAAACACAGGCCATACGCCACATTCAGCGCAGGCAGCAGTGCCTCGGTTAACGCATCGGGCAACTGTGGATTTAGCGGTAACACACGCACACCGCACTGTAACAGCGCCAGATAACTACACAGCATCTGTACGCTATTTTTCCCACGTAGCGCTACCGTACTTTCGGCAGTCACGCCCTGCTGTACGAAATGCTCAGCCAGACGATCTACCCGCCGGGCGAGCGCCTGCCAGCTCCAACGGATTTCCTCTTCAATCAACGCAACAGGCTCATTCAACGAGACCGGCTGGGGCGTCTGGCTAGCCCAGTGTCGCCACGGCCAGTCAGTCAGGATTGCCATACCACATCCAGTTGCTCAGCAGCCAAAAGCGGCAACGCGCTATCCGGCCAGCGTTGAATCACCTGCGCCTGCATCAGATCTAACGTGTCCAGCCCTGGAATCGTGTCCGGCGTCAGCCAGTGTGCCAAACGCGCCAGCTGCGTTAACCCCAGACTGGATTCAATGCTGGAGCTGATCACCGCCGTTAACCCAGCCTGATGTGTTTCCTGCACCAGTTGCTGACAGCGAGCAAGGCTGCCGACCAGCGTCGGCTTGATCACAATCGCATTCACGCCTGATTCAGCCTCCACCCGAAAATCCGCCTCACGCACGCTTTCGTCCCAGGCGATGTTGATGCCGGTTTCACGCGCAAACTCACGAGATTCTTCACGGGTTTTGCAAGGCTCTTCGAGAAAGGCAATGCGCGAGCGTAGCGACGGGGCAACATAGCGGGCAAAGCCGTCCGCTTTGGCACGCGTCCAACTACGGTTGGCATCCAGACGGAGCTTCAGATCCGGCAAGGCTTCCAGCAGTACGTTAACGATCATGCCGTCACGCACCGACTCGTACAGGCCGACTTTCACCTTTGCCACTTTCTCGCCTGGCATCGCCTGTAGCATTTCGAACAGCTCATCAGGATCGCCATTGCACAAGGGCGCTTTGCGATAGTCCGCCGCCTGCGGCAGGTGCTGATCCAATTCGGCCTGCGCGCAGCTCAAACCAAAGGCAATGGACGGCGGAAGATCGTCAGAAAATGCACGTCCTGCCGCCCACGCAGCCAGTTGCCCAAGCGCGGCTGATTGCGCCTCTGCCAGCGTTTCCACACTGAACTCCGGCAGTGGCGCAATCTCCCCCCAGCCCAACCGTTCACCTTCTTGCAAGCGAACAATAAGACCATCGCGGGTTTTCAGGCGCTGATTGCGCAGCACCACTCCAGCTTCCATCGGCACGCTGTAACGATAGAGAGTAACCTGGCGCATTACGGATTCCGTTTGAATTTGCTGAAGTCCGGCTGGCGTTTCTCATTGAACGCGTTACGACCTTCCTGCCCTTCATCCGTCATATAGAACAACATGGTGGCGTTGCCCGCCAACTCCTGCAAACCAGCCTGACCATCGCAGTCCGCGTTTAGCGCCGCTTTCAGGCAGCGCAGCGCCATCGGGCTGTTTTGCAACATTTCACGGCACCAGCGCACGGTTTCTTTTTCCAGTTCGGCCAACGGTACGACGGTATTCACCAGTCCCATATCCAACGCTTGCGCAGCGTCGTACTGACGGCACAGGAACCAAATTTCACGCGCTTTCTTCTGACCGACGATACGAGCCATGTAAGACGCCCCCCAACCGCCGTCAAAGGAACCAACACGCGGACCAGTCTGACCGAAGATGGCATTCTCTGCCGCAATGGTCAGGTCACACATCATGTGCAGAACGTGTCCACCACCGATGGAATACCCAGCCACCATCGCGATGACGGGTTTCGGACAGGTGCGAATCTGGCGCTGGAAATCCAGCACGTTCAGGTGATGCACACCGCTGTCATCCTGATAACCGCCGTAGTCACCGCGTACTTTCTGATCGCCGCCGGAGCAGAATGCTTTATCGCCAGCACCAGTCAGGATGATCGTCCCGATACCGTCATCGTGACGGGCATTATCGAGCGCCTGAATCATCTCTTTTACCGTCTGCGGACGGAACGCATTGCGCACCTGAGGACGGTTAATGGTGATTTTGGCAATACCATCAATGGATTTATGGTAGAGGATATCGGCAAAATCGCCGCTGCAATCGTGCCATTCAATCGGTGCGTAAAGCAGTTCTTCACTCGGATAAAGCATAGTTATCAATCCTTAACGGGATGCGAAAGAAAAGTGCGAATCCGCTCAGCATAGGCCGCTGGATTCGCCTGATGAGCATTATGCCCCGCCAGAGCAACGCTCAGTAACGGCAGGCCGTATTGCGCCGCCAGCGTCTGAAATTTCACGTCACTGGCACCGCATAAATAAACAAAAGGTAGCGACAGATGCTGGAGATGATCCGCCAGGAAAGGCTGTCGTCCCAGCGAGGTGGCTTCCAGCATTGCCGCAACAGATGCGCCGTGATTAGCGCTGCGGCGCGCGATCAGCTGTTCACGCTGTACGGGGTCAACATCGGCAAAAACCGCCTGCTGATACCAGTCCTGCAAAACATCCGGCAGCGGCTCCTGACGAAAACGCTGCGCCCAGCGTGCATCATGCTGGATACGCTCCGTACGCTGCTCGGACGTTGCCAAACCGGGGTGTCCGCCTTCAACCAGTAATCCCAGCATACCGTCATGATGCCCGTCGCAAGCGTGGTACATCGCAACACGCCCGCCGAGCGAATAGCCCAACAGCCAATAACGCTCGATACCCTGTGCCAGCAGTGTGGCGGTTAGCTGACGACTTACCTCGGCAAAATCGGCGGTAGCAATGGCTCGGGACGCGCCGTGTCCGGGTAAATCCACCAGCAGCACAGGCCAGTCACGAAAAAATGGCAGGACAGGCAGCCAGTCCTCACCACTGCCTAATAAACCATGCAGACACACCAGCCAAGGCTGCATCGGAGCAACCGCGCCATGCGTCACTTTCCGGCAGACTAGTCCCTGAAAATCTAGTGAGTCCACGCCGCCACCTGCGCGACCAGTTCATTGAGCGTTTCCGCACCGTCTTTCGGTTCAACGACCACTTCAAGCAGCGTGACGCCGCCCTGAGTCCAGCAATCCGACACCGTATCTGCCAGTTGTTCCCAGCTTTCGGCACGCACGTAATTCAGGCCAAACATCGCAGCAGCATGCCCGAATTCCACATTTTGCGGCATGCAGTAAAACGCTTCACGCTGTGCAACCGGCGTCGGCAACAGGGAAAATATCTGGCCACCGTTATTGTTCACCACGATCAACACCAGCGGTGCGGGGGACTGACGCAACAGCGCCAGCGCATTCAAATCGTATAATGCAGAGAGATCGCCGACGATGCCGAGCGTCGCTTTCGCCGTGGCACGCTGTACACCTGCCAGCGTGGAAATCAGACCATCAATACCGCTGGCTCCTCGATTACCATACACCGGATACCCTTGCGGAAGCTGTGCCAGCGCGTCGATCAGACGTACCACGAGACTGTTGCCGACAAACAGTTGCCCATCCGGCGGCAAAAGCGCCGGTATTCGCTGCGCCAGCTGCGCTTCACCAAAGCGGGAAGCCAGATGCGCGTCGGCCTGTCGCTGCGCTCTATCGGCAATATCCACCAGCAAGTCCGCCCACGGCGTCTGTTTGTCTGCTGGATGCGCTGACAGCCATTCGCCAACGTCCGCAACCAGACGACGTCCACGATGGTGAGCCGGGTCCAGCCGTCCCGGTAAATCATCAATTAACCAAAACTCTTGCGGCTGGCACTGTTCCTGCCATTGCAGCAGACGTTTTCCCGTCAGGCTTCCGCCGAACTGTAGGACGATGTCTGCCTGCCGTAAAAGATTCACGGCTTCAGGGTGCGCCAACCAAATATCCGCACAGGGCAAAGGCTGCCCACTTTGCGACAGCACATCACCAATCAGCGGCCAGCCCAGCTCGTTCGCCCACGCAGCAAGACGCGCCCCTTGTTCAGCACTAACACGTCCGGCAAGGACGACGCCACGTTTCTGCCGCCACTGCGGCCAGTCCGGTTGTACCACCAGCGTACTCTGGCGCATTTCACGCAGCCAAGGCTCGCGGCTATTCCACCAGTCGCCCAGCGTCATTAGCCAGCCCTGATAAGCCGTGCCGTCATCAGCACCATAAAGCGGTTCAGCAAAGGGGCAATTAATGTGCAACGCGCCGTGCGTAAGCCGCGCCATGGCACTATCCACAGAGGAAACCAGCCAGGTGGCCGGAATATCGGGCGTAGGGCGCGGTAAATCCAGCGCCAGTGTGGGGTGTGAAGCATACAGTGCATGCTGACGAATCGCCTGATTCGCACCGCAGTCAATCAGCTCCGGCGGGCGGTCAGCCGTCAGAACGACCAGCCGTTCACCCGTTAGCCCGGCTTCAATGATTGCGGGATAGAGATTCGCGGCGGCTGTGCCAGACGTCACAATAATCGCAACGGGTTCACGCGAGGCTTTTGCCAGCCCCAGCGCCAGATGCCCAAGCCCTCGCTCGTCGAAATGCGTGTGGCAAATCAGCGCATGATTATCCGCCGCGGACAGCGTCAGCGGGGTGGAGCGAGAACCAGGCGCGATGCAGATATGCCGGACGCCGTGACGGGTCAGCGATTCCAGCAGTAATGTAGCCCAGCGGCGATTAAATACACTTGTTGACATGATGGACTCAACAACTCAGGTTGCAGGTTATTCCCGTCATACTTCAAGCTGCATGTACGTTGGCTTCTCTGACTCATCCTAGTCACTTACTCATGTAAGCTAATAAGGGCGTCGTGCGCTCGCCGCCTGCCTGCAACTCTAATTATTTAGGGTATAGCAAATAATAATGATCAAACTGTTGGTGGCCTGGTTGCCCTTCAACGAACATCGCGATCAGCCTTATTATATTTTTTTTTACTACGCTGACTTTGATATAAACCAGTACCTGACACAACAATCATAAAACAAAACTATGACATATCACCATCTAGCAGGGATCTCAGCCCGGAAGCTTTGTTTTCCAACTCCTGCCATTCTTGTTCTGGATCAGAACCCGCCACAATTCCAGCGCCGGCATAGAGCGTTAAAACATGATCACGCACCTCGGCCGAGCGTAGCGCCACGCTGAATTCAGACTGCTGACGCGAAAGATAACCCGCCGAACCCGCATACCAACCGCGCTCGAACGGTTCATGCGCGGCAATAAAACGGCGCGCTTCTTGCCGCGGCAACCCCGCTACCGCCGCTGTAGGCTGCAATGCATCGAGGCAAGCACTATCAGAAGCGGTGCGTAACGTGGCATGAATGGTACGGCGCAGATGCTGCACCTTGCGCAGACGCACAATTTCCGGCGGCATCACATCCAGCGACAGTGCCGACTGCTGTAACCGCTGGCAAATATCATCCACCACCAACATATTCTCATGCTGATTTTTAGTGTCCTTCATCAGCCAGCTAGCCAGCTCTGCGGCTTTAAGCGCATCACGATCGCTTGCCACCGTTCCTGCCAACGCTTCCGTTTCCAGTTCTCTCCCCCATCGGCGATAGAGCCGCTCTGGGCTAGAACCGAGAAATGCATGACGCGCATCGTGCGCTAGCATGAAATGGAAGCAGTGATGATTCGCCGCACGGCTGGCGGCCATAAAGGTGGTTGCCTGAAGCGGTTGTGTGAGCGTTAGCGTGGTCGTTCGAGCAAGAACAACCTTTTCCATCAGCCCTGAGTTGATGTCATGCAGCGCCCGCTGGAGCAAATCAATCCAACCCTGACGCTCCGGCTGATGCCCGACGGCTTGTACTTCCGCATGCAAAATAGGCAGTGGCTCCGGTGGCAGCAGCAGGTTAATAAATGCCGAGGCTTCATCAGCATCCTGTTGCAATGACGTTTCGCTAAACAGGTTAATACTCAGGCTGAGCATATCATCCTGACGCCGCAGCTCTGCCCGAGGCAAAAACAGATAGCCAGGCGATGAGGTACCACCTTCTGTTATCTGATTAAACGCGTTCAATCCCCAGATACGCACATCGGGATCGCACTGCTGCTGAACGAGGAATGCCTCAGCATCCTGAAGATGATGAAACCCACATACCTTGCCGCAAACGGCGGCTTCTTCACGATCCTGACGGTGCTGCCAATAGAATTGGGGGTACACTGGCTGGGTCGCCAGCCACGGTAGTAGCTCAGACGCATCGCTGAGAGTTTCGGACGTATCGCAAAGAGTTAATGAACGCGTTATTTGTCTGAAACCTGCGCGTTCAGGCTGTGGCTCGCGCAAATCCTGCTGTAAATGTCGCAGCAAGTCGGAAAGTTGTTTCACCGTCACCCCGGAGACCTAACACAAAGTAGGGGATTATACGGGAAAAAAACACGTCGTGGGTGAGAGGTTACGCAAGACCAAAACGATGAGCATGGACTGAAATCGCATCAAACGGCAAAACGAAGTGCGCACATCGCACTAAAATTCTATTCCATCATCATTATTGCTTCAATTTGACTGATATCTTTTGCCGATTATCTAATCGGCATTTTTTTGCCGGTCCCACAGTATTCCCCACTTATTCTCCCGCCACAAAACCGCACACCAGGATTCTTTCCATTCCAGTCACTAATTATGGTAAAAATAGGCCCTTGTTACGTCGACCGGATAGCCTCGTTCAGGATGAGTACAACACTGAATTCCGACCCGTTATGCATTAATCAGAATCTGCCCGGCAAAAAAGCACAGGCAGCGACACGCATCGTTTTCTTTGTTGCGGGCTTTGCCATGGCCTCTTGGGCACCGTTAGTGCCATTTGTCAAAACGCGGCTGGCTATCAGTGACGCTTCCCTGGGGATGTTGCTGCTTTCTCTCGGTATTGGCTCACTGTTGGCCATGCCACTCACCGGCTTTCTTACCAGCAAGCTAGGATGTCGCAGCGTTATTTTGCTGGCAAGTGCACTGCTTTGTTTGGTGTTGCCCGCACTAACACAGGCAGAAACACTGCCTATGATGGCGATCGTGCTACTCTTTTTTGGCGCGTCCATCGGCATGGTCGATGTCGCGATGAATATTCAGGCCGTCATCGTCGAACGCGCCAGTGGTCGAGCCATGATGTCTGGTTTTCATGGTTTCTTCAGCGTAGGGGGGATTGTCGGTGCCGGTGGCGTCAGTGCCCTGCTGTGGCTTGGCCTGTCCCCACTGATGGCTATTCTGGCTATTGTCGTACTCATGCTGCTATTCATGGCAGCGGCGCACAAGCACCTGCTGCGCACCACCAATCAAGATGACAGCGGCCCGCTGTTTGTTATTCCACGCGGCTGGGTGATGTTCATTGGCTCACTGTGCTTCATCATGTTCTTAGCCGAAGGTTCCATACTGGACTGGAGCGCCCTCTTTTTAACGGTTGAACGTAACCTGAGCGGCGCGCAAGCAGGCATGGGCTATGCCGCGTTTTCCGTCGCAATGACACTCGGCAGACTGAATGGCGATCGCATCGTTAATGCGCTCGGACGCTACGCGATTCTTACCGGTGGCAGCCTCTGCGCCGCACTCGGTCTGGTATTAACGATCAGTATTGATAATGCAGTGACCGCCATTCTTGGCTTCGTGATGGTCGGTATCGGCGCATCCAATGTCGTCCCGATCCTTTTCAGCGCAGCAGGAAATCAAAAGATCATGCCGCCAAATCTGGCCATCGCGTCTATTACAACAGTAGGCTATGCAGGTATTCTGATCGGCCCAACCATCCTCGGTTTTATTGCACAGTTCAGCAATTTAGCCACCGCATTCGGGTTTGTCGCACTGCTATTGCTGGCCGTCAGCGCCAGTGCGCGTGCCGTTATTCGCTAATCAGGAGCGTTAATTGATGCCAGCCATGATCCTGCGTTATTTTTCTCTCCTTACGGTGTTATCGCTCCTCATTACCGGAACGTTCAGCTATAGCTACATCAACGATTTGCTGGCGGATAAAAAACATTCGCTGACAACCATTGCCCAAGGCATACAGAAACGCATCGATACCTACCGTTTCTTTACGTACCAAATTTACGGCAGCCTGAACAGCGAACCATCCGCTAGTGACGCTACTATCACCTCGATTAATTTGATGCCGAATGTTTTCTACGTAGAAAAAAACGGTCAGAAAACGGATGCTCTGATTTTTGGGCAACACGATCAAGGTACGCTGACATCGGTTCGCCGCATATCGCGTTACCTTGATATTCTCTGGGGAGCAGAGAATAACGTCTATTCCATGTATTATCTGAATGGCATCGACAACAGCCTGACGATGATTTCTACGCAGACGCTGAAAGATATCTCCTCGCAGTTCCGCGGCAATTATATTACGGTCATCGCCGAGGCGCGCCGGACGGAAATGCTGCAACAGGCGAATGTGTTAGACGAACGCGAAAGTTTTTCCCCACTGCGTAAATTACGCTTCTATAACGATTACTATTTTACGCTGCGAACCACATTCAATCAGCCAGGTCATTTGGCGACAATTCTTGCATTCGATCTGCCGATTAACGATTTAATTCCAGACACGATCCCGCGTGAATACCTTATGCTCAAGCCGGATACGCCAGCAGCCAGCAACATGGATAGCAGTAATACGAGCGAAGGCACAGCTGACGTGCAGCTTCATGGTTCCAACCTTGAAATCTCCGCCACGCTCGTCAATGCACCGGTAAAAATCGTTTTTCAGGTGCCCGTAAAAGCGCTAATTATTGATTCATTACGTAATAACGTCTGGCTTCTGCTGTTGAATCTGGTGCTACTGAGTGTATCCATTGCTGGTTTTTATCTTTTCCGTCGCAAGTATGCGCATCCTGGAGAAGAGTTATCTTCTCAGTTGGAAAAGAAACTGGATATTTACCGCGAAACAACGGGCAGAATCCCGATGGGCGTGCTGGTTTATGATTTCAGCAGCAACAAAGTGGTCATACAAAATGAGCGTGCGGAGCATCTGCTTCCACACTTGAGCCTGCAAAAAATCACCAATATGGCGGACGAACATCAGGGCATCATTCAGGTCACCATTAATAATGAGATGTATGAAATCCGCCAAATCCGTAGCCAATATTCGCCAGATTATTGCCTCTTCCTGCTACGCGAACAGGATAAAGAGATTCTGGTACAGCGGAAATTACTGCTAGCTCAGCGTGAATACGAAAAGAATATTCATGCCAGAAAACGCCTATTCCAAAACCTGCTCAGCGAATTTAAACAGCCGCTGATTTCATTACAACAGCATATTCATGCGATACGCCACAGCGATGCGGCAACGGTACAAACATCAACGCTGGATCAGCTCGCGGCGGATACTCGCTGCGCTATCGAACTGCTGGAAAATATCGCGTTGCATGAAAAGCTGGAAGCGCAGGAATGGACCGTGGTCAACGACAGCTTTTCGCCGTTGGCGCTTATCGACAATGTCCTTCTTGAGCTGCTGCCGAGACTGAACCAAAAAGGATTGACCCTGTTCCACCATTACAATTTAGAGAGTAATCAAACTTACATCGGTGATGCAGGGCTGTTGAAAAAGACGCTGGCGCTGTTGCTAAATTATTCGGTGACCAATACGGATTACGGCAAAATTACGGTGTCGATTGATAGGAAAAATAATGAGTCAGACACATTAATTATTCAGATCAGCGATACAGGGACGAAGGTTTCAGGCAAAGAGCAGGAAAATATTCAACATCCTTTCCTACATCCTGCCGCGTCCGATCATTTCGGACAAAATTCAGGATTGACCTTATTTTTGTGTAATCAACTCTGTAATAAACTGGGCGGCGCTTTAACCATCAACAGTAAATCCGGGTTAGGTACGCACTATATTCTGACGTTAAAACTGGAACCAGAACCGCTTCCCGTCGAGGAAGAAAAACTGCTGGATGGTATTACCGTTCTGTTGGATGTGACATCCGATGAAGTACAGCATATTGTTGGCAATATGCTGACGGGATGGGGCGCTAATTATCTGATCAGCGATGAACGCCAAATTAATCAGGAAGCAGATATCTGTATTACTGATGACCCGGAGAAAAAAGCAGATTATACGCTACTGTTGAGTCATGCCGATGACACAGTAATGCCTTTGGGCCCGCGCCGTTTGCGGGTGAACTATAATATCAGCCACCTCCTGCTGGAGGCATTGCTTAAGCTGATTGAACTGCAACTGGAAACACCACCCGATGCAATGCAAGGGGGGGAACCGAACGGTGTCGAATTTTACGCCGCTCAATTGGCGTCAAGCGACTATTATTCGCTGTTCATGGAGACAGTACCGGATGATTTAAAGAGGCTGTATACTGAGGCGGAAGCAGGCGACTTTCCGTCACTTTCGCTGACGGCACACCGGCTGAAAGGCGTGTTTGCCATGCTGAATCTGCATCCTGGCAAACAGTTGTGTGAACAGCTTGAACAGCATGTTACCACGCACGATAGTGTACAAATTGAGGCTAACCTTCATGAAATTGAGCGGTTTGTCAGTGCATTACTATCCCCAATAGAATCTAAAGTGCAGCAAGGTAGCCAACAAGATGAGTAACCAAAACGATGAGTAACCTAAACGTAATTATTGCCGACGACCACCCTATTGTCCTTTTTGGCATCAAAAAATCGCTTGAGCAGATTGAATGGGTCAATGTGGTTGGCGAATTTGAAGACTCAACAGCGCTGATCAACAACCTGCCTAAGCTGGACGCTAACGTTTTAATCACCGATTTATCCATGCCAGGCGATAAATACGGCGATGGCATCACCCTCATTAAATACATTAAGCGCCATTTTCCCCATCTCTCTATTATTGTTCTCACCATGAACAATAATCCGGCGATTCTGAGCGCAGTGCTGGATTTGGATATCGAAGGCATCGTGCTGAAACAGGGCGCGCCGACCGACCTTCCCAAAGCGCTGGCCGCCCTGCAAAAAGGGAAGAAATTCACGCCAGATAGCGTATCCAAAGTGCTAGAGAAAATCAGCGCCAGCGGCTACGGCGATAAACGCCTGTCCCCGAAAGAAAGTGAAGTGCTACGTTTGTTTGCTGAAGGCTTTTTGGTTACCGAGATCGCCAAAAAACTGAATCGTAGTATCAAAACGATCAGCAGCCAGAAAAAATCAGCCATGACCAAGTTGGGCGTCGAGAACGATATCGCCCTGCTGAATTACCTGTCTTCCGTTAATGGCGGCGCGACGCAGGTAGACTAAGTCTTTCCTCTCCTGCACCGGCAACCGCTGGTGCAGGTTATTCCACGGATGTTCTCGCCTGCCGCACTACGTTACTGTAATACGCCAGCGCCTGTTGCAACGTATCCAGCGTAACCGGTTTTGACAAACAGTTGTCCATCCCCGCCCCAAGGCAACGATCTCGTTCTTCTGCCAACGCATTTGCCGTCACACCGATAACCGGGAAGCGTAACCCCTGCTCACGCATACGCTGAGTGAACAAATAACCGTCCATATTTGGCATATTGACGTCCGTCAGTACGATATCAATGTGGTTTTTACTCAATACGCTCAACCCATCAAGGCCATCATTCGCCGTCATTGCCTGATAGCCCAGAGAACCGAGCTGATCGGCTAGCAGTCGGCGGTTGATCGGATGATCGTCAACCACCAGAATCATAATGTCGCCATTCTCAGCACGCACATAGTTGGTCAGCGGCGGTGAAATCTCGGAGTGAGTACTGTCCTCACTTTCTGAGCGATAAATTTTCTCCAGCAAGTCAGGCAGGTGTTGAGGTGTCGATGTCCCTTGCACCCAGAGCCCCTCACTCACGTTCTGCGCAGATCCGTTATGCGCGCCACTCATCACGATATGCGCCCGAACAGTAATATCGTCTGTCGATGTGTAATCACTAATCATCACATCATCAGGCGATACCGTTTGATTCTGGTAACGCATAGCCTGTATGCCTTGATCCTGCAACAACGTCAGTAAATACGCCTCCAGTCGGGCATTGCGTACCCTCAGCCAACATATTTTCCCTTGCAGACTGGTATTGATCGCGACGGGAGCATAGTGCGCTTTATACAACGGAATCCTGACGCCAAACAGGCTACCGAGTCCAGGTTCCGATTCAATAGTAATATCGCCATCCATCAAATTGACCAGTTTTTCACAAATAGCCAGCCCTAAGCCTGTGCCCTGGAAATGACGCTGAACCCCGCTCCCTGCCTGGAAGAACGGATCAAACAGCTTCACCGCCTCACGGGGTTGAATGCCCACGCCGGTATCGCGCACCACAAATTCCAGATAACCATCGCGGCACCCCACGTCAAAAATGATGCAGCCCGTATCCGTAAACTTGATGGCATTACTCAACAGGTTAGACAACACCTGCTGCAAACGTACAGGATCGCCAAACAGGCTGACCGGCACTTTGGGGTCGATAAAGCAGTAGAGCGTCAGGCGCTTTTTCACCACCAGAGGAAGGTAGTTGCTGGTGATGTGGCTGATGACCTCATGCGGCGCAAACTCACAGGGCTCAATCTTCAACTGTTCCGACTCAATCTTGGAAAAATCGAGGATATCGCTGATGATTTTCAGCAGCAGCGAGGAGGAGTTGTTCATCGCTACGACCAGACGGTTAGCATCCTTCGGCAGCGACTTGGTTTGCAGCAGGTCGAGGTTACCGATAATACCGTAAAGCGGGGTACGCAATTCATGGCTGACGGTGGCAAGAAACATCGATTTCGACTGGCTTGCCTGCTCGGCGGCATTTGCCATTTCCTGTAGTGACTCTTCCATTTTGACACGCGCGCTGACGTCCAGCAGCACACAAATCGCCACATTTTCATTACGATAGCGTGAATGGACAAAGCTGATTTGCAGGTGATGGTTACGGCTGGTCATGACATCAACAAACTTGGACTGCTGCTCGCAAATGATGCGGGTAATTCGCAATCTGTCTTCGTGTGTGAGCAGGTTGAGATAGTTGTGCGCCAGTTCATTACTGAGGATATTCGTACCGTCATTAATACGCAGGATACAAATTCCTACTGGCGCCGACGCCACAATCTTGCGGTTGAATTGCTCATTTTCTTCCAGTTGGAACGCATTCACTTCCGCAGGCAACAGCATTTTTCGCTCAAACACCAGCGCCAACACAAACAGTAAAATAGCCCATAGGATATTTAGCACAAACATGTTGATCATTAATGCGCTGATGTGAGAAAGCAGCACTTTCAACGGCAGCGAATACACGATGCTAAATGAAGTCGGCGGCAGCGACTTCTTAAGAATGAGTTCATCATAACCATTTACATAGCCAAAATAGTTATGATCGGAGGGATAACTGTCTACTGAAGAGGCATAGCGATCTTTCGTATCGGAAAACTGTAAAACAACCTGATTATATTGATCCAGCAGCCTGGCACCGATCGGAAATTTACCCACGGTGACGAAATCATCCAGGCGAATCGTCTGTTCGATTCCCATAATGACTTCCAGCTTGTTATCCACATAAATCGGCGTCAGCGCATATAAATAGCCAACATCAGGGACTGACGCGGGGGTAATCCAGTAGAGGGTTTCATCGCGGCCAGTTTGGGCACGATTCTTCTTCTGATCCTGAAACCGATCCTGCACGTTTTTGAGCAAGTTATCACGGTCAAGGGACTGATTACGGATGCCAAAATCTACCATACAGCGCCGATCGCCACCGACAAAAAACACCCTATTAAGATCGTAGACGGCAGAGAAATTATCCTGCCAGCCGTTGAAAAAATGGCTCAATGAGAGCAGCGCCGTATTACCACCATATTGCGTGGAACAGGTTGCGCCGGGAGCAAGTGCATAAACGGAAACACCGGGCCCTCCTTCCGTTGGCGACTCAGCTTTTTCTCTCGCCAGCACCAGACGATTTGCCGCCAAATACTGGAGTTCACGCACAATATCCGACGCGTGTCGGATGTAACCCTGTGACTGATCAAAGCTGAGATTATATTCCTGCCGCAGCTCCGACTCTTTTTCATTCAATACTTTAGTAACATAGAAAACGGATATCAGCGCTCCCAACACCCACAGCATGACCGCCAGAACCCGAAACAAATAGCGGGAGACTTTTAATGTGGTATGGAATGAGGCGAGATATTTCAAGTGGATACCGTTGAATAATGGGAAAACCAGTTTGCGGATACACTACCGAGAGTCGATAAAAAAAGCCAGCGCATCGCGCTGGCTTACTCTACTCATTATGGTTTAAGGAAAAGGCTTATTCGTCATCTTCAGCGATATCATCATCGCCATCAATGTCGTCGATAGCATCATCGTCTTCGGCGATTTCGCCTTCAACGTTTACCACACCATCCAGCTCTTCATCTTCTACCGGTTCGGCAACACGTTGCAGGCCGACAACATTTTCGTCTTCCGCGGTACGAATCAACGTCACACCCTGTGTGTTACGACCCACAATGCTGACTTCAGATACGCGTGTACGCACCAGCGTGCCCGCATCGGTGATCATCATGATCTGGTCTGCGGTATCAACCTGAACCGCACCAACCACTTTACCGTTACGCTCGCTGACCTTGATAGAGATAACCCCTTTCGTCGCACGCGACTTGGTCGGGTACTCATTCACGGCAGTACGCTTACCAAAGCCATTTTGCGTGACGGTCAGGATATCGCCCTCGCCGCGAGGAATGATCAGCGATACCACGCGATCTTCACCTTGCAGGTTGATACCACGGACGCCCGTAGCCGTACGGCCCATGGAGCGCACCGCTTGTTCGGAGAAGCGCACCACTTTACCTTCCGCAGAGAACAGCATCGCTTCATCACTGCCATCGGTCAGGTCGACGCCAATCAGCTCGTCACCGTCGTTCAGGTTAACCGCAATGATCCCCGCGCTACGCGGACGGCTGAATTCCGTCAGCGCCGTTTTCTTCACTGTACCGCTCGCGGTTGCCATGAAGATGTGGCGACCTTCTTCGTATTCACGTACCGGCAGAATCGCGGTGATACGCTCATTCGGTTCAAGCGGCAGCAGGTTGACGATCGGACGGCCACGCGCACCACGACTGGCTTCCGGCAATTGATATACCTTCATCCAATACAAACGGCCACGGCTGGAGAAGCACAGAATCGTGTCGTGGGTGTTTGCCACCAGCAGACGATCGATAAAATCTTCTTCTTTGATACGTGCAGCGGACTTGCCGCGGCCACCGCGACGCTGTGCTTCGTAGTCGCTTAGCGGCTGATACTTCACATAACCCTGGTGAGACAGCGTGACCACCACATCTTCCTGATTAATCAGGTCTTCGATGTTGATGTCGGCAGTGTTCGCCGTGATTTCTGTGCGGCGCCCGTCGCTGTACTGCGTTTTGATCGCTTCCAGCTCTTCGCGGATCACTTCCATCAGGCGCTCAGGGCTATTGAGGATATAAAGCAGCTCGGCGATCTCCGCCAGCAGGTCTTTATATTCATCCAGCAGCTTTTCGTGCTCCATGCCAGTCAGTTTCTGCAAACGCAGATCCAGAATCGCCTGTGCCTGCTGTTCCGTCAGGTAGTAATGACCGTCACGGATGCCGAACTCTGGCTCCAGCCACTCTGGACGCGCAGCATCATCGCCCGCACGTTCCAGCATGGTGGCAACGGTGCCCAATTCCCACGCTTGTGCGATCAGTGAGGCTTTTGCTTCAGCAGGTGACGCAGCGCGACGAATCAGTTCGATAATCGGATCGATGTTCGCCAGCGCAATGGCCAGACCTTCCAGGATATGAGCGCGGTCACGGGCTTTACGCAGTTCAAAAATGGTACGACGCGTCACCACTTCACGACGGTGGCGCACAAACGCAACCAGAATATCCTTCAGCGGCATGATCTTCGGCTGGCCCTGATGCAGTGCCACCATGTTGATGCCGAATGACGTCTGAAGTTGCGTCTGCGAGTACAGATTATTCAGTACCACTTCACCCACGGCGTCACGCTTAATCTCGATAACGATACGCATACCGTCTTTATCGGACTCATCACGCAGTGCGCTAATGCCTTCAATACGTTTATCTTTGACCAGTTCGGCAATTTTCTCGATCAGGCGAGCTTTGTTCACCTGATACGGAATCTCATGCACGATAATGGTTTCACGTCCGGTTTTCGCGTCCGCTTCAACTTCGGCACGCGCACGGATGTAAATCTTGCCGCGCCCGGTGCGATAGGCTTCTTCAATGCCGCGTCGGCCATTGATGATTGCTGCCGTCGGGAAATCCGGGCCGGTGATGTGCTCCATTAACCCTTCAAGGCTAATGTTTTCATCGTCGATATACGCCAGACAGCCGTTCACCACTTCAGTCAGGTTATGCGGTGGGATGTTCGTTGCCATCCCGACTGCGATACCGGAAGAACCGTTAACCAGCAGGTTGGGAATACGCGTAGGCATGACGTCAGGAATCTGCTCGGTGCCGTCATAGTTCGGCACAAAATCGACCGTCTCTTTTTCCAGATCGGCCAGCAGTTCATGAGCAATTTTCGACATGCGAATTTCGGTATAACGCATAGCCGCAGCGGAGTCGCCGTCAATCGAACCGAAGTTACCCTGACCATCAACCAGCATGTAGCGCAGTGAGAAAGGCTGCGCCATACGCACGATGGTTTCATAAACGGCAGAATCGCCGTGCGGGTGATATTTACCGATGACATCCCCGACGACACGGGCGGATTTTTTATACGGTTTGTTCCAGTCGTTACCCAGTACGTTCATCGCATACAGTACGCGGCGGTGTACCGGTTTCAGTCCATCACGAACATCTGGTAATGCACGCCCGACAATAACGGACATCGCATAATCCAGATACGAGCTTTTCAGCTCTTCTTCAATGTTGACCGGTGTGATTTCTCTGGCAAGGTCGCTCATGGAGCCGCTATCCCTCTATTTAGGCATCTACCCGTGTTCAGAAAAGTGAACCGTTCAGATTAGGTGAACTGTTCAAAAGGTGAAAAATTATATCACAAACCGCCGTTTCGGGGGAAACTCCCTTCCGCTACGAGCAGACTGTTTTCCCAGTAGGCTTTTATCCAGTTGAGAAAAACGACACCGCTGCACGTTGCGACACGAAGGGAGTATACTCGCGGCAGTAGAAGATGACGAAAGGCAGTGATGACACATGAATGTAGAAAATCAAACTCCGAACGTTGACCATCAGGAAATTGCCAAATTCGAGGCGATCGCGTCACGCTGGTGGGATTTAGAAGGCGAGTTCAAGCCATTACACCGCATTAACCCGCTGCGTCTGGGCTATATTTCGCAGCGCGCCGAAGGTTTGTTTGGCAAGAAAGTGTTGGATGTCGGCTGCGGCGGCGGCATTTTGGCCGAGAGCATGGCGCGTGAAGGCGCTGACGTCACCGGGCTGGATATGGGCGCAGAGCCGTTGCAGGTTGCGCGCTTGCATGCGCTGGAAAGCGGCGTCACTGTTGATTATGTGCAGGAAACGGTAGAAACACATGCCAACGCTCACCCAGGCCTTTACGATGTGGTCACCTGCATGGAGATGCTGGAGCACGTTCCCGATCCGCAATCCGTGGTGCAGGCGTGCGCTAAGTTGGTCAAGCCCGGCGGGCACGTATTTTTCTCCACGATCAACCGCAATGCAAAAGCGTGGATGATGGTCGTTATCGGCGCTGAGTATGTTTTAAAGATGGTGCCGCGCGGCACACACGATATTAAGAAATTCATTCGTCCAGCAGAGCTGATGCGCTGGGTTGATGACACCGCGCTGCGCGAAAAACATATTACCGGGCTGCACTACAACCTGCTGACGGACCGTTTTAAACTGGGTCCAAATGTAGACGTGAACTACATGTTGCATACCCGCCACGATAAGCAAATCTGATTCAGAATACTCTTAAATACTGCGCGGTTTTTTGCCGCGCGCCTTTACCTTTCTGGTGTCAAAATCAGCAAAGTCTTCCGGTTTTCTTTTTCTTATCAAAACCCAGAATAATATTGACATCGCTACAGGCCTTATCGGGCGAGGTTTTTAACAAAACGCGTTCTGACCCTCACCAAAACTAACGAAAAATCAACTCTTGTTCTTAAAAGATTCCACACTACAATACTCACCATGTAGTAGCCATTTATCAAAAAATATCTATATCTAGTATTTATCCACAGAGTTAGTCACAGGGTTGTTTCTGTGAGTAAACGGGGGATATTTTTTATTTTCATCAACAGGTAAATTCCAACATGAACCAGAGCTTGCTCGTTACCAAACGCGATGGCAGTAAAGAAAAAATCAATTTGGATAAAATCCACCGCGTCATTACCTGGGCCGCAGAAGGTTTACACAATGTCTCCGTTTCTCAGGTGGAACTGCGTTCTCACATTCAGTTTTATGACAGCATCAAAACCTCTGATATCCATGAAACCATCATCAAGGCCGCAGCCGATCTGATCTCCCGCGAAAGCCCGGATTACCAGTATCTGGCCGCGCGCTTGGCTATCTACCATCTTCGCAAAAAAGCCTATGGCCAGTTTAAGCCACCAGCCCTGCTAACCCACGTCACCAACATGGTGGAACTGGGCAAATACGATAAGCACCTGCTGGAAGATTATAGCCCGGAAGAATTCGCCCAGATGGACGCTTTCATCGATCACTGGCGTGACATGAATTTCTCCTATGCTGCGGTTAAACAGCTGGAAGGGAAATACCTGGTACAAAACCGCGTCACCGGTGATATCTACGAAAGCGCCCAGTTCCTGTACATTTTGGTCGCCGCTTGTCTGTTCTCAGGCTACCCGCGTGAAACCCGTCTGGATTACGTTAAACGTTTCTATGACGCGATTTCCACGTTCAAAATTTCTCTGCCGACGCCAATCATGTCGGGTGTACGCACCCCGACGCGTCAGTTCAGCTCCTGCGTACTGATCGAATGCGGCGACAGCCTGGACTCCATCAACGCGACCTCCAGCGCTATCGTGAAATATGTTTCCCAACGCGCGGGTATCGGCATTAACGCGGGTCGGATCCGGGCGCTCGGCAGCCCAATTCGCGGCGGTGAAGCTTTCCATACCGGCTGTATTCCTTTCTATAAACATTTTCAGACGGCAGTGAAATCCTGCTCTCAGGGCGGCGTTCGCGGCGGTGCTGCCACGCTGTTCTACCCGCTGTGGCATCTGGAAGTAGAAAGCCTGCTGGTTCTGAAAAACAACCGTGGCGTAGAAGGCAATCGCGTTCGTCACCTTGATTACGGTGTGCAGTTGAACAAACTGATGTATCAACGTCTGGTTAAAGGTGAAGATATTACGCTGTTCAGCCCGTCAGACGTACCGGGACTGTATGACGCCTTCTTCGCCAATCAGGATGAATTTGAGCGCCTGTATGTGCAATATGAGCAGGATGCCAGCATCCGTAAACAGCGCATCAAAGCGGTCGAGCTGTTCTCTCTGATGATGCAGGAACGTGCTTCCACGGGCCGTATCTATATTCAGAACGTTGACCACTGCAACACGCACAGCCCGTTCGATCCGCAGATTGCTCCGGTTCGCCAGTCCAACCTGTGTCTGGAAATTGCGCTGCCGACCAAGCCGTTGAATGACGTAAATGATGAGAACGGTGAAATCGCGCTGTGTACGCTGTCTGCTTTCAACCTCGGCGCAATCAATAGCTTAGACGATCTGGAAGAGCTGGCGACGCTGGCCGTACGTGCGCTGGATGCTCTGCTGGATTATCAGGATTACCCCATTGCAGCGGCAGAGCGTGGTGCGATGGGTCGCCGCACGCTGGGTATTGGTGTGATCAACTTTGCCTACTATCTGGCGAAAAACGGCGTACGTTACTCCGACGGCAGCGCCAACGGCCTGACGCACAAAACGTTTGAAGCGATTCAATATTATCTGCTGAAGGCGTCGAATGTGCTGGCGCGTGAGCAAGGTGCCTGCCCGTGGTTCAATGAAACCACCTACTCGCAGGGTATTCTGCCTATCGATACTTATAAGCGCGATCTGGATGCGATCTGTAATGAGCCGCTGCATCTTGACTGGGAAGCGCTGCGCAATGACATCAAAGAATACGGCCTGCGTAACTCCACGCTGTCTGCGCTGATGCCGTCTGAAACGTCGTCTCAGATCTCCAACGCCACTAACGGCATTGAGCCACCGCGCGGCCACATCAGCGTCAAAGCGTCCAAAGACGGTATTCTGCGCCAAGTGGTGCCGGAATACGAAACGTTGAAAGACGCTTACGAACTGCTGTGGGAAATGCCAAATAACGATGGATACCTGCAACTGGTGGGGCTGATGCAGAAATTTGTCGATCAGGCGATCTCATCCAACACCAACTACGATCCGTCGCGCTTCCCATCAGGTCGGGTGCCGATGAAGCAGTTGCTGAAAGATCTGGTTACGGCCTACAAATTCGGCGTTAAAACGCTGTATTACCAAAACACCCGTGATGGCGCTGAAGACGTACAAGACGACCTGCTGGCAGAACCGCAGGACGATGGCTGCGAAGGCGGCGCGTGTAAGATTTAAGCCAATAATGAAAGGCTTTTGACAAATCTTTTACGAAATTTGGAACGATGATAATGGGATAGAAGAGTAAAGCGTCCGCGCCAAGGACAAAAGCGTCAGGAACGCTTTTGAACGTCGCTTGCGACGACCCTGAAAGGGGGAATCTCAGGGATGAGATTCATATCCGCGCGGCTCGAGCTTACAAGGACGTACTTGCTGCGTCTTTACGATCTACCCATTATCATCGCCTAGAGCACTTTGTCATCAACCTCGTTTCATTCTTTTATTGCGAGTGCCGCAACTGGCGTTAAAAAATGCTTCCAGCATTTTTTTGGAGAGATTCATGGCCTATACCACTTTTTCACAGAATAAAAATGACCAACTGCTTGAACCGATGTTCTTCGGCCAGTCGGTCAACGTTGCGCGTTTCGACCAGCAAAAATATGAAATTTTCGAAAAGCTGATCGAAAAGCAGCTGTCCTTCTTCTGGCGCCCAGAAGAAGTCGACGTGTCCCGCGATCGCATCGACTATCAGGCGCTGCCCGATCATGAAAAGCACATCTTTATCAGCAACCTGAAATACCAAACGCTGCTGGACTCGATTCAGGGACGTAGTCCGAACGTAGCGCTGTTGCCGCTGATTTCAATCCCTGAACTGGAAACCTGGGTGGAAACCTGGGCGTTCTCGGAAACTATTCACTCACGTTCCTACACGCACATCATTCGTAATATCGTGAACGATCCGTCGCTGGTGTTTGACGATATCGTGACGAACGACGAGATCCTGAAGCGCGCCAAGGATATTTCCGGTTACTACGATTCGCTGATTGAGATGACCAGCTACTATCATTTGTTGGGTGAAGGAACGCATCAGGTTAACGGCAAGACGGTGACACTGAACCTGCATACGCTGAAAAAACAACTGTATATCTGTCTAATGAGCGTAAACGCGTTGGAAGCGATTCGCTTCTACGTCAGCTTCGCCTGCTCATTTGCTTTTGCTGAACGCGAACTGATGGAAGGCAATGCTAAAATCATCAAGCTGATCGCCCGCGATGAGGCACTGCACCTGACCGGCACGCAACACATGCTGAACCTCATGCGTTCTGGCCATGACGACCCGGAAATGGCGCAGATTGCCGAAGAGTGTCAGCAAGAATGCTATGACCTGTTCGTACTCGCCGCTCAGCAAGAAAAAGAGTGGGCTGAATACCTGTTTCGCGACGGTTCGATGATTGGCCTGAACAAAGATATTCTCTGCCAATACGTGGAATACATCACCAACATCCGCATGCAGGCAGTGGGGCTGCCGCTGCCGTTCCAGACACGCACTAACCCTATTCCGTGGATCAATGCCTGGCTGGTATCCGATAACGTACAGGTCGCGCCACAGGAAGTCGAAGTTAGCTCTTATCTGGTCGGTCAGATCGATTCAGAAATCAGCGACGACGACCTGAGCGATTTCCAACTGTAATCGATGAACAACCCAACGATCACACTGCGCACATCCGGTGCGCAGTTTTCCTGTTCAGACGATGGCCCTTCCCTGCTGGATGTGCTGGAATCCAACCGAGTCAGCATTGAATATCAGTGCCGCTCTGGCTATTGCGGCTCCTGTCGGCTGCGCCTGGTAAAAGGTCGCGTGGCCTATCGTCAAACACCGCTGGCCTGCATCCAGCAGGATGAAATCCTACCCTGTTGCTGTATGCCGCAAGGCGACATCGAACTCGATATCTAGCCCCGATCTTCCCTACTGACCAACCACCCTATTGCTCACGCGGGCAGGTGCATTTCCTGCCCGCGTTCATGCGTAAGTGAGTTACACTATCCGCTGACATCGTCTTTCGACCGATATAAAACAACCCAGAGGTTTTAAACATGCTCACCGTCATTCCTATCTTGATCTTTGTTGCACTTATCGTCGTCTGGTCAGGCATCAAAATCGTACCGCAGGGATACCAATGGACGGTAGAGCGTTTTGGTCGCTATACCAAAACGCTAATGCCGGGGCTTAATCTGGTGGTGCCGTTTATGGATCGTATCGGCCGCAAGATTAATATGATGGAACAGGTGCTGGATATTCCCTCTCAGGAAATTATCTCTCGCGATAATGCCAATGTAGCCATTGATGCCGTCTGCTTTATTCAGGTGATCGATCCCGCGCGGGCCGCCTATGAAGTTAGCAATCTGGAACAGGCTATCGTGAACCTCACCATGACCAATTTCCGTACCGTACTGGGTTCGATGGAACTGGACGAAATGCTGTCTCAACGCGATAGTATCAATACACGCCTGCTGCACATCGTTGATGAAGCCACCAACCCGTGGGGTATTAAGATCACGCGTATTGAGATCCGTGACGTACGCCCACCCGCAGAACTGATTGCTGCGATGAACGCGCAGATGAAAGCGGAACGTAACAAACGTGCCGATATTCTGGAAGCTGAAGGGGTGCGTCAGGCCGCTATTCTGAAAGCCGAAGGGGAAAAGCAGTCACAGATTCTGAAAGCGGAAGGCTTGCGTCAGTCCGCGTTCCTGGAAGCGGAAGCGCGTGAACGTGCGGCCGAAGCAGAAGCACAGGCCACCAAAATGGTATCCGAAGCCATCGCAGCAGGTAATATTCAGGCGATTAACTACTTTGTCGCACAGAAATATACCGATGCGTTACAGCAAATCGGTTCTTCTAATAACAGTAAAGTGATCATGATGCCACTGGAAGCCAGCAACCTGATGGGCGCAATTGGTGGGATCACGGAACTGATTAAAGACAGTAAAAATAGCCGAGGTCAATAATGGGCATTGAACTGGTGATGGAAAATGCGCACTGGTTCTGGCTGTCGCTCGGCGGTCTGCTTTTGGCTGCCGAAATGCTGGGGGCCAGTGGCTATTTGCTATGGAGCGGCTTATCAGCGCTATTGGTTGGGCTGTTAACGTGGGTGATGCCGCTGGGCTGGCCATGGCAGGGAACAATTTTTGCCATCCTGACGATCGTCACGGCGCTGCTTTGGTGGTACTGGCTGCGTAAACGCACACTGTCACGCCCGCAGTCGACGCTTAACCAGCGTGGACAACAGCTGGTTGGCCTGCGAGCGACCCTGTCAGAGCCGATTACTAACGGTTTTGGTCGGGTAAATATCGGTGACAGCAGTTGGCGTGTAAAATCAGAACAGGATTTACCTGTTGGTACGCATGTTGAAGTGATTGCCATTGATGGCATCACGCTGCATGTGCGCCCGACTGAGCGCTAGCAGCACGCACGGTTTGGGGAGCCTGCCTCCCCTTTATGAACGTCTACTCTTTTACCGATTTATCTCTTTGCCAATTTATCTTTTTGACAGTTTATCGTTTTGACAGCAGCCCGCCAGATTATTGATTATCGGACACTCCGCGCCGCCGTCTCCCGGACACTGTTCGGCCAGCGCCAGCAACTGTTCACGCATCGTTTTCAGCTCTTCGATATGCATCTCGATTTCCTGCACTTTCTGCAAGGTTCGCGCTTTTACATCCGCACTTCGCCGCAATGGATCGTTAAATAGCGTAACCAGTTCCCGGCATTCATCCAGATTAAAACCAACCTGACGCGCCTGACGCAGCAGCGTTAGCTCTTCGACATGATGGTCATCGTAGCTGCGGTAACCATTTTCAGAACGCAGCGGCGTAGTCAGAAGTTCTTTCTCTTCATAGAAGCGAATGGTTTTACTACTGAGACCGGTTTTTTTCGCAACATCACTGATATTCATGATTTCCCCTTGACCCTCCCCTTGCTAGAAGGTTTACCTTACTCAATAACTAGTAGAAATTAGATGGCCGGTCAACGTCTTTCGCCTCCGGCTGTGATCACGGGAGAAAATTATTATGTCTCAAACTATCGTGTTGTCGTTGCAGGGACTGACCTGCGGGCACTGTGTCCAACGC
Source organism: Pectobacterium betavasculorum (assembly GCF_000749845.1). Classification (GTDB taxonomy): domain Bacteria; phylum Pseudomonadota; class Gammaproteobacteria; order Enterobacterales; family Enterobacteriaceae; genus Pectobacterium; species Pectobacterium betavasculorum. The sequence goes on along the minus strand of NZ_JQHM01000001.1, from coordinate 118,989 downwards.
GTTAAAAAAGCACTGGACGCGTTACCTGCTGTCGAACAAACCGACGTCACTCAACAATACGCCAGAGTCAGCGGTGATGTTGACTCTCAGACATTGATCGACACTATCGAGCAGGCAGGCTACGACGCACAGCTTGCTACCACACCGGATGTATCCCTTCAGCTTTCTGGCCTGAGCTGCAACCACTGTGTCGCCGCTACGCGTAAAGTACTGGAAGCTATTCCCGGCGTCGTGGCAACGGATGTCACTAAAGAACAGGCCGCCGTGTATGGCAACGTTGAGGCCACCATACTGATTAATGCTATTGAAGAAGCGGGCTATCACGCCAGCGTGCAGGAGAACGCTCACCCAAAAACTGAGCCGCTGGCACAGGTAGCAACGACGCCGGAAGCGCTGCCAGCGGCCGAGAGTATTCTTCCGGCAACCACAATACACGCAGCCAACGCTGACGACAGCGTTCAGCTCCTGCTTCAGGGGATGAGCTGCGCCAGCTGCGTGAACCGCGTACAGACGGCGCTGCAAAACGTCAGCGGCGTCACGCAGGCGCGGGTGAATCTGGCTGAACGCAGTGCGTTAGTAAGCGGTCACGCCGAGCCAGAAGCGCTGATTGCCGCCGTTGAGCAAGCAGGCTATGGTGCGGAAATTATTCAGGACGAAGAAGCACGGCGCGCACGTCAGCAGCAAACGGCTCAGCAGGCTATTCGCCGTTTTCAATGGCAGGCCGCACTAGGTTTGCTGCTGGGTGTACCGTTGATGCTGTGGGGAGTATTGGGCGGCAGCATGAGCCTGACGCCAGTGAACCAAACTCCGTGGCTCGTCATCGGCATCCTGACGCTGGCGGTGATGGTATTGGCCGGCAGTCATTTTTACCGTAACGCCTGGCGCAGCCTGAAAAACGGGGCGGCGACCATGGATACCTTAGTCGCACTGGGAACGGGTGCAGCATGGCTTTACTCTATTACCGTTAACCTATGGCCGGACCTTTTCCCGATGGCGGCGCGTCATCTGTACTATGAAGCCAGCGCGATGATCATCGGTTTAATCAATCTGGGTCATGCGCTGGAACAACGCGCTCGCCAACGCTCTTCACGCGCTTTAGAACGGCTACTGGATTTAACGCCCCCAACCGCTCGCGTCGTGACGCCGGAAGGTGAGAAATCTATTCCACTGTCCGAAGTCCAGTCCGGCATGACGTTGCGCCTGACAACCGGCGATCGTATTCCTGTCGATGGCGAGATTTTGCAAGGCGAAGTGTGGGTGGATGAAGCCATGCTGACCGGTGAACCGATCCCGCAATCCAAAACATCCGGCGATACGGTTCACGCAGGCACATTGGTTTCCGATGGCAGCGTTCTCTTCCGTGCGGATGCGATCGGCAACCAAACCACCCTGTCGCGTATCATCCGGCTGGTCAGACAGGCTCAGAGCAGCAAACCCGCTATCGGCCAGCTAGCGGATCGTATTTCTGCCGTATTTGTTCCCGTCGTCGTTGCCATCGCGCTTCTCAGCGGCGCGATCTGGTTCTTCGTGGGGCCACAGCCGCAGATAGTCTATACGCTCATTATCGTCACAACGGTTCTGATCATTGCTTGCCCTTGTGCGCTTGGGCTGGCAACGCCGATGTCGATTATTTCCGGTGTCGGGCGCGCAGCAGAATTTGGCGTACTGGTGCGGGACGCTGATGCGTTGCAGCAGGCCAGCAAGCTCGATGTGCTGGTGTTCGATAAAACAGGCACGCTAACCGAGGGACAACCGCGCGTTGTGGCAGTTCACACTTTCGGCGGCGTGACAGAGGAGCAGGCTCTGACCTGGGCAGCGTCGCTGGAACAGGGGTCTAATCACCCTCTGGCGAAGGCAATTCTTGAACGAGCCGAAAACCTTACGCTAACGCAAGTCGATCAATTCCGCACGCTGCGCGGCCTCGGCGTCAGCGGTAAGATCGGAGACGCCAATCTGCTGCTAGGAAATCCACCTCTGCTCCAGCAGCATCAGGTCGATATCACTGAAGGTGAAACCCTGATCAACGAACAGGCTCAGCGTGGTATCACGCCAGTATTACTTGCGGCGAATGGTCATATCATCGCAGTGTTCTCTATCCACGATCCACTACGGGCAGATAGCGTCAGCGCCTTGCAGCGCCTGCATCAGCAGGGCTATCAGCTCGTTATGCTCACGGGTGATAACCCGCTAACGGCAAAGAGCATCGCTAAAGAAGCGGGTATCGATCAGGTGATCGCCGGGGTGCTGCCAGACGGCAAGGCAGAGGCCATCAAAAAGCTACAGGCTCAAGGCAAACGCGTGGCGATGATTGGTGATGGCATCAACGATGCCCCCGCACTGGCGCAGGCCGATGTCGGCATTGCGATGGGCGGCGGCAGCGATATTGCGATTGAAACCGCTGCTATCACGCTGATGCGCCATAGCCTGCACGGCGTCGCCGATGCGCTGGCACTGTCCAATGCCACGCTGCGCAACATGAAGCAGAATCTGCTGGGCGCGTTTATCTATAACTCGCTGGGTATTCCGATTGCTGCGGGCGTACTCTATCCCTTGACCGGAACGCTACTCAGCCCCGTCGTCGCCGGTGCTGCCATGGCGCTTTCCTCCATTACGGTAGTCAGTAACGCCAACCGCTTGCTACGTTTTAAACCTAAAAACCAGTAATGTTAGTGCGCCACCTTCATCGTGAATGATGGCGCACGCTTTCTTCCGCACAATCGCCTTACCACACCACCACGTTCGCGCTACCCACGGTATACCTTGTATTGTGCTGCATCTAGCGTTTAGCATAGCTATTACCACATCAGGAGACGGAATCAATGGGGCAACTGCTGCGTAGAATCGCGACTTTTCTTGGTTTTATTTCACCGCTGGCTTATGCCTACCCGGCGATAGATGTTCAGCTTGCCAATGAACGACAGCTGCATCTGGTTGGTAGTATTCATATGGGTAGCCAGGATATGGCACCGCTGCCCGATACATTGCTGCAACAACTCCGGCAGGCGACTGCACTCATTGTAGAGGCCGATATCTCTGACTCTCATTCCCCCTTCGGACACAGTGATGCCGAGCCACCGCTCGTGCAGCGCCTCAGCCCGGAGAACTACCGTCAGTTGCAAAAAATCTGCGAATCACTCTCTTTCGATGAGAGCACTATCAATACGCTTCCGGGCTGGCAGGCCGCGCTGATGCTGCAAGCGAGACAGGCACAGTTGCTAGGCTTACGCCCCGACTACGGCATTGATTATCAGTTGATTAATGCCGCGAAATCTCACGGTATTCAGATTATCGAACTGGAAGGACAGCAGACGCAGGTTGACCTGTTACAGCAGTTACCACAGGGCGGTTTGCTGTTGCTGGAAGACACCATTAAGCACTGGCACACCAACGCGCGTTTGCTGCAAACGATGGTGGGCTGGTGGCTAGACAACAGGCCCGGCAGCTATAAACCGGATATCCCCGCAACGTTCAGCAATGAAATGACCGACCTGCTGATGGGGCAGCGTAATCGTCGTTGGCAACAGCAGCTTCAGGCGCTGCCGCCCGGAAACTACGTGGTAGCCGTCGGCGCGCTGCATCTGTATGGCGATGAGAATTTACCTACGCTGCTCAACAACGGTCATTCAGCCACTCCGTGAAAGAACCACTATGACGCGCCAGCGCGTCCGCAAGATAAGACCCAAAAAGGGTTTAAGGATAGTGAAGTCATGACACCCGCAGTCAATTTGCTCGAAAAGAACAAGATCGCTTTTACGCTACACAGCTACCACCACGACAGCGACGAAACCAACTTTGGTGAGGAGGCGGCCAGAAAACTGGGGCTGAATAAAGAACAGGTCTATAAAACGCTGCTCGTTTCTCTAAATGGTGATGCAAAAAACCTCGCCGTGGCCGTCACACCGGTCGCAGGAATGTTGGATCTCAAGAAAGTCGCCCGCGCACTGTCCGCCAAAAAAGCCGATATGGCCGATCCGAGCATTGCTCAGCGCGTAACGGGTTATCTGGTGGGAGGGATCAGCCCGCTTGGGCAGAAGAAGAAGCTGCCCACCGTGATTGATGAACCGGCACGCCAGTTCAGTACCATTTTCATTTCCGGTGGTAAACGCGGGTTGGATATCGAATTGTCGGCAGACGATCTGGCGCGACTATTGCGCGCCACCTTTGCCGATATCGCTAAACATGATTAATTCCCGTGATTAAACGAGCATAACCAGCCTGGCTATATTGTATCAAAGTGAAGCTGATAGCAGAGGACGCCACGGCCAGTGTGTCCCCTGCTACCGCTTCATAATCGATTACTGATCGACTTTCGCCCCTTTATCCAACTGCATTACCGGGCCTTCCTTCACATTGACCGTCAGGCCTTTGGTTTGCAGTTCCGCATTCCTTACGCGAATACCTTTTTCTGCATCAATACGCACGTTATCAAAGTGGAAACCACTGAGTGGCGCTTCCGGCACGCCGATAATGTACGCAGCGGCCTTGGTTTTACCGGTAGACTCCAGATTTTCAATGGTGACATTACTGAAATGCGGCGTCTTGTACTGATCAAATGGCTGCTCTGGATCGGTATCCGGTGGGTAAATCTGTTCGCCCATCGTGAAGCCGCCTTCGGCCAGCATCTTGTCTACCTCAGCCTGCACAATCGGCGCGGCCTTGTAATAAGCGGCAAAAACCAGCGGTATTTCGACATCTACCATTTTGGTATTACGGTAAGTGATGTTTTTCACTTCGCCGCCTTTACCGCGCAGGGTTTTAATACGGATACCGTACATGGAACCTTCAAACTGGTTGTTTTCAACCAGCACGTTATTCACACCGCCGGAAGTTTCGCTGCCGATGGAAATACCGCGTCCCTGTTTCAGAATATTGTTGGCGATATAAATGTTATCCACGACGCCATTCGGGAAGCGGCTATCCGGCTTCTCGGCTTTTATCGCGATATGGTCATCATTACAGTCGATGTAGTTGTTAGTAATGCGGATATTCTGGCTATCAATTGGGTCGATAGCATCGGTGTTTGGCGCATGCCACGGAGACAGAATCCGAGTGCCGTTCACATCCACATCATGCGAGTAACGCATCACAACGTGGAAACTTGGGGAATGCGTGAGCGTGACACCGTCCACCAGCACATTACTGGAACTTTTGATATAAATCAGACGGGGGCGATCGGTCCCGCCTTTTTTACCCGTTGCACGAATATTCTCACGCCAGCGCTCCCACCAGACGGCACCCTGCCCATCAATGGTGCCCTGTCCCGTGATAGCCACGTTCTGCGCATCGGCAATACTGATAAAGGGAAGCCAACCATTTTCCGCTTCTGCGTACTTGGTTTTTTCCGTCGCGCGGTACGCCGCGACTTCGGTCGATGCGACGATAGTTGCATCTTTTGCCAAATCCAGTCGAATGTTACTTTTCAGGAACAGCGGATCGACCAGATAGTTGCCGCGAGGAACGTGTACCGTTCCGCCACCAGCCGCAGCGCAATCATCAATCGCTTTCTGAAAAGCTTCGGTATTTAGTGCGATCTGTAGGCGGTGACCTTCGGCCCCGTATTGTGTAACGTCACAGGTTTTATCTGGGAATTTCACTGAACTGGCAGCCTGTGCCGTACCAGCTTGAATACCCAGCGTGATGCAGGAAGCCATTAAAGACAGAGCAAGACCACTACGCATACTTAACCTCACCAAATAATGAAATATCATTTTAATAAAATACCACCAACATTCCATTAAAAAGCGAGAGACGATCACGTTTTAGATGTATTCGTAATAATTACAATAAGGTAGGGATTTTTTCGTGCAACTGCACTATTCCCATTATGAGAATCTACATATGACACGCACAGCCCAACCAGACAGAGCGCCGTATAAGTAGAGTAAGAGGCAGGAAAAAAACAAATCAGCGATTGTGCTGGCCTGAACGACCAGCACAGACAAGAAAATAGCGTTATGCCGTCAGACGAGCGAAAGCGTCACGGATTTCCTGTTCAGGTAAATCGATGCCAATAAACACCAGCACGCTCTTTCTTTCTTCATCAGCATGCCATTCTCTGTCCCAGTCAGCGCTGTACAAACGCTGGACACCCTGAAACAGCAGGCGACGATCATCACCGTTGATGGCTAAAATACCTTTATAACGCAGTAAATTATCGGAGAATTGTAGCAATAGGTTTTCCATCACATCGGAGACAGCCTGAAGCTCAACGGCATCATCAAGATACACAACTATCGACTGCACATTATTCTGCGTAGGGGCAATGAAACGAAATACTGGCGTTTTCACGTCCAGCTTGTCGCTGAGGACAAAACCGTCGATGTTAAACAGCACGCTCAGATCGATATCGCCGTGTACCACAGGGTAGATCGGTGCACGTGCATTGATGCGTTGCAAACGCGGTAGCAGCGTCTCGTCTTCGCTTGCCACATCAGTTTTGGTGAGCAGTATGCGGTCGGCATAGCCAATCTGTGACTGTGCGATAGTGAACTGATCAAGCTGTTGTTGCGCATGTACCGCATCCACCAACGTGATGATTCCATCCAGAACAAAGCGTTCACAAATGACTTCGTGCGAAAAGAAAGTCTGCGCTACCGGCCCTGGATCGGCCATACCGGTACATTCAATGATGACGTGATCAAAATCCAACGTGCCGTTATCCACGCCATCAACCAGATCGAGCAGCGCATCGGCCAGCTCATTGGACTGCGTGCAGCAGATACAGCCGTTGCTCAACGTCGTAATCTGGCTGGCACGTTCCCCGATTAACGTATTATCAATCGGAACTTCGCCGAATTCATTTTCAATCACGGCAATCTTGTAGCCGTGTTCGGCATTTAGGATATGCCGTAATAAAGTGGTTTTTCCAGCACCGAGAAACCCGGTCAGAATAGTGACATACACGGGTTTAGTCACATCAGATGATAAAGGTTGAGTCATAACAGGTTCCAAGTCGTTAACAGCAGCGCATCCCGCCTTTGCCGTCTCCGCCGTAACGCGCCTGCTGGCGTTCGCGGAAAAATTCTTCGTAAGTCATCGCAGGTTTATCCGGGTGATTGGTCTGCATATGCTGCACATAGGTATCATAATCTGGCATACCGACCAGCATACGCGCCGCCTGGCCCAAATATTTTCCTGCTTTTCCCAGATTGCCAAACATCATTACCTCCAGACCACCGCCTGCAATAGCGGCTAGATAAAAAATACCCTGCATAACGTTATACATTATACAGGGTATCTGTACCCGTCATCTTTCGCGTTCAACCTTGCTAGCTGTCTCGCAAAATCCGACGGGCGCGTGGCTTAGTGACCGGAAGAGACTTTCACGCCACCTTCAGGAACCGGAACATACGGCGTTTCCTGATCGGTACGTTCAGCCACTTTACGGGCAGCCAATGCCGCTTTAATACCGTACGCAATAATGCTGTACACCACGATCAGGAACAGAATGCTCAGACCGGCGTTGGTATAGTTGTTAGTCACGATATGGTTCATGTTAGAAATCTGCTGCGCGCTCAGATCGGCACCACCTTCTGCAATTTTGCCCTTGAACATGTTCGCCATGTAGAAGAAGCCTTCCAACTGTGGGTTGTCGCTGAACAGTTTCAGCCCCAGCGCCCAAGTGGTACAGATCAGCAGCCAAACCGCAGGAACCAGCGTTACCCAAATGTACTGTGTACGTTTCATCTTAATCAGGATAACAGTACCCAGTACCAGCGCCACGGCAGCCAGCATCTGGTTAGAGATACCGAACAACGGCCACAGGCTCTTCACACCACCCAGCGGATCAACCACGCCTTGATACAGCAGGTAGCCCCACAGACCGACGCAACCCGCCGTACCGATCATACCGGCAATCAGCGAATCGGTTTTCTTCAGGAACGGAACGAAGTTACCCAACAGGTCCTGCAACATGAAGCGACCAGCACGCGTGCCCGCATCCAGTGCCGTCAGAATGAACAGCGCTTCAAACAGAATACCGAAGTGATACCAGAAGCCCATGTCGGCACCAGGAATGATCTGGTGGAACACGTGTGCGATACCGACAGCCAGCGTTGGTGCACCGCCTGCGCGGTTCAGAACGGAAGGTTCACCGATATCTTTCGCCGTTTGCAGAATCTGCTCTGGAGAAATCACGAAGCCCCAAGAGCTAACGGTCGCTGCCGCGTGTGCGGATACGTCCTGCAACTGTGCCAGAATCATCGGCGCATCCGCCGTGCCCAGTCGATGCAGATCCGGCATCGTAATACCCAGCGCCGCTGGCGGGGTATTCATCGCGAAGTAGAGACCCGGTTCGATGATAGACGCCGCAACCAAAGCCATGATCGCGACGAAAGATTCCATCAGCATCGCACCGTAACCGATGAAACGCGCATCTTTCTCGTTAGCCATCAATTTCGGCGTCGTGCCGGAAGCAATCAGCGCGTGGAAACCAGACACAGCACCACAGGCAATAGTAATAAACAGGAACGGGAACAGCGTACCTTTCCAAACCGGACCGGTACCATCCACAAATTGCGTTACCGCTGGCATTTTCAGATCGGGATTCAGAATTACGATACCAATCGCCAGACCGACGATGACACCAATTTTCAGGAAGGTCGCCAGATAGTCACGCGGAGCCAGGATCAACCATACTGGCAGCAGTGCGGACACAAAAGCATAGCCAATCAGCGTGTAGGTGATAGTCGTATCTTTGAAGGTCAGCGCCGGGCCCCAGTACGGGTCGTGTGCCACTACGCCACCAAACCAGATCGCCAGCACCAGCAGCACGATCCCGATCACCGATATTTCACCGACTTTACCCGGACGGATAAAGCGCATGTAGACGCCCATAAACAGCGCGATCGGCACCGTAGAACACACGGTAAAGACACCCCACGGGCTTTCTGCCAGCGCTTTCACCACAATCAGCGCCAGTACGGCAAGAATGATGATCATGATAAGGAAGCAGCCGAACAGCGCAATCGTACCCGGCACCGTGCCGAGTTCTTTTTTAACGATTTCGCCTAACGATGCACCGTTCCGGCGAGTCGAAATGAACAGCACCATGAAGTCCTGCACTGCCCCCGCCAGCACCACACCGCCCAGCAACCATAAGGTGCCCGGCAGATAGCCGACCTGCGCGGCTAGTACCGGCCCAACCAGAGGGCCTGCACCTGCGATCGCGGCAAAGTGGTGCCCGAACAGGACGTTACGGTTCGTCGGCACATAGTTGAGACCGTCGTTATTGACAACGGCAGGGGTTGCTCTGGTCGGATCTAACTGCATGACTTTTTGTGCGATATACAGGCTGTAGTATCGATAGGCCACGAGGTAAACGGCGACAGAAGCAACAATAATCCATAAGGCACTGACATGCTCACCGCGACGTAGTGCGACTACGCCGAGGCAGGCAGCCCCAATGATTCCAAGAATCATCCAGGGGATGTGTTTAAGAATGGAATTGCTCTTCATAAGACATCCTTCAATTAAAAATCACAATCGTTTGATTTTGTTAGCTGTAGAAAATAAACCCTGGTAAAGCGCCGTGCGATAACGCGAGTCATCGCGTATTTCAAATAAGGAAGATAGTGGCGGCACAGTACGTCATCGCGTACGCGCGTGGAGCGGGTATTTGGGTAGGCGGCAGAATAGCGTGCTAAGCGGTTAGAACGACGCAGTGAGTGGCGGCTGATGCCCGGTTAGCGTCGGGCAATATTTAGCTGTGGCGTCAAAAACGCCGTACGGAAATATTCGCGGATTGCCTGCATCGGCGGAGTGAAAGCCGCATCCCTGTGCCAGGCCAGACCAACGCTCATCGGAGGGACGGCATCTTTTAGCGATCGGGTTTCGATACGCCGCCCTTCCAGCGACCACGGGCGATAGACTAGATCGGATAAAATCGCCACCCCTAACCCATTGGCGACCATACTGCGTACGGCCTCGACCGAACTGGTACGCAGCATGGTACGAGGACGGACCCCGCTCTGATCCCAATAGCGCATGGCGCTGTGATCCGCCTCATCAACCGTCAGTAAGATAAAGGGTTCATTGGCCACATCAGCCAGACTCACTTCTGATTTCATGCACAGCGGATGACGACTGGGTAACCATAGACGCCGTTCAGAATTAAACAATTTTTCCGCCACGATTTCCGGATGCGTAAGATTATCTGTCAGCACTAGCGAGATATCGAATGAACGATTGATTAGCCCTTGCTCAATATCGCTACGTTCACGCTCATTGAGATTAATAGTGATGTGAGGGAAACCATACGATAGACGCTGGAGGTGGAAAGGCAAAAAATAGCCCATCACCGTATAACTGGCCGCGACATTCAGTATCCCGTTAATGCGGTTATCCGTGAGCGGCATCATCATAGCTTCATCCACGCTGCGCAAAATGGAGTAGGCATGGTTCAAAAAGTAGCTACCGTTTTCAGTTAACGTCATGCCATGAACAGAGCGTAGGAACAGTGGCTTTCCCAATAGGCTTTCCAGTTCCTGAATAGCGGTAGTGACCGCCGATTGTGAAATATTCAGATAAATGGCAGCCTGGGATATTTGCCCTATTTCAGCAGTGGCAACAAAATAGCGGATCTGACGCAACGTAATCATCTCGTTTCCTTAGCATTTTTTCGTTCTGTTTTTCAGATATTCATCCATCTGAAAATACTGCTTTCCGAATGGAAAACTATCACCCTATATTATTTTTAAACAAATTATTCACAAATAAGAAATAATTATGAAATATAAAGTCGATTTAAATTCAGACATGGGTGAAAACTTTGGCCCCTGGATCATCGGTGATAATGTCGATAACGATATTATGCCTTATATAAGTTCAGCGAATATTGCCACGGGGTTTCACGCTGGCGATCCAAGTACCATGTACCAGACCATTAAATTAGCTAAGCATCACGGTGTTTCAATTGGCGCACACCCTGGATTCCGCGATCTTGTTGGTTTTGGTCGACGTCACATGGCTATTCCGCCAGATGAACTGGTGAATGATATTATTTATCAACTTGGGGCACTGCGCGAGTTCTGCGCACTTCATCACGCGCCGCTAAAGCATATTAAACCGCACGGTGCGCTATATATGCACCTCGCACACGACAACGACGCCGCTCGGGTTTTCGTGGAAACGCTACACCATCTTGACCCGGAATTATCTCTGTACTGTCTGTATGGCTCAGCGGTATGGCATGAATCAAAAAAAATACAACACCCTGTTATTACGGAATTTTACGGCGACAGAGACTACGACAACAGCGGCTTCATCGTCTTTACCAGACGCGCAACCGCGCTCGATCCAGACACGGTGGCGCAGCGGATATTGCGCGCCTGCCGGGAAGGAAAAGTGGAAACCGTTGAAGGTGATGATATTACCGTCGAATTCGACTCGATTTGTCTTCACAGTGATACACCTGAGGCGGATAAATTAATTAAACGCACGCGTGAAATACTCAACAAAGCGGATATCAATGTCATCGCCCCACATCCATAACTTATTTCAATAATAAAAGGAGTTATTCGATGAAAGAATATGAAGTCTGTTCACCGTTACCCGGCATTTTTTATCGACGCCCTGCGCCAGATGCCGATGTATTTATTGAAGAAAATACCACAGTGACTGAAAACACCGTCATTGGATTAATTGAAGTCATGAAACAATTCAGTGAAGTATATGCCGAACACCACGGGGAGTTGCTGTCGTTTTGTATTAACAATGGCGATGCCATCGAGCCGGGGCAGGTTATAGCCATAATAAAAACAAATATATAACCGCCGTAAAAATATTTTTCTGAGGAGATTATGGTGAAAACACCGATAAAAAAATTATTCATCGCTAATCGGGGTGAAATTGCAGTACGCATCATTCATGCCGCCAAACACCTGGGTATTCCAACGGTGGCCGCATGCAGTGAAGCCGATATCGATTCCTTGCCTGCCCGTCTTGCAGATGAAAGCTATCTTCTTGGTCCGGCACGAGCTGACCAAAGTTATTTAAACATTGATGCGCTACACCAGGGCGCACTTCGCTGTGGCGCTGACGCCATCCACCCCGGATATGGTTTTCTTTCCGAAAACGCCGACTTCGCCGAAACCATTGAGCAGGCTGGCCTGCGGTTTATCGGGCCAACTCCGCAGACGATTAGAATCATGGGCGATAAAGCAGTCGCCAGACGCACCGCACAGGCAGCAGGCGTGCCGATCGTTCCGGGTACTGAAGCGCTCAACCATATCGATCAGGCCATCGCCCGTGCGGACGAGATTGGCTACCCGTTGTTGATCAAAGCGGCTGCCGGTGGCGGCGGACGCGGTATCCGGGCGATCAACAACGCGGATGAACTGGAACAACAGCTCCCGCTTGCCCGGCACGAAGCCAAGGCGGCCTTCGGCCGTGGGGATGTCTATCTGGAACGCTTCATCCGCCATGCTCGCCATATTGAAATACAAATACTCGGCGACGGCGATCGCGTCATTCACCTTTATGAACGAGAGTGTTCATTACAGCGCCGTCGGCAGAAAATTTTTGAGGAATCACCGTCCTCCGCGCTCTCTGCCGGCCAACGTGATGCACTGTGCCATAGTGCATTACGGCTGGCCACATTGCTGCGCTACCGCGGTGCCGGGACGCTGGAATACCTTTTTGACGAAGAGAGCGGCGAGTTCTACTTCATTGAGATGAATACCCGCATCCAGGTAGAACATCCGGTCACTGAAATGGTGACTGGAGTCGATCTGGTGCAGTGGATGTTACGTATCGCACAAGGAGAAAAACTCAGTCTGCGTCAGTCAGATATTACCCTTAACGGCAACGCCTGCGAGATGCGGATCAACGCAGAAGACCCAGATCGCAACTTCTTCCCTTGCCCTGGCGTCATCGATCAACTGACATGGCCGCAGGGAGAGGGTGTACGTGTCGATAGCCACCTATTTAGCGGCTATCGTGTCCCTGCCTACTACGACTCTCTGCTGGCAAAACTGATTGTACATGGTCGTGATCGGCAACAAATGCTGACACGTGCAGAGCAGGCCCTACGCCAGTTACACCTAACCGGCATTACCACCACGCAATCGCTGCATCAGTGGCTGATTGCCGATCCGCGCCTGCGTGCAGGTCAATTTACTACCGCCGCGCTGGAAGGCTGGCTGCAAGAACGCGCCCGACCCTCTGCGCCGGTTTCCCAGGAGGCGTGAGATGAAAAAGACAGCTATTCGTTATAGTTTTGGCGGCGATGAGCATCTTTTTGCTGAAATTGATGACGCGATGTCGCTCCCGGCCTTCTTTTCCGGGCTAGCTATCACTCGTGCCGTCGAACAATTAGCGCTCCCAGGTATTCTGGATATCTGCCTCGCGAATGCCTCTTTTCAGATTCGGTTTAATCCCGATATTTTGCCACCGTCCACGCTTCTTGACGCCGTGCAACAAGCGGAAAATCAGGCACAAAACGTCAACAGGCTGGAAACGCGTATCATTGAAATTCCCGTGCTGTATGACGACCCGTGGACGAAAGAAACGCTGATGCGCTTTCGCGATCGTCATCAGGATCCTGACACCACCGATCTGGAATACGCGGCTCGAATCAACGGTTATCAGGATATCAACGCATTCATAAACGCCCATAGTGGATCGCCGTGGTTTGTCTCGATGGTCGGCTTTGTCGCAGGGCTACCGTTCATGTTCCAGATGGTCGAACAGGATAAACAGATTCAGGTGCCGAAATACCTGCGACCACGCACCGACACGCCGCGTCTGTCGCTAGGGCATGGTGGTTGTTTTGGCTGTATTTACTCGGTGCGCGGCGCCGGTGGCTATCAGTTATTCGGCGTAACGCCAGCACCGATCTACGACCCTCAGCAGAAGTTGGACTATCTCCAGTCTTCTATCGTGTTTTTCCGCGCAGGAGACATCGTACAGTTCAAATCAATCGACCTAATACGCTACGAACAAGACGTAAAAGCGGTAGAAAGCGGCCTATTTTCCCTACGTATTCGTCCTGTCACTTTCGAACTGGACAAACTTGTCGCCGACCCTACGGGTTATAAACGCTATCTTCAGGAGGTGCTGTATGCAGATTAATGTCCTTAAACCTGGACTCGCCACCTCGGTACAAGATACTGGGCGCGAAGGCTACTACCATCTCGGCATTCCTCCATCTGGCGGTCTGGATCAATACGCACTACGCATGGCGAATCTGCTGGTGGGTAACGCCCCTAGCGCCGCGGCGCTGGAGCTCACGCTGTTGGGACCCGAACTGGAATTCATCGGCGATGCGTTGATCACCGTATGTGGCGCGACAATGAAACCGCTGCTGGATGGCGAGGAAATGCCGCTGTATACGGCTTTCGATGTAAAAGCCGGACAAACGCTGCGTTTTGGTTCCGCTACCGCTGGCTGCCGTAGCTATCTTGCCATCGCCGGGGGGATTGACGTGCCGATGGCACTGGGGAGCCGCTCGACCTATACGCTTGGCGCACTGGGGGGATTGCATGGCCGTCGCCTTATCGCCGGGGATGTCCTACTCACCGGGATGGTAACTACGCCGCATAGATCCGGCACCACCGTACCGGATGAATACCTGCCAACATTCAGTAAAACGGTGACGCTACGTATGGTGCCGGGACTATACATCCACCGCCTGTTGCCCGATGCATGCGAGCAGTTTTTCGCCGACGTGTGGACAGTGAGTACCGAAGCTGACCGTATCGGTTATCGGCTCAAAGGCGGTTCTCCGCTGACTTTCCAACCGCGAACACCTCCATTCGGTGCAGGTTCCGATCCCTCCAATATCGTAGACGCATGCTATCCCATCGGTTCAATACAGGTACCCGGTGGGTTGGAGCCGATTGTGCTGCTACGCGATGCCGTCTCAGGCGGCGGTTATCTGACGCTGGGAACGGTGGTTAGCGCCGATTTGGACAAGCTCGGACAACTACAACCGAATTATCAAGTACGTTTTGTCCCCGTGTCATTAGAAGACGCCCTTGAGGCGCGACAGCATTACCGACAGCGCTTAGAACAGCTCGAACAGCTGTTTGTGAACTGACTCTGCCCCTCTGGTTCTCTTCTCCCGTTTTAGCTCTGCTCAAACGAAGAGTGGGCTCGCTCTCAACAATGGCATACCTCAGCCCCTGCACACGGCAGGGATAACCTGCGCTCTGGAGGTTTACAATGGCGGATTTAACACAATTTGAAGACGCAAACACTGCGGCAAGTGACGAAACAGTCAGCGATGCAGAAAAAGCGGGTAAATTGTCGCTGACGATGGCCTGGTGGGCCGTTTGCAGCGCGATTTTTTACATCGTGGTCGGTGCATCGCTCGCCATCAGCTACGGTGCTAAAAATGCGATCATCGGGATGGTACTCTCTGTCATCAGCTATGGCGCGATCAACGCGTCGATTAGCCGTTTCGCCATACGCAGCGGGTTATCCGTCGCGTCGTTCTCCAATTTACTGTTTGGGAGACTTGGTTCGGCATTGGCGACACTGATCTTCTTTTCCACTGCCATTTACTATGCCGTATTCGAAGGAGCCGTTATCGCCTTTGCCCTGAACCATCTCTTTCCTCAGTTGGCGTATCACTGGGCAGCCTTAATCGTCGTGATCTACAGCGTCCCGCTGATATTCGGCAGCGTTCAGCACTGGCTGGACAAATTCAACGGAATATTGCTGCCTTTCTACCTGGCAGGACTAGTGCTCACGGTTGCGATCTCTATCAACCACTATGGCTACCAACCCCAATGGCTCAGTCTCGGTCCGGCCTCTCCACCAACCTATGGCTGGTGGAATTGCTTCACCTACTACATGGGTGTATGGATCTTAATGATGTACACCTTCGATTATGCCAGATTTGGCAAACAAAAAGACGCCGACTACCATGCGCGCATCAACTTCGGCATGCCATTTTATCTGATCACGTTCCTGTTAAACGGCGTGGCCGGTATATATCTGGTCAGTAGCTTTCAGCAACAAGGGGGCATTAGCGAAGTCGCCGTCGTCGTGGCGATCCTTAATCTCATGGGGCTATGGGGGCTGCTGTTCGTCTGGATCACCCAGACACGCATCAACACAGCCAATTACTACCTCGCCACCATGAATATGCAAGTTTTTTTCGACCGCCTGTTCCGCCTGCGCAGACGTAAAATCGTGTGGGCCTGCGTAGTAGGAGGGATCGTGTATGTTATGATGCTGGCCGATATTTTCGCCTACGTTTTACAGGCTCTGGCCTATCAGGGCGTCTTCGTCGTCGCCTGGGTCGGTATCGCGCTGGCTCACATCGTTTCTGACCCCGGGACACCTACCTGTAACCCTACGCAGACGTTCAACTTGCGTGGACTGAGCGCATGGATGCTTAGCGTCATAATCGGAATCGCACTCATGCATGCCAGTACGGCACTACAAGCATTTTCTGCGCCGGCGGCATTTATAACTGCACTACTTTTTTATCGCTTCTGGCCACGCCGTTAGCGTTAGTCCGGCAAATCAGCCTGATTTATGTAGGCTGATTTGCCGTTAGGCGACTGAAAATGAGATATAAAAAGAAATATTTTTAATTACTTATAAACAATCTCACCTTTCGGCGCGTAGGCTTGCGCATCTAGCGGAGAATGCTTCTCGATGTATTGCTTCAATACTTCAGCATCAACAAAACCGGTGTTCACATAGCCCGGCAGATTATCAAGACGCGGGTAACCATCCCCCCCCATCGCGTTAAAGTTCAGTGTTGCCATGCGATAAACTTTATCTGCCTGCAACGGTTCACCTTTGATTTTCACGTTCTGCACACCCTGCCCGTCTGCCGTCAGGCTGACATTAAGGAATTGCGCATAGGCACCGGAGTCCACCTTCTTATTAGCCGCGACGGCCAAATATTTCTCAACGTCGCTGCCTTTCATATCGACATAAACCAACGTATTGGCAAATGGCTGAACTTTCAGTACATCTTTATAAGTGATGTCACCCGACTCAATCGAGTCACGGACACCACCGCCACTCATGATGGCAAAATCAGCTCCTGCACGCTCAAGCTGAGCTGACAACAGCACGTGCGCCAGATTGGTCTGACGGAAACGCACCTGATTACGATCGCCTTCCAGTTTACCTTTCACGCTACCAATCTTGATACCCAACTGCGCCTGCCCTTTTTCCTGGAACGGCGTCAGCATTTTCATAACATCGGAATCTTGCGTGATTTCATGCGTATAGAAAACACGTTCGGTTTTGCCGTCTTTCTCTACCTTTTTCTTCAGGTTAATCGGGATCAACTGATAATGCTCAAGTTTCAATTCGCCATTGCGGAATGTGAAATCAGCACGACCCACATATTTACCCCACTCATGCGCCTGAACAATCCAGGTGCCGTTCTGGCGATCGGGTGCGCAAGGCGTGCCCGGCACATAATCCACCTGTTTCTTATTTTCCTGCGCCATACAGACCGGATCCTGCGAGTGACCGCCGACAATCATGTCCAGATATCCGGCAGGCAGGCTACGCGCCATTTCGACATCACCCGGTGCATTAGAGCCATGATTACCGTCGTCATAGTGCCCCATGTGCGTCGCGGCAATAATCACATCCGGCTTTTCACTCTTACGCAATTGCTCAACAACCTGCTTCGCTTCTGTCGAAGGGTTACGGAATTCGATATCGGTAAAATACTCAGGATTGCCTAATTTGGCCGTATCGTCCGTTGTCAGGCCGATAACTGCGATTTTCACACCTTGCTTGTCGAACAGCGCATAAGGCTTGAACAAACGCTGATCGGTGCTTTTTTGGTAGATATTAGCCGATAACAGCGGGAATTTTGCCCATTTTTCCTGCTGACGCAGGACAGACAGTGGGTTATCGAATTCGTGGTTACCGAGCGCCATCGCATCATAGCCAACCATATTCATACCACGGAAATCTGGCTCAGCATCCTGCAAATCGGATTCAGGCACGCCAGTATTAATATCACCGCCGGAAAGCAGTAAGACGCTGCCTCCTTTGCCCGCGACTTCCTGACGAATCTGATCGACCAGCGTTTTTTGCGCCGCCAAACCATATTCGCCGTGATCGTTATGCCAGAAATGACCATGGTGGTCATTCGTATGCAAAATAGTGATGGCGTATGTTTTGTCTTTTTCCCAAGCCATTGACATAACAGGGGTTAGTGCCAGCGAAACTGCCATTGCACATCCCAGAGCTTTTATTGAAAAGCGCATGATAAATCTCCGTTTATTTTAAAGACTCAGTGGAACCACCGAGAAATTCACCACACAAATTATCACAGCATGATGAACAATGCGCGAAACACATTCACGCAGCCCGTCAGCAATGAGCGATAGCCAACAAAATTAGATGAGCTATAGCAGCTATAGTGATAGCTCACCGACACGGTGCTGTCGTCGTGCCGTCACGAACACTTGTTAATATGGATGCTTCAGCGGAATAACCCAGCATCACACCGTTTATCCTCTATTTTCCGGGGTTTTATGTGGGTAGATAAAATTATTTCGCTGAACACACAGAAAAGCAGCGAGGCATTACAGTCAAGAACATCGTACCATCAGAATAATTACGCATGTTTATCAATGCTTATCGTAAGAAACCACCCTTAAATCTGTGTTACACTATTTTTAGTTGGGTAAACTGATATTTTTCATAAAATACTACTTTTACCTAAGCAACATTTCGCTATATGCAATAGAATTTGTGTATACCCAGAATAATTGGCGTTGCAGCCAGACAGCAAACGAACGAAACCCAATCCGCTTTTCAGTACATAATAAGAGTGATAAGGGTACGTAAACGCCGCTAACCATGCTGTAGCTTCAAGGCAAGAAGGGTAAATCCGCTCAATTACGTTTCACCTATGGCACAAGGAGTTGGGATGCATGCTGCAACACCGCTAATTTCTACTATCGCTGGGGGGCTGGTTCTTGCCTTCCTCCTTGGCATTCTGGCAAACCGCCTGCGTATCTCTCCCCTTGTTGGTTACCTTACCGCAGGCGTGCTTGTCGGTCCTTTTACCCCCGGCTTTGTTGCCGATACCTCATTAGCATCAGAACTGGCTGAACTTGGCGTAATTCTGCTGATGTTTGGCGTCGGCCTGCACTTCTCGCTGAAAGACCTCATGGCGGTAAAGTCCATAGCCATTCCCGGAGCGATAGCCCAGATTGCCGTGGCAACGCTGCTTGGAATGGGGTTATCCGCCATGTTGGGCTGGAGCCTGGCGAGCGGCCTGGTTTTTGGCCTCTGCCTGTCCACCGCCAGTACCGTGGTGCTGCTACGTGCACTGGAAGAACGCCAGCTTATTGATAGTCAGCGTGGTCAAATTGCCATCGGCTGGCTAATCGTAGAAGATCTGGCGATGGTGCTCACGTTAGTTCTGCTGCCCGCCTTCGGCGACATGATCGGGTCTGAACATGCCGATACCAGCAAACTGCTGACTGATTTAGCCTGGACTATCGGTAAAGTCATTGCGTTTATCACCCTGATGATTGTGGTCGGTCGCCGTCTGGTGCCGTGGGTGTTGGCAAAAAGCGCCAGCACCGGCTCACGCGAGCTTTTCACGCTGGCAGTGTTAGCGATGGCTCTGGGTATCGCCTTTGGCGCAGTGAAACTGTTTGATGTCTCCTTTGCTTTGGGCGCATTCTTCGCTGGCGTGGTATTGAACGAATCTGAGCTCAGCCAGCGTGCGGCTCACGATACGCTGCCGCTACGCGATGCCTTTGCCGTACTATTCTTCGTTTCTGTCGGTATGCTGTTTGATCCGATGATTCTGCTGAATGACCCGATTTCTGTGCTGATCACTCTGGCCATTATCGTATTCGGTAAATCAGCGGCCGCTTTCGTGCTGGTTCGCCTCTTTGGTCACTCAAAACGGACAGCGTTAACGATTTCGGCGAGTCTGGCGCAGATCGGTGAGTTTGCCTTTATTTTGGCCGGGCTCGGCATTGTGTTGGGGCTGCTGTCTGAAGAAGGAAGAAATCTGGTACTGGCTGGTGCCATCCTCTCCATTATGATAAACCCGCTGCTGTTTACGCTGCTTGAACGCTATCTTGCGAAGCACGAAACCATAGAAGAGCAGATCGTGGAAGAAGCGATAGAAGAAGAGAAACAGATTCCTGTTGATATGTGCAATCACGCCCTGCTGGTCGGCTATGGTCGCGTGGGTAGCCTCATCGGCGCTAAATTGCATCAAGCCGGTATTCCCGTCGTCGTGGTTGAGAATTCACGTACACGCGTCGATGCCCTACGTGAACAGGGTATTAAAGCGGTACTGGGTAACGCTACCAAGCCTGAAATCATGGATATTGCTCGTCTGGACTGCGCTCGTTGGTTATTACTGACAATTCCGAACGGCTATGAGGCAGGGGAAATCGTCGCTGCGGCTCGTGAGAAGCGCGCCGATCTGGAGATTATTGCCCGCGCGCACTATGACGATGAAGTCAGCTACATTACCGAGCACGGTGCCAATGAAGTGGTAATGGGCGAGCGGGAAATCGCCAACAGCATGATCACGCTGTTGAAGCTTGAGGAAATCCCACCAACACCTCAGGCATGCCCTATCTAAGCCGCTACAGGCTGAATAAAAAAATGGCGGGCACATTATGCCCGCCATTTTTTACACTAGTGCGGTGTAGGAACAATGCCGTCAAGCACCGCCAGACAAAAACAATCTCTTCCCTACTCGGCTTTTCCAACTAACTGTTCCAACAGATCGATGTGCAGCGGATCGTCATTGAGTGCAGGAATATAGTGGAATGCCTCTCCGCCAGCGTGCAGGAAGATTTCACGGTTCTGTTCTTCAATTTCCTCCAACGTTTCCAGACAGTCAGCGGCAAAACCGGGGCACATAATCTGAATGTGTTTGACTCCCTGCGCAGGTAGCCCTTTCATAGTTTCATCCGTATACGGCGTCAGCCAAGGCTCACGGCCAAAACGAGACTGGAAAGTCATCATTATTTTGCCTTCCGGCAGCCCCAGCGCGGCAATCAGCGCCTCTGTGGTCGCCCGACAGCGCTGCGGATAGTCATCCCCTTCATTGGCATAACGCACCGGGATTCCGTGATAAGAAATCACCAATCTGTCCGGTTCGCCATGTTCAGCAAAAGACTGCTCAACACGATGCTTTAACGCCGCAATATAAGCAGGATGTTCAGCGTAATCACGGATAAAACGAATCGCAGGTAGTTGACGATTATCACGCAGTTGCGCAGCAAGCCCATCCCACACGGCAGCGGTTGTTGAGCAGGAATATTGCGGGTACATGGGCAAGACCACCAGTTGCGTTACCCCCTGTGCCAATAACTTATCCAGCGCTGAACGCAAACTGGGCGAACCATAGCTCATCCCCAGCTCAACAGGCGTTTCTGGCATGCGCGCGGCCAGCGCCCGCTCCTGCCGACGGCTAATCACCAACAGCGGCGATCCGCCTTCCATCCAGACCGATTGATAAAGCTTAGCCACTCGTGGTGAGCGCGTTGGCAGGATGATGCCGCGCAGCAGCGGCCACCATAGCAGACGCGGCGTATCCACTACGCGTCGGTCGCTCAGAAACTCAGCCAGATAACGTCTCACCGCCTGCGGCGTCGGGGCATCGGGCGTCCCTAAGTTCACCATCAGCACACCGTATTTCTCTTGTTTCATCGCCGTCTTCCTTTTATGGAGAAGCAGGCTTTCTTGCAGCCCGCCAGTGCGTAACATCAGATTCTTGTACCCTAAATAATTCGAGTTGCAGGCAGGCGGCGACCGCACGAGTCCCCAGGAGCTTACACAAGTAAGTGACTAGGGTGAGCAAGAGAAGCCAACGAACATGCAGCTTGAAGTATGACGGGTATATTGTAGCGAAAAAAAGCTAAACAAATACGG
Source organism: Pectobacterium betavasculorum (assembly GCF_000749845.1). Lineage (GTDB taxonomy): Bacteria > Pseudomonadota > Gammaproteobacteria > Enterobacterales > Enterobacteriaceae > Pectobacterium > Pectobacterium betavasculorum. The sequence goes on along the minus strand of NZ_JQHM01000001.1, from coordinate 97,143 downwards.
GTAGATAGCAGGGGTAACGCCGATGCTATCAATAGAGAAAAAGAAGCAAACAAGCATTTCAGAACAAAAAAATGCCAGACAGTCGTCTGGCATTCAGATGATAGAGTATAATTCGCTTAGAAAAATCAGCCCAGAATGGTTTCCAGTTCTGCGCGAACTTCTTCCACTTTACGCGTACCTTCCACTTTGAAATAGCGCGTATTGCCTGCGTCAGCTTCTTTCTGATAGTAAGAAACCAGTGGCGCAGTCTGCTGATGGTACTCAACCAAACGCTTACGCACGGTATCTTCCTGATCGTCCTTACGAATGCTCAGGTCTTCGCCTGTCACATCGTCTTTGTCTTCAACTTTAGGCGGATTAAATTTTACGTGATAAACACGACCGGATGCCGCATGCACGCGACGGCCAACGATACGATCGATGATCAGTTCATCAGGAACGGCGAATTCGATAACGTAATCCACATTGATGCCTGCATCTTTCATAGCATCAGCCTGCGGAATGGTGCGTGGGAAGCCATCCAGCAGAAAACCGTTACGGCAATCGTCCTGTGAGATGCGCTCTTTAACCAGAGCAATAACCAGTTCATCAGTAACGAGCTTACCCGCGTCCATGATTTCTTTAGCCTGCTTGCCCAATTCAGTACCGGCTTTTACCGCTGCACGCAGCATGTCACCCGTGGAAATCTGCGGAATACCGTATTTTTCCATGATGAATTGAGCCTGAGTACCTTTGCCTGCGCCCGGAGCGCCCAGCAGAATAATACGCATCGCGTAAATCCCCTTGCTATGTAATATTTATAAAATAAATTTGAAAACGCTGAACCATACCATTCCAGACGCTTATGCTCAAGGAACGGGCTCGCTTCAGCAACGCGTAGGCAGATGAAAAAAAGTCAGATACCTAAAAATATGGTTTTCCGCCTGCACAATATTGCGATTCAGTGTAGACGAAGAAAGCCTCATCAGAGGAGCGAGGCATAAAAATCGGGGGAGACCCCGGCAGGAACCGGGGTCTGAAGGAGATCAATATCAGGCACTTAATAGCTGATTCATTCGACGAATGAACAGATTTGGATCGTCCAGCGTTCCGCGTTCGGCTAACAAAGCCTGATCCAGCAGCAGTTCAACCCACTCGCCAAATTCAGCCTCATCAGAAACGTCAGCTGCACGTTTAATTAACGCGTGCTCCGGGTTCAGTTCAAAGATGTACTTCACTTCCGGCGCTTGCTGGCCTGCTGCGGCGAATAGTTTCGCCATCTGCGTGCTCATCTCGTCGGCATCTGTCACAACAATCGCAGGCGTATCGGTCAAACGGTACGTGAAGCGCACATCTTTAACGCGTTCGCCCAGCAGCGTTTTCACACGCTCAACAAACGGCTCCAGCGCTTTTTGTGCTTCTTTCTGCGCATCGTTTTCTTCATCAGCCAGTTTATCCAGCGTGTCATCCGCTTTACTGACAGATTGGAAGGATTTGCCATCGAACTCGGTCAGGTAGCTCATCATCCATTCGTCAATGCGCTCGGACAACAGCAAGACTTCGATACCTTTCTTACGGAACAGCTCCAGGTGCGGGCTGCTCTTCGCTGCCGCATAGCTGTCTGCGGTGATGTAGTAGATTTTGTCCTGACCTTCCACCATACGGCTAACGTAATCTTCCAGCGACACTGTCTGCGCGGAACTGTCGGATTGCGTGGTGGCAAAGCGCAGCAGTTTCGCGATCGCTTCACGGTTACTACCGTCTTCCGCTGGCCCCTCTTTCAGCACCAGACCAAACTGTTGCCAGAACGTTTGGTATTTTTCCGCGTCGTCTTTCGCCAGTTTGTCCAGCATTTGCAGCACACGTTTAGTCAGCGCATTACGCAGGTTCTGCGTCACACGGCTGTCTTGCAAAATCTCACGAGAAACGTTCAACGGCAGATCGTTGGAATCAATCAGGCCACGCACAAAACGCAGGTAATTCGGCATGAACTGCTCAGCATCATCCATAATAAAGACGCGCTGAACATACAATTTCAGGCCGTGTTTATGATCGCGGTTCCACATATCCCACGGCGCACGAGCCGGAATATAGAGCAGACTGGTGTATTCCTGCTTACCTTCTACACGATTGTGGCTCCAGCTCAGCGGATCGGTAAAGTCATGGGAGATGTGTTTATAAAATTCGTTGTACTCATCATCGCTGACTTCAGATTTACTGCGCGTCCACAGGGCTTGTGCCTTGTTAATCTTTTCCCAACTAACAGTGGACTCACCGCCTTCTTCTTCACTTTCTGTCTGGGATTCGATTTCTACTGGCAGCGCGATGTGATCGGAATATTTACTGATAACGGAACGCACGCGCCAGTCATCCAGAAACTCGTCTTCACCTTCACGCAAATGCAGAGTGATTTCCGTTCCGCGATCGTCTTTGGTGATGTCTGCAATGGTGTAATCACCTTCGCCAGCCGACTCCCAATACACGCCCTGCTCGGCACTTGCACCCGCAGCACGGGTACGTACAGTCACTTTATCCGCGACGATGAAGGTGGAGTAAAAGCCTACACCGAACTGGCCAATCAGTTGACTATCTTTAACCTGATCGGAACCCATGGATTCCAGAAAAGCCTTAGTGCCGGATTTTGCAATCGTACCCAGATTATCAATGACTTCGTCACGGCTCATGCCGATGCCGTTATCAGAGATCGTCAGAGTACGTTTTTCTTTATCCGTAGAGACGCGTACGCGCAGGTCGCCGTCGCCCGCATACAGCTCTGGCGTAGACAGCGCACGGAAACGTAACTTGTCTGCCGCATCGGAGGCGTTGGAGATCAATTCACGCAGAAAAATTTCTTTATTGGAATAAAGCGAATGAATCATCAAATGCAGAAGTTGCTTTACTTCGGACTGGAACCCGCGAGTTTCTTGGCCTTTCATACTCATTGTTGCTTACCTCAATCCTAATATTATTCAGGCTGATTAAACTGACGATAAGTAGCAGGTGGGGATAAACCAAGATGATTTCAAGGGGTAAATTTCAGCGAATCACGAAAATGGTGGGAGAAAAAAGAAGACTGTGGCTGCCAGAGAGTAGCCTGACAGCCGACAGATTAAAACCTGAAGGGCTGACGCCCCGCCAGAGAATGGGAAAGCGTTGTACCATCCACCATTTCCAGCTCACCGCCGACAGGCACACCGTGTGCAATGCGGCTGGCCATCACGCCGTGTTGCGCGCAGAGCTCAGCGATATAGTTCGCCGTGGCATCACCTTCAACCGTGGGGTTGGTAGCCAGAATGACTTCACTGATCGACTCAACTTGCAGGCGTTCTTCCAACCGCCCCAATCCGATATCGTCCGGGCCAATACCATCCAGAGGAGACAAGTGCCCCATCAGCACAAAGTAACGACCGGCAAACTGCCCCGTCTGTTCAATCGCATGAATATCAGCCGGGCTTTCTACAACGCAAATTTGCCCATTTTGCTGTCGACGCGGATTCGAACAAATCGCACAAACGTCCTGCTCGGTGAATGTCCGACAATCGCTACAGTGACCGATTTCGGACATCGCCCGCGTCAACGCCTGCGCCAAACGCATACCGCCGCTGCGGTTACGTTGCAGCAGTTGAAACGCCATGCGCTGCGCCGACTTGGGCCCAACGCCCGGCAGGCAGCGCAGCGCTTCCATCAATGATTCAAGAAGCGGACTGGTCTGCATTAGAACGGCATCTTGAAGCCCGGCGGCAATTGCATACCGCTGGAAACCGATGCCATTTTTTCTTTCTGCGTTTCAGCGATGCGACGAGCAGCATCATTGAACGCCGCAGCGATCAGATCTTCCAGCATCTCTTTGTCGTCTTCCATCAGGCTTGGATCGATCTCTACACGACGGCAGTTATGTGCACCGTTAATCGTGATTTTCACCAGACCTGCGCCCGATTCGCCCGTGACTTCCAGATTTGCCACTTCTTCCTGCATCTGCTGCATTTTTTCCTGCATCTGCTGGGCTTGCTTCATCAGGTTGCCAATTCCACCTTTACCAAACATAGTTTTCTCTCTATCACGTCGGGCTGCACATTCGCAGCGGTTAAACAGGGCGGATACTTTCTTCGTCCAGTTCCGCATCAAAGAAACGCCGCAGCGTTTGAATCGTCGTATCGGCCAGAATTGACTGACGCGCCTGCGCCAGTTTCTCTTCATATATCGCCTGACGCCACTCCAGCGGCGTTAGCACCGCCGGGTTGTCGTCTTCAGTAATCAGTAATTCTACAGGATGCCCATAGTAGGCCGTCAATGCATCAAGCAGCGTCTTTTGTGCCGCAGGCGAATTCAGATGCCGCTGAGAGGAACGTAGATGCAGATGGATTTTGCCTGCCTCTTCACTTTCTTTAAACGCATTGAGTGCCAGCTGTTGTACCAGCTTTGGCAGCGTCAGGCGATGGATTTCCGCCGCCCAAGGATCCCGTTCCAATGACTCTTCCGCCAGCCGTGCCGACAGTTCCGGCGTTTTTTCGTGCTCTAACGCCGAACGCAGCGCTTTTGGCGTCGTCACATCGACCTTCTCTTCCTCGACTTTATTCTGCGCCCGCCAACGGTACGCTTCCGGCTTTTTAGACTCGGAGGGAGAGGTTTTCGCGTTTTGCCGTTGAATGCTGCGCTCAGTCACCGAAGCCAATCGCTCCAGCGCTGAGGTTGCCGGCCGCGTGTTGTCAGACGCTGCCGGTTCAGCCTTTTTTGGTGGCGTATTCCCCTGTTTTCGCAGGAGCTGACTGCGCGCCTGTAACAGTTGAGAAGTCGTATCAGGTAGTTCGCTCTCACTATGCTGATCCGCAGAACCGACCGTAGCAGTTGGTTCCCCTAACGGCGGTGCATACGCGGAGGCATCCATCGGCGGTTCGGGAGAATAAGACGGCACCAACACATCAGCCTGAGTCTCACTGTGCTGCGGCGCTGGCGAATGAACCCTCGCCTGTGCCGTGGCAACGGGTTGCGCCATCGCGGGTTGAATAGCAGGCGCTTGTGCCGCCGGAGCGGGCGCTACAGGTTCAGCGATAATCTGGCTGGGATGAAACGCCAACGCTCTCAGTAGCGTCATTTCAACGCCCATCCGACGATCTGGCGCAAAAGGCAGCTCTTTGCGGCCAATGAGCATCGTCTGGTAGTAAAGCTGCACGTCTGCCGGTGGCAGCGCACGCGCCAACTCTCGCATACGCGCTTCGACCGCAGCGTAATCATCACCCAACGCCGCAGGCAGCAGTTGGACCATCGCAATCCGGTGTAACAGCATCTGCGTTTCTACCAATAACGATTCCCAGTCCACGCCCCGTGCCGCAACCTGATCGAGCAGCGACATGACCTGTGCGCCATCGCCTTTCGCCAACGCTTCAATCAGCGCCAGCGGTTGTTCATCGTCCAGCGTGCCTAGCATTTGACTGACTGAAACGGTTGTCACCTGCCCTTGCCCCATGGCAATCGCCTGATCGGTCAGACTCAGGGCATCACGCAGGCTACCATCGGCAGCACGAGCCAAGAGTTGCAGCGCACGCGGTTCACTGACGAGATTTTCCGCCTGTAATACGTGTTCCAAATGCGCACGAATCTGTTCGACATCCAGCGCTTTGAGGTGAAATTGCAGACAGCGCGACAGAATGGTCACCGGCAGCTTCTGCGGATCGGTGGTCGCCAACAGGAATTTGACGTGCGGAGGTGGCTCTTCCAGCGTTTTTAACAACGCATTAAAGCTGTGGCGCGATAACATGTGTACTTCGTCAATCAAGTACACCTTGAATCGCCCACGCGCAGGGGCATACTGCACGTTATCCAACAGATCGCGCGTGTCTTCGACTTTAGTACGAGATGCGGCGTCGATTTCAATCAAATCGACAAAACGGCCCTGTTCGATTTCTCGACAGTTATCACACTGGCCGCACGGCGTTGCCGTCACGCCCTGCTCGCAATTCAGCCCTTTTGCCAGCAAACGGGCAATCGTCGTCTTTCCGACACCGCGGGTGCCAGAAAACAAATAAGCGTGATGGATTCGACCTAGGGCAAGGCCGTTAGCCAACGCGGTCAGGACATGTTCCTGACCGACAACTTGCGTAAACGTTTGGGGACGCCACTTACGGGCAAGAACCTGATAGCTCATCAATACCGCAACAGTCGAGTTATTGAGGCGATCATGCTAACACAGCCACGCCGTTATCGGCGAGACTGTTATGATTAATGCCCGGGGAAGTCAACCAGGCTATAGCAGGTCACACCCATCTCAGTCAGGCGTTGCTCGCCACCCAGATCGAACAGGTTAATGATAAAAGCGGCATCATTGACCGTGCCGCCCAGACGACGGATCAATTTCACCGTGGCCTCAAGCGTACCGCCCGTTGCCAGCAGATCGTCAATCACCAGCACATTATCACCAGCAGAGATCGCATCAGCATGAATTTCTAACGTATCTGAACCGTATTCCAGTTCATAGCTTTCACTGATCGTTGGACGTGGTAGTTTGCCCGGTTTACGCACGGGAACAAAACCCACCCCCAGCGCCAGAGCAACAGGTGCACCAAACAGAAAACCACGCGCTTCCGTGCCGACAACTTTCGTCACGCCGATGTTGCGATAACGGCTCGCCAGCATCTCAATACTGGCCGCATAGGCCACAGGATCTTCCAGCAGGCTGGTGACATCACGGAACAGTATTCCCGGCTTCGGATAATCAGGGATGCTTTTAATACTGTTTTTAATTAATTCTGCCTGCTGCTGCGCTGTTACGGTCATCATAGTTGTGCCTGATAAAACGTTCTGAACATACAAATGCCGGTCGCCACAAGGCTTTCACCATCGCATGATGCGATGAATAAGCATTATGACAAAGAGGAAAATGGCGACCCGCGCACGAAAACGCTCAAATCTAGTCAAAGTGACGGATAAATGCAACCATCCGCACTCTGGGTGGATATTTTTTGTATACCCGTCACGTAGGCCGCCTTGCGCTATCTTTTCGGATCCGCGCCCTGTGTTTGTTGTTCTGGATCAATCACGGGTAAACGAAGCATAAAGGTCAGCAAAATAGTCAAAATGACCAACAACAAAATCCTGACCCAAACCAGCTTGACCAACCAGAGCGAAAGCGCAAACGTCAGCAGAATCATGGTGACAGCCTTCCACTTAGCTCCTGGCGGCAATGCCCGATGTTGTTGCCAATGGCGCAGATAGCTGCCAAACCAGGATCGGTACAGTAACCAGTCATGGAAACGCGGAGAGGAGCGGGCAAAACACCAAGCGGCTAGTAACAAGAACGGTGTAGTCGGTAATAAGGGTAACACGACACCTAACGTTGCCAGCACAACGGAAACCCATCCCAGTATAATCAGCAACACGCGATACATATTCACCTTTACGCTTTGTTCACTACCAATATTTTTGGTCTACTCAATATTGCGTTGTCTACGACAATGTCCATCACACTTTATCACCACCTTGTCCGATGAATTAGTTAAGATATCCTCATGCAGTACATAAAGCGACGTAGGCTAGTTAGGCGATATACCACGCGCTGCAACACTACACAAAGGCGGCTTGCTAAATCATCAGCCTCACCGTAAGGGAAAAAAGTGAATACGCATCAATTGTTGCAGGCGCTTGAACAACAAATTAACACGCTGGCCAAAGAGCTTGAACCGCTGGCGGATAAAGCAGTACCGCAATCGCGCTTTGATCGTCAGCTTTTTAGCAGCTACGGCACTCGGCTACGTGACTATCGCGCCGAAGTTGAACAAAACCTGCATGCAATAAAACAGCTGGTCGCCGAACAGCGCACCGATCGCGTGGCTTTTCTGGCTGAAAAGCTGGTTAGCCAGATAGCCGCATTGCAGCGTGAGCTGGCAACGCAGTCATTACGCAGGCAGGAGCAAAATGCAGCCCCACGGCAGGAAGATGTGTATCACAAACTGGCGGAACATCAGGATTATGAACGCCGCTTGCTTTCCATGATTCAGGATAGAGAAAGCCTGCTCATTACACAGACGCTCTTCAGCGAGCAACAGCGGCTGCAAAAAGAGCTGGCCGCGCTGGAAGGACGCTTGTCACGTTGCCGTCAGGCGCTGTCACGCCTGGAGCGTCAGATAGAACGTCGGGAACAAGGCTTGTAGCGCGGCGGCTTCGCCGAGAAATGAAGAGGAACGGATCATGTCACTTGAAAACGCCCCGCCCGAAGTCAAGCTGGCGGTTGATTTGATTATGCTGCTGGAAGAAAACCACATCGAACCCCGTATCGCACTAGCCGCTCTGGCAATGGTACAGGACGATTTTGAGAAAAAGCTCTCGCAAGAAAAAAACGACGCTAGATCTTCCTCTTAAAGCGACTAGCTCAGCGCTTAAAGGCAAGAGGTATTAACGCGGGCGCCCCCCGACTTACTCAGCAGGTTTGCGTAAGGCAGGGCTAAAATGCAACATATCGATAAAGGCATCCACCAGCGCAGGTGCCTCCTGGTTGAGATCGAAACTTTCTGGCATAAATAGCCAGTTTTCCATCACGCCGGAAAAGTAGGCACGCAGCGCAATCGCGGCACGACGGGGATGAATGTCCATCGGCAACATGCCCATACGAATGCATTCAATCAGATTTTCTTCGATATCAACATAGCAAGAAAGATAAAGCTCTTTGCGTGCATTATATGATTGCAACATTTCACCGACAAACTCACATTTGTGAAAAGCGATCTCCATAATGGATCGCCAGTGAGTATCGCTAACGGTTAAACGCAGCATATAAATCAATAATTCACGCATCACGCGGAGTGGATTATCAGGGAATTTTGTCTGATACTCTATTTCAAACTCACTGATTTTTGACTCTGCCAACGCCCAAATTTCATCAAAAATTTCGGCTTTGTTCTTAAAATGCCAATAAATAGCACCTCGGGTCACACCAGCAGCAGTCGCAATGTCAGACAATGAAGTCGCAGACACACCATGCTCAGAGAAAACTCTTAACGCAGTATCCAGTATCTGTCGCCGGGTTTCCTGAGCCTGTTTTTTGGTTTTTCGTGCCATAATAATTTGGTTTTTCGTGCCATATCGCTGTATTTGAAGGAAAGTAAGATTTACATACATTCAAGTATGTATGTAACATAGCACGAACATAAGACTATAGCAGCAATGGGTTTTTAAGCTTGTGATCCATTGGTCAATTTCAAATCGGACACTTGAGGTTTATCTATGAACAAAAACAGAGGGCTAACGCCTCTGGCGGCAGTTCTGATGCTTTCTGGCGGCTTAATGCTCGCAGGATGTGATGACGGCAACAATCAGCAAGGCGGCGCACAGCAGATGCCTGAAGTGGGTATTGTTACGTTGAAAACAGAAGCACTGAATGTCATGACCGAGCTGCCGGGCCGTACAAGTGCTTACCGCATTGCCGAGGTTCGCCCACAGGTTGGCGGAATTATCCTCAAACGTAACTTTGTGGAAGGATCTGACGTTAAAGCTGGCGCATCGCTGTATCAGATCGACCCTGCGACATACCAGGCAAACTATAATAGTACCAAAGGCTCACTTGCTCAGGCTCAGGCTCAGGCAGAAATTGCCCGCCTGACGGTTAACCGCTATAAACCGCTGCTGGGCACCAACTACGTCAGCAAGCAAGATTACGATCAGGCTGTTGCCACTTCTCGTCAGGCTGATGCAGCGGTTCAGGCTGCCAAGGCTGCCGTTGACACGGCGCAAATCAATTTGGCCTACACCAAAGTGAATTCGCCAATCGAAGGCCGCGTGGGTAAATCCACTGTGACCGAAGGCGCATTAGTGGCCACTGGCCAGGCAACGGCATTAACGACCGTACAGCAGCTTGATCCAATCTATGTGGATGTCACACAGTCCAGTAATGATTTCCTGCAACTGAAGAGAGAGCTGGAAAGCGGCACGCTGAAACAGAGTGAAGGCAAAGCGAATGTTCGCCTGCTGTTGGAAAACGGTACCGAATATGCACAAGCGGGTACATTGGAATTCTCTGATGTAACGGTAGATGAAACCACCGGTTCCATCACGCTGCGTGCTATTTTCCCAAATCCACAGCATAACCTGCTCCCCGGTATGTTTGTACGAGCTCGTCTCGATTCCGGTGTTAACCCAACGGCGTTGTTAGTTCCTCAGCAAGGAGTCACTCGCGATCCGCGTGGTCAGGCTACAGCGATGGTAGTTGGGGAAGGCGATAAAGTGGAACCTCGCGCGCTTAAAACCAGCAAAGCAATTGGTGACAAATGGTTGGTTACCGAAGGCTTGAAAGCAGGCGATCGCGTTATCGTCACTGGTCTGCAAAAAATCAGACCTGGTGCGCAGGTGAAGGCTAAAGAAGTCGCTCCAGAAAATCAGCAGGCGCAACAAGCGCCAGCAGAACCCGCGAAGTCTTAAGACGTTCTAACAGGAGCCGGTACAATTCATGGCTAAGTTTTTTATAGATCGACCCATTTTTGCATGGGTACTCGCCATCATGGTGATGCTGACGGGGTTGCTGGCAATTGTTAAATTACCTATTGCCCAATATCCAACAATCGCGCCACCCGCGATTGAAATAACAGCAAACTATCCTGGGGCCGATGCATCAACACTGCAAGATTCTGTTACGCAGGTTATTGAACAGAATATGAACGGCATCGATAACCTGATGTACATGTCTTCAAACAGTGATTCCTCAGGTACGGTCCAAATTACGCTGACCTTTGACGCTGGTACCGACCCGGACATCGCGCAGGTTCAGGTGCAGAACAAGCTGCAACTGGCAATGCCGCTGTTGCCACAAGAAGTACAGCAGCAGGGGGTTAACGTTCAGAAATCAAGTAGCAGCTTCCTCATGGTTGCCGCCTTCATTAGTGAAGACGGTAAAATGTCGCAGGAAGATATCGCTGACTACGTGGCCGCTAACGTTAAAGACCCAATCAGCCGCACATCCGGTGTGGGTGACGCGCAGCTGTTTGGTGCCCAGTACGCCATGCGTATTTGGCTGGATCCGAACAAACTAAATAACTATCAGTTAACCTCAGGTGATGTCACCGCAGCGATCAGAGTCCAAAACAACCAGATCGCGGCAGGACAACTGGGGGGAGCGCCACCTGTTCCCGGCCAGCAGTTGAACGCGTCAATCATTGCGCAGACCCGACTCAATTCAGCAGAGGAGTTTTCTAAAATCCTGCTGAAGGTTAACGCTGACGGCTCTCAGGTTCGTCTTAAAGACGTTGCCCGTGTTGAGTTGGGCGCAGAAAGCTATGACACAATTGCACGTTTCAATGGTCAGCCCGCTGCCGGTATCGGTATCAAGTTGGCAACAGGTGCGAACGCGCTGGATACGGCAACCGCTGTAAAAGATGCACTGACCAAAGCGGAAGAGTTCTTCCCTTCTGGCATGAAAGTGGTTTACCCGTACGACACAACGCCCTTCGTTAAAATCTCAATCAACGAAGTAGTGAAAACGCTGGTGGAAGCCATCGTACTGGTATTCCTGGTGATGTATCTGTTCTTGCAGAACTTCCGTGCCACGTTGATTCCAACAATCGCGGTGCCGGTCGTCTTGCTGGGGACGTTTGCAATCCTCTCCGCGTTTGGCTACTCCATTAACACCTTGACGATGTTTGCGATGGTTCTCGCCATCGGGCTTCTGGTGGATGACGCCATCGTCGTCGTGGAGAACGTGGAACGTGTCATGGCGGAAGAAGGCCTGCCGCCGAAAGAAGCGACCAAACGTTCCATGGAGCAGATCCAAGGCGCGTTGGTCGGTATTGCGCTGGTGCTGTCTGCGGTATTCGTACCGATGGCATTTACCGGTGGTTCCACAGGGGCAATTTATCGCCAGTTCTCCATCACCATCGTGTCTGCGATGGTGCTATCGGTTCTGGTTGCGTTGATTTTGACGCCCGCACTTTGTGCGACGCTGCTGAAACCAATCGCCAAAGGCGATCACGGTGAGAAAAAAGGCTTCTTCGGCTGGTTTAACAGGCTGTTTGAGAAGAGCACTAACCACTACACCGACAGTGTGGCGAATATCCTGCGTAGCACTGGCCGTTATCTGGTTATTTATCTGGTGATTGTTGTGGGTCTGGCACTGTTGTTCCTACGTTTGCCAACGTCCTTCCTGCCAGACGAAGATCAAGGGGTTCTCCTGAACATTGTTCAGTTGCCTTCAGGTGCAACACAGGAAAACACCCAGAAAATCATGGACAGAATGACGCAATATTATCTCGAAAATGAGAAAGATAACGTCAAATCTGTGTTTACCGTGACGGGCTTCGGATTCTCCGGCCGTGGGCAGAATGCCGGTTTGGCCTTCGCCAGCTTGAATGACTGGAGTGAACGCAGCGGCGCAGAGAATAAAGTGCAGGCGATTGCAGACAGAGCTAACGCGGTCTTCAGCCAGTATAAAGAAGCTATCGTGATTGCGGCCAACGTACCTGCGATTATCGAACTGGGTACCGCAACAGGTTTCGACTTCCAGCTGATTGACCAGGCTAACCTTGGGCATGCAAAACTGACGGAAGCCCGTAACCAGTTGCTGGGCATGGCGGCACAACACCCTGATACACTGGTACAAGTTCGTCCTAACGGGATGGAAGATACACCGCAGTTCCGTCTCGATGTCGATCAGGAAAAAGCACAAGCGCTTGGTGTATCACTGTCGGATATCAGCTCTACGTTGGCAACAACGCTGGGTGGATCTTATGTGAATGACTTTATTGACCGCGGTCGTGTGAAAAAGGTTTACGTTCAGGCCGACGCGCCTTTCCGTATGCTGCCTGATGACATCAAAAACTGGTACATCCGCGGTAGTAACGGGCAAATGGTGCCATTCTCCGCATTCACGCAGAGCCACTGGGAATATGGCTCACCGCGTCTGGAGCGTTATAACGGTCAACCATCTATGCAGATACAGGGTGAAGCCGCTCCAGGTAAGAGTACTGGTGAAGCCATGGCATTGATGGAAAATTTCGTTACCCAATTACCGCAAGGTATCGGTTACGAATGGACGGGTATGTCCTATCAAGAGCGGTTATCAGGCAACCAGGCGCCCGCAATCTATGCTATTTCATTGATTGTCGTGTTCCTGTGTCTGGCAGCACTTTATGAAAGCTGGTCAATACCGTTCTCCGTCATGCTGGTTGTTCCATTAGGGATCATCGGCGCGTTGATTGCGGCGAATATGACAGGTCTTGAAAACGACGTTTACTTTAAGGTGGGCCTGCTGACAACCATAGGGCTATCGGCGAAGAACGCCATATTGATTGTCGAATTTGCTAAAGATCTGATGGAAAAAGAAGGGAAAGGACTGATAGAAGCAACGCTTGATGCCGTTCGTATGCGTTTGCGTCCGATCCTGATGACATCACTTGCTTTTATCCTCGGTGTAATGCCGCTGGTTATCAGTAGTGGTGCAGGCTCCGGTGCACAGAACGCCGTTGGTACTGGCGTAATGGGCGGGATGATTACAGCAACCGTGCTGGCTATCTTCTTCGTTCCGGTGTTCTTTGTTGTTGTCCGCCGCCGTTTTGGCAAGAAAGTAGACGACACAACAGCACACTAAGGCTGAACATCCATCGATATCTCCCCTAAAAGGCCGCATAGCGGCCTTTTAGGTTGCTGACAAAGTCCGTAGAGCGAGAGTAACGGATAGATCGTAAAGACGCTGTAAACACATCCCTGCGCGCTCGGCTTGCGCCATCCCTGGCGCAAACGCTTTACTCTTCTATTCCGTTACTCCCGTTTTCATTTAGGAAATAGGTTTGTCAACGCTCTGAAAGGCCGCCTAGCGGCCTTTTTTACTTTCCTGCCCTTTCCTGTCAGCTCATTCTCACCAAACAAGCACAGTGCCGTTTGCATCTTTATCCGCCTCTATAGTGACTTAGATAATGCTGTGGCCTTGCAACAACATAATGGTTGATCCTGATGTCAAAAAAGCGCAACATAATAGATATGTTATAACATAACAAATGAGGCAGCTATGAAAGCAGGTATTCATCCTGACTATCGCACGGTGGTATTTCATGACACCAGCGCGGATGTTTATTACAAGACGGGATCAACGATTAAAACCGATCGAACCATAGACCTGGAGGGGTCCAGCTACCCTTACGTCACCATTGACGTTTCTTCGGCATCGCATCCCTATTATACCGGGAAGCAAAAAGAATATTCCAAAGAAGGCAGCACGGCGCGCTTCCAGCAGCGTTTCGGAAACTTCTTCAAGTAATCAAAGAGGGTTATTAAATGCAGGTGCTCAGTTCGCTGCGTTCAGCAAAAAATCGCCATAAAGATTGTATAGTAGTCCGTCGTCGCGGACGTGTTTACGTTATATGTAAATCCAATCCGCGCTTTAAGGCCGTACAAGGCGGAAAAAAGAAAAAAGGTTAATCTTTCTCTGGCTCATCCCGATACAGTCTTCGTTGCGTGACTAACAAGGCTGTACGGGATTATTTTCATAAAAAAACTTCTGAAACAATAAGATAACGAACGACAATTCAACTTATCAACTGAAAAATCTCTTCGCATTGCTTCTGCTATTCCCCATATTTTTAGATATAAATAATTAAATAATCCGCAGCAAGTTTATTCTATGCTCATTGTTACAACAAAAAATTTGCGGTTTAATCAAAATAAATAGCAATGAAAACCTTATCTATTATCCGCGAACTTTACGAACGCTTTTGCTATAGTCATATATAGAATGACGTAACCGTAACCAACATGGTAGAACTATACTTAAGGTTAAGTCATGATATGTTGGTATTTACGCCAGCCCTATTTCGCGACATAGTAGATAGTAGGAGGTAAGAAAATCTTTGTTGTCTCATTCATTGCTGAGAAAATCACCATCGTCAACGCATTACCTGTAACAGCATGAATACGAAACAATGCTAATGTCTTTATCTTGCAAGCTTCATCAGTCTACCTGTTTACCAGGTGTTAACCGCAGTAACACTGAATAACGGCTTAACGGAGGGATTGATATGGATGAGTACACACCAAAACATTATGATATTGCCCAACTCAGATTCTTATGTGAGAATCTGTGTGATGAAAGCATAGCAACGTTAGGCGATAGCAGTCACGGCTGGGTCAATGATCCAACATCTGCGATCAATCTCCAATTAAATGAACTTATTGAGCATATCGCTACATTTATTCTCACATTTAAAATAAAATACCCTAACGAAAGTGAGCTTTCAGAGCAGGTTGAAAAGTATTTGGATGATACCTACGTCTTGTTTAGCAACTATGGTATTAATGATGCTGAACTACGGCGCTGGCAGAAGTCTAAAGCAAAATTATTCGGAATGTTCTCAGGGGAGAACGTCTGTACGCCTGCTAAAACTTAAGCAATAATTTATTTATATTTTTTAACCACCAGGTACTGTTTGCATAGGCCATTATGAAAAAAATCGACTATTTGATGCGTTTGCGTAAATGCACAACCATTGACACTCTTGAACGTGTTATTGAAAAAAACAAGTATGAGCTCTCCAATGATGAACTGGAGATGTTCTTTTCCGCAGCCGATCATCGTCTGGCTGAACTGACAATGAACAAACTCTACGACAAAATCCCTACCGCAGTATGGCGATACGTACGTTAATTTCTCACGGCACACATACAAAAACTGACATTAAATACACTGTGCCGATAATATTATCGGCCTTTGTTTTTATTATATTTTTAATGCATTAATTAAGTAATACTTGTAACAAATTGTATTTTTAATATTAAGTAAAAATGAAAAACCCCACTCGCTAGATGCTTATTCTCCCCCATTATCATTTATAACAATCGCATCAATAGATAACATCACTAATGGTATATCCCTTGATGAAAAAAGGACGTAATAATTACCGCAATTATTACTCGCTAAGTAAAGATACGCAGTAATCTCCCTGAAGAAATCGAGAGCGGTGTGTGATGTCTGTTAAGCCAAGAATGATGACACTGAGTTTATGTATGCGAAAGCGTCGAGTGTATACAGAAGCATTAAGTCTATGAGCAGAGGGAAAAGTCATAGTTTGACGATATAGCGATTATGAGAAGCAGAAATGGTGGAGGCCCTGCCAGCTACATCCCGGCACACACGTCTCCTGCTGCGGCTGCTTCCTTCCGGATCTGACCGAGTCCACAGGTTAGTGTTGCGGGAGAACCGACAGGGCCTCCATTGACGACTTTATAACAGGTTGCGCATGATAACTACAGCGTGTCACAAAGCGGTGGGCATTATCGGCGATGAGATAGGCAATTGCAAGCTAACCCATACTAACCGTTGTTTTCTTACTCACCTCACTATGCCACTATGATGTTCAATCGATTTAGAAACAGCAGGAACATCCACGGATGTCAGAAGAAAACGATAATTTTCGCCAACGCATTTTTCAAATTGTCGCGGCGATTCCCTATGGAAAAATAGCGACCTATGGTGACATCGCGCAGCTTGCCGATTCGCCCAGAGCATCAAGACAAGTTGGTGGTGTGTTGAAACGTCTACCGAAAGACAGCAAACTCCCCTGGCATCGGGTAATCAATCGTAAAGGCGAAATATCGCTGTCTGGTGGAGATTATATGCGTCAGAAATCTGCACTACAGGCGGAAGGCGTGATTTTCAATCGTCAGGGCAAGATTGATCTTGCTAAATATCGCTGGCAATACGCGCCATAACGGCGCGTATCCAGATAAATTACCAGACTGGCTGCGGAGCCAAAGATGGCGATTCAGGCTGCCCCTGGAGCATATGAGGAGTCTGACTCGTTGGGTTAGATATCATTGATCCCTGATTTTTCGCTGGTAAGGGAACTGAAGCGACAGGCACCAACACCAGATCGGCGTTATTTACCCCGTTGCTAATGACCGGTAAGATGTTTTCCGTCACCATGACGACACGATTGTCGATCGCAACCGCTGCGCTGAGTAAGATACGCGCGTTGGGCTGAATATCAGCCGGGTTATATGGTAGCTCGAACTGGAAAGGAGCCTGCTTTCCTTCCGTACGCGTCACGCGTTGAGTAATCACTTTTGAAGGTGCATCCGCCAGAGATGCATCAGACACCGTAACGGTCAAAACCGCGTTGTGAGGTAGCGCAATGCGCTGACGAATATTCACAGTACCGGTTACCGCCGGCATCGCAACAGCCGGACGTTGGGAGGAAACACTGGTGACAGGTGCGCCAGTCTGAGGAGAAACGCCATAATCATCCCTCTGTGCACATGCAGCCAGAGTCATCGACAACGTGATACCGCCTAAGATATGCCATAATTTCATTCGGTCAGTCTCCTTTATTATTGTCAGACTACCGGCATCGAAGACCGGCACTCATAAATAGTATGATTCAATAAACACATTAATGATGGTGCAAAATTCTGATATTTTCCTGAAATTCACATATTTATTGCAATAAAAAACCATAGTCGAATATTTTACACATTATAAAACAAACAGATAACCAGCCATCCGCATTCATTGAGGCCGATACCATGAGTCAATCACTACAACACCTTCTCGACCTCCTGCATTTAGAGAAACTCGAAGAAGGGTTATTTCGCGGGCAAAGCGATGATTTAGGGCTGCGCCAGGTCTTTGGTGGGCAAGTCGTTGGCCAGGCCATGTCCGCTGCTAAACAAACCGTTCCTGTCGAGCGCAACATTCACTCTTTTCACAGCTACTTTTTGTTACCCGGTGATAGTCAGAAACCGATTATTTATGACGTTGAAAATCTGCGCGATGGCAACAGTTTCAGCGCTCGCCGTGTTAGTGCCATCCAGAATGGTCGTCCTATTTTTTATATGACCGCCTCATTTCAAAGCCATGAAGAAGGGTTTGAGCACCAAAATATGATGCCAAATGTCGCACCGCCAGAGGCGCTGAAATCCGAGCAGGAAATCGCACAAGACATGCAGCATCTCTTGCCGCCCCGCTTTCGCGATAAATTTATTCAAGCCAGCCCGATTGAGATGCGCCCGGTTAAATTTCATAACCCGCTAAAGGGCGAAGTGGACAAGCCGGTACGACACGTTTGGTGCCGTGCCAGCAGCCCACTACCGGACGATAAGCGCATTCACCAATACCTGCTCGGCTATACATCTGACTGCAATTTCCTACTCACCGCCTTGCAGCCTCACGGCGTTGGCTTTTTGGAGCCGGGTATGCAGGTTGCCACGATCGATCACTCAATGTGGTTCCACCGTGATTTCCGGTTGGATGACTGGCTGTTATATACCGTGGAAAGCACGTCCGCATCCGGCGCTCGTGGCTTCGTTCGCGGACAATTCTATACTCGGGAAGGCGTATTGGTTGCATCCAGCGTGCAAGAAGGGGTCATGCGTCGCCGCCAGCAATAAATCTGCTGACAGACGTTCCATAACTAAAACGACGCAATTTGAATAACTTTAGCCATAAAGCAAAACAGGCATGGAGTTCCCCCCACGCCTGTTCACTGTATTTAAACTGTCTTACTTATTGGTTGTAAGCACTCTCGCCATGGCTGTTGACGTCCAGACCTTCGCGCTCTTGCTCTTCAGGCACACGCAGACCGACGATCATATCCGCAACCTTGAAGGCGACAAATGCCACCACGCCAGACCACACCAGACAAACAATCACGCTGAACAGCTGCACCCAAACCTGATGAGCCATAGTCACACCTTCTGCATAGCCAGTGCCACCCAGCGACGCCGATGTGAATACCCCTGTCAGGATACAACCAACGATACCGCACACGCCGTGAACACCGAACACATCACACGGGTCATCCACACGCAGCCATCTTTTCAGTACGGTAACGCCCCACAGACCTGCAACACCACCAGCCAGACCGATGATCAAAGCGCCACCCACGCCAACCGTACCCGCTGCTGGCGTAATTGCCACCAAACCTGCGATACAACCAGAGCACGCGCCCAGCAAAGAAGGTTTACCACGTACCAACCACTCGCCGCCAACCCATGCCAGAATCGCAGCAGCTGTCGCGACAACCGTGTTCAAGAAAGCCAGTGCGGCGATACCGTTCGCAGCACCTGCTGACCCCGCATTGAAACCGAACCAGCCGATATACAGAATTGCGGTACCGATAAACACCATTGGCAGGTTATGCGGCTTGAAGGCTTCTTTACCAAAACCAGCACGTTTACCCAGCAGGTAAGCACCAACTAACCCAGCAACCGCGGCGTTGATGTGAACGACCGTACCACCAGCAAAATCTAACGCGCCATCCGCAGCCAGATAACCACCGCCCCAGACCATGTGCGTCATCGGCAGGTAGGAGAAAGTCAGCCACAGCCCAACAAAAATCAACACAGCAGAGAAACGAATACGCTCAGCAATCGCCCCGACAATCAGCGCGACAGTGATGCAGGCAAAGGAAGCCTGATAAGCCACATGTACGAACTGATAGAAAGTGCCACTGATAGATTCAATCCCGATGCCTTTCAACATAAACGTGCTGAAACCACCGAAGAAGGCGTTACCTTCACTGAACGCCAGGCTATATCCGTAAACCACCCACAGGATACAGACCATCGCGAACGTTACGCTTACTTGCGTCATCATGGACAGAACGTTCTTAGAACGGATCAGGCCGCCATAAAAAAGTGCGATGCCCGGTATAGTCATAAAAAGTACCAATGCGGTACAAATCATAATAAAAGCGTTATCCGCTTTATCAATCGTCGGTGTCGCAGCCATTGCCCAGGACGGGAGTAATGCCGCCACACCGAGACCTAATGAAGAGAGTCGTTTTTTCATTTTCATCCATCCCTATTTACGTATCTACGCTAGGTGTTGTTAAAGTGCGGCTTCGTCAGTTTCACCCGTACGAATACGGATAACCCTTTGCAACTCGGCGACAAAAATTTTGCCATCACCAATTTTTCCGGTGTACGCGGCTTTGCTGATGACGTCGATCACTTCGTCTAATTGGTCGTCGGCAATCGCGATATCAATTTTTACCTTGGGTAAAAAGTTAACGCTGTATTCTGCGCCGCGGTATAGCTCCGCGTGCCCTTTCTGACGACCAAATCCTTTCACCTCAGTGACGGTGAGCCCCTGGATGCCGACAGAAGATAACGCTTCACGTACATCTTCCAGCTTGAATGGTTTTATCACCACAGTAACCAGTTTCATTTATCTTCCCCCTAGCCATTACGTTCGGGCTTTCGCCCGCCACTTGTTCGATTAAGCACTCTATGAAGTCGGTCTACGTAATGATTAAAGCAAACTGTGTGCCATAAATGATTTATCTGGCATAAATCAGGAAGGAGAACGTGATTAAAGATAGAAAAGCGCAAAAAGCAAACTAACAGGGAAAGAAGTAACGGAGAGTTCGGGGCAATGATTGCACCAAATTAGGGCACACAGAGTACTTTCAGTGCAGAGCAGGTAAAAATCAGAATCACAATGCTTGCTGATGGTGCGAAGGCATACGCAGACCGTTGGTCTGCACCACACAAGACGGTGCAGACCGCGACTTTACAAATGGGAGTGTTACACAGGGCATGATTCCGTGCTGGTTGCAGCGAGATCCTCTCCTGCCAACTGCAATTGATACATTTGGTAGTAGCGCCCCTGCTGTTGCAGCAGTTGCTCATGCGTTCCACGCTCAACGGTTTGCCCATGATGAAGCACCATAATCATATCGGCCTCGACGATAGTCGAAAGCCGATGGGCGATGATAATCAAGGTCGTCTGCTCCCTGATGATGCGTAGCGCCTTTTGTACCGCCTGCTCCGTACCAGAATCAATATTCGCCGTTGCCTCATCAAGAATGAGGATTTTAGGCGTTTGCACCAAGACCCGCGCAATCGCTAACAGCTGTTTTTGTCCGGTAGACAAGTTGTTCCCTTGTTCACCGATGCGCGTATGTAATCCTTCAGGAAAATCACTAACCAGTTCAGCAAGCTGCACCACTTCCAGCACACGCCAGACGGCCTCTTCACTGATATCACGCCCCAGAGTTACATTCACAAACATGGACTCCGCCAGCACAACAGGATCCTGCTGCACCATTGCCACATTTTGGCGCAAAACGGCATGGGAGAGCGTCTCCAACGGTCTGCCATCAAGCCGAATCTCACCCTCATCCGGCGCGTAGTACCCCATAAGTAAGCTGGCGAGCGTACTCTTTCCACTACCGGTGTGCCCCACCAAGGCGACAAAACCGCGCTCAGGTATAGTTAGCGATATATTCTGTAGCACACGTTTTTCTGTGCCATAAGAGAAAGAGACATTGTCAATATCGACGCGCCCAGTAGCCAAAGGACGTTCGTCATTGCCGTAAGTCTGCTTTTTGCCATCCATCAGCTCAAAGATACGTTCACCCGCGACGACCGCCTGCTGTAACATCGATTGCTGGGTGGTAAGCTCAATCAGTGGTTCATTCAGACGGCCAAGGTAATTGATAAACGCATACAGAACTCCAACGCCAACCGACCCTGCCGAGCTAAAGCCAAATTGGATCAACAACCCACACAGCACCATCGCGGCAAATAAGCTCAACAGCGGCCGCAGCAGAAAACCTTCCAGCCGCAAGGCCTTCATCCGCGCTTCATAATGTTGATGGCTGGCTGTACCCAACTTTTTGCCAAAGCGGGCCTGCTGACGAAATTGCTGAATGACGCCCATGCCATTAATCACTTCATTGAAACCATCGTTAATGTCTGCCAGATAGCCTCGAACCTTACGCACTGTCGGCGTACTAAAGCGGTGATAAAGCACCATGACCGTCGCAACTGCGGGGAAAATCATCAGCGCAACCAGCGCCATCTGCCAGTTCAGACTGAACATCGCCACCAGCATCGCACCAACCAACGCCGCACTGCGTAATACCGTTGACACCACCATGACATACAGATCTTTCACCACCTCGGTGTCATTGGTGACGCGTGAAATCAATTGCCCGACAGGCTGTGTATCAAATGTGCTAAGCGGCTGACGCAAAGCAGCATCCATCACATCAATACGCAGTTGCTGAACAACACCCACCGCAACCCGATTAAACAACAGCGTCTGAAAATAGTGCAGCGAGGCAGCCAGAATTTGCAGCAGGATATAGGCCATTGCCAAGCCAGCCGCAATCGCCAGCGGAAACTGGCCTTTTGCCACCAAGTCGTCAATAAAATAGCTTACCAACACGGGACCGGAGACTTCGGCGATAGCCGCAACCCACAGCATCACGACGCCCTGTATCAGCGGTTTTCGCCAGGGAGAACCATAGGCCAACAGGCGCTTTAGAGTTGGCCAAAACTGTTGAGGGCTATTCATTTTTCGTTCCTTCCAACTGCGGCACATCATCCAGCGCCGCCTCCAGCTGTTGATAACGGTACATATCCCGATACCAGCCGGGCTCTGCCGCCAGAGTTCGGTGAGTGCCACGCTGCACGGTTTTTCCCTGCTGCAACACCACAATTTCATTCGCTTCGGTTAGTGCTGACAGGCGATGTGCGCTAATGATTAACGTCCGCTTTTCACCCCATGTTTTGAGGTTCTGTAAAATCTGGTGCTCCGTTCGCCCATCCACCGCAGACAGCGCATCGTCCAGCACCAGAATTTCAGCATCCAGCAGCAGCGCTCGCGCAATCGCAATCCGCTGTTTTTGACCGCCCGAGAGCATCACACCACGCTCACCAACCTCAGTCTGGTAACCCTTAGGCAAACGTAGAATGTCGTCATGGACACTCGCAAGCCGCGCCGCCTGTTCAATCTCTTGTTGCGTGGCATCAGGCCGGCCCAGCGCAATGTTTTGTGCCACCGTATCCGAAAACAAAAAAGGCATTTGTCCCACGACGGCAAAGCGGTTACGCAGTTCATCCAACCGAATCGAGTCTAATGGACGATCGTGATAGCGAATTTCTCCTGATTGGCTATCAAAATGACGCAAAATTAACGCCAACAACGTACTTTTCCCCGATCCGGTCGGCCCACATAGCCCCAGCATCTTGCCCGGAGCCAACGTAAACTGAACATGCTGTAAAGCATCACGAGTATTATCCGGATAGCGAAACGCGGAGATATTTACCTCCAACACGCCTCTCTCGGCAGGCAGTAGTTCCTCACCATCTTTCACTACAAGCTCTTGCGCAAGTAGCTGACGAATGCGGCTATATGCTGCACTGCCGCGTTCTACAATGTTAAACATCCAGGCCAGCGCCAGCATCGGCCAGATCATCAATCCCAGATACATAACAAAACTCGTCAACAACCCTAACGTTATCGAACCGTTAATCACCATCCAACTACCACCGCCAATCGCCAACAAATTCGACAGCCCGACGGCAATATAAATCGTGGGATCGAAGCGGGCATCGACTCGGGCGACGTGCATGTTTTTCGCACCGGCATCCGCTGCAACCTGTGAAAAACGCGCGGATTGGTAGTTTTCCAACCCAAATGCTTTAATCATCCGAATGCTGGTCAAACTTTCCTGTGCTTGATCGTTAAGCGAAGAAAACGCAGCCTGGGCGGCTTTAAAACGGTTATGTAACTGAGTACCGTAGCGTTTGATGAAAAGTGCCATGATCGGCATTGGAAGCAGCGCCAGCAGGGTAAGCTCCCAGCTGATTTGGGTACACATAACCACCAACACGGCACAGCCCATCACCATCGAATCGACCAGCGTCAACACGCCCTCTCCGGCGGCAAACACCACGCGATCGACATCATTAGTCGCACGCGCCATCAGATCGCCGGTACGGTGGCGTTGGTAAAATGCAGGATGTTGACGACTCAGTTGGCGGTAAAAATCTGCTCGTAACTCAACGGCCAACTGATATGACGCGCCGAATAGGAACACTCGCCACACGTAACGAAGCAGATACACCATGACGGCGGTAAGCAGCATAACGCCAATCCACTTCATCATTTCGGCCATCGACATGCCGTGTTGCGTTACGCCATCAACAATGACACCGACCAGTTTAGGCGGCAGTAATTGCAGGACGGCGATCACAATCAAGAGCGCGACAGCACCCAGATAACGTCGCCATTCACGACGAAAATACCAACTCAGTTGAGCAAACAGTCTCACGCGGTTTTCATTCCAATAGCCAAATGGGTCATGACAGACTCAGAAAAGTGATTATACAAAAGATGGATGCAGGGTGAATCACAGGGATAAAGGCAGTGCCGTGGTATGTTTGATTCGCTCCATAGCAAAGCTAGATGTTACATCTACCAGACCGGGAATACCATTCACCAACCGCTTATAGAAATCATCATAGCTTTTCATATCAGCAACCTGAACCTGCATCAAATAATCGTATTCGCCAGCCATTCGATAGAAAGCCAGCACTTCCGGCATCTGGGATACCATACGAGTGAAAGTCTGATACCAGTCACGATTGTGCTGCTGCGTCTTCAATAAGACAAACGCGGTTAGCCCTAACCCGAGACGTTCATTATCCAACAGCGCTACACGGGCTCGGATGATCCCTTCCTCTTCCAGACGCTTCAGACGTTTCCAGCACGGCGTGGATGTCAGATTAACCGCATCAGCCAGCGTCTGTAGCGAAAGCGTACAATCCTGTTGCAGCATATTCAGCAGTGTGCGATCAATTTTATCCAGCATAGTTTTACCCAATATGTTTTACCCAACATAGCGCCAATCCATAGAAAATTTTCCCTACTTTCCGCGATTAAGAGAGAAAAGCAATGTTATTTTCGGCAAAAATTGCCTGCAACATTCTCTTGTTGCATCAGGAAAAAACGTTACCATTCGATAATGAAAAAACATAACAGATTGTATAATATGGCATTTAATTACCTTTACAGAAGGTAATACAGTAAGCAACCAGATTAGTTTGTACGATTCATTATGTATTAACCAATGACGTATTTTATGCCAACCAGGAGTGGCGAAACGATGAAAAAAGATAAAAATAATAAATTCAGTATGATAGGTATGATTTTGGGCGCAATCGGATTAGTCATTGCCGTATCCTACTTTTGGGCCGGACCATCAACGCCAGAAGTGCCGATTGAAGAACGAATCGCAGAGAAGATTGTCTCCATTCGCGACACCACATTGGATAGGCTAATAGGAAAAGCTGCCCCCACACCACCACCGAAATCCTCATTCAATGAACAACGCTTAGTCATTACAGCAACCTCCGTATTAGGTTGCCTTGCGATGATTTTCGCCATTTTCGGCTTCGCTCGCCGTGAGTCGGCCAGATCTTGCATGAGTGCAGCCATGCTTGGCATCACAGCGATCGCATTCCCTTTTATCGTTAGTGCCATCAACATGGCATTCGCTTTAATGGCTCTCGTAGCACTGGCAGCCGCCATCGCCATGTTTTTTGGGTAGCGGCTTTCGCGGGGGAAGTGGTAAAACCTTCCCCAAATTAATCATGTATAGAGTAAATAATTCCCTTAAAATGAACATAAAGAGATAAAAAGGTAATTTTTTTATCCTGAAAACTCGTTAATCTATTCGTATAACTATCTAACCGAGTTTTCATCATGACCAATGCCTGGGTTAAAAATGCCGTCAGCGCTATCGAAGCAGATTTTCAGCGTTCGGCTGATACGCATCTTATCCGTCTGACCCTGCCGGATTACCCCGGTATCTATTTTTATCTCAAAGATGAAAGCACACACCCCAGTGGTAGCCTGAAGCATCGCCTGGCGCGCTCCTTATTTCTCTTCGGGCTGTGCAACGGTTGGATTAAAGAAGGTACGCCAATTATCGAAGCATCATCTGGCAGCACCGCTGTATCAGAAGCGTATTTTGCACGTTTGCTTGGCCTACCGTTTATTGCCGTCATGCCGTCCTGTACCGCAAAAAGAAAAATCGAGCAAATCGAGTTCTACGGCGGGCGCTGCCATTTTGTTGAGCAAGCGGGACAAATCTATGCCGCATCCGAACAACTAGCACAAGAGATGAACGGCCACTATATGGATCAGTTCACCTACGCGGAGCGCGCCACCGACTGGCGTGGCAACAACAATATTGCCGACAGCATTTACCGCCAAATGGCTCGCGAACCCCACCCCGTACCAGACTACATTGTGATGAGCGCCGGTACAGGCGGTACGTCAGCCACGCTCGGGCGCTACATTCGCTATCAGGGGCTGGATACGCAACTGGTCGTCGTCGATCCAGAAAACTCGGTCTTCTATGACTGCTATCAGAAACAGGATCGTTCCATCATTGGCCCGTGCGGCAGTCGGATAGAAGGTATTGGTCGCCCACGTGCCGAACCTTCTTTTATTCCAGGCGTCATTGATAGCATGATCAAAGTGCCGGATGCCGCCAGCATCGCAACGCTGTACTGGTTAGAAAGCGTATTAGGCCGCAAAACAGGCGCCTCTACCGGCACGAATGTCTGGGGTATGCTGCAATTGGCCAAAGAAATGGTTAATCGTGGCCAAAAAGGCGCAATTGTGACCCTGTTATGTGACAGCGGCGAACGCTATCTGGACACCTACTACAACAGCAGTTGGGTAGAAAAAAACATCGGCGATATTAGCCCTTACCTCAGCGATCTAAACAACCCGAAGATGTCCTCTATCATGCAAGAACCCAGCCTGGCGTGAGGCAGGTGTATTTAGCGCACAGCCACAGCGCTAAATCCAGGCTATTTTTCAGCTAGCGTGGTTTTCGGGTAACATAGCGACTTTACACCGCAGTGCGTTAGAGACGTCTTGCGGTTAACGTTGTGTTAAGGTGAAAAGAATGAAGCGTGCTGTTGTCGTTTTTAGCGGTGGACAAGATTCCACAACCTGCCTGATTCAGGCTCTGCAACATTATGATGACGTCCACTGCATCACCTTCGATTACGGACAACGCCACCGCGCGGAAATTGATGTCGCCCAAGAACTCAGCCAGAAACTGGGGGCAACGGCGCATAAAGTTCTGGACGTCGGCTTACTGAATGAACTCGCCACCAGCAGCCTAACGCGCGACAGCATCCCAGTTCCTGATTACGACGCCAATGCACAAGGCATTCCCAACACTTTCGTTCCGGGAAGAAACATTCTTTTCCTGACACTCGCGTCTATCTACGCCTATCAGGTTGGTGCAGAAGCCGTCATTACCGGTGTGTGTGAGACCGATTTTTCCGGCTACCCAGATTGTCGCGACGAATTCGTAAAGGCTCTGAATCAGGCCATTGTTTTAGGTATTGCCCGTGACATCCGCTTTGAAACTCCGCTGATGTGGCTCAATAAGGCCGAGACCTGGGCGCTGGCGGATTATTACCAGCAACTCGATACCGTGCGTTACCACACGCTAACCTGCTATAACGGCATCAAGGGTGATGGATGTGGTCAGTGTGCCGCCTGTCATTTACGCGCAAATGGGCTCGAACAATATCAAAAAGACGCGGCGGCAGTCATGGCGTCACTGAAGCTGAAAGTCGGGTTGCGCTGAAGCCTCGGCACACAAAAATTTTACACAAAGTAAAAATAGCATGCCACTTCGTCCAGAAGCGGCATGTTGCTTTATGTTAACGACGAATCTCGTTTAAGTGTTCCAGCAGTTCTCCCTCCAGCGGCAGCGCTTTTTGCGTCAATAAATCAATACAGACAAACGTCAACGTGGCATCCGCCACATCACTTTCATCAGACACTCGGGTTATTTTCTGACTGATCACACCGCTTTTCGTATTCATCTGTAGTAATTCGCTATCAACACATAGCACATCACCGAGAACGGCAGGCTTGCGATAGTTGATATTGATGTTCACCACCACGAAAGCAATATTGTTGCTACGCATCCAGCCAAATGCAGGCAGCGTTTCCAGCCATTGCCAACGAGCCTCTTCCAGAAACTCCAGATAGCGCGCGTTATTAACATGCTGATAAACATCAATGTGATAACCACGAACAGTAATGAAAGTCTGCATAATGCTAATGCTCCTGTGACGAAACCAACAACTGGTATGACCTGATACCTAGCCTAGCAGAGCTTTACAGCCCCGAGGAAGTGCTCGACAGGGCTGCGGCCAACATCACAATTTTGAGAACGTCACAGTTTTAAACGAGAGAGATTGCGCTCAACTAATGCAGCCCCAATTCCCGGTACCTCAGTTAATTGTTCGATCTGGGTAAAAGGGCCATTTTGCTCACGATAGCTAACGATCGCTTCCGCCTTTTTAAGGCCGACGCCGTTCATTATTTCAGCCAAATCAGCAGCGTTCGCCGCATTAATGCTTACCTTGTCCTCATCGCCATCAGGAAGCGTTCCTTTTTCTGCTTTCTGATCTGCTGGCGCAGACTTCACCGCCGTTGCCATACTGTCAGCGGCTTTAGGTGCCGCCTGAACCAGTAATGGTAGCCCAGACAAACTCATTCCAATAATTAAGCACAGTGCTTTTATTCCTGATTTTTTCATGCTGTTTCCTCCATGTGTGTGACAGCACGCCTACCTTGCCGCAGACCCATAAACATCGCAAACAGTAGAATTTAAATGTGGAAAAGGCCGCGAAAGCGGCCTTTAGTTGTTGCAACGATTTGCAAATTTTTGCGGAGCTTATTGCTGTTCCTGCGCCGCATTGCCCATCTTGATTTTCGCTTCACTACGCAAGCTGGAGAGCAGAGAATCAAACAGCGCGCCCAGCGAACCTTGCTGAACCTGGCTGGCAAACTGTGTCTTCTGCTCATCGTTTAGCTGATGCGGCGTCACGCTATCCAGTGCAGCCAGCACAACATTACCGGCCTGATCCTGAGTAATCGCATAAGACGACTTATCTTTCTGTGGGTGCGGCATAGCAAAAATCGCCTCAGCCGTTGCATCACCTTGAGAGATAGAAGACATCGTTTTTGCTTCACCAAAGCTCAATCCTGCTGCTTTAAGCGCGTCATCTTTGCCTTGCTTCAGCTCAGCCAGAATTTTTTCAGCGTCCACACGAGCCTGCTGTTCAGCCTTCTGACGCTTCAACGCCTCTACGATCTCGGTACGAACCTGATCCAGAGGGCGAGTGCTTTCAGGCTTATGCTCAGTGATGCGCAGAACAAAAGCACGGTCACCGTCAACGTTAATCACATCGGAGTTGTTGCCAGCAGCACCATTCTCCCCAAGCAATGCACCGCCAAAGATAGCCTGCGTTACCGGTTGGAAGTTCAGCGCGGCTGGAACCTTCTCGCGCGTAAACCAGTCTGTCTGAGCTGCTTTCACACCGGCCGCTTCTTCTGCTGAAGCCAGAGATTCGTTGTCATTGCTAGCCGCTTCGCTGACTTTTTGTTGCAGCGCATAGTAACCATCCTGCGCTTTCTCGTGCTTCACTTTCTCAGCAATCTCGGCACGTACTTCGCTCAACGGTTTGACCTGCTGCGGCTGGACATCATCCAGACGTACAATCAGATAGCCCACAGATGATTTAATCGCTGAGGAAACCTGACCTTTCTCCGTCAGTTTTGCCTGCTTAAGCTCATCAATCATGCTGTTTTCGTCCATCCACCCCAGATCGCCACCGTTGCGGCGCGAGATGACATCCGTTGATTTCTCTTTCGCTAGCGCAGCAAAGTCGCCACCTTGTTTCAGCGAATCCAGAACAGATGTTGCATCGGCTTCATTCTTCACCTGGATGACGCTGAATTTTTTGCGCTCAGGTTGGGAATAGTCGTTCTTATTCTGTTCGTAGAAATCGTTGATAGCTGCATCATCTACTTTCACGCTATCCATGATGCTTGCCGCATCCAACGTGATGTAGCTGACTTTGAATTCCTCTGGTGCGATGAAATTGCCTTTGTTTTGATCGTAATAGCTCTGGACTTCATCGTCAGCAACCGTCTGAGCTTTCGCCTTGGCAGCGATATCAATGGTTGCTACACGAACAACACGATCCTGCGCAGCCAGTTTCACCAGATTATCGATCTCCTGCGGCAACAGGAATGCCGTATTACCAAAACCGCGAATCAGCTGTTGTGAGGTCAGTTGCTTACGCAGCATCTGAGCATACATCTCCGGCGTTACGCCTAGGCGACGAACTTGATCCAGATACTTTTCATTATCAAAACGGTTGTTTGTCTGAAACGCGGGAACGTCAAAGATCGCCTGTTTGATTTGCGCATCACTGATGTTTAGTCCCAGCTTGTTGGCATACTGATCCAGCAAGGTTTCATCAATGAGTTGGGAGAGTGCCTGCCTACGCAGTTGCTGCATATAACCGTCATTGCTCGCCAGAAGAGAGAAATTCTCACCCAGGGTTTCCTGCTGACGACTGCGTTCGTTTTGTACCGCCTGCTCAAGCTGTGCACGGGTAATTTCCTGCCCGTTCACCTTTGCAGCGTAATCTCCTGAACCACCAATAAGATAATCACCAACGCCAGTTAAAACGAATGATGCGATGATCAAAGCAAGAATAATTTTGAGCACGACGTTATTCGCGGCCGTACGTAAATTGTCCATCATAATGTGACAACACTCCGCTGTAGAATGGATAAAACTCCCTGCGCTGGCCGGAGCCATGCATCCTTGCGATTGGCCCAATACAAGGCTAGGGCGCACTTAAGCTTATTGCCCGCCACGTTCTGCAATGTGTCGGGTATGTATATACCGGTAATACTTCAAGTTGCATGTACGTTGGCTGCGTTCACTCACCCGAATCACTTACCTGAGTAAGTTCATCGGGACTCCTTCCCTTGCCGCGTTACAAGGCTTATGAATAAGCCTTGCCCTATCGGGCCAACGCATTGCGTTGTTCAAAACGCTAGCGTTTTGTCCTGCAACTCGAATTATTTGGGGTATAGTCCTGATAAAATAAAAGGCACATCATAAAATGATGCGCCCCGTATCTTACCCTACCAATATCATTGCGTCAGGTATTGTTTGGCAACCCGAAGTGGTTATCAGCCAAACCTGTGACGTAATAATCAGTTAACGGCGTCTTTCAGCGTTTTACCAGCACGGAATCCTGGTACTTTTGCCGCAGGGATACTGATTTCCTTACCAGTTTGCGGGTTACGACCGGTACGAGCAGCACGTTCACGTACTGAGAAAGTACCGAAGCCAACCAAAGCAACATCATCCCCTTCTGTCAGGGATTCGGTAACGGAACCAATAATTGCATCTAACACACGCCCTGCTGCCGCTTTGGAAATATCAGCATCTGCGGCAATTTTGTCGATCAATTGTGACTTGTTCACTCTGTCATCCCCTCTGGAATTCTCTTATCGCGCTTCAATGTCCCAAGACGCGACACGTAACTTATATAATCAATACTGTCATGTCTTAGCCAGTTACGGCTAAAACTAACAGTGCTCTAACTTAGCGGTACAAAAAAAAGCTGGCAAGCACGATTTCACTCACCAGCCCTGATTTTCTCAAGGGTTTTTGCGACAGGTCACTATTTTGCCTTGGCCTTGGCTCTGGCTTTAGGGGTCGAGACCACCTGAATGCCAGAAGGCGCATTCTGCAACGCTAACGCCAACACTTCCTCGATACGTTTCACGGGATGAATTTCCAGATCGGCAATCACGTTCTGTGGGATTTCTTCCAGATCGCGTTTGTTATCATCAGGAATCAATACCGTCTTGATACCACCACGGTGTGCAGCCAGCAGTTTCTCTTTCAGACCGCCGATCGGCAGCACCAGACCACGCAGGGTAATCTCACCCGTCATCGCCACATCAGCACGCACTGGGTTGCCGGTCAAACAAGAGACCAGCGCAGTACACATAGCGATACCCGCACTCGGCCCATCTTTTGGCGTCGCCCCTTCAGGAACGTGAACGTGAATATCGCGCTTCTCGTAAAAATCAGTATTGATGCCTAATTTTTCCGCTCTGGCGCGAACTACGGTAAGTGCAGCCTGAATCGACTCTTGCATGACCTCACCCAACGAACCAGTATAGGTCAGTTTACCTTTACCTGGTACGCAGGCAGTTTCAATCGTCAGCAGATCGCCACCAACTTCCGTCCAGGCCAGTCCAGTCACCTGCCCTACGCGATTTTCATCGTCCGCACGACCATAGTCAAAACGTTGTACCCCAAGGAAATCCTTAAGGTTATCGCCCGAAATCTGAATAGGCTTAGTGGATTTATCCATCAACAGCGTTTTTACTGCTTTACGGCACAATTTGGAGATTTCACGCTCCAGACTACGCACGCCAGCTTCGCGCGTGTAATAACGGATAATGCCAACAATCGCACTGTCTTCTACTGACAGTTCGCCATTTTTCAGCGCATTACGTTCAATCTGTTTCGGCAGCAGATGCTGTTTGGCGATATTCAGTTTTTCATCTTCGGTATAACCGGAAAGACGAATGACTTCCATACGATCAAGTAGCGGCGCCGGAATGTTCATGGAGTTAGACGTAGCAACAAACATCACATCGGACAAATCGTAGTCGACTTCCAGATAGTGATCGTTAAACGCAACGTTCTGCTCAGGATCGAGTACTTCCAGCAAGGCAGAAGCTGGATCGCCACGCATGTCGGAAGACATCTTGTCGATCTCATCCAGCAGGAATAGTGGGTTTTTCACCCCAACTTTCGCCATTTTCTGGATCAGTTTGCCAGGCATTGAACCGATATAGGTACGGCGATGTCCACGGATCTCCGCTTCGTCACGCACGCCACCTAGCGCCATGCGCACATACTGACGTCCAGTCGCTTTAGCGATAGACTGGCCGAGTGAGGTTTTACCCACACCTGGAGGCCCTACCAGACACAGAATCGGCCCTCTGATCTTGCTGACGCGGCTCTGTACTGCGAGATATTCAAGGATACGTTCTTTCACGCGATCCAGACCGTAATGGTCGGTATCCAGCATTTCCTGCGCTTTAAGCAAATCTTTCTTCACTTTGCTACGCGCATTCCACGGCACCTGCACCATCCAGTCGATGTAGCTGCGCACCACCGTCGCTTCCGCAGACATTGGCGACATCATTTTCAACTTTTGTAATTCAGCTTCGGCTTTTTCACGCGCGTCTTTCGGCATTTTTGCCGCTTCAATCTTGCGTTTTAACGCTTCGTGTTCATCCGGCGCGTCATCCATCTCGCCCAGCTCTTTCTGAATGGCTTTCATTTGCTCATTCAGATAGTACTCACGCTGGCTTTTTTCCATTTGCTTCTTAACACGGCCGCGGATTCGTTTTTCTACCTGCAACAGGTCGATTTCGGATTCCATCATTGCCATCAGGTACTCTAAACGTTCAGTGATATCGAACATTTCAAGTACAGACTGTTTATCAGCCAATTTCAGCGGCATATGCGCAGCAATGGTGTCAGCTAAACGCGCGGCATCATCAATGCTGTTAAGAGATGTGAGGACTTCCGGCGGAATCTTCTTGTTCAGCTTGATGTATCCCTCAAACTGATTGATTGCCGTACGCATGAGAACTTCTTGCTCGCGCTCATCAATTGCTGGGGAGTCAAGATATTCTGCGTGTGCAGCGAAATGTTCACCGCTGTCAGAAAGCGTCGTAATACGCGCACGCTGTAACCCTTCGACCAGCACTTTTACCGTGCCGTCTGGCAGTTTCAGCATTTGAAGAATTGAGGCTACTGTCCCTACCGAGAAAAGATCGTTAATACTTGGCTCATCCGTTGAGGCTTCTTTCTGTGCCACCAGCATGATCTTCTTATCATGATCCATTGCGGCTTCAAGGCACCGAATCGATTTCTCCCGACCAACAAACAACGGAATGACCATGTGCGGATAAACCACCACATCGCGCAATGGCAATACGGGGATTTCTATGCGTTCGGAACGCTCAGGGTTCATAGAGCTCTCTCTTAGTTTCGTTTCCGCCAGGTTATGGGAATCTCGTGAAACGCGGTTTTCACGGTTTCATCAAATAGGTATTTGAGTATATGGGGATAAATGTCTCACATTCAACGACCAGCATGCGTGTAAAAAACAAATGGGGGATAAAATCCCCCATTTTTATTTTTTAATACCGCCAAATTGATTAATTATTCACCGGAAGCCTGCTGTGTCTCAGGCTTGCCATAGATCAGCAATGGCTCGGACTGGCCCGCAATAACGGATTCGTCGATAACAACTTTATCCACACTTTCCAGCGATGGCAGATCGTACATTGTTTCCAGCAACGCAGCTTCAACAATAGAACGCAAACCACGTGCACCAGTCTTACGTATCATCGCTTTCTTCGCAATCGCCGTCAGCGCTTCATCACGGAATTCCAGCTCAACGCCTTCCAGATTGAACAGCGCTTGATACTGTTTGGTCAGCGCATTTTTTGGCTCACGCAGAATCTGAATCAGTGCGTCTTCACTCAATTCTCTCAGGGTCGCAACAACAGGCAAACGTCCGATGAACTCAGGAATCAAACCAAATTTGATCAAATCACCCGGCTCAACATGGCTTAACAGTTCGCCTTCGGTCGCTTTTTCAGCCGATCCTTTAACTGTCGCATTAAAGCCGATGCCGCGTCCCGTGTCAGTACGCTGCTCGATCACTTTGTCCAGCCCCGCGAACGCCCCACCACAGATGAAGAGGATCTTGGAGGTATCCACCTGCAAGAACTCCTGCTGCGGATGCTTGCGTCCACCCTGCGGCGGAACCGCTGCGATAGTTCCTTCGATCAGCTTCAACAACGCCTGCTGCACGCCTTCACCAGACACATCACGGGTGATCGACGGGTTGTCTGACTTACGAGAAATCTTGTCGATTTCATCGATATAGACAATGCCACGCTGCGCTTTCTGCACATCGTAATCGCACTTCTGCAACAGCTTCTGAATGATGTTTTCAACGTCTTCACCCACGTAACCCGCTTCGGTCAGCGTGGTAGCATCTGCCATGGTGAATGGAACATCCAGGAAACGCGCCAGCGTTTCAGCCAACAGCGTTTTACCGCTCCCTGTCGGACCGATCAGCAGGATGTTACTTTTACCCAGTTCGATTCCGTTGCTGCTGTCACCATTACGCAAGCGTTTGTAGTGGTTATATACCGCAACAGCCAACACCTTTTTGGCCTGTTCTTGACCAATGACGTAATCGTCAAGGTGACGGCGAATTTCGTGTGGCGTCGGCAACGCACTGCGCTCACGATGTGGCGCCACTTCCTTAATTTCTTCGCGAATAATGTCGTTACACAAGTCAACACATTCATCGCAGATATACACCGACGGCCCGGCAATCAGCTTACGCACTTCATGCTGGCTTTTGCCGCAAAAAGAGCAGTACAGTAACTTTCCTGAACCGTCTTTGCGCTTATCTGTCATGAGTTAAACCTCTTTTTCGTCTTTTGCCCGCAGGCCAACCACAGCGATATCGCTACAACGAACGCCGATACTTATAGCCAATACGCGTAAAATAACCCCGCACAACAGACTATCGGTCGAACACTGATTTTTAGCTACCCCAGACCTCGACTATGGCGGAGTATTACCCACGGTTAGTGAATACGGAGTCTACCAAACCGTATTCTACTGCCTCATCGGCAGAGAGGAAACGATCGCGCTCAGTGTCTCTCTCTATCGCTTCAAGAGGTTGCCCCGTGTGTTTCGCCATCAGCTCATTCATTTTGGCTTTCACTTTCAGTATTTCTTTGGCATGGATTTCAATATCCGTTGCCTGCCCTTGGAAACCGCCCAACGGCTGGTGAATCATGACGCGTGAGTTAGGCAAGCAAATACGTTTGCCTTTGGCACCCGCCGTCAACAGGAATGCGCCCATTGAACAAGCCTGTCCCATACAGATCGTGCTGACATCCGGCTTGATAAACTGCATAGTGTCGTAAATAGACATGCCAGCAGTAATAACGCCGCCTGGAGAGTTAATGTACAGATAAATGTCTTTTTCTGGGTTTTCAGCTTCCAGAAACAGCATCTGTGCCACAACCAGGTTCGCCATGTGATCTTCGACCTGACCAGTCAGGAAGATTATCCGTTCTTTTAGCAGACGGGAATAGATATCGTAAGAACGTTCCCCACGCGAGGTCTGTTCAACCACCATCGGCACTAACGCCATATGAGGTGCTTGTCTTTCTTGTTCGCCACTGTATGACATTCACGTCTCCTAGATAAAATGCGTCCGGCACTCTTATTGCGTTGTTCAATCATTGTATTGCTCAATTCTACTAGAGATAGGGGGGGATGACTATGGAACCCTATCCCGTCTCTGTTGAACAACCCAACGGCCGAGAATCCTTACCTGCCGTGCCAGCTTTTCCTCTTCAGTGAGTGGGGGCACAAGCATTGTATTTCAAGCTTACACTATCAATCGCTCTCTATTAAAGAGCCAATTGTTTTATTATTAACACGTTATCGGCACAGCAATCTGTCGTTTAACTCTTTGCCTGACCTAATAAATTCTTCACCTAGCTTAATAATAGTGCAATTTCAGGTGGTCACTCCTTGCGCATTGCCTGACGGAAACGGAGGCGTCCAATGCCGGAGGCAAAAGATCGCTTAAACGATCATCACTGGCACGACGATTACGCAACGCTATAAGCAAAAAGCCCGCGCCATAAGGCACGGGCTTTGATAGGGAAACATCCCGCTACGCAATAAACAATGTTGATATCAACAACGTTTATGCCGTAGTCGTTTGATTCATCAGTTCGTTGAAGCTTACTGACTTCTCAACCACTTTGGCTTTAGCAAGCACAGTTTCTACCGCTTGCTCTTCCAGTGCGACGTTACGCATGTTGTTCAACAGCTCTTTATTCTTGCTGTAGAACTCGATAACTTCCTGCGGATCTTCGTAAGCAGAAGCCATCTCTTCGATCAGTGTATTAACGCGTGCTTCGTCAGCTTTCAGATCGTTGCTGCTGATCACTTCGCCCAGCAGTAAACCGATAACAACGCGGCGTTTGGCTTGTTCTTCGAACAGTTCGCGCGGTAATTCCAGCGCTTGCTTCTCGTTGCCACCAAAACGCTGTGCAGCCTGACGGCGCAGAACATCGATTTCGCCATCGATCAGAGCCACAGGCACTTCGATTTCATTGGCATTGATCAGTCCGTCCAGAACCTGAGTTTTCACACGGTTACGCACCGCACCTTTCAACT
This sequence comes from Pectobacterium betavasculorum, assembly GCF_000749845.1. GTDB lineage: Bacteria > Pseudomonadota > Gammaproteobacteria > Enterobacterales > Enterobacteriaceae > Pectobacterium > Pectobacterium betavasculorum. Next base: position 60,238 of record NZ_JQHM01000001.1, on the reverse strand, counting down.
CACGTTCCATATTTTTACGGACTTCAGCACGCAGACCTTCCTGAGAACCATCAGCCACGCCAAAACGTTTGATGAATTCTTCAGTCAACTCAGGCAGCTCACGCTCTTCCACTTTCTTCAGGACGATAACGAACTGAGCCGCTTTTCCTTTCAGATTTTCAGCGTGGTAATCTTCTGGGAAGTTCACGTCGATAGTGAATTCTTCACCCGCTTTGTGCCCAACGATACCATCTTCAAAACCTGGGATCATGCGGCTCTGGCCCATTGCCAGAACGAAGTCAGACGCTTTTCCGCCTTCAAAGACTTCACCGTCGATAGAGCCAGTGAAATCGATCGTCGCACGATCTTCTGCTGTCGCAGCGCGGTCAGTTTCTTTCCAGGTTGCCTGTTGCTTACGCAGCGTGTCCAGCATGGTATCAACGTCAGCATCCGTCACTTCAACAACCGGTTTTTCAACTTCGATTGCTTCCAGACCTTTCAGTTCGACTTCTGGGTACACGTCAAACTCAACGGAGTAAGTGAAGTCGCCACCTACAGCGTATTCGCCAGGGATATAGTTAGGCGCGCCAACCGGATTAATTTTTTCCTTGATGATAGCGTCAACGAAGTTGCGCTGCATCAGGTCACCCAATACGTCCTGACGCACAGAGGCACCATAACGCTGAGCAACAACATTCATCGGCACTTTGCCTTTACGAAAACCGTCAATACGTACTTTTTTGGCCGCGTTGACCAGCTCGCTCTTCACCGCACTCTCAATGATGTCAGCAGCAACGGTAATCGTTACGCGACGTCCCAGACCTTGAGTTGTTTCAACTGAAACTTGCATCTTGTTACCTCAAAAAATCACAGTGATCGGTCAACCCCAAAACTATTCTCGCGACGAAAAACTCTCACGACAGCGAGACTTATTCAGACTGCCACCACCGAAGGGGTACAGCTCGAATCAACCTCGCAGAACCGGGAAATTGCCAACCCCGTCCTTGTAGTCAGAAGCGTCCCGAATACATTCAGGAAAAAATTAGACGCGCATTATAGCGATATAGAGAGGATGAGTCGAGAACGGCGGGCGGACTATTACAGCAACGAATTCACACTTTTGTCAGTAACCCGCCCCGATATGTCAGGGACGGGGCAAACTAATGGCTTAGGAGAGGATGCCAGCACCACCGCAGGGCGGTGAAGATGGGACGGCATTTTGCAAGCTCGTCCACTCTTTTGTCGTATATGTATGCAGCGCTAACGCATGTACCGAACCTGCAAGTTCCTCAGACAGCACAGCATAGACGGCACGATGCCGCCCAATCACGCGTTCGCCCGTGAATTTATCGCTAACCAGCACAACTTTAAAATGGCTTTCCGCTCCCGCAGGCACGTTGTGGCGATAACTTTCATCAATCACTTCTAAGTGAGTTGGCTCAAAACCTACACGCAGCTTCTCTTCTATCGTTTCACGCATCATACGGCTACCCTTTCGGCTTGGGGAAATTAGATATCAACGCGACATAGCTATCATTCACCGATGCCCGAATCATTATATGTCCGTCGTACTTCAAGCCGCATGCGCGTTGTTCAAAACTGTTATGCGTAGAAACGGCATAGCAAAAAGAAATAAGGAACGCAAAGCGTTGATATATTAGACGGTCTTGATGTGGTAAAAACGTTTTTTCCAGCTCAAAAGCATGAAAAAGATGGATTTCAGGACAATTTACCTGCTGTGGGATCTTTTTCCTGCCTGTGGCGATGATATGATACCAGCAATATTTGTCAGCTCACCACACTAATCATTACTGAGAAAATACGAATGTTAAAAAAATTATTTTTCCCTCTTCTGGCCGTCATCCTACTTGCAGGCTGTGCAGCAAAAAGCAATACGCTGAACATCAGCCCCAAAATTAGCGTACCGTCTCAGGATCCGACCTTGATGGGCGTCACCATTAGCATCAATGGTGCAGACCAGCGTGCCGATCAGGCTTTGGCGAAAGTGAATCGCGACGGCCAGTTACTTACGCTGACGCCTTCCCGCGATCTGCGCTTCCTGCTGCAAGAAGCCCTGGAAAAGCAAATGACTGCGCGTGGTTATATGATCGGAACAGGTGGCCCAGTAGCCTTACAGATTGTGGTTAACCATCTGTACGCCGATGTCTCCGAAGGCAACCTGCGCTACAACATCACGACCAAAGCGGACATTTCCATCATTTCTCAAGCGGCAAATGGCAACAAGCAGGTGAAAAATTACCGCTCAACCTATAGTGTTCAGGGCGCATTTACCGCCAATAACGAAAACATCACCAATGCGGTTAACACGGTGTTAGGCGATGTCATCAACGACATGGCTCAAGACACCACCGTAAGTACGTTTATCAAAGAAAACGCCCGTTAATTTCTGCACACCGCTTCCCTTGCTCCAGAGCTCTCATGGAGTAAGGGAAAGGACTCTCCATGTTTAGTCGCATCATTGCTTTGTTCAGCCAACGTAACTCGCTTTTTATGCTGTTACTTGGCTTCGCCTCCGGTTTACCACTGGCATTGACATCCGGCACCCTGCAAGCCTGGATGACCGTCGAAAACGTCGATCTTAAAACCATCGGTTTTTTCTCTCTGGTCGGCCAAGCTTACGTATTCAAGTTTCTGTGGTCTCCGCTGATGGATCGTTACACCCCACCGTTTCTTGGCCGACGTCGCGGCTGGCTGATACTCAGTCAACTGCTGCTAATTGCTGCCATTATTGGCATGGGATTTATGAATCCGGCACGCGATCTCTGGTGGCTGGCTGCATTGGCGGTTCTGGTCGCGTTCTGCTCCGCTTCTCAGGATATTGTTTTTGATGCCTATAAGACGGATTTACTTCCTCCAGAAGAACGCGGTACGGGCGCAGCCACCTCGGTATTAGGTTATCGTCTGGCGATGCTGGTGTCTGGTGGACTAGCGTTGTGGATGGCCGATCGCTATTTCGGCTGGCAGGCCACCTATTGGTTAATGGCAGGACTCATGCTAATCGGTGTATTCGCTACCCTGTTTGCACCAGAACCGCTGAATAGTCAGCCTGCGCCGCGCACCATGGAGCAAGCGATCGTTGCCCCTTTGCGCGATTTCTTCACACGCAATAACGCCTGGCTCATTCTCCTGTTGATCGTGTTATACAAACTCGGTGACGCTTTCGCGATCAGTTTGACGACCACCTTCCTGATACGCGGCGTTGGCTTCAATGCAGGTGATGTCGGGCTGGTTAATAAGACGCTTGGACTCTTCGCCACCATCGTGGGAGCCATTTACGGCGGATTATTGATGCAGCGGCTCTCCTTGTTCAGAGCGCTGATGCTGTTTGGTATTCTTCAGGCCGTGTCCAACGCGGGATACTGGCTGCTGGCTATCACCGCCAAAAGTCTGTTCACCATGGCTACCGCTGTTTTTCTGGAAAATCTCTGCGGCGGTATGGGGACAGCAGCATTCGTCGCACTGTTAATGACGCTGTGTAATAAATCGTTCTCAGCCACACAGTTTGCTCTGCTTTCTGCCCTTGCTGCCGTCGGACGGGTTTACGTTGGCCCTATCGCAGGCTGGTTTGTCGAATCCTATGGCTGGGCATGGTTCTACCTGTTCTCAATTTTTGCCGCATTACCGGGTCTGGCAATCCTGATGATTTGTCGTGAGACACTGGAATTCACTCAGAAAACAGACACCTTTCAGTTACGTACACACTTCCAGAATTATTATAAAAAGGCATTATATGTGTTAGGGCTGGGGGTGATACTACTGGCGCTGTGGCTCATCCTACTCATCAGCAATGCGCTGGAATGGTCTGCATTGCACCTGTTGGCAGAATATCTACTCACCGCAGGCTGTGCGCTCGCGTTGTTAGGCATTTTCTTCGGTAGCTTGCTGGACTATCTGTCACTCAGACGAGCATCAAAACCGTCCGCACACTGATGATATTCGTTCAGGTAGTCTCATCTGCTGCCTGAACCTATTATCCTCTTCCTTTATTTAATTATTTTTTTCATAATTATCTTGCTAGAGGAAATTTTATTTCCACGTAAAATCTCTTAAGAACTAATTTCATTCGTTATCAAAAACACATGTTGAGTAAAAATCTCACCAAACTAAAAATAGAAAATAAGCGTTATGGTGAGTTGTAATTTCTTATTATCCATCCATACTCTCATCTGGGTAGCCACTTAATTTGCTGTTTTTAAATATCATTTTTATTTTGGTTATCTTTGTGACATTAAGGGCAAAAAACAGCAACAATCGGCTGACATAACCTTAATCATGTTTACAGTGCAGTAACCTTCCCGTAAAATGCCCGCTCGCATGAAATGACAATAGAGCCCTTGTTATTGAGGTCGCTAGATGAGACTCAAGAAATACAATAAAATTTTTGGGATGCTGTCTTTATTTGCAGCCACTGTTCTACTGAGCGGTTGCGATATGGCGCTGATGAACCCCAAAGGAGAGATCGGGTTAGAACAACGATCGCTAATACTGACTGCCATCGGGCTGATGTTGATCGTTGTGATTCCCGTTATCGTTATGACGATAGCTTTTGCCTGGAAGTTCCGTGCTTCCAATGAAAAGGCAAAATATACCCCGAACTGGTCACACTCCAACAAGATAGAAGCTGTAGTCTGGACTGTACCAATTATCATTATCGTTATTCTTGGCACGATTACCTGGAAGACGACCCACTCGCTTGATCCGTACAAGCCGCTGGTATCAGACGTCAAACCTATCAATGTCGAAGTTGTTTCGCTTGACTGGAAATGGTTGTTTGTTTACCCGGACCTTGGTATCGCTACGGTGAACGAATTGGCTTTCCCTGCCAATGTGCCTGTTGCATTCAAGATTACATCCGACTCCGTGATGAACTCCTTCTTCATCCCTCGTCTTGGTGGACAGATTTATGCCATGGCAGGAATGCAGACGAAGCTCCACCTGATCGCTAACGAACCGGGCAAATATGACGGTATCTCTGGCGGCTATAGTGGTAAAGGCTTCTCTGGTATGAAGTTCACTGCGATTGCAACGCCAACTCAACAAGAGTTCGACCAGTGGGTTGCGAACGTTCGGTCGTCCCCTAAGACACTGAATACCATGGATGAATTCAACACGTTGGCTAAACCAAGTGAATTCCATCCTGTCGAATACTTCTCCAGTGTCCAGCCGGATTTGTTTAATAATCTTATTCGCAAATTCACAGGCAGCGGCATGAACATGCAACATCATGGTGAAGGCATGAAGCCCGATGAAAACATGCAACACGGTGAGGGTATGAACATGGGCGAGCATAGCTCGCACAAAGGAGCCGAGGGATAATACGATGTTCGGAAAACTTACACTCGATGCGGTTCCGTACCACGAACCCATTATTATGGTCACCGTGGCGGCGATCATCGTTGGCGGCCTTGCGCTGCTGGCGGCAATAACCTATTTCGGTAAATGGAAATGGCTGTGGGCCGAGTGGTTCACCTCCGTAGACCATAAGAAAATCGGTATCATGTATATCATCGTCGGTTTGGTGATGATGATACGTGGTTTTGCCGATGCCATCATGATGCGCGGTCAGCAGGTTCTTGCCTCTGCCGGGCAAGAAGGCTTCCTAAACGCTCACCACTACGATCAGATTTTCACCGCTCACGGTGTCATCATGATCTTCTTCGTGGCAACGCCGTTCGTTGTTGGCTTGATGAACCTTGCGGTTCCCTTGCAGATCGGTGCGCGTGACGTTGCTTTCCCCTTCCTGAACTCCCTCAGCTTCTGGCTATTTGTGGCTGGCGTTGTCTTAATCAACCTTTCTCTCGGTGTTGGTGAGTTCGCACAGACGGGTTGGGTGGCCTATCCGCCGCTTTCAGGCAAGGAGTACAGTCCCGGCGTCGGGGTCGATTACTGGATATGGAGTCTACAGATATCCGGTATAGGTACCACGCTGACTGGTGTTAACTTCTTCGCGACCATTCTGAAGATGCGCGCGCCAGGCATGACCCTGATGAAAATGCCGGTATTTACCTGGACAGCACTGTGTACCAACGTGCTGATCATTGCCGCATTCCCGATATTGACTGTTACCATTGCGCTGCTGACGCTTGACCGTTACCTCGGCACCCATTTCTTTACCAATGATATGGGTGGCAACATGATGATGTACATCAACCTGATTTGGGCATGGGGTCATCCTGAGGTTTACATTCTGGTGCTGCCGATATTCGGTGTTTACTCCGAAGTGGTTGCCACCTTCTGTAGAAAACGGCTGTTTGGCTACACCTCACTGGTATGGGCAACCATTGCGATTACGGTTCTGTCGTTCATCGTCTGGCTGCACCACTTCTTTACCATGGGGTCCGGCGCAAACGTCAACGCCTTCTTTGGTATAGCCACTATGATTATTTCAATCCCAACCGGGGTTAAAATCTTCAACTGGCTGTTCACTATGTACCAAGGCCGTATTCAGCCGCACTCCACGATGCTGTGGACCACGGGCTTTATCATCACCTTTACCATCGGTGGGATGACAGGCGTACTGCTGGCAGTACCTGGCGCAAACTTTGTCCTGCACAACAGTCTGTTCCTGATTGCTCACTTCCATAACGTGATCATTGGCGGCGTGGTGTTTGGTTGCTTCGCGGGTATTACTTACTGGTTCCCGAAAGCCTTTGGTTTCACCCTGAACGAAACATGGGGTAAACGCGCGTTCTGGTTCTGGATTATCGGCTTCTTCGTTGCCTTTATGCCGCTGTACGTCCTCGGCTTCATGGGAATGACGCGCCGTCTGAGCCAGCAAATCAACCCTGAGTTCCACGCCTTGCTGGTTGTGGCCTCCATCGGTGCAGTATTGATCGGTATCGGTGTACTGTGCCAGGTTATCCAGTTCTACGTCAGTATCCGCGACCGTGACCAGAACCGCGATCTGACGGGCGACCCGTGGGGTGGACGCACTCTGGAGTGGGCAACCTCTTCTCCTGCGCCGTTCTACAACTTCGCTATCGTGCCGCAAGTTGACGAGCGTGATGCTTTCTGGGAAGCGAAAGAGAAAGGCGAAGCTTACAAACGTCCTGCCAGCTATGAAGAGATTCACATGCCGAAGAATACCGGCGCTGGTGTGATTATCTCTGCATTTAGCCTGGTATTCGGTTTTGCTATGATCTGGCATATCTGGTGGCTGGTCATTGCTGGCTTCGCAGGCATGATTGTGACCTGGATTGTGCATAGCTTTAATCAGGACGTGGATTACTACGTACCGGTTAAAGAAATTGAGCAAATTGAGAATCAGAATTTTGATCAACTCAGTAAGGCAGGCGTGAAACATGTCAACTGAAACTCTGACTAACCACAATACTGCCCATGCCGAGCATGGGCACCACGACACAGGAGCCACCAAGGTATTCGGCTTCTGGGTCTACCTGATGAGCGACCTGATCATTTTCGGGTCACTGTTCGCAACCTATGCCGTACTGGTTAATGGTACTGCGGGTGGCCCAAGCGGGAAGGACATTTTCCAACTGCCCTTCGTGCTGGTAGAAACGTTCGCACTGTTGTTTAGTAGTATTACCTACGGCATGGCGATGATCGCCATGAACAAGGGCAACAAATCTCAGGTTAATACCTGGTTGGGTGTAACCTTCTTGTTCGGTCTGGTGTTTATCGGGATGGAAATCTATGAATTCCATCACCTGATCGTTGAAGGTTATGGCCCGGATCGCAGTGCGTTCCTGTCTGCCTTCTTCGCACTGGTCGGCACCCACGGGCTCCACGTAACGGGCGGTCTGATCTGGTTGGTCATCATGATGATTCAGGTGTCCAAGCGCGGCCTGACTGCAACCAACAAAACACGTCTGATGTGCCTGAGCCTGTTCTGGCACTTCCTTGACGTAGTGTGGATTTGTGTCTTCACCGTTGTTTATCTGCTGGGGGCAATCTAAATGAGTCATTCAACAACCGATCATGCAGGTGCCAGCCACGGTAGCGTTAAGTCATATGTGATAGGTTTTGTTCTGTCCGTTATTTTGACAGTCATTCCTTTCAGTATGGTCATGAGCGGCACTGCCTCGCACAACGCCATTCTTTTCACGGTGGTGGGATGTGCAGTGGTTCAAATTCTGGTGCATCTGGTGTACTTCCTGCACCTGAATACGTCCTCAGAAGAGCGCTGGAACGTGGTGGCTCTTGTGTTTGCCGTCCTGATTATCGCGATTGTCGTCGTGGGCTCCATCTGGATTATGATGAGCGCACACCACAACATGATGATCCAGTAACAGAGCCGTAAAAGATGATTAAGCAATACCTGCAAGTTACTAAACCAGGAATTATTTTCGGAAATCTGATTTCCGTTATCGGTGGATTTCTCCTTGCGGCCCAAGGCCGCATTGATTATCCCCTGTTTCTCGCCACCCTCGTGGGTGTGTCGTTAGTCGTTGCGTCTGGCTGCGTGTTTAACAACGTCATTGACCGCGACATCGACAAAAAAATGGAGAGAACCAAAAATCGAGTTCTGGTAAAAGGGCTGATTTCGCTGAAGGTAACGCTGGTTTACGCATCGCTGTTAGGTATTGCGGGCTTTGCTCTGCTGTACATCGCAGCCAACCCGCTGGCTATGTGGCTGGCTGTGATGGGCTTCGTCGTGTATGTCGGTGTGTATAGCCTTTACATGAAGCGACATTCTGTTTATGGCACGCTGATTGGCAGTCTGTCAGGCGCAGCACCACCGGTTATCGGTTACTGTGCCGTCAGCAACCAGTTCGATGCTGGCGCGTTGATTCTGCTGTTGATCTTTAGCCTGTGGCAGATGCCGCATTCCTACGCGATTGCGATTTTCCGCTTCAAAGATTATCAGGCAGCCAACATCCCGGTTCTACCCGTTGTGAAAGGTATTTCCGTTGCGAAAAACCACATCACGCTCTATATCGTCGCGTTTGCGGTAGCAACGTTGATGCTGTCTCTCGGCGGCTATGCAGGCTACAAGTACCTGATCGTTGCCGCAGCAGTCAGCGTGTGGTGGTTGGGTATGGCGTTGTCAGGCTATAAAAATGCGATTGATGATCGCGTATGGGCAAGAAAACTGTTTGTTTTCTCCATCGTCGCGATTACCTCACTAAGCGTTATGATGTCCGTGGATTCAATGGCTCCAACGCATGAAGTTCTGCTGACCTACCTGCGTTAACCATAAGCAGTGCTCCACACGTTAAGAAAAACAGGCGGCTCGTCCGCCTGTTTTTTTATAGCCGGCGTCCTGCACGCCGTCGCAAGCGACGTTGAAAAACGCCACTGTATTTTTCTTTATAACGTCTCTCATTTCCTCCCCCGCCAAATCACGTAACAAACCTATCGTTTACTGTCTGGCCAATAACGCACTAAAATAGCGCCAATTGTTTTCAGAGGTAATGAATGAACGATAATAAAATGACTCCAGGCGAATTACGCGCCACATGGGGCTTGGGTGCCGTTTTTTCACTACGCATGCTTGGCATGTTCATGGTGTTGCCCGTTCTGACCACCTACGGAATGGCATTACAAGGTGCCAGTGAAGCACTGATCGGGATTGCGATTGGTATTTATGGTCTGATGCAGGCTATTTTCCAGATTCCCTTCGGTCTGGTCTCCGATCGTATCGGCAGAAAGCCCCTGATCGTCGGAGGGCTGCTGATTTTTGCTCTTGGTAGCGTTATCGCTGCACTGAGTGATTCCATTTGGGGCATTATCCTTGGCCGGGCATTGCAAGGCGCGGGTGCCATCTCCGCCGCCGTCATGGCGCTGCTTTCCGACCTGACTCGTGAACAAAACCGAACCAAGGCCATGGCATTTATCGGCGTGAGCTTTGGCGTTACCTTTGCTATCGCGATGGTCGTTGGCCCTATCGTTACTCACGCCTTCGGTTTACAGGCACTCTTCTGGGGCATCGCCGTTCTGTCGCTCGCAGGCATTGCTATCACGCTGACCCTCATTCCTTCCGCACCAGCACACGTCCTAAACCGGGAGTCAGCGATGGTGCGTGGCAGTTTCCGCAAAGTACTCGGCAATAGCCGCCTGCTGAAACTGAATGTCGGCATCATGTGTCTGCATATTTTATTAATGTCGAGTTTCGTCGCCCTACCCCGCGCAATGGAATCCGCCGGACTGGCCCCGCAGGAACAATGGAAAGTCTATCTGGTTACCATGTTGGTCTCCTTTGCCGGTGTCGTGCCCTTCATCATTTATGCTGAAGTGAAAAGACGGATGAAGCAGGTCTTTATCGGCTGCATCGTGATACTGGTAGCGGCAGAGATTGTTCTGTGGGCGTCAGGTAACCATCTCTGGCAAATTATCGTCGGCGTACAGCTGTTTTTCCTGGCTTTTAACGTCATGGAAGCGCTGTTGCCATCGCTAATCAGCAAGGAATCACCTGCGGGATATAAAGGCACGGCGATGGGCATTTACTCCACCACACAGTTTATCGGTGTAGCAATTGGAGGAAGTCTCGGTGGCGGGCTGTTTGAGCTTTATGGCGCATCAGCCGTGTTTATGGCTGGCGTCGCTATTGCGGCCATCTGGCTGCTTGTCAGCTTCACCATGCAGGAGCCGCCGTACCTTAGCAGCCTGAGAATAGCACTGTCCGATTTAGCATTGCAGGATAGTGAGCTGGAACAAAAAATTCGCACTCAGCCGGGTGTTGCCGAAGTGGTTATCGTGCCGGATGAATACAGTGCTTATGTGAAGATCGACAACAAAAAGACAAATCGACAGCAGTTAGAACAATTAACAGGTCAAGCATAAGCTAAGCAAAAGGCCAGCTTTCGCTGGCCCTTTCTGTTCATCGGCAGATGGCTAAAAGCATCAGTCGCGGAAGTTGGTAAATTGGAACGGTTGTCCCAGGTTGCCACCACGAATCAACGCCATTACGCCCTGCAAATCATCACGTGATTTACCAGTGACACGAACCTGTTCACCCTGAATCTGCGCCTGCACTTTCAACTTGCTATCTTTAATCAGCTTGATGATTTGCTTCGCCAGCGTAGTTTCAATACCTTGCTTCAGCTTCGCTTCCACACTGTACGTTTTACCGCTGTGTTCCATCTCTTCAGGGATCTCCAACGCACCGCCTTCAATACCCCGCTTAACCAGTTTTTCACGGAGAATATCAACCAGTTGCTGTACCTGAAAATCAGATTCACTGGCCACTTTGATACTCTGTGATTTCTCATTCAGTTCAAAGCTGGCCGGAACATTACGAAAATCCCAGCGGGTGCTCAGATCGCGCGTCGCATTTTCTACCGCGTTACGGACTTCCTGCATATCAATTTCCGAAACAATATCGAAAGATGGCATAATTCGCTCTCCTGACAAATTTGGCTGGCGAGCATAATAACCGCTCTTCTGCGATAAGCAAGATGCCAGACACGATCCCGGTTTTTACTCTGCATCAGGTAAACAGGCCGAATAGCACAAGATCACGATGTGAATGATAGCCTAAGATCAGAGATCGACAGCGCCCGCATCAAACAAGGGAGACACACATGAAAACCACCGTTCTTGGCTGTGGCGCGCTGGGCCAACTTTGGCTCGCCGCGTTGCATCAGCAAGGGCATGATGTCCAGGGATGGCTGCGCATTCCGCAACCCTATTGTTCGGTCAATGTCACCATGTTGGATGGCCAGCACAGTAATCTCCATCTGACAGCTAACGATCCCGATCATCTTGCCCAGAGCGAGCTGCTGCTGGTCACGCTAAAAGCCTGGCAAGTTTCCGATGCCGTTACTGTACTCTTGCCACAACTCAACCCGCATTGCACGATTCTGCTGTTACATAACGGGATGGGCACGCGGGAAGAGTTACCGCCGCTACAGCAACCGCTGGTGTTCGGTATCACCACCCATGCAGCACGGCGCGACGCAACCAACGTTGTACACGTTGCCGCAGGCACGACGCATATCGGTACGTTTAACGGGGACAGCAGTCAAAGCCATTTAGCTGAAATGCTGCATCAGGCCTTACCTGATGTAGCCTGGCATACCAACATTAGCGCCACCTGTTGGCTGAAGCTGGCAGCTAACTGCGTCATCAATCCGCTAACGGTGAAATATCACTGCACCAATGGCGAGCTTTCTGCCTACCCGGAGCTTATTGCCTCACTTTGTCTGGAAGTGGTCAATGTCATGGAACGGGAAGGCTTCCACACATCGAGAGACAGTTTGCTGCTCTACGTTAATCAAATTATTCAGAACACCGCGGCAAATACCTCATCAATGTTGCAGGACATCATCGCTCAGCGACATACCGAAATTGACTACATTACTGGGTATTTACTGCGCCGTGCGCGTCTCCACGGCCTGATACTCCCTGAAAATGCCCGCCTGTTTGACTACATTAAGCAAAAGGAAAATGACTATGACCGCATCGGCACTGGTGTGTCTGGCGCCTGGTAGTGAAGAAATTGAAGCCGTCACCACCATAGACTTGCTTGTCCGCGCGGGTATATCGGTAACACTCGCCAGCGTAGCCAGCGATGGCAATCTTGAAATCGTCTGCTCACGCGGAGTCAGGCTACTGGCCGATGCACCACTGGCTATGGTCGCCGATCGACCTTTCGATGTGCTGGTGTTACCGGGCGGCCTGCAAGGTGCGGAGTGCTTCCGCGATAGCCCGATCTTGGTGGAGTGCGTTCGGCAAGCGCATCTGGAAGGGAAAATTGTTGCCGCGATGTGTGCAACACCTGCTCTGGTGCTTGAATATCATCAGCTGTTCCCCGTGGGAAACATGACGGGCTATCCCACATTCAAAGAGAGCATCGCACCAGAGAAATGGATGGAAAAACGCGTCGTCTACGATCCACGCGTGAATTTGCTAACCACACAAGGGCCTGGCACCAGTATGGATTTCGCGCTGAAGATCATCGATTTGCTGCTGGGGAAAGAAAAAGCCGCCGAGGTCGCCGCACAGCTCATCCTGCCACCGGGGATTTATAACTATCATGATTAAGCTTGACGAAAAAGGCGCTTGCGCGCCTTATTCTATTACGGACGGTATACCTTCACATTGCTAAAACCTTGCTCACGCAGGTAAAGCGCCTGCAAGCGACTCATCACGCCACGTTCACAGTAAAGCAGATAGGTTTTGCTCTGATCCAAATCGCCAAACTGCGTACCCAGCTTATAGAACGGCAAGGATTTGATTTCTATCTGATCCAATTCAAGCGGCTTATCGTCCTGTTCATCTGGAGAACGGATATCCAGCAGTACGTCGGTTGGCGCAAATGATGCAACCGTTTCGACCTCAACCACTTCTTGCTTGGTCTGCTCGGCGATCTCACGAATATCAATATTCCGCGCTTCACTCACCACACGATCCAGGATAGAGAAATCAAAGTGGCCCTCTTCGGCCTCAATCTTCGCTTTCACTGCCTTCACCGTCGGGCTTTTCGAAATCACACCACAGTATTCCGGCATCGTTTTGGCGAAGTCTTCCGTTCCCAGTTCGCGCGCCTGTTTGATGATGTGTTCTTTATCATGAGAAATCAGCGGGCGTAAAATCAGGGTATCAGAGGCATTGTCGATTAAGCGCAGGTTAGTCAGCGTCTGGCTAGACACTTGCCCTAACGCTTCGCCGGTCACCAACGCCTGAACACCGTAACGCTCGGCAATTTTGGAGGCAGCGCGCACCATCATACGCTTCAGCACGACGCCCATCTGGCCGTCATCGACCTTCTCCAGAATTTCACCGACAACAGGATCGAAATCGATAGCAACAAAACGAACCCGATGTGAGCTTCCAAAACGGTTCCACAGATAATGCGCGACCTGTTTCACACCAATCTCGTGTGCTGCACCGCCAAGATTGAAGAAGCAGTAATGCACGCGGCATCCGCGACGCATCAGCATATAGCTGGATACACCAGAGTCGAAACCACCGGAAATCAGTGATAACACATCTTCCTGCGTACCTATCGGGTAGCCACCGATCCCTTCATAGCGACCTTTAATCAGCAGCAGACGATCCTGTTCGATTTCCAGATGCACGGTGATCTGCGGCGCAGTGAGGTTGACTCGCGCAGTCTCAATATGCTGGTTCAAACCGCCGCCAACATAGCGCTCTACGTCCTGTGAGCTAAACTCATGCTTACCACGGCGTTTTACCCGCACACAAAACGTCTTACCTTCCAACCGTTCACGATACAGCGCCAACGCCTGTTCAAAGATGTTATGCACGTCGGTGTAGGCGTGGTCTTCAACTTCCAGAATATGGTGAATACCTGGAATTCTCGTCAGCGCATCACGAATCGCTTCACGCTGATTTTCGTCTTTAGCCCGAACTTCGATATGATCCCAGTGACGGACAACCGCCAGCGTTTCATCATAGTGTTTTAATACGTTGCGAATGTTTCCGGTTAGAATCTTGATAAAGCGCAACCGAACAGATTGGCTCTTGATGGTGATTTCCGGGAACAATTTAATGATAAACTTCATGGTGGCTGTCGTTACTTGGTCAGAAAGGTGTAAATAAATTCACCCTGGGCACTAAAATCACGTTATCGGTAAAATCAGCCAGAACAGAGATGATTTTACCAATAGCATCCAAGGCGCGGAGTATATCATTATATGCAGATATACTGTGCGTTTTAACCGTATAATCGTCGCGCCATCGGCGGATGACCAAACGTAACACCACGCTTTGTCGCCACAAGCCAACGGCGTATAACACCAGGATTCCGAAACCACTATGCCTAAGAAGACCGAGCAGCCAGTCAGCTTTGAAAGCTCACTGAACGAACTGGAAAAAATCGTTACCCGCCTCGAATCAGGTGAACTGCCGCTGGACGACGCGCTAAATGAGTTTGAGCATGGCATCCAGCTCGCTCGTCAAGGGCAGCAAAAGCTGCAACAGGCCGAACAACGCGTACAAATCCTGCTGAGCGACGATCCCGATGCGCCGCTGTCACCGTTTACACCGGATAATGAGTCGCTATGACCGATTTCAGCACGCAACTGAATGCGCATTACCAACGCACTAATCGGATGCTGGGGCATTTCATCGCCGACCTCCCTTTTCAGAGTAGTCCACTGGTCAATGCGATGGAATATGGCTCACTCTTAGGAGGCAAACGCCTGCGCCCGTTTCTGGTTTATACTACTGGCGAACTGTTTGACATGCCGCTAGAGAGCCTGGATGCCCCCGCTGCGGCAGTAGAATGTATCCATGCCTATTCATTGATTCATGACGATTTGCCAGCGATGGACGACGATGATTTGCGCCGCGGGCAGCCAACCTGCCATATCAAATTTGGCGAAGCCACTGCCATTCTTACGGGCGATGCATTGCAAACGCTGGCCTTCTCCATTCTGGCCGATGCGCCGATGCCGCAGGTCTCTGACCGCGATCGGCTGGCGATGATCTCAGAATTAGCACAGGCAAGTGGCGTAGCAGGCATGTGCGGCGGTCAGGCTTTCGATCTGGAAGCGGAAGGCCATCAGGTGGATCTGGCTGCATTAGAGCGGATTCATCGCCATAAAACCGGTGCCTTGATCCGCGCCGCCGTTCGGATGGGTGCGCTAGCCGCGGGTGACGCTGGCCGTTCAGCATTACCCAATCTGGATCGCTACGCTAACGCGATTGGACTCGCCTTCCAGGTTCAGGATGATATTCTCGATGTTGTTGGCGACAGCGCGACAACAGGCAAACGTCAGGGTGCAGACCAGCAATTAGGTAAAAGCACCTATCCCAGCTTACTGGGGTTAGATAACGCACGAAAAAAAGCACAGGAGCTCTATCAGGAATCACTGGCATCGCTGGACGATCTCGTCGCATCCAGTCCGACTCCCCTGAATATTGCGCCACTACAAGCGCTGGCGAATTTCATCGTTGAACGCGATAAGTAATTACTTAATGAGTCTCTAATGAGTTTTGATACCGCGAAGTACCCTACATTGGCGTTAGTGGAAACACCGGATGAACTTCGGTTGTTGCCAAAAGAGAGCCTGCCAAAGCTGTGTGATGAGCTGCGCCAATATCTGCTGGACAGCGTCAGCCGTTCAAGCGGACATTTTGCTTCAGGGTTAGGGACGGTTGAATTAACAGTTGCGCTGCACTACGTCTATAACACGCCTTTTGATCATCTGGTGTGGGATGTCGGCCATCAGGCTTACCCGCACAAGATCATCACAGGCCGCCGCGATCGTATTTCTACGATCCGCCAAAAAGGCGGTTTGCACCCTTTCCCATGGCGGGATGAAAGCGAATATGACGTATTAAGCGTTGGGCATTCATCCACCTCAATCAGTGCCGGACTAGGCATGGCCGTTGCGGCCGAACGTGAAGGTAAAGGTCGCCGTACCGTTTGTGTGATCGGCGACGGCGCGATAACCGCAGGTATGGCCTTTGAGGCGATGAATCACGCGGGCGATATCAAATCCGATCTGTTGGTTGTACTGAACGACAATGAAATGTCGATTTCGGAAAACGTCGGCGCATTGAACAACCATCTCGCACAGCTGTTATCCGGTAAGCTCTACGCCAGCCTGCGCGAAGGCGGTAAAAAGGTCTTATCCGGTTTGCCTCCCATCAAAGAGCTGGTGAAACGCACTGAAGAGCACCTTAAAGGCATGGTTGTGCCGGGTACGCTATTTGAAGAGCTGGGCTTTAATTATATTGGCCCAGTCGATGGTCATGACGTTCAGGCGCTAGCGCATACGCTGAAGAACATGCGTAATCTGAAAGGTCCGCAGCTTCTGCACATCATGACGAAGAAAGGCAAGGGTTACGCCCCCGCCGAGCAGGATCCGATTAGCTGGCACGCGGTACCAAAATTCGATCCAGCCAGCGGCACATTACCGAAAAGCAAAGAAGGCGCACAACCTACTTATTCCAAAATCTTCGGTCAATGGCTACAGGAAACTGCCGCCAAAGACAGCAAGCTCATGGCGGTCACGCCAGCGATGCGTGAAGGTTCCGGCATGGTGCAGTTTTCACGCGACTATCCGCAGCAATATTTTGACGTGGCGATTGCTGAACAGCACGCCGTAACGTTTGCTGCGGGTTTGGCTGTCGGTGGCTATCATCCGGTTGTCGCTATTTACTCTACTTTCCTGCAACGTGCCTACGATCAGGTTATCCACGACGTGGCGATCCAGAATCTACCGGTTCTGTTTGCTATCGATCGTGGCGGCATTGTTGGTGCCGATGGGCAAACGCATCAAGGTGCATTCGATCTCTCTTTCTTACGCTGCATCCCGAATATGGTCATCATGACGCCCAGCGATGAAAATGAATGTCGCCAGATGCTGCACACAGGCTATCACTACCAGAAAGGCCCTACAGCGGTACGCTACCCACGTGGGAACGGTACAGGAACTGAGTTGACAGCACTATCAGAGCTGCCAATCGGGAAAGGCGTGGTGCGCCGTCAGGGTGAAACGATCGCTATTCTGAATTTCGGTACACTGTTGCCAGAAGCTCAGGAGGCGGCAGAAAAGTTAAACGCCACGCTCGTCGACATGCGTTTTGTCAAACCGCTGGATGAAGCGTTACTTGAAGAACTGGCACAGTCTCATAGCACATTTGTGACGCTGGAAGAGAATGCGGTTATGGGCGGTGCTGGGAGCGGTGTAAATGAATTCCTGATGGCGAAACGCCTTGCTGTCTCGGTGCTAAACATTGGGCTACCGGACGTATTTATCCCGCAAGGTTCGCAGGAAGAAATTCGCGTCGATCTGGGTCTGGATGCCGCAGGCATTGAGCGCAGAATCACGCAGTGGATGGAATAAGCGATTAACGCAAACCGGGGCACCTGGCTCGCCCCGATTGAGATTGCTGACAAAATCCGTCAAGCAGGAGTAACGGATAGATCGTAAAGGCGCTGTGAACACATCCCTGTGCGCTCGGCTTGCGCGAATATGAATCTCAAGGATGAGATTCAGCCTTGCAGGGCCGTCGCTAGCGACGTTCAAAAGCGTAAGAAACGCTTTTGTCCATGGCGCAAACCTTTACTCTTCTATTCCGTTACTCCCGTTTTCAATAGCGTCCTGACATCAGAATATCGGCCAGTGATGGCCGATAAAATAGATAATTCCCGCAGAGATCACCCCCGCGACAATATCATCGATCATGATCCCCATACCGCCATGCACGTTGCGATCGAACCAGCGAATCGGCCAGGGTTTCCAAATATCCAGACAACGGAATACGACAAATCCCGCCGCGACCCATTGCCAGCTATCCACCGGAATCGCCATCAGGGTAATCCACATACCGACAAATTCGTCCCAGACGATGCTACCGTGATCGTGAACGCCCATATCTTTTGCCGTTTGATGACACAGGTAAACACCGATACAAATACTCAGCATCACCAACAGCGAATACAATTCAAGCGGAAGGAACGACATGAGATACCACAGTGGAATCGCTGCCAGCGACCCTACCGTACCCGGCATCCAGGGAGATAAACCGCTACCAAACCCTGTCGCCAGCAGGTGCCACGGGTTACTCAATCGTAAGCGGCGTTTTGCCACCTCAGCACCTTTCGTCTTGTTCGAGGAATCAGTTTTGCTCACTAAAATGGTCATACCCCTTCCAGTTCAGCTCGGTCGCTTTATTATCCCTGAAAAAGCATAATCCTTCAGATGAAGGCCCGATTTGCCCGATACAGGTATAGGCGGCACCGAGATGCCCCAAGGCAAGCTCCAGTGCACCACGGTTAATTTCCGGCACGGTAAAGCACAGCTCATAGTCTTCACCACCAGATAATGCCCAGCGCAAAGCCTGTTCTTCGTCAGTACAGTTCCGCAACCAATCAGATTGTGGAATCGCGTCCAGATGAATACGTGCACCACATTCGCTGGCTTTAAGTATATGCTGTAGATCGGAGATAAGGCCGTCAGAAAGATCGATGGCAGAACTGGCTAGATCGCGCAGCGCCTGACCTTGCAGGATTCTGGGCTGAGGACGGAGGTGACGCTGAAGCAACCCTTGCCGCATTTCATCATCATCAACGTGCAATGTATTCTGGAGGATAGCCAGACCAGCAGCGCTATCGCCCAATGAACCAGTAACATAAATCCAGTCGCCAATTCTGGCGCCACGACGCGTTAACGCCCGGCCAGCAGGTACCAGACCGTGGATAGTTAGCGTCAGACTAAGCGGCCCTCGTGTTGTATCACCGCCCACCAACTGCATGCCATAGTAATCAAGCAGTTCAAATAAGCTGTCACTGTACGCGGACAGCCACTGACTGTTGCTTTGAGGTAGGGTAATAGCGAGAGAAAGCCAGGCAGGATCGGCGCCCATTGCAGCCAAATCGCTTAAATTAACTGCCAGAGATTTGTAACCCAGATCGGCGGGATCGATATCAGGTAGGAAATGAACGCCAGATACCAGCGTGTCGGTACTCACCGCTAGCATCTGCTTATCTGCCACCGTCAGCAATGCACAGTCATCACCGATGCCTAATTCAACATCGCGACGTGAACTTCTAACCCGATTAAAATAGCGGGCAATAAGGTCAAACTCACCTTCAACCATAACCTTTCCAGCCAACCTATCATTCAAAAGCGATCAGGGCCGGATATCCGGCCCTGATGCGATTCATTTTACTTCTTGCCTTTCCGTACACTCGGAGCAGCTTTGTCCAGCACGCCATTCACAAACTTATGGCTATCTTCAGCGCCGAAGATTTTAGCGAGTTCGATGGCTTCGTTAATCGCCACCTTGTAAGGAACGTCTTCACGCTTGCTCAGCTCAAACATTGCCAAACGCAAAATCGCTTTTTCAACCTGTCCCAATTCATCAATCTGACGAGACAGGAAAGGTGCCATCAGTTGATCAAGCTTCTCAGCCTGAGTGGCAACGCCCGCCAGCAATTCACGGAAATAGGTAATGTCGACATCTTTGACATCCTGCTCGCTCAGGAATTGGTGTTCAACATCGGCAATATCATTTTTAGATAACTGCCAGGAGTAAAGCGCTTGAACCGCACATTCACGAGCGCGGCGACGAGCAGCAGGTTTCACGGAATTCCCCTTACTTAATCGCTTTCAATACATTAATCATTTCTAGCGCGGTCAAGGCGGCTTCTGCACCTTTGTTCCCCGCTTTCGTACCAGCACGCTCAATCGCCTGTTCAATGCTTTCCGTCGTCAGAACGCCGAAAGCGACAGGGATTTCGCTGTCCATCGCAACGGAGGACAGGCCTGAGCTACATTCGCCAGCAACAAATTCAAAATGCGCTGTTCCACCACGGATGACCGTTCCCAGAGCAATAACAGCATCATACCCGCCATTTTTCGCGCTTTTGGTCAGCGCACGAACCGTCAATGGCAGTTCGTAAGCACCCGGCACCCAGACAACGGTGATGTTTTCGTCTTTAACCTGACCGATGCGTTTCAATGCATCAATCGCACCTTGCAGCAGGCTGTCGTTGATAAAATGGTTAAAACGCGCAATCGCAATCGCCACACGGGCATCAGGAGTAGCAACAACACCTTCGATAACGTTCATAGCTTTCCTTTATCTGGTCTTCATGCCCCGTAGGGGGGCGGATTCTATCATAATTTTCGATGGCACGTATTCGGTTTTGTCGAACACGCGCCACGTATTTACACGCACATCAGAATTTGGGTCTCAGGCGTAATCGCAAATCAGGGCCAACCTGGCGAACCTCTGTAATGTCAAATTCCGGTGCCTGAGAAAGCTGATTCAACCCTGGCAAGAGGCACAGCGAACGGGCATTTTCACCTAATAGTTTGGGGGCAAGATAAACGATAAGCTCATCAACGACACCAGCATTAAGCAACGCCCCCGCCAGACTGGCACCAGCCTCAACCCAGACGGTGTTAATCTGACGTCTCCCCAGTACCATCATTAGCGCCACTAAATCAACGCCGCCATTGTGCTTCGGTAACATGAGTTGCTCAACACCCAGTGGCCATGCCTGTGCATCACCCTGTACTCGTGCCAGCCACGTTTCCCCCGGTTGGCTAACAAGCCGATGCTGTGGTGTGACGCGCTGCTGGCTGTCCACAATCACCCGTACGGGCTGCCGAAGATCAGCTTCTAAATAGCGTTGCTGAACATCAGCATCGAGTTCTGACCACCGTACAGTGAGCGAAGGATCGTCGGCTAATACCGTCGCACTGCTGCTCAGAATCGCTGCACTCTCCGCACGAAAGCGCTGCACATCCTGTCGCGCCTGCGGTGAGGTGATCCACTGGCTTTCTCCCGACGCCATCGCAGTACGTCCATCCAAAGATGCCGCCATTTTGAGCTGCACGTAAGGAAAGCCCGTCCGCATGCGTTTCAGGAAGCCAGCATTCACCTTCTCTGCTTCAGCCATCATCAAACCATGACTGACGGCAATCCCCGCTTGCTGTAAGCGATGCAAACCACGACCCGCCACCTGTGGATTCGGATCCTGCATCGCAGCAACCACGCGGGAAACGCCAGCCGTAATCAACGCATCAGCGCAAGGCGGCGTTCGCCCATGATGGCTACACGGTTCCAGCGTGACATAAGCCGTCGCACCACGTGCACGCTCCCCCGCCATTCTCAGCGCATGTACCTCTGCATGAGGTTCACCAGCACGGAAATGGTAGCCTTCGCCGACAATTTCGCCATCACGCACTATCACGCAACCAACATTAGGGTTGGGTGCTGTCGTAAAACGGCCGCGACGCGCCAGTTCTAACGCACGCGCCATGTATAATTCATCCTGCGGCGACTGGCCGTTTTCCTGAAAAACGCTCATTCCCGTCCCTCTTATCTCTGGCGAGCCATCACAACTTAATCCTGCAAACGCGCAATTTCTTCGCCAAATTCACGGATATCTTCAAAGCTGCGGTATACCGACGCAAACCGGATGTAAGCGACTTTATCCAGCTTTCTCAATGCTTCCATCACCAAGTTGCCCACCATCTTAGTCGTCACCTCTCGTTCGCCGGTAGCGCGGAGGTGAGATTTAATGTGATTAATCGCCATTTCGACGTCATCAGAACTCACCGGCCTTTTTTCCAGCGCCTTCAGCATGCCGCTACGCAATTTATCTTCATTAAAAGGCTCGCGAACTTCATTGCTTTTGATCACTCGCGGTAGTACCAGTTCAGCCACTTCAAACGTGGTGAAACGTTCATGACAAACCAGACACTGCCGACGACGACGGACTTGTGAACCTTCGCCGACCAAACGGGAATCAATGACTTTGGTATCAACAGCGGAACAAAACGGGCAATGCATGATATGTCCTGACCAATAATCCTTAACGTGGGGACAGTTTACCCTGAATTAACGGACTAACCAAAACTCCTACTCCGCCTTGCGAAGGGTTTCGCATCTCTTCGGGTAACAGGATGAAAAAAGCTGCATCGCCTATGACTTAGGCGCAATCACAGCTAAACTCAGCAACAGGGATCAACGGATCAATGAATAAAACATCGAAAGGGGAACCACAGATATGAGAACCCGATATCGCGTACTGACCTTCCTGCCCGCACTGCTTTTGCTTGCCGGGTGCGCGGAACAGCGACAGATGCCAAAATTACAGAATCAGATAGGTCAGCTCAATCAGCAACTACAAACGCTGACCGATCAGGCCACGGCGTTAGAACGTCAAAATGCGTTGAACTCCCAATCCACCTCCGGCGTTTATTTACTGCCCGCAGCACAAACCAGCACCATGCTGGAAAGCAGTATTGGCAGACTCATCGTATCGCTACGCAATATCGAAACAGAAGCAAACGGAACAAGCGCGTTGTTGCATATTCGCACTCTTGATGCGAAAGGGCTACCAGCCTTTGGCGCGCAGCTCGATTGGGGGAGACTCGACTCCGTGAGCGGGAAACCTTTAGCTGGCGACACACAGACACAGTCTTTTGTCGTCTCACCTACGCTTCTCCCTAAAGCTGAAGCCATTATTGAATTGCGTCTGAGCAGTCTGACGCCAGAAGAGCTTGGCTTTATTCGAGTGCATCAGGTTCAGGAAATACAAAGTCCTCCGCCTGTTGCCGCAACCGAGTCCCCCTAACACATGTCCCTACGCTAAGATGCAAAAAACCCCGCGACGCGGGGTTTTTTATGTTTACAGCCAGTAGATTAAGGCAGGATAGACGGTTGATCCGCTCCTTCTTTTTCCACTTTCTGAACGATCAGGTGTTCACGCTTCATACCGAGTTTCAGCGCCAGAGCAGAAGAAACATAGATGGAAGAGATCGTACCGATGATTACACCAATAAACATCGTTAACGAGAAGCCATGCAACAAGGCGCCACCGAAGACCATGAGGATCACGATCATCGCCAACGTGGTCGCTGATGTAATAATGGTACGGTGAAGCGTCTGCGTCAGAGAAATGTTGGTAATTTCGTAAGGTGTTCCACGACGAATCTTGCGGAAATTCTCACGAATACGGTCAGATACGACTATCTTATCGTTAAGTGAATAACCAATTACCGACATCAGTGACGCAATGATCGTTAGGTCAATCTCAATAGAGAACAAAGACAGCAGACCCATCGTGATGATCGCATCGTGCGCCAAAGCCAGCACGGCACTCATCGCCAGACGCCATTCAAAACGAAAACCGATATAAATAAGGATAGCAATCAACGCAGACAGCAGCGCCAATGCGCCCGCCTGTGCCAAATCACTCCCCACGCTCGGCCCGACAAACTCAATACGTTTCACCGTCGCATGCTGCTGGAAGGTATCGTTCACCACCTTCAGCACTTTGTTACCGAGCGCTTCGTTCTCGCTGCCAGAAACGGGTGGCATACGTACCATCACGTCACGGCTGCTACCGAAATTCTGCACCTGCGGCTCTGAAAACCCAGAGGTTTCCAATGAGCTACGCAGTACATCGAGATCGATAGGTTTCTCAAGGTTAATCTCAATAACCGTACCACCGGTAAAATCGAGTCCCCAATTGAAACCACGCACACCCATAATCGCGATAGAAGCGATAATCAGCAGACCGGAAATGGCAAATGCCAATGTGTCCCAGCGCATGAAATCATGGACTTTACGCCCATGGTTTAGTTGTTCAATGTTGTATTCCTGTTCCTGTGCCACAACGCACTCCTAGATAGACAGCTTGTTGATACGTTTACCGCCGTAAAGCAGGTTAACGATGGCACGAGTACCGACGATCGCCGTAAACATTGAGGTCGCAATCCCAATCGCAGTCGTGATAGCAAACCCTTTGATAGAGCCAGTACCCACTGCATACAGGATGATGACTTTAATCAACGTCGTGACGTTCGCATCAACAATCGAACTGAATGCACCTTTGTAGCCCTCATGAATAGCCTGTTGTACAGAGCGACCATTACTGAGTTCTTCTTTGATACGTTCGTTAATGAGTACGTTAGCATCCACAGCGACCGCCAGCGTAAGTACGATACCGGCGATACCCGGCATGGTCAGCGTAGCACCTGGTAACAGCGACATCACGCCGACAATCAATACCAGGTTAGCAACCAGCGCACTGGTCGCGATGACACCAAACTTCTTGTAGAAAAAGACCATAAAGAGGATCGATGCGATCAAGCCCCACAAACAGGCTTCCAACCCCTGAGTGATGTTTTGCATCCCCAGCGTTGGCCCAATGGTACGTTCTTCAACAATCTGGATCGGAGCAATCAGCGCACCGGCACGTAACAGCAGAGAAAGCTGACGCGCTTCGTTGGGGTTATCAATACCGGTAATACGGAAGCTGTTACCTAGTCGCGACTGAATCGTCGCCACGTTGATCACTTCTTCGTGTTTTTCCAATATTGAACGGCCAGTCGCATCTTTTTTTCCGCTGTCTTTGTATTCGACAAACAGCGTTGCCATCAGTTTACCGATACTGTCTTTGGTGAAATTGGACATGGTGTTGCCACCCGCGCTGTCCAAAGAGATATTCACCTGAGGCTGGTTGTATTCATCCGTACTCGATGTCGAATCGGTAATATGGTCGCCGGTCAGAATCACGCGTTTGAACAACACCACGGGTGAGCCATCACGCATGTTTTTAACTTCAGAGTCGCCCGGCACGCGGCCGTTCGCCGCTGCGGTCGCATCAGTATTACTGTTGACCAGACGGAATTCCAGCGTAGCGGTTGCACCAAGGATTTCTTTTGCACGCGCCGTATCCTGAATACCCGGTAACTCAACGACGATGCGGTCAGCCCCCTGACGCTGCACCAGCGGTTCGGCAACACCCAGTTGGTTCACACGATTACGCAGGATATTGATGTTCTGCTGTACGGCGTACTCACGCGCTTCACGCAAACGCTCGTCAGACATCACTGCGCGTAGCAGGTTGCTACCGCTGCTGCTGAGAACCAGATTGCGGTGACGGGACGTCAGATAGTTGATACCGTCATCACGCGTTTGAACATCACGGAAACGAATTTCGACGCCGTAATTATCAATTTTACGCACGGAGGCATAAGGAATGCTCTTCTCACGCAAATCGCTGCGCAAAGAGTCCATGGTTTGTTCTTGCAGTTTACCCAGCGCTGTATCCATATCCACTTCCATCAGGAAGTGAACGCCGCCGCGCAGGTCAAGCCCCAATTTCATCGGTTCCGCGCCTAACAGCCGCAGCCAGGTTGGCGTAGCTGGTGCCAGGTTAAGTGCGACGACGAATTTTTCACCCAGCTCATTAACGAGCGCTTCACGCGCGCGGAGCTGAATATCAGGGTTAGAGAAGCGAGCCAGAATTGCACCGTTTTCCAATGCAATCGACTTACTGGTAATGTTTTGTTCTTTTAAGACATTCTGGACTTGGATCAGCGTCGTTTCGCTGGCGGCGGTTCCCCGCGCGCCAGTAACTTGTACCGCCGGATCCTCACCATATAGGTTAGGAAGTGCGTAGAGCAGGCCGACAAACAACACCACGACCAGCATCAGGTACTTCCACAAAGGATAACGATTTAACACGGCAGTTCCCTTCGGGAAAATCGGAAATTACAGGGCCTTAATCGTGCCCTTCGGCAGCACGGCAGCCACGAAATCACGTTTGATAACCACTTCATTGGTTTCGTTCAACGCAATCGCAATATAGCCAGTTTCGGACACTTTGGTCACGCGACCAACCAGACCGCCAGTCGTTAAGACTTCATCACCCTTGCCGATGGAATCCATTAACTTTTTGTGTTCCTTGGCGCGTTTTTGCTGAGGACGCAGGATCATAAAGTAGAAAATAAGACCAAAAACGGCCAGCATAATAACCAGAGAGTACGGGCTTCCCTGAGCCGGAGCGCCGGTTGCAGCTACAGCATCGGAGATGAAAAGACTCATTTAAATATCCTCTTTTTTGTCAAAAGATAAGCTATCAAAAAGATAAATTATCAACCTTACAATCGTAAAAACGCTTCACAGCAAAATGCAATTCATAGCAAACGGGCTGTCAGTTGCTTGCGGCAACGTCTTTTTCAGCAAGCGGCGGAATGGGTTTGCCTATCCGTTGGTAAAAATCCACCACGAAGTGCTCTAATTTACCCTCTTCAATGGCCTGACGTAAACCCGCCATTAAACGCTGATAATAACGCAAGTTATGGATGGTATTGAGCCGTGCTCCGAGTATTTCGTTGCAACGGTCAAGATGATGCAAGTAGGCGCGACTATAATTGCGACACGTGTAGCAATCACAGTGTTCGTCCAGCGGGCTGACGTCATCTTTATGCTTCGCATTACGGATTTTCACGACGCCATCAGTCACGAAGAGATGCCCGTTGCGTGCGTTACGCGTTGGCATCACGCAGTCAAACATATCGACACCGCGGCGTACACCTTCAACCAGATCTTCCGGCTTGCCTACGCCCATCAAATAGCGCGGCTTATCCTCTGGAATCTGCGGGCAAACGTGCTCCAGAATACGGTGCATGTCTTCTTTCGGTTCACCTACCGCCAAGCCGCCCACAGCGTACCCATCAAAGCCAATGTCTACCAGACCTTTTACGGATACATCACGTAAATCTTCGTAAACACTACCCTGAATAATACCGAACAGCGCATTTTTATTCTCTAGTTCGTCAAAACGCTGGCGGCTGCGTTTCGCCCAGCGCAGTGACATCTCCATCGAGCGCTTAGCATAATCCCAATCAGCAGGATACGGCGTACACTCATCAAAAATCATCACGATATCGGAACCGAGATCGTGTTGAATTTCCATCGATTTTTCTGGGCTAAGGAAAATCGAGTCTCCGTTGATCGGGTTACGGAAGTGCACACCCTGCTCGGTAATCTTGCGAATATCGCCGAGACTGAACACCTGAAAACCGCCAGAGTCCGTCAGAATCGGGCCGTGCCAGTTCATGAAATCGTGCAGATCGCCGTGCAGCTTCATGATTTCCTGACCAGGGCGTAACCACAGATGGAACGTATTACCGAGCAGAATCTGTGCGCCAGTCTCTTTCACTTCTTCCGGCGTCATGCCTTTCACCGTTCCGTACGTCCCCACGGGCATAAACGCCGGGGTTTCTACCACGCCACGTTCGAAAATCAATCTACCGCGTCGCGCACGGCCGTCCGTTGTTTGTAATTCGTACTTCACTTAGCCTCCAGCATCAGAAAAACAGTCTGATGGTAATGATGTATTAATGCCTGACAGAGCGTGGTCTGTGGCATCGCTATTATGCAGAAAGCAGGTTTATCCCACTTTTTCCTGTTCAGCCATCGGGTTATGCGTAATAAACATCGCATCACCGTAGCTGAAAAAACGATACTGCTCTGCCACCGCCTGGCGGTAGGCAGACATCGTGTTCTGGTAACCGGCAAAGGCCGACACCAGCATAATTAACGTCGACTCGGGCAAATGGAAATTGGTCACCAGCGCATCAATAATGCGGTAGTGATAGCCCGGATAGATAAAAATCTTGGTATCGCCGAAGAACGGAGCGATCGGCGCATTCTGGCTGGCCTGCGCAGCACTTTCCAGTGAACGTACCGAGGTAGTGCCAACAGCGATCACGCGATTTCCGCGCGCCTTGCACGCCAGCACGGCATCAACGACATCCTGTGGCACTTCGGCATATTCGGCGTGCATGATGTGATCTTCAATCGTATCGACACGTACTGGCTGGAAAGTACCTGCACCAACGTGCAGCGTAACGAATGCCATTTCGATGCCCTTCTCGCGCAGTGCGGCCAACATCGGTTCATCAAAATGCAACCCCGCAGTCGGCGCCGCTACGGCACCTGGGCGCTGGCTATATACCGTCTGATACAGTTCACGGTCGGCGTCTTCATCAGGCCTGTCGATGTAAGGCGGCAGCGGCATATGGCCGATGTCATTCAGAATCGACAGGGCATCGCGAGCATCATCGAAATGCAGCTCAAATAGCGCGTCATGACGAGCGACCATCGTAACCTTGACGCTTTCATCATCACCCAGCAGCAGTTCCGTGCCCGGCTTTGGCGCTTTTGATGCCCGAACGTGGGCGAGAATCCGATGATCATCCAGCACGCGCTCCACCAATACTTCCAGCTTTCCACCACTAACTTTGCGGCCAAACAGACGTGCAGGAATCACGCGCGTATTGTTGAATACCAACAGGTCGCCCGGATTCAGCTTCTCCAGCAAATCGGTAAACACGCCGTGCGTCAGATTTCCCGTTGGCCCATCCAGCGATAGCAAACGGCAACCACTGCGTTCCGCTTGTGGGTAATGGGCAATCAATGACTCAGGAAGTTCAAACGAAAAGTCGGCAACGCGCATGGCAATTCACTTAGCTGTTAATACATTAAAAATGGGCGGCCTAGTCTAGAGCCGCAAGCGCATGGCTGCAAGGAATAAGCGCCTGAGTCGTGGAATGCATGATACCCAATAGATTTCGAGATACAGAAAGGCGGCAACTGAGGGAGTCCCCAGGAGCTTACATCAGTAAGTGGCTGGGGTGACAAATCTGCTGGGAGCAGATTTGAACGCTGCTTGCAGCGGCCCTTCAGGGCGAGGCCCACGACGGGCCGAGTATTTAAGGGCAGCCAACGAGCCTGTAACTCGAAAGATGAAGGGTATATACTGTTGCCATGAATTTTCTTGCCCACCTTCATCTGGCCGCGCTGGCCGACAGCTCCCTGTTAGGTAATCTGATGGCGGACTTTGTTCGCGGCAACCCACAGGACAGCTATGCTGACGAGATCGTCGCGGGTATCCGCCTGCATCGCCGCGTTGACTCGCTGACCGACAGCCTGCCGGAAGTTAAACAGGCGCGTCAGTATTTCAGCGATGAATTCCGCCGCGTCGCCCCCATTACATTAGATGTTCTGTGGGATCACTATCTTGCACGTCACTGGCTACAGCTGGTACCGGACACGCCTTTGCAGACCTTTATCGATGGCGCGCAATCACAAATCGAGCCCCATCTGGCGCAAACCCCTGAACGCTTTCAGAACCTGAATCGCTATTTGTGGCCGGAACGTTGGATGACGCGCTATGCGGAGCTGCCGTTTATCGCCGATGTGCTGTACAGAATGTCGGTGCGACGCCCGAAGCTCGCCGCACTGTCCGGCTCGTTTCAGGATATCGAGCAGCACTATCACCAATTTGAAATACTCTTCTGGCAATTTTATCCACGTATGATGCAGCTAGCGAAAGCGCAACAGCTGTAAGAAAAATGGCAACGTTTCTATTTTTTCTATGCGATATATTGTCCTTTGGATTAAAAAGGTTAATCTACTCTTGAAAGGAAATAGCGATGGGTTCAATAGGCAAAAGCTATCTCATTAATTGGTCTCTTTGCCTGTATTCACTTAGGCAGAATCCCTATACTGATCGCTGTTTTTTTACATCCTCCGATTATTAACCGCTATCTACAGGAGTAATTATGGTCCTGGTAACTCGTCAAGCCCCAGACTTCACCGCAGCTGCCGTTTTAGGCAGTGGCGAAATCGTCGAAAATTTCAACCTGAAGGAACATATCAACGGTAAAGCAGCCGTGATCTTCTTCTGGCCGATGGACTTCACCTTCGTTTGTCCGTCAGAGCTGATTGCTTTCGATCACCGCTATGCCGAATTCAAAAAGCGTGGCGTAGAAGTGGTTGGTGTTTCCTTCGACTCCGAGTTTGTTCACAACGCATGGCGTAAAACCCCTGTGGACAAAGGCGGCATCGGCGAAGTGCAATACGCGATGGTTGCTGACATTAAGCGCGAAATCCAGAAGGCCTACGGCATTGAGCACCCAGAAGCGGGTGTTGCACTGCGTGGTTCTTTCCTGATCGACAAAAACGGCGTGGTTCGTCACCAAGTGGTGAACGATCTGCCGCTGGGTCGTAACATCGATGAAATGCTGCGTACCGTTGACGCGCTGCAATTCCATGAAGAACACGGTGAAGTCTGCCCAGCGCAGTGGGAAAAAGGGAAATCCGGTATGGGCGCGTCACCAGACGGCGTAGCGAAATACCTGTCTGAAAACGCAGACAAACTGTAATCCTTCATCTTTACCTTCATAGGTAATGTGATAATCAAGCCAGTTGCCATGCGACTGGCTTTTTTATATTCGTGATTTCTCCCTCATCATTCCCCTAACAACTCATCTTCCCTAAGCGATCCCAAAGGATACAAAAGGTTGACTAGGAGCGCTAAATCCTTAGCCTTGACGTCACATTGTGTTAATGCACAGCAGATTGATGGAATAAAAGGAGAACGCATGCAACAAAACCTCGCGCTGTGGTTGAGAGAAGCCGATATCCAACACGCTGGCATCATTGCATTATTGATTGTTCTTGGGCTGATATTACTTATTTCTGCCGTCATTCATCTGATTCTGCATCAGGTTGTGCTGAAAAGAATGGTTTTACGTTCACTCAAGAAGCCAGGAAAAACCGAAGGGCATGGGTGGAAGCAGGCGCTAACACAACACAACTTGTTTAATCGGCTGGCTTTCTTGCTACAGGGGGTAATCCTGAATATTCAGGTCGTTGTGTGGCTCCCCTCGCAGAGTGAAACCCGTGAAGCACTCATCATCTGCTCCCAAGTGTGGATTATGATTTTTGCGCTGCTGTCTCTCTTCTCATTACTTGATGTGCTGCTGAATGTCTCCGCTCGAACCAAAGTCGCTGCACAGTTGCCGCTGCGCGGTATCTTCCAGAGTCTGAAGCTGATCGCCACTATCGTCATCAGCATCATGGTGGTGTCACTACTCATCGGGAAATCACCGCTGATCCTGATTAGTGGTTTAGGTGCCATGGCTGCCGTGCTGATGTTGGTATTCAAAGATCCGATCATGGGTTTAGTCGCTGGCATCCAGCTTTCCGCCAACGATATGCTGACGCTGGGAGACTGGCTCGAAATGCCGAAATATGGCGCTGACGGTGCTGTCATCGACATTGGGCTGACAACGGTAAAAGTAAAAAACTGGGACAATACCGTCACTACTATTCCTACCTATTCGCTGGTATCCGACTCTTTCAAAAACTGGCGTTCAATGTCGGAATCAGGGGGGCGACGCATCAAGCGCAGCATCAATATCGATACCACCAGCGTGCATTTCATGACGGAGGACGAGCAGGCGCGATTGCTGCGCAGCAAGTTACTATCGACTTATATTCAAAACAAGAAGAGCGAACTAGAGCAGCACAACGCACAATCCGATTCTGACCTGACATCGCCGCTGAATGGCCGTCGTCTGACGAATCTGGGGACGTTCCGCGCCTACCTTCAGGTTTATCTGCGCACTCATCCGGGTATTCATAAAGGGATGACGCTGATGGTGAGACAACTTGAACCAACGTCAGAAGGGGTACCACTGGAGATTTACGCGTTTACCAACACCACCGCCTGGATTGATTACGAAAGTATTCAGTCCGATATTTTCGACCATATCTTTGCGATTCTGCCGGAATTCGATCTGCGCATTCACCAAGCTCCAACCGGCCATGATATGCGGGTAATGGCGCAGCAAATAGCTACGCCGAAAGCGTAATACCGGTTAAAAAAAGCGCTCCAACGGGAGCTTTCAGAGCGTTGACAAACCTATTTCCTAAATGAAAACGGGAGTAACGGACTTTGTCAGCAACCTCAGCGCTCCGACGGGAGCGCTATCTAATAGCAAACAGCTAGCTTAATTCTGTGCCGCTACCGTGTTCTGACGCTTCTTCTTCCAGACATAGCCCACTAAAAGCAGCAATATCCAGATGATGCCGACATACAGAGACACACGGGTATCCGGGAAGTAGCCAATCAAACCGATGATGAAGAACAGGAAGACGATACCAAACACAGAGGTCGCGATACCCCCACGTAAAGGGAACGCCAACGACTTCACTTCATCAGGGCTCAGGCGGCGGCGGAATGCGATCTGAGAGAACAGAATCATGATCCACACCCACACCGTCGCAAAGGTGGCCAGTGAAGCAATCACCAGGAACACTTTGCCGGGCATAATGTAATTCAGGTACACCGCTACCAGCAGTGCCATCATCATCACAACGACCGTAACCCACGGAATACCACGTTTGGATACACGGCTAAACACTTTCGGTGCATGTCCCTGCTCCGCCATCCCATGCAGCATACGTCCGACACCGAAGACATCGCTGTTAATCGCCGACAGCGAAGCCGTAATCACGACAAAGTTCAGGATACCTGCCGCCGCCGTAA
The DNA here is from genome assembly GCF_000749845.1 of Pectobacterium betavasculorum. Taxonomy (GTDB): domain Bacteria; phylum Pseudomonadota; class Gammaproteobacteria; order Enterobacterales; family Enterobacteriaceae; genus Pectobacterium; species Pectobacterium betavasculorum. Next base: position 27,705 of record NZ_JQHM01000001.1, on the reverse strand, counting down.
TGCCCATATGCTGGAACGTCAGCACGAACGGGCTCCCGTTGGTGCCTACCTGATTCCATGGATAAATCGACATAATGACGAATAGTGTACCGACATAGAACACCAGAATACGCCACGGTACAGAGTTAATCGCACGAGGAATGGATTTATGCGGGTCTTTGGCTTCACCAGCGGTGATCCCAATAATCTCCACGCCGCCATACGCAAACATCACCAACTGTAGCGATAGAATCATCCCCATCACACCGTTACTGAAGAACCCGCCATTACTCCATAGATTATGGATACCGGTGGGTTGACCACCGTTACCAATACCCCAGACAATGATGCCGATCCCGGCAACGATCATGATGATAATGGTGGCCACTTTGAAGAAAGAGAGCCAAAACTCCAGTTCGCCAAAGGCTTTAACATTCATCAGGTTGATGGCACCAATAATGAGCACTACGCTCAAGACCCACACCCAGTGCGGCACCGCAGGGAACCAGACGCCCATGTAGATGCCAAATGCGGTCACATCCGCAATAGCAACAATCAGCATCTCAAAACAGTAGGTCCAGCCCGTGATATATCCTGCCAACGGCCCAAGATAATCCTGTGCGTAGCGAGAAAACGAGCTGGATTGTGGATTGTGCACCGACATTTCGCCCAGTGCGCGCATGATGATATACGCGACAACCCCGCCGATTAGATAAGCCAGTAACACACTGGGGCCAGCCATTTGAATCGCACTCGCGGAACCATAAAACAGACCGGTTCCGATCGCCGAGCCAAGGGCGATAAAGCGGATATGCCGCGTGCTTAACCCACGCTTGAGCTTGGAGGATGGTTGTTCCATTGATAAGCAGCCCTGTCTTATAAAAGAAAAACGTACAAAAAGAAAAACCACAGGCAAATACCTGTGGTGCAGAAACCCAACGCTGTGCTGGAGCAGTACGCTATCCCTACCGCCCCAACGCTATCAGGCATTAACGATATTATTGATGTACCGTAACTTCCTGTCGACCACACAGTCTGTCGTAAATCACCGCGACCAGCAAAATCAGCAGTGATGGTGATAGCCAGGCCAACCCTTGCTCGCTCAGCGGCAGGTTGAGGCTCCACTCTGGCAGCAGCGATTTGAAAGCCGATGATTTTATACCATCAATCATGCCAAATAACAGACTGACTAACATGACAGGGGCCACAATACGTGAAGCGCTATTCCACCAACGCAGCGTAAAGCTCAATAAAACCAGAATGATACACGGTGGATAAATCGCCGTCAGCACGGGAATGGAAAGTTGGATCAGGTGGCTCAAGCCCAGGTTGGACACCACCATTGAGAACGCTCCCAGTACAAATACCAACGTGCGATAAGACAGCGGCAGATATTGTGCAAAGAATTCAGCACACGCACAGGTTAGCCCCACCGCCGTCACCAGACACGCGATAAAGATTAACAACGCCAGGAAGCTGCTTCCCATGTTACCGAACGTGTGTTGCACATAAGCATGGAGAATCTCTGCCCCATTCAGTGCCTGCGGCGCCAGTTCACCACTGACAGAACCGAGCTGGAATAAGCTCAAATAGACCAGTGTCAGACCGATGCCTGCAATTAACCCAGCCCACACGGTATAACGCGTCAGCAGCACTGAACTTGTCACCCCCCGTGAGCGTGCCGCATTGACAATTACAATACCAAAGACCATCGCGCCCAGCGTATCCATTGTCAGATAGCCATTAACGAAGCCATTGGAGAACGGCAGATGCTCATACGCTTCTGTCGCAGGAATCGGCGTGCCCGCAGGCCACAGCACCGCAGCAACACCCAGTACCGCCAGTGCAATAATCTTCAAGGGTGCCAGCACATGGCCGACCGTATCCAGCAGTTTTCCCGGATACAGAGAAATCCCGATGACGATAGCAAAGTAAATCAGGCTGTAAACCAGAAGAGGAGCGGCACCGTTACCGACCAAAGGAGCAAGACCGACTTCAAACGACACGGTTGCCGTGCGCGGCGTGGCGAACAGTGGCCCAACGGCCAAATAGCACACGGTAGCCAAAACCACACCGGCCTTTTTACCAATCGGCGAGCTGAGCGCATCAACGCCACCGCCAACCCGGGCAAGCGCGATCACGGTCAACACTGGTAGACCAACCGCCGTTAGCAGAAAGCCGAGCGCTGCGATCCATACGTGCTCTCCTGCCTGCAATCCCACCATAGGGGGGAAAATGATATTTCCAGCCCCCACGAATAAAGCAAAGGTCATAAAACCTAATGCCACAATATCTTTGGAAGTTAAACGATGACTCATAGTGATGTCGTGTTGCCTGTATCAAATCGATAAAAAGAAAATCGTGTCGTTTATCGCCGCAGAAGCCGTTCGCAAACGGGTAGCCCGAAGCATGGTGCCAACACGCTGTCGACGCGAAAGATGGCGAGCATAGAGGAGTTATTTTTTGCACAGCCATATCGGGTGATAAGTAAACCGTTTATAGCGCAAAAAGACAAGTAGAGATCTAAAAACTAGAGTATCCAGCCTGATTATGCGAAAAAATAAGAATATAAATTTGTTTATCCTGAACTACATAACACATGATTTGCGCATTTATCGATATTTCATTGCAATAAAACTGACAAAAATCGTCATAAAATGCGTTGTTAGATCATAAAAAAAACATATTGTACAAAAATGTCGCCGGTGGAAAGCAGGATAACGCCCACAAAAAAGGCTGGATCGTATGATCCAGCCTCTGTATATCCATTATCAGAGCAAGGTTACTTCATCGGTGTTACCACACGCGATTAGCAATATCCACGACAAGCTTCAGCTTATTCCACTGCTGCTCTTCCGTCAGACTATTGCCCTCTTCCGTTGAAGCAAAACCGCATTGCGGGCTCAGGCAGATCTGGCTGAGATCGACATACTTTGCCGCCTCCGCGATACGCGCCTGCACGACTTCAGCCTCCTCCAACTCACCGTTCTTCGTAGTAATAAGCCCCAGCACCACCTGCTGATGGCCCGGCTTCACAAAACGCAGTGGCTCAAACCCGCCCGCTCGCTCGGTATCGTATTCCAGGAAGAATGCATCGACATTCACTTCACCAAACAGAATTTCTGCAACAGGCTCATATCCACCTTCAGAAATCCAGGTCGAACGGAAATTACCACGACAAACGTGTAAACCAATAACCAGATCGGCAGGTTTATCAGCCAGTGCTTTATTCAGGACATCGGCATAGGTCCGTGCCAACTGTGCAGGATCTTCACCACGTTCACGGATCTGGCGTTTTTGATCGTCAGAGCACAAATAGGCCCACACAGTGTCATCCAGTTGCAGGAAGCGGCAACCTGCATCATAAAATGCGTGGATCGCATCGCGCCAGGTTTGCGCCAAATCGTCAAAGTAGTCAGCCAGATCGGGATAAACCGTCGCATCAATCGCTTTTCGTCCGCCGCGGAAATGCATCACGCTTGGACTAGGAATCGTCATTTTAGCGACTGCATCACCAGAAATGCTGTTCAGGTAGCGGAAATGATCGAGCATTGGGTGTTGGGGATTAAAACTCACTTTATCCACGACGCGAATCGCATGGGATTTGGTCTGAATACCGTTGAATTGAATACCGTGATCGGCTTCGTAACGCTCCACGCCGTGCAAGTCGGCAAAGAAGTCAAAGTGCCACCATGCGCGGCGCAACTCACCGTCCGTCACAACCTGCAAGCCAGCTTCACGCTGCTTTTCTACCACCCGCAGAATCTCACGATCTTCAATGTTGCGCAGCGCAACATCATCAATCTCACCCGCCTGATGCTGAAGCCGCGCCTGCTTAATCGCAGCCGGACGCAAGAAACTGCCGACGATATCGGCACGGAAAGGGGATAAGGTGTTCGGCATATGTCGCTCCTGACAGGTTGCCAGCACTCATCTTCAGGAAAGAAGTGTACTGACAGATAGTTTCAATATGAAATATTTGCCCAGAGGGATAGTTACATTCAATCTTATTTAGCCATCTGGACGTCTAAATTTAAAGCTATCCTGTCACGTGCCGAATTACAGGGCAATGGAAGAATTTTCACATCACATGAATAAAGTTCATGTAGCGAGAAAATATCGCAAATTCGTCATTGAGAAAAAATTATTCAGGCAGGCCAATCTGTTGACGCGCCTGACGACGCGTTTCTTCCGGCAGCGGTAAATAACCATCCTGATTCACCAGCGATTGTCCCGTTTCAGACAGCACGCGCGCCAAAAATGCCGCCGTCAGCGCTTCCAGCGGTTGCCCGGGTGCTTTGTTGGCATAGATGTAGAGATAGCGGGTGTAGGGATACAAGCCACTGCGAATATTTTCAGTCGAGGGATAAATATAGTCGGCGCCTTGTGCGGCTAATGGCAACATCTTTACGCCACTAGTACGAAAACCCACGCTGGCGTAACCAATCGCATCGGTTGACGCAGCAACCGCCTGCACAACGGACGCTGAGCCTGGTAGCTCATTGACTTGAGGAAGAAAATCGCCACGACAGAGCGCTTTTTGCTTAAAGAACCCATAGGTTCCCGACGCAGAATTTCGCCCATAGCGCAGTAGTGTGCGCTTTTCCCAACTGCCGCGTAGTCCAAGATCGCCCCAGTGTTTTATCGGCTGATGGTTACCGCAGCGCTGCGTGATCGAAAAGATAGCATCCAGCTGTGACAAATTCAGCCCCGTCAGGGGGTTATCCTGATTAACCAACACGACCAGCGCATCCATTGCCACCGGCACCGCCAGCGGCGGATAACCATAATGCTGGACGAACGCCTCAATTTCGCTGGCCTTCATCGCCCGGCTCATTGGCCCAAGCTGCGCAGCTCCTGATGCCAGAGACGTTGGCGCGGAGGATGACCCGGCAGCCTGAATCTGTAAATTCACATTCGGATAATGCTGGCTGAAATCCGCCGCCCAAAAGGCCATCAGGTTAGCCAGCGTATCCGACCCCGCACTGGAAAGGTTACCCGCCAGCATCTGGCGAGGCTGCGCGAAGCAAAACGCGCTGAGCAGCAGTAAAAAAGCGCTCGCAATACGTATGGCGGATTTCATGGATGGCGTTTTCCGTCAGGCTGAAGGTTTCAGCGTATTTTCAGTCAGAGAGGTAGGGACAATCAACCGATTCGGCAACGTAAAGACAAAACGTGACCCCATACCATCCTCACTCATGATCTCCAGACGGGAATCATGATGGCTAAGCGCGTGTTTAACAATCGCCAGCCCCAGCCCGCTGCCGCCCGTCTGTCGCGAACGCGCTTTATCCACACGATAAAAACGTTCAGTCAGGCGCGGCAAATGCTCGGCTGCAATGCCCGGCCCGTTATCGCTGACCTGAAATTGCGCACCTTGTGGGATCTTCTGCCAGCAGACTTCGATACGCGTTCCCTCTGGCGTATGGTTGACCGCGTTATACACCAGATTGGATACCGCACTGCGCAACTGTTCTTCATTACCAAATACGCGCAGGTTTTCATTCACACGGAAGACGATCTCATGACGCCCCTGACTCAGGGTTTGCGCTTCACGCTGCAACACGCGCAGCATCAGCGGAATATCGACTTTTTCATTCAGATCGATCGCCGTCGCCGCCTCAATGCGGGACAACGTCAGCAGCTGTTTGACCAGCCCGTCCATGCGTCGGGTCTGCTCTTGCATGGTACTCAACGCTTTCCCACGTAGCGCCGTATCCAGCGTTTCTTCCTGCATCATTTCCAGATAGCCCTGCAACACCGTCAGCGGGGTTCTCAGTTCATGGCTTACATTGGCAAAAAAGTTACGTCTGGCCCCTTCAAGCTGGTGCATTTGCGTAATATCACGCACCACCATCAGTAGCTGCCCTTCGGAATAGGGCATCACACGGAATTCGACATGGTGGGAATTATTCAATTGCAGCGTAAGAGGACGGCTGAAATCCTGTCTTTTCATGTAATTAGTGAATTCAGGATAGCGTAATAAGTTGAGGATATTCTGACCATTATCTTCAGGCCAGCGGAAATTAAGCAGATGCTGCGCCAGATGATTACACCAGAATATCGTTCCCTCTTCGGTGGTGATCACCACAGCATCCGGCAAGGATTCTGCACCGCTGCGAAACCGTTTGATCAGGAGCGCCAGTTCCCGGCGCCGGCGTCGGTTACGCAACTGCATCTGATAGAGCCCGTAAAACAGCGGCTCCCAGCTCCAGCTGCCGGGCGGTGGCGTCATACTACGGTCAACCCACAGCCAGTAAGAGAGTTTGAGCTGGTTATAAAAATTCCAGCAGAGCAGGCCTAAAACGGCGACCAGCAGGAACCAAGGCAGATAACCAAAAATCAGCCCCAGCAGTAGCGCGGGTAAACAAAAAAAAGCCAGCTCCAATGCCAGCCTTTTCCAGGATAGACGTTCTAGCACGTTAGTGTTTCTCCGGTTACGATCACCTCAGTAACGCGTTGAAAAACGGTAGCCCGTTCCCCGAACGGTTTGCACCATTTTGTCATGTCCGCTGGTTTCCAGCGCTTTACGCAGGCGACGAATATGAACGTCGACAGTACGATCTTCAACATAAACGTTAGTGCCCCAAACGTGATTCAGCAACTGTTCCCGGCTGTAAACACGTTCAGGATGCGTCATAAAGAAATGCAGCAGTTTAAATTCCGTCGGCCCCATATCCAAGGCGTGTTCTTCAGTCGTCACACGATGAGAGGAAGGGTCAAGACTTAGGCCACGCATTTCAATCAGTTCTTCCACCGCCATCGGTGAAATGCGGCGCATAACGGCTTTGATACGCGCCACCAGCTCTTTAGGGGAAAACGGTTTGGTAATGTAATCATCCGCTCCCACTTCAAGACCGCGTACGCGGTCTTCTTCTTCACCACGCGCGGTCAACATCATCACCGGAATATCACGCGTCAGCGCTTCGCGCTTCATATGCTTGATGAATTGCAGGCCCGAACCGCCTGGCAGCATCCAGTCCAATAACACCAATTCTGGGAACGGTTCTGACAGTTGCGTTACCGCGCTGTCATAATCTTCGGCTTCAACGGGTTGATAACCATTTTGTTCCAGTACAAAGCAGACCATTTCACGAATTGGTGCTTCATCTTCCACGACTAATATGCGTTTTGCCATTGTTAATCCTGTCGTTAATCATCGTCGCTGTTAGCAGGCGAAAGGCATTATGCGTCAGTTTTATGACAGATTTATGAAAAACGCACAGCCCTCCATCGCATGATGTTACAGCGCGTACATCCTATTTTTCGAGCCGCTTTCCAAACTCTTGATTCCACCGCGACAGTCGTCATCCCTGCTATATATAATCATGGCATTACGATGACAGGGCACCATGGCGACGACACCCATTCCACATAATGGACAATGACAACGTCATCCAACGCTTCACGGCATGAATATCGAGAGAGCACGATGCGCATTATCCACACCGCCGATTGGCATTTAGGGCAATATTTTTATACCAAAAGCCGCGCAGCTGAGCATCAGGCTTTTCTGCACTGGCTTATCACTCAGGTGGAACAGCACCACGTCGATGCCATTATAGTCGCAGGCGATATTTTTGATAACGGTTCGCCCCCTAGCTATGCGCGGGAAATGTATTATAGCTTCGTGGTAGAACTACAGCGCACAGGCTGCCAGCTCGTTATTCTCGGCGGCAACCATGATTCCGTTGCGATGTTGCATGAATCCCGTGGCTTGCTAGCCTGCCTGAATACGCGGGTGATTGCCTGCGCCAGCGACGATCCTGCCCAGCAGGTGCTCCTGCTGGAAAACCGTCAGCAGCAGCCCGGAGCCCTACTCTGCGCGATTCCTTTTTTACGTCCGCGTGATGTGCTAACCAGCAAAGCCGGACAATCCGGTGATGAAAAACAGCTGGCGCTACAGGAAGCGATTACCGCGCACTACCAGCAGTGTTACCAGTTGGCTTGCCAAAAGCGCGATGAACTTGGCCTGCCGCTGCCGATTATTGCAACCGGGCACCTGACGACGATTGGCGCAACCGCTTCGGAATCCGTGCGCGATATCTATATTGGTACGCTTGATGCCTTTCCTGTTCAGGCTTTTCCCCCTGCGGATTATATTGCTCTTGGGCATATTCACCGCCCCCAGCGCGTGACCCAAAGCGAGCATATCCGCTACAGCGGTTCGCCTATCCCGCTGAGTTTTGATGAACTCGGCAGCGAGAAATCCGTTTGTCTGGTCAGCTTTATACCCGATGCGCCACCGAAAATAGATCTTCTGCCCATTCCCGTAACCCAGCCGATGCAGCTGATTAAAGGTAGTCTGAGTGATATTGAACAACAGCTATCCGCCTTCGAGAACTATCAGGGCGATAAACCCGTGTGGCTGGATATCGAACTCAGTACGCAGGATTATCTGAGCGACATGCAAAAACGCATTCAGGCGATGACTGAGAACCTGCCCGTCGAGGTACTTCTGCTGCGCCGCACGCGCGAACAGCGTTTGCAGGCGATTACCCGACAGGACAAGGAAACGCTAAACGAATTGAGCGTGCATGATGTTTTTGAACGTCGTCTGGCAACGGAGACAGAAATGGAAGACAGTCGCCAACAGCGTGTGCGCACGCTGTTTAATCAGGTTATTGATGAATTAGAAAATAGCGAGTCTGCCAAATGAAAATCCTCAGTCTGCGCTTAAAGAATCTCAACGCGCTGAAAGGCGAATGGAAGATCGACTTCACGCAGGAGCCATTCTCCAGCAACGGCTTGTTTGCGATTACCGGCCCAACCGGGGCAGGAAAAACCACGCTACTCGATGCCATCTGTCTGGCGCTTTATCACGAAACACCACGGTTGGGTCAGCTTTCCGCAGGTAATAATGATCTGATGACACGTAACACCGCAGAGTGCCTCGCCGAGGTCGAGTTTGAGGTTAAAGGCGTCGGATACCGCGCTTTCTGGAGCCAGCGTCGGGCTAGAAACTCGCCGGATGGTAATTTACAGTCCCCCAAGGCCGAACTCGCCCTCATTGAAAGCGGCAAGATTCTGAGCGAAAAGCTCAATGACAAAAAAGAGATGACCACGCAGCTCACCGGGCTGGATTTTGGCCGTTTTACACGATCCATGATGTTATCGCAGGGGCAATTTGCCGCGTTCCTCAATGCAAAAGCCGACGACAGAGCGGAACTACTGGAAGAACTAACCGGTACGGATATTTACGGACTGATTTCCGAACGCGTCTATGACAAACACAAACAGGCAAACGTAGCATTAAACACGCTACAGGCACGCGCATCAGGCATTCAGCTGTTGACCGATGAACAACGTCAGCAGGTGGAGGAGCAGCTTGCCGAGCTGCTCCGGCAAGAGCAACAGGGCAACGCCGAACGTGAGCAAGTACTGACTACGCTGCGCTGGTTTGAGCAATTGGCGCAGCGACAAACACAGCTAACCAATACGCAGGCACAGCACGCGAGCGCAGAATCTGCCATTCAGCAGGCCAGGCCACAGCTCGATAAATTAGCTAACAGCGAACCGGCAGAAAAACTGAGGCCGCTACATCAGGAACGAGAGCGCTATCGGCTGGAGTCTCTTACGCTCGTCCAGCAGATTGAACAACTGACTGAGAAACAAAGCGCACAACAGTCGTCTTTGACAACGTTACGCCAGCAGGAAGAAAAGGCAGAGCAGGACGTTACCGGGCATAAACGGGAACGTCAGAAACAAGAGTTGTTGATCAACGAACAGGTTGTGCCACTTGACCATCGAATTGCCACGCTGGAATTGCAAAAAGCCCAGCAGCAGGACGAACTGGCAAAAACACAGCATCGCCTGCAAGCTGACGAAAGCAAACAAACGCAGATAGTGGCGGAACAACAGCACGCCAAACAACAGCTTGAACAGATCCAAGCTTATCGCCAGCAACACGAGCATCATCAACAGTGGGGAGAACAGCTTCCTCTGTGGCGCACGCAGTTTCGACAGTTACACCAACTTCAGGACGAACAGCATAGGCTGAACCAAAAACAGGCACAGCACACCGAACAGTCGGCGACGCTACAGCAAGAGACCGAGACGCTGGCAGCACAGCAACGTGAACAGCAAAAGGCCGTTGATGCAGCACGCGAGTTGTTCACACAACACGATGAGACACGGAAAAATCAGGAAGCACAGCAACCACTTTCCGCCCTGCACCAGCGGTTCAATCAACTCATCGATCAGCGAATCGCACGCCAACAGCTCGCAACAATCTGCGACCAGTTCCAACGTCTTCATACCAGTAAACAGCAGTACCTCATCAGACAAGATGAAATACAAGGGCATATCAGCCAGTCAGGCGTCTTAAAGAAACAGCAACAGTCTGAGTTCGAGCAGCGTACCCAGCATCTGGCCGATCTGGAAACACTGTACCGACAGGAAGAGCGTATCGTTAAGTTGGAAGCCGAACGGCAACGGCTACAGGCTGGCGATCCTTGTCCGCTGTGCGGTTCAACCGAGCATCCGGCGATTGAACGCTATCAGGCGCTGCAACCATCCGAAACCCAAAAGCGCCTAACGGCGCTACAGCAGGAAGTGAGCCAATTAGCAACGGTACTGGCGCATACGACGGCACGACTGGCCTCGCTAGAGCAGCAGCGGGAACAACTGCAACAGGATATCGTTCAGCTTGATAGCGAACATCAAACGCTGTTGCAACAGTGGCAAGATGTCAGTGAGCGCTTACAAGTTAACTACACGCTGGAACAGCAGGACGAAGTTGCTGCCTGGTTTGCACAACGCGAAGCCGAAGAACAGGATATTCGCCAGCAGATTAGTACGCGTGAACAACAGCAAAAGCAGTGGCAGGAAAGTAAGGATTCACTGACAACTAATGAGGCAGTGCTGCGGGAACTCGACCAAAAAATTGCGCTGAATACCCAGCAACAGACCTCTCTACTCGTCACGCAGGCTGATACCGTCCAGTCACTGCAAAACATGCAGCGGCAGCTAGAGCAGTACACTCAGGAAATTACGCAGACGCTGAAAAATGCAGGCCTTCGTCTGCCGGAAAGCGGTGCACAGGATAGCTGGTTGGTTCAGCGCGAGAGCGAATGGCAAGACTGGAAAACCAAAGAACAGGAGCAGTCTTGCTTAATCCCGCGGTTAGCCACGCTGGAAAGCGATTTTCAGCATCTGAATCTCAGCGTAACCGAAGCAAAACAGCTGCTACAGGTGCAGCAACAGCAGTTGGAACAGTACTGCGAGGCACTCAAAACGAGCCAACAGGCGCGACAGGCGCTTTTCGGTGACAGGAAAACAGCGGATGTTCGTGAACACCTGCAACGTACCAGCCAGCAGTATGAAGACGTGCTCCGGTTAGCCCAGTCAGCACGCCAGCAGACCGAAACGACGTTGAGCCGCCTGACGGGAGAACTGACCCGCGCGCAGCAGCAGTATGGACAGAGCACACATCAACGCGATGGTGCGACTGAACGCTTTACTCAGGCTTTGCACCAAAGTGCTTTTACTGATGAAACCACCTTCCTGAATGCGCTGCTTGATGAACAGGAACGACAGGCCTTACAGGCATTGAAGGAGAAACTGTATCAAAGCTTGCAGCAGGCAGCAGCACTCCACCAGCAGGCTAAACAGGCATTACTTGAACAGCAACAAAAACGGCCTGCATCCCTACCAGAAGAAACCACGCAGGAATCGGCGCAAAAGCAGTTGTCAGAACAGGATGAAATGCTGAAAGCCAACCTGCGGCAACAGGGTGAGTGCCAACGTCAGTTATCTGACGATCGGCAACAGCGCCAGAACCAACAGACCTTGCTTGGCGAGATCGCCCAAAGCCAGCAAATGTATGATGACTGGGATGCGTTAAACTCGCTGATCGGTTCAAGTAAAGGGGATAAATTCCGTAAGTTTGCTCAGGGGCTAACGTTGGATCATCTGATCTATCTCGCCAACCTCCAGCTTTCACGCCTGCACGATCGTTACCAGCTAAAACGTAAGCCCGGTGGCGAACTGGAACTTCTGGTGATGGATACCTGGCAGGCAGATGCCGAACGCGACACAAAAACGCTATCCGGCGGCGAAAGTTTTCTGGTGAGTTTGTCGCTGGCGTTGGCGCTATCCGATCTGGTCAGCCATAGAGCCAGCATCGACTCTCTGTTTCTGGATGAAGGCTTCGGTACGCTGGATGCTGAAACACTGGATATCGCGCTGGATGCGCTCGATAACCTCAACGCCTCCGGTAAAACCATCGGCGTCATCAGTCATGTCGAAGCCATGAAAGAACGTATTCCTGTACAGATCAAAGTCCAAAAAATTAACGGACTAGGCGTCAGCCGACTGGCACCGGAGTACGCCATTTAGCTATTACTCCGTCTTTGGCCATAGCCAGGCGGCTCCGCGCACCCCGCTGGAGTCGCCGTGTATGGCCTGCCGCACAGGCGTTTCGCACTCGCCGCCGAAGATCCACGGTTTAATCTTTTCCGGTACAGTCTGATAAAGGCGAGAAACATTGCTCATTCCGCCTCCCAGAACCACCACGTCAGGATCGAGCAGGTTAATCACATGCGCCAGCGATTTTGCCAAACGATGTTCATAGCGCTGTAATGCCAGCTCTGCGATGGGATCACCCTGCTCCGCTAAAGCAATAATTGCCTCGCCCTTGTGCGGCTGGCCGCTCAGGCGCTGGTAATCCAGCGCAAATCCCGTACCGGAAATAAAAGATTCAATGCAACCGGACTTGCCGCAGTAACAGGGAACCGTCTGCCGATAGCGCAGCTCATCTTCATCCATCCAGGGCAGCGGGTTATGGCCCCATTCGCCAGCAATACCGTTGCCACCGACATGAACCTGCCCGTTCAGCGCAATTCCCGATCCACAGCCAGTGCCGATGATGACCGCAAAAACCGTCTGCTTCCCTGCTCCGGCACCGTCTACCGCTTCTGAAACAGCGAAACAGTTCGCATCATTCGCCACCCGCACGGGTCGATTTAGCAGCGTGGCAAGATCGAGATCCAGCGCCTGACCGTTGAGCCAGGTGGAGTTGGCATTTTTTACCTTACCGGTAAACGGCGACAGCGTCCCCGGAATACCCACGCCGACGCTACCGTGGCAGCCGATCGCTTTTTCAGCCATTGCCACCAGAGTGACAATAGTCCGCAGGGTTTCCGGATAATCATTTCTTGGCGTCGGCATACGCTGCCGAAAACGTTCCTGCCCCTCGTCGTCCAACGCGATGACTTCTGTTTTCGTCCCGCCCAGATCGATACCGATTCTCATGATGTCTCCCCTCGTGTGGTAAATAGGCTCGGATTCCCCGAGAAATGAGGTCGCTGACAACGTTGCGTCGAGCAGTGGTCACTCTTGTTCTACAACAGTAAGTTTGTCACCAACCTGAAAACTTTCTTATATAGAGATAACCAGAGAAACCAATCAGCTGCAATCCAAAGCGTGATAGGTATTCCTCTGAATCGCGGTATTTTATTCCACATTACGGTCTCGAATTCGTTATCATGCGCGCAATATTACAAACCCGCGTGCAAACCTGCGCGCCCAGTCAGGGATAACACCATGTTGTGGTTTAAAAACTTAATGATTTACCGCTTAAGCCGGGACAGCGTGCTGTCGAAAGATAACGTTTTGTCTGCGGATGAAATGGAAAAACGGCTCAGCGCCTTCCCGTTCACCCCGTGCGGCAGTCAGGATATGATGAAAACGGGTTGGGTATCGCCAATGGGCTCGCATAGCGATGCATTAACGCATGTGGTTAATGGGCAAATCGTTATCTGCGTTCGCAAAGAAGAAAAGATTCTGCCATCTCCCGTCATCAAACAAACCCTTCAGGCCAAAATTGAACGTCTGGAAGCGGAACAGCATCGCAAGCTGAAAAAAACCGAAAAAGATTCACTGAAAGACGAAGTGCTGCACAGCCTGCTGCCACGTGCATTCAGCCGTTTCAGTCAGGTCTGGCTGTGGATCGACACGGTTAACGGCCTGATTATGGTCGATGCCGCCAGCGCCAAAAAAGCGGAGGACACGCTGGCGCTACTGCGCAAAACGCTGGGCTCTCTGCCTGTTGTACCGCTGACGATGGAAAACCCCATCGAGCTAACGCTGACCGAGTGGGTTCGTTCTGGTGAGCCAGCGGCGGGTTTTGTGCTACAGGATGAAGCAGAGTTGAAAGCGATTCTGGAAGACGGCGGCGTTATCCGCTGTAAAAAACAGGATTTGGTCTGCGATGAAATTGCCGTGCATATTGAAGCGGGCAAGCTGGTGACCAAGCTGGCACTGGACTGGCAGGAACGCATTCAACTGGTCTTGTCTGATGACGGCTCGGTAAAACGCTTGAAGTTCTCCGATACGCTGCGGGAACAGAATGACGATATCGATCGGGAAGATTTTGCTCAGCGGTTTGATGCCGATTTCATTTTGATGACCAGCGAGCTGGCTGCATTGATTGCGAATCTGATTGAAGCGTTGGGCGGTGAAGCCCAACGTTAATACTGTCGATTTTTGATACAGCCGATTTTTGATACAGCCTATTGTTAATGCAGCCGATTGTTAATGCAGTCGGTGATTGCCCGCCAATGTTCGGCGGGCAATACCACTTCACTACCTGAAGCCGTTAAACCCGAAATGCTCCGACAACGGAATTCAATTCTCCGGCCTGTGATTGCAGCGCCCCAGACGCAGCAGCAGACTCCTGCACCAGAGCGGCGTTCTGTTGCACCATCGAATCCAACTGCGCTACCGCTTTGTTGATCTCGTTAATGCCACGCATTTGCTCATCCGCTGCATGCGTAATTTCAGACATCACCGTGCTCACCGTAGATACGCCGCCGACAATTTCATTCATTTTGTCGCTAGCCTGACGAACCTGAACTGAGCCAGACGTCACGCTGGAGACCGTCGCTTCAATCAGCTCTTTAATTTCTTTTGCGGCCTGCGCACTGCGCTGTGCCAGGCTGCGAACTTCACCGGCGACAACGGCGAAACCACGGCCCTGTTCACCTGCTCGCGCAGCCTCTACGGCGGCGTTGAGTGCAAGAATGTTAGTCTGGAACGCAATGCCATCGATCACACCGATAATGTCGCCGATTTTGCCAGACGCGACCACGATTTCTTCCATCGTAACAATCACATCAGACACCACTTTTCCGCCCGTGCCCGCATCTTTCGACAGCAGCAGCGCTTTAGCGTTAACCTGTTGCGCAGATCCTGCCGACTGTGTAACTGCCGCAGAGATTTCCTCCAAAGAAGCTGCCGTTTGCTGAATGCTCGACGCCGCAGATTCAGTGCGCGCAGAGAGATCGTTGTTTCCTGCTGAGATCTCATCCGCTGCAACCTGAAGCGACGCGCTGATATCCCGAATCTGAATCATTACCTGACTGATCTTATCGACGAAAATATTAAACGAGCGGGCAATTTGCGACACTTCATCATGCCCTTCATCCGGCAGTCGCTGTGTCAGGTCGTTGTTGCCGTTGCTGATATCATCCATTGCGTCGCGGATTTGCAGCAGACGTTTGAGCGTTGACGTAATGATGAAACCGATAATCAGCGTTCCCAGCAGCGCGATAGCAACCAGCGTGATGACAGAAGTAGATAGCAGAGAGCGCATGCCTGCGGTGGCTTCGGCTTTATCCAACGCCACCAGCATGTACCAACTCGTGCCAGTAATCGGTTTTGCCAATACCAGTTTTGTCGATCCAGAAAAATCCACATCACGGGCGCTATTAGCTGAAAGAATATCGTTCAGATTAATCGCAGGGGCAATATCGGTGATATTTTTCAGCGTCAGTTTTTCATCGGGGTGAGCAATGATCGTACCGTTACGATCAATCAATACGCCGAAACTCCCCGGGCTTGGATTGATTGCTTTCACGTTTTCGATCACGCTATTCATCGTGACGTCGCTGCCGACGACGCCTCTAACCTTGCCACCTTCCAGTACGGGAGCGACAAAAGATACCACCAGCGTATTCGTTACCATATCAACGTACGGTGCAGTCGCTAGCGGCTTGCCTTCTTTCACCGCCTGCTGATACCAGGGTCTGATGGTGGGGTTGTAATCGGCGGGAATACCACCAGGATCGGCAAACTTGGCCGTACCATTTGCATAGCCCATGTACACGTTCAGGAACCCGCCGGAGGCTACAATCTGTTTAAACAGCGGGATAGGATCTTCATCCTGTATGGCGCGATCATGCAGCGCGGAGATCATCAGCGTTTTAGAAGCAACCCAGTCGCTAATCGCTATACTATGGCTAGTCGCTACTGCATCCAGCGTATTCTGGGTCGATGTTTTATTGGCGTTATTGGCTATGGTGTAATTAAGAAAAGTATTAATAACAAGAGAAAGTACAACAATGGTCGAACAGGCCGCAAGAATGCGGGAACGCGTCGTTTTCAGCATAAAATACTCTTTGCGTAGAATAGTTATACTATCCATAACGGCACTGCAAAATAAAACTTGAATGCGTTCACATTCTATAGCCGCCATTTATCTTAAAAGTTGCTTTAAAAATTAATACATTCAACCAAGTTATTACGTAAAAAAAGTTTGGCAATGAATAATATGCTAAAAAACCAAAGCAAACCACCATCGAAAAACGACAGAAAAGAATAAACCACTTATTGTTATCCATAATAAAAAATTATTGATGCGATTCATTATGCATTAAATTTTAACAGCTCAGGGATAATTCTTAATAAACTCGCCATTCTTTCGTATTATTAATTAAGATACCCTAAATAATTCGAGTGGCGTGACAAAACGTTAGCATGTTGAACAACGCCATGCGTTGGCGCTATAGGGCAAGGCTCATTTATGGCCTTGTAACGCGGCAACTGAGTGAAAAATTTGTCGGGAACGAATTTGACCAGCTAGCGGCTGGCCTCTGGTGAGCGACAGGTTGTCTCTCATTTTATCCACGGGAACTGACTCAGGTAAATGACTGGAGTGAGTAAGGACAAATCGGCTTGGCCGATTTAAACGCTGCTTGCGGCAGCCCTTCAGGACGAGATCACGCGAGTGGGCCGAGTAGCGCAACCAGCGCACATGCAACTTGAAGTATGACGAGTATAAATATAATTAAATAGAACAATTCATGTATGGAGTTAATGATTAGCGTTACAATAAAGATGAGAGATTGCATTATAGAAAAATATGCTATCGATTAATCAACTTAATTATACGCGCTACACAGTGGAATTCTTCGACATAAAATTATTTATTTTTAATGAATCAATAGCCCAAAGTGAACGCCTGCATTAACACATTGCCACCACGCGCCTACCGCGCATTTCGTATCGTAGGTGTCATCATCTGACAATGGATTACAACGTTGCCATTTTAGGTATATATACTCTAAATAATTCGAGTTTCAGGCAGGCGGCAAGAGAAGGAGTCCCGATGAGCTTACTCAAGTAAGTGATTCGGGTGAGTGAACGTAGCCAACGCACATGCAACTTGAAGTATGACGAGTATAGACGATAATACCAGTGGTATTATGAATACCCTACGCAGGTAGACTAGGATCAGAGAAGAATGGAACACGCGCATACTCAATTAATAGAACAGCTTACTCAGCGTTTTGCGACAGCAGACAATACCCCGCTCTACCTAAAATTTGCCGAAACGGTCAAAAATGCCGTGCGTAGCGGTGCGCTGGAACATGGCAACATTCTGCCGGGAGAGCGAGACCTGAGCCAGTTAGCGGGTGTGTCGCGCATTACCGTGCGCAAGGCTATGCAGACGCTGGAAGAAGAAGGTGTTGTTACCCGCGTGCGCGGCTACGGTACACAAATCAATAATATTTTTGAGTATTCGCTGAAAGAAGCGCGCGGATTTTCACAACAGGTCGTGCTGCGAGGCAAAAAACCCAATACGCTGTGGGTGAACAAGCAAATCGTAAAAAGCAGCAAGGAAGTAGCCGAACAGTTGGCTATTGCGCCTGAGACCCCCGTTTTTCTGCTAAAGCGCATCCGTTATGTGGATGAAGACGCCGTTTCCATAGAAGAGTCGTATGTCCCTGTTGAGCTGATCGCTGACGCTGCGGATATCGGCGTCTCGCTTTATGACTATTTCCGTAGCCAGAACATCAATCCGCAGCGTACACGCAGTCGCGTCAGCGCACGTATGCCCGATGCCGAGTTTCAGTCACATATTCAGCTTGATAATAAAATACCGGTACTGGTGATCAAGCAAATTGCGCTCGACCAACAGAACCGGCCTATCGAATACAGCATCAGCTATTGCCGTAGCGATCTATACGTGTTCGTCTGCGAGGAGTAACCGAGCACGAAGTTCAGTCTGGGTCGGCGCGCAATCTCCCCCACGGTGACTCACGACATAAGCTGCGACAGCATTCCCCAGCATGACGGCATCCGCCAACGACCACCCAGCGGCTAGGCCTGCCAACGTCCCTCCCGCGTGGCTGTCTCCCGCGCCGATGGTATCAACCACCGTTGCCGGAAACGGGGCGACGAGCCCCTCAGAAGTCGCATCGAAATACCAGGCTCCCGCTTTGTCTTGCCGAATAATCACCGGTGCACGGTATTTCTCCCGCCAGGCACAACCCAGAATTTTCGCTTCAGCCGACACACCGAGCGTTTCCGCCGCCACGTCCGCTTCCTGACGATTAAGCGACACTACGGGATGAAGCGCCATAATACGCGCCATCAGGTTTGCCGGGATATCGGCAATCCGTGGACCAAAATCGATAAATGGGGTGACGTTCTGCAAGGTTTCCAGCCAGCTTACCAGACGCTCGCCGCATGGCGCCGCCAGTTGGTAGCCCGAAAGAGAAATCAAACTCCCCGATGCGACGGATAGCGATGCGAGCCAACTGTCACTCCACTGGTTTTCAACGCCGCTAAAGGACATAAACGTACGTTCGCCGTCCGGCTCAACCAGCGCCAGACACCAGCCGTTGTCTCCCGAATCGGTTTGTACCACCGTGGTAATGTTCTGCTTTTCCAGACTATTACGAATGATATCCGCCCACACACCTTGCCCGACGGGCAAAGCGTTTTGTGTCACCATCCCAAGGCGTTTAAGCGCAATGGCAATATTCAAGGCGCAGCCACCAATATTCACGCTTTGCTGCTTCAGTTCGATATCACATCCGCGGTACGGCAACGCATAAGCATCGGCAATCACATCAATTACCGCTGCCCCAATGATGGTCAGCGGCTGACGTGTCGTTAATTCATCCAGTTTTGCGGCAAGTTCGCTGGCTTTCATCACGCCTCCCGCGCTGAACGATATTGCAGCAGCAGGCTGGCATAGCGATGAAAATCAAGCTGGTTAATGTCATCCAGTTCTTGCTTCAACGCGACATCAATCGCCGTTACGCCGTGCAACGCACCACATATCGCCGTCGCCATCGCCCCAATCGTATCGGTGTCCCCCCCGAGGTTGGCACACAGAATCGCACAGCGGTTTGGGTCGGTTTGCGCCAGTTCCACCATGGCTATTGCAGTAGCAACAGATTCAATCGTGCTCGTTCCCGCACCAATCAGTTGATAAAGCTGCTCGCTGGCGCTTTCCGTACCGTTTGCGTTACGCACGATATTCAGCGCCAGTTCCAGACGCGCGGCAAGAGAGGCGCTAAACGTCGTGATACGCTTTTCCTGAGCATGTCGCGCCACAGACGGCAACGCATCGACGATATCCTGCCAGTCTGCTCCGTCAATCGCTCGGGAAATAGCCCAGGCAATGACGACGGCTCCCGCAATCGCCAAGTCGGATTTATGCGTCGGGCTGGATGCCAGCGCAACCTGCTCAATGAAAGCATCAAGACTGTGCGTGGGCAGCAGACAGCCGAGCGGAGATGCCCGCATCGCTGCACCGTTCGTGACGCCATTATTTTCCAGTTCGCTTACCGGCGTGCCTTGAAGGATCGCGTTCAACGCAATTTTAGACGTTGGGCCGAGCACGTTTTTATTAAATGCGTCGAACGATTCAGCCCATTTCAGGATGTGACGACCAATCGCATCGGCATTGATTTCCCCATCACATTCAATGATGGCATCGGCCAGACTCAGCGCCATCGAGGTATCATCCGTAAACTCGCCGCGGCCGAAATAGCACGCCGCATTGTTTTCCGCCGGACCAGGTAAAAAACGATCAATCCAGCCGAAATGCGCTTTAACACGCGTTCGCGGCCACAGTTCTGATGGCATGCCCATCGCATCCCCTAAAGCCTGGCCATATAAGGCACCGAGAATACGTTCTTGTTTCATTTGTTTTCCTCTGTACTGAAATGCTGGTTTGCACCCTTTACGTCAATCGTTGAGATCGCTTTATCTGACTCCCGGAACAGCAGGATAAAGATCAGCGCAATAATCGCGATCATCACCGCACCAAAAAGCCACATACCGGTCCAGTTAAAGGTCAGGCCGTTTACCGGCTCGCCGTGGGCGAAAAGTTTCTCCATCATCACGCCACCCAAACGGTATCCCAACAGGCTGCCGAACCCCTGACAGCAAAGCGTAATCAGCCCCTGCGCTGCCGTACGCATATGTACCGGCGCTTTTTTATCAACGTAGATATAGGCGGTAACATAGTAAAAATCGTAACTCACTCCATGCAATAAAATGCCGAGGAACAGCAGTGCATATGTAAAGTAGTGGTAAGCGTCGCCGTAGACGAAGAAGACATAACGGATGGCCGCTGTCACCAGCCCCAGCAACAACACCTTTTTAATACCAAAGCGTTTGGTGAAAAACGGTAGCGCCAGCATGAAGAAAATTTCCGAAAACTGGCCCAGCGTCATCCAGCCTGTCGCATTTTTCATGCCGACTTCAGTGAGGAAGCCCGTGGCAAAAATGTAATAAAACGCCAGCGGCATCGCGAACAAGAAGGAGCAGATAAAAAACACCAGAAAGTTTTTGTCTTTCAGCAACACAATCGCGTCCAGCCCCAGCATGACTTTAACATCCAGCTTGCCGGTGCTTTTCGGTGGCGTATTGGGCAGGAAAAACGCAAATAATCCTAGCAACGCGGAGCTGGCGGCGGTAATCAGCAACGGAATATTGGTGGGAGAGATATCGCTAAATCCAAGCCACGTTGGCAGAAAACCACATACGATACCGGAGGCGATCCAACCAATCGTTCCCAATACACGGATGCGTGGGAAATCCCGTTCCACATCGGCCACATGCGAAAAGGCGATGCTGTTCGTCAGGGCGATAGTCGGCATGTAGGTCAATGAATACGCCAGCAGCAGCGGGAAGAAGTACATAAATTCCGTTTGCTGCGCTGCCAGGTACATCAGTATTGCCCCAGCAAACATCAGCACCGCCAGCACTTTTTGCGCAGCGAAGAAACGATCGGTGAGTGACCCTACTAGAATCGGCGACAAAATCGCGGCAATCGCGGTACAGGCATACGACCAGCCGATTTCGCCCGCTGAGAACCCGCTTTTGCTCAGATACAACCAGAGTGGGACAAACCAGGCTCCCCAGATAAACCATTCAACGAACATCATGAACGACAGCTTTGCTGTAGTTTTCATATTTACATCCTTCATGACAGAGTAAAGGTACACCTTTAAAATACCAATTAATAATACCTTTTAAATACCTTTGAGTTCATTTCTTGAGCTACGTAACATTTTTGCAGCATTATTTATCATTCCAGGGAGAAAGAATGGCAGAAAAGCGCGATAACAGCGTGGAGTTAAAATGGAGATAAGGGGGATGATGCAGAATCAGCATAAAAAACGCCGCATCATGTAGCACATAACGCGGCGAGAATGCTGTATACCCGTGGTATTTCAAGTTGCACGTGCGTTGTGCAAAACGCTAACGTTTGGTCCTGAAACTCGGATTACTTAGGATATAGAATATAAATACAATAGTTATTACAGGTACTTACACAAGTAAGAAGTTGGTTCTACTACCTGTAAATTGAACTCGCTTTTCCCCGGAACGAAAAACGTTTCTCCCGGTGTGAAAACCTGCCAATCTGGCGCGCCGGGCAACAGTACTTTCAATGCCCCGGTGATGACGGTCATTTCTTCCGGCTGCCCGGTTCCAAACGTGTATTCGCCCGCATCCATAACCCCGACACTAGCGCGACCAATGCTGTCGCCTTCAAAACCGATTGACTTGACCTTCCCTGCAAAATACTCATTTACATTCAGCATAGCGCGGCACCTATTGTCGAAAAATTCAGGAAATTCATCTTAAAAGGAGAGTTGAGCTACTGTCACGATCTATTCATTGAAAGTTAGTGCTCAGTAACACTGACTGGTGATTATTTTACCAGTATCCCGTTTTACCGCCCTACGCTGCCGACGAACGCAGCACCTTCAACACGCTTGCCACAATAGCTTCAGGCGTCTGCGACGCATCGATGACGTGGTGCGCGACACCGCGATAAAACGCGTCACGCGCAGCCAGTACATCAGCCATTTCATCGGCGATAGGGCGACCAGTCAGTGTAGGTCGCTGGTTATCTTGCGGATTTTCTTCCAACCGCTGAGCCAGTAGCTCGGCATCCGCGTGGAGGTAAATCACAATGCCTTTATCATGCATAAACCGTCGATTGGCTTCCGCTAGTACCATTCCACCACCTGTGGCCACGACGCAGCGGTTAGACGTCACCTGCTGAAGCGCCAGGCTTTCACGTTGGCGGAAACCATGCCATCCTTCCTGCTCGACCACATCGGCGACCGTCATGTTGGTCGTCTGCTGCATAAATAGGTCGGTATCGACAAAGTCATATCCCAACGCCTGCGCTAGCTGATGCCCTACAGTGGTCTTCCCACAGCCTCTGGCACCAACCATAAAAATGGGGTGTGTCATGTAATGACGAATCCTTCTTTTTTACTCACCCGTTCCGCTATAGTTCAAGCCGCACGCGTATTTGGCTGTGCCACAACTCGAACGATTTCGGGAATCAAAGATAAACGGGGTGATTACCTGCTTTGTCGTGGGCTGAATCATACCGATAAAATCGACAGAGAGGGAAGTGACTTCTCAGTGGAAACGAAAAGTTGAATAACTAAAAGTAAAAATGGGATGACAGGAAATAAAAAGCCCCGCGTTTAAAGGCGGGGCCATCACACTACAAACCGCACAAGCGATTAATAAGCGTGGAAGTAATCCTGAATCACAGCTGGGTTCGTCGTTTTCGTCAGCGCCAACATCAGCAGAATACGTGATTTTGCCGGGCTCAGAGAATCGGCAACCAGACCAGGCTGGCCTGCATCCGGTGGGACGATACCGCTACCGGTACGGCTGGAGCGCACGACAACAATGCCTTTGCTTTCCGCTTTACGGATACCCGCGTCGCCACGCTTGGATACGCTACCTGCGCCCATGCCCGCATACACGATGCCTTTCACGCCGTGCTTAATAGAGGCGTCATACATATATTCTGGATCATCCTGATAACCATAAATAATGTCGACGGCTGGCAGTTTATCTACGTTGGTCACATCAAACACGGAACGCGTGGTGTGAACTTTATCCAGACGAGTCTGGTAGTAAACTTTGTCGCCGATAATCACGCCCAGATAACCTTCTTCTGGCGCTTTAAAGGTATCCAGAGTAGAGGCGTTGGTTTTACTGATAAAACGGGCAGAACCAATGCGGTCATTCAATACGACCAGCACACCACGACCGCGAGAGTTTTTATCTGCTGCCACTTTTACTGCACCATACAGGTTCATCGGGCCGTCGGCACTGATTGCCGTTGCCGGACGCATCGCAGCAACAAAGACTACCGGCTTGTCGCTTTTCACCGTCAGGTTCAGGAAATAAGGAGATTCGTCGAGCGTATCCGTACCGTGCGTAATGACCACGCCATCAACATCGCTGCGTGCCAGCAGCTCGTTCACGCGCTTGCTCAGCTTCAACAGTACATCGCTGGTCATATTTTCACTGCCGATGCTGGCAACCTGCTCACCTTTGATATTGGCAAGCGTTTTCAGCTCTGGTACCGCTTGAATCAGCGTTTCTACACCCAGAGCACCCGCTTTATACCCAGTGGTTTGCGTATTAGCTGCGGCGGAACCGGCAATCGTACCACCCGTTGCCAGAATGACAATATTGGGTAGATTTTCTGCCGCATTTGCCAGAGACGAAAAGCAAACAAAAACAACAACGAATAATGCGTTAAACATCCTTTTCATAACCTATACCAACTTATTGAGTTAAGTGGCAGACCAGATACGTCAGGTGCCTGATCTGTAAGTAAAAAACCTCAACTCTGTTGGCAGCCTGCCAACATTGGCGCTTATAATGCCCCAGAACTCAACGAATTAATATATGCCTGTCAGACTTCACGCTAACGGTGTGTTGTGACTCACAGGGCGACATTCTTACGTTACCGGCTAATCTGCGCGATGGCATCCTGCGAGGCCTGTTCACGCGCCGCCCCCGTCAGTTCTGACAGCTTACCCTGATGCATTTCAAGCAGGCGATCGGCATATTCAAAGTAGTGATCGTCATGACTGATCGCCACAATCGTTTTCCCCAAAGCGCGCAACTGCGGTAAAAGCTCAAGATAGAACACGCGACGGAATTGTGGATCCTGATCGGCAGCCCATTCATCCAGCAGCAAGATGTCCCTCTGTTCGGCAACGGCCAATAGTAGCGCCACACGCTTACGCTGCCCCTGCGAGAGCTGCAAATTCATCACCTGATGGTTCTCCAACGTCAGTTTATGGCGCATGTTCAGGCGATCCAGCCAATCATCGACCAACGCCGTATCGGGCTCCGCGCCCAGCGGCCCCATCATCTGTCCGAACAGGTGGAAGTCGGTAAAAATGGCAGAAAATAGTTTTTGGTAATCCCCTCGCGTTTCCGACGTAACGGGATGGTTATCCAGCAACAGCGTGCCCGACACCGGGGTATAAAGCCCCGTCAGCAGCATCGCTAACGTCGATTTCCCGCTCCCGTTCCCGCCAATGAGAAATACCAGTTCGCCACGCTTTATCACCAGATTGATCGGCCCCACTTCAAAGCCGAAATCGTCATAGCGAAACACCACATCACGCAGCTCCAGCGTGTGCCAGTCAGCAGGAGCGATCGCAGAGGAAAAAGATTCCTGATAATCCACCAAATCAAAACGTTTCAACTTATTGAATGCGACTTGCGCACTCAGCAGCGTCGGCAGTGCGCCAACGGCCTGAAGCATCGGCGTCCGTAAAAAAAGTAGCGTAAGTGAGTAAGTCGCTGCAACATTGGTATCGGCCCAGCCAAGATTATTCGCCATGAAAAAGACGGCGCCAATCGCGCCCAGCATCATAATATTCGACCAGTTCACCGCACTGAGATGGAAGGTGTCGGCGCGAATCACATTCTGTCGATAATCTTGCGCATTGGCCTGATAAACCTCTTCATACAGTTTTTGCGCCCGCTCCCGGTTGAGCGTCAGCTCCTTACGCCCATTAATCACGGTTTCGTAATCTTTCTGGAGGCGATCTTCCGCTTCTCGAACGTGAGTAAGATGGCGGTATACGCGGGAAACCAGCATGAATCCGCCCCAGAGGGTTACCACAATCCAGATGGACGTCACGACTAGCATTTTTGGAGAGAGCCACGCCAGATAAGCCGCTGAACCGATAGTCAGCACAATGCCCTGAATCAGTTCCGGCAGGCGTACAAACGCGATGGTGATATTGCGGATATCACTGGACAGGCTAGCGAGCAGTTGTGCACTCCCAATCTGCTCAATGCGCGCAATGTTGGTATCCAGAATTCGTTTGATAAATTGCCCGCGCAGGCGATAAACGAAATGGTGCCCAAGCGTGGTCAACGCCAGTTGCGATACCAGCGTCACCCCCATTAGAAGCAATAATAAACCCAAAAACTGCGGCAAGACACTCAACGACTGATTGACCGTTTCAATCAGTTGCAGATTGATAAAAGCGATCAACCCGATGCCCAACGCGGCACTCAGCAAACTGAGCAGGATAACGGCAAGAAAGGGCCAACGATATTGTTGGTAAACAATGCGGAGCAACGCCATAACAGCCTGGTCTCTCAGATAAAAACAATCGCTCGCAGTGTAATGGTGATAACCGTGATATCAAGAATAATTCTCATACTCAGCTTCAGATGAAACTCGATAGCCCTAACATCAGCGCCTGGCGTGACCAGCACAGGTACCTAAATGGCGATAAATCATCACAGATGATGACCATTTTCCTCACGGCAAAGTAGTGCTAGACAACCCTAGCGGTGGCAAAAAAGCAAAATACAAATTGATACAATCAAAACAAATAGAGACATTATTTTCGCGACAAAGCATTGCCTTTCCGTCTACAACTCTCCGAAAAAAAAACGCCACCACGATCATTACGAGTGTTAAGTGATGCAATTCAAGATGATAATTAGTGAAGTGAGAATTTAAAAAGTTAAAGCAAAAAAAATCATTTAATCAGTCATATTTTTACCATGATTTTTTATTTTCAAAACATTTCAAAAAAATTGGATTTTTACTTAAGCCACACCTATAAATATCAAAGATTGGATGGATGTCATCCCGATAGCCTAGTCCTCATGGAAGAGGGATGCACGGCACGATATTTATTTAGCCATGCTTTGTTATTTTCTGCTTTCTATTTCTGAACCAGGTCTATTTCAGCGCCCCTTCTGGTCGCGCGTATACCCATACCTCTCCGCAATGGCATCCGCGCTGCCAGGAGTCGTATTCAGACAATGGTCACAGAAAAGAAAGAGGCTATTTCATGTCAGATATGAATGTTATTGCGGGAAATGCCAATATCCTGTCGCGCCAGAGCGGTCAGTTCATCGGTGTCGTCCCTCAGGGAGCAACAAATGTCGAACTGCTGGAAAGCAGTACAATAAGGATTTATGGCACGCCGGACATCGTATCTCGTTATGAACGCATCGATGACGATCTTATCTTGCACATGGAGGACGGCACGACCGTTCGCTATCAAAGCTTCTTCACGCTTGACGACGCAGGCTACCACAGTGAACTGGTTTTTGATGATGGCACCCAGCTTACCCATGCACAGTTCTCTGGCGCAGCCGCCGCAGAAGGAGCGACGCTAGCAGGGGAAACGCTAGCCGTTGTACCAGAATATGTGGCTCTATCCAGTCTGGGAGCAATGAGTATCGGTACTTCTGGCCTGTCTACCACCGCGATAGCCGGTGTTCTTGGTGGGCTCGCACTGGCCACTGGCGCAGCTGTTGGTATCAGTTCAGGGCGTAGCGACGATCAAAATAATACGACCGCCCCAACCCCAAATATCCTGATATCGCCTTTAACCGGCGATAATATCCTTAACGGCAGCGAAGTTGGCATAGCGCAGCAGCTCAGCGGCACCAGCGTTAATCTGGCTGCGGGTACCCTTCTGACGATTACGTTCAATGACGTTGTCTACCAGACACGCATTAATGCAGACGGAAGTTGGAATTTAACGCTGCCAAGCGAAGCGCTGGCCGCCTTGAGCAATGGCGAATACGCGATCGGGGTTAGCAGTCCCGATGGAACGCAAGCCAGCCTCACTGTGCTGGTCGATACCACCGCGCCGACGCTCACACTTGAGGCTCTGACCGGGGATGACCTGCTGAACGCCGATGAACTGCAATCGGCACTGGATCTGTTAGGCAGTACCTCAGCGTCCGAGGCCGGGCAGACCGTTTCCGTTACCCTCAACGGCATGACCTACACCGGGACTGTGGCCGCCGACGGATCCTGGAAAGTCACCATCCCTGCGGATGTCCTTCAGGCGTTAACCAACGGCGACTATACCCTGAGTG